>NZ_CP166085.1:0-3129232 GCF_041222815.1 Psychrobacter sp. CLB018
ATGATTGATACAGCAACTATTTGGGATAAATGCCTAAACGACTTACGTTATCATGTTAAAGATAATGTCTTTACGATGTGGTTGAGACCGTTATCTGCACATCAAGAAGCCAATAGCTTGATTATTCTTGCTCCTAATGATTACTTTGTAACCTATATCAAAAAGAATCATTTACACGACATCGAGCAGTTGGTTGCTAAACATAGCCAAGGTAGTATTGAAGCCGTTATTGTACGTGTTGATAATGCTGGCCGTGAGATGGTTGATAGTAATCTGGCCCAGTCAGGCTCATTGTTTGAAGAAGACCAGCCCTCCCCTCCCTCTGCTGATTACAACTTTCAAAGCACGCATAATGATATTGCTAGAGCGGATATCGATGCCAATATGCGTCATGCAGAACTGATTGAGTCTGCCGATGCCAAATCATTAAGCTATCTGAATCCTGACTTCACCTTTGAAACCTTTGTCACTGGTAAGTCTAATAACTTAGCTTATAAGGCCTGTTACGAGCTTGGAAAACGCCAATCAAAAAATCGTCACAATCCTTTATTTATATACGGACCTTCTGGTTTGGGAAAAACGCATTTAATGCATTCTGTAGCGCATCGCTATTTAAAAAATAATCTAACTTTCTACTATTTCACTTCCGAAAAATTTATTAATCAATTAGTTTATTCATTAAGAAATAATAAAATAGAAGATTTTAAAAAGAAAATAAAAAAAGTAGATTTATTAATTGTAGATGATATTCATGTATTAGCTGGTAAAACAAAAAGTAGTAATGAGTTTTTAACCTTATTTGCAGATTTTACCAGCGGTGATAAGCAACTGATTCTGGCATCAGATCGTCATCCATCACAAATGACGGAGTTTGACGAGCGTTTCAGGTCGCGCTTTTCTTGGGGTTTGACGGTTGCAGTAGATCCACCTGAGATTGACACTCGAGTACAAATTTTACAAAGAAAGGCGGCATCGTACGGCATGAGCCTGCCTAAAGAGTGTGCCCTATTCATCGCTCAAAACGTGGTTTCTAATGTCAGGCGATTAGAAGGTGCATTAAACCAAGTGTTTGCCAATGCCAACTTGACGGGAGCGCCCATTACACTTGAGATGGTGCAATACGCCCTAAAAGATATCGTTGCGATGCGTGTGCAAGCGGTAAATATGGATAATATTCGTAAAGTGGTCGCCGAATACTACGATGTAAGCGTAAAAGATATCATGGGTCGTAAACGTACGCGCAGCATTGCTAGACCACGACAAATAGCGATGGCGTTATCACGCGAATTAACCAGTGATAGCTTTCCTGAGATTGGTCAGTCATTTGGTGGACGCGACCACACGACAGTGATGCATGCTTGTGATAAGGTCAATGAGCTACGCGCCGCTGACCCCGCGTTTGATAAGGATTACAAAACGCTTGCCTTGATGTTGCAAGCGGGTTAGAAGCTTATGGCGTCATAATGTTGTCACGAGTCGATATGATTTATAATATTTTAATGATTAGCGGACAGACGCTGTATGGATTATCATCAGTAGACAAGGTATTATTAAGCCATTATTTTAAAACCCTATGATTTAAAAACGTATAAAAATTCTTTTAATAAGAGCAACTAATAAACAAGAGTAACTAAGCATGCAATTATCGATTAATCGAGAGTCGTTACTAAAAGCCATTAACTTGATTGCCAAGGCCGCCGATAAGCGCCACAACATGGTTATCTTGGGCAATATTAAGCTGCAATTGTCTGAGGGGGCGCTTATTTTAACTGCTTCTGACTTAGAAGTAGAGCTGACATCGACATTAAAATTGCCTGCTGGTGCCTGTATCGAAGCAGGTACCACCACATTACCTGCCACAAAGCTCAGAGACATCTGTAAATCATTGCCGTCGCAAGCGCAGGTCAATCTGACCACTCAAGAAAATGAGCGTTGCCTGCTGACCAGTGGTAAAAGTCGTTTTACTTTAGGCACATTACCAAGCGAAGACTATCCAAGTCTTGGTAATCCTGAAAATATCACACCTTTGACTATCAGTCGTAGTCGTTTGACCGACTTAATTCATAAAACCCAATTTGCAATGGCTATCCAAGATGTTCGTTACTATTTGACTGGTATGCTATTTGATGTGTCACAGCAGCAACTGACTACGGTTGCGACTGACGGCCATAGATTGGCGTTAGCGCGTAGTGCTATTGATGTCAGTAGCGACTTAAGTATGCAAGCGATTTTGCCGCGTAAAGCGGTGATTGAGCTTGAGCGTTTGGCTTCTGAGCTCGGCAAGATGCTGGGCGACAAAGATAACGCTGTGACATTGAGTTTTGGCCGTGAATTCTTACAAGTAAGCTTACCCTTTGGTGATGTGGATAGTACAGGGCAGGTGAGTGATGATTTAATGGTGACCTTTACCGCGCGTCTTATCGATGGTAAATTCCCGGATTATCGCCGTGTCATGCCAAGTAATACAGATAAATTGGCACTATTTAACCAAGAAAAAATGACTGATGTGCTGCGCCGTGTGGCAATTTTAAGTAATGAGAAATCTCGCGGTGTGGTGTTTAATTTTGCCAGTGATGGCATGGTAGAAGTTCGTGCTAATAATGCTGAGCAAGACGAGGCAGTCGAGATGATACAAGCAAAGTACCAAGGCGAGCCGATGGAGTTGTCATTTAATGCGGCGTATCTACAAGACGTTTTGGGCGTGATTCAAGGTGATTTGCAAATGCATATGAGCCAATCCAATGCCTCGGTATTGGTCAATCAGCTCAATGATGACTTTCATCAGTATGTTATTATGCCTATGCGTATATAACTTGGTGACCTTATGAAAAATAACAGTAATAAACTTTTGCTTACTAAATAGTGGGCGTAATATAGGCGGCTGTCACCCTTATGATTGAACGTCTACAAATTTCACACCTGCGTAATCTAACCCAGATCAGTTTAAATACTGCTGCTTGCAACGTTATTATCGGTGCAAATGGCAGTGGCAAAACCTCGTTACTTGAAGCGATATTCTTGCTTTCAAGAGGTAAAAGCTTCCGCCATCATCAGCCTAAACGCTATATTCAGCACCATCAAAATGCGGCAACGGTGCACGCTAAGCTCAATGATAGCAATACCTTAGCTATTCAAAAGCAAACAGATGCGACGACGGTTCTACGGCTGAATCAAACCACGGTTTATAACCAAAGTATCTTAACCGAGCAACTACCCACATTACTGATAGATCCGTCGTCGATGGATATGTTAGAGCAGGGCAGTGCCAGTCGCCGGCAACTATTAGATTGGCTAGTGTTTCACATGAAACAGGGTTTCCATCCGCAATGGGTCGCTTATCAGCGTTTACTAAAACAGCGCAATAGTTTGCTAAAAAAGAGCCGTTACTTAACGCCAGTGCAGCTTGCTGAGTTAAAATCATGGGACAAAGGGCTTGCTAGTCATGCGGCTCTTATTGATCATTATCGTGAGCGAGTCTTTAGCGATTGGCAGCCTTACTTTGCGAAGAGTATCACGCAGTTATTGCCTACCTACGCTGAGCAACTAAGCTTAAGCTATAACGCTGGCTACGACACCAATATCCCGTTAGATATCCAGCTTAACGAGCGTTTGGAGCAGGATTTGCAGCTGGGTTATACGCGGATAGGTAATCACCGCGCCGATATTCATGTACATTGGCGCTCTAGTGATTTATCAGAGCATGCTAACAACGAAGCAGACAGCAATGCGAACGCAGTATCAAAAACCATAGAAAAAGCAGACACCGCGGCCAAACTACCGACTATAAAAGAACAGGCTGCTAACGTTCTCTCTCGCGGCGAGAAAAAACTGTTAATTACCGCTCTACGCTTATCACAATTGCCGTTATTGCTTAATGAAAACACTTCTACCCATGCGATAGAAAAGGACAATAGCAGTGTTATTTTGCCAAATGACCATAATAAAGCGCGAGCCACGCCAGTAGTGCTACTAGACGATATTACCGCTGAACTTGATGCTAGGGCGATAGAGATTCTGTTGTCGACATTGGCGCAGCTGCCATGTCAGGTATTTATGACCAGCTTAACCGAAGATATCTTACCGTTGGTGCATGAGTATTGGTCAGAACCTAACGTGTTTCACGTGAAACAAGGAAGCCTAATACGTTTATAAAAAACGCTTTTATAAACTGGTTTTGATGGTGAATATCAGCTAAGTTTGGGCTTCATTTTTATCAACCACACTTCATATTTTCCGAAAAATTTCATTGTTATGCTTGTGGGTGTAGTAGAAAAGTGATCTTGCTAAAATACTTGCTTGATACCGAGAAAACTGTCAGTAAACAGTGACTTAGCGCCAGAAAAATGTTAAAATAGAGCTTTATTTTTGCCCTGTTCTCAGCAAGTTATCTTATAAATTTTTATCAGTATTGTTTAAGGGTTTTTTGATAATATTCAGCTTCTAAGTGCTTGATAGATATATGCTTATTTCTAAGCTGTTTTAATGAAACGTAAAAGAAATGACAGCGTATATTAAAAACAGTCTTTGAGAAATTGGCTGTATTTAAGTCCACTTTTTTATTACTGTTTTATCTTCTTTTAGGCGACTTCTGATAAAACTTTTGCTAACTCTATAACTACATATTTTGACCATGAAACGTTAAATTTAAGATAACGTCGTCGAGCGTTGCCATTGTGGTGAGCAGATGACATATAGCTGATAATGGCTAGATTAAGGAATACACATGAGTGATTCATTACCTACCGACCACGAACAATTGATGAGCGACAGCGCTGTAGAGATTACTGCGCCTGCTGCAGCCCCTGAAGGAATGCCCTCTGATTATAGCTCCAAAGATATTCGTGTATTGCGCGGACTAGAAGCGGTGCGCGTACGTCCGGGTATGTATATTGGTGATACCGATGATGGTACCGGCTTGCATCATATGGTCTTTGAGGTGGTGGATAACTCTATCGATGAGGCGCTGGCTGGTCATTGCGACCAAATTGATATCATTATCCATGAAGACGAGTCGGTCAGTGTCATGGATAACGGTCGCGGCGTCCCTGTGGATATCCATCCAGAAGAGGGCGTATCGGCAGCACAGGTTATTATGACCGTACTGCATGCTGGCGGTAAATTTGATGACAACAGCTATAAAGTATCGGGCGGCCTACACGGCGTCGGTGTTTCAGTTGTAAACGCCTTGTCTAAAAAGCTTGAGATGAATATTTGGCGCGAAGGCTATCATTATCATCAAACCTATACCGATGGCGTTCCTGATGCCGATATTCAGCAGATGGAGGCGACCGATAAAACTGGTACGCAAATCCGTTTTTATCCAAGTAACGATGTCTTTACTGGTACCATTTTTGAGTACGATATTTTAGCCAAACGCTTACGTGAGCTATCATTCTTAAACTCTGGTGTGCGCATTGTCCTAACCGATGAGCGCATCGATAAACGTCATGAGTTTGAGCACAAGGGCGGCTTGTCAGAATTTGTCAGCTACATCAATGCGGGCAAAGACGGTATCAATGAAGTCTTTCATTTCACCAGCGAGCAAGACGATGGCATCAGTGTCGAAGTGGCGCTACAGTGGACGGACACCTATAACGAAAAAGTATTGTGTTTTACCAATAATATCCCACAGCGTGATGGTGGGACGCATTTATCTGGCTTCCGCTCAGCTTTGACGCGCGGTCTTAACAGCTATATGGATCGCGAAAACTTATTCAAAAAAGAGAAAATCGTCGCCACGGGTGATGATGCGCGTGAAGGTTTGACAGCGATTGTCTCGGTAAAAGTGCCCGATCCAAAATTCTCAAGTCAGACCAAAGATAAGCTGGTTTCAAGCGAAGTGAAATCTGCCGTTGAATCGGCCATGCATGATAAGTTTAACGACTATTTGCTTGAAAACCCAAGTGCCGGTAAAGCAATTGCCAATAAGATTATCGATGCGGCGCGTGCGCGTGATGCGGCGCGTAAAGCCCGCGAGATGACTCGCCGTAAAACCACGCTAGATATCGCAGGTTTACCGGGTAAATTGGCAGATTGTCAAGAAAAAGATCCGGCATTGTCAGAGCTTTATATTGTGGAAGGGGATTCTGCTGGTGGTTCAGCTAAGCAAGGTCGTAGCCGTAAGACCCAAGCAATTTTGCCCCTAAAAGGTAAGATTCTTAACGTTGAGCGTGCTCGTTTTGACAAAATGCTGTCATCTGCTGAAGT
The DNA here is from genome assembly GCF_041222815.1 of Psychrobacter sp. CLB018. Lineage (NCBI taxonomy): Bacteria > Pseudomonadati > Pseudomonadota > Gammaproteobacteria > Moraxellales > Moraxellaceae > Psychrobacter > Psychrobacter sp. CLB018. The sequence continues at coordinate 6,208 of NZ_CP166085.1, forward strand.
CGGTAACTTGATTACCGCGCTTGGTTGCGGCATTGGTCCGGATGAATATAATCCTGACAAAGTACGCTATCATAAAATCATCATCATGACCGATGCGGACGTCGATGGTTCGCATATTCGTACGCTGCTGTTGACCTTTTTCTTCCGTCAAACGCCAGAATTGATTGAGCGCGGTTATATTTATATCGCTCAGCCACCACTTTATAAAGTAAAAAAAGGTCGTCAAGAGCTGTATTTAAAAGACGATGAAGCCTTAAAAGCGTATTTATTATCCTCGACGATCGATAATACTAAGTTGCATATCAGTGCTGATGCGCCTGCTATTACTGGGCAAGCGCTTGAGACCTTGCTCAATGACTATAACCAAACCCAGCTTATCAAAGCGCGTTTGCAGATTCGTTATCCTGCAGTATTATTGGATGCATTGACGCATACGCCGAAGCTTAGCACCGATATGACTTATGATAAGTCAGTAATGGAAGCGTGGAAAGCGTCATTACAAACACAGCTTGAGCACTTTGGTAGTGATTTAAATCCTGAGATTGAACTGGTTAATATCCATGCGCCGCAACCAAAAAATATGGATGCTGCCGCTGCTGATTTATTGGGTATGACCGCAGTGGTAGAACTTGATGAAAGTGAAACATCTGCTGATGACAGTGATTCTTTATCTGCCAAAGCTCAATGGTTACCGCGTATCACCGTTTATGTGCATCAATTGGCGCATCATTATTTGTTAGATGCCAGTTTTATCAATTCAGGTGAGTATACCAAGCTGCTGCGCTTATCCGCTGAATGGAATACCTTGCTTGCAGAAGATGCCTTTATCCGCCGTGAAGCAAGCGCAGGTACGACCAAAGATATCCCAGTACGCGACTTTGATTATCTCTGGCAACAAATGATGCTTGAGGCGCGTCGTGGTTTGGCGATTCAGCGTTATAAAGGGCTGGGCGAGATGAACGCTGATCAGCTTTGGGATACCACCATGGATCCTGAAAACCGCCGTATGTTACGCGTGACAATTGAAGATGCGATTGCCGCTGACCATATGTTTACCTGCCTAATGGGTGACCATGTCGAGCCACGTCGTATTTTCATTGAAGAGAATGCGCTGACCGTGTCTAATTTGGATATTTAGCTTTTAAGCTTTTAGTTTATAGACCTTGAAGTTATAGTTTTGAAGTTTGAATATAATTGTTTATTGGTATAAAGTCATCTTGCTCGCAAGGTGGCTTTTTTCATGTGAAATATTATCAATAAAGTAGTGAAGGGAATACTATGCTAAACGCAGAACAAAAGAAGTATTTGTCACAACTATCAAAAAAGACCTTAATTGATTTTGTCTCTGAGGTGTATGGTATAGATAAAATGCTCGATAAAAAAATTGAGCGTCTGCTATTACAATCAGATAAACCTAAACTTATAAAAAAGTTAACCACTACACTAAAAGGACTTAGAAGACGAAGGAAGTTTGTAGATTACTGGGAATCTAGTGAATTTGCTACTGAGCTTCAGCACTTAGCCAGCGATATAATGAGCCTTTATCCTGCGCAACCACGAGAGTGCTTGACGTTACTTGAGTTATTTATAGAGTCTACTAATGCTAGCCTAGAACGTGCTGATGATTCCAACGGTTATATCGGTGATATTTATAGGAGTTTGACGTCATTTTGGCTAGCAGTGGCTAGCACTTGCTATGAGCAAGAAAAGCGAGACATACCTGTTGATGAGCGCGATATACTCAGTCAAGCTTGGATAAAGAAAGTAAAAGTGCTGGCTGACGATAATGATTATGGTACCAAAGATAGTTTATTAGAAAATATTGATCAACTGTTATCTGAGACTGAGATACGTGGATTGATCGGTGATTATCAACAAGAGCGTGAGAATATCCAAACAAAAAAAGCAATTAAAGATACGCTCAATGAAAGGCAAAACAGCCCTTTAAGTGATGATGCTTTTTCAATTAACTATGAAAAAATGGTAATTGAGATCGCCATAAAAAACCTAACAAGGGCGCTAGGTGATGTGGGTTTTTTTGAAACCATATTCTTTGAGATGCAAGAGACTAGACCGGTTCATCCTCGAAGATTAGAAGAGTTGCTAACATTTCTGCTAAATCAAAGAGCTTTTGATAAGGCATTACACTACTTAAATGAAGAGTGGCAAAGCGATGGTCTGTTAGATAAGATCAGACGTTTGGATTGGCTGAGTCACATATATCACATGCAAAAAGATACCGACGCGCTCATGGAGGTGCTAGGTGAGGCGTTTGAGCTACAATCAACCCCTTCGCGGTTAAAAGCTATCATGGCTGTGGCCAGTCCTGCTCAGCAATCTAAGTGGCGAAAAAGAGCTTATGAGCTGGCAGAACAACAAGAAAATGTATTTATGGCCACATCGCTACTGCTAGAAATAGGAGAGATTGAGCTTGCTAATGAGGTTGCAGTTGCCCGTCATTCCCAGTTTGCTGATGTGCATTACACAGATCTCACAAGCATGTTAAAAGATTTGCCAACTAAGACAGATTTACTTCAAGTTATTATTTACCGCACTTTACTTAACGATATTCTAGACAGCTCTCGCAGCAAAGCTTATGGTCACGCCGCTCGCTACTTCGATCGTCTAACCAGGCTTGATACGGTTATTAGTAAATCGTCTAAGCCTTACAGTGAACTTGCGACCCATAAAGAATATGTCATTACCCTTAAAGACAAGCATGGTAAAAAGCGTAGTTTTTGGGAAAAGGTAAACGATTAGATTGATATAGTGTTTCACGTGAAACTTATGGCAATAAGCAGAAATAAGCGAAGAATAAAATGATTGAAGTTATATTACTTGCTATTGCTCTTGCGATGGATGCGTTTGCTGTTGCGATTGGGTTAGGAGCTAAATCACAAAAACAACATCATCGTTATGTGTTGCATTTGGCAATTTATGCGGGCTTGTATTTTGGCATTGCGCAGGGCGTGATGCCGTTGATTGGTTATTTATTGGGCGCCGCTTTATTAGGCTGGTTGGCTGCGGCTGCACCTTGGATTGGTGGCTTTATCCTTATCGGTCTTGGCGGAAAAATGCTTTATGAAGTGTTTTTTGGAGATGGAGAAGAGGTTGTAGATAAAGCCCTGCATATAAATAGTGAGACAGTTTCTGTAAATGACAACCTAAAGAAAAATATCAATCATCGCACCATGTTTACCCTTGCGATAGCGACCAGTATTGATGCCATGGCAGCTGGCTTTACGCTGAATTTGTTGGCGCTTAATGCGTGGCTAGCCTGTTTGATTATCGCTATTATTACTGCTATTTTTAGCGTTTTTGGTGTTTATTTGGGTAAAAAATCAGGTACGTATCTTGAGGATAAGGCGGAAGCGCTTGGCGGATTTGTACTTATACTCATTGGCTTAAAAGTGATTTTCTTTAGCTAGTTTATTAACCTCAAGTTCTTACTTATAAGAAAACCGCCTTGATAAACAAAGCGGTTTTTTTTGTTTCACGTGAAACGTTAAATAAATATTTTTTAGATAGTCATTTTTTATTAATTAACCCCAGTTCGGGATAAGGGCTCAAAAAAAAGATAAAAAAAGAAGTCCGAAGTTGTTAAAGTGAGTTTACCAAGACAAACTTAAGCAAAAAGGACTTCTTACATGGACAACCTAACCGAACTATACTGCCATATTGACGACTTTTATCAGCAATTCAAACCTGAGTTTGAGGCTCACTTAATCGCAACGGGCCGTCAACGGCTAAGAGCATGCAAGATAAGTGTATCAGAGATGATGACCATCTTGGTACTGTTTCATCAACTGCGGTATCGACAGTTTAAGTCTTTTTACTACCATCACATGCTTGGCATGATGAAGCGGGAGTTTCCAAACTTGCCCAGTTATTCACGGTTTATAGAGCTGATACCACGCAGTATCATGCCATTATGTGCCTACTTGCAAAGCATGATGGGCGACTGTACAGGTATCAGCTATATTGATTCAACCAAGATAGCAGTTTGTCATAACAAGCGTATCTACCGTCATAAAGTCTTTGAAAGAATGGCAACCCGAGGCAAAAGCAGCATGGGCTGGTTCTATGGCTTTAAGCTGCACGCCATTATCAATCATAAGGGCGAGCTTTTATCTGTTAAAGTCACTGCGGGTAATACGGATGACAGAGTGCCTGTTAAGGATATGGCAACGTCTGTGTTTGGCAAGGTGTTTGGGGATAGAGGCTATATCAGTAAAGCACTAAACGAGTGGCTCACAAAACACAGTGATACCATGTTGATCACCAAACTTCGGCGTAATATGAAACTCCAATTGCTTGAGCCTATAGATGAGGCACTACTCAATCATCGCTCTTTGATTGAAACGGTGTTTGGAGAGCTTAAAAACTTGTGCCAAATCGAACACTCACGCCATCGTAGTGTCACGGGGTTTATCACAAACTTGCTGTCAGGTTTGATTGCTTATTGCTGGTTTCCCTATAAACCCACCATCAAAAACATGCCTCAGCAGGGACAGGTAGCCACATTGTAAATAGTATCAATAAGTTACAATGTGGCTTATCCCGAACTGGGGTTAATTACGCTTCGTCAATATTAAAGCGCCACGCTAGAACACGGGTGTTCTTTTGACCTTGGCTCATCTCGATGATGCGCATTTGGGCAACATCAAGCTGTTTTAATAACAGTTGTAATGGTTTCACGTTCTCTGACTTTGACACCAAGCTGGTAAACCAGCCAACGTGCTCGGCAAAATCTTGACTTTCTTTTATCATTTTGGTCAAAAAGGCAATTTCGCCGCCCTCACTCCACAACTCTTTATGCTGACCACCAAAGTTGAGATTTTGCGCAGCATTTCCAGCCTTGGTTGAATGGCGGCTGATTTGCTCGTTTTCATTCTTACCACGATGGCGTTGCAGATTATGCTGCTTGCGGGTATTAGCTTGCATCGCTTCTTCTAATGACGCATGAAACGGTGGGTTGCAAACGACCACATCGAAGTAATCTTGACGACCGATGATGTTTTTAAAAATAAACTTAGGCTCAGGCTGTAGTTTCACTTTAACGGCACTTTTTAGCTTTGGATTGGCTTCGCAAATCAGCGCGGCGGTATTGACTGAAATAGGGTCAATATCGCTCGCGGTAAAGCGCCAACCATAGCTTTGGCTACCGATAATCGGATAAATGGCACTGGCACCGGTACCAATATCAAGGGCGTGAATCTCTTTTCCCGTCGGCGGGGTATTGTCGTCATTAACGTGCGTGGTTTGCGCGAGTAAATCAGCAATATAATGGATATAATCGGCGCGACCCGGTATCGGCGGGCAGAGATAGCCTTCTGGAATATCCCAAAACTTCACGCCATAGTAATGCGCGAGCAACGCTTGATTGAGGACGCGTACCGCCTCACTATCAGAGAAGTTAATCGTCGGCTCACCTTTCGGGTTAGTGATGGTGTGCTTAGCCAATTCAGGCAGGGCACGGGTCAATAGCGCAAAGTCATAGCGCCCTTGGTGCGGATTGTGCGGGTGTAGCTTGCCGAGCTTTTTGGCGGTCTCAGGTGAGCGATTGCGATGAGTGTTAGCATTTACTCTACGGGCGTTTGATGTATTTGTGCTGGGCTTACTGGTCATAGTTTCGGACTGCGATGTTTGAATATAATCACCCAGTTTAGCAGATTTCACGCCCGTCTATCGGTTTATCCATGGCTACTGATTTGCCTATAGCAAATAAGAATCGCAATCTGCCTGAGTGCGTATATCTGTCCTTGCGTTATCGCATGGGGGTGTCTATATTGAAACTAAGCCAAATGAGCATAAAGCGGCTATTTTATAAGCGCAGCAGATGACAAAAATGCATTTAAAAGGATAAAAATATGACAACGGAAAGTAATAAACCCAGTACCGATAACCGCATCACCTATGAAACTGACGGCTATATCTGCCTAATCGGGCTCAATCGTGCCGATAAACGCAACGCCTTTGATAGCCATATGATTAAGCAATTATCCGAAGCACTGACGCGTTATGAAAACGACGAGAACTTACGTTGTGCGCTCATATTTGCCCATGGCGAGCACTTCACCGCCGGACTTGATTTGATGGAGTTGCAAGATAAGTGGGATAAAGGCGCGTTTGAGTTTAGTGATAATGAGATTGACCCATGGGGAATTGGCGGTAAATTACGCAGCAAACCTGTGGTCGTCGCGGTACAAGGAACCTGCTTTACCGCGGGCATTGAGCTTATGCTAAACAGTGATGTGGTTATCGCAAGTGATAACTGCAACTTTGCACAGATGGAAGTCCAGCGCGGTATCATGCCGTTTGGTGGCGCAACGGTACGTTTCGTCGCAGCAGCAGGTTGGCAAAAAGCCATGCCGTATTTGCTCACTGGTAAAGCCTTTGATACACAAACCGCAGATAGGTTAAATCTGGTCAGTGAAGTAGTGGCAAATGGCACAGAATACGAACGAGCAATGACTATTGCTCAAGAGATATGTAAAGCAGCTCCGCTCGGCGTACAAGGATTATTGTCCTCAGCGCAAGATGCCAGTCGGAATGGCGCAAAAGCGGCTTTAGCCAATATTCATGGCTATCTGCCGTCTTTATTTTATTCAGAAGATGCGAAAGAGGGAGCGATGGCGATGGTTGAGAGAAGGGAAGCTGAGTTTCAGGGACGTTAGTTATTCAAAGATTTTCCCCTTAGGAGAATAGTGGTGCAATACAACTTCGATGAAATAATTGATAGACGTAATACCGGTTCAGTTAAATGGCATTATAGCGATGACACGATTCCGTTATGGGTTGCGGATATGGACTTTAAGACTGCCCAGCCTATCTTAAAGGCGATTGAGCAAGTCGCGCAGCATGGCATATTGGGCTATACCAGACCCACTGCGGCTTTGTATGATTCGATTATTCAGTGGCATAGCAGTCGTTATGGCTTGCTACTCGATAAGCAGAATATCTTGTTTTCGCCGGGCGTTGTGCCAAGCCTCGCACTGATGATGAACGTCTTTACCGGAGCAGGCGATGCGGTACTGGTTAATGACCCTATTTATACGCCTTTTATGACCAAGGTTGAGCAAAACGGTCGCACACTTGTGACATCGCTATTGAAGGAGGTCGATGGTAAGTATCATCTGAATTTAGTCGATATCGAAGCCAAAATTATCGAGCATAAGGTAAAGTTATATTTGTTGTGCAATCCGCACAATCCTGGCGGACGCGTGTGGACGACCGATGAGCTTGAAGCGTTACTGGCACTTTGCAAAAAATATGATGTGGCGATTGTCAGTGATGAGATTCATCAAGATTTAACCTTGAGTGGTTATACCTTTACGCCTTTTTTAAAATTGGCAGAAGCAGCAGGTTACGCGCATAACGTCGTTAGTCTAACCTCAATGACCAAGACCTTTAATATAGCGGGTATTAAAGGCTCGATGATATTTACTAAAGATAATTCATTAATCAAAAAAATAAGTCAGCAGCAGCAGTTAAATGATGAATATGAGCTCAATTTATTTGCTTATGAAGTAATGCGTAGCGCTTATGAAAATGGCGGAGAATGGCTGGAGCAGGCGCTTCATTATATCGAAGCCAATATTGACTTAACCATTGGCTTTTTAGAGCAGTATCTGCCTGACATTAAGATTATGCGCCCAGAAGCCTCGTACTTGATTTGGCTAGATTGTTCGGCTTACGGTGATGATGATCAGGCGCTTTATGACAAGCTGCGAGAGGCGAAAGTTGAGCTTAATGCAGGGATTAAATATGGCGCGGAGGGGCATCTGAAAATGCGCCTGAATGTTGCTTGTCCTAAATCGCTATTGATAGAGGGATTAAATCGTGTTCATAGCGCTTTAAATAGCACTCCTTAAACAATAATGACGGTTAACCAGTTACGAAAGTCAAAATGCCTTATTTGTATTAAGACTAGCCTGACGCAGACATTTTATATTATTTGGCGGGATATCCTGTGATGTCTTGGATACTTTGATATAACGGTTTTAAGCGCTCATACATTTTTAGATAAACTTCATTATAAAGGCGTTTGTAGAGTTGGACATTGGCCTCAATAGGGATGAACTCATCGCCCAAATGAGTCATTGCCTCAGTTGCGGCTGCATGGTCAGGGTAGACGCCGAGTCCAACTGCGCAGTTGATGGCAGCGCCTAAGCCTGACGCTTCATAAGTATGCGGTCGATAAGCGGGCATGCCAAATATATCGGCAGTAAGCTGCATCGCTGAGTCACTCTGCGAGCCGCCACCCGAGACCCGGAGGTTTTTGATAGTTTTACTCGTACGTTTTTCAATGGTATCAAAGCCCAGTTTCAGCTCGTAAGCCAGCCCCTCTAAGATAGCGCGATAAACGTGCGCCCGCGTATGCACATCACCAAAACCAATGAGCGCGCCTTTGCCCTCAAGTCCCGGATGACGGACGCCAGGTGACCAATACGGCTGCATCATCAGCCCCATACAACCGGCTGGAATATCTTTAACTGCTTGATCGAGGAGTTTTTCGGTATCGATGCCTTGGGTTTTCGCAAGTTGTTCTTCATAGTGAGCAAATTGCTCTTTAAACCAGCTGACCATCCAAAAGCCGCGATAAATCATGTACTCATGATTGTAGTAGTTTGGCGCGGCTGCGGTGTAGGCGGGCATATGCTTAAGGATTTCGACGTAATTGCTCGAGGTGGTATTGATAGTCGCAGTAGTGCCAAAGCTTAAGCAGGCAGTGTCAGCAGCGAGACCTGCCGACCCCAACGCTTCGCACGCTTTATCGCTAGCGGCAGCAATCATCGGCGTACCTTCTAAAATCCCTGTGGCTTTAGCCGCTTTGGCGCTAATATGACCAAGTGGCTGACCTGGCGGAACAATCTTAGGCATTTGCTCAGGTCGACAGCTAAAGAAGCGCCATTTAAGATCTTTAGGTTTCAGCCATGTTTGCGCTTTATAATCGTAAGGCAGATAGCCTAGGGCATGGCCGTTGGAATCGGCTAATTCGCCTGTCAGCTGATAAGTAAGATACGCAGATAGATTGACGTAATGGGCGGTCTTTGCCCACATCTCTGGCTCATGGTATGCAAGCCAATTACAGCGGGCTTTTTGCTGTGCCTCTTGTACCAATTCGCCCATGCCAATAATTTTGGTTAGTGGGCTTAAAAAACCAATATCGTTGGTTTCGCCGCGGCGTAAATCCATCCATACAATAGTTGGGCGCAGTGGCTGCATATCTTTATCCAGACATATCATGGTATAGCGCTGGGTGGCGAGACTAACGCCCGCGATTTGCTCAGGTTTAATATCGCAGCTTTGCCACAATTGCTGACAAGATTCGCTTAGCTTTTGCCAATAATAGTCAGCGTGCTGCTCAGCAAAATTGGGCTCAGTAGAGAAATAAGGCTCGATAGGAACGCGCGCTTTAACAATCTCAGTGCCAAATTGGTCAAAGATAAGTGCTCTGACGCTTTGGGTGCCATTATCGATGGCTAAGAAGTAAATAGGTGCATCAAAAGTAGTGGTCATAGTCGTCCTTAACTATGTAAAAATAGATAGGTAGCGCAAAATAAAAACACACTATGATTATCGCTTGCTACTGATGTAAATTTTCCGCAGCCTCTGTCTACGCAGGCACAGCGAGCAAGAAAAAGTTATACCAGTAGCAATGGCTATTAATATAATAGAAAAGCGCTAAGCCGCAGGCAAATGATAATAGCGTTGCCATAAATTTTGATAGCGCTGGGCTTCTTGCTGCCATTTTTGCTCATTCCAGCCGAGCTCTTGCTGACATATCTGCTTCAGTCTAGCGCTAATTAACGGCGTCATTGCCCCATTCGGTAGGATTAAACCCAAGCGCGTACGCCGCAGTAATAAATCATCTAAATGCATGACTTGCTCATGGCGCGCGGCAAAACGGATCTCTGCCCAAATGGTATTGCTGTCGGTGACATAAGCCAAATCATCTTCATGCGCAAGCTCAAGTAAAGTATCAAGCTGGCGACCGTAAAACCCTTGTAAGCGTTGTTGTAGAGCTTTTGGTAAAGTAAAAAATTTAGGATTGGTTGGCGCGGTATTGCTAAAAACGTGATCATCATTTAAGGTTTGCTTTTGAATGACAGACTTATCAAGGGTGAGCACTTCTTGACACTTTTCAAGGACATCTAAAGCAATAAGGCGAAAGGTTGTTAGCTTGCCGCCGCTAACGGTGACGAGGTTATTGTCGAGCCACACGCTGTGGTCGCGCTTTTCTTTACTGGGGCTGACGCGTTTGCCATCGCCGCCTTCTGATATCAGCGGACGCACACCTGCCCACGTACTGATGACATCTTTTCGGTTAAGCTTGACATCATTAAACAGTTCGTTAGTCGCCGTTAATAGATAATCGACCTCTTCATTCGTGATGCCGACCTCGCTATCGTCCAAAGGTGGATGATCCAAATCAGTGGTGCCAAGTACCGTACGATTTTCCCACGGAAAGACAAATACCGCTCTTTTATCGACAGGATGCAAAAAGGTATAGGCTTGCTCGATCGGCAAACGCTCTTTGCTCACGACCAAATGACTGCCGCGTGACGGACGGATTTGCTTATGGAAGCTTTGTTCGGTTTGCTTACTGGCTTGCATCCGTAAAGTATCCGCCCAAGCACCAGTCGCGCTGACCACCACTTTGGCGTAAACATTGTAACTTTCAGCATTGCTTTGAACATTATTTTGAGCATTGTCCTCAGAAGAAGTGTCTTTGAGCGTTGCGCCTACTACCAAGCCTTGTTCATTGGTAATCAACGTTTCGGCTTTTAGGTAATTAATCGCCTGCGCACCGTCGTGAATCGCCTCAGCAAGGACGCGCATCACCAGCCGCGAGTCATCGGTCACCGCATCGCTAAATTGACTGGCACCTAAAAACTTGTCTTGTTTGATATTTGGGTTCAGGCTAAGAAAAGCATCTTTTTTAAAGTACTTAGAGTAGCGCTTGCCCGCCAGTCCATCGTAAACGCGTAATAAAGTATTAAATATCCATGGCGGCGGAAACTTGCCTTTATAATGCGGCATGATGTAGTGCATTTCATTGACTAGGCCGCTTGCTTCACTGAGCATACGCTCACGCTCGCGCACGCTAAGCAAGGTGGTTTTATAATCACCCGAGGCAATGTAACGTAACCCACCATGTACCATTTTACTCGAGCGGCTTGATGTACCCCAAGCAAAGTCTTTTTGCTCAATAAGTAAAACTTTAAGGTCGCGCCGTGCCGCTTCGCGCGCAATCCCAGCACCGGTGATACCGCCACCGATAATCAGCATATCCCAAGGTTCTGCTTGAGACGAGCCACAAGATAAAGGCGCTAATGCTTGTTGCCGTTGCTTGGTTTGAGTCATATCTCACTCTTCTTAATTTGTTTATTACTTCTCAAGCAATACACCCGGGTTCATACGCTGTTCAGGGTCTAAGCTTTTGAGCATATCATGGGTTACTTGCATGCCAAGCTTGCCTTTTTCGGCGGCAAGGTATGGCGCATGATCACGGCCAACGCCGTGTTGATGCGAGATGGTCGCTTTACCATTAGCAAGGCTAACACTGGCAGCATGTTTGATTTTTTGCCAGCGGCTTAAGGTAGTCGCATGGTCTTTTGCCGCGCGAAAAAAGTAGGTGGTATAAAGGCTCGCACCTTGCTTATAGACGTGTGAGATATGAGTAAAGGCCATAACCGCCTCATTTTCATCTGCCAAGGCGTTTTGCACCGCTTCTTGCATCTGCTGCATCTGCTCGTCGATATTATTCCAATTGGTCGCGGTCTCAAAGGTATCGACCATGATGCCTTTGTCCCATAAAGTGCCACGCAAATAAGGGAATTTAAAGCGCCCATGCGTCCAAACACTGCCCATGATATCAGTGATTTTACCCGTGACACTACCGTGCTGCTTTAACAGCTTATTAAACTGTGTCAGCGCCAATTTATTCTGCGCTTTATCGCCTGATACGCCGTAAGTGAGCATAACCTTATCTGAGCTTAGTCCACGGGCTTTTAGATAGGTGCTAATGGCTAAAAATTGACTCGGTGACGTGCCTAAATGCAGATGCGCATCAGTTTCGACGGCATTACTGAGACGTAACATAGATAAGCGAACATTTTTTTGCACCGCTTGTCTAAGCACTTCTTTACCTGCTTCCCAATTAGGCAGGAAAGCCACTTTAAACAGTTCTTCCTCAGGCTGCGGTTGTACACGCATTTTGACTGTCGTAAAAATACCAGCACGACCCTCAGTGCCCATCATCATCTCACGCAAATCAGGTCCTGCTGATGACGCTGGAATATCGGCGATATTGAGCACACCTTGCGGAGTGACTAATGTACCACCGGCAAATAGCTGCTCGATGCGTCCGTAGCCCAATGACTGCTGACCGCTAGAGCGCGCGGCAATCCAACCACCAAGCGTTGATAGCTCCCAAGACTGCGGATAATGTCCTAGGCGGTAACCGTGCGCGTCCAATTGCGCTTCGACAGCTGGCCCTTGTGTGCCCGCGCCAAAGGTTGCGATTTGGCTCTCAAAATCTAAGTCAAGCAGCTGATCCATCTTGCTCATGGCGATGGTAAGGACTGGACGTGAACCCTTTTGTGGGTTGATATGTCCAACGACTGAGGTGCCGCCACCAAAAGGAATGACAATTAAGTCATGCTCATTGGCGAGCGTTAATAAAGTCTCGACATCAGCGGTCGATTCAGGAAAAGCGACTCCATCAGGAAATACTTCAAAGTCGCCGCCATGCATCGCTATCCAATCAGGGAAGCTTTGACCGCGCGCATGTCTGAGCCTCACTTCTTTATCAGTTGAGACGATATTAAGGTCGGTGAGCGCAGCAGGCAGGCGTGATTTTGGTACGGTTTTGAGTACCTGTTGTAAGCTCACAGAGGACAGTTTTTTGGTTTTACCGATATGTGATTTTATTAATTTTGCACCATGCGGCGAGACAGTTTTATTGATACTGACATTGCCCCAACCGTTCCAGCGCGTCTGCTCAATAGGCGTATTGGCAGTCGAATTAGTAGCCGTATTATTTTTTTGGATAGGTTCTAAATTATTATCAGTGTTTTTGGTAGCAGGAAAGTTGGTGGTTTTACGAATAAGAGATTTGATTATGCTCATAGGGACATACCTGTCGATTCGTTATCACAGTTTTTATACTAAAGGATTCGGTTGAAGCTGACTCAGTTTTTCTACTCAGCATAGATGAATGATTAGGCTCAGGGTTATCGTAAAAATCATACGATATTAAGCGCTTATGCCAATCACCAATCCTAAAGCAAACATATTTATCGTTTGAGCATAGCACAATATAAACAAATATTTCATATAGACTCGTCTTTTGTATAATAAAAATTTATGACTTTTATTTAGTAGCGGCATTATTGGGGTTCGCGTTGGCGTATTATTCTTATCAAGGCGTAATATCTCGCAAAAATCGTCAATAATTCACCATCTAATAGCCATTAATAGGCGCAAACTTGTTAAAATAGGGCACTAATTTTTTCTTGATGGACATCGATTTATGACCACTGCCGCTGCTATCCCTACTATCAAAGAAGATCGTATTCTTATTCTTGATTTTGGCTCGCAATATAGCCAACTGATTGCTCGCCGTGTACGCGACTCTGGCGTTTTTTGTGAGATGTTCCCTTATGATATCGACACCCAGCGCATCACGGACTTTGGCGCAAAAGGTGTCATCCTATCGGGCGGCCCTGAGAGCGTGCATGCGGAAAATAGCCCGCGTATCAATGACGCCGTGTTTGAGCTTGGTGTGCCAGTATTGGGCATTTGCTACGGTATGCAGGCAATGGCGGATCGTTTCGGCGGTAAAGTTCATGCCAGCGATATCCATGAATTTGGTGCCGCGACCATCAATGTCGATGGTCATTCAAAATTAACCGAAGGTATCGAAGACCACGTCAGTGAAGACAACGCGACCACGCTAAACGTTTGGATGAGTCATGGTGATAAAGTGATCGAAGCGCCGCAAGGCTTTGATATTATCGCCAGTACGCCGAGCTGTCCGATTGCCATTATGGCCAATGACGACAAGCAGTACTATGGTCTACAGTTCCACCCTGAAGTGACGCATACTTTACAAGGTCAAGCGTTATTGGGTCGTTTTGTCCATCAGGTTTGCGACTGCGCCGGCGATTGGACGCCTGACAATATTATCGATATGCGCGTGGCACAGCTCAAAGAGCAAATCGGTGACAAACAAGTATTGCTCGGTTTATCCGGCGGTGTCGATAGCTCAGTGGTTGCCGCGCTATTGCATAAAGCCATTGGCGATCAGCTGACCTGTGTGTTCGTTGATAATGGTCTCTTGCGTTTGCACGAAGGCGATCAGGTGATGCAAGTGTTCGCTGAAAACATGGGTGTCAAAGTCATCCGTGTCGATGCCGAAGATTTATTCTTAAACGCCTTAGCAGGCGAGTCTGATCCCGAAGCCAAACGTAAAATCATCGGCAAAACCTTTATCGATGTGTTCGCCAATAGCGCCCGTGAAATCAGCGCGCAAAGCGATGGCAAAGTCATTGAATTTTTGGCACAAGGGACGATTTACCCTGACGTTATCGAATCAGCAAAATCGCATCAAGGCAAAGCGCATGTCATTAAGAGCCATCATAACGTTGGCGGTCTGCCAGACGATTTGGCGTTTGAGTTGGTCGAGCCATTACGCGATTTGTTTAAAGATGAAGTGCGTAAACTTGGTATCACCCTTGGCCTACCAGAGAAAATGATCTACCGTCATCCGTTCCCAGGTCCGGGTTTGGGCGTGCGTATCCTTGGCGAAGTCAAAAAGGAATATGCCGATATCCTGCGCCTTGCCGATGCCATCTTTATGCAAGAGCTGGAGCGCTCAGGCTGGTATGACAAGACTGCGCAAGCATTTGCGGTATTCCAACCGATTAAATCAGTCGGCGTGGTCGGTGATGGTCGCCGCTATGCGTGGGTGATCGCGCTACGTGCCGTTGAGACCGTAGACTTTATGACGGCTCGCTTTGCGCATCTGCCGTATGATTTGATTGAGACGGTATCGAACCGCATCATGAATGAAATCGCGGAAGTATCTCGCGTGACTTATGATGTGTCGAGTAAGCCGCCGGCGACGATTGAGTGGGAATAATTATTCATACGCTATGATTGTAATATCAACGCAAAGGAGTGATGGACTATGAAACTGGTTCATGTGGGACAAAACGAGTGGATGTTTGAAGATGACGTTAGCGATAAGTTGGCTGACAATAGATCAAATGCGCTTGGCGCTGGTAGAGCGCTTAATCTTAAAATAAAAGCCTTTGTAGATGCCGAGGTAAAAAGAGGTCGTGATATCAACGATATTATGAATGAAGTCATGACCAAATTTCAGCATGAAATTGTGCAAGACTTTGATGAGCAGCCGCCAACCTCATTCCAAGTGATACAGATGACGCTGGAGAAAGAAGGTTATGAAGTGGCTCGTGATATTGCTCAGTTTTTAGTATTAGAGAATATGAATGACCCTGATGCTTACTTTAACTTAGCATTTTTGTGTGAGCAGCATGACGACAGCTTTTTAGCACTATTGAGTAGCCGCGAATGTATGCGCCTATACTTAGAGTATTTCCCCAAAAACTTTAATTGGCAAAAAAGTAAGCTGCCATGGGGCATCATGGAGAACCGTCCCTTTTTGCGAGCGCTGTTTCAGCTGGCAAATGTCTATGCTGACAATATGAGCTTTGATGAAGCCTGCGAGCAGGGAGAAAGGCTGCTACAAGTTTGCCCTAATGATAACCTAGGTATGCGTGAAGCGCTGATAGAATGGTACATGTTTACCGAAGAGTATCAGAAAATAATTCGAATTTGCGGCAACTATCCAGAGGATATGCTTGCAAATATCGCTTTCGGTAAGGTGCTGGCTTACTGTTATCAAGATAAATTAGATAAGGCTGAAAAAGAGTGGGATATCGCAAAAGATAACTTGCCTGAAGTGGCGCATGAAATTCT
Source organism: Psychrobacter sp. CLB018 (assembly GCF_041222815.1). Lineage (NCBI taxonomy): Bacteria > Pseudomonadati > Pseudomonadota > Gammaproteobacteria > Moraxellales > Moraxellaceae > Psychrobacter > Psychrobacter sp. CLB018. Next base: position 22,219 of record NZ_CP166085.1, read on the forward strand.
TAAAAAGCGTCATCCTAGACCACGCGGTATGGGTATCAATAGTTATGGTATCGAAATTGGTGGTAAAGAGCAGGCTTATCTCTACTGGCAAGATATGGGCGATTGGTGGGAAGAAAATACTACTGCTCAAACCCTGATTGAGAAAAAACGTGCTGAGAAAAAGAAGAAAAAATAATTTGATTTAGCGGCACTTCTCTTTAGTTAAAACACTCAACTTGGTTGGGTGTTTTTTGTTTTAAACATAAAAGTTTTACTCGATAAGTTTTGCTTCGATAGCAGCAACTTTGTTTATTAACTGATTATTAAATTCTAAACAGTCTAAAGAGTAGTGAGCTTTTCGATGACAGGTAGGACATAACGCAATAATGTTTTGAGGTAAGTCCGCACCACCATCTGCCAACCTAGTTAGATGATGGATTTCGAGATAAGGTCCAGATTTAGTTTCAAATGGAGCTGTCTCATTACATCCCTCGCATATACCATTAGCTCTTTTTTTGGCATATAGCTTAATGGCTGTACTACGGTTTTGAATAGATTGAATTTTTTCTTTAGTGCTTGCGTGGGTTGGTGTTGAACTTAAGGCAATCTCTCGTAATTGCTGTAATGACTTACCTTTACTAGGCTTAGTGATATAAACGGCTTTAGGGGCTTCAACTACTTTAGGGGACAGAGTTTGAGCTATATCAGTATTTTTAGTATTAACTATATCTAGATGAAAAACGATAGCGTCACGAAGCTCGCCATTTCTATCTGGTCGTTCTGCAATATGATGAAAAACGTAATTACAATACCCTAAAAACCGTACAAAGCCTCGTGATGTTGATTCGAAAAGTAGAATTTCTTTATTGTTTTTTTGATGGTCATGAATTGCCAAATTACCTTTGGTCATTCTCATGTCGCCTTCTTGGCCTTCACCCGTATATTTAAAGGTGCCGTTAGGGTCAAAATCATCAATATAGCCATATTCGCCGCCAGCATCGCCGGTAAAAATAAATATATATGGATGCTCGGCTGGCGTTGCTATGCCACCATATTGTTGCCCTTTATATATACTGTGTATATCAGAACGACGGTTATAGATTTTTCCTATTTCAAACACTATGGCTTCCTTATTTTCTTATTAAGCTAATAGAGTTTACTATAGTTGATAAGTGTTTTTATGGTTCTTGCATTAAATCGCAATTTTTGGAGTTTATAAAATTCTATTATAAGATTTAAAAAAATAGCGGTGCTCTCCAAAGTGAAGAACACCGCCACTGCTTATAAAATTTAGCTGTTAACAATCTAAGCTTTAACCCCGCACATTCACCACATAACGCCCAACCGTCTGACTAGCCATAAAGCGATCTAAGTATTCCGGCGTTTGCTCAAGCGTAATCTCTTCGCAATAATTCTCTAAATTAGGCAACTTCATATCAGTACTGACGCGCTGCCAAATGGCTTTTTTATCAGCTAGGGGAATATAGACCGAATCGATACCGAGTAGGGACACCGCGCGAGTGATAAACGGCAATACCGTCATCGTAAATTCAGCGCCGCTCGCCAAGCCGCAAGAGGTCACTGCGCCGCCCGCTTTGGTTTGCTTTAGTAGGTTTGCCAGATAGTCGCCGCCGATGGTGTCAATAGCATTTGCCCATAGCTCGCGACCGACAGGTTTATCGCCGATCTCATTGATGCTATCGCGATGACGGACTTCGCTTGCGCCAAGCGCTTTTAGATAGTCGCTTTGCTCAGGCTTTCCAGAGAAGGCGATGACCTCATAGCCAAGCTGACTTAATATAGCGATGCTGATACTACCGACGCCGCCCGTTGCACCCGTCACCGCGACTGGACCGTCTTCCGGTTTTGCGCCCATTTTCTCAAGCTTTTGCACACTTAACGCTGCGGTTAAACCGCCCGTACCATAGATCATGGCTTCTTTTAGCGTGAGCGAAGACGGACATTCGACCGCCCAATCGGCAGGGATAGATATCATCTGAGCGAGACCGCCATCGGTATCCATGCCCAAATCATAGCCAAAGACTACGACTTCTTGACCCTCCGTAAAGGTTCCAGACTTATCACTGACCACCACACCAGCGGCATCAATACCGGGTGTGTGCGGGTAGTGTTTGGTGATTCTTTTGTTGCCGGATGCTGACATAGCATCTTTGAAGTTTAATGATGAATAATGGACTTCGATTAATAAATCATTGTCAGGCAAGTCGCTGACACTGCGCTGCTCAATGCTTTTTTTAAATTCACCGTTGCTAGTCTCGTGAACCACTAAGGCTTTAAAGGTTTTGTTATTCGACATTGTCTGAATCCTTTTTTATTGCTTTTATAGTAAATGCTCTTTGCAAAAGCAGCTTAAGGCTTAATCAATATCTTACCTTTTTTCTCTGACTGGACGTCTTCTGAAACCGCTTTTTGAATATCGTCTAAATCATAGATGCCGCCAGTAGGGAGTTTTAGGATACCGCTTGAGGCACGCTCAATCAGCTCTTTAATTAAACGCTGCTTATCATCGGCGCTGATTTCTTGCATCAAATCGCTTGCCCAAAAACCTTTAACTTTAGTCAAATTGAAAATCAGATTGCTCGGGTTTAGCATCAGCGGTTCGCCAGACACCGACCCCAATGATGCCATTGCGCCATGCTTACCGAGTAGTGACAGCAGCTCACCGCCTGATTTGCCGCCGACCGCATCGACCGCGCCGCTTATTTTGGCGTCACCAACGATTTTTTGTACTTGCTCTTTCCAGTCGTCATCATCGGTCACGATGTTATTTTCAGTGATACCAAGCTCGATAAGCTCTTGTTCTGACTCTTTACTGCGTACCAAGTTAATCGTATTGATATGACGCTCAGGCGCTAGCATCGCCATCGATTCACCGACCGCACCATTGGCGGCATTTTGGATAAGCCATTGACCGGGCTTAATATTTAAAAATTCAATCAATAGCAGTGCACTCATCGGCATGGCAATTAACTGGGCGGCCATTTCATCATCGATGGCATCTGGAATAGGGATAATGCTTTTTGCCGGCGCGATAAAATATTCCGCCCAAGTTCCTGATACGCCAGACACGACGACACGCTGACCTTGTTTAAAACCTTTGACGTCTTTACCTAACGTATAAATCGTACCAACCGCCTCAGAGCCACCAGTGGCAGGCAAATCAGGTTTATGACCGTATTCGCCTTTTATGGTCACGATGTCGTGATTGTGAATAGAGGACAGGATGGTCTTGATACGGACTTCGTTGTTTTTGGGTTCTGGGGTAGGGCTGTCGGTGATACTCAGTACTTCTGAAGGTTTGCCAAATTCGTTATAAGTAGCGCTACGCATGATGATTTCCTTTATTATTTTAATTCAATGTTTTAATTTTTAAGCGACGTCAGTAGATAATTGCCCATCAACCTTAACAAGCGGGTCTTGCAAGCCGCAACCTGACTTTGGTAAAGGAACGTTGTTGCTATTTATCAGGATATTGCGCGGTAGGCTATAAGAGATAGGTTATAAAAAGTCGCCATAAAAAATGGCAGCGCTCTTAATAAAGAACGCTGCCATGGTCAATAAAACGAAGGTTAGTTAAGTTACAAGTTAACGATAGTTTAAGGCTTTAGCAATACCTTACCTTTTTTGCCTGACTGCAATTTGCCATCGACCGCTTTTACGATATCGGCCAAATCAAATACCGCTTCTACAGGCAGTTTTAATTGTCCGTCTACCGCTCTATCGATCAGTTCATTCACTAGGCGCTGTTTATTCTGCACACTCATCTCTTGACTGAGCTTACTGCCCCAAAAGCCTTTCATCACCGCTTGCTTGAAAATCATATGGGTAGGATTGATGACCATAGGTTTGCCCGACATCGCGCCAAAGGCGGCGAAGGTGCCACCATGACCGAGTAACGATAACAAATCGCCGCTATTTTCACCGCCGACTGAATCGACCGCCGCACTGATTTTATCATCACCGATGATCGCTTTGACTTGCTCTTTCCAGTCATCATCTGAGGTGTTGATATTGTTTTTGATACCGAGAGTATCTAACTCTTTTATGGCATCGTCACTTCTTACCAGATTAATGGTTTTGACGCCGCGCGCCGCCGCTAGCATGGCAAGCGATTTACCAACGGCACCGTTGGCGGCGTTATGAATAACCCATTGACCGCTTTCTACTTCTAAGAACTCTAATAGCATCAACGCACTCAGCGGCATGGCAATCAGCTGCGCGGCCATTTTATCTTCTAAACTATCAGGGATAGGAAACACCATATCGGCTGATGCGACAAAATACTCTGCCCACGTTGCTTGCACACTGGCAGCTGCCACGCGTTGCCCGACTTTTAAGTCTTTAACCTCACTACCAACGGCATCGATAATGCCTAAGGCTTCGCTACCACCGATAGCCGGCATTTCAGGTTTAAAGCCGTACTGACCGCGAATGGTAAGTAGGTCATGGTTATGGATGGAGGCGAGAATGGTTTTGACGCGCACCTCATTGGCTTTTGGCTCGGGGATAGGACGGTCGCCGAGGCTCAATACTTCAGTTGGTTTGCCAAAATGATCATAGGTTGCACTACGCATAATAAATCCTTTTTTTAATTTTAAGTTTGTTTCAAATGTTTTTGACGAGCGAATAAATTTGTAGCCATCAACAGTAGCAAACCCAGCTTGCTTGTCGCAATATTACTTTGGTAAAGCAAAGTAGTCAGCGTTAAGTGAGCAGCATTTAGTTGGTTTCATTAATCATTAGCAGTTTGTTCTGTGGTTATTTGTTCTGCATGTGCCTGCTCTGGACTAATAACCTTAAAATCGTCATCTACTAAATTGGTCAGTAGCGGCTCCCCTTTATCATTAATCCGAAATAGCCCATATTCTGCTGCCTCAAATGCTTCGCCATGACCTTCTTGGAAGAAAAAAGCATTGGTCGCAAGCTGCATTACGCCGTTACGGATACGGTAGTGAAGCGCCATCTCATTAGAGGCTAGATTTCTAGGCTGATTAGCCGCTAAGCGCTTAAACTGTCCGACATTATGTTGGTCTAAAGCGACAATGACATAGCCTTGTTCGTTAATAGGATAGCTACCGGGGTCTTTATTTAAGGCGGCAAATACGTCACGCTCTAGCGCATAGCTAAGCGTCATATAGTCGCCCTGCATAAAGCCGCGTGGATCAACGGGTGCAAGCGCTAATAAAACCGTATCGCCAGTCGCGAGATGGTTTTCGTATTTAATAATATTCCTCGTCATCACCACCAATACCAGCGCCAATCCAAGAAGGGCAATAATAATCGTGACAGCCGGTTTTCGTAGCCAATGGGTCTTTGATGTGCCCTTAAGCAAGCGCTTGGTCAAAATTTTATCATTCATGACAGCCGCTCCTGATTGTCGTTAGCGCTTGGTTTTATCTTCGTAAAATAGCTTTTGATAAGCAGCCAGCGCAGCAACAATAGCGCGATTCCAATAACAAACAGGGAAACGGACTTGACCAATAAAGAAGTATCGAGCTGATAGTAATACCAAAAGATATAACCGACCAAGGCAATAATGCCCAGTCCTAATAGCACGCGTTGGCTATTAGCAGTAGCAATGATAATAATCAAACTGGTGGCCAATAAGCCTGAGACATAAATAGACATGATCCCAAGTAATACAATCGCAGCGCTAATGAGTAGTCCTGCTGTTGATAATAATTTGCTGTGATAGCGCTTTAAAATGAGATAAGCAGCATAAAGACTGGCAAGCGTTAATAGCCCTTGGGCCAGGTAGTAGTTATAGCTAAAGGCTTTTCCATCACTATCAAAGCTATTGCCATATTCCGCAGCGATAAAATAGACGGAAATGCTGAGCAAGACATAGGCGCTCGCATAGCCCATAGCACTCATGATTTCTAACGCATTCATTCGCCATTTTCTCGGGATAAATACAGCGAGTGTATAACGCTGTAAATGAGTCACGCTGGTTATCAAAGCCAATAATCCTAAGCTGACTTCGGATAAGTGATAGTAATTTAACAGGTAAAGTAGGCAGACTAAAGCCAAGGTTGCGCTCAATAAACGATAGACAAAATTGGGAATGACAACCGTCATCAACAGTTGTACAAGGAACAATAGTACTATACTGAGCGGCTCTGTAATCTCACTCGCTAGTAAAGCATAGGCGATATAACCTTGACCTGCTAGAGTAACTGCAAAGGCTAAACTGTTCCAAAAAGCGCTATGGCGCAAGCGGGCGTTATAAAATAAGAATCCGCCACTAACGCTTAATATCGCGCCAATAATAAATAGCGCTAGCGTACTATCAAGCAAGCCGGTGTTGTCTAAAATTAAGGTCAAAAACCCGATAAAAAATAAACTGGCAAATACGCCACTAAAACCAAAAAGCAAACTGATAAACCACGGGCTAGGCGCTGCAGCTGCATTATTTAAAAGCTTATCATTGACGTTTTGTGCGTCGATGAATCCCTGCTGTTGTAATAGCAAAATCTCGGGCTGTTGCTTGTTATGGTTGATATTATTCAGCTCATTGTTCATCACTGTCTCCCTTAATAATAGAAGAGATAGTGTCATCATTGTTGATATAAGCAACTTTGCGCAGCCACACAACTGCCGCAGAGCTCATGCCAACAAGTAGCAAGGCTAATAGTAGAAATCCACCCCCCTCAAAATCATCTAACAGCCATTTGCCGACCCGAAACATCACCACAATAATGATAGAAAACGACAAATAGGTCAGCATCAGTAAATCAAGACGGCGCTGATAAAACTGCCAAAGCATAAAGCCGCACCAGCCTAACCATACTATGGTAGCGATAAGCGTCGCCCAGATATTGCCATTATCAAAGACCGTGACAATCGCCAGATACGTCATAAAAAACGTGCTTAATAAACCGACGACATAAGTGCTCCAATGCAAGCTGGAATTGGTTTGAGCGCTGTTTATTTGAGCAGTGGATTTTTTAACGTTAATGCGATGAAACAGATAGGGAGTAGAAGAGGAAGTTTTATTATCGAAACCAATCAGCCAACTATAAAAGGCAATAAAATTAAATAGTGCAAGGATGGCTACTTGAGAGACGTTTTGCAGGCTATATTTAATAAATTGTAGATTTGCGACATCTAAATAGAGTAGCAAAAATGCATTGATTAGCCCTAACCAAAGCAGCCAGAGCGCAGGGAAACGGGCGATAACTACCCAAGGTGTAATCAGTATCGCCCAAGCAAAGAAAAGCTGCCACGTATCAGCGCCTGTTTGATAGACCTGCCCAAATAGCGCCAATAAGCTACCGGTAATAATACTAGCGATAAGTAATAATAACTGCCGAATCAGTTGAAATTGTCGCCTAAAAGACAGTGCTACATAAAGCGCAATAGTGATCGTCAGCGCTCCTTCAACTAAAGCGAATTTGCCTATTTTGCCCAAGTTTTGCCAGTTATAAGCGATAAAAAACACTAGGGATAAGACCAGTGCTACCGCGCCAATAATCAGCAGCGCCTTATCAAAAAAGTCTAGCCACCTGCGTTTACTCGGATAGACTTCTAGATGCGTTGCTGCTGCCTCGGCATTTTTAAGAGAGAGGATATCTTGCTGCAGTAACTGCTCAATAGTACGCCGTGCGTGGCTCATAGTCGCCTCTGATTAAAAACGGTTTTTAGCCTATCTTAGCTGTTTTTACGCTGGCATAATGTACTAAAGTTTATAAATTACTAAATTTTATGATTTATTAACTTTTATGTTTTAATAAAACTCAATCCTACTCAGCAGGTGCTCTTGGATTAAATAGGCGCAAATATAGGCGCTCGGCCAAGCGACCATAAAGGCATATTTCCACGAATTAAACAGCGTGATAAAAAAGCCTTCGACAAATCCTACATTGATCAGTAGCAGGGCCGTCGAGATAATCGTCGACATCATCAGCGCCATTAAAAAGGTGAAAATCAGCCGATAGTATTTGCGCCGCGTGCGTATTCTGACGGTCGGGAAGTTTGCCATAATGTTCTGTTGTCCTGCTTGATGAGAGCCACGTTTCACTGCTGCTGTAAACGTGATATTTTGCGATGAGAGAGGATGAGATAAAGCATTGTTCATGCTTAGCGGCGACTATGATAACGCGTGATGACTGCGAGGTAAAATGGTTATTATCAATCATCAAGTCCGCCTTATTATATTGTTATCATTCAGTTTTAATAATTTGTCGCCATTCATGTTGATGAAGTAAACTTAGCACTATCCAAAACAACTCTATGAGGATAAAAATGTCTGCCAATCCAAGTAATTTAGCGCAGAACGTAGAAAAACATTTATCCAAAAACTCATGTAAACAAAGGACGCTTGGCATCATCGGCGGCATGAGTTGGGAGAGTACCGAAAGCTATTATCGACTGATAAATGAGGGTGTCAAAGCTAGACTTGGCAATTTGCATTCAGCAGATTTACTGATTCATAGCGTGGACTTTGCACCGATTGAGGCGCTGCAAGCACAAGGCGCATGGGATGAAATGGGTAAAGTATTGGCCAATAGCGGCAAACGTCTGCAAGCGGCTGGCGCGCAAGGTTTGCTTATCGCGACTAATACCATGCATAAAGTCGTCGATGACGTTCAAGCCGCTACCAACTTACCGATTATTCATATTGCTGATGTCACCGCTGCGGCGATTAAGGAGCAAGGGCTAACCAAAGTTGCGCTACTTGGTACACAGTTCACCATGACAGAGAATTTTTATAAACAGCGTTTGATAGATGCAGGCTTGCAAGTGTTAATACCAGAGACAGGCACACGGGTAGAGGTACATCGCATTATTTATGAGGAGCTGTGTCAAGGTCAGCTACTTGATAGCTCACGCCAGTATTATCAGCAAGTGATTGAAGGCTTAGCGGATAAAGGCGCAAAGGGCGTCATTTTGGGCTGTACCGAAATTGGATTGCTGATTCAGCAAGCAGACAGCCCCATTCCCGTATTTGATACCACTGCAATTCATGCAGCAGCAGCGGTGGATTTTTTATTAAGTTCTTGATTTTAAGGTTAGTGATTTTAAAATAGTTAATTTTAAAACGGTTGAACTTAAACCCATTGCATTGACTACCTATAAACCGCGCGAGGAACGTTTATGTTTTCTTCTCATACGGTGTTTTTGCAGGCGTTTTTGTAGTCGACGACGCAGCCTTGTAATACGGCGTAAAGGCGAGAGTTTCCACACTGTGGTCGGTAAAATATCACGAAACGAGGCACTGGTGCCGGTATGAGCGCGAAATTCCTCCGACCTTTGCGCTGCTTCTTCGGCGGGCATGTTTTTACCTTTGCGCCAGCCGCCGTATAGATATAATCCTGCGCCCATCAACGCCGTTGCTACCATGCCAGCTGGAAACGATAGCCAAAGCGCATCGGCTCCAAGGAGTGGATAAAGCCCGAACGCAAAGCCAAGGCGCACAGGATACATCGAAATCACCATGACGATAAGCGGCCAAACCACATAACCGTTGGCACGCATGGTGCCAAAGAATACTTGCGCAATGCCAAAAAAGATAAAGCCCCATGTCGCCATCAACTGAATATGGCGCCCAATCGGCACGGCGGCGCTGTCACTACCAAGGAATAGCTCCAAAATAGTCTCATCAAAAATGCTTAGTACCCCAATCATAGCGCCCGTCAATATCACGTTAAAGATAAGCCCCCAGCGCGTGATGCCCGCCACACGGTTCCATTGATTGGCACCGATATTTTGTGCGACCATGGCACTGGCCGCTGCACTGAGCGCCATCGCTGGCATCTGCACATAGGTCCAAAGCTGCTGCGTCGCGCTATAAGCGGCCGTTGTCTGTACGCCCTCGCGGTTAATGAGCGACAGCATTGTGAGCGCTGCTGATGAGATAACAATCATCTGCAGCCCCATCGGCAGACCCTTTGAAAACATCGACTTTAGGATATCTCGGTCTGCGCGTAAAAAACGCAGCTCGGGTAACTTAAGTGTCAGCACAGAACCACGCAAATACATAGTGACAATCATACCAATCAGCGCTAGAGCATTGGCGACAGCAGTTGCAAAAGCCGAGCCAAAGATACCCCATTCAGGAAAGGGGCCGATACCCAAAATCAGCACCGGCGTCAAAATCAGGTCGATAACGACCGAAATAATGATAAACCAAAGCGGCGTGGTAGAGTCGCCCGTTCCGCGTAGTGCCATCATGATCAGCGTAAAAGTTAAAGTGACAGGCATCGCTACAAAAATCATCCGCAGATAGGTCAGCGCAAGCTCTACCGCACTTGCTGGTGTCCCAAGCAGGTTAAGCAGCAGTGGAGCAAATAGCCAGCCGATTGCCGATACCAATATACTGATCGGAATAATACTACCCAGCGCCGTGCCCATGGTTCTTTTCACCATCGTATCATTACGGCGTCCCATAGCTTGACCTATCAAAATAGTCGCCGCCATACCAAAACCGAAAACGAAGGAGATGAGGATAAACATCAAGATGTTGCCGTTTGCCGTCGCAGCCAGCGCCTCTTCCCCTAAAAATCGACCTACCCAGACGGCATTAATCGAGCCGTTCAACGACTGCAAGGCTGATGAGCCAAGGGTTGGCAAGGCAAATAGCAGCATGGTTTTGGCAATTGACCCTTGGGTGAGGTCACGGCTTTTAGCAGTGGAGGTAGTTGTCTTACTCAATGTTTATCCTTTTGCGCCATCCAAATTGGCTATATTTTATGACATAAAAACCCTCATTATAGATGACCTTGTCTGTGCTATCTTGGTTAGACTGGTAACGTTTTTTTATATAATGTATTAATAGGCAGTAGTAGTACTAAAGCTAATCGAGAGTAAACAATGACAATATGAAAAAAGAAACGATAGGTATGTTTGGTGGCAAGTTCTTAATAGTACATAAAGGGCATGTGCATGCGATGCGCAAAGCGGCAGCTATGGTCGATAAGCTTTACCTCATAGTGACTTATAACGTGATGTTTGAACGTGAGGTTTATTTTCATAAAAGTAAAATCGCCCCGATAGCGGTGGAGCAAAGACTGCGTTGGTGGCATGAAATTACTAAAGAGCTGGATAATGTACACGTCTATGCAATAGAAGAAACCAATATTAAGAAAAATGCTGATACTCATATCGATGTTGGTACTAATGCTTATTCCCAAGCTCATGCTAACGCTGAGCCTGACTGGCAAAGCTGCGCTGATAGGATTAAAGCATTAATACGCAAGCCCATTGATTTTATTTTTAGTTCTGAACCAAGTTATAGTGATTACTTCGATGACTTATATCCTAAAACAAAGCATATTGTCATCGACGCCGACCGTAAGCTTTATCCTATATCCGCAAGCCAGCTACGTCGTGACGGCGCGATTGAGTATTGGGATATGTTGCCCGACGCGGTAAAGCCTTGTTTTGTCAAAAGTGTCGTTATCGTTGGTACAGAAAGTACGGGAAAAACTACATTAGCAAAAAATTTAGCCCATCGTTACGACACTTGCTATGTCGAAGAAGCAGGGCGCAAGTTTTATGAGGAAATAAACGCTGAAATTGTCTTGCTTGAAGATTTTCCCCAGATTGCTTATGAACATAAATATCATGAGAGGCAAGCTAGAAAGACGGCAAACAAGGTGTATTTCGTGGATACAGAAGCAATTACGACCCAGTTTTTTTCGATGGCTTATCTGGGCATAAGACAAAGTGTACTTGATGAAATCGCCGAACTACAAGATTATGACTTGTGGTTGTTTTTGGAAACAGATATTGAGTGGGTCGGTGACGGCTTGAGGTCTTTTGGTGAAGTGCAAGTTCGCGATAAAAACAATCAATTTCTAAAATCTTTATTAAATGAGTTTGGGGTGCGCTATCAAATTATCAGCGGCAACTATGATGATAGATACGACAAGGCTACCGATTACATCGATAAATTGTTGACTAAATAAACTAGCCTTTAATAGTCTTATGTTAAGATTGCGATTTAACCGCCTTTAACTTTTTTCTCTAATAACTATAACAAGGATGTTTCGATGCTCTTAAAACGCCTAGCTCTTGCCGCGCTTTTTAGTCTTTCTATAGTCGGTTGTACCACCGCGCCCAATCAATTAGCGGTCAATACCACGCAAAAGATTATTCAATACGAGCGTAATAAGTCTGATTTAGAAATCAAAGCGCTGACATTGGCCTCTGGCGATAAGATGGTCTATGCCGAAAACGGCAACGTGGCTGGCGAGCCGTTATTACTCATTCATGGCTTTGGCGGTAATAAAGATAACTTTACCCGTATCGCGCGTCAGTTAGAAGGTTACCATTTGATCATTCCTGATTTGCTTGGTTTTGGTGAGTCGAGCAAACCGATGAGCGCTGATTATCGCTCGGAGGCGCAAGCGACGCGCTTACATGAGTTGCTGCAAGCCAAAGGCTTAGCGTCCAATATTCATGTCGGCGGCAACTCGATGGGCGGCGCTATCAGTGTAGCTTACGCAACAAAATATCCTAAAGACGTCAAAAGCCTATGGCTCGTCGATAGCGCAGGTTTTTGGTCAGCTGGCATTCCTAAATCATTAGAAGGCGCAACATTAGAGAATAATCCGCTGTTGATTAATAGCAATGAAGACTTCTACAAAATGTATGATTTTGTCATGTATAAGCCGCCATATTTGCCAAAATCGGTCAAAGCGGTGTTTGCCCAAGAACGTATCAAAAATAAAGAGCTGGACGCCAAAATCCTCGAGCAAATCGTCACCGATAATGTCGAAGAGCGCGCCAAAATCATTGCCCAATATAAAATCCCAACGCTCGTCGTTTGGGGTGATAAAGATCAGATCATCAAACCTGAAACGGTCAATCTCATAAAAAAAATCATCCCGCAAGCGCAGGTGATTATGATGCCAGAAATTGGTCATGTACCGATGATCGAGGCGGTGGAACAAACGGCAGACGATTACAAAGCGTTTAGAAGTATAGTAGACGCACAGCGTTAGGAATTGGTTAAAAGTATTTATTTTAAAATAAAAAAGAAACATCAGATGCTCTGGTGTTTCTTTTATTGTCTATAAGATTTTAATGAAGTCGTTTAAGTTATAAATCTTTTACTAGTCGCTCGAGCAATTCAAGCGTACTTTCTTGTCTGACCAACGCGACCCCTTGTCCTGCCCATAAAGACTGATGTTCGGCATTGAGGTTATTTTTCGCATGGGCACGCAAGTTTTTGGTCATGGCATTTAATTGTGGGTAGGGCGGTAACTCATGCGCGCTCTCAAATTGACCAAAATCGCGCAAATAGTCATTTAACAATCCGCGTGCTTGCTTACCTGAAAACAGTCGCGTCAAACGTGTTTCGCTACTGCGCTTACCCAGACTGGCATCGAGTAGCGCTTGTTTATACGTATCATTAATAGCGCATGTATCGGTGGTCAAAAACGCCGTGCCTATTTGCGCCAGCTCAGCGCCAGCGGTTTGCACCGCTTTAATCGCTTGCCCCGTCATAATGCCGCCCGCTGCAATCAAAGGAATATCGGTGCAAGCACGCGTTTGACTAATCAGTGTCAGTAAACCCAATGGATCGCTCGCGCTTTGTGGCAACCAACCACCGCGATGGCCGCCCGCTTCCGAGCCCTGAATACAGACCGCATCGACGCCAATATCTGCCCATGCTTTCGCTTCCAACGGATGATTGGCAGTACCAATGACGCGTGTACCCAAATCCTTTAAACCCTGCACCTGCTCGGCGCTGATAATACCAAAAGTAAAGCTAGCGACAGGCACGGGATTGTCATAAAGGACTTGAAGTTGCTCAGAAAAATTAAATGCGGGACGTTTAGGTAACGCCATATCTATGTTGTTTTTTTTATAATAATCGTTTAACCAAGCAGGAATCTCGCTATCCAAGGTATTAGAATCGTGCTCGGATAACACCATTAAATTGATCATAAAAGGGCGATCAGTCAGTGATTTAAGGGTATTAATATGCTCATTTAAAACCGTTGGCGCCGTCGTCCCGCCTCCCAATGACCCCAGTCCACCAAAATTACTTACTGTCGCTGCCAGCTCAGGCGTGGTTGCTCCTGCCATCGGCGCTTGTACGATAGGGTAGGTTAAATCAAAGGTATTTAGTAAGGTCATGACGGGCGTCCTTGTTATGTTATGAAAAAATTTGCATGACTTACTTTAACAAAGCTGAGGGATACGCGTGTTAGAGAATGTGTATTTAGTTATGCAATAAAAGTAGTGGATTTTTATTATGAAACCAATGTTTTTTAAGATTAGTACTCACTAATTGATAAAAAAAGGTCAGCTTTTTAAATCATCAAGGCGATGACCGAAAAAACTGACCCATTTCTTTAAACTTACTTACTGCTTAATTCAACTGCAAAAACCCTTTGGCATTCATCAATAACCCAACCACGTCATCACCACTGATGACCGTAAGGCGCTTATCGAACAATCGTATCCTAACCCACTGGCGGCCACGGACGGTCGGCATCACTGATAATCCATTCTGCCACGTAACCACTCGGCGCTAGCTCCCAATCTGCTTGATTTAGCGCCGCTAAGACACGCGAGGTTTCGATCACTTTGCCGCCTTCGGTGACGCCAGTTCGCAGTAGGGCAGAGGAGCAAGGCTTGCCTTTGACCCACATCGACTGCTCAATATATATCCAGCGCTCATCGAAGCCGACGATACGAGTTTTCATGGTGACTTTATCGAAGGCGCGAATGCGTTTGCGATATTGGATGGTACTGCCAGCGACCACCAAACCCCAACGCTGTTTTAAGAGCTGTGTACCAAGTCCGCTCCGTACCGCAAAATCGGTACGCCCCATATCAAAAAGGGTCAGCACGCGACCATTATTCATCTCCAAGAAATTATCAATGTCGGTCAGACGACAGCGAAAGCTAATCTCGCTGGTATCTTTAAACGTTAAGGTATTGCCCTTTTTTACTTGTAGCGCGGCGCGAGCGATGGTGCTGGTATAACGAATAAATGGATACATGGCGCAATCTCAAAGAGGTGGAGGTTAAGTAAAAAAAGTAAAGTTTGGCAGAGTGGCAAATGTCATTATCAATGGTTAGACGGCACGCCAATAGACTCAAAATAAGCGCTGACCGTTTCGGGTAACCAGTTGATATCAAATCTTGATTGTTTATAAAGATGCGTCGATTTGTCTTTATCGACGTTATAACGAATAAAGCCCACGTGCCCGCCATGCTCAGTTTCTAAAAGCGTGACAGTATCGGAGACGTCGTTTGGCGTGGCGGTAAACCCAAGGAAAGGGTCGTCTTTAGCGCTGATTAATAATAAAGGTTTGGTTACTTTTATCAAATAAGGCAGCGCCGATGAAGCGTGATAATAATGGTTATTAGAGCGGTAGCCATGACGCGGAGCGGTAAAGATATCATCAAAGTCACTGATACGATTGACGGCTTTGATAGAGTCAATCTCATCTTTAGTAATGTCATTCGCCAAGGCTTTTTTGATAATGGGATTCAGCAGATACGGCGTATAAATACGGTGACTCAAAAAGCTGTGCATACTAAGCGCCGCCGACGACATATCGACAGGTGCTGAAATAACCGCCGCGCCGTCACAGAGTGCTTTGTCGCCATATTCGCCCATATATTTTGCCAGTGCATTACCGCCTAAGGACACACCTACCGCATAGATATGGGCAAAATTTTTGCGCAAGTTCTCAAGCATATGATGCAGCTCGCCGGTGTCACCGGCGTTATAAAAGACGCGACCGCTCGCCGGAATACCGCCGCAGCTACGAAAGTGAGCGACGACAAAGTGCCATCCTTGCGCATGCATCTGATAGGCCAACGCGCGCGCATAATGACTGTCGCTACTGCCTTCCATACCGTGAAACAATACGATTAATGGGGTTTGCTCAAGCTCGCCATTACCTGCTGAGTTTATAAAATCGGCGTCTATAGGATGCGCATCATAAAAGTCATAGGCAATATCGCTTTCATCCAGCGAGTCTTTTTCGACCACGCGGCGGTAAGTCGGCGTTTTAGGGGCAAAAAATTTGGGTAAAATGCTTTGTAAGTGTGGATTGCTTAACCAAAATGGCGGTTTAAATGGGGCAGGGGTAAAGGTTTTATGTGGTTTCGATGTTGGCATAAAGGTTTCTTATTTAATGGTTATATGAATGATCGTTAAAATCGTCTTTAACAATCAATGCCTTATCATACCGACGGCGGTTGCTAAAACCAATGCTTTTCAGTGAACGCTCAGTGAACGTATGGTCACTCAAAGCAATTCATCTAGAACTACCATTAAGAAGAACTAAGAAAAATGGCTCTGCATACATACTTATCAATTATCGCGACTCTAAGACACGCCCATCCATCGCCAGCCGCTCTTTCAAGTGATCGATATCTGCTTCAGCAAGCGTTACGGTCAAGGTCACTTGTTTACTATAAGTCACATCATCAATATGCCCGTCCAAGTCCTCAACCACGTAGCGACACTGCGCTTCGGTGGCAAACTCAGCGATTATTTGTACTTGCGCCATCGGCACGTACGGGAGCAGTACCATTTCATCGACGGCCGCCTGCGCAGAACCTGCATAAGCGCGAGTTAGACCGCCTGCACCGAGTTTGATACCGCCAAAATAACGCACCACGATAATAATGACGTTGCCGATAGATTTATGCTGTAAGACGTTTAATATCGGTCGTCCTGCGGTACCATTTGGTTCGCCATCGTCGTCAAAGCCTGCGCTGGTGGTGTTATTAGGGTCGCCAATGATATACGCCCAGCAGTGATGACGCGCATCGGCATATTGCACGCGTAGCTGTTCCACGTGAAACATAGCTTGCTCGCGCGAGGTTACAGGATAGGCGTAGGCAATAAACTCAGACTTTTTAATGTCTAAGCGCGCGCTGACCGCATGTTTTAGCGTTTGATAACTCATATTTCATCAGGTCTAAGTTGGATATGGTAAACTTACTTAACTTTCACTGCCTGCCGTATTGGGCGCAGTGTTCATTTAATTTTTTATTATAGTACCACTTCTCACTGTTTAAGACAGCGGACAAGCGCGAGAGCCGTGCTTGTATGGTTGGCTTTTAATACGAGGTTGGTAGTATAAAACGAATGGTAGTCAAGCGTATGCGTCTAGATAAATTTATAAGTAAAGCCACTGAGCTGTCGCGCAAAGAATCAAAGCGGATTTTGCACGCCGGTGAAGTGACGGTAAATGATGCGGTGGTCAAAGATCCAGGGCTGCATGTCAATATCGTCAACGATGAAGTACTGTGGGCGGGCGAGCCATTGTCGGTTGCGACTGGCAATCGCTATATCTTGCTCCACAAACCCGAAGGCTTTGAATGCTCTTTAAAAGCCAAAGAATATCCTATCGTTACCGAGCTAATCGCTGTACCTGAGCTTGGCAGCTTGCGTATTGCAGGACGCCTCGATGTCGATACCACGGGCGCCCTACTTATCAGTGACGATGGCAGCTGGTTGCACCGCGTGACCAGCCCTAAACATGAGCATGCCAAAATATACGAGCTCACATTAGCAAGTCCCATGGACAGCGACGCGCAAGCCAATGCCGTCAAAGAAGTGGCTGAAGGTATCTTGCTCGAAGGCGATCATGAAGAAACTAAGCCTGCTACCCTTGAGTTTATCGATGAAACCCATGCACGCTTGACCCTGGAGCAGGGTAAATACCATCAAGTAAAACGTATGATGGGCTATTTTGGTAATCGGGTCACCGAGCTGCATCGCGCCAGCATTGGTCATATTACCTTAGACGGTTTGGAGAAAGGTGACAGTCGTTTCTTAACGCCGGAAGAAGTCGCTAAATTCTAAAATTAGGCTCTGCTGCATCTTAAACAGTCATCAAAATTTTCTACAAAAAAGCAGCCACGAAAAAGTGCGCTGCTTTTTTAATGTCCACTGTTTACCGTTATACTCCTTGGCTACTGTCTGTGTTGCCTATCTCTTAAAGCTAAGTAGCAATTTTGCAAAATTGAGGCTTTTAAACTTTGCAAAAACTGCCCTTGTGCTAAAGTCTGCCTATCTTTTTTAATCTATATTTTTACATAATATAGTCAGCTTTATTAATAATGAGCATTTTTAAAGTATTGCTATTAAAAATCATTAGGACAGTCTTCTGTGAAATTCTCTCTGTTAAAATCCGCCAGCTTAATGAGTGTCATATTATTGACCACCACCGCTTGTGCGCAGCAAAGCGCCACTGACACTATCAAAAATAATGTCAACCAAGCGCCGCAAAATAGTGCAAGTATACAAAGTACGCAAGCGTCTAGCAGTGTGAGCAAAGCTGTCGATAGTCAATTACGCCAACTGCTGAGCCAAGCTGGTATCAAAACGCAAATCACTTCTATTGTGCCCTCTAAATTGCCCAATATGTATCAAGTGAATTTGGCAGGCCAGCCGCCGCTGCATATCACCAAAGAGGGCAAGTATGTCATCCAAGGCGAGCTACAAAAGAATCCAAGCAAACGCGTCGTCACAGAAACACCAGCGCGTAGCAGCAGCTTGCAAGTGGGCAAGCCCGTCAGTGCCAGCCTAAAATCTGACCTATTGGCAAATATGGGCGCGCTTAAAAACATGAGTACTAAAACGCCGTTCTTTTATACTGCCGTGCCGGGAATCATTTGGGGTGCGACGCTAGAAGGTGTGCCATTTCTATTATCAGACGATGGGCAATATATCACCGATGGTGAGATATCAGTGATTGAAAACGGTCAGTTTATCGGGCTTGATAGCAACTTTGAGCGCCTTAAAAATCAGTCGGTATTTGCAACCTTAGACCACAGCCAATTGATTACTTATCCTGCCACCAGCCCTGAGAAAGCGGTTATTTATGTCGCTAATGACGTCAATTGTCCTTATTGTCGCCGTCTCCATCAGCAGCTACCCATGCTCAATGCCAAAGGCGTGACGGTAAAAACCATCGGTTATCCAATCTATGAAAAGTCGCCTGAGCAGATGCGCGCTATCTGGTGTCAGGGCAGTGAGGACAGCCGCCGCACAGCTTTTGATAAAGCAATGCTACAAGGTAAAATGACGCCGGCACCAGCCAGCTGTAAAGCCGATTATGTAACGCCTAACCGTGAAAAATCAGCAGGGCTTGCGGTCATGGCAACGCCGGCTATTTACCGCGAAGACGGTGTCCTTTATCAAGCCAGCTTTGAGACCCCAGAGTTTTTAGAGTTCTTGGGTGTAGAATAAATGATTAGGAAGTTTGTTTATTAATAGCTCTGATTATTAAAAAATCTATAACATAGAAAGTAACCGTTAAAAACTGCCCTATGAGCGATGTCCATAGGGCAGTTTTTAATGGTGCTTAACGATTGATTCTATCCGTCTATCTCAGTGACAGCTATTGCGGCAAAACAATATCGACGATTTTCCAGTTTATCAAACCATCGCGCTGCATCTCAATAGTCAGCGGATAACCTTTCACCTGACCGCTAATGGTAAAGCAGTTAATCCCGCAATAAGCCAGTTTTGGCTTGTCACTATCCGTACCTTGCGCCGCTTGTTGCTCAAGCTCGGCCGCTTGCTTTTGCATGATTTGCTGCATTTGGTTTTTGACTACGGCATTGACGTCGCCGCGCTGAATGATTAAATTTTGAATCAGGTTTTTAAGATCGACTTGATTACTAGCAATCGCCCATGCTGCGGCAAGCTCCTTGGTCGCGGTATTGGCTTGACCTTGGGTGTTAATCAATTTTTCAATATTTTGCGGGGTAATAGCGCCATCGACCGCTTGAGTGATAAAACCATTGGCCGCTTCGGTTAATGGTGCGCCGCCAAGTTCGGCGACCAATGGGTATTTGGTCATGGTCACTGCAAACTGACTGGTCAGCTGATTTTGAATACTGGGTCGCACCTGCTCATAATCAATCGCCGCTGCGATCGTTGCACCATCTTTGGCATCATAGGCATTTTTAAGCTGATAAGCGCTGTAATAAGGCGAACCGCCATAAATAGCGACGGCAATGACAATCAACAAAACAATCAGCTTTTTCATAAAAATACGACCTTAGCGCAAATCTAATGGTTAAAAAATTAAAACAGTATTTATATATATCAATATTGCGCTAAATATTAGCATGCCTACATCTGATAAAGGTATGGAAACCTTTGTGCAATTCTTAATAAATCCTTTTTTAGGGCATCTACAGCCTCATAATTTATAATTTAGACGCCTCAGTGCTTGATAAATCCCGCCATCATCTCCATAAATAGCGCAAACTTTTAATAATTGATTTGGTTAAGCAGCATCCCGCCGTATTCGCTGGCAAGATTCATAAGTTATCCTCTTTTTGCAACCTATTTACCACGTTTCATGTGAAACCTTTAAGCGTTTGCGGGTAGTATAAAGGAGAAGATTGACTCGGGTTGATGAATCGGCCGACCGGTGGACTGTGAAGACGATAGGAGAGCCCATGAGTAAGCGCGATTTTTATGAAGTATTAGGTGTCAGTAAAACCGCCGACAGCAAGGAAATTAAGCGAGCTTACCGCAAGCTGGCCATGAAATACCATCCTGACCGCAATTCTGATGATCCTGATGCTGAAGACAAATTTAAAGAAGCGTCGATGGCTTATGAAGTATTGAGCGATGAAGACAAGCGCTCAGCCTATGATCGCATGGGGCACGCGGCGTTTGAAAACGGCATGGGCGGCGGCGGTTTTGGCGGCGGTGGCAACTTCCAAGATATCTTTGGCGATATTTTTGGCAACTTTGGTGATATTTTTGGCCAATCACGTGGCGGCGGTAGCCGTTCGCGCCGCGGTTCAGACTTACGCTATGTGATTGAGCTGACCTTAGAAGAAGCGGTGCGTGGCTGTAAAAAAGAAATCAGCTTTACGGCACCTGCGCCGTGTGATACCTGCGATGGTAAGGGTGCAAAAGACGCTTCTGATGTGGTCACTTGTCAGATGTGTCATGGTCAAGGCCAAGTGCGTATGCAGCAAGGCTTTTTTGCCGTGCAGCAGACGTGTCCGCAGTGTGGCGGCTCTGGTAAACAGATTAAAAACCCTTGCTCTGACTGTCATGGCAGCGGCGTAAAAGATAAATCGCGCACGCTTGAAGTGTCTATCCCAGCGGGCGTTGACGATGGTGACCGTGTCCGCCTAGCAGGTGAAGGCGAAGCGGGCGGCGCTGGCGTGCAAAACGGTGACTTATACGTTGAAGTACGTGTGAAACCGCACGACGTCTTTAACCGTCAAGGCGCTGACCTCTATATGGACGTGCCAGTGAGCATTACTGATGCGGCACTCGGTAAAGAAGTCGAAATCCCAACCCTAGACGGCAAAGTCAAAATCAAGGTCGCTGAAGGGACGCAAAGTGGCAAACTGCTGCGTGTGCGCGGTAAAGGTGTGACGCCAGTACGTACGACGATGAAGGGCGATTTGATTTGTCGTGTGGTCATCGAGACGCCAGTGAATCTAACGCGCGAGCAAAAAGACTTATTACGTCAATTCCAAGATACACTTGATGGTGACAGCAAGCATCAGCAGTCTCCCCATAAAAAGTCATTCTTTAAAAAGATTGGTGATTTGTTTGATTGATAGATAGATAGCTAAGCCCTACTGTTTAAGTCATTTTAAGGCCTATTGTTTCACGTGAAACGATAGGCCTTTTTGCTGATGCTATAAAAAACCATTTAACCATTATATTTGCTAAACTTATCCTCATAAATTTAATAACCAATCTATCGAAAATAAAACATTTAGGACAAGATATGAGTCAACAAACAGAAGAGCAAACTATTAACGTTGGTGTCATCGGTGCTGGCGGACGTATGGGACGTATGCTTATCGAAGCCGTACAGGACAACCCACAAACCACGCTAAATGCCGCGATTGAACGTCAAGGCTCAAGCCTTGTCGGCGCCGATGCTGGCGAAGTTGCAGCGATTGGCCGCCTAGAGGTACAAATTGTCGATGATTTAAAAGCCGTTATTAATGACATTGATGTGCTGATTGATTTTAGTTTGCCGGATGCGACCGAGCAAAATATGCAAATCTGCGCTGCGAATAAAGTTGCGATGGTGATTGGCACCACAGGTTTTAATGAGCAACAAGAGCAAGTATTAAAAGAAGCCAGTAAGCAAATCGCTATCGTCTATGCGGGTAATTATTCAACGGGCGTTAATTTGTCCTTAAAGCTGCTCGCTATGGCCGCAAAAGCCTTTGGCAATGATGCCGATGTAGAAGTTATCGAAGCCCATCATAAACACAAAATCGACGCACCATCGGGCACGGCTTATATGATGGCAGAGGCGGTTGCAGAAGCGCGCGGACAGAACTTAAAAGACGTTGCCATTTATGGCCGCGAAGGGCAAACGGGCGAGCGCGAAGCTGGCAGTATTGGCATTCATGCGATACGCGGCGGTGAAATCATCGGTGATCATACCGTAATGTTTATCGCTGACGGTGAAGTGGTTGAAATTACCCATCGTGCCCGAGCGCGCATGACCTTTGCCGCTGGTGCGGTACGTGCGGCAACTTGGGTGATTAAGCAAGAAGTTGGACAATATAACATGCAGGATGTTTTAGGGTTAAATGACTAAAGCCTAAAATATTAAGGTTTCTCATTGATGGTTTGGTAGCGGTTATTTATTGATAAAGCAGAATGACTGCTAGGAGTCAGACATGAATAAGTTTAGCGAACATCTAATAGCCTATTTTAGTCGTACGCTGGCTATGATAAAAGCTACCAAAATCATAAGTTATACGTGTCTGATAGCATTTACCTTAAGTTTAACGGTATTGCCAATCGTCGTACAAGCGGCCGCTTATCAAACTTATGTGATTCATACCTATGGTGGCGAGCGCTTATTACCAGCGGTGCGTCAAGAGTTAAGTAGCAGTCGCGATGGCGGTACGGTGTCGACTTATCAAGATAAGCTCGTATTACATACCACGGCTGCTAATTATCAAAAAGTACAGCAGTTACTTAGTCAGATTGACGGTCAACCGCAGGCGTTGACCGTTGCTGTGCGTGTCGGTAATAGTCGGCAATCCCAAGGTAATATCCAGCAAGGTCGGGTTGTTATTAGTAATCACGGTATTCAAGGTACTGGCGTAATCAACCAAAGTAATAGCCAACAACAAAGTAATAATTTATATCAAGTACAAACCTTGTCTGGCAGTGCAGCAAGCATCAGCACCGGCATGCTTTACTCATTAAACCAAAGCTATATTGCCAATAGCTATCCGACCTATAAACGTCTAGCGGGGCAAATTATTATTCAGCAGCAAGTATTATTGCCGACGACGCAAGGGATTACGGTGATGCCAAGGCTACTACCGAACGGGCAGGTCGAAGTAACATTATCCCAAGTAGAAGAACAGCTCGTGCGCGCTAATCCTTCTTATAATCGCTATGGCTATAATAATAGCGTGCAAGGGCAAATATTGAATAGCACCATTGTCGTCCCACGTGGGCAGTGGGTCAATATTGGACAAATCTCACAAAACAATCAAAGCCAAAGCTCAGGTTATGCCAGTAATAGGACGTTAAATAGCAGTAATAGCGTACCTATTTCATTATTGGTACAGTAGCTGATTATTAATGTTGTCGCGAAGCAAAAATAACAAAGCGCGGCACTGTGATAAGCAGTACCGCGCTTTGTTACTGTTACTGTTATTGATATTAATTGGTTAAAAATTAATCAATATAAACCACCTCTAATGGCGGAAAACCATTGAACTCGACCGACGAATACGAGTTGGTATAAGCACCCGTGGTTAACCAAAAGATTTTATCGCCAATCTCTAGCTCTTCTGGCAACTGATAACCCGCTTCTTCATACATGATGTCGGTTGAGTCACACGTTGGCCCTGCCAATACAACCGTGCCTTCGCTGGTTGAGGTTTCCATTTTAGGCGTATAGACAGGATACTTGATCGCTTCGCCTAGAGTCTCGATTAAGCCTTGGAATAAGCCCACATCGGTATATACCCAGCGGGTCAAATCCGTATCTGATTTACGCGAAATCAGCACCACATCGCTGACCAAGACACCCGAGCCGCCAACCAATGAACGACCAGGCTCAAGGATAATCTCTGGCATCTCATCTTCATTGTAGTCATCAGTCAAATAACTGGTAATCTCTTCTGCATAGACTTTGACCGGATTGACTTCGCTGATATAGTTCGCCGGAAAGCCGCCGCCCAAATTAATCATTTGCAGCTTAATACCTTCCTCATTTTTCATCCAGTCGAACATATATTTGACCTTGGCGAGCGCATCATCCCAAGCAGCCACGTCTTTTTGCTGGCTACCGACGTGGAACGAGATACCATACGGCACCAAGCCCAATTCGCGCGCTTGAATCAACAGGTCAATTGCCATATTTGGATGGCAACCAAATTTACGTGATAGCGGCCATTCAGCGGTTTCAGAGCCTTGTACTAAGATACGCACAAATACTTTTGAACCAGGCGCGTGCTTAGCGATATTTTTTAAATCCGCTTCAGAATCGGTTGCATACAAATCAATACCTTTTTCAAAGGCATATTTGACATGCTGCGCTTTTTTAATGGTGTTGCCATAAGAGATACGCGATGGCTCAACGCCGCAATCAAGCACCCGATCCAGCTCATAGATAGACGCACAGTCAAAGTTTGACCCAAGCTCAGCCAATAAGTT
Organism: Psychrobacter sp. CLB018; assembly: GCF_041222815.1. Classification (NCBI taxonomy): domain Bacteria; kingdom Pseudomonadati; phylum Pseudomonadota; class Gammaproteobacteria; order Moraxellales; family Moraxellaceae; genus Psychrobacter; species Psychrobacter sp. CLB018. Next base: position 46,835 of record NZ_CP166085.1, read on the forward strand.
AATGACTTCAACCGCAGGACTTGCCTTCATAGCATAATGAATCTTCGCCTTTGGAAAAAAACCAACCATTTCCGCATATTTCGTTTTAATGCGGCTTAAGTCGACCACCAAAAACGGGGTTTCGCGACCTTCGGCAGCTTTGGTAAATTTCTGCCAGCCGGCAGGGTCAAAATATTGGTCAATTTTGATCATGGTCATGGTGGGGAAACCTTTAATGAAGACAGTGAATGTCGGAGAATAAAAATAGCAGAGAATTAAAACGTTAGGATATAAAAGCCAATTTTATCATCATAAAGCCATTATTTTTAACGATAATGATAGGACAACAAACGTGGCTTAAAATATAAATGTATTAAGAGTTGGTGGTTTGTGGCTGTTTATCCGCGATTTGCTCGCCCTGTTTTTCGCGTATTTTAAGCACTTTACGCACTTTATCACGCGCCCGCGTTTGTTTAAGACGCGATAAATAATCGACAAAGATGACGCCATTTAAATGATCCATTTCATGTTGGATACAGACGGCAAGTAAGCCTTCGACTTCTTCATCAATTTTATTGCCATTTTCATCCAAGGCCTCGATACGTACTTTGGTTGGACGTTCAACCTTATCATAGACTTCAGGCACCGACAAACAGCCCTCTTCGTACGGCTGCTTTTCTTCTACCAATGGCGTAACTTTCGGGTTAATAAATACCCTTGGGCTGTTTTTATCTTCCGATAAATCCATGACGATAAGCTGAATATGACGGTCGACTTGGCTTGCCGCCAAACCAATACCTTGGGCATCATACATCGTCTCAATCATATCGGCGATTAAGGTTTTGATTTCAGCCGTAACTTCCTTGACAGGCTTAGCAATCGTGCGTAAGCGCGGGTCGGGATAGCTTAAAATAGGGAGTAACGCCATAAGGCTCACCTCAATGATAAAGATAAAATAGGACTGATATTATAAGATAAATGGGGGCAAAAGTAATGCATATCAATAGCCAGTTTTTCTTAGGTAATAACATAAGCAAAACTTATAGCTCATAATCCACATAGAAAGTGCAGTCATTAAAAAAGGTCTTACGCTGGGTAAGACCTTTTTCATATGCTCTAATTTAATACGAGTAATGGCTTGCGCTTGTTATACGCGGCGTTTGTTCATAATCATCTCATAGATAAACAGTAAGATAATCGCACCGATTACTGAGAAGATAAGTCCGGTAAAGCCGCCATCAGCATTGATACCGATTAAGCCGGCGACAAAACCACCAAGCATCGCACCAACGATACCCAATACGATGGTCATAATCCAACCCATCGGGTCGTTGCCCGGTTTAATAGCGCGTGCCAATAAACCTGCGACCAAACCTACGATAATCATCCAAATAAAGCTCATTGTTATTCTCCTAATGTTTTTAATTTATATGGTTATTTATAATCTGTTACTTATTTGATGAACTCATTGTAATCATTAGCCACTATAAAAAGTAACGACGAAATGTTATCTGTGTACGGGCTATGTGAGAAAAAAGCCATATTTGCTATCAAGCAGATGAAATAGGTAAACGGCAGGTTAAAAAGGTAGTAAAGTCGCTAACGTAACAAAGTGTTGATTACTATCATGTGTAAATTATTCAAATAATTATATGGACTTATAAACGTTGAAGGAGCTATCTATAGGAAGGAAACTAGCTATAAAAAAAGCATAGCTCGTTTAACGAACTATGCTTTTAGAAACAATCAGTCTTTAATACGCTTGCTATATAAGTGGAGATTTATTTATTGCGCAGCGCGGTCAATAGACGCTGGTGAATCCCTTCAAAGCCGCCATTCGACATAATGACAATCGCATCGCCCGCTTGAGCGTTATTAATAATATACCTAATAATCGCCTCGGTACTAGACAATACTTGCTGGCTTGCGATATTGGGCTTGTTAGCTTTGGCATTATCAACGACGTCTTTTAGGCCCCATTCAAGTCCGGTTGGTTCATACCATAAAGTATGGTCGGCGAGGGCGGCGGATTCAGCCAAGCTGTCTTGGTGAATGCCCATTTTCATGGTGTTGCTGCGCGGCTCGATAATCGCCCAAATCCGTCTGTCTGCCAGTTTCTTTTTAGCGCCATCTAAGGTAGTCGTAATAGCGGTCGGATGATGGGCGAAATCATCAAATACCAAGATGTCGTTGACATCGCCAATCAGCTCCATACGACGTTTGATACCAGCGAAAGCGGATAATGCTGCGCAGGCGGTTTTAATATCGACACCAACATTATAAGCGGCGGCAACCGCAACTAGCGCATTATTGACGTTATGAATACCGCTCATCGACCAATCGACGATCGCTGTATGCTCATCGTTCCCTACAAAGCTGACGCTAAATTGACCGCCATCAGCGCTGATAAGTTCGGCTTGCCAGTCGTTAGTGTGCTGTAAATTCTGCTCGTCTTTTTTATGATCAACTGACTGTTTATCAATAACCGCCGTCCGCCAAACTGGCGTCCAAACACCTTTTGCTAAAGTCTCCTCTAAGCTAATGGTCGCCGCTGGCATAATGATTTTGCCGCTACTTGGAATCATGCGCACCATATGGTGAAACTGGGTTTGGATGGCGTTTAGGTCAGCGAAGATATCGGCATGGTCAAATTCAAGATTGTTTAAAATAGCGGTACGCGGGCGATAATGGACGAACTTTGAGCGTTTATCAAAAAACGCTGAATCGTATTCATCGGCCTCAATAACGAAGTAGCCGGTTTTTCCTCCACTGCCATCAGCGACTTTTTTAGCACCCAAATAGCTGCTATGGGCAAAGACTTGTTGCAGGTGTTCATCACTAGTATTAACCAAGGGCACGCCGCCAATCAAAAATCCTGTATCAATACCGGCATAATGTAATATCCACGCCAGCATGGTGGTCGTGGTGGTTTTACCATGCGTACCTGCCACGGCAATGACATGGCGCGATTGCAGCACTTGCTCGGATAAGAACTGCGGCCCTGAGGTGTAGCGCAGACCGCTATCGAGCATATATTCGATAACATCCATGCCACGCTTCATAGCGTTCCCAACCACTACCAAATCAGGCGCTGGCTGCAAATGTTCGACCAAATAACCTTCGGCAATGGTCACGCCCGCATTTTCAAGTTGGGTGGACATCGGCGGATAGACATTGGCGTCTGAGCCTGTGACAGTATGCCCAAGGCTGCGCGCCAGTAACGCTAGCGAGCCCATAAAAGTACCGCAAATACCAAGAATATGAATATGCATAGATGTTCCGTACACGCTTGAAAAAAGGGAATTGAGCTTGAATGTCAGCCAACAGTGATTAGTAGAGCTGGCAGTTCGGTAGGCAGCCCAATAATCAAAGCCTCATTGTAAAGTAAACACCATAAGATGACCAATAAAAAACGCCTAGTCGGTAGGCGTTGTGTGGACTCTCAATTTGGCTGAGGTAGGCAGTTATTTATTTACGAGAAAGGGTGTAGTCATCGTTAAGATTGGCATCAGTGTCCATCATAATCAAATGGTTGTCACTGATTTTATAGGTTTCGATGTTTTTTCTCTCATAAACGATGGTGATTTTATCGTCATCTTGGCGATAAACCCCTGATTCTAACAAAGGCGGAACGGTCGGCGCCGCATTATTAAAAACACTAGTTTTTAGCACAGAGCCATCAGCGAACAAATTTAAGGTAATCTCGATATTATCGCAAGAAGCGCACGGTACCACACCGCCATAATCGCCCATCAAGGTGGCTTGTAAGCTGCTGTCGCTACTGGCGGCCGAAATCATCGGCGCGCGGCGACTGTTATCACTTGAGTTTGCCGCTGCTATCAGTGATTGGCCTTCTGCATTATTTGTCTCATTCACTGCAGCGTCGGTCAGATTGTTTTGAACATCAATATCCTGCAAGTCAACAAGTGCCACCGTATTAGTAGTCTGAGCACCTTGCGTTGTTGTGTTATTGGCAGTCGTAGAAGATGAGGCGCTATCACAGCTCGTGAGTAGCAAACAGAGCGGCAGCGCTAGCAAGGAGCGCGTACAGCGTCTCATAGCGGTAATTGCAGCGGAGGAATAGGGTAAGATAGTAATCATAATGTTACCAAAAAACATTTTTTAATAGTGGGTTTAAGCCTTGTCAGTAGGATAACTAATTAAAGTCTTGGTAAAAGTTAAAGAAATTGTAAGGGACAATCTTAGCGCCAACAGGCAGTGCTTGCGACCCTCACTTCGTTAAATTATGTGATAGACCTCATGGTTTTGATAACACACTTCGCCATTTGGCTTTGGAAACACCAGCTATATACGTTTAAAGCGCAATTAAGACTACCGTTATTCCAATAGGGTAAATAAACACCTTGGATATATCAAAGTGTAAAAGTGACTAGAGCGTGTCGTTAATTAAACGCTATGGCTTTAACCGTGCTAAAAACGCCTGAAATATGAGCCAAAAAAATAACCGTCCATGCATTGATGCAGGACGGTTATTGGCTACTCATAAGGGTAGTAGAAGCAGGTTAGCGTGCAGGGCGCACGATACGCCATAAAATTAATACATGTACCAATATCAAAATGCTAAATAAAATCAAAGATTGCTCAGGGATACTCAAACCCATAAACGTCCACTCAATAGACGCGCATTCACCAGAGCCGGCAAATACTTCTTTTAATACTTGCTGCATCGGTAGGGTATCAAGCCAATAATCTAAGCCGGGTCCACATGAGGGCACTTGGTCGGCGGGCAAATGCTGTAGCCATACGTGCCGACCGGCAACTACTGCTGCCCAGCCAATACCTGCCAAACTGCCAAGCCACAATAGTAAGCGGACGATTTTTGATTTTGGGTCAAATATAGCGGCAATCAAAGCAAAGCCGCCCATAATCATCAGACCGATGCGCTGAAAGATACATAGCGGACAAGGCGAAAACCCCATATAACGCTGTAAGAAAAATAGCGCAAAGCTCATGCCGATCACGGCCATGATTACTAAAAACACTTGTAGATTACGGTAAGTGGTCAGCTGTCGCATGGGGCGAATACTCTTATAAAGTGCTCATTGATATAGGATAAAACTAACAAAAAGTAGACTGTTAAAAGGTCAAATTAATCAACCATTAACGGTACTGTTGTAAAAATTCCATAAAATCTTCGGTTTCGGCAGCTTCAAGCTCTGCCTGCTGCAAGATAGATTTTTCCGCCAGTACTTCATATTTGGCTTGGGTGTTTGGGCTCAACGTCTGCTGTAATATCGACTCACGATGCTGCTGCGCCAAAGTAAAGCCAAGCTGCCACAAGCTACCCAAACGTTCACTATCCGAGTTCACTTGTGCTGAGATGGTTGACTCAGGATGCCCCGCTTTACCTTGCATCAAGGCAACCGCTGTCCGATATTCATTACCCCCATAATGCGCGTCAAGCAGCTCTGCCAATGGCTGCATACGGCTTAAGTGCATAAGCATCCAGCTTTCAAGGGTTTGCTCATCACCATTATTAATGATTTGCAAGTTTTCGCGGCGACCTTCGTTGACCACGCGCTCGACATTAACCGCCAACGCTTCTTCTTCTGCTGGCATGAGCTCTGGCGAATCACTGAGCAGGCAGTATAATGCCATCACTTCTAAAAAGCAGGCGCTAGATAAACGAATGCCAATATCGCTATAAGGGTCAAGGTCGATAGCACGAAACTCAACGTAAGCGATACCGCGGCGCTCAAGCGCTTCGGTTGGGCTCTCGCCACTCATCGCGATTTGTTTGGGGCGAATCGGACTATAGTATTCATTTTCTATTTGTAGAATATGGTCATTGATTTGTATCGGATTACCGTCGGCATCGTCTAAGCCAAGTTTCTCAAAGCTTGCATGCGGGGTCTGAATCGCACGGCGCAGTCCTTTGATATACTCGGGCAAATTATTATAACGAATATCGAGATGTTCTTGCACGCTGTTGGTATAGCCAAGCTTGCCCATACGTAGGCTGGTCGCCGTCGGTCTATAGTAGGTTGAGTCATTGAGCAGCTCAAGATCATGGTCGATACCTGACACAAAGCACGGACAAACGCTAGGGCTTGCCCCTAATAAGTACAGTACCAAACTGGTCAGACGTTTAAAGTTACGAATCAATCCCAGATACTTGTCATTTTTAAATTCTGTCAGGGTCAAATCTTGCGCGTTTGGCCTTTGCGCTTGCCATGCGGCAAATAAATCATCGCCAAATGACAGGTTATAATGTAAACCAGCAATCGTCTGCATACGGCGACCATAACGGATACCAAGTCCACTACGATAGAGGGTTTTTAGCTTACCCGTATTAGAGCTGCCATAGTCTGCTAGCGGAATATCTTCATCTTTTGATGACAGCATACACGGCATTGACAATGGCCACATCAGCTCGCCTTCAGGCATACCTTGATAAACCAATAAATGCAATTGGCGCAGCATGGTTAGTGTTTCTTTTGGAGAAGTCTTTGGGTCAGTAATAAGTTCGAGCAGACTTTCAGAGTAATCGGTGGTGATAAATGGATGCGTGAGCTTGGAGCCAAGCTTGGCTGGATGTGGAGTTTGTGCCAAGTAGCCATCAGGTTTAACCCGCAGCCCTTCTTTTTCAATACCGCGCAGCATGCCGCTTAAATGCTTGCTATCAAACCAGTTTGGAATTTTAAAATCGACAAAGCTGCTCGCAAAATTACTCATAATAGTCATCTGTTGTTATTAGTTATGGTCGGTCGCCACGCAATCGCTGTGCAACCGAAAAAATGGGTTATAGAATCACGTCAGTTTAGCCCAAAGCCGCCCCAAAAACCACGTACAATTACAAATACAGTAAGCTTCACTGGCGCTCAAATAACGGTTATTTGACTTGTAAAGATGGCGGCTCCGCGCAGTTATTAACCAAATCTAATGGCTTAAAGTAAATACCTAGAAAACAAAAAAACATCTACTTATCAGGTAGATGCTTTAGATAACTCATTACTTAATATAAACAGGCTTACGAAAATTCTAGTTCAGTCTCAAAACCTTTTAGAATATGACGCGCCATGGCAAGGTTTGATTTTTGACGGTCAAGTACAAGGTATAAAAACAAGTTGTCATTACGTACTAATGGACGTAGCAAATGATACTGCTTGCTCAAAGTGATAAGAATGTCTTCGATGTTCTCATCTAAATTTAGCGCTGCTGCTACTTTGCGCTTAGAGCGTAGTACTTCGGTGTTGCCAGCCGCTGCTAGCTCAAGGTCAATACCAGAACCAAGAGTAGCCATTGCAAGACCAGATTCGCTGTCTACTAGGGCGGCGGCGATAAAGCCGTCAATGTCATTTAATGCGTCAAGTGATAACTTCGCCATGAGGGTATGCCTTAATAATTTGGGATAGAGGTAGGATTATTTTTTAGTGATTATTCTTTATGAGCAAAATCCTTTAATAAAAAATCTTCTCACAAAAATCTTTTAATAAAAGGCTCGCAAATAGTAGCGTTACAAAACATGTTAAGCGCTCACTAAAATACAGGATTAATTAGTCTAGCTACTCAAAAGAAGGCGGGATTTAAGCACATTCCTATAAAAAAACAATCGCAAACCGACTAAAGCCGCTTTTTACCAGACTATCGGTCAAAAACGACTTTTTCAGTTTACGATTGTATACTAAGTTTTATCCAAACGGACTGTATTGCTTGACTAGGCTACTTCTATAACGAAACTATTATCTCGACTTACTTAAAGTGAGAACGATGAACCGCAGCCGCAAGTCGTAGTGGCGTTTGGATTGGTGACAATAAAGCGTGCGCCCTCTAAGCCTTCGGTATAGTCGACGGTCGAGCCTTGCAAATATTGATAGCTTAGCGAATCGACGACTAAGGTCACATCGTCATTATCGAAATTGGCATCATCTTCATTGAGCTCATTGGCAAAGTTAAAGCCATAAGAGAAACCTGAACAGCCGCCGCCCGTCACATAGACACGCAGCATAAGATTGCTATCACCTTCTTCTTCACGTAGGCGACGTACTTTTTTTGCCGCGCTATCGGTCAGGTTTAAGGCGGTTGGGTCGACTGGTTGACTTGTACTTGGATTAAATTGATTGGCTGATTCGTTCATATCTACCTCAGTTGCTAAAATCAAATGATTTATTTTTTATTTCTGCGAGGTCGTCTATTTATACTGGATAGGGCGACTGATAAGTAGCGGCTGATAACGCCTAGGCTACGGTAAAATTTTTTATATTTGTTAAGGCATTTAGTAATGTAACATTTTAGCAATATAACTTAGCATTGAAATATTGTGGCATAGCGGTTTGGCGAATAGCACTGCGGCCGCTACTTAACTTTAAAGGCCCAATTTCAAATACCTAACTGCATGATGTCAATAGTGTTTTACTAGTATAACATAATTGGGGTGCTGATTGATTTGTCAAGGGTGACAGCAGGGTTTGCAACTATATAGTAGTTTTACATGTCAAATAGCGGTTTTAGTTACCAAATTTTTAATCGTTCGTAAGCTATTATGATAGCAAGTGGTTTTTAGCTGTATAAAGGGTTGAATTTAAAATAGTTATTTAATCGTTTGCCTATGCGCCAAGCGTTTGAAATAATAGCCGCCTGTAAACATGCCAGACGGATGTTTTTATTGCCTTATGTTTTATATTATTGTTGAGATGAAGAAATTATATGATCGAATTTAAAGACGTTGGCGTTCGCCGTGATGGTCGTGAGTTGTTTGCAGGGGCAAGCTTTCAGCTCCATCCGGGCCACAAAGTTGGCTTGACGGGCAATAACGGCACCGGTAAATCGACCTTGTTTGCCTTATTATTGACGCAAATGGGCACCGGCGATACCGAAGTGACGCTTGATAGAGGCGAAGTCAGCATTCCTGATAGCTGGCAGGTGGCGCACATGGCGCAGGAAGTCGGGGCGAGCACGCAGACGGCGATAGATTATGTGCTAAGCGGTGATGAGCAGTGGTATGAGATTAATGCGGCGTTAAATGATTTAAGCAGTGTCAGTGACGATCAGATTGGCGTTTTGCATCAGCAGTTTGATGAGATTGACGGCTATCGGACGCCGACCAAAGCGGCCCAAATCATGGCAGGTCTTGGTTTTAAGACCAGTCAGCATGAATTGCCCGTTGAAGGGTTCTCGGGTGGCTGGCGTATGCGTTTAAACCTTGCCAAAACCTTGATGAGCCGCGCCGATTTAATGCTCCTTGATGAGCCAACCAACCATTTGGATTTGGACGCCATTCTTTGGCTTGAGACTTGGATTAATGCTTATACCGGTTTGGTAATTGTTATCTCGCATGACCAAGCGTTTTTGGACGCCACCGTCGGTCATATCTTGCACGTCGAACAACAAAAAATCACCCTTTATACGGGTAATTATCAGCAGTTTATCCGTACCCGTCACGAGCGTATGGCGCAGCAGCAGCAAGCGTTTGAGAAGCAACAAGCGACCAAAGCCCATTTGGACGACTTTATTCGTCGTTTCCGTGCCAAGGCCAGTAAAGCCAAACAAGCGCAAAGCCGCATCAAGCAGCTTGAGCGCATGGCAGAGCTGTCGCCGATGATGGCGGACAATCCGTTCTCGTTTCGCTTTTATGAGCCGGCCAATATGAGCTCGCCGCTGATAGAAATGAGCAATGCTGATATCGGCTATAGCGAGACGCCGCTTTTGCATAATGCCAACGTCCAAGTAACGCCCGACACCCGCCTCGGTTTGTTGGGAATGAATGGCGCGGGTAAATCGACCTTGATTAAAGCCTTGGTTGGCGAAATTGGTATTTTATCAGGCAGCTATCGCGTCTCTGACACCTTAAAGCTTGGCTATTTTAATCAGCATCAAATGGATACTTTAGACGCCGCAGCGACACCGATGCAAATGCTGCGCCGCCTAGCAGGCAAAACCTCTGATGCCGAACTGCGCTCGTTCCTTGGTAGTTTTGACTTTCGCGGCGACCGTATCGATACAGCAAGTGAGCTATTCTCTGGTGGCGAGCGCGCGCGTTTGACTTTGGCATTAATCGTTTGGCAGCGTCCAAACGTGCTGGTTCTCGATGAGCCAACTAACCATTTAGACTTACAAATGCGTCAGGCTTTGACCATCGCCCTGCAAGGGTTTAAAGGGGCAGTGGTGCTGGTATCGCATGACCGTGAGCTGATTGCCAATGTCTGCGACGAGCTGTTTTTAGTGCATGACGGCCAAATCGACGAGTTCGATGGCGATATCAGCGACTACGGTAAATGGCTAGCAGAAAAGCGCAAACAAGAAAATGCCTCGGACAAAAATACCGGTAAGAAAAAGAACAAAAAAGACGATAAGAAATCTGTTTCACGTGAAACAGATACAGGTTCGGCAAACAGTCAAATAACCAAACCATCAACCAGCCAATCAGGCAACCAAGTGAGCAGTAAAGCGTCAACTGCACCTGCAAGTAATAAAGCCGCTCAGCCTTTGATTAGCAAAGAAGAGCAGCGCAAATTGGCCGCTGAGCAGCGTAAGCTCACCGCACCGATACGCCGTGAGATTGAAAATACAGAAAAAGCTTTGGCTGAAATTGATGAAAAATTGGCCATCTTAGAAACCAAGCTTGCCAATACTGAGTTGTACGAAGAAAGTCGCAAAGCTGATTTATTGCTGTTGTTAGATGAGCAAACTGCGCTCCAGCAGCAGCATAGCGACAATGAAGATAAGCTGTTGCTAGCGATGACAAATTTAGAAGAAATGGAAGCGCGTTTTCAATAAAAAATTGTCAAGGTAGGGTGACAGCGTGATTGTTTAAGCGCTTAATATAGTGACTGTAAATATAGGGACTATAAAAACTCGTCGATATAAAAAAAGGGAGAGCTCAGGCTCTCCCTTTTTTATGCCATTATTCCATACGGTATTTACCATCTCCATAAGACAGTATTTTCATAGTAGTTGTGCAAAGTTCGCAGTTTATTTGACCAGCAGCGGCTTTCGATAAATCCAATATACGACCTTTAATATAAGGTCCTCTATCGGTAATTTTTACGATCACGCTCTGCTTTGTCTTTTTGTTAGTCACTTGTACCTTCGTACCAAACGGCAGCGTTTTATGCGCGGCGGTGAGGGAGTTCATGTTGAAGATACTGCCACTTGCGGTACGTTTGCCATGGAACTTACTACCGTAATAACTGGTGTTGCCGGCAAAAGCGGTCATACTTAATAGCAGTGATAAAGTGATGACTAAAGACTTGATTAAATAAGACATTTAATACCTATTTCTTGTTGATGAGATAGACAGATACTCTTGCCTATGTTATCCATACTCCCTGCGAGTACAAATAATAAAGGCATTTTACAAGAAAGAGCTTGTTATACCCTTACAGGTATGTAAAAGAACTACTAAGGTCAAAAGGGCGCTGTTATGCCTGCAAATCTATGATTCACCATTGCTCAATCCTCTTAACCACTCTTTAATTTTGTTAACAATATCTCCATTATTACTTATAAATATAGCCTTTATACTTAAGGTAACTATTTATTTGTCTAACAGTTTGGGTTGGTATTGTTGGCGGTTTATTATTGTTATGATGATATGTAGATGACAATAACAATGATAACGACCAGACGTTATATGCGTTATATCGCTCTCATACAAACCGGTCCATCGTTTCGTTTATATTGGCATAGCAGTCTTATTCACAGGCTTTTATATTGAGGAAAAATAACATGGCAGAGAAAAATTACTATGACATTTTGGGCGTCAAAAAAGATGCCAGCGATGCTGAGATTAAAAAGAAATATCGTAAGCTGGTACGCCAATATCACCCTGACGTCAGTGATGATCCAGACGCTGATAATAAAATCGCGGAAATCAACAATGCTTATGAAACCCTCAGGGATAAAGACAAGCGCGCAGAATACGATGCCATGCTAGACAACCCTTTTGCCGGTGCAGGTGGCGCTGGTGGCTTTGGCGGTTTTGGTGGGCAATCTGCGGGCGCTGGCGGCCAAGGTGGTTTTCGCTGGGAAGACATCAAAGATCAGTTTGGTGAAGGTCAAGCTTATGGCAATGGCGGTTTTCGCTTCGATGATATCTTTTCAGCCTTTGGTCGCGGTTCGCGTGGACAAACTGGTGGCCGCTCACAAAGCAGCGGCTTTGAGCAGTTTGGCGGCGGTTTTGGCGCGCAAGACAGTCAAGGTCAAGACCAACATGCAGAGATTACCGTGGATTTGGCCTCGGTCTATAGCGGTGATGACTATAGCATCAAGTTAAATGTGCCCGTGCGTCAGGCGAATGGTAATGTCGATTATGAAAATAAAACCCTTAAAATCAAAATTCCTAAAGGCATCACCGATGGCAAGCAAATCCGCTTAGCAGGACAAGGAGCAGCTGGTATCGGCGGTGGTAAAAACGGCGATTTATTTTTAAAGATTAAAATCAGTCACGCTGATAATATCCGTATTGAAGGCGCCGATGTTTATCAAACCGTTAATATTGCGCCTTGGGAAGCGGCGCTCGGTGAAAAAATTACCGTTAATACTCCCGCCGGCTCGCTTGGAGTGACGATTCCTAAAAACAGCAAATCAGGTAGCAATTTACGCCTAAAAGGTAAAGGTATTCCTGCGAAGCAAGCGGGCAATCTATATTTGACCTTAAATATCGTCAATCCTGATGTCAGCAGCGAAGCGGCCATAAAGGCGTATGAACAGCTCAAAGAAGCGTTTGCTGATACCAATATCAGCCGTTAACGACGGGTATTAACGTCTGATATTAACAGCTATTATTAACGATTGGTGCTATCAGTTTTTAACTGTGATGAATCATGAATAATCGCCCTGTAATAGAGATAACGACCATACGATAAAATAAAGCGCAAACGAGGATAATCATTATGAAACACTCGCCTGAATTTACCGACATTATCTTGAGCCTAGATGAGCTCGTATCTGCCTGTGGGCAAGAGCGCCAATGGGTCATCGAATTGCTTGAAGAAAATATTATCGAATATGATGTACCAGAGCGTCAGCAATTTACCGGTTATCAGCTGACAACCGTACGCCGTGCCTCGCGCCTCAGCCGTGACTTTGAAGCCAGCGTGCCGGCGATTGGTTTGATACTGGAGTTACTAGATGAGGTTGAGCAGCTGCGCCAATTTAAGCGCCAGCTTGATATGCAGATGCCGGTGATTGAAGTAGACGTTGAGCATTTAAAATAGCCAGTGTCTTGTCATTACCCATAAAAAAGGGTCTCTAAATGAGACCCTTTATACTATTAAAAATACCGCTTTAAAAATGACGGTTTTTCATTAAAACCAACGTCAATAATTAAAAATTAACGCGCATATTTTGGATCAGCGGCAGCGGTAAATAAGACGTCCGTTGACGAGTTTAAGGCAGTTTCAGCGGAATCTTGTACCACCCCGATGATAAAGCCAATTGCCACCACTTGCATGGCGATATCGTTTGGAATACTAAATAAGCTTGCTGCCAATGGAATTAAAAGTAGCGAACCACCAGCCACACCAGAAGCGCCGCAAGCACTAATCGTTGCGACCAAACTTAGTAGTAGCGCTGAGGCAAAGCTTACTTCGATACCAAGTGTATGCGCTGCTGCTAGGGTTAAGACGTTAATGGTAATCGCCGCACCGGCCATATTGATGGTCGCACCTAGCGGAATGGTGACTGAATAAGTGTCTTCGTGTAGACCTAATTTACGTGCAAGGTTCATATTAACCGGAATGTTAGCGGCTGATGAACGGGTAAAAAACGCGGTAATCCCTGATTCACGCAGGCAAGTAAACACCAGTGGGAAAGGGTTTTTACCCGTCTTAACTAAGACGATAATAGGGTTGACCACTAGCGCAATAAACAACATACAACCGACCAGTACCATCAAGATGCGCGCATAACCTGCTAGGGCGGCAAAGCCTGTCTCAGCGACGGTATTGGCAACCAAGCCTAAAATACCAAATGGCGCTAGCGCAATGACCCATTTGACCACTTGCGAGATGGCATCAGAAAAATCACTGACCACCGCCCGCGCGGTATCGCTGGCTTGACGTAGGGCAAAACCAATGATGATTGCCCACGCTAAAATACCAATATAATTGGCATCAGCGATGGCCTGCACAGGGTTGGCAACCAAATTCATCAGCAGGTTGGTGAGTACTTCTTGCAGGTTAGCAGGGGGTACTTGCTCAATGTTGGCATTGACCAATATTAGCTCGGTTGGGAATAAGAAGCTTGCGCCAACGGCGGTCAGTGCTGCCAAAAAAGTGCCGAACATATACATAATCAACACCGGTTTGACATACACCTCATTGCCACTGCGATGTTGGCTAATCGCTGCCATGACCAAAATAAAGACCAATATCGGCGCGACTGCTTTTAGGGCGCCGACAAATAGCGTCCCTAATAGGCCCAGCGCAACACCGATATTTGGTGCCAGCCAGCCAATCAAAACGCCTAATATTAAACCGATAATAATAAGCGGCACCAGCCCTATACGCTGGTACATCGCAATCAATGAACGCATCTATACACCCTCGACTTTGTCAATAAATATAAAATTTATAATAGAACGGAAAAGTAATCGAAGGATGGTAGCATTTTTTTAAGATAAACGCCTACCTTTAACCCATGCCTACCTAGGCACATAAGGTCAAGTAAAAGTGCACAATGTGAAAAAATAGAAGTGTTTTTTAAGACAAAAAATAGATAAGGTTTGTCGATTAAACCTTAAAATGGGTCAGCTCGTAGCCCAATTGTTGATAGGCTTTGTATTTATGCCGACCTTCTTGCGTACTCTCAGGGTCAGGTTTTATCAGCTCAAGCACCCGAGTAGGCTGGGCATTATTGGTCGCTGCCATAAAACGATTGACAGGATGGATGGTGGTATTTAGGACAATACCTTTAAAATCCGCTGGCATATAACTGCTAAGTAAAACAGGGGCTAATGCCTCATTATTATCTTGCACAGGTTTACTAGCATCTTTAGGCTCAGAAATAGTAGCGTGCAAAAGTCGCTGATGCGGTATAAAGCTTGCGGCATCATATGACCATAGCGCTTCATCAAGCGTCGATAGCAATTCATCATCTTTATCAATGAGAATCAAGAGCGGTTGGCTGCTTTTGTTCAGCGCGGTTTGGGTCAATTGACAAATAAAGCCCAAGATATCTTGGGCTTTACTCTCACTTAAAATATAAAAACTGATGTTCATAAATTCATTTTCATAAATTGGTATTTTACCAATAGATTATTAATAACAGATTAGGCATTGTTTGCGCTGTTTTTGAGGTATTGCATAAATAGCGGAACAGGGCGACCAGTTGCTGCTTTGTCTTGACCAGAATTCCATGCCGTACCAGCGATATCCAAATGCGCCCATGCTTGACCTTCTTCAACGAAGCGAGATAAGAAACAAGCGGCTGTGATAGCCCCGCCACCTTTACCACCGATGTTTTGCATATCAGCGATAGGCGAGTCAAGCTGTGTTTGATACTCATCATCTAACGGCATATGCCAGATTAAATCGCCCGATAAATGACTGGCGTTTTCTAGTTCAAATAACACGTCTTCGTCATTACTAAATACCGCTGAGCGCACGTGACCTAAGGCAACCACACAAGCGCCGGTCAACGTTGCCACATCAATAATGGCTTTTGGATTATAGCGCTGTACATAGCATAACGTATCGGCCAACACCAAACGACCTTCGGCATCGGTATTTAAGATTTCAACCGACTTGCCATTCATGGCTTTGACGATATCGCCTGGGCGCGTGGCATCACCTGATGGCATGTTTTCCGCACAAGCAAGCGCACCAACGACATTAATTGGTAGACGCGCTTCACATAAAGCTTTAATCGTACCGAGTACTGAGGCTGAACCGCCCATATCAAATTTCATCTCATCCATCGCCGCACCGGGTTTGATTGAGATACCGCCTGAATCAAAGGTCACGCCTTTACCGACTAAGACGATAGGCGCATCATCATTGACAGTTTTTGCATCGCTGTTTTTGTCAGATTTTTTACTAGCAGCTTTGGTCGGTAATTTATCTGCCAAGGCTTTTAGACCGCCCGTTACTTTTGCACCGCTATTAGCGATTTTGCTAGCGCTGGCTTTAGCGCTAAAGTTAGATTTACCGCGGTACTCTAACAATACCAATTTACCTTCTTTGGCTGAACCTTGGGCAACCGCTAAGAAGCAGTTCATACCCAGCGCTGACATCTTATCTTCACCCAAGACGGTGACTTTTAATAAGTCAGGATAAGCTTTGGCAAGCGCTTCGGCTTGTTCGGCCATGTAAGCTGGGAAGCAGATATTGCCCGGCTCATTGGCGACATCACGGGTCAAGCTTTGACCAGCGAATACCGCTTGAGCAAAGTCTAATGCCGCTTGCAAAGACTGGTCGGCAAGTAAATAGATGTCGGTTAAAACAGGCGTGTTTTGCTCAGATTTATATTTGTCAAAACGGTAGCTTGCTGCGAGTAAATTCAAAGCAAACTGGCTGAAATGATTTTCTTCTAGCGCATCACCTAAAGCAACGGTGATAGAGTCAACACGTTTTTGCGTGCTTTGATAAATGGTATTAGCGATTTTCTGCAAGCCGCTATGACTAAGCTTATCAATATTACCCACACCGACGAGTAACAGCTGTACTGGATTTTCTTTAGCCGTTTTTTTATCACCAGCCAAGGCATAATCAGCGACGGTTTCGCAGGCTTTACCATTAAAATGTGATACTTCCATCAATTGCTTAATACGGCTTTGATAATCGCTTAATGTGGCTTCAGCTAAGATATTTTTCTTATCATCGATGAGTACCACAAGACAGGCGGCATCTTTACTTTTGGCTTCTTTTTTAAGTATTTTTTGTGTATGGGTTTTTGGCAGGGTTTGCGTTAATTTAATATTCATATAATTATCCTTATTAGAGTTATGAAATGCGTATTTTATTAATGTATTCGTGCTTTTTAAAATAATACTTTTTAAATACCGTTGCTTATGCAGCTAGCACAATAGTGTAGCATATTGCGAGGCGAGTGCGCAGCGAGCGCGGCGTCGCTATCAACATAGCAATTCTGTATTTTTTTGAATCGACTACCTATTTATTTGTGCTATTTAAAGTATTTGTACTAATTAAATTTGGCAGAAACAGTAGTTTAGCAACAAAACCCAAAAAAGCGCGGCAAATGATACCAAGGACAAACAAACTTTGCTAAATAGTATAAAGCAAACATACGGCGTAAATAGTTAATAGATTCACCTTTAGATTAAGGTATTCTTATAAACAATATACGCTGTAGGCTTTGTTAGTTTTAGCTATTATGAACCAAACAATCAAGGCTTATAGCAAGATGCATACAATGTTTTCCAACACATTTTACAGCCATTTTTGAGCAAAATATGCTAGGATTAGCGGTTATCTTTATCGCTACTATTTATAACGTAGCGCCAGTCAAACTGCGCTAAATTGTGCGCATACCAACCTTTCTTAAAGAGTGCCTATTGTGATATTACGCCGCTATATGACTCAACAAGTTGCCTCAACGACCGCTTTGGTGTTGGGGTTTTTAGTGGTGATGATGCTCGGCGGCCGTTTAATCCGTTATTTTGGTATTGCCGCAGAAGGCAATTTAGACATCAGCTTATTATTTACCATCATTGGTTATAATTTGCCCTACTTTTTAGAGCTTATCCTACCGTTGGCGTTTTTTATCGCACTCATGCTAGTATTTGGGCGCTTGTATGTTGACCAAGAAATGGCGGTGATTAATGCCAGCGGCGTGTCGCGTGGTAAGCTTGGGCGGTTGATGACACCATTGATATTGGCATTATTTGTGGGAGAGGCAGCCTTATCTATTGTTGGTAAACCGTGGGGCGTGCGCTCATCAGAAAGTGTTTGGCAGCAGCAGGCATTGACCAGTGCCTTTGATTTGATACGTCCCAATCAGTTTATCAGTAGTGGCAATTATCATTTGTACGTCGGCAGCTTGAGTGATGATAAAAAGCAATTGCAAGATGTGATATTGATACAATCTGAGCCTAAGCCTAAAGGCAATGCAGCAAAAAACGCGGCCGCTGATGTAAATAATAATATCGACCCAGAAACTGCTGAGCAGCTCAATATTCCAGAGCTACCAAAAGCCCCTATAGGCAAGAATAGTATCAGTAAAGATACCATTACCCTTGCCAAACGCGCTCAGCAAGTAGATACCGGCAGTAGCGGCGTCACCCAATTGGACTTATTCCAAGGTCGCCGCTATGAAGTCGGCGCGGGCAGTTTAAAATACAATCAAGTGGGCTTTGATCGCTACCGTATCACCTTGACCGAATCCTCTAAAGAAGTCATCACCGAAGCCAATATCGAAACCCAAGCGATTGGTCCATTATGGCAAGCCGCAACAGGCAGTACAGCAGTGAATAGCGAAAAAGCATTACGAGCGGCACAAGGGGAGCTTGGCTATCGTCTGGCATTGCCTTGGCTCATGATTATTGCACCGATGCTGGCCGTGCCACTGGCGCAAGTACGTCCGCGTCAAGGTCGCTGGCTGCGCTTGTTCCCATCGATTTTATTATTTGTCAGCTGTGCGCTGGGTATTATTTCCCTCAAAAATGCGGTGAGTAAAGGCAGTGTTAGCGTTTGGGCGTATGCATGGTTGGTATTAGGCTTTATGGCATTGGCGCTCTATATGAATTGGGGCAGCCGCGTCCAACATCGTTTGCGCTTTCGCAAACCAGATGAGCTGTTAACCGTTAGCGAGCATCAAGGCAATATTGACCAAAAAAGCAATGGCTCACAAGGAGGACAATCCTAATGAGCGCTTTATTCTCTAAATCATCATCGTCTAATTCATCAAAGCCAAATTCGCCAAAAGCCAAACTGAAATTTGCGCCTAAACCAACCAATCTAAAAGTGCTGAGCCGTTACGTTAAACTAAACGCTTTGCTTGCCATCATCGGCGCGGTTATAGGCTTGTGGGCATTGCAGCTGGTATTTTCTTATTTGTCTGAGCTAGATTCGTTAGATGATAACTATACGATGGGCGAGGCGATTAAATATATCTTTTATCGCTCGCCTTACTTTTTAGAGCAATTTATCCCAACGGGCGCGTTACTTGGCGCCGTGGTCGGTTTGGGTTTATTGGCCAATAAAAGCGAGCTGGTCGTCATGCGCGCTGCTGGCGTCAGTGTTTATCGTATCGTCGGCTGGGTGTTGCAGCCTGCCTTGATTTTTGTGCTATTGGCATTGGTGATTAATCAGTTTGTCCTACCGCATTCGAATCAGTTGGCGCAAGAGATTAACGATGAAGATAACAGCTCGCTTGTCACCTCGGTACGCGGTTATTGGACGGTACAGCCACGCTTTGAGAGTGCAAAAGACGGCAGTGCCAAGCCAGATGGCAGCGATATTTTATATATCGATTATGCCGATGTGCAAGGCAATATCGGCGAAGTTAAACGTTGGCATTTGGATAATAATGGCAATCTGCAATCTGCTATTCATGCTGAGGGCGGCAAATATATCGGCCGCGAACCGATAGATACCGATAGCAGCAAGCCGAGCGAGCAATACCGTTACGAGTGGCAGCTGAATAATATGACCAAGCTGATGATTGGTCAGGGCTTTGAGAGTAGCCAAGCTATCGCACCGTCAGATACCTTGAGTTTGCCTTTTGCCCCTGAGTCGGTGTATTTACTCACTCGTAAGGCCGAAGATTTATCATTGACCCAGTTATACGAGCATCGCCAATTTATGCGCCAGCAAGGCACGCGCTCGTTAAGTCATGAGCTGGCCTTTTGGCAAAAGCTGCTGTCACCATTATCGATTTTATCGCTGGTAATTGTCGCTTGCTCATTCGTTTTTGGCTCACTACGTACGCATAGCTTGGGCTTACGCATCGTGGTGGCATTGCTATTTGGCTTGCTGTTTAGTTATGTGCAAGACTTGGTTGGCTTTGTTTCGCTCGCGACTGGATTCTCGCCATTATTAATGGTGTTATTACCGATTATCGCCAGTGCGATATTGGGTGGTTATTTGTTGAAGCGGCAAATGTAACCTTAAAAATGTAATTGTAAAAATATAACTTTAAAAATATAGTTCTAAAAATTTAGCCATAAAAAATCCCGCTAAGACATCATCTTGTTAGCGGGATTTTTGTTTGCTCAGTTTTTAAGTTGCTTAAGCTTAGTCTTTGGTCGCCATGGTAATGGTATAAGTTTTACCTTGTTTAACCTTTTCGCTATTACCAAACACTTCGGTAAATGAGCGCTTCATAAATTGACGCAAGCCATTAATCGTCACCACATAAAAACGCCCACCTTGACGCATGCGCGCATAGGCATCAAGGAAGTATAAATAATGCTGCTCTTTACCTACTTTGGCTGGCAAGTTCGACATCACAAGGCTAAAGTCTTTGTCTTTTGCCACATGATTAAAGCCGTTAGACAAATGCACATCAACATTTTTCAGACCGTTTTTCTCGCAATTACGGCGCGCATATTCTACCGCCATAAAATCTTTATCAATCAAGGTATGCAGTCCATTCGGACATTCACGCGCCGCCGTCATACCAAGCACGCCATAGCCACAGCCCAAATCTATCGAATCATCATCCGCTTGAAAATCCACATAATCAAGCAGCATCAAACTGCCATCATCGAGCTTTTGCGGCGAGAATATACCCCATGTGGTCGCAAAATCAAACGGCTTGCCCAGCACATCTTGGCGAAAGTTGATATCTTCACGCCAGTGTTCGGCGCTTTTTAACAGGTCAGCAGGGGGTCTATGGCTCATGGGATTCTCGGATTATTTAATAAATAGAAGGTTAATATACTATGGCAGGTATTGTAACGAGAAAAGGGCAGGTTTGCAGCTAGGGATTCATTTAAAATTTATCTTAGTTAAAGATAAGATTGATTATTATTGCTAGACTTAAATCCGCTTTAGCTAACTATAGAGTATTTTATGACAGACATTGTATTTACATCTAAAATTGATTTCTGGATTGGATTTACGCTCTTGGGAGGTAGCTTTATGATGATTGGCATTCCATTTTGGCAATGGAAGAAAAGTGAAAACGGCTCGTTAGCTAAAGCTATTTTTTTGGCATTTATTTTCTTACCTTTTATAGTATTAATGCTTATGCCGTTTTTTGGTACGAAATATACGTTATCAGACGGTCATCTTCTTATAAATAATGGTTTTTCTACGCAGCGTATTGAGCTTACAGACATTACTTATATTGCTCCAACCCGAAATATGGTTTCTGCACCAGCTCTGTCGTTAGATAGACTTGAGGTAGACTATAAAAATAAAAAGGTATTAATATCGCCAAAAGACAAACGATTATTTTACCAAGAAATAAAAGCGCGTAACCCTAGTATAGTGATAGCAAAATAAGGTAAGCATTTTGGTTTATCTAGGCGGATGATACTGGGTGTCCAACTTATTTTATCTTGTTCTTGACGGATCACTATCCTCAAAAGTCTAAAGACAATAGACCTCTTGCAAAAGTAGCAAAGGGAATTAAAATAAGAAGACGCTCATAACTTTTTAGGAACCATGCCAAACATAGATAAGCTACTCAAACAAAGTGACGCTGGTTTTAAACGCTACACTGGCATTCATAAAGCCACCTTTTATGACATGCTTGAGGCCATGCAAGAGCATGAAGCATCTAAAACCAAATCAGGCAGACCAAGCTTGCTCAGTCTTAAGGAGCAGATACTACTAGCCCTGACTTATTGGCGTGAATACCGCACGCTTTATCATATCAGTATGGACTTTGGTATTCATGAGTCTTCTGCTAGTCGTATCATCCGTAAAGTAGAAGACATCCTGATTGACTCTGGCAAGTTTGAATTGCCCAAAAAGCTCCCTAGTCGCGTCGATGATGACATCAATTGGAGCGTCGTCATTGTTGATGCGACCGAAACCCCAATTGAGCGTCCAAAAAAAACCAAAGAGACTACTACAGCGGTAAGAAAAAACAACACACCTTGAAAGCGCAGGTTATCGTTCATTGGCAAACAGGGTTGATACTTGATGTGCAAACCTGTAAAGGGTCAATCCACGATTTTAAGCTCTATAAAGATACTTGTCCTGATTGGCTTCCTGACAATGCTAAATTACTAGCAGATAGTGGCTATCAAGGGTTAGCAAAGCTACATAAGCAAACCTTCACCCCTTTTAAAAAGCCACGTGGTGGTCAGTTACTGGAGATATGCAAACAGGCCAATCACTATCTGGCAAAGTTCCGTATTGTGGTTGAGCACAAAATAGGCTTAATCAAGTTGTTCAAAATCGTGGCTCATAAATATCGTAACCGTCGTCAGCGCTATGATCTTAGAATGAAGCTGTTTGCTGGTATCATTAATTTCGAGCTAAACCTATGACTTTTGCAAGAGGTCTAATCGATAACCAAAAATACTTAATTCTATTTTTTCAAACGCTTTTTTAATAAATGATCAAATATAAACGGACCAAATGGTAAAAACGAGCCAAGCACACCTGCAGGCATTGCCCATAGCGGCATTTTTATTTTACTCGTTGCAATCAACAGCATCAAAATATAGGCGATAAATAATCCCCCATGCGCCATACCGACATATTTCACTGCTTCAGGAATACCTAACATGTATTTTAGTGGCATGGCGATACCAAGCAATAATAAAAAAGACGTGCCTTCTAAGTAACCCATGATGGTCAGGTTTTTGAGGGCAGAGTTTTGCCCTTTTGTTAGGGTAGGCAAAGTAGATGGCTGAGCTTGCGACACGTTTTATTCCTTTTACAATCATCAATAAATCTTTAATTTCAATTCTAACCGCGCGGATGATGCTCGGCATGCAACTTCTGCAATCTCGCCGTCGCCACATGAGTATAAATCTGTGTGGTTGATAAATCACTGTGCCCCAGTAATAACTGCACGCTACGCAGGTCTGCGCCATGATTGAGTAAATGGGTGGCGAAAGCATGGCGTAGGGTATGCGGTGATAGCTCTTTATCTATGCTGGCAACTTTGGCGTATTTCTTTAATAGATACCAAAAGTTCTGCCGTGTCATATAGCCGCCTTGCGCGGTCAAAAACACCGCTTGGCAATTACCAGATTTCAAATGCGCAATCAAATCGCCACGAGCGTGCGTTAGATAATCTTCTAGCGCATCTGCTGCATATTCGCCGAGTGGCACTAAGCGGGTTTTATTGCCTTTACCGGTAATTTGTAGCCAACCAGCGTTTAGATTGACTTGCTCAAGCGACAGATTAATCAGCTCGCTGACGCGCAGACCACAAGCATAGAGCACCTCTAACATGGCTTTATCACGTAGACCGAGCGCCGTGCTGCTATCAGGTGCAGCGAGGAGGTTATCGACATCGGCCTCGCTCAAATCCTTTGGCAGTGGACGACCTAATTTGGGGCTTTTGATACGCTCGCACGGATTGTCCTCACGCAAATTACTAGCAATCATCCAAAGGTAGAACTGGCGCAAGCTTGACAGCGTACGTGCTTGCGTGCGCGGCGTTTTGCCCTCGATGGTAAGGGTTGATAAACAGTGCAGCACGTCTTCAGGCTGCCATTTCGTCAGCGCGATAGGATTGGTCAGCTCGCAAGAACGTAAATCGCGCACATAAGCATTACGCGTCCGCGTTGCTAAACCGCGGGCGAGCATTGCTTGCCGAAACTCGGTGATGTAAGCTGGCTCGTCATCGACGGCTAGCGCTTTAGGTTGGCGCTGTTGGACGGCGCGGTCGCGGCTCATAATTTGATACTCAATGATTAATTATCAATTATTAAAGATTAGGCAGGTTCTAAGCACCATAATGAAGTAATCTCGCTACTCCTCGCTGCAAATAGTGGATCAGACTCATCTTGGCTGCGACTATGCTTAGGTTTGGTATTGAGGCGGTATTTTACTTTCAAACCACTATCAGCAAACCAGCCTAATAATTCCTCACGAGTGCGTAATTGTAAATGCTCAGCCAAATCCGACAGAATCAACCAGACTTCTCCTTGCTTAGCTAAATGAGATTTCGCGCCCTGCAAAACCCCACGCAGCATTTTGCTATTGGCATCATAAACGGCATACTCTAACGGCGAGCTTGGCTTAGCGGGTAGCCAAGGCGGATTACAGACAATTAAATTAGCGAGTGGCGCATCCGTTGAATATAAATCCACCTGTTGCAACTGTACATTAGCTAATTCTAATCGCGTAAAATTTTCGCTGGCGCAGGTTAAAGCTCGCGGATTTAAGTCGGTGGCAATTACTTGTTTGACACCGCGCTGCGCTAAGATAATAGCCAGCAAGCCAGTGCCCGTACCGATATCATAAGCGACATCACAAGTATCTGGCAGTGGCGCCTCGAGTAATAGCTGCACATATTCATGGCGGGTTGGGGCAAAGACACCATAATGCGGGAATATCGATAAATCTAAACCATCAATCGGAACGCCTTTTTCGCGCCACTGCGCTGCACCAAGCGCTCCTTGTAGGTCACGAAAAGACAGCACATACGACTCATTCAGTTCATTATCCAACTGACCAAAAGCAGCTATGCAAGCCGCACTCATATCAGGGGCGCGGCGTAATTGGCTGACATAATTGGCATCAAGCTCGAGTAGCAGACGGCTTAATATGCGCGCACGCTGGGCTTGCAATTGGCGCTGCTGATGAAATAAGTTAGGAATACTTTTGGATAACTCTGAAGATTTATCTACATTTTTATTGGATTTTGCAGATTGATTTGCTGCTTTTTTTATTTTACGTAGCTCAGAGCGCTCATTGGTACGCTCGATGCGTCGATTGAGCGCTTGTAGCAGTTGCCGTGCATTATGAAAGTCACCACGCCACAGTAGTGAAGTGCCTCCGCAAGCCAAGCGATAAGCCTCATCGGCGGTCGTTTTATCATAGACCAACACAATACGCGCAGGCGGCGCATGATTGCTTTCCGACAACCAAAGTGCTTGATGTAACGTCTCGCTGCCGTCTTTGTTTTCGAGCCACTGCACATACTGCTTTTGGGGCGCTAACATGCTATCTACCTTTAATTTGTGAATGATATGTTTCGTACAAAGCAAAGATATCTGGATGCTATTAGTGCGTTGATGCTATGAGTGCTTTAAGCTCAATCAAATGCATTTAAGCATTCTTTTTCTTCACCAAATAGCGATAAAGCGTGGCGTTAATAGGTGCATCATCATCGTCCGTAATTGTGATTTCATCAGGATCAATATTTAACGGCACATTTTCAGCAAGCGTTTCTTGCTTTACAAGCTCATGCCCCAAATGACGGCAAAAATTAGGAATATCGCGAGTGGTCGCAGGATCTGTAGCGAGTATTTCAATCACTGCGCCAGCTTCGGCATTACGTATGGTTCGATGTAGCATCATCACCGGCTCAGGGCAAATCAGCCCTTGGGTATCTAAATGATGTTGAATGGTACTATCAGATGTTGAAGTTGTCATAGTCGTTTTTTAAATCAATAAAATATGGTGAATGTTTTCAGTTCTTTATTAGTGATGGCATTTTTATCAGGAAGTTTTATGTTTCTTTAACATTTTCAGACGTTTCTTCAGCGTCTAAAAAGTTAAAAAAGCGCTTAAAGCTCACCTTAAATAAAAACGCCACCCCAAGCCAACATGCCAATCCTAACCAAGCAGTATCGGCAAATAGTAGCCCGCCAAGTAATATAACCGTCGATACACCAATACTCATGGCAATCATTGATGGCTGATTTAAGCGATAACGATAAATCACCAATGCATCATAAATAGTAATAGGAATCGTCAGCGCCACCAAAGCGTAGGGCAGGTTATAGAACAATTGATAAAGCAGCTGATTGTTATGAAAGGCTTTGATACTAGCAATGGTGCCAAAGACCATAAAGGCGAGAATAGCGGCATAAATAAGATAAATCGCTATCTGGTTTGCTCGCTGCGCGCCTTTGATACGCGCAATCGCTAGCGGTGCAAAGCCACGTTGCGACTTGTTTTGCAAAGATGGATCTGAGACAGTGGTCATATTAATCAGTCATTTATTCGTTTAGATGATATAGCGAAGAGGCGCGGTATATTAGCCATGGATTTAGCGTACTATTCAACCGCTTTCTACTAATTCGCTTTAATGGCGTCGATGGCGAGACTGCTACTCGGATCAGCAAAATACGTCGACATCAGGATGCAGGCGGAGATATCATCAATCGGGTCACGCTCGTTTTGAATCCAGCCATTCTCCCAAGCTATCTCACGCGCCGCAACTGAGGTCAGACGTTCATCACAGAGAGAGACAATGACGGGTAAACGCTGCTCCATAATTCTATGCGCTAAGCGACGAGCAAATTTGTGCGCCCGCTTGGACAACATTGAGCTGCTACCATCCATATTGAGTGGCAATCCGACCACCACTTTTGCCACGCCCCAAACTTTGATAATACCAAGCAGGTTGTCCCAATCCGGCTGACCATTATTCATCGCCAAAATATCAAAGGCGCGCGCCGTCTCGGTAATAGAATTGCCTAGCGCCATCCCCATCTTTTTGACGCCATAATCGAGCGCCAAAATTAGATGCGGCTTAATCGTTGGCTCTGTAGCGCTATCAGTAGTTATAGCGTCTGTGCTATCAGTAGTTATAGCGCCCGCGCTATCTGCAAGAATACTATTGACCATAATTTGGGGTACTTCCTGTTTCTGTCTTCATGAAGCAAATGCTGCTCAGTATATAGCACTTAATATATAACGCTAGGCATGACCAATATCGCTGCTCAAATAGTCAAAATTAACGCCAATCTTATCGGCAGCGATTTGCCAACGCTCTGCAAATGGCGTATCAAACAGTAAATTCAGATCCGCAGGACAAACCAGCCAGTCGCCACTCGCAAGTTCTTGGTCGAGCTGTTTTTTACCCCAGCTGGCATGACCTAAGCACAGCTGATAATGCCCGACACCTTGACCAGCAGCGATGCGTTTTAGAATATCTTGACTGGTAGTAATACAGACGTTTTCTGAGATGGCAAAAGACGACGCCCATTCTGGTTGACCGGTATGCAGGACAAAACCGACTTCTGGATACATAGGCCCACCTTCTAGCGCCATATCTTCCATTACTTGCGGATCGGTGACCTCAATGTCTAAGTCTTCTAGCAGTTTGCCGACGCGCGCTTGCTCTATCGGACGATTGACCATCAGACCAAGCGCCCCATGTTTATCATGGCGACAGATATAAATCAGCGCCTGCTCAAACCGTGGGTCTGACAGCTCGGGCGCCGCGATTAAGAAGTGATGGGTCAAATTGGCTTTAGACATATAAACAAACGCAACCTAATATTAAAGGTGAAATTATTAAGAGGATAGACCACTATATGGCGTTTAGGCGTAAAAAATCAACTAAAGCAAATATTTAGCGATTGTTTGCTAAAAGACTGTACTCTCGACTGGTCATTATTTGCGAGTTATTTTCTACTAACCATGTACCTGCCAGCTATTTAGTAGCCATCACTCGATAATCATTATTTAACATCACTTAATAAGCTACGTGCATGGTCACGGGTGACATCAGTGATGGTCACACCGCCAGACATACGGGCCAGCTCATCGACTTGCGCGCTATCGGTCAAAATTAATAACTCGCTCTCAGTTTGCTCATCATGATGTTTTTGTACCAAGATATGCTGATGCGCTTGCGCCGCAACCTGTGCTTGGTGAGTAATGGCCAATAACTGCTGCGTCTGCCCAAGCGCACGTAACAGCTCACCAACCACTTGCGCCGTACCGCCACTGATACCGACGTCCACTTCATCAAAGACGAGCATCGGCTTGGCAGCATTATTATTAGCATTGGTCGCTTGCAGAACTTGCATGACCAGTGCCATCCGCGACAGCTCACCACCTGAGGCAATTTTATGTAGCGGCTGCATCGGCATACCGACGTTGGCGCTAAACAACAAATCGATATCATAGCAGCCTTGACCATTATACTGGCTAGGATCGGTCTTTTTGGTAAAGACAAACTCGCAGCGCGCATTTGGCAGGGCAAGCGGTTGTAATTGCGCAATCAGCTGTTTACTGACTTTTGGCGCCGCTTTTGAGCGCTGTTTATTAAGCTCAGTGGCAAGTGACAAATACTCTTGCCATGCTTGCTCGATTTGCGCTGCCATTGCATCACTACTTGGCTCGTTTTCTAACTGTTCTAATTGCGCTTGCCACTGCTTTGCTTCATCAATCAAATCGCTTGCCGGCAGGCCATGCTTACGCGACAAGCGGTGCCCAAGACTGATTAAGCTATCGAGTGTTTGCAAGCGCTCAGGGTCGGGTAATTGCTGTTCCGCATAATCCGATAGCAAGCCTGTGACCTCAGTGATTTGCTGCTGCGCCAAATGCAACTGTTCGGACGCCTGCTCAAAGGTTTGACTGACGCTCATTTGATTGTCGCAAAGCTTAATTGCTTGCCCGAGCAAGGTCATGACATCCGGCTCATCGGTGTCATTATCGAGCAGGTGTAAACCGTGACTGGCTTCCGTCATCAACGCTTCGATATTAGACAGCTCTTCGTGCTCCGCTTCTACTTCTGCATAATCAACCGCGAGTAGCGGCGCAATATCAGCAAGCTGGCTTTGCAACAATTGAATGCGATCTTGACGCTGAGCTTCGCGGCTGGCGATATCATCAGCGCGGCGTTTGAGCTGCTGATAAGCTTGATAGCTGCTGGTCGTTTGTACAGCAAGTGGCGTGATTTGTGCCATCTCGTCAAGCCATTGCACCACAAATTGTGGCTTTAGTAAGGCTTGCTGGGCATGTTGACTATGAATGTTTACCAATAAAGCGCCTAAGCTTTTAAGTTCCGCTAAGCTGACCGGCGTGCCATTTAACCAGGCTTTAGAGCGTCCTGTATTACTAAGCTGACGGCGAATCAAGACTTCAGGTTCTTCTAAAGGGCGCTCGTTCTTGGCAAACCATTCTGCCACGACGTCATTATTTTCTACATCAAACTGCGCATAGATATCAGCATACGCCGCGCCGTGCCTGACCATGGCACTATCAGCGCGCTCACCTACGCACAAAGACAGCGCATCTAGTAATAATGACTTGCCAGCACCTGTCTCACCGGTGATGACATTGAAGCCTTCAGCCATGCTCAGCTCATGCTGAGCAATCAATGCAAACTGCTGTAAAGTTAATGATACGAGCATCAACGCCTCTCATGGCAGACAATAAATATCAGCAATTAGGCTGATTTTTAGGTCTACAATAGGATAAATAAATAAAAACAGCTTTGGTAAATGGTGTTAATAAGATAACGATAATTGGCAAATATTATGGTGGCAAAAGGTAGGAAATACAAATTTTAAAGGTAATCAAAGCTAGGTATTCATTTAACAATAAGCGCAACTTTCCTAGTCGCTGTAACAAACTTTATAGATATAATGTGGTAGCATAATCTCACATAATGATAAACTCTTACCACCAGATTTTCATACAATCTGCTATCTATGATGTTTCTAGTAAAAGACGAGAGGTGAGTTCATGCTAGACAAAGTAAGCGTTTCATCATTACTTTTCATAGTGTATTCTCTATGCGAGTCTTTATTTGGTTAACAGTTATATCGAGCTAAATATAGAGTGAATCGTCAAAAAGTTGTAATAGAACTGTCAGTTAAGCGATGAGTTATTCTGCTATTTAGTTTTTCAATTTGGTCTTTTAGTTTGGCAATAATTATTTGATAAGGAAGCCACTATGACAGCGGCGCAATTTACCAATGTAACAGTCAATGCTCAAGCCACGATATCCTACGATGGTCGTTGCTCAAGCCATACCATTATGTTTGAGGACGGTCGCCATAAAACGCTCGGGGTTATTTTGCCTTGCGACAATTTGGTTGAGCACTATCACTTTAGCACCAATACTTCGGAGCGCATCGAAATCATCAGCGGTGAGTGTGAGGTCAAAATAAACGGTGAGGAAGAATTTAGCTACTACCGCGCAGGACAGTCATTCGTAGTCGAAGGCAATAGTGGTTTTAATTTGCGTACAGAAGAAATCGTGCAGTATATTTGTCATTTAGAAGGTTAAGCTGGCTAAAAAATCATACGATTAAAGGTGTTACAAGACAACTTGCCACCCCTTTAAATAAACAAGTTAGAAGAAATAAATCTTACGCCAAGGTTTATTTCTTTTTTTTGCAATTATTTTAATAATTTTTCGTTTCGCCACGCGTTAATTGCTACAATTATCGTTATATAGGCAGTCCGCTATAAGATGAACATAGAGCTACTGGTATTCATTTTCCTTGCTTGCTGTGCCTACGCAGACAGAGGCTGCGCAAAATGAATACCAGTAGCGGGTCATCATACTTGTACTGATTTTATTTAGGACTGACTATATTTCCTATTTTTTATCGCCGTACGCGATACCACTTTTATATTGTAGACCCACTATGGCAAAACCTAGCTATTTTTATGGCATTCACGCGATTGAAGCCTTACTCGAATATCGCCCGCTTGATGGACTCAGTTTATTTGTCCAACAAGGACGTGAGAGCGACAGCCACGTACAAGCGATTATGGCGCAAGCACGTGATAATGGTATTAGTATTCAACCGACACAAAAAGATAAGCTTACTCAGCTATGCGGTAGCCCGCAGCATCAAGGCGTGGTACTGAATGCGCGTCCGTTAGGTTTCGCTGACGAAGGTTTATTGGATACCCTTGCTAAGCGTGAGCAATGCTTATTATTGGTGCTCGACCAAATTACCGACGCGCATAACTTTGGTGCGTGTTTACGTACCGCAGTGGCCATGGGCGTTGATGCCGTTATTTGCCCCAAACACCATGCGGCAAGCCTGACGCCAACGGTTGCGAAAGTATCGGTAGGAGCTGCCGAGATGATGCCTATCGTTAGTGTGACCAATTTGGCTCGTACGTTAAGCAAGATTAAAAATGCTGGCGTCTTTGTGTTTGGCACCGCATTAAATGCAGAGGCAAAGCCAATACATGCTGCTGATATGACGGGTAAAACTGCGATTATTATGGGCTCTGAGGGCGAGGGCATGCGTCGCCTGACGATGGAGAGCTGCGATGAGCTGGTTTATATTCCGATGTCAGGCAACGAGCATGGTAACCTGCAAAGCTTAAATGTGAGTGTGGCGACTGGTATGGCGCTCTATGAGATTAATCGGCAGCGAACTTTAGCTGCTGGGCAAGCGTAAGATAGTTTTGATGTAATGGCTCAAGCTGTAAATATAGCGCCGCAAGATCGCTCTCGTTAAGCACCACATCATCTGCATGACGATTACGCTCTTCGCGGCTGAGCTGATTAATCATAATGGCTTTAATCTTTTGCACGCTTTGCTCATCGCGCTGGCTGGCACGGGCAAGCTGAGTTTCCTCGGTGGCATCCATCACCAATATACGCTGGCATAAATTGGCAAGGCCCGCTTCTGCTGCCTCAATCAGTAGTGGCGCTGATAGCACGACATATGGCGACGTACTGGCTGCTAGTTGCAGCTTTGCCGCTTCGCGTATGGCTGGATGGGTGATGGCTTCAAGCTCAATTAAGGCTTCAGGATGGGTGAAGACATGAGTGCGCACGGCGGCGCGATCCATTTCCCCATCATCATTTAATACCCAATCACCAAATTTTCTTTTGATTTTACGTAAAGTAGCGCTACCTTTAGCGACCACTTGATGAGCAATCACATCTGCATCAATAATATCAATCCCTTGCTGCGCGAACCAATCGCTTGCCGCCGACTTCCCGCTGCCGATACCGCCGGTCAAGCCGACAACTAACGTCTTGCTTTTGGATTGGGGCGACTGTGGCTGATAGGAATAAGATGAAGATGAGGCATAATTTGACATAGTAATGACTTATTTAACCGATAGAAGAGGGAGGCTACAATATACCAATAGCCTATTCTAGCAGGTTAAAGCGCATTTTTGAGAAATTGCGCGTCTACTTGCGTCAGTATAGGGGTTTAAGCGTACATTCCTAAATACCAATTGACGATATCTGGGCCGTATAATAATGCAATGATACCAGCAATGGCGATATAAGGACCAAAAGCAAAAGGACGACTTTCTCCTTGTTTTTTCATCAGAATAATCCCGACGATAGAACCTAATAGGGAGGAGAGCAAGATAATGAGTGGCAACATCATAGGCCCAAGCCAAGCACCCAAGACGGCTAGTAATTTAAAATCGCCTTGTCCCATGCCGTGTTTTTTCGTAATGAAATAAAAGATTTTTACCACGACCCACAAAGATAAAAAGCCAAGTAAAAGTCCCCAGATTGACTGCGTAGGTGAGACAAACCAGCCTTGCGAATTTACCGCCAATCCTAAGCCCGCTAAAGGAAAGGTCAGGCGGTCAGGCAATAGCTGGGTATCAAAATCGATACCCGTTAAAGCAACCAGCGTCCAGACCAAAATCAATGCTGATAATCCTGCGGCGCTGACGCCAAACTGATAAATGACCAACATAGATAGCAGAGCAGTTACCAGCTCAACAATAGGATAACGCAGTCCGATAGCAGCTTTACAGTCTGAGCAGCGCCCGCGTAATATAAGCCAGCTTATTAAAGGGATGTTTTCATACCACTTTATTTTATGGGCGCAGTGCGGACAGCGTGAAGCAGGTGTGCTTAGTGTGATGGGAGTATCAGCAGCGACGATATCTGATAATGGTCGCGTATGTTCAGGTGGCATGTCTGCTTGCTCAGCCATAAACTGGCTACATTCTTGCCGCCAAGCCGTTAACATCATAAGCGGTGTCCGATGAATTACCACATTTAAAAAGCTGCCGACACAGAGGCCAAGTAGACCAAAAATAATTAAAGCGAGTGTCATATTTTCTTGTAATAACTGAAGAAATTGCATGAAATCGTTTTCCTTGCAGTGGCTGTTAGCCTACCACTGAGCCCATTTGGAAGATTGGTAAATACATGGCAATCACTAAGCCGCCAACCAATACACCGAGCACCGCCATAATTAACGGCTCCATTAAGCTGGTCAAACCATCAACAGCGTTATCGACTTCGTTTTCGTAATAGACCGCAACTTTATCGAGCATCTCTTCTAAGCTACCTGATTCTTCACCAGTACCAACCATTTGAATCGCCATACTTGGGAATAAGTTGGTTGAGCGTATCGAAAATTGCAATTGCTGACCGGTTGAAACATCGTTTTTTATTTGCTGAATGGCGTTATAAAAGACTACGTTATTTGCAGCGCCAGCGGTAGAATCTAAAGCATCAATCAGGGGTACACCAGCAGCAAAAGTGGTCGATAATGTACGCGCAAAGCGAGCGATAACCGCTTGATAAGCAATATTGCCAAATATGGGTGCTTTTAATACCGCACGGTCTAAGAAATCACGGAACTTCTTAGAGCGTTTTTTAGCTTCTGAAAAGCCAATGACGGCGCCACCAATCAGTACGATTAAAATAAACCACCAAGATTGCATCCATTCTGACATCCCTACTACCATCTGAGTAAACGCAGGTAGTTCGGCACCAAATGAACCAAATAAATCGGCAAATACAGGAACAACTTTAACCAGTAGAATAATAGTGACGATAATGGCAACGACAATAACGGCGATAGGATATTTCATCGCTTTTTTAATTTTGGCTTTTAACAGCTCACTTTTTTCTTTATAGGTTGCAACCCGCTCTAGCATGGTCTCTAACGAACCGGACTGCTCGCCAGAATCAACAAGCGAGCAAAAAAGGTCATCAAAATAGCGTGGATGTTTACGCAGTGCTGAAGCAAAGGTACCACCAGCTTCAATATCGGCTTTTATTTGTAAGACCAAATCTTTCATGCTCGGGTTATCAAGAGAATCAGCAACAATCTCAAAAGACTGGGTTAATGGCATGCCAGCTTTCATCATAGTTGCCAACTGCCGCGCAAAAATAGCAATATCAATCGGTTTAATAGACTTTTTAAAGGTGTATAAAGGCTTGGGTTTTTTCTTGATGGCTTTAACGGTGATACCTTGTTTGCGCTAGGTTGCTTTTGCCAACTCCAAGCTACGACTGGTGGTTTCGCCTTTTACTTTTTGCCCACGCCGATTGACTCCATCATAGACAAAGTCTAATAGCATGTCGGTTTTAGCTTTGGCCATGTTACTACCCTTGTAATTTGTCATGGAAAGAATCAACAAGAAGTTGCAAACCTATAAAAGCAGGATAATTTCAGCAACTTTCCCTTTGGCTTACTTTATTCTAGCGAAAAAAGCCAGTATATATCTGTTTTATATCTAAGTATATCTGTTAAACAATATTACTAATTCATAAACATAAAGGCTCAAAATCACGAGTTGGAACTTTTTGTTTTTCGACGGTCGTTATTCAGAAGTCACGCGCATCATTTCTTGAATACTGGTTACCCCTTGCAGCACCTTTAAAATACCCGAGCGGCGTAAATCTCTAAAGCCGTTTTTAAGGGCAGCGTCTTTGATATCTATGGCGTTACCATCTTCCATAATAATGCGCGAAATATCGGGGCTGACTTTCATCACTTCATAAATACCGACACGGCCTTTGTAGCCTTCACGGCATTCATTACAGCCAATAGGTTCATAAATGACATTGTCTGGGTTGTCTAAATCAGCATCGGTAAAACCAAGCTCAAGCAAGCTTTGGCGCGGTATATTGATGGGTTTTTTGCAATTTTTGCATAAACGTCTTGCCAATCGCTGGGCAATAACCAAGTTCACTGACGTTGCAATGTTAAATGAGGCAACTCCCATATTGCGCAAACGCGTCAAGGTTTCAGGGGCAGAATTGGTATGCAGGGTAGACAGCACCATATGTCCAGTTTGTGCTGCTTTAATCGCAATCTCAGCCGTTTCAAGGTCACGAATCTCACCGACCATGACGATATCAGGATCTTGACGTAAGAATGATTTGAGCGCATTGGCAAAGGTTAAACCGACTTTCGGGTTAACGTTGACCTGATTGATACCTTCAAGATTAATCTCAACGGGGTCTTCGGCGGTTGAGATATTGGTCTCGCCAATATTTAAAATATTAATACCGGTATAAAGGGAGACGGTTTTACCTGAACCAGTAGGACCAGTAATCAGCAGCATACCTTGAGGCTTATGTAAGGCTTCTAAAAACATCTCTTTTTGGTCGGGCTCATAACCTAATGCTTCAATACCAAGCATGGCAGATGATGGATCCAAAATACGTAAAACCAGCTTTTCGCCAAATAAGGTAGGTAGGGAGTTTACGCGGAAATCGATGGCTTTGTCTTTAGAGATTTTAAGCTTAATACGACCATCTTGCGGTACACGGCGCTCAGAGATGTCCATTTGCGACATGACTTTTAGACGCGCGGCAATTTTACCCGCAAGTTGTACCGGCGGACTGGCCATTTTTTGCATGACGCCATCGACACGAAAGCGCACGCGATAGGTTTTTTCATAAGGTTCAAAATGTAGGTCCGAGGCGCCCATACGAATGGCATCAACCAACATTTTATTAACAAACTTCACCACGGGCGCTTCATCGACGCCGTCGCTAAGTTTGGTTTCGCCTTCGTCTTCTTCGCTTTCATTAAAGCCAATATTTAAATCGCTGTCAGAAAAGCTATCAAAACTTTGCATGGTATCAGCGTACAGATTCTCAATACGCTTTTTGAGCTTATCTTCTTCAACGACGACAGTCTCGATAGACAGGCGCGAGTTAAAGGCAATAGCGTCGATGGCATCGATACGGGTCGGGTCACTCAATGCCACAAATAAGCGTTGCCCGCGTTTAAACAGTGGTAGGGCGTTGAACTTACGTACGATTTTTTCATCGACCAAGTTTTTTGGAATGACATCTGAGCTTAAGGCATCAAGATCAAACAAAGGATCACCAAACGCTTGCGATAGCATCTGCGCTACTTGATAAGCATTGGCCAGCTTATTGTCAACCAAATAGGGAACCAAGCCCATTTTCTGCTGTTGTGATTCTGTTTGCGCGGTTTTCATATGCGCTTCGCTGACGATGCCTTCGCTAATTAACTGCTACGCTAAACCACCATATTTACTGGCTGTGATAGACATTAAGACCTCTCTATGCGTGATACCAAATGGGCTGTATTTTTTACCGAAACCAAAGCATCTACTATATATAACACCAGTAGCTTATTTATAATCGCTACATTGATTAGTAACATTTATTCTAAAAACAAATGATTGATTGCCTTGGTTTTATTTTCTATAAATAGAATGATATAGGAATTTTTTAGAGTTAAAAGACTTTATATAGCGTATAAGATGACTAATCTGCTAAAAACGTCAATGTGCCAAATACTTATTTAAAATAATTTTATGCAAAATCAGTTCCAACTTTGAGCGCCTCATACTATAACTATAGCACTTAGGAAATATTTGTTATACTTGCGCGCATATAAGCCATATTGGCAGCAATAGATAAGATAAGGTATATAGGTATGCAAGCTTGGGTAATTGGAAATTGGAAGCAGAATCCAGCGACGAGCCATGACGTCAAGGCGCTACTAGATGACTTATTAATGGCTGTTAGCACAAAAGAGCAGCCTGATAACGCTGATTGTCAATTGATGATCGCCCCGAGCCTGATTCATTTGACGGCTGTCAGTGAGCGGCTAAAAGGTAGTTCAATACTGAGCGCCGCTCAAGATATAAGCGCCTATAGTGCCAGTACCGGCGCTTATACCGGTGATTGTTCAGCGCAGCAAATTGCTGATACTGGCGCAACATGGACGATACTGGGACACTCTGAGCGCCGTCAATACCATCAAGAATCTCATGATTGCTTATTGCAAAAAATGGCTCACGCCCTCACACAAAACTTAGGCGTGATATTTTGCATTGGCGAAACCCAAGCGCAGTATGATGCCAAAGAAACGCTGGCAGTCATTGATGCGCAATTAGCGGTGATTAAAGATTTACTTGCACAAAATCCTGAACTTGCTACAAACTTGTCAGAGCGTTT
This sequence comes from Psychrobacter sp. CLB018, assembly GCF_041222815.1. Lineage (NCBI taxonomy): Bacteria > Pseudomonadati > Pseudomonadota > Gammaproteobacteria > Moraxellales > Moraxellaceae > Psychrobacter > Psychrobacter sp. CLB018. Next base: position 83,744 of record NZ_CP166085.1, read on the forward strand.
AATCATCGCTTATGAGCCAGTTTGGGCAATTGGTACGGGCAAAGTACCAACCGTCGCTGAAGTAAGTGCGACACATCAACATATTAAGCAAACCCTTGCGAGCTTCAATGGCGAATTAGACAACATAACGGTTTTATACGGTGGTAGCGTCAATGCTGACAATGCCGACAGTTTTGCTGCTGATAGCATGATTGATGGGGCATTGGTTGGCGGCGCATCGCTAAAAGCAGAAAGTTTTTTAGCGATTGCTAAGGCTTTTGGCGGCAATAAAGCGTAGTCGTATTCAGTAAAATTACAATTTAATCCATATTGAACAATAACTTTGCTCAAAAAATGTCTTTCGCAGTTGGCAAAAGTGGCTTTAACAGTGACCTTGCAATCGTGTACAATGCGCCTTATTTAGATGATTGCTTTATTTACACAACTGGTTTGGCGTTATTGGCCATATTAGAGGTCAATCGTTAAACGCCAGTTATTTACATTATTTAATCCTACGATTTATTTTACGTTATCAGTCGTCATTACGCGGCAAAAGAGGCCACCATGTTTACGTTTATATTAGCCCTGCACATTATCGTGGCGATTGCCATGATTGGCTTGATTTTGATACAGCATGGTAAAGGGGCAGACGCCGGAGCTTCTTTTGGTGCGGGCTCATCAGGTACTGTATTTGGCGCCGCCGGCACTGCAAACTTTTTGACGCGTGCCACTGCAGTATTAACGGTGATATTTTTTATCACCAGTATGACGCTTGCCGTACATGCACGTAAACAAGCAGAAGACCAGTTTCGTTTAGATGCGCCAGTATCAGCGCCGCAAACGCCACGCCCGCTGACACAAAATCCTCAGTAGTTATATTGGCGTTAGTATCTGTTTAATTGTTTTGACAGATATTTTTAGCAGTTATCTTTTAATTCAGGCAGTACTTGCTATTTTAAGATGTTAGATTTACAATGCTTCTCTGTTTTTAGTGGTCTTTAACTTTCGTTGCTTTCCTTATGCATCGGTTATAAAAGGTTAAAGCTCAAAAACAGAGTAGTAAGAAAAATGCGATTGTGGTGGAATTGGTAGACACGCCATCTTGAGGGGGTGGTGGCGCAAGCTGTGGGGGTTCAAGTCCCCCCAATCGCACCAAGCTTTATTTGTATGATGTTTTACTTGAACGTTGTTGTACTCAAACATTATAGAAAGCAGGGTTCATCGTCATTAATGCTTAATTTGATTATTATCTAAAATAAGTATTGACAGCCCTCTAAAACCTCTCTATAATATGCGTTCTAGATTGATGCGGGGTGGAGCAGTCTGGTAGCTCGTCGGGCTCATAACCCGAAGGTCGTTGGTTCAAATCCAGCCCCCGCTACCACTTTTTATACTGATGTTTTGTACACTAAATTTGTCAGTAACGATTAGCCCACCATTATGTTTGTGGGTTTTTTTGTATCTGATGGTCGGTGTTATCGCGATATCTATCCTACTTATGCTAAGCTCTATCTCTATAGAGTGCGATGCTATTCGTTACTAACCATCATCTGCCGCGACCGGCGCGATGCTTGGTAAGCATACTATCCTTTACTCCTCACGCTTTTATCGATAGTTCTGCTTTATAAATAATAAAGGCATTGTCTGGTTGAGCTTGATGTTTTTTATGCTCATCCCTATATAAAAGCACGAGTCATAAAACGCCTAGTATATAAGGCCAGGCATAATAGTTACGTTTTAAGAATAGAATGATAATTATTGCTGAAGTAATATTCTTGTCTATATAAGACAATGCTTAACAAAGCTTTGATTGATAAGACTCTGATTCATAAGATTTTGATTAATAAAGCGCTTTTAATAAATTTTGAACTTATAAAAGTTCGATGCATAAAATTAAAAACACTTAACTCGCTATGTTCGAGAAGTGAATAGGAAAAGATAAATAGATTATGAAGCTTTCGACAAAAGTTACAGAACTGACCAATATTATTGCTCCTGCAGTTGCTGCTTGTGATGTGGCGCTATGGGGTATTGAATTTGCGCCACAAGGTCGTCGCTCGTTGTTACGCATTTATATTGAGGCATTGCCAGAAGACCAAGCCCAAGATAAGCAAGTGACCATCGAGGACTGCGCCGCGGTAAATCATCAAGTGAGCGGTATTCTTGAAGTTCATGACCCGATTGCTGGTGAGTATATTTTAGAAGTATCGTCGCCAGGTTTTGATCGTGCCTTTTTCTCAGATGAGCAAATGCGTGATTATGTCGGTCAAACCGTTAGCTTGCGTTTGATCCAAGCGATTGGTGAAGGCGATAAAAAACGCCGCAAAGCAACTGGTACTTTAGACAGTATTGATGACACTTCTTTAAAACTGACCGCCACTGATGGTGAGCAGTTTGAGATTGCATTAAGCAATATTGACAAAGCCAACTTGATTTATGAAGATGCTTAGTTTAAAAACAGTAGCTTGATAAATGAATATTTTACTCTCCAAACAGCCTTTGGCTTATGGTGAAAATATAACGTCAACACATTAACGATAAAGTTTAAGTCAATTATAAAACGATAGGACAGGTATAGCATGAGTCGTGAAATCTTAACGGTAGTAGAAACTGTCAGTAATGAAAAGGGCTTAAATCCTGAAGACATCTTTGAAGCAATCGAAGATGCTTTGGTGGTATCCACGAAGAAAAAAGTCTATACCGATCAGCCAGAAGTAGCGGTACGGGTTGCTATTGACCGTGCGACGGGCGATTATGATACTTATCGTTATTGGACAGTGGTTGCAGATGAAGACCATGAGATGCCTGCGTGTCAGCTGGCGATTACCGATCTTGACCAAGACGAATGGTCAATTGGTGATATTAAAGAAGAGCAGATTGAATCGATTGAATTTGGTCGTATTGCAGCTACGCAAGCCAAGCAAGTTATCATTCAAAAAATCCGTGAAGCAGAGCGCAATTTAGTAGCCGACGCTTTTGAGCCACGTATTGGCGAGATGATGTATGGCGAAGTTAAAAAACAAACGCGCGATGGTTATATCATTGATTTAGGTGACAACGCTGAAGGCTATTTGTCACGTGATCAGATGCTACCTCGTGAACAATTGCGCCCAAAATCTCGTATCAATGCCATTTTGTACCATGTTAACCGCGAAAACCGCGGCGCCCAGTTATTGTTATCACGCACGCACCCTGAAATGCTCTCAGCATTGATGCAAAAAGAAGTGCCTGAAATTGCCGAACAAATTATTGAAATTCGCAATGTCGCGCGTTTGCCGGGTACGCGTGCTAAAATAGCGGTTAAAACCAACGATCATCGTATTGATCCCGTTGGCGCTTGTATTGGTATGCGTGGTACGCGTATCCAAGCGGTACAACAAGAGCTTGATGGCGAACGTATTGATGTGGTGGTGTGGTCAGATGACCCAGCCCAATTTATCATCAGTGCGCTAGAGCCAGCGGACGTCAGCAGTATTATTCTCGATGAAGACACGCAAACGGCGGATATTATCTTTAGCACCAATGATCAATTGGCGCGGGCGATTGGCTCACAAGGTCAAAACGTACGTTTAGCCTCTGAGTTAACCGGCTATAAGCTCAATATGATGTTAGAGGAAGAATATCAGCAACGTCAAGAAAACGAAAGCAAGGCCTTTATTGAGTTATTTTATGAGCGCTTAGAGGTCGATAAAGATCTTGCCCAAGCGCTGGTTGATATTGGTTTTACCAGTATTGAAGAAGTCGCTTATGTACCAGTCGAAACCTTTTATGATATCGAAGGCCTAGACGACGAAGCGATTGACATGATTCAAGAGCGTGCCAAAGAAGTGGTCATTGCCGATGAATTGGTCAAACAACAGAACATGAAAGAGCCAAGTCAAGAACTACAAGATCTTGAAGGAATGACAGTCAGTTGGGCTTATAAAATGGCACAAAAAGACATCATTACTGTCGATGACTTGGCAGAACAAGCCGTCTTCGATCTAGAAGATATCGAAGGTTTAGATAGTGAAACCGCAGGAAAACTCATCATGAAAGCTCGGGAATCTTGGTTCAATGAATAAGCGGTAACTGCATATCGCTGTCTTTTAGTGATATGCTATCGATAATAAGGGCTGGTATGACGTAACCCAATCAAATGCGTTACAAATACTAGCCTTAACCCAATCATTTGTAGCCAACAACTGAATTGAACATATAGCAAATAATAGACAGTAGGTGATAATAAATGGCAGATAAGACCGTCAAAGAACTGGCAGATATGGTAGGCAAAACCGCAAGTGCTGTACAACAGCAACTGGTAGATGCTGGACTGCCTGCTCGCGCAGAGGATGACCTAGTCACCGAGCTTGAGCAAGAGAAGTTGGTGACGTATTTAAAGCAAAGTCATGGCCAGCAAGAAAAGCGACGTATTAGCCTGAAATCTAAGACGACCAGCACCGCACGCGTGACCGGCTCTTCAGGTAAATCTAAGAGCGTTAATGTAGAAGTGCGCAAAAAGAAAGTATTCGAGAAGCCTGATCCAGAAAAGATGGCGGAAGAATTGGCAGCGCGCGAACAAGCCATGATTGAAGCACAAGAGCGTGCAACTAAAGAAGCAGAAGAGCGTGCCGCTACTAAGAAAAAAGCGGAAGAACGTCAAGCGGCTACGTTGGCAGCGATGCGTGCAAGCTTAGGTTCGAGCAAAAAGTCAGACGATAAGAATGACGATATCTCAACCTCAGTAGTGGTGAAAAAAGGCGGTAAAGCGGCGGTAGAAGTTAAACCGAAAGAGCAGCCGAAGAAAAAAGTTGCCGCGACGAAACCAAAAGTTGAAACGGCAGCAGAGCGTAAAGCTCGCGAAGCTCGTGAAGTCGAGGAAGCGCGTCTGCGTGAAATCGAAGCAGAGACCCGCCGTGCGCAAGCCGAAGAAGCGCAAAAGCGTACCCTTGAGCAAATGCGTAAAATGGCCGGTAAATATACCGATCAGCCGGCTACTGAAGTGCGTAAAGATGAGCCGTTAGCCGAAGGTTTGGTCGGCGATGCTTTAGAAGAATCGTTTGAAAAAGAACGTCGCGAAATCAAACGCGGTACCAGTAGCACCAGTGCTCGCGGTCGTGGTCGCCGTAAGAATCAAGACGAGCGTGAAATCAAAAACCGTAAAAACGGTTTACGCTCAACGCAAGCCTCACAGCATAAGTTTGAAAAACCAGTCGATAAAATCGTTTACGATGTTGAAATCAGTGAACACATTACGGTTTCTGATTTAGCACAGCGTATGGCGGTTAAAGCTCGCGAAGTGACCAAATTGCTCATGAAAATGGGTGAAATCGCACGCGAGTCCGACACTATTGATCAGGCAACAGCTAGTCTGATTGTTGAAGAAATGGGTCACAACCCAGTACCGGTTAGTGATACCAAAGTTGAAGACGATCTACAAGATGCGGTAGATGAGCGTAGCAGTAACGTGCAAACGCGTCCACCAGTTGTGACTATCATGGGGCACGTTGACCACGGTAAAACCTCATTACTTGATAAAATCCGCACAACGAAAGTTGCTACCGGTGAAGCTGGCGGTATTACTCAGCATATCGGTGCTTACCATGTGAAGACCGATCGCGGTGTTATCACTTTCCTTGATACCCCAGGTCACGCCGCCTTTAGTGCGATGCGTTCGCGCGGTGCACAGGCGACGGATATCGTTGTCATCGTTGTCGCTGCCGATGATGGTATGATGCCACAAACCGAAGAAGCGATTGATCATGCGCGCGCTGCTGGTACGCCTATCATCGTTGCTATCAACAAAATGGATAAGCCAAGCGCCGATCCTGATCGCGTACTTAATGAACTCACTGCTAAAGAAGTGGTTTCAGAAGAATGGGGCGGTGATACCCCAATGGCGCGTATCTCAGCCAAAACGGGTGACGGTATTGATGAGCTACTAGAGCTTATCAGTCTACAAGCTGAGCTAATGGAGCTAGAAGCACCGCTAGATGGTGCTGCCCAAGGCGTTGTTATTGAATCACGACTTGAAAAAGGTCGCGGGCCAGTTGTCAGTGTCCTAGTTAAAAAAGGTACCTTAAAACAGGGCGACTTAGTACTAGCAGGTGAGCATTACGGTAAGGTTCGTGCCATGACCGATGAAAATGGTCAACGAATCAAATCTGCTGGTCCGTCTATCCCTGTAGAGATATTAGGTTTACCTGAAACACCTGCTGCTGGTAGCGAGTTCTTAGTCTTAACCGACGAGAAAAAAGCCCGTGAAGTGGCAGATTTTAGAACCAACCGTGAGCGCGAGCGCCAGCTTGAACGTCAGAACGCCATGCGTCTAGAGAGCATGTTTGATCAGATGGAACAAGGCGATGTGTCATTCTTAAATATCGTCTTAAAAACTGACGTGCGTGGTTCGCTTGAAGCGTTACTTGCGGCTTTAAATGAGTTATCGACGGATGAAGTTAAAGTTCGAGTGATTAGCTCAGGCGTTGGTCCAATTTCTGAATCTGATGTGACATTGGCTGAATCGAGCGAAGCGGTATTATTAGGCTTTAACGTCCGTGCAGACGCAACCGCACGCCGTAAAGCGGACGCTGCTAAAATGGATATCCGCTATTACAGCGTTATTTATGGCTTGATTGATGATGTCAAAGCGGCAATGAGTGGTATGCTAGCGCCAGAACATCGTGAGAAAATCTTGGGTGTTGCTGAGGTTCGCGAAGTATTCCGTTCTAGTAAGTTTGGTGCTGCTGCCGGTTGTATGGTGGTTGAAGGAACGATTTATCGCAACAAACCTATCCGCGTCTTGCGTGATGACCAAGTTATCTTTACGGGTCAATTGCAATCATTACGTCGTTATAAAGAAGACGTTAATGAAGTACGTACCGGTATGGAGTGTGGTCTAGCGGTTCGTGGTTACGACGTCGAAGCGGGCGATAAAATCGAAGTCTTTGAAATCCAAGAATTCGCTCGTACTATCTAAAGCAGTCGTTTGACAATTCTTAATATTCAGCTGTACTTAGGCCTAACAGGTACACCCTGCTAGGCCTTTTTTAGCAAATGCTAGTCCTAAAATTTGTTACTAAGCAAACCTACTCATCAATAAAAAATAAGCTACATTAAAGTAAGGTAATAACATGAATCAACGTTTACAACGCTTGGCTGATCAGATTCAGCGTGAGCTTGCGGTCCTTATCCGTGATGAAGTCAATGACCCGCGTTTGACGGGCTTTGTCACTATCTCTAGCGTTAAAGTCAGCCCAGACTTGGGTTACGCAGATATTTACGTCACCATCATGGAGCCTGAGCTTAACGATGCGATGACCAAATCTAGCCATGAAGACAGCATCAAGGTCCTCAATAAAGCGGCGGGTTTTTTGCGTACCGAATTAAGCCACAGTCTAAAAACGCGTACCACACCGCGTTTACGCTTTCATTATGATGAAGTGACGGCGCGTGGCAACTATATGATGGATCTTATCAATAAGGCTGTGACCAAAACTGAGCAAAACGAGTCTGATGAGCAAGAAATTAACGAGTAATAGCTATTATGTCGACCGCCTCTACTAACACCTCTACGCTAGCCGCTGCAAAAACGCTTAAAACGCCTGAGAAAATCAAAGTCTCGGGCGTAATATTAGTGGATAAGCCGCAAGGTATGACCTCGCAACAAGTAGTGTCAAAGGTGAAATACCTGTTTAAATCACCCAACCATGACAGTAAAAAAGCTGGTCATACAGGCACACTCGATCCGATGGCAACGGGTTTATTGCCCATTTGCTTAGGTGAGGCCACTAAGTTTAGTCACTATCAACTCGATGCCGATAAAACTTATCAAGCAACCATTCTTTTGGGTAGTCAAACCGATACGGGTGATGCCGACGGGCAGATTGTTGCTGAAGCACTTATTCCACAGTTTGATCATGCCATGTTAGAAAACATTGCTCAGCAATTTTTAGGGCCACAGCAGCAAATTCCTCCGATGTATTCGGCGCTAAAAAAAGATGGCAAAAAATTGTATGAATATGCGCGAGCAGGTATTGAGATTGAGCGGCCCGCAAGAGATATTGTCATTAAAGCCATTGATTTAACCGCAATCGATGCGCAACAAATTCAGTTGACAGTGACTTGCTCGAAAGGTACATACGTACGAGTATTGGCAGAAGATATCGCTAAAACCCTTGGCACGCTAGGGCATCTCACCGCTTTACGGCGCCTAAAGGTTGGTAGTTTTAAGATTGATAATGCGATTGGTTTGGCCAATCTAGAAGCGTTGTCGCTTGAGAGTCGCCTAACCCACCTATTACCCGTTGATGCTTGTATCACCCTTGATACTGAGCTTACCTTAACCACAGAGCAGTGCGCCCGTGTTCATATGGGACAGCGCCTAAATGTCACCGAGCAGCTGACGGACGATATACGAAGCTATATTACAACGGCTATCGAACAACAGCATTATGAAAATGACGGTGACAAAGAAGATAGTGAAACCTTATTACCTCATGAAATGCCCGTAGATATTCGTCTTATAGATGAGCAAGGGCAGTTTATAGGTTTAGGAGCGGTAAGCCTAAACGGGCGCTTACAGCCCAAAAAGCTTATCCAGTTGTAGCGTTAATGCTTAAATAAGCGGTAGTAGCCATAACTGAAATTGGGTAAAACTTACTAAGAGTTTACACTAATCACATATCATCACATTTTATTGCAGGTTTCACCTATAGTGAAACCTGCTTTTTTTGTACCTTAGTTAAGTCAGCTACGGAAAGTGTGACAAGGATATAAAAAATATAAGGAAATAAAAATCATAAAAATGGGATTTTATTAAATATTAGAATTATAAAAAAGCAGTATAAATAAAAATAAAAAGACATTAACTAATATAAAAAGTATCTGAGATTAATAATAAAAAATGTATTTTAAAAATACTCATACCTAAAGTTGAAATCTAAAGTATAAGGATTATTATGAAAACCATTGCTTTCTTATTACATAATAACTTCGAACAAGCTGAATATGAAGAAGTTAACAACCAATTAAAAGATAAAGGTTATAAAACAGTCCTCATTACGACCAATAAAGACAAAGAAGTCCAGGGCATGCAGCAGGACGTCAATAAGGGTGATACCTTCACTGCAGATATATTTGCTAAAGACGCTAACGTTGCTGATTATGAGGCACTGGTTTTGCCAGGTGGCACGGTGAATGCCGATACCATACGCGGTAACGAAGAAGCGCACAGTATTATTAATGCTATTAACGATGCAGGTAAACCATTAGCGGTCATTTGCCACGCGCCTTGGGTATTAATCAATACAGGCATTGCTAAAGGTAAAACCTTAACAGCTTATCACTCGTTACAGACCGATTTAGAAAATGCGGGCGCAAATTTCGTCGATAAAAGCGTGCAAGTGGATGGTAATTTAATTACCTCACGTAATCCAGATGATATTAACGATTTTGTCGCTGCTATTGATAAAGCGCTATCTTAGATTAATAAGCCAATTAAATTTTATAGATTAACCTAAAAGAAGCAGCTACTATTTATTAACGCTTTATTTATATTGATTTTACGAAATTACCATAACTTTAAAATCATAACTACAGAAAAGGAAATTATTATGTCAAATCCTAATCCGAACGATACCAAGCTTGAGCAACAACGTTCAGAATCAGCGACTGCTGCCCTAAAGGGTCAAACAGAAGATAATCATACGCAAGATACTGAAGCGGCTGCAGACCGTATTGCTGATAATTTAAAAAATGCTAAAGAAGAAAAATAGTTAACTCCGTAATTTATTGAATCTGCTGATTATTAATAAGATAGTTAGTAAAAATATACAAAAATAATGATAACTGGGAGTATTTATGACTGACTCAAAAGGCAACATGGACGCGCAAGAGAAAAAAATTAAACAACAAGCCGAAGATATCAATCCTAAAAAAGATAATATTCCAGATAGTTTAGCGGAAGCAACGACGGCTCCTCTTGAAGATAATGAGCTTGGCGGTAATGCTACGCAGGACGACGTTAAGAAGGATAAATAGTTGCTGAAACGTTAGTCTTATAAATTTAGACCTTAATCAATTTTTCTCTGCAAAAATTGTAAAACTACTATAAAAACTGCTGCTAGTTCAGCAGTTTTTTGTTATAATCGCTGTCACGTTTAATTTTCGCTTTATTCTTAACTAAACGTTCTAATTGATAAGTTTGTCGTACACTAGGTCAACTCTAGTAATGCAGGGTTGTCCTGAATGACGGTTAAACTTTTTATTTTTATTCTATTGTGCCTAGATGCTTTAAATTGAAAGTATCTTAGTACATTTAGCATTGCCGGAGAGATTTATGCTAACCAATTCTGATCGTGAACAAATCATTGCTCAATACCAACGTGGCGAAAACGACACTGGTTCTCCAGAAGTTCAAGTAGCACTATTGAGTGCTCGTATCAACGATTTACAGAACCATTTTAAAGAGCACAAAGCGGACCATCATAGCCGTCGTGGTCTTATCCGTATGGTTAACACGCGCCGTAAACTGCTTGACTACTTAAAAGGTAAAGACCTTGGTCGTTATACCACCCTTATTAGCCAATTAGGTCTACGTCGTTAATTTGGCGACAATAGTACGAGTGGTCGCTAATATAGAATATGCCAGAATGTGGCAAGATTTTAGATTTTTTGCTAAGCCACTTGGTATTTGCTTGCTAAGCTCGATAAAATAGATTTTCTCTAAAGACGGTGTGGAATAGTTTCACGCCGTTTTTTTATGCGTATTTATATGAGTTTGACTGTTAAAAAATTATGCCTTAGCGGCATACGTTTAATGTGACAAACTCCTATTTTAACCGACTTTTTTATACTGAAATGCTCATAACGGTAATGCGCAGACAGACAGTTTGGCATTTCATTGGTCAATGGCTATAAATCACTGTAAAATAATGCCTTATGAGTTTGAGAGTAGTATTCGCGCTCGATTAATTATTTATAAGGTTTATCGTGATGAGTATTATTTATCAAACAGTGGCTAGCAAAGCAGATTTTAGTCAGCAAATAACGTGAAATCGTTATTTAAATAAATGTATCAAATAAATAGGTAACAAAATTGCTCTAATCAACCCAGTTTCCAATTATGTTAACGTCAATTAGTAGCCAATCACGAGTAACCAGTTACCAAGAATTTTTAATGACAGATATCAGCTTTTTATGATGCTGATATCCCTTTCGTCAGTCAATATTAGGAAAATTATATGACAATGTTTAATACCATTAAGCGTGAATTCCAGTACGGCGACCAGCAGGTCGTTATTGAAACGGGTCGTATCGCGCGTCAAGCAAACTCTATTTTGGTTCACATGGGCGGCGTGACTGTCCTAGTAGCGGCAGTAGTAAAGTCGGATGCTAAAGAAGGGCAAAACTTCTTCCCATTGACCGTCAACTATCAAGAAAAAATGTATGCAGCCGGTAAAATCCCTGGTGCTTATGGTAAACGTGAAGGCCGCGCAAGCGAAAATGAAACCTTAACGTCGCGTTTGATTGACCGTCCTATTCGTCCGCTATTCCCTGAAGGCTACGTGAACGAAATTCAAATTACGGCGACGGTTGTCTCGTCTGATAAAACTCAGTCGGCAGATATCGCGGCACTCATCGGTGCTTCAGCAGCGCTGGCTATTTCTGATGCCCCATTCAATGGCCCGGTAGCAGCAGCGCGTGTTGGCTTTATCAATGGCGAATATGTTCTTAACCCAACGCTTGAGCAGCTCAAAGACAGCGACCTTGACTTGGTGGTTGCGGGTACCAAATCTGCAGTATTGATGGTTGAATCAGAAGCGAAAGAATTGTCTGAAGACCAAATGCTAGGTGCGGTTTTATACGGTCATCAGCAGCAGCAAATCGTCATTGATAATATCGCGTCATTGGCAGAAGAGGTTGGTACCACTAAGCAGCAATATACCGCGCCTGTTCGCGATCAAGCGTTAGAAACCAGCATGAAAGAGCAGTTTGGTGAGCAAGTGGCTGATGCTTATACTATTACCAATAAGCAAGAGCGCTACAGCAAACTTGACGAAATCAAACAAGCGATCATCGAAGCATTGGCAGGTGACGCCGAAGCAGAAACGTATAACGATACGGTATCTGAATTAAAAGAGATTTATGAAGAGTTAAAATACCGCACCGTTCGTGACAATATCTTGTCAGGTAAGCCGCGTATCGATGGCCGTGATCTTGAAACCGTTCGTGCGCTAGATGTACAAGTAGGCGTATTGCCATATACCCATGGTTCAGCACTATTTACCCGCGGTGAAACACAAGCATTGGTAACCACCACGCTTGGTAACACCCGTGATGTAAACATGATTGATTCATTGGCTGGTACGATTCGTGACCATTTCATGTTGCATTACAACTTCCCACATTTCTCAGTTGGTGAAACCGGCCGTGAAGGTGTGCCAAAACGTCGTGAAATCGGTCATGGTCGCCTAGCGCGCCGCGGCGTTGAAGCGATGTTGCCAGATAGCGAACGCTTCCCATATGTGATTCGTGTGGTATCTGAAATCACCGAATCAAATGGTTCATCTTCAATGGCTTCGGTTTGCGGCGCAAGCTTGGCATTGATGGACGCAGGCGTACCGCTAAAAGCACCAGTTGCGGGTATCGCGATGGGTCTGGTTAAAGAAGGCGAGCGCTTTGCGGTATTGTCTGACATCCTAGGTGATGAAGATCATCTTGGTGATATGGACTTTAAAGTAGCAGGCTCGAAAGACGGTATTACCGCGCTACAGATGGATATTAAAATCGAAGGCATTACCCCAGACATTATGGAGCAAGCGCTTAAGCAAGCCCACGCTGGTCGTATTCATATCCTAGAAGCGATGAATAAAGTACTGCCTGCAAGCCGTACGGAAATCAACGCTCATGCGCCTAACTATGCGGTTATCGAAATCAACCCAGAAAAAATCCGTGATGTGATTGGTAAAGGCGGCGCAACGATTCGTCAGCTAACCGAAGAAACTGGCGCGGTTATCGATATCGATGATGCTGGTACCATTCGTATCTTTGGTGAAAATAAAGCAGCAACCAAAGCGGCTATCGGCAAAATTGAAGCCATCACCGCGGAGGTAGAAGTCGGTAAAACTTATCAAGGTACGGTTGCGCGTATCGTTGACTTCGGTGCTTTCGTTAACGTCTTGCCAAACACCGATGGTCTCGTGCATATCTCGCAAATCGCCGATGAGCGCGTAGAAAACGTGTCTGACTACCTAAAAGAAGGTCAAACCGTCAGCGTATTGGTACAAGATGTTGATAACCGTGGCCGTATTAAGCTGACCATGAAAGGTATCGAGCAAAACTAATCTTCGTTTTTCGAATTAGTTAGATTTAAAAAAACCGCTTTGGTTGCTGATATTGGCAAACAAGGCGGTTTTTTTTATGCGCACAAAGAATAATGACAATGAGAAAATGATTTATATATTGATGTCTTTAGGAAGATGAATATCGATACGTAGCTTTGGTAAATCTTGTAGATGATGGGTGACAAGAGGCAAGATATTGCTAGACCAATCTAAAGCAATTGACGTTGTTATTTCACCGTTATCAGCAATATTATTTTGAGCAGAATTTTTTTGCGAATAATGAGCAATAAGCGGGCGCGCTAGCAATGCAATCCGGCGTATACCTTGATAACGTATTAAAGGTATTAGCTGCTGTTGTAAATCGACTAGAGCTGCGCTTAACCAGCTTGCCCTCGGTGAATGATAGGGATGATCCGATACGACAAGGTTGGCAATATAACTTGGTTGGCTACCGTTGCTACTGACGCCAAGCCCAGCTTGCTCACGTGCGCGCTTATGCATTAAACAGCTACCAACCATTAGGCTACCCTCGCGGCAGGCGCTAAAGTAACGTTGGTAATTGTCTGGATATAAGTTTTTGCTGCGCATAAGGATAGGATCTAGCAGGATACCGGCGTTATTCACCGGCAATATCAGCAGTTGGGCGCTGCTATTTAAAATAGGGGCGTGGGTAAGTTGTAGACTTGCCATTTATCTATTTGCCCCTCTGTGAAATGAATATTATTTTACACTGTTTTTCGCGCTTTCCGCAGCTTCTAATTGGGCAATTTGCTCCTCCAGCAGGGCGATTTGTTCTTCTTTCATCTCTGTCAACTGCTTATTCATTGCTAATTGCTCAGCGGCCAGCTTCTCTTGTTCGGCTAAGCGCTGACGCTCGTCTTCCAAGCGATCTATTTCTTCTTTTGCTAAACTATCATTTTCCGGCAAGGGCGCATTTAAAATAGCGTCGGGATTAGGGATTTGGCTGTTTGTAATTGCCGAGTCATCACTCTCTAAAGTTAGCTGGCTGTCATCTGATATATTGTCATTACTATCTAATGACGGGATATTTGCTTGCTCAGCACTATCTTGCTCAATAGAATCGGCAGTAGGTGGTGTGCTTTCGATCGGCGCCTTTTCAGTGTCTGGCGAATTGTTTTCCCAAACCAAATAACCAATCAATAAAGCCGCCACTATGATAATAAGCCACCATTTTTGACGCGATTTGGCAGACTTTTTCAGCGCTGACTTAGTCGATAAAGGACGTAGACGTTTTTTATTCATACGATGGTCGATTTCTGGCAAAAATATAAGTAGCCATACTATAACAAACTCAAAATAAAAAGCCCATCTATTGCTAGACAGGCTTTGTGCTATTAAAAATTAACGTTAACTATCAAATATGACTCTTATGGCTTGAATTTGACTGTACCACTGGTACCTGTCGACATGGCATCACGAGCAATCTGGTCCTCTAAATGGTTTTTAGCACTGATAGTATCAGGATCGGGGCGGTGCTCTGTATGTCCGCACTGCGTACATTCGATGTATTCATCAGGTTCGGGTACGACGATATTTACTTGCATCACAGCATCCATCGCCTGACATTTAGGACAGCGAACGCCTGCTAAAAACCGGCGCTTTGGCGTTGATGATTGATAGCGCATTTAGATGACCTCGCGCGTCGTTTGAACATTGGCTTTAGCAGTGGCGGCAGCATCATTTTTAGCAATGTCATTTTTAGCATTGTCAAAACCGCTATGCCGTAGTAAAGCATCGATGCTGGCGCTGCGACCGCGGAAGTTCTCAAAGTTGGTCTTAGCAGGAAAACTACCACCGACCGATAAAATAGTCTCGCGAAAGGCTTTGCCGGTAGTTGGGTTAAAGATACCTTCTTCTTCAAACTTACTAAACGCATCGGCAGACAATAGCTCCGCCCATTTATACGAGTAATAACCGGCGGCATACCCACCAGCAAAGATATGACTAAAGCCATTAGCAAAACGGTTGTAATCTGGCGTCTGCACAATCGCAATATCATCGCGCACGGCGTTTAACGTCGCCAAGATACCATCATAATCAAGTGCTGGCGTCTGCGCATGAATCAATAAATCAAAAAGTGCAAACTCGATTTGACGTAAGGTTTGCATGCCGCTTTGGAAGTTTTTGACCGCTAGTAGGGCGGCAAGTTTGTCTTTTGGCAAGGGTTCGCCGCTTTCAACATGGCTACTTATTAAAGCAATCCCTTCGGCATCCCACGCCCAGTTTTCCATAAATTGACTGGGCAATTCGACTGCATCCCACTCAACGCCATTGACACCAGCGACATCACCAACAGTTACTTGGGTTAATAAGTGATGTAAACCATGACCAAACTCGTGGAACAAGGTCAGTACTTCATCGTGAGTCAATAGGCTTGGTTTACCATCGAGGGCAGGGGTGAAGTTGCCGACCATAAAGCAAACCGGTAGCTGCTGATGGTTTTGCTCCGCATAGGTATAACGTGATTGAAAACCGCTCATCCACGCGCCGCCGCGTTTGCCGCTACGAGCAAATAAGTCAAAGTAAAAGCCACCAAGCAAGTGATCATCGGCGTCAAATAATTGATAAAAACGTACGTCATCGTGCCAGCGTGATACAGACTCACTGTGCTCTTGTACCTTGATACCGTATAAACGCTCGACGATCGTAAACAATCCGCTAATCACTTTCGGTAGTGGGAAATAAGGACGTATCTCCTCTTGCGATAAGCTAAATTCGCTCTGTTTTACTTTTTCGGCAATATAAGCGCTGTCCCACGGCTGTAGCTCAGTAATACCATAAGCCTGCGCATATTTTTGTAGCTGTGCTAAATCTTGCTTAGCAGCTGGAGTCGCTTGCGCCGCCAAATCCCGTAAAAAGGTTTCCACTTCCGTTACGCTATCTGCCATTTTGGTCGACAGTGACACTTCTGCATAATTATCAAAACCTAATAGCTTGGCTTTTTGCGCGCGTAATTGCAGAATTTGGCTCATGATATCGGCATTATTGAGCGACTCACCTTTGGCATTGGTATGCGCATCAAACTCAGAGGCGCGAGTAACATAAGCACGGTACAGCGTCTCACGCAGATTACGATCATCGGCATGGGTCATGACGGCAAGATAAACGGGGATGTTTAAGCTTGCAACATAATAAGGCGTCGGCAACGCATCAATTTGTGCTTGGGTGAGCTTATCGCTGGCAAGCTCGCGAGCTTTATATTGTTCGCCTGCGTCCGCTAATAGCGCCAAACCACTCTCAGTTAACCCTGCTAATTGGCTTTGCTCAAGCGGTAAGGCATACGCCTGAGTAGCATCCAAGATATGGTCTGAGAACGTCGCTGATAAAGTCGATAACTCACTTTGAATAGCAGCAAAGGTTTCTTGCTCAGCTTTGGGTAGCGCAACGCCTGATAGCTCAAAGCTACGCAGCGCAAGCTCAATTGCTCGCGCCCTTGCTGGGTCTAGTTCGGCAAAGAAAGCCTGATCATTGACGATCGTCTGATAGCGACTAAATAGCGGCTGATGCTGACCAACACGCGTGCCATAAGCAGACAGCTTGGGCAACAATTCATGATGGACATGACGAATCTCATCGCTACTCATCACGCTATTAAGATGCGACAAAATGCCCCAACTACGATCTAACGCCAGATTTATATGGTCAAAGCTCATCACCTCTGCCAACGCCTGCTCAGCGCTAAGCTTGCTATCTGCCGACATCTCATCTAAAAAACGGTTGGCAGCATCGATAGCACTGATGACCTGGCTTTGTAAGGCATCAGGTGTGGTACTGGAAAAATCAACAAGGTGTAGGTCTGGAGCAATAGAGTTCATAAAGAAAGGTATCCAATGTCTGTTAGTCAAGGTCTGTTAGTAATGAATAAATTATTATAATTTAGATAAAGTGCTATGAACGTTATTTAAAACGTAGTTTAAAACGTTATGTAAAGTAAAGGTTATCTAAAAGATGGGTATGACGCGGTTGAAATACAAGCCAGCGTTATAATTGGTTTTAGAGTGTTCATTTTATGAATGGGATTTTTAGAAATGTCCAATTGGATAATAACCTAGCGCTAATTATCGATATGACTGATAGTTTGCTAAGTTTCACTTACAAAGCGTCATCATTTACTTGCAAATTAACCCTACAGGGAGTGAGGACAAGTTGTTAGCATCTTAGTAATACAAGGACTTAATATAATAAATTAAACACAAGGCAGTTGTTAAAAATAATTTTCAAATTCTATGACAAACTTTGCGATACCAACCAATGATAATAAAATAAGGAGCAGTATTTATGAAAGCAACTCTTAAAAGTCTACGTGAGACCAAAGCCAATCCAGCGGTCAGTATTTTTGTCAAAACGCACCGTGAGCATCCTGACAATCAAAAAGATCCTATCGCCCTAAAAAATCAATTAAAAGTCGTCGAAGAGCGCCTAAACAACGAGTACGACAAAAGTACCGCCACCTCTATTTTAGAAAATATCCAGAATAAAACCAGTGACCTGAATCACAACTATAACTTAGATACCTTAGCCATATTTGCTAGCACTGACGATGCTCAAATCGTCCGTATGCCTATTGATACCAAAGAGCGCGTGATAATCTCTGATAGATTTGCAACACGTGATTTGGTGCGTGATATGGCTAGTGCTGTGCATTATTATACGGTGGTATTGACGCGTGATAAGGCGCGCTTGATTGAAGCGTCTAACGACCGTGTGGTCAAAGAGTTCGACCAAGATACCGATGCACAAAATAATATGGAAAACATTCCATTTCCTGTAGAAAATAATGGTTTATATACAACAGGTGATGCCGGCTCTGATCGCTCAGCGAACAACGAGAGTAGCTATCTAAAAGAATTTTTTAACCAAGTAGATAAGAGCGTCCAAGAGCTATGGGGCGAGAATAAAATGCCGTTAGTGATCGTTGGCGATGCCAAAAATATCGGTTACTATAAAGATGTTTGTGATCGTCCAGATAATATCATTGCTACCGTTTCAAATGCCACCAATTTAGAAGAAGGCAGCGCGCAGCATATCATTGATAGCGTACAAGAAGCGGTTGAAAATTATCGCTCGTCATTACATCAAGCCGCTATGGGTGAAATTGACAAAGCGCGCGGTGCCAATATGCTGCAAACAGATTTGCAAGAAGTTTACCGCAGCGCCTTCCAAGGTGTTGGCGAGACTTTATATGTCCGCCGCGGTTACATGCAACCGGCTATGATCGATGAAGCGGCGCAGACTCTAAGCATGGCTGATGATGCGACTGCCCAAGGCGTTACTGATGATGCCGTTGGTGAAATCATCGAACACGTCATTCATAATGGTGGCAAAGCCGTATTCATGCCGCAGGAGCTGATGGGTGCAGATCAGCCAATTGCTCTGGTAACACGCTACTAAGTGATGGCTGCTATTCGTTAATGAATTAGCCATCGTTACGACATAGGTATAATATGGGAGCATTGGTTCGATATGAATCAATGCTCTTTTTTATAATAACTTAGGTTTACGTTTATCTGATGACTGGTGTCATTTGATAAGTTTCTAATAAAGCGCTGTTCACCCTTACGCTATCCATACTGAGTTTATAACTGATAAATTTATGACTAATACCACCTCTTTTGTTTTAACTAGCTACAACATTCATAAAGGCATGTCGCCGATGAATCGCCAAGTGAAGATACAGGGTATCGCCCAAGCGCTTGATATCATTGGCTCAGATATCCTTTGCCTGCAAGAAGTGCAGGGTCAAAACCTCAAGCGTAATATGCAATATAACGAATATCCCGACCAATCACAGCACGAATGGTTTGGTGAATATTTGCAACTGCAAAACAGCTATGGCAAAAACTCAGAGTATGAAAACGGTCATCATGGTAATGCGGTGTTGAGTCGTTTTCCGCTAGATCCTAAACATAACGTCAATATTACGGTGAATAAACTTGAGCAGCGCGGTGTCCTGCATTGTGAAGTGCAGCCGCTAGGGTGGGAGATGCCGGTTGTGGTATTATGCGCCCATTTAAACCTCTTTGAGCGCGACCGCATCAAGCAGTACGAAGCCATCTCCAATTATGTGCGTAATGAGATTGCGCCTAATCAGCCGCTGATTTTGGCGGGCGATTTTAACGACTGGAAAAAAATGTCTTGTGACAGGCTCGCTTCAAGCTTGGGGATGACCGAAGCTTTTAAACACTGTCATGGCAAATTGCTACCAACCTTTCCAGCAAAATTGCCTGTGCTCAGTCTAGACCGTATCTATGTGCGCAATCTAAGGGTAAAAGACGCGTGGGTACATACCGGTAAGCCTTGGTCAACACTATCGGATCATTTGCCGCTAAGTGCAGAATTAGCATTGTTATGAATTGCTGTTATCAGTTAATGGATAACAAGTAAGAAACTAACCAAAAAAGAGAAATTAGAATAATACAAGGATGAAAAATCATGTCTGATAAACACCTACCAACGACGCAGCACGCCGTACAGATACGCGAGTTTGGCGAACCTGAAGTCATGACATATCAAGACGGCGTGGCTATGCCTGCATTAAAGGATAACCAAGTATTAATACAAGTCGCTTATGCCGGTATCAACCCCGTCGATTATAAAACCCGTCAAGGTAAAGGCTGGGGCGCCGATGCGATTCAAAAAAATAACTTTGATAAAGGCGAGCCCGCTATTTTAGGCTTTGATGTTGCAGGGATAGTGGTCAAAAGTAATAGCGATAAATTTATGATTGGAGATGACGTCGCGGCCCTTAGTTTTGATGGCAGCTGCTACGCTGAATACGTGGCGATCGATGCTGATTTACTGGCAAAAGTACCTGAGTCTGTGACATTAGAGCAAGCAGGGGCATTGCCTTGTATCGGGCAAACGGCGCTACAGTTTGTAGAATTTGCCAACATAAAAAACGCTGAGCATGTGGTGATAAACGCGCCAGCGGGCGGCGTTGGACATTTAGCGATTCAGTTTTTGCTGAAAAAGGTAGCGTCAGATAATATCAAAGTCACGCTTATTTGCTCACCAGAAAAATACGCCAAACTTGATAAATTGATAGATAAAAGCAAGTTGGAAGGTTGGATAGATTATACCAAAGACCAAGATTTTCCTGACTTACAAGCCGATGTACTGATGGACTTGGTCGGTGACGATGCCGGCGTGCGCGCTTTGAGCACACTCAAATCTGGAGGTCGCGTTAAAGTGTTACCGACCATTTGGGTTGATAAACTAAAAGCTGCCGGTAGTAATAAAAACTTGAGCGTCGATGGTTATGCGGTAAAGCCAAATGGCGAAGATATGGCAAAGGTTTTACAAGATGTCGCTGACGGCACGCTAATTTTACAAATTCAGCAAACTTATCCATTATCTGAAGTGGTCGCTGCTCACCGCGAGCTAGAAAAAGGCGATACCTTTGGCAAGATTGTGCTCAAAGCAAGCTAAGGCAGAGTTATTTAAGTTAAGCGAGGTTATTTAAGTTAAGCGAGTTTAATCTAATATCATTTGCCTAAAGGTTAAGCTAATACGTCCTTCTAAAACCGTTTTTGTTTTAGTAACAGTATGCTTCCAACATTTTTGCGTCTCACCATGCATGACGATAAGCTGACCGGACTCAAGATAAAGCTCGACTTTATCTTGAGTTTTTTTATGCTTTAAGACAAACTTGCGCGTCGCTCCGAGTGACAAAGAAGCAATAACTGGCTGATTGCCTAGTTCTTTTTCATCGTCGGCATGATACCCCATACCATCGTCGCCGGACGGATAGTAATTTAGCAGGCAAGAATTAAAGTGGGTATTGATACCGATTTTTAATAGTTGCCGCTCGATATGATGTTTCACATGAAACACTGAGTCTGTCCACTCAATGGCTTGCCGCCTGTGCCCCGAGTATTGATAACTGGCAGCACTGTCGCCCATCCATACTATTTGGCGAGTGGTGACATGCGTCTTACCAAATAATGTCACGATATCAGACTGCCAAGGTAGCGTCGTTAATAGGGCATAGTATAAGGCACTGGGATAATCGATAACGATACCTAAGTCATTAACTTTGCCATCATAAGGCAATAAATTATCGGTTGGCGCAGGGACAAAAAGGTCGCTCATTGCTTATATCCCATATATCCTACATTCCATATCGCTCGGCTTATTTATTGCTTTCATAATGCTCATTAATAATTTGCGCACACAGTTCAGGTGCTTCCATTGGCAAAAGATGACCGTAATCGGGCAAAGAGATAATGCTATCGGCGGGAACAAATCCTTGCCATTGTTTACGTACTTTATCATTGATAAACAAAGTCGGTTTGCCGGTGATTAAGGTATAAGGACAGCTGAGTTTTTTTAATGCCGCATCGATATGGGGCGCACCAAAATAGTTGGCAAGCTCTTGCTCGGGGGCAAACATCAAGCTATAGCTGCCATTGTTATTGGCCGTCAAACTTTGTTCAGCAAATACTTTTAAGTGCTCATCACTGATACGTTTATAAGCCCGTTGCGCGCGCAAATGCTCATAATAGTCATCGATACTTGCCCACGTCGATTGCTTGGTTAGGGTGCTTTTAAAAGGTTCACGGCTTAGCAATATCTTGCGCGGTAGTAAGTTATAAAGCGTTGCTTGTTTTTTAGTAAAGGTGACAGGCTCGATAAGATATAACTGCGAGAATAAATCGGGGCGTTTTGCTGCTGCTATAGCGGTCGCTGTTGCGCCTTGCGAATGCCCAATACCAACGATAGGCGCGTTTTGGGTTTTCTCTAAAAACTCAATCAGTATATCGGCATCTTGCTCACGGGTCAGACGCGGCGCTTGCGGCTTGTCATACCAATAACCACGTAGCGCCAGCGCCGATAAATCAAAATCCGTTGCGAGCTTATTTAATAATGGTGCATAAGTACCAACAGTAAAGCTGTTACCACCATAAAAATGAGCAGGCGGGCGTTTATGGTGGTTCGGTTTGTCTGCTTGATTTGCAGTTTGGTTCAACTGCTCTAAATCATAATAGCGCGCTTGCTTGCCACTGATATTAATACGTTTGGTAAAAGTTTCCATAAAAACTTCACTTCCTTGTGGTGGTTTTTTAACCGTTATCTTACATTTTATTGTTAACTTGCAATTAGCTGTCTTCGCCTAAGAAGCCGCCACTTTGACGCTGCCATAAGCGCGCATAAACGCCATTTAACGCCAGTAGCTCATCATGACTGCCTTGCTCGATGATACGGCCTTTATCCATGACCACCAATCTATCTAGCGCGGCAATGGTCGATAATCGATGGGCAATTGCAATCACAGTTTTGCCGGTCATGATATCGTTTAGGCTTTCGGTAATGGCAAATTCAATCTCAGAATCAAGTGCACTGGTCGCCTCGTCCAGTAACAAAATCGGCGCATTTTTTAGCATCACGCGTGAGATAGCGATGCGCTGACGTTGACCGCCAGAGAGCTTAACGCCGCGCTCGCCGACTTGTGTATCAAGACCGGTATTGCCTTTGTCATCGTATAAATCTTTAATAAAGTCCCACGCCTGAGCTTGCTTAGCAGCTGTAATGATTTCCTCATCGGTTGCGTCAGGACGACCGTAAGCGATATTTTCGCGCACAGTACGGTGCAATAACGAGGTATCTTGGGTGACCATACCGATTTGCTGACGCAGCGATTCTTGGGTAACTTCGTCAATCGCTTGCCCGTCGATATAGATTTTGCCTTTATCAACATCAAAGAAGCGCAGGAGTAGATTAACCAAAGTTGATTTACCAGCGCCTGAACGCCCAACCAGACCGATTTTCTCACCCGGTTTGATATCTAAGTAAAAGTTATCTAATAGCTTGGCGTATGAAGTTCCCGCTGCAGAATCCGCAGCAGGAATAACAGCATCTTCATGCGTGTTATCTAGAGGCTTGTCTGATTTATGCTTGTTTAAACCTGTGGCATCGTCTTCGCCTTCATAACTAAAATCAACATGGTCGAAAGCGATACGACCATCGCTGACTTTAAGGATAGCGGCATTTGGCTTATCAACGATGGTTTGCGGCGCAGATAAGGTGCGCATCCCGTCTTGTACTGTCCCGATACTCTCAAACAGGCTAGCAGTTTGCCACATAATCCAGCGCGTCAGGCCATTTAATCGCAGCGCCATCGCCGTGGCAGCGGCAATTGCGCCAACACCGACAGCGCTTTGTTGCCATAAATAAATTCCGATACCGGCCGTACTACTGACCAAAATCACACTGATTAAGTGGGTTGATACCTCAAGGTAGCTGACCCAGCGCATTTGCGCATGGACCGTACCTAAAAACTGTCCCATCGCGTTTTTGGCATAATCGAGCTCGCGGCGCGAGTGGCTAAACAGTTTAACCGTCATGATATTGGCATACGCATCAGTGATGCGGCCCGTCATTAACGCGCGGGCATCGGCTTGTACAATCGCCGTTTGTTTAAGTTTGGGAATAAAATACCACATCGCCAGCCACACCAAGACAAACCACACAATAAATGGAATCAATAATAAGCTGTCTAAATTAAATAAAATAATGCCAGAAGTAATAAAATAAACGGCGACGTACATAAACATGTCTGTGACCGTCATCACGGTATCGCGTACGGCCAATGCCGTTTGCATTACCTTAGCAGAAACGCGACCAGAGAACTCGTCTTGATAAAACTGCATCGATTGCCCAAGCATACGCTGATGAAAACGCCAGCGCATCTGCATCGGGAAGACGCCTTGCAAGGTTTGAAAATGGATAAATGACGATAGGGCAATCCAAAGCGGACTTAAAATCATCACGGCCAGTATCAAAAGCAGCATATCGCCTTTTTCTGCCCACAGATTTTGCGGCGTATAAACGCCAAGCCAATCGACGATATTGCCAATCCACGCAAATAGCATCGCTTCGTAGATACCGATACCAGCAGACAAAATCATAAATAGCAATAACCACCCGCGTAGCCCTTTGGTACATGCCCACATAAATTTGAGCATACCATCGCGCGGCGAGGGCAGCGGCATAGGCGTCTCAGGAAAGGCGGGCAGACGAGTTTCAAAAAAGCGAAATAAAGCGTTCATAGGCAGTCAAAGAGCATTCATAGCAGTACGCCAAGATAAACGCCGTCAAGCGCTATCGTGAATCGTTACTTTTGTTATTAGGATTGCTGGTTATTTTAACAAAATTCGTCCTCATGCCTGCATGCTAATTGTAAGCTGACAGGTAGAGCACACAATAATTAGATTGCTGTGGATGAAATGTTTTGTTACATTCCATCATTTCTTCTAGTTTGTTGCTTCCTTTTATTTATACGTTTTAATAATCGAAAAATCGGCTAATGAATGAGTATTCTTTTACTCCTACGAATAATAAACGCGCAAAGTTGCGACTTAACAAGGATAAAGTTGATGATGTATTTAACGATAGCGGTGCTCTGTAGCGTCGCTGTTTCCGTACTTTTAAAAATATTACGCCAAAAAAATATCGATATTCGCCAAACCATCGTGGCGGGATATCCCGTGGCATTTTTATTAACTTGGCTGTTATTAAAACCAGATGTTAGTAGTATCGGCGCACTTGGAAATGCTTGGGGTATCATTATTGCGCTTGGTATCTTGTTGCCAGCAGTGTTTGTTATTCTTGGGCGGGCGATTGAATCGGTCGGGGTGGTAGCAACCGATGCCGCCCAGCGTTTATCACTGATCATTCCTATCGTTGCTGCTTTTTTATTATTTGGCGAAGTATTAACGGGTACGCGCATATTTGGTCTGTTGTTAGGATTTTTAGCACTCGCTGCTTTGGTTTATCGTCCGCAGCACGGGCTTATAAATAGCCAAGCAAAGCAGACGCCACTTTGGTTATTTGGCGTTTGGCTCGGTTACGGCGTGATTGATATTTTGTTCAAACAAGTTGCCAAGCAAGGCGCGGCGTTTCCTTTAACTTTATTTGTGACCTTTGGGCTGGCAGGTTTGCTGCTACTCGTTTACCTGCTTAGCACGCGCGTGCGTTGGCAGGGCAATGCCCTTAGCGCAGGATTATTACTTGGCGCGCTCAATATGGGCAATATCTATGCTTATGTACGCGCCCATCAAGTATTGTCTGAGTCGCCAAGTATCGTCTTTACAGGCATGAACGTCGGCGTGATTGCGGTGGCAACCTTGATAGGGGTTGGGGTATTTAAAGAGCGCCTCAATCGTATCAATATCGTCGGTTTATTATTGGCGATTGGCTGTGTAGCGGTATTGTTTTTGCTTTAATAATGCCACTATGAAATAGGTAAAATTTTAACTTATCAACAATAGGCAGGTGGCATGTCCTATGATAAGGTAACTGACAGTCAGGCTCATACTATTGAGGGCTGATTGACTTATTATAATAACGTTTGACCCTTATTAATTAGGATAGGATACCCATTCAATGGAATACGAAAAACAACTACAGCATATAAAAAATGGCTCAGGATTTATCGCCGCGCTTGACCAAAGTGGTGGCAGCACGCCAAAAGCATTAGAGAACTATGGCGTCAGCGGCGATGCTTATGACAATGATGAAGCGATGTTTGATTTGGTGCATGAAATGCGCACCCGTATTATGACTTGTGATGCCTTTGATAATGAGCGTGTACTCGGGGCGATTTTATTTGAAGATACCATGGAGCGCGAGGTTAATGGCAAACCGACCGCCAATTACCTATGGGAAGATAAAAATATCGTACCTTTTTTAAAGGTAGATAAGGGTTTGGCTGAACACATGAACGGCGTACAGGTGATGCGTCCGATGCCAAATCTAGACTTGTTGCTGGATAAAGCAAAAAATTATCCGGTATTTGGCACCAAGATGCGCTCAGTCATTTATGAACCAAGTGTCGATGGTATCGAGCTTGTCGTCCAGCAGCAGTTTGATGTCGCAAAGCAAATTCTTTCTAAAGGTTTTATGCCGATCGTTGAGCCAGAAGTGGATATCAACAGTAGCAAAAAGCATGACTGCGAAATCATCCTTAAAACTAGTATTTTGCACAATCTTGAGTTTTTAGACGATGATCATCAAGTGATGCTAAAACTGACTTTGCCTGAAGAAGACGGATTTTATCAAGAGCTGATTGATCACCCAAAAGTGCTCAAAGTGGTTGCGCTATCAGGCGGTTACAGTCGTCATGACGCCTGTGAAAAGCTTAAACAAAACCCCGGTATGATTGCGAGCTTCTCGCGCGCTTTTACCGAAGGCTTAAATAAGCAACAAAGCGACGCAGAGTTTGCTGATACGATTAATACTTCTATTAAAGAGATTTACGAAGCGTCAAAGGTTTAATCTACTATAAAGATAAAACTGTTTGCAATAAAAAGCGCTACTTATGAGTAGCGCTTTTTTATGAATTAAGGATTAACGTTAATCGCTTAAACCTCTTTATACAACTGGCGACCCTCGGCATGATATTTTTGCGTCATCTCGTCCATGCCTTTTTTAATATCAGCGCGGCTCATCGCACTAGTAGCCTGAACGCCGTTTTCTTTTGCATCTAAACCTTTAGCATACTCGCGCACGTTTTGAGTGATTTTCATCGAGCAAAACTTCGGTCCGCACATTGAGCAAAAGTGCGCAGACTTGTGCGCATCTTTTGGCAGTGTTTCGTCATGATATTCACGCGCCGTATCAGGGTCAAGCGCCAGATTAAACTGATCATCCCAGCGGAACTCAAAACGCGCTTTGGACAAGGCATTATCACGTGCTTGTGCGCCCGGATGGCCTTTAGCAAGGTCGGCAGCATGAGCGGCGATTTTATAAGTGATGATACCGTCCTTGACGTCCTTTTTATTGGGCAAACCGAGATGCTCTTTTGGTGTTACGTAACAGAGCATCGCCGTGCCAAACCAGCCAATCATCGCTGCGCCAATGGCACTGGTGATATGGTCATAACCAGGCGCAATATCAGTGGTTAATGGCCCTAAAGTATAAAAAGGTGCGTCGCTACATAGCTCAAGCTGCAAGTCCATATTTTCTTTAATACGGTTCATCGCCACGTGTCCAGGGCCTTCAATCATCACCTGTACATCATGCTTCCATGCGACTTGCGTCAACTCACCTAGGGTACGTAGCTCACCAAATTGCGCTTCATCATTGGCATCTTGCAAACAGCCCGGACGTAAGCCATCGCCTAAGCTAAATGCCACATCATACTGCTTCATAATCTCGCAGATATCTTCAAAATGCGTGTATAAAAAGCTCTCTTTATGATGGGCCAAACACCACTGCGCCATGATAGAGCCGCCACGCGAGACGATGCCCGTCAAGCGATTGGCGGTTAGCGGTACATAACGTAGCAGTACGCCAGCGTGAATGGTAAAGTAATCAACGCCTTGCTCGGCTTGCTCAATCAAGGTATCGCGGAATATCTCCCACGTTAAGTCTTCGGCAACGCCATCGACTTTCTCTAAGGCTTGATAAATCGGCACCGTACCAATTGGCACTGGTGAGTTACGAATCAACCATTCACGGGTTTCATGGATATGATTGCCGGTCGATAAATCCATAATGGTATCGGCGCCCCAGCGCGTTGACCAGGTCATTTTTGATACTTCTTCATCGATAGATGAGCCGAGCGCTGAATTGCCGATATTGGCGTTAATTTTCACTAAAAAATTACGCCCGATAATCATCGGCTCAGATTCAGGGTGATTGATATTATTGGGGATAATGGCGCGGCCTGCGGCAACTTCGCTGCGGACAAACTCAGGGGTGATGATTTTTGGCGTATTGGCACCAAAGCTTTCGCCATCGTGTTGGCGCATATCGGTCAGTTCGTGCTGCTTTTGCGTCTCACGAATGGCGATATATTCCATTTCAGGCGTGATAATACCGCGACGCGCGTAATACATTTGCGTGACGTTCTTTCCTACTAAGGCGCGACGTGGTCTATCAATATGCGCAAATCTTAAGTTAGCAGTACTGATATCACGGGCGCGCGCTTGTCCGTATGAGCTAGATAAACCTTTTAACTGTTCAGTATCGCCGCGCTCAGCAATCCAGCCTTCACGCAGCTTTGGTAAGCCTTTGGTCAAATCGATCTCGACATTGGGATCGGTGTAAACGCCTGAGGTGTCGTAGACATAAAATGGTGGGTTTTGCTCCCAATCGTACTCGCTTACCCCTTGGATAGGGGTAGGGTCAAGGGTAATCTCGCGCATCGGTACTTGGATATCGGGCCGTGAGCCCCCGATATAGACTTTTTTAGAAGCTGGTAAGATGCGGTGTAAGTCGCGAGCGTCTTCTTCAAAACGCGCATCATTTGCGGTACGATGGGCAGGCGTTTTTAGAGCGTCGGCTTTTTTGTCAGAAGTTTTGGCAATAGGAGTTGAAGTATTTTGTGTGAGGTTCATATGCTGTCCTAGCGTGTTGGTTTTTGAATAAAAGCAACACCGCCAGTAGCTGCGGGGCAAGACGATGCAAGATAGACAAATTCAATCATTAAACGTCTGCACTATTATTAAATTCAACTTTCATTGAAAATGAATCTAATGCCGTTGTTAAATGATTGGTAGGCGCCGCTTTTTATTGCTTTCCTCATGGCCGCGTAAAAACGCTAGCACATGAAGTATGAGCAATAATAAAAAGGCATTTCTGCGCGCCCTTTGTATATAAAACATAGTCTTAAGACTTCCCTGCGTCGGTACTAACCGCATCAGGTTCGGCGGGTGATCTCTCAGCGAATGTATGAAATAGCTTAAACTAAGCTTGTCATACACCGCACCCCGAGTCTGTCAGTGTTGTAAATCAGTCTCATACTAACAAACTATAGGGATGATGCCTAGTCATTTGCCGTTTGTTAGTAGAGAGGCAATCTTGCTGTTATTAATGTAATCACTGTCTTTTAATCAATGACAGCTTTTCAATTAATGACATTCTTTTTAATTAATAAAATCACCGTGCGTATTATTTTTCTGGTGTCCAACCTTGCGCGCGCTCGTAGTCTTCATTGTCCAAAAACTTCTCGCGTTGCTCAGTTAAGAACTTTTTGGCTTCAGGGTCCATCATGCTGAGATGGTTTTCGTTAATCAGCATGGTTTGCTGCTCAAGCCATTCTTTCCAAGCTTTGTCAGAAACGGTTTCTTGTAGCTCTTGACCTTTTTTATTAGGAAATGGCGGATGCGGCATTTTTGGCAATTCCTGCTTATATTTGCGGCAAAATACGGTATTGGCTTGTGGATTAAAAGTCTCAGTCATCAGGCAATCCTCATTAATTAGTGGTATTAAATTATCGTGTCGAATATTGGTAATCTATCATAACGCGCTTGCACGATTTAGCAAAGCGTATCAGGTGTAGAGAAGGTAACATCAAATCTATAGTCGGCGTACTTTTAAACCGCTACGGTGTTGCTCGCCCTAGATGTACTCAGTGTACTATCTGCGGTAGATCGCCTTGTAGCGATTTTAAATTTCCTTGACTATATCCAGTGCTGGCAAAATCAGGCATGACAAAAAAACACCCGCACAATGGCGGGTGTTAGAGAAAAGCGCTAGTTTTAAAGCACAGTTTTATTGCTAGCTTCAGCTTTAAAAAAGGCTTTTAAGCAAACGATTTTAGGCGCGCACGTCCATTAACCACCGCCTGTTTGACTTGATTTGGCGCGGTGCCACCTAAGTGGTCACGAGCAGCCAATGAGCCTTCTAACGTTAAGAAGTCAAAGACATCATCACCAATGGCGTCGCTAAATTGCTGAAGCTGTGCCAGTGATAAGTCATTTAAATCAACGCCCTCACGAATGCCCAAAGCAACGGCATTGCCGACCACTTCATGGGCATCACGGAATGCCACCCCTTGGCGTACCAAATAATCGGCTAGGTCAGTCGCCGTTGCATAGCCTTTCATGGTAGCAGCGCGCATGTTTTCCTTATTCGGAGTAATATTCGGTAGCATATCAGCAAAAGCGAGTAGCGAACCCGTCAAAGTATCGACGCAATCAAATAGCGGCTCTTTGTCTTCTTGGTTGTCTTTATTATAGGCAAGTGGCTGGCTTTTCATCAGGCTTAATAATGTCATCAATTGGCCAAAAACCCGCGCCGCTTTACCGCGTACCAACTCTGGTACGTCAGGGTTTTTCTTTTGCGGCATAATAGATGAGCCAGTACAGAAGCGATCTGGTATTTGCACAAAGTTAAATTGCGCTGACATCCATAGGATAATCTCTTCGCTCATACGCGACATATGCATCATCAAAATAGAAGCTGCCGAGGTAAACTCAATGGCAAAATCACGGTCTGAGACGGCATCGAGCGAGTTTTGGCAAATACCTTCAAAACCTAGCAATTTGGCCGTGATGGTACGATCGATTGGAAAGGTCGTGCCAGCAAGGGCAGCGCTACCAAGCGGCATCTGATTGATACGGCGACGGGCATCGACCAGACGCTCGGTATCGCGGTAGAGCATCTCAAACCATGCCATCACGTGATGACCAAAGCTCACTGGCTGCGCGGTTTGCAAATGGGTAAAGCCCGGCATAATGGTGTCGGTATGCTGTTCGGCTAAATCTAGTAAACCGCTTTGCAAACGTACCAGTAGCGCGATGATATTGTCGGTTTCTTCACGCAACCATAGACGAATATCGGTCGCAACCTGATCGTTACGGCTACGGCCAGTATGTAGTTTTTTGCCAACCGCACCGACGATATCCGTCAAGCGCGATTCGACGTTCATGTGCACGTCTTCGAGCGCAATCGACCAGTTAAACTCCCCAGCTTCAATCTCGCGCAGCACCTGCTGTAAGCCATCGATAATGGTCGCAACCTCATCAGCACTTAAAATGCCGCATTCTTTCAGCATGGTTGCATGGGCGATTGAGCCTTGGATATCGTGACGCGCAAAGCGTTGGTCAAAGCCGACGGATGCAGTAAAGGCGGCAACGAAGCTATCAGTCGCTTCACTAAAGCGCCCGCCCCACATCTGCTGACCTTGACCACCTGTAGCGCTTTGCAGCGCAGGAGTGTTGGTTATAGAAGCATCTATGCTAGAATCAGGAGTAGATGAATTTTTATTTGAATTAGGATTAATACTATTTGAAGAGTTGGCGTTCATATCAGTTCAAGACAAGTCAAGAGAATAAGAACTCAAGTATAGCAAATGATGAGGTTGCCTTACTAGCGGAGCGCTTAGAGTTTTTTATGCCCAAGCTCATGGAGATGATGAAGCCTTGGCAATGGCTGCTGGCAATCTTTTTTTGGTCGCTGTTTGTGGCGATTGTCGATCGGCATAGCGTGGTCAATGAAACGCAGTTTATCATCAAGTTTATGGCAAGATTTATCCAAACCAGCTTGGCCTTGATTCCTTCTTTTTATCTCATCGATTATCTACGTCCAGTTTTTAAAGGCTTACGCGTAACGACCGTCAGTATGTATGTTTTACTCATTTTGACCACTGCCACGGCGGTGACCGTCGCGTTGGCCTTGCTAATTATGATAAACGCTGGCTGGTTTAACTATAACTTGGCGGACTTTATCTCAATCATTGTATTTAATACGGTGATTGCCGCCGGATTTACCATTGCCGCCTTGCTGTTTTTTTTACGCCGTTATCGTGAGCTAAATGCACTAAAGCACTCATTTGAGCAAAAATTGAGAGCCCAAAATGATGTGTTAAAAGCTCGCCTAGCGCCGCATTTCTTTTTTAATACTATCAATACTTTGATGTCGCTGATTGAGTCTGAGCCGCAGCGCGCCGCTGTTTTATTGCAGCACGTCTCAGCGCTCTTTCGTGCCAGTTTTAATGGCGCGCGTGAGATCAGCTTTGAAGAAGAGATTGCCCTGTGTGAGCATTATTTGGCCATTGAATCCATCCGCTTAGCAGATAAATTGGTAGTAAACTGGCAATTGCCAAAAGAAGACGTCATGTATGACATGGTGATTACCGCTTTAACCTTACAAAGCGTGATTGAAAAAATGCTAGTGAACGTCATTAGGATGACCACCGAAACCATTTATATTGATATAAAAGTCACTTGGTTGCAGCATCGGGTCGACATTACCATTAGCGTGCAGCTGCCGAAAAAAACCTTGTTGATTAACCATGACTTACGCCAACATATGGATTTTATGATTCAGGCGCAACGTCTGCGCGCCTATTTTGGTCAAAGTGCCGACATCCAAAACAGCATCATGAATAAACAAATTCTTACTAATATTAGCTATCCGCTGCAAGATGTCAGTTTATAATTCTTGTTCTTTAAAACAGTTGCTCTAGTTGCTATGCATGAGCCAATTATCGCCAAGCATTTATCGTGGCATATTTATTGCACCGTCAAAGCTGTTATGCACGGCTAAAGCATTTAAACGGCAAAGTTAGATTCGTGGCTTGCACAAGTGCGGCAGTTGGTTTATAACTTAAGTAGGGAGTTGCATTCTTACTAAGGGATGAGTGTTAAAGATTGATAGGTTATTAATACTTTAAAAGATTTCTCTGCACACGACAAAAAAATCATCCCCACCCGATTTTCATAGGTTTAGGGGTTAAAAAGCTAACTAACTGTCGAAATACAGTCTTATCATTGTTAAAGAACACCAAGTGAAGGCCCTCAATCAACACATCCAGGCCAAGCGCAAACAAACTGGCTTGAGGTCGAGCGTTTGACTTTAACTTGCGCTTTAACGGCTTATCTTTGTCTTTATAAATACCGACATGATAAGCCCAACAAAATGCTAAGGCGTTCACTGCGACTAATTTACTGACCCGATCAAGATGGGTTAAGTGGGTATCTTCAAGATTAAAGCCACGGCCCTTTAGACAAGCAAATAAAGTCTCAATCTCCCAACGCTTAGCATAGCTTGTCATCGCATCCACTGTTTCTAGTTGATTGGTGGCCACAATCACTAAACCATAGTCTTTATCACGCTTGGCAAATACTCGAACCAAACAACCATCGACAGTCAGTATTCGTCCATGTCGATATGTTTCTTGATGGCTAACATGGCGTAATAACTCTTTAATCTGTACCAACTTGCCATGATGATTCTTAACTTTACTGTTCTTCTTAATCCGTATGGCAAAGGGTATGTGATTATTGGTGAGCCAGTTAAACCATTTTTCGCCAACAAACTCTCTGTCTGCTACTATCATCTCAAGGTTATCTTTGCCAAATTGTTTGATAAACCGCTCAATAAGTTCACAGCGTTCAAGATGGTTTGTATTACCTCGCTTATCTAGCATTTGCCAGTATAAGGGGATGGCTATCCCTTTATATACCACCCCTAGCATAAAGATGTTGAGGTTACTTTTACCCCATTTCCAGTTGGTGCGGTCAATGGTTAAGGTGACTTTGCCTAGCCCAAATAGTCGATATATCATTAAAGCCAGTTGATCGTAGTCTATCCTCGCTTCGGCAAAAAATCGCTGTAGTCTGCGATAGTGACTGTCGGTCTTGCCACCCTTAGGAAGGTGTCTTGCTATTTTTTTTAAGATTACTGCTTTGAGCAGTAATCAGGGCTATTATCATTAGGCTCAAACAATTGATTCTTGCCTTGTTCATGCTCAGGTTTTGGGTTAAAGTTTCACTAAGTCTGTTAAAGTTTGGCATGGTCTGATTCGTCTTAAAAATTACTATTATGCCTTTGCTTTAACAGACTTTTTTGTTTTTTTGTCGTGTGCAGAGAAAAGATTTATAAGTAGGCACTTATAAAGGAGTTTGGATGCGGATTGTTGTTTGTGATGATGAGCCCTTAGCTCGCGAGCGTTTGGTTAGAATAGTCAAAGAGTCAGGTCATGAAGTGGTTGCCCAAGCTAAAACCGGCATTGAGGCCATTATCGCCGTAAAATCTGAGCAACCAGACATTATATTGCTCGACATTCGCATGCCAGAGATGGATGGCGTCGAGTGCGCGCAAGAGCTTGCAACGTTAAACCATCCACCCGCCATTATCTTTGTCACGGCGTATGACCATTATGCCATCGCGGCGCTCAAAGCCAACGCCATCGGTTATCTGTTAAAACCTGCCAACAAAGATGAATTACTCGAGGCGCTAAAAAAAGCCACCAATCTCAATGCGGCGCAATTAAACGAGATTCGCAAACTTGAGAATCCAACCGCGCGCCCAGTGCGCGAACATATCGTGGCGCGTACCCACCGCGGTGTAGAGCTGATTGAGCTCAAAGACATCTATTATTTTACCGCCGATCAAAAGTACGTCAAAGTACGCCACAAAGACGGCATTGTACTTATTGATGATACGTTAAAAGAGCTTGAGCAAGAGTTTGAAGGCAAGTTATTTCGCGTCCATCGCAACGCCATTATCAATATTAAATATCTAGACTTTTTAGAAACACTCGATGCCGGACAGTTTCAGCTGCACTTTAAAGGTATTGATGAGACCCTAGCAGTCAGCCGCCGTCATCTACCAGCATTACGTGAAAAAATTCAGAATATGTAGCGGCAAACTGTCTACAGGTAAACCATCCTAGAAAGCACTAAGCAGCAAGCGCAGTAATCTGTTGAAATAATCCTGCCATATCATCAAACCCTTATTTATGCTTAAATAGGGGTATTTTTTTGTAGCATTCAGTTTAAAGACATTTAACGTTTATATTGAATGCTACATTCGCATTATTGTAAAGATACTGAATCCTTCGTTGTTGAGCGACCGTTGTTGAGCAATTGTCGTTAAGTAACTGTTATTCACCAACGCGATTTTATATCGAATCTATTGAGGCCTTTTATGAGCACCATGCAGCAACCTGCTTTGACTACCTTAAATATTGCTACCCGCCAAAGTCCATTGGCATTATGGCAAGCGGAGCATATTCGTGACCGCTTACTGGCGCTGTATCCTGAGCTAACCATTAACCTGCTAAAAATTGTCACCAAAGGCGATAAGATTTTGGATACGCCGCTGGCTAAAATTGGTGGTAAGGGTTTGTTTGTTAAAGAGCTCGAGCAGGCGTTATATGATAAACAGGCAGATATCGCGGTACATTCTTTAAAGGACGTGCCGATGGAATTACCAGAAGGCTTGACGCTTGGTGTTTATTGTAAACGCGCTTCGCCAACCGATGCCTTTGTATCGAACACTTATCATAATATCGATGAATTGCCACAGGGCGCAGTGGTTGGTACCGCAAGCTTGCGTCGTCAATGTCAAATCAAAGCCTATCGCCCCGATTTGCAAATCAAGACCCTGCGCGGCAACGTTGGTACGCGTTTAGGTAAGCTTGATGCCGGCGAGTATGACGCTATTATTTTGGCAACCAGTGGTTTACAGCGTATCGAGCATGACGAGCGCATTCGTAGTGAGCTGGATATTGATATTTGCTTGCCAGCCGTTGGTCAAGGGGCACTTGCGATTGAATGCCGCGAAGGTGACGACGAAGTTCTAAAGTTATTGGCACCGTTAAACGATGACAAAGCTCGTATCCGTCTTATCGCTGAGCGTGCGCTAAACCGTCATTTACAGGGCGGTTGCCAAGTACCGATTGCCGCTTATGCGGTATTACAAATGGCTGATGCAGACGACGATAGCAAAAACAATGGCCAAAACGGTAATAACGACAATGGTAATGTATTATGGCTACGCGGCCGCGTCGGTCAAGAAGACGGTAGCGAGCTACTCAAAGCTGATAAACGCTTGACCTTAACTGGCAGTCAAGTCGAACAAGAAGCGCAAGCCAATCAATTAGGTATTGACGTGGCTGAGATGCTACTAGAAATTGGTGCGGGTGATATTTTATCAGCGATTTATCAATCTAAATAAAGCTTAAAATAAATCACCTTTAAGTGGCATAACAATAAAATGTCGCTAGCCATTTACGCATAAAGTCGCTGCAATGACTGTATGCGTAAGCTCACTTTTTAACTTCTGTTACGGTATGTTTATGTCTTGGTCATCCTCTGAGTCTACTGCTTCAAACCAAACCATTAATAAGCAAGCATCTCTGCCGCCAGTGGTCATCAATACGCGCCCCATTGAACGTGCGGCGCCGCTGACCAATCATTTGCAAGCGGCAGGATTTTCAGTAGTTGATATACCGATATTGACCTTAGAGATGCGTCCAACTACCGAGCAAGACATGGCTTTGATGCGCCAATGGTTTGCCGGTGATTATCAGGCGCTGGTTATTGTAAGTCCGACAGCGGCAGCTTCTGGCTTAGCCGTTTGGCAGGCGCTTGAGCATGAGCGCCAAGCTCAGCTGGTTGAGGGAGCTAATAGC
The DNA here is from genome assembly GCF_041222815.1 of Psychrobacter sp. CLB018. Classification (NCBI taxonomy): domain Bacteria; kingdom Pseudomonadati; phylum Pseudomonadota; class Gammaproteobacteria; order Moraxellales; family Moraxellaceae; genus Psychrobacter; species Psychrobacter sp. CLB018. The sequence goes on from NZ_CP166085.1 coordinate 120,215, forward strand.
ACGCAACAGGACGCTAGTTTTAAAGGTTTAAAAGCGCCAAGCCATCTGATAGCGGTAGGAGAGGCGACTGCAGCGGTATTAAATGACGCCAAACTCGATGCGGCGAATTATCAAGTATTGCAACCTCTGATTGCTAATAATGAAGGTATGTTAGCAATGCCAGAAATTGACAGCCTGCAGGCTGGTGATAGGCTGTTGGTATGGCGCGGGCTTGGCGGGCGGCGTTTATTGGTCAATACTTTACAGGCGCGCGGTGTCCATATCGATAGTATTGCTTGGTATGAGCGCAAAATGCCCAATGATGCTATGGCGCAGTATAAAGAGTGGCAGTCCCAGTATCTTAGCCAACAGTCTGAGCAGCCAAAACCTATCGTGATTGTCAGTAGTGGCACAGCGTTTGAGCATTGGCAAGCGATTGTTACAGAGGTGTCAGCGCAGGATTTAGAAAAAAGAACAACTGCAGAAAAGCCAAACCATGCGCCATTGCTGCTCAACGATTTTGCTTATGTCGTACTAGGCGAGCGCTTAGCCAATATGGTCGCTGGTCAGGATTTAAGTTATTGGCGCGTGGAAGATTTGGCGCCCGAAACCATTTTTGCGGCAATCCATACACCGCTAGTCGGTTGCAGTTAAAAAACACTTCCTTTTCTCAAGCCATTTATTTTATATTTACTGAAAAAATTATTCACCAACGGTGCTGCCTTATGTCCATGAATTCTGACTCGTTAGTTAAGGAGCCTTCTGCTATTCAGCAGCGCCGGCAAGCAAATATGTTTTTGCTACGTTTGCAATGGCTGGTCATATTATTGCTTATTGCTGCTCTGCTGTGGTTGTTTATTAGTCAGCAGCGCTTTGAGCACAGTATAAATGAGCGCTTGCAAAGTAATGAGCAAGTCGTCAGCCGCCTAAATGAGATGGACGATCGCATCTTTGCGATGAGTCAGCAGACGCTGCCAGAGCCGCGCGTCGCTGCTAGTAGCCAAGCGCAAAACCAGCTTGATTTATTGCGCATTCAGATACAGGCGGCTGATAGATTGTTGGCGGATAATAACGAGAGTGCGGCGATTGATTTGTTGCGCGGTCTGCATTGGCAACTGTCTCAAAGCAGTAATGAGATTGCCCCTGCGCTTACCGTGGTAATCAAGCAAAGTTTAATGAAAGACATTGAACGCTTGCAAGCAAGAAGCTCGCAGCCGAGTCCTTGGCAGTTACAAAACTTAGCCATTCAAAATATCCAAGCGTTTTTACATAGTTATCAGCGTCCTGCTCGTGCAGCTGGCGCGTCTAATACTAGCGCTAACGATGTCGGCATAACCCGTAAAGAGCTTATCATTCATGAAGTGATTATGACTTTAAACCTTGCCAGTCAAGCAAGCAATATGCGTGAAAAAGATCAGCTGATTGGCTATCTGCGGCAAGCACGTAAACAGCTACAAACCTTAGTAGATACGTCTGCGTCAAAATCCGCTACCGATAATAAAAACGCTCAAACAACGAGCAACGCAACTTCTAAAGATAAAGATCAAACCAAATCTGCCCCTCATAATACCGCAGAAGTTGTCGACTGGTTAGATCGCCTGATTGCCACGGCGCCACAGCCAACGCCATTATTGACCACGCAAATTTTAGATAAGCCTAAGCGTTAATTGTCGTTTTTGAAATTCTATAAAAAAATAAGAGAAATGCAGTGATGAGTGCTTTTGAACAACACACAAACGTAAATAATAATAGCGTAGATGACAACCGTCCTAGTGAGCTAGCGCATTATCCAATTATTCATCAGCAGCCGATCCACTGGGGCGAGATGGATGCCTTTAATCATCTAAATAACGTGGTCTATTATCGTTATGCGGAATCAGCACGGATTGGTTACCTGCAAGCGCTCGGTATGTTTGATGGCAGTATGGTGACGGTATTGGCGCAATCAAGCTGCCAATATTTACGCCCGGTGACCTATCCCGATACGTTATTACTAGGCGTGCGTTGCCAGCATTTGGGTAATACCAGTATTGTGATGGAATATAGCTATTATAGCTGCGCTCAAGAAGCGATTGTCGCGACCGCTGATGCCGTTATCGTCCGTTTAGACAGTGATGGTAAGGATAAATTGCCGTGGAGCAATGAGGAGCGTGAGCGTTTATTGGCACTAGAGGCAAAATTTAATCATACGCCCGAACTTTAAAAAATTTAAAAACTTTGAAAAGTCGGCCAAATTATTAAGTATCAATATCACTAAAATGATACCGTTAAAAATAAAAAGGCACGCTAAATACTATTAGCGTGCCTTTTTTATGTTGCTGTACTTTTTAATTTCTAGGCTTTATTTTTGCTTAGGCGCATGAATAAAGTCTACTACATTTAAATCAAAACCTGACAGCGCATAAAACTTCATCGGTGACGACAGTAAGCGCATATCACGCACGCCCAAATGACGTAAAATCTGTGCGCCAACCCCGATACTGCGATAAGGCTGCTGAGCGATGGTAGACATGGACTGATTTTCAGCCGCTTTATCCAGCGCCTCTCCCAAGTCAATCGGCTGATGATTGCCGATCCAAACCAACACGCCGCGCTCTGAATTGTTTATTTCTTCTAGGGCTGAGCGTACGCTCCAGCCGCTACGACCAGTGGTGTCATTTTTTGCCGCAAACAAGTCACGTAAAGGATGGAAGCCATGTACACGAACGGTACTGACGCCTTCGCTGACATCACCTTTTACCAAAGCTAAATGAGTTTCGTCTGCACCAAACTCGCGGAAACGGTGCAAGGTAAAGGTACCGTATTCGGTCTCAAACGGATGGGATTCGACTTCTTCGACCGTTTGCTCATTGGCGATGCGATAGTTAATCAAATCGGCAATCGTCCCAATTTTAAGACCATGCTCTTTGGCAAATATCTCAAGGTCATCACGGCGCGCCATCGTGCCATCGTCTTTAATGATCTCAACGATAACGGCTGCTGGCTCCAACCCTGCTAGGCGGGCCAAATCACAACCTGCTTCGGTATGACCGGCACGGTGCAGGACGCCGCCATTTTGTGCCATGATTGGGAAAATATGCCCAGGCTGGACGATATCTTCTGGTTTTGCTGAAGAAGACACTGCTGCTTGAATGGTACGTGCGCGGTCAGCGGCAGAAATACCTGTGGTCACGCCTTCAGCCGCTTCAATAGAAACGGTGAAGTTGGTGCTAAATTTTGCCTCGTTGCGGTCAGACATTAGCGGCAATGCCAGCTGTTGGCAGCGCGCTTCTGACAAGGTTAAGCAAACCAAACCACGCGCGTGGGTAATCATAAAGTTGATATCATCAGGGCGCACGTGGGTCGCGGCCATGATGATATCGCCTTCGTTTTCGCGATCTTCGTCATCCATCAAGATGACCATTTTACCAGCACGAATGTCTTCGATAATCTCAGGAATCGTATTTAAACTCATAGGAAGTCTCAATATTTTATTATGTATAGATGGGTTTGATGATAAGGTTAAATTATTATTTGTCTATTGTAGCAGCAGAGGGCGTCAAGCGCTGTTGTAAAGCATGGCGTGGCTTAATAACAGCCATATAAATAACAGCAATAAGCAAAAAAATTGCTGCGCTCAATTGACTTGTATATATCATTATGAGGCTATTTTAACGCTTTTCATCCTACTGTGCTGCGTCATCTTGCCAGTATGTCCATTAATCGCTTAAAAATAGCGATAAGTATTATCAATGATGCATGCAAATATGCTGTTATTCATTACTAGCCGCTTGACCCTTTAGCCAGTCCATAAACTGCTTGCTGTGCTGCTCGCGCTGATTGTCAGCAAATTCATAAAAACTGGTGCCGATTAAATTGTTCGGTAGATAGCTTTGCGGATAATAATGATTGGGGTAGTCATGGGGATAAGTGTAGCCTTCACCATAACCTTGATTGCGCATCAATTTGGTCACGCCATTACGCAAATGCAGCGGTACAGGCGAGGCGTCTTTTTCTGCCAAGGCCATTGCCGCATTGATGGCTTTATAAGTGCTGTTACTCTTGGCGCTGGTCGCCAGATAAACCACCACTTGCCCCAAGATAATGCGCGCTTCTGGCATGCCGATAGACTGTACGCTACGCAGTGCAGCATCGGCAAGGAGTAGGGCATTTGGATTGGCATTACCAATATCTTCGCTGGCTAAAATCACCAAGCGCCGTGCGATAAAATCAGCAGGCTCGCCACCAACCAGCATCCGCGCCATCCAATATAGCGCCGCATCAGGGTCGGAGCCGCGTACAGATTTTATCATGGCCGAGATGATATCGTAATGCTGCTCGCCATCTTTATCGTAGCGCACTAGCGCCGTCTGAGCGACCCGAGCGACCAATTCATCATTGATAATTAATGGCGATTGTTTGCTATCTGCCGTTTGAATGGCAAGCTCTAATAGATTGAGCGCTTTTCTGGCATCACCGTGTGCCAATTGGCTAATTGTCTCTTGTGCCTGCAAATCAACTTTTAGGTTTTTAAGAATATTATCTTCTGCTAGCGCGCGCTGCAATACGGCGCTGATTTGCTCAGGCGTCAGCGGCTCTAAACGATACACTTGGCAACGCGATAGCAGGGCGTTATTCACACTAAACGACGGGTTTTCAGTCGTCGCCCCAATTAACGTAATATCACCTGACTCTACCGCGCCAAGTAACGCATCTTGCTGCGCTTTATTAAAACGGTGTATCTCATCGATAAATACCACCGGCGATTCAAAGCTTAGTGAATCCTTGGTATCTAAAACCTCACGTAATTGCTTCACACCCGTATTTAACGCCGATAACGCATGAAAAGGTCGGCCAACCGCATCAGCCAATAGCATAGCGATGGTGGTCTTCCCAATGCCTGCTTCGCCATGCAAAATAATCGACGGCAGGTGCCCTTGCTCAACCAAGCGCCGTAACGGTGCGCCTGCTGCTAACAGGTGCTCTTGTCCAATAATAGCGTCGAGCGTCTTTGGGCGCATGCGCTGAGCAAGGGGCGTATCGGCATGAAAATTGGGTGGCATAAAAATCTCTATTATCAATTAAACGACTGTTTTTTGTATTGTTTTGACTATAGCTAGGCTAACGCAGATTTACGTTAATAAAAGTCAGCTAAGTGTACAGCTTATGTCTTAAAGGCTTTGTTTTACGCGATTTCGACCTTATTAATGGTTTATCAGTTATGACCAATCATGTTATAACGAATTATCAAATATAAAACCAGCAACCAATACAAGGTAAGACACTTATGCTGTCGCTATCTGCTTTCAAGCGTTTATTTAAACGCGCTGAGTCTCTTCGTGCTAGGCCTCTTAAAGCTACCAAGCAGCGTTCACGGCAGCTGACTGCTGGAGAGATAGCACTGGCTCGTTCGGTGTTCGGCGATAGTATCCGGCTTGAGCAAGTTCAGCTAAAAACAGCATTCTGGGTACTAAAAAATTACGCTGTCAGTCCTAATGGTAATATTTATTTTCACCCGGCCGACTGGGTCACAGATTTTAGCCAATCATCATTGGGTAAGCAAAGCTGGCTTATTCATGAATTGACCCATGTGTGGCAATTGCAGCAAGGTCTTAAAGTTGTGCGCGGCGCTATGATTAATCGCCGCTATGATTATGTCCTTAACGCTGGCAAACCCTTTTTCAACTATGGTATCGAGCAGCAAGCACGCATGGTGCAAGATTATTTTATCAGTCGGCAGCACGGTCGCGATTGTCAGGGTTTTGAAAATTGTATTCCTTTTTTAGCGACACAAAGAATCGATAACAGCCATGACCATAATAAAACTCGCGACGAACATAAAACTCATGACACAGTTAAAGTTTAATCTTTCTTTTATCCTATAATATTTATATGATGACTGAAACTTTTGATAATAATAACAAGCTGCTAGAGATATAGAAAAATAAAATAGCTAGTAGTCTCAATATATAAGCGAACTGCTTTTAATAAGGATGAGAACTCGGATGTTTAAAAATTTATTAACAAAGCCTGATAGTGAGACTCATCATACCTGTATAAATGCAGGGTCGCTAAATAAAGCAATGATGTCGCCGCGTACCCGCTCCTTGCTAGCCGCCGCTATGACTGGGGTTTTGTTGTTAAGCGGCTGTCAGCAGCAAGCAGAAGCACCAGTAGCTGATAATAGTCAACCCAAAGAAAAAACTAGCGTAGAGGACAGTCAGCCGATGCGCAAAAGTGACTCTGCGGCTGCGCGTATAGAGCAGTTTCAGCCGTTGTACCTTGCGCAAGCAAAAAGCCTACAGCAGCGTTTGCAAGCCGAATATGAATCGCTACAAGCGGCAGATGCCTCAGACAGTGGCAATGATTTGTTACCTGATAGTACAACTGCTGTGTCAGTAGACAATGCTAAGCCGTCTAATACCGCTAATCGAGTTGCAAATAATACAGATTCTGAGCAAATAGCAAAACCACCTGCTACGGATTCAGCCGCAGCTATGGACAATAATAATAGTGAGTCAGACGTTAGCAACGACCCTGAAGTCGACGCCAATGCGACTACGGACACTGATATCAATACCAGCACTGAAGTGGGCGAGCGTGATTTAACCGTACTTAAGCGTATCAGTTTAGAGCCGCGTAAACCAGTGATGTTGACAGATGAGCAGATTATAGACAGTTATCAGCAAGCGATGGAAGCCCTTTATCAGCCTGTGACCACGCTGCTTAGTGCGGAAGATGTTGATACTCTAATCAATATCGCGACATTGGTGCCGCAGGTATTCGAACATGCAGAAATCGCCGGTAGACTTAGTGCAAAAAGTCCAGCGCTGGCGCGTTTGATTATTCAGCATCAAGTTTGGGAGCAGATAGAAGCCCAACAAGTGATGGATATGCAGCAGATGAAACTCAATCAGCAGCAAGAGTTTGAGAGACTGATGGCAAAATTTAATGAAACCATCCAAGGTTATGACGAGCAAATTGCCAAATATGAGCAGACCTTAAAAGAGTTTCAATAAAGTGTGACTTTTTATTTCTTTATTGAATTTAGACCATAAAAAATCCCGCTCAAGTAGCGGGATTTTTTATGCTGCTAATAACAATAGCTGACTATTTACGATCTTCAACTTTAACGAAGTCGCGATGCGTTTCACCAGTATATAACTGACGAGGGCGACCGATTTTGAACGGTGCGCTGTGCATTTCTAACCAATGGCTGATCCAACCAGAAGTACGCGCGAGTGAGAAGATAACGGTAAACATTGACGTTGGGATACCGATGGCTTTTAAGATAATGCCAGAATAAAAATCAACGTTTGGATACAAGTTACGCTCAACGAAGTACGGGTCTTCTAAAGCGATTTTCTCAAGCGCCATCGCAAGCTCAAGCTTAGGATCATTGATACCCAATGCACCTAGTACTTCATCGCAAGTCTCTTTCATTACTTGTGCGCGTGGGTCAAAGTTTTTGTAAACACGGTGACCAAAGCCCATCAGTTTTACTTCACGGCTTTTTACTTTTTCCATGAATTCAGGGACGTTTTCTACCGTACCGATTTCATCTAGCATCTCAAGAACAGCTTCGTTAGCGCCGCCGTGTGATGGACCCCAAAGGGCAGCGATACCTGCAGCGATACACGCGTAAGGGTTGGCACCAGTAGAACCTGCTAGACGTACAGTAGACGTTGAAGCGTTTTGCTCGTGGTCAGCATGCAAAGTAAAAATTTTGTCCATGGCGCGAGTAATCACGTCATTGGTTTCGTAGTCAACATCAGCAGGGGTTGCAAACATCATGTATAAGAAGTTTTCTGCGTAATTGAAATCATTACGTGGATACATGAACGGTTCGCCCTGTGAGTATTTATAACTCATTGCTGCAAGCGTTGGCATTTTAGCGATTAGACGAATAGCGGTGATTTCACGGTGTGCTTCATTGCTGACGTCTAAGTTGTCATGATAAAACGCTGATAGGGCACCAACGACACCAACCATAATCGCCATTGGATGGGCGTCACGGCGGAAACCTTCAAAGAATTTACGTAATTGGTCATGAACACCGGTGTGCTTACGAACCTTTTCATAGAAATCCGCTTTTTGCTCAGCGTTTGGTAGATCACCATGAATCAACGCATACGCCACTTCTAGATATTCAGCATTGTTTGCTAACTGGTCGATAGGGTAGCCACGGTGTAATAACTCCCCTTTACCGCCATCAATATAAGTAATCTTAGATTCAACAGGGGCGGTTACTTTAAAACCAGGGTCATAAGACCAAAAACCTGAATCTTGTAGAGCAGCAATATCGATAACTGGGCGCCCTAAAGTACCTTCAATAATAGGAAGTTCGTATTCTTCACCATTTACGCTTAATTTGGCATTGTTGTCAGCCATAAACTGCTCTCCATTGTTTGTAACTTGTTAGAATAAAAATATATCGACGCATACCCTCGCGTCTTCACTAGTTAAACGGTCAAAAAAATTTAACCCATTTAATATGCAGGCTATATTAGCAGTTATTACTGAGGTTTTGAAAAGACTTTTAGCAGTAATGTCTGTAATAGGTGTGCGTTAGTCGTGCTAAACGACTGTAAACTTTGTATCAAAATATGTCTATTCAGTAATTTAGCGGTAATTCAGCAGCAAGTCCGCTGGTTGCTTATAATGTAATGATTCTCATTAACATTATAATAATTAAGACTTTATTACAAGATAAACGTCCGTCATATTTGCAGCAACGCACCATGGCATAGACAGAGTATGCGTAACCGACAGATTAATTTGGATCAAAAATTGATTCTGAAATATCAATACTAATAAATTCGCCTTACCAATAGCTAGCTTTTTGTTAAATAATCACCGATAACCACTATTTAGGGGATAAATTTGTAATTATGGCGCAGTCATTTTATAATTGGAGGGATTTAACTGGCACTAGCTTTGCGCAAATGAATAGGCTGCTCTGATAAAACTATTGGTAAAGCCCAGCTTTATTGAGACTTTTTGATGATTGACTGTTCGGTTGATAGACTAAATCCCGACTTATCGTTTGAATATTCTTGTTAACTGTTCTATTTTTAAATAGTCAACAGTGAAGTTTGCCTTAATAAAAAATGATACTCTACAGATGATATTATGGCGTTATCTTTTTTGTTGATGCAACGTCGTAAAAATAGAATAGTTAATCGATTTATCCCATATTATGAACTCCATGTAACCTCTTTATTTTGTATAAAGGGTGTGAATGATTTGTCATAAAAAGGGATTGTCACTTCAGTGAGCGATAGGGAAGTCTATAACCACTTTATAAATGGAAACTACCCAAATAGCAACTAAATAAACAGTCGCTACGGGCACAGATTTTATTTATAGAGTTTATCTGAACGTCAGATAAATAAGACTTATCGACCTTGCATATTTAGCGCAAATGAAACGACGTCAGCTAGCCCTTCCTTACTTTATTCATCTCATGTGTTGCTTGCCGCTTGTAGAATAGTATTGATAAATAGTATTCGTATAATGCGTTGATAGCTGATACAGGAGTATAACCGCAAAAAGGATGCCCGCTGTGAAAAGCAACCGACCTATTAATCTGCCCTTAAGCCAAGTGATTAGCGTTAACCGCTCACCGATTGCAATTGCTTCTATCTTGCATCGTATCTCTGGCATTGTTTTATTTCTACTTATCCCAGTCATGCTGTGGTTATTACAGAATTCTTTGGCATCGCCTGAGAGTTTTGAAACCGTGTTTGACAATGTCTTTATTCGCTTTTTAGCGTGGATTTTCGTCGCCGCCATTGCTTATCACTTCGTGATGGGCGTGAAGCATTTATTTGCTGATAATGGTCAAAATGAAGAGCTACAATCGGCGCGTATGGCGTCTGTTGTCAGCTTAGTGATTGCAGCGATTTTAATTGTCGCGTCATTTGTATGGGTGATGTTCTAATGATAAAAAATGATTCAGGAATCAAAAGCGCCACCGGTCTAACAAGCTCAGGTACCCGTGATTGGATGGTCCAACGTATCAGTGCGGTTATTCTAGCCGTTTACAGTGTGGTGTTGCTGGGCTTTTTCTTAACCCATGGCAATGTAACCTTCATTGAATGGTCTGATTTTATGACCAGTTTACCGATGCGTCTGTTCAGCTTGTTGGCTATTTTGGCATTGGCTGGTCACGCGTGGGTGGGTATGTGGACGGTATTTACCGACTATATTACCTCTGGCAAGATGGGTGAAAGCGCGCCTAAACTGCGTTTATTTTTACAAACATTGATGATTATCGCTATTTTAGTCTTCCTATTTTGGGGCATTATGATTTTTTGGGGTAACGGCTTCGGTGTTGTTGCTGTTTAACTTTTTATCATACCGGTAAATATTTATTCATAGGCTATTTATAAGCGTAGTATTAGCAGCCATATATCGATGAATAATAACGGATGAATCTAACCGCATTTATAGCCTTACTGATTTAAAAGCGTTTAGAGAATAAAATCCGTTAGTAGCCAAAATAGACAGAGCCAATCATAGCGTTGGGTATTTCTCAATTTAACTTATCACTGATACCAGTGCATTATTAAGCAGTTGCATAACAGTTAGACCGATAGTTAAATAAACAGATAAGCCCAATATAACGATAGATATGCAAGTTAAGTGGTCAAAAGGTATTGATAGCAGATTTTGATGGTTGAAATTATTGTCAGTAGCGTGAGCGCAAATATTAGCCGACATTGCCGCATGATAAGACAGAAACCAGCATAGACATCAGCCTTTTTATTTACTTCTAAGCATTAACAGGCATTAGGAAAACCGTAATGGCAACTAGACAAGATAATACCATTAGCAATATTAAAACCCTGAACTATGACGCGGTCATCGTTGGTGGCGGCGGCTCAGGTATGCGTGCTTCATTGCATTTGGCCGAAGCGGGCATGAAGGTTGCAGTCTTGACCAAAGTATTCCCAACCCGTTCGCACACCGTTGCAGCGCAGGGCGGTATCGGCGCAAGTTTGGGTAACATGAGTAATGACAACTGGCACTTTCACTTTTATGATACCGTGAAAGGGTCAGATTGGTTAGGTGACCAAGACGCCATTGAGTACATGTGCCGCGAAGCGCCGAAAGTAGTATATGAGCTTGAGCACATGGGTATGCCGTTTGACCGTAACGAAGATGGCACCATTTATCAGCGTCCATTTGGCGGTCATACCTCAAACTATGGCGAAAAAGCCGTACAACGTGCTTGCGCTGCTGCTGACCGTACGGGTCACGCGCTATTGCATACGCTTTATCAGAAAAACCTACAGCAAGGTACAGAGTTCTTTATCGAGTGGATCGCGCTTGATTTGATCAAAGATGAGGCCGGTAACATCAATGGCGTTATCGCGCTTGAGCAAGAAACCGGTACGGTTGCGGTATTCCAATCACCAATTACTGTGTTAGCCACAGGTGGTGCTGGTCGTATCTTTGCGGCTTCTACCAACGCTTATATCAATACAGGTGACGGTATTGGCATGGCGGTTCGTGCAGGTATTCCATTGCAAGATATGGAATTCTGGCAGTTCCACCCAACCGGCGTTCATGGTGCCGGCGTACTATTGACCGAAGGTTGCCGCGGTGAAGGCGCTATCTTACGTAATAAAGATGGCGAAGCGTTCATGGAGCGTTATGCGCCCACCGTGAAAGACTTGGCACCACGTGACTTGGTATCACGTTCGATGGACCAAGAAATCAAAGAAGGTCGCGGCTGTGGTCCAAATGCTGACCATATCGTGATGGATATGACCCATTTGGGTGTTGACACCATTATGAAGCGTTTACCATCAGTATTCGAGATTGGTAAAAACTTTGCCAACGTTGACATCACTAAAGAGCCAATTCCAGTTATCCCAACCATTCACTATATGATGGGCGGTATTCCAACCACGATTCATGGTCAGGTGATTGTACCGGATCTAGAAGCGGGTACCGATGAAGACGGTCTATATGCCAAAGGCAACGTCGTTAAAGGTCTTTATGCAATCGGTGAGTGTGCGTGCGTTAGTGTGCATGGTGCCAACCGTTTAGGTACCAACTCGCTACTTGATTTATTGGTCTTTGGTCGCGCTGCTGGTAAGCATATCGTTGATGAATTCCATCATGCTGACCATAACTACAAGCCGCTTGATCCACATGTGCTTGATTTCACTGTGCGCCGTTTAGACAAATTGCAACAATCAACTTCAGGCTACAATGCGCAAGACGTGGCTGACGAGATTCGCGCCATTATGCAAAAGCATGCCAGTGTATTCCGTACGCAGGCGATGATGGATGAAGGTGTTAAGCAGATTCTAGCGCTTGCTGATAAAATCGACCAAATCCATTTGGCTGATAAATCACAGGTCTTTAATACTGCGCGTATCGAAGCGTTTGAAGTAGCCAACTTGTATGAAGTGGCAAAAGCGACGATGATATCGGCCGCTAACCGTCATGAAAGCCGCGGCGCGCACAGTGTTTCTGACTATGATCGCCCAGAAGATGATGATTATGCACCAAACGGCCGTAACGATAATGATTGGATGAAGCATACCCTATGGTATTCTGAAGGCAATCGTATTATCTATAAGCCTGTGCGTAAAGTGCCATTGACGGTCGATTACGTCGAGCCAAAAGTTCGCGTTTATTAATTCTAGCCCCTGTAGTTTTGAGCATACAGCTTTGTGTATACATAGAATTAACGTTTTATCCCTTATTTAATAAAAGGTGAGCGCCAGCGATAAGCTTTTATCAGCGCTATGGTTTAATCATAGCGCTGATAAATAGCAGTCTTTAGACTGTACGCTTGTGAGCCCGCATCACCAATGTGTGGAGTTTAGCATTATGAGCCGAGGTACTCGCACCATCGAAATCTATCGCTACGATCCTGATGTGGACGCAGCGCCGCGCATGCAAACTTATACGATTGAGTTATTGGACTCAGATCGTATGTTGCTTGACGTGTTATTACGCCTAAAGAAAGAAGATGAAACCCTTACTTTCCGTCGCTCGTGCCGTGAAGGCATTTGCGGTTCAGATGGCATGAATATTAATGGTAAAAATGGTCTAGCTTGTCTGATTAACATGAACACCTTGCCTGAAAAAGTAACGGTTCGTCCATTACCAGGTTTGCCAGTGGTTCGTGATTTGGTCGTCGACATGAACCAATTTTATGAGCAATACGAAAAAGTTCATCCGTTCTTAATCAATGACCAGCCAGCGCCAGCAACCGAGCGTTTGCAGTCACCTGAACAGCGTGAAAAATTGAACGGTTTGTATGAGTGTATTTTATGTGCTTGCTGTTCAACCAGCTGCCCATCATTCTGGTGGAACCCTGATAAGTTCTTAGGTCCAGCAGCACTATTGAATGCCAACCGTTTTGTATCTGACAGCCGCGATACTGATATTCGTGCTCGTCTAGGGCGTTTAGAAGATCCGTTCAGCTTATTCCGTTGCCGCGGTATCATGAACTGCGTGTCAGTATGTCCAAAAGGCCTAAATCCAACCAAAGCCATCGGTCATCTGCGCAATTTACTGATCGATCAAGCAGGTTAGTCTACCATTTATTGGTAATTAGCTTTATAATAGCGCTGTTAAAAAAACACCACCTCTCATTAGGTGGTGTTTTTTATTCAAGGTTATCAGCATTAAACTGTCAGTTATAAAGCTAGCATCACAAAACTGATATTTTAGACGGTATTGTTGATGGGCAGTGGTGACTCAGTCAATGAAAGTAAGGCTGTATTAACAATACGTTGCTTGTATGTAAGAGGGCATGCTATATCGTACGCATGTCTATATAATTGATTACAACCGTATATTTTCGCGCAGATTCATTTAAAGGTAGTGATTAACCATAAATGTTTATATCGCTCAAAATCTATAGAAATGCAAAAAGTAGGCTATAAATTTAGCTAAATCTTAGCGATAGCGCCGTTATTTGTTCATATAAAAATTAACTAGTTGCGAGAAATGATAGTTGATATTCATTTCGTAAATACCTAGTATTGAACAAACAAACTATGGCGTGTTAGGCAGTCATGTTACCCTATACAGCACTATATCTTTGGCGTAATATCGCCTATATTTCTACCATAGCAAGACACTTCAGCGGAAATAGCCAATTAAAAGGCTAACTGAAGACAAAATTTTTTGAGTAAAACCATGCTATTAACAATTTGGTTATAGCTGCAAGCATTATATATAAATTAATGTTGTCAAACGAGCCACTAAAGAAAACCGACCGTTCACAAATAATTTTAATAGTAAGCATGGTATTGCAATTATCTTTTTTATAACGAGATAGCTTGGGTAGGATGTTTTTTATTGACCAAGAGCGGTAACTTGTAGATATGGTTAATAAAAAGATAATGTTAAGACAAGTTTTAATGGTAAAAAGCGACGATTGATGTCGCTAACCTATAACGAACAACACAATAATAAGCACGATTCCATTCATTTATCTATCAAATAGACGATTATTATGAATAGTATAACTAAAGAAACTGCGAGCCTAGATCATACTGAACTGGCTGCCGACAATGCTCAATATATCGAAGCGCTCTATGAGCAATATCTAGATGATCCTAGTAGCGTTGATAACGATTGGCAAGCGTATTTTGAACAATACAAAACGCCAAACGATGCCAAGCACAATGCTATTAAAGATCAGTTTTTGTTGCTTGCGCGCAATCAAACGGCGAACAAAGTAAGCACTGAAGCATCAGCTTCAACAGTTGGTAATTCAAACTGTGCTGACCCAAAGCAAATGGGCGTGCAGCAGCTGATTTCAGCCTATCGTCGCCGTGGTCATCGCCGTGCTAAGCTTGATCCGTTAGATTTGCATCCACGTGCAGAAGTGGAAGATTTAACCCTTGCCTATCACAATCTTTCTGAAGCCGACCTTGATACCGTATTCCCAACCAATGATTTAAATATTGGTAAGGATGAAGCGACGCTACGTGAAATCATTGAGATCATGGAGCGCGTCTACTGCCGTTATATCGGTACGGAATATATGCACGTGACCACCAGCACCGAAAAACGCTGGATGGAAAAATACCTAGAAACCAATCTGGGTTATATCGAGTTTGATAAAGAAAAACGTCTCTCAATCCTTGAGCGTTTAACCGCTGCCGAAGGCTTAGAAAAATATTTGGCTCGTAAATATACGGGTGTTAAGCGTTTTGGTCTAGAAGGTGGTGAGAGCTTTATTCCTGCTATCAATGAAATCATCCAACGTGCTGGCGGTTATGGTACTAAAGAGATGGTTATCGGTATGGCTCACCGTGGTCGTTTAAACTTGTTGGTTAATATTTTGGGTAAAAACCCTGCCGATTTGTTTGATGAGTTCGATGGTAAAGTGCAGCCAGAAAAAGGCTCAGGTGACGTTAAATATCATAATGGTTTTTCATCGAACGTGATGACACCGGGCGGTGAGGCGCATTTGGCATTGGCGTTTAACCCATCGCACCTTGAGATTGTCGCACCAGTATTGCAAGGTTCGGTACGCGCGCGTCAAGTTCGCCGTAATGACCAACCACTCCAAGATAACAAAACAGGCAACTCTGTACTACCGATCGTTATTCATGGCGATGCGGCATTTGCAGGCCAAGGTGTGGTGCAAGAAACTTTTCAAATGTCACAAACCCGCGCTTATACCACGGGCGGTACAGTACATATTGTTATTAATAACCAAGTTGGTTTTACCACCAGTCGTCAAGAAGATGCACGCTCGACTGAATATTGTACTGATGTTGCCAAAATGGTGCACGCGCCTATCTTGCACGTAAACGGTGATGATCCTGAATCAGTGGTTTTCGCGGCGCAATTGGCATTAGATTACCGTCATGAGTTTGATAAAGACATCATTATTGACTTATTTTGTTATCGCCGTAACGGTCATAACGAAGCCGATGAACCATCAGCGACTCAGCCATTAATGTACGCAGTGATTAAGAAATTACCAACCACTCGCACTATCTACGCACAGCAACTGATCAAAGCCGGCGTGTTGAGCGAGAGTGAAGCTCAGCAGTACGAAGATGAATATCGTGAGTCGTTAGACCGCGGTGAATACGTTGCCAGCTCTCTAGTGAGTCAGCCTAACGAAGAGCTCTTCGTTGATTGGAAACCTTACTTAGGTCATGATTTGGTTGACGATTGGGATACCAGCGTCGATATCGAAGTGCTAAAAGGCTATGGTCGCCGTATGGCAGAAATGCCAGAAGGTTACAAGCTACAACGCCAAGTACAAAAAATGGTCGAACAGCGCCTAGCTATGCAAACTGGCGAAGAGCCACTTAACTGGGGCGCCGCTGAAACACTAGCCTATGCATCATTGGTTGACCATGACAATGTCTTGGTACGTATTACTGGTGAAGATGTGGGCCGTGGTACGTTCTCGCATCGCCACAGTGAAATCTATAACGACAATGACGGCAGCATGTATGTGCCTCTTTCACATATCAGTGAGACGCAAGCGCGCTTTGCTACTTACAACTCATTGTTATCAGAAGAAGCGGTACTAGCCTTCGAATATGGATATGCGACCACAGTTCCTAATGCGCTAATCGTTTGGGAAGCACAGTTTGGTGACTTTGTGAACGGTGCACAAGTGGTGATTGACCAGTTTATCTCAAGTGGTGAGACTAAGTGGCAGCGCGTTTGTGGTCTAACGATGTTATTACCACATGGCTTTGAAGGTCAAGGTCCTGAGCATTCATCTGCTCGCCTAGAGCGCTTCTTGCAGTTATGTGCTGAAGACAACATGCAAGTGATTACGCCAACGACCCCAGCGCAAATCTATCATGCCCTACGTCGTCAAGCGGTACGTCCGATTCGTAAGCCATTAATCGTCATGTCACCGAAGAGTTTACTACGTCACAAATTGGCAACTTCAACTCTTGAAGAGCTGGCGAACGGCAAGTTTGAGACAGTATTGCCAGAGATCGATCAGCAAAATGCCGACAACGTAACGCGTATGGTGCTGTGCGGCGGTAAAGTTTACTATGACTTATTAGAACAACGCCGTGCGCTAGGTTTAGATCATGTAGCGATTGTGCGTATTGAGCAGCTATACCCATTACCAGAAGAGCGTTTGATTGCTGAGATTGAAAAATATAGTAACTTAGCTGAGATTGTTTGGACGCAAGAAGAGCCACTTAACCAAGGTGCTTGGTACTATCTAGCGCCGCATATGTTCCGCATTGTTGTGCCGCATCCAACCAAGGCAAAAGTCATGGAGCCGGTCGCACGTCCTGCTAGTGCGGCGCCAGCGACAGGATCTCCAAAACTACATGTTCAGCAGCAGCAAGCACTCATTGCTGGTGGTCTTGGCATCAGTGTGGATGAGCTATCTAAATAGTAGTTGGCTTAAGCAACAGATTATATAAGATACACGAATCAGGCGATAACAGTCCGTACCGCTATTACCATTAAAGTAAGACGATTGAGAATGGTATTGACTGCCTATCACGACTTAATAATAAAGAGTAATATCAATATCTAAGGAGTATATCGATGGCTGAAATTAAAGCCCCCGTTTTTCCAGAATCGGTTGCCGATGGCACCCTCGTGGAATGGCATGTCACTGAAGGTCAAGAAGTTAGCCGCGACGACTTATTGGCTGAAATTGAAACTGATAAAGTGGTATTAGAAGTGGTTGCACCTGATAACGGTGTGGTTACCAAAATCGTTAAGCAAGTTGACGATACGATTTTGTCAGACGAGCTAATCGCCGAGTTTGAAGCTGGTGCTAGCGGTAGTTCTGCTGGTGGTAGCAGCGATAGTGCTGATGAGCCTGCAGTTGACCCAGATCAACCAGCAGCGCCAGTACAGCCGAAACAAGCTACCGATGGCGGTGAGCCAGTCCAAGCGACAGATAAAAAAGACGAAGCGGATCATAAAGACCAAAGCCCTGCGGTACGAAAAGCGGCGAAAGAATCTGGCGTTGATCCTAAAAATGTCGAAGGCAGTGGTCGCGGTGGTCGTGTAACCAAAACCGACATGGCAAACCCAACGCTAAAAGCTGATAGCTCTATCAAATCTGATAGCGGTCGTCCAGTTGCTGAATCAACCGGTGAGCGTACTGAAAAACGCGTACCAATGACGCGTCTACGTAAGACAGTTGCTAACCGTCTACTGGCTGCCTCACAAGAAACAGCGATGCTAACCACGTTTAACGAAGTCAACATGAAACCGTTGATGGATATGCGTGCTAAGTATAAAGAGCAATTTGAAAAGCGCCATGGCGTACGTCTAGGCTTTATGTCATTGTTTATTAAAGCGGCGACTGAAGCACTAAAACGCTTCCCAGCGGTTAACGCGTCACTAGACGGCGATGACATCGTTTATCACGGCTACTATGATATCGGTGTTGCCGTATCTTCAGATCGTGGTTTGGTCGTTCCTGTATTGCGTGATACCGACCGCATGAGTATGTCTGATGTTGAGGCTAAGATTCGTGAGTTTGGTGGTAAAGCACAACAAGGTAAACTTGGTCTTGATGACATGACTGGCGGTACGTTCACCATTTCAAACGGCGGCGTCTTTGGTTCACTCATGTCAACGCCTATCTTGAATCCACCACAAACTGCTATCTTAGGTATGCACGCTATCAACGATCGCCCAATGGCAGTCGACGGTAAAGTTGAAATTTTACCAATGATGTACCTAGCACTATCATATGATCACCGTATGATTGACGGCAAAGAAGCGGTACAGTTCTTAGTTACTATCAAAGAGTTGGTCGAAGATCCAACCATGCTACTCCTAGACCTGTAAGCTTTTAAGCTTGTATCGGTAACCACTGATACAAGCTTTTTCACTTTGGACGAGGAGATTGTGGTTTATTGTCAAATAAATGCGACTTTTTTTGTGGTGTATTAACGACGGAAAAATCGTCATTTATCATTCAGTAGGCCAACCAGTCATTTAAATCATCATAAAATCAGAAAAAAATCTAGAAATAAATTAGAACCAAATTAAAAATAGGAACGTACTATGAAAGACAATTATGATTTAGTCGTCATCGGCGGCGGTCCTGGTGGTTACGAAGCCGCTATTCGCGCAGGTCAATTGGGTATGAGCGTGGCTTGTATCGAAAAACGCGTTTATAAAGGTGAGCCAGCACTGGGTGGTACTTGCTTAAACGTCGGTTGTATCCCATCAAAAGCCTTACTTGATTCATCACATCGTTATGAAGCAACCAAACATGACCTTGCTGAACATGGTATCAGCACCGGTGACGTTGCTATCGATATCGAGCAAATGATTGGCCGTAAAGAAGCCATTGTTAAGCAATTGACGGGCGGCGTGGCGGCATTGCTAAAAGGCAATGGCGTTGACTGGCTACAAGGCTGGGGCACGTTAGAAGATGGTAAAGGTGCGGATAAAAAAGTTAAATTTACTGCCCTAGAAGACGAAAGTGAAACGACTATTACCGCCAAAAACGTCATTCTTGCAGCAGGTTCGGTGCCTATCGATATTCCTGTGGCAAAAACTGATGGCGACCGTATTGTTGATTCTACTGGCGCGCTTGATTTCACCGAAGTACCAAAGCGTTTAGGCGTCATTGGCGCAGGCGTAATTGGTCTTGAGCTAGGTTCAGTATGGCGCCGCTTGGGCGCGGAAGTGGTTGTCTATGAAGCGCTACCAAGCTTCCTAGCAGCGGCTGACAAAGACATCGCTAAAGAAGCGGGTAAAATGCTGAAAAAGCAAGGTCTTGATATCCGTGTTGATACCAAAGTAACCAATGCTGAAGTGAAAGGCGATCAAGTTGTCGTGACCAGCGAAGCAAAAGGCGAAGCCTCGGATGAAAGCTTTGATAAACTGATCGTTTGTGTCGGTCGCCGTGCTTACTCTGAAAAACTATTGGGCGCAGACAGCGGTATCACGTTGACTGAACGCGGTCTTATCGATGTCGATGACCAATGTAAAACCAACCTTGACGGCGTTTATGCAATCGGTGACTTGGTTCGTGGCCCTATGCTTGCGCATAAAGCCATGGAAGAAGGCATGATGGCGGTTGAGCGCATTCATGGCGAAAAAGCACAAGTTAACTATGACACCATTATCAACGTCATTTATACCCATCCAGAAATTGCATGGGTTGGTTTGACCGAGCAAGAAGCGACTGAAGCGGGTTATGAAGTCAAAACTGGTTCATTTAACCTAGCAGCGAACGGCCGTGCACTTGCCCAAAGTGAAGCACAAGGCTCTATCAAAGTTGTTGCTGATGCCAAAACAGATCGTTTGTTAGGTATGCATGCCATTTCTGCTGGTGCGGGCGATATTGTCCATCAAGGTATGATTGCGATGGAATTTGTATCTAGTATCGAAGATTTGCAGTTGATGACATTTGCGCATCCAACCATTTCTGAAGCGGTTCATGAAGCTGCTTTATCAGCAGATGGCCGTGCGATTCATGCCATTCAGCGTAAAAAACGTAAGTAGTTTTTGAGATTAAATTGCTTAAGATTAACTTGCTTAAAATGAAAGCATTTGAGTAAATATCAAGTTTAACCGGATGGTGCGGCCGCTATCACTATTATGATAACGGTCGCCGCCATCATAAGTGTGGCAGCATTATTCTGCCTTGCACTTGTTTTCACTTTTTATTAATTGTAAAAAATAAAGGATACAATCAATGAATTTACATGAGTATCAAGCAAAAGAGCTATTGAAAAGCTACGGTTTGCCCATTCAAGAAGGCATCATCGCCCATAATGGCGACGAAGCTGCTGCTGCTTTTGATAAAACGCCTACTGATATTGCGGTTATTAAAGCGCAGGTTCATGCTGGTGGCCGTGGTAAAGCGGGCGGTGTGAAGCTCGTTAAAACTCGCGAAGAAGCAAAGCAAGTTGCTGAAGAGCTTATCGGTACCAATCTGGTTACATTCCAGACTGACGCAGAAGGCCAACCCGTAAACTTTGTTTTGGTTGCAGAGGATATGTACCCAGTACAAACTGAGTTATATCTTGGCGCAGTTGTTGATCGTTCTACGCGTCGCGTAACTTTTATGGCATCAACCGAAGGCGGCGTTGATATCGAAGAAGTCGCAAGCGAAACTCCAGAAAAAATCTTTAAAGTAAGCGTTGATCCATTAGTTGGTCTAATGCCTTACCAAGCACGTGAAGTGGCATTTAAACTGGGTCTTGAAGGCAAGCAAATCAACCAGTTTGTAAAATTGATGAGCGGCGCTTATCAAGCATTCGTTGACAATGATTTTGCATTATTAGAAATCAACCCATTAGCGGTTCGCGAAAATGGCGAAATCGTTTGTGTTGATGGCAAAATCGGTATCGATTCAAACGCTTTATATCGCCTGCCTAAAATTGCAGCCTTACAAGATAAAACGCAAGAAAACGAGCGCGAGCTTAAAGCCGCTGAGTTTGACCTAAACTATGTTGCCTTAGAAGGTAACATCGGTTGTATGGTCAACGGTGCTGGTCTTGCGATGGCGACCATGGACATCATCAAATTGTACGGCGGCAAACCTGCTAACTTCTTGGACGTTGGCGGCGGTGCAACCAAAGATCGCGTTGTTGAAGCGTTCAAAATCATTCTAGAAGACAGCAGTGTTGAAGGCGTTCTCATCAACATCTTTGGCGGTATCGTACGTTGTGACATGATTGCCGAAGCGATTATCGAAGCAGTTAAAGAAGTGAACGTAAAAGTACCTGTCGTTGTCCGTCTAGAAGGTAATAACGCTGAAAAAGGTGCTGAGCTACTAGAGCAATCTGATGTGAAAATTATTTCAGCTCAAGGCCTAGCAGACGCGGCACAAAAAATTGTCGATGCGGTTAAAGCATAAGCCTTTAATATAAGTCGTGAGGGTAAGCGCTGTTTTATTCATAACTCGCTTAACCAGACGCTTAAGCATTATAGTCACAGCGTGATGGCAGTTTTTAGTAAAAGCATAAATCGTTAACATTTAACGATAAGTGAGCGAGAAAACTGCTATTGCAAGACAACCGAATAAGGAAAACATAATGAGTGTATTAATTGATAAAGATACCAAAGTATTGGTACAAGGTTTTACTGGTAAAAACGGTACATTCCACTCTGAACAAGCAATTGAGTACGGCACTAAAGTAGTCGGCGGCGTAACCCCAGGTAAAGGCGGTCAAACGCATCTAGGTTTGCCAGTCTTTAATACCATGGCAGAAGCGATGGAAGCGACCCAAGCTGACGCTTCAGTTATCTACGTACCAGCGCCATTTGTACTAGATTCTATCGTTGAAGCAGTCGATGCCGGCGTAAAATTGATCGTCGTAATCACTGAAGGCGTACCTACTATCGATATGCTAAAAGCCAAGCGTTATATCGAAGAAGCAGGCGATGTACGTATGGTTGGTCCAAACTGCCCAGGCGTTATCACTCCAGGTCAGTGCAAAATCGGTATCATGCCAGGCCATATCCATTTGCCCGGTAAAGTGGGTATCATCTCACGCTCTGGTACGTTGACTTATGAAGCGGTTGCCCAAACCACTAAGCTTGGCTTTGGTCAGTCTACTTGTATCGGTATCGGCGGCGACCCTATCCCAGGTATGAACCAAATCGATGCGCTAAAACTGTTCCAAGACGATCCACAAACCGAAGCCATCGTATTAATCGGTGAGATTGGTGGTACAGCTGAAGAAGAAGCGGCGGCTTATATCAAAGAGCACGTAACTAAGCCAGTTGTTGGTTATATCGCTGGTGTGACTGCGCCTGCTGGTAAACGTATGGGCCATGCTGGCGCGATTATCTCTGGTGGTCAAGGTACTGCTGAAGAGAAATTTAAAGCCTTTGAAGACGCTGGTATTGCTTATACTCGCGATCCATCAAAAATTGGCGATAAGTTAAAAGAAGTTACCGGTTGGTAATTTAGGTATTAATAGCTAGTCTAATACCAAAACATCGTTGAAAAAAAACAAAGGCACTCCTACAATGGGGTGTCTTTTTTTATTCTAAAAATAACTTTCCTTTGATTAAAATGTAGCAATTATGAAAAATAAGATATTGGTAACTGGTGGCGCTGGATATATTGGCTCACACACTTGTATAGCTTTACAGGAAGCAGGCTATGATATTGTTGTCTACGACAATTTGTCTAATAGTAGCCGTGAAGCTATTGAGCGCGTATCCAAGCTCATTGATCAACCCATCGAGTTTGTTGAAGGCGATATTCGTGATATTGATCTACTTAAACAGGTCTTCGCCGAGCATCAGTTCTTTGGTGTGATTCATTTTGCGGGACTAAAAGCCGTTGGAGAATCGGTGGCCAAGCCATTGCTGTATTATAATAATAATGTCAGTGGCACCATTGCTTTATTGGAAGTTATGAAAGAAGCCGATGTTAAGAATTTGGTTTTTTCATCTTCTGCGACCGTCTATGGAGATCCTGAATCCTTGCCCATCAATGAGGAATCAAAGCGTTCTTGCACCAATCCTTATGGTCAGAGCAAACTGATGGTCGAGCATATTTTAGAGGACTTAGCGGCAACCGATGATGGCTGGAATCTTATTCCACTTAGGTACTTCAATCCCGTAGGTGCGCACCCATCTGGGCAAATTGGCGAAGATCCAAATGATATTCCTAATAATTTAATGCCTTATATTTCGCAAGTCGCCGTTGGCAAGCTTGAAAAACTTAGTATTTTTGGTAATGACTATTCTACTGTCGATGGGACGGGGGTACGCGATTTTATCCATGTCACTGATCTTGCCCAAGGTCATGTAGCAGCGCTTAACTACTTACAGAAACAAGTAGGTCGAGATAAATACAGCTCAATAGGTTTTTTACCCATTAATCTGGGAACAGGTAAAGGAACGTCTGTTTTAGAATTGGTCACGGCTTTTTCTGAAGTATCAGGCCAAAATATTCCTTACCAGTTTTCTGCTCGGCGCGCAGGAGATATTGCCAGCTGCTATGCCAGCGCCGATAAAGCCAAAGATTTGCTAGGTTGGGATGCCACACTATCTATCACTGAGATGTGTGAAGATACGTGGCGTTGGCAGAGTAAAAACCCGAATGGCTATCATAGCGCTTAGCATTGATTAAGCATGTTTCTTATTTCACACTTTTAAATACAGTCTAAAAATTATGAAAAAAATTACTCACGCTGTTATTCCTGTCGCAGGCTTTGGTACGCGTATGCTGCCGTTATCGAAATCAGTGCCAAAAGAGCTGCTACCACTTGGTAATCGTCCCGCTATTCATTATGTCGTTGAAGAAGCCATTGCTGCGGGTATCAAACATATTGTTTTGGTCGGTCATGCGCAAAAAAGCGCCATCGAAAACTACTTTGATATCAATGCTGAATTGGATAATCAATTGCGCACTAAAGGTAAAGGCGCGTTAGCTGATAGCTTAAATTGGTTACCCGAGGATGTAACGGTGTCTATGATACGCCAAGGCAAACCGCTAGGGTTGGGGCACGCGGTATTGGCGGCGCGTCCAATCATCGGTGAGCATGACTTTGCTGTACTGCTGCCAGATGTGGTGCTCGATCCATTTACCACCGATATAACGACTGATAATTTGGCGTTTATGATTGAGGCCTTTGCTAAAGACACGCATTCGCAAATATTGGTCAATAACGTAGCAGATGAAGATGTGCATAAATACGGTATTGCCCAATTAGACGAAGCATTTAATCAAGCGCATGAAATCGAGCAAGCTGATAAAAACGCGAGCTTTAAAGTTGCCGGTTTTGTCGAAAAGCCAAATTTAGCGGATGCCCCTTCAAAATTGGCCGTTGTCGGTCGTTATGTATTTAGCAATCATATATTTGATTATCTGGCCAATACTAGAGCGTCGGTTGGCGGCGAGATTCAACTGACTGATGCCATTGATGCCTTGATTAGCAAATATGGCGTTAATGTGACGACCATGCGCGGCGATAGTTATGACGCAGGCGATATGCGCTCGTATATGCAAGCGTTTATCTATTTTGCCGAGCAGCAGTTAAGGGATGATAAATAGCTAATGGATGAGAGAAATAATAAGGGCTATAAAAGTGCCCGCCACTCTAAGTATTGGCAGCATTTAGCCAAGTTAGCGGAGCAGCCGTGGGCGCTTGCCCCATTGTTCGCGCAGGATAATGAGCGGACGTCTCGCTTTAGCACGCAAGCGGGCGCGCTATATATGGATTATAGCAAGCAGTGTATTAATGATGCGGTGCTAGAAAATTTATTAAATTTGGCGAATAGTTGCGAGTTGTCAGGCCGTATCGATGCCTTGTTACAAGGGGCGATGGTTAATACCAGTGAAAAGCGAGCAGCGCTGCATACCGCTCTACGCTTGCCAGCTACAGAACAGCTGCAAGTTGGCACGCAAAATGTCGCCGCTGATGTACATGAGAGCTTGGCGCAGGTAGAAAGATTGTCAGAGCGGGTACGCAACGGCACATGGCGCGGATTTTCTGGCAAAGCAATCACTGATGTGGTTAATATTGGCGTTGGCGGCTCAGATTTAGGCCCGCTGATGGCGACCACCGCGCTTGATGAATGGGCAGATACTGCTATCGAGGTGCATTTTGTCTCTAACATGGATGGCACACAGCTTGATAATTTGCTCAAGCACCTAAATCCTGAAACCACTTTATTTATCATCTCCTCCAAATCTTTTGGCACCGTTGACACGCTATCCAATGCCAAGACAGCACTGTCATGGTTACTCGCTACGGCAAAGCTACGCGCTGGCACGGAAGAAAGCGTCTTGCGCCGTCATTTTATCGGCGTATCGGCCAACTGTGAAAAAATGACTGCATGGGGCATTCACCCTGAGCATCAATTGCAGCTGTGGGAATGGGTTGGCGGCCGTTTTTCATTGTGGTCGGCGATTGGACTTGCTATCGCTATTCGTATTGGCATGAATGGTTTTAAAGAGCTGCTAGCCGGCGCACATAATATGGATAAGCATTTCGCCCAAGCAGACTTTTCTGAGAATTTGCCAGTATTATTAGGTTTGCTCGCCGTTTGGAATAGTACCTTTTTACAAGTCAATGCGCATACCGTGCTGCCTTATGATGGGCGTTTGGAGTATTTGCCAAGCTACTTGACCCAGCTTGAGATGGAAAGTAATGGCAAATCGGTGACGCAGCATGGCGCGCGCCTTGATTATGATACGTGTCCAATTTTGTGGGGCGAGATTGGCTCCAATGCGCAGCATGCTTTTTATCAGCTTCTGCATCAAGGAACGCAGCAGGTCTCTTGTGACTTTATCGCTTGCGTGCGCCGTTATAGTGATGATGCGACAAATGAATCGCTACAGCAGCAGCATGAATTGTCTTTGGCAAACTGTTTAGCGCAAAGTCGGGTTTTAGCTTTTGGTAATGCTGCTATTGCTGATAAGGATATTGAAGCGGCTTCTGATGCCGATAAATACAAATATTACCGTGGTAATCAGCCGTCAACCACGCTCCTTATTGATGAGCTGACCCCGCATAGTTTGGGGGAGCTGATAGCGCTTTATGAGCACAAGGTTTATGTCATGGCCAGCATTTGGGATATCAATCCGTTTGATCAATGGGGCGTTGAGATGGGCAAGAAAATGGCAGAGTCGGTGCATACCGCCATGCAGCAAGGCGGCGATGCGCAATTCGACACCTCTACCAATCAGCTATTGCAGCATATTAAGCTGTTGTCTTAATGGCTTATGGCTAGTAGCTAGTAGCTAGTAGCTAGTAGCTAGTAGCTAGTGGCATCATGCGACTGGCTTATCCACTTATCCACGCTGCCAACTTTGCAATATAAAAGGTAATCTTATGAGCGCTGCCGCTATAAATAAACAACAGACAGATAACGACCAATCCGCACCACATTCATTTAACCAAGCCGCTAAAAACACCAGTGTTTGCGTCCTCGTCGGTCACAGTATTGAGGCCATTACCAGTGCGGTGGTACTGGCAAGTCTTGGTCATACGGTGCATCTTTATACTGATAAAGAGGTATTGACGCAGCAATTACAACAATATGGTTTTGAGCATCATTTGCAAGCGCTATGGCAGATGTACGTGCAGCAGCAGCAGATTGTCAGCTACGCTTTGCCCACTACTGCGAGTAAGCTGCTAGAGCACTATGAAAAGACGGATGATAATAGTGAGAGAAAACAAGTTGCGCTATATTGGTTATTTTTAGACAGCATTCGCTCAGTATGGCAAGCAGACAGCTGGATTACCGCCTTTAACCACAGTCATCAGCAAACCTTACCGCTTATTATGAGTGGCATTAAACAGCTGGGCGCGGTTGACGCATTGTCCAAGCAGTTGCAGCGCGCTTGGGTTTATTATGTGCCATTTGTATTCTTAAAAGATGGCGATGCGTACAGCTCAATGCTAAATCCATCATTGTTGTTGCTGGGTGAAAAAACGCCAAATAGCCGCCATCATTTAACGATGCTACAGCCTTTGATGCAACAGGCGCGCGCGTTTCATCAAGCAGATATTGCTACTATAGAGTTTGCCCGTAGTAGTATCATGGCGATGCTTGCCACAAGGGTGAGCTTTATGAATGAGATGTCGCGCTTGGCTGATAGTCAACAGGTCGATATCCAGCAAGTCAGTCACATTATGGGACTTGATGAGCGCGTAGGCAGTAGCTACTTGCAAGCAGGCTGGGGCTTTGGTGGTAATACACTACCGACAGAGTTGGTTAAGTTGCAGCAGTCCAGTACAGAAAAGAGTCTAGCTATGCCGTTACTACAGGCAGTCATTAATATCAATGAAGACCAAAAAGAGCTGATATTTCGTAAGTTTTGGCAATATTTTGATGGATTTATCGACCATAAAACCGTGGTGATTTGGGGCGGTAGTTATAAAGCGGGCTCGGGACGGACAGCAGAGTCGGCTATTCATCCGTTGTTAGCGCTACTCTGGTCTTATAATATCCGCACGCTGGTATATAGTGATAAAGCCCAAACCGAGCTTGCCGAGCTCTATGGACAGCAATCGCTACTGGAACTGATCGCCAGTCCGTACCAAAAGCTTAATGAAGCGCAGGCCATTTTTATTATCAGCTGGTTGTCAGAAAATAAGCTAGATGTTGCTAGGCTTAATGAGCAGGCGCTGCCGATATTCGATGCGCGCAATGCGCTGTCGCGAACGCAGGTTGATGATTTGGTCGGTGACTATATAGGGATTGGTCGCGCCAAATAAAGCTTTTTAACAAGGGTAAAATAAGCGTAGCAGACAAGCAGCTAATGAACTGAATCTAAATAAAAGCGCCGATTAATATAAAAATTAACCGGCGCTTTTTCGTTCTCATAAGTTCAGAATGTCTTTACTTAGCATTATGATTACTTAAGTTAAGCAGGCACCGCCCCTTTACTAGCAAGCCATTGCTGAATCTCTTGGGTTTTGGTTTGTAATAAATTCTCATCACCGCGACTTTCAATATTTAAGCGAATTAATGGTTCAGTATTGGAAGCGCGTAAGTTAAAACGCCATTCGCCAAAGTTTAAACTTAAGCCATCAAGCATCGATTTGGTTGGATTTTCGGCGCTAAACTTCTCTTCGATAGCGCTAATAATGGCTGGCGCATCATGAGTGGTCAGGTGAAAATTTAGCTCGCCTGAGCTTGGATAGGCTGCAATATAACCGCTGACCAATTCTGATAAGGTTTTACCGGTAATCGATAATAACTCAATGGTCAAAAGCCACGGAATCATGCCGCTATCGCAGTAGAAAAAATCGCGAAAATAATGGTGAGCGGACATTTCGCCGCCATAAACCGCGCCAGAATCCCGCATCACTTGCTTGATAAATGAGTGCCCAGACTTGCTAATAACCGCCTTACCGTTATGCTCATCAATGACGGCTTCGGTGTTATAAATCACTCGCGGATCATAGACGATTGACTCGCCCGCATATTTATTTAAAAACGCTTGCGCGAGCATGCCAACGACATAGCTACCATCGATAAATTCGCCGTATTCATCAAATAAAAAACAGCGGTCAAAATCGCCATCAAAGGCAATGCCAAGATCGGCTTTGTTTTCCAGCACCGCTTGCTGAGTGGCGGTTCGATTGGCCTCAATCATTGGATTGGGAATGCCATTTGGAAAGCTACCATCAGGCGTATGGTGCAATTTAAGCACTTCAATTGGCGCGCCAGCTTGTGCTAACTTGTCCATTAATAAATCAACGACTGGACCTGCGCTACCATTGCCGGAGTTGATTACCAGTTTTAGCGGTTTTAATTTATCAACATCAATAAACGTCATGACATGATTGATATAAGCGCTTTTATCCGTTAGTAATTGTAATGCGCCTTGTTGATTATCCGTACTAAATTGCCCCGATTCTGCCAACGCTTGAATCTCTGCCAAGCCATCATCGGCGCTAATCGGCTTGGAATACTCTTTGACCAATTTTAAGCCATTATAATTAATCGGATTGTGGCTAGCCGTTACTTCGATACCGCCCAACGCCTGATAATAACTGGTCGCAAAGTAAACCTCTTCTGTGCCTGTCATACCCAAATCAATCACACCGACACCCGCATCGAGCATACCTTTGATGGTTGCTTGTTTTAACTGCTCACTGGAGTGGCGGATATCGCTACCGATGACGATAGCTGGCTTTAAGTCTTTTAGTTCAGCGGTAGCCTCATTATCGGCACTGTGATAACGCTCGAATAAAATTTGGGCAAAGGCACGGCCGATACGGTAGGCGATAGCTTCATCGAGATTGACGCCAAGCTCGCCGCGGATATCGTAAGCTTTAAATGACTGAATGCTAATAGGGTGAAAATCTGTTGCTGGCTGATAGCCAGTAGTCGCAGAAGTGGACATAATAATAAGCTTCCTTGTGCGTGCGTAGTAAAAAATGAGGGAGTGATAACAGGATTATAAGTCAATAAGCGTTCAATGATACACTAACTACCAAATGAGTCATAAAGCCGTAGTAGTGCTTTATGTGAGCATTTTTATAATTATCCGTTTCTAAGATAAAAAATATAAGAGTATTTTATGAGTGACTTAAACAACCAAACGTTAACTTCTATTACGCCGCCCAACCCTGTACAAGGAACGCCAGTAGCAACTGGTGAGTTAGACGATTTATTAAAGTTAATGGCACGGCTGCGCGCAGATTGTCCGTGGGATAAAAAGCAAAGCAATCATAGCCTCATTCCGTACGCGATTGAAGAAGCCTATGAGCTCGGCGAAGCGGTTCAAAGCGATGATGACGAAGATATCAAGGGCGAGCTTGGCGATGTGCTTTTGCAAGTGGTGTTTCATTGTCAGATGTACGCAGAGCAAGGGCGCTTTGATATTAGCGATGTGATTACCACGTTGCAAGAAAAGCTGATTCGCCGCCATCCGCATGTCTTTGAAGCCGAAACGCTACAAGACGACGCTGCGGTAAAAGGTCGCTGGGATGAGATTAAAGCACAGGAAGACCAAGCTCGCGCCGCACGTGGCAAGCCGAAGCGTCGTTTGGATAATACCAAGGCAGGTAGTGCGTTGATGCAAGCGCAGGAAGTGCAAAAACAAGCGTCAAAATTGGGGTTTGATTGGGAAGGGGTCAGCGGCGCATTTGATAAACTCGATGAAGAAATTGCCGAGCTAAAGGCCGAGATTTTAGATAAGCCCCAAGTTGAAATCAAAACCAATATCAGAGAGATTGAAAGGGAGCTTGGCGATTGCATGTTTGCCTTGGTCAATGTCGCCCGTAAACTCGACCTCGATGCTGAAACTGCAACATTAACCTGTGTACATAAATTTAAATCACGCTTTGGTTATATAGAAGAGCAATTAGCGGCTGCTGGCAAGCGTTTAGAAGATAGCGATATCAATGAGATGGATGCGTTATGGGAAGCGGCGAAACAGCATGAACGTGACTAATAAAAGCCTATTTATTAAATGGCAGCATGCTAATTTATTTAAAAATGCCGCCGTTTTTTTAGTAGGCATATTTTCTATCATGGTGATGCTGTCTCATCCTGCCCTTGCCGCACCATGTTTTGATAATGCTAAAAGCGCTTATCATTATCTATTGACGCAAGAAGCAGCACAAAGCCAAGCGCGCACGCAGACTAGAATTAATATCAATCGCGCCACAGAAGCCGAGCTGGTGGCATTAAACGGTATTGGCAGCAGTAAAGCGCAGGCGATTATTTTATATCGCGAGATGTTTGGCGGCTTTAAAACGGTCGATGAATTAACGAAAGTCAAAGGCATCGGCGCAAAAACGGTTGAGAGAAATCGCCAGCGTTTAAGCGTACAAGATTAAGCGCTTTATTTTGTATTATTTAACCCCCATATTGACAAAATAGCATGTAAGTAAATGTCATAACACACCCACCATGGTCAAAATTTGTTAAACTAGCGGGTACATCCGCCTGATAGACGCTGTGTTCGTCGGGGTGGTTAAGAATAAAGGCGAGGAGTAGATGCATGGCCGAGCGTGCCG
Source organism: Psychrobacter sp. CLB018 (assembly GCF_041222815.1). Classification (NCBI taxonomy): domain Bacteria; kingdom Pseudomonadati; phylum Pseudomonadota; class Gammaproteobacteria; order Moraxellales; family Moraxellaceae; genus Psychrobacter; species Psychrobacter sp. CLB018. The sequence goes on from NZ_CP166085.1 coordinate 151,582, forward strand.
CCAAGCAGTTAGAACTGAATAAATCTGAATTACCCAATTCCATTACCGAAGTGATAGCCACCCTAACCCGAGCTGGGTTTGATGCCTATATCGTCGGTGGCGGCGTGCGCGATACTTTGCTAGGCCTGCGTCCAAAAGACTTTGACGCGGTCACTGATGCCAAACCTCATGAGATTAAAGACGTCTTTGGCAAGCGTTGCCGTATTATCGGTCGCCGCTTTCAATTGGCGCATGTCTACTCTGGGCGCGAACTTATTGAAGTGGCGACCTTTCGTGGACCACCACTGAATAATTCTAATACCAATCAAGACGGGATGATTCTGCGCGACAATGTCTGGGGCGATATCAAACAAGACTTTGCCCGTCGTGACTTTTCTATCAATGCACTTTATTATCAACCGCTTAAAGGCGTGGTACATGATTTTTGCGGCGCCCTTGAAGATATCGACAATAAAGTTATCCGTCTCTTAGGTCATGCACCGACCCGTATCGAAGAAGATCCGGTCAGGTTGCTGCGTGCCCTACGTTTTAAAGCCAAGCTTGGTTTTGATTTTGATAGCGAACTCGCCGCCCAGTTCCACGATGACAATTGGGCGCTGCTGGAGCAAATCTCTCCGCATCGTTTGTATGATGAAACGCAAAAAATGTTTACCGGTGGCTATTTAGTGCCGCTACTACCGTTATTGTTTGAGTCGGGCGCGATTGACAGTTTAGTTATTTATCCGCCTGCCGAGCCAAGTGCCTTGGTCAAACAAGTCGCTATCAATACCGACAAACGTATCGCTGCTGGCAAAAGTATCAATCCTGCTTTCTTTTATGCCGCGTTATTGTGGGAAAATTATCTACATCAATTGGAAAAAGCCAAAAAACGCAATATGCCTTTTGCTGACGCGCAATTGCATGCAGCCGGCAAAGTCATCGACCGTCAGCGTATCAAGACCGCTATTCCAAAATTTGCCGAACAATTTATCCGTGATATTTGGATATTACAGCCAAAGTTGGCGGCGCCGCGCAGCAAACAAATTATCCAGTTGTCTGAGCATCCTCGTTTCCGCGCCGGTTTTGATTTCTTGCTATTGCGTGAGCAGTGCGGTGATGCCGAACATCCGCTTTCAGAGTCGACCAATGGCATGGGCGAGTGGTGGCAAACCTATCAAACCCTGACCGAACAGCAGCAAGATCAAGCGATTGATGATTTTGATGAAAACATTCGTCGCGGTGCCTATAAACAAGGGCAGCGTGGTCGCGGGCGTAATCGTCAAAAGCCGCAAGCTTTAAACACATCAAACCATGATAAGGTAAATCACATAGAAAACAATCAACAAAATAATGTAGACGGTAACGCCCATAGCAAGCAGGCTAATGATGCCTCAAACGTGCCGTCACGCCGCCGCCGCGCTGCCAGCCAGTCTACTCAGCAGGCTAATAACAATGGCAGTCATAGTGCCAGCAATAATAGTCATCATAAGGGCTATGATAAGCAGCAAGCAGCACAAGATAATAATGAGCTGGCGCAATTGCAGCAGTTATCCCTGGCGAACACTGGCAAGCAAACGGCAAATAAGCGCCACGATGCCAAGCCTGCACCGTTATTTGTCATCGAGCATGAAAAAGTAGTTCCGCCATTACGCAAGCAGTTGCCAACGGACGATCAGCCAAAATCTAATGCTAAACCAAAGCAAGCGCCTGTGGAGCAAAGCCCAAAAGCTGAAAGCACTTCATTTAAGAAAGCAGGAGTTGCAAGACAATCTGACAGCTCTGCTAACGCTGATAAGCAAGCGCAGCAGCATGCAAAAGCTAAACCAGTCGATACCAAGTCTGCTGCTAGCAAAGCCGATTTTGACCAGTCAGCTTTATCTACAACGGCCAATACTAATGTCCATACTAAGCGTACTGTCGCCCAAACGCCAGCGCTTGTCAGCATAAACAACGAGCCGATACCGTATAAACGTCGCCGTCGTCAACCTACTGTGATAGCGGATAATAGTAATACTGACAGTAAAAATAACGCTGATAACTTGCTTAACGTAGCGGCAAAACCAGCTAGCGATAAAGAGCAAGTAGTAAATACGGCCAAGTATGAGAAAAAAGCCCCTAAAACTGCGGCAGAATTTGCTGAGGATGCACCGTCTGTTGCTAAAAAAGCTGCTTCTAACAAACCTGCTAAAACCAAGCAGGATACTAAGAAAAAGACCACTCAAACTCAGTCAGCTCAGAATCAAACAGCTGCTAGTAAAATGAATGAGCAAAAAGGGCCGGTACCATCAAAACGCCGCCGCCGTCAGCCAAGCACTAACAACGCTTAAGCTTACAAACCGACTTTAAAGTACTAAAGCACAGTGAGAATTATGAACAGGCACTTTGAAGCTAGTAATGACAATGCCAATGACAATAAAAGTAGTAACGGTATGACTTGGGTTACTTGTTATGTTGGTTTAGGCAGCAATCTAGAAAACGAGCTAGGTTCGCCGGTAGAGCATTTACAGCAAGCCGTCGTAGCTATGCAAGAAAATAAGCAAATACGAGCGGTACGTGTGTCTTCTTTCTATGCTTCGGCGCCAATGGGACCGCAAGACCAGCCTGACTTTGTCAATGCGGTGGTAGGTTTTGAGACTACCTTAACTGCGTTTGAGCTGCTTGCATTTTGTCAATTGCTAGAGCAACAAGCCAAACGCGCTCGTCTGCGCCGCTGGGGTGAGCGCAGCCTTGATGTCGATATTTTATTGTATGGTGATATCGAAATCTCAGAGCCGCAATTAACGATACCGCACGCAGGTTTGCATGAGCGTAATTTTGTTTTGTTACCGCTACGAGAGTTGGCGCCAGAGTTAATCATTTTAAACAAACCAATAACGGATTATCCGCCCAGTGACGATTGGACGGGGCTGAAGCTATTAAAACTGAATTAACGCCTCTTTAGTGCCTCTGTAGAGTTATGAATAAGTTGGATGCTACGATAGTGGCTGTGCATTTTATTAAAATATCAAAAGCTATAAATAGTTAACCGCATTGAGGGTGATATGACAACGTTATCTACTTTAAATAAATTTAAAAAAGACGGTGTTAAATTCACCTGTCTGACCTGCTATGACGCCATGTTTGCGCGTATGATGGACAACGCGCAAATCGATACGATTTTGATTGGTGACAGTCTGGGCATGGTGGTACAGGGTCATGATTCAACCTTGCCAGTTAGCGTCGATGATATGGCTTATCATACGGCCAATATCGCCCGTAGTAATAAGCATGCGCTGATTTTAGCGGATTTGCCATTTATGAGTTATGTGACGCTAGCAGATGCGGTCGCCAATAGCCGCAAGCTGATGCAGGCGGGCGCGCATGTGATTAAGATTGAAGGCGGTCGTGAGCTTTGCGATTTGGTCAAAACCTTGGCGCAAGCAGGTACGCCGACTTGTGTGCATTTAGGACTGACGCCGCAATCTGTCAATGTCTTTGGTGGTTATAAAATCCAAGGGCGCGGTGATGCTGCGGCAGAAAAACTGTTAACTGATGCTAAAGCGGTCGTCGAGGCGGGTGCAGCGCTTTTGGTATTAGAATGTGTACCCGCTGAGCTTGCTAAAGCAGTTACAGAAGCCGTAGCTGTGCCGGTTATTGGGATTGGCGCTGGTGCTGCTACTGATGGTCAAGTTCTGGTCATGCATGACATGCTTGGTATGGTGCACGGCCGCGTGCCACGCTTTGTCCATGACTTTTTAACTGACGAGCGTAATAGCGCGGGTAGTATTGAAGGGGCTTTTGCGCTGTATCAGCAGTCGGTACGTGACGGCAGTTTTCCCACTGAGCAGCACCAATTTAGCTAGCTGTATTAAAGTAAATTGTATTAAAGTAAGTCGTATTTGATTTAATGATTTGACCATTATCAGTAGAACAAGCTGTCAGGATGAAACATAGTAACCATGCCAATTATTCATCATCACATCTCAGCACTGCGTAACGCTCTAAACCCTTATCGTGGTCAGCAAAATGGCAAGCAGCGTATTGCGTTAGTGCCAACGATGGGCAATCTACATGATGGCCATCTTGAGCTGGTCAAGCTTGCCAAGCAACATGCCGATATTGTCGTGGTGAGTATCTTTGTCAATCCTACCCAATTTGGCGTCGGTGAAGACTTTGATAGCTATCCTCGGACGTTAGATGAGGACGTTGCCAAACTTACTACCGTGAATGCCGATTACGTATTTGCGCCCAGTATTGATGAGATGTATCCGGTATTACCGCCACCAACGTCCGTTCGAGCAGGCGCAATCACCAGCCAGTTATGTGGCCAATCGCGTCCTAGTCATTTTGATGGTGTTGGTATTGTCGTCTCAAAGCTCTTTAATATCGTCCAGCCAGAAGTGGCCGTATTTGGGCAAAAAGACTATCAGCAGTTGGCCATTATTCAGCAGTTGGTGCGTGATTTAAGTTATCCGATTAAAATCATTGGCGCACCTATCGTACGGGCGGCTGATGGTTTAGCTTTGTCTTCGCGCAATCAGTATTTAACTGAAACTGAGCGCAATATCGCTCCTATACTTCATCAAGAATTACAGCTACTAGCCGATCAGCTAATGAATGGCGCGCATATCGAACAAGGGCCTGCGCATTTATTAGCAGCGGCTAGCGCGCGTATCACTGCTGCAGGTTTTATCATTGACTATTTAGAAGTTAAAACGGCGCAGCTTGATGCTTTAGAGATAAATGAAGAATCTGCAATTTCCGCTGGAAGCCAGCAAGATTTGGTGATTTTAGTTGCTGCTTGGTTGGGCCGTGCACGCTTGTTAGACAATCAGCTAGTGACGGTAACACTGCCGTCGTGAGCGCGGTAGTGGCTAGGCGCAATGTATAAGGATGACGGATCATGAGTACAACTAAGGACAATGAGCACGCCAAATCAAATAACGAGCAGACACAGACACATAAAGATGGTTTAAGTATCTTGGTGGTGTCAGGGCGCTCAGGCTCGGGCAAGACCTCTGTACTCAATATCCTAGAGGATTTGGGTTATTATTCTATTGATAATATGCCTTTGTCATTGGTTCCCGAGGCGGCGCAAAAGCTGGTTTGTGATAGCGGGATTAAACGCGTCGCCCTTGGGGTCGATATTCGCACTCCGCGTGCCGATTTGTCCAATTTTGCCGAAATACACGATACGTTAAAGCGGACGTATGGCGAAGAGGCGCTCACCGTCATTTATGTGACGGCGCAAGAGGATATCTTGGTGGCGCGCTTTAATGCCACTCGCCGCATTCATCCTTTGATGGTGCAAGATAGCAAAGGTATAGAAAATACCACTGATAATTTACCAGCGGCAATTGAAAAAGAAAACCAGCTTTTACAGCCGATATTTAGGCGTGCGGATCTTAAAATTGATACCAGTATGCTTAATATTCATCAGCTAAAAGAACGCCTGCGCGATTATGTTGGGGCCGACAATCAAATCGCCATTAACCTGTTATCCTTTGGTTTTAAATACGGCAGCCCAATCGATGCCGACTTTGTCTTTGATGTACGCATTTTGCCCAATCCGCATTGGAACCCAAAGCTACGCGCCGCGACGGGTCTTGATGCGGAAGTTGCTGAGTTTTTTGCTGATTATCCAGAGGTGGCAGAGATGACTGACGATATCGCTACATTTCTGACGCGCTGGTTGCCAGATTTTTTACATAATAATCGCCATACCGTGACGGTTGCGATTGGTTGCACCGGTGGTAAGCATCGCTCAGTATTTATTACCAAGCATTTGCAAGATAAATTGACTACCAGCCTGCCCGAAGGTTTGAGTATTACCGCTAAGCACCGCGAAAAACATCGTTGGTAAAGCTAGGCTAGTAATGCTAATTATTAATGGTTATTAGCTACGATGAATGCTCAAGCAATATAATCAGCAAGACGCAATAAACTCTATTATTTACTATCTCGAAAAATGGAAAGCTTTTATGATTGACTGGTCAGAACAGGATATGCGCGTCTCGCGCACAGAGCTCAAAAAAGCTCATGAGCGCTTACAGGCATTGTCGATACCGCTTGCCAGCTTATCGAAAAAACAGCTCAAAAACCTGCCAGCAAGTGATTATTTTATGGCGGAGCTGATGGCGCTTGCTGATATTACCAGTGCCAATGCGCGCAATCGTCAAACCAAACGGGTCGGTAAACTCATCAGTGAAGAAAACCGCCATGAATTGGTTAAAGCCTTGTTCGACGCTTTTTTTCCAAAAGAGCAGATTTCTAAAATCGAAAGCTGGATTGAGCGTTTAAATATCAATGATGAAGGTACGCTAAAGCAGTTTGTGAAACAGTACAAAGCCTCTGAGCGTAATAGTTTGTATCAGCTGCTGCTATGGATTGAATACGCCAAACATACACAAGACGATGAATTGATGGCGGAATCTAAAGAAGATTTGGCCAGTTATATTCGTGAAGTGGCGATATTGTCGCAGCTTAAAAGCTAATTAATAATAATGCTTATATTAATTTATAAACCATGACCTATAAAAAAGCCAATCGTTAAAGATTGGCTTTTTGCATTTTTATAAACGTTCATTTTCTTAATAATTCACACACTTTAAATTATTTTTTCTCGGCGCGTACTTTATCAACGAGATAATCAACCACTTTAGGAACAGTGGCGCTTTCACCAGTCACCACATACTTGCCATGGACGACTACTGCTGGTACGCCCGAAAGCTGATAACGCTTAGCACCAGCTTGTGAGCGACCAATTTTTGTGCCAACGGCAAATGAGTTATAAAGACTATTGAATTTCTTTTCATTCACCCCTTTAGATGCGTACCATTTGCTCAGTGACGCTTGGTCAAATAACTGTTTGCCGTCTTTATGCACCGCATCAAATAGGGCATCATGGGTTTTGTCTTCATAGCCAAGTAATTGCGCGGCGTAGAAACCACGGGCGCTGGCTTCCCAAACAGGGTTTAGCGCGGCTGGGGTTTTGAAAAATGCCACGTCTTTGTCTTTGGTTTTTGCCCATTTTTCCATATGTGGATTGAGGACGTTACAATGCGGGCAGCCATACCAAAAGAATTCACGCACAATGATAGCATCACCGCTGATTTTTTCTGGATTGTCTAGCACGCGGTAGTCTTTTCCTGCGACATAATTGGCGGCTTGTGCGCCCATATTGGCAAACCCAATAGCACAAGCCAAACCAGTCAATGCGATGATACGTTTCATACTTTTTCCTTGAGGTGTCGAGATTCAGAATAATTGTTTCAGAAGGTTCGATTCAGCAGTCATTTAGCGCATTTGTATAGAGGTCTCACAAGTTTAAGCGGCAATGCGTCGCCTAAATCACCCTTTTATAGACTACTGCCTATAATAGCGTAAAATGCCCATAGTTGTGAACCCGATTCTTAACTAACGGTTGTAAAGCTGTGAGCTATTATTTAAGGTATCTTACTTATGGTTTTGCGCTTATTTTATATCATAAAGTTCAGCCCGATCGTCAATCCAAAGTCGTTAAGCTGAGTTTTTTCAATTTAAAAATAACCGACACATAGCGCTATAACTTGCGCGTTTCACAAACGGTGACGATGTACTCACGACAAAGTTGCTGCTCTCATGCTAATATTGAGCGTAGCATCATACTTCCCGATAATAACTATAATGCCAATAAAGGAAAAATCCTATGAGCCAAGTTCCACCTTCTGCGCAGCCTGTGAATCATCAACAAAACCATCCTGCTGACCATGTTAGCGATGCTAGCATGGCTGCTAGCGAATTCAATCAAAACACGGCGATTAATGTCGATGCCAGCGAAGTAGAAAAATTCAACAATTTGGCGAGCGAGTGGTGGAATAAAAACGGCGCCTTTGCCACCTTACACGAAATCAATCCGCTACGCCTTAATTGGATAGAAGACAACGTCAAGCGCGGCTTTATGAGTGCTGATAGCAGTAAAACCGCAGAGATGGGCTTGGCGGGTAAAAAAGTTCTTGATGTCGGCTGCGGCGGCGGTATTTTGTCAGAATCTATGGCGCGACGCGGCGCTGATGTTACTGGTATTGACCTTGGCACAGAAAATCTCAAAGCGGCGGCCTTACATGCAGAGCAAAGCAATTTAGATGATACCTTGCATTATCAGCACATTCCGATTGAGCAATTGGCTGAAAGCCATGCCGGTGAGTTCGATGTGGTCACTTGTATGGAGATGCTCGAGCACGTACCAGACCCAACCGCCATCGTTGAGGCGTGCTTTAAGCTACTAGCGCCAGGCGGCGTTTGCGTGCTCTCGACCATTAACCGCAACCCTAAATCCTACCTATTTGCCATCGTTGGCGCTGAGTATGTATTGCGTCTGCTTGATCACGGTACCCATGATTACGCCAAATTTATCACCCCAGCGGAATTGGATAAAATGGCGCTCAATGCAGGCTTTAGCCGTCAAGATATCATTGGGCTGCATTATAATCCGTTGACCAAACGCTACTGGTTGGCGCAAAACGTCGATGTCAATTATATGATGGCGGTACAAAAACCGCTGTCGTAAATCGTTTTTATAAGTATTCCTTTTTAATCACTTTTTAAATCCATGTTTTAAATCAAAATTAAGAGCGCCTGTTATGAGTCAATTTGTAAAAGCTGTCTTGTTCGACCTTGATGGGACGTTAATCGACACTGCCGCCGATTTCGTCCGGATTATTGGTAAAATGAGCGGCGAGAATGATTGGCAAGCGCCACCTGAAGCCGAGATTCGTGAGCAAGTTTCCGCAGGCGCTTCGTCGATGGTACGCTTGATGCTGCGGCACAACGGCCAGCTTGAGGTTAGTGAAGAAGAGTTACTTGAGTTTCGTCAGCAGTTTTTAGACGATTATGAAGCCGATATATGCGTCGATAGCTGTGTTTTTAGCGAGCTTGAAGAAGTACTGCGTACCTTAGAGGATAAAGGCGTGCCGTGGGGAATTGTCACCAATAAGCCGCGCTATTTAGCAGAGCTTTTGCTAGAAACAATGCAGTTAGATGAGCGCTGCTCGGTACTGGTTTGTCCTGATGATGTATCACGCTCTAAGCCAGATCCAGAGCCGATGTATGTGGCCTTAGAAAAACTCGCTATCCCGCGCGGCGCTGCTGAAAGCGTGCTTTATATTGGCGACCATATACGCGATATTGAAGCGGGCAACGCCGCTGGTATGACGACCATTTTAGCCGCCTATGGTTATATCCCGCCTGAAGATCAAAAAAACTTAAAGAAATGGGGCGCTGACTACATTACCGACACTCCTAAAGAATTGAGTAAGCTTTTACTCTCTTCTGGTAAGTTTGACTATTTATAAAATAACTACTTATAAAGCAAATAAGCCATTCATTGAGATAGCTAATAAGCAACCTACCTATTAAATCATCAAATAATAAGCAGTGAGTAATGCCATGAGTGACAATACTAATCCGCCCACGCCGCAGCAAGCCAATCAAGCAGCTGCGCAAAACGCTGTACCCTCTGTATCGCACGATGATATTCGTAATTTTATACCGCCTGATAACTGCTTAGATGGTAAAACAATCTTAGTCACGGGTGCTGGTGATGGTATCGGCCGTGTTGCCGCCTTGAGCTATGCGCGCTATGGCGCAACGGTGTTATTGTTGGGGCGTACCAGTAGCAAACTTGAATATGTTTATGATGAAATCGAAAGCTTTGGCGGCAAGCAGCCTGCCATGCTACCGATGAATCTCGAAGGCGCGACTTATGCTGAGATGCAAACGCTAGAGAATCTGATAGCAAAAGAAGTCGGACAGCTCGATGGGGTATTGCACAATGCTGGCATGCTAGGTGCTTTGACGCCGCTTGAGATGTACGATGTCGATATGTTTGCTCAGGTGATGAAGGTCAATTTTACGTCTACCTTTATGCTCACCCAAGCGCTACTGCCATTACTTAAGGATGCCGCTCATGGTTCTATCGTCTTTACCTCTAGTAGCGTTGGCACCCATCCGCGCGCGTTTTGGGGTGCCTATGCACTGTCTAAGCAAGCGGTAGAAGGCATGAGTGATATCTTTACCCAAGAGACGCAAAATACCACCAATTTACGCTTCAATTGCATCAATCCTGGCGGCACCCGTACCAATATGCGCGCTCATGCTTTTCCCGGTGAAAATCCGATGAGCCTGAAAACGCCAGAAGATATTATGGGCGGTTATGTGTTTTTGATGAGTGATGAAAGCATCGGCGTGCGCGGTCAAGTGGTTGAGCTGCAACCAAAAGATTAATCATCATTTGCTATCTTATTGCCCATTATTTTTATCACTATTAGGGCGTGTCTTCATTTTAAAAATGGTGATAAAAATGAGATAAATTGCAGTCAAACAAGGAAAATAGCGCCGTTAATATCGGGATATTACCTAGCTATTTGATGAAGTTTGGCAAAATTTAGCCATTTTTAGCCCATTTAGATGTCCATCGATTGAATTGAAGACACGCCCTAATGGTGTTTATAAAAGCGTTTATTGATTGAAATAAGTGCCATATAACCCCATCTATTTGTTATTAAAGACTTTTATCAATTAAAGCCTAAATAGCATTAATAAAAAATAGGATACGATTATGGCAGGTGGCTGGTCAAGAGATGGAGCAGAACATGAGCAAATGGATGCAACGGTTAACGATGCGTTAGAGCGCGCACGGCGAGCACTGCCAACCGGTGAAAGCGCTGAGTTTTGCGATGAGTGTGGCAATCTCATTCCAGAAGCCCGGCGCATAGCGGTACCGGGTGTGCAGCACTGCGTTAGCTGTCAGTCTGAGCTTGAAAAAGAAGCAAAGGCAACTGAGCTATTTAATCGCCGCGGTAGTAAGGACAGTCAATTACGTTAGTTTTATGCATAAGGCATTAAATATTAAAGCAATAGTTAGAACCATAAAAAGCCCTGCACATTAATTGCAGGGCTTTTTTATGGCATTAAATAGTATCAACATTGAATGCTAAAGCTATTCACTTTTAGCCGCTTCAACTTCTGCTTCATCGGGTACGAATACATAGCCGACGCCCCAAACGGTTTGGATATAACGCGCCTGTGACGGATTATCCTCAATCAGGCGGCGCAAACGTGATACTTGCACATCGATAGAACGCTCCATCGCACCCCATTCACGACCGCGAGCAAGGTTCATCAATTTATCACGCGTCAACGGCTCACGCGGATGCTGCACCAAGGCCTTTAATACTGAAAATTCACCAGTCGTCAAAGTGACCACATTGCCATCACGTTTTAGGGTACGGGTCGATAAATCAAGCGTCCATGGTCCAAACTCAACCACTTCAAGTTGATGGCTTGGCGCACCCGGCAGCTCACGATTTTGGCGACGTAGTACCGCCTTGATACGTGCTAGTAGCTCTTTTGGGTTAAATGGCTTTGGCAAATAGTCATCAGCACCGGCTTCAAGGCCAGCGATACGATCGGCGTCTCCGCCTTTGGCCGTCAGCATGATAATTGGAATATCGCCATTATCTTCACGCAAACGCTTACAGATACTAATACCGTCTTCGCCTGGCAGCATCAAATCCAATACCACCAATGAGAACAGCTCACGTTGCATCAATTTGTCCATCTGATTGCCATCATGAGCGGTACGGACGACAAAACCATCGTCTTCTAGAAAACGTTGTAATAAAGAGCGCAAGCGAGCATCGTCATCAACGACCAAAATGCGCTGGTTTAAGGTGTCAGGGCTGTTGTTATCTGTCATACAGTCATCCTCTTATAAAAATTATTATTGGTAGAAATTGTGATTAAAAATACAAGGGTAAATATTTTTGTTAATAAAAATAGAATCCAGAAAAGCATCCATAAAGGTATCAATATTAGTGCTGCTAGCTAGAAATCATTCCATCGATTGCTAAAAATCAATAAATATAACAAACTATTGTTCAGTACAGTAGTAAACTGCAATATTTGTGCGATTGAGACTTTAGTGTATAAGATTGCTGTAATAATTGCATCAATGATAATGCTAAATGCTGTATGCGTTTGTTTAACAAGGCGCAAGAACGGGCGATATCAGACGATTTTTGCCAGAAAACAGGCGATAAATAACGAAAAGATAAAAAGGATTTTTATTCATGCAGCTTTTGCTATAATGCAAAACTACATTTCTCAACGATTGATACGTCTATGAGTAGCACTGATACCTTAACGCCATCTCAAACCTCGACAAATGCACAGGTTTTGGATGCAACCACACACGCGAATATTCACGACAAGCTTGCTCGCGCGCTTGGCATTAAGACTGCTCAAGTCAATGCGTTTGTCGAACTTTACGATGAAGGCGCGACCGTGCCTTTTATCGCCCGTTACCGTAAAGAAAAGACGCAGAATCTTGATGATGCGCAGCTGCGAGCTTTAGAGAAGTCGCTTAATTATGAGCGCGATATGGCAACCCGTCGCCTCAAAATCACCGAGCTGCTAAGCACACAGGGCAATTTGACTGACGAGCTGCAGACGCGTATTGATAATGCGACGTCGAAACTCGAGCTTGAAGACATCTACTTGCCATACCGTCCGCGGCGCCGCTCACCAGCGGCCAAAGCACGCGCCGCTGGTCTTGATGTGGCCGCACAAGCGCTGTTAACACAAGAGATTACACCGACAGAGGCGCTTGCCGATTATCAAGCACAATCTAGCATTACCGATGACAGTGGTAATGAGATTGAAGTTGACTTCAGCGATATCGACAAGCAATTGGCAGGCGTACAAGCCATCATCGTTGATGAATGGACGCAAGCGTTAGACTTACTCGATAATCTACGCAGTGGCTTTGCGAAAACGGCGAGTATCGTATCGAGCGTTGCTAGTGAAGAAAAACGCGAAGTTGGCGAGAAGTTCAAAGATTACTTTGAACATAGTGAAAGCTTGGCGCGTCTGCCAAATCATCGTCTATTAGCGATGCTTCGCGGTCGCCAAGAAAACGTTTTAGGTCTTAAAATCGAAGGCGAAGACGCGCCATTTATCGAAAAAATCATCAAGCACTTTGAGGTTGATGCCAAAGCGCCAGCAGAACGTCAAGAGTTTTTAACAGAAGCCGCGACCAGTTTATGGAAAGAAAAATGGCGTCCGCATATTGAGCATCGTTTATTGACAGAAAAACGTCTGACCGCTGAAGCCGATGCCATTGATGTATTTGCCAATAATTTACAGCATTTACTTATGGCAGCGCCTGCTGGCCGTAAGGTGATTCTAGGCGTTGATCCGGGTATCCGCCATGGCGTTAAAATGGCGATTGTTGATACCCAAGGCCATGTCATGCTAGATGGCGAAGAAAAGCCTGTCGTCGCCACCGTTTATCCGTTTGCCCCCGATAATAAGATGGATGAAGCCAAAAAAGTCATCGATGAATTATTAAGCACTTATGGCGTTGATTTGGTCGCTATCGGCAACGGTACGGCGAGCCGCGAAACAGACGCGATGATTAAAGAGATTTTGGCGGCCAACGCTGAGTTAAAAGCCAAAGCCGTAATCGTTAATGAATCAGGCGCTTCTGTTTATTCGGCAAGTGAGCTTGCTAGTGACGAGCTTGCCAATTTAGATGTATCGGTACGCGGTGCGGTTTCTATTGCCCGTCGCTTGCAAGACCCGCTATCAGAATTGGTTAAAGTTGACCCAAAAGCGATTGGCGTTGGTCAATATCAGCATGATGTCAACCAAACCCAGTTGGCAGATAGCCTAGATAAAGTTACCCAAGACAGCGTAAACGCCGTTGGTGTTGATGTAAATACCGCAAGTCCTGCTATTTTGGCGCACATTGCGGGTTTGAATAAAAATGTCGCCCAGCAAATCGTCACCTATCGTAAAGAGCACGGCGCCTTTGATAACCGTGAAGCATTGAAAAACGTACCACGCTTAGGGGTAAAAACCTTTGAGCAAGCGGCAGGTTTCTTACGCGTCCACGGCGGTAGCAATCCCCTTGATGCGACAGGCGTGCATCCAGAAAGCTATGCGTTGGTTGACAGCTTACTTGAGCAAACCGGTAAAGCATTACCAGAAGTTATCGGTAACGATGGCGTGTTAAACAGCATCGATACCACTGCGCTGGCTGCAAATGATGATAATATCAGTGTCAAAGCCATCATCGAAGAGCTTGCCAAGCCTGCACGTGATCCGCGCCCTGAGTTTAAAACGGCTAACTTCCGTGAAGACGTTAATAGTATTAAAGACTTAAGCGAGGGCATGCAGCTTGAAGGTGTTGTTACCAACGTGACAGCTTTTGGTTGCTTCGTTGATGTCGGCGTCCACCAAGATGGTCTTGTGCATATCTCACAGATGGCCAATGATTTCGTCGCTGACCCGATGAACCGCGTTAAGCCCGGTGATATCGTCTCGGTACGTGTGATTTCTATCGACGAAAAACGTGGCCGTATCGGCTTTAGTATGAAGCCTGAGTCTGAAAAACCCGTACGCCCAGCTGCGAAGTCAGTTGCAGAAGGTAAGGGTAATGACGATAAGACTAGCCGTCCACGTAGCAATCATTCGAATAGCAACCGTCCAAGTAATAGCCGTCCAGTGGCTGATAAGCGTTCGTCAAAACCACGTGGCAATCGTCAAGATAAAGATAATGCCAACAACCGTCGTAAAGCACCTAGAGCGGAGAAAGCAGCAGCACCTAATAAAGAAGCACCTAATAAAATAGGTACGCTTGGCGCGCTGTTGCAGGAAGCTGGCGTTACTAAAACTAAAAAATAATATTTATCATAATGATTAACCAAAAAAGGCAGCCAGATGGCTGCCTTTTTTATTGAGAATATATTGGAGGATTCTCTTTAAAATTGGTTTTGCTATTTATGTTTTATAGCGCTTGCGTCGGCTCGGCATCTTCTTCAGTCTCTAATGATGCTTCTTCTTGTAGAGCTGCTTCCTCATCTAGCATAGCTTGCTGCAAATCTTGTTGTTGCATCGCTGCTTCATCATCTTGTATGGCTTGTTGCTGCATTGCAGCTTCTGGATTTTGCATTGCGGCTTGTTGCGCCTGCATGTCTTCTTGCATGGTATTTTGAATTGTCGCTTGCTCAGATTGTAGCTCAGTAGTCATTGGCTGTTTGTTAGCAAGATTATTAACCTGTGCTCTTTTGATCGTTTGAGTTTCGCTTAATTGAAATGGATTAGATTGATCGGTTGCGGCTTCATTTGTAGGAGTGCCTTCAGCTTCGAGGGTGGTTGCAGTGGCTGCATCTTCTACTGCTTCGCTATCAGTAGGGGCTGCCATAGCCAAACTTGGGATAGTGAGCGCTGCGCCCATAAGTAACGATAAAGATAGAGTACTTTTTTTCATTAATCCATTCCTTAATTTACAATCTTATAATGTCAGTTTAAGGGGTTTTAAACTTGACGCTTATATTGAGTATTGTTGTATAAAACAAAATTGCTATACCAATTTATTTAGTATTTCGCATTTATATATTTAATATGTCTAACATTAAACCTATAGACAAAATAAAATCATGATAACCATTGAACGATTATCATGATTGATTTGGTTAGAGAGTTTTATAAGCTGAACTGGGTCAGTGATAAAAATCTAATAGGAGAATAGCAACTAAATAAGCATGGGTTCAGTAGCACATCGATTAAAACTCTCACAGAGCGGTGTTTGTAAGTGAGTTTGTGCAACTATTGTAGCGTTATTGTCAGGCTCGACAAAAGGAAAGCAAAATGTCTTTTTTGCTTTCCTTTCTAATTTTAAAGACCGTATGGTTAATACTCAATTATCAACATTCTATTCAACAATCACATATTTACCGGTTGTTGGATTGACCACGCGTTGCTGGGTATTATTGTCCGGCACGCGAATCACAGGGAAGGTTTGACTGATTTCTGTATCTTCAAGGACGCTGCTATCTGCTTCTTCACCAACGATGACGGCGCGATTAGCTCCATCTTCTACCGCAATTGCTGTACCACTTGCGGTATTAACGCGTTTAATTTGGTCTTCCGGCGCAATGATGACTTCTTTTACACGATACTTAGCAGGGCGGATAACGCGGGTAGTTTCGACAACGACTGGCTCCATACTGCGCTCTTCAGTGATGGCAACTTGAGGTTCTGGCGCTGGCGCTTCAGTTTCTTTAGCGTCGCTGACAACAGGGGTGGGGAATTTGGCGCCAAAGTGGTTATCGCACTGCTGCATGCTGAGACGTACCGGATTACCGGCTTTGTCCATATAGACGTTGACGGGCATATCAGCAGCGATAGGTACGTATTTACCCACTAAAGGACCTGAGACACCATAGCGGCCGTTTGACTGTCCAACGCCCAAATCACAAGCCCCGGCTGAATAATCACTGGCTTGTAAATTATTACTATTGACCACGGCTTGAGGAATCATAACCTCAGACAAACGCATCTTTTTAATCGACGCTTCGCCTGCCTGCATTTTTGGTTTTTGGTAAGTATAAGGCGTATAAAATTTCGCCGAACCGTCTTTGACCGCCATGACACATTCATCGTAGCTGTCATAACCAACGTTACCATGGTTATCAGTCGTCATACCAGCGTTGGCGGTACTCGCAAACATGGCGACACCGGATGTCAAAACTGCGGCTGTTAATACATTTAATTTCATAGTCATTCCCTCTTAGTTGTTATTAATGTAGTTATTGTTAATATGTTTCTTTGGGCTTGTTGAACTTAGGCTTGGTCTATAAAATCCGTGCCATAACCTGTTTAATCCTACGTGAGTTATAGCAATATGGCTGTGACATTAGTCTGGGAATGTGTAGCTTAATGTATTGAAAAAGGGCAAAGGGGCAACATCGTTTACCAAAGAAATACGCTTTTATCGTTTATTAACATTTGTCTAAAACTTGAAGAGTAACGAGGTAAAGAATATAAGCAATAAAAAAACCGCCTCTTGCTACCAAGAAGCGGTCGTTACTGGCTTAGTTAAAGTCATACTCAATGAGCTAAATCTTGTTTTAATCTTAACTATAGTTACTATTAATCTTCTACTACTTCAAAGCTGAGACCAGAATGTTCTTCTAAACGTTCAATTAAGCGATCACCCATCGCCGAAGCAGGCGTCCAAAAACCACCGCCGATATCGTCTTTACTGATATCTTGCGCGAGACATAAAGCTGCCTGTGCCAACATACGCGAGGTGCTGCCATAACCAGGGTCTTTATCGCCAGTCACTTTGGTTTTGATGGTGTCGTTATTGGCAGTTTCACCAAACAAGCGAATATCAAAGTAGCCGTTTTCTTGCTCTTCTTTAGAAGGACCTGAGCCAGATTTAGGCAGCACATGTTTAGATAACAGCTCGCGACTTGGTTTAATCATCATCGCCGTGGCAAATCCCATTAAACCTGCGCTCATCGCGTAGCTTGATAATTTACCTTTTACGCCGTCTTTCATCCACATCGCTTCGTCATACTTAAAGTCGCGACCATATTCATAGCCAAGCAGTTGGTTACTGCGATGCACAATGCGAGTATTGATGCTGGCCATGACAAAGGGTGCCAGCCAGCGTTTGTGCTTGTCATCGTATTCTGGCTTGCTGACATTATCTTGGCGCACGTTTGGTGCATCTTTGTCGTCGTTGAGCAAATAAGGGTTTGCCACTTGCTTACGGCGTGATTTGTCTTGACCGACTTCTTCAAAAATCGTCGCCATCGACGCAATCGTGCCGCCAGATAAACCACCTTTTGCCGCTTTGACGCGCATATGAATCACATCACAAGCGCGACCGAATTTTTCTTGTGCTTGCTGCTGAGTAAAGTAAACGCCCAAATCCGACGGAATAGAGTCAAAGCCGCATGAATTGACGATACGCGCGCCGCTTTGCTTGGCGGCGTCCTGATATTTATCCATCATATCTTTGATGAATATCGCTTCGCCAGTCAGATCGACATAATCGGTACCATTATTAGCGCAAGATTTAATCAATGGCTCGCCGTATTTTAGGTAAGGGCCAACGGTTGAGATAATAACTTGGGCTTGTTTGGTCATCTTATCGAGGCTAGCAGCATCGTTACTATCAGCAATGATAATATCGACTTTGCTGGTAAGCTTAGACTGTAGCTCATTGAGCTTTTCTTCGTCACGGCCCGCTATCGCCCACGTGACATTCTCGTCATTTTTATCTTTAGCGTTCGATAAAAATTCTGTTAAATAATGCGCCGTAATCTGACCCACAAAACTGGTTGCACCGTACAAAACTACCGCGTAAGGACGCTTCTCACTAGGGTTTGCAGGCTCTTGATTTGTTGATGTTTGTTTTGATGTCGCTGTATCGTTTGAGGTTTCCGTATTCATAGTTATTTTCCTTATTAAATAGCGATTATTGTGAAATTGCTAAATAGCTGTTTTTGTTCATTATGCAACTGACATTAGATATGGAATCTGCAGAAAGTAGCAGATTTAGGTTTATAGCAGATTTTGTCATAAAAATGAGCGAATTTAAGTAACTATTCACTATCTCTACACATAAGTCTTGAAAAGCCAAGTAAAAACTTAGGAATGGTAAGATTTACTACAAAGTTTACATAACCTATCGACATTATTACCAAAATGAACGTTCTTCAGAGAAAATCATTGCTAATCTATATTCGTACGCAGTAATAAGTTGTATCAAAACAAAAAGAAGATTTTCAGGAAGAAAAGAGTGCAGTGGTAAAACGGTTGATTGATAAATAGGTTATTAATAACCAAAACTGCTAGCTGTATATCTAGTTTCTAACCATAATTTGAGGAGAATATTATGTTTCGTTGGGCTATTATTTTTGCGGTAATCGCGTTGATTGCAAGTTTCCTAGGTTTTGGCGGTGTCGCTGGTCTATCGGCAAACTTTGCTTATATCCTACTAGCCATTGCTGTGATTCTATTCATTGTCGCATTTGTTAGTCGCCGTATGTAATAGAGAACAGTGACTGCTTAGGTCGTAATTTTCCATATTGGTAATAAGAAAAAGTCCTCGATTGAGGACTTTTTTTATAGCTAAAATTTGATTATTTTGATTACTTTTGGTACCAAACGTCTTATGCGGTTCTAGAAAGTTTTAGGCTGGATAATATGTTCCATACGTTTTGCAAGGCGAATATCTAGACTTGTGATACCACCCGTATCATGCGTGGTCAGGCGTACATCGACAATGTTATAAGTATTGCTCCACTCAGGATGATGTTCGAGCGCTTCGGCATAAAAAGCGGCTTGATTCATAAAGCTCATCGCTTCAATAAAATCGCTGAAATGATAGCTTTTGACGATACTATTGCCGTCGCGCCGCCAGCCAGCCAAGTCTTCCAATTGTAAGTCGATTTGTTGGTTAGATAAACTACTCATGGTGATATCCTTTATTATTATTAGGGAGGGTTATCGGTTTGCTGCTTTCTATTCCACTTTACATATCTTCTCTTGCCCAATGTCAGGACAAAAAGCACATAGGACAAAAAACCCACCTAATTCTGATTGTCTTTATTACATCATTGCAAGCAAAAATATAATAATTATCGTCAGATAAATAGGAGGGTAGTCGTACGTTTTAGCGCTTAAACCAAGATAAGGCTTTTATAGCATAATTACTACTATATAGTTACTACTATAAAGCTTTATCTATCATTGGCTTGTTTTGTTAAGCTTAAAGCAACCCTTTATATTCAGGGTATTTATCAATATATGAGGCGACAAACGAGCACTGTGGCACCACTTTTTTATTATTATCCTGCGCGTAGTTTAAAGCATGCTTAACCAGTGCAGACCCAACACCGCGACCACCCAATTCTTGTGGCACGATGGTATGGTCGTATACCAGTTGATCGCCGCGCTCTTGATAGCTGATATAACCCGTATGACCATTGATTGACGTTTCAAAACGCTTGGCTTGCTCATTGTGAACGATGTCTAAATTCTGTTTGTCGTTATTACTCATAAAGATTCTCCAATTATTGATATTTATAATTATTCCTAGCGGTTGATAAACTGGCTATTCTTGAATATTGATTATTTAGGCATTAGTTATTAAATAGCTATCATACGCATGATCTGCTTAGTGTTAACCTTTTATGGTACTTATTGTGAGCTTTTTTAAATGAATTTTCTAGTCATTTACCGTAAGGCTAGATAGGGCGAATGTTAATAGCCTTACTTTAATTCAAACGTCACGACATGAGTTTGTAAGGCGTGATTTCGCATAAAGGTATTGGCAGAGAAAGCTACTAAAACAGACAGCTAAGCGTAAAAAGTCTGCAAAAAAAGTTAAAAGGCATATAAAGACAGGTAAAACAGTCCGTTAGCTTGCAGGGGTTGCGCCACAATGCGATAATGGTAAACAATTTATAACCCTGATTTTTGAGGCGCAGCCCGTTTGGCATGATTGCTAAGTCTGGTTTGCACGTCTCGTCTATGCAGTCTATCGGAGTGTTAATGGCTCAATATATCTACACGATGAACAACGTGTCAAAACTTGTTCCACCTAAGCGCGAGATTTTAAAAAACATCAATCTGTCGTTTTTTCCTGGCGCCAAAATCGGTGTTTTAGGTATTAACGGTTCAGGTAAATCAACTTTGCTACGTATCATGGCGGGCGTGGATAAAGACTTTAGCGGCGAAGCGCGCGCGCAAGCAGGTACGAAGGTTGGTTATCTACCGCAGGAACCACAGCTTGATGACAGTAAAGATGTCCGCGGCAACGTCGAAGATGGTATGCGTGAAGCTTTAGATGCACTGTCACGCCTCGATGCCATTTATGCCGAATATGCTGAACCTGATGCCGACTTTGATAAGCTTGCCGAAGAACAAGGCAAAATGGAAGACATCATTCAAGCATGGGATGCGCATAATTTAAATACCCAGCTAGAAAAAGCTGCTGATGCTTTGCGTCTACCACCATGGGATGCAGACGTCAGCAAATTATCAGGTGGTGAAAAACGCCGCGTGGCACTTTGCCGTCTGCTGTTATCACGCCCTGATATGCTGTTACTTGACGAACCGACCAACCATTTGGACGCTGAATCGGTTGCTTGGCTTGAGCAGTTCCTACAGAACTACAGCGGTACCATCGTCGCCATTACCCATGACCGTTATTTCTTGGATAACGTTGCTCAGTGGATTTTGGAGCTTGACCGTGGCCATGGCTATCCGTACGAAGGCAACTATACTGAGTGGCTCGAGCAAAAGAACGTCCGTCTAGAGCAGCAAAATAAACAAGAAGAATCGTTTGCTAAAGCGCTGAAAAAAGAGCTTGAGTGGATTCGTAAAAACCAAAAAGGTCAGCAAGCCAAGTCTAAATCACGCGTGCAGCGTTTTGAGGAATTGAACTCAAAAGAGTTCCAGCAGCGTAATGAGACCTCTGAGATTTATATTCCACCAGGTCCACGTTTGGGTAATAAAGTCATCGAAGTCAACGATATCTCTAAATCGTTTGGCGATCGTCTGCTGTATGAAAACTTAAGCTTTAACGTCCCAGCGGGCGCTATCGTTGGTATTATCGGTCCAAACGGTGCGGGTAAAACCACGCTATTTAACATGATTACCGAACGTGATACGCCAGATACCGGCTCAGTCGATTTGGGTGAAAGTGTCAAAGTCGCTTATGTCGGACAGGTACGTGATAACTTAGATGACAAAAAGACTGTTTGGGAAGAAGTCTCTGACGGCCTAGATATCATCAAAGTTGGCGACTATGAAACCCCAAGCCGCGCTTATATTGGCCGTTTTAACTTTAAAGGTTCAGACCAACAAAAGCACGTCGGTCAATTATCAGGTGGTGAGCGTAACCGCTTGCAACTTGCTAAGACACTAAAACAGGGCGCTAACGTCTTGCTCCTCGATGAACCATCAAACGATTTGGATATCGAAACCTTACGTGCGCTAGAGGATGCCATTCAAGTATTCCCCGGTACGGTAATGGTAGTGTCGCATGATCGCTGGTTCCTTGACCGTATCGCGACCCATATTTTGGCATTCGAAGATGAAGGCCCAATTTGGTTCGATGGTAACTATTCTGAGTTTGAAACTTATCGTAAAAAGACCATGGGTGATGACGCCAGTCCTAAACGCATGAAGTATAAAAAGATTTCTACCTAGAATCTTTGCTAAAAACTTTGTTTGTCATAAGTATTTTTGGACAATAATTTTAGATATAAAAAAAGACCTCTAATCTATTAGAGGTCTTTTTTATGTTCAGCTTTTACGTTGCTTTATGAACGCTTACGGCCAAACTTACGCTGTTTTTTATTGCTAATCTCAGTAATGGCGTGGGCAATTTCTTCTTCGTTGAGGCTCGCCACTTGCTGCAAGATTTGCATCATATCAGGGCTAAGGACATATTTAGCATGGTGGGCAATATTATCGATGCGCTGATCAAAGGTTAAGATGCCAGTTTCTTCGTCTTTTTGCAGATAATCAAGACGAATCAAAGCACCGATAAAGCTGGTAAATAGCGCACGGTCAAAGAAATCAGGAATATCATCAGCATACAGGACTGACAAACGCTGACCGAGCAAATGACAGAGGTCAACGACTTCGTTTTCGGTTAGGTTGCCTGAGCCTTGCTGCGCAAGTAGGGCAAGGGTCATAAAGTAACGCTCAAGGCTTTGTTCGACTGGGGTCGCAAGCACTTGTAGCTGCTGATAGCATTTACTATTGGTCTCAGGGACGCTTAGCATACCGTCGCTTAATTCTACAATCAGGCCACTTGCAAGCAGGCTATCGACTTTTTTATTCAGCGTCTCTTGAAGACCATGGGCTGAATAATAGAGGAACAGCTCGCTTTGTAAAAAGGGATATAACTGCTCGGCGATACTATTGAGACGGCTGCGTTCAATGCGTCCGTTACGTGCTACTAGAGCTGACAAGAAAGACAATAAAATAAACACATGCAGGATATTATTGCGGAAATAGCTCAGTAGCGCCGCCTGTTTGCCAGCAACTTGAATAATATCACCCAAGATATGCGGTATGCGTTCGATAAGTTTTAGCTTAATACCGTAATCGATGATTTGCTGCGGCGTCATATCGGTGATAATCGTATCATCAGAGTAAGGTAGGTGCTGAGCCAGACCTTGGTAAAGGGCGATTTGCTCACGGCAAATATCTTCATCAAGCGCCGCCTTTGGTGCGGATAATAATACCAATGACAATAACGACACTGGAGTGATGACCGCTGCTTTATTGATATGCTGCATGACTTTGACGCCGATATTATCTACCATGGCGCTGGTTTTATCATCGAGTGGCGTGTCGGTACGATCGGCAGGTAAGCTGTTGGCTGGCACATCGAATTTTTGCATAAAGTCGCTAAGATGCAACGGCGTACCAAAGCTTAAATGCACATTACCAAAGATACGCTCAATCTTGCGCCCAACTTTTAGGAGACCGATTAGCGATTCTGACTCTTTTGGCTTGCCTTTTAGCTCGCCCACATAGGTGCCGCCTTCCATGATGCGCTCGTAACCGATATAGGTCGGTATAAACACCACAGGTTTATTGGTCCGGCGTAATTGGCTATGTACCGTCATCGCCAGCATACCCATTTTCGGTGGCAGCAGTCGCCCTGAACGCGAGCGTCCGCCTTCGATAAAGTACTCAATCGGGGTATTACGGGTAATCAGCGTGTGCATATATTCACGCAGTACCGCAGTATATAGCGCGTTGCCACGGAAGCTACGACGAATGTAAAAGGCAACCGCGCCGCGCAATAATGGCCCCAGTACTGGTACATCCAAGTTATCACCTGCGGCAACATAAGGAATGCTTAAGCCGCGCATATAAATGACGTAGGACAGCAGCAAGTAGTCGACATGACTGCGGTGACAAGGCACATAAATAAGCTCATAATCAGCGGCCAGCTCACGTACCCGCTCAAAGTGATGCACTTCTACGCCATCATAAAGCTGCGTCCACAACCACGTCAGGAACTTATAAAAGCCGCGCACGATAGAGTGTGAGTAATCATTGACCATTTCATTGGCGTAGCCTTTGGCTAACATACGCGCTTCCCGCACACTGGTGCCTGACGCCGCCGCTTCTGCTTCTATTGCATGTTTGATAGCGGGCGAATAAACCAATTTGTCGACCAAATTACGTCTGTCTGACAAGTCGGGGCCGAGCATGCTGGCGCGCTGTTTATCCAAATAAATATTAAGCTGCTGTTGTAATGAGCGTACCAGCTCACGATTGCCATCGGCTGACGCAACCATGGCAAAGCTTGGCGCTATATCATTTACCTTATTAGCATCGTTTGCCGTATCAGCGTTATCAGCTTGTGCGGCGTTTTTTGCGGTATTGGTTTCGCTAGCAACAGAATCAAAGACAGAGAATCCTTCGCCATCACCTTTTAAGCTGTCATGGATAAGGGTGCGTAAATCCTGCGGCGGATGGAACTGGACAAAGGTATCACGTCCCATCACCCCGATATTAAATAGCTGCTTGGTGATGCTAGGATCTTCCCAGTTATCGGCGGTCAACAATTTAAATAACGAGTCTTCTTTTTCTGGCGCGCGTCCCCACAGGATCGACACTGGCACCAAACGCACTTGTAATTCTGGATGTTGTAAGACCGCGGCAACCAGACGCGATAGGCGAGGTGACAACTGGCTGTCTTTGGCATGCGGGTGATGTAAAAAGATAATGGCGGCATTTTCTTTAACATCATGAGTAATATCTTGCACGCCGACCAAAGCGGGCGGCAGATTATGCTCTTGCGTCTGTAGGTCAATCAAAATACTGTTGGAGCGCGAATAATCTTGCAGCACATAAAACCTAAGGATATTGTCGTCATCGTCGAATTCTGGCAACTCGCCCAAAAGCTTTGGCTTCACAGCGACATCAAGCAGCTGACCCGACAGCTTGCGATAAAGCTGGTTAATCGGCGCATTGGCATAAAGGGTTGATGCAACCGGCAACATCTCAGCCTCGAATTCTGGGATTGAGGTTGTATGGTCAGTTGCGACGGGCGCTTTAAAAATCCGTTTTTTTAAGAACTTCGGTATCATAATCAGTATCAAAATTAGTCAAATATGGTGAGCTTATGATGCCATAAAAGCCATCAAAGCGATATATAGTGTCTGTATATACTGCCAATATTAATCTCATAACGGCATAGAGTACTGGTTTAAATGCCAGAGAATATTTGACGAGCCAACCGTTAAAAGGCGAAATTATTTAAAGTCAGAGGTAGAAAAACCTGCGATTTCGCGCAATACTGTATGGCATTAAATCAAAATATTTACATTCAAATCTATCTGGAATTTTATCTTTTAACTTCATTATTCTAAGCCAAAATATTATGACCCCTGCTATCGAACTTGCCAAACAGCACAGCCTTGACTATAAGTTGCATGAATATACTCACGACAGCGCCGCCGCCTCTTTCGGACTAGAAGCAGTAGAAAAACTGGGCATTACTGCCGAGCGTGTGTTTAAAACCTTGGTGGTGACAACCGACGCAGGCGCGCTGGCCGTGGCGATTTTGCCGGTCGATCAAACGCTAAATTTTAAAAAAGTGGCGAAAGCTTTATCGAGCAATAAAATGCTGGCCTGTAAAAAAGTACAAATGGCTGAGCCTAAATTGGTCGAACGGTCGACGGGTTATGTGCTTGGCGGCGTTAGCCCATTGGGGCAAAAAAAGCGCCTACCGACGCTTATCCATGCCGCCGCGCAACAGCAAGCAACTATCTATGTGAGTGGCGGTCGCCGAGGTCTAGAGATTGAGTTGCCACCCGAGCAATTAGCGACCACGCTTGACGCACGCTTTGCAGATATCATCGATGATTAGTATTTAAGGAAAATTTTACACGCCGTTTATTCTGCGCTTTTGTTATTTGCTCTCAATAGTGTTTGCGCTGCTTATTAGCAGAATTGCTATTTTTAAATAAGGATGTTACCCATGCCGCATTTAACCATTCAAGTGACGCCAAACGTCACGATTACTCATGAAGAATCATTTCTAAAAGCGTTAAATCAAGCGCTATGGGACAGTGGGCACTTTGGCAAACCTACTGATATCAAAGCCCGTATTGTACCGATTGAGACGTTTTTGGTTGGCGTGGAAGATGACGAGCAGCGCAACGGCTTTGTTTATGCCCATCTAAAAATTATGAGCGGCCGTGACGAAGTCATACGCCATCAACTCGCTGAATTATTGACAGCTGCTATAGAAGAGCGTTTGCATGCACAGCAATCAGGACGCGCTGACATCCAAATCTGCGTCGAAGTAGAAGAAATCAGCGCGATTTATCATAAAAAAATGCTGAGCTAAACGCTAGGCTCAATTGTTTATAAAAGTGATTTATAAAAATGACAGACCAGCTATTTATCTGCACATAAGGACTTACTGGCAAACTTAGGCAGTACCATCACCTCAGCCTTATAACCAGCGGTTTTACCATGAGTCGCCATCAAATTGCGGGCGATACGTAAGCGATATTCGCCAGTTGCGGGTAGGCAGCCTTGATAAATAATCCCGCCTTTGGTGCCATCATATTTACCATTTGGCATGTGCAGGACGCCGACATTAGCAGTCTCAGACGTACCAGTAAGTGGCGCAATATTAATAACGGCGTATTGCGCAGCGGCGGCATTAAAGCGGTACCAGCGCTCCTCTTCGTTAGGTTTTAATTTACCCGTAACCACGCTACTAATAGCGCCTTTGGCAAAATGAATGGGGGTATCGCTAGTTTTAGCCAGCGCGCTACTGGCACCAACGCTGATTAATGCGGCACTCAATAATAGCGTTTTTAGCGCTCGTGTACTTGATAAAGCGGTTCTGTTATTAATCGACAACATCATTGCTTCCTTATTAAAATATATTTTATCAGCTGTCTATTATTTGCATGTCTATTACTTGATGACTATGGTTCTAGTATCTTCTCTGACTTTATATTAAACATAAAAAAGCGCCTAATGAATAGGCGCTTTTCTTGTTAATTATTTGCTCAATTGTGAAGCAATCTTAGTCTAGGAAAGCAAAGTTATCGACTGCCATTGCCGTCATGCTCTCGCTTGGAGCAACCATACTTTCAGCATGGCCTGAGGTACGCGGTAAGATTTTATCAAAGTAAAACTCTGCAGTTTGAATCTTAGCTTTGTAGAATTCTGGTGACTCAGTGCCGCCTTTTTCAAGCTTGTCATAAGCGACTGCCGCCATGCGCGCCCAGTGATAACCCATCATCACATAGCCTGAGTACATCAAAAAGTCATCTGATGCCGCAGAGATGATTTCACGGTCTTTACGCGCCATCAGCATCAAGCGTACGGTCAAGGTGTTCCACTCAGCACATAGTTTGGTCAGTGCCCAAACGAATTTACGCATGTCTTTATCAAGCGCATACTCGCCGCACCATTTCATAATGCTTGAGGTGTAATCACGGATAATTTTACCTTTAGACTGCAAGATAACTTTACGACCGAGTAAGTCAAGCGCCTGTACGCCAGTGGTACCTTCGTACATCGTCGCAATACGGGCATCACGAGCGATAAGCTCCATGCCCCATTCTTTGATATAGCCGTGACCACCGTAGATTTGCTGACCGTGTTTGGCCGCTTCAATACCAAGCTCCGTTAAAAAGCCTTTTAGGATAGGCGTATAAAAGCCCAATTTGTCATCCCATTTTTCAAACTCAGCGTCATCACCATTGGCAACGCCTTGAGACATTTTGTCGGCATAGCGCGCTGAGTGATAAATCATTGAGCGACCGCCTTCAGCAAAGGCTTTTTGGGTCAATAGCATACGGCGTACGTCGGCATGATGAATAATCGCATCAGCCACTTTTTCAGGGTCTTTCGTGCCTGATAGCGTACGCATAGAGCGACGGTCTTTAGCGTATGGTAGGGCGTTTTGGAAAGACAATTCAGTGTGCGCCAAACCTTGAATACCAGTACCGATACGAGCAGTGTTCATAAAGGTGAACATCGCTTTCAAGCCTTTATTTGGCTCACCAATTAAGTAACCAACTGCGTCATCGAAGTTTAAAACACAAGTTGACGATGAGCTGATACCCATTTTGTGCTCGATAGAGCCACAAACCACGCCATTACGCTCGCCAGATTCACCTTCAGCATTTGGCAAGAATTTTGGTACGATGAACAATGAGATACCGCGTGTGCCTTCTGGCGCATTTGGTAGACGAGCTAAAACGATATGGACGATATTGTCGGTTAAGTCATGCTCGCCACTTGAGATAAAAATCTTGGTACCGCTGATTTTATAAGTACCGTCATCTTGCGGGATGGCTTTTGATTTAACCTGACCCAAGTCAGTACCACACTGCGGCTCAGTCAAACACATGGTGCCCGACCACGTACCTCCAACCAATTTAGGTAAATAAATCGCTTTTTGCTCGTCGGTACCGTACTGTAGTAAGGTGTTGATACAACCAGTTGATAGGCCAGGATACATCGCCCAAGGCCAGTTAGCCGTACCCATCATTTCAGACTTAATAAGGTTGATTGACATCGGTAAGTTCATACCGCCGTACTCTTCAGGGTACGAAATACCTTGCCAGCCGCCTTCGACGAACTGGTCATAAGCTTCTTTAAAACCTTTAGGCGTAGTGACCACACCATTTTCAAAATGACAGCCTTCTTCATCCGCTGGCTGGTACAAAGGCGCTAAGACATTTTCAGCAAAGTCAGCAAAGCCTTGCAAAATCATATCGACCGTTTCAGGATCAGCGTTTTCGCCATTGTCCAAATCTTTATAATGCGTTTGATAGTCAAAAACATCATTTATCAAAAACTTGATATCACGCAAAGGTGCTTTGTAAGTTAACATAGTCGCTCTCTTTGATTATTTAGCTAGGATAGTTCGTTAGCATAGACTGTCGGCTCATTAATTGAGCCATGGTTCATGTAAACGGGAGTTTAATTATCTGGGATAAAGGCAGACAGTATCACAGGTCGTCATCTAAGTTTATTAAGAACAGCTTGTCCATTTTTATAGCCGTTAAGGCATCCTTGATAAAAAACAGCTGTCGTAGCATTGAGGTCAGTATAAATCTTCTATAGCCACAAATATACAACTAATAACTAATATTCATTATATATTAAATAATGTAAAAATTTAAGTTATAAGTAAAAGTAGTTTATTTATTTATAAATAGGCATCAATAAGTCCAACTTTATAAAGAACCATAGTTTTAATATAGGTTGTAGCATAAGTTTCAATATAGACAGCGGGATAGACGCAAAACAACCGTTAAGTGTATGAGTTGCGTGCCCAAACAGAATAAAGGAACACAATTTATGAGCGCACCAAAGCGCAATTTAGCATACCAAACAGAGCAGAAAAAGACGCCAGTATTTTGGCTAATGGCAGTAGTTGGGCGGTTAAAAAAACTCATCGATGGTGAGCTTAACCATTTATTAACCGTCAACCGTAGCAAACGACCGTGGCACATGCCGATTATCGCTGCAATTACCATTAGTTTTCCGGTATTTGTCGGGGCGTACTTTGATGCTCTGCCGTCTGGTATTAAAGCGTCACTAGGGGCGATGGTTATTTTAAATACACCGTTAGCAGGTAAGCTGCCGTTTCGTTTGGTGACGGTGATGGCATGGGGGTTTGCGATGTCGCTGTGTTTTGCGCTGGGCCTGATAGCGCAGCAAATTCCGCCATTAAAATTGCCGATATTTACCTTGATGGCGTTTGGTATTGTAATTTTTGGGCGCTACTATCGTCAGCCGCCGCCCGCAGGTTTGTTTGTGATGATGGCGGGGGCGATTGCGCTATTTATCCCGCTGCCTTTAGAAGATGTCATGCCGGCCACAGGTTTGGTGATGCTCGGTAGTGGTTTTGCTTTGGTGATGGCGCTGCTGTATTCGCTGTTTTTATTGGCGACGCGCCCAGCGACACCGACGCCGACTTATAGTTATGAGCCCGATACCATTACGGAGAGTGTGATTGTCGCCGGTTTTGTCAGTCTATCTTTAGTCATCGCGCTGAGCTTAAATTTATCAAATCCCTATTGGGCAGCGGTCAGCTGTTTTTTGATTATCCAAGGTATTCATTTGCGTACCATGTGGATTAAGCAGATACATCGTTTGCTTGGCACCCTGGTTGGCGTTGGGCTGGCGGGATGGATGCTGGCGTGGGGTTTGCCGATATGGGGCGTGGCGCTGGCGATATTAGGCTTAATGCTGTGTATCGAAACCTTGGTCGACCGCCATTATGGCTTGGCGGTAATATTTATCACACCGCTGACGATATTTATTGCCGAATACGGTAGTGGGTTGCCGTTTACTGAGCAAGCTTATCAAGAGGTCATTTTGGCGCGTTTGTTTGATACCATGATTGGTTGTGTGGTGGGGCTAAGCGGCGGGGTGGTGATGCATTCGACCAATTTACGCGTGCCGCTGCGTCGGATGGAAAATTGGCTGCTGGCGCGTTTTGGTTAACTTTATTAGCAAATGAAAAGCCGTATGCTCACATTAATACGGCTTTTTTAAGCTGTTCATTCAATGTACTTATAAACTGTCGATGACTTGCGCAACATCGACCTTATGTCCTGTCCAACGCTCAAAACTTAACGCTGCCTGCCCGATAAGCATGCCATAACCGTCTGACGTTTGTGCGCCGCGCTTGGCAAAGTGCTGTAAAAATGGCAGCGCGCGTCCATACATCATATCGTAAGCATAATGACTGTGTAACTCGTCGCTAAGTGGCAGCGTATCACCCGATAACCCAATCGAGGTGGCATTGATGATGATATCAAACTCACCGCTTAGCGCCTCAGTGCTACAGGTTTTAATCTGCTGCCTTGCAATCGTCTCACTTGCAGCGCTTAGCTCATTAACTAAATTTGTCGCTTTATTTAATGTACGATTGGCAAGGGTAAGCTCGCTGATACCCGCTTCAATCAATGGTAATATCACCCCGCGCGCTGCGCCGCCTGCGCCGATTATTGCCACGCGTGCGTCCTTTAAAGGCCAGTTTAAACTTGTTATATGATTGACCAGACCTTGGCCGTCGGTATTATCACCATATATCGCCTCAGCTATTGGCGTGCCATTTTTTAACAGGGCGTTATTTAGCAGCAAGGTATTGACGGCGCCTGCGACTTTGGCGTGCTCAGACAAGCCACCACGCGCCGCGCAGCACTCATAAGCCACTTGCTTAAAGGGCACAGTCACATTGGCACCAACGCCGCCGCCCTGAAAAAATGCCTCAATCACCGCAGTAAAGCTGGCTGCATCATCAGGGCAATACTGGCGCTGATAGCTAATCTCTAAGCTCGCCTGCGCTGCAAATTGCGTATGGATTTCAGGGGATTTGCTGTGGGCAATCGGATTGCCTATAACGATAAAATGCTGGGTCATAAAGGGTCCGCTGCTTGTAAAGGGTGAAATAGAGACAAAATCAACAGGTAAGAAGTTATCAATAAAAAAGTGGCCGTTTAATTATCTTATGCAACGCCACTTAACAAATCCTACTTATCATAGGGGATAACGTTAACTTTCACAAACCTATACTAAGCCAATTATGCTAAGCCAATCATGCTAAGCCAATAAAAGGGCTAAAAAACGGAGCTGCTCATTAGTCAAATAAATCATGCCTTTATCTCGTGAGGTCTTTAACAAATCTGTACTCTGCCGGAGCGGTAAGTGTAAGGTAAAAGCTAGTCAAGTGTTAAGCAGTTGGGTAAACTAGGGAGCATGAAGATTTTAGTCGGCCTTATGTTCTACAATGATTAAAAGGCAAGATTTAACAATTTGACTGCTACCAAAGCCTATAACCAATAAATTATATAACTATAAAAGTTTAACAGACATTTTTCATTATCAGCGGCAGCAAACCCCGCTCGTTAATACCGTTTTTGGATCTCTTTAAAAGTGTGAGTACATTGCCCATGTGGAATAAAAGCCTACAGACCCTGATGGTCAGTATGATAATGGCAGTTGGCGTGTCTTTGAGCGCCTGTAATAGCAATACAGAGAGCGATACCGCCGCCAAAGAAGCAGGCGCTGATAATAGCGAGCAGACCACCGCTGAGACCTCCAAGGCAGAAAACCCCAATGCCAACGCTGACCTCGATGGCGCAACAGCTGCGCAAGGGACGCCAGTCAAATACGATATCGCCTCGTGGGGCACTGCCAAAGTAACCTCCTTAAGTATCGATGAGCTTAAAAAGATACAATCAGCCTTTGGTAAAGTGGTCAGCACCGACGAAAATAGCTTGGACTATGCCAGTAATCCGGCGTCCAAATATCGCTTTATGCAGGATGATGCGCCGTATTTGGACCTGATTGATTCTGAAAAATACCTCGAGCTTGGCTGGTATTTTGCCAATCCAACCGACTCTGATAAAGAAAAAGAAATCAGTCAAAACCATGCCAAAAAAGCTTATCAGCTGGCGCGTCAATTGATGGGCGATGAAGGCGGCAAGCTGGTCGCTGATATGCTCGGCGGTCAAATCGCCAAAAATAAAACCATCGGCGGTCAAAAAGTAGAGTTGGCAAAATGCGAGTTTTATAGTTGTATGCTGGTGATTAATAAATCCGCTTCTCAAACCGCTGATAAATAAGTAGGGCTGGCCTGAATGTCGCCCAATAGCTGGATATGTTTGCATCCGTCGAATGCTACACAGACCACGTTGTCGTTAGACAATCGCGGGCTGGCATACGGTGATGGTTTTTTTACCACTATGGGTGTCATTGACGGGCAGATACTGTGGTTGGACTATCATCAGCAGCGCCTTGTCTCGCATGCGACAGCCTTGCAGCTACAGTTGGACAGCCAGTTGCTATTAGCCATGTTAAAAACACATGCCAAGCAATTACAGCAAGGGGTGCTAAAACTTATCGTCATGCGTGCCGAGCAAGAAGTCCGTGGCTATGGCTATACGCCAAATATTGGCGGCAGTGCGTGTGAGATTTGGCTTAAATCCTCACCAATGGCCATTACTACCGCACAATCGCTGCCACTCGCTAATAATCAAATTATCCCGCTACAACCTGCCGCGAGCGCCATTTGCTTATCCTCTCAAATTGCTTGTTTGCCGCCGCCGCTCGCCGGACTTAAAAGCTTAAATCGTCTGGATAATGTACTGGCAAGTGGCGAGCTGAACGCTATCAAAGCCCAAGCTATCGAAGCTAATACATGGCAAGACAATATAAAGCCAAGCATCGCCGAAGGTCTACTACGCGATATGAGCGGGCAGTGGGTTGAGGGCACGATGAGTAACGTGTTTTATCAATTAGTAGAAGCGTCAGTCGCAAAATCGTCCAATCGTCCACATTCTCTAAATAACAGCAGCAGCAACTATTTAACCCAAGGTCAATGGTATACGCCGTCGATGGCGCAATCGGGCGTTGCTGGCGTGATGCGGCAAGTGATTATCGATACATTATCGACTAGTGAAAATCCCGTCATTATCCGGTCATTACAAGATGAGGATTTACCCCATTTAAGTCAGCTATTCTTTTGCAATGCGCTGCGCGGTATTATGCCCATGAGTAGTCTGAGGTTACTCTCGGGTGAAGTGATGGGTTTTGAAGCGAGTTAACCGTATTTAAAGAATGTTAAATTTGGTGTCAATTAAGTTATCAGGGTATAAAACAACGTCTTCATTGCGATACAGTTCTTGCGCTTTTAATAGTGCTCCTTGTTCGTCCTCTGCGCTAATTTTTACGAGGTTACTTAGCGTCTCGACAATCTCTATCTGAAAGATTTCCTCTACTGTCTTATCACTTTTTATCATCACTATTCCCAATACTTGCTTATCAAAATTTCTTTAGGATTTATATACGCTAGCTTAGCAAAGGTGCTTAAAAAGAAGTAATCGTCTTTTGTGACAAAGACTTGTGCGTTCAGGAAAATCGATCAATGATATTTTCTCAATCATAAAGGTTCAATAGCGCCTTTTAAATGGAGAGATATCGATGCGTCCAATTTATGAAGAAAGCAGAATTCCAATACAAATTCGTCGCTTGATGGTTTTTGATGAAATTTGCAAATTAGCAAAAGAACAACCTGATGAAATTATTTATTTATCGCCTTATACCCAATTATCGCTCGGCGTTATGTATTTAAAAGACTTTAAAAAATTTATTGCCTTTGGCGGTGTGTTTGAGTATGCAGAAACACCAGAAGAAGTTATCGAGCAGCGTATTAAAGTCTTTCCTAACGACGAACCAGTAAGGCGTGCGCTAACGGTCAATTTGAAGCAGTTTACTAAGCCTGCTCGCACATCTTTGCAGCTAGTATGGCATTGGAATAACTATGTTAAAATAGAATGCACGCTTATGTAGATTATCGAGAAGAGCACTTTTTTAAAATAAATGATGAAATTGATTGGGAGTATCCGCCGCATAAGTTTCATGACCGTTTAGTTGCAACGGCACGTTTACCATTATGGGACGATAAGGATGAGTTGATAGCTGATGCCTATCGCGATAAGAAAGGGCAACCGAGAGCTGAACGTTATAATGAAAAGCGCTTAATATAATTTGCGATAATGTCCACGACCAGTAAATTCAATAATGCCTTTATCGCGTAACACTTGTAGTTGCTGACGGATTTTATCTTTAATGTGGTTGTTGTCAGGGTGTTTAAGTTTTAATAAGTCAGAAAATGCATAAACTTGATTGAGAGAGAAGTTAGTATCTAGGCTATCGATGCACTGCCAAACATCCAATGTCCAACCACGGGTCTGCTGTGATTGCTGACGCAAAAATAAGGTTTTTTGAAATTGCTCGGTAACATTGTCGCGTGGTATGACTTGCTGGTCTTTTACCAAAAATACTTTCCCTGATTCAGGTACTTTACGCAAATCAATATTGCAGCCGACCCAGCCAGCGCGTTTGGCAGATACAGATAATGGTTTGCGCTTTATAATCATGTCCGATTTAAAAAACTGTTTGGGGATGATTAAAAAGTTATTCACCCTATATTCTGGCGAGTAGGTCAAAAAGAAAAAGCTGGGATTATCCTCGCTATTGATACGCTCAATCATAGTGGCATAAGCACCATCATTAATAAGGTGGCTCAGTTTTGCCTTTTTACTTTTCAGCTCATATTCCTCGCTGCAATGTCCGCAATAAAAATCAGCGACGGGTTGGTTATTGGCAAATTCAACTAAGGGTTCGGCATTGCAACGGGGGCAATAACTTTGTTTTGCGACCCAATCTTCACTGAGCACACGAATTTTTTGCGATTCAGATGTATAGTTTTTGGCAAGACTTTGATTAAAATTTAGATTCATAATCAATTTTCGTTCTCAGATGGGTTATGAGTATTAAGCCATATAACTTGGCATAACCACCAAGTTAATCGATAAGCTAAGCAAATACCATTGAAAATCGCCCAGTTCAATGCTAAATTCTAGCAAACTTCTGCCTCGCGAGTTGCCATGAGCAAGCCAACACCTGAAATACCGCCCGAACGTCCAAATGAGTCGCCAAAAAACGACCATGACGACGCGCCGCAGCAGCCTGTCGAGACGACAGCGCCAGACAAAAAACCTATCATTGACGACGTTAGCGCAGAGGAAGTACCGGCGACGGATATCTCACTCATTAGCGGTGGCACTAAACCGCGCCACTATAAAGCTGATAATCCATCGTTTTTTATGCAGCGTGGTTATCAGGTGTTATTGGTGCTTGGACTGATTGCCGCGTTTTTTTTGGTGATGGTGTATCAGACGCTGTTTGGCCGTATTGAGCAGCCGCAGCAGATGGTGACGATTGAGTCGGGTCAGACGTATTATGGGCTATTGCCGCAGTGGCAGCAGCAAATACCACTGTTTTCTGCCACGATTGCCAAGCTTTATATGAAAACGCAAATCGATGGCCCATTGCATGCCGGTATTTATCAATTACCAGAAAACCCTACCTTTGCTGAAGCCTTAGAAGTATTGGGGCAAGGGGTAAAAGCGGCGATGGTCAAGGTACAGATTATCGAAGGCAAAACCTCAAAAGATTTATATCAGGCGCTACGAGATAATAAAGGCATCAAAAAAGAAGTACTGACGGCGGATAGCACGAATGCCAGCATCGCGCAGGCGTTGGATTTGGTTGGCATCTTGCCAGATTCGGTGATCAATAGTAATGACCCTATCGTCAATCACAATCTTGAAGGCTGGTTTGCGCCTGATACGTATTATTATGGCGAAGGCAGCACCGATAAGCAGGTATTGACCGATTTGTATAAGCGTCAGCAGCAAGCATTGACCAAAGCGTGGGAAAATCGCGACCCTGATCTGCCTTATGACAGTCCGTATGAAGCGCTGGTA
Organism: Psychrobacter sp. CLB018; assembly: GCF_041222815.1. Lineage (NCBI taxonomy): Bacteria > Pseudomonadati > Pseudomonadota > Gammaproteobacteria > Moraxellales > Moraxellaceae > Psychrobacter > Psychrobacter sp. CLB018. Next base: position 187,743 of record NZ_CP166085.1, read on the forward strand.
ATGGCGTCGATTATCGAAAAAGAAACCAGCGTGGCAGAAGAGCGTCCTTTGGTCTCGGCGGTATTTAGCAATCGTTTGAATAAAAATATGCGCTTGCAAACCGATCCGACCATTATTTATGGGATGGGCAGCCGTTATGAAGGCAATATTCGCCGTCAAGACATCGATGAAAAGACCGCTTATAACACCTATCAAATCGATGGTTTGCCGCCAACGCCAATCGCGCTGCCATCTGCGGCCTCGATTGAAGCAACCTTGCATCCTGCCGATAGCGAAGCGTTATATTTTGTGGCGACCGGTAACGGCGGCCACAAATTTACCAATAGCTTAAATGAGCATAACCAAGCGGTCAAAGAATATCTCAGCGTCATGCGTCAGAAAAAAGCACAAACACCGCCGCCGTAATTTAATCCTTTATCTTTTCTAAAAACCTATCGTGTACTGAGCGTTATGGCGTTATATAGATATCTATATAACGCCATAACGCTCATCAATGACATAAGGTCATATCATGTCAGTATCCCTACCAGATAAATCAGTGCAAGAAAAATCAGCGCAAATAAATTCGCCTAAACATTATATAAATACAGCGTCCAATCAAGGGCGCTTTATCAGCTTTGAAGGGACCGAAGGCGTTGGCAAGACCACCGCTATTGAGCAGCTTTGCAACCAGCTACATGCAAAAGGCATTGACTATCTGCGTACTCGTGAGCCGGGCGGTAGTCCGTTTGCTGAGCAGCTGCGTGCTGTTTTATTAGACCCGGATACCAAAATTAATGATGATACTGAGCTGCTACTGATGTTTGCGGCGCGCTGTGACCATTTGCAGCAAGTGATTTTGCCTGCACTGCAACGCGGTACGTGGGTAATATGTGACCGCTTTACTGATTCGACCGTTGCCTATCAAGGCTTTGGACGCGCGCATGGTGATAATGCTGTACGTGCTAAAATTGCTATGCTTATCGAGCAATTTGTCGAGCAGTTACCAGAGCTGACCTTATGGCTAGATTTGCCAGTATTAGAAGGCATGGCGCGCGCTAATAAACGCAGCGCTGCTGACCGTTTTGAGCAGCAAGCGACGGAGTTTTTTACTCGAGTACATCAAGGTTTTAGCGTCCTTGCCAGCGAGCAACCGGAGCGTATCCAGCGTATTGATGCGTCAGGCAGTGCCGAAGAAGTCAGCAAACGTATTTGGCAAGCGGTGCAGGAAAAATTTGCGCTAAGCTAGGACGTGTCCTCAATTCAATCGATGGACATCTAAATGGTCTAAAAATGGCTAAATTTTGCCAAACTTCGTCAAATAGCTTGGTAATATCCCGATATTAACTGCACTTTATTCCTTGTTTGGCTACAATTTATCTCATTTTTATCACCATTTTTAAAATGAGGATACGCCCTAAGGTTTTTTAACGCTGTCATTTCTACCTTATATTATCCAAAAAAAAGCCCCAACTGCTGAGTTGGGGCTTTTATCGTTCATGGAAAATATTAAAAAGATAACTCTACTCTTTATCTATATCCATGCTGTCAACGTTATCAAGGCTATCACCGCTAGAGTCCGGTAAACGATTGGGGTCAAGCGTGCCTTTTTTGGTTTTTGGTGCGCTGCCATTACCGTTGGTACTGCTAGAGGTTTTGGTTTTTGAAGTTGCGGTCGAATTATCCGACATGACACCTTTATTTATAGCATTGGTAGAGCCATTAGGAGCAGTAGCATCAGACTCTGTTGTTTGCACGTTATCTTTCTTAACAGTCGTGCTTAATGCCTGAGTTTTATTAGGCGTATCAGTAACGCTATCGGCTTGTTTGTCTTGTGCCTTTTCTGACTCGGAGGCTTCTGCTACATTGGCTTCTTTAGCAGTGGTTAATGCTGCCTCTGGCATAGCAGTGTCATCACTAGCATCGCTCAGCTCTATACCTTTACGCTTTTCAGGCGCTTTCGAGCTGGACTCAAAGCTAGCATCTGCCGCCGCGCGTGCCTGCTCTTGTTTTGCCGTTACATCGACCGCTTTTGGCTGCACTTCATCATCGACGACCAATGAAATCAGCTTACGATCACGCGGCACCACCCCATCGAAATTATCGGTAATCACGTGTAGCTTACCTTCTTTATCGACGGTATAAAGCGGCACGAATTGCTTATTATCGGCTTTGTATTGCTCAAAGCTATAGCTGTCGGTAATGTTGGTGATTTTGATACGCGCTTTTTTCGACAGCATACTGGCAAGCTTGGCATAAGTCACATCTTTACCAAATAACCACTGCGAATGGAAGTTGCCCTGCTTATCATCGCGCTCGCTTTTGACCTTTTCATCACTGAATTTAAGGCGATAGATTTTACGCTCGCCAAACTCATGACGGTAATGAATCTCAGACAAGGTATTCATTTCCCTGTCGGTACTCATGGCAAACAGACGCCCAATACCGATAAGGTCTAAGTGATGGTCGGCATGGTCAGAGATGGGGTTACCAAAGTAAGTACGCAGACCACTCATACGAGCTTTAGCGATATTGGTATAGTTATTATGGGCAACGATGACATCAAAACCTTGGTCTTTTAGAGATGTCGCCACCAATAGGGCAATAGGATTGGAGCCAACGACCAAGATACCATTGGTTTCAGGCTCGCGTACGCCCAAGAAATTACCAACCATTTTTGCGCCCAAACCTTGAATCATTACTGTGCCGATAATAACGAGGAAAACCAAAGGTACAAGCAGCTCAACGCCTTGAATATCATACTCTTGCAAGCGAATGGCAAAAAGCGACGAGATAGCGGCGGCAACGATACCGCGCGGCCCAATCCAACTAATCATCAGCTTTTCATTGGTTTTTAGATTGGAGCCGATAGACGATGCCCATACCGATAACGGACGCGCGACAAACATCACAATCGCGAGTAGCACCAAACCTGCAAAGCCAACGCTTAATAAGCTTGCAAGCTCAACGCGAGCCGCAAGAATGATAAATAATACCGATACCAATAAAATGGTCAGCGATTCATTAAACTCTAAAATTGTCTCACGCGGGAATTTTGGCCAGTTAGCCAGCGCCACGCCAAGAACGGTGACGGTTAATAAGCCAGACTCGTGCTCTAAATGGTTGGAGATAGAAAACAGCAGCAGTACAAAAGCTAAGGTAAAGACATTACGTAAAAATTCAGGAATCATATGGCGGCGCATTAAAAACGCCAATAACCACGCGCCCGCTAAGCCCATCGCCACTGCCAATACTACAATTTTGGCAAACAGCAAAATACTACTGGCTTCGCCGCCTGAAATGATATATTCATAGACCAAAACCACCGCAATCGCGCCGATAGGGTCGATGATGATGCCTTCCCATTTCAAAATGTTGGAGATGGTTTTATTCGGACGCACGCTACGCAGTAACGGCATAATGACGGTAGGACCAGTCACACAAACCAGCGCGCCAAATAGCAAAGCAATCAAAGGGTCGACATCAAACAACAGGTAAGTCGATAGCGCCACAATGACAATGGTAATAAGGACACCGACTGACACCAGCATCTGTACCACAGAGCCGTGCTGCTTAATCTCATCGAACTCTAAAGTCAGCGAGCCTTCAAATAAAATAATCGCCACGCCCAATGAGATAAACGGGAACATCAGCTCGCCGAGCACCAAGTCTGGGTCAAAAGCACCCAATATCGGGCCAACAATAATACCAATCAGTAATAAAAACAAAATGGACGGTTGCTTTAAATACCAAGCCAACCATTGGGCGGCAATACCAAGCCCAACCACGCCGGATAACAATAGGGCGGTATCCATAAATTAATCCTTTTATAATCTTGTCATATTTTATATCTATTCAGGCGCACTACCAGCGCTGCTAGCGTAAGCTGCAGCAAAAGTCGTCTAAATATAGTGTTGCAATATCTGTCACCGCTGAGCGCTAAATCTAGCGCTTGTTAATAAAAGCATCAACCACACTATAATCAAAGCACAAGTAATCAAAGCACAAGTGAGGTTGGCTATCAGTACGATATCGCCGTAAAGACAAAAGCTTTTTAGATCCCCTAAGCAGAATCTAAAAAGCAAAAGATGAAAAAATAAGCTGATGATCGCCAATTTGCTAAAATAACGACCTGCAAAAATTAACTTTTGTTTGCTATATAAATCATTTGGCTTGTTATCATAACATGGTTTTATTTGACGTATTCTAGAGCAATCTTTGCGCCACTTGATTCTCAGCTAAGAAAGCTTATTAAAGGGAGTAGTGCTGGCATGTTAGCAATAAGGCTATCTTTATGATAGAAAAGAAAAAGTTTTATACCATAAGTCGAAAATGGACGGTAAACTAACAAGCATTCTTCTTTGCAAGTTTGCATTTCCCAAAGTTTATGGTAAACGCAGATAACAAAAGCAAGCGGTAAAATCTCTCAGCCAGCAATGCAAAGACCAATATAAAAATCAATTTTTAAATGTTAGCTTTAGAGGTTAGCGAATGAGTAAACTGAGCGATTATCAGCATAATATATAAATAAAACGCCTAAATTATTATTCATAACGGTCCTATTCAAACCGTTTATAACAATTATAAAGACCCATTATATGGAGGGTAACATGCCTAAAAATATGTCTAAAACGTCGAATACAGCCAATTTGAGCCGTTGGTTACAGCAGAGCGCGTTGGCCATAGCGGTAGCCACCAGTATGGCGGCAGGTATCAATATCGCGACCGTGCCAACTGCCCAAGCGGCCGTTACCACCGCAGATTTTTCGGACTTGGTACAGCAAGTCACGCCAGCGGTTGCGCGGGTAAACGTCACCAAAACTGTCAGTGAGGCGGAGCTTGCTAAAGCCCAAACCGCTGAGCTATTACGTAAGTTCTTTGGCGATCGTTTGCATATTCCTGACCAAGCAGCGACGCCCGCGATAGAGCATGCCTATGGCACTGCATTTTTTGTCACCCGTGATGGTTATATGCTGACCAATCATCATGTGGTGGCAGGTGCGGACAAAATTACTGTGACGCTCAATGACAGAAGCGAGCTTGATGCCAAATTGGTTGGCAGTGATGAGCGCTCAGACGTGGCGGTGCTCAAGGTGACGGGGCGTCAATTCCCCGCCTTGCCAATCGGCGATTCTAATGCGCTAAAAGTAGGGGAGCCGGTATTGGCGATTGGCTCACCCTTTGGTTTTGATTATTCGGCATCAGCGGGTATTGTCAGCGCCAAGTCGCGTAATTTTTCCCGTGAAACCAGCGTACCCTTTATCCAAACTGATGTGGCATTAAACCCGGGTAACTCTGGCGGCCCACTATTTAATCAGCGCGGTGAAGTGATTGGTATCAACTCGCGTATTTTTAGTGGCACGGGCGGCTATATGGGTCTGTCATTCTCTATCCCGATTGATGCGGCGATGGATATTTATGAGCAGTTAAAAGATAACGGTGAGGTTGCGCGTGCCTATCTGGGTATTTTTCCGCAGGATATCGACCGGAATTTAGCCGAAGCTTATAATTTAGCGCGTCCGCAAGGGGCATTATTGACGCGCGTTTCACCAGACTCACCAGCGCAAAAAGCGGGGCTAAAGCCAGGTGATATTATTTTAAAATACAATGATGTTCTAATTATGGAAGCTTCCGATTTATTAAACCTGATTAATCGGGCGCGGCCTGACGATATCTTTCGCGTTCAGATTCAGCGTGACGGTAAACAAGCTATCATAACTGGCAAGCTTAGTAATGCTTCCAATGCTATGCAATCGCAAACCGGCGCACAGCAGGCCAACGGCATCAGCTTGGGACTGGCGCTGCGCAATTTAACGCCGGAGGAGCAAATAGAGCTGGCCGCTGATAATAAAACGGGCGTATTGGTCACCGCCATTGAGCCGACGGGACTGGCGGCACGCTCGGGCATACTGGCAGGCGACGTCATCACCAATTTGCACCAAAAACCGATTAAAACGGTCAATGATTTTTCTAGCGCCGTGGCATCATTGCCCGAAAAAGGCGTGGTGACGATTGAGATAGTCCGGCAAGGTATTCCAGGTATCATTGGTTTGCGCATTGAATAGCAAAGGATAGCGTGCGTGATTAGCAGCGTTATGAATCGGCTGTCTTTATTGACAGTAATACATATCGTCCGACCATTGCTATGTTGACGATTCGTTAAAATACCTAAAAAGGTTTTATCGCTGCTAACTAGTTACGCTACACTAAGCAATTGCACTACACTAACTATTTAGTTTTCAGGCTTATTTTTTAGGCTAAATAGAGTCGCGCTTAGCATTATAATAGATTGCTAATTTTTCGCTTTATAGAAGTGTTAAGCATGAATTGTTTGATAGCGATGAAGGCAAAATATGCTACACTAGCAGGCGTTTTTATGGCTCTCAGCCAATCAAGTGGCAGCAGCTAAATAGCGTTAATCACGTTAGTAAAATGAATACACAGTATGAACATCACGCAAGGTCTTGCCCTGACGTTATTTTACCAAACCAAACGTTCAGCTCCATAGGGCAGATAGGCACACTTGCAAACGACTTATCATGTGATAGCTTTAATAAAAGCTAGGATATACAGGCACGGTTATGAGCACAGCATACGACGATATTAAAACCCGACTACAAGGCTCAATGGTAGCCTTGGTAACGCCCATGCATCCTGACGGCACGGTCGATTATAAACGTCTGGCAGACCTCATAGATTGGCAGATTGAGCAAGGTACGCATTGCTTGGTCGCTGTCGGTACCACTGGCGAGTCAGCGACTTTGTCCATGCAAGAGCACAGCGATGTGATTCGCTACTTTGTTCAGCATGTCAAAGGTCGCGTACCTGTGATTGCAGGCACTGGCGCCAACAATACGATGGAAGCCATTAAGCTAACCCAAGATGCCGCCGAAGCAGGTGCTGATTGTGCGTTATTGGTCGCCCCTTATTATAATAAACCGCCACAAGAAGGCTTGTTTCAGCATTATAAGGCCATCGCTGAAGCGGTAAAAATCCCGCAAATGCTTTATAACGTACCGGGACGTACCGTTGTAGATATCGCCCAAGAGACCGTTGAACGCCTCGCTGATATTGACAATATCGTTGCTATTAAAGACGCCACAGGTTCGGCTGTTCGCGGTGAGCAACTGATCAGATCCGTTGGCGACAGAATGGTGGTGTTATCTGGTGACGATAGTACAGCTCTTGAGCTGATGCAGTTTGGCGGTAAAGGCAATATTTCGGTGACGGCTAACGTGGCACCAAAAGCTATGAGTGAGACTTTTAGCGCTGGCCTGCGTGGAGATTTTGATGCCGCTCATAAAGTTCATGACGTGGTCAAGCACTTACACCGTGACTTATTTATCGAATCAAGCCCTATTCCTGTTAAATATGCGCTGCATAAAATGGGCATGATAGATACCGGTATTCGTTTGCCGTTGGTATGGTTGGCTGAAAAGCACCATGCGACCATTGATGAAGCTCTAATCCGTGCAAATTTACTTTAGGTTTTTATAAATTTAATAAACATACCGCTTATAGTGGCTCTATAGGTTTCGACTATTAAGTAAAAAAGTTAGACATAGTAAAACTATAAACGCTTTGCCTACATACGCACCAAATAAGCAATAACTGCTAACTCAGAGAGATAATATGATGACAGTATCATCAAACCCTGCAAAAATATTCCCGATGCTAATGACCGTGGTTTTGGGTAGTACGTTAGTGTTGAGCGGCTGCCAAGCGACAAAAGGTCTGTTTGGTAAGCGCGATAATGGTAGCCTTGAGTATCAGCAAAGCAAAAAACTGGCACCATTAGAATTGCCAGCGGCGCAAGAAACAGCGCCATTTGTGCCGTTATACCCAACGCCTAATGCCGGTGCTAATACCTTGAAACTAGAAAATGAGTCAGGTAAACAATATCAGCTGCCAAGACCTCAGCGTACGGTTGCCGTGACCCAAGCAGCAGAATAAACCCCTTTTTCATCCTTATCTATACCGCTGGTCTTTTATTATGGTTAAGCATTTTATACCTTAATACAAAGCGCTTGGCGGTCACTGCGCGTTTTTACCACATAAGCTTGAACGAACAGGAACTCCCTCATGCAAAAGCAACAACTGCTCTATAAAGGCAAAGCCAAGTCTGTTTATGAAACAGAAGACCATGATCTGCTGATTTTACACTTCCGCGACGATACCTCCGCACTCGATGGTAAGCGTATCGAACAGCTTGCTCGTAAAGGCGTGGTGAATAACCGCTTTAACGCCTTTATCATGCAAAAACTGGCTGACGCTGGTATCGAAACCCATTTTGAAAAGCAGTTGTCAGACGATGAAGTGCTGGTCAAGCGTTTAGACATGATTCCGGTTGAATGCGTGGTGCGTAATTTTGCTGCGGGCAGTTTGGTACGTCGCCTAGGTTTAGAGGAAGGTCAAGCATTAACGCCGCCTACTTATGAGCTGTTTTATAAAGACGATGCGCTTGGCGATCCGATGGTCAATGAGTCCATCTCTATCTCGCTTGGTTGGGCAACTGAAGCTCAATTGGCGAAAATGAAAGAGCTCAGTCACCAAGTAAACGAAGTGCTAAAAGAGCTGTTTGATGCTGGCGATTTAATACTGGTAGATTTTAAACTTGAATTTGGCGTATTCCATGATCGTATCGTTCTAGGTGATGAGTTCTCGCCTGATGGCTGCCGTATCTGGGATAAAGCGACCAAGAAAAAGCTCGATAAAGACCGTTTCCGTCAATCATTGGGTGATGTGATTGAAGGCTATGAAGAAGTAGCAAAACGTATCGGTGTGCCGTTAAACTAGAAATATAAAATATTTAAAAAATAAAAAACTGAGCCATGCGCTCAGTTTTTTTATGGGGATAAGCATTTTAAAAACCGTTATGTTAAAGATTGCTATGTTATTTGTCTTTACGCGCTTCTTTAATTTTTTTAGCAGCCATTTCCATCGCATCGGCAGCTTTGTCCGCTAATGTGCCAACCACTTCTTTAGCTTTAGTGGTAGCGGTGTCCTTTAAAGAAGGTTCTTTATCTTCGCTAGATTTAGAGTCATCATCTTTACTATCTTTATCCTTCTTATCAGAATCGTCACCATTTTTACTGTCGTTTTTAGCGTCTGATTGATCGTCTTTTTTGGCACCGCTATTGTTTTTATCAGACGATTTATCATTATCGCTATCTTTACTATCGTTCTTGTCCGACGTTTTATCATCTTTTTTGTCATTAGTATTGTCTTGATTAGATGACTTATCGTCTTTGCTGTTTTTACTTTGTGACTGACTATTTTGCTTGTCGTTCTTACTGTTATCGTCTGTCTTAGACTGACTATCTTTTGAGGCGTTGTCCTTTGAATCGTTAGTAGCGTTGCCTTTAGAAGCATTATTACCATTATTACCATTATTAGTGTTGTTATCTTTCATCACTGCGTTTTTATTCGTATCTTTTTCGCTAGCATTTTTATTGCTATCGTTGTTGTGCTGCTTATCATTGTTAGTATTAGAGTTAGTCATTGTTATATCCTTTTGTTTGTATTTTTTAGTGTTGGATGTTTTTAGTTTTTTAACTTTAAAATTGATTGGCGAGTTTTAAGCTTACTATTAGAATGAGTTAACTGTCTGTATAGCAACAGTTGCAATAGGTAATAAGGTCTAACGCTTAGCCGCTTTGAGTGGTTTTTTATGCTAAATTTATATCGTCAATATAAACGCCGCTATAAAAAAGGTTATCTTTGATGTCATTGTACAAATTACCTTATATACAACCCTCCGTTTTAGAACCTAGCTGGTTTGTCCGCCCGACCTGCGTGGTAGCGGCAGATTTAATTGGCAAGATTTTATGCCGACAGCTAATCGATAGTGATGGTAAGAAAAAAACCCTACGGATGCGCATCTCAGAGACCGAAGCCTATATTGGCGAAGGTGATGCCGCTTGTCATGCCCATGCTGGCACGCGCACGCCGCGTACCGAAATTATGTATAGCGAGGGTGGGGTGTTCTATGTCTATCTGACTTATGGTATCCATCATATGCTCAATTTGGTCAGCGGAACGGCAGAGTCGCCAGAAGCGGTATTAATACGCGCAGGGTTTTTGACAGACGATAGCGCGCGCTTAATCGACGAGCAACTCCTTAGCGCTGATAAGCAGCTTACGCATTCCAAGCAATTTGCAGGCCCTGGCAAGCTGACCAAACGACTGCAAATCGACCGCGAGTTATATGGTAAGCCTATCACGCCCGCGTCACGGCTGTGGGTCGAAGACGACGGCTGCCAGCCGCCAGTATCGCTGCGCCCACGCATTGGCATTGATTATGCGGGCGCGGCAAAAGATTGGTTACTGCGCTATGTTTGGACCGACCATCCTTCACTGTCCAAAAAATAGCTAATCTAGAGTTGTTAGTAATTTTTTAAAGAGCATGAAAGGGGTAAGCGATGTATAAATTGACAGTTTTTATTCCCAATAAAGCACTAGAGCAAGTAAAGACTGCCATGTTTGCGGCCGGTGCTGGCAAGATTGGCAACTATGAACAATGCTGTTGGCAGGTGGAAGGAACAGGGCAGTTTATGCCGTTAGCAGGCAGTCAGCCGCATATTGGCACGCAGGATACACTTGAAACGGTCGAAGAATGGCGCGTGGAGATGGTGGTAGCCGACGCGTATATTAAGCCAGTGATTGAAGCATTAAAGCAGACGCATCCTTATGAAACGCCTGCTTATGATGTGATTGAAGTATTGGACTTTTAAGATCTTAAATTTATTATCAGAAATGATCAGTCTTCTTTGATTTTAATCACCTTGTAGCTTGGATAATCAAGCTCAATTTTATAGTCTTTACTGCCGCGGCGAGCTTTTACTTTTATTTTACTGTCGCCTTTTTTATATCTGACGTCTTTGACCCGATAACCCATATTGCTAACCTGATTGGCCGCGCGCTGCTCGATAGCAGGCTGATAAAGCTCTTTATCAATAGACTTGATGGTTTTCTTGTGTTTCTTATAGATTTTAGTATCTTTGTAAATGTCTTCATAAAGGTCACCATAAGCATTGTAGCCGGGCGCGGTGACGCAGCCAGTCGTTATGGACAGTAACGCGGCAATCATACTGCTCGCCGCCGTGGCTTTTAATAACGTATATTTTTTCATAATATTCTCTCATGCTATGCTATTAAAGGTATTGGTAACTCGTCTATATAAGCAAGGTTCTATGCTAAAAACGACACAATAAAAAAATGGTCAACTAAACCAAGGGCTGGCTTATTTGACCAAGGGCATCAAGTCATCAACGATGCCAAAATCTTATCTGTACGTACAAGGCGTGTTCTTAATTGAATCGTACTCATCTAGAATAGCTAAATTTTGTCAAACGTCGTCAAATAACGAGAGCACAGACCCAAAAACCCAAACGCCTAGCCATTAGGCGCTATGCGCTATTTCTATAAATTGTTGAGAGGTTAAGTTACTTGTAGCGATAATGGTTATTATTATAGCGACCATTATTGTTGTAGCGGCTATTATCTTTTTTATGCTTACCGTTTTTATTTTTGTGATGACCGTTTTTATTCTTATGTTTGCCTTTTTTGCTATCGTGGTGAGCATGATTGACTTTATGGCCGCCATTATTATAACGACCATTATTGTTATACTTGCCGTTACCCTGATACGGACCGTTTGGGTAATAAACTCTTTGACCATCATGTCTTGGCGTGACGGTACAACCAAAGGTAGTGCCCAATAAAGCAAGCACAATACCAGCAGAAAAAGCGGTTTTTAAAGTTGAGAAGCTTAATATCTTCATAATAAATATTCCTATTATCTTATTAATTCCTATTACTTATCAGTAATGTGGCGATTACTGGTATTTAATTACTGATCTTAATGTTGCACTACCACAATAACGTTGCATAAGAAAAGCTAACGTATAAAAATGGACTGTTTAAAGATTAGTCTTTTTTAATCTTAATCACATTCAAGTTTGGATAGTCAAGAAAAATCTCATATTCTTGTGAGCCGCGTTTGGCTTCAATCTTGAACACACCGCGGCCGTTCTTTTCATCGAGTTCTATATCTTTAACGCTATAGCCCATTGACTTTACTTTATTGACAGCCCGCTGCTTAATCGCTGGGTAACGAGAATCTCGTTTGATACTGTTTTCGATACCATCGTCTTTATAGCGCTTATTGTTTTTATATTTGCCATGATTTTTATACTTGTCTTTTTTATAATCATCTTTGTCGTAACGGTCTTTATCGTTTCTATCATCTTGCCAAACATTAGAGGAACCTCTTTTGTTTGAGCTGATGAGTCTTAAGTCTGGATAGCTATATTTAAGCTCGTAGGTTTGATTGTTCTTTCTAGCGATGGCAGTAATAGCATGGTTGCCACGATAGTTATCAGAGCGGATGTCCATGACTTGATAGCCTTGACGGCGTAGATTATTGCTTAGAGTCTGGCTAACGCGTTTATAGTCAGCATTGCCGTAATCGCTGTTACCACCATATATTGGGTAATTTCCATAACCTGGATCAACAACGGCACAACCAGCCACCGTTCCTAACAAAGTCAGCGCTAAACCAGCAGATATTGCGGTCTTAAATGAGAAAGCGGATAGAGTTTTCACAATAAAATCTCCTTTGGAGTACCGATGATCTGAATAAGGAACGATTATTTAACAGGGATACTTTTAACAATAGGTGATTGGTAGCTTATAAGCCTGCAAAGCCAATATTTGTTTCTTAATATTGAAATATTTTCTTACATACACATAGTAAGACTTAAAAATCATCTTTCCATGTCTTTGGTGTTAATAAGTTGTAAATTTTGCAAATAGTTGCGTAAGCATTCGACACTTTAGGTGACTAGGGCGTTTCTAAATTTGTTCAATATCGCTAACACTTTTAATGACTAATATAGGGAGTACGAAACAATTAAAGATTATTTCAAACTTATCAATAACTTAGTTGAGATATTGGCTATCTTAAAATCGACGTAAGCATATGCTTACACGCAATGACGCTTACGCGACTTAACACGTGGTGCATAATTTGACACTATACACACACGGCATAAGGGAATGTGACTCAAGGATTGAGTTGACCGTATTAAGGATAATAGTTCAATCGCTAGCATCAGGATGATAAAGGCAATTGGAATAAGGACACATGACCCGTGCTGCAGGCATCTAATGCCAGTAGTAGTCAGAACAAATGGGCAGGATGCCCGGCTATCACAATATACTCAATATCTTGCAAGGATGCAGCGATTAGAGTGGTGATGGGTAACAAGGATAGTTAACAATAAAACCGCATAACAATAAGTTGCTATGCGGTTTTATCGTGTCTGGATGTTAAGAATCCTCCATTCAGATTTTCTCAGAACGTGTATTCCTCAGAAAACTTCTATCATGCCAGTTATCCCAAATGATAACGACCTCATATTTTTATTATTAAAATCCATAAGTCAATATGATGAGTAGTTACTTATAGACAATAAAAAAGCATAGACGATAAAAAAGGCCACATTAAAACAATGTGACCTTTCTCAATAAATAGCTTATAAAAATCTATATGTAAGAAAATTCTTATAAGAAAAATTAGTATTTGTTTTCAACGCGCCATGCATCTACTTCGCGCTCAGCGTCATCTTTACTGTGACCATAACGCTCTTGGACTTTACCCACGAGTTTATCACGGCTACCTTCGATATGTAGTAAATCATCATCAGTTAGGTCAGCCCACTTCTGCTTGACCGTACCCTTCATCTGTTTCCAATCACCTTTTAACGTATGTTCGTTCATTATTATAATCCTTATTTTAGTTATCAAATCTTTACGGTAAATAGCTTAAAAATTCTAACGCTATAAACCGTAAAGTGCTTTAGGAGCAAGTTATTATTTATGATTGTTCTTATTTATCTCGTACTGTTTTAAGTACTTTACAGCTAGCCCGTGGCCAACTTGTGATACCAATATATAAATGTTAGACCGCCGTGTCTGTATGAGCAATGTTTGTAGTGTTGCTTAATTATGGTCATTGCTCTTGCTATGTTATGGAGGGCATAGTTGTGTAATATATAGAGTACTTTATCAGGGCGATACGTAAAGAAAACCAGTAGCTAAATGTCTACCTATATAGTGCTTTATCCTTTTTTATGTCTTTATCAATCCTAATTCTAAAACTATTAATGGAAAATCTTTTATGCATCTAATTGTAGACTTGTTATTTAAATAACTATAAGCTTATAGCTGAAATCATAAGCCTTAGACAATTAGGACAGAATAACAGTGAGTCCACTTAATATCGTAAACGCGACAAGATTAGATACGAAGCGTGAGCTGGCAAAAGCCAAAACCCGTCGTGCCTTATTAAAAAGTGCGTTGCAGCTTTATAGCTTAGAGGGCGCTTGCGGCATGAGTATGAACAAAATCGCTAAAGGGGCGGGAATCGCTCAGCCAAGTTTTTATAATCACTTTGACAGCGTAGAAACGCTACAAAGTGAATTGAGTAGGCAATTAAAAGACAATTATTTATCACCGATGCGTAAGGCGTGGGCAGATATGCTTGGAGATTATCCAACGCTGTCTAGAGCGGCGTTCAATCAGCGCTGTCAGCATTGCTTGACGCTAATTTTTACAGCTGCCTTTCAAAATATTAGGTTATTCCAACGGTTACTCGAAGACAGTCTGCGCTTTGATTTGCGAGTAGAAGATAAAGGTTTGGGAAGTTTGTTTACCGACATACGTGAAGAATGGACAAAAATATTTATACAAGGATTGCAGTCAGCCAAGTGTTCTTTTGAGACGTTTGAAGTTTATCTCTGCGTTGATAGTGCGAGCGCGCAAGTTCATGAGTTGATATTAGGCTGTCATCAAGGACGTTATTCACAGCAGCAAGCAATTGCGATGTTGTGCAAAAACTTTGATGGGCTTTTTGGTGGATTTTTTATCAATAATGAGCAAGTAATAAGTAGCTAGTGAGCAAATTAATGAATGCTGAGCTCGCAAAATTTTTAAAACTAACGAATCTATTCATATCATAAAACGGAATTTAGTTAGCGAAAGCGATAGTAACGATCACAGGGAGCGTGACCATGGCTAGTGAACAAACCAAGACGAATGAGCAAACACATTTTAGAACCTGCAATCTGTGCGAAGCGATGTGCGGTATTGAAGTAAAGCACGATGGAGCAAAAGTATTATCGATTAAAGGCGATAAAAATGACCCATTTTCTAAAGGTTATATTTGCCCAAAAGCAACTGCCTTACAAGATTTACATGAAGACCAAGATCGCTTGCGTCATCCAATTGAGAGGACGGCTAACGGTTGGAAAACAGTCAGCTGGGATGAGGCGCTTGATAAAGTAGCTGCGGGTATTCAGTCAGTACAAAAGAAACATGGCCAAAATGCTTTTGGTGTTTATTTAGGCAATCCCAACGTCCATAATATGGGCGGCATGCTGACCATTAAGCATCTATTAAGCAGTATCAAGACCCGCAGTCGTTTTTCTGCAACCTCGGTCGATCAATTACCGCACCATATCGTCAGCATGCACCTGTTTGGGCATATGCTGCGTATCCCCGTGCCTGACGTCAATCGCACCCAATATATGCTCATCATTGGTGGCAATCCGCTGGCATCTAACGGCAGTATTATGACCGCGCCAAATATGCGCCAAAAGCTAAAAGACATCAAAGCCCGCGATGGCAAAGTAATCGTTATTGATCCAAGACGTACAGAAACTGCAGATATTGCCAGCGAGCATCATTTTATACGTCCAGCAACCGATGTTTTGTTTTTGCTTGCTATGCTCAATGAAATCTATGCCCAAGATTACGCGGACAAAGCACAGACTAATAATAGAGCGGCGGCGCTTGCGCCAGAGATTGCGCGCTTGGCAGATTTCGCTAAAGACTATAGCGCAGAGTTAGTTGCTGATATTACCGGTATTGCGGCAGATGAGATTAAACGACTGGTTAAAGAGTTTTGCGAAGCCGAAAGTGCCGTCTGCTATGGGCGCATGGGCGTATCGGTGCAGGAATTTGGCTTATTAAGCCAGTATTTGATTATGGTGATTAATATCGTCACCGGACGTTTGGATGAAGTAGGCGGCCTCATGTTCCCCAATCCTGCGCTTGATGTGGTCAATAACTCCGGCCCAGGTTATTTAGGCAAACGTCATAGCCGCGTGAGTAATTTGCCTGATTTCAATGGTGATTATCCTGTCGTAGCGATGGGTGACGAGATGCTGGTAACAGGCGAGGGTCAATTAAAAGGCTTTATGACCGTTGCAGGCAACCCTGTCCTCAGTACGCCAAATGGTGAAAAGTTAGATAAAGCCTTTGCCAATTTGGACTTTATGGTCGCGATTGATTACTTTGTCACAGAAACCAGCCGGCATGCCAATATTATCTTGCCACCCGTCTCGCCGCTAGAGCGTGACCATTATGACGTTACCTTTAATAATTTTGCTGTACATAATGTCGCTAAATACTCTCCAGCATTGTTTGCTAAGAAAAAAAGTGCCAAACATGATTGGCAAATCTATTTGGAATTAGCAAAACGCCTCGATAAAAAAGCGCCGCTTACGACCAAAATTGAGCGCCGATTGGTTAAGACTTTAGGACCAAAATTTTTGCTTGATCAAGGCTTGAGACGTGGACCTTATGCTGGCATGAATCTAAATAAACTCAAGAAAAAGCCACATGGACTGGATTTAGGCACGCTCAAAAGAATGCTACCGCAAGCAATAAAGCATAAAGATAAGCAAATTCATCTTAATATCGATTTTTATCAAGCCGATTTAGCGCGCGTGCAAACGATGATGCAGGATTACGATGACAAACAGATTTTACTTATCGGTCGTCGTCATGTACGCAGTAACAATTCATGGCTGCATAATAGCTATCGCTTGGTAAAAGGCAAGCCACGCTGTACGCTGATGCTGCATCCTGAAACAGCGAAAGAATATGGTATTAAGGATGGACAGGAAGTAAAAGTGACCTCGCGTGTTGGTAGTGTGACGATCGTAGCAGAAGTCACCGATGAGCTAATGCCTGGCGTAGTCAGTATTCCTCATGGTTGGGGTCATGGGCGTAAAGGTGTGCAGCAAAAGATTGCGCAAGCGCATGCCGGTGTCAGTGTTAATGACTTGACGGACGATACCTTAATCGATCAGCTAAGTGGTAATGCAGCAGTCAATGGCGTACCTGTGCAATTAGAAGCAATCGAGCCAGAGATGGTTGATTTGGAAACTGTTGATACTGAGGTTAATGCTGATATTAAATCAGGAAGCGCTGCATAAAATAGCTCTAAAATAAAAGTCTTTAATTTAAAAAGGCACTTAAAAAAGTGCCTTTTTTACGTTTCTGATTTTTAATTTCCTAAGCCAACAAAATCAAAATTAACCGGCGGCGTTTCACCTTGTATCAATAAACTGAGCGCCTTTGCCGAACCACAAGCATGGGTCCAGCCAAGCGTGCCATGACCGGTATTTAACCATAAATTATCAAAGCTGGCATTGGCATCATGACTACCATGACGGACTTGACCATGATGCGCGCGCCCTATTAACGGCACATTAGAAGGTGTCATTGGGCGCAGTCCCGTCCAATATTGCACAGAATTGGCAATGATACCTTTGGGGAATAACTGCTGGACGCGGCGGGTAATGGCTGCACAGCGCGTGCTATTTAAATCCATATTATAGCCGTTAAATTCCGCCGTACCTGCGACGCGTAATTTTTCACCAAGGCGTGAGGTGACTAATTTAAACTCATCATCAATAAGGCTAATGAAAGGTGCTAAATGTGGCGCACGCGGGTTGACTTGATAAGTGGCTGAATAACCTTTGGCAGGGAAAATTGGCAGATGAATATTGAGCGGTTTCATGAGCGATACGCTATAGCTGCCAAGTGCCAGTACATAATCGTCGGCGCTAAAAGTCTGTGCGTTTTCGCCCTTGGGACGAATGGTCATACTATGCACGTGCGGGCGAGCAGAATGGGCGTCGGTGTTTAACGTCAAAATGTCGGTATCGTATAAAAATTTCACGCCAGCATCGATGCAGCGCTGCGCCAAACGCTGGGTAAATACATGCGCATTACCCGATTCATCACGGCTGGTATAAGTCGCGCCTTTGAGCTTATGCGCGATAGGGTAAAGCGCAGGCTCAAGGCTAATAGCATTATTAATATCAATCACATAACGCTCACAGCCGAGCTCTTGCATACGCTCGGTTGGCGTGATGGCAGCATCAAACTCAGCTTGGTTGGTATAAAAATGCATGATACCGCGCGTTTGCTGCTCGTAATCAATACCAATATCAGCACGCAGCTGCTGCAATGCTTCGCGTGAGTACAAGCCCAAACGCACCATTTGTACCAGATTGGCATCTGCTTTATCTGCGCGGCATTCTTGTAAAAACTGCATTGCCCATTTCAATTGCGCTTTATCAGCTCGCAAGCGGTAGAGCAGCGGTGCATCTTCACGAAACAACCATTTCAGCGCTTTCATCGGCGTGCTCGGATTTGCCCACGGCGTCGCGTGCGAGACGGATATCTGCCCACCATTGGCAAATGAGGTTTGCATACCAGCAGCAGATTCGCGCTCAATGACGGTCACATCGTAGCCTGCTTGCCGTAGATACCATGCGCTGGTCACGCCCACCACACCTGCTCCGAGTACCGCAATATGGGTCATAAATTGCTCTGCTGCGTTTTAGTAAAAGTACTTTTTATAATACGAGTTGGACTGCGAAATAGACTATCAAACTTTTCACGTTATTTTTGACGGGCGACATCTGCTTGTAGTGCTGGTGGTAAATCTAATATCGTAAGCTCGCTATCGGCTAAATGCTCTGGGCGGGCAACGACCAAAGCTTTAAAGCTATTGGCATTCGTATCATCATCGGCAATGGCATTGACCACCTGAATTTTCTCTAGCTTATCACCTGCGGCTGGCACCTCACCTGTGCCGCTAACATAATGTAAAAACGCTTTTGGCGCGGCTTTAAAGTAAATACGGGCAATGACTTCTTGACCGAGGTAGCAGCCTTTATCGTAGTCCATACCGCCGCGCTGATGTAGGCGCAGCTCTTGCGGCTGAAACTCGCCTCGTGTGTCCGCGACTATCCAATAATTACCCGCTGCAAGACTCGCCTGCATCCACGCTTGAGTGTCATCGATAGTATTATGCTCGTCTTTATGACTAAAGGTTGGCACTCCATCGAGTACGCAAGGATAAATGGGCGTTGGTGCACTGGTATCAAACTTTGAAAAGGCGCCAAACTTTTTAAGATGCGCTTGCAACGCCTCCGCACAATCGGCGCTGATTACTACATCAAAATGCTTTTCGTCTTGTTTTTTAATCCAAAGGCCAAAATCGATACGACCTTTTAAATTGCTAAGCGCCGTTGCTTGATAGCTAAGCCCAAGCTTAGTGACATCAGAGGTCAGCTGCCCTTGTAAGAATTTTGCGGCATCTTCACCTTGAATGGTTAGTTGAACAAATTGTGGCAATGTTGATTGAGTCATTATTATTGTCCTATTTATGAGTCGCTATAGCCTCAGATATTAGGGTTAATACTGAGTGATTAAAGTCGTTATAAAACTTACTGTTAAAATAATGCGAAAAAGTCGTTATTTAAGTTTTTACCATCTTTTTAGTACCTAAAGACAAATGGTGATCAAATCAAATTTGGTTACAGCAGAGTACCACAAAAAACCACGTGATAAAAAACGTCCGCGTTAAGAGATAAGCGAATGTATCAATTAGTCACAGTTCTGTGTTTACAAGCGAAGCGATTGGTGAAAGCCGGCGAGTTACGGTACAATGTTAGCGTTAGAATACACCCAATTTATCACGGCTGACGAGGAAATTATGAGCTTACCCAATTGCCCAAAATGCGATGCTGAATATACGTACGAAGATGGTGCGTTACTGGTATGTCCGATGTGCGCTCATGAGTGGACCGCGGCTGAAACCGATGCGGCGCAGGCTGAAGCGCAAGATGCGGTCATTCGTGATGCGGTCGGTAACGAGCTGCAAGATGGCGATACCGTCACCGTGATTAAAGACTTAAAGGTCAAAGGATCATCAACCATTATCAAAGTCGGCACCAAAACAAAAGGGATTCGTCTGTTGCCAGATGCCTCTGATGGTCATGATATCGACTGTAAACTCGATGGTTTTGGACCGATGAAGCTCAAATCGTCAGTGGTTAAAAAAGCTTAAGTTTTTGTTAATTAAGTGATTGTTAATTAAGCTATCGTTAATAAAATAACACCAAAAAAATAAGTAGAGACTAATTATGAGCACTAAAAATGAACAACTCTTTGCACAAGCCCGCAAACATATTCCTGGCGGCGTAAACTCACCGGTTCGCGCCTTTGCTGGCGTTGGTGGTACGCCTATCTTTATGCACCGTGCTAGCGGCAGCAAAATTTATGACACCGAAGACAATGCTTATATCGATTATGTCGGCTCTTGGGGGCCGATGATTTTGGGTCATGCGCATCCAAAAGTCATTGATGCGGTTAAAAAAGCCGCTGATGATGGTTTGAGCTTTGGTACACCAACGCCATTTGAAACCACCGTGGCCGATAAGATTTGCGACATCGTCCCAAGTGTTGAGATGATTCGCATGACAAGCTCAGGTACAGAAGCGACCATGAGCGCGATTCGTTTGGCGCGTGGCTTTACTGAGCGTGACAAAATCGTCAAATTTGAAGGCTGCTACCATGGTCATTCCGACAGCTTACTGGTAAAAGCGGGCTCAGGGATGCTAGATATTGGCGAGCCGACCTCAAAAGGCGTGCCAGCGGACTTTGCCAAGCATACGATTACTATTCCTTATAATGACCCACAAGCGATTAAAGAATGCTTTGCAAAATGGGGTAGTGAGATTGCTTGCGTGATTGTCGAACCAATCGCCGGCAACATGAATATGGTCATTCCGACCCAAGAATTCCATGATACTTTGCGTACAGAATGTACCGCCAATGGTGCGGTGTTGATTTTTGATGAAGTCATGACCGGTTTTCGCGTCGGACTTGGCGGCGCGCAAGCGCATTTTGGCATTGACCCTGATTTAACCTGCTTTGGTAAAATCATCGGTGCCGGTTTACCGGTTGGTGCTTTCGGTGGTAAAAAAGAAGTGATGTCTTGTATCGCGCCACTTGGCGGCGTTTATCAAGCGGGTACGTTATCAGGTAACCCGCTGGCCATGCGCGCCGGTATCGCGATGTTTGAAGACTTAACCGTTGATGGTTTTTATGATCAATTATCTGCGAAAGTAGACCAGCTTATTGATGGTATCCAAGCGGCGGCGGACAAGCATGGTATCAATATGCGCACCAATAAATTGGGCGGCATGTTTGGGATGTTCTTTGTTAAAGACAAGGCGACAAACGTACCGCAAAACTTCGATGACGTCACCGAGTGCGATATGGATGTGTTTAATACCTTTTTTCATGGCATGTTAGAGCGCGGTATTTATCTTGCGCCATCTGCCTATGAAGCGGGCTTTATGTCGATCAAGCATAGTGGTGTAGACATTGAAGCGTCTATTAACGCCGCTGATGAGATTTTTGCTGAAATGGCAAAAGCGTAAATCATTTGGTTAAAATTACTTGTCTAAAATTTAAAGTTTAATGTTCTTTAGAATTTATATCTGCAACATAAAAACCAGCAGGATTATCGTGCTGGTTTTTTTGTGCCTGCATATTAATAAAAACGGATTTTTAATAAATAGTGGAAGTTTTTTAGGCTTGAAAATAATCTATAACCTAAAAGTATCCTTGTTCTAGAACCTATAATACAACGACTAAGTTGTGCTATTCTGAGAGCACCAATCACGTTTTAGCAAGGATGCAATTTGATGGATAATAGCTTTGAAAATAATGCGCCAAGTAGCCGTGTTCCGCCATTATGGCAGCGAGCTTACGAGCAATATGGCTTGGAAAATAATTTGGATGTGTTAAACGGTAAGGACAACCTGCTTGATTTATTACAACCAAAAATTGATCAGCACAGTAGCGCTATTGCTTTTAGCATGGGCGCTGCCACCTTAAATTTTGCTCAGTTAGATGTTGCAAGTCGCCGCTTTGCTGCTTTTTTACAAGCACAAAGCATTCAAAAGGGCGACCGTGTTGCGGTGCAATTGCCAAATATATTGCAATATGCGGTGGTGCTGCTTGGTTGTCTGCGCGCAGGGGTAGTATTGGTAAATGTCAATCCGATGTATACCCAGTATGAGTTGGCCCATCAGCTGACAGACTCTCAAGCGTGTGGATTGGTGATTGTCGATGGTATGTCGGCAGCTTTCGATAAATTGGATGATGAGGTTAAAGCGCAACTGTCTTTAGTCGTACATTGTTCTATCAATCCGAGTGCTGAGCTTATCGATAACGATATTGCTATCCTTAACAGTATTCATTGTTCAACCGAAAATGACGGTGAAAATGAGCTTACAGTTGCAAAATCTCATCAAGAACGTTATGTGAGCTTTGCTCATATTATGCAAGCGTACCATGCAGATCAGTTTCAGCCACCGACCATCACGCGCGAAGACTTGGCGTTACTCCAGTATACGGGCGGCACAACGGGTAAGCCAAAAGGCGCGATGCTTACTCATTATAATTTGATGGCGAATATTTGCCAGTGTTATGCAATGTTTGGCAGCGTTGTCGAAGCAGGTCGCAGCGAGCAAATCAAGATACTTAACCCTTTACCGCTCTATCATATTTTCTCCTTCACGGTTTGTGGTTTACTGGGTATTTATGGCGGCTGGGAAGATATATTGATCGCCAATCCGCGCGATATCGATGGCTTAGTAAATAGCATTGAACAGCATCAGCCGCATGTGATTCCTTCGGTCAATACGTTATTTAACGGCATGCTCCATCATCCAAAGTTTACCGAGCTTGATTTTAGTCGCTTGGCACTATCTATCGGTGGCGGCACCGCGATTATCAAAGCGGTATCTGACCGATGGCAGCGCGCTACAGGCATGATTATTAATGAAGGTTATGGCATGTCAGAAACGTCGCCGGTTATCTCTTTTAATCCACCAGGGATAGATAGCTTTAATGGCAGCGTCGGATTACCTTTAGCCATGATGGATATCAAAATCATTGATGAGCAAGGAGCCGCCTGCGCTGTTGGCGTGCCCGGCGAAGTGGGGATTAAAGGGCCACAAGTGATGCAGGGTTATTGGGGTTTGGATAATACAGAGACCTTTACCGATGATGGGTACTTTAAGTCCGGTGACATCGGCATGTTAGATGAAAATGGCTTTTTGACATTGATTGATCGTAAAAAGGATATGATTTTGGTTTCGGGTTTCAATGTATATCCAAATGAAGTGGAAGCGGCGCTGACGGAACATCCTAAAGTGCTCGAGGTGGCTGTCGTTGGCATTGAAGATGCGCACAGTGGCGAAGTGCCAAAAGCGTTTGTGGTTAAAAGAGATTCCAGCTTAACGGCTGAGGAATTGGCGGCGTTTGCCAAAGAGCGTTTGACCGGTTATAAGCGTCCGCAAGCTTACGATTTTATCGATGAGTTACCGAAAACCGCTGTAGGTAAAATACTTCGTAAGTCTTTACGCTAAATAGCTGCTAAATAATAGATTTTTGATAACGACATAAAAAACTGGGCTAGCGTCTTAAACTGGCCCAGTTTTTATTTTGTCTGTTTATTATCAATAAATTTAACGCGCTTTATCAAACTTACGGTCTTTTAAACTTAAATTACCGCGGAGCACATCGGTGAACATACGAATATCACCAGCAAAACTTTGTAATGGGTATTTAAAAGTAGCCGGTTTGTTTTTCTCAAAGAAAAAATGGCCAACCCACGCGCAAGCATATCCTGCGGCAATACCTTTAAGCAGCGGTTTGGCTGAGCGATTTTTGACAGACTTTGCTAAGCCTAATAAGCCAAAGCTACTACCGGCGAAGTGCAAACGGCGGCACGCCATGTTTTGATGTTCATTTAAATAAAAGTCATAAAATTGATGCTTGGCTGGGTCTGCTATATTGATAAGCTTGCCATTACTTTGTTTATTAATATGAGTATCGGCATTTTCAGTTTGGGCAGCTTTGTTTTGTGAGGTTTGGGTAGTGGCTTGATTCATGACTTTGCTTCCTTGCAAATGAGTTATTTTAAATCATCAATGAGTTATGAATGCTCAATCGCAAAATTGAGGGCTGCTTTATGTAATGAGCTTATATAACCAATGTTTATAATATAAGTAAGTGCTTATTATCTATTACAATATACCGGCTAATTATGAGATTCTAACGCATTTTCAATGTAGCAAACCGATTGCATTAAAACAAGCGTTAGAGACTGACTTTAAGGTTCTGGTTTAATCACTGTTTAGCCAGTATTTAATCGAGTTTTCTTAGATTTTTGAATGTTTTTGCAAGCTGTGTTTAGCGATGGTAGCCGCTGACTTGCCAGCGTTTGGCATAAATGCTTTAATGGCAAAACTTGCTCATATTCTTTATTTTAAAAGCTTGAAGGCTTTTAAATATCACTTTATCTAATACGGTAATAATCTCGCTTATGCCCAAAGACTACCTAAAAAATCCACCACTTGCTGAAGATGAAATGATGGCCGCTATTGATATCGGCTCCAACAGTTTTCATCTGGCGATTGCGCGTCTCGACCACGGTGAAGTGCGAAAAGTGGTGTCTATGTCTGAAAAGGTGCAGCTCGCTGCCGGACTCGATGAGAATAATATCTTGGGCGCGGCGGCTGAAAAGCGCGGGCTTGAATGCTTAAGCCGCTTTGTGGCACGTTTGGATTCGGTGCCGCCCGAGCGTATTCGCGTGGTAGCAACCAACGCCTTACGCCAAGCAAAAAACGCCAATGACTTTATCAATCGTGCCAATAAAATTTTGCCCAAACCGATTGAGATTATCGCTGGACGTGAAGAGGCACGTTTGATTTATTTGGGCGTTTCGCATACCAATGCCAGTAGCGATAAGCGGTTGGTTATTGATATCGGCGGCGGTTCGACAGAGTTTATCATCGGTCAAGAGTTCGATCCGTTATTGACCGAAAGCTTGCAGATGGGCTGCGTCGCCTTTACCCAGAAGTACTTTTCCGATGGCCTGATTACCAAAGAAGCCTTTAATAATGCCATCTCAGCGGCGCGCAAAGAAGTGCTGGCGATTAATGGCCGTTACCAAAAAACCGGCTGGAGTAGTGTGGTTGGCTCAAGTGGCACCATTAAAGCGGTACGCAACGTCCTTGTGTCAAAAGGCTGGGCAGATGAACAAGAACGCATCACCTATAAAGGTGTTAAAAAGTTAGAAAAATTATTGCTTAAAATTGGCAACGTCGATGACATTGAATTAGAAGGCGTCAAAGAACACCGTAAAGCGGTTTTCCCAGCGGGCGTTGCGGTATTGCGAGCGGTGATGAAAGTGCTCGGCATTGAGACCATGGTGTATTCAGATGGCGCGCTGCGTGAAGGCGTTATGTACGATATGCTTGGACGTTTTGCTAGCGAAGATGTGCGTGACCGCAGTGTGCTTGCGCTGATTAAACGCTACTCTGGCGATAAAAAACAAGCCAAACAAGTGGTCAAAACCAGCCGCAGTTTATTTGAGCAAGTCAAAGAAAAGCTCGGACTTAGTACAGAAGATGGTGATTTACTTAGACGAGCAGCGTCATTACATGAAATCGGTTTAGCAATTGCGCATAGCGGCTATCATAAACACAGTGCTTATTTGGTTGAATACTCTGATATTCCAGGTTTTTCGCAGGTCGATCAAAAACGCATGGCGCAGCTGATGCTCAATCATCGCCGTAAGCTCAAAGCGGATATGTTAGAGCAGGCTTGTATAATCGGTGGCGATTCGCTGGTTTATCTGTGTTTGCTGCTACGTTTGGCGGTGCTTGCGCATCATAGCCGTAGCGAGCATGAATTACCAAAACTGGGTTTAAAAGTGATTGACAATAACCGCTGGCAAATTACCGTTGGTGAAAGTAGTGAGCACTATACTTTCTTATTGTCAGACTTGCATACGGAGATTGAGCAGTTTGCTAAATGGGGCGTAAAGCTGAGTGTTGTTGATGGAAGTATGGTTGAGGCATAAGCGCTGATTGCTCATACTGTTTCTTAATGCCGACTCTTAATACTGATTCTTAATACTGATTCTTAATACTGATTCTTAATGCGAAGCCGTTACTATTATAATAATGGTGCTACGGATTAACGTAACAAAAGCGGCGTTGTCAGTAATGCCATGCGATTTAAGATGTGCTACTATAGCTTCTATTGAGTTTACAACTGTACTTTCATTATTTGAGAGTCGATAATAACAGTATTAACTAACACAGCCATTATTAACCATCACCACATTATATAGAATTATGAAAGGGAAGCGTCTATGAGTACCGTCTGGGATAGCGTTCAGCTTGCACGGCATGCCAAACGTCCATTATTTATGGACTATGTCAATCAGCTGTTTACCGAATTTGATCAATTACATGGTGACCGTGCTTATGCCGATGACAAGGCTATTCTTGGCGGTCTTGCGCGCCTAGATGGTCAGCCTGTAATGGTGATTGGTCAGCATCGTGGTCGTAGTACACGTGAGCGTATCGCACATAATTTTGGCATGGCAAACCCTGAAGGCTATCGCAAAGTCATTCGTTTGGTCAAAATGGCTGAGCGCTTTAATATTCCGGTGATGACCTTTGTCGATACCCAAGGCGCCTACCCCGGTATTGGTGCTGAAGAGCGCGGGCAAGCGCAAGCCATCGCCGAAAGTATCGCTGTGTTCTCTAGCCTTAAAGTACCTGTTATCGTCACTATTATTGGTGAAGGCGGCTCAGGTGGCGCATTGGCAATTGGCGTTGGCGACAAAGTAAATATGCTCCAAAACAGTATTTATTCAGTCATTTCTCCTGAAGGCTGTGCGTCTATTCTGTGGAAAACTGCGGAAAAAGCCCAAGATGCCAGTGAAGCATTAAAACTGAATGCCATTAACCTTTATCAAATGGGCCTAATTGACGCAGTTATCGATGAAGGCGAGGGTGCTCATCTTCAGCCGCAGCCAGTCATGACGGCGCTAAAAGCATTAATTGTTGAGCAATTAGATGAGCTTAAAGATATGGATGCGGATGAGCGCTGCGAGCTGCGTTATGAGAAATTGAAGTCCTTTAACTCAGAAGTGATGTTGCCTTGCTAAGCATTTATATGAAAGTATATTGCTAAGTTACTTAGACTTAGCTTTTAACGACATCGCTTTGCGCTTAATGTTAAAATAAAAACGTGTCATTTTATGGCGCGTTTTTTTGTGCCGACTTGTTTATGTTTTAATTGATTGATACGTAAATAAAACCACCTAATAAATAAGAAAGATTATGACCAGTAGCGCCATCCTTCCACACCCCATTGAGCCAGTTGCAGAACTGCCTATCGATGCTGTTCTAGCAGAGGCATTGTTAAAAAGTCTAGCTGAATATGGCGAGCAACTACATGGTCGGCGAGTTTGGCTGGCGTGTAGCGGGGGGCGAGATTCGTTGGCATTAGCAGCGCTATGTGTGCAGCTTTATCGCCACGGTAAACTGCCATTTTTGCCGCAATTACTGCATGTCAATCATCATCTGCAAGCGGCTAGTGGCGCTTGGGCGCAGCACGTTGCTAATTGGGCGAAGGCGCAAAATATACCCTGTCGAATTTTACAGGCGCAGCTCAATGGTCGAGATGAACAAGCCGCACGGCAAGCGCGCTATGATGCGATGCGCGCGCAGCTTAATCAAGATGACGTTTTATTATTAGCTCATCATGCCGATGACCAAGCGGAAACGGTTTTAATGCGTCTGATTCAAGGCGCTGGGGTGAATGGTTTGTCTGGTATGCAGCCGTGGCGCATTCAAACGCAGGGCACACTTCGCATAGTATTATGGCGACCGTGGCTGACTATCAAACGCGCCACTATCAGCGCCTATACTCAGCGTTTAAAGCTGCCATATATCGACGATCCAACCAACGATGCTGGTGATAATGTGCGTAGCGGCCTACGTCGAGACATCATGCCGATATTGGCGAGCTATAACTCCAACGTTATTGATAATATTGCCCGTAGCGCGCAGTTATTAAGTGACGCGCAATTAATAATCAATGCCCAAGCAAGCGAGGATTTGCAGCACACAGAGGTTGCCTCATTACAGCTGCCGCCTGCCCAGCGCGTGCTAAATATAGATAAATTGCAAAAACTACCGATTTATCGTCAGCGACAATTATTGCATCATTGGCTTGGTCAAGATGAGCCATTACCGACAGCCAAACAGCTCGTTGATGATGTGTTAAGCCTAAGCCAACGTGATGATAATGACCATCAAACGGCGCTTTTTTGGCAAGGTCGCAAGCATTCCTATAGCATTCGCCGCTATCGTCAGCAGCTTTATCGTTTAAGTAGTGATTGGCTCAAGTGGTTAGAGTTGCCGCTTGCCAAGCAGACTCAAACCTTATCTAATTTTACTGAGTCTAATCTTATTAAGGCTGATGTTCAGGCAACTGGCAGACAACCTGTTGCAATTAATTTACGTAATGAGGATAAATTTGCTTGGCAATTAAAAGTTTTGCCAAATGAAGTAACGCAGCTATTAAAAAGCTATGAATATAAGGTGAAGGTAACCTTTGCACCATTAGACAGGCAACAGCGTATACAAACCGCACTGGCATCGCGCCCGCAATCTGGTAAAAAACTCTATCAAACCTTGGCTATTCCATCATGGCTGCGTGAGAGTTTGGTAGTAGTGAGCGTTACTTTTATGAATAAAGAAAGTAGTAAAAATGAGCCTTTAGAGAACGATTGCCCGATAGAACTGCCTATTTTATTATTATCACCTTTTGAAAGCTGGGCGTTGAATGCTGAGCAGGCGAATATTAGTGTAGATGTAAAACAGCTTGTCGCATTTATCAACAGCCATTTAACTCTGCATAAAACCTGTTAAATAATAAATATGGTGCGTTCTATAGTGATAATTACTTAAACAGCAACGCCATTACTGAGTCTTTCAATTTATCAAACGACGCCAGTAGCAGTATGGTAAACTGAGTGTCATTTTACCTATCATTATGTTAGTTTGAGTGCCTTTGCATTTTTTGAATAGGAGACACGTATGTCAGTATTAGATAATAAAAAAATCAGCTTTATCGGTGGCGGTAATATGGCGCAGGCTTTGATTAGTGGACTTATCAGCTGCGGCGTCAAACCGAGTCTGATTACCGTTGCTGATCCGAGCAGTGATGCGCGCGAGCAATTGGCTGCTAAAGGATTGAATACGGTCGATCCAACGGCCGATGCAAAAGCGGCGGTTATCGGTGCTGACATCGTGGTATTGGCAGTCAAGCCGCAAGTCATGAAAGTGGTGGTCAGTGGTTTTGCTGACGTTTTAGACACGCAGCTGGTGATTTCAGTGGCAGCAGGATTATCGACTGCGCTGTTATCAAATATGCTAGGCGGCTATAGCAATATTGTTCGTGCGATGCCAAATACGCCAGCGATGATTCAAATGGGTGCGACTGGTCTGTACGGTACGGATAATATTTCTGCCGAACAAAAGCAATTGGCAACTGCGGTAATGGAAGCGTCAGGTCTGGTCATGTGGGTCGATAATGAAGAGCACATGCATGCGGTCACCGCCGTATCAGGCTCAGCGCCCGCTTATATGTTTTACTTTATCGAAGCGATGGTCGATGGCGGAGTCGCGTTAGGATTGGATAAAGAGCAAGCTTCAGCGCTAGCGATGCAAACCATGCTTGGCGCGGCGAAAATGGCGCTGCGTAGTGAAGATGCACCAAGCGAGCTACGCCGTAAAGTCACTTCACCAAATGGTACCACCCAAGCAGCTATCGAGTCCATGCAGGCCAATGACATCAGCCGTCAAATCGTTGAAGCCATGCAAGCTTGCGCCGATCGTAGCCAAGCGCTAAGCGAAGAGATGAGTAAATAGTACTGAATAGCTAGTACGCTATTGATAGGGCATGTCGCGGTTGATGAGATGCCTTATTAATAATTATAAGAACTTAAAGTCATAAAAAACTTAAAGTCATAAAAATGCCTGATAATGACATTCGTCATCCTAAAACCCGTTAATAATGTCACCTTGAGTAGCACTTCATGAACAACCTGTTATTGCAAATTTTTGATTTGATCACCACCTTCGCCATGATGTTGGTATTTATCCGTTTTATGCTGCAGTTTGCAGGCATGGATGCCAGCAACCCTATGATTGCGCCTGCTTATAGAGCCACCCATATCGTTGATGTATTTGGGCGTATTTTCCCCACCGTCGGCCAAGGTCGTATCAGTATTGCTGCCATTGTCTTGATGTTTTTAATTCGCCTGATTGATATCTCTGGCAAGGCGGCATTGACCCATAAAGGTATCGCGCCTGTGCCGCTATTTTTTACTGGTACTATCAGCTTGATATTAGACTTTTTACGCATGTGCCGCTATCTGGTCATCGGTTCTATCATTGTCAGCTGGATTGTGGTGTTTACCCAGTCTCAGCATCCGATTATTGGTATTATTGTTATGTTGGCTGAGCCAATTTTAGCGCCGTTTCGTCGTATTACGCCAAATTTGGGCATGATTGATTTATCGCCAATGATTGCTTTCTTTGCCTTTTATCTGCTGGAAATCTTTATCGGTGGCTTAGCATCTAGCTTTATGCCGATGTTGGGTTAGGCTGGCTTAATAAAATTTAAAAAACTAGCGATTCTATAAAAGATACAAAAGGCGCTCTATAAAATATAGAGCGCCTTTCTTTATTTACCATCTATAGATTGTTCTAAAATTCTACAAAGCGATTGGGTATCAATTGAGCGTTGGCATTATTAGGGTGCGGCGCATCAGCGGCACGCAGCGTTTGGGTAATCCAACTATCTGCCGCTTTTACCGCATCGATAAGCGCGTCACCCATCGCCAAACGTCCAGCGATAAAGCTCGCTAATGAGCAACCAGAACCGTGAAATTCGCCTTTTAGGCGCGGTAAAACGCTTTTATGCACCATTTCGCCTTTGATATATAGATATTGCTCGATATCACCGCTATCAAAGTCGTGTGAAGTTTTGACCAATACCGCTTGAGTGCCTTGGGCGCATAGTTTTTGCGCACCGATATGCAAATCTTGCTCGCCGCTTAAGGCGCGTAGCTCATGCGTATTTGGGGTGATTAACGCCGCATAGGGCAGTAGTTTTCTAAACGCCGTTACCAAGGTTTGCTCATCACCTAAGCTACCGCCGCTATTGGCAACCAATACCGGGTCGAGTACAAATGGCGTCTCAGCTGCGATAACCTGTTCAGCAAATAAACGCGTCAGCATAGCGATATTGTCAGTGGTGCCAAGCATACCTGACTTAATCACGCGCACAGGTAAATCATCGAGCACTGTGGTCGCCTGCGCTTCTAGCAAGGCGGCAGCACAAGCCTCAAAACCAAATACCTGCTGCGAGTTTTGAATGGTGATTGCCGTACAAGCGATGGCGGCATGCGCGCCTGCTTGACCGACTGCCTCGATATCCGCTTGTAATCCAGCACCACCTGACGGATCCAATCCTGAAAAACACAGTACTACCGGTCGCATAACCCTTCCTTTTATTTGTCCTATAATGAATGATAAATACTATAGCCATCCATTGACCAAAAAGCCATAGCCAGCAGATTTTGGTAAATATAATCAGTGGAAAGTAATATCAATACATCTGCTGATATCAATTTTTCTTGCTTGCTGTGCCTGCGCAGACAGAGGCTACAAAAAATTGATATCAGCAATCCCGTAGCGATTTTGGGATATTTTGACTATAAGTAATAAAACCTAAAAATTCTGAAACTC
The DNA here is from genome assembly GCF_041222815.1 of Psychrobacter sp. CLB018. Classification (NCBI taxonomy): domain Bacteria; kingdom Pseudomonadati; phylum Pseudomonadota; class Gammaproteobacteria; order Moraxellales; family Moraxellaceae; genus Psychrobacter; species Psychrobacter sp. CLB018. The sequence continues at coordinate 219,569 of NZ_CP166085.1, forward strand.
ACCGCTAAATAAGATATTCCTTATGCCTAGAGAATAATAAAACCATTTAAATTAACAATTATGACAAAAGCGGCATTAAATCTGTAGACAAGGCTTGCAATTCGTTTCGGCTTTGTTATAATACTCGCCCACGGCATAAGACGTATCATTAGCATCGATACTGTGTTTAGAGAAATAGTTTTTATAAAAATATTTTGATAAGCGTCTTAAATCGTCCGGTGAAGTGGGTGAGTGGCTGAAACCAGTTCCCTGCTAAGGAACCATACGTGTAAGCGTATCGAGGGTTCGAATCCCTCCTTCACCGCCATTTATTCAGTTGTTATAAAGAGTAATGACGCAAAAATAGCGTTAATGATATTTTAGATTAACATTCAAAAATAATTTGAATTTAATTAAAAAATAAGTTGACACAAGCGAGATTATCTATATAATAACCAACCTAATTTACTGCAATTGTTTTTGAATAATTCAGTAGATAATGTGCAAAGTACGCGCTTGTAGCTCAGTTGGATAGAGCACTTGGCTACGAACTAAGGGGTCGGGAGTTCGAATCTCTCCAAGCGCACCATTTGCATACTAGCTTATTTGTTCATGTAACCATTAAGCTAAACTAAATTAATCGCCTGTCTTATGACAATTTGGCGATTTTTTTATGTCTGTCATTTTTATAGCAGTACAATCTGGTATTGATGTTTTTTCCTAAACTCAAATTCTCCTGCCCTTGTACCAAAAGTCTTGTCTTATCATAAGGTACGCTAAGCGCCTGAATTACGGTACAATGAGCGCTCTATTTTTCGCTTGTTATGGGCTGGTATCATGTCAAAATCATCACCAAAAGCTGCTACTAAAGCAAAATCGCCACGCAACAACTCAGCGCATCAAGACTCCGTTGCCGAAGAGGCAGTGATTGCCAAGCCAGGCACGCGTATGGCGGCCATCCTTTATGATGGTATGTTGATTTTGGCACTACTGTTTTTGGTTGGTACGGTGCTGACAGTAATTGGTACGCTATTGACGATGGAGACGGGCACGCAGTCACAGCAAGCCAGATCGCTACCGACATGGTATCAAAACTTTATTATGACCCCTTCGTTTATCCTGACGCTGGTGGGCTTCTACGGGCTATTTTGGCGCCGCGGTGGGCAAACACTAGGTATGCAAACGTGGCGCTTAAAAACGGTCAATAATGATGGTCACCTGCTTACGTGGGGGCAGTCGTTCAAACGTATCTTGGCGGCGAGCCTGATGCCGCTGATATTTGGACTCATCGGTAGTGTCATCGGTGGTTCACGCGCTATCTTATTGACCAGTGCTTTTTTGGGCTTTGTTTTCAACTATGCCTTTTGTCTGTTTAATCGTCGCGGTTTGGCAATACAAGACATGCTATCAAATACCATCACTTTAAAAATGCCGAAAACAGAAAATGAAGGGCTATGGCGGGTGATTAGAAACCGTAAGCAGGATAAATAAATAGCATAAAAAAAGCTGAATCTTAATTAGATTCAGCTTTTTTATTGATCACTTAAATAGCAGTCATGGATAATTAAGCCACTTGTACCGGAATGATATTGGCAGTGTCTTTCACGGTATTGTCTTCATTGCAATACACCAGTTTTGGCTGATAGGTAGCGGCTTCTACTTCATCAAAATGGGCATAAGCACAAATGATGACGATATCGCCCAGGTCTGCCATATGCGCGGCGGCACCGTTTAACGAGATAATGCCAGAGCCCGCTTCAGCGCGAATCGCATAGGTGCGAAAACGCTTGCCATTGGTGACATTGTAGATATCGATAGATTCGTTTTCACGCAGACCAGCGAGGTCTAGTAGGTCACCATCGATACCGCATGAGCCTTCGTAGTGCAGTTCAGCATGGGTAACACGGGCGCGATGTAATTTGCACTTGAGCATATTAAGTAGCATAAGTTGCTTCCTTAGGGTAACTGATATAAATGAACCAAATCAAAAGCTTAATGGGGACAGGGTAAGTAGAATAAAAGTTATTTGCCTAAAAGTCACGGCTAAATTTACGCTTTGGCGATTTAAATGACTTAAATGTTTGCCATCAACGGCAGATTATTCTGGTAATTTAAAGCCATTAATCTGCGAGCGCGCTTTTTCAATATCACCATCTAATAATAACGGTAAGGCGTCAAAAGCAGCACTTAACGCGCTATCGATAGCCATTTGCTCATCAGGCGCCGCTTTCGATAATACGTGACCGCTGACTTTAGACTTGTGACCCGGATGACCGATACCGATACGCAGGCGATGAAAGTCGTTGCCAATGTGCGGGGTGATATCACGCAGACCGTTATGCCCGCCGTGACCACCGTCGGTTTTAAGCTTGATACTGCCAGCGGGAATATCGAGCTCATCATGGGCAATCAGCAGCTCATTATTGTTAATGCCATAAAAATTGACCATCGGCACCACCGATTGACCAGATTTATTCATAAAGGTTAGAGGCATAAGCAGGCGCACATCGTGACCATGAATTTGCCCACGTCCCGTCACCCCGTGGAATTTTTTGTCAGGGGCGAGGGCAATATTAAACTGCTGCGCCAAATGATGGACGAACCAAAACCCGGCATTATGACGCGTAAACATATACTGCTGACCAGGATTACCAAGACCGACAATAAGCTTTATGGCCATAAAAACACCCTGCTTAAATTTAATAAATGAGTGATAAGGTTTGAAAAGTAAGATGAATAAATCGTCTTTATCCTACTTTTCAAACCTTCTTTTCAAACCTCAGTTACAAAAACAGCAGGAGACATTCATCACCTGCTATTTTTTGACTAAACCAATCTTTTATAACCGAGCAACCATAAGGCTGCTATATAAGCGTTATAAAGATTATTATTCAGCGTCTTTGTCTTCAGGCTCAGCACCTTGCTCAGTAGCAGGTACGTCAGCTGCATCAACTTCGTCAGCGTCTTCGTCAACTTCTTCAACTGTTGGTGGCTGCATGTTCACAACGGTACGGTCGTGAGCATCTTCCATGTCAAGATCAAAGATAATTACGCCTTCAGGCAATTTGATGTCTGATAGACGGAATAGATCACCAATTTCCATGCCTGATACGTCGATTTCTAAGTATTCAGGTAATTGTGATGGTAGGCAAACGATTTCAACATCAGATACTAGCGTAGATAAGATACCACCCGCTTTCGTACCTGGCGCTTCTTCACGGCCTGCAAAATGTAGCGGCACGTGCATGTTGATTTTTTGACCTTTCACAATGCGCTGAAAATCTGCATGCATTGGGAAACCTTTAGCAGGATGGCGCTGCAAGTCTTTGATAACGACTTGTTGCTCATCACCTTTATCGGTAGTGATGGTCAAAATTTGTGAGAAAAACGCTTCATATTCAAGCGATTTTACGAGCTCGTTGATTTTGATAGAGATAGCAGTTGGTTCTTCACCACCACCATAAATGATAGCAGGAACTAGGTTCTGCTTACGTAGGCGGCGGCTCGCACCTTTACCTTGTTGTTCAGCAGAGCGGTCAACTGCGTTGATTGCAAAATGATCAATAGCCATGGATATAATCCTATAGAGAGTATGTGAAGTATCTACCAGCAATAACAGACTTGCGACCAGTCTATCACCGGATAATCAATACTTTAGAAAGTATCAATCATGTCGCTAAGTATAAAATACCCAAAAATAATAGGGGTTAACGAATGATGAATACAGGCGCGCATTATACGTGATTCTTTAACAATAATAAAGACCTAGCTAAAATAGCGCACGCCAGTCTTACATAAAAAAACGCCAAGTCATTAAACTTAGCGTTTTTAGTAATATATTTTTTAGCGAAAGAAAATCTTAAGCATTAACTAGGCATCAAACATAGCGCTGATAGATTCTTCGTTATTGATACGGCGTAAGCTTTCAGCCAGCATCGGTGCGATACTTACTTGACGGATTTTGCTACAGGCTTTAGCCGCGTCAGACAATGGAATGGTATCAGTTACCACAATCTCATCCAATTCCGATTCGCTGATGTTCTTTAGCGCATTACCCGATAGGACAGGGTGAGTAATATAAGCAAGTACGCGGCGCGCGCCATTTTGCTTTAAGGCTTCAGCGGCTTTGCATAACGTACCTGCGGTATCAACCATGTCATCAACGATGACGCAATCACGGTCACGGACATCACCGATGATGTGCATCACTTGTGATTCATTGGCACGGGCACGGCGTTTATCAATAATCGCCATGTCGGTATCGCCCAACTGCTTCGCCATGGCACGCGCACGTACCACACCGCCGACGTCAGGTGAAACCACCATGATATTGTCATAATCTTGTTTTTTAAGATCGTTCAATAAGACAGGCGTACCATAGATGTTATCAACTGGGATATCAAAGAAGCCCTGAATCTGATCTGAGTGCAAATCAACGGTCATAACGCGGTCAATACTAACGATGTTTAGCATGTCAGCGACGACTTTGGCCGAGATAGGTACACGTGCTGAACGCGGACGGCGGTCTTGACGGGCATAACCGAAGTATGGCATGACAGCAGTGATCCGGCCAGCACTAGAACGACGCAAGGCATCGGCCATCATCATGATTTCCATCAAATTGTCGTTAGTCGGTGCACAAGTAGGCTGCATGATAAACACGTCTTTGCCACGTACGTGTTCTTTGATTTCCACGGCAATTTCGCCATCAGAAAAGCGCGTGATGTCAGCTTTACCAAGAGGTATATGGAGATGATCGGCTACGGTTTTTGCTAATTCTGGGTGGGCATTACCCGTAAAAATCGCCAAATAAGGCATGACAGAAGTCCTATTGATTAACTCAAGCAGCGACCGCTAAGCAGTATCAAACTGCTCAAATTTAGAAAAGAGTATGGAAAACTATTGATGACTACTATTACAGTAAAAAATGGCAGGGGTAGCTGGACTCGAACCAACGGATGTCAGGATCAAAACCTGATGCCTTACCAACTTGGCTATACCCCTGTAATGTCTAGGCTGTGTACGTCGATATCTAGGCATAATTTATACTAAATTACGCTTAAAATAGCGTCACGACCTGTTCGTTATATTATAAACAGATAAATTGTCTACAATATAACTTTTCCCTAACGGTGTTCATTGCGAACTATACCGAAACTGGGATAACGTTGTCAATGTCAATAAAATAAGCGTTTATTTAAAAACGGCTTATAATGACGACATATCGGACGCTTTACACTTAAAAATGGCAGGGGTAGCTGGACTCGAACCAACGGATGTCAGGATCAAAACCTGATGCCTTACCAACTTGGCTATACCCCTATTGAGGCGACCTATTATAAATAAATATTTAGATTTTGCAAGTCATTTGCGCCTTTTTATGGCTTTTATTATAAATAGGTCGAAAATAAAACCGATGTTGAGTTAATGAAAATTTATATATGGTCTTTATACTCATTTTATTTATACGCTATAAGTAGGGTTTGGCCTCAGTTTTAGCTTGTATAGGCTAATTATTTGGTAAATCTGTAGCGTCCATAAACTGTGAACCCAAAAATACGATATATCTATTTTCCAAGCATTTAGGGTTGGCTTGTTGCTCGAAATTATAATCGTAACTAGGGTCGTATTTCCCGCCGCTTAAGGGTCCGTTAGTAAATAGCTCAGTGTTCAAAGGTATATCAACGCCATTGGCGGTCAGAGTCTGGGTCTCCTCATTCCAAGTGGTTATGCCATGAGGAAACACAGGAACGTTAAGCCTATCATCGTTTTGGATAAGCAAACAGCCGTCTTTCATAACCAAAATGCCGCCCATAGCTGGTTCTATTTCCGCACCATGTTTATATGGATAAGTAAAAAACTGGGCATAGGGCTTATTCTTAAAATCGTTAGTGCTGCTATCACTGGCCATGTTATCGATAGATACTTTTGGCGCAGGTAACGTGACGTTTTGAGTATCAGAATTGTTGGTGCAGGCTGTCACGGCTATTGAAAGGGCCAAAATACTTATTGATAACGTAAAAGAATTGCCTTTCATGATAAATAACCTTTAAGCGAAGAAAATCATATTATTAATTCTATTTAACTTGTAGATTCCCCACTACGTACGCCGCACAAGGCGCATTGTTAACCCACTTTGCCAACAGCGTTTTATCATCAATAATACTCGCATCCAATGGTAAAAATACCGCGCTACCAGAGCCGGTCATCCGAGCTGTGCCAAGTGCTTGCATCTCTAAGCCTTGCAAATACCGTAATGCCGCATCGACAGCCGGAGCGAGACTGGTGACGACATGACTAAACACATTTTGATAAGGTGTATTTAAACGTTGCACATAGTCATTGGTCTGGCTTTTGATAATGTCAATGGATAGGGCGTCGATATCTCGTTGTAGCTTTGGATGGGCGAACAGCTTGGCCGTGTTGACATGGGCGTTTGGGGTTAAGACTAAATATTGCTGCTCGGGCAAATCAATCGCTGTCAGCTCCTCGCCAATACCCATGGCAATCGCATCTTGCCCAAAGATAAATATCGGCACATCGGCGCCAATGCTTGCGCCAATTTTTATCAGCTCATTTTGATTAAAGTTGAGCTGCCAGATCTCATTTAAAACTAATAATGTCGTTGCCGCATTGGATGAGCCACCGCCTAAGCCTGCACCCATTGGTAAGTGCTTATCCAAGGTGATTTGCACTGATTGCAGCTGCTTAGGTAGTCTGTCAGCTTGGAGAGCAAATGCTAGTAACGCTCGGGCGGCTTTAAAAATCAGATTGTCATCGATACTGCTGGTTATGGTGTCGGCACCAGCGAGCGTTAGCAGCTGATGACAAAGCTTAGCAGCGTCGAAGGTTTTATCTATAATAGAAAGTGCCGTATCGTCTACAAACGTAAAATGCAGATAATCGCCCCAGTCAAGCAGGCGAAAGACGGTTTGCAGATTATGATAGCCATCAGCGCGCTTACCAGTGATGTGCAAAAATAAATTAATCTTGGCCGGTGACAAGCGCGTGATAACTGATGTTGCGGTGGTGCGTTCAGTCATAAATAAATGTCTTTATGAGTTGTAAGTAAAGATAGTATTTTCTACTGTCTACATAAGGCCATTATTTTTGATGGTCGATGGTCATCACTACTTTATTGCCTTGTGACTGTACGGCACTGATTTTATTTGGCAATTTGTCGTTGCCTTTATAACTAAAGTTCGCTTGCCATTCACCATTGACCGAGCTAATTAAACGGTTTTGGTCATCAAGCTGTGGCGCGCTGTCTGAAGGCGCTGGGCGACCCGATATCCAATACGGCATTTGTGAAATCGGCGCTTGCCAGCCTGTGGCTTTTTTGAGCAAGGTTTCAGGGTCAGCAGCGGTTAAAGTACCGGTTTTTTCACTGACTAAAGTCGCCGACTGACCATTATATTCGATATTGGTTTTGCCAATGCCAAGCGCACCAATCAATTCGATAGCAAAACGGTCATTTTGTTGTCCCCATGCATAAAACGCACTGCCGCCTTGGTTTCCTGAATTGTCCTTACTAGGTGTGGTAACGCCGATCTTGCCCGTGATATTAAAGTTCTCAAGCTTTTTAGGTTGTTCAGGTTTCTGACCTTGTACCGTGCCAACAGGCTGATTGGTAGCATTGGCGGTTTTTAATGACTGACAACCAGATGTGATAACGAGCGCGGCCGTTAAAGTGCTAAATAGCGCCAGTTTATTCGGCTGGTTTTTTTTTAATACTGACATGATATATCCTCAAAAATAGACAAGTTTTAAAAGCAACAGATTTGTTAAAAGATTAAATGAAACAATAAACGCTTAGCTTAAGCATGATTTGTTACGCGCTGATGCATGGCTGTTCATTTCTTATAACTGGCTTGTAGTTTTTAGCGCAAACGTTTTTGTTTTTAATCGTATTTTATGATGAGTATCCAATAAGCTTTGAGCAAAAAGCACTTTAATAAAGCTGTATACGGTCATTGACGTTGCGCTGCCCAAATGAAAAACGCTCTTGTAACTCAGCAAGCAACGCCTCAACTTTTTCATTATCGCCTAGCCCTTGATAAGCGCGCAGCAGTAGCGTGCCTGAACGTAGGGTTGGAAAAACGTCGTACGGGGTTTGTAGATAGTCGATAACTTGTTGATAATCTTCGTTCGCTAAAGCATTGGCGGCGAGTACGTTTAACGCTTGCAAATGCAGCTCATTGTCATAGCGCGGGTCATCATAACGGATTTGGATAATAGCCGTTGCTAGCGCCAAACCTTGCTTGGAGCTGCGTTCATTGGCGAGCAATAACTGCGCATAGCTAAGCTGATAAGCAAGGTTGGTTGGGTCGAGCGTTTGCAAATGGTTCAATAAAGTGCGCTTAACGATATAATCGTCTTTGTCGTCAAGCAGCTGCGCGCGGGCAAATAGCAGCATCTCATTATTAGGATATTTGCGGCTGGCGCGCGTTAATAACCGTAGCGCTTCCTCGGGCTCATTTTGCTGCCATAAGATATCCGCTTGCATGACAAAGCTGTCAGGCGCGAAGATGCTAAAGTCTTTACGCAGCTTCTCTAAAGTGGCAATGGCGACATCGACGTCATCGTTTAGCAGCTCAAACGACACCACTTTTCGCCGCGCTTCTAACACCAAGTCCTCTTGCATCACACCATTGAGATAGTGTTTTGCTTGCTCAAAGCGTTGCTGGCGCTCGGCACTGATGCCAAGGTAGTAATAGGCTTGGTCAAGATAACCCGGATTTTTAGCCAAGATATTAAGCAGCTGGTCGGCGCTGGCGTATTCTTCAACGTCCAAGCTCACCAGCGCGGCGAGCAAAGTGATTTCGTCATCATCAGCAAAGCGCCCGTGTGCATCAAGTAATAGCTGCCAAGCCTGCTCGCTTTGCCGCAAATCGAGTAAATAACGAATCTCATATAAGTATAAGCTCTTGCTATCAGGGTTACGTAGGCGCGCTTGGTTAATATAATCAAGCACGGCTGCTGATGGCTTGGTCTTGCGTAAGATGTCGGCTTTTAAAGTGATAAAAGGCACATAATCTGGCTGACGCGCGAGGGCACGATCGATATGGACAATAGCGACCTCAGGCTCATCAAATTGATACAGTAAACCAGCCTTTAATACCGAAAGCGAAGCGTTTTGCTCGCTATCGATAGGTTGCAAAGCGGCAAGCAACTCGCGTTTGTCTTCATCGGTATTGGGATAAATGCCAATCAGTATTTCGCTCAGATCGGCTCGCGGGTCATAGTTTAAAATGCGGTTTAGAGTGGCGCCCGCCAATTCATAGTCGTGCGCACGCAGGGCCAAATGCGCCACATAAAACCAAGCGGGCACGTGGTCGGGGTTTTGGTCTTGCCAAGTTTTGGCAAAGCGCAATGAATCCTCAACGCTTTCATTACGTAAAGACAAGCTTAGCGCGCGCTCAAATACCGCGGTCGCATCTTGCTTAAAAGATTGCTGCTTATAAATAGTCAGCGCGCGCTTATTGTCATCGCGATCTGCGGCAAATTCGGCATCTAACAGCGCGTATAAACTTGGCTCGCCAAGCTCTGATTGGGCTGGGCTAAATGTTGCTTGATTGTTTGCATCAGCGCTATTTACTGCTAGCTGAGACTGCTCAGTAGACGATGGCAGAGGAGCTATTTCATTGGCAGTCTGATCAAGGATATCGGTATTGCTTGCTTTAGCTGCTGAAGTTGTAGACGAATTGGCCAAGTCAGTATTTAATATCGGAGCGGTCAACGCAGGGCTGACATATTTGGCATGGGCGGGGAATCCTAGGCATAGACAAATGGCCAACGACAACGTTAGCTTATAACGCTGACATAGGCGCTCAATAGTGGCTTGCAATAAGGCGCGGAGGCGAGATTGATCATTATACATAGGTTGCAATCTAAAGGATGACCCAAAAAATCTAGCGAGCAATATTTTCCCATTAGTCCACTTGCATTCTAACAGGAGGATTTTATTGTCTTTATTTTAAAGATGTTTGTTGTTGTCATTATAAGAGCAGATGAAAGCGATAAACAATAGCGCCTATGTTACTCAAATACTAACAATATTTAGGCGATTAAGTAATGACGATAAATGACTTTAAGTAGCGTTCAATAAACTCTGATAGCTTAAACATCTGCTAGTAAGTCCTCTAGTAAACCAGCGCTGACAAATTAGATAAATAACACTGGCCTTTATTTAAAAGCAATTACAGCAGTTGATTTATCGTTGTCATGCCCAGATACAGACAAATACCATCGCCTAGCGCTGCTTGTTAAATAAAGCTAGCAATAATGATATAATAAGCGCTTTTTAGACGTTTATATTGATAATGATTTATTAAAGACGTTTTTTCACAGCCAGTTGAGCAAGCGCTGTCTGTGAAAAACTGTTTTTTAGCACTGCTGATTGAATAGGTTTTTTCACATTCTAAAAGCGTTTGGCTGGCAGGTGAACGTTATATTTATGGTCTATCAATAATGAGATTAGTGGTCATTGGGGTCAATCACAAAACCGCACCAGTCGCTCTGCGAGAGCGCTTGGCGCTTGTCGGTGACGATGTGAATATTGCCCTGCAGCAGCTAGAGCGCTTTACCGATGGTAGCGTGATTGTCTCGACGTGCAACCGTACTGAGATTTATGCACTCGTCCCGCAAGTCTCAGTACCGTCAGAATCAGGCGCAGCTTTAGCAGCGCAGCAAACTGCTGTTTCGAGTAATAATGCCATTAGTACGCAGCCTTCTACCGCGGCAATTAGCGCTCATATCTTAAAAATTAAAGCCTGGCTGGCGGATTTTAAACAGTTACCTTTGGAAGAGATTGACCCTTATCTTTATGTGCACCGTGATACTCATGCGCTGACTCATTGGCTGCGAGTGGCTGCTGGTCTTGACTCGATGATATTGGGTGAGCCGCAGATACTCGGTCAAATCAAACGTTCTGTGCATTTGGCGCAAGACCAAAAGGCGCTCAGCAATCAGCTCGGCTGGATTGTCGATCAAGTATTTGCCGCTGCCAAACGCGTGCGCAACGAAACCAAAGTCGGCGCTCAAGCGGTATCGCTGAGCTATGCTGCAGCCAAATTGGTGACGCAGATATTTGACGATTTGCCCAATCGCACGTTATTGGTTGTTGCGGCAGGCGAGATGAATCGCTTGGTGGCAACGCATATCGCTGGGCTTGGGGTCGGGCGGGTCATTATTTGTAACCGCAATCCTGAGCGCGCCGAAGCGTTGGCCGCCGAATTGCGTCGACCCGAGCGTATGGTAGAAGTGAAATCGCTGCAAGAGTTGCCGCAAGTATTGGCAGAAGCTGATATCGTCAGTAGTTGTAGCGGCAGTATGGATATATTGATTGATAAGACCATGACCTTGCGCGCGCTTAAAAGCCGGCGTTATCAGCCGATGCTGATGATTGACTTGGCGGTGCCGCGCGATATCGACTCTACCATTAGCCGTATCGACGATGTGTATTTGTATTCTGTTGATGACTTGCAACACGTGATTGCTGGTAATATTGAGCAGCGCCGGCAAGCAGCGGTCGATGCTGAGCTGCTGGTCAGTCAGTTGGTGGTTGAGATGGATCGGCGCTTTCAGGTGCGCCAAGTCGGTAAAGAGATTCAACAATATCGCGCGCGCACCCATGACCAAGTCGATAAGCTGCTGCATGAATCCATTGTTAAGCTGCAACAAGATAACGCCAGCCCTGAAGCTATTATCACTGAGCTATCGCGGCGTTTAACCCAGACGCTGACCCATGCGCCCTCGAAGCTGATGCGTAAAGCGGCACGCGAAGGTGACAATGAATTGCTAGATTTTGTGGTCTCGGGATTACAAGACGCGCATCGTGGTCGTCGTCAGTAATCATTACTCCTTTTAATTCACTAATTGTTTTTCTTACTATTTCTCTTAAAACCGTTTCTTTTAAAACTCTTCCTTTTGAAACGGTTTCTCTTCAAAAATCATAAATTGGCTAAGCTTTCAACTTATGCAAGCTGAGCGTTGTCAACCTGCATTATCAGTGCTAATATCAAGTTGTTATGAGTGTATTAAGTGGCGATAATTTTTGGTTATGTGGCAGCGCTTATTTCTAATAATCCTTTAACTAATTGATTTTGGCTTTTTTTTCAAAGTCTAATTTTATCAATTGCCTCTTAATATCTTCTCATTTCATTAATTCTCAGTATTGATGATTCAATAGGCTGTCATTCACGGTCTGATAATGGCGCGCCTATCGTCTGTAGTACTGTTTAAAATAAAAATAAAGCGCACACGACATACTCGTCAACGGCAATAGCGCTAGGATAAAGCGCTATATCATCAACCCTGCGTCATACTCTCGATGATTACTCGATATGAGGGCCCGATAAATACTATCTATCGTAGTATTTGGCTCGTTATCACTAAAATTTGCCAATACCTATATTGCCTAACTATAAACTAGGAGCGTCCTATGACTGCATTACGTCAAGATATTGATCCAAACGGCTTATTAGAATATTCGGTGGTCTATACTGACCGCGCCTTAAACCACATGTCAAAAGTCTTTCAGCAAGTAATGAATGACTTGTCTAGCAACCTAAAGTCAGTCTATAACGCTGATGCGGTGGCGATTGTACCGGGCTCTGGCACTTATGGTATGGAAGCGGTGGCGCGTCAATTGGCCAATGATGAAGACTGCCTGATTATCCGTAACGGTTGGTTTAGCTATCGTTGGACGCAAATTTTAGACAAAGGCAAAATTGCCAAATCGTCTACGGTATTGACTGCCAATCGTGAAGAGGGTGAGACGCCAAAGCCGTTTTCTCCAGTTGCTATCGATGAAGCGGTTGCTAAAATTAAAGACACAAAACCTGCCATCGTTTTTGCGCCGCATGTTGAAACCTCATCAGGCATAATTTTGTCAGAAGACTATATCAAAGCATTGGCCGAGGCTGTTCATAGCGTTGGCGGTCTATTGGTCATTGACTGTATTGCCTCGGGTTGCGTCTGGCTTGATATGAAAGATTTGGGCATTGACGTGCTGATTAGCGCGCCGCAAAAAGGCTGGAGCAGCACGCCGGGTGCAGGTTTGGTAATGCTCAGCGATGCGGCTGTGCAAAAAGTAGAGAGCACGGAATCTGATAGCTTTAGCTTAGATTTAAAACAGTGGTTAAATATCATGCGCGCCTATGAAAATGGCGGTCACGCTTATCATGCAACCATGCCAACCGATAGCTTACGCCAGTTCCGCGATGCTATTAATGAAGCTAAGGAAGTCGGCTTTGATAAGCTTTGCGAGGCGCAGTGGGAGCTTGGCAAACGTATTCGTAAAGTATTGGTGGACAAAGGCATTGAAAGCGTGGCGGCAGAAGGTTTTGAAGCGCCGGGCGTCGTGGTTGCCTATACCGACCGTGATGATATGCATAAAGGTAGCGCCTTTGCTGAAGCTGGCATGCAAATCGCCGCTGGCGTTCCGCTACAAGTAGGCGAACCTGAGAACTTTAAAACTTTCCGCTTAGGTCTATTTGGTCTTGATAAATTGACTGATGTTGACGGAGCGGTACAACGTTTTGAAAAAGCGCTTGATGAAGTATTGGCAGAGCAGCCTGCATAATTTTTACTATAAGTTAGGTAACAATACTGAGTTCTGTTAAACAGATCTCAGTATTTTTTTACCTTCTTATTATATTTTATTATATAATGTATTTATATAAAACGAATATTAAGTTTGTATTTAATAAAATTGGCTTAGGTAAACATTATGAGTATACAAATAGACTGGTTAGCCTTTACGCCGATATCCTTAATCGGCGGTTTGCTGCTAGGGACATCGACCGTTATCTTATTATTAGGTATTGGCCGTATTGCGGGTATCAGCGGTATCGTGTCAAGCGTACTAAAACCCAAAAATATAGAGATGTGGCAGGTACTGTTTATCGCAGGCCTTATCATCTCGCCTTTACTTTACAGTTTGGTCCGACCTTTGCCTGATATAGAAATCACCACGTCATTACCGCTGTTAATTGGCGCAGGGTTGCTGGTTGGTTTTGGCACGCGTTTAGGGTCAGGCTGTACTAGTGGCCACGGTATTTGCGGCAACGCCCGCCTATCGAAACGCTCGATGGCAGCGACGGTAACTTTTATGTTGTTTGGTGCATTGACTGTGTATGTGGGTAGGCATGTTTTAGGCATATTTTAACGCAGGTATAGACGGCACATTATTTATAACAGCTTGAATAAACAGATTAAGTATGGGGCACAATAATGCTAAAAAATATGATTGGATTACTGGCCGGTTTACTATTCGGCTTGGGTCTGCTGATAGCAGGCATGACCGACCCTGCTAAGTTACAAGGGTTTTTGGACGTCTTTGGCGCGTGGGATATCTCCTTGGCACTGGTGATGGGCGGCGGTTTAGTAGTAGCGATAGTCGGTGTGCAATTAGCCAAATGGCAAAAGACCAGCTGGGCGGGTACTTTTATCTTATTGCCAAGTAAGACGGTGATTGATAACAAGTTGTTAATCGGCGCGATGATGTTTGGTATCGGTTGGGGACTTGTGGGTATCTGCCCAGGGCCTAGTATTGTGTTGCTAGGTACAGGACATTGGCAAGGCTATGTGTTTGCCGCTGCCATGCTGCTTGGTATGATCATCTATCAGTGGCTTAAGCCAAAATTGAATTAGTCGTTCGGCTATAGTCAGTCCTAAATAAAATTAGTACAAGTATGATAACGCGCTACTGGTATTCATTTTCCTTGCTGGCTGTGCCTACGCAGACAGAGGCTGCGCAAAATGAATACCAGTAGCTCTGTGTTTATTTTATAGCGGACTGCCTACAAGAATAGGTTTTACGTTTTTAGTTCAAGAAAACAGGGTGAGCCTAATCATTAGACTGACCCTGTTTTATGCAAATTGCTCAAAGTGCAAGTTTTTCAAAAGCTATTATTTAGCGCTAGCCGTAACTTTTGGCGTTTCGTGCGCCAATGATTTTGCCGCTTGGCGTAGCTCAAACTTCTGTACTTTACCGGTACTGGTTTTCGGAATTTCAGCAAAGATAATGTATTTAGGCACTTTAAAGCCAGCCAAATATTGCTTGCAATGCTCCATGACATGATCGCGTTGTAAAGTGCTACCAGCATGAATTTCGATAAAGGCCACTGGCACTTCGCCCCATTTATCATGCGGCGCGGCGACGACGGCACAGCTTTGGATTTCCGGCATTTTATATAAGACGTTTTCGACTTCGATACTAGAGATGTTCTCGCCACCTGAGATGATGATGTCTTTGAGCCTATCCATGATTTTGATATAGCCGTCGGGGTATTTGATGCCCAAATCACCGGTGCGGAACCAACCGTCAGCAAAGGCTTCTTCGGTCGCTTTACGGCTTTTAAGATAACCTTTCATCACCATGTTACCACGCAGTGCCAGCTCACCCATTTCTTCGCCATCGGCGGCAACGGGGTCGGTCGTCCCTTGTTTAAACAGCTCAAAGCCTGTCATCAGATGCGAGGTCACCCCTTGACGAGATTTTTTCTGCGCGCGTCCAGCGACATCAAGCGCTGCCCATTCTTCTTGTTCAGCGCAAACGGTGACTGGCCCATAAACTTCAGTCAGCCCATAAACGTGCGAGATATGAAAACCCATGGCTTCCATAGCAGCGAGCATAGTTTCAGACGGCGGCGCACCAGCGACCCAGCCTTTGACTTCATGGTTAATGGCTTCTTTATACTCAGGCTTACCGCCGGCAATCATATTGTGCACCACGGGCGCTGAGCAATAATGGCTGACTTTATACTTGGCAATCAGCTGCAAAATCAAATCAGCGTCAATTTTACGTAAGCAGACGTTGACGCCCGCGCGCTCAGCGATGGTCCATGGGAAACACCAACCATTACAATGGAATAGTGGCAGCGTCCATAGATACATGGGATGCTTGGGCATATCCCAATCTAAAATATTAGACACGGCATTGAGCGTGGCACCGCGATGATGATAGACCACGCCCTTGGGCTTACCAGTGGTGCCAGAAGTATAGTTGAGCGCAATGGCATCCCATTCATCGAGCGGTTTTTCCCAATTATCCAAATTGTCTGAGCTGGCGATTAACTCTTCATAACTCATAGTGCCAAAACGCTCGATATCAAGCGCTTTATCGGTCGCATGAATCACGATGAGGTTGGGAAAAGCTTCATCAATAATCTCAGCATGCTCAGCAAACTCGCTGTCTAAAATCAATACTTTGGCTTCAGAGTGTTGCAGGCAAAAGGTTAGGGCATTGATATCAAGTCGGGTATTAAGGGTACAAAGCACGCCGCCTGACATTGGCACGCCAAAGGCGCATTCGACCATCGCCGGCGTGTTCGGCATCATCACCGCCACCGTGTCATTTTTATCGATACCCAATTTACGCAGACCATCGGCCAATTGACGACAGCGATCATAAGTCTGTTGCCATGTCTGCGTGAGCTCATTGTGCTCTAGGTCGTCGTAGATAATTGCAGTCTTGTCAGGATAAACCTGCGCGCTGCGGATAATAAAATCGATAGGGGTCAGCGGTTGGTGATTGGCAGCGTTTTTGCCAAGACCGGTGTGAAAGTCTGTCATGGGGATAGTCCTTTATCGTATTGCGGGTATTCGATGGTGCAGGGATTTAGCGAAGCGGCTATTATAGAAGCCGTTGTCATAAAAACAATTGTCATAAAAACGGTCGTTATAAAACACGTTAAATATTGACAACGCTCACGCTATTATAGCCAATCGCCCCAAAAATTGGGCGGGTTTTATGAGGTTTGCTTAATAAAAGCCATAAAGTCGAGGTAAACATCTGACTGTCTAGGATTGGTATCAAGATAGTGCTCACTCATCAGTCGCTTGTCCGCATAGCTGATGATAATAGCGGTGTGTTACGATAGCAGCAACGCTAAATCCCGTGACTTTTCTGTTTTCAGAACGTAGTTTGTTAATTCATTCATAAGGAAAATGATATGACCGCCAGCCGCACTGCCAATACCATTGAGACCGCCAGCACCAACGAGCACTACCCGCATTTATTTGAGCCGCTGGATTTGGGCTTTACTACACTTAAAAACCGCATGGTGATGGGCTCGATGCATACGGGGCTTGAAGACCGTTTTTATAATTACGGCAAGCTGGCGGCGTATTTTGCCGAACGTGCCAAAGGCGGCGTGGCGATGATGATTACCGGGGGCATATCGCCCAATCGCGAAGGCTGGTTGCTCCCTGCTGGCGGCACCATGAACACCCGCGCTGACGTCATTAATCATCAACGCGTCACCCGTGCGGCGCATAAATATGACAGCAAAATCATCATGCAAATCTTGCACAGTGGTCGCTATGGTTATCATCCGTTTGCCGTGTCAGCAAGCCCGATTAAATCGCCAATCTCGCCGTTTAAACCGCGTAAGATGAGCATCAAAAATATCGAACAAACCGTTAAAGACTATGCGCGCTGTGCCAAACTTGCCAAACAAGCGGGTTATGACGGTGTTGAAATCATGGGCTCTGAAGGCTACTTGCTCAATCAGTTTTTATCGCGTCATGTCAATAAACGCACCGACGAATACGGCGGTGATATTCAAAACCGCATGAAGTTTGCGGTCGATGTGGTCAAAGCAGTTCGCGAAGCAACGGGTGAAGATTTTATTATCCTATTCCGCTTGTCAGTGATTGATTTGGTCAAAGACGGTAACGTCATGGATGAAGTCATCACCGTTGCTAAAGCGCTAGAAGAAGCGGGCGTGACCATTATGAATACTGGTATCGGCTGGCATGAAGCGCGTGTTCCAACCATTGTCACCAGCGTACCGCGCGCGGCTTTTGTAGATTTCACTGCTGAGATTAAAAAACATATCAGCATCCCAATGATGGCAGCCAACCGTATCAATATGCCTGAAACCGCTGAAGATATCCTCGCCAGTGGGCAAGCTGACATGATTCAAATGGCGCGTCCGTTCTTAGCGGATCCGCATTGGGTCAACAAAGCTAAAGAAGGCCAAGCCGATCGTATCAATACCTGTATCGCCTGTAACCAAGCCTGTCTTGACCATACTTTTGAAAATAAACGCTCAACCTGTTTGGTCAACCCACAAGCTTGCTACGAGACGGAATTGGTTTATAAGAAGACCAAAAAACCGAAAAAAGTGGCAGTCATCGGTGGCGGTGTCGCTGGCATGTCAGCGGCTCATGTGGCAGCTTTGCGTGGTCATGACGTCACCCTATTTGAAGCAAAAGACATCTTGGGTGGTCAGTTTAATTATGCCAAGGTTATCCCAGGTAAAGAAGAATTCTTTGAAACCATTCGCTATTATATCAATGAGCTTGAGCATTTAGGTGTTGAGATTAAACTTAATACCAAAGTCGACAAAGCTATGCTAGAAAAAGCCAAATTCCATCACGTCATCGTCGCAACCGGCGTGGTTCCTAGAAGCCTAAAAGGCAAATTGGAAGGTGCGGACTTACCACAAGTCATCAGCTATGCTGAATTGCTCTCTGGTGAAAAATCCGTCGGTGATACCGTTGCTGTCATTGGCGCTGGTGGTATCGGCTTTGACGTCAGTGAGTATCTAACCGCCAATCATGGGCAGCCATTAGATGAGCTTGGCCCTGAATTGCTAAAAGACCCAAGCTATCGTCCAAAACCGCAGTCAATTAGTGATTGGCGCGAAGAGTGGGGCGTGACGTCTGATACTGATTATCAGACAGATGGCGGCTTGATTAAACCTGAAGGCATCAAACCTGTACGCCAAGTATACTTAATGCAGCGTACCAAAGGTCGATTGGGTAGTGGGCTCAATAAAACCTCGGGCTGGGTACATCGCGCGCACGTTAAATCACACGGCGTCATCCAAGTATCAGGTGCGCAGTACGATAAAATCACCAATGAAGGTATTTGGATCACTAATAATCAAGGTCAAAGCCAGCTGCTACGTGTTGATAGCGTCGTGGTCTGTGCCGGTCAAGAATCAGTGGTTGAGCTGATGCCAAACGTCGGTGATGCGCCAGACGCCCAATATCATTTGATTGGCGGTGCTAAACTTGCTGCTGAATTGGATGCCAAACGCGCCATTCGTGATGGAGCAGAGGTTGCGGCAGCGATTTAAGGATTAAAGATGTGAATGCAAAAGCGGCGAGGTAGATTTTCTCGCCGCTTTTTTTTGATTTATTTGTTATGAATTCATAACTTCCTTTGTTTTATATTTTTCATCTTTACATAGTTCGGATAATTCAAAATACATATTTTTTAATTTTTCTTCGTAAGAATTAAGCTCTAAACCCAACATATAAAACCCTATACATGCAGAAAGTATCACTGGATAGGCAAGCTTAAAAGGGTTAAAATTTAATTCTATGTTATAAGTGTTATAAAGACTTTGAGAGCCATGTACAAGATCTGATCTTAACTCATAGGATTTTTTAGCTTGATTTTTCCATTTGTCAATTTCGCCATGATATATAGTCAATCCCACCAGGAAATGTTACGATAATTCTAAATTCTAGCTCGCTAATCACCATGACATACCCCATTATCCTTCGTAAAAAGGTACTAAAGTCTCTTGAACAAGGCATGAGCGTGCGCACTGCAGCAAAGCTTTATGATATGAGTCCCACCACCATTATTAACTGGAAAAAAGACATCAGTATCAAGCCCATCGTCAGAGCACCGCGCAAAATATCTACCGAAGCACTAAAACAAGACATTACTGACTATCCTGACGCTTACTACTATGAAAGAGCTGCTCGTTTGGGCTGTAGTAAATCTGGTGTAGAAGCCGCCATGAAGCGGCTGGGCTATACTCGCAAAAAAAAGTCTTAAACACCCAAAATCAAGTTGGCTTAAGCGATTAGAGTACACCATTAAACTGAAATACTATCAATGCCAAGGCTACCCTATTATCTATATGGATGAAAGCGGCTTTGATCAAGAAGTTATCAGAGCCTTTGGCTATACGCCAGTAGGCAAACCTTGCATCGATATCTATAACTATCAAAAAACAAAAAGAACTAACGTCATTGGGGCGCTATATCAAAAAAGCTTGTTTGCCGTGGACATATTTACCCATAACATCAACTGGCAAGTGGTTTACGACTGGTTTAAGTATAACGTCATTCCAAAGCTTGGTCGCAAATGTGTCATCATCATGGACAATGCCAGATTTCATAAGAACAAACGTATCAAAAAGCTATTAAACCGACATGGTCATCGCATACTCTGGCTACCGCCTTATAGTCCTGATCTAAATCCTATTGAGAAGAAGTGGGCTGAGGTAAAAAAGCTCAGGCAAGGCTGGGGTGAGAATAATCTAAATCATTTATTCAGCAATGTCTGCTGTTACAACTTTAAGTTGGATTGACTATATTAAAGAGCATGATCCCATTAAAAATCTGGGTGGTGTGTCAAAAAGTATGCTGGCATCAGACGTAGCCATAATTGACATAAAAGAACACCAGATCGAATACTTTAAAGTGATTATCAAGCTTTTTTGAGAAGCAACAAGTCTTTCTAACCGATCGTCTTAATCGGTGTCTAAGACGGCAGTTATTACCTTCTATACCTACCGTATGCTGTTTGCCAACTCGTTTGTTATCTGGTTTAAAGGCCGTTATGAAACTGTCCCAATTGTCCATACTAATAGAGTCATAGCTCACTTTAAGTTGCTTAAGACGTGCTCTTAACTTCTTAGCCGTTTTTAGGTCACGTTTGCCCCAGACATAAGCGACAATCTCATTAGTAGCACGGTCATAAGCATAAATAAGCCAAACTTTACGCTTCTTGCGATATACGTAAGTCCAGAACTCATCAACCTCTAAGCGTTCATAGTAGCGCTTCTTAGGTACAATCTTGTAAATGGATGAGCCTATGGTGCTAAGCACTTTTCCAATACTAACCTTGGCTATAACGGCTATGTCTCTAACACCACAACCTCGGACAGTCATCAGTCGTATGAGATCTTCTATTCTAGAGTGACAGCCGTTATAGGTTACCGCATGATCGCCAATAAACTGGCGTTTGCAGTCCTTGCACTGGTAGTTCTGCTTGCCATAGCTTTTTATGCCATTTTTCTTTAAACTGGGACTGTGACAGTCGGGGCAATTGATCTGTATTTGTGTCTTCATAACCTCAAATATATCATCTTGCTTCGGCTGTCACCCTTCCTTTATTACCCCAGCATACTTTTTGATACACCATCAAAATCTGAATTTCAGCATCGATGTATTTATCATTTTGTAGTCGCAATCATTGATAACCATAAATCAATGGTTCCGCTGAGCAAGCAGAAGCTAACAAACCACTGGATAATACTGTGGTTAGTAATAAAGACTGAATTAAAAATATGATTTTTATTTGATACATTTAATTTTTCTTGTCATTCAGCTGTATAAGGATAGTCAAATTTTCTTTGAAAACTTATAAAGTGTTCTTCCTTGTCATCCAAGCCTCCGATTGAAACTACTAATAATTGCTTATCTAACTTGGAGTAAATAGTCTGTTTTAAATTGACGTTATCAGAGTTTAAACATACCTTCTGACCATCTTTTAAGGAAAAATAATCTTTATTTACAGGTTTAATTTGTATTTTGACATGACTACTTACTTCTGCGTTCGGATCTAATACAACAAGCTCTTCCATTTTTATATAATTTAAGTTTATAGGATTCTCCATAACAGTGGCAGAGCTAAATATAGGCATAAAACACAGGTCACCTTTACTGTTTTTCGATATATCAACACTTCCTTCAATAGGAGGCCTATGCGTAGGATAATCTTGAAAACATCCAGAAAGACTAACTGCTAACAATATAAAGTTGAATTTGAAGAGATGACGTATATAAGAGTTAGTAGTTTCATCAATACGTGTTTTTCTGCTTTTCTGCATAAACGAATACATTACAAAATATCCTTTTTAATATTCAATAATAGTTATATTGTTTTTAATATTTTTTGACTACTGTATCTACAATTATCCTATAATGAGTTAAATAAGCATCGTTGCGATTAGTGGCTCTTATTGAGTTTCTGAGTTCAACATGCAGTCCATTTTTCATAGCCCAATAATCTGCAACAATAGATGCTTGTTGTTCTATGCCATAATCAAGTAAATCTTTTCTTACATCAAGCTCATAGCTATAAGCACCTTTAAACCCATTTATTTCTATAGACAATTTTTTCCCGATATGATTTATTGCTTGACTTGGGAATTCAAAAAATAGTTGTTCGCCAATAGCACGTAGCGCAACGGTTTGACCATTCTGATACTGCCACACATGGGTCATTTCATGTATAAAGAAATGCTTGCTGACATCTGAAGCTAAAGAAAAGTCCTTTTTATACCCCACTCTCAACTTATTTTTCTAAGGTATTGGTTTACTTATTTTTTAAAATTTCAGTTAAAACAATTAGAATTTTAAATTCTATAAAAATCAAAAGCCTACGATAAGTTGAGATTGGCGTTTTTTATGTACTTTTGGCGCAAAATATATATTGCCATTAGGGGCAATAGCCATAGTGTCACCTTGGTCAGTGATAAACTTTTTGTCATAAATACGAACAGTATTGTAATCTATCGCGTTACCAAACATACTTCTGAGAAGGGTTATCTCGCCAGAGGTCAACTTCCTCCCAACATTAACTTCAATACATTTATTACCATTATTATCAGCTTTCGTTAAATGATAACTACCACAGCTAATCTCTCGTCTTGTCATATTATTCATCCTCGTCTAGCAATAAATAAATATTTACTTCTGCTGAATGATTTGCTTCAATTATTTCAGTAAATCCCTCAGCATCAGTTTTGCCCTCAACGGATTTACCGTTATAATCTAAACGGTAATTGATATAGGCTAATGGAAGTTGGCTATGTTTATCCAGCAATTGAAATCTATCATCATAGATGTTCTTATTTATATCGTTAAACATACTGCTCGGATCAGACTTCGCAAACTGTAAAGGCTCTGCCTGCGCAATACTGCCAACATCAAAGTCAGACTCTGCAAACGCTTGCTGAATCGCAATCAGCTTCGCGCCGCAGCTTGTCACATCGCCGCCGCGAGCAATAGGCGCACCATCGACAATAAAGGAGGCATCACCACTAAGAATAGTGGTCACCTTTTTGCATTTTTTACAGATGACTTTATCGCCTTTACGCGCGACTGGGATACCGTTATGAGTGGTTTGCGGTGAGCCGGAGATGACCGTCCCACCATGAGAGGTCTTTGCGCCGACTGTGATATAGGCTGCCATAATGCTACCTTGCTTAAATGCCCAAAGTGTAGACTCTTAAATCGAGTCGATTATTTGCCTGACATTATAGATGGCTAGAGCGTTAAATATCAAACTTAAGTTTATCTAAGGGTGTGATCTAGACAGCAAGCCTAATCCGCACAAAGTATAAAGGCGATTAAAATACTGATGGCAATAAGAAATAAAAACTCTTTACTCACTATCAATAACAGGCAAAAACCTAACCTTCCATCTGCTCAATCAACCACTTAGAAACATCATCAATCTGCGTTGCCAATTTAGGGTATGCTTTGCCTAATTCATCGAGCTTGGTTTTAATATCGTCTTTATTGTATTTAACGCTAGTCAGGGCATCTTTTAATAGGTCAATCAACTCAACGTTTAGCGCATCAGAGAAGATGACCACTTCGCGTATCACTGCTTGCTTCACATCAAGGTGCAAATCAATAATGCCCCAATCAAAGCGCGTCTCGATATGATGGGTAAATTCAGGCGTCTTGCCAAAGCGCCAGTCCCAATCTGCCATTTGCTGATAGTATTTGTTCAGGTTAGGCTGCTTGGCGAGACTGGCTTCATCCAATTCTTCTACTGGCGAAGTGTCGCCATAATCTTTGTCACGATAGTATTCGCAAAACGCTTCGATAATCGCCTCTGATAAAGCCTCGTGATTGATGTCTTCATTAAACTCAATCAAATTAGCAACGCGCGCACGCACCGATTTAATGCCTTTGGCTTTGAGTTTAAGCGGATGCGGATTGAGATAATCGCCCAGCTTTTGCATGTTGGCATTGACCAGTAATGTGCCGTGATGAAAGCTACGATCCGCCGCGTGTTTAAAGGCGCTGCCTGATATTTTCTTATCGCCGACCTGCATGTCGTTACGACCAGATAAATCCGCCTCTATACCCAACTTTTTTAGCGCATTGATGATAATGGTAAAGTTCGCTGCTTGGTCATAGTCGTCTTTGGGCGATAAAAAGGTAAAGTTGGTATTGCCCAAATCATGAAACACCGCGCCGCCGCCACTCTGACGCCGCGCCAAAAACACATCGTCGGCTTCCATCTTATCGATTTTGCATTCTACCCACGGATTTTGTGAGCGCCCAATAACCACGGTCTCGCTATTGCGCCATAAGAATAGCGTGTGCGAGTCGGGATTGAGCGTATTAAATATCCAATCCTCGGTCGCAAGGTTAAACCAAGGGTTGGTGACGGCAGATTTTAAGATGCGCAGTTTCATTAGTTGTCCTTTTTCCCGAATGATTTTTCTAGAGTGAATATTATCAATAGATACTGTCATTGTTGCCGATGCGTGGTTGGAATTCAATGGGTGTGTGGTATGGGAGCGGTTTAAGTCTGAGGTTTTAAGAAGTTAACTTATTTTTAGTCTTTCTGTTATGATTACGACTGATATTAAGTAACAAATAGCATTGGTTCAAACCAGCTAACTGATCCATAAGAAGAGATTTGGTTATGGATGAAAGGATAAAAAACTTAGACACTCCTAAGAAATGTGAGATTTTTGCTAAAAATGCTTTGAATGCAGGCGGAGAAGATTTGGTAAAACAAGCAAAAGAACGAGCTATTCACTTAAAAGCTGAAAACTATGGTGCTAAAACGTCGGCAGAGAAAGAAGTGAACCGCCCCGACTATATCGGAGACTTGATTGCTTGAGTCAGGCAGCTTTGTCTGACTCAATAAAACTATCATAGTATCGTCTCTCAAACTCAAAAGGCGACACATAGCCAATCGTACTATGAATGCGAGTTTTGTTAAACCAATCGACCCATTCAAGGGTTGCTAATTCAACATCACTCACACCTTGCCACTGCTGTTTTAAATATTCAATCACCTCCGTTTTATAAAGTCCGTTAACCGTTTCAGCCAACGCATTATCGTATGAATCACCTGTCGTGCCAACAGATGCAATGACGCCAGAATCAGCCATCTTATCAGTATAGCGAATTGATAAGTACTGAACGCCGCGATCACTATGATGAATGACATCTTTAGGATGGTTTCTGTCTGCAATGGCTTGGTTTAGTGCTGCCATCACCATATCAGTGTTCATACGATCTGATACTTTCCAGCCAACGATAGCGCGAGCAAATACATCAATGATAAAGGCGGTATATACCCAGCCACTCAGTGTCTTTATATAGGTAAAATCAGCAACCCATAGTTGGTTAGGGCGATGGGCATTAAAGTTACGATTAACCAAATCATCAGCACGCTTTTGATCGTCACGAGACTTAGTCGTTATCTTACCTTTACCTCGCCAAATACCCTGCATTCCATGCTGACGCATTAAACGCTCTACAGTGCAGCGTGCAGGATGTATACCCTCTGCTTTCAACTGTTGCCAGACTTTACGAGTACCATAACGGCATTTGCTGTCCTTCCAAATACGTTTGATTTCATTTAGATAGAAATCGTCATGCTGACTACGCTGTGAACGCTTCTCCGGATTGTCGTTTAAGTCTTTGGTACGATAGTATGTGGATGGGGCAATCGGCAAGACTCTACAAATAGCTGGAATGCCATAAATAGATTTATTCTCGTCGATGAATTGAACCATCACTAAGGTTTGCGGTCTATTTCCGCCTGGGCGAAAAAAGCGGCTGCTTTCCTTATGATCTCATTGGCTTGTTTTAATTCTTTGTTCTCACGTTCAAGCTCTTTGATGCGCTCGGCTTGGCTTTGAGCTTGAATCTTTGCAGGAATGGTTTTATCAATGTGCTTTTTATGCCATGATCGTAGGGTCTCAGGCGTGCAACCTATCTTTGGTGCTATGGCTTTGATGGCTGACCATGTAGATGGGTAGTCGTCTTTAGCTTCAACTAGCATACGGACGGCTCGTTCTTTCATTTCAGGGGTATAGTTTCGTGTTTTCATTGTCGTATTCTCTCAGAAAGTTGAGTCTCCGACAATCTCGGGGCGGTTCAATATAGGAATATAAATGGAGTCTTTAAGAAATGAGTATCAGGAAAAAATTAACAGTGTACTTCTTGATGGTTTTGAAAAAGAATTATTGAATTCTGCTTTTATTAACCTTTTAACTCCTAACGCACTGAGGTTGAATAATTTTGCTTATGCACTGCGTGAACTTACAAGGCATGTTTTACATAGACTAGCGCCAGATAATGAGCTTAGAAAATGTGAATGGTTTAGACCAGATGGGACATCATCTAACGGAATCACTCGAAAACATCGAATAAAATTCGCGATACAAGGTGGTCTTTCTGATTTTTACGTAATTGAAAAGCTTTATATTGATGAAGTGGATGATGTTTCTAACGAACTAAAAGACATCATAAATGACTTGAGTGAATTTACTCATATAGAAGAATCGAAGTTTAATAGTTCAACAGAAAAAACTAAAAAAACGGCAGAGCAGTATCTTTCTGTAACACTAGGTTTTGTTAAAAAGATTGACGAGCTTAGAAAAGAAGTAGCAGATAAGCTATTCGAGAATATTGATGAAATGCTGATTAAACGAATAAATAGTGAGTCGGTGGTCGAGTTGATAGAAATATCAACCCATCAGTATATTGAACAAATAACACCAGAAAAAATTCATGTTATTAAGGTTGGTGCAAATTCACTAGTAATGAGTGTCGAAGCACTTATAGATGTGATTTTGCTATATGGATCAGAATCTGATCGTCGTAAAGATAATGGGGCCGAAATTCCAATTTCATTTCCTGTTTACAGTGAGATGGAAGTACTATTTAAGAAGCCATTAGGTAGTGTTATTAATCTCAACCAATTCAGCGTAGACATTTCCAGTTGGTATGATGGGTAATATCGGAAAGAGCCTAAAATCAAATAACTTCTACAAACCCAAAAAAACGCTCATCAAGAGCGGTTCTCATCTAACCAAATCCTAAAACTCTAAAAACCTACCCAAAATCTTCCCTCAGAATAGCCGCCATATTACGCTCGGCAAGTCCCGTGATAAACACATACGGATTGACGCCAGCGCTACCGGGGATTAACGCGCCGTCTTGCACGTAGATATTCTCGTGCCCTTTGACGCGACCAACTTCATCAGTCGCCCAGCCTAATACACAGCCGCCAAGCGGGTGATAGCAGAAGTTATCGCCGAAGCCTTTGGTGAATAATAAGCTTGAAGTAGAGCCACCATTTACTTTGGCGAGTCTTTCGATCAGCTCTTTAGCAGCGTTCACCGAATACTCATTTTGCTCGCGTTTCCAGTTAAGTTTGACGGTTTTAGTGGCCTTATCATAGTAATAGTTACCGCGTTCTGGATTGTCAGTGATGGCGAGATAGAGCGTTGTCCAAGTCTCAAGTCCTAATGGTAATGGCGCGAGTTCAGCAAAGATTTTATACTTTGAGCCGCCTCTATCGCCGTCCCACATATTGATACCTTTGACCGGAATGGTCGATTGGGTGGTGCCCGCGGCGTGGACGAAATTGCGACCGGTCATGATATTACCGTTTGGTCCCCAATGTTGTCCGATATGTTCGTTTAGGTTGTTTAATTTGCCTTCCGCTTGGCTTTTGAGCAGTAGCTCTGAAGTGCCCGTACTGCCAGCATTAAGGAAGAGCTTATCGCAAGTGTAATGCTCAACTTTATCGATGCCGCCCGTAGTTTTTAACACATGAACTTCTAAGCGCAGTTGCTCATTATCGAGCGCTTGAATAGTATTAACTTTGCGCAAGGTTTTTACGGTGACATTGCCGGTGGCTTCAGCGTCTTTTAGGTAGGTTAAATCCAGTGAAAATTTGCCAGCATTATTACCATAAATGACTTCACCGCCGAGCGCGGATTTATACACTTCGCCGCGCGCTTCCTTTTGCATATAGTCAAAATCGTAGCTATTACCGAAAAACTCTGTTTTCATTCCCGCCTTTGCTGCTTGGCGTTCAGCTGCGCGAGTGTACTCATAATGCTCGGACTCATTAAAAAACGATTCAGGGATTTTACTGACTTTCAGATTTTTCATGGCACGGGGAAAATAAGTATCGTACATCTCATTAGAATCAATCCAAGGAAACACTGCTTCAAAATGCGCGCGTCTTGGCTGAATGGCAATCGCGCCATTGACGATAGAGCCGCCGCCATAAGCACGCCCTGCAAATACTTTCATATCGTCATATTCGATTAAATCCAACACCCCAGGATATTTTCTGATAGGAATTGGAATCGGGATAGGGGCGTTTGGCATATTGCTAAACCAGCTTGAGCGTTTATCGGCGCTAATCATTTTGCAAAAGGTATTATGTGCGGGCGTTCTATCCCAGCGCATACCCATCTCAAGTATCAATACTTTATGACCTTTTTCGCTTAATCGTAGCGCTGATACCGCGCCGCCGTAACCACTACCGACGATGATATTGGGGAAGTGTCCAGCTTGAGTAATTTTGCTTGGTAGTTTTGGCTGCTTGGCAAGCGTTTGGCAGCCACTCACCGCAGCGGAGGTGCTGATAGCGCCTAAGCTTAAACCCATGGCTTTAATCAGTTGGCGACGTTGCATGGTGTATCCTAATTTGATATTTAAGCTAAAAAAGCCCGATTTGAATAATATTAGCTTTCGACCGCAAAGGTGCGCTAAGCCAAGCGAGCATCATATTAGAAAACATAGGTTGCGTTATTACTTCAGTCACACGATTGCTATAATACTTATAGATAAATCGGGCTTTCGTTCATCGATTATTCTTGCCAGTTTTTAGTCAATGGCTTAGCCAGTTACTTAGCAAATTGTTTTTAGAGTAAGGCGTAAACTTGACCGAATAGATAATTTCGCTTATCATCTTGTTTCAATGTACTAGAACGCAAATACATTTGATTGTTCTTATCCTTAAAAAAGCTAAATAATTCGGCAAAAATGCCAATATTCATACGCCATTTAAAACAATAAGGCTTATCTATGACAACGAAAAATACCGCCATGAGCTACGGATTACATCAATCTATCTTGCCAAATAACGAGGGTTTATATGGTGAATTCGGTGGCAAAATTGCTCACCCAGAGCTTGCTAAAGCCATGAGTGAGATTGAGGCAGGCTTTCGTGACATTATCAAAAACGACGACTTTATCAAAGAGATGAAGCGCTTACGTGAGACTTATGTTGGTCGTCCAAGCCCCATTTATCATGCGCAGCGTTTGACGGAGCATTGCGGCGGCGCACAGATTTATTTTAAGCGTGAAGACTTGAACCATACGGGCGCGCATAAGATTAATCACTGCTTAGGTGAAGTATTATTAGCCAAAAAATTAGGCAAAAGAAAGGTCATTGCGGAAACGGGCGCGGGGCAACATGGCGTCGCATTGGCAACGGCAGCGGCCTTGATGGGTATCGAGTGTGAGATTCACATGGGTGTGGTCGATATTAAAAAAGAACATCCAAACGTCAGCCGGATGAAAATTTTGGGTGCCAATATTGTCCCAGTATCACGCGGTGCAGGGACGCTAAAAGAAGCAGTCGATAGCGCATTTGAGACTTATTTGAGTGAGCTTGATACTAGTATGTTTGCGATTGGCTCGGCATTGGGGCCGGCTCCCTATCCTGAAATGGTGAGCTATTTTCAGTCAGTGGTTGGTCATGAAGCACGGGCGCAGTTCTTAGCGACGACGGGTAAGCTGCCCAATAAAGTGGTCGCTTGTGTCGGCGGTGGCTCGAATGCGATTGGTATGTTTAGCGGCTTTTTCGATGATGCCGAGGTACAAAAAATCGGCGTCGAACCCGCAGGTGAAGGTTTGGATACACCCAATCATGCGGCGACGATGTCACTGGGCGTCAAGGGTGAGATTCATGGGTTTAAGTGTTATGTATTGCTCGATGAAAAAGGCGAGCCTGCACCGGTACATTCGATTGCCTCAGGGCTTGATTACCCGGGCGTTGGACCACAGCATTCGCATTTACGAGATTTAAAGCTTGCTACCTATGAGTCGGCGACTGATGCAGAATGTTTACAAGCCTTTATGGCGCTATCACGCCTTGAAGGTATCATTCCGGCTTTAGAGTCGGCGCACGCCATTGCCTATGCGATGAAAATCGCCAAAGATATGTCAGCGGATGAGACGATTTTGGTCAATTTATCAGGGCGCGGCGATAAAGATATTGATTTTATTTTGGATAAGGTAAAGCTATAAAAAATCTGCAAGCAGTATAAAAAAACAACAGCTCTCAAGCGTGTAACCAGTTATCATCGTGGTTTTTTTAGTCTAACGCTTGATAGGATTTACCCATGTCCAACCGCGACCTCATTATTTTTATGACATTGTCCTTTATGTGGTCGCTGTCCTTTATTTTTTACCGTGTCGGCGTGCCAGAATTTGGCTCGCTAGCATTTGCCAGTTTGCGCGTGGTGCTAGCTGGCTTGACCATGTTGGTTTTTGTCTTAATCAGCCCAAAAAACAGAGCAGGTATCCGTGATAACTGGAAAGTTTTGACCCTAGTCGGACTGTTTTCTGCCGCTATCCCTTTTATCCTATTTGCCTTTTCAGCGCGCTCGGTCAATGCTGGGGTGTTGGCAGTGCTTAATGCGTCCGTACCGATGATGAGTGGTTTTATCGCCAGCACCTTTTTTAAAGACCGTTTGTCAAAAAAACAAATTATCGGCTTAATCATTGGCGTTATCGGCGTGATTATTTTGATGAGTGAGAACTTATTTGGCGGCAGCGGGCAGGGCGCTGAGTCAGGTTCAGGGTTACTGCCGATGGGCTATGCATTATTGGCCTGTGTCGGTTATGCGGTCGGCGCCAATATCACCAGAAACTATTTATACGATGTCTCGCCGGTGGCGATTACCGCAGGCTCGCTTATCATTGCCAGTATTATTATGCTGCCGATAGCGGTGTATGAGTTTCCCTATGGCAAAACCATTAGCCTCACTGCTTGGACGTCAGTGATTTGTATCGGCGTCTTCTCAACCGCCATCGCGCTGATTTTTATGAATCAACTCATCAAAAGTATCGGTCCGATGCGCGCGACCAGCATTACCTTAGTGATTCCAATTTTTGCCATTATTTTAGGCTATCTACTGCTTGGTGAGGCTTTAGACACGCCAGCGATTATCGGTTCAATGGTGATATTGTTTGGTACTTATCTGTCGTTAGAGCTGTCTATTAAAAAGATGCTTAAATCCTAAGATATTGCTTTTTTCTAATTGATAAATAGCCTTTTAATCAATGCCACTTATTTAGCACCTTCTGCCATGATAAGTTGAATGGGAATGGGAATGATGTCAAACGCTTTGGCAAATGGCATCAGCGTTTCCAGTCTTTTTTCTTCTGCTAAAGCTTTGTCTGGTTGATAATGATAAAACTTCAGCGTGGTCGGTTGGCGAAAGCGATAGGTAAGCGTCTCGATATTTTTCACCGCCGGTGCCACTGTCACAGGAAGGCGCCACAGATTTTTTGTACAGCGTGTTATACCACCTGCAAAACCATCATTACAAGTAAAATCAAACCCTTCAAGCTTCGCCGTTTCACCTGCGGCTAGCAGATGGGTCGGTTTTTCAAACCATAATATGGTGGCAATACATCTTTGCGCTGAGCTGCAGCCTTGCTCGTCTATTCTTATTCTAAAATATGGCGCATTGAATGCTGGTATGGGCTTAAAGGAAAAATAAGCCAAATCTACTTGCTCTAAAATATCAATAAATTCACGATCTCTCTTGGCGCTCTGTACCAAATAACTGCGCTTTTCTCCAACAAATACAATCGCATGCTCAACGCCTTTTTTAGGATTTACGAATTCTGCTTCCCTTTCTCGTTCTTCGCGCTATTTGCTCACTGCCAGTGCTTTAACAGCGTTAGGTCTGGCTATTAGCTCAGCGCATGCCGCTGGCATCGAATACAGCAAACAGTCGGTTGCGCCTTTTTTTGAGCCGGGTAATTATGCCGAGCTATCTTATGCGTATGTTGACCCAAAAATTGAAGGCACCGATGCCGCTGGTAATAAAATCGGCGATATGATGGACGACTTTGATTTACCCGGTGCCGCTGTCAAAATCGCCCCGACCGCCAATACGGCATTGGCAGTGATTTATGAGCAGCCCTTTGGTGTCGATACCGAATACCCTGCAGGAAATATATTTAACAATCGCATGGGTACAACTGAAGCGCGAGTAGAGACAACTGGCATCACGCTTTTGGGCGGCGGTAAGATTGGCAATAATGTTTGGTTATATGGTGGTCTTGAATACCAAACGTTAAAAGGCAATATAACGGGCGCGCAGCCAGTCGGTTTGACTACCGCTGTTTCGCAAGTAATCGATGAAGCGGGCGCGCTTTTTGGTATTCCAACGACTACCGCTTATTATGATTTGGTCAATAAACAAAATAATGGCACGATTACGCCAACTGAAGCGGCAACTTTGGGCGCTATCAATGAAGCGGCCATCAATCCTGTGGCGACAGCACCGACTTATTATACCTTAGATTTTGAAAACGAAAATACGCTAGTGCCCGTCGTTGGAATGGCGTATGAAAAGCCAGAGATTGCCTTGCGTGCCGCATTAACCTATCGCGCTCCTGCCAAATATCAGGTATCTGGCGTAGAAAACCTGCAAGTTATTTTGCCGCCTATCGCTGGTGGTGATGGCGTAACGCCGGGACCAGCTACTGATGAAGTTGCCTTACCGCTAGCAGGCAAGACCGAAGTGAAAATGCCGCAGTCGGTCAATTTCGATTTCCAAACCGGTCTGAGTGAAAAGTATCAGTTATTAGGAATGGTTAACGCGCGCTGGGTAGATTGGAGTAACTTTAATGTTGCCCCGCCTTTAGCGACATTATCGACACAAGAGCCTTTAGCCGCCTATAAAAAAGATGGTTATGCGGTTGAAGTGGCATTGGGTAAGCAGTTTAATCCAAAAGTTTTAGGCGAAGTGCGTTTGGGCTATGATCATGGCACTGGCGCACCGCTCAGTTTATTAGGACCTTATGACTCTATCAAAAGCTTGGGGCTAAGCGCGCAATATAAACTCACTGAGCAGCTTAGTGTGTCTGCGGGCGGTCAATATATGTGGTTTGAAGGCGGTCCAGTCGATACCAAGATTGATGGGCGAGTGGCCAATATCGATGATGGTACTGGCTACGCACTTGGCATGAAATTGGGTTATCATTTTTAAAAATTGACTGAGATTGTTTGTTAAAAGTAGCGATTAGAAAAAGCACTAACTTAAAAGTAGGTGCTTTTTTTATTACTAAATTTTAGCAAAAATTAATGATTCTATTAGCTTAACACCCTTATAAGGTCACATAAATAATAGCGTTTGAAAGGTTGGAAATATACTTGCGTCGATGTTTTTGTTTGTAAGTATTACTTGGAATCGCGGTATCTACCCTTATAAAGAACTCGGCTGATAAATGGCTGTCTTAACAATTAGCATGGCTATTTATCAAAGCTCAATAATTCTTATAAATCTATTTTATAACAACAAACAAGGCTCCACATGGCACACGATACCTTATTCGAACCCGTAAAAATGGGTACCCAAACTCTAAAAAATCGCATCATTATGGCTCCCTTAACCCGCTTACGCGCGGTCGAGCCGGGCGATGTTCCTACGCCACTAGCCAATGAATATTATGCCCAGCGTAGTGGCGCAGGATTGGTCATTACCGAAGCAACGCAGGTTTCTTTTCAAGCAAAAGGCTATGCAGGCGCGCCCGGTATTCATACCGAAGATCAGACGACGGCGTGGAAAACCATCGTCGATAATGTCCATGCTAAAGGCGGTAAAATTGTCGTGCAGCTATGGCACACCGGTTTGGTCTCACATGAAAGCGTCCAGCCGGAAGGCAAGGCGCCTATTTCGGCGTCTGATGTTCATGTGGGCGTGCGCACGACATTGCGTGACAGTAATAACCAACCAATTCGCGTTGAATCTACAACCCCGCGTCCAGCCACGCTTGAGGAAGTAAAGCAAGTTATCGCTGACTTTGGGCTTGCGACTAAAAACGCCAAAGAAGCAGGGTTTGATGGCGTAGAGATTCATGGCGCGCATGGTTATCTGCTGCATCAGTTTTGGGTTGAGCAAACCAACCAACGTAATGATGAATATGGCGGTAGCCGCGAAAACCGTGCGCGTTTGATCCTTGATGTTATCGATGCTTGCGTGGCTGCGTGGGACGCTGACCATGTTGGTATTCGCATCTCACCGCTTGGTACCTTTAATAATGTCGAAGCAGGCTACCATGAAGACGAAAATATCTGGCTTATTGAGCAAATTAATAAGCGCGGGCTGATGTATTTGCATCTTTCTGAGCCTGATTGGGCAGGTGGTACGCCTTATAGCACAGAATTCCGTCAGCGCGTTCGTGATGCGTTTGGGCAAATGATAATTGCTGCGGGTGGTTATACCCCTGAAAAAGCGGAGCAGAATATTAAGGATGGCTATATCGATGCCGTTGCTTTTGGCCGTGATTATATTGCCAATCCGGACTTAGCTGAGCGTATCCGCGAAGGTGCACCGCTCAATGAGCAACATCCGCAAAGCTTTTATGGCGGCGGTACAGAAGGCTATACCGATTATCCTTTTTTAAAACAAGCTTAAATATTTCTAAGATAGCTATTTTAAATTGGCTTTATCGATTAAAATAAAGCGATAATGAATAAAAAGCCACCTTGCTAATAACAGTAAGGTGGCTTTTTAATGGGTAATATTTAGCTATTTACCAAAGTTACCCGTTTGGTAATCACGAAATGTTTGTTTTAACTCCGCTTGGGTATTCATGACAAAAGGACCATAGCCTACCACTGGTTCGCCGATCGGCTCACCGCTTAATAGTAGCAGTTTAACTATGCTTGACGATGGCTTATCACCAGAAATCTTATCATCAGCTAGCTTGGGGTACGTCAGCTTAATGCTATCGTTTATCTGCGTTGTTGCTTGTTCATTGGCAGAGTCAATAGCGATATCAGTATCAGTCGGCGCTGTAAACTGAATCAGACTGCCTGCGCTTACTGACTTATCATTAACCAGTAGCGTGCCTTCTTGTACCAATATCATGATGTTATGATTGTTTGGCACTTGCAGCATCGTTGAGCCACTGCTATGCAAGGCAATATTCCACATATTGATTGGCGTAAAGGTACTTGCTGCGCCTTTAGTGTCTTGCCATTCACCAGCAATAATTGCTGCTTGACCAAGAGCATGTCCATTCTCAAAATCAGTTAAATCAACCATAGGCAAATCAGCGCGTTTTAGCGTTTGATATTTAGGGGCAGTCAGCTTATGGGCGCTCGGCAAATTGACCCATAATTGCACCATGCTAAAAAGTCCACCACGGCGACTAAAGTCGGGTGAGTGGAATTCTTCGTGCATAATGCCGCGCCCTGCGGTCATCCATTGCACATCGCCTTCTTTGATGATGCCACAACCGCCAGCCGAATCGGCATGGCTAATCTCGCCGGCGTAGGCAATCGTCACCGTCTCAAAACCCTTATGCGGATGCTGCCCGATACCGTGCGGCTCATTCTCATGGTTTGGATTTGGCGCAAAGGTGGTCGGCTGACCATAGTCCAATAATAAAAACGGATCGGTATGCTGATAATTAAAATCAGCTTCGTTATCTAAATGATTAAACAAAGTTTTGACATAAAAACCATCGCCGACCCAATGCGGTGCTTTATTATTATGAATATGTTTGATGGCGCGCATTGCTTACCTCGTCAGCCTAACTGTATTAAAGAATACTTATTTATTTCACCGTCATTCTTTAATAGGAATGAAATACCTACTCTTAAGTAATTCTAAATCTGTATGGGTTTATATGGTGGTTAAATTCAAAATAGTCAAATATTTAGTGTTTTTAAATTTGCATTGCTGGCGTTTGAAAGGCTAGCGTTTGAATGCTTACCGTTTAAATTAAGGGTCTGTCTTAACATCAAACCACTTCGCCGCAAACAAAACCACTGGCCCACGCCCATTGAAAGTTATAGCCGCCAAGCCAACCGGTGACATCGAGCACTTCACCGATAAAATATAGCCCGTCTTGATATTTGCTTTGCATGGTCTTTGACGAGACTTCATCGGTTGTGATGCCGCCGCGTGTGACTTCAGCGGTTCGATAGCCTTCAGTGCCAGACGGTTTTAGCTGCCAGCCGTTCAGCGTCGCGCCAAGCTCTATCAAGCGCTCATCTTTAATATTGGCAAGCTCGGTATCTTTGATATCGTCCCACAAATGCGTTTGTAGCGCTGCCAGCAGTTTTTTCGGCAAAGCATTGTTGGTATTGTCTGCCAAGACCGTGCGGATAAGCTGGCGTGGGTGCGATTTTTTATGAGCAAGTAAAAGCGCAGTCATATCGATTTCAGGTAGTAAATTGATAGTGATGGTTTCGCCAACATGCCAATAGTTAGACAGTTGCAGCATAGCTGGGCCCGACAGCCCGCGATGGGTAAAGAGCAGCGGTAGCTTAAAGGAGATGCGCTCATTACTGGCAATCACCGGCAGACTGATACCGGCAAGCGTACGAATCAGCTCACCCGTTTTATCGGTAAAGGTAAATGGCACAAGGCTGGCATCAGTTGCGACTAACGTATGACCAAACTGCTGCGCCAGCTCGTAACCAAAGCCGCTCGCACCTAAGGTCGGAATTGATAAGCCGCCCGTCGCTACCACAAGCGACTCGCAGCGATAGCTGGTTTGCGGCAACTTACTTTGATTGCCGCTGTCTTTTCTCTCTTGCTTTTCTTTTTTACTCAGGTTTTTGCTGGTAATTAATTCAAAGCGAGATTTTTTATTATTCTCATCAGTTTTTACTTGTTCGATGTGGGTATTGAGCTTGACTTGCACGCCCACGGCAGCGCATTCATCGAGGAGCATGGTTAAAATATCTTGCGCCGAATCATCACAAAATAGCTGCCCGTGCTCGCGCTCATGGTAAGGAATTTTATGCTGCTCAACCATAGCAATGAATTCCCAACTCGGATAACGGCTGAGCGCGGATTTACAAAAATGGGCGTTGCTGCCGATAAAATGCTCAGGCTCGACGAAGTAATTGGTAAAGTTGCAGCGTCCACCACCTGACATGAGGATTTTTTTACCAGCTTTATTGGCATGGTCGAGCACCAAGACGCGGCGACCACGGCGACCCGCGGTGAGCGCACAATATAACCCCGACGCACCAGCGCCGATGACGATGACATCGTAGTAATTGTGTGCTGCTGTATTGCGCGGATTTTCCATGATGATAGGCTCCAAAAAGCGCTAAACTTTAAAGAATAAAAATAAAAAAAATCGTAAAATTAAAAAGTAGCCGAGTGGGCGTTTTAATCATAAAGGGTAGCTATTGTCCATGTTTTGTAGCAGGTTACAAGGATTAAATATTTTTGCCCAGTCAACTTATAAAAGTCGCTACCCTTGATTAAGTATACAGCTGTGCAGCGAAATTGTTGTGTTTTGCGCTCGACGTCTTGCAACGACGCTGCTTATTTGTCAAACTAACTTAAGTGTCAGACATTATGGAAGATGACATCACTTGTATAGGCCACCGTTTGCCGTTCATATTTAACATAAGCCATTAACTACCAGTCGTTTGATGATGATGGTTTTATGCTACTTGTTTAATGATAGTCGCAACGACAGCCGCTACAAGTCAGAATAATTAAAAAAGGATGACTACGATGACTCAAAAATCATTTCCTATCGCGGCTGAGTTTGTCGCCGCTGCCAATACTAGCGCTGAGCAATACACCAAAGAATACCAACAATCTATTGCGTCACCTGAGGCGAACGATGCCTTTTGGGCGAAGCGTGCCGAGCTGATTGATTGGATAAAAAAACCCACCAAAATCAGCGATGTCAGTTATGACTTAGAAGATTTTCATATCAAATGGTATGAAGACGGTGAGCTTAATATCTCAGTTAACTGCCTTGATCGCCATGTAAAAAATCACCCTTATAAGCCTGCCATTATTTGGGAAGGTGACCATCCATCGCTGCACAAAATCATCTCATTTAAAGAGCTGCACGAAGCGGTGTGTCGTCTCGGGAATGCCATGCGCAAACTTGGGGTCAAAAAAGGCGACCGTGTCACTTTATATATGCCAATGATACCAGAAGCGATGGTCGCCATGCTGGCGTGTACGCGCATCGGGGCGGTACATTCGGTGGTATTTGGCGGTTTTTCTGCCGAGAGTTTGGGCAATCGCATTATCGATAGCCAATCAAAATTGGTCATTACCGCCGATGAAGGTATTCGCGGTAATAAACGCACGCCGCTCAAAGCCAATGTCGACCGTGCGTTAGACATGGATGGCACCGATAGCGTGACCAATGTCGTGGTCGTCCATCGTACGGGTAACTCTGTGCCGATGAGCGGTCGCCGCGATGTCTGGTATCACAGTTTGGTCGATGGCGAATCGAAGCATTGCGAGCCTGAAGTCATGAATGCCGAGGATCCGCTGTTTTTATTATATACTTCAGGCTCTACCGGCAAGCCAAAAGGCGTGCTGCATACCACTGGCGGTTATATCACTTATGCGCTTTCTACGTTTCGCGATGTGTTTGATGTCAAAGAAGACGATGTCTACTGGTGTACCGCCGATGTCGGCTGGGTGACCGGTCATACTTATGCTACTTATGCACCGCTCGCCAATGGTACGACGACGGTCATGTTCGAAGGTGTGCCAGAGTATCCGACGTGGGCGCGTATTGGACATATTATTGATAAACACCAAATCACGATTTTATACACGGCACCGACGGCCATCCGTGCGATGATGAAAGAGGGCGATACCTTTGTCCGTGAGTCGGATCGCTCAAGTTTGCGTTTGCTCGGGACGGTTGGTGAGCCGATCAATCCAGAAGCGTGGGACTGGTACTATCATGTCGTTGGCGGCGGTAAATGTCCGATTGTCGATACATGGTGGCAGACGGAAACCGGCGGTATCTTGCTGGCACCAATACCGGGTACTGTCGATATGAAACCAGGCGCGGCGATGAATCCGCTATATGGCATCGAGCCGGTCGTCGTCGATGCTGATGGCCATGTCTTAGAAGGTGCGGCAGAAGGTAACCTTGCGATTAGTGGCGGCTGGCCGGGGCAGATGCGTACCATTTATAACGATCACGAGCGCTTTTTAAAAACCTATTTTACAGAATATCCGGGCTATTATT
The DNA here is from genome assembly GCF_041222815.1 of Psychrobacter sp. CLB018. Classification (NCBI taxonomy): domain Bacteria; kingdom Pseudomonadati; phylum Pseudomonadota; class Gammaproteobacteria; order Moraxellales; family Moraxellaceae; genus Psychrobacter; species Psychrobacter sp. CLB018. The sequence goes on from NZ_CP166085.1 coordinate 258,881, forward strand.
TTACTGGTGATGGTGCGCAGCGTGACGAAGACGGTCACTACTGGATTACCGGACGCGTGGATGATGTGCTCAATGTTGCCGGGCATCGCTTGGGCACGGCAGAGATTGAAAGCGCGGTGGTTGCACACCCAGCAACGGCTGAGGCGGCGATTGTCGGTATGCCGCATGACATTCGCGGCATGGGGGTTTGTGCCTTTATCATTCTAAAATCGGGCGAAACCGCAACGGATGCTTTAAAATCCGAGCTCAATCGCCACGTGCGCGCGGAGATTGGCCCGATTGCTAACTTGGATGCTATTTATATGGTGGACGTCTTACCCAAGACGCGTTCTGGTAAAATCATGCGCCGTATCCTGCGAAATCTTGCCGCAGGGCAGTATGTTGGATTGGGCGATTTATCGACCCTCGCTGATAGCGCTGTCATCAATGAGCTGATTGACGTGGTCAAAGCGGAACGCGGAGATTAAAGAGTATGATTCGATAATTGGATATACTAAAAGGATATGCACTAAACTAATTTTTCCCTTCTTCAAAAGCCATACTATCGTAAATAGTATGGTTTTTTTACCTAGAGGTTATTGCTATTGGCGCGCTTTAAAGTTTCAATAACTTTTGTTTTTCTCTACATTTACAAGGTTTAACGTCATTATGCCGAACTCTTCTTTGCAGCCTACGCAGGCATCAGCGCCAAAAATTGCTATTATCGGTGCTGGCTTAACGGGGCTATTTACTGCCACCTTATTAGAACGCGCTTTTAGCCAAATGAATGAGCAGAAAATTAATGACAAATCCTTAATACCAGAAATCACTATTTTTGAGAAATCACGCAGCGTCGGGCGTCTAGCAACACGTTACCGCAGCGATAGCCTTACTGATAAAAACTGGCAATGGGCATTTGGAGCGCAGTTTTTTACCACCAAAACCACAAGCTTTCAACAATTTATTGAGCCGTGGTTGCAGACAGGTTTGCTACAGCCTTGGTGCGCGCGAGTAGTGAGCTTAACGCCAATGTCTGCGAATAATCAGACACTCGATATTCACCTCAAAGAGCAATGGGGCAGTACGCAAGCGCGTTATATCAGCACGCCAAAGATGACCAATTGGGGGCGAGCATTGGCTGATGAATTGCAGCATAGCACCATCAAGTTTAATACCCGCGTCGCGCCATTATCTCAATATAAGCAAACGCCAGATAGCAACAACAATAATAAAACTAACGACAAAACCAGTGAAAAAACCAGTAATAAAACTGAGCTATTCGATGAAAATGGCAACAGTCTTGGTCATTTTGATTGGGTGATTTGTACGGTGCCAAATGGTCAAGCCGTCGAGCTGATGGCAGATAGCGGCTTTAGTGAATGCGCAAAAATCACTGAGCCAACAATGCAGGCGTGCTATAGCTTAATGCTTGGTTGGAATGAGAACCAACCATTACCTGAGGCGCTAAGCTGTTGGGACACGGCGTGGGATGTGGCTTATGTACAGAATTCTATCATTGATAGAATATTTATCGAACATCATAAGCCTGAGCATCATGCGCTATTACCCAGCATGACCATTCATGCGCGCAACGACTGGTCAGAGCAGCACGTCGATGACGATATCGATACCATAAAAGCAAAGTTGTTAGAAGCCGCCAAGCAAGCACTAAACTGGCAAACCGACAGCGCGCCAAGCCAAGTTAACTGTCACCGTTGGCGTTTTGCTGCAACCGTAACCGCTTCTCATAAAGAGCAGTTAGGAGTATTGGTTGATGATAAGCAACAATGGATTGTCAGCGGCGATTGGTGCGGGCAAGGTAATATCGAAAGCTGCTATCAAATGGCAGCGCAGACGGTGGCAGCGATGGTTTAATTTACAGATAATAAAGGCTTTAAGGAATTAAACTTAGACGTATTACATCATAATAAATTTGAATTTATATAAATCATTAACTTACCGGCAAAAAAAGAGCCCACGAAGGAGGTGTCGTGGGCTGAGGAAAACTTATCATGCGACCGAGCTACTACTGAATAACGAGCCACAAGTAAATTGATCAAGATTTATTATTGTTAATATAAAGATGACGACAAAATCTATGATTTCAAGAAATTATCACATCTGCTTACAATTTCCAGTGTACAACTGTATTTATTACACAGTCATCATAACTGAAATTGGTCGATTTACCTAGCTTGCTTACATGTCATTACGTTTTGGTTAATTGTCCGCCGATTATTAGCTAAAAATCATCATCATAATCGTTTTGCTAAGCATCTTTTGCTCAAAAACACTTGCAATTGAGTAAAGCCAAAACCAACCGGCACAGAAGCATGACGACATGGCTGAAAAATGCTAAGCTAGCCACATTCTTATCGTTCACTATAAACTGGGTTTGTCATGACCGAGAGTACACCGCTGCACACACCAGAACAAAAACCGCTACCAACGCCAAACGACAGAAGTATCTTTAACTTACCCAACAATCTTACGATTGCGCGTATTTTAATGATTCCGCTATTTGTGGCGATTGCTTATTGGCCACCCGCCATGGGAATTGGCATGCCAGCGATTTCGGACAATGTCATCGCGCGGGTAGGTATGAGCGAATTTAGCGACAGTTTGCTGCGCCATTTGCTGCTAACCGGTGTGTTTATTATCGCCGCGGTGACCGATTGGCTCGATGGTTACTTTGCCCGTAAGCTTAACGTGGTCTCTGCGTTTGGGCGCTTTTTAGACCCAGTCGCTGATAAGCTAATGGTCGCAGCCGCATTGATTATCTTGGTACAGTGGCATCCCAATATCATTATGGCGATTGCGGCGATTGTGATTATCTCGCGTGAAATTGCTGTCTCGGCGCTACGCGAGTGGATGGCGGAGCTTGGCAATCGTACCAGTGTTGCTGTCTCGTATGTCGGCAAACTCAAAACCACTTTTCAGATGATCGCTATCACTGTGTTATTGTTAAATTGGCAATCGCTTGAAATGATAGGCTATATATTGATGGTGGCGGCGGTGATTTTAACCTTATGGTCGATGATGATTTACTTAAGAGCTGCATGGCCGTATTTAAAACAAAGCGGTTAGTATGTAGAATAAATGCTATTAGTCATTAAGTTTACACGCTTAAGTTTAAACCGCTCATAAACAAATACGCCAGTCATGATAAGTGACTGGCGTTTTTTATTTATCATAGTTTTAACTGTATTTAATGATCAAATAATTACAATTCAATAGAGAAATTTCCCCCTAAGCTTTTTTCAATCGCCGTATCGGTAACTGCCGCCGCCGTCATTTTGACCGCGCTGGTAATGGCATTACCATTTGCCCAATATTCCGCGCCATGCGGCACCACTTTAATCAGCTGTACCCTTGGATCTTCTTTGCCTTGCTCAAAATAGGCGTTATACATAACCGACCATAGTTCATTGAGTTTTTCCGCATCCTCGATCAATTCAGCAGTACCAGAAATAGATAGATACCTATCATCACCTTTCGAGGTATAAGCCAAATTTACTTCCGCATTTTGTTTAATGTTATCAACAGTCTCAGATGGCGTGTGTCCGATAAACCAGATCTCTTTGGCGCCAATGCTGGTTTCGGTGGTATTCATCGGGCAAGAGTGCAGATGGTCTTCGCCATTGCGTGTGGTCATCATGGTATATTTAATATCTTTTACCATCGCTTGGATGGTGTCCATTTGCGCTTGTTTACTCATAATAGTTATCCTTTACTATTGAAATAGGCAGTTTAAAAGCTACCGACAGATAATTAATGAATCATTAATAACTCTTAGCCGATGACTCGTTATGCGTGGAATCAGTTATTAATATAATAAAGTTGCTTAATAAAACGATATAGCTGCTCTGTAATACGCTGTGACGCTTTGTAAGCTTTAAGATTTTGATAAAACAAAATAAACCCATAAAATTTTGTTGAAAAAAACGCTAGTAAATAAAAATTTACTAGCGTTTGAAGTATCGGTCTTGTGTTTTATTTTTTTATTATTAAGACAGCAAAACTTACAGAAACCGAGGTTATAGAGAGACGGAGAAAGTCTCGCCTAAATCTTCAGCAGTTTTACCTTCTTGTACCGCTGCGGTTGCCATTTTAAACATATTGACCACTGAGCTACCGCTGATCCAGCACTCGGCACCATGTGGCACTACTTTAATCAATTGGACGTTTTCATCTTCTTTACCGTTAGCAAAAAAGGCGTTATAAACAGGCGACCATAGCTCATCTAACTTGTCTTTGTCGGTTGATAATTCAGCGTTACCACTGATAGAGACATAGTTTTTCTCGTCTTGGGTAGCGTACGTTAATCCAATTCTGGCATCGTTTTGGATGTCTTTGACGACGTCTGAGGTTTTATCACCGATAAACCAAATTTCTTTGGCAGCGACATCGGCTTTATTGGTGGTCATTGGCCAAGCGTGAATGTCACCTTTTTTATTGGTGGTACTCATCATGGCAAATTTTACGTCTTTGATAATTTCTTGGATTTTCGCGATATGCTCTTGGTTACTCATTTGGTTTGTCCTTTTATCATTATAGTAAGTGGTTCTTTGTTTAACTTATGGTTGCTTATTAATCATTCAGTTTAGACAAGCCAGCGCCGTTTATAGTAATTTTTATGAGCAGATTATATTTATAGTTGTCAAGCTCGTTATGACGCGCTTAACTCATCGCAACTGCCAACTAGAATAGCGATTATCACTATCTTATTTATATAGGTCGCCAGTAATGCGATGTGAGTGTTTGTAAGGTTTACAAGAATTAGGTAAAAATTGTGACGCCAGCTGAGCAATATTTCTGTTTTGAAAAGCTTTTTATCTCGGTTTTGACCTGCTTATTACAGGGCTTCTTGTTATAATACGCAGACCATTTACTTTGCATGGCAGAGATGCCTTGATCTTACGGATTATGCCTTTATGATGACCATCGCCGGACAACCGTTTCTTACCGATTTTCAGACGCAGCAACTCATCAGTCAGTTTCAGCAAAAAACCGAGCTAAATGTCAGCCAGATTCATACTCAGCAGGTTTATGTGCTATCGCGCGACCTCGTAGGTGATGAGCAGAAAAAAGCGCTGGATTTGTTTGGGATGCATGCCGATATTCAACTTGCCGCTCCAGAGGCCAATCAAGTACAAGTGATCGTCGGTCCGCGTTTTGGGACGATTTCGCCGTGGGCCAGTAAAGCGACCGATATCTTTAATAACTGTGAAATTGAGATTAAACGCGTCGGGCGCGTCATCGTTTATACCCTAACGATTGATGCAAAAGCAGACGGTGAATTGAGCGCAACCAATAACAAGCTTCCTAAAGCCGCTGAGCAATTATTGTTTGACCGTATGACCCAAAGCCTAGTTTATGATTTAAATGACGTAAATAAACTGTTTGATGATGAACAGCCAGCGTCGCTTAATCGCATTGACGTCATCGGCCAAGGTCAATCAGCGTTAGAGGATGCCAATAAAGAATTTGGTTTTGCCTTGTCGAGCGAAGATATCGACTATCTAATGAATGCCTACGTCAATGAGCTTAAACGTAATCCAACGGACGTTGAGCTCATGATGTTTGCGCAGGCCAACTCAGAGCATTGCCGTCATAAAATCTTTAACGCTGAGTGGACGGTCGATGGCGAAGTGCAACCAAAATCACTGTTCCAAATGATTAAAAATACTTATAAAGCCAATCCCCAAGGTATCTTGTCGGCTTATAAAGACAACGCCGCGGTGATGGCTGGTGCTAAGGGGCTGCGTTACTACCCAGTGCCGACTGATGCCACGGATGTAAATTCTGCCCATCCTTATGACTTTCATCAAGAAGAAATCGATATCTTAATGAAGGTCGAGACTCATAACCATCCAACGGCGATTGCCCCTTATGCCGGTGCAGCGACGGGCGCGGGTGGTGAGATTCGTGATGAAGGCGCAACCGGTCGTGGCGGTAAACCAAAAGCCGGTTTGACGGGTTTTCATGTATCACATCTGCATATTCCAGAGCTTGCCGAAAAATGGGAGCAGTCGGGGCAAGTCAGCACCCAAGACTACGGTACGCCCGATCGTATGGCAACCAGCCTTGAGATTATGACCGAAGCACCACTCGGCTCAGCAAACTTCTCTAACGAGTTTGGTCGTCCAAACTTATGCGGGTATTTCCGTAGTTTCCAATTAGATACCTCAGCGGCAAAAGACGGCAGCGAGATGCGCGGCTATCATAAGCCCATCATGCTGGCAGGTGGTTACGGTAATATCAAACGCAACCTCATCGAGAAAAATGCCATTCAACAAGGTGACTTATTAATTGTCCTTGGCGGCCCTGCGATGCAAATCGGTTTGGGCGGCGGCGCAGCATCATCTGTCGATAGCGGCGAGCTGGATGAAGGTTTAGACTTTGCTTCTGTGCAGCGCGATAACGCTGAGATGGAACGTCGCTGCCAAGAAGTCATCGATCGCTGCTGGGCCTTGGCTGGTAACGATGTCGACGCTAGTAACAACAGCGCGGACGGTAACCCAATCGTCTCATTACATGACGTTGGCGCCGGTGGTCTATCAAACGCCATGCCAGAATTGGTCAATGACCACGAGATGGGCGCCCATTTAAACCTGCGTAAAATCCCGTCGCTAGAAGCAGGCATGTCGCCGATGGCGATTTGGTCAAACGAAGCGCAAGAGCGTTATGTACTAGCAATTCGCCCTGAAAGCAAAGAGCAGTTTGATGCGATTTGTGCCCGTGAGCGTTGCCCGTATGCCATCTTGGGTGAAGCGACGGAAATACGTCAGCTTATCGTTGATGATGAATTGCTCGATGAGCAGCCAGTCGATATGCCGATGCAAGTATTGCTCGGTGGTACGCCGCAGATGCAGCGTAGCTTTAATCGTCAAGACAATGAGTTGCCGCCGCTTGAGCTCAATGATTTTAATTTAGCTGAATCTATCAAAGATGTGCTGCGTCATCCAACCGTTGCGAGTAAGTCTTTCTTGATTAGCATTGGTGACCGCTCAATCACGGGTATGGTAGTCCGTGACCAATATGTCGGTCGCTATCAAGTGCCCGTTGCCGATTGCGCCGTTACCGCGTCTGGTTTATTAGCGCTAGATGGTCAGCCAATGAGCGGTGAGGCGATGAGCGTCGGTGAACGTACGCCTGTTGCCCTTATTAGTCCAAAAGCTTCTGCACGCTTAGCAGTCGGTGAAGCGATTACCAATATTGCTGGCGCGCGTATTAACCAGTTATCAGACATCACCATGTCAGCAAACTGGATGGCCGCTTGTGGCGATGACAATGAGGACGCTGCATTGTTTGACGCCGTACATGCGATCGGTGAAGAACTATGCCCAGCATTGGGTATCGCTATCCCAGTTGGTAAAGATTCGCTATCCATGCGTGCCAACTGGACAGATAGCAACGAAGACGGTAGCACTGATAAATCAGTCGTTTCGCCAATGAGCCTCGTGATTACTGCTTTTGCGCCTGTTATTGACGTGGTAAAAACGCTTACGCCTGAGCTAATAAATGGTGATAGCGCCTTCTACCGTATTGATTTATCAAAAGGTAAACTGCGCCTTGGCGGTTCAATCCTTGCGCAAACGGCAAGCCAATTGGGCAATGAGTGTCCTGACCTCGATAAACCAAGCGATTTAATCGACTTCTTTAACTTTATCCAAGCGGGTAACGAGCAAGGCGTTATTAGTGCTTATCACGATATCGGTGATGGTGGTTTGCTAGCAACGATTGCAGAGATGCAATTCACCAGTCGACAAGGTATCAAGCTGTCATTGGACGATAAAAATTTACTCGGTCAGTTATTCAGTGAGGAGCTGGGCGCGGTCATTCAAGTCTTACCAGAAAACGTCGCGGCTCTTATGCAATTGGCAGAAGAATTTAACGTCAGCGATATGCTAAGCCTCGTCGGTCAAAGCTGTGAGGAAGACAGCCTCATTATCCAAACGCCAATACTCATGGTTGATGATACGCTACGCTTTAAGCGTTCTGAGCTACAACAAGAGTGGAGTCAGGTCAGCTATCAAATCGCCCGTCGCCGTGACAACCCAGCGTGCGTACAGCAAGAATATGACTTGATCTCTGATGCTAGCCATCAAGGACTTATCGCTGCGCCAAACTTTGACCTCAATCAAAAAGTTGAAGAGCCATATTTAGCTAGCCGTGAAAGTAAGCCAAGAGTCGCTATCCTGCGTGAGCAAGGCGTCAACGGTCAGACAGAAATGGCAGCAGGCTTTACCCAAGCAGGCTTTGAAGCGGTCGACGTCCATATGAGCGATTTACTTGAAGGTCGTATTAATCTACGTGACTTCGACGGTCTGGTCGCTTGTGGTGGCTTTAGTTATGGTGACGTCCTCGGCGCAGGCTCTGGCTGGGCGAACTCTATCTTGTTCCATGACGAATTGCGCATGCAGTTTGTGCGCTTCTTTGCCCGTCCTGATACTTTCTCACTCGGTGTCTGTAACGGCTGTCAGATGATGGCGCAGCTCAAAGACCTCATCCCAGGCGCAGAAAACTTTCCAAGATTTATTGCCAATAAATCTGCTCGCTTTGAGGCGCGTACGGTCAACGTCAAAGTCGAGCGTACCAAGTCTATCTTGTTCAAAGGTATGCAAGATAGTATCTTACCAATCGCTGTCGCGCACGGTGAAGGCTATGCCACGCTGGACAATACCGAGATCGACGGTATGGCAAAACACGGTCAGCTCGCCATGCGCTTTGTCGACAGCCAAGGTCATCCAACCGAGACCTATCCGCTTAATCCGAACGGTTCGGTCGGCGGTGTCACGGGTCTGTGTAGCACCGACGGTCGCGTCACCATCATGATGCCGCACCCTGAGCGTACGCTACGTGCCTACAATCATAGCTGGAAACCAGAAGCATGGGATGAGGACGGAGCGTGGATGCGTATGTTCCGTAACGCTCGCGCTTGGTTGCGTTAGGATATAGCTTAAGTTGTTTTAAATCATTGTTTTAAACATAAAAAAAGGTGGGCTTCGGCTCACCTTTTTTATGTTTGGGATTTGAGTTTTAAGAAGTAGGGGAGCTAATCCCGCTTTTCGCTTATATCTGCCAGTCTGGGCGAGGCGGTGACACGAGTTGAGATGTTGCTGTTACCTCGACACTACCTCAAACTCTAGCCACCGCAACTTGCCCAACCCAGCAGGATACCGCTACAGTCGGGGCTAAAACGCGCCTCTGAATGACCATTTTATGATAAATTAGTCTGAACTTTAATTTTAATCGGTGCGCTAGGTGCACACTACGAGCTTTTCAATAAAACCAGTCGCCATTACGAAGATTTTCTATATCTCTGTCACTTGATTTACGCACCATGTTAGATATTGCACCGTTAGCTTGTCCATGGTCTAGCTTTGTAAGAAAAGTATTGACCTCAGATTCATTCGCATGAAGTATCTTATCTAAACCCCAGTTCGGGATAAGCCACATTGTAACTCATTGATACTATTTACAATATGGCTACCTGTCCCTGCTGAGGCATGTTTTTGATGGTGGGTTTATAGGGAAACCAGCAATAAGCAATCAAACCTGACAGCAAGTTTGTGATAAACCCCGTGACACTACGATGGCGTGAGTGTTCGATTTGGCACAAGTTTTTAAGCTCTCCAAACACCGTTTCAACCAAAGAGCGATGATTGAGTAGTGCCTCATCCATAGGCTCAAGTAATTGGGGTTTCATATTACGCCGAAGTTTGGTTATCAACATGGTATCACTGTGTTTTGTGAGCCACTCGTTTAGTGCTTTACTGATATAGTCAAGGAATTTTAGAATCGCTACAAGGTGACCGACCGCAGATAGTACATTGAGTACATCTAGGGTGGGCAACACCGTAGCGGTTTAAAAGTGCTGTGACTATATAGCCTCTATCCCCAAACACCTTGCCAAACACAGACGTTGCCATATCCTTAACAGGCACACTGTCATCCGTATTACCCGCAGTGACTTTAACAGATACAAGCTCGCCCTTATGATTGATAATGGCGTGCAGCTTAAAGCCATAGAACCAGCCCATGCTGCTTTTGCCTCGGGTTGCCATTCTTTCAAAGACTTTATGACGGTAGATACGCTTGTTATGACAAACTGCTATCTTGGTTGAATCAATATAGCTGATACCTGTACAGTCGCCCATTATGCTTTGCAAGTAGGCACATAATGGCATGATACTGCGTGGTATCAGCTCTATAAACCGTGAATAACAGGGCAAGTTTGGAAGCTCCCGCTTCATCATGCCAAGCATGTGATGGTAGTAAAAAGACTTAAACTGTCGATACCGCAGTTGATGAAACAGTACCAAGATGGTCATCATCTCTGATACACTTATCTTGCATGCTCTTAGCCGTTGACGGCCCGTTGCGATTAAGTGAGCCTCAAACTCAGGTTTGAATTGCTGATAAAAGTCGTCAATATGGCAGTATAGTTCGGTTAGGTTGTCCATGTAAGAAGTCCTTTTTGCTTAAGTGGTCTTGGTAAACTTACTTTAGCAACTTTGGACTTCTTTTTTTATCTTTGTTTGAGCCCTTATCCCGAACTGGGGTTATCTAAGTAATATCGTTGTTCACTCTTGTCTAATGTAGTTTCTTGAAGTTGAAAGGGTCTATGTAGCGCAGCTTGAAGCAATGCCACTCTATATTTATCGTTCTCGATTATTTTGAAGTCTTGAGCATTTATATCTATGATCACGTTATATTCTGCGAAACCACTTTCAACAGAAATACTTAAAGTGTAAGCTCCATTTTCTGCTTTCGCTAGCATACGAAGATCATAAAAGATGATTTCTTTATCCATATTTTTTCCTAATCAGCTTTCCCTTTCTGAGCCTCAGCAATCAACTCATGAATCTTAGCGCTTTCTTTTAGCACACAAGCCTCATACGCAGAGAGCGGCTCGGCTTCCTGCTCTTTTTCTTGCTCCTGTTTGGCTTTTTCTTCTAGATATTTCTGTAGCTCGTCTTGCTCATTTTGCTCGTTGTATTGTGAGTTGCTCATGGCTTATGTCTCCTAATATTTTTATCGTTTAATAAAAGTCATCACGACCAGCATACTTCTTATTGAGTGCGCGTAGTATCGCATACGTTTCTAAATCCAGCTCGCCCGTTGGCTGCTGCGGTCTGAAATGCAATTGAAAGGCATACACGACATTACGACTGGCTTTATCCCACGCGTCTATATCATTGATTTGATAACCATAATCGCGAAATGCTTGCTTAATCTCAGGTATCGTTGCTGCTGCAAGCACGTCTTGATTCATAAAAAACTGCTTGTCAAATTCATCATACCAAGCGCCAATGCCGTAATCGAAATACAGTCGCTGCCAAGGAAATTTTGCACCGGGGTCAATCTTGCGCGAGGGTGCCATATCCGCATGACCGATGATATTCTTTGCTGAGATATTATATCTTTTTGCCAACTCTTGTACCAGCTGCGCCACTTTTTTAATCTGTAACTCATCAAATTCTACATAGTGCTCATAAGGATGATAGTCGAGCGCGCCGTTTTTTAAGGCATCTCGATATTCAGGCTTAATGCCTGCATTGACAATCTCGATGCCGATTGAGGTATCGTTGAGAATCGTTCTACCAGCAAAACCGCCCGCGCCAGCATGCCATGCGCGTTCGCTTTCAGGCATTAAGTTATAAATTTTATTATCGTCACGATCTAAAATCAGATAGTGGGCGCTGACGTTACCGGTGGTCAAAAGCTTAATAGCGCGGGCATTATTGCTCACCGTATAATGCAGGACAATGGTTTTAATACGTTCACTTTTACCAGTGGCTTGGTAGGTTTCGCTATCAATAACGAAGGGTTCAGTATTCGCTATTTGGGTGTTATTAGTTGTCGCGCAGCCAATTAAAGGCAGCGTTAAGGCACATGCTAATGCTAAAAAAATATTTTTTGCCATGAAATGCTCTGTATGAATAAGGGTAGGCGATGATGCTTACCTTTATTTGTTATTGATAGTAGAGAGATAAGATTGAGATATTTTTACAGCTTTTTAATCCTTGCGAATCTTCTTCGCCAAAACCGTTTTCCAACTGTCCTCCAAACATTCAATTGATAGCCACGGCTCGATAACCTCAGCATCAAATTTCTCTTTTGAGTTTGATAATTGCCATAATTTTTCTAGGGTCGCAAAAGGATAGGGGCGTTCGATGAGATAAACCGGCAAATCAGCGTTAATCATACCGTCACGTACGACTTCAAAATACCAGCCAGCAATACCTTGTTTGGTCACCCAAGAGGCGATATTTGGCACTTTGTTCAGTTTAAACTGTCCGATTTGGTCATTGATTTTGTAGCACGGACGGCGCGGTTGCACGATGCGTAATTGAACACTATCGCCACCATTCCCATTAATGATTTCATCTTGACCATACTGAAAAACATCACCGATACACACCGTCGACTCATCCATTGCAGGCAGACCAGTGACCGCTTCGGTCGTTAAGTTTTCACCCAAGGTACCAACGCGTACCTTTAAGCCAAACTCTGTATTTATCTTGTCATAAGTTGACGTCGCTAGCTGATGTACAGCTTTTAGCGGGCCGCCGTGATGGCGTCGGTCGGCTTGTTCATCAGTGCTCAGACCCATAAAATTCACCGCAACCGCTTCTTTGATGGGTGCTTTATCAATCGCGCTCATCTGCTCACGGGCAAATGGCATCGCTTTGCCAGCGCGCACGCAGACTAGATTGGCAATATGTAGCGGTAAGGGTTGATTAAAATCAGCGCTATTTTTTTGGCTAGAAGATGCTATTTGCTCTATGCTCATGGAATATCCTAATCGATAGGGATTTATTAGGCGAGTGGTTAACTCATTAGAGATGTTAAAGATGGCTATTATCTTAGCCTAATCAGGCATGTGATTATATGGCTTTAGCAATTTAACCTTTATCTGTACCAAATTTTAAACAAAAAAAGACCAGAGTAGAATCTGGTCTTCTTCTTAAACAATGCTGTTAACAAACAAGATTATTTGTTTTTATTGCGGCGACCTGCGGTTTTCTTCTCACGTGGTACAGCGACCAGTTCCGCCAATTGATCAGGTGACGACCATAGGCCTTCTAAGTCATAGAACTCACGCGCAGCTGGCGTCATCATATGCACGACAACAGAGCCCAAATCAATCAGCGTCCAGTCAGAATCGGTACCGCCTTCACGGCCAAGTGGCATAAAACCCGCTTGCTTAACTTCAGCGCCGACGCTGTCTGCCATCGCACGGACGTGGCGTTTCGACGTACCGTCAGCGATGACGATGCGCTCCATCACGTCCGTTAGATTTTCTACGTTTAAAACAGTGATATTTTTTGCTTTCATATCATCAAGCGTGTTTTCGACTACCGCTAAGCATTCTTTTAAGCGTTCTTCAGTCATGGTATTGGTCATAAATGGTCTTCTCTTCAATCATAAATATTAAAAATAAAATAGTAAATCATCACATTGCTTGTGCTCACGCGCCCTTGAAAAATAGGTAAATAGGCAGGTGTTTTTGCGGCAACATGGATAAAATAGGTAAAGTTAAACGTATAAGGCGATTTTAACGGAATTGAGCAGCAGAATATAGCTGATGGTCGATAATATATTGATAAACGGCAGGATTTAGCCATTTAGCGAACGAATTGGGTACAGTCGGGTTAATGATAGCATTTATTGGCTGTAAAGTTGCGTTTTGCGAACCTTGCTTGCGCAGCTGTTGACGTACTTGGGTGCTTGATATCGCTGCCACAGGGCGCGGGTCTATATAAATGCATCCTTGAGCGGTGTTTTTCAAGTTACTGCTGGCTGTTAAATGCTGCAAAGCTGGCGCGACAAGGTCAGTAGCCGAGTCAGTGATGAAGTGTTGCAATGCTATGGGAAGCTGAGATTGCAGTGCAGTAAGGTTTGACGTTACTAAGTCTTGATTAATAAGCTTTTCTTGTGCAATAGTATTTTCATCATTATTATTAATAATAGGGTCATTTTTAATAATAGGGTCATTTTCAGCAATGCTAAGCCGATTAAATACCCATAAATTGACATGATCGGTCAGCGTCAAACCGTCTTTCCATTTATCCAAACTCTGCGCGCTGTCCATGCCCATGATAAATATCAGGTCATCGTGCGGGTAGCGCGCGCGTAAGGTTTTTACACTATCAATGGTATAGACCGGCGGCGTTTGCCACAGCTCAAGCTCATTGATTTGTAGCGGGGTATTTTTTATAGCCAGCTTTAGCATGGCCAGACGGTGCTTAGGGTCGGTGCTGTCTGCTTTAAACGGCGAGCGCGCATTGGGCAATAATGACACCTGTAGCTCACGCTGTTGTTGCTTTGCTATTGGTAATAAACTTTGATAAACATACAGCGCCATTTGCAGATGACCATTATGCACAGGATCAAATGAGCCGCCCAAATAGGCACGAATGGCGGGTTTGGCGTTTTTCGTTAGGTGATAGTCTTTAGAATGAGGCATAAATAAATGAGCAAAAAGCGCTGCGAATGTACAGTGTCGTTAAGTGAACTATAGCATTATTGTCGAGCGCTCAGTAGGGTCGTATGTTTTAAAGCCCTAAAGATTTAACAAAAATAGTCCATAAAAAACCGACCATCATGATGATAGTCGGTTAAATGTAGAGCGATTAAGCATGACTGTAAATTATAAACGGTACCGAGATTAAATCGCGTCGCTATGCGCTTGGATGGCGGTCAGGGCAATGGTATAAATAATATCATCGACCAACGCACCACGCGACAAGTCATTAACGGGCTTATTCAAACCTTGCAACATCGGTCCGACACTGACCACATTGGCGCTACGTTGTACCGCTTTATAGGTGGTGTTACCAGTGTTTAGGTCAGGGAAGATGAAGACGTTTGCTTGTCCGGCAACCGGTGAGTCAGGGGCTTTTTGTTTACCGACGCTCATGACCGAAGCGGCATCATATTGCAATGGGCCATCGACGGCGAGGTGCGGCGCACGCTGACGGACGATTTCGGTTGCACGAATGACTTTTTCGACATCAGCGCCCGTACCAGATGAACCCGTTGAGTAGCTAATCATCGCCACTTTTGGATTGATACCAAAGGCGGCGGCAGACTGCGCCGATTGAATGGCGATTTCAGCGAGCTCTTCGGCGTTCGGGTCAGGATTAATGGCACAGTCACCATAGACCACCACTTGCTCAGGTAGCAGCATAAAGAACACTGACGATACCAGCGAATACTGCGGCGCGGTTTTAATTAGCTGAAACGCAGGGCGCACGGTATTCGCGGTTGTGTGTATTGCCCCAGAAACCAAACCGTCTACCTCGTCCATCTCGAGCATGGTCGTACCCAAATAAACCGTGTCTTTGAGGTATTCAGCAGCGACTTCGGCGTTGGTTTTACCCTTACGGCGCTCGACCACGGCATTGATATATTTATCCATATCGAGGCTATCAGGGTCGATAATCTCAAGGCCCTCAGGCAACACCAAATCGCGATTTTTCACTACTTGCTCGACCTCACTACGCTTGGCAATCAACACGCAGTTGGCGATACCGCGACTTTGGCAAATGCACGCCGCTTCGACCGTACGTGGCTCTGAGCCTTCTGGGAGCACGATACGTTTTTTGGCATTTTGCGCTTTTTTGACCACTTGATGACGAAATGCCGATGGTGATAAGCGCATCTCATATTCTTGGCTAAAGTACTCTTTAATCCAGTTGAGGTCTAAATGCGCGGCGACATAACGTGCCACTTCTTCGGCGCGCTCGGTATCATCGCTTGGAATCTCAGAGCTCATATGCATCAGGCTTTGTACGGTCTCATAACTGTCACTTTCGACACTCATGATAGGGATGCCGGTTTTGAGCGCCGATTGCCAAAGCTCAGCGACTGTTTCGCTTGGGACTACGCCGCCTGTTAATACCAGTCCTGCTAAAGGGATGCCGTTGATACAAGCAAGCCCTGCGGCCAACAGTAAGTCGTCGCGGTCACCCGGCACAACGATAAGCGTACCACGTTTAAAGACTTCATCAACGCGAGCGACCGAGCGCGCGGTCAAACTGATGCGGTTGATACGGCGCGATTTTGCCTCACCGACATTTAGCCAAGTGGCGTCAAGCTCAGCGGCGATATCCCACGTGCGTGGCACAGAGAGCGAGTCACTAAAGGGCACTACGCCGATTAAGCGGAACTCTTCGGTATTAAAGTGTGGTGACAGGCGCTGCACTTCTTGCATAAAGCCCTCGTCTAAATTGACGATGGCTTCGCCTGGGGCGACCATTTGATTTTCGAGGGTGCTTTGGGCGTTTGGTAAATCGTGCATCCGCATTAAGATACAACCAAGCGTGCGCTCACTGGCAATACCGCCAAATTCACGGGCGTGGACGTCAAGCTTGTCAGCCAGATAGGCAGGTTTACTGGTATCGGCGGTGCTGACAAAAATGATTTTAGCATCTAAGGCATGGGCAATGGCGCGGTTGATTTGCGACGCATAAGAGGTCTCAGTCGTCGATACTAAGCCTTCACAAATCACCACATCGTAGTCGTCGCCTAAGGTATGATAATTGACGACTACTTCTTCCATCAAATCATCAAGATTGTCGTCGCCAAGCATACGCTCAAGGCGCTGACGGCTGATAGATTTGGGTGGATTAAGACCAAAAGCGTGCATTGCCAGCGCGCTTGAGCTGTCTAAACTGTTTTGCTTATCTAAGGTATCGTCTTGTAAAAACGGCTTCATAAAGCCAGCTTTGATACCGTTATAGTCAAAGGCGCGAATCAAGCCTAACGCCGCTGACGTCACACCGATACCGCGACTGATGGGCACAAGTAAAAAAGTTTGCATAATGTATCCTACTATTTATTTTATTTTTTAAGCGCGTTTTATCCTTGTGCCATACAAACGCTCCCTGTTTTCTTATGGCACAAGTCATGGTTTGTTTAGCAATCTGATGCTTACAAACCTAAGGCTTCGCGCGTTTCTTGGGCAATGCGGCATTCTTCATCGGTTGGTACCACCCACAGCTCAATGCTGCTATCGTCGGCATGGAAACTGCCTTCTTTGCCACCGACCAAGCTAGCGTTTTTAATGCTATCTACCTTGATACCAAAATGCGGCATCATCTCTAAAATACGCGTCCGCGTGGTCACTGAGTTTTCGCCAATCCCGCCAGTAAAGACAATACCGGTAAAGTTAGGTAGCGCACAGCTTAAGCTGGCAAGGTACTTAGCGACGCGGTAGCAGAACATCTCAATCGCAAGCTTAGCGTCTTGATGACCTTCATTTGCTGCTTGTTCGATAGTACGTAAATCATTGGATAAGCCTGAAATTCCCAGCAGGCCACTTTCGTTATTGAGCATCTTATCGGTTTCTTCTAAGCTCATGCCTAGCTGGCGCTTGAGATGAATATGCAGGCTTGGGTCGACATCACCGCTGCGCGTGCCCATCATCAGCCCTTCAAGCGGCGTCAAACCCATACTGGTATCGAGACTTTCACCATTATAGACAGCCGTCGCCGAGCAGCCATTACCTAGGTGCGCGGTCAACCAACCATGTGGCGCTTTAGCACTGGTGATTTCGCTGGCGCGTTCTGATACATAAGCGTGCGAGGTACCATGAAAGCCGTAACGACGGATTTTATATTCATCATAAAGGACTTTTGGCAGTGGATAACGAAAGGCAACAGGTGGCATGGTTTGGTGGAAGGCGGTATCAAATACCACCACTTGCGGAATCTCGGGATAAATTGCTTGTACTGCTTCGATACCGAGCGCATTGGCAGGGTTATGGAGCGGTGCCAATACTTTTAAGCGTTTGACTTCTTCTAACACATGCTGATCGACACGCACCGCTTCTGAATACTCGCGGCCGCCATGCACCACGCGGTGGCCGACAGCAATAAAGTGATATTGCTCAAGTAACTCAAGGATTTTTTTCAAGGCCAGTTCATGACGACCGCCAGCGATGGCGATTTCTAGATTTTCACCATTTAGCGTTGTGTGTTTGATACGAGCAGTGTCGAGGCCTAAGTTTTCTGCCAGACCTGTGATACGCGTAGTATTGTCTTCGCTGATGAGTGCGTATTTGATTGAAGAGGAGCCGCAATTTAGTACTAAAGTGGGGTTGGTTAGATTCGATGTTGCAGAGTCTTTATCGTTAAATTTGGTGGTTACGCCAGCGCTCATACTCTATCCTTAGAAGTTATTTTTTGGGTGGTGAATCGACATCGATAGTCACCGATTACATAAAAAAACCAGCCATATTCTTGTCGCCGTAAGTCAAACAGCTGCCATACGCAACAATCCTATCGCTGATTTTTATCATTGCTTTTAGTCTTACTTTTAGCATTGTTTTTCGCATTATTTTTAATATTTTTCTTAATATTGTTTTACGCATTTCAGGCTTGCAGTGTTTTTAAACATCTTTAAAGCTCATAACTGCCCATAATGCTCGCAGCGGTTAATGGCTATTAAAACCCATATTAGCGCTTCATTGCTGCTGCAAGGGTTCACTATAATGTACCATATTTTGAATTTTATACCACGATAACTATAAGGCTTTAATCATGCCGTTTTATACAAGTGTACACCGAATATAATCAATCTCTTGCATAGATAATAGGATAAAAGCACTTTTTATAAAATTGTAAGTAAGTTTGTCTGTGGTTCTCTGTCTGTAGCTATTGATAGTGTTTATAAAATCCCATTTTGCCTATCGTTAGTCGTTAATTCTTATAAATTTATGTGCCAATCAGCAGCAGGGGGCGCACAACTTTATCGAATAATGCTATGATTAAAAAATTGTTCTATTTTTCTATTGCAGCCTTATTTTCGCTGATAGTGATTGTTATCGCCTGCAAACCATTGCAAGATGAAAGGTTAGCCATTCTATGTTTACTATACGCCGTACCTCAAATTTTAACAGCGCTAATTTAAGCGTTGACGTCAAATCTGCTGTTTATCAGCTAACCATAGCGACGCTGGTCATCGGGGCAACTGCCTTGGCAGGTTGCGGGCAAAAAGGCGATTTGTACTTAACAGAATCGAGTAGCCAAACGGTAAAAGACAATACGGCTGTGCTTGGGAGCACCAGTCATCCGCAAGATGCCGCCTTTACTAAGCTTAATGACAATGCAAATAACGAGCAAGATGCCGATAATTTTCAGCTGCCTGCGCCGAGTACGGATCCTAACGATTATTAATGCTTGTCTATTAGTATTGGTTTGTTAAAAGCCAAATACGCAAACGATTCTCAGCCTATCCAAGCTACTAAACCCATTAATCCCTTAATACATTGATTATATTAGAGACAACTTTATGAGTCAGTCAGTCACGACCAAAACTGAGCAAGGATTGTATGTGCATCCTGAAGCCTTAACCGCCCATTTGCCCGCGCTCGATTATCGCGATGGCGCGTTATATATGGAGCAGGTAAGTATTGATGAGGTGATCAAGCACTATGGTACGCCGTGTTATGTCTATTCAAAACAAGCGATTTTAGACGTTTATCAGGCTTATACCACAAGCTTTGCCCGCCTAAAGCATCAAATTTGCTATGCGGTGAAAGCAAATTCTAACCTTGCCGTACTTGGCATCTTGGCGCAAGCAGGGGCAGGATTTGATATTGTCTCACGCGGTGAGTTGATGCGGGTTTTGGCAGCGGGCGGGAAAGCTGAGCGCGTGGTATTTTCAGGTGTTGGCAAAACCTATAGCGAAATCGAATATGCCCTTAATCAAGGTATTGGCTGCTTTAACGTTGAGTCGATTAGTGAATTGGCGCTGATTAACGAAGTGGCAAAAGCGCTTGATAAAACCGCGCCGATTTCATTGCGGGTCAATCCAGACGTCGATGCCAAAACCCATCCGTATATTTCAACCGGTTTAAAAGACAATAAATTTGGCATCAGTCATGAAAATGCCGTTGCGGTTTATGAACAAGCGGCGCAATTATCGCATATTGATATTGTCGGTATCGACTGTCATATCGGCTCGCAATTGACCGAGGTTGCGCCATTTGTTGCAGCTTTAGATAAAGTGATTGAGCTGATACATAGCTTGCGAGCTAAAGGGATTGAGCTGCGTCATATCGACTTGGGCGGCGGGCTTGGCGTACGCTATATCGATGAGACGCCAGTGTCTATCGAGGAGTTCGCCCAAGCATTACTGCCTAAGCTGAGTGAGCTTGGTTTAACGGTATTCTTTGAGCCGGGTCGTAGTATCGTGGCCAATGCAGGTGTATTATTAACCAAGGTTGATGTACTTAAACCAACCGAGCACAAGAACTTTGCTATTGTCGATGCGGCAATGAATGATTTGATACGTCCTGCTTTATACCAAGCAGAAATGGCAGTGATTCCTGCGACATTGCCCAAAGACGGTTTAGATACCGATGGTACACAGCCGTGGGATATCGTTGGGGCGATTTGTGAAACTGGTGACTTTTTAGCAAAAGACCGCTTATTGTCATTAGCAACAGGTGATATTTTAGCTATCACTGGCGCTGGTGCGTACGGCTTTACCATGAGTAGCAATTACAATTCGCGCGGTCGTGCTAGCGAAGTGATGGTAGCCGATGATAAGCATCAACTGATTCGCAAACGCGAAACGCTTGAATCTTTATATGCTGATGAAGTGTTGTGGCAGGATAAATAGTTTTTTAGCCAGTTTAGTGCTTACGAGTTTTTTTAGTTAAAAATGACCCATTGTGATAACGACAATGGGTTTTTTATTGCCTGCTTTAATGAAAATTTGGATAAAAAATATTTGTTCGGTGATAGCGCCCTAACTTCGCGTTTGATAGCGGTGATAATTATGATTGTATCTGACAGCGTGCTACTATAAGGCATACATAAAAATAGGATAGGATAACAAGGATATGCTAATAGAATTTACAAAAATGCATGGGCTGGGCAATGATTTTATGGTCATCGATTTGGTGACCCAGCGCTTAGAATTGACCAAGGAATTGGTACAGCTGCTGGGCGATCGTCATTTAGGTATAGGCTTTGATCAATTGCTCGTTGTTGAGCCGCCGATGCGCCCCGATGTTGATTTTAGTTATCGCATTTTTAATACCGATGGCACAGAGGTTGAGCAATGCGGTAATGGCGCGCGCTGTTTTGCCCGTTTTGTGCAAGCGCGTAAACTGTCATTTAAGCAGCGCCTGCGCGTTGAGACGGCAAGCGGGATAATCTCCTTAACGACCGACCGTTACGGTTGGGTCGAAGTCGATATGGGTAAACCGAAATTTGAGCCAAGTGAGATTCCCTTTACCCCAAGAGCGACGACCAAAATCCAAAACGCCTATCATCTAAACGTCAATGGTACGCCGGTGCAGCTGTATGTCGCCAATATGGGCAATCCGCATGCGGTCATCAGGGTTGATAATGTCCTAGAAGCCGATGTTGAAACCTTGGGTAAAGCCATCGAATCGCATCCGGCCTTTCCAGAGCGCGTCAATGTCGGCTTTATGCAAGTCATGAATCAGCGTCATATCCGTCTGCGGGTTTATGAGCGCGGGGTCGGTGAAACCCAAGCGTGCGGCACCGGTGCTTGTGCTGCGGTGGCGGTTGGTATCCGTGAAGGCTGGCTCGATGAGGGCGAAGACATACGCGCGCAGCTCTATGGCGGCAGTATGATTGTCAAATGGCAGCCGGGTTATTCTGTGATGATGACGGGGCCAACGGCGTTTGTCTATGAAGGCGTCTTTAGCCCAGACGGTCTGATGGCACAAGCGGGTATCAAGCCCAATCCAGAAGGCTAATAAATAATGACGACAGCGCCTAGCTCAGATATTCAGTCAAACACTATATCAAACACTGAGTCAAAAAAATGGCTATCGGCAGAACTGGCAACAACCATCGAAGCAGATAGCACGCTGCGTGAACTGCTAGCGCCAGTGCATCGTTGGTTAAATACGCTGTCGGTGCGCAATCACTCCGAACATACGCTGGTGGCTTATTTTGCAGGGCTAAACCAGTTGGCGCTATTTTTACGCGGCAAGCGTCTGACATGGACGCGCTGTGATAAGCGCCAATTGGCCCAGCATATCAGCCAACGCCTCGATGAAGATAAGCTGGCACTGGCGAGCGTTCAGCAAGAGCTATCGGCTATCCGTCATTTTTATGGCTGGTTGATAGAAGAAGGTTTAGCGCGTATCAACCCAACCACCGGCTATCAGCTAAAGCGTAGTCCAAGACCGCTGCCGTCTATCGCTGACGTTGATTTATTGTCGCAACTGCTTGACCAAGAAATCCCTGATACGCCAGAGCAGGCGCGCTTGTGGCTGCGTGATAAGGCAATGTTCGAACTGCTTTATAGCAGCGGTCTGCGTGTTGGTGAGCTGGTGGCGCTTGATGTGGCCGATATAGACTTAGCTGATTTGCGCGTGCGGGTGACGGGTAAGGGCAACAAAACGCGCTTAGTGCCATTAGGTATCAAAGCCGCCGAGGCGATTAAACGTTATCTACCGCACCGCAATCTTTGGGTAGAGCAGATGGACAATGCGTTGTTTATCAGTGAAAAATTAGGTACACGTTTATCCACACGTGCGGTGCAGCAGCGTCTCAAAGTTGCGGCTACGCGGGCTGGGATTGCGCAAAACATGTATCCACATTTACTCCGTCATTGCTTTGCTTCGCATATGCTATCCGGCAGTGGCGATTTGCGCGCGGTACAAGAAATGCTCGGGCATAGTGATATCAGTACCACGCAGATTTATACCCATGTCGATTTTGCTAAATTAACCCAAGTTTATGACCGCGCCCATCCGCGTGCGTCGCATACGAAAAATGACGTTGATATTAATTAAGCTCCGATTATTTCTTAAGTATTTAATCCTACATTTATGCCAAACGGTGACAGTCAAAGATTGGCATCTTTTGCCGTCCTTGCGCTTGTCCTGCTTTATCTAAGTTTGCTAATACCAAGGCATAATTTTTATTAGCAGAGTTTTTTAAGTCACTATCCTCATAGCTATTGATAATCGTGCCGTCATAAGCAGTAATCGTGCTATGTCCCCATGTTTGCCGACTATCGCCATTCTTATAAAGATGCTCACCACCTTGTGCGGCACCAATCACCATACACTGACTGTCTAATGCCCGCGCGCGTAGCAATAGCGACCAATGTGCCTGTCCCGTTAAATAAGTAAACGCCGATGGCGCACTTAACACCTCTGCGCCCGCCTGCCGTAATCGCTGCGCTAAGGCTGGAAAGCGTAAATCAAAACAGACCATCATACCGAGCTGATAAACGGCATCATTTGCTTCGAGTGGAACCACAACCGTTTGCGTGCCAGGCTCAAAAGTCGCCGCTTCATTATAGCTGCCTTGTTTATCGGCAACGGTTGCAGTAAATAAATGAATTTTGTCGTAGCGTGCCACACGTGTACCATCTGGCGCAAACAACTGACTGACTTGACGTAGCCTTCCATCGGGCACGATGACGCCATCAGGGCGATAAGGGCAGGGCAGCGAGCCTGCTAATAGATAAATACCAAAAGCACGTGCATACTCGGCCATTGCGTCGGATAACTCATCAAAACGCTCGGCAGTGGCAAACTGCCGACCCATGCTACAGCAGTTTTCTGGTAAAACGATTAACTGCGCGCCTTGCTTACTTGCCTCGCTAATAGCAGCTTTTATATCGGCTAAATTGGCTTCGATGTCTTGCTGACTGCTCATTTGTACAGCAGCAACGGTGAGTTGTCCGTTATTTCTTATCTCATTCATAGTATTATTCTCGATTTTTAAGCTTTATAGGGCTTTACTCTTAGTTATTTTTATCCTGTTATATATAAAAGCTTGGTATCTCTGCAAAGCTTTTGCAGTTTTATAAGGTGAACAAAAGCTAAAAATGGCTTACCTGAACAGAATATAAATTATCATAGCAACATTGTAGCAAAAAATGCTATCGTCATGACCTGATAGGCTAAAGCGCTTATTAGTGATGATAAGCGTTAATAAGCGCAGGCTTTAACCAGCATAACATATAGAATCTCACCACGATCGAAAGGTAATCAGTCACCCATGAGTATGTCGTTTGGATTGGCGACCACGCTAAATACCTCGCAAAAGCTAACCCCGCAAATGCAGCAAGCCATCAAATTGCTGCAGCTCTCTAGTCTTGAGCTTGCGCAGGAGGTACAGGCAAAGCTTGATAGCAATCCTTTGCTAGAGCGTGTGGAAGAGGATGAAGATGACTATGTTGATTGTGATGGTTACGACAGTCATAATGGCGAGCCGTTAACATTAGATAGTTGGAATCAAAATGCTAGCGTTGATTCGTTTGCTAAATCTACCCATTCTTCAGATGATGGTTTTGATTATGAAGACAATAGCAGTGATGCCAATATAAGTGATGAATACAGTGGCGATAGCCTAGATAAGTTGCAGCAAGCCAGTTTTGATGATGAAGCAATCGACAACCATACCGTAGAGGGCGACGATTATAGCGGTTCTGGCAGCGGTAATTATGCCTCTGCCGCGATAGGTTCAGAGAGTCTTTCATCTCATTCGGCTAACGGCAACAATGAAGACTTTGATAGCTATCAGGGCAGTACCAGCGCTACCATTCAAGACCATGTACGCTGGCAGCTGAACTTTAAGCGCCTCTCCGAAACAGATACACTTATCGCCGAATATCTCATGGATTCTATGGATGAAATGGGCTTTATACGCCTTGATATCGATGAGTTGTTACAAAGCTTTGATACCATTGCCAGCTTTTATCAATGGGACGAGCGCGTCGAGTACGATGAGGTCATGGCGGTACTGCGCATTATCCAATCGTGCGATCCGCTTGGCGTTGGCGCACGCAACCTCAATGAGTGCTTAGCGCTGCAATTGTCCAAGCTTGATACGAATACAAAGTATCTTAAAGAAGCCCAAGCGCTTCTCTCAGCCAGTGAGCATTTGGTCAGCAATAATATCAAAGCCTTGACTGAACTCACCGGCCTTGCGCCTGAACAAATTACTCCAGCGCTTAACCTGCTACGTACGTTAAATCCATCACCCGGCCTACTATTTCAAAGCAGTCAGCCCGATTATATGCAGCCGTCAGAAAGCTACGATATTCCTGATGTATTAGTCACGCCGATTCGCCGCCACAATAGCAATCACACCACTGATAACAAAAATGGAAACGACACGACTGCGCAAATAGATGGCTGGCAAGTGCGCCTCAATCCTGAAACCTTGCCTAAATTGCAGGTCAATCAAGAATATGCCAATTTGGTCAAACGTGGCGATGACAGTCCTGACAATCAATATCTGCGCGAAAATCTCACCGATGCGCGCCTGTTTATTCGCAGTATCGAAGAGCGCAATCAAAACCTTTTAAAAGTAGCAACCAGTATCGTACGCTACCAGCAAGAGTTTTTGCAACATGGCGCCACTGCCATGCAGCCCTTGATTTTAAAAGCGATTGCCGAAGAAGTTGATTTGCACGAATCGACTGTCTCGCGCCTGACTACGAGCAAAACCATTTTGACGCCCCAAGGGTTGTTTTCCCTGAAGCATTTCTTCTCATCTCACGTCAGTAGTAGTGACGGAGACATCTCCTCGACCGCCATCAGCGCCATGATTAAACAGCTTATCGCAGATGAAGACCCGAAAAAGCCATTATCTGATAGCCGCATAAAAGATTCTTTATTTGCAGAAGGCATTGATATCGCCAGACGAACGGTAGCCAAATATCGTGAAGCAATGAATATCGGATCATCCACTCAGCGCAAACAAAAATATTAAATGTTGTCATTCAACGACTTATAAATGTCATACCGCCAGAATTAAGCCAATTCAAACGTAAATAAAAAATAAAATTTTTTGATTATATAGAAACATTTATGAAACATCATTTTTTATTACATTTACTTACAATTTGATGGCTTGCTACTCTTTGGTTTTCATGACAAATTAGAGTCATACCAACAACGAAAACCAAGTATTGGTTTGGCCGATTTAGTTAATTTAACAAATGATAAAAATGTATTTTAATTTTTTATTTTAATAAAGGAGTAGAAGAATAAAGCAGTTAGCGAATAGAAAATGACAAGCCAAACTTTATGATAAGAAAGGTACTGGATGAATTATTGGTAAGGCAGCATGACAAAAGCTATAAAGCTAACTCACTGCTGATTGTACGTAATAATATAAGCAATAATAAAAGGACGATAATATGAATGTTTCTATCAGTGGTCACCATATCAGTGTTACCGAAGCCATGGACAACGCCGTTCGCGAAAAGCTTGTAAAAGTAGAACGTCATTTCGATCAGATTCAAAGTATTCAGGTAAAATTATCGCTAGATAATAGCGGCTCAAGTGAAGGTGGGAAAAAAACCCATAAAGCCGAAGCGATTATGCGAGTTGCAGGTCAAGAAATGTTCGTCCAAGCCTGCGAAGACGATATGTATAAAGCCATTAATGAGATGGCAGACAAGCTTGATAGACAAGTACGTAAATATAAAACCCGTCAGGATCGTAAGAAAACTCAAGGTCCAGGGCGCGATGAACGCTACGAAGAGCTGACAGTTGATGATGCAGCACCTGTCATGTAATGGGTTCGTCACTGCTCTAAGTAGTATTCACTACAGCAACCGATCTACATAGTAGCTGACTTTATTATTATGACTGTTTGATAAATATAGCCTATAAGATAATTATTATAATTGGCGTATTTACTAAGTAATCATATTGGAATGATAGCTCGTAAAGTTGCTTTATTTGTTAAGAGCACGACAAATAAAAAAGACCTCAACGTATCAACGTAAGAGGTCTTTTTTATTGCTTAATTTTTATCCATGAAAAAATTAGCGGGCTAATATTCGCTTAACCACCACCAACTGCTTGTACCACTTCTATATTCATACCTTCAACAATACGCATTTTATCAAGCTCACTTTTTGGAATAAGTTCACCATCGATTTCAACCGCATAGCGGCCTTTACTAAGTCCAAGCTCATTGACGACCATTTGGACGGTTTGATGCGTGGTCTGCAATTTTTTACCATTAACACTAATATTACTCATAATATGTGCTCCCTAAAAGCTAATAATCCTTTGTTACTCATCCATTGACCCATTTTGTTATTCAACTTAAGCAGTATGGCCTAAGCGAAATGTCGAGACAGCAAGCCATAGCCAACCGGCAATCATCAGCATACCACCGATAGGGGTAATCGCTCCAAGCCAGCGCGGTGCCCCAAGCGTCATGGCATATAAACTGCCCGCAAAAATAAGTGCGCCGATTTGTAGCAGCCATGCTGTGGTTTGGGTCGTATAATTAAGGCGAATAAGAATACCAACGAGCAATAATCCAAGCCCGTGTACAAACCAATATAGAGTTGCCGTCTGCCACCATTCAAGCTGCTGGATACTGACCGAATTTTTAAGCCCATGAGCGCCAAACGCGCCCAAGGCGACGGCGATAGCCATATTAATAGCGGCGATACTTATCCAATTTAGCATGGTAAAACTCGTGTTATAAATAGGATTGTTATCATAGGTAAGTTTTAACTAACAAACTAAAGCTTATTGGATATCATCGGGCAAAATAACGCTATCGATGGTCATGGCTTCACGGATTTTATCCATGGCGTTTTTTTCGATTTGGCGTACGCGCTCTGCTGAGATAGAGTAAACCGCTGCTAGCTCATGTAAGGTTGATTTCTGCTCAGAAAGCCAGCGCTGTTCAACGATATCGCGTGAACGGTCATCTAGCGTATCCATTGCTGCTAGCAGAGCCGATGAATTGTTCTCTTCCCAGTCATCCTCTTCAACCATTTCTGCAGGGTCGATACCATCTTCTAAAAACAGCTGCGGCGCGTAGCGACCATCGTCATCATCGCTCGATTGCGCTTCAAACGACGCATCATACGAGGTCAGGCGCGACTCCATTTCTAGCACTTGTTTACGTGTTACATTTAAATCGTTGGCAATGGCATCGGCTTCTTCGAGCGTTAATTGGTTGTTGGTCTTTTTCAGGCTGCGTAAGTTAAAGAATAATTTACGGTGCGCTTTAGTGGTCGCAACTTTGACAATACGCCAGTTACGAATGACGAATTCGTGAATCTCAGCCTTAATCCAATGCACGGCAAAGGATACCAAACGCACGCCTTTATTAGGATCAAAGCGTTTAACCGCTTTCATCAAGCCCAAGTTGCCTTCTTGGATTAAATCGGCTTGCGGCAGACCATAGCCTGAGTAGCTACGGGCAATATGAATCACAAAGCGTAAATGCGACATAACCAGCAGACGCGCCGCTTCAACATCGCCCTCATCATAATAGCGGTGAGCAAGTTCTTGCTCTTGAGTCGGTGTCAAAATCGGAATCTGATGCACGGTATTAATATAAGCACCTAGATTTACGCCAGGCGCCGATAAATGTGTTGGCATAGCAGGCACTAAGTCACGGGTACGTGTATCGCCAAGTGCGCTCGCATCGTAAGGCGGACGCGCCGCAGCGGCTTTCAAGGCCGCATCGCGTGCTTCGTTTTTTTCAGGTGCTGCGCTGTCTTTTTTACGGGTATTTGCAGCGTTATTAGAAGTATTAGCCATATTCTTGACCTTGGTTAAATAGATAAGCAATGAGTCAGATAAAAATCTTATAGTTATAATTGTAAAGGATAGCGCCGCTTAGTTGCTATCAGTTTTGGTAATGATGAAGTGATATATTGTATCAACAGCAGTACTGGTTTTTGTTCCTAGCATTTTGTCGCTACTTGCCGCTGTTGCTTGATTGATAAGCAATAATAAGGGATTTGCTGTGCCTGTTTGCTGGCTCTGCTGACAAAAAGCGCTGATATCAGCTTGTGAGTTTGGGTCCGTGGCAACGACATATAGCGATTCACCAACCGCTACTTCTCGTAGCGCCACTTTAGTTTTTAATAGCGGCATAGGGCAGGCAAGACCGCGCCCATCGACCATATTTTTAATTATGATTGGCTGTCTTTGCTCTGCGCTATCCGTCGAGTTAAGATTTTCTACTAAGTTAAGAGTATCTGCTGGTAATAAATCGAGCAGCTGCGTTATCGATTGTTGCTGCGCGTCAGATACGGTTTCGACAAAACAAATAGGATATGAGTCTCGTACAATGACAGATTGGTTATCAGTAGACATAAAATAAACCTTTAAAATATCAATGTTTGAGAAAGTATCACTTGTAGTCCATGGATAACAAGCGCTTACCACGACCTACTATTATAGCAAATTGCCACTACTCAATTGCAGTTGAATATAGTTATCATAATCATTGGTCAATCAGTATATCTAATAACAACCGGGCGATAGGATAAACTTTACATTTAATACTTCGCTTTATAACGCTTAAGTTTACACAAGCATGTTGCACAAGCGTGACGCGTGGCAGCGTTATTGGTAGCCAGATGCAGACGGCAATTGACCTTAACTAAACAAGCTCGTATAGTCAAAAAGACGTTAGGATTACTCGGATAGGATACGCACTTGTATTATTTTCATAGACCAGCATTGCTTAAAAAATCGCTGTTTAAAAGAACGCTAAAAACGTTAACAGGCGTTTTTGTACTAAAGGTGGGTATATCGGCTACCTTGCTGGCACTGGCCACTACTGCCAATAGTGCTGGCACGCAAGTCGCGCCATTTACTTACGGTTCCTGGCAGACGTCAAGTGCTGAAGAATTAGATTTACCCAATTTGCGCGGGCAGGGGCTAAGCTTTGCTGAGCAATATGAAAATAAACTGCTTGGGGAGTGGTCATTAAGAAACATCAATAGTCGCGCGAAGATGGAGCACGACCCTTGGATTTATGAAACCATAAAAGAGATGACGTGGCGGCTAAATGCGCAAGCTCGCCAGCAAGCGCCGCTAGGTTTGGTTATCATTGATAACCCTAGTATCAATGCTTTTGCAGCGCCCGGCGGGGTAATTGGGCTCAATACTGGAACGATACTGGCGGCAAGCAGCATGGATGAGCTTGCCAGCGTCGTTGCTCACGAGGTGGCTCATATTAGCCAGCACCATTATGAGAGCGGCGCGGATGAGCGCAAAAAAGCCTTGCTGATGCAAATAGGCGGCATGCTGGCAGCGATTGCAGCCTCAGCGGTCGATGGCGATGCGGCGGCGGCAGTCATGATGGGCAGCCAAACCGCTACCATGAATAGCAGCATGGCTTTTAGCCGTAGTAATGAGCGTGATGCCGACCGTGTGGGCATGCAAATCATGAACCAAGCGGGTTACGATCCACGCGCCATGCCGCGCTTTTTTGCAACCATGAATCAAAAAAGCCAATTGAACCAAACCGCCAATCAATTCCTGCCCAGTTTTGTGCGCTCGCATCCTTTGAGTAATGAGCGTTTAAGCGAATCGCAAAGCCGCGCCCAGCGTTATGATGCTCTGCCTTTATCCAAGCAGCAGCGCCATCAAGCGTTGTTTGATTTGCTCTATTGGCGCACGCAAAGCACCGGCGAGCATGTCTCTGAAACCGCGTTGACGACCGCCGCAAAAAATAGTGTTGGCGCAAAATTGGCGCTGATGTATTGGTATGGCGAGCAGCAGCGTTTTGGCGAGGCCAATGAGATATATACCGAGCTGTCAGCGCTACCCGCAGCCCAGCGGCAAGTATTGGAACCCTTATTGTCCATAACCCAAAGTCAAATTCTCACTGAGCAAAATAAATGGCAACAAGCGGCGGAACTGCTTGAGAGTCAGCAGCGCTTATATCCTGAACGCCGCGACTTGCGTCTTTATTTAGCGGAAGCGCTGACCAATAGCAATCAGCCAGCCAAGGCGCAAGCACTGCTTAAGCCCTTGACCGAGCAGCAGCCAAGTGACCGCTATGCATGGCAAAGCTTGCAACTGGCCAATGAAAAAATCGCCAAAACTACCGAGTCGCCGCAACTGGCAAAAATCGCCACCATCAATGCGCTGCGTTATCGCAGTCATGACCAGCTGTGGAGCGGACATTATGAGCGCGCGCTGACTTCCTTAACGCAAGCCAAGCAATTGACCGAGCAAATGCAAAAAACCGCGCAAGCGAGCAGCGCCCGACCGTTACTTGCCAGTATTAATGCGGAAATCAAAGCGGTAAAAACCGCCAAAGACTTTAAGCCTTAGGCGGTTGTTTGCTAGCTTGGGTCGATACGCAGATTAAGAATATATAACTTTTTTTAACTTCACTTAACCTTGCAGAGCATCTTTTACCAATTTAGAGATTAATGCAGGGTCAGCACGGCCTGCGGTTTTATTCTTTAACACCCCCATCACGCTGCCCATATCGCGCATTGAGGTGGCGCCTTGCTCTTTGATTTCGGCATTGACCAAAGCGGCAAGCTCGGCATCATCCATTTGTTTTGGCATAAACTCATTAATAATATCAATCTCGAACTGCTCTTTACTGGCCAAATCATCGCGGCCATTTTCGGTAAAGATAGACAAGGACTCATGACGCTGTTTGAGCTGCTTTTGTAGCACTTCTAACACTTGCGCATCATCAAGCTCGGTTTGGCGATCAATCTCAATCTGCTTGACCACAGATTGGACGTTGCGCAACACTTTGACGCGTTCAAGCTCGCGCGCTTTCATAGAGGTTTTGATGGTGTCAGATAATGTCTGTTTAAGTTGGCTCATTGTTATTATTCCTTATAAGTATGGGTAAAATAGTTTTTGGTAAGTGTTAAATAAAAATATGCTGAGCATTTATCAGCAGCAATAACAAAAATTGTAGCATAAAAAACGCCACTGTTATTCATCGATAACAGTGGCGTTAGTGTAGCGCTGGTAGGTAGCTAATCGTATTGGTGATTAGTACATACGAGTGGTACGAATAGTTTCGCGTTGTAATTTTTTCTTATAACGCTTTACAGCAGCGGCTTTTTTGCGCTTG
Organism: Psychrobacter sp. CLB018; assembly: GCF_041222815.1. Taxonomy (NCBI): domain Bacteria; kingdom Pseudomonadati; phylum Pseudomonadota; class Gammaproteobacteria; order Moraxellales; family Moraxellaceae; genus Psychrobacter; species Psychrobacter sp. CLB018. The sequence continues at coordinate 290,713 of NZ_CP166085.1, forward strand.
CGTACTTGCGTTGGTTTTTCATAAAATTCACGCTTACGTACGTCTGATAGAACGCCGGCTTTTTCACAAGCACGTTTGAAACGACGGATAGCGATGTCAACTGGTTCGTTTTCTTTAACCTTAACTGCAGGCATGAAATCTCCTTGATTAGGATGAGATATAAGGGCATTAGTTTGGCTGTGTATTAGTATTTAGCCGTAATATCTCAAGATTATCGGCATCAGCTCAAACTAGGATAGTCTTGCGCACTAGCACAAGGGCGCTTATTTTAATCAAAAACTGCAGTAAAGTCAAAGGCTTTAGCGTATTTATGTAAGATAAGGGCTTAAATAGAGGTCAAATAATAGACAATAAAATTTAATTACACCGTACAAATATAATAAGATTTAACTGAAGGCGTGAGTATTAATATTTTTAATAATCTTTTAACAAATAATCAATAAATTGTGGACAAAACAGCTGTTTAGCAATAACGGCTTATATGGAGTCTATGGTATCCTATCCTATCCTATACTCAGTCTGTCGCTCATATTTAAGCTGCTTTAAATTTCAAGATTTAGCTATTGAAACTAGACGCTTAAAAATATGCCGAGATAGACGTTACAAGGCTTTTATAGCTATTATTTTGAGGATTTTTGAATGAAAAATGGCATGAAGAAAACAACGATTGGTACTGCATTGTGGGCGACATTGTTTCTGACGATGGGCGTCAGTCTAAGTGCTTGTAGCACTGACAAGGAAGAAGCGAGCACTGAATCAGGTGAAGTCTTAGCAAAAGATAAAGTCGATGAAGCTTCAGAACTTGCACGTGCAAACGCACCTGAAGCAGAAGATATGGACTTCCCAGAAACAGCGCCGATGCCTGCTGCTGACACGGCAGAAGGGACAGAAGAGGGTGCTACGGGTACTGACACTGCAGTAGCAGAAGATGGCGCAGCGACAGATGCGGCAGGAGATATGGCTACTACAAGTACTGATACAGAAGCGGCTACTACTGATAGTGCCATGGCGACAAATACCGATGCGGCCGCTACGACTACTGATACGACTGAGCCTGCAACGAACTAATAGTATTGGTGGTGTTCTAAAAAGTATGCTGGCTATAAAAGTCAATAAAAAATCTATGCTAAGTTTACTGATTCTATAGGGCTTTCAAGGCTTTAAAAATTGTTCAAATTTTAATCAGCATACTTTTTGACACACCACCATAGTATTTAGTAGCTATGAGTAATTAAGTAAGTAAGCCGCATGCTCATTTCATAATAGCGATTCATCATTGCCAGCGATGACTATTAATATGCCAGCTACGATATTTAAGTTTATATTAACAAACTATAGATGAAGGATTAACTATGACTATGCAGCAAAATACAATGAAGAAAAAATCCGTTGCTAAAATGAAGAAAAAATCCGTTGCTAAATTGGCGCTCACAAGCCTAAGCTTAAGTGCACTTTTGGCATTGAGCGCTTGTAGTGGCGGCGACAATACAGCGGCTGAAGAGCCAGCTACTACCAATGAAACTGAAACGGTGGCTATAGAACCTGAAGCGCCTGTAACAGAAACCGAAGTGGTCACCCCTGAGCCTGCGGTTGAAGCAGAGCCTACGGAAGTACCTGTCGTAGAGGCTGAACCTGAAGCTGCTGCTGAACCAGAAGTGTTGGCGGCCGATGCTGGTGCTCAGCTGTACGAAAAGCAGTGTAAAGTTTGCCATGAGAATGGTTTGCTTGACGCACCGAAATTTGGTGATAAAGAAGCTTGGGCACCGCACCTTGCCAAAGACATAGAAACGTTACACATGCATTCTGCTAAAGGCTTTAATAAAATGCCTGCGCAAGCGGTTGGAGACGTCACTGAAGCACAAGTTCATGCCGCAGTTGATTATATGGTTGCTGCCGCTCGCTAATATTACGTATTGAAATTTGCTAGAATGACCGCCATTGTAAGCTAACAGTGGCGGTTTTTTATTAATGCTACAAAGCAAATATAAAGGCACATAGATGAAAGTATTGGGTTTAGAGACCTCCTGTGATGAAACAGGTCTGGCGATTTTTGATAGCGAGCAGATAGATAGCAATAATAAAGGCTTGCTTGGGCAAGTGCTGTATTCACAGATAGAGCTGCATGCACTTTATGGCGGAGTAGTGCCTGAGCTTGCCAGCCGCGACCATATTCGTAAGCTGGTACCGTTATTCAACGAATTGCTAGAGCAGTGCGATATCACTAAAAATGAGATTGATGCGATTGCTTATACCAAAGGGCCGGGACTTATAGGGGCGCTGATGACGGGCGCATTATTTGGACGTAGCTTGGCTTATGGCTTGGATGTGCCAGCGATTGGCGTTCACCATATGGAAGGACACCTGTTAGCGCCTTTGATGGGAGCGAATCCGCCAGCGTTTCCATTTGTCTCCTTACTGGTTTCTGGTGGTCATACTTTGCTGATTGCCGCATATGGTATCGGGCAATATGAAATCCTTGGTGAGTCTATCGATGACGCGGCGGGTGAATGTTTTGATAAAGCGGCTAAAATGCTTGGTCTGCCATACCCTGGTGGACCAAATATTGCTAAATTGGCAGAAAATGGCAAACAAAATGCCTATGACTTACCGCGCCCGATGCTACATCGCGGTTTAGATTTTTCCTTCAGCGGTATGAAAACGGCGGTGCATAATCTTATCAAGGACACTGATGGCTCCGACAGCGATCCAAAAGTGCGCGCCGATATTGCGGCAAGCTTTCAACATGCAGTAGTTGATACCTTGGTGAAAAAATGCGTCAAGGCACTGAAACAAGTCGAGATGAGCCGCTTGGTGATAGCTGGCGGCGTCAGTGCCAATAGCCATTTGCGTGAGACATTAGAGCGCGAGCTTGCTAAAATCAATGCTAGCGTTCATTATGCGCCGCCAGCCTTATGTACCGATAATGGGGCGATGATTGCTTATGCCGGTTACGAGCGCCTGCAAGCCGATCAGGCAGATGATTTGGCTGTTAGCTGCGTCCCGCGTTGGCCGATGACCGAGCTGCCTGCGCTATTATAAATGCTATCTTATACTTAACCTATTAAACTTTATCTTACTCAAGGATAGCTTATGCAATGGCTTGCAATTGGATTAGGTGCTGCCATTGGTGCTTGCCTGCGCGGCTGGTTGGCGCGTTTTAATCCGCTGCATAGCTGGATACCGCTCGGTACGCTTGGCGCCAATGTCTTAGGTGGACTTTTAATAGGATTAGCATTAGTTTGGTTTGAGCGTATTGGTAGCGGCTTGTCTCCCAATGTCAGGTTGTTTGTCATAACTGGTTTTTTGGGTGGACTGACGACTTTTAGTACCTTTAGTGCTGAAGTATTTACTTTTATTAATGAAGGGCGCTTGCTGGCAGGTTTGAGCTTAGTGTGGTTACATGTGGGACTGACATTACTGGCAACGGCAATTGGGTTTTATTTCTTTAAATTGGTTTTGTAATAATAAAAATGTCGCAATAAAAAAGAGCCATATTAATTTTTAATACGGCTCTTTTTTAAACAACTTTTTAAAAAAAGCACTAGCTATACCGGTTTTACAATCCCTTCTAATAGACTGGCGAACCCTTGCATATAAGCCATATCTTGGCTTGCGGTGCGCGTCGCTGCATAGAGCTGACAGTAGACGCCACTGCCTAATGGGCGTGAAACTACCCAACCTTTTTTCTCATACTCGCTTACCACCCAATCAGGCAGTGCCGCCACCCCGCGCTCGCTAGCAACCAATTGAATTAGCATCGCCGTGAGCTCGGTGGTACGAATCGCTTTAAAACTGACCTCTTCTGGGGTCATAAAATTGGCAATGATATCGAGGCGCTTAGCTTCTACCGGATAGGCAATCAAGGTTTCAGCAACCAAGTCTTGGGCATGAATAAATGGTTGCTCAGCCAAGTCGTGAGTCGGCGACAGCACCAAACGGCTCTCGTATTCAAACAAAGGCTGATAACTGATGCCCTCTATAGGTAAATTACTGGTGGTAATCAATAAATCGATATCACCTTCTTGCAGTAAATGATGTGGCTCAGGCTCAAAACCAGTGGCAAAATCCAGCTCAACATCTGACCATTCGCGACGATAGTGATTGAGAATCGGCATCAACCAATCGAAGCAGCTGTGACATTCAGACGCAAGGCGCAATCTGCCTGCCTGCCCATGTGCCAAGCGCTTTAAGTTGGCTTTGGTGCGCGTGACCTGCGGCAGGATGCTATCAGCCAGCGCCAATACTGTTTTGCCCGCTGGGGTAAAGGTCAGCGGACGCGTGCGCCGATTGACCAAGCTAATATCGTAGTAATTTTCCAATTCTTTTAACTGATGGGAGACCGCAGAGGCAGTGACATGCAGCTCATCGGCAGCAGCGGCCAATGAGCCATGGGCTCGCAGCGCAGTTAGTGTATTAAGATGACGGAGCTCTAGCATAAAATAACCTAACCACTGACGTTAAAGAAATAGGAAAATAGGTGTTTAGAATCTTGAAAAATCATAGGCGCTTTTTGCCTAAAATTACATTGCCATTATTTTACCGTAAAAATTAAAACTAGCGCCGACGCAGCAGCAATTGCGAGATAACCACCAAAACTAATGAAGCGACCAATAAAATGGTCCCAATAGCATTGACCTCAGGTTTAAGTCCCACGCGCACCATAGAATAAATACGGAGCGGTAAAATCTCATAGCTAGGGCCGGTCACAAAGGTCGATACCACCACATCATCAAGCGATAAGGTAAAGGCAAGTAACCAGCCAGCCATCACCGCAGGAAAAATTACTGGAATCAACACCGTACGTACCATTGTTGATTCGCTAGCACCCAAATCTCGCGCTGCTTCCATCAAGCGCTCATCCAAACTACTTAAGCGCGCAAACACAGTGATAACGACAAACGGTAGGCAGAAAGTAATGTGCGCTAGTAATAGCGAGACAAAGCCAAGCTGCAATCCGATTAATAAAAACAGGGTCAATAGCGATATTGCTAGGACAATTTCAGGTGACATCATCAGCACAAATAACAGGCCATTGAGCAGCCCTTTACCGCGAAAGTCATAGCGATGCAGCGCAAGCGCCGTTAATGTACCGATAACGGTCGAAACCGTAGCCGCAACCAAGCCTAAAACAATAGAGTGCCAAAAGGCATCAAGCATCGCCTGATTATTCAGTAGCGACTCGTACCACTTTAAACTAAAGCCGCCCCAGTTATAACCAATTTTTGATTTATTAAATGACATTACCACCAAAACGATGATAGGCAGATATAATAAAATATAAATCAGACTGAGATAGCCTTTGGCGGCAATATTACCTAATTTGATAGAGCGTTTATTTTTAATTGGAGTACTATTCAGTGAACTATCAGACATTAGGCCACCTCGTTAAAATCAGTCTTGCCAATACGGCGGCTACTGGCACGATAAGCGAGTAATAATACCGCCATCGCAAGGGTCAATAGCACACTGGCGGCGGCACCAAATGGCCAATCACGCGCATCCAAAAACTGGTTTTTGATAATATTACCGACCAATAAGTTACGTGAGCCGCCCAAGATATCGGCGACATAAAACATCCCCATCGCTGGTAGTAGTACCAACAGCACCCCGGAGATAATCCCCGGTGTGGTTAAGGGTAATACCACGTGCCAAAAGGTTTGGCGCTTTGAAGCACCCAAATCTTGCGAGGCGAGCAGCATATCATCGCGCAAATCACTGAATACCGCATACAGCGGCAGCACCATAAACGGAAATAACAAATAGGTTAAACCGGCAATGACCGCGCCTTGGGTATATAAAATATCTATGGGCGCATCGATAATACCGATGGCTAATAAGGATTTATTAATCAAACCATTGCTGGCAAATAATAGTTTTAGCGCATAGGTGCGCACCAAAGAGTTGGTCCAAAATGGCAATATCAGCATGAGCATTAACAGTGGCTGCCAGCGTTTATCTACTCGAGAAACAAACCAAGCAAACGGGTAGCCAAGTAATAAGCAAATGACTGTGGTGATACCCGCCATCCATAATGAATGCACAAAAACGTCAAAATATAGCGGGTCAATCATGCGCACGTAGCTGTCGAGAGTGACCGGTAAACTAATAAAAGCGGTGCTATCACGGGTCAAAAAGCTGACGGCAATCACCAGTATATTTGGCAATAGCGCAAAGATGAGCAGCCAACCCCAAATTAGCCATAGCGTTGCGGTACGAAAAGGGCTTTTATTGCTCAAGTTTTTATGACTTGATTTTTTATTACCTACGTTAGGACGCGCCATTAGCTGATATCCTTTTGGGCAGCTAATTTACTAGGGCTATTGTTTATCCCGTTATCAATGCCGCTAGCAAGCGTATCTTCTTCTGGCAACACCCATTCCCAGCCATCGACCCACGATACTTTAACGCCTTCGTTAAGCTTATAATCAAAACTTGGGTCGTCTTCATCAAAGAACTCCGAGGCTTTAATAATATGGCCGTTGGTTAGCTCAATAATCGAGTCTAAGGTACTGCCTTTATAATTACTTTCAATCACCCGCCCCAGTAAGCCGCCATGTTCTTTATCATTGGGGTCATAAATGCGTAAATCTTCAGGGCGCAATAGTAAGTTAACGATATCACCAACTTGCACGTCATTGGCAAAGTCAGGGCGGCGCAGATTGCGTAAGGTCGTCGGCCCCTCTTGCGCTTGTGCTTCGCAGACCTCGACCTCAATACGGCCATTGGTCACGCGCCCATCACGATCGGGCTGCTCAGGGTAAACGCCTTTGACTTCCGCTTTAAACAAGTTGGTTTCACCGATAAATTTGGCGGTAAATAGATTGGCAGGGGTTTCATAAATCTCAATCGGCGTGCCAATTTGCTGAAATCTACCGTCTTTCATCACCGCAATGCGGTCCGACATCGACAGCGCTTCTTCTTGATCATGAGTGACAAAGACAAAGGTAATGCCAAGCTCGCGCTGCAGACGTTTAAGCTCAGATTGCATTTGCAAACGCAGCTTATGATCGAGCGCCGATAATGGCTCGTCGAGCAATAATAGCTTAGGACGATTAATCACCGCGCGCGCAATCGCTACGCGCTGCTGCTGACCTCCGGATAAATCTTGCGGTCTGCGATTGGCCAAATGCTCAAGCTGTACCATCGCCAGCATCTCACGTACCCGCGTTTGTATCTCATCTTTTGGCACTTTTTTGAGTTTAAGCCCATAAGCGACGTTTTGCGCCACCGTCATATGTGGAAATAACGCATATTGCTGAAACACAGTATTGACCGGACGCTTATCCGCTGGCAAGCCTGCCATTTGTATGCCATCAAGATAAATCGCCCCTGCATTTGGCTGCTCAAAACCCGCAATTAAGCGCAGCAAAGTCGTCTTACCGCAGCCTGATGGCCCAAGCAAGGTGATAAATTCGCCATGTTCAATATCAAGGTTAATATCCTTTAACACTTCGGTTTGATCATAAATTTTTTGGAGACCAGTCAGTTGCAGCAGCGCCTTGTCACTATTAGGCGACAAAGGCGTGGTTTGCAGGTTTACATTCGTTTCGGTCATAAGGTTGATTCCTAAAACACCAAATGCGCAGCAGCACTAAAATAGTAGATACTGGCAGCAATTTGCATGTTGTTAAGTCTGGCGATAAGCGTTGGCTATATATAAAGTCTGGTTGCTGGGTATTATAACAAACCCTTGTTATAAGTCAGTGCAAGTTCGTTATCGGTTGGTTTAGGTCGTTAAAAAAATAATGAGCTAAATGCTTGGCTGCCAATTTCTTGCCTTGCAATGCTTTTGCTTGCAATGCTTCCTTCATACAATAAAGAATTTTTACCGTTTTTCTGTCTTGCTTGCGCTACAATAATTTTGTGTATGCTAAATACAAGGATATTTGCAATAGCAAACGGCTAAGTTTAAGAGATAAGCTTAAAAGATAAGCATAGCTGAAAGCTGTATCTTAAAGTAGAAAACAGAATGCTAGCGCAATTTATAATTTAAACCATTTTGATAAACAAGGACCCCTTATGCCTAACAGTAACCGCCCAAAAACTGGACAAGAAGCACTGGCACTACTCAAAGAAGGTAATGTACGCTACGTAGAAAGTCTGACCAGCACTGACCCTTGCATGCAAAAACGTCCTGAGCTGATCAGTGACCAAGATCCATTAGCGATTATTTTGGGTTGCTCGGACGCCCGTGTCCCAGTTGAGATTGTGTTTGACCAAGGTTTGGGCGATTTGTTTGTCATACGCGTGGCGGGTAATGTGGTTGCGCCATCTCAAATCGGTTCGATTGAATTTGCGGCAGAAAAATTTGGCACCAAACTGGTGGTAGTGCTTGGGCATTCGCATTGTGGAGCGGTGACCGCTTGCGTCGATGCGCTGATCAATCCTGAGCAAAACTATTCGCCAAATTTACAATCAATCGTCGATCGTATTCGCCCAAGTGTTTACAACTTGCATGAGCTGGCAACGGCCAACGGTCAAGACGTCGATGCGGATGAATTGGTCGATCGCTCTATTCGTGCCAATGTGCGCATGTCGGTCAGCCAATTAAAGCATGGTTCGCGCGCCCTAGAAGACTTAACCAGTAGCGGTCAGCTACTCGTCGTTGGCGCTGAATACAATTTAGAGACTGGAAAAGTACGCTTTTTAGATACTTAATAGCTATTTATCATTAAACGTTCGGAATGGTGGATACGATTTGATTTTGCACGTACCCGTTATCAATGATTTATAATGGATAAATGACGATTAAAATACTTAGATATTGGAAAAATTATGACGGATTTAAAAAATTTAGATGCTAATAAAGACAGTATCACTCAGCCTGAGAGCAGCGTAAAAGCAGAAGGCGTGCAGCCAATTTCAGCGCAGACGGCAGGTTATACTTTTAACCACACCATGCTACGCGTCAAAGACCCAGCCAAATCGTTGGCCTTTTATACGGGTATTTTGGGCATGACGTTACTGGCGGTAAAAAAGTTCCCTACGATGGGGTTTGATTTATATTTCTTGGCCAAGTTGACTGACAGCGAGCGGGAAAATTTGCCAGCGGGTGACGACTTAGAAATTTTTGCCTTCCGTCAGCGCGGTATTTTAGAGCTGACTCATAACTACGGTACCGAAACCCAAGCGGACTTTAGTTACCATGATGGCAATGGTGAACCACAAGGCTTTGGTCATATCTGCTTTAGTGTGCCAAGTCTTGACGAAGCGGTTGCTTGGTTTGATAAAAACAACGTCGAGTTTAAAAAACGTCCAGAAGACGGCAGTATGAAAAATATCGCCTTTATCAAAGACGTTGATGGTTACTGGATTGAAATCGTCCAAGCCGACTTAATGGGTTAAACAAGTTACTCTTTAACCAATAAAAAAGCCGCTATATGAACAATAGCGGCTTTTTTATATTTGAAAGCGAATACTCGTTAGTCTTTTTTCACTTTAAAATCGGTATGGCATGATTTGCAGCTGTCACCGACTTGTCCAAGCGCAGGTAAAACTTGATCGACACTGGTTGCATTTTGTGCCGCTGCATTTAAGTTAGCAGTGGCTTTTTGGAAGTCATCAGCTTCAGCGCGAAAATCGTCAACATTGCTCCAAACCGCTTCAGTAGCATTACCTGCGGCTTCTTGGTTTTCAAAGTGGCTCCAAGGATTGGCAGAGTCTTTTGCTAAAAATGCCGCTTGTTCTTTAAAGACTTCGGCATCAAACGTATCTGGCGCTTCAGCCATATCGCCCATGATACCCATCGCATCGCCCCAGCTTTTCATGGTGTCTTGACGCGCTTTGACGTCAGGGTCAACTGGTGTACTACAAGCTGTTAGACCTAAGGCGGCTGCCATCAACGTTACGCCGACGATAGACTTGAATGATTTATTATTAGAAACCTGTGCCATCTGTATTGCTCCTTTATACGTGGCTAATAAAAAGGTGCCGAAGCACTTGCATGCTCGCCACCTGTTATATTGCTACTATGAATTGAATATTATGTGGTTGTTCTAAATGTTAAAGACAGCTAAGTTCTAGTCTTTTACCATATAGCCTTTTCAACCTATAAAGCTGTAAATCTATAACGCTTTAAACCCATACTGCTGTTAATTAAACCTCAACAGGCTAAAATAAAGTAGGATAATAAAGTACCTTTTTGTAATGGCATCTTAATCAGCTATGAATGTTCGCCAAAGCGCGTTTTATAAGCTAAAAGTCAAAATGCCCTATTTAACAGTTTAGCTGCTCTTAGGCTGCTCTCAAATAAAAAATAGTAAATAATAAAGGTCAGCAGTAACGCTGACCTTGATAGTGTTTTTCTGAAATTTTAAAGAGAGCAAATAAGCTGTTTATCCAAGAACCAAAACGCTGTCTGCGGCTTATTATGCCAATGACGACTATAAAGTCAACCAATCACGCGGTTTTAGATAAAAATCGGTCAATTCAAACTCAGGCGTCCCGGGGGCAGGTTCAAAGCGATAATGCCAGCTGGCAAGCGGCGGCATACTGACTAAGATGGACTCAATGCGTCCATTACTTTGTAGCCCAAATAGGGTGCCACGGTCATAAACAAGGTTGTATTCGACGTAGCGTCCGCGGCGATAGAGCTGAAATTCACGTTGTGCTTCGGTATAAGAGGTGTTTTTACGCTGCTCAAAAATTGGCAATATACCTTCAAGATAACCATTACCGACCGCTTGCATAAATTCAAAGCAAGTCTCAAAATCCCAACCACGGCTCTCGGTATTGACGTCGTCATAAAATAGGCCGCCGATACCGCGCTGCTCATCGCGATGGCGCAGATGGAAGTACTCGTCACACCACTGCTTAAAGTCAGGATAGACGCTGTCGCCAAACGGCGCGCACAGGTCGTGACAAACCTGATGCCAATGTACGCAGTCGGCAAGCACCGGATAAAACGGCGTCAAATCAAAACCGCCACCAAACCACCAAATAGGCTCTTCGCCCTCGGCTTCAGCAACGAATAAACGCACGTTGGCATGGCTGGTTGGCACATTGGGGTTTTTAGGATGCACGACCAATGAAACGCCCATCGCCTGCGCTTTACGGCCAGCGATATCAGGATGGCGCGCAGTTGCAGAAGCGGGTAGGTTATGCACATGAATATGGCTAAACATCACGCCCGCTTTTTCAATCACTTCGCCACCTGCGAGCACGCAAGAACGGCCGCCGCCGCCCTCAGGACGTTCCCAATCGTCAGGCACAAAGGTTGCCGGCTGATCATTGCTGCTGCCGTCGCGCTCTTGCGCTTCTAAGGCTTGACAGATACGCGCTTGCAGATCCACCAAAAACTCACGCACGCGCGTGATGTCATTGTGGGTTGGCGTCACGGCAGAATTCGTCTCTGGCAAATTGTCATGATTATCTATATTTGGTATGGTCATAAAATATCTAATTATTTACTATTTATTAAGGTGTAAGGCGGTATTGAAATCTTTATCGAGTAGATGCCCCATGCGGTCGCGTTTGGTCGCGAGATACTCAGCATTCATATCGTTCACCCCAACCAATAACGGCACGCGCTCGACGACATTAATACCATGCTCGGTTAAGTAAGCCACTTTATCGGGATTATTGGTAATCAGGCGCACGCTATCGACGCCGACATGAGCAAGCATCGGCCCGCACATATCATAAACGCGCGCATCAGCCGGTAAACCCAACATAAGATTGGCATCTAACGTATCATGCCCTTGATCTTGCAAGGCATAAGCACGGATTTTATTGGTCAAGCCAATGCCGCGTCCTTCTTGACGTAAGTATAATATTGCCCCGCAGCCGGTTTCTTGTATCGCCTGCATCGCGGTATTAAGCTGGGGACCACAATCGCATTTTAATGAGCTAAAAGCGTCACCCGTCAAGCATTCCGAATGAATACGAATGAGCGGTATGGGCGCTTCTTTTAGCGCATCGCTGTCTTGATTAAATGCCGTGCCTTGCTGATTTAAAACGTCAGTTTGCTTGGCCACAGGTAAACCGACGGTAAGCATCACATGCTCTTGACCGTCTGCATTTTCAAAGATATGAATATCAAACTCGCCGTGACGAGTCGGTAGTTTGGCATTGGTGATAAATTGATATGACATTAATGTCCTGCATAAGCCGATCATCGTGACGCTAGCGGTCGGTTAAAGTTTTATAATAATAAAGGTGTGACATAAGCGCTGCTAACTAAAATAGCATACGAAAGCTGTTTGGTGGAAATACACACAAAGTTCACAGACGGCGCACGATGATTAAAGCGACAATTAAAAATAAATGCTATTATGCCATACTATTTTGACGGATACAGTGACAAGTCTTAGCCCTTGCATTACTATGTCGTCACTGTCGCCCGATATGCGCCCAATATGAAAGCAAAATTAGCAGGCGCTATAGTGTTTTATATGAGGACATAGTCTCATTTTAAAATGCCTATAAAATTGAAAGTTCTAAAGTTCTAAAGTTCTAAAGTTCTAAAGTTCTAAAGTTCTAAAGTTTGTTTTATTTTAAATCGTTATTCACAGCTATTTTAAGCGCTGTATCAATAAACATATAGTCGATGACATTTGTTGATTTATAATGTCCGCACTATTATTAACGCCACTTAGATGCTGGCTAGTGATAGCCCGTATCTAAGGTAGCATCTTGTTAGCAGATTGGTAGGTATCGTACGTTTTATGCAGCAGTCACCTCATTCCCCACAGTCTAAGTCATCATCTGCGTCAGCCATTGATTCTGCTGCACCGCTATCGCACCTGCAAAAAACTTATGCAGTCATTCCACGTGAGCGTCCACATACGCCGCTACTTGATACAGTAGACGCTCCGATTGATTTAAAAGCGTTTAGCGAAAGTCAGCTCATTACCTTGGCGGATGAGCTACGGCTTTTTCTGCTCTATTCAGCCGGTCAAAGCGGTGGTCATTTTGGGGCCAATTTAGGCGTCATTGAGTTGACCATTGCCCTGCATTATCTGTTAGATGCGCCGCAAGATCAGATTGTTTGGGATGTCGGTCATCAGGCATATGCCCATAAAGTATTGACAGGACGCCGTGAAAAGCTTGGAACTATTCGCTCAAAGGATGGCTTGACCGCTTTTCCAGAACGCGCCGAGTCGGTTTACGACACTTTTGGCGTTGGGCATTCATCGACGTCTATTTCGGCGGGTCTTGGAATGAGCCTGGCGCTACGCTATCAAGGCCGCGCGCAAACGGTTGCCTGTATTATAGGTGATGGCGCAATGACCGGCGGCATGGCGTTTGAAGCGATGAATGACGCCGTCCAACAAGATGCGGATTTGCTGGTCATTTTAAACGACAACGACATGTCGATATCTTGCTCGATTGGTGGTTTTTCACGGCATTTAGCGACATTGTGGGAGTCAGGCTATCAGGTTGATATCTCTGATGCTGGCGAGCCGATATTATGCCAGCGTCCTGACATGCAAGCCTACGACCGCCGTAAACGTCATAACGAGCTGCGCGATGTGCCACAATTAGAGGACAATCTGTTTAAAGCCATTGGTTTTACTTATTTCGGTCCGTTTGATGGCCACAATATCCCTGAGTTACTGCGCGTACTATCGCTTGCCAAGCAATTAAAAGGCCCGGTATTGGTGCATATCTATACCACCAAAGGTAAAGGGTTTGCGCCCGCTGAATTAGATCCAGTTGGCTATCATGCTATCAGTAGATTGCCTGCTGAAGATAGCGAGAAGAAAGCGCTAACCGCTAACTTAGCACCGAGTACACCGCTATTAAAATACTCGCAAGTCTTTGGTCAGTTCTTATGTGATAAAGCTGCTACTGACGAGAAATTGCTTGCGATTACCCCAGCCATGGAAGAAGGCTCGGGCATGATTGAGTTTGCCCGTCAATTTCCCAATCGTTTTTTTGATGTAGCCATCGCTGAACAGCATGCGGTAACGTTAGCAGGCGGCATGGCAACCCAAGGTGTCAAGCCAATCGTCGCCATCTATTCAACCTTTTTGCAGCGTGGCTACGATCAGCTGATTCATGACGTGGCATTGCAAAACCTTGATGTGATGTTTGCTGTTGACCGCGCCGGTCTAGTCGGTGAAGATGGTGCTACTCATGCCGGCGTGTTCGACTTTGCCTTTTTACGCTGCGTGCCGAATATGCTGATAGCCGCGCCAAAAGATGAAAACGAATGTTATCACTTGCTCAATACTTGCTATGAATATCAAGGCTGTACGGCTGTGCGCTATCCGCGCGGGGCTGGCGTTGGCGCGACGATTACCCAGCCCGCACAGGTTTTTTCCATTGGTAAAGCGGTAGTAGAGTCAGTTTTAGGTCAAGATAACGCACCTAATAAGTTGGCATTATTAGCCTTTGGTACCATGGTTGCGACGGCTCAGCAAGCGGCAGAAAGCTTGATTAACGATAATATAAACTCAAACTGCCAAGTACATGTGGTGAATATGCGCTGGGTAAAACCTTTAGATACGCACTTGCTTGACAGCTTAATCAAGCAAGGCGTTACCCATATCGCCACTTTGGAAGAGCATACGATTATGGGCGGCGCGGGCAGTGCAGTAAATGAATATTTACTTAACGAATCAATAGCGTTTAAAAATAGCCGTCCAGTAATCTGTAATATCGGTATTCCTGATCGCTTTATTGCTCATGGTTCACCAGCAGAGCAAATGGCTGATTGTGGTCTGGATGTTGCAGGGGTCGTGAGCCAGCTGCAGCAGTTGCTAAAATAAAACCCTATCGCTCAAAAAAAATTGCTAAAATAGCGGATTGAAAAATAAAGCATTTTTGTTTAAACCTCGCCTACTTGCTGTAGGTGTGAATTATTTGACAACTTGGGCGGCACTACTGCTGGCAATCATTTATTTGGTTCGCTAGGCGGCGATGGTTTTCATGAGTTATTAATCCGATTTAATTTTAAGCGGCTTTTATTTTTCGTACATTTTATCAGTTATATCTTTTAAGTAGTATTCATTCATCAAGCAAATAGGTTATTTATGGAACCCATGGTCGTTATCGCAGCGCGTGCTGCTGAAAAAGTCGGTAAAGAGATTTTATATGCGCATCAAAACCGCCACAAAATCGAGCTAGATATCGAGTCAAAAGGGCTTGATGGTTTGGTCACGCGCATTGATCGTTTCAGTGAAGAGCTGACGATTGAGACCCTAAAAGCCAGCTATCCAAATCACTCGTTTTTGGGTGAAGAGTTTGGTATGCAACAAGGTCGCGGCGAAGATGCTGACTGGTGCTGGATTATTGATCCGCTAGACGGTACTAAAAACTTCGTCCATGGCGTACCGCAGTTTTGTGTTTCTATCGCGGTGCAACATAAAGGCGTGACCCAGCACGGCGTCATCTATGACCCTGTACGTGATGAGATGTTCTCGGCTAGCCGTGGTAAAGGCGCACGCTTGAACAATCGCCGTATGCAAGTGAGCGAGCGTAAAACCATCGACGGCGGCTTATTTACCACTGGTCATCCGCTTGAGCGTAAACGTAATGGTGAAGTCATCTCTTATGCCAAGCAGCACTTTGAAAGCTTACAAAAAATCTCTGAAGCGGGCGGTCAAATTCGCCGTTTAGGCTCAGCCGCGCTAGATTTATGCTATGTAGCAGCTGGTCGTTTTGACGGTTATTTTGAGATGTCTATTAAGCCGTGGGATATTGCTGCTGGTGAGCTTATCGTTACCGAAGCACGCGGCGTGGTCGTTGACCATACAGGCGCGCACAACTCAATGACCTCAGGCTCTATCTTTGCTTGTAACGTTAAATTACTAAAACCGTTAATGCAAGTGGTTGTCCCAACGTGGGGCGATATTTTGTAGTTTTAACTTATTAAAGATTTAGAAAATTAATATTGAAAAAGCTGGTTCCATTATGGCGCCAGCTTTTTTGTTTTGCCGCTTTTCTTGTCGTTACTTTTATCTGTCACCGTAATGCCTTGAAATTCAAGCTCTTTACTGGTGCGCTCTAATAGTTGCAACTCTTCTTCTATGAGGACGAGCATATCTTGTACATGCGGTAAAGCTTTACTGCAAGCGGTAATGCCAAATTCAATCTTATCCAAATAGCTGGCGAGAGTGATATTCATCGCTTGTCCATTGAACACAATCGATGCCGGATACAAAGATTGCAGACGCGCGCCGTTCCAATATAGCGGCTTTTCTGACCCAGGGACGTTGGAGATAATCAGGTTAAAGGCCTGTTTTTTCGGAAACAGCCCAGTTGCCAAATTGATACCTTCCCACGCATAAGAAATCACACTGTAATTGATAACCTGCGCTTGATTCATACGGCGGAATCGGCGTTTGCCGTTATTCATACTGCGATGAATCAGCTCGATGCGGCTGAGTGGATCGTCTAAATGCGTGCCCAAATTGGCAAGAACAAATGACAACTGGTTGCCCGCCACGCTATTATCGGTACGTAATGACATGGGTACAAAAGCAATCAAAGGCTTGCTTGGTAGCGCATCTATCGACAGGAGATAACGGCGAATAGCGCCAGCACAAACGGCAAGCACCACATCGTTTTTACTGATATTTAAGCGCTCAGCGATATCATTAAAGCGCTGTATCTCATAGGACTGCGCGGCGATGCGCCGCGAGGCTGAAATGCGTTTATTAAGCACACTCATCGGCGCTGCAAAGGTACTGACATAACTGTCATCACCGAAATTTTTTAAGTTATCGAGCAATTCTGTAAATACCGGTTTAATGGTTGATATTTGCTCTTTGATAATGCGCCGCGCCGAACGCTCTTTCGGCAAAATCGCATCGACTTGGTTACGATGACGTGCCATTAGTGACCAAATCGGTAGCGTCACCGGTTCGGTTGGCGATTGCGATAAGGATTTTTTGACCAAGCGCATGGCAGCGATGCCATCAACGAGCGAATGATGGATTTTAAAATATAAGGCAAAACGTTCAGGCGCGCCTTCGCTTTCTGGCTCAATTCCTTCAATAACATGACATTCCCATAGCGGCATTGCCCGATCTAACAGGCGACCATGCTCTCTTGATACGTACATCAAAAGCTCGCGTACACGCGCGGGCTGTGGTAGCGCTACATGGTGCAAGTGATGCTCAACATCAAAGTGTTTGTCTTTTTTCCAAAATATCAAATGCTCAAGCACTTGGTTAAAAGGAAAGGTCGGCGGCACCTCAGAGTGTTGCATTTGTTTGACCAATTGACAAACAAAACTGCTGTCCGCATTTTCTGGCAATTCGAATAAAAATAGACCCCCAACATGCATGGGTTGTTTACGCGACTCAAGAAGTAAGAACAACTGGTCGACTGCTGTGAGAAGTCGCATAATAAATCCTTTTATGACGATGAATAAAAAACGGCAATAAATTATATAAGTATTCAGTTAGGCAAAGGTAAAGCATAGTAAAACTAAAAAATATAGCAAAAACGATTAAAAACCTAAAAGTAGTCACAAAAATATCTTAATATAAAAAGCATGGCGCACGGGATTTTTATTATTTCATTATGTGTTAAGCCGTGCTTTTAAAGGTTTAAGCTAGAAAGTTTGCCCTGCAGGATTCAACTTGAAAAATCTAAGCTAAAAACTACTGAAAGAAGTAGCCGGTCTGCGGTGAACTGGCAGCGGCCATTTTGCGCATCGGCATACGACCTGCTAAGAACGCCTGACGCCCTGCCCATATAGCATGTTTCATGGCCTGCGCCATCAACACGGGATTTTGTGCATTGGCAATCGCTGAGTTCATCAGCACGCCATCACAACCAAGCTCCATCGCAATCGCGGCATCAGAAGCGGTACCGACGCCAGCATCAACCAATACGGGTACTTTAGCATTTTCAATAATAAGGCTTAAGGTATGGCGATTAAGCAAACCAAGACCAGAACCAATCAAGCTACCAAGCGGCATGATCGCCACACAGCCCATGCTCTCTAATTCTTGAGCGACGATGGGGTCGTCAGAGGTATAAACCATGACTTCAAAACCATCATCGATTAGCACCTTGGCGGCTTTTAGAGTTTCCATCACGTTTGGATAAAGGGTTTTTTCATCGCCTAATACTTCTAGCTTCACCAGATTATGCCCGCCTAATAGCTCGCGAGCAAGCTTACACGTCCGAATCGCGGTTTCGGCATCAAAACAGCCTGCGGTATTGGGTAAGATGGTATATTTATCCGGTGAAATCACATCTAATAAATTTGGCTCATTGCTATTTTGACCAATATTGGTACGGCGAATAGCAACGGTGACAATCTCAGCTTCTGACGCGCCAATCGCCGCACCCGTCTCAGCCATGTCTTTATATTTACCAGTACCGACCAACAATCGAGAAGAGAATGTACGACTACCAACCGTAAAGGTATCATTCGATAAGGCATTTTGTGAAAATGATTGAACATTGGCAGGAGTATTTGCGGCTTGTGACATAAGGATAATCCTAATAGCGGGCTGACAAAAGTGACTAACGAGGTTATTAAGTTTGTTACTGTGTTTAATGAGAGTTTTTATTAAATAGTAGTAGAGGCAAAACGTAAATAGGCGTTATGTGGCCAAAGGCTTGCGATGTTAAATGCTAATAATATAACTGCTTTAAAAGCAAAGTCATAAATCCAAGCAAAGCCTTGCTACTTGCTTAAAACAAAATGTTATTATAACAAACTCATACGCGCTTACTGACAATCTTTACCAAAAACCGCGCAGAAAGCCCCTACTTCTAAAGTAGCGAGATGAATGCGTTATTGGTAGCAGTCCTTACTACCTATGGTATTATAATTAATAATCATACCACTTATTAACAACAAGCAGCGATGCCAAAGCAAATCCTAAAAGCCCATAAAGTCAGACTATATCCGACCATTGACCAGCAAGTATTCTTTGCCAAGTCATTCGGCTGTGTGCGCTTTATGTGGAATAAGATGCTTAGCGATAAGATTGAGCACTATAAAGAAACTAAAACAACCCTCAAAAACTACCCTGCTCAGTATAAAAAAGAGTTTGAGTGGCTACAAGAGGTCGATAGCCTGGCACTGTCTAAAGTTGAGCGTCATTTGCAAAAAGCCTATCAGTCGTTCTTTAAAAACGGCACAGGCTTTCCCAAGTTCAAGAAAAAAGGGCAACGCGATAGCTACATCACAAACAACCAAAAGGGCACAGTGGCGATCACAAACAACACCGTTAAACTGCCTAAGATTGGCCATATCTCCGCTAAATTCCCGAATAAAATAAACGGTTTGATTAAGAGCGCTACCATCAGTAGAACTCCATCAGGCAAATACTATGTCAGCTTATTGGTTAAAACCATTGCCACACCACTACCAAAAACACACTCTAACATCGGTATTGATTTAGGATTAATTGACTTCATCGTCTTATCGGACGGAACTAAAGTAGCTAATCCTAAGTTTTTATCGAAGTTGCAAGACAAATTAGCTCGCGCACAAAAGATTTTAGCCAAACGTAGAGCAATTGCCAAAGTTGCTAATCGCAAACTGAGTGACAGTCGTAATTATCAAAAGCAGAAATTTAAAGTTGCTAAAGTTTATGAGAAAATAACCAATAGCCGCACTGACTTTCTACACAAACTCTCATTTAATCTCATCAAAAACCACGATGTGATTGCCATAGAGGATTTAAACGTCAAGGGTATGGTTGAGAACCATAAACTCGCCAAAGCTATATCAGACAGTTCATGGTCAACATTCACCACCATGCTTGCTTATAAAGCGGAATGGTATGGCAAAACGCTTGTTAAAATAGACCGATGGTATCCATCCTCTAAAATCTGCTCAGGCTGCAACCACTTGTTGACCAAGGCTGAATTACCCTTGTCATTGCGATCATGGGATTGCCCTAGTTGTTTGCAAACCAATGATCGGGACATTAACGCCAGTATCAACATTCTCAATGAGGGTTTGAAACTGACCACACTCAAAACCGTCGGTGCGACGGAGTTAGCTTAGTCAATTTACCTAACCGCTGATACAGAATGCCGTAACAAGTATGAGTATTACCTAAGAAACCCTACCTCTAAGGTAGTGGGTAGTTCATCCAGTTTAACGATTTAGGCAGGCGGCTTTAAATAGTCAGGTCAGTAGTGTTTTTTGGCATGTATTAGATTGTGTTTTCAAGACTGTTTTCAAAGTTATTTTATAAGCTGTTTTTTAAGTTCTTTTTTAAATTAACCACTCACTAGGTCGTCTTTATGCTGCAGCTGCCGTACAGTTTTGCAAAACGCCATCAAATTTTGGCCATTCTTGCTATTGATCCTGAGTTGCCGCCGACCTTGGTGTTGACCAAAACTACGCCATTGTCCGCCATTAATGAGGCGGTGCGCTTTTTACAGCAGCAAGGCGTACGCGGTGTGCCAAATTATGAAAGTATCAGCATTGAAGATTTCGAAAAACGCATGAATGCTGCTTATGCGGGTAATACGGGTGAGTCGCAGCATATTGCCGCTGGGCTTGAAGACCATCCTGACCTCGATAGCTTGGCCGATAGCGTTCCTGAAACGGAAGATTTGATGGATCAACAAGACGATGCGCCGATTATTCGTCTGATTAATGCGTTGTTGTCTGAAGCGATTCGTCTAAATGCCTCAGATATCCATATTGAAACTTTTGAAAAACGCTTAGTGGTACGCTTTCGTGTCGATGGTGAGCTCAAAGAAATTATTACCCCCAAGCGTCAATTGGCGCCGTTACTGGTCTCGCGTATCAAGGTCATGGCTAAGCTAGATATCGCCGAAAAGCGTGTGCCGCAAGATGGTCGCATCAGTTTAAGGCTGGCAGGGCGCGAGGTCGATGTACGGGTATCGACCTTGCCATCGAGCTTTGGTGAGCGCGTGGTCATGCGTTTATTAGACAAGCAAGCGGGTCGTCTCAATATGACGTATCTCGGTCTATCTGATAATGACTATAGCGAGCTTAAGCGCTTAATCCATCGTCCACATGGCATTATTTTGGTGACTGGACCGACGGGTTCGGGGAAAACCACCACGTTATATTCGGCACTAACGGATTTGAATGATCAAACCCGTAATATTTTGACCGCTGAAGATCCGATTGAATTTCAGCTCGATGGTATTGGGCAAACGCAGGTTAATAATAAAGTCGATATGACCTTTGCTAAGAGCCTGCGTGCCATGTTGCGACAAGATCCAGATGTGGTGATGGTAGGTGAGATTCGTGATTTAGAAACCGCTGAAATTGCCGTGCAAGCATCGTTGACAGGGCATTTGGTATTATCAACGCTACATACCAATACCGCCATCGGTGCGGTCACGCGTTTGCAGGATATGGGCGTAGAGCCATTTTTATTATCGTCCTCACTGATTGGTGTCGTCGCTCAGCGCTTGGTACGGACGTTATGCACACATTGTCATAGCTGGCAAGCTGCCGATAATGAACAAGCCAAATTATTTACTGAAATTGGTATTGCGGCAAATGCTAAAAATACGGCTACTGAAAAATTAAAAGAGAATATTATTAATTTGCCGAAACCAGTGGGCTGTGATAAATGTAATAATTCAGGCTTCAGAGGGCGGACGGCAATTTATGAAGTGATACCGATTGACGATACCTTGCGCCGGATGATTCATAGTAATACTGCCGAGTACGAGCTAGAAGAATACGCCCGTCAGCAAACGCCATCGATACGTGCTGATGGACTACGCAAAGTCATAGAGGGTCGGACGACGTTAGAAGAAGTGCTGCGGGTAACCAAAGAAAGCGCCCTAACTGATGACGCTATGATTGTATAAAAAAACGATAGTATAAAGAAAAACGATTGTATAAAGCAAAACGGTTATTGAGTCAAAAGTCGGTGCAATTGGCTCAATAACCGCTAATCAAAAAGTCAGTTTGGTTTATTTGTAATAGCGCTGCTATTTTGCGGCGATACATTCAATTTCAACACTTGCGCCCGCTGCCAGCTCTGCGACACCAAAAGCTGAGCGTACCGGATAAGGCTTAGCCAATTCTGCTTTATAGATTTTATTAAAGTCATCAAAGTCATCCATATCAGTCAGCATCGCCATACATTTGACGATGTCTGATTTTTGGTAGCCGTACTTTAACAAGGTTTCATGGATATTATCGAGCGCTTGTTTGGCTTCCGCTTTGACGCCGCCTTTGACCAATTTGCCGTCTTTAAAACCAATCTGTCCTGACATATAGAGCGTATCGCCGACCCGTACCGCTTCCGAAAACGGATAGTTACCGCCGTCGCCGAGAAATACTGGGCTAGATTTGGTAATGGTTGCGTTATTGGTCGCTGGCGCGGCATTAGCACTAACGGCGAAACCTAAGCCTAACGAACAGGCGCTAATCAGCACTACTTTAGATAATTGAGTCGTCAGTTTATCGATATATCTAGACATACTTGTCTCCTTATTATTGTGGTATTTCTTAAATCCATTTTTTGGTAGTTACTTACTTTTTTAACAAAGTGAAATTAATTGCTTTCTAGTTCTTGCGTTGAGTGCTTGTTGCTTGCTTCACTTTCGTTTAGCTCGGCTTTAGGCTGCTCACTTTCAGTTTTTTCATTGTCATTTTGCTTATTTTCTAGCGTTTTAGCAGCTTTACCTTGACGACGCGCTTCTAGCTCAGATTTGGGTATCCAAGCCCATGTCATCTCAACGACGATAGGATCACGGTCGTTATCGGACTCACGGTCATGAATCACGCACGGTATGACCATCTCACCTTTTGGCGTATTTAAAATATCTAAGCGCTGCTCGTCAGATAATGATGCCACCGCGGCGATTTGACCTTTTTTAATCGGGCGATAAAAATTCACCGAGTAAGACTTAATCAATAATACGCGATCAGAGGGTAGGTTTAAACCCAAAATAAACCCTGTTGCGGTTTCCGCAAGTAAGGTGATAGCAACCGCATGAACCGAGCCAATATGATTTTGCACCGCTTTGGTGTTATTTAAGCTGACCACCACTTGATTGGGATCGACGTGCTCATAATAAATACCTGTTGTGCCCACGTACGGCACCACTTTACCAAAGGCTTTCGATAAAATGCTGGCGCGCGCGGCCGCAGGCAGAAACTTGGTGACAGATAGCAGTTTGGTAAATTGGTTGCTGATGGGTTTTAATGGGCTATTTGGTTTTTCGTCTAGCATTTTGGTGTTGTCAGAGACTTTGGTTGGCAGTTTATTGCTCAATTTGCTAGGGAGTTTTTTTAATAATCCTGACATACAACATTCCTCAAGTTAAAGTGGGATTTACAGTGTTTTACTAGTGCGATAAAAAATATTGAGATGATTGATAAGTTAGCGAATTCTTTTATCTTAGCAACGATGTTAGTTATGGTACATTAAGTGCCGTATCGCTACCATTATTAACATGAACTGCCGCGCGTATAAAATATGACTAACGTAACGGTATCTTAGGTATGAGAAATAATGCCATTTTTGTTAGCTCGTTTAATTTTAGCGAGCCACGTTATGATCGTCAGGTTTTAGCACATTTCAACTATTTTGCCGTTTTTTTCTCATGTTCGACAATGCCATGCTAGATAAGGTCATGCCAAATATGTCTCCTTCCAAACCAACCAATATCATCTATACAGGCGTTGCTGGTACAGGTAAAACCTATCGCTTGCTCCAAATCGCACAGCAATATACTGACTACTTACCAAAGATAAATGACAAAGAATTATTGAGACAACTTTTGCAGCCGTTAAGCTGGCGTGACGTGGTTTGCTTAATATTTTTGGATTTTAAGTCGAAAAAACAGGACTTGGTCAAGGTACCAGAAATTGTCAATCATGAGTTTTTTGTCAATAAAGCGGCGCAAAATGCGCGCGAGAAAAACTTAAGCAATACCGCTTGGTCTGTGCTGCAAATGCACACGTCTATGAGCTCACAAACGGTGAGTTATAAAAACCGCGCCAGCCAAGCCTATTTTGATAAAGATAATAGCGGCGCATGGTATTTACTGCCAGAAAGTATAGATTTGTTAAGTGATTTAGCGCAGCAATTAGCTGAGTTTCAACAGGCGCAGCGCGAGAATAATAGCCAAAATAAAGAGTTCCGTCAGCAGCGCTTTAGTATGGTCAGCTTTCATCAAGCCTATGGTTATGAGGAATTTGTTGAAGGTATCCGTCCGGTGATGGCGTCATCCGATCATACAGAAAATAGCTCATCTCAAATGAGTTATGACGTGCAAGATGGTGCGTTTTTGAAATTGTGCCAACGCGCTGCCAATAATCCTGAGCAGCGTTATGCGATGCTGATTGATGAGGTCAATCGTGCTAACGTGTCACGGGTCTTTGGCGAGCTATTAAGTTTGATTGAACCCGATAAACGCGCTAGCATGGCAAATGCGATGACGGTTAATTTGGCGTATTCAGGGCGAACCTTTAGCGTCCCTGCCAACGTTGATATTTATGCCACCATGAACACCCAAGACCATTCATTAACGCCGCTTGATATGGCATTACGGCGGCGTTTTCGCTTTATTGATTGTCCGCCGCAGTCGGAATTATTACCTGTTATTTATCTCAATCAAGACTTAAAAGCTGATAATACAGAAGCGTTTAAGTCAGAAGAAACAATAGATTTGGCGAAACTCTTAACCGGTTTAAATCACCGTATTACGCAAACCCTTGGTGCAGAGGCACAATTAGGTCATGCGTTTTTATGGTCAGTAGACAGTCTTGAGCACTTGCAAACGGCACTGATTGAACAAATCATTCCGCAATTGGCACAAGCAGCGGGCGGGCAAGTCACTGTTTTGCAATATATCTTTCAAGATGAGCAGCAGCCCCTAAGCGCGAAGTTTATACAAGATAGCCAAGCGCTGTTTGATAATGCCAATAACTTAGTCAGTCCTAATAATTCAAATCCAATGTTTGCCGACCAGCATTCATTGCTCGGCCAGTCTATGAGTAGTGGCAGTTATAAAATTAATGCCGATTTAATCAATAATACTGCTGAGTTTGCCAAGCCGTTTGTCTATCAGCGTTTATATTAACAAGGTGGCTAGCTTGTGATGAGTAGAGTATTACAGTCTGAGAGCAAAGCGATAGGCAGCGACATTAATCATAACGTTAATAGTGGCAATAATAATAGTGCCAATAGTAATAGTGCGAGTATTGCTAATAACGTCAATGCGGCTGCACTTAATGCTAATATTATTACGGTGTTTGAGCATCAACGTTTAACAGCCCATGATTTTGCGCACGTAGCGGACTTTCATTGGCTAATGGTGCAAGAGTTTGCCGTTTTTAGCATTAAACGTCAGCAAGGACAATGGCAACTAAAAGTCGGCCATTATATTGGTATTATTTTATTGCCAAGTGGGATGTCACTTGAGATGTTGCCCAAGTTAATAGCAAAAACGTCTAGCAAACATAATTCGTCACAGCCATACGGTTTAGCTAAAACCAATGACATCAATCAAACGCGGCAATGGGTGCAGAATATGCTGGCAGATTTAACCAGCAGTCATGATAAAAATAAGCTTCCTAATACAAAAAACTTTGGCCAATTTAGCAATCAGTTAGCAGCGCTACCGACTAAAGCAATGCCATTATCTGACTGGCTGATTGCGCAGTTTTTACAGCGTTTGGCGCATTATCAGCCGACGAAGCACTATCAGGCGAAAATCCATAACCAAGCAGCGTTACAAGGTCGTTTGCTGATTAAAGAGCAATTACGCCATAACAGCATGCAGCCGCATAAGTTTGTCTGTGAAAGCAGTGTACTGAGCCAAGAGATGCTGTGTAATCGCTTGATTAAAAGCGCGCTGAATTTACTTACTCCGTTATCTCCGCCATCAATGTCACTGCCCGCATTACAGCAGTGGCGACAAGTAGCAGTGTTAAGTCGTTATGAGTTGCAGCGGCTTGAGTCTTTTTATCAGCAAGCAAAGCGGCAATTGGCACTGCAGCCTTTATCTCGGCAGCAATTACAAGCGGCGCAGCAGTTATTGGACTTAGCTTATTGGCTCTTGCAGCAATCTGACGCTCATACTGGCAATGGCATTAAGCCGCAAACATTAGCCAAGCAAAACGCCGCACAACCGCGCCTATGTTTATTGATTGATATGAATCAAGCGTTCGAGCAATGGACAAGCCTGCGCATAGCGGCCCAGTTTCAGCAAATTGATTTGGCTTATAAGCCTTTGTTTCAAGCACAGCGAGTGTGGCTACATGATGTAAAAGGGCAGGCGTGTTTGTCCATTCGTCCTGATTTATTGATTTATAAAAGTGCTCATTTGCAGACTGGACCTAACATTAAAGCGCTGGGTGAGGATGACGTAAAATCAGAAACGCATACCTCTGCTCACTCACCCCAATCAGGCAATTATAGCCATGTGATTGATATTAAATGGAAGCATTTACCGCATGCAGGGGCGATAAGTGCGGGCGACGCCTATCAGTTGAGCAGTTACGCGCAGGCTTATCACGCCGAGCAGGGCTGGCTGGTTTATCCGGTACAGGACGATAGCAGACAACCAATCCTGCTCCAGCAACAAGCTTATAATGACGCAGACAATGATAAAAGCTACAAAAAGCCGTCCAATCATGCCAAATTATGGCTGATACCCTTTAATGTGCTGACCGGAAAAGTAAACGGTGACTTGCTTCCAGATTTGAATGTAGTATAATAAGCGCTGTTGGCAATGTAGTATTAAGGTCAGTAAAAAACCAACGTTGCGACGCCGCCATTGTTATAAAAATGGCGCATTTTTGAAAGAATTTAACGATTCTTTAAAATAATCAAAAATAGGTGTTGACACAATCGGCTTTACCCCTTAATATGTGCACCTCGATAGCGAGGAACATTAACAAGTTAGCGGTATTACCAACAACAAGTTAAGTAACAAATTATCGAGATAATAGAGAATTTCGGAGTGTGGCGCAGTTTGGTAGCGCATCTGGTTTGGGACCAGAGGGTCGTAGGTTCGAATCCTATCACTCCGACCATCTATTTAAAGAGCCTTACAGGCTTTTTTTTATGTATGATGATATTGTTTTTATGTTAGATATTTCTGATATGATAAACCAATCAAAATATATAAAAGTCCTCTAAGAGCGCCTGTAGCTCAGCTGGATAGAGCATCTCCCTTCTAAGGAGGTGGCCGCAGGTTCGAATCCTGCCAGGCGCACCATTTAGCCTGTCAATCTTGCCTTATCAGGCAATAGTTATGGCGGTTGTAGCTCAGTTGGTAGAGCCCCGGGTTGTGATCTCGGTTGTCGTGGGTTCGAGTCCCATCAGTCGCCCCATATTTTATTCTGCATCTCCTTCCTTATTAAATTCAAAAATATCAAAATAACACTGCTTGCCTTTACTGGCATTTTTTTGTGCCTGTTTGTTTTATATCAATGCATACTTTTTAAGTTATGATGATATGCGAACTAGCCTGCTGTTTTAATTCTAATAAGTTATAAACTTCCTAGGCATTTAATGTTTAAACATCTGCTAGCCTTTTTTCGCTATTTTTCTTATGATAGATAGGCTCGCGATTGTTCTATCATTTGTTAAGCCTTGTTCAATTAAGCTATCACATTAAATTATTTACTCGATATTCTTATTCAAATTTTTGCTTTGATTTTATCCAAAATAAAATGCCTATCAAATAAAAATAAAATTTTTTGCCCCATTATTTTAAAAGATTTTGCAGTCATCAGTGCTTTGTTTCTATTTTTAAATTTTTCTATATTAATTACCCATGATTGAGGAAGTGATGGATGGACGCACTAAGCGTGTTGCTACAAAATGTACATTTATTCGAAACGAAGTATTATCGATTAAATGTGACGGGCAATTGGTCTTATTCACTCACTAGGCAAGATACGATTTTATTTTATTTGGTGATGTCGGGTGGTTTTTGTATCGACGTCGGCAATGGCCCACGAGAAACGCGCGCCGGTGACATGATTATGATTCCAAGCGCGCATCAGCACGTGAGTTATGCGCTAAATTATTATAGTGATGAGGCGCAGCCGTTAGATGAGTTATTGACGAGCTGTAAAGATCATACGCTGGATTTAAAGGGTGACGGTGATTTTGAAGCGTCATTGATATTAATCGAGTGTAAGTATGATAAGGCGATGATTCGGCCTTTATTGTCCGTACTGCCATCGATTCTGCCGGAAGTCAATGATGAAGAAGATGGCCGGTTTGAGGTGATTGATGTTGAGATTAGGCTACTGACGCTAGAGGCTGAGCACGAGCGCATGGGTAAAACCGCGGTGATCAATCATTGGGCAAGTATTATGATGATTGAATGTTTGCGGGTATATATTGAAAGTCTGCCTGAAGCCACTGAGAATTGGCTAAAAGCGATGAAGGATCCGTTTTTGACCAAAGCGCTGGTTGCGATGCATGAGATGCCAAGCGAAAATTGGACCATTAATAAGCTTGCTGAGGTAGCAGGCATGTCACGCTCAAGCTTTGCTCAGCGCTTTAAAGAGGTCGTTGGTATACCGCCGTTGACCTATTTGATGGATTATCGCTTGCGCTTGGCCGCGCGTTATTTGCGTTTGCAGCAAAACAGTATCAGCCGTATTAGCGGTTTGGTCGGTTATGCCTCGGATTCAACCTTTAGCCAAGCGTTTAAGCGTGTTTACGGCATCTCACCTAAAGCTTATCGGCAGCAGTATCAACAACAAACGCTCTCTTAATTAGCTGTTAACTGCTATACCTTTTTAAAAAGCGCTCAGGCTATTTATCGGCCTTAGCGCTTTTTTGCTCGATGCTCATTATTAATTAAAACTCCCGCCTTTTACCATAACTATTACTTACCATCACCTTTATCACTGATTTCGATACTGAGTATTTCGGCGATGGCTAGCTGACAATGCACTTAGGTTAAGGTACTATAGAGTCATGTTTTGCCCAAGCGTAGTAGTGAGATTTTAGCGCATTTTATGGCACTGTCTGCTGGCCGCTATCGATAAGTAGTTGGTTTTAAACGCTGATAGACTATTCATTTAGGATAACTTGGGCAAAGTTTATTTTTGCAGCTAATGGTATTTTATGACTGAACCAACCGCTAAGCCAACCGTGACTTCAAATAGCCAGCGTACTACTGCGTCCGCTACGCCGACGGGCAACGCTGATAAAAAAGACGTAAAAAGTAAGGCGAAAAATAAACCGCGTACGGCAAAAAACAAGCAAAAAACCAATATTACGCCTGCGCTTGATAAAGCGGCGCTGCTCGCGTTATTTACGTTATCAAATACTGAGTCAAATGTTGAATTAGGCGTTGAGCAAGCAAGTCTAAATACTCTTAGCAGCAGTGAGTCGAACAGCAGCGAAACCAATGTCGCCACGCAGCGGTTAGCGCTTTATCGTCGTCAGCATGAGCGCACACGCCAGCTATATATGGCCTCCGCCGCTACTCGTCCTACGTATCTGGTGCAAACGCTAAAAACGCAGTTTGCAGAATATCAGCAATATTTACTGGCGCAGCAGCTTGATAAACGTGGTCTGATGGATACCGATGGGCTAGAGCGTTTATGGCAACAGTTGCACGTGGTCGATGATATTATCGAAGATATCGTGCGTCATATGCCCGCACAGCAGCCCGCCGGTTGGCAGCTGACGACACAAGATGGTCATAATCCACTGCGTTTCCCTACCGTTGGTAAGCTCAAACATGACAAGCCTATTGTAGATCAAGGCAGCTTAAACAGTTATGTGCTTGGTCATTTTGGCGTCAGTAGTTTTACCTATGACCGCGCTTATTATATTGGTCATGTAGTTGGTTACTTATTTAGCTGCTATTTTTGTGCTCATCTGTCTATCAGCTATGGGGTTACCGCACTTGGTCCGCAGGTCGTGAGCGACTATGAATACGCTAGTTTAGAGACGCCACATATGGTAAGACTGCTACAAGGCTTGGATGGTTATTGCAAAAAACGTATTTATCAATTGGCCGTTATTTGCGCGCGCCTTAGCGTCTTCGCCAGTGACAAGCGTATCGAGCGCATGCTGATTGCTGAAGTCAATGATTTTGATAAAAAATTGCAACAACAGCATCTAGATGTTTTACTGTTACAAGGTTTAATGCCAGATAGCAGTGATTCTACGCCGCTTTTTTAAGACTTTTACTCTTTAAAATCTATTGTAAAACTTCTGTTTATCAGCATGTTAAATTGCTCACCTTAGGATATTTGCTGCTATGCCCGCTTATCATTATAAAGCGTTAGATGACCATGGCAGTGTCCAAAAAGGCTTACTTGAAGGCGATTCTGCGCGGCAAGTGCGCCAGCAGCTGCGTGATAAACAGTGGACGCCCGTCGAAGTCACCGCCGTCAATGACCGACAAAGCCAAAGTAAAAACCGCTATAAAAAACCATCGGCTTATGAATTAGCACTGCTGACTCGTCAATTATCGGTATTACTTGCCGCCGGTATTCCTTTAGAGGAAACGCTGGCTGCCGTCGCCAAACAATCACCAAAAACCCATATTAAATCATTAATGCTTGCCGTGCGCTCGCATGTGCTAGAAGGTTTAAGCCTCGCACGCGCCCTGCAACAAGCCGCTAGTTTTCCGCCGCTTTATATCGCCACCATTGCGGCAGGGGAAAAGTCCGGTCATTTAGATTTAATCCTTAATCAGTTGGCAGATTACACCGAAAACCGTTTTGCCCTACAAAAGAAAATCCAAGGGGCGATGGTCTATCCAATTGTATTAATGGTAATGGCAGTCGGGGTCATTATGGGGCTAATGAGCTTTGTGGTTCCCAAGATTGTCAAAGTTTTTGAGCAATCTGAGCAAGCGCTGCCGCTGATTACCCAAATCGTCCTGAACTTATCAAATATCATTACCCAGTGGTGGTGGTTGATGCTTCTGGTATTGGCAGGGGCGGCGTTTTTGTTTTATCGCTTTGCGCAAACCCAAGCAGGCAAATTAGCCATAGACAGTATGGTACTGAGACTACCGATATTGGCGCGCTTATCAAAAGGGCTTAATGCGGCCCGTTTTGCCAGTACGCTTGCGATATTGGTGCGCTCAGGGGTACCGTTGATTGAAGCGCTGCATATAGGGGCGGCGGTGACGACCAATTTACACATTCAAAAAACCATTATCACCGCAGCCGATAGAGTCACCGAAGGCTCAAGCTTATCGAGTCAGTTAGGAAAATCTACCTACTTTCCGCCAATGATGGTGCAAATGATTAAAAGTGGGGAAAACTCAGGCGAGCTTGAAAATATGCTCAGCCGCGCCGCCAATATGCAAGAAGCCGAAGCGACCAACTTTATCAGCACCTTGCTGTCGTTACTTGAGCCGCTCATGTTGGTATTGATGGGCGTGGTGGTCATGATTATTGTCATGGCAGTGATGCTACCGATAGTGAATATGAATGATTTGGCAGGTTAGTAAACGCTTAAGCTTTGTTAATTTCTCTGTAGCTGGCTCAAAATCCATTACCTTTATCTTGCTAAAGCTTCCGCTAAATTTCTTAAGCCTTGCTTAGTGTTGTAGATTGTTGACAACGGTATGTTTTTACTAGAGCGCAGCCAGTCATCAGGCTATAGTAAGCGCCAGTCAAAAGCTTTGCTTATAAACTGCTTAGTATAAAGGATAGCGGTTATCCAACATTTCACGGCATGTATCCATAAAAGTAGATATTCATAACAATCCATTGCAGCGCTGGATAAAAATAAAAGCATGGTTTATAGTGATAAACGGTTGAGGGTTCATTAATCTAAAGCCAACCCACTAAAACGCTCTGAACAGTACATTCATTATTTATATCACCTGATACCAAAAGCGATGACCAAAGCGATGACTATAATTGACACGATGCAAGTAGATACCATGCCAAAAAACGCTAGGAATGACGATAAGTTGCAGGCAGAAAACATGAATGAAAATATGCCCGCTGCTCTGAAAGGTCGTCCGTCAATGTCTCATAGCCAGTCTGGATTTACCCTTATTGAGATTATGGTAGTGATTGTGATTTTGGCCATTCTCGCAGGTCTAGTCGTACCAAAAGTGGTCGGACAAAGTGATAAAGCGCGCGTCAAAACCACAGAAACGGCGCTGGCAACGGTATCCAATGCGCTTGATATGTACAAAGTTGATAATTCACGTTATCCGACGACGGCGCAAGGTTTAGAAGCCCTAACCACACCGCCTGCTGACGCCAAAAACTATCCCGATGGCGGTTATATCAAAGGTGGCTATCCGACCGATGGTTGGGAAAACGAGTTGCAATATGTTGCGCCAGGTAGCGAAGGTCGTCCTTATGATTTATTTTCATTAGGCGCTGATGGGCAGCAAGGCGGCGAAGGGCAAGATGCTGATATTTATGCTCAGTTGTAAGCTGCGATTTAAAGTGATTAGATTAAAGTGATTAGCGCTGAGCAACATAGCATTTTCTAACACTTTACTGATTAAAGCGGCGTTAAAATTTCTATATATCAACCAATAAGGCTTTATTGGTTGATATTTTTTATGAAAGCATAAAATAAGTACTATGTTAGTAAGTACCATGCTAAACAGACGGCCACCATATACGTTTAGCCTTTTTAATTAAAAGTCATTACAAACAGTTGTTAAAAGTAACCTTTAAAACCCGCTATCAAAGGTAGTTATTTATGTTTATCAAAACAGCCACCCCAGTTATCAATAAACGCCTTGCTAAAAAACCTCATCTATTGGCAATGGCGCTTATAAGCACTTCGTTGATGACAGGTTTATCAACAATTTCAATGAGCGCGCAGGCAGCAGGGCTTGGTGAATTGTTTGGCAATAATAATGCAGCACAATCGAAGTTTTTGCCAGTCGATAAAGCTTTTAAAGTAGATAGTATTACCAAGGCGACGTCTAAAGGCACGCAGTTATCGATTACCTTTGATATCACGCCCGGCCATTACGTTTATAAAGACAAGCTGATGCTAAGCTTTCCAAAGGGCATCAGTGCGACGCCATTTCGCTTTAGCCAGTCGCCAATTTCTATTAATGATCCTACCTTTGGGAAAGTGCCTGTTTTTACGCAAAAAAATATCATCGCTACCACCACCCTGAGTACCAATAATGGTAAAGGCGCCAAAAATGTACCCGTTGTCATCGGCTGGCAGGGCTGTGCTAAAGCGGGTTTATGCTATCCGCCCGAGAAAATTAAAACCACGGTCAATATTGGCACAGCTCGTAAATAAATAATGATGTAAATAGAAAAGTCCATACAGACAGTGAATTGGTCAATTCGAATTTTGGTAATAATAGGTAGCCCTTCATGTCCCTTAAGAGCGCAGAAAAGTCTCTGTCATTAACGCAAAATAAACCGTCAAAAAAATCTTATCTGTTGGCGTTCGCTTTAAGCGCTGGTTCATTATTGGCAGGGCTAGCAGCGACTGGGCTGATGGCCGTGCCAGTGGCATCGCAAGCGGCAGGGTTGGGCGATTTATTTAGCAGTGATAAAAGCGCGACCCAACCGAAATTTTTACCCGTTAACGAAGCGTTTCAAGTTAGCAGTAGCAGCAAACCGACCAATAATGGCACGCGCTTAGCGATTAACTTTGACATTACGCCTGAGCACTATGTTTATAAAGACCAAATTAAGCTAACGCTGCCTGCTGGCGTGACCGCCGCGCCTTTTACCTTTAGCCAAAAGCCTGTCTCCATTGATGATCCGACCTTTGGAAAAGTACTGGTATTTGACCAAGCCAATATGGTTGCTAGCACTATATTGAGTAGTAATGGCAAGGCGATAAATAATGCCGCCGTGACGATAGGTTGGCAAGGCTGTGCCAAAGCAGGACTTTGTTATCCACCGGAGAAAATAAAAACCACGGTCAAAATTGCTGCTGCGTCACAATCGGCAGCCAATAGTTCAAGTAGCACTGCTACAGTTTCTGCGAGCAATAACAGCAATGCAGAAACTGCGCAAGCATCTACAGAGGCGACTGATACTGATCGTCTTGCTACAGAGCAAACTACGCCAGATGACGAGGTGATTGATTACGCTTTGTTAGATGATGAAGCATTAGATGCAGAGCTTGGTACTAGCAATACCATCTCTGGTGCCGATGAAGAAGTTGTAGGCGACAATGTCACAAGTAATATGCCAGCAAACGATAGCGCTACAACTGCAACAAACAATACCGTTGTCGTTGATAACGCCATTAATAGTGACCCTTTTGGCTTAGCTTCGCATCCGTGGTTGGCATTGGTGTTATTGTTCTTGGCAGGGTTGGGCTTGGCATTGACGCCATGCGTGTTACCGATGCTACCGATTGTTGCCAATATCGTCGCGCGTGAAGACAATCCAACGGTAAAACGCGGTGTTATTTTAACGACCAGCTACGCTATTGGTGTTGCCATCGCTTATGGTATTTTAGGCGCGGTCATTGCGGTATTTGGCGAATCGTTAGGCATTATCGGTTGGCTACAAAATCCGATTATTTTAATTGGGTTTGCCATCGTTTTTGTCTTATTAGCCCTTTATATGTTGGGCGTATTTAGCATTCGTCTGCCAAGATTCATCAGTAGTAAAATGCAGGGTCTAAGCCAAGCGGGGGATAGCAAACTTGGTAGTACGGGTGGCAGTTTAATTGCGGGATTCTTATCGGCGCTCGTGGTATCGCCATGCGTTTCGGCACCCTTATTTGGGGCGCTGCTTGCCGTATCGACGATTGGCAGTCCGCTCCTTGGCTTTGCCGCTTTATTTATGCTCGGTTTTGGTTTATCAGCGCCGCTTATCTTAATCGGCGCGACCCAAGGTAAAATCATGCCTAAAGCTGGCGAGTGGATGAACTGGGTCAAGCAAGGCTTTGCTTTGCTGCTGTTTGCCGTGGCGTTGTTATTAATTGAGCGCGTCTTTATCTCGCCTGTAATGCTGATAGTGTGGGCCCTGTGGTTTATGGTCGTGGCGATGTGGGCATGGAGCTGGCTAGGCAAAGGTCGAATGTTGACCCAAGCATTAAGCTTAATCGCTGGTATTTGGGCGACGTGTTTAATCGTCGGCGCCGCATTGGGTAATGACGACAGCTTACATCCGCTCGCGTCATTAAGCGCCGCGCCAGTGATGCAGACGACTGCTGGTCAACCAGCCAGCAGTAATGCAACCGATAAGACGGTCACGACGCTCGCTGAATTAGATGCTATTGTCGCCGCCAACCCTAAAGTGCTGGTCGATGTCACCGCCGAATGGTGTATTGAGTGCCGGATTATGGATAAAAACTTATTTCATAATCGCCCTGCGCAAATGCAAGATTGGCAATTGGTCAGACTTGATATCACGGAGACTACGGCTGATTCAAAAGCAATCTTAGCGCGTTATAAACTATTTGGTCCGCCAGCATTGCTGTATTATCAAGACGGGCAATTGGTCAATCAGCAAGTGGGTGAAATCGGGCACGCAGCGTTTGAGCAAACCTTAACCGCGCTAAATTAATCGTTTAAATGTAGATAAATTCCACATCATTTCTACCCATTAAAAAGCCAACGTCCTTTGATAATAGGACGTTGGCTTTTTCAATCTTACTAAATAGCTTTTTTAATATAGACGCTAAATCCTTGGTTTAACGTTATTTATTACTATTCATTTAACTACTTACCTTATTATTTACATCAGAATTTGCTCGCAATAACGCTAGTATAGTGCCCTTATTTTCATTACAATAAAGCAACATTGCGAAAGGCGCATTACCACGAGTAATGGCTACCTGACACGTCCATATTTATTGGTTTTCTTTGGTTTTTACTCTATTTTAGCAATCATGCTAATGGTTATATCAATTATCTCATAGACTCTGCTGGCGCTCATGCCAGTTAGATAAAGGACACTTATGTTTTCTCCTATTACGCCGCAGCGTCCCTCTTTAGCGCTTAACAAAGCAGGCAAAAATAATAACAGTCAGCGGTCCAAATGCTATTTAACCATGGCGGTTGGGACAGCGCTTGCTTGTTTTACCTTACAAGCCAACGCCGCTAATGGCACTCCAAGCTATGAAGAGCTACCGGTAGAGAGTATCGCATTTGAGTATGATACTGATGAGGCGGCAAAAGTTGTCAATAAGCGCGTGGTCAATCCAAATGCGGCGGCTCAAAGCGACAAGGTGATTAGTAAGGAGTTTGTCGCCGAACAAGCAAGACTGTTTTATGAATGTACACAAGTACAAACCAGTGGTGCGCGTTTGGCTTGTTTTGATAAAGTTGCCGAGCAAGGCAAAACGCCGAGTTACACCACGACTAAACAACCAGTTGATTTGGCAAAAACCCTACAAAGTACCCTTGCTGGTAATCCGCAAGTTGTCCTAGTAGAAGAAAATACCACCATTTCTGCAAACAGTAATAATACAGCAAATAACGAAGCTGGTAATGGCGAGAGTTTGGATACGGTTGGATTGACGCAAAGGGAGGCGGAAGTATTAGAAAACGTCGGCGTCACCCAAGCTGATATCGAGAAATACACGCCGTTAAGTTTGGCTTATGATTTGGATAAAAACAGCGAGCGAGGTACCTGGACAGTCAGACCACACCGACCAACTTATTTGCTACCGCTATTTTATACTTTTGATCCCAATTTAGGACCAAGCACGCCGTCGCAAGATAAAGAAGAATTTACCTCTAACGACACCCGTAATACAGAGCTAAAGTTCCAGCTGTCACTAAAGACCAAAGTGATGGAGGATTTGTTTGATACCAGTGCCGATTTATGGTTTGGTTATACCCAAGAGTCGCACTGGCAGGTTTATAACGAAGACAACTCACGACCATTTCGCGCCACTGATTATCAGCCAGAGATATTTTTGACCCAGCCTGTCACAGCTGATCTGCCTTTTGGTGGCCGTCTGCGCATGTTAGGAGCGGGTGCGATTCACCACTCTAATGGGCAAGATGATCCCTTATCGCGCTCGTGGAACCGTGCTTATCTGATGGCAGGGGCAGAGTGGGGCAAATTGTCGGTCATACCGCGTCTATGGGCGCGCGTCAATAACGAGAGCTCTAGCAGTGAGGACAATCCAGATATCGAAGATTACATGGGCTATGGCGATATCAAATTTTTATATGATTTGCCTGATCAGCAAAGCCTAAGCGGTACTTTGCGTTATAATCCGAGTACCAACAAGGGTGCTGCCCAAATCGACTATGTCTATCCATTATCCAAAAACGTCAACGGCTATATTCAATTATTCCAAGGTTATGGCGAATCTATTATTGATTATAACCATGAAAATACTTCGATTGGTTTTGGTATCGTGCTAAATGACTGGAAAGGTTTTTAGAATAAACGCAGCGATGGGCATCGAGTGATGCGACACTTAGCGCCTTATCAAACTGGATTATGGCTGGCAGAGTATGGGGACATACGCTGTCAGTTGTGCCGTCTTTATCGCAGTGCGTCGCAATCACAACACCTACCAACTCATTCCTCACCAAGTCCGCCAAATAAGCATTCATTTTTTGCCAAACTGCGCCAGCAAGTTAATAACCGTTTTAACAGCGGCTTGCTTTGCTCCGATTGTCATAACAGTATCGCATGGCGACCCAAACCCTTTGAGGTTGATATCGCTTCGGGTACTGTTCTCTCTATTCAAGCAGCGACCTATTACGATTATCCGATACGTCAAGCTATTCGTGCTTTTAAGCATCATGAAGATATGACCAAGTTGCCGTTATTGCTACATGTATTACGTCAATTGCCTAGGCCGCACGGCTGTCATCAGGATAATAGTGTCATTGTTGCGATGCCGACGACGGAGCAACGCCTTATTAAACGAGGTTTTGACCCGGTCAGTATTTTAGTCGCGCAATTGTCTAAGCATTGGCACATTCCACTTTGGCAAGGCGTAGAACGTATCGATGATGCTATCAGTCAACAAGGGCTGACACGTGCCGAACGCTTAACCAACTTAGAAAACGCCTTTGCTTTAAGCGAAAACCCTCCGGTTAAACGCTTATTATTATTTGACGATGTCGCGACTACAGGTGCTAGCCTACAAGCATTAGGTCATGCTTTAAGCAGTCAATCTACAGGCTTGTCAGTCATTAATTCTAAGAACTCTCATCAATATCATCTATCAGCCTATGCGTTAGCACACGGCAGTCAATTGTAAAATCTGTTCCTATCAAAAAATTGCTTCTATTCATTTAAAATAACTATTATGTTGCTAATATGTTGCCTTAACGTTATATTATTGACACATTTTACCTACATATTTCGATTTTTATCGTTTAAATAAAATCCCATAACTCCGATTCGTGTTCTAAACGCTTAAATCAAAAAATACATTGGACAAAAGTATCGTTACTGTATGACGATTGTTTCTATTGGAACAAAAATTGCATGTATCTTAATGGATATAGTTAAAAAATAATAAGCTGAGAATAGATTTTAGAAGGGCTAGGTACGGTAATTATTACTATGACAGACCTAGCATTTATCAAAGACAATGACAGCTATAGATAGGGATTTGATGTGAACGCATCTACGAATAAGGTAGCACAAAAGTTACAAATGACCAGCTCAGGATTTACCCTGATTGAGCTGATGGTAACGATTGCCGTGCTTGCTATTATTGTCAGTATTGCTGCACCTAGTATCAGTACTCAGCTTGCCAATCAGCGCGTAAAGTCGACGACGGCTACACTGGCTAATGCGTTAAAAGAAGCGAAAGCTGAAAGCATTATTCGTCGGCAGAACCTTACTTTGAGCTATAACAATACTAGCACACCTAAAGTGATTACGATTACTGCCCCTGATTCAAACACTATCGCAAATTATAGTTATAACGTTAAAAGTACTATCAAGCCAGACACACCCGTAACTATTGTCTTTGAGCCAAGTAAACGGGTTAACACGGCACGTACTTACACAATCTGTGATAGCAGTAATAATGCGACGCCGCGCCAGATTGAGGTTAATAAAATCGCTAATATCACTACTAAATTGGGAGGAACATGTTAATGAAGAATTCAAACTCTCAAAGTGGTGTAGGATTAATAGAGGTTATGGTAGCTCTATTATTATTAGCGGTTGCGGTTTTAGGATTCAGCGCATTAAATATGGTTTCAGTGAAAGCCACAGATGATAGTGTATTAATTGCCAATGCCAATACAGTAATGCGTGGTTTATCTGAAGACTTACGATTGAATCCTGACAATATATTAATTTATCAACAGGATATTCAAAGTGTTTTAGGCAGTGTATCTGATACAAAAGATTATTGTACTGCTGTTGCAGCATATAAAGCTGCGAGTGTCACAAAAAATTGTGATAATGATTTATGCACTGCAGAGGAACTAGGAAAATATAATAGCTCGAATGCCATGCAAAAAGCCTGTGATAATGGTGTTTTATTAAATATGGTTACTTGTCCTGGTACAGCAAACAAACAATTACGCCACTGTATTATTACTTCCTGGAGTGGTACTAAACCAGTCTTTGGTGCTAATACAGACAGTAATAAAGCTTGTGCTGATACATCTGGCGTCTATTATGCAGGTTCTGACTGTTTGATTATGGAGTCATACTAATGCAAGCTAAACATACTCAAGATGGCTTTTCATTAATCGAACTCATGATTTCCCTCACACTAGGGCTTCTCATATCAGCAGCAGTTATGCAGGTTTATCTCACAAGTATAAAAACCAGTAGCGTGCAGTCCGGTGGTACAGATATATTAGAAGCGAGTATTTTTGGTATTCAAAATATTGAGAAAAGTATCAGGCTTAGTAATTTAGGTATGGCGGACTCCAATAACCCTTTCACTCCTTTAGCTGGTGTGATTATGACCAGTGATACTAGTCTAGTTAGTGCCTCGCAAACAGATAAATCTAAAAACAATATGAATGGCATTAAAATGGGTGGAACATAGAGTTGATGATAGTGATTGCTATCATTGGCATATTAGCAGCCATTGCTACACCTGCGTATCAGGTTTACTCAAATAAAGCAAAAGTTAATGCTTGTCTATCAGAAGTAAAAAGCTATGGTAACGAAGTTTTCATTGTATTAAACGATGAAGACTCTGCTTCAACTCCAAGATCACTAATCTTGAATTCCTGTCAATCTATTACGGATGCTACAGGTTGGACATTAAACACTTGGCAAAAGATTGAAGCAATTACAAAAGCGCCTTCTAACGCGCGTATCGAATGTAATATTCCTAAAGGTACGCCATGTGTGGTATTACCTTAAAGTCCTTATAAAGATTCGTTTGCCATAAAAAACCACCTATCTAAATAATAGATAGGTGGTTTTTTATTGTCTCAACGTTGTTCGGCTTTAAAACACTAGCTACTTCTCTAAATACTGAATCTTACCTTCGACGCCGTCCCACTTCGCCGCTTCTGGCAGCTGACCTTTCATCTCAGTGATGTTTGGCCATTTTTGCGCCAGCTCCTCGTTCAATTGAATAAACACTTCTTGGCCTTTTGGTACTTCATCTTCTGAGAATATCGCATTGGCAGGGCATTCAGGCTCGCATAGCGCGCAGTCGATGCACTCATCAGGGTCGATAGCAAGGAAGTTCGGGCCTTCATAAAAGCAGTCCACAGGGCAGACTTCCACACAGTCGGTGTATTTGCAAAGAATGCAGTTATCTGTAACGACAAAGGTCATAGTGGTCTACCTGTTATTGGTTTGGCAAAGTACAATTGTAAGTACTATAGCTGAAAATAAGACATATTTTAGCGCTTTTGCCACTATTTGACAAATCCCTTTAATGACTAATGATTTCCTTTAAATGATACAGTAAATCGTGCGCCTGCTTTGGCGTCAGGTTATCAGGATTAATTGCTGTCAGTTCATCTTGCAAGCTAAACAATTGATTTTGTTGTGGAATATTACTTATCGATTGAGGTTGAACATTGTCGCGTAAGCTTGGTTTTTCTACTTCATTGTAATGATTTTGCTGCTGTTTATCGTTTAACGACTTAGCTAATTCATTTTTATCATCAATGGTCTTGGTACTCTCAGTTTCTAAGTTATCTACTAAATAGCGCTTGGCATCATTTAATACCTGCGTAGGAATCCCTGCCATTTTTGCCACATGTAAACCAAAGCTAGAGCTTGCTGCGCCCTCGCGGATTTGATGGAGTAGTAGTAGTTGACCATCGATTTCACTGGCGGCGACATGCACATTACGAATGCTGGCGTGTTGGCTCTCAGCAGGGTTGACCAATTGCGTCAATTCAAAATAATGGGTGGCAAATAATGTCAGGCAACCAATCTCGACCAATCGATTGACACAAGCATGAGCGATTGCTAGACCGTCCGTAGTTGCGGTGCCGCGTCCGACTTCATCCATTAGTACCAGCGATTTATTGGTCGCCTGATTAAGGATATTCGCGGTTTCAATCATCTCAACCATAAAGGTCGATTTGCCACCTGCTAAGTCATCCGCTGAGCCAATACGAGTAAAGATACGGTCGATATCACCAATATGAGCGCTTGATGCTGGGACAAAACTACCGCAATGCGCAAGTAGAACAATGAGTGCAGTTTGGCGCATATAGGTGGATTTACCACCCATATTAGGGCCAGTAATCATCAGAAGTCTTTCAGGGTCTGCATCGCTGCCGAGCGCACAGTCATTGGCGACAAAATGGCTGCTAGGTTTCGTACTGCTCTGTTGAGTAGTATTGTTAATGTTGGCGGGGTTGAGCGCCGCTTCGACAACGACATGACGACCTTGTTTAATATCAATACTGGTTTGGCTACCATTTTTCGAATAATTGCCATCTTGTGAATCATTACTCATGACTGGACGTTGCCAATTATAAAGGGTCGCAAGCTGTGCCCAATTGCTAAGCACATCTATCTGCGCGATAGCCGCGCTCAGCTGTTGTAGTTCCGCTAAATGACCGCCTAATATGGTCAATAGTTCATTATACAGCTGTTTTTCACGAGTCAATGCTAATGTTTGTGCGCTTAGATATTCGGTTTCGACTGCTTTTAACTCATCGGTAATAAAGCGCTCGCTGCTTTTGAGCGTTTGCCGACGGATAAAATGCGCAGGGGCATTTTTTGCCTGCATTTTGGGCAGTTCAAAATAAAAACCGCTGACTTTATTAAAGCCTACTTTTAAGCTAGGTAATTGGTAGTCTTGACGCGCGCGTTCAAGCATCTCATCTAACGTTACTTGGATATTGTCATGTAAGTGGGTGAGGCGGTCAAACTCAGCATCAAAACCAACTGCTAGCATACCACCATCACGGATATGCGCCGGCGGTTCTGCGATAATGGCACGCTCAATCAGCTCGGCGACAGATTGCACCGCCGGTAGCTGGTCTGGCAATTGCTGCATCAGCATGGGCAATAATCCTGCTCGCTTATGACTGATACCTGCATTGCTCAGTAGGGTATTAAGCAGCTTGCTACTAGCAATACCATCAGCCAATTTACGCAAGTCACGCGGTTTGGCGCTCATTAGACCGATACGGCTACTGATACGTTCGATATCACCGATAGCATTTAAGGTTTCACGTAAACTGCTGACCAATGAATGTTTTTCTAAATTTTCATTAACCTGCTTATTTTCGCCAAAATTATTGTCTGACTGCAAAAGGCTAGTGATTGCATCTAAGCGCAGATTAATACGTGAATGCTGACGCAGTGGGCGCTTCATTTGCTGCATGAGTAAACGACGTCCCATCGGCGTTTGACAATGATTGAGCACTGATATTAATGATGTACCATTGCTACTAACGGGGGTAAACAGCTCAAGATTTTGCTGGCTATTGGCATCAATGATTAAATAATCATCATTATATTCAACGATAAGCTGATTCACTTGTGGCACGTGGCGTTGCTGGGTTTGCCGTGCATAATGAATAAGGGCGGCGCAGCTAGATTGGGCAAGTGGCGAGTCATTAATACCAAGTCCATCGAGGCGTTGGACGTCAAACTGCTGGCAAAGCGTCTCGCTGGCATGCTCACGATGAAAGTCATTAGCCGCAACTTCGATAATAGGACAGTCGAGATTTTGCCGTAGCCACAGCAGCCAATCTTCGCCATTACTACCACTACTGTCAAAACTGTTTCCATGCACCTCGCTAATAATACATTCACTCGGCGCAAAACGTGCCAGCACCGTCAGTATTTGAGTTTGCAAACCTTCAATATCACCATGAGGCGCGCTGAGTGTTTGTGTGGTTAGGGTTCCAGCGGCTAAATCCATTTGACTAATAGCAGCTTGCATAGGTTGTTTGCTGTTCGATTTAGGAGTTTCGATATCAATGGCAACGACAGTCGGGGTGTGGTTGGGTGCAATTAAGGCGTCATCAGTAATCGTACCGG
The DNA here is from genome assembly GCF_041222815.1 of Psychrobacter sp. CLB018. Lineage (NCBI taxonomy): Bacteria > Pseudomonadati > Pseudomonadota > Gammaproteobacteria > Moraxellales > Moraxellaceae > Psychrobacter > Psychrobacter sp. CLB018. The sequence goes on from NZ_CP166085.1 coordinate 333,902, forward strand.
CAGTCAGGGTTTTAACTACTTCACGGCGCATGATAGTGCCGGTTGCAGATTTACTTTTATCTTTCTTTTGCTTATCGCCCATTGTCGGTGTATTGGACGGGCTGCTAGTAACTGACTCGTCAATTTGCTCACAAACGACCACTGTCTGCCCAGCTGCAATGAGCCGCGCCATATAGCTATCAGCCGCATGAAACGGTACACCTGCCATCGCAATGGTATTGCCGGCTTTATCCGTACCACGGCGAGTGAGCGTGATATCGAGTATCTGCGCCGCGCGCTTAGCATCATCAAAAAATAACTCATAAAAATCACCCATCCGGTACAGCAGTAGCGCTTGTGGATAGTTGGCTTTCATGGTTAGATATTGCACCATCATCGGCGTATGGTCGGCTAAATGATAAATAGCATCGCCGATTAGCAACTGATCGTTATTTAAATGCTCAGTTTTTACGTGCTTAGCTTTTAAGGTTTTAGATGTATCAAATATTAAAGCGTTAGGGTTTTTCGCGGATGGTTTTACGGTCATGCAGAATCTCTTATGTTGCTTAATTGGGTTTGCTTAGAAACAATGGCTGTTTTTTAGAATAAATCAGGGATGCAGGTTGGCAGTTATTTGCGTTTATTGATATCGCGAAACAGCTGCTAAATGAAGGATATAGGCACTATTTTAACACGTTCAGCGACCTTTTTACGTCGGCAAATATCTACTCGCTGCCCTTGTATCCATCGGCGTCATAACCATATATAATGACGGCACACTTAATTGGGCGATACTTCATTAAGCGACTCATCATTAGGCAGTACCTTATTATTGCGTGCTTTGTTAATCCGCATTTTGACAATCAGGGCGTTATTAATCAGTAAGTTATTAAAAGGTATTTAGTCAGTGATGATTGTCAGCATTGAAATGACCAAGCGGCAGTATATAAACCCTTGGCGAATGCGCACTAATTATCGAATATTTCCATAGGTCAAAAAATTATGTTATCAAAGATTATAGGCAGTGTCGTTGGCACCAAAAATGACCGCGAACTCAAGCGCATGCGTAGAGTGGTCAGCAAAATCAACGCATATGAGGCTGACATTCAAGCCCTGTCTGATGAGCAATTACAACAAAAAACCGCAGAATTTAAAGAAAGACACCAAAACGGTGAAAGCTTAGACGCCTTATTACCAGAAGCGTTTGCCGTCTGCCGCGAGGCTTCCTTACGCGTCAATGGTATGCGTCACTACGACGTGCAGCTCATCGGCGGTATCACCTTGCACGAAGGCAAAATCGCTGAGATGAAAACCGGTGAGGGTAAAACCTTAATGGGTACCTTGGCGATGTATCTAAACGCTATTAGTGGCAAAGGCGTGCATTTGGTCACGGTCAACGATTATTTGGCGGCGCGTGATGCCGAGTTAAACCGCCCATTATTTGGCTTTTTGGGTATGACGGTCGGCGTTATTTATTCGCAGCAGCCACCACAAGAAAAAATCGACGCTTATCAAGCGGATATCACGTACGGTACCAATAACGAATATGGCTTTGATTATCTGCGCGATAACATGGTCTTTAGCCTGGCTGAGAAAAAACAGCGTCCGCTAAATTATTGCATTATTGATGAAATTGACTCTATCTTAATCGATGAGGCGCGTACGCCGCTGATTATTTCGGGTCAAGCAGAAGATTCATCACGTATGTATGCGCTGATTAATACCATTATTCCACGGCTTAAACGCTCAAAAGATGAAGAAGCCAATAAAAATAATGAAGACGAAGATTTTTGGATTGATGAAAAAAATCGTCAAATCGAAATCAGCGAAAAAGGCTATGAGAAAATTGAGCGCTTCTTAATCGAAGTGGGCGAGCTTGGTGAAAACGAAAGTTTATATAGCCCGAGTCGTTTGCCGCTACTCGCTCACGTACAAGCGGCAATCCGCGCCCATCATGTATTTGTCAAAAACGTCCATTATATCGTTGACGACGGCGAAGTGATTATCGTCGATGAAAACACCGGTCGTACCATGCCCGGTCGCCGCTGGTCAGAAGGCTTGCACCAAGCGGTAGAGGCCAAAGAAAACGTCGAGATTCAAGCAGAGAACCAAACCCTTGCGACGACGACTTTCCAGAACTATTTCCGTCTCTATGACAAACTATCCGGTATGACCGGTACCGCCGATACCGAAGCAGCAGAGTTTAAATCAACGTATGATTTAGACGTCATCGTGATTCCAACGCACGAGCCGATTGCTCGTATCGATATGGATGACCAGATTTTCTTAACCAAGTTAGGAAAGTACAAAGGTATCATTCGCGAGATTAAAGAGATCCAAGCCAAAGGTGCGCCGGTCTTAGTTGGTACGGCGACGATTGAAGCCAGTGAAGAGTTGTCTTATCTGCTCGATCAAGAAGGCATCAAGCATAATGTCCTAAACGCCAAGCAGCACGAACGTGAGGCAGAAATTATCGCGCAGGCAGGTAGTCCAAAAGCGGTGACCATCGCCACCAATATGGCAGGTCGTGGTACCGATATTATCTTGGGCGGTAACTGGCAGTCGTTTATCGAAGACATTGATGCGGTCAGTCCGGAAGAGATGGCGCGCCTAAAAGCAGAATGGCAGGTCAAGCATGACCAAGTCGTTGCGGCTGGCGGCCTACATATCATTGGTTCTGAGCGTCATGAATCACGCCGTATCGATAACCAGTTGCGTGGTCGTGCCGGTCGTCAAGGTGACCCTGGGATGTCGCGCTTTTTCTTATCGCTTGAAGATGACTTGATGCGTATCTTCGCCGGTGACCGCGTTGTTAATATGATGCGGGCGATGGGTCTAAAAGAAGATGAAGCCATCGAGCATAAAATGGTTTCAAAATCGATTGAAAATGCCCAAGGTAAAGTCGAAAGTCGTGACTTTGATGCCCGTAAAAACCTATTGAAATACGATGACGTCGCCAATGAGCAGCGTAAAGTTATCTATGGTCAGCGCGATGACTTGCTGGCAGAGATGGATTTATTGGAGGCCATCGAAGTCATGCATCATGAAGTCTACAATGCCATGATTGATCAGTTTATCCCGCCAGGCTCTATTGATGATCAGTGGAATATCGACGGCTTAGAAGACGAGCTTGAAGATGAGTTTAAAATTTCCATGCCGATTAACGATTGGCTGGATGAAGACCGCCGCCTAGATGAAGAAGGTTTACGTGCCAAAATTATCCAAACTGCGCTGGATCGCTATCATGCTCGCCGTGAGCAAATGGGCGAAAAAGATGCCGCCCAGCTCGAGCGTCATTTTATGCTACAAAGTTTGGATAAGCACTGGAAAGAGCATTTAACCCAAATGGATCAGCTACGTAAAGGTATCCATTTGCGCGGTTATGCGCAAAAAAATCCTGAGCAAGAATATAAGCGTGAATCGTTTGAGCTGTTCCAAATGATGCTTGGTGCGATTAAATCTGAAACCGTACAAGATTTATCACGCGTCCATATCCCAACCAAAGAAGAGTTAGAAGCGTTAGAAGCTCAGCAGCGTGAAAACGCCGCGCATATGCAAATGCAGTTTGAACACAGTGATATCGACAATATGGATGGCGGCGTAGAGCGACCAGCGGCGCAAAACCGTAGCGTTGCTGCTGGCGTAACAGCAGGGTCTATCGCGAGCAGTGGTAGCAACAATGCCAGTGAGCCTGACCCATACGCTGGGATGAATATCAGCCGTAACGCGCCATGTCCTTGTGGTTCAGGCCTAAAGTATAAACAATGTCACGGTAAAATCTAAATATTGATAATCAAAAATTGTTAAGCTATGATAAAAAGTCCCTGTCTTATTTAGATAGGGACTTTTTTATAGCGATAAGATTTATAGCCATAAGAATTTCGATAGGAAAAATTATCGGGCGATATCTTCTACCTTTCTTTTTAGCACTTTTAAGTGACTGTAACTCTATTAATAAATAGTCTAACTATTAAGAATATAAAAGTAACAGCGCTTTTGTAGTGATTAATTACAAATTCAACATAGGCGTGAATTTACATACACGCTATAGTGTTTAACATATTTTTTTGGAGAGTGTCATGAATATAGAATTATTAAAACAATTTCGTACCTCTGTCGTTGTTACCGGTCTGCTCGCTGGCGCGATGACAATTAGTGCTTGTCAACAACAGCAAGAGCCAGAACCAAGTCTAGAAGACAGCATCAGTGAAGAGCAATCGGTGCCTATGTCCGCTGAGCCTGCCGAGCCAAGTGATGTGGTGGTAGATGCGCCAGTCAGCGATGTGGAAGAGGATACCGTAGCGTCTGTTAATTCTGGCGTCAAGCAAATGAGCTACTCATGTTCACCGGCACTAGCCGTCGAAGCCACTTACAAAGACGCTGACAAACAAGTGATTCTTGAGACTGCTCAAGGTACAGTAACTCTGACCAAAACCAATGATGCGACCAACCCTGAAGTTTTCAATCTAGATACAGCGTTTGACGGTGGTGAAGGCTTTATCCAGTGGCGCGTGGCGCACGAAGATCGTGAAACTGGTGTGATGCGTACTGCTGGTGCCGATTCAGAAAACGTCAGTACCTATGAATGTAAAACATCACCAGCGTCTGAAACTAAAACGGCAGAAACAGCCGCCTAACAACAAATACCTCGCATAAAAAAAGCAACGTTAACGTTGCTTTTTTTTGGTTTGGTCTTACGACTGCTTACAAAAATGCTTTATCAGCCTATTTTTTATAAACGCTATTTTTTATCAGCGGCATTGCTTTGTTGCTCATGGGCTAGATAACCTTCTTCTTTAACGTCTAGCTCCTCGTGTTGGAGCGCTACTTGAATGCTATCGGTATGGGTATGCGTGGTTTTATTAATCTCTATTTCTTGGATCACATGAGTGTCTTTGGTAATCGTCGCTACCTGACGCGATAAGATAATCTCAATCGGCGCGTCACCAATCTCAACCTGCTTGCCATTGATGGTCACGACTGCTTTACTATCTAGCGACGGCTCAACATGACGCAATATGTCCTTATCATCATAATCACCTGATAGTAAATCCTGACTCTGTACGTCTTGATAGTCGGTACGCACGGTAATATATTCTTCTACCAGCTCAATAGGCACCTCAATGGTTTTGGTGCGTCTGTGCTTGGTTACTGTGACCTTGCCAACATCCAAGCGTTCTTTGTTAATGACAGGACGCTCTTCTAATAATTCTAAATAGCCACCATTGCCTGTATCGGTTTGATGGTTTGCTAAATTAGTAGATAAATTATTTGCTAAGCCTTGTTGTGTACTGCTTGACACAGTTTGCTGCTGATTAGTATTGGATAAATCCGTAGCGGACAAATCTGGCGCAGGCAATTTGTTCTCACCGCTATGATTGGCAATTTGCTCTAAATGCGAAGTAGGATTAGGGGCATTTGCCAAAGATGAGCGTGGATGCGTTTGTTGTGGGTCAATTTTTTTGTCGTCGTTAATCATGGTAGTGTTCCTTAAATGGTGAGGTAGCTTAAAAAGAGGTATAAAAAAAGACCAGAGGCAAGCTCTGGTCTTAGTCACTGAGCTTGAAACTCAGCTGCTCATTACTATCGCGCGATGCACATTTAACGATTATTTTTCTAATGATTATTTCTTATTATCAATTGCTAAGAAATCTTCCTTAAGAATTATGCAAGGTGCGCAAGTATTGCGTATTACATACCACGAGCGCGGCGGACATCTTCGGCAGTGATATCATCGCGGTCAAAAAGGTTACCTTCGCGGTCAACCACATTACCATCACCATCGATATCTAATTCTTCACGTTGAATGGTTTCAGCAATAGTTTCAGTATGACGTTCGGTAGTTTTACCAACGTTTACTTCTTCAGCGACATAGGTTTCTTTATTCACACGTGCACGTTCTGCTTCTAGTTCAACTTCGACCGTTTGATTGCCATCTACATCACCAATGCGGCGGTCTGTTGGACGATCTACATTGGTACGTTGGATATTGGCATGCTCTTCTTCAAGGTCAACATCTATGTTGCGCTCTTCAGTAACGACATGCTTACCAACTTTTACTAAGCCTGCAACGATGCGGTCTTTATTGACTGTCAAACGCTCTTCTAGTAGCTCTAGCGTGTTTGGCGCATTATACGCATGGTCGGCAATCTCCATACGCTCTGCTTCTGGTACAGTATCAGCAGCGAATGATTGACGATCTTTTTCGTACTGCTCTTTATAGCTGTACTGATAATCGTGATCGTATACTTCCATCGCTTCTACTTGTGCTTGCGTTAAACTATCAAAGAAAACGTCATCACCGACGATACGAGCGAGACCTGCTGGCACTAGAACTTCTTTTGAGCTGAACCAACCGCCTGCATCAACGATTAAATAACGAATACGACCAGTAGTATCTTCTACTAGCGCACCTTCGATTTTACCGATTTTTTCTTCATTGACGCCATAAGCAGTTTTACCTGTTGGGTCATAATAGTCATCACCAATTAGATCACGGTGAGTTGCTTGGATATCTCTTAAACGAATTAGTTGGCTCATTATTGTCTTCCTTTTTTATGAGTAAATTTATTTGTTTGGATTAATAATTATTTTTTATAAAATAGCAATACAGTAAAAATTTGCGTTGCTAAAAAAATGTCGGCTATTTCTTTTGAACTTGTTTAAACTTAGATTTTATAAATCAACAAGATTAGATGAAGAAGATATTACCGTGGTTATTAATAGAATCTCGCTATCATTAAGGACTAGCTATCGTTAATAAGCAGCCTCTCCATCAACTTGTTATTATCGTAGCAGCAGGTTTTTCGATACGATATATGAGCAAGGTAGCAAAGTGTGCGCTTGAGGTAATTGCGTGTAATAGGCTGTAAATGACGCCGTTACTATATAAAATTAAGTTAAGGCTTTCTTACAGCGTGTTCACCGCTTTGCGGTATTTGTCATTTTTAGGTATAAAAAAACCGCACAGCTAGTAGCTATGCGGTCTTAAAATTTTAAGAAAATCAGTCGATATTTTAAATCAGAACTTCGAATTTAAAAGCTCAAACGTTGAATTGGCTTAAAATTAAGCCAGTTCAATGGCAACGGCAACAGCTTCACCGCCACCGATACATAAGGTTGCAACGCCTTTTTTACCACCAGTACGTTTAAGCGAGTTGATAAGGGTAACTAAGATACGCGCGCCAGAGCAGCCAACTGGATGGCCAAGTGCACAAGCGCCGCCTTCGACGTTGACTTTAGCGTGGTCGATTTTTAACTTATCCATCGCTGCCATGGTCACCATCGCAAAAGCTTCGTTGATTTCCCATAAATCGACGTCTGCAATTGACCAACCCGCCTTGTCCAGAACTTTTTCAATCGCGCCAATCGGAGCAATGGTAAACTCGCTTGGGTGGCGCGAGTTAGAGGCGGTGGCAACAATACGTGCTTGATAATCTAAACCTTCGGCTTTTGCTTGCGACTCTTTCATCATCACAACCGCCGCCGCGCCGTCTGAGATTGAGCTGGCGTTTGCCGCTGTAATCGTCCCTTCTTTTGCAAAAGCAGGGCGCAGGGTAGGAATGCGCTCAGCATTGGCAAGGGCAGGCTGCTCGTCGGTATCAACCGTTTGCTCGCCTTTACGCGATTTGAAAGTGACAGGCTCGATTTCATCTTTAAAATGGTCGTCTTTAATCGCTGTCAAAGCACGGTTTAGCGATTCAATAGCAAACTCGTCCATTTGCTCACGGCTATAGCCTTTTTCATCGGCCATTTCTTGCGCGAACTGCCCCATTAATTTGCCGGTTTCGGCATCTTCTAGACCGTCTAAGAACATATGGTCTTTGACTTCTTTATGTCCCATGCGGTAGCCGCTGCGTGACCCTGGCATGATGTAAGGCGCATTGGTCATTGATTCCATACCGCCAGCCACTGCGACGTTAAAGCTGCCCGCTTTGATACCATCGTGCGCTTGCATAACTGCTTTTAGACCAGAACCACAAAGTTTATTAATGGTAACGGCACCAGTAGCATCGTTAAGACCTGCTTTACGCATCGCCTGACGGGCAGGGCCTTGACCAAGACCAGCAGTCAAGATACAGCCCATGATGACTTCATCAATATTATCAACGCTCACGCCTGAACGCTCAACGGCTGCTTTGATAGCGGTTGCGCCAAGTTCAGTTGCGCTGACGTCCTTTAAAGCGCCTTGAAAACCACCCATCGGAGTACGGGCGCCATTTAAAATTACAATTGCATCATTTGACATCGTTATTTTTCCTTTTTCGGTATTTGAAACGAAAGTTTTTTAGTCATTAAAAAAAAGTTTTTAGCTAAGGTCACAGGTTTATAGATGAATCGCTGGATAAATTACGCCAACTCATCTAAGCGAATACGGACGACTTTATCTGTAATGGTATCGAGCTTCTCGATTTTTTCAATCGCCAGATTCATCTGACTTTCAATCACAGGCAGCGTCAAAATAATCACTGGTACTTGACCAAGCTTATGCGCAGGTTTTTGTAAAATGGCATCGATATTGATACCCGCGTCACTCAAAATACGGGTAATATCCGCTAAAACGCCCGGATTGTCATGCGCATGCACGCGCAGATAATAACCGGTAATCATTTGCTCAGCACGCAAGATGGGTGTGTCTGATAATTGCTCTGGGATAAACGCTAGATGCGGCACATGGTGACCGTTCGTGCTTTCATTGTTGTTATCTTTACTACCAAGAACGCGAACCAAATCCATGACATCCGCCATGACTGCAGAAGCCGTTGCTCCAGCACCAGCGCCATCACCGCAATATAGCGTCTGACCAAGTGGGTGCGAGTTGACTAATACCGCATTTTTTACGCCATTAACGTTGGCAAGTAGGGCGTTCTGTGGAATGAGGGTTGGATGAACACGCAGCTCGATACCAGCCGCGCCGTTATTTCCTTGGCCATCACCTGAACCGTTGTCTTCGCGGCGTACCGCAAAGCCTAGATGTTTGATACGGTAACCAAGCTCTTCGGCGTAGTTGACGTCTTGCAAGGTAATACCGGTGATACCTTCGCAGTAAACTTTGTCAAACTGTAGCGGAATCCCAAAGGCGATAGAGGCGAGGAGCGCAAGCTTATGCGCCGCATCAATGCCTTCGACATCAAAGGTTGGATCGGCTTCGGCGTAACCAAGTGCTTGTGCTTCGCTTAAAACATCGGCGAACGGGCGACCTTTATCACGCATTTCAGTCATGATAAAGTTGCCAGTGCCATTGATAATACCAGCTAACCACTCAATCTTATTGGCAGCAAGGCCTTCACGCATGACTTTGATAATTGGAATACCACCTGCCACCGCCGCTTCATAAGCAACGTGTACATTATGGGCTTCGGCAAAGGCGAAAATCTCATTGCCGTGTTCGGCGAGCAAGGCTTTATTGGCAGTGACCACATGTTTGCCGTGTTTAATGGCATGCATAATCACATCTTTAGCCAAGGTCGTACCGCCAATCACTTCGATGACAATATCGACATTGTCACTGGCAGCGGTTGCCATCAAGTCACTATTTTGTACGATGGTAGCGTCGATATCATCGCGCTGACGACGGGTACCGACTTCGGTAATCACAATGTCGCGTCCGCTACGGCGTTTTAACTCATCTAAATTGTCATTGATTAGATTGATCACGCCCGTTCCGACGGTGCCCAGACCAAGTATCGCTAGTTTGATGGATTTGCTCACAGTATCCTCAAGAGATTATAGAGTTGGATAAAAATGCTTCTATGACAGCGCTTACATAAAAAGACTTATATAAAAGTGCTTATAAATGAGGCTGATATAAAGAAGAAAAGTATAAAAATACACCGCTAATTTTACCTAGCGCTTCATCGTATCATACCGATAAGCGCTTGTGGCGTCTACCCAATCTCACTGTCGGTAAAGTCAACAATATGAGGGGAGAGGACTAGCTGGCATCGATCGCTGTTTGCGCCAATTGCGCCGCGGGTAGATAGCCGCCGATTTGTTGGCCAGACTCGGTAAAGATAGCAGGCGTGCCGCGTACTCCTAACGACATTCCAAGCTCGATTTGCTCTTTTACTGGGTTATTACAGCTAGGCGCTTGGACATTAGCGCCCATTTTTGCCTGGTCCATCGCCGCCTTGCGATCTTCGCTACACCAAATAGCTTCCATTTTTGGGATACTGCCTTCGCTGCGTGGCCATGCCAAATAACGCACTTCAATACCGCGTGCATTGATATCGCTCATTTCTTCATGAAGCTTGGTGCAGTAAGGGCAGTCGGCATCAGTAAAGGCATAAACAACTGATTTAGTGGCGCCTTTTGCTGGATAAATAACCATGTCTTTTTTATCGACCGTTTTTAGAGCGTCTTGCGCGGCTTTGGCAACCAAAGCGCCACTGATATCAACTGGCGCCTCTTGCCCAACTGCGATGATTTGTCCTTGGATAATATGTTTGCCAGATTTATCGGTAAAAAACGATGGTAAGCCCGATGCCGTTACCCAGTAAATATCGTCCATATCCGTTGGTACGGCTGAAATGATTTCTTCTTCAATCCCTGAGGCTTTTAGATTTGTTTGTAAGGCTTTGACCACTGCTGCATCATTATCGGCGACTTGTGCGGTGCTGACTTTGGCATTAGCGCTATTGACGATACCTGTATTGCTGGTCGCATCTGCCGCATTATTCGAGCAGCCTGCTGCAACCACGACCAGCAACGCGCCCATCATCATCCTCGATAAAGGTTTGCGAGAAAATAGAGCGCGAGCAGAAGTGGCTTTAGAGAAAGAAGGTAAAAACATAGGTATTTCCTTTAGGCGGTGGTGCCTAAGCAAGATATAGATATAAAAACAGGGACATAGATAGTGTATGAACGCTTATCCCGTATCCACTAGATTTTGTTATCAGAGCGATATATTTCAAGGACGAGGGGCAATTTATTGATAATAAAAGATAAGTAGCAATACTGGTTATATTAACATATTTTTAGAAATAACCACCAAAGGCTATTTGTTGATGTTTTATTGGCATCGCCAAATTTATCATCCAGCGCCGTAAAACCACATCCTTCTAGGGCGTGGATATCAGGCGTCAGCCGTTGTCACCTAAGATTAAAAGAACCTTGTTAACCAAACGCATTGGGATCATACTAAACCCATGAAGACGCTCAAGCTACGCATCAAAGACAAACATGCCACTCAGCTAAATATCTTAGCTGGTGCGGTCAACTTTGTCTGGAATTACGTTAATGAGCTAAGTTTTAAACATCTTAAGCGCACAGGCAAATTCTTTTCAGCCTACGACTTGGCCGCTTACACCAAAGGCGCTGGTGAGTACCTGAACCTGCACAGCCAAACCTTGCAAGCGATTAGTGAGGTTCACGCCAAAAGCCGTAAACAGTTTAAAAAAGCCAAACTAAACTGGCGCACAAACAATCCTAAAGCCAAGAAAAGAAGTTTGGGCTGGATTCCTTTTAAAAAAACTGCTATCAAGCATCTAAGCACTAAACAAAGTGGCAAAAAATCTCTAAAAACAACTCTACAATTCAGTTTGGCTAAGGGTCAAAAGCTGATTATTGATGTGTGGGACAGCTATAACCTCTCGCTCTACAGCATCAATACGTGCGAGTTGGTACAAGATTCTCGCGGCCACTGGTACGCCTGTATCACTGTTAAAGAGTTTTCAGAAACAGCCTGTGGTGACGGTCAAGTCGGTATTGATTTGGGCTGTAAAGATGCCGCAGTCAGTAGTGATGGCAAGGTTCTAACTACTAAGCTGACGACTCAATACGCAGAAAAACTGGCCATTGCTCAAAGAGCCAAAAACAAAAAACGAGTTAAGGCCATTCACGCCAAGATTAAAAATACTAGATTAGACTTGATTCATAAATTTACATCAAAGCTTGTTAAAGCCAACAGCCTAATCGTAGTTGGTAAAATCAAGTCAAAATCATTTACTTCAAGCAAACTCGCCAAATCCGTCTATGATGCGGGTTGGTTTGAGATAAAGCGACAACTGGACTACAAATGCGCGAACGCAGGTTGCCACTATATCGAAGTAAATGAAGCGTACACCACCCAAACCTGCTCGTGTTGCGGCTCTCGCCAAGACAGTCCGAAAGGTAGAGAAGGTCTTGGTATAAGAAAATGGTTTTGTCGTTCTTGTAAAACGACCCATCAACGTGACGTTAATGGAGCAAAAAACATTCTCGCGGTCGGGCTTGGCCGTCTTTAGTAGGAATCCCCGTTCCTTTAGGTCGGGGAGGAAGTCAAGTCTAGGTAGGCTACTGTCATAAACATTAGGGGCTGTATAGAATTGAGGAACCATTGAAAAACATAAGCAACGCCTTACTCTACTGTTTACCACAACAAAGAAATAAGGCATCACTTATGACTCGCACCAAGCTCAACGATGAACTTTGGCACAAGCTATTTATTATATTGCGACAAATTAACGTATATAACAAGCCCAATCTAAGACGTACCGTTGAAGGCATGCTGTACCGCATAAGAGTAGGCTGTCCATGGCGAGACTTACCTTCTTATTTCGGTCATTGGTCTCGCATATATCATCAATACCGTTATTGGCGTAAAACCGGTAAATGGCAAAAGCTCATGAAAATAATCACAGCAAACTATCATAGTGAATGGTTATTTATAGACGGTAGCGTGGTCAAAGCTCATCAGCATAGTTCAGGTGCAGCCAGTCATCTTGATGAGGCCATTGGTAAAAGTGTTGCAGGTAATAGCAGCAAACTGCACTTAGTGGTCGATGCTTGTGGTAACCCTATACATGTTGAGCTGACAGGTGGGCAAGTGCATGACGCTAAGATGGCAAAGACGTTGATAGATAGCACGATTAATAACCAGACTAAAGCGGTGATTGCAGACAGGGGCTACGATAGTAGTGATATTAGAGAGTGTATCTTCAAGCACTGTGCTGAGTCAGTCATACCCGTTAAGTCGAACTCTAAAAACAGCAACAATGACACACTAGACTGGTATTTGTATCGTTGCCGTCACTTGGTAGAAAACGCTTTTGCTAGGTTGAAACATTTTAGGGGCATGGCCACGCGATATGATAAGCTCAAAGATAGCTATGCAGCAGCGGTAATGCTTGCTTGTGTCTTTATCTGGTTGCCACTCATTTGAATTCTATACACACCCTAAATTATCCATTAAAATAAATTTTCTTTCTAATTTCTTTCTAACTTTCTAAGGAGACCCTATGGCTGGTGCCAGTTTATTAACCCTACTTGATGATATCAGTGTGATACTCGATGACGTTTCGGTCATGACGAAGGTCGCCGCCAAAAAAACCGCGGGGGTATTGGGTGATGATTTGGCGTTGAATGCCGAGCAGGTCACCGGCGTCACAGCAAATCGTGAACTGCCAGTCGTTTGGGCGGTCGCCAAAGGCTCGTTTATTAATAAGCTTATTTTGGTGCCAGCAGCTATACTTATTAGCGCCATTTATCCGCCTTTAATCACCTTTTTACTGATGTGTGGTGGCCTGTTTTTGGTTTATGAAGGCGCTGAAAAAGTGATTCATCGCTTTTGGCCGCATGCCTTGCCAGATGATGAAGAGCAAAATGCCCGTCGGCAAGCCAACGCAGATCAAAACGTTGATTTGGTCGCCTTTGAAAAAGAAAAAATCAAAGGGGCGGTGCGTACTGATTTTATTTTATCGGCAGAAATTATTGTGATTGCGCTAGGTGCGACGGCAACTGCTACGTTGTTGCAGCGTAGTTTGGTGCTCTCTATTTTAGCCATCGGTATTACTGTTGGTATTTATGGTTTGGTCGCGGGCATCGTTAAAATTGATGACTTAGGCTTGCATATGATGGAGAAAGACGGTGATTTTACTCAAAAAGTCGGTAAGGTTTTATTTACGGCAGCGCCTAAATTAATGAAGTTTTTATCTATCGCTGGGACTTTGGCGATGTTTTTAGTCGGTGGCGGTATTTTGGTGCACGGTATTAACTTTTTGCATCATGAGGTTGAAGATATTGCGCATTTGACAGGCGTGTTTGAAAGCTTTACCACTGCCTTATTAAATGGCGTTATCGGTTTTATTATTGGCGCTGCTATCGTTGCGCTATTTACGGTTATCAATAAGATACGTCATAAAGACGAGCCTACTGCCCATTGATCTTGTTGCTCAAAAGTTCTGTTTATCAAAGCTTGGCATTGATATAAAGCTCTATTAATGAAAAAGCCCCAAAGTTGCTAACAACTTTGGGGCTTTGATATTTTATAAAAGAGTATTAATGATAGCTATTAGCTTTCGCTATCAGAATCGTCATTCTCTGATTTTTCCGCTTGCGTCGGCTTTTTATGCTCCGCTTTCGGCTTACGCGTCCGCGCTTTTGGGACTTTTGGCGTGGTTAAATTAAACATGCCTTTTTGTGGTAGTAATTGCTCAGCCACATTTTCGATCATGTTTTTATAACTGGCGATGGTCGTTTTTGACTTCGCCGCCTGAATTTCCTCTTTTGTCGCTTGCTCAGATAGCTGTTCAGTTGACTCAGACGCTTGCTCGTTTTCGTTTTGCACAACATCAGAGTCACCATCAGCATCTTTAGCTTCAGTATCTACTGTCTGAACTTTGTCCGCTTCTACAGCATTAACCTCAGGTTGCTCAGCGTTCTCTGCTTCTAGTGCTTGCTCTACTTTTAGCAGTTCTTCACTATCAGCGCTGACATCGTCTGTCTGAGCTTGATTGGCCAGTGCAGTCGCATCTACATTCTGAGCGTCAACGTCAACGTCGCTGTCAGCTGCTAGAGAGCCATTTTTAGGCGCTTCGGCGACTGTGGTTGCAGCTGGCTCCTGATAGTCAGGATGCTGACCACGTGGATCGTTGCTCGCCCGCTTGCTAATAGGGCGGGGCTCAACGGCTGTTTTACCTTGCGCCGCAGCAAACTGACTGACGGCTTGCGTCATCGCCTCAAAGCTTGCGAGATAATCCGCTGCTAAAGGCTCGTAGCCATAGTTACTAAAGTCAAAATCTTGCTTGGCAGCTTCGCCAGTCTCGACTTTAGACTCGTTGTTACTATCTACTTTTTCGTTAACAGCGTTAGCTTGCTCTAGGTGCAAAGCGATAGCCGCATTAAAGCAATTAATCACGCCTTCAGCGGCTAAACGCGCTGGCGCCTCTGGCAAGGTTGCGCGGATAAACTCGCCAACCGTGCCGCGGATAGCTGGAGCGTTCACAGCGCGTTGCTCATTTACCACAGGCGATTGGTTATCCGATGCTGTGGTTGTCGAGGCTTGAGCATGCTGACGACGAACCACGCGTGGATCATTGCTGGCTTGACCGAACTTTTCAGCCGTTACATAACGCTTGGCAAATAAAGCTTGATGGTCAAGTTCAAACGCTGCTTGATTGCTACTGTCAGTATCATCCGTATTAAAATCAACATTAGAACCAGTTTTCTGCGCTTTCTCAGTAGGTGCTACATCGTCATCTTTGCCGCTAGTTTCGACAGCATCACGACTTTTAGACATTGATGATTTTTCTGCTGCTGGTTGTGTAGCCTCGACATTACGCTCGTCTACAGAGTTAGCGTCAGACTTTTGCACTTTATCATCAGTAGAGCTTAGCTTGGTTTCATCCGTTTTTGCTGCAGGTATCACTGCATCGCCACTTGCAGGATTGTCACTTTTAGCAGCGTCGGCAGTCACAGTTTGCGTACTGGTTTTTTGACTACTATCAACCGAGTCACGGCGGTTTTTAGCAGCTTGACTATCAGTAATTTGCTCAACGGCTTCCTGCTTATCTGCATTTTTCGCAGTGCTGTCTTCCTGACTTGCTTTCTGCTTATCAGCTTCATTGATAGCTTTCTCAGCGCTTTGCTTTTCAGGCGCTTGGCGAGTGGCTGCTACAGATTTACTATCATCTAAAGACAAGTGCACAACTTCTGGCGACTTGAGCTCTGTAGACGCTTCATTGACCTGTAATACCACTTCATTAGGGTCTTGGTTGCGGCGCGCGCTTGATTGGCTTTTGTCATTACCGTTACTAGTTTCTTTATTGCTATGCTCGTTATTCGCACTTAACGTCTCACCGCGCTCAATTTTGCCGCGTGAGGAGCGCTGACTGTTTGATTTACGCTTGGCACGCGTTTGCTCATCTATTGTATTAGCGTCTTTCCTAGCAGCGTCATTGTGCTCGGTATTGCTATTGTCATGTCCATTACGACCGCTGTCTTGGCGGTTGTTACGATTACGGTCGTTGGTGCGTCGATTATCATGCTGACGTTTATCTTGGCTATCAGCCTGCTTGTCGTCAGTGCCGGTTGAGCGGCTGTCGTCTACGTTGTTGCTAGCAGCATTACCATTGGACTCATCTGACTGCTCTTTTCTTTGACGCGTTTTAGAAGGTCTTGATTTACGCGATTTACGTCTTCTTCTGTCTTCAGCGTCGTTGTTATCATCAGTATTACTATTAGCGGCTTGCTGACGATTAGTGTTCGGCTGTTGCTCAGTGTTCTGCTGATTGCTTGCCGTTTGCGGCGCTGCTGCGGCTTGAGTGTTGGCGTCTAGGGCGCTGTTATCGATTTGTCCAAATGAGCCAAGGCTTTGAGCGCCCGTGTTTACCAGTGCTTCAATGGCTTTGGCAGCATCACGACTACTGACCTTAGGCGTCGTCGATGCTTGCGGCGCTTGGGCAAATAGGTTGGATAACCAAGCGACTGCTTGCGGTTGGGCAGCAGTCGCGTTATTGTTTTGTGAAGCTACTGGCGCCGCGGTAGTCGCAACAGTTGGGGTGTTTTGTGACTGAGTTTGGGGTTGGGGCGCACGTGTTGTTGCATTGCTAGCGTTAGTATTGGCATTGCTACGATGGTCATTACTATGACTGGTCGTGTTTTGCTGCTGACTACTGGCTCGAGGAGTCGCTTGACTGTTTTTATTGCTACCATTATCAGCTACTTGACGAGGCTGGCGCGTTGGCTGCTGCTCAGGGCGCACTGAATCAGCGGTCTGCCAGTCGACGTTATAACCTAAATCGCTATGCTCTTGCTGCTGGGTATCGGTGATACGCTCATAGCTCGATGGCGCAAAGCCATCACGATTAAAATGTAGCTTAAAGTTTGGCGATTCTAAATGCGCGTGCGGTAAAATCGTGATACGCGTACCGCTGTCTTGCTCCAAATAAACCAAGCTATCGCGCTTTTCGTTTAATAAGAAAGCCGCGATATCGGTTGGCACTTCGGCCTGTACTTCGCCTTGACGTTCTTTTAAGGCGATTTGTTCAATCTGACGCATAATCGACAATGATAGCGAGCGCAAATCACGAATCATGCCATTGCCATGGCAACGCGGGCAAATATAGCCGGTCGACTCTTCTAGCGATGGGCGCAGGCGCTGACGGCTCATTTCCATCAAACCAAATTTAGAAATATCACCAAACTGTACACGCGCGCGGTCGTATTTGGTCGCGTCAACCAGACGTTTTTCCACTTCTTTTTGATGCTTATTGTCATTCATATCGATGAAATCAATGACAATCAAACCGCCCATATCACGCAGACGTAACTGGCGTGCAATCTCATCGGCAGCTTCTAGGTTGGTATGATAGGCAGTTTCAGCAACATCTGAGCCTTTGGTTGATTTTGCTGAGTTGATATCGATAGATACTAAGGCTTCCGTTTGGTCAATAACGATTGAGCCACCTGATGGCAAGCGAACTTCACGCTGATAAGCTGTTTCAATCTGCTTTTCGATATTAAAGCGCGAAAACATCGGCTCATAATCGGTATATTTACGCAATTTTTCTGCTTGTTTTGGCATCACGGCATCGATAAAACCGGCCGCTTCGATATAAGCGTTTTCGTTATCAATCCAAATCTCGCTAATATCATCGCGTAGATAATCACGCACGGCACGGGTGACGACGCCTGCTTCTTGGTGCACCAAACGCGGTGACGGATATTTTTGATTTTGTTCTTGGATGGCTTGCCAGATATTAAGCAAGTGATTTAAATCGTGTTGCAAATCTTCTTGGGTCTTGCCAATACCAGCAGTACGAATGATGACGCTCATGCCTTTTGGCAAATCAAGATTACCAAGCATGCGCTTCATATCTTCGCGCAATTTGCCCGAGATTTGACGCGAAATACCGCCGCCACGAGGGTTATTTGGCATCAATACCAAATAACGCCCTGCCAAAGATACATACGTTGATAAAGCTGCACCTTTATTGCCGCGCTCTTCTTTTTCGACTTGGACGATCAGCTCGTCACCCTCTTTGATTAGTTTTTTGATGTTTTCATCGCGTGGATTGCCGCTTAGATATTCAGCAGAGATTTCACGAATCGGCAAAAAGCCTTGGCGCTGTGAGCCATATTCGACAAATACCGCTTCAAGCGATGGCTCGACACGGGTGACGTGACCTTTATAAATGTTGGATTTTTTTTGCTCGCGGGTACGGTTTTCTAAATCGAAATCGTAAAGATGATTACCTTTACAAAGGGCAACGCGAATTTCTTCGTTTTGAGTAGCGTTGATTAAAATGCGTTTCATGTTTGAATCCTATGAGTACGCATAACAACGACGGGGCAGGCTTTCGGGCAAGGGAGCAAGTGCGGTTAAGGGTAAATTAACCTGAGTAGATGTTAATGAGCGGGAGAACGTAAAGCAGAAATATCGGCAAGCACATGAGCTTTTCGTCACTGCTGTTAACCTAAAATGTATTAGCCATTTATCCTGCTAATGTCGGTAACGTTCGTATAGATAAGGTAGGGTGTAAAGCTACTATCTATATCATATTATGAGTAGGCTTGGTCTAACGATTAAGGCACGTGCGGGTTTGTGGTCTTTTTGACAGTCATTTATCCAAGTTTAATCCGCACACCTTGTAAGGGCGGCGATGGATAAGGACTGAGATTTAAGAGGTCACAATTACCAAAAAAGCATCGTGTTGTCACAATTAATCAATCAAGGTCTAGCAATCATAGCGCTGTTAATAAAGAACTGTTTTATCGGTAAGTGCTAGTGCATAAAACAGTACCGTGCAGCGGTTATCCTTTTAGGTAAAGCAATTGGTCATTCTTTATTTATCGTTCTTTTGGCTATCACGTCAAAAATATCTGGGGTAACTCAAAGCTAGGTGGCGCTGCTCTAATCATCAGCGGGGCGTACTTGGCAAACAGAATAAATGACCGGCTTATCGGCGCGGTGTCTCTTGTCTATCCTACTTCGCGTGCTCTGTTTGACCACCAATACTCAGGCAGCTATCGATAATCAATCAATGATGCTCGATTCTGGCTTTAAGCGACCCAAACTTGCTCAACTGTGCGCTAAAGGACTGGCTGATAATTAGTTATGCGTGATAAATAATTATCAAAATAAGTCGTGGTTAGGCGGTAGTGAGTAAATGTTATGTTGTTATCGCGCGATAAAATGGTTGTTAGCCAATTTATCAAAGCGATGTCGTTTAATATCAGCGTGTTTTGTCTTGATAAAAAACTATATTACTAAAAAACGTTGTACTAAAAATTTTGGGTACTGATACATCCTATATATAGATAATTATCAGCGTTGTTCTTACAATTTATGGGGCATTATAGGGTATATCAAGGGATATAACACCCTTAAAATCAGATGAAACGCACAAGTTTGGCAACCTTTATAACGGCCATCGCCTGACTAACCAGTAGTAGCAACGGCGCAATATTGTCTGTAACAACAAGGAATTATTGTCGCAGCCTCTGCTTAATTGGCGCTCAACATGCTAAACTATAGCAAATCTTTGTGTAAATACCTAACTAAAAATGACAAACTCAAAAATGCCAACCGAACAGCCTATCCACGAAGCGCCCGCTATCTTTAATAGTAAAACGCGCCCGCAAAGTGCCGATGACGAAATCAGTAACTTTGAAAAGGTCAATTACCTTGAAGTCACGCGCCATCAGCACGACCAACGTTTGGATAACTTTTTGCTTAATCGCCTAAAGGGTCTGCCAAAATCCCACATCTACAAGATGATTCGCTCAGATGAAGTGCGCGTTAATAATAAACGCTGTAAAGCGCATGACAGATTGCAGCGTGAAGACGTGGTGCGTATTGCGCCTGTACAGCTCGCGACTCGTGACAAACCGATTATCAGCGCTGAATTTGCCAATAGCTTATTGGCGCGGGTAGTCTACGAAGATGAGGGTCTAATCGTACTTAATAAGCCTGCTGGTATTGCTGTGCATGGCGGTAGTGGTTTAGATTTTGGCGTTATCGAGGCCATGCGCGAAGTGACAGGTAAAAAGTATCTCGAGCTGATTCATCGTATCGATAAAGATACTTCAGGTCTGCTGATGATTTCTAAAAAGCGCTCAGCGTTGAAAGTGCTCCAGCAGCATCTTGTCGATAGAACCATTCAAAAGCATTATCTTTGCCTAGCAAAAGGTCAACCTGCGCTCAATGAGCAGCGTATCGACGCGCCATTACTGCGCTATACGTTGGCTAGCGGTGAGCGCCGCGTAAAAGTAGATGCGCAAGACCCACAGGCGAAAGAAAGCCAGACAGATATCATTGTGCATGGTCGCTTTACCTTAAATGAACAGCCAGTGAGCCTGCTTGAAGCAAAACCTTTGACCGGTCGCACCCATCAAATTCGCGTACATTTGGCGCATATCGGCCATGCTATATTAGGTGACGATAAATACAATGTGCATGACAAATCGGGCGTGCATCGTTTGTGTTTACATGCGTGGCGTTTAGATATTCCTGGCTATGAAGCCATTACCGCGCCATTACCAGATGAGATGATGGATTGGTTACCAGCAGATATTCAGCTGCCTGAATAAGTTTTAAAAATTTCTTTTTAAAGGCTGTTTAAAGACTGATAGTCAATGCAGTTTTTAAATGACTATTTAACACAATCGTCACAGTTGCTTATTTGCGCATACATTCGCCAAATAAGTACCTGTGACGTTTTCATATTTGCCATTTGTTATTTTTAAAGGGTTAGACCATGACAGCATCTATCGCTAGTAAAACAGCGCCAACCAATATTTCTGAGTTAGCAGCCGAGCATCATTTAGCGGGTAAAAAGCTGATCATTTTTGATTGGGATGGCACCTTGATGGATTCGATTGGCCTAATCGTTGAGTCTATGCATATAGCGGGCGAGGCGCATGGCTTTAGGACTACCGATCAGGCCGTCAAAGACATTATCGGGCTGAGCTTAATGTACGGCATTGAGATTTTATATCCGCAAGCAAGCGATACGCAAAAGCTCGCCATTCAGCAAAGCTATGCAGAATACTATATTCCGAACAGCCATCGTACGCCGTTTTTTACGCCTATTGAAAATATGCTCCTGACGTTAAAGCAGCAAGATAAGCAGCTTGCGGTCGCTACCGGCAAAAAAAGAAAGGGGTTAGATCGAGTATTAGAGGCTTCTGCTAGCCATCACTATTTTACCATCACGCGCTGTGCTGATGAATCCGGCTCCAAACCTGATCCGCAAATGCTGCGCGATATTTTAGATTACACCAACCAGCCAATCTCGCAGGCAGTATTTATCGGTGACAGTATTTACGATATTCAAATGGCCAATCGTTTAGGCATGACCAGTATTGCGGTCAATTATGGCACAGCGTCAAGCAGCGAGCTTGCTGCCGAGCAGCCAACTTATCAAGTGGATACCCCGCAAGAATTAGTGGCATTATTATGTGCATAAATCGTGCGTGTAAATTATGTATGTAAATAAAACGTCATTTAAACCTAGGGCGTGTCCTCAATTCAAGCGCTTGTATCTAAATGGGCTAAAAATGGCTAAATTTTATCAAACATCGTCAAATAGCTGACTAATATCTCGATATTATTTGCGCTATTTTCCTCGTTTGACGGCAATTTATCTCATTTTTATCACCATTTTTAAAATGAGGACACGCCCTAGTAAATAGAATTATTGAAAAGTAAATTTCCATAAAAAAGGGTTTATCGTTATCAACGATAAACCCTTTTGAGATTTCTACTGAATAAACTGAGTAGTCTATTTAGCACTTTTTTACTTATCAGCGCTTTGGTCGTTAGTTTCTATTCTATTTTCTTGGTTTTCAATAACAGACGCTTCAGCATTTTTATCCTCCTTGGCCTGATATTGATACCAATTACCCATGACGCCTGCCAGCTCATCAAGACCTTCTTTTCTTAATGCGGAAAACAACTGTATCGTGCAGTCTAAACCCAACTGCTTAAGTCTTTTACGGGTATTAAGCAGCGCAGTTTTAGACGCGCCATATTTAAGCTTATCGGCTTTGGTGAGCAAAATATGCACCGGCAGCTCGCCATCTTTTGCCCAATGCAGCATTTGCTCATCAAAGAATTTAAGCGGATGACGGATATCGGTCATCAGTACCAAACCTGCTAGGCTTGAACGCGATACCAGATATTCTTCAAGCTCAACTTGCCATTCTTTTTTCATCTCAAGGGGCACGGCCGCATAACCATAGCCCGGCAAGTCAACCAAACGCGTATCGGTATCGCCGATACTAAAGAAGTTAATCATTTGCGTCCGCCCAGGCGTTTTAGACGAGCGCGCCAGTTGACGTTGATTGGTTAGGGCGTTGATAGCGGACGACTTTCCCGCGTTCGAGCGACCAGCAAAAGCGACTTCGAGCCCTACATCGGGCGGACAAAGACGAAAAGTCGGCGCGGACGTCATAAATTCAGTTTGCTGAATGCGCTGACGGGCTTTGGTATTAAAATCCGCATGTTCGGCGGCGACATCTTTAAACGGGGTACTCATAAATGACTCATTAATCTTAAAAAATTAGATACAGTAGTGAAAAGTTTGTGAATAAAATAGGGCAGTAAGCAAAGCCAAAAATAGGTGAGCGGCAAAAGTAGGCCGTTAATAACATGAGCATTTTAGGATAACGCCTATTCTATACTATTATAGCGCTTAGTTATTGAAATAAAGGCAATTACCCTCATATTAATGACAACATAACCGTAAATAAAATCGTGTTTGAGCCCCGATTTTTATTCCAATAAACATTGTTAACAAAGCTAAACCATATTTATATATATTAATATGACATATATTGTTACAATATTTAGTCAGATAAAGTGAATGACAATTGCACAATAAACGCTTAATAAAATCATGGATTAAGCAAACGAAAAAGATACGAGGTGTCTTATGTTTTCAATCACCGACATTTTTGCCAAAAGCTATCGTTTCTTAGCTGCCAGTAGTGCTGCTTTAATCATTGGTATGGCGACGATCAGTAGTGCAGGCGCCGCCGATATTGCAACATCCTATAATAACTCATGTGCCGCCTGTCACGATAGTGGCGCACTTAATGCGATTAAAAAAGGCGATAGTGCCAAATGGCAACAGCTTATCAAACAAAAAGGTATGCCAGCGCTGGTTAAGTCTGTCAAAAATGGCATGATTCAAATGCCAGCGGGCGGCTTATGCCAAGACTGTAGCGATGACGATTACCGTAAGCTTATCGAGTATATGAGCAAGTAGTAAATGAATAATAAATAGCCAAGCAGTAAGTAGTTTTGTATGGCTAAATAAATGTAATGATAAATGATACGAGGCGCAGGGTGAGTAAACCTATTGCGCTTTTTGTTTTTTTATTAAGTGAATAAATATCGAACAGCCAGAAAAAATAACCAATGCTACGATTAAGTAGGCAAATAGTAAAAAGTCTTGCTATAATAATCCAAAATAAACCCTGATATTAGTAAGTACTTTCGGGCTGCTTGTGATAAAGACCGCGTAATACATAGCGTAGCTGATTAGATGCTATCTTTGTAGTGGGTGCGGCTTTTGATAATGCAATCACTCTAAATAATGCTTACGTCGAGTTAGTAGGATTTGTATCAATGAAAAAGTTAATCGCTGCCGCCAGCTTATGTGTTGCAAGTTTCAGCGTACAAGCTGCTATTATTGTTCCTGAACATGACGTCAATGCAGGTAAGCAAATTGCAGAAACCGTTTGTGCGGCTTGTCATGGTGTTGATGGTGTCAGTCCTGTGCCAGCCCAGCCGAATCTTGGCGGTCAAAACGTAAAGTACTTATATAAGCAATTGGTCAATTTTAAATCAGGCTACCGTAAAAACGGTATCATGCAGTCACAAGTTGCCAATTTATCTCAGCAAGATTTAGCCAACGTCGCAGGCTATTATGCCAGCCAAAAACCTTGGGGCGTCGCATTTGGTAATCCTGCGACGACGCAAGAAGCGACTAAGCTGTTTTTAGGTGGTGACAAATCCCGTGGCGTGATCGGTTGTGCAGGCTGTCATGGTCCAGATGCTGCGGGTAACGTTTGGGCTGCATTTCCGCGTTTAGGCGGACAGCACGCTGAATATATTGCCACTCAGCTAAAGCTTTTCCGTGCTGCTGGTCGTGTTGATGATATCGATAGCGATGAGCAAAAACGTGTTAACGATGCGGAAAAAGAAGGCGAGATGGGTATGATGCAGATGGTTGCGGCAAAACTGTCTGATCGCGATATTCGTATCTTGTCAGATTATGTGAGCGCGATTCACTAATCTGCTACCTATGTAGCGGCTCGCACTTTGACGCGCTTAGTGAGATTATATAATAAGTGAAGCAATTTGCTGCCGCCGTTATGATTTAGCTCTTAAACCCCGATTTCGGGGTTTTTTTATAACTGTTAGTCCTTATATAATTTGCATAAGCTTTGATAACCCTTATAAGAATTAAGCGCTTTCATATGACGCTATCATAGAAAATATAGATGTCTATCAGTACTTTATAGCCTTAACTATTATTCACTTTGAATCGCTTGGATTTAGATTATGATGATTCGCTATGCTTCTTACTTTATCGCCGCGTTGCTACCGCTATTGTTATTTCGCTGGTTTGCGCCCGCATCCATAGGCGAGATTGACTTTTGGTTGCTGTGGCTTGTGGCGATGGTATTGGTTTCGCTGCCCGTTGTGTATGCGGAAATTGCGTTGGCTTATCGTAGCGCTGAAGCACCTTTAGCGGGTATGCAAAAGCTTACGCGTGAAGCCGATGCCAGCACCTTTTGGCGCAGTTTTGGTTGGCTCGCGGCACTGGTTTCTATCCTCATTGCGGCGCTTGTCATATCGGGAGCAAGCACCGGCATTTTAGCCGCCTTGACGGAGCTCAATAGCGTACCTAATATACCAAGCTTCGCCATTGCTGCAGGATTGATGGTTATCGCCGTCTTATTAAGCTTACTAGGCGTGGCACCGTTACCAATAGGCTTGGGTTTAATGCTGGTCGGTTTATTATTGGGTGTGGCCAACGGTCTGCCAAATATCGCTTTTGCCATGACCGATGTCAGCTTGAGCGAGTGGGCGCGCGCCGTGGCGTTGGCATTAGTGAGCGTCGGTGCGGGTACAGGTTTATACTGGTTTGGTCAACACCTAGTGAGCAAGCAAACGGTCACGGCGGTAAGGGCTGATAATCACAATGCGCAAACCACTCGTAATAGTGCCGCGCAAGCATATCGCGCAACCAAGCTGGTATTACCGATTTGGATATTACAGCTAGTGGTTGGTGTGGTCGCTTTATTTATCAGTGGCATGGCGCTACCACCGATTGGGCAGTTACTTTATTGGGTTGGGGTGCTGTTTGTGGTCAGCTATTTGCTCCATTATAGTACGCAGCAATTGGCGCATAAATTTGGTTTGCTAGTCAGTGTGGTGTTAACGTTTGTGCTAGCGCTATTGTTAGTTGTCGCCATACCGACCAATTGGCTAGTCGGTATTTTGGTGATTATTAGTAGTATCGCCGTGCTGTTATTGTCCGTCTTTGCTGGTTGGCAGATGAAAATTAGCCACTTGCGTAAGTCTTTAAACTTTGGCAATGAAGCTTTTTATAACTTGTGGCGGGTGGCGATACGCCTTATTGTGCCGCTGGCATTACTGTTAGCGTTAATCGGTTGGGTGATGCAGTGGTTAAGCTGAGGACTGCTGCTAACCATAGTACAGCTGATAAAGATGAGGTTAACGTTAACCTAACTCAGGCTGAGCAGAGTGATTTGATAACAGTATTTCTGGCGTATGCAGAAGAGGCGACGCGTCAGCATTATCAAACTGTTCAAGTTAGGCAGGGCACAACTTTGTATGAGGCCTTGGCTCAGGCAGGTTGGCTAAAACAGTTTGAAGAGCTAGCAAGCTGGTGCGAGCAGGTTGCCAATACGATGACGCCAACGGCTAAGCGCTGGCATGTTGGGGTATACGCGCAAAAGCAGCCACTCAATTATATATTGCAGCCGTCTGATCGGGTAGAGGTATATCGCAGCTTAAGCGCTGATCCCATGTCTCAGCGCAAAAATAAATCTCGCGGTTAGTTTTTAGAAATTTCTATCAGACTTATGATGCAGGCAGGCTATCGATACCTTCAATGCGGGTCACTATACCATTATCATCGAAATAAACAATCAAATGCTGGCTGGCATTTTTGACATCGGCGATACCTTTACGGCGACCTTCTGTTCCGGCTTTATAGTCGTAAATGTAGTCCCAGCGTTTTGGCGCGAGCGTGTCTCTGATTGCTGGGCTACCAAGAATATAAAGCACCTGATTTTGATTCATACCCACTTGCACTTTTTGCGCTTGCGCTTGGGTAATGGCAGTGCCTTGGGGCAAGTCAATCTTATAGACACTCAGTAACGAGCAGCCAGACATAGCCACAGTAGCACCGAGCATAGTCGTCATGGCAATCTTACGTAATGCGTTTGCAGAGCTTAACGAACGAAAATTAAAGGTCTTTATCATGGTAAAATGACTCATAAAAAATGGGTTAGGCGCCGCTAAAAACCGATAATGTGGGTCTTGCAGGCAATCTTGCACAAATGATACGTCATTTACTTGCAATTGCCTACCACTTACGACATTATTTACCAAGTGCTATTTTACCGCCTTTATTATTTATATTTTAAATTCAAACACTTGGCAGCGATTTTTCGCAAAAAATGCTCTGCATAATCGTTCATTTTTTATTGTTTTTATATTTTATCAGCACTTATTATTAACTATTGATGTTTATTTAACTCCTGTTTTTTGAATTCATTTGCTAAGACTTTCATAGTCAGAAGGGATATTATGGCTTCTTTTACCAATCAAGATTTACGTAAAGCGGGTTTAAAGGTAACGTTACCACGTATCAAAATTTTAGAGCTGCTCGAAAGTGCGGAGCTGCATCATATGAGTGCTGAAGAGGTATATAAAGCACTGATTGACCAAGGTGAAGATGTGGGGCTGGCAACCGTTTATCGCGTATTAACCCAGTTTGAGCAAGCGGGTATCGTTGAGCGCCACAACTTTGAAAACAATTTATCAGTGTTTGAGATTACTCAAGAAGAGCATCATGACCATTTGGTTTGTGATGTCTGCGGCAAAATCGTCGAGTTCCATAACAAAACCATTGAAGAAGAGCAGACCAAAGTAGCGGCAGAGCATGGCTTTAAGCTATCTGGTCATTCTTTGGTGCTGTACGGTATTTGTGATAATCAAGCCTGTAGAGACAACGCTAAGTAAGCGTTTTAGAAAAAAAATTATCTGATATTGATAATTTATAGTCTATTACTATTCAAGTATTAACTTAAACGCCAAAAAAGCCCTCACATTTGATGAGGGCTTTTTTATGGGGAATTCTAGGTAAGTAGTGCCATATCAAGTGATATCTAACGATAAACTATCGGCGCCTTCATCTAAGTTGACGTTGCCATTTTTACCACTTAACTTAATCTTTAAGCGTAAATCGTTAGGGGAGTCAGCGTGCAGAATGGCTTCTTTATAAGTGATTTCACCATTTTTATATAAATCAAACAGCGCTTGGTCAAAGGTTTGCATGCCGCTATCACGTGAGCGCGTCATGACATCTTTGATTTCGTGCACCTCGCCTTTACGGATGTAGTCGCTGATCAGCTGTGAGTTTAATAAAATCTCAATAGCGGCGCGGCGTCCTTTACCATCAGGCGTTGGAATCAATTGCTGAGCGATAATAGCTTGCAAGTTTAATGATAAATCCATAAACAACTGATTATGGCGACTGGTTTCAAAAAAGTGAATGATACGGTCAATCGCTTGGTTGGCGTTATTGGCGTGTAAAGTTGCAAAGACCAAATGCCCCGTTTCAGCGTATTGAATCGCGTAGCTCATGACTTCGCGGTTACGAATCTCACCAATCAAAATCACATCAGGCGCTTGGCGCAAGGTGTTTTTAAGACCTGCCTCAAAAGAATGGGTGTCGATACCAACTTCGCGCTGGGTAATGATACAACCGCGGTGCTTATGCACAAACTCAATCGGATCTTCGATGGTAATAATATGACCGTGTGAATTCTGGTTACGATGGCCAATCATCGCCGCAAGGGTAGTTGATTTACCCGTACCTGTAGCCCCAACCAACAAAATAATACCGCGCTTTTTCATGGCCAGCTCTTTTAGCGCTGGGGGCAGGCGTAGCTCTTCAACGGTCGGGATTTTATTTTCGATTTTCCGTAAAATCATCCCTGCCATGTCGCGCTGAATAAAAGCACTTACCCGAAAGCGCGCTTGCTGCGCTTGATCTGAAATCGCAAATTGACACTCGTTGGTTTCGTCAAATTCTTTTTGCTGGCTTGGGGTCATCACCCCTTTGACCAATCTCATGGTTTGCTCAGCGGTTAACGGCGTTTTACCCACCGGCAAGATTTTGCCATTGATTTTCATGGACGGCGCGACATCAGCAGTAATAAAAAGGTCAGAGCCGTTTTTATTAATCATTAATTGTAAAAGCTTATCAATGTCCATAACGTACCTACATTTGGAATATATAGTTTAAAACTGCTGCAATAAACTTTTAAAGCGGGCAATAACAACAACCGTTAAAATAACTAAAGCTGAGTAAGAGTTTTTCATCGTTTACCTATAACTTTAACAAAAATTTATATTAAAACTTTTAATACTATGTAAACCCATACTAAATAAAGGCTTCAGGCTGCTTGGCATAAGGGCGAGCGACATCTTTACTGATTGTGCCTTTTGAAACCAAGTTTTTAAGCGTTTGATCAAGAGTAATCATGCCTTCACCAGCACCAGTTTGGATAGCAGAATACATCTGCGCGATTTTATTCTCACGTATCAAGTTACGAATCGCAGGCGTGCCCAGCATGATTTCATGAGCAGCAATACGTCCGCCGGTTTGGCGGCGTAGTAGCGTTTGTGAGATGACCGCTTGTAGCGACTCTGAGAGCATCGCCCGTATCATATCTTTTTCGGCTGCAGGGAAGACGTCAATCACGCGATCAATGGTTTTGGCAGCAGAGCTGGTGTGCAAGGTGCCAAAGACCAAATGCCCTGTTTCAGCGGCGGTCAATGCCAAGCGAATGGTCTCAAGGTCACGTAACTCACCAACGAGGATAACGTCTGGATCTTCACGTAGAGCCGAGCGCAATGCTGGCTCGAAACCCAAAGTATCGCGGTGGACTTCACGTTGGTTAATCAAGCTCTTTTTAGACTCATGAACAAATTCAATCGGGTCTTCGATGGTTAAAATATGCTCTTTACGGGTTTCATTGATATAATCGATCATGGCAGCAAGCGTGGTAGATTTCCCTGAACCCGTTGGCCCCGTGACCAGTACCACACCGCGTTTAAAGTCGGATACTCGTTTAAAGACGTCACCCATACCTAAGTCTTCCATAGTGAGAACTTTAGAAGGAATGGTTCGAAAAACAGCGCCAGCGCCGCGGTTTTGATTAAAGGCGTTGACACGAAAACGTGCTAGATTTGGAATCTCAAAAGAGAAGTCGGTCTCAAAGAACTCTTCAAAGTCAGCGCGTTGCTTATCATTTATGATGTCATAAATAAGCTGATGCACCACTTGATGCGTCATTTCAGGCATATTAATACGGGTCATCTCACCATCGACACGAATCATCGCTGGCATACCGGCTGAAATATGTAAATCCGACGCTTTGTGCTTAACGGTAAAGCGCAACAAGTCTTCGATGTTTAAACGATGCTTTTCAGCCATAGTGGAATATCCCTATTGATAGACAAAAATGAGCCAAACAAGAATGGACAAAGAAACGCTTAGAAATTATGATACTTTACGATTCTATGCCACTATTTAACCATCTACTATATGCATAAAATGTAAAAATAATCCAAATATACTTTGTTTTGTTAATATAAGTTTATGTCTGTTTTTTATCAAAATTTTAACTGCTTAATTTCATAGCTCCTTCTATTTATAATTAATAAAATAATCACCTAATATTTCTGTGAGTTTTTTATGAACACTACCTCTACACCACAAAACAACGCTACGAGTTTAGCTGATAAAAAAAACAATGAAGATGATTTTGATGCGGCAGAATTGATTGCAAATTGGCAGCAAGTAAGCGAGCAGGTGGCGCAAGCATCTGTACAGGCGCAAAGGCAGAAAGACGAGATCACTTTATTAGCAGTGTCTAAAACCAAACCTGCTGAGATGATTGCGACGTTGGCGCGTCAAGGGCAACGAGATTTTGGTGAAAACTACTTGCAAGAGGCTATTGAGAAAATACAAGCTTTACGACAACAGCCACAATGCGAACACATCGTTTGGCACTATATTGGCAGTATCCAGCGTAATAAAACCCGTGATATTGCTGAGAATTTTGATTGGGTGCAAACGCTTGAGCGTGAGATTATCGCCAAACGTTTACATGAGCAGCGCCCAGCCGAGCTGCCAGCGCTTAATGTGTTGATACAAGTCAATATTGATAACGAGGACAGTAAGTCAGGATGTTTGCCAGCTGAGCTGCCAAACTTGATAAGCACGATTAAAGATTACGAGCGCTTGCAATTGCGCGGGCTGATGATTATTCCAGCGAAAGCTAATACCGACGCCTTTGCTCGAACCAAACAATTATTTGACAGTATCAAGCGAGAATATCCGGAATTAAAGCAGTGGGATACGCTGAGTATGGGCATGAGTGATGATATGAGCGCCGCGATTGCCAATGGTTCTACGATGGTACGCGTTGGCACAGCCATATTTGGCGCGCGTGGCTGATTATTCTAATGTCATTAAATCCATTAATTGAGGGTCAAACTACGCCAATCTCAACTTATCGTAGGCCTTTGATTTTTATAGAATTTAAAATTTTAATTGTTTTAACTGAAATTTTAAAAACTAAGTAAACCAATACCTTAGAAAAATAAGTTGAGAGTGGGGTTCAAACTCTCTAAATTTATACGGTTATTTATCGTGAAGTGCACTTTAAAATGCAGCTTTTACAAAACTTTTTCTTCAAGTTTAGTGACGAGTAGCTGGGTAATTTTCAGATTGTCAGTCGCGATTATCTCAAAGCGATAGTTGGCGTATTCGATGGTATCGGTTTTTTTAGGGATTTTACGCAGCATATACATCATAAAGCCGCTAATGGTTTCATAGTTTTGACTGTGCGGTAAATTAACGATATCGAGCGCGCGAACCACATCTTCAATGGGCGTCATACCATCGATGAGCCAAGAATTATCAGTACGTTGCACGATAGGCTGCTCCTCAACCGTGACTAGCTCACCCATGACAATACTCATCACATCGCGTAGGGTAATGACACCAACTACCAAGCCATATTCATTGACGATCACGGCAAAGTCAGCGCCGGTCGATTTAAACATCTCCAACACTTCAAACAAAGACAAGGTGTCAGGTACAAATAACGCCGGTTTTAATAGCGCTTTATCGGTTAGGCTAACTTCTTGCTGATTGAGCACCAAAGCTAGAAAGCTGCGCGACTCTACATAGCCGATAATTTGCTCTAAATCGTCTTCCTCGCAGACTAAAAACTTATTATGTGGCTGGGCAATCATTACCTCAACCACTTCTTCGGTGCTGGTTTTGCTATCAAAATAGACGATATGCTCACGCGGATTCATGACCGAAGTAACGGTACGTTCTTGCATCTCAAAGATATTTTCAATCAAATGATGTTCTTGTTTTTTAATTACCCCAGCTTCGGCGCCCGCGTCCATCACCGCATAGATGTCTTCTGGCGTCATATCATCTTGGCGTGTGGTTGAGATACTAAAAAACTCAAAAATCAGGTTTGCTGCGCCATCAAAGACCCAAATAACGGGCTTAAAAATAAATGTCAGCGCCATCATAGGGCGTACCAGCCGCACTGCAAAAACTTCTGCATTAGACATCGCCAAACGTCTGGGCATCAAATCGGCAAGTAGGGAAAATAAGCTGGTAATCACGACGAAAGAGATAACCGATGACACCGCTTCATTCTTGACTAACAGCTGTAAATACGGGCTAATCGCCGACTCACCAACCGCACCAGCTGAAATGGCGACAGCATTAAGCATGACTTGCACTACCGTAATAAATCCACCAGGATTTTCTTGCATATGCAGGACATCAAGGGCGCGGACTTCGCCTTCTTTTGCCATGATTTGCAGCTTAATCTTGCGACCAGCAGCGATAGCAATTTCTGCCCCAGAAACAAAGGCACTCAAAGCCAGTAATAATAAAAGAAAAATACTAGCGGTTAGCAAACTCATGACGGACTCGGATAACGATAGGTAGGGTAGTTAAATTGAAAGTAGTTGAAATATAGAAAAGTAGAGAACTGGGTTTAATTATTTATTCAAAGAGTTTTATATAAAGAAAACTTTATCAATAAAAACTAAAAAAGCTGGGTAAGTACCCAGCTTATTATAAAACATTCTGATTATATTATATCAAATTATATAGAAACGTAAAGTTATTCAACCTTTTAGCCTTTATCTAAAGGATAGTGTATTCAGACTACAGAGACATCTAAAAGATTGAAATAGCAACTTTAGTCGTTGACGCTTAGCCTTTTATCGACCATTTATTGACTAAAGGAAAACGGCGTTCACGGCCAAAGGCTTTATGGCTGATTTTAGTCCCAATCGGCGCTTGAGCACGTTTGAATTCGCTATTATCAACCATCTTAATCACCTTAGCGACCAAATCGGCATCAAATCCTTTATCGACAATATCTTGATAGCCCATATCTTCGTCGATATACGACATCAAAATACCATCTAGCACGTCATAGTCTGGCAAGCTGTCTTGGTCTTCTTGATCAGGACGTAGCTCAGCCGATGGCGGACGTATGATGACGCGCTCAGGAATAACTGGCGTGTCTTCTAAACGGTTGCGGTAGCTGGCAAGCTTATAAACTTGCGTTTTATAAACGTCTTTTAGTACGTCAAAACCACCTGCCATATCGCCGTATAAAGTCGAGTAACCAACTGCTAGCTCTGATTTATTACCCGTAGTGATGACTAAATGCCCAAATTTATTAGACAAGGCCATTAGTACCACACCGCGAGCGCGCGCTTGGATATTTTCTTCGGTGGTATCAGCAGGCGATTTGTTAAATAATGGCGCTAAAGTATGACGGATGCCTTCAACGGCATCAAAAATCGGGCAAACCGTATAAGAAACGTTTAAGCGGCGCGCTTGCGCTTGCGCGTCCTCTAAACTGATTTGAGAAGTATATTCGTACGGCATCATTACCGCATAAACTTTATCAGCGCCCAGCGCATCGACAGCGATACACAAGGTTAACGCAGAATCAATACCGCCCGACAAGCCAACGATAATACCAGTAAAGCCGGATAGGTTGACATAATCACGCAAACCGACGACCAACGCTTGGTACATCTCCGACTCGCGGCTCAATGACAACGGCGCTTTTGTTTGCGTATCGAATTTTGCGGTTTTTACGTCAAACGTCGTCAGCATAAGCTGATTCATAAAGCGCGACGCTTCATGAGCAACGCTGCCGTCAGATTGGATGGCCATAGAGCCGCCGTCAAATACCAAATCATCCTGCCCGCCAACGGCATTAAGATAAATAATCGGCAAGTTATTTTCGCGGCTACGTTTGGCGAGCATGGTTTTACGATTGTCTTGTTTTTCAATTTCAAACGGTGAGGCATTTAAGCAGGCCACAAGGTCAGCACCTTGTTTTTTAAGCTCGGCAATCGGACCTTTTTCCCACAAATCTTCGCAGATTAGCAGACCAATGGTGATGCCTTTATAGTCAAATAAGACTTGATTGCGACCTTTATCAAAATAACGACGCTCATCAAAAACGCCATAATTTGGTAAGATTTGCTTATGATAAAAGCCTTTTTGATGACCGTTATGCAAAATCGCAGCCGAGTTAAAGGTACCATGATGATCGACATGCGGATAGCCCACGATCATCACGATATCATCGATATCACTCAGGCTAGACAGCGCGCTTTTGACACGGCCAGATAGGCTAGGACGTAGCAGCAAATCTTGCGGAGGATAGCCTAATAAAGCAAGCTCTGGGAAAATGATGACATCAGCGCCTTGCTCACGGGCTTGTAGGGCAAGGGCGCGCATTTTTTCAGCATTGGCGGTGATATCGCCGACCAAAAAATGCGATTGTGCTAACGCAAAAGTAACGCTGTCTTGCGATTTAGAGCCTGTATTGGCCTCGTTTGACGAATTAAAGTTGGGATTGTCAGTATCTTTGGTGGTGTCTTTTGACATTGTTATTGTTCCTATCAATAGGTTGTGTAAATGTATTGAATCTAGCTGGGTTTTAAATAAAACCAAAGCAAAATAGGTTATGAAAGTAATGCAAAATATGAGTATGCACTTATGCCCCCATATCAAGGCTCATAAATCGTGAGCCTATGCTGAGCGCGGCACTTGGATAGCCATTAATACAATGAATATCGGTATTACTAAAATATGCGGCGCTGCTCTAAATGGTAGTGCTTAAAACCGCTTAGAATAGGGTAATCAATAAAGGTTTTCAGAAATAGTGTTAATAACGCTAGGGCTGATTTTGCTATAAACCAATAACAGCAAACCTGCTTAACAGCGTTTAAATGTGCAAATTAATCCCTTTAGTATAACATCAATTGTCTGCACAAATAGAACTGCACAGTGATTTAGCGCGCAAGTTGTCAGCGTACAAGTAATTAAAAAGCAGATAAATAACTATTGTTTTAAAGCAATGATTCTAATAAGGTATTTTTGAAAGTACCTATTAATACTTAATAATATTGGTGCCGATAGCGTGCAGGTAATTGTAAGTAAAGATTACAACATAGCCTTATTTATTTGGCAGGCTTTGAGGCATAATAAGCCGTTATTATGTTTGGGCTTACTCTTCTAAATATAGAGAAATGGCAAGTTAAGAGCGATTTTATGAATCACAATTATTTTTATAGATGAATACTGTTTTTTATAACCAAATAACATGTTTATAAAAGCGCGCTATGGTACGGTAGCGCTATTATTAGACTTATTTTCCGCAATGATTTCGCCTAATTTATGAAGCAAATATCTCGCAAAGCTGACAACGTAGAATTTATAACGCAACACACTCGCTAAGGGATATAAATAATGGACACGGTCTGTGATTTTTATCCACCTATTTATAAACGTTACAGCAGCGCCAAATTGGCTGTCTGCTGCCCGCTCTTGGTTTATACGCTATGATCGAAAACTGGACAAAAGAATTTATTATTCAGCGCTTATTGGCTATTACTTTGCTGGTGGTGCTGATTGTATTGTGCTTTCAAGTCGTACAGTTTTTTATTGTACCGGCACTGTGGGCAGCGATTTTGGCGTACGTCACCTTTCCTATTTATAATTTTTTTCATCAGCGCGTTCGCTTTAGCTCAAACTTTAGCGCCGCTATTATGACGGTGAGCATCACATTGATGATAGGTCTGCCGCTCGTTGCTGGTATCTTTATTTTGCAGCAAGAAGCCTTAAGCCTGATTAGCAACTTAATTTATCGTATCAAGGTTGGCTATTTGGATGTGCCAGACTCTATCAAGGACTTACCCGTCATCGGACAGCAAGTCAAAGATGTGTTGTGGAGAATTAATAAAAACCCAGAAGGCACGCTAGAGGCCTTTCGTCTGTGGGTACAGTCGCATCTATATTATGGCAAAGTCGCGTTCGATGTCGTTTTCAGTGGTCTTGCCAAAATGGGGATGGCGCTGATGACGCTGTTTTTCTTTTATCGCGATGGTACCAGTTTGGTACGTCAAATCCGCCAAGCCTTACGCAATATCATTGGCAATCGCATCGATGGTTATATTGATTCGGTCGGTACGACCACGCGCGCGGTAGTCTATGGCATTGGTTTGACCGCATTGGCTCAGGCTTTGCTCGCTGGTATTGGTTATTATTTCGCTGGTGCACCAAGTCCTATTCTACTGACCATTGTCACTTTTATTATCGCTTTGATCCCATTTGGTACGCCATTTGTTTGGGGCGGGGTATCGATTTGGTTATTAAGCCAAGGTCATACCGTAGAAGGGATTGGTTTGGCGCTTTGGGGTATACTGGTTATCAGCTGGGTTGATAATCTTATACGTCCTATCGTCATCAGCGGTGCGACCAAAATTCCTTTTATTATTATTTTCATCGGAGTATTGGGCGGTCTGACGGCGTTTGGTTTTGTCGGCTTGTTTATTGGTCCTGTGGTATTGGCAATCGGCCTTGCAGTATGGCGTGAATGGATATCGCAGCATAAGAATGATTTATTTGCGCAGCACGAAGATATGCTTGCTGACGCCCAGCTGCAACCAAAAGTTACGGCACAAAATAATAAAGACGAAAATATTGTTTCTACGGATTAGGGTATGTGCTTAATTTAAACAGCAATTTAAAAACTATTAAAACCAACCTATAAAAAATACACCTTGCTAATCCAGCAATCATTGATAATAAACCTTTAGAAATAGGGATGTTTAAAAATGCCACATGCGAGCGCTTCAAATAATGAAAATATGCGTCCTCTAACTATCGTTGCTGATAGCAATATCGCTAGCCTTGATGAGTTTTTTAATGCGTCGACGCTTGGGCAACATAATAAACGACCAGTAAATATTATTAGCGTTGCTGGGCGCGCGATCAATGCCGATTTGCTTGCAGAGTGTCAACCTGATGTGCTGTTGATACGCTCGGTGACGCCAGTAGGCGAGCCGCTATTGGCAAACAATAATAGCGTTCAATTTGTTGGTTCGGCGACGATTGGAACCGACCATGTCGATCAAGCCTATTTGGCAGCGCGCAATATCACCTTTGCCAATGCCGCAGGTTGCAGTAAGCACTCGGTTGCGCAGTACGTATTGACCGCTATCTTAACTTTACGTCCGCAATATTGGCAGCAATCGACGCCGCCCGCGACCTTGGGCATTATCGGACTGGGTAATATTGGTAGTACTCTTGCGCAATATGCCCATGATTTAGGCTGGCAAGTATTGGGTTACGATCCGCTACTGCCTGCATCGAACATCAATAACGCCAGCTTTGAGCAAGTATTGAGCCAAAGTAATGTAATTAGCTTGCATGTGCCGTTAACCGATAAAAAAGATGCCACTAATCCTAATGGTAGCGACTATCCAACTCGTCATTTAATTGATAAAGAAGCATTGGCTGCGATGCCAGTAGATACTTTGTTGATTAATAGCGCGCGTGGACCAGTGATTAATGCCGGTGATTTGCAGGCAGATATTGCCCGTACTGGACGCCAAGTGGTGCTTGATGTGTTTGAGCATGAGCCTGAGATAGCGGAAAGTTTGCTATCGAAACTTGCGATTGCCACAGCACATATTGCTGGCTATACCTTGGAGGGTAAGCTCCGCGGTACGCAAATGATTTATGATGCGCTGTGTGAAAAATTAACAGTGACCCCTGTGCAAACCATGCATAAATTGCTGCCACTCAATATGTTTTTATGGTCTGAATTAAAGGCGCATCCAGATAGATTGGTGAAATTTTATGACATCATGGCAGATGATGCGGCACTGCGAGATAAATTAATAGACGGACAAATAAAGGGTACTGACTTTGATCAATTGCGCCGAGATTATCATTTACGTCGCGAATGGCAGTTTTAGAAGACAACCAGCTTTAAAGATTAAAACTCAATTTCAAAGCCTATTTTAATTATTTGATTTTTTATTCGAAAACTACAGTAGAGAGTAATGACCCAAGCAAATAACCTTTCCTCTAAACCCAGTTATGCGCCAACGATGACATTAGCGATGGCACAAAGGCGCGCGCAATTTATCAATGCTATTCGGCAGTTTTTTGCCAGTCGCCACGTGCTTGAAGTGCAGACGCCGTTGCTCTCACAAGCGGGTAATACCGATACCTTTTTACAGTCGGTAGCGGCGCAGGTCACGTATCAAGATAAACCTTGTACCTATTATCTGCATACGTCGCCTGAGTTTGCCATGAAGCGCCTACTTGCCAGCTGGCAGATGCCCATTTATCAGATTTGTCCGGTATTTCGTGATAACGAGATAGGCGTGCGCCACAATATTGAATTTACTATGCTTGAGTGGTATCAGCCGAACTATAGTCTAGAGGACATGGGCACTGAATTGGGCGAGCTATTGGAAGCGCTTTACGGTTATCCGATTGTGCTAAGCCATTATCGTTACGTCGATGCCTTTATGGATTTTGTGGGTATTCATCCCTTAACGGCGAATCTTGCCGCGCTACAAGCGGTGGCAGAAGACAAAGGTTTAACAGGGTTTGATTTTAATAGTGCAGAAAATGGTGCCAGCAATAGTGAAGAAGATATTCGCCAAAGTTGGTTAGATTTATTGTTTAGTCATGCCGTCGAGCCAAATTTGGGGCACGATTTGCCGACATTGATTATAGAATATCCGCCTGCGACGGCAGCACTAGCAAAGACGGCCATCGATAAAGACGGTAATACAGTGGCCAAGCGCTTTGAGCTGTATATTAACGGTATTGAAATTGCCAATGCTTATGATGAGCTGGCGGACGGGCAGGCGTTAAGAGCGCGATTTGAGCGTGATAATCAATTGCGCAAGCAGCATAATCTGCCGCAAATGCCAATCGATGAGCATTTATTAGCAGCATCTGATGACTTAATACCTTGTAGCGGTATCGCTGTCGGTATTGATAGATTACTGATGGTCATCACAGGCGCTAGCAGCTTAGAAGACGTCATTCCATTTCCAAGTGGCCTAGCTTAGTTGCTTGCTAGTAGATTTTGACATAGTCGCCAATGATTAAAAAACCCATAAGAAAAAAGCGCGTAAACCAGGGCTTACGTGTTTTTTTATTTTTGTACTTTTTATTACACTACAAACTACTTATTATTTGTTATAGCTTTTACTTACTAAAGTTTAGCCAGCGCTGCATCGATGGCAGTCTCACCATTATGCATACTAAAGACTTTTTTAATCGTATTATCAGCATTAAGTACCGCTGCTAACGTCATGGCCACATCTTCAATAGCGTTTTCGCCCGCATTATCATCATTAATAATGATTTTACCCGTACCAGCGCGTTCTTTTAGCGCACCTGCTTGTACAATGGTGTAATCAAGACTGCTATTCTTAACCAACCACTGATCGGCGTAATGCTTAGAGATATAGTATTCTTTTAAATCGGCAATACCAGGCTGGTTCCATTTACTGGTATCTAGGGAAAATACCGTGCTTAGCATGATATAGCGTTTGATACCTTTATCTTGAACCGCTTGCATCGTCTTAACCGCGCCATGCAAATCGACTTCTAAGACATCTTTCCCACCAGAGCCGGCAACAAAATAAACCGCATCGATATCTGATTTAATTTGCTGTTGAATGGCGTCTTTCTCAGCAGTAATATCTAAATCTAACTGACTATAATTGTTATCGCTAAATAATTTTTCATCTTGACGGGTTGTGCCAATCACTTGATGGTTATCCGCTAATAGTTGTTTAACCAAATCAGAACCCACTCGACCGCTAGCGCCAATTACTAATATTTTCATTATCATTCCTATTATTATATGAATTTTATATGCTTTATCTTTATTTAAAGATTTATGTTTTAAAACTGATTATTCAAGAACCGTTTAATCAAAAACTATTTTTTTAAAATAATTTGTTTTAAGAGCTGCATATAGCCTAACAATAATGACGAGCACACTTCGTTATGAAGCGTGCTGATTGCATAGTGTTTGGTTATGGAGTGTATAGGGTTTGCAAGAATGGACTTTGTGAAGGTTAATATTTAGAGAGATAAGAAATTTTTTAAGAAGTTTTAAAAAGTAGGGTTTTCAAATTGATAAGTAAAAGAAATGACTGCACCAATTAACGAACCAAGCGATTAAGACCATCGGCAAAGGCTTTCTTGTCGCGGTCGCCGTAAGGTTTATGCCCGCTCATTTCTTGCAATTCAAGCACGCCTGTACCGCGCATGGTATCCATAAAGTCGCGCATATTGAGCTTTTGCTTGATATTGTTTTTATCATAAACCACACCGCGGGTGGTCAAAACCATACCGCCTTTATCCAAAATGTCATTGGCCAAAGGAATGTCGCTAGTAATGGCCAAATCACCTGGCTGGATTTGCTCGACGATATAATCATCAGCTTTATCAAACCCTGACGGCACCACGGTCATGACAAGCAGCGGTGATTTGCGCAATTTAATCGGCTGATTGGCAACAAATATCGCCATCGTTTGGGTACGTTCAGCCGTTTTGATGATTAAGTCTTTAGCAATCAATGGCACCGAATCGGCATCTACCCAAATCTGCATTATTTCTCAGCCTTATCGGTCTTTAATAATGCCTCTGCTAAGGCATCTTTTTGACTACCTTTCACGTCACTTTTAGTATTTTCTAAAGTACGCTCAGTTTCGGCATTGGTAGATTGCTCTGGTACAGATACAAGTGCTTGCTTATCGGTCATGGTTGGCGCCAGTTTTTTATCAAGCCCCACTTTATTTGGTAAGACGGCAACCAGTTTTGCTAGCGCAGGTTCTAAATCCGCCACGTCATTTGGCATCAAGGTGATATGGGCAATTTTACGGTCTTCGCGCTCAGCCTTATGGTAGCTATGATAATGGGCGCCATCGATATTGAG
The DNA here is from genome assembly GCF_041222815.1 of Psychrobacter sp. CLB018. Classification (NCBI taxonomy): domain Bacteria; kingdom Pseudomonadati; phylum Pseudomonadota; class Gammaproteobacteria; order Moraxellales; family Moraxellaceae; genus Psychrobacter; species Psychrobacter sp. CLB018. The sequence goes on from NZ_CP166085.1 coordinate 374,747, forward strand.
CACCGCGCTGATATCAGGATATTGACCTAAGACGTTGAGCATAATTGCTGGATGGACGTTGTCGGTATCGCCTAAGGGCAGATTGACCACCGCGCGGATATGGTTTTCAAATTGACTGGTAATCGCACCTTCGATACTCCAGTGTCCAGAGTTATGGACGCGCGGAGCAATCTCGTTGGCTAGCAGATAATCGTTACCGCGCGCATCTTTACTCACAAACAGCTCAAGCGCCATCACACCGACATAACCCAAGTGATTCATCACCGTGGTAATGGCATCGGTTGCTTGCTGAAATAAATGGCTGGTACCAACGGCTGGGGCGCGAGTTTTGGCTAAGATACCATGATGATGGTGATTTTCGACCAAATCATAGCAGCGCACCTGACCATTTTGCGCGCGTACGGCAATGATAGACACTTCACGGCTAAAGTTAATAAAGCCCTCTGCAATTAATGGCGCAGGCGTTGGGGTTAATGAACCTTTACCGCTAACCGCGTCTTTTAGCTCATGCCAAGCGGCTTTGATATCGCTGTCTTCTTTGATGACAAACTGACCCTTACCATCATAACCGCCGCGGCTGGTCTTGAGCACTATCGGCAATCCTAGCTCAGCGCAAGCTTGCTTCAATTCAGCTTCAGAATTGACCGCCATAAATGGTACGGTGGCGATATCAAGCTCATTAAACATGCCTTTTTCTTTTAAGCGATCTTGGGCGATATCAAGGGCAAGCGGTGGCGGAAACATGCCTTGTTTGCTGCCTGATTTTGATAGATGCGCTAACTGCTCGACAGTCGCCGTTGGCGTGTTTTCAAACTCTAAAGTAAAGACGTCAGCTGCCGCGATAAATTCATCTAATTGCTCGCTAGAAAAAACTTTTCCGTAAAGGCTGGCAGGGCAGTCGGCGTTGTCTTCTAAAAACACGCACTGATAACCGAGCGGCAGGGCAGCTTGGGCGAGCATCATACCAAGCTGACCGCCGCCTAAAATACCGATGGTACGGATGGTTTGGGTAACAGGATAAGCATTGGCGGTAGTCATGGCAGGCTCTTTACATTTAAAATGAATAAGGATTTTTAGTAAATGATTGGCTAAAAATTAAGGTTAGAAATAGGAAAAGGTGCACCGTATGCACCTTATCTTTAGTAAAACTCATTTGGCTATAAATATCAAGTTTAGCGCATGGTAAGTATCAAATATTACTAGCAAGAGTATTGATAACAGCAGTTTTTGCTAAAAGGTTAACTCATCTTGCTTACTTTATTGATTAATAATACCGGGTGTTGGACTTGCAAGAATGGTCTCTGTTTGCGCTTGACGCATGTTATCAAGCTTAGTGGCAAGCGATTCATCATGCAAGGCCAGCACCTGAATGGCAAGGAGGGCCGCATTATAGGCACCAGCAGTACCAATGGCTAAGGTGCCAACAGCCACGCCCTTTGGCATTTGCACGATAGAAAGCAGACTGTCCCAACCGCTAAGCATCGATGATTTAACAGGCACACCAAACACAGGCAGCGGCGTTTGACTGGCACACATACCGGGCAGATGCGCGGCGCCGCCCGCTCCAGCGATAATCACCTGCAAACCGTTATTTTTCGCGCTTTTGGCATAATCGAACAATCTATCTGGCGTACGATGGGCTGACACCACTTCACATTCAAAGGCAATATCAAAGTCAGCAAGCAACTGCGCCGCTGCACTCATGGTCGCCCAATCCGACTGCGAGCCCATGATAATGCCAACTTTTGGTTGACCAGCAGGGGAGGTAATGGGGCCGTTTTGCTCAATAGCAGCGTTTTGTGTAGTAGGGTTCACAGTAGCGGAGGTGGTGCACATGCTTTGATATCCTCAAAAAGACCATCATACAAAAGTTTTGCTGCCTTCGTAAAGCCAAGTTTGTCGTTTAATGTCAAAGCTGACTAAATAGCAGTTTTTTATGTCGCGGTTTTATCGATTTATAATGGGCCTTCATCATGGCGATATTGCACAAAGTTACTGGCTTTCAATGGTAATGGCAGCTCAGTATCCAGCTGATAACAGGTCATATAACCGCTATCTATGGCTGCTGAATAATCGGTGCAAACCACTTGGTTGCTCAATGGTTCAGGATTGCCAGTGAGCCAATAATGCCCAACAAACACGGGTTTGTGCGTTTTAAGGGCAAATTCAATGTTCTCTGCCATGGCATCGTTTGGAATCTGCGCCAAGCCCGATTTTGGCGCACGGGCGATTTCATGTATAGGCCGCTTATTTAGCTCATCAAGCCACCAGCGCACGCGTACTTGTGAGCGCGCTGCACCGTCTTTATCGACCATAACCAAACCTTCAGGTAACGCAGTTTCCACACCTTTTAACACACGCTCAAGCGCCTCATAGGCGGGGCTATGTTTTTGTGAGCTGGCAATGACCGCTTCGGGGGTTAGGCAATTATCAGTAGTTAATAAAGGTTTTAATACCGCCATGCTATCGACATCCCAGCAAGCGTGGACAAAACAGGCATAATCGGTCTCAAGCCAAAGCGGTATCTCATAAAAGCGCTGCAACCAGTATTGATGCGCTTCTGAGCCAAAGGACACTTCGGCTAAAAACGCTTCATGTTGGCGTACATGAACATCGCTATGCGAGCGTAAATAGCGCTCGGGCTGCTTTGGGTCAAGCATCGCAAAAGCCAAGGCGTTGTATTCATGATTGCCCATCACCGCATCGGCCACGCCTGCATCTAGCATCGCAAAAACAATTTCAAGAGTAGCTACCTGCTGCGAACCACGGTCAATCAGGTCACCAATAAAGAGCGCCCGATGCCCTAACGGCGGTACAAAGTGGCTGCCATTATGCACATAACCCAATTGTTTTAGCAGCCCAATCAACTTGTCTGCATAACCGTGAATATCACCAATAATATCTATAATCATAATTCTTTATCAAATTCTTAAACATGTTGTTAAATACAAATTAGGGCAAAACATCAAACGTTATCAATTAGCAAATTTAAAACTAAAGATTCTAAAACTAACCGCTCTAAAGGCCAGGCGACAATAGCGCATTTAAAAAGTGTGGCAAGACGCGAGGTTCTAAAATAATGGTCGCAATCACTCCAAATGCGCCGCCCCACATATGCGCCATGTGATTGATATTGGAGCCGCCGCGTTTATCGGCGTAAATACTATAAGCGACGTAAGCGACAGCAAAAACTATCGCTGGAATAGGAATAATGGCGAATAGATAAATTTTTTCCCACGGAGCCAGCAAAATAAATGCAAATAGCACCGCTGAAACCCCACCCGAAGCACCAAGGCTCAAATAACTGGCGCTTTTTTTATTTTTAAGATAGCTTGGCACCATGGCAATCACGATAGCCAGCACATAAAAAACCACAAAACCATAACCGAATAAAAACGGCTGATATAAGCCTTCAATAGCCCGGCCAAAAAAGTACAGGGTGAACATATTAAACAGCAAGTGCATCGCATCGGCGTGAATAAAGCCGTGGGTCACAAAACGATCCCATTGACCGTTATTCACCGCCGGCGGATAAAAAATCAGCCGATTAAACAGGGTTTTGTTTTGCCACGCCAATAAACTGACAATAACCGTAATAATGATAATAAGCGTCGTGTGGTTGAACAAAGGAGAGTCCTTAGGCCGAGCCTGATAGGGGGCAGTGTTATAGAGCGTAGTGCTTAAAGACCAAATAAGTTGGATAAAAAATAACTAAATATGGATGCTGAAAATAGCTAAGGCTTACACCAACAGTAATAACAGTAATAACAGTAATAACAGTAATAACAGTGATGCTAAGGCAAAAAACCAATAGACGACAAAATTATGCTTTAATAATCGTTTATATTGAATAATATTACAGCGTAACAGGCAACTAAGTAATGCTTCGTATACTGACCGTAACGTTTAACGACAGAATAAATATTTACCAAAAATAAATCATTAATCGGTGATATTTATCCAGTTTTACGTTTGTTGAAATTTTAAAAAAAAGGGTGGTGTGTCAGAAAGTATGCTGAGGAGATGAAAGGAGGGTGACAGCCGAAGCAAGATGATATATTTGAGGTTATGAAGACACAAATACAGATCAATTGCCCCGACTGTCACAGTCCCAGTTTTTCGATACACGGCAAAAAAAGCTATGGCAAGCAGAACTACCAGTGCAAGGACTGCAAACGTCAATTCATTGGCGACCATGCCTTAACTTATCATGGCTGTCACTCTAAAATAGAAGACATCATACGGCTAATGACGGTTAGAGGTTGCGGCGTCAGAGACATAGCCGTTATAGCCTCTATTAGTATTGGTAAAGTGCTTAGCACCATAGGCTCATCGGTCTATAAGATTACACCTAAAAAGCGCTATTATGAACGCTTAGAGGTTGATGAGTTCTGGACTTACGTATATCGCAAGAAGCGTAAAGTTTGGCTTATTTATGCTTATGACTGCGCTACCAATGAGATTGTTGCTTAGGTTTGGGGCAAACGTGACCTGAAAACAGCTAAGAAGCTAAGAGCCCGTCTTAAACAACTGAAAGTCAGCTATGGTTCTATTAGCATGGATAACTGGGATAGCTTTATAACCGCATTCAAGCCTGACAAGAAACAAATCGGCAAGCAGCATACGGTAGGCATAGAAGGTAATAACTGTCGCCTTAGACACCGATTGCGACGAGCCGTTCGAAAGACCTGTTGCTTCTCAAAGAAGTTTGATAACCACTTTAAGGTGTTTGATTTGGTATTCTTCTATGTCAATTATGGCTATGTCTGATGTCAGCATACTTTTTAGAACACCACCAAATATTTAATAAAATAATATAAATGACTTTCAATCAGAAAGTGCTTTTAACGATAGTAATATAGGATAGACCCTATAGTTGACACTGTATTTTTAAAAGAGTTTCGGCTTTTAGAAAGCATAAAATTTCTTAGATGTATCAATCTAATTCTAAAATAATTATTAATAATAAAAACTTGGGCTTGAACCGCCCCGTGATTTTCGGAGGCTCAACATTCTGAGAGAATACGACAATGAAAAGACAAACCTACACTCCTGAAATTAAAGAACGCGCCGTTCGTAAGCTGATCGAAGCAGCATGACGACTTTTACATCAGCAAGATTAAACGTATCTGGCAGGACAGCAAATGCCGTTACGGTGCGTGTAAAGTATGGCAGCAGATGAAAGCTGACGGGTTAAAGGTTGCTCGGTGTACCGTCGAGCGTTTAATGAGTCAGAACGGCCTACAAGATATCTAGCGCGGTAAGGGTAAAATAACAACTCACAGCTGTGATGATCAAAAGCGTGCTGATGACTTGGTTAATCGTAACTTTAGCGCTCATCGCCCTAACCAGCTCTGGGTGGCAGACTTTACTTATATCAAGACATTGAGCGATTGGGTATATACCGCTTTTATTATTGATGTGTTTGCTCGCGCTATTGTGGACTGGAAAGTATCGAATCGGATGAATACCGATATGGTGATGGCGGCATTAAACCAAGCAATAGCAGATAGAAACAGTCCCAAAGATGTCATTCATCACAGTGATCGAGGGGTTCAGTACTTATCTATTCGCTATACCGATAAGATGACGGTCTCTGGTGTGATTGCTTCTGTTGGTACAACAGGCGATTTATACGACAATGCATTGGCTGAAACGGTCAATGGACTGTACAAGTCTGAGGTGATTCATTATTTAAAGCAGAACTGGACTGGTGTGAACGATGTTGAACTGGCAACCCTTGAGTGGGTGGATTGGTTCAACATGAAGCGTCTACATAGCACTATCGGTTATGTGTCACCCTTTGAGTTTGAAAAGCGGTATTATGATAATTTAACCCTGTCAGGCATCGCTGCCTGACTCAAGTAAATCAACCTCTGATATAGTCGCGGCGGTTCACCCAAACTCTAATTTTTTTGTGAACTATATATCGATACTGCTGCAACCTGGATGAAAAACACCTTTGAAGAAATCTCGTTAAACATCATGCATATGTAACGCCTTAGAAAAATAGTATTGAAATCGTTATCTCTACTTTTGTCGATCCTTATCCTCTGCAATAATGCTGACGTCTAATGTATCAAATTCGTATATTAGAGGCGCCTTATATGAAGAACATGACTAAGATAATGATAGCGGGTGTTTTAGCAGTAGGCACGTTGGCTGCTGGTTGCCAAAATGCTCCTAGCACGACTACTCCAACTACTCAAACAGTAACATCAAATGCCCTACAAGCCTATAACTGGCAGTTGATTGATGCCAATCGTAGCGATGGTGACAAAGTTACTCAGTTATTCTTCAATCCAGCGAAACCTTTAATTTTAAACTTCATGACTGCTGACGGTGATAACCGCGTTGCTTTTATGAATACCTGTAACAATATGAGCGCTGGATACAGCATTGTGGATGGTAACGTCCAAATTCAAAATGGTATCAGCACCTTAATGGCATGTCCTGAGCCACAAGCTAGTTTTGATACTGCTACACTAGCAACAGTACAAGGTAAATATAGCTTAAGCGAAATTGGCAAAAATCTACCTGTTCTAACCATTACCAATGCTAATCAAGTTGCTCATTTCAAAGCTATTTCTAAATAACTACTACAGGCCTTTATACGAAAAACATGACTAAAGTAATGATGGCAAGTGTTTTAGCGGTAGGTACGTTAACTGCTGGTTGCCAGACCACTCCTAGCGTGACAGCGCCAGTTGAACAGACAATCACACCAAATCTCTTACAATCCTATAATTGGCAGTTGGTTGATGCCAAAGGGACTAATAACGTTAAAGTTCCTCAGCTATTCTTTGATCTAAACAACCCACTAATTCTAGAATTTACGAATGAGAACGGTAATAATTTTGTTAGCCTATTGAATACTTGTAATAACATGGCTGCTGGTTATAAAGTTGTGAATGGCAACGTACAGGTAGGCAATATAAGAAGTACCAGAATGCCTTGCCCAGAACCACAAGCAAGTTTTGATAAAGCGGTCGTGGACACCGTAAAAGGTAAATACAGCATAAGCATAATTGCCAACAATTATCCTGTATTGACCATTACTAATGCCTATCAAGTCGCTAGCTTTAAAGCTATTCCTAAGTAAGTCTGTCAAATAAGTTGGTAAATTGTAAACAAATAACGCCTCACTATTAATTAGTGGGACGTTATTTTGGTACCTCAAAACTACTATTTAGTCTAACAAACCTTATATAACCCCAGTTCGGGATAAGCCACATTGTAACTCATTGATACTATTTACAATGTGGCTACCTGTCCCTGCTGAGGCATGTTTTTGATGGTGGGTTTATAGGGAAACCAGCAATAAGCAATCAAACCTGACAGCAAGTTTGTGATAAACCCCGTGACACTACGATGGCGTGAGTGTTCGATTTGGCACAAGTTTTTAAGCTCTCCAAACACCGTTTCAATCAAAGAGCGATGATTGAGTAGTGCCTCATCCATAGGCTCAAGTAATTGGGGTTTCATATTACGCCGAAGTTTGGTTATCAACATGGTATCACTGTGTTTTGTGAGCCACTCGTTTAGTGCTTTACTGATATAGCCTCTATCCCCAAACACCTTGCCAAACACAGACGTTGCCATATCCTTAACAGGCACTCTGTCATCCGTATTACCCGCAGTGACTTTAACAGATAAAAGCTCGCCCTTATGATTGATAATGGCGTGCAGCTTAAAGCCATAGAACCAGCCCATGCTGCTTTTGCCTCGGGTTGCCATTCTTTCAAAGACTTTATGACGGTAGATACGCTTGTTATGACAAACTGCTATCTTGGTTGAATCAATATAGCTGATACCTGTACAGTCGCCCATCATGCTTTGCAAGTAGGCACATAATGGCATGATACTGCGTGGTATCAGCTCTATAAACCGTGAATAACTGGGCAAGTTTGGAAACTCCCGCTTCATCATGCCAAGCATGTGATGGTAGTAAAAAGACTTAAACTGTCGATACCGCAGTTGATGAAACAGTACCAAGATGGTCATCATCTCTGATACACTTATCTTGCATGCTCTTAGCCGTTGACGGCCCGTTGCGATTAAGTGAGCCTCAAACTCAGGTTTGAATTGCTGATAAAAGTCGTCAATATGGCAGTATAGTTCGGTTAGGTTGTCCATGTAAGAAGTCCTTTTTGCTTAAGTGGTCTTGGTAAACTTACTTTAGCAACTTTGGACTTCTTTTTTTATCTTTGTTTGAGCCCTTATCCCGAACTGGGGTTTATATAATTGTTATTTTTGAAATGTGTCCGGTTCCCTAGTGAGGACTTGAACCTTAGACTGTGAGATATTGCTATTAGTATTCTAAATCTATTTAGATAAAATCAGTGTACATAGCAGTGTAACTTATAAAATGTAAGGTTGAGTATACAAACCGAGACGAATAATAATTATTCAAGCTTATCTTTCACTTTGAAAGGTTCTGAGAATTGTAGAATTAAGAAATTAACGACTGACAATATGATCGCTATCTCATAACGTCCATAAGCGACAGAGATGCCAATAGCAGCAGTATTCCATAGACTCGCAGCTGTCGCAGTGCCTTTTACGGTATTATCACCTTTAAAAATCGCCCCACCACCGATGAAACCCATACCTGTAATAATCGCATACATTATCCTTGCTTCAGGTTGGGAGCCATGATAAATATCGACAGCTACTAGCATGAAAGCACAGGAGGCAATACTGACTAATGGAAAGGTTCTAAGTCCTGCACCCTTATCTTTCATCTCACGATTAAGCGCAATCGGTAAGGAGAGTATGAAAGCAATTCCTAATTGAATCAGGTGATACACCATTAGTTTTAAGCTCAAATCAAATTCAAACATGTCTTATTACGCTCTTTAAAAGAAAGTTAAATGAACAAGGATAATTATCGATATTTTTAATGCGTCGAAGATGACTTATTACTGCGTAATTTACCAATCATGGTAACGATAGCCACGACAATAACACCGACGAATAAACCTACCAACGCATTTAAGAGCATGGTTGTCACACTTCCAAATATGCCAGTTAGGTGCGCTAAGTCTTCCACTTCATGATGCAAAAAACTGATCCCGTGCACTAAGATACCGCCGCCCACTAGAAACATAGCTAATGTCCCAGCAATCGATAGAAACTTCATCAGCTTTGGTGCCGCAGACAATAAAATCCCACCTATTTTCTGCTTTGCACCGTTCGTCTGTTTCATTAGGTAAAGACCTAAATCATCCATTTTAACGATACCCGCTACTAAGCCATAAACGCCTACTGTAATGCCAATAGCAATAATAGACAGCATCACGCTCTTCTCTAAAAGCGTCGCTCCAACTGCTGAGCCGAGTGCAATTACGATAATTTCAGCCGATAGAATAAAGTCGGTGCGCACCGCACCTTTGATTTTGTCCTTTTCAAAAGCAACCAAATCAATCGTCTCATCAGCATTGGCACGTAGACGGGCTATTTGTTCTTCATCGTGAGGTAAGATATGTGGCCAGAACTTATGAATGATTTTTTCAGCACCCTCATAAGCCAAATAGACACCTCCGCACATCAATAAAAACGTGACTAATGGCGGGTAGATGGCACTAATCAGCAACGCTAACGGCACTAATATAAGCTTGTTAACGAATGAGCCTTTGGCAACGGCCCAAACTACTGGCAGCTCACGGTCTGCTTTAATACCTGAAACTTGCTCTGCATTAAGGGCTAGATCATCGCCCAATACACCCGCCGTTTTTTTAACGGCAACCTTGGTCATAAGTGACACATCATCTAATATCACACTGATGTCATCAAGCAAGGTTAATAAACTGGCCCCTGCCATGTGTGCTCCTTTGCGTCTATTTATATAAATTAATTGATAGGTTTTTTATTAAAGTCTTTCTAATGTTTTTTGGTGTCACCGACAATCTTATCCATCAAAGCAAATAACAGGCCTGACAGTACAAACGTCATATGGATAATCACTTTCCACATCAATCTATCAGCATCACCTTCGCTCATCTCTTTAGGTATATCCATAAATGATTTAAGAAGATCAATCGCAGAAATGGCAACGATGGCACCAATCACTTTGAGTTTTAGCCCAGAGAAATTGATTTTCCCCATCCATTCAGGGCGGTCCTCATGATCTCCGGTATCAATTTTTGAGACAAAAATCTCATAACCACTAAATATGATGATGAGCAATAAACTTGCGACTAATGACATGTCGATAAGCGCCAACGTACCAACGATGACATCGGCTTCAGATGCACTGAGCACATGGGTAATCATATGCCACAGCTCTTGAAAAAACTTAATAAATAATAAAATGATACCGAGCACCAATCCCAAATAGAAAGGGGCTAGCAGCCAACGACTATTAAATATGGTTTTTTCTAATCTTTGTTCAGCTTTCTTCAGCATTTGTGTCTCTTGTTGTTGGCAATATAAATGTTTGAATATGATGTCTATTATTAGGTAATAAAAAGCAATGCATGTTAGAAAAAAGGTTATACCAATTATTTGGCATAACCTGTTATTAACGATATTCTAAAATAATAATTTTTTGTGCTTTACATTGTTTACACTCTAAGCAGTGAGTTTTGCCTGTTGCTTACGATGTTTCAGTGAAGCAAGCAGCGCCCAACCAATAAAGGCAATACCGATCAGCCCCGTAATAAGCTCTGGCACATGGAATTTCACCGACAATAGCATGATAATGGCTAAAGCGCCGATGGCATAATGCGCGCCGTGTTCAAGATAGACAAACTCATCAAGCGTGCCTTTATCGACTAAGAAAATAGTCATCGAACGCACGAACATCGCACCGATTGCCAGACCAAGCATAATCACGATAACGTCATTGGTAATCGCAAAGGCGCCAATCACGCCATCGAAACTGAATGAGGCATCGAGGACTTCTAGGTATAAGAAGCCGATAATACCGCCTTTCATAATCGCACTGGTCGCTGCTGCGCCCGAGCCATTTTCTTTGTTTTCTAAATCTTCTTCGAGGTCACCTTCAAGCATACCCGAGACCACTTGTACGCCAAGGTATACCAAGATACCCCAAACGCCAGCGATTAGGACCGCAGTGGATTGCTCAGGATCAGCAAATGATACGGCAATCATCAACACGATAAGCGCCACAAAGACGCTCATGGCATCTACTTTGCCAAGCTTTGCCAAACGGCTTTCAAGCCAGTTAAACCAGTGCACTTCTTTATCGTCAAAGATAAAGTTTAAGAACACCAATAATAAGAAAATACCACCAAAGGCTGAGATTTCAGCATGGTGTGCCATTAAACGGGCAGAGTATTCTTCTGGTTGATACAAAGCCAGTTTGATGACCTCTACCATAGCAAGCTCAGCAGTTACCGCGACAATGACAATAGGGAATACCAAGCGCATCCCAAATACAGCAATCAAAATACCAACGGTTAAAAATATCTTTTTCCAAAATTCATCCCAGCCTTTCAGAACTGAGGCATTAACCACTGCATTATCGAATGATAATGAGATTTCCATGACGGCCAAAATCGCGGTAATAGATAAGGTTGCGATCAAACCGCCCATCCCGCCATGTGAATATCCCCACCATGCCGCGATCGCTAATGCAATGGCGGTAAAGATAAAGTCTAAATAAAAATGTCTCATGACACATCCTGTCTGGTTGCGTAACGCTAAGTGTATCTACTAAAAGTATGAGGCATAAAAAAAGTGGCTATCGTAAGCCACTTTCCTATGTGATTTTTAATAGAATATAAAGTATTTTTGAAAAATCTTCTATGTAGAATTGTCACTGTATCTTTTATGCTTTGGCGATTAAAAACACCTTATATTTTAATAATAATCCTAAGCATAAGATACTGATTAAATAGAATTATGCTACGTAGTTTAGCTTCTGTATTAGCCTTACTTAGAAAAATGCGAATTCCTCTCACAAATAAAATTTTGCTATTTTGGGTATACCCTAGCGATACCAGTAAAACAAACCATAATTTGAGCTAATGAGTTGCCTAGAATGGACAATGTTAACAGGACTATTAATTATCTTAAATGGTTGCCTTTTGGCTACTAGTCCATGTTATGTCTAATAATGATAGAAACTATGCCACCGCTGGCACCTCTAGTTGTTTTAGTCCAATCGTTCTAAGTCTTCCTTGGTCATCAACTTCTTTAATAACCAACAACCATTCCTCATTAATCGCAACCGTATCGCCTGCTACGGGTGCCATCTTTAAGCTATCCTTAATGTATTCAGCAACCGTTTGTTCCCACATGTTTTTCGTGTTCAGGGTATCTTCTAGAGATTCGGATTTCATCCTATCGGTAAAGAATGACACATCTTTAAGTTTGACACTCGGCGATAGCATCCAATCGCCATAAAAATCATCGATGGCTCTACGGTCTAACGTCGTGTCATTAAAAACATTCGCAATCTGATCGGCATAATCGCCACTCATGGCATACCAAACGCTATCGCCAAATTTGAGCTTAGTCTCTTCATTAATTGCCAAGATTTGCTGACCACGCACCAAGGCAAAAACATGGATTCCTTCAGGGCTGATGCGCGTAGAGATATCCCTCGGATGACGACCAATTGCAAACGCGCCTAACTTTACTTCAAATTCATACAACGTAATACTTGCTCTATCTGACACCCACACTTCATGCTCTTCTTTTGGGCCCTTATTGTTAGGAATACGCACCTTAAACAGATTGGCCATAAAAGGAATGGTCGTCCCTTGTAACACCAACGATAAGACCACCACCCCAAAAGCGATATCAAACAGCATAAAGGCATTGTCTACCCCTGCAATCACTGGCAACATGGCAAGGGTAATGGGCACTGCACCACGTAAGCCGACCCAAGAGATAAAGCCGATCTCTCTATTTTTAAATTTAAACGGTAAAACACTGGTATAGACTGCAATAGGACGAGCCACTAAAATCATAAAGGCAGCAATGGCCACTGAATAAGGCCAAACTTCAAGAACGTTCGATGGCGTGACCAATAGGCCCAATACCACGAATAACACCGCTTGCGACAACCACGCAAAGCTGTCCATCACGCGCATGACATGCTCAGTTGAGCGTACCTTATGGTTGCCAATCATAATACCAGCGATAAAGACTGCGAGAAACCCACTACCGCCCAGTAAGTTAGTGGCAGAAAACACTGCTAAACCCGCCGACATTATTAAAATGGCATACATACCTTCTGCCAAATGTATCTTGGGTAATAATCGAGATAGGAAATAACCAAAGAACAAGCCCATTCCTAAACCAAAACTAAGCTGTTGTAATAGTAGGCCTAAGAAGCCTAGCGCTGTCTGTCCGGCAGGATCAACATTTAGAGCAATCAATCCAGTGACTAACAGAATCGCTAAAGGGTCGTTGGCGCCAGACTCAAGCTCCAAAGTTGCTTGCACACGATCATTTAATTTAACACCGCCATTACGCAACAGTGAAAATACCGCTGCCGCATCGGTTGAACCCACGATTGCTGCCAGTAATAAGCCAAAGCGCCAATCGACATCCAGCAGCCACGTGACGAATACACCCAGTATCATGACTGTCGCAAGTACGCCCCAAGTGGCCAGTGTGATGGCTGGTTTTAAGCCAACTCGGAATGATTTAACAGAGGTGCGCAACCCACCATCTAACAAAATACAGGCTAAGGCTGCTTGTCCGACAAAATTGGCTATCGCATATTGAGAAAATTCAATACCCAAGATACCTTCTTCACCAGCAAGCATCCCGACGACTAAAAACAATAGCAAAAGTGGAACACCCAAACGCGCCGATAACGTACTTGCCATGATACTGGCAAAAATTAACACTGCTCCTACGAGATACACGATATTTAAGGTATCCATGTTTCATTAAGCCCTATTTTATAATACTAAGCTGAACTAACCAGAACGGGAGTAACATTTACCCATTGCTTTCAACGGTTAATTATTGTTTTAACATGCTCCTTAAGAATAACTGAGCTATGCTTGTATGTTAGTAAATATCTTATTCTATTATTGCTAAACGAGTCATATTATGAAAAAAGAGACACTGACAGGACTGTCTATTATTACATTTGCAGCATTTTATATTTGGATTCAAAATGGCAGTAACCCATTTGATAAAAAAAGAAATACTGAACTCGAACAAGCTCAAAAAACATCAAAGATTGCATTGCTAACGAAGTGCCAGAAAGCAGTACAGCCCATGCTTAAAGGCTTTAAGTCTATGGACATTAAACGAAAAAACACAGACTACAGACGATTAAATAATGGTAACTTTGAAGTCATAACACATTACTACGCTGAAGATAGTTTGGATGCGGCTCCGCTCATTATCGTCGACTGCTTATTCGATAAAGATGGCAGTTTATTAGAAACAGCGCAGGTTAAATAACTTCCAGTATAGCTATGGAGCTGTAGTAGATAATACTTAAATATCACACCTTTTTCTGAAATTTTTTAAGCTGCTCATGATGCTGGCCATTTGCTCAGCCAGTTTTTTAATGTCAGATTGAGTAGTCATTGCTTATTCTCCTGCTATTGGATTATAAGCAGTTACACAGTTTTTAGGAAAATCTTTTCAATCTGGAATTAAATTACTGGTTCAGTTGGGGTATACCCGAGCGGAACCGGCTAACTCACCCTTCAAACCCATTGATAGACCATTTAAAATGGACTAAAGCAGTAAAACCACTTCAAGCGTACTATTATTAGCATATTTTTAATAAAAAAAAGCCAACCATAAGAGGGTGGCTTATTAGCGTTTGAATCACTCGAATTTATTATTACACATTAAAGCCTATGTGCTTCCCTGTTGGCAGCTCAACGTCGATACGAAGCTTGCCACCCATAGCTTCAACATATTTTTTCATGGTCGATATTTTAAGATCATTGCCGCGATTTTCTATAGCAGACAATGAAGGCTGTTTAATACCCATGGTTTGAGCCAGCTCTTTTTGAGAGATCTCTAACTCTTCACGGATACGAGACAGCTGGTTTTCTAAAAGCAGTTGTTCTGCCAATTGTTTAATACGCGCTTGGCTATCCAAAGAGCGCTCAGCTAACATCTCTTGTAATGTCTTAGTCATGTTATGGATCTCCTAAAGTTCTGAGGTGACACTCATACTGCTGGTCTGCAGTGGCTAACATTTCTTTATAAAAACGCTTTTTATTACCCTTATCACCAATACAAAGCACAATCGCTTGCCGCTTTGTGTCAAAGGCAAAAAAGGCTCTGAGTGGCTTGCCTCTGTGCTGAATACGCAACTCTTTCATGTTGGTAAACTTTGAATCATACACCGTATCTACTAAAGGGCGACCCAAGCTTGGCCCTTGCTGTTCTAAAACCACCAAAGCTGCCAGTACTTTTTCTTGCGTTGATTCATCTTGCTGATCAAACCATTGGTTGAACAGCTCTGTTGTGATGACAGTCCACATATAAAAACCAATATATAGATTATAGTCTATATAATACAGCTAATCGAGACAGTCTGCAATTAGAACGAGCAGCTTTAGCGCGTCGTGTTACTGGCTTATGACACTATGATCAGCTCTTAACAACCTATTCTTAATAGTGATAGTATTTTCTATCGTATAACGATACTTGTTTTTAGTTATTTTCGGACAACTTAGAACCTGATATTCAAACCAAGATAGCAATACGCAAATGATGTTAAAATACAATCAGAGAAGTCTACAGACCACTAAAACACTTGGGAAACGACTAAGAGTTCAATGCCTTTACAGCGCAATAATCACGATTTAAAGGAAAAATAACTTTGTATAAATCAGAGCAAGCAAGACAAGTAATTTATCATCAAGACCCTACTGTTAACACTGACTGGTTAGACGCGGTTACGATTGATACCGACAGCAAGAAAATAACCAAAGCAGAGAACGAGCA
Source organism: Psychrobacter sp. CLB018 (assembly GCF_041222815.1). Classification (NCBI taxonomy): domain Bacteria; kingdom Pseudomonadati; phylum Pseudomonadota; class Gammaproteobacteria; order Moraxellales; family Moraxellaceae; genus Psychrobacter; species Psychrobacter sp. CLB018. The sequence continues at coordinate 390,653 of NZ_CP166085.1, forward strand.
GCTGACAAAAGGATTTGTTAGGGGATTGATAGCAGGTAAAGTCATTGGCATTGAGTCGCTCGATGATTTAAATTTTTGAGGGTCTGCTAAAAATCAGCACACCCTCATCATAATGACGAACCCTAAAAAGACAGCAGTTAGGCGGAATAAAAACTGATTGTTGGTGCGGGTGTTGATATTGAGAAAAATAAATAATAAGAAAGCCCGTAAAAACTGGACGTACAGCCGACAGTTTGTGTTCTAGTATAGAAGTCAAACTAGGGTATGTGAGCCCATCCCAGATTCTGTGTAACTGCCATTTAGATTAAATGCTTACTAATGCGATCATCAAACATAATCATAAAGCGATTAAGGGCAGACGTCCAGTTACGGATCGGCATCGACCACTTTTTGGATGCCTGCTGGGTTGCTAAGTACACCACTTTGAATGCTGCCTGATCAGACGGGAAGACCTTACGCTTATTCACCGCTGTCCGAATCACACTGTTTAGCGACTCTATCGCATTGGTGGTATAGATCACTCTTCTGATGTCTTTAGGATAACCAAAGAACACCGTTAAGCCCTCCCAGTTATTGCGCCAAGACTTGATGACATGCGGGTACTCTTTGCCCCATACTTCATCAAAGTGCTCAAGGTTGGCCTCTGCCATCTCAAGCGTATCAGCACCGTAGATGGCCTTTAAATCAGCTGCTACGGCCTTCTTGTCCGTCCAAGGTACGAACTTCATCGAATAGCGCACCATATGCACGATACACAGCTGAACCTGAGCGTTAGGGTAGACCGTATTGATGGCATCAGGGAAGCCTTTTAGGCCGTCTACACAGGCAATAAGAATATCTTGAACCCCGCGGTTTTGTAGCTCAGTGAGAACACCAAGCCAGAATTTAGCGCCCTCGTTCTCTGATAGCCACATGCCAAGCAGCTCTTTTTTACCATCAAGAGCAACGCCTAAGGCCAGATAGATAGCTTTGTTGATGATCTGCTTGTCCTGACGAACTTTGACGACAATGCAGTCTAAGTAGACGATAGGATAAACACTGCTCAGTGGCCGGTTCTACCAAGCGGTGATGTCATCCAAGATGTTGTCAGTGACTCTTGAAACCAATGTACTTGAGATATCTACATCGTAGAGCTCTTTGATGCTCTCTACAATCTCGGTAGTGGTTTGACCTTTGGCGTAAAGGAATATGATCTTGTCATCAAGGCCTGAGATACGACTTTGATGCTTACGCACTAACGCAGGTTCAAAGTCACCATTACGGTCTCTTGGGGTGGAGATTTCAAGATCGCCCGTGTCACTGCGGACTGTCTTTTTAGTGTGCCCATTGCGCTTGTTTGGCTTGTCTGCTTTCTCATGCTTGGGGTAGCCGAGATGGTCTTCCATCTCAGCTTCAAGGGCAGTATCGATAAAAGATTGCATGAGCTGCTTCTGGAAGTCTTTGATGTCATCGAAGCTTTTCATGCTGCTGGCCATTTGCTCAGCCAGTTTCTTGATGTCAGATTGGTTAGTCATTGCTTATTCTCCTGTTAGTGGATTATAAGCAGTTACACAAAGTTTGGGAAACTCTCGGGTATGTTTACAAAAATCTAGCGGCAACCATCGCAGACAACATAAAAATTTAACCAGCAGTTCCAATTGCTCGTATGAGAAATCTATTATTATCCAATCCTGCCCCCTTAGTTTTTATAGTTAATCAATCAATATACACACTAATCATTCTCAAATGCTAACTAATTGTCTTTTTTCAATTCTTACAGTGGGACTGAACCAGTGAAAGGACCTGATAACCTATCATTAGCCTATACCTAAAAAATAAAACCTCTAAACGATACTCTATCTATCATTAGACTTATTTCTATTATTAAATGATATTAATATCATGATATTATCAATGGACATTAATTTATAAGTCTAAATAATATAGGTGGCGTTATGACCGTTCGTATTTATGTGAGAGCCAGCACTAAGGATCAAGACGCTAAGAGAGCCTTGTCTGACTTGATTAGCTTTAGCCAAAGCTATAACGATAACCTTGTTGAGTACGTTGAGCATTTCAGTGGTACAAAGCTCGATAGGCCAGTATTAGCTAAGCTATTAAAGGACGCTGATCAAGGCGATATTCTGCTGGTTGAAAGCGTGGACAGATTAAGCAGGCTATCTCAAGATGATTTTGCAATTCTAAAGCAGCGCATCAAAGACAAGGGCTTGCGATTGGTGGTGGCTGATCTACCAACTACGCATACGGTAAGTAAAGGCATGACAGGTGAGATCCTAACAGTGATTAACCATATGCTGATCGACTTATTAGCAACGATGGCAAAGCTTGATAACGATAAGCGTAGAGAGCGTATTAAGCAGGGGTTGGCGAACAGTGGTTATAAGCCCACTGGTAAGAAGCCTAATACAACGAAACACAATCGTATTAAAGAATTAGCCAGTCAAAACAATATGACGAAAGAGGAGATTGCTAAGGCGGTTGGTGTTGGGGTGGCTACGGTCTATCGGGTGTTAAAGCAGGGCTAACAGCTGAATAGTTGAGGTATTTTAAATAACAGTTTGTCTTTTTTATAGACACTATACTATTAGATACATAAGAACCAACTTGGAAGTTTTTAATCATGCAACCGACTTATTATAGTGTCTAACAAGTAATCTACAGTTTCGTCAAGCATGAACCGATGTAAACGTTAAATAACATTTTAGTCTGATTCATAACTTTTATTATTTCTTATTATTTATGGCACATCAGCTTGATTAGGTTTTAAAAGCTATTATCCTACCCAGTTTTTTGTCTAAGCCTCATAGATTCGAGAGTAGCTAGCCATATCAAAGGTAGGATAATCAGCGCAGAACCTATTAACAAAGTCATATTTGGTACTTCGTTAAACCATATGATTCCAACCACCACCGCCCCTAGTAAACCTGAGTATTCCGCACTAGAGACTTTGTACGCTTCAATGTGTCGGTACACCTGTATGCATATACCCGCATAAATCAAAATAAATACATTTGAACTGGCGGCCGTAATCAATGAGTGCCAGTCAAATGGCTGTCCCTCCCAAATAGCCAAACCAAGCGCGAATGGGATTCCTAGTAAATTGGTCAAAAGTAGCGTTTGATAGACAGTATGATGCTGTGGAAGTTTACGAACTAACAGATTGTTTAGCGCCATGGTTACCGCCACTATAAGGGCAAACACCGCCCCTAAATTGATCTGTTTCGGTTGTACAATAACGAGGATACCAGCAAAACCTAATATAGAGGCTGCGATAGTCGGAAAGTTTAATCTGTCTTTATAAAATAAAAAACCCAGTGGTAATACAAATAAAGGGGCGGCATAAAAAATAGCATTCGCAGTCGCAAGAGGCAGTGCTTGAAGAGACAGTACCATGAATATCACACCCAATAACCACACGTGACTACGAACAAAGTGCCATTTTATATTACTGAATAACTTGTTCTTTTTATTAATTAAGCAAAACGGCAACAGCATTAAAACCGCTGTGCATTGACGAAACAGGATAAATTGATATACCGCCGTCTCAGAGGGCAAGGCCTTTATCAAGGCGTCTGAGAAGACCGCAATGATATTTCCTAGTACCAATAGCGTCATGGCAAATGCAACACTCATCTTTGGCATTCTTAGCCTCCTCGCCCTACTCTAAATTCAGAAACTGTTAAAACCCCAATGGGTTCATGCTGATTTAACGATCTGTCAGGCAGTATATTCAAGTAAGAGTATGATGTATAATGATATAAAACATATTTAGTATTACCTGAGGTAATAATGGATTTACCACCGCTGCGTGCAATACAGTGCTTCGAGTCCGTTGCACGGTTTAACAGCTTTTCAAAAGCAGCAGAAAGCCTCAATGTGACACAAAGTGCCGTGAGTCACCAAATACGCATCCTTGAAGAGTATCTTGGGGAAGCAATGTTTTACAGGCAAGGCCGGACCTTTTCGTTGACAGAGGTTGGTGAGCGTTATTTCACAGATGTGAGTGGCGCATTGGGTCTACTTTCAGATAGTAGTCAGATTATTAAACATGGAAAACCTGGGCATATACGCTTAGCTCTGTACAGTTCAGTCGCAGTGAATTGGTTGATTCCTCGACTAGAAGACTTCTATAGACAGTATCCAGAAATAGAACTTACTTTAGATATGGTTAATCATCCCTCTGATTATAATGAGCAAAGGGCCGATTGTTATATCACCGTCGATCCTCCTCCACATGCTTTCATCAGTAAGTTTTTATTTACTGAAACTTTATATCCTGTTTGTGGTCAAAAGCTTTGGGAGAAAATAAGAGATAAACCCCTTCCTGACGCATTGTGGCGGCATCCAATATTGTCTGTGAGATATGCAGATACAAGCGTGAATACAGCAGAGGATTGGCTGCGGTGGTGTAAGGCAGGCGGATTTGAATTGCCAAGCGATATAAAGATAAATCATTTTAGTCATGTGCTACTAGCGATAGAAGCCGCACGGTACAATCTGGGCATTACTCTTACCAATAATTATATGATGCAGGATGACGCCTATAAACAAAATATCGTTAAAATCCCAATGCATGAACTACTAACAGGGGATAAATTTTACTTCGTTTACAAGGAATTAAAGAAAAATCAGGATGATATTATTAAACTATGTAAATGGTTAGAATCTCAGTGTGAGTAAAGAAATCCTCTATCTTATTTGTTGTTACAAGAAAAATAATGATTTGTTAAGGGGTTTAAAATGATGATTTAGAAAATCCCGATCAACAATTCATAAAGACTCATATCCTCAAAAAATAGTCATTCATTTTATCTGATATTCAAATAATATAAGTTAATAGGCTGAAGTTTAAAAGAAATAATGCTCATTACATTTAGTTAAAGTCGAATTAACTTTAGAATAAAAACGGAAATTTATACGTTTTTTTATTGTTTATCTGTTAGTGATAATGGCTGTTATAGTCAATTCCACCTAAAAGTGTTATAAATTAATTATCAAACCCAATTGTTATTATAAAGACCATGACTTACTCACTAGATTTTCGCAAACAGGTACTAAAAAGTATAGATGACGGTATGACCTTTGCCGAGGCAGCTGAGTTTTACAATCTCAGCCCAACCACCATACAAAACTGGAAGCGGCGTGTTCATAGTAAAACAACCAGGCAAACCAAGCCCTATAAAATACCAGATGATGTGCTACTTAATGATGTCAAAGAGTATCCCGATGATTACCAGTATGAGCGAGCTCGTCGCTTAAACTGTAGTAAAACAGGCATTTATCATGCCCTAAAGCGCCTAGGCATCAGTCAAAAAAAAAGACCTTAGAGCATCCAAAAGCCTGTCCGATCAAAAGAGCGATATACCACAGTAAGCTTGATACTTTTAAACAACAAGGCTATCCCATCGTTTATATATACGCGCGCGGCTTTGAGCACGAGACCATTCGCTCTCATGGTTATGCACCGATTGGTAAGCCTTGTATCGATAGCTACAACTGGCAAGGTAAAAAGCGAACCAACGTTATCGGTGCTCTCTATGAAAAGATGCTGTTTGCACTAGATTACTTTAAGCACAACATTAACAGCAGCATATTCTACGAATGGTGCAAACAAATCCTAATCCCAAGTCTTAAAACCAAATGCGTGATTGTGATGGATAATGCTCGGTTTCACAAAAACAAACGCATTCAAAAGCTACTGAATAGGCATGGTCATCGTATTCTATGGCTGCCACCGTACAGCCCTGATTTGAACCCTATTGAAAAGAAATGGGCACAAGTAAAGTTTCTACGCCAAGGCTGGTTGGAAAACGACTTATCCAAGTTGTTTTATGATGTTTGTCCTAACCATAACAATTTTATTTTGAACTGACTATATCATATCTATTCTTAATATAGATTAGGGTCTCTATATATATTTGCTTAAACTTGCCCGAATAACATTACGCCATGTATTAATGAAGGACCTAAGAATACCATAAACAATCCCGCTAAAATCATTGTTAAACTTGCTATAACGCCCTCATCCTCATTGCGCTGACTTGCCCGGGCTGTACCAAAACCGTGTGATGCATTACCAAATGCGATTCCATTTGCAAGATGGGAGCGAATACGAAAAAAAGTCAAGATCATATCCCCTAAAATCATTCCCACCATCCCTGTAATCAAAGTAAACAATGAGACTAAAGAGGAAGATCCGTGAATTTTTTCAGATAAGTCTAACGCAAATGGTGTCGATATTGAACGGGCCATCAAGCTATAGGTCAAGGTCTTATCAAAATGAAACAAACCAGCGAATATATATATGCTTAAGACCCCCACCACCATCCCGACAGTTATGGAAGCGGTCAAAGCCAAAGCATGTTGACGTATTAAACGACGATACTCATAAATAGGTATAGCAAACGCAACCGTTGCGGGGGCAAGTAGCTGCACAATCCAAGCTGTATCCTTCCAATAAGTATCATAAGAGATATTAAAAATAATCATTAATGAAAGCGTTACTACTGGAACCGTGATAGCAGGGTTTAGCCAAGATTTTCGATAGCGCACATAGACTACTCTAGCCATATAATAGGCAGCTAATGTCCAAATGAGACAAAGGATTGACCAAGTATTCATCGCAAATCCTCACGCATTATTATCATTTTTTTAGGTTTAATTGGGCTTTATGAATCTGATGACGATACAATCTACGTTGCAAACGGCGCCCCATGATAAAGGTTAATGCTGAGCTTAACATCACCATCGCGGTACTCAAGATAATTGTCAGCATTAATTGCCATCCTTTACTGACAAACAGCGCCTTATATTGAAGTATTGACATCATAAGCGGGATAAACATTAATACTAATTCACCCAAAACAAATTTTGCACCCAGTCTGACCCAGTTAACCTTAATAGCACCACTCATTAATAATATCAGCATTAAAAACATTCCTAAGACGCCTGAGGATACGGGTAAATGCAATAATTCAACCAATATCTCAGCACAATACCAGACAGCTGCGATAATAGCGCATTGCATAAGGACATGAAGCCATGATTGGCGATAGAACTGTTGAAGTGTAAGTTTTTTTTCATCTACAAAAGATAGGGATAAGCGAATATTAGGATTACGCATAATAATTGTTGTTTGTTGATTAGAGACTACTTATTATAAAAATACCATAGTCATAAATTATGAATTATATTTTTATTTTTATTCCCAATTTCTATAATAAATTTCATTATCCTTCCTAACCATGGTTTATTATTCATGATAACTTTGAAACAATTACGCTGCTTTGTGACAGTTGTAAAAACAGGTGGGTTTCTTCAAGCCAGTATTCAACTCAATTTAACCCAACCCACCGTTACCAAATCTATCAGTAATCTTGAAGAATATTTAGGCGTAGCTCTGTTTGATAAGCCTTTGACTCATAGAAAAAAGCGGCTAGTTAATTTAACGGAAATTGGCGAACACCTCTATATTCAAGCAGTTGATATCTTACAAAAGGCAGATAATCTTGAACAAACAGTAGTAGATTATCAGCAATTAATAGGTGGTAAATTGCGTTTGGGGATTTCACCGTTAGGCAGTGAAATACTAAGCAAAGCTATTTTTAACTTTTACCAAATGCATCCTAGTATAGAAACTTCACTTATCGAAGATGGTGCTGAGTCACTTAAGCAGGCCCTTCTAGAGGGGCAACTTGATGTGGCAACATTGATGAAGCCGATTGACGATGATTTTGACTACTTGTCGATATGTTGCTATCCAGTGGTGGTCGTAGCAAATAAAAACCGTATGGGTAAGCAAAAAACCAAGGTAACACTTAAGTCACTATCAAATGCACCCCTAATTTTATTTACCTCCAATTCATCATTTACTCCGATGATTATAGAAAACTGTCAATCACTAGGTTTTGAACCTAATATTATTTGCCAAACCAATCAGTGGCACTTGCTTCTTGACATGGTAAAACAGGATATGGGCGTGACTCTTTTGCCTCAATATTATTCTCAAAAGTTGGATTTAACAGGATTAGTCTGCTTGCCACTAACCCAACCTCAGTTAAAATGGGAGCTTGTCATGGCTTGGCGCCGTCATCGCTTGCTTACACCAAGTATGCAAGCTTGGCTTGATAACATAAGAAAAAATATATAACTAGGCCTTGATAATGCTTTGGCTGTAACAGGGCATAGGTTATACAAAACAGAGGTGATTGAATATTTGAAAGCAGATTTGCAAGGTTTAGCGAATGTACAACTTGCGACATTGAATTGGGTAGATCGGTTCAATAAAAAGCGTATACACAGTGCATTGGGCTATGTATCGCCTTTTGAGTTTGAGAGCCTTTCCTAAAAAGTGTGTAACTGCTTATAATACAATAACCGAAGAATAAGCAATGACTACTCAATCTGACCTTAAAAAACTGGCCGAGCAAATGGCCAGCAGCATGTCATAGATAATACTTGAGAATTTATTATGCGCATTTTTATCAGAGAATATATGCATCATTATTCTCTCATGTGCATCTCTTTCGTAAATAGTGACAACTATGTTGACAAACACCGTTATGGCCGTTTAATTGAGTTGCCAATAAAGAGGAGTGCCATAAACCTTGGCAAAATAATCAATTAGCGTTCTTACATTTAGAGAAATGTGACGAGTATGAGGATAGAGAGCAGCGACATGCTGAGGTGTGGTTTTGACTGCCGTACTATAATTAGGCAATAGCTTAATAAGCTCACCACTCTTCAAGTACTCACCGATAAGCCAATCTGGAAAAAGCACGATTCCCATTCCTTTGAGTGCAGATACCAATAAAGATTCTGCATTATTAGACATCAACAAAGCAGGCGCTAAGAATGGCGTCCAATCTTCATTTCCTGTTTTAAAAAGCCAACGATTGGGTCCTGTTGAGCCCTTATACACTAGGCATTTATGATGCGTCAGATCTGCTGGCACTTGCAATTTACCATGTGTGCTTATATACGCCGGAGAAGCGACAAGATGATAGGTTTGCTCACCAAAAATACGCGCATGAAAGGTCGAGTCATTTAAAGTACCGATTCTAAAAATAACGTCTGTTGCGTAATGATGAGGATCAATAAAGTCATCCGTTAACGTCAAATCTATCTGTAATCTAGGATATTGAGCACTAAGCTGCGGCAGCCAAGGTGCGATATGGCGTTGTCCAAAAAAAATAGGGGCGTTGATTCTGATTAAACCACCTGGTTCTAAAGTCCTGTCTTGAAGTTCCTGTTGTGCCGCATTCATGCTTTCAGTCATGGATTTTGCATAGCGCATAAACACATGTCCCGCTTCAGTCGGAATGACGGCACGTGTATTGCGATGAAAAAGCTGTTGCCCTAAAGAGTCTTCTAGCTGTTTGATAATACGAGACACTTTAGAAGCTGACACACCTTCTTTTCGCGCCACTACAGAAAAACTCTGAGCGTCAAAAACCTCTATAAAAAATAATAGAGTTTTTATGTTGATGCTATCCACTGTATCCATTTGTGCAACTTATGCAAAGGTTATTTCTATATTATAGCGTTTTTTAATGGGTATAGGCTGCGGTACACTACGCCGCATTGCTCATTGAGGATTATTACATGCAAATTTTATTAATACTTATTGTTGTTTTAGGGGGCATGGGATTATCTGTTGAAGCGGGATTACTTGGACCTTTAGGAAATGAGGTAGGCGAGCTGTGGGCAACGTTGAGTATTTTTGGCGTTGGCGCTGCTCTGACATTCTTTTTGATGTTGTTTTTTAGTCCGCGAGATAGCCCTTCCTTTTTTTCACAGCCGCCTTTACTGCTGGTTGGTGGTATTTTGGGGCCTGTTTATGTTGTGGTATTAACCGTGGTCACGCCTGTCATTGGCATTGCGCTGACGATGATTGGCATACTGGCTGGACAAGTGTTTCAGAGTTTACTCATAGATCATTATGGTTTGTTTGATACCATAGAGCGAAAAATAGACAACAAACGAATTATTGCTTTATTTTTCATTATTGCCGCACTTATTTTTATGGCAAAAGGATAATCTAAATGATGCTTATTTTAATGATTGTATTGGCAATAATTGGCGGCGCGGCTTTAAGTGTTCAAGCAGCATTAAATGGTCGCCTTGGCAGCAACGTTGGGGTGTTTAAAAGTGCTTTTTTAACCTTTTCTGTGGGTGCGGTTGTGACCGCTTTGCTTATTTTCTTTTTTGAACCAAGTCATACGGTCACTTTGATGGATGTGCCTAAGTGGCAACTACTTGGCGCTTTGTGTGGTGTTCCTTATATTGTCATTATGGTGGTTGCGGTCCAGCGTATTGGAACTGCTGTGGCAACGGTAGCCGTTATTTTTGGTCAGCTGAGTATGAGTGTATTAATTGATAATTTTGGTTTGCTTGGTAATGAGGTCATTAGCCTTTCAGGTAGTCGAATCAGTGCTTTGGTTTGTTTGGCAATCGCGCTTTATTTTATTTATGCGAGTAGCAAGTCTGAGCCTAAAGAGGCTCAGTAGCTCATATATATTGATTATTACTAGGGCATGACTTCAATTTAATCGATGGACATCTAAATGGGCTAAAAATGGCTAAATTTTGCCAAACTTCATCAAATAGCTAGGTAATATCCCGATATTAACGGCGCTATTTTCCTTGTTTGACTGCAATTTATCTCATTTTTATCACCATTTTTAAAATGAAGACACGCCCTAGACATATTTTTCACTTTGTAGCTATGAAGAACTGGGTGTATTACTGCTGAACCTTCTTATAATGATAGTCACACACCGTTCAGGTGCTTCTATTGGCAGAAGATGTCCATTGTCTGATAACTCAATGATGCGTTCAACGGGACGAGATCTTCCCAAACTTTACGAACCTCATTGCTAATAAATATGGAAGGTTTGCCAATGATAATGGTGTAGGGTACATCAAGGTCGTTGAGCTCTTTTAAAGCATCATTGACAAAAGGAGTGTCAAAGTAGCTTGCCAACTCTTGCTTAGGGGCGAACAGTAAGCTGTATTGCTCTTGCTCATTTTGGACAAGACTGTTTTTTGCAAAAGTATAAAGATGATCGTCATTGATACGCTTGAATGCGCGATGCGCCCGTAGATAGTCGTAGTATAACTCAATACTCTCCCAGTTCGTTTGCTTGGCTAACGTGCTTTTGAACGGTTCTTGACCAATCTTTAAGTCGTCAGGCGCAGCGTTCATCATGAGGGTTTGCGATTTGGTAAAAGTCACAGGCTCTATCAAGTAAAGCTCTGAGAACAGCTCTGGACGTTTGGCTGCGGCGATGGCAGTGGCGGTAGCACCTTGAGAATGTCCAATACCGACGATAGGGCTGTCTTGTGTCTTCTCTAAAAAATCAATCAATATATTGGCATCTTGCTCGCGGGTAAGCTTCTTGACGGATGGTAAATCGTGCCAGTAGCCGCGCATGGCAAGACTGGTGATAGCAAATTGCGCACTGAGCTTGGTTAATAGTGGTAAATAGACGCCAGTCGTAAAGCCGTTGCCACCATAGAAATGAGCCGCTGTCCTCGATGTGTTTCTATCCCTATTACCCAACGCAGACAGGTCATAATAGCGCGCTTGTTTGTCATCTAATGTGATGTTGCGTTCGAATGTGTATTGAGTGGATATAATGAGTTCAAATTGAATGGGGTAAATATGCCACTTTTAACATGGATACGTAGTAAAAGAGATTTCCTTGAGCCAGTCGCTGACCATGCGGCTGACTTGTTGGATGCAGCTGATAAGAAAATAATAAAGAGGACTAAATTATCAGGTCACATATAGGCTTTTGCAATTAAAAATGGCTGAATAGAATCCACCCACCGATGGCAATTAGCATTAAGCCGCCGAACATTTCTGCTTTATGGCCGATGAGTGATCCCAGTACTTTTCCAAGCATCACGCCAAACGTGACCATGGTGGCCGTCGCCAACCCAATCAAGCTTGCTGCTAGTAGAATATTAACTTCTATAAATGCAAGACTAATACCGACAGCCATCGCATCGATACTAGTACCAAAAGCAGCAACAGCAAGTTTGAGAAACGAATGTCTTGAGGGGGCTTCTTGTTCTTCATTATCCGGTTTTAGCCCTGCATACAGCATGTGCAGCCCTAAGCCTAATAGAATGACGAATGCGACCCAATGGTCCCATGCTTCAATAAAAGAGGCATCGATAAAAGAGGTAGCAGAACGGCCAATTAACCAGCCAATGATAGGGGTAATCGCTTCAATAGAGCCAAAGATGACACCCATTCTTAACGCTTCGGTAAAACGGGGGTTTTTAAGACTTGCGCCTTTACCAATCGCCACAGAAAAGGCATCAGTAGACATAGAAAAAGCAAGTAATGAAAGTGCAATAGGATTCATGTGATTTTCTCAGGCCGAGTATAGAGTCAACGACATACGCACACTCTCGACCTACAGTGTGGATATATCGATGGTCTCGCCAACCGAGAGGTGTTCGTACCATGGCATATGGCCAAGCATGTTGACACGAACTCTTTCGCAGAACGAAAGCAGGCTACTCCCCAAAGAACGCTCACATTAACATGTCTATGTTACAAGTCAATAAGAAAGTATCTAGTCAGGCTTCTTTGAGGCTATAGCCTATAACAGTAGAATCTATTAAAGATACTTACTTCAGTAGCTTGCGTAAAAATTTAACACGCGATATCAATAAAAAATCTAATAAAGCGATGACAACAATAGCAATGATTGCCGTTGGGAATATGATAGCGACAATAAGTAACGGAATGGCAAGCGTCCACCCTATAGTAAAACGCTGACTACGAGCTGGTGGATTGAGTCCAGTCATGTCGTTAGTTTGACGAGGACAGCGTTGCCACCACATCACATAACCACTCACACAAATGGCAATAACAGAGAGGCAGAATAAAACGTTGGCTAATACACTCCACCACCCCAGCGTCCCCATGTGTATGGCAGCACCCGCTGCCATAAATTTACCAAACGCATTGTAATCATCGAACCGTATATCAGCCAAAACCTTGCCCGAATAGCGGTCAATATGCACGGTGCGATCAGCCGTTGGGCTTTTCATATCGTAGCTCATTGAATCTTGGCTAATCGTCCATACGCCTGTCTCCCCTTGCGGTAGATTCAACTGATAACGCCCTACAAAACCAAGCTCACGAGCAAATCGATCTACGGCAACAATCATAATGGGTATATTGGGCGCAATACCGTTTTTACCCATAGTCGTACCTGATTCTGGCATTGGTGTTAACTCTAGTACCCAAGGCACGTCTTTAGTCTTTCCTGAATTTAATACGCTGCCATGTGTGTGAGCTGTGGCTGCTGTTGCGCCATGGACGTGCGGCGCGGCATCGGCGTTATCCATATGCATATCAGCATGATTCTGACTGTGGTCAATCGAGATTGGCATTGGCGCGACGCCCCATTTACCCGCAGGGAAGTGACTCCACGACTGTACAATGCGCTCACCCCAAATTCCTGCCCAAGCCATTCCCGAAATACAGAAAAACAATAGCAAAACAGATATCCAACTGCCTAATGTCGCGTGGATCGTCCGGAAAAAGGAACGCTTTTTCTTTAGATTGGTATCGTCAGGAATCAACATCGCTTTGACAGATTTACGCTTATGCCACCACAAATACCAGCCAGTTAGTATCATTAGAATTGTTAATGAAGCAGTCGTTTCTTGAATATAATCACCGACTTTACCCAGCAGCAAATCACCATGAATACTGTCAAAGGTATAATACAGATTGCTATTGCTGGGTGTACTGTTGACGATATCTGCAGTATAAGGATTGACGGCTACCATATTGTCATGGTCTTCTGATGTTACCTGAAACAGAGCTACCTTATCCGTATCACGAGGGGCGATATATTTAACGAGGGTACTATTGGGTAAGGTATTGAGCGCGTTTTTAGCTTGGGTAGCGAGGGGCGCTTGCATTGCTGTTTCGGGAACAGTAATGCTTAAACGGTCATTGTCTCGTCCCACTGTGTTAGACATAACCAACATACCAAGTGCGGTACAAGATAAAATAATTAAAAAAGGGACAACAAATATTCCTGCATAAAAATGCCATCGCCACACGGTAAAATAGTGCTGATTGCTTGTTTCTTTATTCATAAATAGAGATTCCAATAGCTTTATACTTTCTAGCTAGCTTGGCAATAAAGTGGACAGTGAATGTCTTGTTCGCTTGTGCTGACTTTGTGGTTTATATTCTGAAGCGCAAATATTCAGAACATAATGGTTTTTTGATGGTGCGATATAATGCCAGATGCTTTTTTCTCCAGTGATATTAATTTCGGTATATTGCAGATGCTAGAGGGCATAAGGAATAATAGTATGTTGACCCTAGATAGCATGGTTAAAAATCATTGAACCGGAGTTAGCTAGTAAACTTAGATGTACACTGTTCCACTCTTAGAGACTATATCTATCCAAATAATCTAGGCTACAGGTTAATATCCAAGTCCTTACTAGGGTACCGAACCAGTGGAAGCGCCTGATTGGTTCGGTGTGAGACCTTCCTAAAAGTGTTTAACTACTTATACTATATGGTAGTTACACAAAGTTTGGGGAAGGCTCTATTATTAATTCCAAGTGTATTATCTACACTCGAAACCTTTTCTAAGAACCTCATCAAAGTACTTAAAAACCAACTCACTAAGTACATTGATTAGAATTTATATCCCATAATTAAACTACTTTCTAAAACTTAATTTAATATTTGACAAATCGTTCCATAATATTTAGTATTACCCTAAGCTCACTTCCACTCAGGCTCATCCATGAGTGATGACAAGTCCAATACTCCAGGCCGTCCTAGGCAGTTTGAAGATAAAGAAATTATTGACGCAGCCATAACTGTATTTAGTAGTAATGGCTACGCAGGTACTTCTGCGCAAAATTTATGTGATGTTACTGGATTAGGGCGAGGAAGTCTATATAACGCCTTTGGTAGCAAACAAGCCTTATATGAACAAGCCTTGTTGCGTAGCCATGAACAAACCATGGCTGCACAATTATCTATTCTCACACAGCCAGGGCTGTTCAAAGAACGACTACGATCTCTTTTACTTTGGGGGATTGCTGAAGATCTTTCACAATCGGAACAGCGCGAAGCCATGGTCTTATTCTCTGCTTTGGAAATAGGAGATAAAGATCAGGTTGTTTCAAGCTTGAATCTAGAGTATCGACAACGCCTAGAGAACTCGCTGCTCACAGTATTCGCCGAAGGACAAGCAAGTGGGGAATTTAGTACCAGAGCCTCAGCTCTTGAAATGGCGCGAGGCTTTTTAGCTGGTTACTATGGTTTGCGTGTACTTAATAAAAACACTTCAGATAAAAGCTTTCTGGAAGATGTGGTTAATGGCCTCTTAGCCAACTTGTAACTGCATCATAAATGGAAAGTAAATTAAATCCTTTAATTTTGTAATGATCGTTAAATAAATAGGAATGTATTAAAAAATGCCATTAGCAGTATATATATTAGGTCTGGCTATTTTTGCCGTTGGTACAGCAGAATTGATGGTCGCTGGTATGACCGCCACTTTATCCCAGGCCTTTGGGATCAGTGTAGGTGACGTTGGACATTTAATTTCATATTATGCCTTTGGTGTCATGTTGGGTGGACCTGTACTCACCTACTTTTTTCTCAAATATAAAGTTCAATATCGAAAAGTATTGCTGATTCTTTTAGCCCTCTATGTCGTGGTCCAAGGTTTAAGCGCCTTTATCTCCAGCCATGCTATTTTAATTGCGATCCGTTTTATCACCGGTGTCTTATGTGCAGGTTGTTTAAGTCTTTCTCTTGCTATAAGTATGGCCATGGTACCTAATCATAATAAGCCTCGAGCAGCAGCAATCGTTATTGGTGGCTTTATGATTTCTAATGTGTTTGGTGTTCCTCTTGCGACGATGATTGATCAACAATGGGGTTGGCGCATTACTTTTGGCTTAGTCGCTGTATTGGTATTCGTTTCTCTTATCGCTTTAGTACGTCTTTTACCTGAAGTGTCAGGTGGTGGACAGCTGAGAATGGAAGAAGAGATCAAGGCCTTTAAAAATAAAGCTTACTGGAAAGCCTGCGTAACAAGTTGTTTGATTTTAGGCGCAAGCTTTGCTGCATTTAGTTATTTCGTCCCTGTTTTGGTCGATATAACTGGATTTAGCATGCATGTCGTACCTTTCATTTTAATGGCATTTGGGTTTTCAAATATTGTAGGTAATACGATTACTGGTCGTTTAGCACATAATCATAGCCTTAAAATTATGCTCGTTGGTCTAACCGTATTAAGCATATCTTTATTTGCTTTTGCAATCTTCGCTGAATACAAAACTGTAGCGATCCTTGCAATCATTTTGATTGGATTATCTGGCGTGCCAATGAACCCGGCAATGATGGCAAGGATTGTCAGTGTTGCGCATCCGGGTCCTATGGTCAATGCAGTGCACACCTCAGTAATTAATATTGGTTTAGGTGGTGGTTCATATATAGGTGGTGTAGCAATTACAAATGGTTATGGTTTACGTTCAGGCTTATGGATTGGTGTAATATTAGCAGTATTGGCATTGGCTTCACTTCTACCTTACGTACGTAATCGTCAACAAGGTTGGGGTTAGAGAAATAAACTGCCTCAGGATTGTTGGAGATCTAACATTCTGAGAGGATAGGACAATAAAAAAGCAAAACTACGTCTTTTGATCTTTATCTAAAAGTATCACAGTCTCATATAAAAATCGACTTAATGCAGTAAGGCTCAATAATAACCATTATGTTGCATTCATAATCACTTTTCTGCAAAATAATATGAGTATATGAGTATATGAGTATATGAGTATATGAGTATATGAGTGAAGCTCAGTTCTTTCGATAATATAGTGCGGCAAACGTGCCAAGCAATTTAAACCAAGATCAATATTGCAGCTTTCATATGTACGTTTTAAAAGCTCCACATAGACACCTATCAAAACCTTCTTTTGCTGGTGATGTGCCAAAAAGCATACTGATTAAAATTTGAACAATTTTTGAAGCCTTGAAAGCTTTATAAAATCAGAGAACTTAGCTTAGATTTCCTATTGCCTTTTACCGCCAGCATACTTTTTAGAACACCGCCAAAAAAAGATTAAAAATGATAGGCAATTTATATGCCAATATTAGCTTGTTAAGTATCAACTAAGTGTTGACTAAATGTTGACCTGTTAAGCGCGCATTTTTATGGGCGTGCTACAGTCTACAGCGTATAAAACCGAAGTCAAAAAAAGAATCGCTGTCCCATATCTTAAATTAACGCCGATAAAGGCTGGAACTTATGAATATCATCGACCAATTAGAGCAGATAGTGACCCCAGCCGTCTTAGTTAGCCAGATTAATAATGAACAGGTTATTGATGGTCATCCTGTCGATAACGGCAGCGTGTCTTATGTCAGCTTATTGGAGCAGTTTTATGCCATTTTGGCGGCGCGTTTGGCATTGCCGCAAATTTACTCGCAGTTATTGCGTGATGATGAGCCAATTGCTAGGGCGTGTTGAACATTCATAATTTGAGCCAGATATAAGCACAAGCAAGAGCGACTGTATTTTCATAACTCTGCTTGAGCTTATCAAATCTGGTGGCAACGGCCCTATACTGTTTTAGTTTGGCGAAAGCATTTTCTACTAAATGTCGTGCTTTATACAAGTCCCAGTCCATATGGTCGTTAGAAGACTGAGTGTTTCGTTTTCGAGGGATGTTATCCCGTGTCCCTGCTTGTTCAATATGCACTCGTAGTGCATCAGAATCATAGCCTTTATCGGCACATAAAACCTCTGTGTTGCTCAAATTAACTTTGTCTACTAAGTCAGGTGCGACTTTAACGTCGTGGGTCGTGCCATCTGACAAGATAAAGGTAATCGGATTGCCATGCGCATCTACTGCCAAGTGAATCTTGGTCGCGCGTCCTGCCACACTTTTACTAATGGATTGTAGGTTCTCATTGCCACCACTGCTGTGTTGATGCGCCTTGATATGAGTACCATCAATGAAGACCCACTCAAGATCTGCGTCTTTGATTAATAAAGCAAACAGCGTAATCAGCTTATTACTACGAAACCAGCGCTGGTAAGCTTTATAGATGGTATTGGGCTTGCCAAAATACTCGGGTAAGTCGCGCCAAGGACAGCCAACACGCATGCGATAAAGCACGCCTTCAACCGTTTGTCTAAGATTTCCTTTGTCATAGATATTAAGTTCTAGTAATATAGGTTTCAGTCTTGTCCAGTGTTCATCTTTGAGCATAGTGCGAGGCATAGCGAACGATATCTTTTTTGTGTGAGAACTTAAAGATTAACCGTTCGCTATTTTTTTTGCCAGAAATTTATATCCAATGTTCAACACGCCCTAATGAAAATATAGTAGAGACGCAATTATTTGAACAATTATGGCAAGCCCCAAGCGCGCCAAACCATTATCGAAGAGCTGGCAGTGACCCATCATATTGATGAGCTGACTACCACAAAGCTCATCATGAATGCCGCGCCACTGGCTTATCGTGAGCTTAAGGTCATGGCCAACGGGCAGTTTTTACCAGCATTTTTACAAAGTGAGCAGCCCTCACTGCGCCATTACCTGCCAATATGGGCAGCACCGCTCATTACCGTCGCACAAGATAACCCTGATGAGTTGTTTGATTATCAAAACGCCATAGTCAATGCTGCGACAGAAACCGTTTTATTAAATAAAGATGCTACTGAAGCAAGCGTAGTAAGTCCTTCTGCGAACTTGATAAAACAACCAAACGTGGCAACAGAACTTGCTAGTGAAAGCTTCGATAACAGCCTAGCTGCGAGCGCTATTCATGCCAATCCTGCTGAGCATCACTTAGCAGATAACAGCAGTTTAAAGCGCGAAAAAGTACGAACCCGCAACCAACGTAATGACTTATTAATACGGGTGTTTTTATTATTGGCCGCCATCGCAGCGATTGGATTGGTATGGGCATTTTTAATTAAGCCTAATGTAGTCCCGCCTGTAGAGCCAGTGGTGACTGCACCTGCTGTGGTAGCGCCTGTCGCTGAGCCAACCGCGCAGGTGTTGACGCCCGCTACGCTTATCGTTGGTGTGGATAATAGCGGCAGTCTTTATACCTGTAGCGCCTCCGTCGGTGACGCCGCGCTACAAAGCACGCTGCAACAAGCGCTCAATAGCAGTTTTGGCGAGCAGGCAGGGATGTGTCAGTTTACGGTACAAGAAGGCGTGGCTAACAATATTGCCAATATGCCTATTGAAGCACTGCCTAATATCCTGACATTATTAAGAGCGACACCATTTGCCCGTCTACAGTTGCAAAATGACCGTATGACAATAGAAGCGCCGGATGGTATGCAGCTACAAAGATTGACCACTGAAATCCGTACTTTGGCACCAGCGATAATGGTAGATAGTACCGCGCCGCTACCATTGCCGAATAGTGCAGAAAACGGTATAGGGGCCGATAATATGGCGATGAACGCTGCAAACAATCAGTTTGCTCAAGATGGAAGCAGCATAAATGACCAGTACGCTGGCACTAATAATATGAATAACAGTAATGCAAATAATAATAACGACTATCAAGCTTCTGATGACATCACCGGTGATAGCGTGACGCCTGCACCGGCACGCAATAGCGATTTTAATAATCCGCCTAGAGCTAATGAGCCTAGAAGCAATGAACCTAGAGCTAACGAGCCTAGAAGCAATGACCGTCCTGCATCGACGCGGCCACCGGGACCTTTTTCAGAATCAGAAGTAGACGATATGGCAAATAGCGTTATCGTGGCAGAGCCTGCGCAAGTCAGATGATAGTTTAAAACGCCTAACAAATAATGAGCTAAAGGACGGTAGGATCAATCATTGACTATCCTCCTTTTTATTTTTGCCTAAAAAGATAGACAGTCATTTCCAGATATAATGGGTATGTTAGTAATTTGTACTGTAAAGACTTCGCAGTTACGTGTCACAACTGAAACATTACTTAACGTAGCAATTGCACAACAGCCCATCGATTGTGAATACCGCCTTAATACTTTTATAATGACAAAAGTTGAATATGGATAGTGCTGATATTTATTAAGCCGCTTTTTAATACCTAGTGTTTATTAAATGCTGATATAAATATTAATATTAAAAAATATCGTTATTAAGAAATATCAGTACTATTAACTTTTCAGTTTTTTGAGAATGCAGTTTAGTGCAAAACAATTATTCAGAATAACAATTATTGAGGAATGACATTATGGATATTATCAGTCACTTAACGCGGACGGTTAGCCCTGCAGTACTAGGCGATGATCGCAATCCCGCTAAGCAGAACTTACTTGAGCAATTTTATGCTATTTTTGCCGCGCGCTTGGCAGACAATACGACTTATACACGTTTTGCTAATGAAAATATCGCCCGTGATGACCAAGGGTTTTATGACCGCGTATGGACCGATGGCGCTCACCGCGACCAAATTGCCCGTGAGCTTGCGGGTAAACATAACGTTGATGTGACCGCAGCCCGTGGTTTGATTGCGATGGCCGCACCGTTAGCATATCACGAAATCAAAAGCTTGGCCGGAACCACGCCTGTGCCCCAGTTTTTAAATGACAATCTTGCTAGTTATCAGCACCATATTCCGGCATGGGCAAGCGCCGTTCTGCCTGCAGGTATGATTGCCGCACCAGCTGGAGCGCATATGTCTGATACCGTGAGCACTGCGCCTATTCGCCGTGAAGAGGAAGAAAAAGGCAGCTTTATGAAAGCGCTGCTACCGATTATCGGTTTGATTATCTTAGGCGCCTTGGCGTGGGCGCTACTTAGAGGGTGTCAAGACAATCCTGAGCCAGTCGGTACGCCAGTTGCCACTGAGCAGCAAGCGGCTAATGACGGACAAACAGTGGTTGCAGCCGATATAGAACCGGCTTCACTACGTATTGCGACTGGTGAAAATAGTGGATTATATGCCTGCCGTATGAACGTTGGTAACGAGACGCTACAAGGCAACGTGATGGACGCGTTGACAGCGGCATTTGGTGATGAAGCCAATAATTGCCGCGCCGATGTCGATGATAACTTCTCGATAGATATGCCAGCTGCCGCTCAGCTTTCTTCTATTTTGCCAATCGTCAAAAATGTGCCCAATGCCAGTATGCTGATCAAAGGCGACACTATTACGGTCAATGCGCCAGATTCAGCAGCATTAGATAAATTGGTTGCTGATTTACAAGCCGCAGCGCCAGCTATGACGGTACAAGCAGAAGGTCCGCTCGATGAACAAAGCGAGATTGATCGCAGTTTAGCAGCATCACAAGCGGCGATGCAGAACCTTGGTCAAGACCCAGATCCTCGTGATGTGGCTCGCGCGCTGAGCCTGCAAGTCGTGAACTTTGAAGTAGATAAAGCTATTATTCCAGAAGCTAACAAGCCATTATTGGACAATGCTGTTCAGATTATGGAACAAGTGCCAGATATGAAGCTGATGATTATCGGCCATACCGATAAAACCGCCGATGCCGCTTATAATATGAAGTTGTCACAAGAGCGCGCGCAATCGATGAAAGATTATCTGGTTGCGCAAGGTGCGGATCCAAGTAAGCTTATGACCAAAGGTATGGGCGAGACAGATCCAATCGCTGATAACGCTACAGAGCAAGGTCGTTTCCGTAACCGCCGTATCGAGTTCGTCGTCTATGATGAAACGGCAATGGCCAATGATGGCGTGGCGATTAGTAACGGTGCGCTCGATCCAGACTTAAATCCATTAGACAGTAACAATGATGATCTAATGCCTGACAGTGATGACCGTACAGGGAACAATTTACCTGCACCGAAGAGTTCGATACCGACATCGAATAGCAGACCAATTGACCCAGATTTAAACCCATTAGATCGCAATAACGATGATGTCTTACCAGATGGTGATGATGTCAGTCGTGGTACTGCCTTAGACCCAAAAGCCAGTAATTAATAAGAATTCTAATTACTTATAGTTATTTACCCCACTCTCAACTTGAAATAAGCAAATCAAACTGAAGAGGCGGATTACCAAGTTTTTTGTTGAGTACAAAGCACAGATTGTGTGACAGGATTTTACGAATCAATCGATGAGACAAATGCCATAAATCTCTTGCTCGTACCCTTTGTATATTAAATCGTTCTGATAGCTGACCAATGACTGTTTCAACGATACGGCGGGCTTTCATTAGCCGCCTTACCACAGGTTTGGGTCTATCCTCTTTCATGTTGGCTCTGAGTGGCGTTTGTAAATCTACTCCTTAAGCGTCGTAGTACGATGTCAGACTCGGGCTGATATACCCTTTATCAGCGCCAAGTAGCCCATGAATATGAGTGGTGATTTCTGGGGCAACCGCTCTTTCATCAACATTGGCAGGAGCAAAGGTAAAGCCTTTAATCATGCCCGATAAGTTAACAAGCAAATGGCCTTCAAAGCCATAGTATCTCTCTTGCTTAGCGGCACAGTAGCTAAAAGCTGCTAAGTCTTGATAATTCTTATGCCGATAAGCGCGTCCATAATGACAGACGGGTATCGGAAAGCCGTCCATAAAATGAATGTTGTCACGGCCTTCAATTTGACTGACGTTATCTTGTATCTGCTGTTTGACTTGCCACAGATTGGCGCAGTGCTTTGCGAAGTTAGGGTATGAGCCGATGGCTGGAAACCAGGCTTGCCAATGCTGGGAAAAGTATTGCCAAATTTGTTTGTCTTGATCTAGGTGTAAAAATTCACCGACCATCTCCATGCAAATAACCTCAGGATCACTTAGCTTTGGCGCGTAACCTGCACTTCGCAAGGGTTTGGTGACGACTATTTTGTAATATTGCTCTACCATTAAATAGATATTGATGATAAATTCGTCTATGGGCATCTCACAACTCCATTGTATTCTTGGTCGAAAACAATAGATTAGTGAGGTGCTCTTCTTTTTTCAATCACTTTCGAAGTTGAGAGTGGGGTAGTTATTTATAAATAGCTAGTATTAATATTAAAAAGACCGCATCTTAGGTTTAAGGTGCGGTTTTTTCTTGCATCAAGTAAGACTGGAATAAAGCTGGTTTGGTTAAATGAATTATCTATAAGCGGTTGGATCTTTTGACTCAGTAGGTGCTTTCGTTTGACTGGCAAAAAAGGTCTGTAAGATATTTTCCTTTGCTTGTTGCCAATAGTCAAACTGCTGGCTCGTTGATTCAAGGTCGCCCTGCCAAACAGGTATTTGCCCACGCATGGCTTTGATACGTTTTTGGTCAGGATAGGGTAGCTCTTGGGCTGCTCTGGCGGCTTCGTGAGCAGCAACGCGATCATTACAGACAAGAGCAATATCGCAGCCTGCTTCAATTGCTGCTTTGACGCGGGCGCTGACATCACCGGCAGCTTGCGCACCAGCCATTGATAAATCATCAGAAAATAAAACCCCATCAAAATTCAGCTGTTTGCGAATGATGTCTTTGAGCCAAATTTTTGAAAATCCAGCGGGTTTTTTATCGACTTGTGAAAAAATCACATGCGCCGGCATTAAGGCATCAAGCCAAGGCAGCGTCTGCGCAAACGGCTGCATGTCGCTATTGATAATCTCATCTAAACTACGTGTATCGATTGCTTCTGCCACATGCGAGTCAGGCGCGACGGCTCCATGACCGGGAAAGTGCTTACCGGTGGTTGCCATACCCGCCGCTTTCATACCGCGCATAAACTGGCTTGCTAAAGCGATGATGGCTTGTGGGTTTTGATGAAAACTGCGATCGCCGATCACTTGGCTGATACCGCCTCTATCGAGCACCGGCGCAAAGCTCAAATCAATGCCGACCGCCAATACTTCTGCTGCCATCAAATAACCACAATCGTAAGCAAGGCTCAAGGCGCGACTAGGGTCTTGGTCAAATAATTCGCCGAGCCTGCCCATCGCCGGTAATGGCGTAAAACCCTGACGTAATCTGGCAACGCGACCGCCTTCTTGGTCGACGCCAATCAATAAATCGGCATTGTGTTGGCGGATATCGTCACACAAAGCGCGCACTTGCGCCGCATCTGCCACATTGCGGGCAAATAATATCACCCCGCCTACTTGTGCTTGTTTGATTAAACTGACATCTTCAGCAGTCAGTGCGGTACTATCGATATCAATCATTAAAACGCCGTACATTGCGTAATCCTTATCAGGCTAGAAGGTTGTTTTCTCATTTGCACTATATTATAAGTCAAATCGAGACAGAGCTTAGAGATGAGAGGGTTTTTTCTTATAGATAATCTTTCTGTTGCGGACGGTTTGGCGCTACTCACTTTTACCTTATGTTAAGCCAGTGATTGCAAGGGACGCATAATAGCGGTTTGCTTGGCTTAAATAAATTAGGTTTAAATCATAAGTTTAAACAAGATGATTCACGCTTATAACCAAATGCAACAATGGATGCGCTACAAAATAGCCAGACCGCGTGTAAGATTGTTTATACAGATTGAGACAGTGGTATATTTATAGCTGTGCTAGTATTGATTGATTTTTAACAATGAAAATAAGGACCTATTCTAAGATCATTATCCCATATTTGCCTGCTTTTAATGCTAGCGTAACCTATGGTTTAATGGTAAATATAATAGGGTAAAAAATCACGACATTTTTTGGCTCATAGTCTATTAAATAACCTTTATTAGTAATAACAACTCAGCATACTTTTAACTTAAAATAATTAGGTATATACGATGAAAAAACAACCAGCACAGTGGTTACTCAGTGCAGCGTCAGTGGGCGTCGCTGGTCTTATCCTTACTCAAAGCTACAGTACCGCAGTGGCTGATAGCAATACGGCAGGCTTTAAAGCCACCCCTGAGCAACAGGTTACCACCCGCCAAGTAGCCGCTTTGCTGGATCGTAGCCATTATCTCAATCAGCCGCTCGATAGCGCCATGGGTAGCGAGATTTTGTCTATGTATATTGACAGTCTCGATCCAAACCATACCTTGTTTTTGCAATCTGATGTCGATGAATTTAAGAAAAAATATGCCGACGAATTTGCTGCACGCCTAAAACGTGGCGACCTATCGGCTGGAGTGGCGATTTTTGAGCGTTACCGTCAGCGCTCTAATGAATATTTTACCCTATCAAAACAACTGCTGAAAACAAAGATAGATTTGACCAGTAAAGATAGCATTGTCCTTGACCGCGAAAAGCTCAGTCATTTTAAAACCAAAAAAGAACAGCGTGACTATTGGACACGCCAGCTGAAGTTTCAGTTGATGAGCATTATCCTAGGTCAAGAAGACGAAAAGGCGAAAGAGAAAGTCTTTTTAAGCAATCCTGACATCACGCGCGGCCAAGACTTGCTGCGTAATGATGAGCGCACGCCAAGTGAGATTTTGCTCAATCGTTTATCACGTCAGCAAGAGCAGCTTGCCCGTCTAAAAGATGATGAAATCATGGAAACCATCTTAAATACGGCAATGCTCACTTATGACCCGCACAGTAATTATTATGCGCCAATCCAAGCCAATGAGCTACAAATTCAATCGAGTCTGCAATTAGAAGGCATCGGGGTTTCTATCCGTCCTGACCGTAAAAACCCAGATTATACTCGCATTGTCACTTTGGTAGATGGGGGCCCAGCAGCCAAATCGGGGCAGATTAAGCCCAATGATTTGATTATTGGTATTGCCAAAGACGGCGAGAATATGGTTGATGTGGTTGGCTGGTCAACACGTGAAATCGTCGGTCTGATTCGCGGTAAACGTGGCACCTCGGTGACCATTAAGGTGCGTCAACCAAATACGCCCGATACCAGCGCCCGTAATGTGACGGTAGTACGCGATATTATTCAGCAAGAAGAGTCGGGCGTAAAACAGCGCGTCGTTGAAGTACAGCGTCCCAATATCGATAAAACGCCAAAACGTATCGGTGTGCTTGAGATACCAAGTTTTTATCTCAACTATCGCGCGCGCCGCAATGGTGAAGAGTACCGTAGTGTCAGTGACGATACCGAAAAAGCCCTTAAAGCGCTGAATAAAGAAAATATCGACGGTCTAGTGGTTGATTTACGTAATAACCCAGGCGGCTCGCTCGATGAAGTTGCGAAAATGCTCGGCTTCTTTATTAAAAGCGGCCCAT
The DNA here is from genome assembly GCF_041222815.1 of Psychrobacter sp. CLB018. Taxonomy (NCBI): domain Bacteria; kingdom Pseudomonadati; phylum Pseudomonadota; class Gammaproteobacteria; order Moraxellales; family Moraxellaceae; genus Psychrobacter; species Psychrobacter sp. CLB018. The sequence goes on from NZ_CP166085.1 coordinate 416,782, forward strand.
TGGTGCAAATTCGCGACAATCGCGGCAATATTCAAGTCTACCGCGATGACGATGGCGGCGAGCAGCTTTATGACGGCAAAGTGGTCGTGCTGACCAATTTGGCCTCTGCCTCTGCCAGTGAAATCTTTGCTGCCGCGATTCAGGATTACGGTCGCGGGCTGGTGGTCGGTAGTACCACGACTGGTAAAGGTTCGGCGCAAATCCAGCTAGACAGCTTGGCTTTGGGTACAGCGACGCTCACGCAGCGTAAGTTCTACCGCGTCACTGGCGGTAGTACGCAAAATAAAGGCGTGGTCCCTGATATTGAATTGGTCAATATCTACGATGATGCGACCTTTGGCGAGCGCGCGCAGAAAAAAGCCTTACCATGGGATACGATTAAAACTGCCCCTTATAAGCCTGAAGGTAAATTCTCTGCCAATACTTTAGCAACGTTAAATCAGCAATCAAAGATCCGTCAGCAGCAAAACCCGCATTTTGTGTATCTGTCAACGCTGAATGATATTCGTAATATGGAAGATGAGAAAAAACCGATTCCTCTTGATATCAATAGTCGCCGTGCAAAAATGCAGCTGATAGAAAAACGCTCATTGGAAGCGGAAAATAAACGTCTGATTGCAACGGGCGAGCGTCCTTATGCCAATTGGAATACTTACCAAGCCGCTATGGACGCAAAGTTTGAAGAACGCAGTCAGATGAAAGAAAGTGAGCGTCCTGAACTACCTGAGGATGAAGCGTTCATTAAAGAAGCGGCTTATATCATGCTTAGCGCTGATCCAAAGATGCAGGCTAGCCCAGAAGAAAAGCTATAAAGATTGCAACTGTTGAACAGTCATTATCGGCAATAAAAATGCGTGTAAGCATATGCTTACACGCATTGACGTTTAGACCTCTTACTTACCTCATGCCAATCTGCGATTATAACTGTACGGCACGATTGAACGAAAAGGTTCATAGATACTAGGGATTGGTATCGCAAAGGTCGCATCAGGGATAGGTGGTTTGCTGATTAGGGAAGATAAGGCTGGATGCCTGTACGTTATAAGATGCTCCGGGATTAAGTATCTGATAACATTAACATGGATGGTTGGTGATAAAAGCCGCATAATACTTGTTGTTATGCGGCTTTGTTACGTCTGTAATCTCTAAAACTTATCCAAAAAAAGGTCAGTAGATTGCTCTACTGACCTTTATAGCTAGACGACGCTAACATTATCAATAACTATTCATTAATAATTAACTATTCGCCTAAGCATTTTATCGTCTGAAAATTTTACGCCAAACTCAAGAAGATATTAGTGCTCAACGCCACCAGCGCCATGGATATGGCCGTGGTTTAGCTCGTCTTCAGTGGCTGCGCGTACTTCTTGAATTTCTACATCGAACGTCAAACGCTTACCAGCTAACGGATGGTTTGCATCAACCGTCACTTCTTTATCGTTTACGTCAGTCACAGTTACTAGCATCACTTGACCGCCAGCTTCTGACTGAAACTGCATACCAGGCTGGATATCATCAACGCCTTGGAAGTTTTCGCGTGGTACATGTTGTACCGCTTGTTCTTGGTATTCACCGTAACCATCAGCAGGCTCTACAACGGCATTGACTCTTTCGCCAGCAGATTTGCCTTCTAGTTGTTGCTCAAGACCTGGGATGATGTTGCTATGGCCATGCAAATACGCAAGCGGTTGACCTTCTGGAGACTGGTCAAGGATATTGCCTTCGTCGTCTTTTAGCGTGTAGTTAAACTTGACGGCAGTGTCTTTTGCGATAGTAGTCATAAATTATCCTAAATATGTCGTTATTGAAATTTAAATACGGTTGCAATAAACCTAAAAAAGCCAATCAGCCAGCCAAATAGCCACGTCATTAGTCAATTATCATCAGTTTATTAGGGTAACTTTAGCAGTTAGCATCTTTAATTGCGATGCCTGCCAGCGGTTTCAAGGTTAAAATCCGAAAAAATAGCAATTATTGGGCGAATTAATGTAAATAAATATGATTTTTCAGTTTTGGCCGTTGGTAAAGGTAAGAGGCTAAAGTTTGCTAGTTGCGTTTTTGCATGATGGCTTCTACCATAGTCATAAACATAAGGATAATAACGTTTATGAATTTATCTTCTCAAATCTCACCGATTAATAATTTAAATCAGCCAACCGCTCATGTCTTTTACCAATTCGACTTTGCGCGGTTTTTGGAGCATTTGGTCGATGTCGCGCTGACTTTCACCGCTAATACCGACGCGCCAAGTTTATGGTTGCCCGCCTGGATACCGGGTAGCTATTTAATGCGTGAATTTGCCCGTAATATAACCGCAGTGCATTATGAGATTTTAGACAGTCAAGTCGTTTCTAACGATAAACAAATCAACACGTATCGCGCGCAAAAAACAGATAAAAATACATGGCAGTTACCAGAGGCGCGGGCAGCACAACGTATACGCCTTCATTATGAAGTATATTGTTATGATTTATCGGTGCGTACGGCGTATGTCGACCAGCAGCGTTTGTATGGCAATTTTACCTCATTGGCCTTAGCGATTGATGGGCAAGAACAACAAGGGGTAGAAGTTGATTTAATCGTGCCAGCTGCATTTTTAGCGGATAAAGACGCTAGTCTTGTGCGCTTGGCGTGTGGACTTGAGGCAGTACAGTCGCAAATTGATAAGCTGCGAATATATACTCTACAAGCAGACAGCTATCACGAACTTATCGATCATCCGTTTGAGATAGCCGAACAAGATAGCTTTGATTTTATTATTCAAGATAATAGCCATCAGACGCTTAGCCATCATTTTTATCTTTCAGGTAAGCATAGCGCTAACATGGGACGCTTGCAGCAAGACGTCACCCAAATCTGTCAGACTTATCTAGATTGGCTTGGTGATGCGCCCTTTAACGATTACACCTTTATGACCTTTGCCAGTGGGCAGGATTATGGCGGGCTTGAGCATATCAACTCGACAAGTTTGATTACCCCGCGCCGCGATTTGCCCAATGCTGATGAGCCAAAAGTACCAAGTGCCGATTATCAACGCTTTTTGGGCTTATGCAGCCATGAATACTTTCATGCATGGTGGGTCAAAACCGTGCGTCCAGATGTGATGCTAGATGTGGATTTACGCCGCGAAGCTTTTACGCCGCTGCTTTGGGTGTTTGAAGGTTTTACCTCTTATATCGATGATTTTATGTTGCAAGCGTCAGGCGTCATCGATAAGGCAAGCTATCTTAAATTACTCGCCGAACAAATCAATCGCTACTATCAAACCGCTGGTCGCGCGCATCAAAGCGTTGCCGAGTCGAGCTTTGATGCTTGGATTAAGCTGTATCGCAACGATGAAAATACTGGCAATGCGGGTATCAGCTACTATAACAAAGGCGCGTTGGTGGCGTTATGCTTGGATTTAACTCTGCTTGCAAAAAGCGATGGGCGTTATCGTTTGTTTGATGTGGTTAAAGAATTTTATAGCCAAGCAAAGCAAAAGGATAATAAACGTATTGGCATCAGTAGCGCCGATATGGGTGCAGTTATCGGGCAGTTTATGCCGTTAGCAGATTGGGAAGAGTTTGAGCGCCGTTATGTTAATGGCGTTGAGGAGCTGCCACTAGAGACGCTGCTTGCGGAAAATGGTATTAAGATTCATACCAACACTAAAGAAACTGCCGATAAAAACATACCGTGGGGCATGCGTTGTAGTGAGACGCCGCTGGGATTAAAGGTTAATCGTGTCAGCCGTAATAGTGCGGCTGCCAAGGCGGGTATTTCAGCGCATGATATTATTGTCGCTATCGACGATATCAAAGCGGATACCAAGCAATTAGCAACGCTTAGTGCTGCCACGCGTGCTGTGCAATGTCATTTATTTCGCCGTGATGAGCTGATAGTAGTTGAGGTTTTGCCTAAAGCTGATTTGGTGGATAATAATACGTATGACTATAATGAAAAAGTTTTCCCGCATAGCATCAGCTTACGGTTAGCAAGGGCGAGTACAGATTGTGAAGACGATGGGGATTCTGTCGGGTATGCCAATACTGAAAATACATGGCTAAATGCGCTAGCACGCCATCAAAGTGAATAGATAAATAATAAAGCATGAAGACATTAAAAACCCTTGCTAAGCTGCGTACTTAGCAAGGGTTTATATTTTTAATATTCAAAGTACTATAAATAACAGTTAAGACGTTATAGCTGTTTAACTTGTCGCTTTAGTGGTTTCTTTGATTGCTTCTTTATCATTTGCTTCATCATTGATAACGGTGTCATCACTATTGATAGTCGCGGTATCAGGCGCTTTATTTGCCGCAATCCAGTTTTGTATCAACTCAATCTCAGGCTGCTGAGCATCGATAATGTCTTGTGCCAATTTGCGCATTTCTTCATCGGTACCGTATTGGAGTTGCACTTTTGCCATGTCTACTGCGCCAATATGATGCGGCAGCATACCGCGCGCAAAGGCCATATCAGCGACGGGCTCAGCAATACCGAGCATCATATCGCTATGCATGGTATTCATTCCCTTTGCATACGCTTCTTGCATGGCTTCGGTATTGGGTTTTGGTTTGGGCGCATCAGGATGACTTGCGAGCCATTTATTAAGAATATCAATCTCAAGCTGCTGCGAGTCGATGATGTCTTGTGCAAGTTTACGCATGGTTTCATCAGTGCCGTACTTTAGCTCGATTTTTGCCATATCTACCGCACCGCGATGATGCCCGAGCATGCCTTTGGCAAAGGCGGTATCAGGATCGTTATAACCCATACCAACCATCACTTCATTATGCATACTGGTCATTGACTTTGTATAGTCTTTCAGCATATCTGACATTTGTTCCGCTTTTACCGTAACATCATTGGCAGCGATGTCGTGCCCAGCGTGAGCATCCTCGGGAGCTGTTTCAGATGGTTCATTAGTGGCTTGAGTGGCCTTTTCTATTGGCATTACCTCATTATCCTCAGTTGCTGGCTGGCAGGCGCTTAGCAGCAGGATAGTAGCCACACTGGTAGCAAACAAAGCAAAATGACGAGAGGCAATCATGATATATCCTTACTATCAAAAAAACAGGAAACAGGCTCAACGAAAAATAAGACAGAAAACAAGATAAATAATGGCCAAATTTAAACCGATATAAAACGCGAAAATACGGCAAGGTTGGCAAGTCAGCGCAGTTTTGCATCTTAACAGATAAACCTTACGCGTTCGAGACGCGCCGTTTAATAAGTCGTAATATTTAAATCAGAGCAAAATTGGCTCATATAAGCGGATAAGGTTTAATTTGCCACGCTAATCTAATCGACAATCCCTAACTGCCGACAGCGCTCACTATTTAGGTGAATACGCACAAACTCACCAACGCCAAGCGAACCAAGCTCAAATCCTGCCACCGACCAACGAATCAGACGCAAGCAAGGCAGTCCCACATGAGCGGTCATGCGTCTTACTTGGCGATTTTTGCCCTCATAAATGGTTAGCATAAGCCATGAGGTCGGCACGTTTTTACGCTCGCGAATGGGCGGATTACGTTGCCATAAGTCAATCGGCAAATCACCTTCCTCAACCAGTCGTGCAACTGCTGGTAAGGTTTTGCCATCTTTTAAATGTACTCCCGCCGTCAATTGCTCTAGTTGAGCCGCGCTTACCAAACCTTCGACTTGTACCAAATAAGTCTTCCCTTGTTTTTGCTTGTTTTGGGCGAAGTTCTTGGCTGACGGAGGCTGAGTAATGGCTTTATTTACCCGTCCGTCACTGGTCAAAATCAGCAAGCCTTCTGAGGTGGCATCAAGTCGGCCGGCAACGCGCAGCGATTTGTCAGTAAAATACTGCGAAAGGGTGGTGTGGTCATTATTGCTGTCATCACGAAATTGACTTTGGACGCCGTAAGGTTTGTTGAATAAAACTAGGCTAGAGGTCGACATAAAATGGCATTTCCCAAAAATAAATTGATAGCTACAACATGGTTAACAAATGGCGTGCACGGCAGTCTAAAATGTTTTTACGCAAAAGTAAAAAACGGATTGTGGTTAAAAGATAACCTTGTTAGCATTGTGGTATTTATAATATTGATTGGTAAAACTGTCGTATGCAAAAGAAAAATTATCAGTCATGCTTTTATGTTAGTACACTATTTAAGGTAAATGGTGATATTTTTATGTCATTCATCTGATAGAGATTATAACAATCAACATTTTTGCTTTACGCAACTTTGGTGCTTTAGTCATAGAAATAATGGCAAAAAATAGGATTTTTAAAATAACTCTCTAACATATTTTTAAACCTATTGGCTTAGGGGGATTTTACGTAAATGGTTGGTATTTAACTCGCTAGCATACTGCCATTTTAAAGCCAAAATGTTTTAGCTAGCATAACAGAACGCCAAGGAAACTGGCGCAACCAATATATAAGTATAAAAGGAGTTTGACCCCATGCCCTATGATAAAGTTATCGTCCCAAGAGACGGCGCAAAAATAACCGTCAACGCTGATTTGTCCCTAAATGTCCCTAATCATCCGATTATTCCCTTTATCGAAGGCGATGGCATCGGCGTTGATATCACGCCGGTGATGATTAAGGTCGTCGATGCCGCCGTAGCAAAAGCCTATAAAGGCAAAAAATCGATCGTTTGGATGGAAGTTTATTGCGGCGAAAAAGCTTCTAAGATTTACGACGGCGAATACATGCCGACCGAAACGCTGGAGATTTTGCGCGAGTATGTCATAAGTATTAAAGGGCCTCTCACCACGCCAGTTGGCGGCGGTATGCGGTCATTAAACGTTGCATTACGGCAAGAGCTTGACCTGTACGTCTGTCAGCGTCCCGTACGTTGGTTTGAAGGTGTACCAAGCCCTGTACATAGCCCAGAGCTGACTGATATGGTGATTTTTCGCGAAAACTCAGAAGATATTTATGCTGGTATCGAGTGGAAAGCGGGCAGTGATGACGCCAAAAAAGTTATTAAATTCCTAAAGGAAGAGATGGGGGTGACCAAAATCCGCTTCTCAGATGACTGCGGTATCGGCATCAAGCCTGTATCAAAAGAAGGCTCGCAGCGTTTGGTACGTAAAGCTATCCAGCATGCCATCGATAATGACTTACCGAGCGTCACTCTCGTGCACAAAGGTAATATCATGAAGTTTACCGAAGGCGCGTTTAAAGAATGGGGCTATGAGCTTGCCGCTGAACGTTTTGGTGCGGAGCTGCTCGATGGTGGACCTTGGATGACGATGAAAAATCCAAAAACCGGTAATGATATTATCATTAAAGACGTCATAGCTGATGCTTTTCTGCAGCAAATCCTGATGCGCCCTGCTGAGTATTCAGTCGTTGCAACCTTGAACTTAAACGGTGATTATATCTCTGATGCGCTTGCTGCTGAAGTTGGCGGTATCGGTATCGCGCCGGGTGCCAATAAGGGCGGCTCAATCGCTGTTTATGAAGCTACCCACGGCACAGCGCCTAAATATGCTGGTCAAGATAAGGTCAATCCAGGTTCGTTGATTCTATCGGCAGAGATGATGCTGCGCGATATGGGTTGGATAGAAGCAGCCGACCTTGTTATCGCAGGTATCAAAGGCGCGATTAAAAACAAAACCGTCACTTATGACTTTGAGCGTTTGATGCCAGATGCTATTTTGCTCAGTAGCTCCGAGTTTGGCAAAGCCATTATTAAGCATATGGATGTGTAAGGGCTTTATAGCATGTGATTTTATAATTTATAGCGTAAACAAAAAATCATCTATATTTTTATAGATGGTTTTTTTTGTGCTTATGGGTTTTTATACTGATTATTGAATTTCAATTTAACTGTCATTTTTACCACGATTTTTACCGCTACCATTCGCTGTCCATTTGACCACCGATAAGCTGGTTGAAGCCATTAAACCGAGCACTAAGTAGCCAATCAACGCCTGTAAACTTGCAAAAACCCGAGTCATGCCTTGTGGCCGAAAATCACCATAGCCTGTTGAAGTGAAAGTGACGACAGCATAGTAGCAGCACGCCCAAAAATCTTGCGAAATGGGATTATCATCGAGCGTGGTGTCGACGATGCCGACTTCGTAATAAAGTGCCGAAAAGGTAAGCAAAAATAAAAAGACATTAAGCGTTGTCATCGCAAGCTCTTTCCATAAATTGCCATCATCGCCATAGATGCGCTGCAAGGTGCTAAAAAGCGACCACATAAAAATCCCGCAAAATAAGAAGGCAAGGCCGATAGTAAATATATCGCGCCACCTATTGTCCGGTAAAAAATGCGTCAGTAAATACCATAAACTGCCGGTCAGAATATAAATAAAAAGAGTCCCTCTGGCGGTTGTTATTTTTTCTAGTATCATAAGATGCCATCCATACGCTCAGTATTATGCTTAGTCTTAGGCTCAGTAAATGCTCAAAAATAATTTCAACATTAGCGTCATCTAACCATAGCAGTAGGGCGCTTTATATAAAACATTGGTATAGGTGTTTGCTTTGAACGTTTTAAGCAGCACAGAACCCATAAAAACGCCCCAATAGCCTAGGACTATTGGGGCGTTTGTTTTAAACTGACTTTAACAAGACTTGTTCAGCCAGCTTTATCTTATTTACAACCAAGTATTTATGACAGTGAAGCAATAGCTTCGTTGAATAACGGACTTGGACGCATGGCTTTTTCAGCCAATGCTTCATCAGCTAAGTAGTAACCTTTTAGATCCATCGATTTGCCTTGAACTTCATTCAGCTGCTCAACGATAGCGGCTTCATTGTCTTCAAGTTTTTGGGCCAGCGGCGCAAACTGTGCTTTTAGCTCGCTATTCTCATCTTGTGCGGCCAGCTCTTCTGCCCAGTATTTTGCCAGATAGAAATGACTACCACGGTTATCAAGTTCGCCTGTTTTACGTGATGGCGACTTGTCATTTAACAGTAGTGTTTCAGTAGCTCTATCAAGGGCGTCTGCCAATACTTTCGCTTTGGCATTGTCATCATTTTTGGCCAAATGCTCTAAAGATTCGGTCAAGGCTAGGAACTCACCGAGAGAATCCCAACGTAGATGGTTTTCTTCGAGGAGCTGCTGTACGTGCTTCGGTGCTGAACCGCCTGCACCTGTTTCGAACAAACCGCCGCCTTTCATTAGTGGCACAACTGATAGCATTTTCGCACTGGTGCCCAATTCTAAAATCGGGAACAAATCAGTCAGATAATCACGCAAAATATTACCAGTCGCAGAAATCGTATCTAGACCACGGGCAACGCGCTCTAGGGTATAACGCATGGCGCGAACTTGTGACATGATTTCGATGTGCAGACCGTTGGTGTCATGATCTTTTAGGTAGGTTTTTACCTTTTTAATCAGCTCGTTTTCGTGCGGACGGTATGGGTCGAGCCAGAAAATAACCGGCGTATCTGATTCGCGCGCACGGCGAACAGCAAGCTTCACCCAGTCTTGGATAGGGGCATCTTTGGTCTGACACATGCGCCAGATATCACCTTTTTCAACACGCTGCTCAAGTAAAACTTCGCCTGAGTCGATATCGACAATACGCGCGATACCATTGTCGCTAGATTCAAAGGTTTTGTCGTGCGAGCCGTATTCTTCCGCTTTTTGCGCCATCAAACCGACGTTTGGCACCGTACCCATGGTGGTTGGGTCAAAGTTACCATGCCATTTACAGAAATTGATCATTTCTTGGTAAATACGCGCAAAGGTCGATTCAGGCATGACCGCTTTACAGTCATACAATTTGCCATCAGCGCCCCACATTTTACCGCCGTTACGAATCATCGCGGGCATTGAAGCATCGACAATCACGTCACTTGGAGAATGGAAGTTGGTGATACCTTTTGAAGAATCAACCATCGCTAGACGCGGACGGTGTACTTGGCAGGCATGGAGATCGCGCTCAATCTCTTCACGTAAGCTGGCTGGCAATTCGGTGATTTTTTCGTACAAGCTTGCCATACCGTTATTGACGTTAATACCTAGCTCATCAAATAACGCGCCATGTTTTTGGAAGGCGTCTTTATAATAAATGCGCACCGCATGACCGAAGACGATAGGGTGTGATACCTTCATCATCGTGGCTTTTACGTGTAATGAAAATAAAATACCGGCTTCGCGGCAATCTTCCATTTCACGCTCATAGAACTCAAGCAGCGCTTTTTTGCTCATAAACATCAAGTCGATGACTTCTTTATCAAGCAAGGCAATTTTTGGTTTTAATACACTGGTCGTACCGTCTTCGAGCAACAGCTCCATACGCACGGTACGCGCTTTATCCAAGGTCATCGACTGCTCGCCGTCATAAAAGTCGCCGCTGTGCATGTGCGAAACGTGAGTCTGTGACCACTGTTTCCATTCGCCCATTGAGTGCGGATGTTTACGCGCGTAGTTTTTGACTGCTTTTGGCGCGCGGCGGTCTGAGTTACCTTCACGTAATACAGGGTTGACCGAGCTGCCTAAGCTTTTGCCATAACGGCGACGGATTTCTTCTTCTTCTGCGTTTTTTGGCTCGTCTGGAAAGTCAGGAATCGCGTAGCCTTTACTTTGTAGCTCTCTGATAGCTGCTTTTAGCTGCTGTACAGAAGCACTGATATTTGGTAGCTTGATGATATTGGCGTTTGGATCTTGAGTCAATTTGCCAAGCGCTTCTAAGTTATTTGGAACGCGCTGCTCTTCGGTTAAGTATTCTGGAAATTCAGCCAACACACGCGCCGCGACCGAGATGTCACTGGTTTCAACGTCGACGCCTGCGGTCTGGGCAAATGCTTTTACAATCGGCAAAAATGATAAGGTGGCAAGCGCTGGGGCTTCGTCAGTTTTTGTATAAATAATTTTTGACATGTTAGTAGATTATTCCTTGTTGTCATTAATGAGGCTAATAAGGCTGCGGTATCATTTAATAGCTTTATACAGCCCTTATATCATAATGGTCTACGGGGTTGGTTCGAGGTTCAATCGAGGTCCAAATACATCAGTCGTCTTTTAGTGCCATTCTTGAGCGAGTATGACGGCGAGAAAAGTTTCGTCGCCAGCCATTTGCGTTTATTCGTCTTTATAAAGCAGGCGCTCGATCAAGCACTAGCTCTATTAAAGAGTAATTATAAAACATTATAAAAGGTCACACTCAAAAGACCGTTGCTAAAAATTCATGCAAACCAGCGACTCAATACTCAGGATTTACAATGATCTGAGCGCGAATGGCTGACGCTATATTATAGTTGATCCACTATAAATCTGATATGATGTCAATGTTGTATATTGAACTAAGTATACTATTTTCGCTCATACCCTATGTATCTGAATTATATTAAGCTAATAATAGCCTTATTCTACCAGTCCTCGCCCTCAATATCATCTTTTGCGTGTAATTAGCGCGCTTTTAGTGCTATTTTTCACTTCTGTAAGCTTGTTTGTGAAATGATGCGCTTATCGACGTTGAAATAGTCTACATACTTCAAATTATCTGTTTTTAAATTAGCTTTTTTTAGAGTATCTGTTTTTAACATACTAACGCTAGCAAAACTCAATCCTGCGCCCCATCAATAAAAGCGTTAAAACCTATCCGTATGGCATTTTTATGCGCCTTTGTTTATAACCCTTCTTCATAAAAGTATTTTAGCGCTAGATAACTTCTGGTTTTTTGCAAATTGTGACAGCAAAAGCGCTGATATTTGCTAGGCTAAACGATAAAACCAATGAGCTTAAAAATAAATTCTAAAAATAGTGTGGTGATGATGAATTTACAATATGCGTTACTCAGTGATAATAGCTGGCAGGATATGGCGCGTTGGCAAACGCCAGATACACCTTTTATGACATTTGAGTTTTGGCAAGCACTTAGTGATACAGGCGCAATTGGTGAGCAAGCAGGTTGGTTGCCGATTTATGTCTTAATCCATCGGCCAAATGAGACAGATGGCGTTATTGATAATAATGCGAATGATGATAAAAGTAATGCTGCGCAGCCAGCGCTTACTTCAGAACCAATAGGGCAGCCTATTGCCGTTATGCCTGTTTTTATTAAAGGGCATCATCAAGGCGAGTTCGTCTTTGACCATGCGTGGGCACAAGCTTATGCGCAGTATGGTCTTGATTATTATCCACGCTTGGTGACCAGTGCGCCTTATACACCAGTAACGGGACAGCGTCTGTGGCTAGCAGAAGGTGAGGCGCTAAATGCGGATATTTTAAAGACAGCTATCGCAGGCGTTGATGATATCGCCCAGCAAGTAGAGGCCTCTAGCTGGCATGGTTTGTTTGCAACGTCTGAGATGGTAGCTATTGCCAATACAGCAATGCCGACTGATATCGATATAGAAATGGCGCTTAATAATCAAAAAAATAGCGGTACAGTAGAACCGATTGAGCTACCGATACTTGAGCGGCAGGGCTGCCAGTTTTTATGGCAAAATAAAAATGTCAGTCAAAACAATAAACAATTTGCCGACTTCGAGGCATTTTTGGCAACCTTTAGAGCCAAAAAACGCAAAACCGTGCGTGCTGAGCGGCGTAAAGTTGCCGAGCAAGGCATCTCTTGCCAGCGTAAATGCGGGGTTGCTATCACTGCAGAGGATTGGCAGACGTTTTATCATTGTTATGTGATGACCTACGCGGTACGTGGGCAGCAGCCTTATTTAACGCTAGATTTTTTTAAAAGACTGGCTGCTAGCCTGCCTGAACATTTGATGCTGGCGCAAGCGCTTGACGCCAATGGTGAAATTATCGCTAGCAGTTTGTTTTTTTATGATAAACCCAATAGCCAAAACGCCACGCTTTATGGTCGTTATTGGGGCGCGCTCGCTGAGTATGATAGCCTACACTTTGAGCTGTGCTATTATCAAGGTATCGAGTTTGCGATTGAGCAAGGTTTGACGTATTTTGACCCCGGTACCCAAGGTGAGCACAAATTAGTCCGAGGTTTTGTTCCGACCAAAACTCACTCGTTGCACCGTATTTACGATGGGCGTTTTGTCCCGGCGATTAGTAATTTCTGTGTAAAAGACCGCATGCATATGGCGCAATATCGTAAGCAAGCCTTTGCAGCATTGCCCTTTAATATTGATAACATGCCAACGTTTGATAGTACTGATTAATCCTCGATCATTTTTTTGCTAATCTTTGCCCAATGACTTCCTACCTAATACTTTTCTATCAGCTGTAAACTATGATTCCTCATTTTTCTCGTTCTGCTCCATCATCCGCTCCCAGTGAGCTAATAGATTTTCTCAATACCGAAGGGTCGCTGACGGCCATGCTCGAAGTAAAAGCAGGGCAGCCGTTACGCGTCGAGCGCAGTTTTGAAGGCTATCGGTTATTATCCTTGGCGCAAAAAAAGCAATTAGGTTTGCAAGGCGCGGCGTTAAACCGTCCGTTATTGGCGTGGGTACGCGAGTCGCAGCTATATGGCGATAATGAGCAGCCATGGGTACAAGCACAAAGCATTTTCCCGCTAGCAAGTTTGAAGGGGCGCGCTCGCCGTTTACAGCAGCTAAAAGGTACGCCGATTGGCTATGTGTTGTTTAAGCGCCGCCGTACTTTACCCAATCAACGTTCTATCGAAAAGACGGCAGACGGCTGGCAACGGCAGACGCTATATGACTGGTACGGGCGTAAAATCCTGATTAGTGAGACTTTTTTAGCGGCTTTTTTGTCCAAGAGTGATTAAATAATTACAATAAAAGCTGATATACAAAATCAGTAAGTCATTTATTTTATTGCGCATTTATTTCTCTAATAACGCCATTTAAATCTCTCAGCTTTCCGTGAGATTTTTTTGCGCTCATCGCACAAAGTTTCATGCTACACTTAAGCTATAGCGATGATGTCGATGCCCTTCTGCGCACCGATTTTATTGCTGATTTGGACAAGTTTTTAACAGGCCAATTGCCTGCGCTTGCCAATTTTACCTTCTTTTATTACTCGCCTCTTTTCAATGAGCATCACCATTAACGATAGCCACTACCTAGGACATCACTATGTTTAAAGATATTTCTATCAAAGAGTTTGATCCAGTACTTGCTGAAGCCATGGCCGCTGAAAGCGTGCGTCAAGAAAACCACATCGAGCTTATCGCTTCAGAAAACTACTGCTCACAAGCAGTGATGGAAGCCCAAGGCACTGACCTGACCAATAAATACGCTGAAGGCTATCCTGGTAAGCGTTATTATGGTGGTTGTGAGCACGTTGATGTGGTCGAACAATTGGCCATCGACCGTGCAAAAGAATTGTTTGGTGCAGAATACGTCAACGTTCAGCCGCATTCTGGTAGCCAAGCAAACTCGGCTGTTTTCTTAGCGTTATTAGACGCCAATGACACCGTCCTTGGCATGAGCCTAGACGCTGGTGGTCACTTGACACATGGCGCGCATATCAACTTCTCAGGTCTAAACTACAACGCCGTACAGTATGGTTTGGTTGAAGAAACTGGTCTGATCGATTATGACGAAGTTGAGCGTTTGGCAAAAGAGCACAAGCCTAAGATGATTATTGCTGGTTTCTCAGCCTATTCGCAAGTGGTCGATTGGCAGCGTTTCCGTGATATCGCTGATGAAGTTGGCGCGTACCTTTTAGTAGATATGGCACACGTTGCTGGTTTGGTCGCAGGTGGTGTTTATCCAAACCCAGTACCATTTGCCGATGTGGTCACGACTACCACGCACAAAACCTTGCGTGGCCCACGTTCAGGTATGATTTTAGCACGTGATGAAGAATTGGCGAAAAAGCTAAACTCTGCTGTCTTCCCAGGCAATCAAGGCGGCCCGCTCATGCACGTCATCGCGGCAAAAGCGGTTTGCTTTAAAGAAGCCTTAGAAGATAATTTCAAAACCTATCAGCAGCAAGTGGTCAAAAACGCCAAAGCAATGGCAAAAGTGATTCAAGACCGCGGCTATGAAATCATCTCTGGCGGTACTGAAAATCACTTGATGCTTATCAGCCTAGTCAAGCAAGAAATGACGGGTAAAGAAGCCGATAAATGGCTTGGTGATGCGCACATTACCGTGAATAAAAACGCCGTACCAAACGATCCAAAATCGCCATTTGTTACTTCAGGTATCCGTATCGGTACGCCAGCGATTACTACGCGCGGCTTTAATGAAGCACAAGCGGGCGAGTTGGCTGGTTGGATTTGTGACGTGCTAGATAGCCGCGGTGATGAAAAAGTTGCTGCTGAAGTACGCGGCAAAGTAGAAGCCATCTGTAAAGAGCTACCAGTTTATGAAAAGAACCAGTAGTTTTTAAATGCTTAACTTTATCAGTTAGATATAAAAAACCGCACAGCTATGAACTGACCCCCATAAGTTGGACACAACTTTTTGGGGGGGTAGTTCAGATAAAGGCGGTTTTTTATTAATCAAGCTTTAAATACTCGGAAAGTATTCTCAACCTTTCTCTAATATTTGAAACATCATTGGTGCCATGCTGAGAAAGCCTATCATATTCAAGTAAATCATAATCAGCATCTTCATATTTTATTTCTGCAAGCTTTCTGTTTTCTTTGACTGCTTTATCAAACTCATAGAGTTCAACTCTCTGAATATCTTTACCTAATTGAATGGATTTTTTAAACAGTAAGTAATAAACAACCATAATACCTTGAGTTCTCAGCAAGTCGTCCTTATCAGAGAAAACAGTGTTCATATTTTCTAAGACACTTGTTACGTTAGCTTGGAAGCAAGAAACCTCATCATATCGTTCTTTATAATTTTTGACCATGCTATCTAGATATACTTTTTTAGTATCAATTAATTTGTTGTGTTCATGGCTTGAAGTTTCAACAAGTAGAAATCTTGCAGAAACTTCCATATGTTGATACCGTGAATTTCTGAATTTAACCTTCTTAATAAATAATGGATGTTGCGAAATTTCGCGAATGGCCGATACCATAGCTCCCCCAAACGCATTTCTTTTTTCAGCAGAGTTCAAGGGTACAGCTTCATTAAGCCTAGAAAACATATCTTCTATTAAGTCAATATCATCAGAGCTAACACCTATTATAGGTAGAACGAAAGAATCAAATTTTATTTTTATCTTTGGATGTTTTTGCGCGATATCCTGATAAGTCATTCCAGCTAGTTTTAGACTTTCATCATCTTGATACTCAAAATCATCAGATAATGGAAAACCGTTATCCATAAACCACCAAATTGTTTCTAACCGCTGTCTACCATCAATGATAGAATATTGTTTCCCTGTTTCTTTTTTTTCTTCCCTAGTAAATTTATGGAAGTATATTTTAGGTATATCATAATCATTAAGAATCGAGTCAATTAAAAGTTTTTTCTTCTCGAGAGTCCAAACACTACCATTTCTTTGGTATTCTGGTGATATTTCAATTTCATCTTTCTCGGAAAAAACTCTCAAAATAGTAGTGTTTTGTAAAGGGCTTGTTTCAATATAACTCATATTATCTTGTCCTTAAGTAATAGACCAATACTCGATAGCTCTGGGAAAAGGGAAAATCTATTAAAACTTAATAATGCAAGCTCTCTTTTTAAATTTTCTTTGCTTTCTTTAGGTATTCTATATTTAAAAATCTGTTGATTTATTACACAATATTCTTCAAGCGGCTTTTTTTCTACGTGATGAATAGTGAAAACACCTTGCTGAGCTTGTATCCTAGGGTTGTTTCTAGTGGCTATTGTAGCTATTGGGTTCATTTTTAAACGAGGATTTACTTTTAAACTTTGAATGTCATAGCTTTTAAGAAAATCATCATCGAAAGATGGTATGAAATGTTTATTTTCATCATCAATGTGGGCTAGTTTATTTAACTCAATAGGTTTAAGCATCCACAAAGAGGCGTCATCTGATGCATGACTATCTTCAGAAATTGAAAAATAAAGAGAAGCTAAAGCACTTTCAGACCAATCTAGCAGTCTAGTTTGCACGCCATAATGTTGCATTAAAAATAACCAGTCAAAATTATTATTTGGATTTGTATTAATTAGCATCGAAGCAGACTGTTTAAATCTAGTTAATAGTATTTCTTCACTTAAATTATTATTACGGTATAAGCCTGGCAGAAGCTTCCAATCAAAACAAGCTTCACCTCTAAACCATACATCCTCATCATAATTGCCTATATCCTCTTTAAGAATTTCGATTAGACTTCCAATTGATGTAATCTCTTTTTCCATGTCTTTTCCAGATTTTTATAAAATTCTGTTTGAATATAATGCTCTGTTATCAGTATATCTTATAAGCTTTAAGTGTGAACAAAATTCTTAATTCAGTGAAAGCAAAACTATATCTAAGGGAGTCTGTATAGACAATAAAAAGGCTGGACTACGATTACGAAGCCCAGCCTTATTCGTTTGAGTCTAACTATATTGCATTCATAGTTTAAAATAGCTTAAAACGGCAACTTGGTAAATATCTGCAAGATAGTTGCGTTAACGATATCGACAAAGAAGGCACCAACCATCGGTACAATCAAAAACGCTTTCGGTGATGGCAAGTAGCGATCGGTCACTGCCTGCATATTGGCAATCGCCGTCGGCGTGGCGCCCATACCAAACCCAGAGTGTCCAGCTGCCAAAACAGCGGCATCATAGTCTTTACCCATGATTCTAAAGGTAACAAAATAAGCATAACCAATCATGACTAAAGTCTGAACGACCAAGATAATCAATACAGGGCCTGCCAAATCTGTCAACTCCCATAGTTTTAGCGATAGCAGCGCCATGGCTAAGAATAGACTTAATGACGCATTACCAATCACATCGATAGCACGGTCGAACATATCAAAATTGAATACCATGGTTAAGGCATTACGAATGATAACGCCGCCTGCTAATGCCCAAACGAAGGTAGGCAGCTCAAACGCGGTATCTGCTGCAACCAGCGTCATGATATCTGCAAACGCCAACGCCCCTGCAAACAAAGCCAATGACTCAATCGTAGAAGAGGCGGTAATCAGGCGAATGTTATCAGGTTTTTCGAACATCTCTTCATGGCGATGATCGCCATCTTCGCTATGTTTGGTACTATATAACGACTGCTTGCCAGCAAGCTTTTCAACGTCGCTTTGATTGGGATTAACAGGGGTGGGTTTAAGCCCCATTTTATTGATCAATCGGCGTGCAACAGGACCACCAACCAGACCACCTGCAACCAAACCATAGGTAGCAACGGCAATGCCAAGGGTAGTAGCACCCACCACATTGTACTGTTCTTCTAATACAACGCCCCACGCGCCTGCGGTACCATGGCCGCCTGTTAGGGCGATAGAGCCAGTCACCAAGCCAAGCAGTGGATCAAGACCCAATACGCTGGCCATCGCTACCCCAACCACGTTTTGTAAAATAATAAAGACCGAGACGACGATAGTGAAAATTAATAAAGGTGTACCACCTGCTTTCAGCCGTCCAAAGTCGGCGCTAAGTCCGATAGAGGCAAAGAACATCAGCATGGTTGCTGTTTGTAGGCCTTGGTGAAAGTTAAAGCTATAACCCCAAATCAAATTAAGGGCATAAACAATCACAGCAGCAATCAAGCCACCAGCCACGGGTTCTGGGATATTAAAGTCTTCCAAAAACTTAATTTTTTTAACCAAAAAGCGCCCTAATAACAGCACCAATGTGGCAAAAATCAGGGTGTAATATCCGTTTAATGTTACTTCCATAAGTTCATCCTTTCTCTAAATATGAATTCACCTAAATTCGGGATAAAACTGGCTTTATCTCGAATTTAGGTTCTGCTCGTTTTGCTATTCGTAGGTATCGTCTGACGCCTCAATAATCCATAATTGCGGTTTGCCAAAATCTTTATAGGCGTCTTCGATCAGGCGCTTAAAGGCATTAAAGTCCTCGCCGTTGATTTTTTCTACCGCATTTAAGTAAAGCGTGAAATCGGTGATATCACTATCGGTCAAACAGTCCCAAGCGCTGTCCCAATTATGGGCAAAATAGCTGGGAAAATTGGCGGCTGTCGCTAAGCTATTTAGCAGCGTTTCTTTATTCAAAACATCGCCAATTGGAATGTTAATCGCATGCTTCGGAATGCGATGAATAAGCGCTTCGTTTTTTTGGGCAATGGAGTTTTGGTTAACGTCATTTTTTTTAATATAGTAAATCGCTTGGTTCATATCATCTCACCTGCAATGGTCTAAAGCTGTCGTAATGGTCGACGGTCAAATAATAGACGGTTGGCGGATGACCGCCGGTGACAATACGCCGTGCGCCGCGATGCGAAACGCCGGGCGTCGGCACGGTATATTCGCGATAATAGCCTTGCGACTGGGCAGGCAATTTGCCTTCGCGATTATAAAAGGTGGTGCCATCTTTATTTGGATGAGGAAACGGGCCTCCTTGCTGAATCAGCGCCAGTGTTTGGTCAATTTGCGCATCACCCGTGATAGCTGCTGTGGCTGCTGTATCGGGGCTAGAGGTCTTAGGCGCTGTCTGCGTTATAGACGTTGCTGGCGTACTATCTGCAAAAAAACTGGAGGTTAAATCGCCAAAGAAGTAGACCGCCATGGCAAACAGCGCGATAAAACTCAATAGGGTAGAAAAACCGCTTTTTTTATGTTGACTGCTTTGATTGTTTTTTGACTGGTTTTTTCGATGATAGCTAGCGTTATTTTTATGCGTATTTTTTGCGTGTTGTTTGGTTGAATTTGCTAGCGGTGTTTTTGAGTCTGCCGTTTCTAAAATACTTAATTCGTTAGCGGTGACTTCGGTTGCGCGTAATTGGTTTTTATCATTACGCTGACTGTTAAAATAAACACGTTGACCGTCGCTTATCGGCTGCGAGAGACGCATGCTGCTGATATGAAAGAAGACATCTTCACCTTGATTGTCTACATCAATAAAGCCATAGCCTTTGTCAGCATTCCAGTGTTTAATTTTGCCACTTTGCATGGGCCCGGCTTCCTATAGCGTGGTTCTATTTAGCAAAATAATTTTTATATGCCATATATAGCATATTTATCAATAATAAAAAAAACGCCAGCAATTAAGCTGACGTTATTTAAGATTATACTCGAATTGGCCAATAAATTATAGTGCAGCCATAATGCCCTAGGCGCGTGTTTCGCCGTGACCGTAAACAATCCATTTTTGCGAGGTTAAACCCTCAAGCCCAACCGGTCCACGGGCATGAATTTTATCGGTTGAGATACCGATTTCTGCTCCAAGTCCGTACTCAAAGCCATCGGCAAAACGGCTCGAGGCGTTAATCATCACACTTGCCGAATCGACTTCGCGGATAAAGCGCTGCGATTTGGTATAGTTGTCGGTAATGATGACGTCGGTATGGTGGCTGCCGTGAGTGTTGATATGTTCAATCGCTTCGTCGATACCCGCTACCACCTTGACTGCCAAGATAGGCGCAAGATATTCGGTGTCCCAGTCCTCGCTGGTGGCTGCCGATAAATGACCTTGCAGGGTAACATTGTCATTTAAAATCGCCTGTGACTTCTCATCGAGGCGCAGTTGCATGGCGTCATCGGCTATTACGATGGCTTCAGCAATTTTTGGTAATAGTTCGGCTGCGATTGATTCATCGACCAATAGCGTCTCCATGGTATTACAGGTACCGTAGCGGTGGGTCTTGGCATTAACGCTGACTTTAATCGCCGTGTCTGCATCGGCATCGCTATCGATAAAGGTATGACAATTACCATCTAAATGCTTAATCACAGGGACGCGGGCATCGCGGCTGATACGTTCAATCAAACCTTTACCGCCGCGTGGTACGATCACATCGACATAGTCCGTCATGGTAATCAGCTCGCCGACGGCAGCGCGGTCAGTGGTTTCTAACACTTGTACGCTATGCTCAGAGAGACCGACCTTTTTTAAACCCTGTAAAATGCATTTGGCAATCGCTTGATTGGATTCAAAGGCTTCAGAACCACCGCGCAAGATAATAGCGTTACCAGATTTTAGCGCCAGCGAAGCCGCTTCCAAGGTAACGTTGGGACGCGACTCATAAATCATCCCGACTACCCCGAGTGGCACACGCATTTTGCCTAAATGAATACCTGATGGACGATAAGTCATGTCGGTCACTTCACCGATAGGGTCAGGCAATGCCGCCACGTCTTTTAAACCTTGTAGCATACCATCGAAGCGTGCATCGTTTAGCTCTAGACGATCGAGTAAGGCAGCGTCCAAGTCGTTTTTTTGCCCCTTATCCATATCGATTTTATTGGCCGCTAAAATATCAGCTTTGGCGCTTTTTAACGCATCATAGATTGCCATCAGCGCCGAATTCTTATCACCAGTATTGGCCGCAGCTAACGCTCGTGATGCCGCGCGCGCTTGCTTGCCGACCGTCTGCATATAAGCAGTTACATCTGTGGTATTCGATTGCGTCATAAATTAACGTCCTTTTATCATCAATAATCTAAAAAATATCGTTTAGCGCTCTAATGGCGCTCTGCTATTTAACATAGAGGAGATGAGGACGATAGTAAAGTCGATTTTGTGAACAACGACCGTTTAACAAGCACTGCGGAGTTTCCTTATGTTCGATTTTAAGGTTTTTAACTTTTTATAGCGTCTATAAGTAATGGGAGATAAAAAAGTATGCTGTCTGTTACGTATTTTTAACAGAACTGCGCTGCAACTGCTAAGGTAGTCGTGGTCAATCGTGAGTATAGTGGGCGCTAAGACGGTCAATTCATACGCTATCTTATACGTTATCAATGAAAGACATAGCAATTGGCTGATGCAATAAAGTGATGAATTCTATAAAGATTAATAAATTAAAGACTCATGATGGAGAGAAAAATGGCTATTAAAAATAAAACCTATAAAAACTGGCTCACAGTAGGCTTAGTAGCAGCAGCGCTAAGTATCAGCGCCTGCGGCAAAAAAGAAGAAGCGCCAATGGACGTTGAACCAGCTGCTGACGCGCAGACGCCAGTAGAAAATAACGCTACTGGCGTGGCAACGGCAAACAGCACGGATGATGTCGCGGTTGCAAGTGCCGATGCTAATGACGGGATGGCCGTTAGCGAGAATGATGATGTCGCGGTAGCAACTGCTGATGATGCAGAAGTCCTCGATGGTACTGAAAGCGAAGAGCACATTTCGACTTACTAGTTGAGCTTGTTAAATGCCGCTTGCAAGCGTCGACTGACTATTTAGCAGATAAAACAGCGCTAGCGGCGTTAAGATGATAAAATAAGGCCCATAACTGACTATGCGTTATGGGCCTTATTTTGTCGTTGATTCCTTTTAAAAAGAATACCGCGCTACTTAGTTAGAATTATCTAAGCCGAGCGCCGTTTTGAGTATTTTTTTATCGGCAATGAATTATCCTGTCAAACTCTAATGATTTTTAATGACCTTTACTAACTGAAGGGGCAGGGTTTGCCTTTTTATCGCATTATAGGCGACAATGGCGCATTTTTTTATTCATGTTTTCACTCATATTTATTGGAAGTCTGCTAAACCATGCTTGATACTGCAAAGAATCCGACTCGGCCCATCGCCTTAGATTTACAAGACGTCCATAAAAGCTACGGCTCGTTGGCGGTGCTAAAAGGGGTGTCTCTAACTGCTTATGATGGCGACGTTATCTCTATTTTAGGCTCGTCTGGCTCCGGTAAGTCAACCTTGCTGCGCTGTATTAACTTGCTCGAAAAACCCAATCAGGGGCGTATCATCATCGGCAATGATGAGCTGATGCTAAAGCCTGCCAAATCAGGCGAATTACAAGCGGCAGATATCAAGCAATTAGAGAGCTTACGCGCGCGCGTGGGCTTTGTGTTTCAAAACTTTAACTTGTGGCCACACAAAACCATTTTGCAAAATATCATCGAAGGACCAACGCAGGTCTTAAAAATTAAAAAAGACCAAGCGATTAGCGATGCAGAGAAACTGCTCGATAAAGTGGGTTTACTCGATAAAAAAGACGCTTATCCGGCGAATTTATCGGGCGGTCAGCGTCAGCGTGTGGCGATAGCACGCGCCCTTGCCATGCAACCTCAGGTGCTATTGTTCGATGAGCCAACCTCGGCCCTTGACCCCGAACTGGTCAATGAAGTACTTGCGGTCATGCGTGAGCTTGCCGAAGAGGGGCGTACCATGCTGATTGTTACCCACGAGATGCGCTTTGCCCGTGAGGTATCAAGCAAAGTGGTGTTCTTGCATCAAGGTATCATCGAAGAGATTGGTACACCTGAGCAAGTTTTCGACCATCCAAAATCTGAGCGCGTTAAAGACTTTATGGCATCGCATCGTCAAAACTAGAAGCGAATGTTTTACAGGTGTTTGGTTGAATGTCAAAAAACCTAAAACGCTTGTGATACAAAAGTTGCCCTCAGTAATTTTCTTGGCCTAAATTTTCTTAGTCTTTTTATTACCGAATAATCACAGTTGGTATGCAAAACGTTTGTTTTTGATATTTGAGTCAGGTATTATCAAAGGGTTTATAGGCAGTCGCAACTGGCGTCTGCCTATGTCTTTATGTTCATTGACTTGCTTATCTGGCAGGGACGTCAGAGAACAAAATATCAGAACCCTATATCAAAAACCTCATCAGAATTTAAGGAATGTATGATGTCGAATTCTCGCCTTTTGTGGTCATCGATGACCGTCACCGCCGCGCTTATGCTTGGCGCTTGTAGTCAGTCTGCTAATGACGCCACTGATAGCAGCGCTGATGCCCCTGCCGCAGAAACGGCCGGCAAGACCATTCGTATTGCCACTGAGGGCGCATACCCTCCCTTTAACTATACCAATGCCGATGGCAGCTTGGCGGGGTTCGATATCGACGTCGCCAATGCCTTATGTGCGCAAATGCAAGCCAAATGTGAAATCGTTGCTCAAGATTGGGACGGTATTATTCCAGGACTATTGGCGCAAAAATACGACGCCGTCATCGCTGGTATGTCAATCACTGAAGAGCGCCAAGAAAAGGTCGATTTCAGTGAGCCGTATTTTGCCAATACCATGGTTTGGCTTACCGATACCAAAGGCGGCTTTGACCCCAAATCCATTAAAAACCTAACCCTTGGTGGCCAGCGCTCTACGACGCCTGGCGCGTATTTACAAGACAATTATGAAGGTAAAGACGGCAACACCGTCAAGCTTTATGATAATTATGACAATGCCTACTTAGACCTAAAATCTGGTCGTAGCGATGCGGTACTCGCTGAAAAAGTCTCTGCCAAATCATGGTTGGCGGATAATCCAGAAGGTTTTGGTATCGTGGGTGATGAGATTGATAACGACGATAATATTGCCATTGCTGTCCGTAAAGGTGACTCAATCAAAGACGACTTTAATAAAGCGCTGAGCGAAATCCGTAGCAACGGTGAGCTTGCCCGTCTTGAGCAAGAAAACTTCGGTCAGTAATTTGCTTGATGCGCTTTGCGAGAAGTCTTTAACTGATAGCTATTAGTCAACAGACGGTTTCAATAAGCGCCGATTAACCAATGTCTGAACCATTGCGGATGAATAACGGCTGGTAAATATATTAAGGAATAACCTCTATGATCACTTCAATGACCTCATCAATGAGCAAAAAAGCGCTATGGCTTGCGCCGCTTAGTGCAGCGATGCTGATGCTTGCTGCTTGTAACAATAGCTCAACGCCTACAGAAAATACGGACGCCGCCGCTACAAGCGACGCACCGTTACATATAAAAATCGCCACAGAATCAAGCTATAAGCCTTTTAGCTATACCGACGCCGATGGGAAATTAATCGGCTACGAGATTGAGCTGGTAGACGCCTTATGTGCGCAAATGAAAGCTGAATGTGAAGTTATCTCGCAAGATTGGGACGGCCTCATTCCAGGGCTAAATGCGCAGAAATTTGATGCCGCCATTGCTGGTATGTCAATCACCCCTGAGCGTAAAGAAGTCGTAGAATTTAGCGACCCGTACTTTCATACTGGCATTATCCTCATTGGTAAAAAAGGCGATGATATTACCGTCGATGGCCTAAAAGGTCAGCCAGTTGCTTCACAGCGCTCGACGGTTGCGTCACAATATCTACAAGAAAAACATGCCGACTCTGACATCAAGCTTTATGACACTCAAGACAACGCTTATTTAGACCTAACCTCAGGTCGCGTGCGCGCCATGATGTCTGATAAAGTCACTGGTATTGACTGGCTAAAAACCGACGCCGGTAAAGACTACGAAGTCAAAGGTCAAGAAATCAGCACCAGCGATGATGCGATGGGTATTGCCTTCCGTAAAGGCGATCCATTGGTTGCCAAGTTTAATAAAGCTTTGGCTGAACTAAAAGACAACGGCACTTACGATCAAATCACAGGCAGTTATTTTGGTACTAGCTCAACAGCGGCGGCGCAAAAAGCAGTAGAGACTGATGGCGTCAAAGAAGTGGTGGTCGCTGATGACAGTAATGTCGATGCCAATGCAGTAATAGCCAAAGAAGAGCAAGCAGAAACGGCGACTAATTAATAGAGCTGTCTCTCATAATCTATTAGATAAGCGCTGATTTTAATAAAGCACGTTTTAATTAAAGCGTGCTTTATGCCATCTACAATACTTTCCTAAGTACCAATGCCAATTAATAATGTCAAATAACAACATCAAGGATGATTATGAGCAACCATCTTCTTTTAGCCCCTATGCCTAGTACGTCCTCTGTTACCTCATCCGCCAGTAAGCACTTGTTAAAGACAAAATCGATGCTAGCCCTAGCGGCATTGTTGGCTTTAGCGGGCTGTAGTAATGGTCAAAATGAGACCAACGAAAGCGCAAGCGCAGAGACGACTAAAACGTCAGAAGCGGCTGATAATAATAGCGCGGCGAGCGACGATGATAATGTGCTACGTATCGGTACCGAAGGCGCTTATGCACCCTTTAACTATACCAATGCTGACGGCACGCTTGGCGGCTTCGATGTTGAAATCGCCAATGCTATTTGTGACGATTTGCAGATGACTTGTGAAATCATAGCGCAAGATTGGGATGGTATTATTCCGGGGCTTAAAGCGGGCAAATATGATGCCATCGTCGCGGCAATGTCGGTCACGCCAGAGCGCGCAAAGCAAGTGGCTTTTACCGATCCGTACTTTAGCAATGCCTTGGTATTTTTAGCCAAAAAAGACAGCAGCTTTGATCCTGCCAATAGCAGCGATATCAATGCCCATTCTATTGCCGCCCAGCGCTCGACCATCTCTTCGCAGTGGTTAGAAAATGCCTATCCAAAAGCTGATATGAAGCTTTATGATACCTTGAGTAATGCCTTTTTGGATTTGGGTTCTGGTCGCGTTGATGCCATGATATCTGACAAACTCCCAGCGCTAGAGTGGCTTGGCTCAGCATCAGGCAGCAATTATGCAATAAAAGGCGATGAGATAGATATCAATGATAATTTTGCAATTGCCGTGCGTCCTAACGATGAAGCCTTGCAAACCAAAATCAATAAATCTTTGGCCAATCTAAAATCCAATGGTACGTACGATAAAATCAATCAAAAATATTTTGCCGTACCAGCGAAGGTGGCAAACACTGAGACAGTATCAACCGAACCAACGGTAGAAAATGCAGCGCAATAAGCGCTTATTATCATTGTTATATTAATCACGGTTTTCCCTATTTAGCGGTAAACGTGAAGTCATAAAAGCAAAAAGACATTACCATCAGGGTGATGTCTTTTTTGCTTTAATAATAGGGTTACTTTACAACCAATACAGGGCGAGGGGGATAAATTTTTCGAAGCCTCTGGAGTGCAAAGCGCACGGCAAGCAAGAAAAATTTATCCTACTCGCATCTGGTTATTATTCTATCGATTTTTTTTAAAAATGATTATCATGATTCCTTACTCAAAGAATCACCACAATTTTATGCATTATGAAGGGTCAACTTTTATCAGATATCACTGATTTATAGGCTATTTATCCTGATAAGTATCTATTTAGGCAGCGCTTTTATGCGTGAGTATTAACATAGCTGGCAGCGAATATGATAAAATCAGCGCTCATTTCTACTGTGTCAATTTCCGCCGCCGTAATCGTATGGATATCACGTCATTCTATGACGCAAAAAACCGCCATCTATGCGGTTTGTCATACGACTATTCGCAGCGCTCAGCTATTGATGCTGATTCTTTTAACTCATATTTTGCAACTTGCTAATATAAAGAGACTGAGTGGATAATTGTGTTTGATTTACAAGGATTTGGCGCGCTATTACTAAGCGGCGCTACCGTCACTATAAAGCTGGCGCTGACCAGTTTGGTCATCGGTATGGCGTTAGGCTTGCTTGGCGCGACCGCCAAGATGTCCAATGTCTGGCTGCTGCGTAAGCTTGCGACGGTCTATACTGCCACGATGCGCGGCATCCCTGAGCTGTTATTGGTGCTGTTTATTTATTACGGCGGCTCGATATTGCTCATGAGTATCCTCAAAAAGTTCGGCTATAACGACTATATCGAGATTAGCGCGTTTTGGGGCGGGGTCATGGCGTTATCAATTGCCTTTGGTGCGTACGCGACCGAAATTTTTCGTATGTCCATTCAAGAGATTCCGGTAGGGCAAAGAGAAGCGGCGCAAGCGATTGGCATGCGACCTTTTCAGACTTTTTATCGTATTACCTTGCCGCAAGTCTGGCAGATTGCACTGCCAGGTCTCGGCAATTTGTTTTTGGTATTGCTCAAAGATACCGCCTTGGTGTCGGTCGTCGGTCTAAAAGATATCATGTATCAGTCCTCGCGTGCGGCGCAGTCGACACAGCAGCCGTTTACCTTTTATATGGCCGCGGCGATTATTTATTTGGGTCTGACCATGTTGATTACCGGTTTTATGATGTGGCTTGAGTGGCGTGCCAATCCGGCGGCGCGTTATGCTAAAAAGCTCAGCCGTCAAACCCACCATCAAACCACTCAAAGTCAATCGACCATAGGGTAGAGGAGAGATACTATGGATTGGAATTGGCAGGTCATTTTTGACCATATTCCTGATTTAATGGGTGGCGCGGTATTGACCGTCCAGCTCGTTGTATTCTCGGGTATTATTGGGTTGTTTTTTGGTTTGATTTTGGCATTATTGCGCCTGTCCAAAAATTGGCTGGTGCAAGTTTTACCATTTTTATATATCTTCTTTTTCCGTGGCACGCCGCTACTGGTACAGATATTTTTGATTTATTATGGGCTTGGGCAGTTCGAAGCGGTACGTAACTCGTTCTTATGGGAGCCGGTACTTAGCCAAGCTTATTGGTGTGCCATCATCGCCTTTACCCTTAATACCAGCGCCTATTTGGCAGAGATTATTCGCGGTGCAATCCAAAATATTCCTGTGGGCGAGCTTGAAGCCGCCGATGCCATTGGCATGTCAAAATGGCAGAAGCTGACGCGTATTACCTTACCGCGCGCTTTTGGCATTGTGATTCCTGCCTACAGTAACGAAGTTATCTTTATGCTAAAGGGAAGCGCGCTGGCATCCACCATTGCGTTGATGGATATCACCGGCGTTGCGCGTACGATTAGTGCGCGTACTTATACCTTGATGGAATTGTTCTTTGCGGCCGGTGTCGTTTATCTGCTGCTGTCGTGGGTGATTTTATTTAGCTTTAGATTGTTTGAAAAACGTATGAATCGTCACGCCAGCTATGTGCCGCCAGACGTGGTTACCAATACCATTCCTTAAAAGTAGGCACGGCAAAATAAAAAAGCTATAGTGGTCATAAATTAAAAAATCGGCCTTAAGGAAATAGTATGAGCTCATCGCCCCATATGTCCATCGCCAACGCTATTATTGGTAATGTGAAAGATACTGCTGGCACCACTGATACCAATAGTGATACCAGCATTGATAATAGCGAACGTCTGCGTACTTCTATCGGTAAAGTCGTCTGTGTCGGGCGCAACTATGCGGCGCATGCAGAGGAGTTGGGCAATGAAGTGCCTAGCGCGCCGATGCTATTTATGAAACCTGCCTCTTCGGTGGTATCTATCCATCAGGGTGTTGAGCGACCAAACCCTGCCATCTTTGGCGAAACCCACTATGAAGCTGAGCTTTGTATTCAGCTGGCAACAGACTTATCAAAAGCCACGCTTGCAGAGGCGAAACAAGCTATTGGTGGCGTGACATTAGGGCTTGATTTGACCTTGCGTGAGCTACAAACTGAGCTGAAAGAAAAAGGTCATCCTTGGGAGCGCGCCAAGTGCTTTGATGGCGCTTGTGTGCTTGCTGACTGGCTCGATGCAAATGCCTTTGGTGACTTCAAAAACGTCCATTACCAGCTGAATATTAATAACGAACTCAAGCAAGATGGCGATAGCGCCTTGATGCTATTTCCCGTTTATGAGTTATTGGTTAATATCAGTCACGCTTTTAGTTTGCAAGCAGGCGACGTCATTATGACCGGGACACCAAGCGGCGTTGGCGCTTTACATGCGGGCGATGTGTTGACTTTAAAACTAGGCGCTCATCAGTGGCAGACAGAGGTTAAATAAGTTTTTATCGCAGCTATCACCTATTAATCTGTAAAGGCATTAATGCTTAACGCTATCAAAAAAATCCCAAGTGAACGCTTGGGATTTTTTTGGTTTATCAGTGGTGATAGTCATTTATCCTAAGCTTATCATTAAATAACTATCAAATCGGCATTTGGTTTTCAACGTACTGTCATAAACACTCAGTAGAATTAGGCATAATTCGTATTTTGGTGATTGCAATTACGAGACTGCAATCAACTCTCTCATGCCAATCAAGCCTAACAGCAAGGTGACTGATAATGACATTATTGAATAACAAACAACCGCTTGCCCATGAAGTCGTTGAAGATTCTAATCCGAGCAACAATATTGATTTTCAAACCATTATTAGTCGCCGTTTAAATCGGCGTAGTATCCTAAAAGGTGGCACAGGATTGACGGCGGCGGCGTTTTTTGGAGCGCTACCTTTAGTTGGCTGTAGCGACGATGACGATAGTATTCCTACCAAAAATAATGGCAATGATGCTGCTATCCCTGCACAAGGTGATCTCAAGCGTCCCGAAACTTTGAAGTTTACCGCAGTGGCGCATTCGACTGCCGAAACCATGAGCGTGGCGGCAGGCTATAAGGCTGAGATAATACTGCCTTTAGGCACGCCGCTGATATCTGGCATTGATGATTGGAAAGACAATCGCGAGCAGTCAGCTGAGTCATTCGAATGGCGTATGGGTGATAACCATGATGGCATGTGGTTCTTTGGCAAAAAGGGCACTGCCTATGATGCCAAAGCATCAG
The DNA here is from genome assembly GCF_041222815.1 of Psychrobacter sp. CLB018. Lineage (NCBI taxonomy): Bacteria > Pseudomonadati > Pseudomonadota > Gammaproteobacteria > Moraxellales > Moraxellaceae > Psychrobacter > Psychrobacter sp. CLB018. The sequence continues at coordinate 446,915 of NZ_CP166085.1, forward strand.
AGAATGGACTACTGGTCATGAATCATGAATACGTCAATAGCAGCGAGCTGAGCCCATTTGGTTACCATGTGATCCAAGATAAAAATGCTGCGCCAATCTTTCAAAATCGTCGACTTGCAAGCGACGTACGCCGTGAGGTGAATTGTCATGGGGTAGCGGTGGTCGAGATGAAGCGCCGCGCCGATGGCATGGGCTATGAAATGGTCCCCAATTCAAAATACAATCGCCGTATCACCAGCAGTACAACCACGCAATTAGCAGGTCCTGTTGCGGGCTCTGATTTGGTCAAGACCAAGTTTGACCCAACAGGCTTTCAAACTCGTGGTATCAACAACAATTGCGGCGCAGGCTTATCACCATGGGGCACCTATCTAACCACCGAAGAGAATTTTTTAGGGGTGTTTGCCCGTGGGCAAGATGCCAGTCAGCTGAGCGCAGGACAAAATTATGGTCGCGAGCGCTATGGCGCAACGGAAAATTTCTCTGGCTTTGAATATCTTTGGCACACCCCTGATGCCAAAGATGCCAAGATCGTAGACGAGTTTTCACGCTGGGATATGACCGCCACTAGTGCTAGCGCTACTGACGATTATCGAAATGGTTTTAATACCTTTGGTTATATCACCGAAATTGATCCTTTTGATCAAAACTCCATGCCCCAAAAGCGCACGGCACTGGGACGTTTTGCTCATGAAAACTGTGCTTATGCTCCCGTTGAACAAGGCAAACCGGTGGTGTTTTATATGGGCGATGATGCTCGCGGTGAATATATTTATAAATTCGTCTCCAAAGCCACCTGGTCAAATGCTGATATCGGTGGTGGATTAAAAGCGGGTGACAAGTATTTGAATGAGGGCATGCTCTATGTTGCTATCTTTAATGAAAATGGTCACGGTGAATGGAAAGCGTTAATTCATGGTCAAAATGGACTGGATGCTTTGAACAGCGAGTTGCCTTTTCATGGACAAGATGAGGTATTGGTCTTTGCTCGCGCGGCAGCAGATGCAGTCGGTGCAACCAAAATGGATCGACCAGAATGGGTATCGGTCAGCCCGATAACGGGTGAAGTGTATGTGACTTTGACCAATAATAAATATCGTGGTGTACGAGATGATCAGCCAGTGTCGGCGTCCAATCCGCGCAGCTATAATACTGGCGGCAAAGCGCGTGGCAATGACAACGGCCATATCATTCGCTGGGCAGAAGCGGGCGGTGATCATGCGGCAACCAGTTTTGACTGGGACATTTATTTATTTGCTGCACCGAATGATTTAGTAGCAGAAAATTTATCGCAATTAAATGACAGTAATGATTTTTCTTCTCCCGATGGCTTATACTTCGATCCACGCGGCGTTCTATGGATTCAAACAGACGACGGCGCTTATACCGATACCAGCAGCTGTATGTTACTGGCAGCGCTACCAGGTAATGTAAGCGATGGCGCCATTCAAACCACGTCAGCAGGGCAACAAACCCGAGTCGGTATGCCTGCTAGCAATGATAACATCAAACGATTTTTTGTCGGTCCGGAGGGCTGTGAAGTCACAGGTATCACGATGACGCCAGACTTTAAAACCTTGTTTATTAATATTCAGCATCCGGGTAATACATGGGGAGCAGTGGCTGGCGGTAGTACCCCGCGCTCAGCGACAGTTATGATTACACGCGAAGATGGTGACGTCATACTGGCAGAATCCTTTGTCTAGTTAACTATTTGCATTAGTAATGATACGTCTGAACAAACATAAAAATCCTAAGTCATGGCTTTAGGGTTTTTGTGTTGTAGGCGATAGCTACTAATGGGTAAGTTTCGATATTTTATAGTTCCCTGTTTTTTTAACCATAAAAATACCTGATAGTTAAATCATTTTCTTCTGTTTATGGCATTTACAGGCTAGTATGGCAATTACCCTTAATCGCTTGCTGTAGCAACACTATGCCCAATCCAAGACCTATAGAAACCATACACGATTTATTTGCGACCACTCGGCGTCCCTCTGATGGTGAATTGAGCGCAAAAGCAGACTTTCAAGACGATGTCTATGAAGCGCTAGCAGAACTTGACTATATTTATGTCGATGAGCTGATCGCCAAAAATGTCGATAACAGTGTGATAAAACCGCATCAACCAATCTCTTTGGTGGATTTTTTTGAAGGCTTGGCGCAGCTTGCTACTATGGGTGTCGTGGAAGTAACGGATATTGTCGAAGCTATCCACCGTGAGATTTTGCTGCGTCCTTTGGGGCGGTTTAATAATGGTAATCTTGAGCACTGGCAGCGCGGTATCACCGGGCGCATTTATGGTACGGTGCGTCAAGCGATGCAATTGGTCGGCAACAATATTGCCATAGGGCTACGTTTGTATAACACGGTTTTAAAACCCAAAAAAATACAACCACTGCCTTTAAACTTACGGCGTATGGTCAATATCCTAAATGGCGTGATGGGCGACCACCTTGTCACCCATGACAATCCGTTGGCCGTGTCGATGATGCTATACGATAAAGACAATTATGTGCAAAGTGGCGCACTATCGGGGCGGGTGATTATTCTATGCCATGGGCTTTGTTTGAGTCATTTAAGCTGGCAAGTTGCGGGCGAAAATAATCTCGGTGCTATGCTGACCCACAAGTTGCCAGACAGTACAGTTTTATATTTGAACTATAATACCGGTCGGCGTATCTCCAGTAATGGGCGTAGCTTTGCTAAAGTCTTGCAAGATTTGGTGGAGAATAATCCAGATATCACCCAGCTTGACTTAATCGGCCATAGCATGGGCGGTTTGCTGAGTCGTAGCGCGCTATTTTATGGTAAAGAACAAGGTTTTAGCTGGGTCGAACGCGTGGGCAATCTTATTACTTTAGGCTCGCCACATCATGGCGCAAGCTTAGAGCAGATTGGTCATTTTGTTCAAGATAAAATCGCTAAATTGCCTTTTGCAGGCTCATTAGCCAAGTTAGGCGACTTGCGTAGTGCGGGAATTATTGATTTACGTTACGGCAGTATTCGCGATGCGGACTGGAAATCAGCTGAAGGGCGCAGTGTGCTGCCCGCAGAATTTCGCCATCCGACGCGCTTACCTTTACATGTAAATACCTATCTGGTCGCGGCAGCTATGGTTGAGGTGCATTATAAATCTAAGACCACAAGCTTACTCGGTGATGGGCTGGTTTCGGTAGAATCGGCACTTGGCGAATATACCGAAGAGCATACATTGAATGTGCCCGAGGGTCATAAGGCGATATTTTATGGCGTCAATCATATGAATTTAACTTATAACGATCGGGTGCTTGCGCAAGTGATTTCTTGGTTATCAGCCAATAGATTAGGCGACGCGCATGACGCCAAATATGGGCTTGATAGCCGTATCTATTCTTATCCGATAGATTACGAGGTCGAGATTTAAGGTGTTAACACTATGAATGTTATTATCAATAAAATTATAAAAACGAAAAACCCTCAAGCATGACACTTGAGGGTTTTAAATTTTAGGGACGGTAGAAAACAGATAAGAAGCTATTCAGCAAAAATAGCCGCTACATCGTCTTTATCAAATTTGTAGACCTCACCGCAAAATCCGCAGTCCATCTCAAACGTACCGCCTTGTTCGTCCACGATATCTAACGCTTCGGTTTCACCGATTTGCTCGATGGCCATCTCACACTTCTCGCGTGAGCAGGTGCAGCCAAACGATAACGCTACAGGCTCAGGGGCAACGACTTTTTCTTCATTATACAAACGGTACAGGATTTCATTGGCATCAAGCGTGGTCAGCTCTTCTGCTTTTAGCGTGCGCGTGAGCACACTTAAGCGTGTCCACAAGTCATCATCGATACCAGCATCTTGGTTTTGCTCGACTTCATAGGTCTCGGCTGCGGTACGAGGTAGCATTTGCACCAAGATACCACCGGCTTGCAAACCATCGGATGCCAGATTGATCAGCGTTGGAATCTGCGCCGATTGTTTTTGATAATGCGCTAAGCAATCAGCTAAGTTGTCATGGCTACGCTCAACGATACCTTGATACGGCTCGCCGCCATCAGGCTGGATGTTGATAAATAACACGCCTTGACCAGCAGCGCCGAGCTCAGCAAAGGCGTCTTTGGCATGGATCATATTTTCCCACGCTTGCACTTGCTCGTCGGTGTCATTTTTCCAGCTGGCAAGGGCGCGAATGATACCGTCTTGGTCGCATTCTGCCATTGCCCAATTGAGCAAGCTGTCACTATCTGATGATTGTAATTGAATCGATAAGCGACCATTAATTTTAACGGTACTGATCAACAAGCTTGCCGCCGTCAGCATCTCACCTAATAAGCGCTTAATGGCTTCAGGATAAGCTTTTTGGGCAATGGTCGTCGCATAGCTGCGCGATAGGCGCACCACATCGCCGCGCACCGGTGAGTCTTCGATAAAAAAGCGTTGGCGTACGTCATTATCGCGGTGGCTGCTCGCTTGTTGATCGACATTTGGGACTTGAGTATCTTGGGTCATAGGTCATAACTAGTATTAAGAAGTTGTTAGCTTTATGGGGATTAATGATTATTTATCAATCATAGCGGCTTGGTTATTGGCGTAATTTAAATGATTGTTAAACGAAATCTGCAAAATATCAGTCTCATTAAAAAAAGTTTACCCCAATCACGCAAATTGTTGTACAGTAACATTAAGTTGCATAGTTATAACCTAAAGCAACAGCATGGATGCATGACGGAAAAGTCAGCCAAGGGCTTATATAAAGTCAAATAATGGCATAAATACCGTCAAAGTCCCCTCCTAGTTTGTATAAATGTGATAAAAGGATGTATCTCATGACCTACTTAATCTCAAAACCGCTAACGTTGGTTGCCTTTATGGCACTTGGCCTAGCGGGCTGTAATAATAGCAATCAAACCAACACCGAAGCGCCGCCAGCAGATGGCACGGCGACGACAGAAGCGGCAGCAAATACCAACGGTACGCTACAAAAAATCAAAGAATCGGGCACTATCGTGGTCGGTCACCGAGACTCTTCTATCCCCTTTTCTTACATCGCTGATGACCCAAATCAGCCGATTGGCTATGCGCACGATTTAGAAATGAAAGTGGTCGATGCGGTAAAAGAAAAGCTTAATATGCCGGATTTAAAAATTCGTTATAACTTGATTACTTCGCAAACGCGTATTCCACTGGTGCAAAACGGCACGGTCGATTTTGAATGTGGCTCAACCACCAATAACGAAGAGCGCCAAAAACAAGTGGCTTTCTCAAATGGTTTCTTTGAAATTGGCACGCGTTTATTGACCAAAAAAGACTCAGGTATTCAAGATTTTGAAGACCTAAAAGGTAAAACTTTGGTCACCACTGCTGGTACGACCTCAGAGCGTTATATTCGTGAATACAATGATAAAAATGAAATGGACATCAATGTCATCTCGGCAAAAGACCATGGCGAAGCTTTCCTTATGCTAGAAAACGGCCGTGCCGATGCCTTTATGATGGATGATGTACTACTTGCCGGTGAAAAAGCCAAAGCCAAAAATCCAGATGAATGGGTGATTGTTGGTACGCCGCAATCGTTTGAGATTTATGGTTGTATGATGCGTAAAGACGATCCTGAATTTAAAGCGGTGGTCGATGAAGCGCTTGCCAATGTCTTTAGCTCAGGCGAGATTAATAGCATTTATGATAAGTGGTTCACCAACCCAATTCCGCCAAAAAACGTCAATCTAAACTTTGAGATGTCAGACAATCTAAAAGCCTTGATTGCCAATCCACATGATAGCGCTCAGCCAAAAGTCGCGACAGCACAGTAATTATTGTCCCTCAACATAGCTTGCTTACGCGCTCAGATTGACAGCAATGTCAATCGGGCGCGTTAGCTTTTCAATCGCTGCTTGGAGAGACAATCATGAATTATAGCTGGAACTGGGGTGTGCTCTTTGAGCAGACCGGTATCGGTAACGAGCTTTACCTGCATTGGATGGTGACCGGTCTTGGCTGGCTGCTATTGATTGGCAGTATCGCTTGGGCGATTGCCATGGTGATTGGTACTATTTTGGGCATCATGCGCACCTTGCCAAATAAAGCGGCGCGTAGTATTGGTACCGCTTATGTGACATTTTTTCGTAATATTCCTCTTCTTGTACAATTATTCTTTTGGTTTTATATCGCCCCCGGTTGGCTGACGCCTGCACTACAAGAGTGGTGGTATAAAGACTTATCGCCTAATACCTCAGCCATGCTGTCCGCCAGTATTGGCTTAGGATTATTTACCGCCGCGCGTATCGTTGAGCAGGTGCGTACCGGTATCGAATCCTTACCTGAAGGGCAAATCAATGCTGCTTACGCGCTCGGCTTTACGATTCTGCAGGCGTATAAAGAAGTGCTACTACCGCAGGCATTTCGTGTTATTTTGCCACCACTAAGCTCGGAGCTCACCAACTGCTTTAAAAACGCGTCGGTAGCGTCGCTGGTCGGGGTGATGGAGCTGATTAGCCAAACCAAAACCATCAGTGAATATACCCAAAACAGCCTCGAGATTTACACTTATGCGACCATTATTTATCTGGTTTTTAATCTGTCGTTAATTGCCATTATGGGACTGATTGAGCGTAAATTACGAGTACCTGGGCTGATTGCAGGGAGTCAAAAATGAATATGATGACCGAACTTGCAACGGCGTATCCGGGCTTAATGGGAGGTATGCTGACCACTTTAAAGGTGCTGTTTCTCGCTATCTTAGGCGGTATTAGCTTAGGGACGGTATTGGCTTTGATGCGCTTGTCCGGCATCAAAGCGCTAGAAATTCCTGCCAAATTATACGTCAATTACTTTCGTTCTGTGCCGTTGCTATTGGTATTGCTGTGGTTTTATTTTGCCGTGCCGATGATGTATTTTTGGATAGCCGGTAAATATTTACAGCTCGATACCGCGTTTACCTCGTGTGTGGTCGCTTTTATGATGTTTGAAGCGGCATACTTCTCAGAGGTGGTGCGCGCAGGTATCCAATCTATCGGTAGCGGGCAAGTGAATGCCGCAAAGGCTCTTGGCATGACTTATGGGCAAACCATGCGTTTGGTGATATTGCCGCAAGCTTTTCGCAAAATGCTACCGCTGATTTTACAGCAATGTATTATTTTATTCCAAGATACAACGCTGGTTTTTGCTATTGGGTTGACGGATTTTTTCCGCGCCGCTTACGTTCGGGGTGAGCTGATGGGCTTACTGACGCCTTATATTTTAGGCGCGGGAGCTGTTTATTTTATTATCAGCTTAAGTGCCTCTATCGGCGTACAGCAATTGCAAAAACGCTTAAGGTTTTAATTTAAATTTGGCGCAGTATTTTACTATTAAGATTTTCATTTAATAATGATGAAAAAAGTGGTTAGGAGCCAGTGATGAATGAGCCAGTGATAAATGAGCCAGTGATAAACAATGCTGACACCTATATAAATGAATTTGGCGGACTGGTCACCGACAATGGTCATGCGAGCGCTGAGATAGTCATCAAAATGACTGACGTTAGCAAATGGTACGGCGACTTTCAGGTGCTAACTGACTGTACCGCGCACGTGCATAAAGGCGATGTGGTGGTGGTTTGTGGTCCATCGGGTAGTGGCAAATCGACCCTTATTAAAACCGTAAATGGCCTTGAACCGTTTCAAAAGGGCGATATCATGGTCAATGGTATCTCAGTTGGTGCAGCAAAAACCAATTTACCCAAACTGCGTAGTAGCGTCGGAATGGTGTTTCAGCATTTTGAGTTGTTTCCGCATCTGACTATTATCGATAACTTAACGGTCGCACAAATCAAAGTGTTGGGCCGTAAAGAAGATGAGGCTAAGAAAAAAGGCATGGCCTATCTCGACCGTGTGGGCTTAAGTGCGCAAGCGCCAAAATACCCCGCCGAGCTATCAGGCGGACAGCAGCAGCGCGTAGCGATTGCGCGTGCTTTGGCGATGGATCCGGTAGCGATGCTATTTGACGAGCCAACTTCCGCACTTGACCCAGAGATGATTCAAGAAGTGCTCGATGTGATGGTCGAGTTGACCCGCGATGGCATGACCATGATGTGCGTGACCCATGAAATGGGCTTTGCCAGTCAGGTGGCCAATCGGATTATCTTTATGGATGAAGGGCATATTGTCGAAAACTGTAGTAAGGATGAGTTTTTTGAAGGCGCAAAAAGTGAGCGCGCGCAGCTGTTTTTATCAAAAATTCTCAATCATTGAAACTAAGTACTGTGTTTTAAGTATCTATCAAAGCGTCTTTAATAAAGGCGCTTTTTTATGTCTTTTACTTTTTGTTCATTACTCTCAGCTTACAAGTGTTCCCTGTTTGCTGCTACAATAGACGCCATCAGTTTTTAATCCTATTCCAAATTCATAACAAATAATAAATAGTGTTTCGGAGTCATTATGAGTGTAGAAAATCAATCGGCAGGTATTGTGATTATTGGCGCAGGCTTAGCAGGCTGGCACGTGATTGATGCCATTCGCGCAAAAGATAAAAACATTCCCATCACCTTAATCACAGCTGATAATGGCGACCGTTATCATAAACCCATGCTAACGATGGCAATTAGCCAACAGAAAAATGCTGCGGACTTGGTACGTGCAACAGGTAGCGATGCGGCAAAAGCAGCAAATATTAATTTACTTGCCAATACGCAAGTGACCGATATCGACCCTGCTAGCCAAACGGTACAACTTATCTCAGCACTGCGCTCGGACCCTGTGTATACCAATTACGCCACTATTAGCTATGACAAACTGGTGCTGGCGATGGGCGCCCATCCTATTTTTCCAAAAAGTCTGCCTGAAGATTTGGTTTGGCATGTCAACCATATCGAGCGTTTTGGGCAGCTACAAGAAAAGTTGGCCGCTGGCAGTCAGCGCGTCGCTATCGTTGGCGCTGGTATGGTCGGGACGGAGATTGCCGAGGATTTATTAAAAGCGGGTCATGAAGTGACGTTGATTGATTTAAATGACGCGCCGCTCTCGCAAATGCTACCACCACAAGCGACCGCACGTATTGCTAAAGCAGTACAATCGCAAGGGATTCGCTTTTTAGGCGGTTATCAAGTATCCAATGTTACGCGTCATGATGATGGTACATTGCAAGTCAGCTATGCGCCAGTATCAGCTACCGACAGCGATGCGGCGCAGCAGCCAGAGCCATTAATCGTTGATCATGTGATTGCTAGTACGGGCTTGACGGTCGATGATAAATTACCAACCGCTGCTGGAGTTGAGTTCAATCGCCGCACCGGTATCGTGGTCGATGCCACGACATTACGTACCCATGCGTCCAATGTGTATGCGATTGGCGATTGTATGTCGATCAACGGCGTCGCCTGCCGCTATGTCGCGCCGCTACGTGCACAGGCAGCGACGATTGCTGATGATATCTTGGGCCACGAGCACAGCGGTTACGATCATAAGCCGCCGATGATTCGCTTAAAAAATAAAGCCATTTCGGTGATGGTCACTGGCGTACCGCAGGCTGCTGGTAATTGGCAAGTGACTACTGAAACGGATGACGAGCTGGTTATGGACTTGCTTGATGATAACCATGGCATCACTGCGACGGTAACGATTAAAGCGCCGCCAATGGTTAAGTCTTAATCAACGCTTAACCGTTGCAAGTTTAACTTTTAGCTTTAATTACTAGTCTTAGTTTTTCTCAAGAGCCAGCCGTGTAACAAATACGTAGCTGGCTTTTTTGCATATAATAATCGCGTGATTTTATGCTATCTTTTACTGGGTAATACTTTTTATTAATTAATTTAAATGATACATAATGTATTACTATGATTGACAGCCTTCGATTTAAGGCGGTATAGTAGCTCATGCTTGTTAAGACCTGTTCAAGGAAAAAAAAGAATAGGAGCAAGCGAAAAATTAGCACCATCCAGGCGTGCTGTAAAAAGTAAAACGAAAGGACTCGTTATGACTCAAGTTTCTGACTTCGATAGCATTCTAAATAATATTCCCACCGTAAATATGGGCGCGCGCTCGGCAAATGCGCCGCTTATTCAAAGCTATGATAAAGGCCCCGATGTACCGCTGATTGAGGCGACTATCGGCGATTTTTTTGATGCGATTGTCTCCAAATATCCGGAGCGTGAAGCGCTGGTCGTCCGTCATCAAAATATCCGCTGGACATATCGCGAGCTACAACAGCAGGTCAATCAATTAGCCAGCAGCATGATTGAAATGGGGCTTGAGATTGGCGATCGCATCGGTATCTGGTCGCACAACAATGCTGAGTGGCTGCTGATGCAATTAGCGACCGCAAAAGTCGGCGTTATCCTCGTTAATATCAACCCTGCCTACCGTACCTTTGAGCTGCAATATGCGTTAAATAAACTCGGCTGCTCAGCCTTGGTATTGATGCGCCACTTTAAAAGCAGCGATTATGCGCAGCTGATTCGTGAGCTTTGTCCTGAAATTTATCATAAAGACTATACCCAGCTGGATTTGGTCGAGATTCCAACCATTGAGCGCATTATTTGGATTGATGAGCCAGACTCTGATGAAGAGTTTAAATTTATGCAGAAGTTCTCTGCTTGGATGGCGGAAGGCGATGCCAATGATCCACGCGTCGCCGAGCGTCAAGCCCAGCTTAAAAACACCGACGCGATTAACGTGCAGTTTACCAGTGGTACGACTGGCACGCCAAAAGGCGCGACCCTAAGCCACCGCAATATTTTAAATAACGGCTATTTTATCGGTGAGGCCATGAATCTCACTGAGGAAGACAGACTGTGTATTCCCGTGCCTTTATATCATTGCTTTGGTATGGTGCTTGGCAACTTAGCGATTTTGACCCATGGCGGTTGTATCATTTATCCGAACGATGGTTTTGAGCCTTTAAGCGTCTTGCAAGCGGTTGAAGAAGAGAAATGTACGGCTTTGCATGGCGTACCGACGATGTTTATCGCCGAGCTTGACCATCCTGAATTTGATAAATTTGATTTGTCGACCTTGCGGACTGGCATTATGGCCGGCTCTAGCTGCCCGATTGAGGTCATGCGCCGCGTCATTGATAAGATGCATATGAAAGAGGTGACCATTGCTTACGGCATGACCGAGACCAGTCCGGTTTCTTGTCAGACCAATGAGCATACGCCATTAGAGAAACAAGTATCAACGGTTGGGCTTGTGCAGCCTGCGCTTGAAGTCAAAGTCGTCGATACCGAAACGGGCGAGATTGTACCTTTAGGGGAAACCGGCGAGCTGCTAACGCGTGGTTATTCGGTGATGAAAGGCTATTGGGGCAGCCGCTTTAAAACCCGTGAAGCGATACAAGATGGCTGGATGCATACCGGTGATTTGGCGACGATGGATGAGGACGGCTATGTCAAAATCGTTGGTCGTAGTAAAGATATGGTCATTCGCGGCGGTGAAAACATTTACCCAGTTGAGATCGAAAACTATCTCTATCGTCATCCAAAAATTCGTGACGTCCAAGTTGTCGGTATCCCAGATAAGCGTTATGGAGAAGTGCTTGCTGCTTTGATCATATCAAAAGAGCCGGGCTGCTTAACCGAAGATGAAGTGCGCCAATTCTGTAGCGAGCATATCGCCCATTATAAAGTGCCGACTTATTATCGCTTTGTGACTGAATATCCGATGACCATCACCGGTAAAATTCAAAAGTATAAAATTATCGAGCAGATGAAGGCGGAGCTAGGAATAGAGTAGTCAAAAAATCGGTCAAGATTTTAAGAAGTTATTGAATAATAAACACAAGTATAAAAAGGGATATCATGAGCGCTATCATAACCAGTAAATTGAGTCCGAACGCTGCCGATTTTCAGCAAAACCGTGCCGCCATGCAAGAAATAGTCGATGACTTATATGTGCACCTGCGTAAAGTCGCTCAAGGTGGTTCAGAGCGCGCGCGTGCCAAGCATTTAGCGCGTGGCAAGCTGCTACCTCGTGAGCGTGTTGAGCGCCTGCTCGATGTCGGTACGCCATTTTTAGAAGTCGCACCAATGGCAGCGCATGATATGTATGGCGAAGAGATTCCAGCGGCTGGCGTGATTGCCGGTATCGGCCGTATCAACGGTACCGAGTGTATGATTGTCTGTAATGACGCCACGGTAAAAGGCGGCACTTACTATCCGATGACGGTCAAAAAGCATCTGCGCGCGCAAGAAATCGCACAAGAAAATAACTTACCTTGCGTGTATTTGGTCGATTCAGGCGGCGCAAACTTACCCAATCAAGACGAAGTATTCCCTGATAAAGATGACTTTGGTCGTATCTTTTTTAATCAAGCCAATCTGAGTGCGGCCGGTATCCCGCAAATCGCCGTGGTGATGGGTAGCTGTACCGCAGGCGGCGCTTATGTGCCCGCGATGAGTGACGAATCTATCATTGTCAAAGATCAAGGCACTATCTTTTTGGGTGGTCCGCCACTGGTAAAAGCAGCGACCGGTGAAGAGGTCACCGCTGAAGACTTGGGCGGCGGCGATGTGCATACGCGTCTGTCAGGGGTGGTCGATCATTTGGCGCAGAACGATACCCATGCGTTATCAATTGCGCGTAATATCGTTAGCCACTTAAACCGTCCTGCTAAGCAAATCCCAAATCAAATCAAACCGCGTCCACCACGCTATGATGCCAAAGAGTTATACGGCATCATTCCAACCGATAAGCGCAAACCTTTTGATATCAAAGAAATTATCGCTCGTATCGTCGATGATAGTGAGTTTGATGAATTTAAAGCACGTTTTGGCACGACGCTGGTTTGCGGTTTTGCCCATATCGAAGGTATGCCAGTAGGCATCATCGCCAATAATGGCATCCTATTTAGTGAATCAGCACAAAAAGGCACACATTTTATCGAGCTGTGCTGTAAGCGTAAAATTCCTTTGGTGTTTTTGCAAAATATCACTGGATTTATGGTTGGTCGCAAATACGAAAACGAAGGTATTGCCCGTCATGGCGCCAAAATGGTCATGGCAGTGGCTAACGCCAAAGTGCCGAAATTCACCGTTATCGTCGGCGGCTCATTCGGTGCTGGTAACTACGGTATGTGTGGCCGCGCTTATAGTCCGCGTTTTTTGTGGATGTGGCCAAACGCGCGTATCTCGGTGATGGGCGGCGAGCAAGCGGCGTCGGTACTGGCAACCGTCAAGCGTGATAATTTTGACCGTAAAGGTGAAGAATGGAGCGCGGAAGATGAGGCTGCCTTTAAAGCGCCGATCCTTGAGATGTACGAAGAGCAAGGTCACCCTTATTATGCGACAGCACGTCTTTGGGATGATGGGGTGATTGACCCCGCCGATACGCGTCATGTATTAGCATTAGGGCTAAGTGCTGCCTACAACGCCCCGATTGAAGAGACGACGTTTGGTGTGTTTAGAATGTAGCATTAAATGGAACATGGGCAAGCATTTCACATATATAAAAAATAGAGAAGGTTATGCAAAAAAATCTGAATAATTATAAAAGCCTATTGGTCGATATTGAGCAGCACGTCGCGACGGTGACGTTAAATCGTCCTGAGATACGTAATGCCTTTAACGATGAAATGATCGCCGAGCTGACTGAGGTTTTCTCCACGCTTGGCGCTGATGATAATGTCCGTGTGATTGTGCTAGCGGCGGCGGGTAAAGCGTTTTGCGCTGGTGCAGATTTGAACTGGATGCGGGCGATGGCAGATTATAGCTATGAAGAAAATCTTGCCGATGCCGATAAACTGGCGCAAATGCTAAAGACCATTTATGAATGTCCAAAGCCAACGGTGGCTGCGATTCAAGGCGATGTCTATGCAGGTGGTATGGGCTTAGTTGCGGTTTGTGATATAGCGATTGCGGTTAAGATCGCCAATTTTTGCCTCAGCGAAGTACGTCTGGGATTAGCCCCTGCCACCATTAGCCCTTATGTCACCAAAGCACTGGGTGCTAGAGCATCGCAGCGTTATTTTCTCAGTGCAGAAGTTTTTGATGCCAAAAAGGCACGGCAGCTTGGCTTTATCCATGAGCGCGTTAGTGAAGAATCACTTAACGACACAGTCGCAGCCTTATGCGCCAAGATGGTTAATAATAGCCCCAATGCAGTCAAGACTTGCAAGCGTTTATTGCACGAAGTCGCAGATGCACCGATTACCGATGAGCTGGTTGCTGATACCGTTAAAGGTATCGCTGATATTCGCTCATCAGAGCAAGGAAAGGAAGGCGTGCAGGCCTTTTTGCACAAGCGTAAACCTGATTGGTTAACGACAGACTAGTAGCAAAAAACGATAGTCAAGCCGATAAATAAAAACGATAAGTTACAGGGATAGTTATGTTTTCTAAAATTCTAATCGCCAACCGTGGTGAAATTGCTTGCCGTGTTGCTGCGACTGCCAAGCGTATGGGTGTTCGTACCGTCGCTGTTTATTCTGATGCCGACCGCGGCGCCAAGCACGTTGCTGTCTGTGATGAAGCGGTTTATTTAGGTGGTTCTGCACCAAAAGACAGCTATCTGAAAGGCGATGCGATTATTGCGATTGCCCTCGATGTTGGCGCCCAAGCAATCCATCCAGGCTATGGTTTTTTAAGTGAAAATGCCGACTTTGCTCAGGCTTGTCAGGATGCAGGTTTGATGTTTATTGGCCCATCTGCCGACGCGATTCGGGCGATGGGCGGCAAGTCTGAGTCCAAGCGTTTGATGGAAGCGGCTGGCGTGCCCTTGATACCGGGTTACCATGGCGACAATCAAGATGCAGGATTCTTACAACAGCAAGCAGACAGTATCGGTTATCCCGTCTTAATTAAAGCCAGCGCTGGCGGCGGCGGTAAAGGCATGCGTATTGTAGAAAATAGCAGCGATTTTATTGACTTACTAGATTCCTGTCGCCGTGAAGCGATTACCAGTTTTGGTGACGACCAAGTACTCATTGAAAAATATGCCCTAAAACCTCGCCATATCGAAATTCAAGTATTTGGCGATATGCATGGCAATTATGTGCATTTGTTTGAGCGAGATTGCTCGGTACAGCGCCGCCACCAAAAGGTATTAGAGGAAGCGCCAGCACCCGGTGTTGACGCTGCCATGCGTGAAGCGATGGGAACAGCGGCAATCGAAGCGGCGCGTGCGGTTAATTATTTTGGTGCAGGTACGGTTGAATTTATCGTTGAGCAGCGCGAAGGGGCGATGAATTTCTATTTTATGGAGATGAACACGCGCCTGCAAGTAGAGCATCCAGTTAGTGAAGCGATTTCGGGTGTCGATTTGGTTGAATGGCAACTGTTGGTTGCAGCAGGTAAGCCGTTACCGAAAAAGCAAGACGAGTTAACCATAAATGGTCATGCTATCGAAGCGCGTATCTGCGCTGAAAATCCTGATAATGGCTTTTTGCCAGCGACGGGTACTTTATTTACCTATCAAAAGCCTGAGCACAGTACCTTTAACATTGCCGATGTGCGTATCGACGATGGCGTGCGCGAGGGCGATGTGATTAGCCCGTTTTACGATTCTATGATTGCGAAGCTTATCGTCCATGCGCCGACCCGCGAGCAAGCATTGGCGAAACTCGACCGCGCACTCGCTCAAACGCGCATCGTTGGTTTGCCAAATAACGTGGCGTTTTTGCGCTATATATTGAATACTGAGTCTTTTAGCCAAGCCAATCTTGATACGGCGCTTATCGAGCGTGAGGCGGACGAGCTGTTTAATCAGCATCCGCTTGATTTATCGACTCTGGTCGTGACTGCCATTACGCAGCAGCTTGCTAGTGAAGGCGCAGCACAAGGGTCAGACATCGATCCATTTAGTAAGCCGACTGGTTTCCGTGCTTATAGTGATTATACGCGCTCGTTTAGCTTGGTTTATGATGAGCAGGCGTACCAAGCACGTATTAGCAACTGGCACAATGCAAATAGTGCGGAAAGTAAAAAAGGGGCTGAAAATAGCAGCAGCTTTACCCTAGTGATTGAAAAAGAAATCGCAAGTAACGAAGAAAAAACCAATGCCAATGTCGCCGCCCAGACAGAAAAAGTCTATGAAAGTGAAATTAGCTATGACAGTACTGACGCGCATAATCATACGTTATGGCTAGATGGCGTACGTATTAGCGCGCAGAGCTGGACAAATAATGAAACCGTTTATGTATTCACCGATAGCGGTCGTGATGAGATTACGCTTATTGATATCATGGCACATGTCGGTGAAGAGTCTGCGGCGGTCGGTAGCTTAAAATCACCAATGCCAGGACAAGTCGTCGCCTTCAAAGTGGCGGTTGGCGATAGTGTGAAAAAGGGCGAGCCACTTGCCGTTATCGAAGCGATGAAAATCGAACATACCATTACTGCACCGACGGATGGGGTGGTGGCAGAACTATTATTTGCCGAGGGTGATTTGGTTGCCGATGGCGACGAGCTACTGCGCATCGATAGTGAGACGAGTGAAAGCTAGTAACTGAGGTACTGATAACATAGCCAATTTAATATAAAAGTGGTTCGTTTAAAATATCGCTCTGCTAGTATAAATTTTCCTCGCTTGCTGTGCGCTTCGCATTCCAGAGGCTTCGCAAAATTTATCCCAGCAGTCCTGTAACATTTCTAAATTAAAACTACTATGAAAGGGCGCATAAAAAAGGACGATAAGCATGAAACTCTCGTACCCAGACCACGTCAGAATCGTTGATGTTAGTCCACGTGATGGCCTGCAAAATGAGTCCATGACGGTACCGACTGCAGTTAAACAAAGGCTGATCAACGATTTAATCGCAGCAGGCGTCAAAAAGCTCGAGGCGACCAGTTTTGTTTCGCCTAAATGGGTGCCGCAAATGGGTGATAATAGCGCGCTACTTGACGCGCTAGCACCTACACGTCAGACGGAGGTGTGCTACTCAGTCCTAGTGCCCAATATGCGCGGTTTTGAAAATGCCATCGTCCATCGTCCTGATGAAATCGTTATCTTTGGCTCAGCCAGTGAAACCTTTAGCCAAAAAAACATCAATTGTAGTATCGATGAGAGCATTGAGCGTTTCGCGCCCGTTGCCGCTGCGGCAAAAGCGCAGGGTATCAAAGTGCGCGGCGTCATCTCTTGCACAGTCGGTTGCCCTTATGAAGGCGAGATTGCTCCTAGCCAAGTGGCTTATGTGACCAAGCGTTTGGTTGAGATTGGCGCTGAGCAGATTGGTATTGCCGATACGATTGGTGTTGGTACACCGCTAAAAGTACAGCGCGCCCTGCAAGCCGCATTAGAATACGCTGATATCAGCATGCTATCAGGTCATTTTCATGATACTTATGGTCAAGCCGTAAGTAATACCTTAGCTGCCTTACAAATGGGTGTTAGCGAATTTGATACCTCAGTGGCTGGGCTTGGCGGCTGTCCGTATGCCAAAGGCGCAACGGGCAATGTCGCCACCGAAGATGTCGTTTATATGCTGCACGGTATGGGTATCAGTACGGGTATTGATTTGGATAAATTGGTCGTGGCTGGCGAGCGTATCAGTGAATTCTTGGGTCGCCGCAATGGTTCAAGCGTGGCGCGTGCGTTGATTAATAAACGTCAGTCTTAACTAAAAAATAAAGCCAGTCATAAGCTAAATGAATAGAAATAAATGAACAGAAATAAATGGATAGATAGCTGGTATAAATTTTTGAAGCCTCTGGAGTGACGCAGGCGCACAGCAAGCGATAAAAATTTGTACCAGCTATATGGTCTCTTTTTAAATAGATCTAAATTTTTAAGAAATTAAACATCAAAATACAAGGAATGGTTATGAGTTTACCTGGATTAAATTTTCAGCTTGGCGAAGATATCGACGCCTTACGTGATGTGGTACAACAGTTTGCAGCGAAAGAAATTGCCCCGCGTGCAAGCGAAATCGACAGTAGCGATGAGTTCCCAATGGATTTATGGCAAAAAATGGGCGAGCTCGGTCTGCATGGCATTACCGTTCCAGAAGAGTACGGCGGTTCTGATATGGGTTATGTCGCTCATATGGTGGCGATGGAAGAGATTAGCCGAGCCTCTGCTTCTGTGGCGTTAAGTTATGGGGCGCATTCTAACCTGTGTATCAACCAAATTAAACGTAATGGTTCAGAGGAACAAAAGCAAAAATATCTACCCAAGCTGATTAGTGGAGAATTCATTGGTGCATTAGCGATGAGTGAGCCGGGCGCTGGTTCAGACGTAGTGAGTATGAAGCTTAAAGCCGAAGAAAAAGACGGACATTATGTGTTAAACGGTAGCAAAATGTGGATTACCAATGGCCCAGATGCTGACGTAATGGTGGTTTATGCCAAGACCAATCCAGAGCTTGGCGCAAAAGGTATGACCGCCTTTATCGTTGAAAAAGGTATGAAGGGCTTTGGTACAGCGCAAAAGCTCGATAAGCTTGGCATGCGCGGTAGTCATACCGGTGAGATGACTTTTGATAATGTTGAAGTGCCCAAAGAAAATATCTTGGGCGGCGTTGGTGAAGGTGTCAAAGTACTGATGAGCGGGCTTGATTATGAGCGCGCGGTACTCGCCGCAGGTCCTATCGGTATCATGCAAGCGGTGATGGATAACGTCGTGCCTTATATTCATGATCGCAAGCAGTTTGGGCAAGCAATTGGTGAATTTCAGCTTATCCAAGGTAAAGTCGCCGATATGTATACCATCCTGCAAGCGGGACGCAGCTTCTTATATACGGTCGGTAAAAATCTCGATATGCTCGATCAACGCGGCGCCGGTCATAGCCGCGAAGTACGTAAAGATTGCGCCAGCGTGATTTTATGGTGTGCGGAAAAAGCCACGTGGATGGCAGGCGAGGGCATCCAAATCTTTGGCGGTAACGGCTATACCAATGAATATCCACTTGGTCGCTACTGGCGTGATGCCAAGCTGTATGAAATCGGCGCGGGCACCAGTGAAATTCGTCGTATGCTAATCGGCCGTGAGCTATTTAACGAGACTAAGTAGAAATTATAGAATGTTCTTTATATACTAAACTCTTGCTCATGGGCTAATTTTTTCTTGCTTGCTGTTCGCAGGCGTGACAGAGGTTGCAAAAAAATCATCCCATAAGCACCTAGCATCGCTTTTAAATCGAATAAACTAAAAATAAAAAAGCAGGTCGCTTAAAACGGCCTGCTTTTTTTATTTATACAAACGTTCAAAACACTATGTCTGTTTGCTATGGTCAAAATAACGGGCCAGACCATTTAATAATAAATCATCGCGCATACGCACCGAACGATTGATATGTTGCGCAATGATATGCGCATCACCGCCGGTCATGATGAGCTCAAAGTTTGGATAACGGTTACTGATTTCATTAATCGCGCCAACGATGGACAACATAATGCCGCGATGGACGGCGTCTTTTGTGTTGATGCCGGGGCTCACGCTATCAAAAGTGCCACTAGAAATCGTGATTTGCTTGGTACCAGAAAATAACGACTCACGTTGCAGATAGATGCTGGGGAAAATATAACCGCCTAAATGCTCAGCGTGATCAATCAAATCAATCGTCACCGCCGTGCCACAGCCAATCACACACTGGCGTTTTTTCTTATCCACCGCGCCTAGCATCTGTAGCCAGCGATCGCAGCCGAGCTGTTCGTCATCATAGGCGCTTTGCATCAAGGCATGCTCAGCATCGACGTGGACAAATTCGAACGGAATATTTAGGCGGCTCAAGGTTTCAGATACTTTTACATTTAAGTCATCGCCCAATACCGAGGAAATTCCAATAAAATCCGGCGCATAACGCGCAAAACGATCGGTCAGACCCATGAGCAGTTCGGCAGGCGCTTGCAAGTGCTGCTTGGCATCGTGCGCAACTATCTGCCCGATATCATCGGTGAGCCAGTATTTAAGACGGGTATTGCCAAGATCTAACCAGAGCATAAAAATCCCTTTATATAGTGCTCGTTCAGTATGGTTTTTTTTAGGTATGGTATTTTAAAGGTTTAAGCGTCGCCAATCACGTCAATGCGACCGGTAAAAAGCGCAGAAATCTTACCGTTATATTCACGCAATTGCAAACATCCATGTGTATCAAGACCGCATGCATAACCGGTCAGCGTCTCGATATTGCCGTTGTAGTCTTGGGTGACGCGCAAACGCAGCCCTGCCAATGCATCCATTGCGTCAAACTGCGCCAAAAAACTGTCCAAATAATAACGCTGGCCGGTTGGCTTTTCCAATCCTAAATACTCAAAGCGGGTCATCGCTGCTATTAAAGCTTCACTCATTTGCTGATAAAGCGTTTTTAGGTCTGGAAGTGAAATAGGCGGCGCTTTTGGCTCAAGCATGGCACAAATATCTCGTAAGCTAATCGCCTGATAACTCATACCCTCGCAAGTTTGCGCAGTGAGCTTAGGCGTGGCTTGCACGTTTAGACCCACGCCCATCACCACGCCGACCAATTTTCCTGTCTTCGTTACGGGTTCTATTAAAATGCCAGCAAGCTTATGAAAGGGTAGGGTTTGTTTGGTAGATTCAAGCGGCTTTAAAGCAGCGTCATTCGATTTAGGTTCAGATTGTTTTTGAAATGAATGCTGCTGCGAATATTGCTTTGAATAAAAGCCCAAATCATTGGCCCATTTTACCCCGATTGTTGCCAAGCCTTGCGCGCGCAATTGTTCGTTTAGCATTTGAATTACAGGCATTTTTGCCAGTTCAACGCCGATAATCAGCGACAATAAACCGCTAATCGGCATGTGCACGGGATGATATAACGACAGGTAGACATTGCCGCGCGGCGACTGCCATGAGCGCCCATGTTGTCCGCGTCCAGCACTTTGGGTTTCCGCTGTTAGTAGATGCATCTCGGCTGCATTCAGGCGGCCGTTTTGCAGCGCAGTTATCAGCTCACTATTGGTCGAGCCGCTACTGGCAAGGTGGCGATGGTTAAGCTTAGGTAAATGCTCAAGCTCTAATGACTCCAATGACTCAAAAGGTTGGGCAGACAAAGCGTCAGATGATGGATTAAATGGCGGCATAATAAGTTTCGTCGATGGAGTAAATTGGCGTGGATAAACTTTGATATACTGAGCGATTGTTGCTCATTACCAATACAAAACAAACAGCATAAAGGTCGGATTATGATTTAGCAAATGCGATTGAGCAGGTAATGTTCGAGTGACTATACAATTAGATGGTTATACGATTTTAATAAAAAAGACGCAGGATAAAAGGCCGATTTAATGATGTTATATGTGTGGTTTGTGGTTGCAGGGGCGTTTGCGGGTGTCAGCGCCGGATTATTTGGCGTTGGTGGCGGCATGATTATCGTACCCGCATTGGTTTGGATTTTTACCGCCTATCATTTTTCACCCGAAGTGGTCACCCATTTGGCGATTGGCACCTCACTGGCGACAATTGTGGTGACCTCTATAAGCTCACTGACTGCCCATAATAAGCGCGGCGGCGTACGCTGGGAAGTGTGGCGCAAAATGGCGTTGGGCTTGGTCATTGGCAGCTTGGTTGGTGCCGGTATCGCCGATATGATTGACGGAAAAGTCTTGCAAGCCATCATCGGTGTCGGGGCGCTATTGGTCGCCTTAAAAATGCTATTTTTATCTAACAAAGAACAATTAGGCAAGCCGTTACCGTCAACTGGCATTCAGTTTGGCGCAGGGACAGGGATTGGTTTGGCGTCGTCTATTTTTGGCATTGGCGGTGGTAGTTTGACCGTGCCGTTTTTAAACTGGGCAGGATTGCCGATGAAACAATCGGTCGGTACGTCTGCTGCTTGCGGTTTGCCCATTGCCGTCGCTGGTGCGATAGGCTTTGCCTGGTTCGGTCAAGACGTGGTCAACCTGCCTGAGGGCACAATAGGCTTTGTCCATATCACGGGCTTTTTATGCATATCTGTCGCTAGCTTTGCGATGGCAAAGGTCGGCGCCAAGCTTGCCCATGTATTGCCCGCGCTGACGCTTAAGCGTGCTTTCGGCGTATTGTTATTATTTGCTGGCGGGCAATTATTGTTAAGTGGGATTGGGGTGATTTAAGCTAAAGCCTATCTCCTATCAATCGCATCAAGCCCCAAACGCATCCACTTTCTGGCGAGCTCATCATGGTCGCTGAGCATACTCCATAGCGCATCTTCACTAAAGATTGAGTACGCTTGACCCGAGTGCTCAATCGGCAGATCCGCTTCACGGTCTGTCATCCATTGCGGGTTGAGATAGTACTTTTTCAACTCGTTTTGCAAGGCTTCAGCGCGCAAAAACTGCTGCTGCGCCTCAAGCTGCTTACGATGCAGCTCACACCATTCTTCATATTTTTGCTGTAATTCTTGCGGATTATATTTTTCAAAATTGTCTTCAGTCATTGTCATGGCCTTAATTGTTATTATTTAAATGCATCATGCAAATTTTCACCACTATTATAGCATCCTTCACAAACCCTAAAAACTCGTCACAATTTGCGGTAGAATAGCCGCCTGTTTTTGCTAAGTTTATCGATTCTCCATGCGCCTAAAATCTCTCAAGCTGGCAGGCTTTAAATCCTTTGCCAATCCAACCACTTTTACCTTCCGTCATGGTATCACCGCCATCGTCGGGCCAAACGGCTGCGGCAAATCCAACGTCATTGATGCCATTCGCTGGGTATTGGGCGAAACTTCCGCCAAGCAATTACGCGGCGGGGCGATGAGTGATGTCATCTTTGCCGGCACGCAAGATAAAGCGGCCAAAAGTGTTGCCAGCGTCGAGCTGACCTTTGAGCATACGCAAGACGAGCAGACGGGGATTCGCCATGAATTTAATCTCTATCACGAGCTGTCTGTCCGCCGTCAGGTAAATTTAGAGGGACGCTCGGACTACTTTATCAATGGTACTCGCTGTCGCCGCCGTGATGTGGTCGATGTGTTCTTGGGCACAGGGCTTGGCGCGCGCAGTTATGCGGTCATCGAGCAAGGTATGATTGGGCGTATTGTCGAGTCTAGCCCGCTACAATTACGTGAATTTATCGAAGAGGCCGCTGGTGTTTCGCGCTATCAAGCGCGCCGTGAAGAGACGCAAAAGAAACTTGAGAAAACCCAGGATAATTTAGCCCGTCTGCACGATATGCAAAGCGAGCTGGTGAGCCAACAAAAACGCTTGTCTAAACAAGCGGCCAGTGCCGAGCGTTATGAAGAGTTAGCCTTGACGCTTGCTGATATCAAGCAGCAACTTGCCATTCAACAGCTTTACCAAGCAAAGCATCATCAGCAGCAGCAAAAAATCGCTCATGAGCGCAGCGTTAGTGAAGTTGCTGTTTTACAAGCCAGTTATGAAGCGCTAAAAGCCAAACAAGACAAGCTTGCGGCTCATATCAATCAAGAGCAGTGGCTAAAAGACGATGCCCAAAGCAACCACTATCAGCAGCAGCTAAGCTATCAACAAGCGGAGCATCAATTAGGCGATGCCAAATCACAATTAAACGTTATTGCACAGCAGCTTACCAGTTTAGAGCAGCAGCGTCAGCAAGCGGTGAGTGAAATTGAGCGCTTAAAAACCGAGCAAGCCGAGCAGCAAAATATATTAGAAGAGTTGCGCCCACAGCTAATTGAGCTAACCAATAAACGCGATTCGCATAAACGCAATGAACAACCGTTGCAGCGCGCTTACCATGATGCGCAAAATAAGCTGTTCCGCTTGCAAGATAATGCGCGTACGCTTGAGCAGCAGCAAGCGATTAATAACCAAGCACAAAAACGCCAGCAGCAAAACCATGAGAAATGGCAGCGCCGCCAGCAGAACTGGCAAAATCTCTGGCAGCAATTACAACAGTCGCTATCACCAGTCGAAAGTGCTGGTTTGCAAAATGACGCTGATACGAAAAGTTTACAGCAGACGTTAAATGCACAAGTGACTGAGCTCAATAAACAGTTGCAGCAGATTGAGCGCCAACAAGACAGCGTGGATGAGCGCCTATCCGAGCTACAACCGCAAGCGCATCAGTTACAGCAGCGTCTAAACACGCAGCAGCGTGATTTGAGTGAGGATGAAAAACGTCACGCGGTCTTGGCAGGTGAATACGACACCTTGCATCAAATATTACATCCGAAGCCTTTATCAAAAAACCAGCTGCCTATTCATCATGCCAAAACCGCCGATTTAAACAATGATTTAGGAAACGAATTATCGATTACCACCTTGCGTGAGCAGATTGAGTTAAGTGCCAAAGGGCAGCAGCATGCCGAGCTACTCGATAGTGTGTTGGCGTTATGGTTGGATAGCCATGTGCTGATTTCTAAGCAGTCAAGCGATAAAAAGATTAATGACAATTCTCAAAAAGCTGATAGTTTATGGCAAGCGCTCGAGCAGGATTTAACAGATTTATTTACTTATCAAACCACGCAAAACGAGAACGACAATTCAAAGAATAAATCGCAGCTAGAAAATGGTCATAGTCTATGGCTACCTGCTAAGCAAAATGTTAAAAATTCAAAGCTATTTATCGGTGATTTGTCAGACAATTTAACGGATAAAGTCTTGTCATTATCAGCGCTGATTACTGCACCAAATTTAGCGTTGTGGCAGCACTGTTATCTATATACCGCGCAACCTGAAATTAATACTCAGCAAAGGTTAGAAGACTTGACTGAGATTTTAAAAGTGTTGCCATCATCCGCTATTTTACTAACCTCGGACGGCTGGATTATCAGTCGTCAGGGTACGACTAATTTGAGCAAATTTGCTGGCGCGCAAAATGGTCAAAACGATAGCAATAATCGGTTTTTAAGCCAGCGTTTGCAGCAACGCAGCCGTTTACAAGCGTTAGAAGATTTACTTGATGAGTTCGAGACTAAAATACAAGAGCAGCAAAAGGCGATTGCTAATAATCAACGCAACTATGATGCCCTAATAACGGTCAGCTTAGAGGAAACGCGCGCGCAAGCTGAGCAATTAATCCGCGATAAGCATCAATACCAGCAACAGCTGACCACCAAGCGCGCCAATGCAGAACGCCTACAAGCGGACAGTCAACGCCTCAATGCTGACAAAGTTGCCCTTGAGCAGGAACAGCAAGAGCTTGAGCAAGAACAGCAGACCCTAACTCATGAGCAGCAGCATATCCAAAGTGAGATAGCAGCGCTAACACCGCAAATAGCCGATGCGCGTTTATTAAGTCAGCAATTACAGTCCGAGCGCAGTGAGCTAAATCGTGCGCGGCAGGTAGATGATGACGCTTGGCAAGCAATGCAGCTGCGTATTCAGCAGAGCGAGATGCGCTTAGAGCATAGTGTCAGCAGTCTTGCTCGGGCAACTGCGCAGCATGAAAAGTCGCTGCAAAACGAGCACAGTTTAAAAACGCGTCATGAACAGCAGCAAGCTAAGCTGCCAGTACTGCAAGCAGCATTACAAATTGCGCAAAGCGCGCGCGATGAGCAGCAGGCAGTATTAACCACACGCGAAACGGCATTAACAGCGCTTAAAGAGGAATATAATCAGCAGCAAGTTGAGCTAGATACGCTACAAGATACCTTGCAAATGCAGCAATCTGAGCTTGCCGGTCTTGCCACTGAGCTGGCATTAAGCGCTGCAAAATTAGAGGATGCCAGCAGCCATACCCAAGAAGCGCTAGAGGCTTATTACAAGATCAGCCATAAATATCAAAGGCAGTCGGACATAGCTCAGCCGCAGCAGCAGCAACAAGTGATGAGCGTCTCAAATTTATTGGCGGATTTTATCGCCCATGATCGCCGCGTCCGCCCAGACAAAATCTCAGAATTAGAATCTGAACGCGCGAAGCTTGAGCAGCAATTAAGTAAAATTGGCGCGGTCAATCTCGCCGCAGTAGCAGAATTGGCAGAAGTTAATGAGCGCTTAGAGCCACTTGCGCAGCAAACAGCAGATATTGCCGCCAGTATGCAGACCTTGACGGAAGCGATTGCCTCAATTGATGAAACCACCAAGACGCTATTTATGCAGACACTCGATGCGGTCAATAACGAGCTTGCCAATTTATTTGCTAAAGTCTTTGGTGGCGGGCAAGCAAGCTTAACGCTTAATACGGACGAGATGCCTGCCAATGCGCCAAAGTCAGAACAGTGGCGGGCAGGGTTGACCTTAATGGCACAGCCAAAAGGTAAGCGCAATAGTCGCCTTGCGGTACTGTCGGGTGGCGAAAAAACATTGACCGCGCTTAGCTTAATTTTTGCGATATTTAAGCAGCATCCGGCACCATTTTGTGTGCTCGATGAAGTCGATGCACCGCTTGATGATGCCAACGTCGCCCGCTTTACCAGCTTGATAAATGAGTTGGCAGATGATTTGCAGTTTATTTTTATCAGTCATAATAAGCTGACGATGCAAATTGCTGATGAGTTAAAAGGCGTCACCATGCCAAGCGCAGGTATTTCTACCTTGGTCAGCGTCTCGCTTGATGAGGCAGCAAATTACCTTTCTGATTAAGAGCGGCCGAGTAGCAAAATAATTAATAACGGCAAGCGCTTGTCAGTGGTATAGTTAGGGCAAGCATTTAAAGTCAGGCGAATAGTTAGACAATTCGTCAGTGAAGGCTTCAGGGCCAATGATAAACGCTGACTATATGGTGACGATATGCATTAGCCATGCTAGACTATTGCCATTTCTTCGCACTTGTACTCTCCCTTTTGTCATATATTAGGATGTATTTCTCATGACCGCTATCCAGTTTATCTTGATCGCCATTGCCGCATTTATCGTGCTTGCAGGGCTATTTATGGTCATTCGCAGCTTTAAACGGCGCAAAACTGCTGAGGCTGCCGCGGTCAATTATGATAAAAACGGTATTCCCATTATTCCGCGTCATGAGCGCAATATCGTCGAGCAGCCAGACTTGGATGATACGGTCGCAGGCGAAACCAGCATCGCCCCTGATCGCAGTTATCTCAATGCCGTGGTTGAAGAAGAGCCATTGACCCAATCTCATAGCAATGTCGATGCCCAACTAACTGCTGCCCGCCATGATAGTAATGAGGATAATAGCGTGGTAGATGAGGTTGATTTTGCCCGCTGGCAAGAGGAGCAGCAGCGAGCAGACAACAGCGAGTTTACCGAAGCGGCTGAGCAGATGCATATCGAGCAAGAGCCGGACGCGTTTTCCAGCCTCATGTCAGCGACTGACAGTTTGATGCCAGTCATTGATACCGCTGACGAGCCAAGCTTTGATAATAATAGCCCAATCCTCGATCAGCATCTCTCAGAGCCAGTTGATGAAGCGCAAAACGGTCCGTTAATTAATGCCAAAGACAATATCAATATCACTATTTTGCCGCATCAGTATCGCGACCGCCCAGCAGCAGTAATTCGTGGGCGTGATTTGCTGGCGTTAGTGGATAAATATGGTTTGCGTTATGGGGCGATGAATATGTTCCATCGCTATGAGCAAAAAGACGGCACCGGCATGCTGTGGTTTAGCATGATGGGCATTACCGATAGTGGCATCGCGCCTTTTGACCCGCATAGCGTGGCGACCAATACCTATAATGGTGTGGTGCTCTTTTTATCGCTGCCGCATCCGCAAGCGCTACGCAGCTTTGACAGTATGATGAGTATTGCCTATATGATGGCAAGCGATTTGGACGCTGTGATGCTTGACGAAGACAATGACCCCATTACCCCAGAATATAAACAGCAATTGCGTAACCAAGTTCGCGATTATGAAGGGTAAAATCTGAATAGATAAACGGTTAAAATTATTCCTAAAGTATTGTAAAAGGCAAATAGCGCTTGACGTTATTTGCCTTTTTTAATTTTTAACTTTTGATTGCAAAGCATTGCATTCGCCTGATTCTCTATAAATTTAGTTTTCTATAAACCTAGTTCTCTACAGAAGCGGCTCTCTACAGAATCGGTTTTCAACAAAATAATATCCGACTAACCTGCAAACTTGTTATCATATCGGCATCTTGAATTGCAAAAAAAAGACGCCGACTATGACTGATCCTATCGCACCGCTTACCTCTAAAGACATGAATAAAGACAGTAATACTGCACAATCTGCAAGCAATGATGCTGCAATCGTTACCCAAATGCGCACGCTTATTGATAATTTAAAAACGCATAATTATGCCTATTATGTGCTCGACAATCCCATCTTAGAAGACAGCGAATACGATCAGCTGCGGCGCTCTTTATTGGAGCTTGAAGAGGCGTACCCTGATTTAATACAGCCCGATAGCCCAATCAATCAAGTTGGCGATACGCCGCTATCCGCCTTTACCCAAGTCAGGCACGACGTACCCATGCTATCGCTTGGCAATGTTTTTGATTATGACGAGCTGCATGGCTTTATGCGCCGCGTCAATGATCGTCTCAATGACGCGCAGAAAAATCCTGAATACGAAATTGAGCTAAAGCTTGATGGCTTGGCGGTGTCGCTCAAATACGAGTATGGAAAGTTTGTGCAAGCGGTGACACGTGGTGATGGGCAAACCGGCGAGGATATCACCCAAAATGCCAAAACCATTCGTAATCTACCGCTTTGGCTTACGGCGGCAAGCGAGATTCCATTATTAGAAGTACGCGGTGAAGTACTGATGCCAAAAGCAGGTTTTGAGCGTCTAAATCGCCTAGCAGAAGAAAAGGGTGATAAAACCTTTGCCAATCCTCGTAATGCCGCCGCTGGTAGCTTACGTCAGCTTGACCCCGCTATTGCTGCTAGCCGTCCGCTGGCCTTTTATTGTTATTCAGTCAATCAAGGTTTACCTGAAAATATAGAAACTCAATCAGCCGCCTTAGCTTGGCTTGGTGACATAGGTTTTAGCGTCAGCGCGGTGAGAGTGGTAAAAAACCCACGCGAAGCACAAGCCTATTATGAGTCGATGATTGAAACCCGTAGTAAGCTGCCGTTTGAAATCGATGGCATGGTGATTAAGGTTAATAACTTGGCATTGCAGCAACAGCTTGGCTTTTTATCGCGTGAGCCGCGCTGGGCAACGGCGTATAAATTCCCTGCCGAAACGGTGATGACGCGTCTAAATGATATCGAATGGCAAGTTGGACGTACGGGGCAAATTACCCCAGTTGGTAAGTTAGAGCCAGTCAAAGTCGGCGGCGTTACCGTCAGCAATGTCACCTTGCATAACTTTGGTGAAATTCAGCGCTTAGACGTGCGCGCAGGCGATATGGTCAGCGTCCACCGTGCAGGGGATGTCATTCCCAAAGTCACCCGCGTTTGGGTTGATCAACGTCCAGCAGATTCAGAGCCGGTTAAATTGCCAGCGATTTGCCCTGTCTGCGACTCGCCTGTGGTCTTGCCTGAAGGTGAAGCGTTGGCACGCTGTACGGGCGGATTGTTTTGTCCCGCGCAGCAGCAAGAAGCCCTCATTCATTTTGTCTCACGCCGGGCGATGGATATCGATGGCTTAGGCGCAAGTTGGTTGATTAGCTTTTTTGAGCACGGTTTGGTCAAGACCGTCGCCGATATCTATCAGTTACATAAACATCAAGACGAGCTGATTACGCTTGAAAAACTAGGGGAGAAATCGGTAAAAAACATCCTCAGCGCCATTGAAACCAGCAAACAGACGACGCTGGCGCGCTTTATCTATGCGCTTGGTATTCGCGGCGTCGGTGAAACCACGGCGCAGAATTTGGCACAGCAATTTGGCGAACTTGATCGTCTGATGGCAGCAGATATCGACAAGCTCCTGCAAACGCCTGACGTCGGTGCGATTACCGCCGAGCTTATCCATGAATTCTTCCGCGCTCCGCATAATATCGAAGTCATCACCGCACTGCGCGAAGCGGGCGTACACTGGGATAAGGTTGAACAAGTAGCGTCAGAAGGCTTGCCACTCGATGGGCAAACATGGGTCATTACGGGCGCCCTTGATAGCATGGCACGCGATGAGGCCAAAGCCAAACTGCAAGCGCTCGGTGCCAAAGTCTCAGGCAGCATCTCGGCAAAAACTACGGCGCTACTGGCAGGTGATAAGGCTGGCTCGAAGCTCACCAAAGCTGAAAAACTGGGTGTGAAAGTGGTGGGTGAGGATGAGTTTTTGGCGTTGGTTGCGAAGTAGGTAAAGTCCTTACCATTAAAAGAGGAAAAAGACAGAAACGGAAAAGCATGGCCTCAGCATTGAGTTCTTTCAAAATGGACAAATATGCGGGTCATGAGCCGTTATCCTTTAATGATTCACACGGTGCTCGTCCCTCGCCCAAGAGCTTGCATCGTAATAAAGTTTACCTATAGGATTGATGATATGGAAAGTTTTGTTAAAGCACTAGAACTATCTTTAATTTCTAAAAACTGGTATTCAGTATTGTTTCTCTGCCTAACTTTGCCAGATATCTGCGGTAAGGTTGACTACCCTGATGCAGGCTCAAAACAACGTACTATCAATTGGTTTAAGAAATATATAGAACCCAGTTATACAATAACATCCTGTGGCTCAGATAGAGTTTTTCTAAGTGGTGCAGATTTTTATGCTTTAAGATGTGCATTACTACATGAGGGTCAGGACGATATTTCTACTCAGAAAGCTAGAGAAGTGTTAGAAAAATTTAAATTTGTCCAACCTTTGCATCAAGGTATTCATATACATAACAATATGTTGAACAATACCTTGCAGTTGCAAGTTGATCAGTTTGGAAAAGACGTTTTAAATGCGGTTAAAGAATGGTTGAAAGATATAGAAAATGACGTAGCTAAAATGTCTAAAACTAAAAGTATGCTTTCAATACAAATGCTAGATCTAGCAAAGGGTTTTTCAATATAATTAAATAATATATGATCAAGGCATATTATAATCAGCACCATTTTTGGGTATTTTCCAAAAACATTGTAAGTGGGCAGGTAATGGATATAGGATGCGCTAGGCGCACTAGATAAAATAAATTACTCTAATAAATTCGGTTAAACTATAGTCTATGGTAGCAATCTTCAAGAAGCATCTAGTATTCTATTTCACCACCTCTCCATGTCCTTTAACCTCACCTTTCTTACTATCCGGCTGAATCACGATAGGCAATACCAATCCTTTCGCAAAGTCATCGGACAGCACATAATCATAGCTACTGGCAGCGATATCAGGCGTAGTATGAATGATAAGTTTCATCTCTTTGTCATCGGTTAGCTCGTGCGAAGTATAGGTTTCGCTAAGCTGATCGAGTACTTTCGAGAGCGCTTCATTGCTTGCCATACTCACGGTCAGATTGTGCTGCGCGGTGGCATTATCCACACCGAAATACTCCGCATAATCGCGCACATTTTGGCTATCAAGCGCAAACGGATACTCATAATTGGCAGGGTCAACAGCTTTTTCGCCGCTTGCGACCAATGACCAGTCGATAGTATGCACGTCTGCTGCTTCAGGTGTTTGCGTAGTAGAAGATGTAGCAGTGTCATTAGAATCGTTGGCGCTATTATCGCAGCTCGTTAGTGCCGCCAAGCCTATGCTAGCCATTATCATCATACTTATGAAGCGCTTAACCATCGAACTATCCTTTTATTATTGATTATCATGCAATTGTTATCAGCGCTATTTTGCCAGTTTTCGCGTTGCTTCTCTAGCATAATAAAATAAAGCGTTGGCGAGTGCAGTTTTAAATTTCCAGCCATAAAAAAACAGCCACCGTTCGATGACTGTTTATATTGTTGCTAGATTGAACAATGATAGGTTTATCATTATTAATGCACGATTAAACCAAAATCATTATCTGCCTATTTGGCAGTTTACTTGATATTCTTTACCGTTTGCCCATTTCATTGCAAGGATACCTTTGTCTTCTTTCATGTGCCAAGCATAGACTACTTCTGGGTTTGACTCATTGACATAGCTTGCCGTATCACCTTGGACGCCGCCATTTAGAATGATAGGTTGGTCGGCCCAGTTTACTTTAGGTAAAGTCGCATTTAGCATAACTTGTTTTTTATTGATTGACTGTTTTGCCAAGATTTTGCTGTCATCGGTACAGGTATAAGGGGCTGGCGCCATACGGTCATAGGCGACATCGGTCACGCTTTCTGACGCAGGGGTCTTGTTTGGTGTGGTAGGTGCGGTGGTCGCACAGGCACTAAGTAGCGCTAGAGCAGGTAGGGCAACAGCAACTTTGGTTAGGGTATTCATGGCATTCTCCAAAAATTTAAAAATTAGCAGGTATTTTTTGACTATGCTTTTTCTAATCGTGCGCTTTTTAACGGCGCCTTATGCATATAGCGCCTATGTTAACGAAAAGACTTTCTAGAGAATGTTAGAAATTGTTTGTTACATGTTCGTTAAGTTACTTAAACACTGGTTAATGTAACGCTGACCTTAATAGCTTTTGTAAAATAACTATAGTGGATGAAAAATAATATCGATGCATTACGCACTGCTGATATCAATTTTTCTTGCTTGCTGTGCCTACGCAGACAGAGGCTACAAAAAATTGATATCAGCAATACCGCCGCGTTTTTAGGATATTTTGACTATAAGCTCAAACAGTTATTTAAAAAGACCAATATATTTAATGGGCAAAACATAAAAAAGCGCCTATCGACTGCTGAGCTGATAGGCGCTTTAATTTGGGCATGGTTAAGACAAAAAAACGTTAACAGCTGCTTAACTGTTTCGTATTGAACTATTTAGTCTTACGCGGTGGCAGACCTGTATGCTGTGTTTGGAAGTTGCCTTTACAGACTTTTTTGTGATTTTTGCTCGATGTGCTTTTACCCGAGGTGTTTTTTGCAGCGTTAGGACTATTATTACTGCGTTTCACTGAGTCATTGCCCAAGCGACTGTTCTTTTTACGCGCCGATTGATAGCTGTCTTGCGCGGCATCGCGACCTTCTAAACTGGCGTTAAATGGCGGGATTAAGCAGCCGCGACCTTTACCAATCAAATCCCCACGTCCCATATCTTGCAGCGCTTTACGCAGCATGACCCAGTTTTTTGGGTCGTGGTAGCGCAAGAAAGCTTTATGCAGTTTACGCTGCTTGCCAGACTTGACGATATCCATATCGCCCTCACTGCGACTCACTTTGTGCAGTGGGTCTTTATGCGTATGGTACATGGTGGTCGCGGTCGCCATCGGGCTAGGATAAAACGCCTGCACTTGGTCAGCGCGGTAGCCATGACTTTTTAGCCACAGCGCAAGATTCATCATATCCTCGTCCCTAGTGCCGGGGTGAGCGGCGATAAAGTACGGAATCAGATATTGCTCTTTGCCGGCCTCTTGGCTGTACTGCTCAAACATGGCTTTGAATTTATCGTAGTTGCCCATGCCAGGCTTCATCATTTTTGACAGCACCGCTTCTTCAGAGTGCTCAGGGGCAATCTTTAGATAACCGCCAACATGATGGCTGACCAATTCTTTGACGTATTCAGGGTCTTTAATCGCCAAGTCATAACGCAAACCTGAGGCGATAAGAATCTTTTTCACGCCTTTGATATCACGCGCTTTACGGTATAGCTGGGTCAAATTACTATGATCGGTAATCAAGTTATCGCAGACGTCAGGATAGACACAAGACGGCTTACGGCAGTTCTTCTCTATCGTCTCGTCTTTACAGTTGAGGCGATACATATTGGCGGTCGGACCACCAAGGTCAGAGATAACGCCGGTAAAATTTGGCGCCGTATCACGAATCGCTTCGACTTCACGCAAGATAGACTCTTCTGAACGATTTTGGATAATACGGCCTTCATGCTCAGTGATTGAACAAAACGTACAACCGCCAAAACAGCCGCGCATGATATTGACCGAAAATTTAATCATGTCATAAGCAGGGATGCGCGCATCACCATAGCTTGGATGCGGCAGACGCGCGTACGGCAAATCAAAGACGTAATCCATCTCTTCGGTTGAGAGTGGAATCGGTGGCGGATTGAGCCAAACGTCAATCGAGGTATGCGAGTTACCAGCGCCGCTACTATGACGTTGCACCAAGGCACGCGCGTTACCCGGATTGGTTTCAAGATGTAAGATACGGTTGGCATGCGCGTACAAAACTGGGTCAGCTTTGACGTGCTCATAATCAGGCAGGCGAATGACCGTTTGCTCACGCGGCGGCATTTTAAGTTTATGTTTACGTGCGGTTTGTGGTTTATCAAAGCCGCGCATTTGCACCACTTGCGTATCTTCATCGACTTGCTCAGCATTTAAGACTTTATTGGTCACGGGTTCGGCGACAAAGCCTTGATACTGCTTCACATATTGGGCTGACATGCCTGTCATTGCTGACGTAGCTTGTCCAACGGGTGAGGGGCTAGTCTTATCTTGCTCGATTGAGCATTGATCAACGTCTTCAGTCATGACATACGGGTTGATAATGGGATCAACGCGGCCAACGGTATCGACGTCATTACTGGCAACCTCGGTCATGCCCGCTTGCCAATGACGGCGTGTCGGGGTCAATAAGTACGCCGTACCGCGCAAACTGCTCATTTGTTCAAAGGTGTAACCTTTTGATAAACCATGCACCACATCGACGATGGCACGCTCAGCATTACCATAAAGTAAGACATCAGCGCGCGCATCCATCAAGATACTGCGGCGGACTTTGTCTGACCAATAATCATAATGGGCGATACGGCGCAAACTGCCTTCGATTCCGCCCAAAATAATCGGCACATCGGGATAAGCTTCGCGGCAGCGCTGGCTATAGACGATCGCGGCGCGGTCAGGACGTTTGTCAGCCACGTTACCGGGCGAATAGGCATCATCGCTACGGATTTTTCGGTCGGCGGTATAGCGGTTAATCATGCTATCCATGTTGCCAGCGGTCACGCCATAGGCATAGACCGGTTTGCCAAGTTCCATAAAGGCATCTTTGCTTTTCCAATCTGGCTGGGCAATGATACCGACGCGAAAGCCTTGCGCTTCTAATAAGCGTCCGATAATCGCCATGCCAAAACTTGGATGGTCGACATAAGCATCGCCCGAGATGATGATGACATCACAGGCATCCCAGCCCAAATCGTCCATTTCTTTGCGGCTCATTGGCAAATAAGGCGCAGGCTCGTAGCAGCTCGCCCAATGTTTGTCGTAGTCGTAAAGTGGTTTGGTGCCTTGTTTAAAGGCGGTACGGGCGATGGTATCGGCAGACATGAGCGGACCTGTTAATTAAAAAAGTGGCACTAAAAAAGCCGTTATCGTTATTTATAAACAACGGCTTATTTAAAAGCGCTCATTTTAACATGAATAATGCTCAGGATGTGATAAACGCTGATAAAGGATTAGCGATAAGTTATTGATAGCGTAAGATAATCTATAGTTAAGAAGGATTATTAAACGTTAACAACCCTTCTTTGTTTATGTATAAATTAAACTAAAAAATTTATTGATCCAATAGTTGAAAGGGAAAGGTAACGACATCAAAGGCTAGGGCGAAAGGTAATAGCACCAGCTTTTGCGCGGTATTGGCACCGCTACGAGACACTTGTTGTTGCTGATTTTGAGTATAAAAACTGACGGTATAAGGTTTGCTTAAAGCGCGGTAATTAGATTGAATTAAGCTTAAATTACTCACTTGCGGATAGATAGCGCCTTTAACAGGCACGCTAAAGCAAAAGCGCTGGGCATTGATACGTAGGTCGCTGGCTGAAGTACAGTCGCGGCCATTATTTTGCAAAAAGAATTGATAATCTGAGCGCTGGAATTCATCTTTTAACTTGGCATACGACAATTTCATTTCACCCTGAAAATAGCCATCATTATTGGGCACAAAAAAACTCATGTCGTTATCGACATGGATATTTTTTGGCGTCAGATTGCTTAATAAGCCAATCATTTCCGTCCCGCCTTGGGTCAGCACATAGCTATTCTTTTCACCGACGATGACCATGGTGGCGTTGGGCGTTTTTGGTAATGCTTGGGCAGGACGGCCAAAGGCGACAATTTGGTCTTCAGACAAGATTTGCTTGCTAGCTTTGCTGCTGACGTGATTGTTACTTTCTAATAAAGAGCTGGTGGCGCAGCCTGAGCTGGCAAGCAATGCCGCAAGTGATGCGCCTGTTAATAACATCTTTGGATTGAATAACTTCGATAGGGTCTGAGCATTCTTATTGGTATCGCTAGGCGGTATCTTTTTACTCATTATCAGGCTTCCTTGTCTGCTATACGGTTGATAGTTTATCTAGCATTTAATGCCAAACATTCGTTGCTATCGTACCTTTTTTAGCGATGGCTTATCCACTCTTATTGATGATAAAAATTGCATGGGCTTTGTAGCTGTTATTAATCAAGTAAAATCTTTGTCCCACTCTTCGTGAAATTCATCACAAACTGACTTTTAAAGCTGCGCACATTGTTCTCGTAAGTCAGCAAATTACGGGTAAATTCATGATAATCGTTCATGTTTTTGGCATTGACCATCAACATAAAATCCGCATCTCCTGAAACTTCATAGCAGCTCATTACTCGCGGTTGGTCATGCATTAAGCGCTCAAATCGATGTTGCATCGAGGTATTGGAGCGCGACATCTCTATCATGACCACCGCCGTCAGTCCGTAACCGACCTTATTTGGATCAACGATAGCGACTTGTTTGGTAATCACACCGCTATCTATTAATGCTTGAATACGGCGCTGGGCGGTAGCGATAGAAACGTGTACACGTTCTGCGACCGTTTTTAACGGCAAAGTCGCATCATTCTGTAGCAAATTTAAAATAGCTTTATCGGTATCGTCTAAAATATGGCTCACAGTCTCTTTTCCCTAGAAAATCACAAATATTAAAATTTTCATTATAAATATTATTGCTATTAATTCAAATACAAGAAAATAACTGGATTTCGGTAGTAATTGAAGTAAATTTATTCGAATAAATACTTATATAGAAATAATATCTCATAGCACCTTAGTAAAATAGACGTTATTAATCAAAGCGCATTAATAACTCCGTTTGCAAAAATAAAAACAATCGCTAAGCCTTCTAACGTCTATCTATATTTACGGTGCTTATCATGTCCAACCCAACGCCCTCTAATGTCTCTACTAATATGCTCGCAGCTACCGTTTCACGCTTGCCGTTGCCTGCTGTTTGGACGGCAGGTAGTGCGCAGCAGCGTACATTAATAATGGGCGTGGCGCTGGCGATATTATCAAACCTGTTATTTGGTGTGCTTTATGCCTATAGCAGTTTTTTGGCGCCATTGTCAGGTACGCAAGTTTTTATCTGGCGCATGCTAGCGATGTGGGCGGCGCTAATAGGGTATTTGCTGATTAGTGGGCGTTTAGGTTTACATCTTGATAAATTAAAGGCGCTGCGCACGGTAAAGCAGTGGGCTTGGTTATTTTTGCCAACGCCGATATTTCTTAGCCAGTTTTGGCTGTTTATGTGGGCGCCAGTTAATGGGCAGGGCGTGCAAACGGCAATGGGTTATTTTCTCTTTCCACTGATGATGGTGGTGTTTGGGTGCGTGCTATTTGGCGAAAAGTTAAGCCGTCTGCAATGTTTAGCGGTTGGTTTTGTGGCATTGGGCGTGGGCAGTGAGATTGTGCGTACCCAAAGTGTTTCTTGGGCGACGCTTTGGGTCTGCGGCACTTATCCTGTTTATTATATTTTACGCCGCCTACAAGGTATCGGCGCGATTACAGGTTTAGTAGTTGATTTAACCATCTTTGCACCGTTTGCCGTCGCCTATTTATTATTCATTACACCGAGCAGTTTAGGATTGGTTGGCAGCTCTAGCTTTTTTATCATGATGTTGGCAGGACTTGGTATGCTTAGCGTGCTCGCGATGAAAACCAATGTTGATGCCAGTCAAATGTTACCCGTCAACGTTTACGGTATGATGAGCTATATCGAGCCAGCATTATTATTTATCTTAGCAATTACCGTTTTGGGCAATCCTTTTGAATCAGCGATGATTTATAGCTATGGTTTAATTTGGCTCGGAATTGCTTGCCTAATCGCGCACGGTATCTGTCAATTACGCCGCGCTCATAAAGAGTCAAAAGTGAGCAAAATAGCCCAAACGGTCTAAAATTTGCTCCGTTAAATTAATAAGTTTACCTTAGCAATGTCATAAAAAAGGACGACTCAACAATATGCTGAATCGTCCTTTTTGCGTTAGATTAAAACTTATCTTACGAAAATTTTAATCCAAATGCTGCTTAAAGCCGCGCTGCTTATCACGCTCCCAGTCGCGGTCTTTTAGCGTTTTACGTTTATCATGCTGCTTTTTACCAACGGCAAGCGCAATTTGGCATTTCACTAAAGAGTTTTTCCAATAGCAAGATAATGGTACGCAGGCATAGCCTTTTTGATTGACCGCGCCCATGAGTTTCTCAATTTCGCGGCGATTGAGCAGCAGCTTACGGGTACGGATGCTATCAGGGCTGACATGCGTTGAGCTTGAAAGCAGCGGCTGGATATGGGCGCCAAACAAGAACGCCTCATTATTACGAAAGATAATATACGCTTCGGTAATGGTCATTTTACCGGCACGAATGGCCTTCACTTCCCAGCCTTGTAACGATAGACCTGCCTCAAAGGTTTCTTCAATAAAATACTCGTGACGAGCTTTTTTATTGGCACAGATTTGATTGTCAGGTTTTTTTGATTTTTTTGACATAATTTCTCCATAAGGACTTCAAACTACATGGTTTGTATAAATTGTCCCTGTCTAACTGTTCCTCATTCTAGCCCTTAAATGTAGATATTTTTTTTACCTATTAAGAGCGATGAGTCGAACCGCCTATTGTAGCAAAGCGCACAGCGAAAAGGTAAATCGGCTGTTAGGACAAATGTAGCAGATAAGTAGGAAGTTTGAGCAAAATTTGCTAGCATATGGGTCATTATCATTAACCATATTAGCCCTGTTATGAGCCTTTCTGCTACTTCTTCAAAATTGCATACCAAAATTTTATACCCTGGTACCTTTGACCCGATTACCAACGGTCATGTCGACTTGGTTAAACGCGCGGCTAAATTGTTCGATGAGGTCGTCATCGCCGTGGCCTCTGGTCATCATAAAAAACCATTGTTCGACTTTGAAGAGCGCGTACATTTGGTTGAGACGGTATTTACGGATTTGCCGCAAGTGTCGGTGATTGGCTTTGAAGGCTTGCTGGTCGATTTTATGCGCGAAAAAAACGCCACCGCCGTATTACGGGGTCTGCGAGCGATGTCAGACTTTGAATATGAGTTTCAGCTGGCCAATATGAACCGCGAGCTTGATGAAAACTTTGAAGCGGTATTTTTAACGCCGTCGCAAAATTACTCGTTTATCTCATCAACGATGATTCGTGAAATTGCCAAACTTGGCGGTGATGTGACGAAATTTGTGCCACCTTGTGTCTCAGAAGCTTTTATAAAAAAACTTAGCAGCTAACATTTAGTGAAATATTTACTAAGTTAAGCTTTAATGATGGGTTGGTGGTTTAATATTAAGTGTAATCGTAAACCACGGACGTACCCATTTATTATCAACTGCTAGCAAATAAGGAGCAGTTTATGGCGTTATTAATTACCGATGAATGTATCAATTGTGATGTCTGCGAGCCTGCTTGCCCAAATGAAGCCATCTCAGAGGGCGATGATATTTATGTCATCGACCCTGATTTATGTACAGAGTGTGTCGGTCATTTTGATGAGCCGCAATGCGTGGTCATCTGTCCTGTCGACTGTATCCCGCATGACCCAAACCACGTCGAAACCCAAAGCGATTTATTGGCAAAATACAAACGCATTACTGGCAAATAAAAAATGAAGAGATCTGACCGCTCAACGAGTAGCCTTTTAATCAACGATTTCGACCAACAGCACCTTTGGCATCCTTATGCCAGCTTACCACCCACCTATCCAAATATCGTTATTGACCATGCCGAAAGTATTTATATTGTCACTAAAGATGGCACGCGCTTAATTGACGGTATGTCGTCATGGTGGGCAAGCGTCCATGGCTATAATCACCCAACGCTCAATGCGGCGATGATTGCACAATTAGGCAAAATGGCGCATGTGATGTTTGGCGGCTTGACCCATCAGCCAGCGATAGATTTGGGTAAAAAATTATTATCCATTGTCCCTGATGGTCTTGATGCGATATTTTATGCCGATAGCGGCAGCATTGCCGTCGAAGTAGCGCTAAAAATGGCGCTGCAATACCAAATTGCAGCCGGATGTCCCAATAAAAACCAATTTGCCTCGACCCATTCTGGCTATTATGGCGATACCTGGCACGCGATGAGTGTCTGTGACCCAGTCGGCGGCATGCATAGCCTGTATGGTAAACAATTGCCTTTGCAGCATTTTGTCCCTGCACCGCCATTAGGATTTGAGCGTCAGATTTCCCAGAGCGTTTGTGAAGAGTTAACCGCATTTTTTGCTAAACACAGCCATCAGCTTGCTGGATTTATCATTGAGCCTGTTATTCAAGGTGCAGGCGGGATGCGGTTTTATAATCCCGAGTATTTGCAGTTGCTACGCCAATTGTGTGATGAGCATGACGTACTGCTGATTGCTGATGAAATCGCCACTGGGTTTGGGCGTAGCGGCAAGCTATTTGCTTGCGAACATGCCAATATTAGTCCTGATATTATGACCATTGGCAAGGCGTTGACGGGTGGCTATATGACTTTTGCGGCGACCCTCTGTACCCGTAAGGTTGCCGAAACCATTAGCCAAAGCGACTATCCTGCCCTGATGCATGGTCCGACCTTTATGGGCAATCCGTTGGCCTGCGCAGTCGCTTGTGCATCAATTGATTTAATCTTGTCTTATGATATCGAATCGCGTACGGCAAATATGCAAACTATCATGGATGAGCAGCTAGCCACAGCGGCAAAATTAGACGGTGTTAAAGAGGTACGTTGTTTAGGCGCGGTCGCTGTGATTGAGCTAGATGAGGCGGTTGATATGCCAGTTTTTCAGTCTTTGCTGATTGACAATGGCATTTGGGTCAGACCCTTTGGCAAATTGGTTTATATTATGCCGCCTTATGTCATTAGCGATGACGAACTGGTGACGTTGTGCCAAGCGCTACTAACCGTTGTTACTTCGTATTTGGAGCAAATTCCTGTCACCGATAGAGCTTCGCTATGAGTGTGCTATTTATATCCGGTATCGATACTGATATTGGCAAAACGTATGCCACGGGAATGTTAGCGAAAGCGCTGATGCAGCAAGGCATTAGCGTCATCACTCAAAAGCTGGTACAAACAGGCGTTAGTGTCAATTCAGCTAGTGGTAAAATGAATATTGCTGATGATATCGTCACTCATCGTCAATTAATGGGAATTCCATTGCAGCCTTGTGATTTAGACTTTACCACTTGTCTGTATCGTTATGAAAAACCCGCCTCGCCGCATTTAGCAGTGAAACTTGCCAATGCTGTTTTAGATCTTAAAATCATCACCAAATCTACGCAGCAATTGCAACAAAGCTACGATGCGGTGCTGTTAGAAGGCGCAGGTGGATTGTTAGTGCCCATAACCGAGCAGCTATTAACCTTAGATTATATTGCTGAGCAAGACTATCCAGTTGTTTTGGTAACCTCAGGGCGGCTTGGTAGTATCAATCATACCTTGCTGAGTTTGGAGGCGATTAAAGCACGCGGCTTAACGCTGCATAGCGTGATTTATAACCATATTCATGATAGTGCTGCTCAGACAGATGATGAGATTGCCAATAGTACGATTGATTATTTGAAAAACTACTTAGCGCGCCATTATCCAAACACTTACTGGCTGCAAATGGCGCAACAGACAAATAGCGCTATAGGTAATGATAATTTAGCTTTACCGCCAGATTTTATTTAAACGCTTTTATTTAAATAGTTTTATAACAACAAATAAATAAGCGCAAAACACTTTCCACACCTCATACTAATTTTGCTATACTAGCGCGCTTGGTAGACTAGGCGATCGCCGCTGCACACTGGCAACAGATGCGCAGGGGAGGAAAGTCCGGGCTACATAGGGCAGCGTGCCAGCTAACGGCTGGGCAGGGTAACTTGACGACAAGTGCAGCAGAGAGCAGACCGCCTTTGGTGTCGCAAGACATTATCGGTAAGGGTGAAAGGGTGCGGTAAGAGCGCACCGCGTGAATGGCAACATCTCACGGCAGGGTAAACTCCACGCGTAGCAAGACCAAATAGGCATCGATATGGCGCGGCCCGCGTTCGATGCGGGTAGGTTGCTTGAGCGTATCAGCGATGATACGCCTAGAGGAATGATCGTCCACGACAGAACCCGGCTTATCGGTCTACCAACTTTTTTGTTTTGCGGTTCGTTTTTATTGTTAGTATTATGCATATTTGCCGTTAATTTGAATGAAATGCGTCTTTTTCGCAAAAAATGCTAATTAGGGGTTGACGCAAGCCCTCTCTATCGGTATTATACCGAGCCTTAAATGGCGATGTAGCTCAGCTGGTTAGAGCGCACGACTCATAATCGTGAGGTCAAGAGTTCAAGTCTCTTCATCGCCACCATATATAGTAAGACCAGCAGTAGTAAAATGCCAATCATCTTATGATTGGTTTTTTTTTGCCTGATTTTTGCTTGCTGACAAAATCCACTTACTTTATAGCGGAAAACTGCTAGAATACCTTCGTATGCCTGCGCGTATTAAAAGTTAGTCATTTGCGCTGTGGGCATTTCAATTGCGGCAATACAGTAGGTACTTAAACTGTCTCTTTTGGCGTATTGGCCAGTATGAGCTATAAGTATGTATTCGACGGTTGCCATCTGACACTATGTATATCCGTTATTCAATCCTCCATTATTTAGTAGGCGCTTTGTGACTGCATTAGCCAATATTCGTAACTTTTCTATTATTGCCCACATTGATCACGGCAAGTCGACCCTTGCTGACCGTTTTATTCAAATGTGCGGCGCGCTGCAAGATCGTGAGATGCAGGCGCAAGTCCTTGATTCTATGGACATTGAGCGTGAGCGCGGCATCACTATTAAAGCCCAGTCTGTGACCTTGTTTTATGATCATCCTAACGGTGAGCGTTATCAGCTAAACTTCATTGATACGCCCGGTCACGTCGATTTCTCTTATGAGGTCTCACGTTCATTAGCGGCTTGCGAAGGCGCGCTATTGGTGGTTGATGCCGCACAAGGCGTCGAAGCACAGTCGGTCGCCAACTGTTATACCGCTGTTGATCAGGGCTTAGAGGTGATGGCGGTTTTAAATAAAATTGACTTACCACAAGTTGAGCCTGAGCGCGTGATTCAAGAAATTGAAGATATTATCGGTATTGATGCCGTTGATGCGCCGCGCGTCTCTGCAAAATCTGGTCTTGGTGTTGATAAACTGCTAGAGGCCTTGGTTGAATTTATTCCTGCGCCAACGGGCGACCGTGATGCACCGCTACAGGCATTGATTATCGACTCATGGTTTGATAACTATCTGGGCGTGGTGTCTTTAGTACGTGTGCGTGAAGGAACGATTAAAAAAGGCGATAAGCTGTATATTAAGTCGACCAAAGAGGCGCACTTAGTGGGCTCAATTGGTGTCTTTACCCCGAAACCTGTAGACACAGGTATTTTACAAGCGGGCGAAGTAGGCTTTGTTATCGCAGGAATCAAAGATATTGCTGGTGCGCCTGTTGGTGATACGATTACCCATGCCAGTACGCCTGATGTTGAGCGCATTCCTGGATTTAAGCAAATCACGCCGCAAGTTTATTCTGGTATGTTCCCAGTAGATTCTAGTGATTTTGAAAAATTCCGTGAAGCGCTGCAAAAACTACAGATTAACGATGCGTCGCTATACTTTGAGCCTGATACCTCCGACGCGCTCGGCTTTGGTTTTCGCTGTGGCTTCTTAGGTATGCTGCACATGGAGATTATCCAAGAGCGTTTAGAGCGTGAATATGACTTGGATTTAATCACCACCGCGCCGTCGGTTATTTATGAGATTGAAAAGAAAAATGGTGAAGTCATTTACGTAGATAACCCGTCAAGATTGCCTGAACCAAATAATATCGAAGAGTTCCGTGAGCCAATTGCCCGCTGTCAGATTCTAGTGCCGCAAGATTACTTGGGTAACGTCATGACACTATGTATTGAGCGTCGCGGCGTCCAAGTCGATATGCGTTTTATGGGTCGCCAAGTGCAGTTGATTTTTGATATTCCGATGGGTGAGGTGGTCATGGACTTCTTTGACCGCCTAAAATCAGTCTCGCGCGGATTTGCGTCGCTCGATTATAATTTTGAGCGTTATCAAGCTGATAAATTGGTCAAAGTTGACGTCCTCATCAATGGCGATAAAGTCGATGCCTTAGCGATGATAGTACACCAAGATCAAGCGCGTTTCCGTGGCAATCAGCTGGTCACTAAGATGAAAGAGCTGATTCCACGTCAGA
Organism: Psychrobacter sp. CLB018; assembly: GCF_041222815.1. Taxonomy (NCBI): domain Bacteria; kingdom Pseudomonadati; phylum Pseudomonadota; class Gammaproteobacteria; order Moraxellales; family Moraxellaceae; genus Psychrobacter; species Psychrobacter sp. CLB018. The sequence continues at coordinate 491,060 of NZ_CP166085.1, forward strand.
TGTTTGATGTGGCGATTCAAGCGGCGATTGGTAGTCAAATTATCGGTCGTAGTACGGTTAAAGCCATGCGTAAAGACGTCCTAGCGAAGTGTTATGGCGGTGACGTTTCGCGTAAGAAAAAGCTATTGTCTAAGCAAAAAGCGGGTAAAAAACGTATGAAGCAAGTGGGTAACGTCGAGATTCCACAAGAAGCCTTCTTAGCGGTTTTACAGGTTGATAATTAAACGTTCATTATCTTTTAAAAGATAAAGACACAGCAATATTTGGCATAGACAGCTTTACTGCACCAGTAGTTTGATTTTCAGCTCGTTAATAGGCAAATTCGTATGGATTTTGATTTTAATTTAATTTTAGTGCCATTAACCCTCGGCTTAGGTATTATTTGGCTATTAGAGAAGCTGACGCTCAAACAGCGTAAAACCCGCGGTCGCGGCAAAGAGAGCTTGCTGGTACGTTGGGCATATGATTTTTTCCCAGTGTTGGCGGTGGTCTTGATAGTGCGCTCATTCTTGATTGAGCCGTTTAATATCCCTTCATCGTCGATGGTGCCAACCTTGTACACGGGTGATTTTATCGCGGTCAATAAATACGCGTATGGCGTACGTCTACCGCTGACTTATAATAAAGTACTTGATACAGGCGCGCCCGAGCACGGCGATGTAGCGGTTTTTCGTTACCCAGAAAACCCAAGTATTTACTATATTAAGCGCGTGATCGGCTTGCCGGGCGATACCGTCAGTTATAATCAAGGGACGCTTGCAGTTAATGACACGCCCGTTCCTACCAAAGCGGTCAATTTTGACGCCGACGCTGAGCTGACCTCACAGCTATATCCAGCCGGACAAGTGGCACCTGGACAGGTGTTGACTGAAGACAATGCCATACGAATGGGGCAGCAAGAAGAAAGTGAGGCAAAGTACTTTGAAGAGATTCAAGGCGACAACAAACACTTGGTTCGCTATTTAGCGGATATGAATAGCTCGCAGTACGCGCCGTTTTTACAGCAAGAATCGCCGGAAGTGGTCAGCTCTGAAGGCACAGAATGGCGTATCAAAGTGCCAGAAGGTCACTACTTTGTAATGGGTGACAACCGCGATCGTAGTGCTGATGGGCGTTTTTGGGGTTTTGTTCCCGATGATAATTTAGCAGGTAAAGCGGTCTATATTTGGATGCATAAACCGCCCGGTCTTAACTTACCAACCTTTAAGCGTAATGGTAGTATTGATTGATATTATTGCTGCACTAAAGAATAATGCTGCGCTAAAGAATAATGTACCGATAATAGTTTATGCTAATATGATGGTTGTTTAATAAAAACCATCATACTAAAGGTTATATATAAGACAGTTTTTTAAATATGGCAGTTTACCTATAGCAACTTACCCCTTGAGAGGTCCTATGGTGCAGCAGTTATCTGGGTTGTCTTCGCAGCGCGGTGCTAGTGTAACGAGTGTCGTTTTTATCATTATCGTTTTGGGCGTGGCAGCTAAATTGCTCGTCGCTATTGTACCAGCGCAAATTGGCGATTACCAATTAACAAAAACCTTAAGTGCGCAGCTTAAAGAGTCCAATACCAATAAAGAAACGGCCAAGCAGTTTGTAGAGCGCGTGAATAAGCAGCTGTCTATTAACGCCGATTATGATACCAAAGCAGAAGAAGTGTTTACTTTCACCGATAAAAAACCAGGTCAATTGGCTATTCATAAGAAATATGAAACCACCAATAATTTTTTTGGTAATATCGATATCGTTAATCGCTTTGAAGGCGACATTGATGCTACTACTGCTGAATAACTTAACTATTAAAGCTTATATATCAAAACTTAAAGCGTTAAAATCAAAGTAATAAAGTACTTTGTTGTTTTTAATTTTCTAACCAATTTCTAAAACACTGGTATTGCATTATATTTACCACTGAAAAAAAGGGATACATACAGACCACGCATGAAACCAACTTCGCAGTCTCCTCAGGCGGTTCCCAATCCCCATAAAAATAGCGTGTCTGATGACACGCTTATTATTAGCGCAGAATTTATTCAACGGTTAGCGATCTTGTCGCGCAAGTTGGGCTATGTGTTTAATGATTTAAGCTTGCCTAAACTGGCGCTTACCCATCGCTCCTTTGATAGCAAGAAAAACTATGAGCGCTTAGAGTTTTTGGGCGACGCTTTATTAGGGATGATCGTTGGTGAGGCCTTATATCACCGCTATCCTACGCAAAATGAAGGCCGTCTGACGCGCATGCGGGCAACTTTGGTACGGCAGGAATCGCTAGTAATTATTGCGCAAAACCTAGAGCTGTCTAATCATTTGATATTGGGCGTGGGTGAGCGAAAAGGCGGCGGGCGCAATCGTGCTTCTATCTTGGCAGATGCGGTAGAGTCATTAATAGGCGCTATTTATTTAGACAGTCAAGATATGGATATTACCCGTGCGTGCGTGCTATCGTGGTATGGTGATCTCATAGACAATGTCAGTGACCAAAAAGCGCTAAAAGACGCCAAGAGCCGTTTACAAGAATGGCTGCAATCTAAGCAGTTTGATTTGCCACATTATGAGCTGATGGAAACCCGTGGTAACGCTCCGCACCAAATCTTTGTAGTACGTTGTCAAGTTAATATAAATAATTGTCCTGATATTACCGAATCTGGTGAAAGTCGCCGTATCGCTGAGCAAAAAGCAGCAGAATTAATGATTAATCAGCTACATAAACTGCCAGGACAGCCAAAAAGACGTACCTAGTTTTTTAAAGCTCATTTTTTAAAAACCATTTTCTCTAATACTAAATTCGATGATTTTAATAAATAATTTCAAGGAATTGTTTTTTGAAATTTTCAATCTTTTTAACATGATCAATCTTATGTCGCTTTTCTTTAAACAATTAATAAGTGGCATAACTGATGACAACCTCCATAGGATTAACCCATGAGCAATCACCGTGATTTGCCATTAAATAATGAAGATAATGCCAGAGATATGACCGAAAACCCAGATATGAGTTCAAACCAAAATATGGCTGAAGAAAATGACGTTGTACAAGATGACGCGCAGAAAAACAACGTCAGATTAAACGATACCAATCTAAAAGTTAATAACACCGAAGATACGACGTTAGATAACGATGCGACGATAGAAGAGTTCTTTTCATCAAATAACAATGCCCATATCGCTGAAGATTTTAAAGCCGGTTATGTGGCCATTGTTGGTCGCCCGAATGTGGGTAAATCAACCTTGATGAACCATTTATTGGGTCAAAAACTGTCTATTACCTCGCGTAAACCGCAAACTACCCGTCACCGTATCCACGGCATTTTGTCCAATGACGAGATGCAGGCGGTGTTTGTTGATACCCCAGGTATTCATCGCAATGAAGTACGGGCTATCAATGAGCGTATGAATAAAGCTGCCGTCTCTGCATTGGTTGATGTTGATTTGGTGTTATTTGTGGTTGATTCAGATCAGTGGCGTGATGACGATTTATTAACCCTACAAAAGCTTGGCGATACCAATCTGACCGTAGTATTGGTAATTAATAAAGCCGATACGCTGAAAGATAAAGGTAGCGTGTTACCACTGATCGAAACGTTTAATGAAAGTTTTGATTTTGCTGATATCGTCCCTGTTTCTGCTTTAAAAAATCAAAACCTAGACCGTTTGCAAGAAGTGATTGCCTCGCATTTGCCAATCGCCGATCCTATCTATGATAGCGAGCAGATTACCGATCGCTCAGAGCGCTTTTTAGCCAGTGAAATTATTCGCGAAAAAATCATGCGTAGTGCAGGCGATGAAGTACCATACGATTTGACGGTACAGATTGATGGTTTTAAAGACGAAGCGGCGCATATTGACCCAAAAACTGGTCGTCCGCGTAAAGCGGTCACTTTTATCGATGCGACCATTTATGTTGAGCGTAGCGGACAAAAAGCGATTGTCATTGGTGATAAGGGTCAGCGTATCAAACAGGTCGGTATGGATGCACGTAAAGACATGGAACAGCTGTTTGATAAGAAAATTATGTTAACACTGTGGGTGAAAGTGAAACGCGGCTGGTCTGATGATGAGCGCGCTTTGACCAGTTTAGGATATTAAGCACGATTAAAAAAGCATGGTGAGTAGATGTTTACCGCCATGTCTCTATATCACCACGGCTGAGGTAATAATCCATGCGTAATGAAGCGTTAATCGGTTATTTATTACATCAGCGCCCCTACCAAGAAAAGCGCGCCTTATACTATCTTTTTTCTCAGCAACATGGTGTCATCCATGGCGTTGGCAAAAAAGGCGCGCCGCTTTTTATGCCCCTGCAACTTTTTGCCAGCGGTAAACGCGATTTAAAAACATTCACGCAGATTAATATTGCGCCATTAAGTGCAATTCAAGATTCAGTAGCCCAAGTAGCCCAAAATTCTTTAGTGGTAAAAGACACTAACGTAAATCTAGTAGAGACGCCGCATCATGAAAATATCAGCGGACAACATCAGTATGCAGCCTTGTATTTAAATGAAATACTGTGGCGACTATTACCCACCGAAGATCCCATGCCAATATTATGGCAACACTACCAAAATAGCTTACAGCAGCTTAAGCAGCCTTTAACTGCGAACGAGCTGCGTTTGTGTTTGCGTCAGTTTGAAGCGTATTTGTTTAACGAATTGGGTTTTGCTTTAACTTTAAAACATGACAGTTTAGATCAAGCTATCGAGCTCGACACCTGGTACCATTTTTTACCTGATGTGGGCTTAGTGCCAATTGTGCATAATGATGATATAGCTGTTACACAAAAAATTTTTAAAGGTAATGAGATTTTATCGATGGCAGAGCAAGGTTTATCTAGCTCAAATCTCAATGCATGGTCACGTTTGCATCGGCAATTAATTGACCATTTGCTCGATTATCAGCCTTTACAAAGTCGCTTACTTTGGCAGCAGCAACAGCGCTATCAATCTTAACTTAAGCGTAAAATACCAATATTCTATAAACTATTTTTTAGTAAATTACCCAAATATGAACAAAAGGATTTTTTTATGACTAATACTACAGTAAAGACTTCCAACTTAGCACAAACTTCAGAAAATGCCTTAAAAAAGCCTCTGTTAGGGGTAAATATTGACCATGTAGCGACCTTACGTCAGGCTCGCGGTGTCAGTTACCCTAGCCCCTTGGCGGCTGCTCTGCTATGTGAGCAAGCTGGAGCTGATGGTATCACCATTCATTTGCGTGAAGACCGCCGTCACATTCAAGACGCTGACGTTTATGAGATAGCTGAGCAGCTAACCACCAGAATGAATTTGGAGATAGCAGCAACGGCTGAGATGCTAGAGATTGCTCGTCAAGTTAAGCCGTATTGGGTATGTTTAGTACCTGAAAAACGTGCCGAATTGACTACCGAAGGCGGACTTGACGTTGCAGGGCAGGTAGCTTGGCTAACAGATTATGTTAGTAAATTACAAGCAGTCGGTATCAAGGTTTCTTTATTTATTGATCCAGAAGACAAGCAGATTGCGGCAGCGGTAAGCTGTGGGGCAGATGCAATTGAATTGCATACTGGCGCTTATGCGGAAGCGGGTTTAGCAGGTAATATCGCTAAAATGAATGATGAGCTTACTCGAATTAAGCAAGCTGTGCAAACCGCGCAACATGCTGATCCCAGGCTTTTGGTTAATGCTGGTCATGGTTTGACGCGTGATAATGTCCACGCTATTGCGCAAATTGATGGTATATATGAGCTAAATATCGGACACGCTCTTATTGCTGATGCTGTTTTTGTGGGGTTAGAGCAAGCGGTTGTTATGATGAAGTCTGCTATGCGTCAAAATGTTTAAACACTTAATGTCGTAATTTCTATTGTCCACAATCAGTAGGGTGGCTTGCATTAGGCTTATAAGTAATACCACCTCCTTGATTAAATGAAATTTGATACATGGCATGATTATAGGTTGAGGTTGGACAGTACTTAATATGTCCGAAATGGCCACGGGGTTTACCGCTATCGCCCCAGAATTTGGTGTAATGACGCTTATCTCCTACTCGTAAATACAAGGTACTATATTTAGGTTCTAAAGCCTGCTCTTCTAGCAGGTCATCAACTCCTAAGTCAAAGTTTTTATTGTCATTTGCATCTAAAAATAATAATAGCTTCTTATAGCTGTCTCTATGACATGTAGCGCCGTCATTAGAAAGACAAAGCAACAAGTTTTGTCTTTTAATGTGGCTTTCAGCTTTCGCTAACTTTAGCGTATTTTTAATTTGGCTCTCAATACGCTTCGCTTCTATGCTTGCTAATTGCTCTAAGATATAAGGCGTCGCAATCATTGCTATAATAGTCAGCACAGCGACAGTAACAATCAGCTCTATCAAGGTAAAGCCATATTTATTATGTGCTTGAAAATGAGTCTGCTTTCTTGACGATACTTTATATAATTGAATCATGAGAGATTGCTACCTATACAAGAGGTACAGCTATATATTAATAATCGATTAACCTGAATGTTGCGCCAAAATTTTAAGTATCTATAAAGTTTACGTAAGTTCTATATTGGATATTAGCAGAAAAATGTTTAGCTAAGTGAATATAGACCAAATATATGTCTACTGTCAAAGAATGTTTCAATTCGTGAATAAGGAGTTTTAACGATAGAGAAAATTAACGATTTGTATTAAAATATCTTGAAACAATAGATAGGATTCGTTTCATCATCTATTGCGACCTCACACACAAAAGATAAAGAGTGTAAAGTGTGTTAGTCGTCAGTAAGTTAAGCTGGCTAATGTGTTTTAGTTATGACATTATCGTGTAATAATGTGTAGCTGGTTAACGAAAAAAGTTGTAAACTGAATTGATAATCGCTAAGCTACTTCTTAATTGGTTTTGCTTTGTAATTTCAAATTCGTAAATGATGTCTGCTTTTGGACATCTTAAGATGCGGTTTTGCTTGACGCATTACTAAAATTATCCTTTGGAGGAAGTTCATGAAATTAAATAAAATTGCTTTGGCATTATTTGCCATTACAGCGGCTCCACTAGCAGCAAACGCTGGTGTTACTATTAGCCCGTTATTACTTGGTTATCACTACAGCGAAGGTGCTGATGATGAACAGGCAGAGCTTTTAAAAGACTATAGTGGTAGTGGTGATAGCTATTATAAAGAAAATGGTTTATATACTGGTGCTGCTTTAGGTATCGAGTTAACTCCTTCTACTCAGTTTCAGGTAGAATATGGTGTATCTAATACTGATGCTATCCGTCAAGACGGTAGTGATGCATTTGACGCAGAACAAGAAATGATTTCTGGTAACTTCCTAATCGGTTTTGAAGAGTTCAGCGGTTATACTGATAATGCATTCAAACCATATGCCTTAGTTGGTGCTGGTCGTTCTAAAATTGAAATTGAAGATGCAAGCGGTGAGATGGTTTCTGGTACTGTAGATACTATCGGTAACCTAGGTTTAGGTGCTATGTATCGTATTAACGATGCGTTAAGCCTACGTGGTGAAGCTCGTGCGATCCATAACTTTGATCAAAACTGGTGGGAAGGTATGGCTCTAGCTGGTCTAGAAGTTGTACTAGGTGGCCACTTAGCGCCTACTGTTGCTGTACCGCCAATGCAAGAGCCATTAGTTGACACTGCTCCAGTAGTAGTCGTTGAGTCTGATCTTGATTCTGACGGTGATGGCGTACCTGATAGCATCGATGCATGCCCAGGCACTCCAATGAACGTAGTAGTTGATGAGCGCGGTTGCCCAGTACCAGTAGATATTACTGATGAGCTAAAAATGGAACTACGTGTGTTCTTTGATAACGACAAATCAACTATCAAAAACCAATACAAACCTGAAATCGCTAAAGTAGCAGAGAAGATGCGTGAGTATCCTAACTCTACCGCTCGCGTTGAAGGTCACGCTTCTAAAACAGGTCCTTCAGCACGTTATAACCAACGTCTATCTGAAGCTCGTGCAGTTGCAGTGAAATCTATGTTGACCAACGAATTTGGTATCGAGCCAAACCGTCTATCAACAGTTGGCTATGGTTATGACCAACCAATCGCAGATAACAACACTGAAGAAGGTCGCGCTATGAACCGTCGTGTATATGCCATCATTACTGGTGACAAAACCATGACTGTTGAACAAACTAAAGATATGGTTGTTCAGTAAGTAGACGCTACTAATTATGTATTAACTTAATTAGTTACAAAAAAAGTCATCCTTTGGGTGGCTTTTTTTTATTTATACACTCAGAAAAGTAAGTTATTGCATAAATTGATAGCGCAATAATGTTATACTAGCGACCCAAACACTTTGTAAATTGACAAAGTGTACATCAGCATAGCTATCTGTACGATGGATTTATCAGCGTAGGTAATTGATTTTACTAATATTAACTAATTTGCCTATCGCGCAATCATTTAATCATAAAGTAATCATGTCTACCTGACTGGTGGCAACAGTTTATCCAGCGGTGCTTACTGCTACTGCATTTTTTAAGACGAAACGAGCATTTTATATGGCGAACGATATCAAACACCTGCGTAACATTGCAATTATTGCCCACGTTGACCACGGTAAAACCACTTTGGTTGATAAGTTATTACATCAATCTGGTACTTTTGGCGACCGTGCAAACATTGCGGAACGCGCAATGGATTCAGGTGATATTGAGCAAGAACGTGGTATTACTATTTTGGCAAAAAATACGGCCATCCGGTGGACAGATGACACTGATGGTACTGAATACCGTATTAATATCGTCGACACCCCAGGTCACGCCGACTTTGGTGGCGAAGTTGAACGCGTTATGTCAATGGTTGACTGCGTATTATTAGTTGTTGACGGTGTTGATGGTCCAATGCCACAAACGCGTTTTGTCACTCAAAAGGCGTTTGAGCAAGGTCTAAAACCGATTGTGGTTATTAATAAGATCGACCGTCCTGGTTCACGCCCTGATTGGGTAATGGATCAAATCTTTGATCTATTTGATAATTTGGGTGCTACTGACGAGCAATTAGATTTCCCAGTGGTTTATGCATCTGCCTTAAACGGTATTGCTGGTTTGGAAGCAGATAATTTAGCGGATGACATGACGCCGTTGTTTAAAACCATCGTTGATGTGGTACAGCCACCGCAAGTCGATGCAGATGCACCTTTCCGCATGCAAATTTCTAGCCTTGACTATAACAGCTTCGTTGGCGTTATCGGTATTGGCCGTATTCAGCGCGGTAAAGTTAAAACCAATACGCCTGTGACTGTCATTGATAAAAATGGTAAAACGCGTAACGGTCGTATCCTAAAAATCATGGGTTATCACGGTCTTGAGCGTATTGAAGTAGACGATGCGCAAGCGGGCGATATCGTTTGTATTACCGGTATTGATGCGCTAAATATTTCAGACACCATTTGTGACCCTAACCATGTTGAAGCATTGCCAGCATTGACTGTCGATGAGCCAACGGTATCGATGAACTTCCAAGTGAATAACTCACCATTTGCGGGCCGTGAAGGTAAATTTGTGACGTCACGTAATATTCGTGAGCGTCTTGAGCGTGAATTGATTCACAACGTGGCACTACGTGTAGAAGATACCGAGTCTCCAGATAAATTTAAAGTATCAGGTCGTGGTGAGCTGCATTTATCAGTATTGATCGAAAACATGCGCCGCGAAGGTTTTGAGCTTGGCGTATCAGGTCCAGAAGTTATTGTGAAAGAAGTGGATGGCAAGCTACAAGAACCATATGAAAACGTTGTTTTTGATATTGAAGACGCGCATCAAGGTCCAATTATGGAACAAGTCGGCTTGCGTAAAGGCGAGATGACCAATATGGAGCTTGATGGTAAAGGTCGTATGCGTATTGAAGCGACTATGCCTGCACGTGGTTTGATTGGTTTCCGTTCAGAGTTTTTAACCTTGACCTCGGGCACTGGTATCATGACTTCAAGCTTCTCACATTACGGTCCACAAAAGATTGGTGATGTTGGTGGTCGTTCAAACGGCGTATTGGTTTCTATGGCCAATGGTGTTTGCTTAGGTTTCGCTCTATTTAACCTACAAAAACGTGGTAAATTGTTCGCTGAGCCACAGCTTGAAGTTTACGAAGGTATGATTGTTGGTTTGAACTCTCGTAATGATGATATGGTTGTGAACCCAACGACTGCTAAACAGTTAACCAACGTCCGTGCCAGTGGTACTGATGAAGCGTTGACGCTGACGCCAGCGGTTAAATTTACCCTTGAGCAAGCGCTTGAATTCATTCAAGATGACGAATTAGTAGAAGTAACGCCAAAAGCCATACGTCTGCGTAAGCGTTATTTGACTGAAAATGAACGTAAGCGTCATGGTCGCAAGAAAAACGCTTAATATCGATACGTAAATTACTTGGTAATTTATATTTTCAATATTAAAAAAGCACTCAAAGCTAATGGTTCATGATTGGCTTTAATATTGAAAATTAGCAGTATAAGGTGAGCAGAGTAAAGTTCACTTTATATTGCTTTTTTTTGTGCTTGGTTTTCATATATAATAAAAATGATCTAATCAATGAGTGTTATTTATTTAGACAGGTTTAAAAAATCAATATCGGAAAATTTGGTTCATCATCTATATGATAATTAATTAAACTTTCAAGGAGTGACATCATGAGTATGGTATCTGAGTTTAAGGAATTTGCTTTAAAAGGTAACGTAATGGACCTAGCAGTCGGAGTCATCATTGGTGGCGCTTTTGCGACTATTACGACTTCTTTGGTTGAAGACATTATTATGCCTATCGTTGCTTTTATTGCCGGCGGCGAAATTAATTTCAAAAACATGTTTTTTATATTAGGTGATGCGCCTGAAGGTGTGGCCATGACTTATGATGCACTCAAGGCAGCAGGTGTACCAGTGTTGGCTTATGGTAGCTTTATCACAGTATTGATTAACTTCCTAATTTTGGCGTTTATCATCTTTATGATGGTCAAAATGGTAAATAGATTACGTCGTAAAGATGAAGTGGAAGAAGCGGTGAAAGGACCGTCAGAAGAAGTACAGCTGCTGCGTGAGATTAGCGCTAAACTTGGTAACTCTAATATTTCAAAATAAGATTATGTCATTTACTTGCGGTAATAAAAAAAGCTAACAAGAAGTTAGCTTTTTTTATTTTAATCTAAGAACGGTTAAATTCGATGATTATTTTATTATTTTATAACCTAAGGCCTAACTACCACATAGTCATTGGTATTAATCAAGATTTCTGAAGGACCATCGACTACAATGCGGACGACATTATTGTCAACGACTTGCGACTTATAATAGTTGTCTTCGGCAACTGTACAGCCTAGGCAGCGTCCCATGGCATCCCAAGGTTCAACGAATAATTTCTGCTGTGCTTGGTCGGCGTTACCGCCGATAAGCGAGAAGGGCAGACTGACAAGATAAGCGGCAGTGCCTGCCACAGCGGTCACCAGCTGTAATGGTTTACCGACAATAGTATCAACGACCATCGTTTCATAAGAGGGGCCAAAATCCGTTTCATCAATTTCTATCGCGGCTAGAGCGGGCTGCATGCCAGCAAAAATCAAGCTTATGCTTGCCATCATGGTAAGTAGTTTATATTTAGCTGTGCGTTTCATTTTAGCTGGAGCGCTCATGATGATATCCTAAAACTCATAAAAAATATGGTTCATAGCTGCTGCTATTTTCATATAGAAATAATGCGACAACGATAGATATTAATAAGTATTCTTAATATCTTGCTTATACAAATACCTTGCACTATAAAAGACAGTATCAGCCCTATTAAAGCAAGATGTAAGTTAATAAGCAACAAAAATGCGCAGAATATCTTTATCTGCAAAAAATATTTCGAGTATATAGCTTCAGAACTGTACAGACTTTTTAAATCTTTATTTTGGAGCTATTTAGAAAATGCATCATTCGGTAGGCTGACAGTTAGGACAGAAGACACTGGCACGCCCATTTAACTTAATATTTTCTAATAGCGTATCGCAATGCGGACAGGTTTCGCCCTGTCTACCATAAACATTTAATGTTTGCTGGAAGTAGCCGGTTTGACCGCTGGCAACGGTAAAATCGCGTAATGTGGAACCACCTAGCGTGATGGCCTTTTTTAAAATGGCTTTGATATGCTCAACCAAGATAACTATTTGCTCATGAGATACTTCATTAGCTGGTGTTGCCGGATGAATACCTGATAAATAAAGGCTTTCAGTTGCATAAATATTACCAACGCCAACAACCACTTGCTGCTCCATAATTACTGATTTAATCGCGCGCTTGATAGGCTGCTTGCTATTGGTTTTGTGAGCTATGTTGTTATCCGAGGTTTGGTTTGGATTGTCCAAGCGCTGAATTAAATGATATAAGTAATCAGCGGTAAAGTCTGCTGATAATGGCTCGGGACCCAAATGATCTAAAAGCTTAGAACCGTAATCTTTAAACCATAGCACTGAGCCAAATCGCCTCGGATCATAATAATGTAGCTGTGTTTGGCTATTATCATCGCCGCTAAATGTTACCACTAAATGGTCATGTTTACGTTTATCGGTGCCATGGCTGTGTTGCTGTAAGCTACCCGACATACCAAGGTGAATCAAAAGTTGGCGCGGTGTTAAGCTATTTGGCTGAATAGAAGCGTTGGTATTAACAGAAGTGAGCGGTATAAAATTTAGGATTAAATACTTCGCTCGGCGCTCGACACTGTCCAAAGTATAATCAACCAGTTGGTTTAAATCATCGGGCATCGACCAGCGTAGCTTTGGTTGAAAAACTTTGACATCGACCACTTGTTGACCTAATAAAGGTGTCAGGCTGGTTTTGGTGGTTTCTACTTCCGGCAACTCAGGCATAGTATTTTTTATCAGACTCTATTATATATAAAGGTTATTTACAAAAATTTTAAAGTTTAAGCTATCAAACAACAGCACGGCGAGCATGCAAGATACCATGTTGCTGCTCGAGCTTGGCCAGTAACTTAGACAAATGTGCCAGCCCTGAAACTTCAACATGAAACTTTAAAAAGGCGATATTGTCATCGTTACTGAGCGTTTCAACCTGACGAATATTGACGTTTTCTTTATCAATAATTTGGGTCAAATCACGCAGTAGCCCGCGCCGATCATAGGCTTCGACATGGATATCTACCGGCTGATAACGACCAGCTTTAACTGTCCAAGCGGCTTCAATTTCGCGCTCAGGATCCCGTTCAATCAAGCGTAGGTACTCGGGACAACCGCGGTTATGCACGCTGACGCCGCGCGATAAAGTAATGTAGCCTGCGATAGGTTCACCGTGGACAGGATGGCAGCAGCCCGCTAAATTAATCTCGATATTATCCAAACCATCGATACGAATTTTATAAGCGTCAAGTTTCCCCGCATTTCTTGTATCGATACTTGGGGTGAAATCTTCCTCAGGTTTTTCAGGCTCTAAATCTAACTGGCGAGAAATGTGACTGGTCAACTGATTAAGACTGATATCACCCGTGACCAAACCAACCACGATATCATCGGTATTATTGACGTTAAAATGCTGGATATAATCGTTTAAATCAATACTGTTTGGGTGCACCGATAAGCGCTCAAGCTCTTTACTGAGCATTTGGCGACCTATCTCGATATTTTTATCGCGGTCTTGCTTATTGAACCATTGACGCAGTTTTGAGCGCGCGCGGTTGGTATGAATATAACCGAGCGAGGCGACTAGCCAATCGCGATTGGGTTCACGCGAGGCTTTGGTGATAATCTCAACTTGTTCACCCGTTTTTAACTGGTAAGTCAGCGGCACATAGCGCTGATTGACGCGCGCCGCTTGCGCTCGGTTACCGACTTGCGTGTGTACATAATAAGCAAAGTCCAGTACAGTGGCACCTTTTGGTAATTCTGTAATATCGCCATCACGACTAAAGATATAAATACGCTCGAGCTCATCAAAATCAACCAACTGCTCATCATCGTCGAACTCGATTTCTTCTAATTCTTCGCCGGTCAGTAATGCTGAGCGCGGCTGATTGCGCGTTTCGTTATTAATCGATAAGAGCTGACGTAATGAGCTGATTCTTTGGTTAAGGTAATTGTCCTTTTTATTTTTTAGCCCTTCTTTATAATTAACATGCGCACACATGCCAAGCTCGGCTTCAAAGTGCATTTCTTGGGTGCGAATTTGTACTTCAAGCGATTTATTTTCGGCAATAACGGCGGTATGAAGCGAGCGATAACCATTTGATTTTGGATTGGTAATATAATCGTCAAATTGCTCAGGGATATAGCGCCATAAACCGTGTACCAAGCCCAACACGTGATAGCAATCTGAAGGATTATTGACCAAGACCCGTAGCGCACGAATGTCATACAGCTGATCAAAAGATAAACCTTTGAGCTTCATTTTTCGGTAAATAGAGTAGATGTGCTTGACGCGGCCTGATACCTCGCCTTCGATACCCGCTTCCGCTAATGCTTCATTAAGCTTATCTTGGACGCGCTGGATATAGGATTCACGTTCGCTGCGTTTTTCTGATAACAGTTTGGCAATTTCTTTATAACGTTCTGGCGCCAGATAGCGAAAGGCTAAGTCTTCTAGCTCCCATTTTAATTGGGCAATGCCCAGTCTGTGAGCCAATGGCGCATAAATGGTCATAACCTCACGCGCGACCCGATATTGTCGTTCTTCACCAGAAAAAGTCAGTTCGCGCATGGCAAAGGTACGCTCAGCCAATTTAATCAGCACCACGCGTACATCGTTGGTGACTGAGATGAGCATGCTATAAATGTTGGAGAGCTGATCACGCTGATTATTAACGAAATGGTCTTCTAAGCGCTTATTGCTTTCGATGATTTCCGACAGTTTTCCCATTGCCAAGGTATCTTTAACCAAGGTTGAGATATCGGCACCGAATTTTTTTTCAATTTCCGCGAGGCTAATAATCGATTTGCGGGCGCTACGATAAAGCATCGCGGCGACAAGCGCATTTTCATCTTGATAAAGGTAAGTCAAGATATCGGTCATGGCAATACCGGTGACGTAAGCGCCTGAACGCTCAGATTCGCTGGTATTCATGTGACTGCGGATAAACTCGCAAGCGCTAGCAAGATTGGGCACAGACTCTTGCCCGATACGCTTGGCAACATTATCCAGCCAAGTAGGGACGTCGATATTTATCTGATCTAAATCAATGGCTTCTAGTTCTTGTGCCGAAAGCGCATTGGCATCATCCAGCAGTTGATTATCTAAATACTCATCTTCGAGGTTGGGGTCATGGCTGTGATAAGCATACTGCGCGGAGCGATCAAAGGTGGTATGCAGTTTATGAGTGGACAGCTGATATTTGATATCGTGTGGAATTTGGGCATAGCTATTGGCAGACTGATGAGAGCGTTGGCTCGCGACCAGTTGTGCGGCCAATGTTGCGCTATCGGCTTGCGTGGTTTGTCCATCTACCAGCGGTAGCCCTTCACGAATTTTTACCATAGCCCACTCCTCTTAGCTATTCTAAATTGATTAAAAGCCCATTTACCAACCACACTTTTAGGTTTCCATAGGTAAAGTGTCAGCTATAAATCAATTCAGCCGCTAAAAAATCCATTTTTAGCAGCTATAAATGACAGACATAAATAATATATAAAGCGCTGAGTAAGGATAAAGAATACTCACGATATCTTGTTGAAGAAAGTCTAAATATATTGGCTGTTATTATCTCATTTCATAATGACAAATCAAGCAAGGCTCTGTAATGATAATGTCGCTTTCGATAACATAACGCCTGTTTAACCCTGGCATTTAAGCCACTTTATCTAAAGTAATAGGGTCAAAAAGGTTGTGCTTATTTATACCTGTCATACGTTGTTTTCATACTATAGCGTAGCGTGTGTTAAAATACGCTGCGCTAAAATATATTTTTTTAAACCTCTTGTTTTAAAATATCAGCACTACTACAGCTGACGCTAAACTGCAACTTTCTCAAAGCGCGCAATAGATTCGACGTGACCGGTATGACAGAACATATCCATCACGCCTGCATGCGTCAAACGATAGCCTTGCTCTAACAAAGCTTTGGTATCGCGGGCGAGGGTAGCAGGGTTACAAGAGACATAGACAATACGCTCGGCATTGAACTTTGGCAGATACTGCATAATCTCCCAAGCGCCCGAACGCGGTGGGTCAATGAGTAGCGCGTCAAAGCCTTGATTGGCCCAAGGTTTATCGGTGCAATCTTGCGTTAAATCTTGGCTATAAAAATCCGTATTAGTAATACCGTTACGGCGTGCATTATCGGCCGCGCGAGCGGTCATGGCTTCACTGCCTTCGACACCAACCACCGCGCCAGTTTCGCCGACCAAACGCGCGAGTGGTAAGCTAAAGTTACCCAAACCACTGAACAAATCGAGCACCCGCTCGCCCGCTTTTAAGTCTAACAAATCACAAGCAAGCTTGGTCATTTGACGATTGACCGATAAATTAACTTGAGTAAAGTCGGTCGGAATAAATTCAAAGGTCAAATCATACTCAGGCAATTGATAATACAAGCGCCCAAACTGCTCAGTCATATCGTCATTGTCACTCAAGGCAATACGCTGAATGCTATCGGCGCCTTTTGATTGTAAATAGAGCTGCCAATTGCGCGCTGCGAAAAAGGTTTTTAATTTTTCAATATCGGCATCTGATAATGGTGCCAAATTACGTACAATCAGTGCAACCGGTTGATTACCATCAGGTAGCTCTGGTAGCGCTTCGCCCATGGCTAATTCAAGCTGAGCAATCTTGTCACGACTCTCAAGCGTGCTGATAAGCGCTTTTAGATTCTCAATCTCAAAACCAATACGTGGGTCTAAGATATGGCACTCATTTAATTCCGCTAAGAAGTTACTTGAGCGCTCACGGAAACCAACCAAGGCGGTTTCTTTTTTGGCGACATAACGCACGCCGAGTCGCGCTTTGGTACGGTAACCTAAGCGATCACCAACCACGGGCGCGAGCCAGTGATCGGGCTCGACATTGGCTTGATGCATAAGCAATTCAGCAAGCACAGATTGCTTAAAGTTGATCTGACCATCGGGCTGCCAATGTTGCAAGCTACAGCCACCGCAAACACCGAAATGCGGGCAGGGCGCTACTGCGCGCTCAGGGTTTGGATTGGCAGTAATGCTCACCGCATCGCCTTCTTCAAAACTGCTACGGCTATTGGTGATTTTGACTAAGGCGCTTTCACCGGGTAGCGCAAAGCTGACAAAAATCTTTTTGCCATGTTTGTCTTCGATATGACCGTCGGCTTCACCGAAACCATTGCCATAAATAGCAACACCGCGACCATCATG
Source organism: Psychrobacter sp. CLB018 (assembly GCF_041222815.1). NCBI lineage: Bacteria > Pseudomonadati > Pseudomonadota > Gammaproteobacteria > Moraxellales > Moraxellaceae > Psychrobacter > Psychrobacter sp. CLB018. The sequence continues at coordinate 508,360 of NZ_CP166085.1, forward strand.
CGACAAGCCATCTATTTTAAAGGGTAATGGCTCAGCATCTTTTAAACGGCGACGGGTTTTTGACGAAGGCTTGGATTTTTTCTTACTTGGCGGCATAGTAATGGTCTGAGTCTCGTTAGGCTGTTGGTTGGCGTTTAGAGTGGTAGAATCTTTTGGGTCGGTGGGCTGCATAAACCTGCCTTAATAATAAATAATAAGCAATAAAGGGTAAATAACTAAAAATGAGGGAGCCGTTGTCGTTAAGATGTCTAGTGTGGCGCAGGCGCCGAGGACCAATCAGCAATAAACTCATGATGGCGAGGACTGCCATCTGCTTGGGTATAACTTGCTAAATAATCACGACTTTGCTGCTGCCATGCCTCAAAATCTGCTGAGGACAATTGCCCTGTCAATCGCAGCCAGCGCAAATAAATCAGCCAAGTATTCATCACATCAGATTCGCAATATATTGACAACGTTTGCCAATCACCATTGCTCACCAACTCGCCAACCATACTGCCATCGACATCGGTTTTACCGGGCAAGCCATAAAGACTGGCGACGATATCCATGGCTTCGCGGCGGCTGGCACCGTATTGGCTAAATCTGTCCATCAAATCAAGATGACGACTGTGGAAGCGATTAACGTAATTATCAAAGCGCATGTTTTTGATACGCTCGCCTTCTTCAAATAACCACGGCGCCGATAAGTCATACTGCATCGCGCGATAAATAAGCACCGGGATATCAAAGCCTGAACCGTTCCAACTAATCAGCTGTGGCAGCTTTTCAAGGTCACTGAACGCGCGAAAAAACTTGCTCAGTATGTCTTTTTCGCTAAACTTATCGGCGGTCAAAGAAAACAGGGAAAATTTGCCGTCTTTAATATAGAGCGCAGAGATACAGACAATACGCTGCAAGGGCAAACGCATAAAATCGTGACTTGCTTCTTGGACACGCAGCGCTGTCAATGCGTTTAAAGCATCGGCATCATTTAGCTCAGCCAACTGCGGATAGATACGGCGGGCAGCCTCGGTATCGGCAACCGTTTCAATATCAAAGACCAAGATAGGTCTGGACGAAAGGGCGTTTGACATAAATAATCCTGCCTATTTATAAGCTTATGGGGTGGCGTTATCCGTGCTGTCGTCAGCGTCATTCACATTATATAGGCCCGTCGATAAATAACGATCACCGCGATCGCAAACGATAAAAGCAATCACGGCATCAGGATTTGCTTTTGCGACTTCGGTAGCGGCCCATGCCGCTGCACCTGATGACACACCAGCAAAAATGCCTTCAGTTTTCGCCAATTTACGCATATAAACTTCAGCGACCCGCTGATCAACATCCATGATCTCATCAACCAAATCTGCTTCAAAAATACCAGGCATATAAGCGGCAGGCCAGCGGCGGATGCCAGCGATAGATGCTTCTTCGTCAGGTTGTAGACCGATGACTTTAATGTCAGGGTTTTGCTCTTTAAGATATTGCGCAACGCCAGTGATAGTACCTGTGGTGCCCATCGAGCTGATAAAATGGGTGATTTTACCGTCCGTTTGCGCCCACAGCTCAGGGCCGGTGGTCAAATAGTGCGCTTGTTTATTATCAGGATTGTTAAACTGATCGAGTACAATACCTTTACCGTCGGCTTGCATTTGTAGCGCCATATCACGCGAAGCTTCTATGCCTTCGTCGACCTCGATAAGCGTCGCACCATAAGCGGCCATCGCATCTTTACGCTCTTGAGTCGAGTTGGTTGGCATAAACAGGGTGATTGGATAGCCACGCATCGCCGCCACCATCGCCAAAGCAATGCCCGTATTGCCGCTGGTCGCTTCAATGAGCATATCGCCAGGTTTAATATCACCGCGCTGCTCAGCTTGATAAATCATATTAAATGCCGGACGGTCTTTTACCGAGCCAGCAGGATTATTGCCTTCGAGTTTGGCGAGCAATACCGCGCCATTGGCAATCTGCTCTTGCTCAGGCAGGCGATTTAATTTGACCAAAGGCGTCTTACCCACGCAATCGGCAAGGTCAGTGATTTGCGTAATAAAATTGGCGTTTGACTGGGCCGTAGCGGACATAAGGTATCCTTATCGATTATTAGTTTTTTAATAGGCGCTGTTTAAATAGCAGGTCAGTACTTGATGACCGTTAGGGATTGATTGTGGTCAATAAAAAGTTGCGTCATTATATCATTTTGTTTTCGCCTGCGCTTAATGCATAAATTTTTATTGAGGATAAGCAGTGTACTTATCTGCATAAACAAATAGGCATGAACAAAATACGAAAAGCTGACCCTTTAGTAATCGCCTTTGAACAATAAAAGCGAAAGAGCAAGTGAGGCAATAAAAGTTTGCCAAGGAATGGTTAACCGCACTCGTTAGAATCCTGCTAAGATAATCGCAAGTCATTTTTGATGGCTTATCTTTAATGCTTAATCAATAATGAATACCTAAGCGCACCGTACAGTGTTTATCAATAATAGTATTCATCAGTAATAATATTTAGCGCTAAAATCAGTGGAGAATAAACCCAGCATGGCTTACAAAAAACGTTTTGATACCAGTAGTGCTTATGGTCAGCTGATTATATTGGTGTTTTTGCCGATTTGTTTATTGGCAGCAGTCGGTGGCATTTTGGTATTTTACGAAACCATGCGCGCCAGTAATTCAGAACAAGAGGCGTTAGCAGAGGCGGTACTGATTCGTTATACGCCAACGATTGCGGAGCTGGTTCCTGAGTTATTAGAGCAACAGGAAGACAATAGCGATGATAAAAATAAGGCAGCGGACAACCCGCAAGCGGCGCTAGCGGCCTTAGAAGATATTCAAGATAGGCTCGGACGTATGCAGTCCGAGCAGCATGTCCAGCGTATTGCAATTATCAATCAAAATAATGAAGTGCTGGCAAGCGTCGGTTATGGCACTGAGGAAGCTTGGCCGCTGATAGAATCTGCAGAGCGTTTTTTATCGCAACAACCAACGCCCATTGGCACCGCTTACGGCAGTAGCTTGGGAGAATTTGACGGGCAGCAATTGTGGCTTATGATTGATATGGATAATGAGCCACTTTATATTGCCCGTTATCGTATCGCTATGGCGCTCGCGATTACGGGTTTATTTACGATTTTAATTTTGTTATTGAGCTTAAATATTTACTCAAAACGTTGGATTGCGCCAATTTACGAGCTGCGTTTGCAATTACAACGTACCCATGTCGACAATCTTTATCAGCCTATTCCGGTCGAATCAAATGGCGAGCTGAATTTATTGCAGCAAGATCTGGTCAGGACGTTACGCCGCCTACATGCCAGCTTCCAAGATTTAAAAGATCATGCCGAGCAGACCGAAGATGATTTGCGCTTGGCATTTGATGAGATGGAAATGCAGAATATCTCTATCCGTAATGCGCGCGATGCGGCGATTTCAACCAGCCAAGCAAAATCGGCATTTTTGGCCAATATCAGCCATGAATTACGTACACCGTTAAACAGTATTGATGGTTTTATTAATTTGCTGGCGCGGCACGGTGAGCTCAACCCTGAACAAGATTTGTACGTGCAAACCATCCGTAAATCGTCAGCGCATCTGTTGGCGCTCGTGAACGATGTCTTGGATTTCTCTAAAATTGAAGCGGGTAAATTGGTCCTTGATCGTCATGAGTTTGACCTTTATGACACCATCTATGACGTGGTCGATATGCTATCGCCGGTCGCTGCTGAAAAAGGTCTGCGCATGGCGGTATTGTTTTATAACGACGTGCCGATGCGCATCAACGGCGATGCGTTGCGCCTTAAGCAAGTACTGACCAATATCGTCGGTAATGCGATTAAATTTACCGATAGTGGCGATGTGGTTGTACGCGTGAGCTTGGATGATCATCGCGACAATTATTTGATGATTAGTGTGCAAGACAGCGGTAAAGGCATTTCTTTATCAGATCAAAAAATGCTCTTTCAAAGCTTTAGCCAAGGCGATCCGTCGATTACGCGGCAATACGGCGGTACCGGTTTGGGTTTGGTCATCTCCAAGCAATTAACGCGACTGATGGGCGGCGACATTGGCTTTTATGACAATGTGCAAGAAAACATCTCTAATCAAGGAGCGACGTTTTGGTTTCGAATGCCAGCCCATGTCGATGTCTTGGAAGCGGCAACTGGGCAAACGATTGAATTGCCAGTGCTCGCGCCACTTGCCAGCGATACAGACGAGTTTAATGTGCTGGTCTGGATCAATCATACCGCGTCGATTCAGGTGCTCAAAGCCAGCTTACAACACTTACCGATCACCCTAACCCAAGCCAATTCTTTACCGGGTGTGCTTGAGTCGCTTAAAGAGCGCGGCAATTATTGGGATTGGGTCATCGTTGATGACGATACCCAAGACGATATGATGGCGCTACTCAAACAGATTCGCCTGCACTATCAAGGAAAGCTGGCGGTATTTGGCTATCAAGTTGCCGCCGACCAAGCACTGCTCAATCGTTATCATGCCAATATTTTGTATGAGCCATTGGATAAAAGACAGCTCTATGCCATGCTTGATACGCAGAAACGCAGCGCCCCGAGTGGCGTTCAAGAGCCGCGCTGGAAGGGCGTGACCGTCTTGGCTGTCGACGACCATCTGCCAAACTTGTTGGTGCTTGATGCGCTGCTAAGTGAACTTGGTATCCATGTCATTACCGCCAGCAGCGGTTTTGATGCGATAGAAATCATCAGTAAACAGCAAACTAAGCATATCAAAACTGCTAAAGCTGACAGTCAAAGTCTGTCGAAAAAGACCCAGATATCTAAAGCCGAAGCGCGTGATGATGCTAGTAAATCGGCGGTTAACTCGTTACATCTTGACGATGCTACGACGGATGATAAAGGCAATGCGGCACATAAAAACAGTATCGATTTGATATTTATGGATATTCAAATGCCGCGTATGTCAGGGCATGAAGCAGCGCGGCAAATCCGTAATATCGAAACCCCTGATCATCACATTCCGATTATCGCCTTAACGGCCCATGGCTTAGCCGATGAGCGCGATAAGCTGATTGCGAGCGGCATCAATGATTATGTCGGCAAGCCTATTAGCCAGCCACAGTTACTACAAGTGCTGCAAAAATGGCTTGGTCGTACCGATTCAGTGCCGCCATTAACCACTATTCATAGCGATAACTTGTACAGCGCTGACTTACAAAATGGGGTAAATCAAAACGCCTTGACGTCTTACGCAGATTTGACAATGCCAACCTATCCTTTGCTCAAAGATAACGAGGATAATCATATCGCCAATACAAGTTCTGATAATAAAGTGAAGAGTCCGGCAAAAATTACCCGTCCTTTATCACTGAAGAAAATCCGCGATAACTATTTGCGTGACAGTCAGCCTCGTGAAGATTATAGACGCGAAACCCAGTCACGTTACGAGAAACCACGCTATGAAAAGCCACACTATGAGAATCTGCATTATCAAGGGCAGGGGCAAGCACCCTTATCTTATCTGCCTTATCAAATGCCAGAGCGTGCTAAAGATGAGCAAGCAGTAAATACTGCACACGGGCAAAGTAGTACGGACTTGGGCGCAAATGCCCTTGATACCTCGGAGATTTTAAATTGGCAAGATGCGTTGACGCGCTCAGCCAATAAACCCGATTTGGCTGCCAAGCTCATCATTATGATGCTCGATACCATCAATGATGAAAAGCAAGCATTGATGCAGGCATGGGACACTCGTAACCGTAGCGCGCTGGCGCAAATTGCCCATCGTATCTTAGGTGGCAGTCGTTATACCGGCGTGCCGCAGCTACGTCAAGCCAGCCAAGACTTAGAAGATAAATGCTTATTAAATATTCAACATACCACGCCGGCTCAGTTTGCGATGTTAGAGCCTTATTATGAAGCGTTATTGACGGCGTTAAACAATCTACAAACACTGGATTTATCGGCGTATCCGCAGCTTAATTATCATCGTCTAAGTGAAAATGATATGACGTGGAAAATGATTTAAAGCTGATAATCATAAAACCACTGAGTATAAACGATACCCTAGTAGTCAGTTATTGATAAGGAAGGGCGAGTGCAAGGCTGTTAATATTAATCTGAGTACCAACATTCCAGTTGTTTTATTTATTATTAAGGATGACTATGCACGCTATTGCCACTTACCAGTATGAGACATTACAAGTCAGCGCCACCGACAATATAATAACGGTGACTATTAATCGACCGGAAAAAAAGAACGCTATGAGTTTTAAAGTGGTGCAAGAGTTGATTGCGGTCGCAGGGCGCATCAGTAAAGATAAAGCGGTACGCGCGGTGATTCTTGACGGCGCGGAAGGCACTTTTTGTGCTGGTATCGATTTGGGCGATTTAAACCATCCTAAAAACCAAGCGTTTGCGCTATGGGAGCTGGTTAAACCTTGGCAAAGTCTCTTTCAACGCGTCTGCTTGGTTTGGCGTGAAGTGCCTGTACCAGTGATTGCTGTTTTAGAAGGCTATTGTATTGGCGCGGGCTTACAACTGGCGCTAGCTTGTGATGTGCGTATCAGCCATCCTGAGTGTAAATTGTCTATTATGGAAGCTAAGTGGGGGCTCGTACCTGACATGGGCTTAACGCAATCAGGGTTTGGCGTCGTACGCGCTGATGTCTTAAAGGAGCTGGCAATGACCGCGCGTACCGTCAATGCCGAGGAAGCCCAAGCACTTGGCTTGGTCAGCCATTGTAGTGAGACGCCGCTTGAGCAGGCGCAAAAGCTTGCCACCGAGTTTGCTGAGCGCTCACCCGATGCAGTGCTGGCAAGCAAGCGCGTTATCAATGCGATGTTCCAGCAGCCAGCTACAACGCTATATAAAGAAAAATTTTGGCAGTTAAAAATGATGTTTGGTCGCAACCGTAAACTGGCGCTTAGAAAAGCCAAACAAGCCAGTACCGCTTTTGGCAAACGTCAATTTCGTTAAAAAATCAGCCATATTTGGCCACTGTATTTGAGTGAGATAGGTCTATTTTATTCACATCAAGCATCTATTGAATTACAAGCAGATAGTGCAATATAGCACTATCTGTTTTTTTATCTGTTTTTTTATCTGTTTACGTTGCTGTGTTTGCGTTGCTGCTTGTTTATAGACGGTATTTTTAAAAGGCTTGTTTTGCAATAAAAGTCGATTAAAATTACCCAACAAACCACGTATCAATAATAAAATAATCCTTCCTCTATCATATGGTCTCATTATGTCTGCTCCAAAACCCTCCCTGCCCAATAAACCCAATGCTGCTGACCGAGTGCGCTCTGCTGATTTGCCCGTTGCATGGATTATGATGCTTGGGCTTATCGTGGCAGTCGGGCCATTATCGATTGATATGTATTTGCCAGCATTGCCATCTATGGCAGAGGATTTTGGCGTATCGACCGCCTTTATGGCCAACTCTGTGCCAGCCTATTTTCTTGGTTTAGTATTTGGTCAGCTGTTTTATGGCCCCTTTAGTGATCGCGTCGGTCGCGTCAAACCGTTATATATGGGCATGATTTTATATGTGATTGCCTCGATTGTCTGTGCGACGACCGATAATGAATACGTATTGTTTATCGGTCGAACCTTTCAGGCGCTCGGCGCGTGCGTGGGAGCGGTTGTGACGCGTGCGGCAATACGTGACCGCCTGACTGCCAAACAAACCGCCAAAGCTTTTTCTATTATGATATTGGTCATGGGCTTAGCGCCGATATTAGCACCATCGCTTGGTGCTTTATTTTTAAAGTTCTTTAGTTGGCATTCTATTTTTTGGTTTTTGGCGGCTTTTGGGGCGTTAAATTTATTACTGACCAAGTTTTTCTTCTTTGAAACCTTGACTGAAGAAAACCGTAATGTGCGTCCTGCCAAAGAAGTGCTCAGTCAATATTGGGATTTATTAAAAGACCCGACCTTTAACTATCCAGCCATAGGCGGTGGTTTATTAATGGGCGCGATGTTTGTCTATATCAGCTCAGCTTCTGAATTAATCATGGATACCTATGGCGTCTCGGCCACGCATTTTGGTTGGCTATTTGGGATGAATGCGGCAGGGTTCGTAGGTTTGACCCAGCTGAATCAATGGCTGACTAATCGTTTTCGTATTTTAAGTATTCTACGATTTGGGGCAATGATGCAGGTCACCTCAGCCGCCGCGCTATTTGTAACCGGTATTATTTTTGGTACGGATGCATGGTTGCCGCTGGTTTTAGCTTGTATTTTCTTTTGTATTGCGGGCTTGGGCCTGACACAGCCAAACGCCTCGGCGATTGCCCTTGCTTTTCAAAAACGCCGTGCGGGTATGGCCAGTGCTTTGCAAGGCTCGTTGATGTTTTCGGTCGGTATTTTTGGTGGTTTATTATTAAACTTATTCCCTCTTAATCCTGTGTTAAAAATTGGTATTGCACTCTTTGTACTCATGAGTTTGGGGGCGTATTTAATTTGGCAGATAGACCGTGATTTGGATTTGGACACTGCGGAGTGATTGAAGGGTAGCGATGCATAATAGCGCTAGCAGTCGCTAAGCGTTATATGGTAAAATACAGCCCAGCTATTTTTATCATTCAGTATTATTCTGAACTTTCAAATCATAGCTCTATTTTTAAATCAACCCATCAAACAATGACACACACATCATGGCAAAAAATTGCTGGGTGTTTGGCGACTTGATTAATTTGCAAAAAAGTTAGTGCCGTTTCAATAAACGTTAAACATTAACCGTTAGCAAATGCGTGTCGCTAGATAGGCAGTTTTTGTGATGTGGAGGCATAACCCAACCAATAGGAATTTCACATGGCTTCAAACAATCCAACCAAAATCGAAATGCGCGACTTATTACAAGCCGGCGCTCACTTTGGTCACCAAACACGTTTTTGGAATCCAAAAATGGGTCCATACATCTTTGGCGCCCGTAACAAGATTCACATTATCAACTTAGAGCACACCGTAAAAGCGTTTAACGAAGCATTGACTTACGTAAACGGCCTAGCTGCTAAGAAAAACAAAGTATTATTCGTCGGTACTAAACGCGCAGCAAGCGGCGTTATCCGCGAGCAAGCACAACGTGCTGGCATGCCATACGTTGACCATCGCTGGTTAGGTGGTATGTTGACTAACTGGAAAACCCTACGTCAGTCAATCAATCGCCTAAAAGAGCTTGAAAAACAGTCTGAAGACGGTACTTTTGCTAAGCTGACTAAGCGTGAAGCATTAGAGCGTACTCGTGATATGGAAAAACTTGAGCGTTCATTGGGCGGTATCAAAGACATGGGCGGCCTACCTGACGCAATCTTCGTCGTCGACGTTGACCATGAAGCAATCGCTATCAAAGAAGCTAAAAATCTAGGTATCCCAGTTATCGGTATCGTTGATACCAACTCAAACCCAGATAACGTTGATTACATCATTCCAGCTAACGATGATGCTATCCGTGCTGTGACTTTGTATGTAACTTCTATTGCTGATGCGATTATCGCTGGTAAAGAATATGCGCAAACTCAAGCAGGCGGTAAAGCTGACCAAGCACAAGACGCTGAGCAAGCTCCTGCTACTGAAGCTGCAGCTGATGCGAAAACTGAAGAAGCAGCGACTCCAGCAGAGTAATGGCTAAGCGATAAGGTTTAACTTTGTAAGGATGCCTTGATAGTTTAGCTATTAGCAGTCATATAAGGTTATTAATCACATAAAGTTTATGGAAATCTATAATAGGCATGATGTAGTTTTACTCGTCATGCCTTATTATTAACGCGTCGAGCATCACTGACTTATTGCCAGAATGTCAGCGCGTTTAGATATCGTGCACTCCCTTACATAACAATACTCACCTACATCATAAAAGGTAACTCTTATGTCAGAAGTAAAAATATCTGCCAAAATGGTAAAAGAATTGCGTGACCGTACTGGTCTTGGCATGATGGAATGTAAAAAAGCGTTAGAAGAAGCAAACGGCGATGTCGAAGTTGCCATTGATAACCTACGTAAATCTGGTCAAGCGAAAGCGGCTAAAAAAGCAGGTAACATCGCAGCTGACGGTGCTATCATCATCGCTCAAGGTGACAACAAAGCATTCTTGCTAGAAGTAAACTGCCAAACTGACTTCGTTGCAAAAGATGAAAATTTCACTGCATTTGCAGAAAAAGTGGCCAATCTTGCCCTAGAAAACAATGTCACTGACGTTGCTGCTATCTCTGAATTGTCTTATAGCGATGAGCAAACCGTTGAAGAAGCGCGTGTATCTTTGGTACAAAAAATCGGTGAAAACATTCAAATTCGCCGCGTTGAAGTCCTAGAAGGCGCAAACATTGCTGCATACCGTCACGGCCTACGTATCGGTGTGGTCGTATCTTATGAAGGCGGCAGCGAAGAAACTGGTAAAAACCTTGCCATGCACATTGCAGCTTTCAACCCAGTTGCAGTAGATGACGAAAGCGTAGATGCTGATGTACTAGCACGCGAAAAAGACATCATCGAAGCCAAAGCGAAAGAATCTGGCAAGCCTGACAATATCGTTGAAAAAATGATCGAAGGTGGTTTGCGCAAATACCTAGACGAAGTAACCTTACTACGTCAACCATACGTTATGGACAATGAGAAAAAAGTTGGTGACGTATTAAAATCTGAAGGCGTAAAAGTCCTTGGTTTCAAACGTTTAGAAGTTGGTGAAGGCATCGAGAAGAAGCAAGAAGACTTTGCTGCTGAAGTTGCTGCCACGCAAGCGGCGAACAAGTAAGCTTTACATCATAAAAGCACATCGTATAGATATCAAAAAGCCCGTTATTCATCTAACGGGCTTTTTTGTGTCTGTGCATTTTAAAGGTTAATATTAACGTAGTGCTAAATAAGCGGAATTGGCATAGCTGGCGCTGTTGCTATTACTACTGGTACCGTAACTGACGTTTTGCACGCCGCCATTGGTAGTGCCCGTAGCGTTATTGGCATTCATGGTATTACCCGCTAGCGCTGAGTCGTTCTTATATAAGCTATGATAGCGGCTCATGACGCTTTTGACATAGTTGCGCGTTTCTTTAAACGGGGGTATGCCATTGTATTTATCGACGTTCCCTTCACCAGCATTATAACCTGCCACCGCAAACTCAACGTTATTATTAAAACGTTTCATCAGCCAAGCGATATATTTCGCTGAGCCTTCGATATTATCAGCAGGATTCCACGGATTACTGACATTAAAGCGGCGCGCCGTTGCCGGCATCAGCTGCATCAAGCCTTGCGCGCCAACAGGTGAGCGTGCATTGGGATTAAACGCCGATTCCGTATGCATCATGGCTTTCATAAGGCCAGGATCGATACCATGACGGGCAGCCGAGGCGCGGATATAACTGTCATAAGAGTTACGGCTGCCGCTACTACTCGCCGTGCTGCTACCGTAATCATTGCTATAGCTGCTGCCCGCATTGTAGGCGCTTGAGTCTTTATAGTAGGTGGTTTTTACTTTTTTATTAAATTTATCAAAATTACCGCTAGGATTGACGTTGGTAAGCAGAACTTGTCCGCCCTTGTCTTTATAAATATACATGTTTCCCGCTTGAGCGGCGATAGGCAAGCTAGATAAAGCAATGGCAGAGAGTAAAAGGGGTGACAAGCAGCGCGTCAGTAAAGGGGCAATAGTTATCATAGGTTTATCACTTTTTATTAAGTAAGAGCAAATTGCTTTGCCTATAAGCGCGTAAGGTTGCGCATCAAAGCGGTTATCGCGTCTGTAGGATCTTATAGCGCTCAAATAGGCTATCTACGAATTCACGTCTAACAAAACCACTTGCAATAGATACAAAAAATAATAGTTGCTTACTATAACACAAAATAAGTTTTTGCCACATCTGAATGTGTGCACGCGACGTCAAAAATCCATTTATTTTGTAAAAAAGCTGAATAAAATCAAGATAGTAATAAAGCGAGGGTAGTTAAGCAGTTTATAGCAGCAAGGTTTAAGACTTTGTTTTTGTCATAAAAATGATTAATAGATAACGTTAAAAATGCTAGCAAATATAATTAATGTAGGCGAAAAAAGCCCAGCAAGTAGGATGGGCTTTAAGAGTTTTGAACAGAAGGTAAAACATTTTAAACCGATAAGGCACTGATAAAAATAGGTACCCAAACAGCGGTGACTAAGCCATTGACCGCTAAGCCAAAGGCGGCATAGCGTCCGGCAGTATGGCTGATTTGCCATGCTTCTACGGTGCCAAATGCATGTGCTGCCAATCCTAGCGCGAGGCCTTTGGCGCGGTCGTCATCAATACCGCGAAATAAAAAGCGCGCTAAGGTTCCACCGATTAGACCTGAAACGATAATTATTAAGTTTGCTAATGCCAGCGGTGCTTTAATCAAATCGGCGACGCTCAGACCAATTGGTGTGGTCACTGAGCGGGTAGCAAATGCCAAAATGGTCTCGTGGCTAAGCGAAAATAAATAGGCCAATGACATGGGGAGCAAGGCGCCAACCACGCTCGCCAGTGCCACAATCATGGTTAGCTTTTTAACTGGTAAACCTTTAAAGTTCATCGCCGCCAATGGCACGGCCAATAATACTGTCACATAGCCTAATAAATGATCAAATACCGGTTTTGCCACGCTGTAATAATGATTGTAATCCCATTGTAAAATAAACAAAAACAGCAGTACTAAGACCAAAGCGGTGATAACCATCGGCAACCATGACAGCTTGCGCGCAAGGACACGGGCAATAACGTGGGCGGCCAAGGTTAATGCTATCGCAGCAAGGGTTGCGCTAAACACACTATCAAAACTCATAACGTTGCCTTATTAACAGAGCTTAATGCTGTCCCTTGTGCTTGTTGGTCATATTCATATTGTCATCATGACTGCCATCTGTATTGTCGCTATTATTAAGCGAGCGATTGGCAAGGATAGCCAATCCCCAAAGCGGGATAAGCGTACTGATAATCATAGTCAGCATCACGCCCCAAAACTCATCACCTAACGCAAATAGCAGCAAACCTGCACCGGCAGAAACGGGCAAAAAAGCAAAACCACTATCGACCAGTAAGGTATTGCTTGCTTGGGTTAACCAATGCGGTAAACCTTTTATCACTCGCCAAACAATTAAAATAATAAACATCGTTAACAGGCCGACGATATTGGCTGCTTTTTCAATGCCCGCCCATTGGCAGACAACGACTGCTAACTCACGAACCACCACGACCATAATCAGCGTCAATATTAGCGCCATCCACAAAGGCGTGTTAGAAGTAGAGGTAGAGCTCATAAGCAATCCTAGCCAAGTCGGGTATAAAAAGGGAAATATGCTAAAAAAGAGAGTTTAATGCCAATGTGTTAACAAAAGCATGTCAATAAAAGCATTTTAGCAAAAGCTGATTATATAGGCAGTAGCCATACTAATAAAGCCTAAGCGCTAATTGCTGCTATTAAGCTGTTGTTAAATGTCTCGTATAGTGAGTGAAAAGTCATATCAATAAATCACGCACTGCTGATATCAATTTTTCTTGCTTGCTGTGGCTGCGCAGACAGAGGCTACAGAAAATTAATATCAGCAATACCGTCGCGTTTTTAGGATATTTTGACTATATAATAAATGTCGATTACCCCTTATATGCCAAAAATATAAAAAAGGACGCCATCATTTGATAGCGTCCTTTTTAACTTCATTCCGATTAAATAACTTTTGACGACGTTATTTAACTTTGCGAATCAGATGCTTCTGTAGCAGAGTTTAACGCTTCAAATTCAGCAAAAGCATCTTCTTCCTCTGCCGTTAAAGAGGCAGCTGCATCAATACTCTCATCTTTTTGCTCAAACTCTTCAAGTATCGGCATTAGCAATGTTGCTTGCGCTAACGGCAATACATCTAACGGCTTTAGATTGGCTTGTCCCAATAGCTGTTTGAGCCTATCGCTTGGCAAGCGAATGGTTAGGCGCTCATGACCGTTATCGTCATAGCTTTCTTCCAAAATCACGCCAAGCTCATACAAGGTGTTTTTAAATTGACCGGCGTTATACGGTAGGGTCAAATCAAAGGTAGTTAAGTTGCCCGTCAATAATTGCTGTACAGCAAGCGACAACTCTTCCATGCCTAGGTTTTGGCGCGAAGAAACATATACCCGATTTGGCTGACCTTCTTTTGCATAGCCAATGTGCGCCGGCTCATCGGTTAAGTCGATTTTATTATAAACATTCAGCACGGGCACATCGTTGTCAATCTCAGCAAGGACGTTTTTTACCGCTTGAATTTGCTCGTGCATGTCTTCGCTCGATGAATCAATGACATGTAGTAGTAAGTCGGCTTCTAGCGTCTCTTCTAAGGTTGCATGAAACGACTCGACCAACTCATGTGGCAAATGACGGACAAATCCCACGGTATCGACCAAAACCACGCGGCCAACTCCTTGCCAGTCAAGACGGCGCAAGGTCGGGTCAAGGGTGGCAAATAATTGGTCGGCGGCATAAATATTTTCATCGACCAAGCGATTAAATAGGGTAGATTTACCAGCGTTAGTATAACCGACGAGCGAGATGGTCGGGACGTCTGATTTTTGCCGACGCGCTCGACCTTGGGCACGGGTTTGGCGTACTTTTTCCAGTTTATTTTTCAACTGATTGACACGCACTTGTAATAAGCGGCGATCCGTTTCTAGCTGAGTTTCACCGGGTCCACGTAGACCAATACCCCCTTTTTGGCGCTCCAAATGCGTCCAACCACGCACCAATCGCGTTGATAGGTGGTTTAACTGCGCAAGCTCAACCTGTAGCTTACCTTCGTAAGTACGGGCGCGCTGGGCAAAAATATCCAAAATTAAGCCGGTGCGGTCAAGCACGCGGCATTGTACCAAAGCTTCGATATTACGCTCTTGCGATGGCGATAAATTATGATTGAAAAGCACAATATCAGCGTCGTATTCGCGCACCAATTCGGCTATTTCTTGTGCTTTACCGCTACCAACGAAATACTTGGCATCAGGACGCGCACGCGAGCCTGTAACCAGTGCCAAGCGATCAGCGCCTGCCGAATCTGCAAGTAGCTCAAATTCATTTAGATCATCGGGATCTTGAATTTGGCGGATGTCTAAATGGACGATAATGGCGCGCTCGCCACCTTCATGTCTTTCAAAATATTCCAAAGAGTATCACCTATTATTAAAGTAGATAAATCGCTATGACCGCTTCAATGAGTATCGATATAGCGTTCATATGACCCTCTATATGTGGTCTTATCATTTGATATTAAAGCGTATGTACACAATTAGCTACGTCTTTATGTTACAGCGTTTATAGGGAGATATTTTTATCTATAAAAATTTTAAGCTGAGACTATTAACAAAAGCCACTCATAATTCAGTGTACAAGTCATCACTGAGTAAATAAATTTTGTTATACTCATTGCCCTTGTTTACGAGATATAATCATACGTTTTTTAGGCAGCACTCTTTTAAGCATTAAGCTTTTTTAACACTAAGATGTAATAAAGCATTTTTAACCCATAAGTTTTTAATCACGAGGGATACAGATGAGCCAATCTAAGTCAGGCTTTTCACTCAAACAGCAATTAGGTCGCGGCAAACAAATCGCTGGCATGACCACCACCATCGCTGGTGGATTGCGCGCCGCCCAGCGTATCGGTGCCTTTAAACAGCCACCGCGCGAAAAGCTACCGCGCTATATTCAAGCGTTTTGCCGTAAAATGGCAGGCTCGTTTGGCGTGCAGGTGGTGGCAGTCGAGCGCGTAGAGCAGCATCACGGTTTATGGGTGGCTAACCATGTATCGTGGATGGATATTCCGGTAGTGGGGACGCTAAGCCCTGCTTTTTTCTTATCAAAGGCAGAAATTGGCGATTGGCCAATCTTTGGTAAGCTTGCGCATGCCGCAGGGACGGTATTTATCGAGCGTGGTTCCGGTGATGCGGGCACGGTTGCCACCCAAATTGCCAATTTTTTAACCAAAGGTTTTTCGGTTATCTTTTTCCCAGAAGCGACCACCACCGATGGTAAAAAAATCAAACGTATCCACGGCACTTTGCTGCAAGCGGCGATAGATGCTGACGTCCCAGTACGCCCGCTAGTGATTGCATATGTCAATAAAGATGGCACGTTAAGTGAGGCGCTGCCTTATTATGGCAAAATGACGATGAAAGATAGCCTAAAAAAGGTGCTCGATAGTAAAGACGTGACGGCTTTTGTCTTACCGCTTGAGCCGATAGATCCTAAAGGGTTGAGCAAAAGTCAGCTAACCGATTTGTTACAAGCGCATATGCAAGAAGGCTTGGCTGAACTGCATTCGCGGGTTTTAACGAAAGCTGGCAAACCTTAAGCAAGTACAAAACTGCTTGAAAGATAACCGCTTTAATAGAAAAATTAGTAGCAGAAAAGTAGTCATAAAAAAGGCGCCAATCTTAGTCATAAATACTAATGATTGGTGCCTTTTTCTTTGCTATGCAAATACTTGAACGTCAGCTTATTAAAAGCTAAACAATATCAATCTATGACCACGTAATGTTATGGCGACGGATTAGGGTGCTGGGTATGTACCGCCTCAATCGCTTTTAGCACATCTGCGCTTAAGGTGACATTGATACTATCGATATTTGATTGCAGCTGCTCAGTGGTGGTTGCGCCAACGATATTACTAGTGACAAACGAGCGCGAATTGACAAAGGCCAATGCCATTTGCGCCATATCCAAACCGGCTTCGGCAGCGATTTTGGCGTATTGAGCGGTGGCGGCTTTTGCTTCGTCATTGGTATAGCGAGCAAAGCGGTCATACATCGTCAGACGCGCGCCTGCAGGACGTTTACCATCAAGGTATTTGCCAGATAAAACCCCAAAGCCGAGCGGCGAGTAAGCAAGTAAACCAACATTTTCACGATGGGCAATCTCTGCCATGCCAACTTCATATAGACGATTGAGCAAACTATAAGGATTTTGCACCGTGATAGGCGCGATTAAACCATTTTTGTCCGCTTCCCACAGATAACGCATCAGCCCCCAGGCGGTATCGTTCGATAAGCCATAAGCACGAATACGACCTTTCTTGATCTCGTCATTTAGTGCTTGGATGGTCTCTAAAAAAGGCGTCAAATCATCCAGCGACTGCGCTGCCATCTCTTCACTATAACCGCGCTGGCTAAAAAAGTTCGCTTGCCGTTCAGGCCAATGCAACTGATAAATATCAATATAATCGGTTTGCAAACGCTCAAGATTGCTATCGATGGCGCTACTAATATGCGCCGCATTAAAGCGCGTCTGACCATCGCGTAAAAAATCCATCGGTGAGATTTTGCTAGCAAGAATGACCTTGTCGCGCTGTTTGGTTTTATTAAACCACGTGCCCATAAAGCGTTCGGTATCGCCTTGCTTGTCTTTATCAGGCGGCGACGGATACATTTCGGCGGTATCCCAAAAATTCACGCCTGCACTAAGGGCCATGTCCATCTGGGCATGCGCGTCGCTTTCGCTATTCTGCTGCCCCCATGTCATCGTTCCTAAGCAGATTTTTGAGACTTTTTCATTCAGTTGCGGCAGTGTTTGATATTGCATCTGTTTATCCCTGTTTTTATTCTCAATAAGGTTTTATGTTCAAGCCGTTTTTCATACTACATAATCTTGATACCTGTGACGCCCGGCGGGGTGACTTGGAATATTTTTACTTTAAACAGTACCGATTGACCAGCAAGTGGATGGTTAAAGTCGACTTCAACTTCGTCGTCATCGATGGCGCTAATGGTACCGGGCAGGGTGTTTTTGCCTTTATCTTCAAACTCGACCAACATTCCGATTTCAGGATTGTCAGCGACTAAGGCAAATTGGGTGCGGCTAAAATGCTGAATGTTATCAGGGTTCCACTCGCCAAACGCTTGCTCAGGCTCAAGGTGGGCGGTGCGCGTATCGCCAGCACGTAGGTTCATCAGCACTTGCTCAAAACCCGGTAAAAAGCTCTCATCGCCAACGGTCAGCGTCACTGGCTCGTCGCGGTTAAAGGTTGAATCAATCACCGTACCGTTTTCGAGCGATACTTCAAAATGCAGCTTCACAAGGCTGCCGTGGGTGATGCGAATGTCTTCATTAGGGGTGATAAATTGGGAGTCGGTCATAGCAAAGTGTCTTTTATAGAGTAAGGTTTAGAAGATTAATTATAAAAGAGAGTTTAGCATAACCGTCTGCTGTACATGTTCATGTCGCCTGTATGACATGAATTATTTTATCAATACTTCCATAATGGAGATACATCATTAATCGTTAAATGCATCTCATCAAAAGTAATAAATACAGGAGTTTAATAAACTGATATAAGATTGATTGCCATATGGGATGATTAATTGATGAAATTAAGTTGACATTATTTTTCATATTGTATATAAATGTAAAGTTAATATAAGGAACGTAAATATATATTAATAATTGTAATTTAAATAACTTCTGAGATGATTATGAAAAAAGCTATTTTGGTAATTGGAATGTTCGCGTTATTGGCTCAAGGGTGTGCAACTCCACATGTTGTACAAACTAAAAAAGTAAGTGACGTTAATTTGTCTTGTCAGCAAATTCTTAATGAAATAGCAGAAGCTGATGACTTTGAACAAAAGGCACGCGCTGAGCGTAAAGCGACTGGTAAGAACGTAGCAGCAGCAATTTTATTTTGGCCAGCCTTAATTGGTACCTATTCTAATACTGAAGAAGCTATCAATGCTGCAAAAGAGCGCCGCAACAATTTGACTAACTTGTATGAACAGAAAAAATGCCGTTAATACCTTAATGTCTTGTTAGGATATTTTATGGTCAATAAAAAGCTAAGAGTAATGCTCTTAGCTTTTTTTATGAGCGCGGGAAGGTTATATAATGGTCGTTAATAATCATTAAAATCAAAAAGTATACAGTTATGAAAACTAAGCAGATAAATATAAGAAAACAAGGTCATATCAAAAAATGGCAAGACGATAAAGGTTTTGGTTTTATCGAAACTGCGGCGGGCGAGTCGGTGTTTTTTCATGTTAGCGCGTTTAAAGCCCCGCGCCGTCCCGAAATTGGCGAGCAAGTGGTTTTTACAGTAGGGCAAGACAATCAGGGACGCCTGCAAGCAAAGGATGTACAAGAACTCAGCTTTGTACAACAAAAAATGGCGCAAAAGAACAACCAAATCCGGCAGCGTAATCACAAACGCAGCGCCCAAGCAGAATTTGAAACAGGGCAAAAGAAACGCTTGTTCCTTGGTGTTGGATTTTATGGGGTTTTAATTTTATTGGCGGTCATGAATAAGCTAAGCTGGCTAGTGGTTGCTTGGTACGTGATATTAGGCGTCATTACCTATGGCATGTATGCCAAAGACAAAGCCGCTGCCCAAAATGGCGACTGGCGTACGCCTGAGTCAACGCTGCATCTGTTGAGTACGCTTGGCGGTTGGGTCGGTGCGCTGGTCGCTCAAACCTATTTACGTCATAAGTCACAAAAGCCGGAATTTCGTATCGTTTATTATTTGACCGTCATTATTAATTTGGCAGGGTTGTTATTTATTATGGTAAACGGTGGCGACTTAACGGGATTAAAAGCATTGTTCTAAGCATGTTTTACTTTTAAGACTGCTCTAACATTTGCTTATAAATCGCTGCATCGCTGGCTGAAAAACAGCAAAAAATGACTTCACGAATTGAAAGCTCAGACATTTCGCCTAAACTATTTTGTAGATAATCTTTTACCGTACCCATAGCAATTTGCGCTGCTTTTTCGATTGGATAGCCATACACGCCGGTACTGATAGATGGAAAAGCAATGCTGCTTAGATTATTTTGAACTGCTAAGTCCAGCGAGTTTCGATAACAGCTGGTGAGTAGCTCTGGCTCGTGACGATTGCCACCATGCCAAACAGGGCCGACCGTATGAATCACATACTGGCAAGGTAGCTTAAACGCTGGACTGATTTTAGCATCACCTGTCTGGCAACCATTCAAAGTACGACAATACGCCAATAATTCACGTCCCGCTGCCCGATGAATTGCACCATCGACACCGCCGCCACCAAGCAAGCTTGAATTGGCCGCATTGACAATCGCATCAACATTTAAGGTGGTGATATCGGCTTGCAGCACTGACAAAGTAACAGTGTGCTTATTATTTTCATTAGCAGCAGAAATTTGCTTTTGAGCAATAGGTTTTATTTGATTATTAGACCTTTGGTTATTAGACATGGCAGCACCCTTTTTATATTGAACTTAATATACTTTAGCGTTTTTAGCGTCACTCGACTATATCGCTTACGTTATCAATAATCTTTAATATACTATCTCTCAAAAAAGGCGCAAAAAAATAGGCTACCGATTTGGTAGCCTATTTGCAAAGTCATTGTATTTATATCATTTAAGCATCACGTTTCTTTTCTAAAAACAGCATATCAATAACAATCAGCGCCACACCAATACAAATACCAATATCGGCAATATTAAAGATTGGATAATGCCAAACGTCGGCGTAATGCACGTGAATAAAATCAATCACGTGACCATGGAGCAAGCGGTCAATCAGGTTGCCAAGAGCGCCACCAAGCACCAGAGCCAAACCAAACGATAACAGCTTGGCTTTACGCGGTGCTTTGACGAGATAGACGATTAAAAATAGCGACATTACGAGTGCCAGTCCGGCAAAAAACCATTTTTGCCAACCTGCTTGGTCTGCTAAAAAACTAAACGCCGCGCCATAGTTATAAGCAAGCGTCCAATTTAAAAACGGCTCAATCACGGGCACAGGCTCAAGGAAATTGAGATTGGTTTCAGCCAACCACTTCGTCCACTGGTCAACGATAAGCACAGCAAGCGCCAGCAAGTACCATATAAAGGCGCGACTGCCATTAGCGACCATTTTTGGCGTCTTCTTCAGACGACCTTTAGGCGTGGTTGAGCTACCTGTAGTCGCATGCGCAGGCGTAGGCGAGTTATCGGCCTCAACCTGCGGCTGCTTATTTTTAGGTGAGTTAGGCATAATGGCGCACCTCGCCGTCGCCTGCGACGTTGGTCACGCAGCGTGCGCATAGTTCAGGATGCGCCGCGTCTGTACCGATATCATCACGGATGTGCCAGCAGCGTACGCATTTGGTGCCCGTCGCCGCGCTAACGTCAACCACTAAATCACCCGATGCATCTTCATTTTCATTGTTATCGGCTTTTGCGCTGGCTTTATCAGCAGGCGCGGTGCTCATTGGTTTTAACGTTGCGCTACTGGTAATCAGGACAAAACGCAGCTCTTCGCCAAGCTTGGCTAAGCTGTCATACATCGCACCGTCAGCATATAAATCAACGCCCGCAGACAAGTTGGCATTGATGATTTTTTCACCGCGTGCGGTTTCGATATGTTTATTGACCATATCTTTTGCTTGCATGATACGTTGCCAGTCGTCGCTACTGATGGCGCTAAGCTCAAATGCTGGGAACTCATACCATGCTTCGGTAAATACGTAGCCTGCGTCAGTGCCGTTTTTACCTTGCAATACTTCCCAAGCTTCTTGCGCAGTAAATGATAAAATCGGCGTAATCCAGCGAATTAAGGCATGAGCGATATGATAAATCGCCGTTTGCGCAGAGCGACGCGGCTGTCCATCAGTTTGGGTAGTGTACTGACGGTCTTTGATAATATCGAGATAAAAGCTACCCAAGTCTTGCGAGCAAAACGCGGTGATATGCTGGGTGACTTGGTGAAAGTCCATCGCATCATAAGCACTGATGATTTGCGCTTGTACCGTTTGCGCACGCTCAATAATAAATTTATCAAGGCTAACCAGCTCATTGATATCAACGCTGTTGGTCGCAGGATTAAAGTCGTCGGTGTTGGCCAGCAAGAAGCGTAGGGTATTACGGATACGGCGATACATGTCGATGGCGCCTTTAAATACCGTTTTACCCGCGCTCATCTCATAACGATAGTCGCTCGAGGCAATCCACAAACGTAGCATATCCGCACCGGTTTTATTGATCTCGTCTTGCGGCGTGATGATGTTGCCAAGTGACTTACTCATCTTGCGCCCGTTTTCATCGACGACAAAACCATGGGTCAATACTTGTTTAAATGGTGGACGCTGGTACATCGCCTCAGACGTGAGTAATGAGGTCTGGAACCAACCGCGATGCTGATCCGAACCTTCGAGATACATATCGGCAGGATTGGTCAGCTCATCGCGCTGCTCAAGGACGGCAAAATGCGTCGTTCCTGAGTCAAACCAAACGTCTAGCGTATCGGTTGCTTTATCATAGTCTGCCTCTTCCGCCCCTAAAAAGTCTTCACAGCTGGCATCGAACCAAGCTTCAACGCCGCCTGCAGCGATTTTTTGCGCGGCCACTTCCATCAGCTCTAGCGTATTAGGATGCAGCTCGCCGGTTTCTTTATGAGTAAAAAAGGTAATCGGCACGCCCCACGTACGCTGGCGTGAGATACACCAATCTGGGCGACCGGTCATCATCGCTTCAATGCGGTTTTGTCCCCAAGCTGGCGTCCAATTGACAGAAGGAATATCAGCAAGCGCACGCTCACGCAGACCTTTGGTTTCCATACTGATAAACCACTGCGGGGTGGCGCGGAAAATAATCGGCGACTTATGACGCCAGCAATGCGGATAGCTGTGCTCGATTTTGGTATGGTTGATTAAATGGCCGTTATCATGCAGTGCTGCAATGATTTGCGGATTGGCTTTATAGATATGCTCACCGGCAAATACCGCCGCGCTGTCTAGATAAACGCCCGTTCCACTGACTGGGTTTTCAACCGGCAAGTTATATTTCAGGCCAACGATATAATCGTCAAGACCATGCCCCGGTGCGGTATGGACGAGGCCAGTACCGCTATCCGTGGTTACGTGCTCACCTAGGATTAGCGGCACTTGACGCTCGCTAATCAATGGATGCTGGGCGCGCAGACCTTCAAGCTCGCGTCCTGAAACGGTAGCTAAGATACCATCGTTAGTCAGTTTAAACTCGCTTAATGCACTTTCAACCAAGTCAGTGGCTAATAAGAAGTTACCTTTGGCAGTTGCGACCACGCTATAGTCATGCTCAGGGTGTACCGAGATGGCTTGGTTTGCTGGTAACGTCCAAGGGGTTGTCGTCCAGATAATTGCGGCGATGTTACCTTCAATGCCGCTTAATGCTGCAACCTTGTCGGTATCTAAGACGTCAAAGCTCACATAAATAGCATCAGAGACTTTATCTTGGTATTCCACTTCAGCTTCTGCTAGCGCAGAGCTACAATCCAAGCACCAGTTGACTGGCTTCATGCCGCGGGTGACGTGGCCGTTGTCATAAATTTTAGCAAGCGCACGTACGATATTAGCTTCTTGATGGAAGTTCATCGTCAAATAAGGATTGTCCCAATCACCAAACACGCCCAGACGTTTAAAGTCAGCCTTTTGTAGCTCAATCTGGGTACTTGCATATTCGCGGCATAGGCCACGAAATTCAGTTGCTGAGACTTTTTGACCGACCTTACCGACTTTAGCTTCGACTTTTTGCTCGATAGGCAAACCGTGACAGTCCCAACCTGGCACGTAAGGCGCATCAAAGCCTGACAAGGTTTTTGACTTGACGATAATGTCTTTTAACACTTTATTGACCGCATGACCTAAGTGAATCTGACCGTTGGCGTATGGAGGACCATCATGCAAAATATATTTGGTTGCGCCCGTCCGCGCCTGACGAATTTTGCCGTACACGTCGTCGGCTTCCCAAGCCGCCAGCCAGTCTGGCTCACGTTTGGCAAGGTTGGCACGCATCGCAAATGGCGTATCGGCAAGGTTTAGGGTGTCTTTATAATCGTGGCTTGGGGTGTCGGTACTTTTATCAGTCATAGAAGGTGTCTTATAAGATGATGGTTAAAGGTTGTGTTTAAATTCAGGCGTAAGATTAAAGATATATGGGGTTAAATATTGGATAATCGATGCTAGTCTTTTACTTATTACTTGAAAAAATTTGCTTAAAAAACATGGCGCAAAATAGGTTGCTTATCACTTGATTTTAAATGGACACGTCCATCATAAATACTAATCAGACGATTGCAACAAAAAATATTTTTAGCAGAATACTTAGAAAAGGGAATAGGAGTACGGCAGCTATTATATGACAAAATGAGTAGGGTAAAAAGAGCTGGCCGGTATCGTCCTATTTTTAGCCAAAAGCAATGACTTATAGCAGCAATGCGCCATCTATTAAAGCATAGGTCTAGACCCCTTAATTGACCATTTATTAGATTTTATACTATTGACCAAGGGTTAAAAAACTTCTGATAACCACAAACGCAATTTGAGCGACCAAAGCGGCTGAATACCGGTCAAGCCTTGCGTCATCTCGCCATCTTTCAAAACCACATAAGACGGCGTTACTTGGCCTTGCCAATCAGCAAATATCTCACCTTCTTGGTCATTGATAGTGGTAAAGCGGTAATTGTGTTCGGCAAGGTAGCTATGCAACTCTTGGTCAGAACCGGATTTAAACGCAATCGTTACCACAGGATAATTATTCGCCGCCGCAAGCTTATCTATCGTTGGCGAGGTTACCCGACAAACCGGACACCACGTTCCCCAAAAGTATACCAGCGTTGGCTTATCCCGACTCATCGCTGCCAAATCAACGCTTTGCCCTTGATAGTCGGTTAGTTGCAATTGCGGATTGGCTGGCATGACCGGTTGGCGCCACCAGTTAATCGCCATATAAATGATCGTAAATGCCAAACCATATATAAGCAAATTTTTAGCAACAGACAATAGCTTTTGCTTGGGCGTTTTTTTTGGCGTCTCAGGGGTTTTTGTAATATTGAGATTAGAATCAGTGGTCATAATGGCTGCTTTTTTGCGCTTAAATGTTAATAGATAAAAATAAACGGCTGAATGGTCAGCCGTCTTATTATAATTTTTAGATTGTTATGTTTAATGCTTGTCTTTTAATATAAGCGCTTAAGGTTTTTTCGCGCGGTCTTGCAATGGGTCACCGATAAGCACGCTACCTGAGTTTTCACGGCGCTCAGCATCTGATAATTTACTCGCTGGCACTTTGGCTTTTCTTTTCCACTTTAAGCTAAACAAATCATCACGGCGGTCAAGTAAATTATGTACCGAGCCTTCATTACGAACGTGAATAAGCTTGTCTAAGTTCACGTCAGAGAAAAATACCATCTCAGTATTGGCCGTTGTTTCTGCCATAATCGCATCATGCGGGAACGCAAAATCCGAAGGTGAGAAAATAGACGACTGCGCATATTGAATGTCCAAGCTTTCAACCTGCGGCAAGTTACCGACCGAACCGCAAATCATCACATAACATTCGTTTTCGATCGCCCGTGCTTGGGCACAGTGGCGTACGCGCAGGTAGCCGTTTTGGGTATCTGTCCAAAATGGGACGAACAAAATATCCATGTCATCAAGCGCCATCAAACGCGCAAGCTCTGGGAACTCAATATCATAGCAAACCAAGATACCGATACGACCAGCATCAGTGTCAAATACTTTGACCTCATCGCCCCCTTCAATCACCCACGCGCTACGCTCATGCGGGGTAATGTGGATTTTACGCTGCTCTTCGACCGTACCGTCACGGCGGCACAAATAACTGACGTTATATAAAGTATCATCGTCGTCCAAAAACGGCATGGAACCGGTGATGACATTGACGTTATAACTGACTGCCAAATGCGAAATCTCGTTTTTAAACCATTCGGTATAACCGGCCAAAAAGCGAATCGCGACGTTTTGATCAGTCGATTCACACAGTCCCATCAATGGCGCGTTAAAGAATTCTGGCAAACAAGCAAAGTCAGAGTTGTAGTCGGCCATGATATCGACGAAAAACTCAACTTGTTGCAACAGCTCTTCAGGTGACTCAACTTCACGCATTTGCCACTGAATACCGCCGATACGCACCTCAGATTTACGGGTATTCGGCTTATAATCTTGCGGCTCATAATAGATATTTGCCCATTCAAGCAACGTCGCAAAGCCTTTTGACTGCGCATCATCTGGCAAATACGCGGTCAAAATACGTTTAACAATAAAGCCATTGGATAACTGAAACGACAGTGCTGGGTCATGAATCTCACGCGCTTCTACAGCCTCAATATACTCGCCCGGGGTCAAATCCTGATGATTATGATAATTGGGAATACGACCACCGGCTAAAATAGCGCGGAAGTTTAACTGACGGCACAGCTCTTTACGCGCATCATAGAGCCTACGACCTAAGCGGTAACCACGATATTCAGGGTCGATTAATGCATCTAGCCCATAAATCGCGTCGCCTTCAGGGTTGTCTCTGATGATTTCTTTATGACCGATTAAGTCATCATAAGTATGCGGGTTAGAGAACTTGTTGTAATCGACGCGCATAGAGAGCACGATGCCAATCAGCTCATCGTGGTCAAATAGCGCAATCTGCCCTTCGGGAAAGGCATCAATCAAAGCATGAATGGTGTTTTTTGACCATGCTCCGCCCAAGTTGACATAAACGCGATCCATCAAGGCTTTAAGCTGCGGGTAGTCTTTTTTCTTAATCTCAGCGATGGTTAGGTGAAAGTCATCTAATTTTTCAATTTTGCTCATAATGTTCCTGTCTGTCGTCTCTGTAAATCGGTCTTAATAAATCGATATTAATATTTTTTTGCTAAAAATCTTGCTAAAAAGGGCAGCTATAAATAAGGTTTTTATAAAAAACTGGCTATTAAAAATCGTAAGAAAA
Source organism: Psychrobacter sp. CLB018 (assembly GCF_041222815.1). NCBI lineage: Bacteria > Pseudomonadati > Pseudomonadota > Gammaproteobacteria > Moraxellales > Moraxellaceae > Psychrobacter > Psychrobacter sp. CLB018. Next base: position 535,018 of record NZ_CP166085.1, read on the forward strand.
GCACGTAAAAGGTGTTTTCGCATAGATGCAATTGCTAAAAGTAAACGCCAGCGCCCAGATTTTTCTACGACTTTTTAGACCATAATGTCGAGAAAAGCATATCAATAGGCTTATTTAAACGTTACAATCATTTATCTTTGCATTTACAATGAGTTATACGCAAAAGTTATAAATTCTGCCTTTGTCATTATTTGTTTTAATGAGGCGATTTAGCAAGTTTGCAAGGGTGCATTTTACCACTGTGTTTTGTCTTTATTTTAAATACTCTCTGCGGGTAACTTAATTTTTAGCCCATTTAGAGGACTATCGATTGAATTGAGGACATGCCCTAGCCCTTTATGGCGCAAATGACGCTTATTATCACGTTTCTCTTTGCGCTGGTTATGATAGCAACTCCCATAAACAATCACAGACAAGCGGCGTAATTATTTGCTAGGTTTTTGTTGCCCGATTTTATTACTAGGTCTTATTACCATATTTTATTGCTCAGTTTTCGTGAGGCACCATCTTTACTATCCGTAATATTTTTATTTTTTTACACGTCATTTTAGATGGCGTATTTTTTCGGTTGCCTTCAATGGTGACCTTTTAGGATTTTTATTATGCCCCTAACTCATGCTAATGCCTTTAGCAAATTAGATGAAATAGCAGATACTGCATTGATACAGTTGGTGTATGTCAGTAGCTTGACGCTTGCTTCACGGTTAAATGCAGCAATATTTGATGAGGTAGAAGCTCATGCGCGTGATTATAACGAGCAGCACGGTATCACAGGTACGTTATGTTATGGCAATGGGCATTTTTTGCAATGTATGGAGGGTGAAAAAGCCAAAGTGGCGGCGCTGACGCAGCGCATTTTTGCCGATAAGCGCCATAAAGACGTGCAAGTGCTCGTATTACAAGTGATTACACAGCGTGATTTTTCAGACTGGCGCATGCGTTTGCTGTTTTTGGAGCGTTGGCTTTGGTCACCTGCCACCAAAAAACAAGCAGCGCAATTGTCGCCGTATCTACCCTTTGCGCCGCACGGTTGGTCAGCTGAGCGTACCGAACAGTTTTTGCAAATTATCAAAACCTTTGACACTCCGCCTCATATTAAAGCAGCCGGCATTACCTATAACGCGCTTGGTAATATGGTGCGCCACATCGCCGCCCCGCATCAAGCTTTTTTAGTGGTGCAAGGGTTTTTAAGTGTACTGTTGGTCATCGGTTTGGCGCTGCTATATTTATAAGCTGGGCTATGGTGCTAAACAATAATATAAAAATGACGCTAAAATTTGATATTTAGCGTCACTTTTTATGTCATCAAACTTATTGCAATAATAATAAATTGAAGCAATTACATATCAAAAATCTTACCACGGTTCATAATATTATTGGGATCAAATACTTTTTTGACTTCGCGTAAATATTCAATCTCAGTCTCGCTACGGCTATAATTCAGATAGGGCTTTTTGGTCATACCAACGCCATGTTCTGCAGAAACTGAACCACCGTATTTTTGCACCGTTTCAAACACGTATTTATTGACGATTTGACATTCGCTAAAAAAGTCATCTTTACTCATGTTTTCAGGCTTTAAGATATTAAGATGCAAGTTACCATCACCGATATGACCGAACCAACAGACCTCAAAGTCAGGGTAGTTGCTACTGACGATATGATCAATCTCGGCGATAAATTCAGGTACATAGCTGATAAGTACCGAGACATCATTCTTATAAGGCGTGAATACTGAGATGGTTTCAGAGATATATTCGCGCAGCTTCCACAGCTCTTCTGCTTGCGCCAGACTCTGACTCATCACCCCATCGACGACCCAACCTTGTTCCATGCACTCCTCGAATATTGCCATGGCTTTGTCCATGATAGGCTCATACGGCGCTTCAAACTCTAGCAGGGTATAAAATTTGGTGCGCGATTCAAAAGGCTCTTGTACTTGACCATGCGCCATAAGCTTATCAATGGCGACATCGTCAAAGAACTCAAACGCCGTCAAATCAATTTTCGCTTGAAAAGCCGATAGCACATTCATCACATCAGTAAAGCTGTCCATGCCTAAGACCATGACGTTTAAGTCTTGGGGCTGACGCTCAAGCTTGATTTGGGCATGAGTGACTAGACCAAGCGTACCTTCGCTACCGATAAATAATTGGCGTAAATCATAACCGGTGGCGTTTTTTACCATACCGCGATTAAGCTGCAAGATATCACCTTTTCCAGTGACGACAGTCAATCCCATAATCCATTGACGGGTCATGCCATAACGAATCACTTTAATACCGCCAGCATTGGTGCCGATATTACCGCCAATTTGACTGGAACCTGCTGAGGCAAAATCGACAGGGTAGTAAAGCTCTTTTGATTCGGCGAATTGTTGCAGCTGCTCAGTGACCACCCCCGCTTCAATCTCAACCATGCGGTCAGCAGGATAAAACTGTCCAATATGATTCATCTTATCCATACTGACGACAATCTCGCCATTGGCGGCGACGGCACCAGCTGACAAACCGGTACGACCGCCACTTGGGGTTAAGACCACATTGTGCTCATTGGCAAGGAGGACAATCGCTTGTACTTGCTCAGTAGTCTTCGGAAAGACGATAGCAGCAGCAGCAGGCGCAAAATGCTTGGTCCAGTCTTTGCCCCAATGCTCGAGGCTCTCGCTATCAGTTTTGATTTGGCTGGGGTCAAACTGATGGACATCGAGCAAGCTGCTTAAGATATTTTGGATAGCAGTGGTAGTGGTTTGAGAATCATTTTGAGTGGTAGTATTGCTTTGGCTAGCTAAAGAAGTCATGGTCAAATCTCGGTAGAAACGCAAGCGCTATGCATAAAAGGGATTATTATATCGCTAAATGGATATAACCCAGCGGTGCTAACTGTGTTTATATAAATAAGTAGGTTTAGATAAGTATAAGCGAGCGCGTAGCGCAATGATAGATAGAGATGCTGTCATACGCCCATCTGTCTCGCTTAAATCGTTAAAAAACAGTTTAATAAGGTTTGGTTATAAGTTTTATATACCATGATTCACTATAGCATAAAAAGTTTTCAGGCTTGATAAGCAATAATTCATCTAATCTGCTAACATCGCTGCCAAATTTTGTGTAAGATATCCAGACTGTTTTCGTTTCATCCATCAGACTTATCCCACTGATGATTTTTATAAGACAATTATAGGACAGTTCTCACATGGCGTTATCACTACAAAAAGACAAGATCCGGTTTTTATTGCTTGAAGGTCTACATGACAATGCGTTAAAAGTATTGGAAGGGGCTGGTTACCATAACATCGAGAATATCAGTCACGCCCTAGATCAAGATGAGCTGATCGAAAAGATTAAAGATGCTCACTTTATCGGTATTCGCTCGCGCACGCAGCTGACGCGTGAAGTGCTTGAGCACGCCCACAAGCTGATCGGTATTGGCTGTTTTTGTATCGGTACCAACCAAGTCGACTTGGACGCCGCTCGTGATTTGGGTATTCCTGTCTTTAACGCGCCATATTCGAACACCCGCTCGGTCGCTGAGCTGGTACTTGCCGAAGCCATCATGCTATATCGCGGTATCCCTGAAAAAAATGCCACCGTCCATCGCGGTGGTTGGGGCAAGTCTGCGACCAACTCGCATGAAGTGCGTGGCAAAACCATCGGTATCGTGGGTTACGGCTCTATCGGCTCGCAATTGTCGGTATTGGCGGAAAGCTTTGGTATGAAAGTCATCTATCACGATGTTGTGACCAAATTGCCACTGGGTAACGCTGTACAAGTTGGTAGCTTAGAAGAGCTATTATCAACCGCTGATATCGTCACTTTGCATGTACCTGATGTGCCAAGCACGCGCTACATGATGAAAGCTGAGCAGTTTGCGCATATGAAAGATGGTAGCTACTTTATCAACGCCGCTCGCGGCACCTGTGTTGAGATTGATGATTTGGCAGCAGCCCTTGAGTCAGGTAAAATCTTGGGCGCAGCGATTGACGTGTTCCCGAAAGAGCCAAAATCTGCTGATGAAGAGTTTGAATCACCACTACGTAAATTCGATAACGTTATCTTGACGCCGCATATCGGTGGTTCAACCCAAGAAGCGCAAGCAAATATCGGTCTTGAAGTTGCCGATAAGTTTGTTCGTTACTCTGACCAAGGTGATACCGCAACTGCGGTGAACTTCCCAGAGGTTTCTGTACCGTTTAAAGAAGGCACGCATCGTCTGCTGCATATCCACAAAAACGTCCCAGGCGTATTGTCACAGATCAACCGTCTGTTTGCTGAAGCGCATATCAATATTTTAGCGCAGAGCCTCATGACCGAAGGTGACGTTGGCTATCTGGTGATGGATGTGGATTATAACGATTCACGTGCTGCTCTAGATCAGCTAAAAGACGTCGAAGAAACCATTCGCGTACGTATCTTATTTTAATAGATTATTCATAACGCTTAAGACTGACGGTATAAAGATACGTTTAACGTCTTAAAGTAAGTTAAATGAAATAGCAGATGACCTTGGTGGTTGTCTGCTATTTTTTTATGTTGGGTATCGTTATAAGTAGTAGAGATTTGGTTTGCTTTGCTTGATTTTGCTGCGTTAGCGACCTTCAACCACGATAGTCCTACAAAAGTCCTAATGAGTGAGCAGGTTGAGGCTGGGTAATATTGAATGAGTACAACCATTGAACCATTTAAGACAAAACCATGCAAAATAAGACGACAACAATAAATTGTAAAACGACAACTTTATCACGGCTTAACCCATGACCACCACATTTTATACGATTGGACATTCCACCCGTAGTCTTGAAGAGCTGATTAAAATGCTTCAAGCAGCCGATATCGAACTGCTCATCGATGTGCGCAGCTTTCCGCGTTCTCGTACCAATCCTGTCTTTAATATCGATACTTTTCCAAAAGCACTCAGTCAAGTTGGCATCAGTTATCAGCACTGCGCCGACCTTGGCGGGCGACGTCCGAAGCAAAAGCAGGTCGATGAACACATTAATGATCTATGGCATGTGCAGGCTTTTCATAACTACGCGGATTATGCGTTAAGTGATACTTTTCAAGCCGCTCTCGATCAACTTATTCAACTCGGGAAAAAACAGCGCCTTACCCTTATGTGTTCTGAAGCAGTATGGTGGCGTTGCCATCGGCGTATCATTACCGACTATTTACTGCTGCGAGGCCATAGGGTAGAGCATATTATGGGCGTTGGTCGCTTGGATGTTGCCAAGCCAACACCCGGGGCTGAGCTAAAGGGTCAAGGCCAAGTAATTTATCCAGCGGTATAATATAAATAAGAGCTATAAAAAAAAGAGACGCTGTTGGCCTCTTTTTTATAGCTCTTATTTAACAAGACTTATTTAATAAACCTTAATGCAGTTAAGCTTTGGTTGATTTAGCTTATTAAGCTTTGGCTTTATTGGCGGTTTCCGCTTGACGGCGAGCTTCAATCTTAGCTGCTTTGCGCTTTTCAATCACATCGATCACATCGCTACCAATATGCGCTTCACCACGTTTTTTTGCCAACTGCATTTGGTGCTCGCGCTCACGAAAACGCGCTTTTTGCTCTTCGGTTGCTTTATCGATACAGTGCGGGCACGATTCGCCTTTGATATAGGCAGCGCTTTGCATATCATCTTGAGTAATTGGCATGCGGCAAGCAAAACATTGCTCGTAGTTGCCTTTCTCTAAATTGTGATTGACCGAGACACGGTTGTCAAAGACGAAGCAATCGCCTTGCCACATGGACTCGCTGGCTGGAATTTCTTCTAAATATTTTAAAATCCCACCTTCTAAATGATACACCTCTTCAAAACCTTGCTCACGCATAAAGGCTGTCGATTTCTCACAGCGGATGCCGCCGGTACAGAACATGGCGACTTTTTTATGTTTCGCAGGATCGAGCTCTTTTGCCACATACTCTGGGAACTCGCGGAAGGTTTCGGTATTTGGATTAACCGCGTTTTGAAAAGTACCGATTTGAACTTCATAATCGTTACGTGTATCAATCAAAATAACCTCAGGGTCTGAGATAAGCGCATTCCATTCACTTGGCTTCACGTAGCGACCGACCGACTGTAATGGATCGATATTCTCCACGCCCATGGTGACGATTTCTTTTTTGAGCTTCACCTTGGTGCGATAAAAAGGCTGGGCATCGGTATACGACTCTTTAAAAGTAAAGCTGCCGATGGCTTCGATACTGCGCAGATATTCTAAGACATTATCAATTCCTTGGCGGCTACCAGAAATCGTGCCGTTAATACCTTCGCTCGCGATTAATAACGTGCCTTTGACGTCATTCTCTAACATGGTATTTAAAATGGGCTCACGATATTGCTCAAAATCGGTAAAGCGGGTGAACTTATAGAGGGCGGCAACGACAATATTATTGGTGACGCTATCGTATTCGTTGGCGTGAGTTGACGCTTGTACGTCAGTCGTTTGTGAGGTACTCATGTGTTTCTCCTGCTGGCTAGGTCGCAAACCTAGTGCATTGGGCTTAAGGTGCTTTTTAAAATTCACTGTTAAAATGAATTGGTAAGATTCATAACACTAGCGTGGTTGTGGAATTGGCTAATGCGGGCGTAGTTTAACAAATTTTAAAAAGGTTTTGGAGGTTTTATCCTCCTATAATTTCATCGAAATATGACAGATCATAAAAATGGCAAATAAAAAGCCCAGTATGATACTGAGCTTTTTTATATTTACTGTGTAAAGTCTAAATTACAACTTACTTACTTTGGAACCAAGTATCGGCTTTGCTACGCGCGCTAGCGATATCAGCACTTGATAAGTTTAATGCCAATTGACCGATTTTACCGCGTGCTTTATTGCGGACTTTTTCATCCAGCATGCCATCACGGGCAGCCAAGTCGTACCATTTATAAGCATCGACCAGATTTTTTTGCTTTTCATCGAGCAGGGCAAGCGTATAGCTGGCACGGTTATCACCGCGCATCGCGGCTTTTTCTAACCATAGACGCGCTTGTTGCAAGTTAGGTTGAACGCCTTCACCGCGCAAGTACATGATAGCAAGATTCAACTGAGCAGGGGCGACGCCTTGCTGAGCGGCCTTGGTATACCACTGGATAGCTTGCTGGGTGTTTTGGGCGACGCCTTCACCTTTTTGCAAACGCTTGGCTAAGTAAAACTGGGCGTGGTTATTACCTTGGGCAGCGCTGGCAGACAGCTCACTGATAGGCATTAGCTCGAAACGTGAGGTATCAAGTGGCACGTTTGATATTAACTCAGCGTTGGCAAGGCCCGCACAAGAAAACAAGGCAGTAAACAACGCAGCTTTTAATAATTTCATAGCAGCTCCAAAATTAGGCAGTTAATAAGCAAAAGAAAAAGTTGCACCGCTAAAATGGTCTCGCTTGAGACAGTTAGGCGGCGATAACAATTAGGTGAAATTTTGCGCTACCTTCTTACCTAATCATTAGCAATAACATTTATATATTTAGTGGTCGTTACCTCAAATAGAGCCGATAAACGGTTAAAAAATCCGATAAACGGTCGTATATGGGGTATGACTGACACTATTTCGCTAGCTTAACACCCAAACTTACGAAACTCAAATACTAATTACACGATTTAAAGCCTACTTATACCTCGCGGTCCTCAATAAAATCATAGAGTTACTTAAGCGTAAGAATAAATTAACATTCTATTAAGGTTAACATTATTACTTTTTTATTTAAATTTTCGTTAATAACCCGTGCGTAAACCTCACTATTAAGCAGGTTTTTGTTTGGTGACCCGATAAATAGCGACGTCTGCGAGCAGATTGGGTGCTTGTCTGATTAATGCGGTCATCAGCGGCTTATGGCCTTTTTCAGAGTCACTGACCGCAAAGCGATTAATGATATGAATATCATGCTGCGCGCACAGCTGCTCAAAGTCTTTAAAGGTACACAAGTGAATGTTTGGAGTGTTATACCACTCATAAGGGAGCGCTTCTGAAACCGGCATCAGCCCCTTTAAGCCTAAATGCAGGCGGTTTTGCCAATGGGCAAAGTTAGGAAAGGTAATCACGGCTTCACGGGCAACGCGTAGCATATCGAGCAGCAATATATCGGGCGCTTTTACCGCTTGCAGGGCGCGCGCCATAACCACGGTATCAAAGCTATTATCGGCAAAACGACTCAAGCCATCATTGAGGTCTTGCTCGACGATGGATAAGCCTTTAGTGATGGCTTCATTGATTTTATCTTCATCAATCTCAAGTCCATAACCGGTGACGCCTAGATTTTGCTGTAAATGCGCGAGCAGCTCGCCGTTACCGCAGCCTAAATCCAGCACATGCGAGTGCGGCGCTATCCAACGCTCAGCCAATTGATGATCCATTCTCATGAGCGTGCTCCTTTGGCTTTCAAACGATTGGCAATAAATGGCGCGGTCAAAAAGCCTTTAACCGCACCCATATAACGTGGAATATCGAATAAAAACGAATCATGACCGTGCGGGGCGTCGACATTGATATAGCTGACTGGTTTGCCAGTTGCCATCAGTGCGTCGACAATCTCTTGTGAGCGCTCGGGCGCAAAACGCCAGTCGGTGGTAAATGACACCACCAAATATTGGCACTTTGTATGAGCAAAGGCAGCTTTTAGCGCGTTCAGCTCTTTTGCATTGGCTACATTAACGTTATCAGCATTGTCAGCAGTAGCAATATCCGCGCTACTGTTTACCGTTTTCTCAAGCTCTTTCTCAGTAGAATCGGCTTTTACTGCTGCGGCGAGGGAGGTTTCTAGCTCTGCCGATGATTGTATTGATGAGTCTACCGCTGACGGATAATCACGCGTCGGGTCAAAATAATCTAATGCTTTGGTCATCAGCAAATAAGTATTGGCATCGAAGTTTTCGCTAAAGCGTTCGCCTTGATAGCGCAAATAGCTCTCGACCTGAAATTCGACATCATAGCCATACATAAATTTGCCAGACTTTAAATCACGACCAAACTTTGCCTTCATCGCATCATCGGTCAAGTAGGTGATATGACCGACCATGCGAGCAAGAATAAGCCCGCGCCGAGGATAAGTACCCGCCTGTAAGTAACGCCCGTCTTTAAAATCAGGGTCAGAGAGAATGGATTGCCGCGCGACTTCGTTAAAGGCGATGTTTTGCGCAGAAAGCTTTGGCGTACTGGCTATGACCACGCAGCGTTTTAAGCGTTCTGGATAATCGACCGACCATTGCATAGCCTGCATGCCGCCCATCGAGCCACCGACAATGGCATGCCAAACCTCAATACCCAAGCGGTCTGAGAGCATGGCTTGGGTTTTTACCCAGTCTTTGATAGTGACAAGGGGGAAGTCGGGGCCATAAACCTGCGCTTTACCCTCATCGCTTACACTGTCTGGATTGATGGTGGTCGGACCAGTAGAGCCAAAGCAGCTGCCGATATTATTGACGCAAACCACAAAAAACTGATTGGTATCGATGGCTTTATTAGGGCCTATCATATTGTCCCACCAGCCCGCTTTTTTATCGTCGTCACTATGGAAGCCTGCCGCATGATGGCTACCTGATAGGGCGTGGCATATAAGGATAGCGTTTGATTTGTCGCTATTGAGCGTGCCATAAGTTTCAAATATTAAATCGAATGAAGGTAGGGTGCGATTGCACTCCAAGGTCAATGGCTCAGCGAAATGAAAAGTCTGCGGCGTGACGAGGCCAACTGAGCCTACCGAATCGATAGAATCGGTCGCATTAGCAGAATGGTTGGTGGAATGTTCACTGGTACTATCAGAACGTGCGCTCAAAGCTACCTCACAAAACAACAGTTACAGTTATGGATAAAACAATGGTTATGGATAAAAAACGGTTATAAATAAAACAAACCTAGAATCGCGACAATAAGGGGTCCAACTACTTTCTTATTATAAGCTTGTCTATTGTATGGCGATGCGCCTAGGAGTACAACCTTGATAGGCAGTCTTTCAGGCAAAGTATCAGTAGCTGAGGTATTAACGGTGTCGCAATCCTAAACCGCATGTGTTTTGCCCTGCGTTTTTGGTGGATAAAATGCTACACTGATGATAAGTATCAGCCTTTTTATTTAACCATAATTTGGTATGTGATTGACTATCGTCTGCTTAGTATATTTTGATAATTGCCAAGGGTGATTAATTAAGGCTTAATAGTCCTATTGCTAAATAAATGGCTAAAATATATGAGTTTTGAAATTCCTTTTAGCTGATCAAAGCTTATAACTTCACAATAACATAATCCAAGAATAGATAATGCCCTTATGAAACCTCAATTGCCGCCCCGTATTGCCGTTTTACTAGTCAACCTAGGTACGCCAGATGAGCCGACCGCGCCCGCCGTCCGTCGTTATCTAAAACAGTTTTTGTCCGACCCGCGCGTGATTGAAATCCCTCAATTCTTGTGGGCGATTATTTTAAATCTGTTTGTCCTACCAAGTCGCCCAAAACGTGTAGCAAAGGCTTATGCCAGTATTTGGGAAGGCGATTCGCCCATTCGCAAAATATTAAACAGCCAAGTTGAGCTGCTCGAGCCGCGCTTGGCAAATAGCGTGGCGCCATTTCGTGTTTCTGTACATGCAGCGATGAGCTATGGCAATCCGGGTTTGCCTGACGTGATGGATACACTAAAAAGCGAGGGGGTTGACCATTTTGTTATCTTGCCGTTATTTCCGCAGTATTCTGCCTCGTCTGGCGGTGCAGTCTATGATGCCTTGACCAAATGGACGCTAAAGCAGCGCAACTTGCCAAACTATAGCATTGTCAAAGATTACTTTGCGCATCCGCTGTATATTCAAGCATTGGCCAACTCGATTCGCCGCTTTCAAGCCGAGCATGGCAAGCCTGAAAAGCTGATGTTTAGCTTTCACGGGATTCCGCAGCCTTATGCTGATAAAGGCGATCCGTACCCAAAACGCTGTAAATGTACCGCTGCGCAAGTGGCGCACGAACTTGGTCTGCAAGATGACGAGTGGATTATCAGCTTTCAGTCACGCTTTGGTAAGCAAGAATGGGTCAAGCCGTATACCGATGTGGTATTAGAAGATTGGGGCAAATCTGGGGTGCGTTCGGTACAAGTGATTAGTCCGGCATTCTCTGCTGATTGCTTAGAAACACTGGAAGAATTGGCAATCGAAAACCGTGATAATTTCTTAAATGCAGGCGGGCAAGAGTATCATTATATTCCAGCATTAAACCTAGATGAGGCGCATATTGATTTGCTTGAAGCACTCAGTTTGCCGTTGGTTAAAGGCTGGGCTGGTACACTCGATGGCTGGGTTTAATGGTTTTCTTAAGTCAAAAAAATACCGGACATAATGTTCGGTATTTTTTTCTAAATGAATTTCCATTTTATCAGTACATAATGTCTAAAAATTATCATCATTAGAAACTTTAGCCGCATCTCTGTCAGCAATATCGACGATGTCAGGATAATCTTTATCGTCTAAATTGTCTTCAACCAACACCTCATCAATCCGAGCTTCATCGATATTTTGGCGATGTATCGGGGTCAGTCCTTGGGTGGCATCCGTGCCGACTTCAGAATTATTAAATCCTGCGCTATTATCGATGACATCGTCGTCGTCAAACGTATGTAGCATAGGATTGTTTAAATCAATCTCTTGGCTACCGTCTTCATTATCATCAATGCTGCTATCGCCTTCGATATGATCCATCTCTTCTGGTAATGGGGTTTTTGAATTGTCCATGGTTATGTCCTCATTATAGTTATAATTACGATTAAACGGGTTGTTTATAATTATCAAAATTATGCTTATCAGTGTGCCGCGTTATAATTGCAACTAATAGTAGTGAGGTGTCACAGGATGTGCAAAAAATGTAAGGATAGATAAAGAATGGCTGCCAGTACGAGTTAAGTAGGCAGCCATAAAAAGGTTTTAGCGTTCATTATTTTTCTAAAAACTATTTTAGACAGTTAACTTAGAATAATTAACCTAGTAATTGGCATTGCACGGTTCGTGTTGATTTGGCTGATGTAAAATATAATTTTCAAAATCGCCAAGTTTAAACCGCCACAAGTAAATCAAGGCAATCGTATAAATGATCGTCTCGGAAACCTCTTCGACCATTTCTCCGATACTTTCGGGGATAACAATGGCATTTTCGCCCATATATTGTAAGACCGCCAATACAGCGACTGCAATATACAGGCTGATATTAATATCTTTTAATACCGCCCAAAGGTAACGCCATGAATAGGCGAGCAAGCCAATGATGACAAGTAAAATAATGGCAAGTACGTTATCTTCCCACCAATCATAAGAATGGGTGAGGAGTGAGAAATCACTAGGAATAAAGAGCTCTGGTAAGTAGTTTAATTCACGACGAATCACTTCAAAGAACACCAACACAGAGGCTAGCCAAAAGTAGCTGCTTGGTTTGCTGCGGCTTTGTATCACATACTGCGTGCAACGTAGCATACAGACTAACAGGATAATATTACCAGGGATTTCGATGATGCTATCTGAATGTAAAATGGAACGCTCCTAGCTTTAAAAACAAAAAAGCGAGCGCGAAGGCTCACTTTATATCGTAAATTACCGCGTAAAAACCAATATTTAAAGCATTAACAGGTAAAAAACCGTCTAACGTAGACTTATTATACTGCTAAGAAAAGCTTACGGCTATGAGTAATGATAAACGCTATCGTTTAAGCTTTTATTTTATTTAAGTCATTAATGCGCTTCGTCCCAATTACTACCAATATCGGTTTCAACCAATAACGGTACGGCAAAGTTCACATGCCAGCCTTTTGCAACAGCCGTTGTGGTCAACACATCCTGCATAGCGTCGGTAATCAGCTGACGAATGCTATCGACCTTATCGCTATCGACTTCAAACACCAGCTCATCATGGACTTGCAGCAGCATTTTTGCGTGCTCTTTTGGCAATACTTTATCGACCGCTATCATTGCAAGCTTGATTAAATCCGCCGCTGAGCCTTGCAGTGGGGCGTTAATCGCCGCCCGTTCAGCGCCTTGCTTGACCATACGATTGCTATGATTGATATCAGGCGTATAAAGCTTACGGCCTAATATTGTCTCAACATAACCTTTTTCATAAGCGCTGGCACGGGTATTAATCATATAGTCTTTGACGCTTGGATAACGCTCAAAATACATATCGATATAATCTTGCGCCTCGCCGCGGCTCATCTGTAGCTGCTTGGCCAGACCAAAAGCGCTCATACCATAGAGCAGACCAAAGTTAATGGCTTTAGCATTGCGGCGCTCAGTGGCGCTGACCTCTTCAACGGCTTTGCCTAAGACTTCAGCAGCGGTTGCCGTGTGAATATCTAAGCCTTCGTTGAAGGCGCGCGTTAAATTGACATCGCCTGAGAAATGCGCCATCAGACGTAGCTCGATTTGTGAATAATCCGCAGCTAAAATCACGCGACCTTCTGGGGCAATAAACGCTTGGCGAATCAGGCGACCGGTCGCGGTACGAATAGGAATGTTTTGTAAGTTAGGATCGGTTGAAGATAAACGCCCAGTACTGGTCAGTGCTTGATGGTAGCTAGTATGCACGCGGTCAGTCTTGGCATCTGCGACATTATCAAGGGCATCGGTATAAGTGCTTTTAAGCTTCGATAAACCGCGATATTCAAGGACGATTTCAACCAACGGGTGGTCAATCTTTGACAATACCGCTTCGCCAGTCGAGTATTGACCTGACTTGGTTTTTTTACCGCCCGCAACGCCTAGCTTTTCAAACAGCATCTCACCGAGCTGTTTTGGTGAGCCAAGATTAAATGCTTCACCAGCGACTTCATAAGCGCGTTTTTCAAGTGCAATGATTTCTTCGTCGAAACGTTGCGATAGCTCGTTTAAGAATGGGCGCTTGATTAAAATGCCATTTGCTTCCATTTGGCAGAGTATTTCCGCAGTTGGAATCTCTAACTCGTGTAGCAGCTTGGCATTGTTTTTATCTGCCGCCAGTTTTTCGCTAAATAAATCAAACAGCTGATAGGTAATGTCGGCATCTTCACAGGCATAATCGCTGGCCAAATCAATGGTAACTTGGTCAAAACACACTTGCTTAGCGCCTTTACCAGCAACGTCTTCAAAGCTGATAGTTTGCGTATGCAAATAATGGCGTGCCAAATCATCCATACCGTGGCGAGTAGCGGCCGCGTTAATTACATAACTGGCAAGCATGGTATCCATCGCCCAATTATTAGGTTTGTCATGAATACTGCCTAATAAATCGATATCATAAAAGCTAAGAATATGGGCATCATATTTTAAATGTTGACCGATTTTACCAATGTTTGGATTTTCTAAGATGGGTTTTAAGCGCGTCAACACCATATCGCGGTCAAGCTGTTTGGTAATCAGCTCATCGCCTTCTAGATGAGCTAGCGGCACGTAATAAGCTTCGTGAGCTTTTACCGCAAAAGACAAGCCAACCAATTCAGCCTGACGCCAATAAACGCTGGTGGTTTCGGTATCAATGACAAAATGCGGTGCAGATTCTAATAATGTAACCAAGCTATCAAAAGCAGGCGCATCTAAAACCGTGTGCCACGCTTTATCATGACTTTTACTATCTTTGATATTATCGATAACACTTGATTGTAGAGATTTGGCGATTTGCGCTTGCGATTCGGCATCCGCTTGACTGTCGGCAACGCTTTGTGCGCCATTCCCATTAGCATTGGCGGGATGATTGGGATGGTCGAGTGATGCCAACTCATTTCTAAATTCAAGCTCGCTATAGAGTGCGCGTAGCTCATCGATATGGGCGCACGGGTCGGTATTGATTTTTAAATCTCGCCAATCTTGACCAATTTCTAAATCAGTGACGATGGTTGCTAATTGCGCATTAAAGGGAATGTCGTCGGCATATTCGACCAGATTTTTGCCAGCGCGTCCTTTGATATTGGCGACGTTTTTGAGCATGTTATCAATGTTGCCGTATTCGTTAAGCAGGTCTTTGGCGGTTTTTTTACCGATACCGGGTACGCCTTTAATGCCATCAGAGGAGTCGCCCATCAGCGTTAAAAAGTCAATCATTTGCTCAGGATTAATGCCAAATTTTTCCACTACGCCTGCGCTATCAGTGACTTTACCGGTAAAGCTGTCTTCTAATATCACGCAGTCATTAATCAGCTGCATCATATCTTTATCACCGGTCGAGATAACGACGTGATGACCTTCGGCAACGGCGCGATGGGCTAGAGTGCCAATAATATCGTCGGCTTCCGCGCCTTCGATACGTAATAATGGAATCCCTAGCGCCACCACCAAACTATGAATATAAGGAATCTGCTCGGCAAGCTCGACATCCATTTTTGGTCGATTGGCTTTATATTCTTCTGACATGGCATGACGAAAAGTCGGTGATTTGGTGTCAAAGCAGACTGCCATATGGGTTGGATGATAACGACGCATGAGCTTTAATAACGCATTTAACGTCCCACGTATGGCGTTAGTGACCAGCCCTTGAGAGTTTTGCATAGTCTTTGGCAAGGCATGATAGGTGCGAAATAAATAATAAGAGCCGTCGACCAAGATAAAGGGCGGCTGCTCTTTGTTCACATGGCTGGTATCCATCGTTGCCACATTGGGCATGGTGGCAAAGTTTGGTAGCGTATTGGGATTAATGGGCGAGTGCGAGTTGTGATCGTTGTCGGTCATAGAAAGTCACTTATTATTTATTAGGTATAATCAAAAATGAGAAAAAAGATAACCCATTATAACGATAAAAGCGTCGCGTGCCGAATGGCTTAAGAGTTAAGATGTGTACGACTCAAAACGATAGCCAATAAAAAAAGAACCCAGACCAGCTGAGTTCTTTTATCAGTTTTCTTCTGACTAATTAATATTCTTTCTAAGAGTTATTTTACTTCTGACGTCACTTCACTATCGATATTGCCATGGGTGGCTTTCGAATATGGGCAGACTTTATTGGCTTTTTCGACCAGTTTTTGAAATTCATCGGCCGATAGTTCTGTATTTTCACCGATTACGTGAATCTTTACGGCTAATTTAAAGTCCAAACCTTCGCCTTTCATTAAATCTACTGATACTTCGGTAGTCGAGTCAAATTTTGCTTTTTCTTCACCTTTGACCGCTGCCAGTGCGCCATCAAAACAAGCAGCATAACCCATAGCAAATAACTGCTCTGGATTGTTACCGTCTTTACCAGAACCCGGTGCGACCATGTTAATGGTCAAATCACTATCTTTTAGGCTCGCATTACCCGTACGGCCGCCAGTAACGGTAGCTTGTGTAGAATACAATGTTTTCATAACATATCCTTTGTTGTTGGTTTTTATAATTAAATGATTTATCTACTATGTGACCTTCCTTACATGTGATCTTACTTAAAAAGCGATTTTACATAGTAACTCCTTAGATTAGCACAGTGAGCAACGTTGAACGTATCGCGCAAGTTTAGAAATGGTAACTTGCTAAAATGTCTAATCGGAGTTTTCTAAAACCATAATAGTAGGATTTTGATATATAAATAACGATACTATTAATGTAAACTAATCACAAAAAGTATTTTACTAACATATTACAGTAACCAAAGTAGCTAAAAAGCGTTTAATCATAAGGACATTGTTTAATGAATGCCTCGCTAAATAAATGGATTTTATTACCAAGTATCGTCTCTCTAATGGCACTTGCGCTCAGCGGCTGCGAAGAAGAGGACGTGTTTTTTGGCGTAGGCAGTAGCAATAATATAACGCTGAGCAGATTTGCCGATAGCTATGACAGTAAAGCCAATGCGACTGCGATTGCGCGCATCGATGAAACCTACCGTACCGGTAATTATGAGATTAAAACCAGAAATCTTGTCAATAACTACAGCAATCAAAGTTTAAATACTTTAGACAAAACGGTACTAGCCGATAAGTTCGAAGGACGATTGGAACACAAAAATATTGAAGTCAGTGGCCGCACGGTCAAACGGCCTATTTATGAAAAAAACAGCAATAACAAGTTCAATTATCAAACCACTTATAAAACCTTGGACTTGTCAGGTGTGAAAGCCGATGATTACCGTGCAGGCGTTCCGCTAAGCAATAGTCGCGGCATTAAGACGGGCTTAAGTCACTATTCTAAACTGCCAACCAATTTAGCCTTTCCAGCAGGCTCGGTTTGCTATATTCCCGTCGTCAGCAGCGAGCGTAAATTTTTAGCTTTTAACGAAAAAGACAAAACAGGATACTCGTCGCTTGATAAATGGATTGAAGCAGCCGAGGCGCGTTTTAGTGATGATAGAAAGCCTAGAACTACTAAGGTTGGTTATGGCGTAGATAACAAGCAACAAGCGGCGCAAGTGATGTTTTTTGAGTATAAAGACCAACCGGCTTATCAGTACAACGGGGTTGAATATAGTAAAGATATTTATGAAGCCGATTATATCGCCGAAGGCAACAGCAATCCAAATACCAACAGCTTTCGCGGTGTGGTCGATTGCACAATTGTCAATGATGTCGCCGCTGACTTTTTAGAACGAGAAATCAAGCGTTATTATTAAAGCTAAGAGCGCCTAACGCTTAAAGGTTTTTAAAATTTAAAAATATCCGCACTCTCTACTTAGTTAATAGAGAGTGTTTTTTATGCGCTAATTCTGCAACCAAACGCTAAATCCGCTACAATACGCCCATTATTTATCCTATTTATTTAGCGTGATTTCTAAATCACACAACCGTTGAAGCCGAAATTATGAGCGTAGATCCAAAGAAATTAAGCAAAGAAGTCGCCAAACGCCGCACCTTTGCCATTATCTCGCATCCCGATGCGGGTAAGACCACCATGACCGAAAAGCTGCTGCTATGGGGGCAGGCGATTCAGGTGGTTGGTGAAGTAAAAGGCCGCAAAACTGACCGTCATGCGACATCTGATTGGATGAGTATGGAGCAGGAGCGCGGTATCTCTATCACCACCTCGGTCATGCAGTTTCCTTATAAAGACCATATGGTCAACCTGCTAGACACCCCGGGTCACGCCGACTTTAGTGAAGATACGTATCGTACTCTGACCGCGGTAGACAGTGCGCTAATGATGGTCGATGGCGCAAAAGGTGTCGAAGAACGGACCATCAAGCTGATGGAAGTTTGCCGGATGCGTGATACGCCTATCATCTCATTCGTCAATAAACTTGACCGTCAGATTCGCGAGCCGCTTGAGCTACTCAGTGAAATTGAAGCAGTATTAAAGATTAAATGTATTCCGGTCACGTGGCCGATTGGTATGGGGCAAGATTTCGTTGGGGTTTATCATTTAACCGAAAATAAAACTTACCTATATGAAAAAGGTCATGGCGGCGAGATGACCGTCTCTGAGACGCGCGAAGGTTATGATTATCCTGATATCCGTGAGCGCTTGGGCAAGCTGATGTTTGATTCTTTTGAAGAGTCGCTTGAGCTGGTACAAATGGCGCTCGAAGACTTTGAGGTCGATGCGTTTTTAAAAGGTGAGATGACGCCTGTATTGTTCGGGACGGCACTGGGTAACTTTGGCGTCAACATGGTACTTGATACCTTGATTAAATATGCACCACCGCCAAAATCGCATCCGACCAATGAGCGCGAAGTCGCCGCAACCGAAACCGAATTTAGCGGTTTTGTGTTTAAGATTCAGGCCAATATGGATCCGCGTCACCGTGACCGTATTGCTTTTTTGCGCGTGTGCTCTGGCAAGTACGAAAAAGGCATGAAAATGAAGCACGTGCGCTTGGGTAAAGACGTGCGTATTGCCGATGCTTTAACGTTTTTAGCAGGTGACCGTGAAGCGCTAGAAGAAGCCTACCCGGGTGATATCATTGGCTTACATAACCACGGAACCATTTCGATTGGCGACAGCTTTACCGAAGGCGAAGAATTAAACTTTACTGGTATTCCGCACTTTGCTCCTGAATTGTTCCGCCGTGTGGTGCTAAAAGACCCGCTTAAATCAAAAGCGCTGCAAAAAGGTTTACAGCAGTTAAGCGAAGAGGGCGCAACGCAGGTCTTTATGCCGCAGATTAATAACGATTTAATCTTAGGTGCAGTCGGTGTCCTACAGTTTGAAGTGGTCGCCCACCGTCTAAAAGAAGAATATAAAGTGCAATGTATCTTTGAGCCGGTATCGATTGCGACCGTACGCTGGATTCATTGTGATGATGAAGTGGCGCTGGCGAAATTTAAGAAAAAAGCCCACGACCAATTATCAATAGATGGTGGCGGTTATTTAACTTATCTCGCGCCATCTCGGGTGAACTTGCAGCTGATGCAAGACCGCTATCCTGAGATTACTTTTAGCAATACGCGCGAGCATTAAAATCGGAATTTTAATCTTTATACTTACATTTTAAAAGACACGCTATCGTGTCTTTTTTATTAAAAAATTTTTGGTTGTAATCAAATATGAGTTTGTACAAGCGCATTAAGTACTCAAAAACACAAACAGTGCGCCTACAATAGGGCGCAATAGTTACGGTAGAATATCAATAAACCTTATTTGTACGTGAAAGAGGCTATATGAAATCTACAACTGACATTCATAACAATAACTCAAGATTTACTCAACCACTCCCATCTCTACGCAGCGTGGGACGTCTGCTTACGTTGCTAAGTAGTGGCTTATTACTTGGGGCTTTAAGCCTATCAGCTCAGGCGAGTAGCTTGATTAGTCATAGCGAGTATTTGGACTATGAGTTGCCTAAAAAAATACAGGAAAAATGTACAGCGCGTGATAATTGTCCAGATATTGAGGTGAAATACCTTAAGACCAATCATACTTGGATAAATAAGCTTGCCAATGCGCGTATTGATAATTTAGTGGTAAATAGTAAGCCAACGGAGTCCGCGCCCATCACCAAGCAAAGTAGCCCAGCCGAGGTCAAAGCTGCCATCGACGGTTTTGTTAGCGCGCAGTTTGCTGATTTACCCAAAGACAGTATTTTTGTTTATAGCTTAATGGTGACGCCTGAATACTTGGGTCATGTGAATGATTTTGAGCTGTTTGAAATAAACTCTTATGTCTTCACTGGTGGCGCTCATGGCATGCCATATAGCGAGTATCTGATATTTGATCAACAAAGCAAAAAACAAATCCAATTAACAGATATGCTACAGCCTAACAAAAAATCAAAATTTAAAGCTTTAGCTTATGATGCTTATAAAGACTGGGTCAAAACGGTCGATGAAGATGCTGCAAGCTATGAAAAAAACTGGCCATTTACCTTAAGTGAGAACGTAACCTTGACTGATAAAGGGATCGATATTCGTTATCAACATTATGCTATCGGCCCTTACGCATACGGAATGCCCGTACTGAGTATTCCTTACAACAAGCTTGGCGGTATTATAAAACCTCGCTTTATAGCTAAATAATATCAACAATAATTTTAGCCAGTATGAAGATAATTGTATAAGAACAGCCATTTATAGAAAGTTATTAGTTAAAAATAGCCATTGAATATTTTATAAAAATAAGGAGTGATAACATGACAAACCATACAGAAACTGCACATACACCTGTGACGACAGAGGGTGCAACTTGGCAACTTAATGCCCTGACCGAAGCACTAGGCGATCTGACCTTGAGCGTCAGTGACAGCCTGTCTGTTGGACGCGGTAGCGATAATGACGTGGTGCTCGGTAGCAAGCAAGTGTCGCGCAATCACGCGGTCTTGAGCCTATTAAATGGTGAGCTATACGTTAAGGACTTAGAGTCATCGAATGGTACTTTTATCAATGAGCAGCGGATTGAGGGCAATAAATCTCAGCGCCTTAATGCCAATGATACGCTAGGCTTTGCAAGCTTTAACTTTCAGGTAATTGCGCCTGTTGCTGCGACCTTGGATAATGAACAAGCTGCTCCAGCTGTGTCGGATGAGCCAGTATTAAGCGCAAACAGTGATACGTCTACTGAATCGATACCAGCCGCCGCCGAACCTGCCGTTGTAGCGCCAGTCGTTAGCGAAGCACTAGATAAAGAAGCTGATGTTAAAAAGACTGTTGTCGAAGAGCCAGTTATTAAAGAAGCTAGGGTTGATGAGCCCATTGTTCAAGAAGCAATAGTTAAAGAGCCAACAATTAAAGAAACGGTAAACACAGAAACAGTAAACAAAGAGACCGGAATTGATGAAGTATTATCCGCAGCTGATACCAGCGAGCCATCAACTTCACCTACAACTAGCGCACCGGTTGTAGAAGAACCAGCACCGAGCGCCGTTCGTCAGGCTCAATATGACACCGATGCGGCAGCGCATGATAAGACTACGACGACCACCTTGCAAGAAGAGGCGGATCCCGATGTCCTACGTGCTAAGCAAGCCGCTACCGCCCAGTTTTCGGGCACGGCCAATTTGGGTCAGCCGCGCGACCTTGGTACATCAGGTAATAATGCCATGGATCAAGCGCTTAATAATCCTGCCAATGCGGAACAAGCTGAGAAAAAACCGAGTGGTGGCTGGTTTATCTGGGTATTTATTGCTATTTTAATCATTGGCCTCGCGCTATGGTTGTTTAATAAAGGCAGTATGTAAGAGTTCTATCTTTATAAACTAAACGGCATTCTTAAAGAAATAAAGCAGCTGCCCGCTTATAAAGATGATGGATTTCATAAAAAACTATGCAATTTTTATAAAACCATGCAATAAAGACGGGCAGTTTATGCTTTAAATGATGTCTCGTTAATTTAGCTTCGAAAAAAGCTGCAATTTCATATCAGGAAAAATAGCAATACAATCAAGTGTTTGACAGCTTTTATGAAAATAAAGCTAAAAAAAATGAAAAAGGGCTTGCGTCTAGCAAAATATTTGATAGAATAGCCACCACTTTGAGAGAACAAGCCGACTTAGCTCAGTTGGTAGAGCAACTGACTTGTAATCAGTAGGTCGCCAGTTCGATCCCGGCAGTCGGCACCATCTCTTTCAAAGTCGCTTTTTATGAATTTACTTTCAATTGAAGTGATTTATATCAAGCAATCTAGGTGGGATTGGGGAGCGGTCAAACCCAACAGACTGTAAATCTGTCGCGAAAGCTTCGAAGGTTCGAATCCTTCTCCCACCACCATATTTGTTCTAAGTTTGTCCTAGCGCCAAGCATACTCTTTATCTTGTACGACTCTCAATTAGAGTTAAATAATATAAGAGTAAATGCGGGTGTGGTATAATGGTAACACCTTAGCCTTCCAAGCTAATGACGCGGGTTCGATTCCCGCCACCCGCTCCATATATGCACCATCGCAGCAACTATCAAACATCACGACAGTCAGTTATTATTGCTGTATCGTGATATTTTTTTTAGTACAACCTATAGGTTGGCTACTGTAGTTTTTAAAAGCATGCTCATATAGCTCAGCGGTAGAGCACTCCCTTGGTAAGGGAGAGGTCTTGAGTTCAATTCTCAATATGAGCTCCATTTAATGTTCAAGCCTTGTCTATATGCTTTACTATTTTGATAAAGCATCACATTTCGACAAGACAATGTATTTTACAAAAAATTGTAGCAATATCGAATTATAAAATATTGAAAATTATAAATAGAGTGTGGCAGTTAATCATTTAAAGGTGACACTAAGGTGTTGCCTTTTAGTGCTGTCAGTAGGTTTATAAATATATTTTTTAGAAAAAGCTGTTTTGTTGAGATGTGCTAGCATATGGCACAATATGCAAGCGATTGGAAAACAAGTATAATGCCCATATATAAAGATGTGCTTAGCAAGCAAGCATCTTGAATACATTCATTTTAGTAGCTAAACCATAGCGTCAACGGTTTGATGGTTATTACGCATCATGAGCCGTCAAACAGCTATTTACCGATCTTTGATTATTAAAGATTCATCAATAAAGAGGAAATACCCATGGCAAAGGCCAAGTTTGAACGCAGCAAGCCACACGTCAACGTCGGTACCATCGGACACGTTGACCACGGTAAAACAACATTAACTGCCGCTATCGCAACCGTAGCCGCAATCACCTCTGGTGGCGAAGCCAAAGACTACGCAGCGATTGATAGCGCACCAGAAGAAAAAGCACGTGGCATCACCATCAACACCTCACACGTAGAATATGACACCCCAACCCGTCACTACGCCCACGTTGATTGCCCAGGTCACGCCGACTATGTTAAAAACATGATCACCGGTGCAGCCCAAATGGACGGCGCAATCCTAGTCGTATCAGCAACTGACGGCCCAATGCCACAAACCCGTGAGCACATCCTGCTATCACGTCAGGTTGGCGTACCGTACATCATCGTCTTCATGAACAAATGTGACCTTGTTGACGACGAAGAATTGCTTGAGCTAGTAGAAATGGAAGTTCGTGAACTGCTTAACGACTACGACTTCCCAGGTGACGACACCCCAATCGTCAAAGGTTCAGCTACCCAAGCCCTTAAAGGCGACGAAGGTCAATACGGCCAACCAGCCGTTGTAGAACTACTAGGTATCCTAGACACCTACATCCCAGAGCCAGAGCGTGACGTTGACAAAGCATTCCTAATGCCAATCGAAGACGTATTCTCAATCTCAGGTCGTGGTACCGTAGTAACCGGTCGTGTTGAATCAGGTATCGTCCGTGTTGGTGACGAAATCGAAATCGTCGGTATCCGTGACACCCAAAAAACCACCTGTACTGGTGTAGAGATGTTCCGTAAACTGCTTGACGAAGGTCGTGCAGGCGAAAACTGTGGCGTACTACTACGTGGTACTAAACGTGAAGACGTACAACGTGGCCAAGTACTAGCCAAGCCAGGTTCAATTACCCCTCACACCAAATTTGACGCCGAAGTATACGTACTGTCAAAAGAAGAGGGTGGTCGTCACACACCATTCCTAAACGGCTATCGTCCACAGTTCTACTTCCGTACCACTGACGTAACTGGCGCAATCCAATTACAAGACGGTACTGAAATGGTCATGCCTGGTGACAACGTTGAGATGGGCGTAGAGCTTATCCACCCAATCGCTATGGACAAAGGTCTTCGCTTCGCAATTCGTGAAGGCGGCCGTACCGTAGGTGCTGGTGTTGTTGCTAACGTCCTTAGCTAAGCATTAAAACCCTAACGCTATTAGAGGAATCTAAGCGTTAAGCAGTAAGAAAAAAGCCATCCTGATAAGGGTAATGCCAGTCAGTTAAGGCAAAAACTCAATAAAAGTAATAAAATAGCCCATCTAATAAGTAGATGGGCTATTTTACTATGAGACTACAAAACGCTATTAATGAGACGCATAAAAGGATTCCAGACACCCTAGAACAATTTAGTGAATTAATAGACCCTGAGTGGATACAGCAAGCTTTAGAATATACCGGCAAAGCGAGCATTAGAAGGCGTAAGCTACCTGCTGAACATGTCGTTTGGCTAGTCATAGGTACCGCCTTATATAGAAACCGTTCCATCTGGTATATCACAGAGCAAATGCGTCTTAATCTAGACTCACAGGCCTGTGTACCCAGTGCAGTCGTACAAGCAAGACAACGCCTCGGGCATGAACCTCTAAAGCAGCTATTTCATCAACTAAGTGCTCACTACCAAACAGAATCACGAGCCCAGCAGCAAGACTTTATGGGACTTAGCGTCCAAGCTGTAGACGGTGTCGTATACTCACTACCCTATACTGATGAGAACCTTCAGCACTTTAGTTCAAGCAAAGGCAGAACCAAAGAGGCGCCCTATCCACAAATGCGTTCGGTATGCCTGATCAATACTGACACGCATGAGATCATTGACACAACCCTTGGAGATATGGGTCAAGGAGAGATCACCTTAGCCCGTCAGCTAAACGTTCAAGACAATAGCATTACGCTATTTGATAGAGCCTATTTCTCAGCAGACCTACTGATTAGTTGGCAACAAACCCATCCAAACAGTCATTGGCTTATGCGGGCTAAAGATAATCTGCGTTACACTGTGATTGAAACCTTTAGTGAAGGGGACTACTTGATACAAATGCCGGTTTCTCCCCAAGCTCAAAAGAAAAACCCAAACCTACCCGATACTTGGCAAGCTCGATTAATTGAGTGTCGTTATGAGGGTAAGACAAGACGATACATAACCTCTTTAATAGATGATAAACGCTTTACTAAGGATAAAGTGGCACAGCTGTATTTGCAGCGCTGGGAGATTGAGATGGCTTTTAGGGAAATTAAGTCTGATCTACAGGAGGGGCTGGTGTTAAGAAGTAAGCTGCCACAGCTTGTGTTACAAGAGTTCTGGGGGCTTATGATTGCTTATAATCTGATAAGACGTTTGATGCGCTATATGGCTCTTAGGGCTAAGGTTAGCCCTCTACGAATTAGCTTCCATATGGCGTCTATTACGATTGTTGATTTGTTACGGTTTGCGCCTTTACAGGCTGCGGGCCTCTTCCCTAAGTTGTTAGATGCACTTTTAGAGGAAGGGAAATTGTTTGTTATTCCTGAACGTAGAAAGCGATCTTGCCCGAGGGTAGTTAAGGGTAAACCACAAAAATATCCCAAAAAAAATACCAGTCAGCGTTAACTGACTGGCATTATCCTGATAAGGGTGGCTTTTTTTATGGGTCATGAATGAGGATAAGGGGATAAATACTAGGGTCTGTTCTTAATTTGAAAAAATAAATTCCAAAGCTATAAATTATAAGGACTGCTTCATATATAGTAGATTAAAGATTTGCTTATAGATAGCTATAACCCTTATTATATAGCGGTAGCATTTTAAAAATAAAAACACAATAACTTAAATCGGAGTAAATAATGATTACCCATGTACCTGATGTGACTTTCAAAACCCGTGTTCGTGATGAATCTATCGGCGGAGACAACCCATTTAAATGGTATGACCTAACCACAGATGAGTTATTTGCCAATAAAAAAGTGGTGGTTTTCTCTCTACCAGGTGCCTTTACGCCAACGTGTTCGACCAGCCATCTACCTCGTTATGAAGCGCTTTACGATGAATTTAAGGCGTTAGGCGTAGATGAAATCGTTTGCATTTCTGTCAATGATGCCTTTGTCATGTACCAATGGGGCCTAAAGCAAAACCGTGAAAACGTTTTTTTGCTTCCTGATGGTAATGGTGAGTTCACTCGTAAAATGGGCATGCTGGTTGATAAGAGCAATCTAGGCTTTGGTATGCGCTCATGGCGGTATTCGATGTATGTCGATAATAAAGAAATCAAAAAAGTGTTTAAAGAAGCGGGTTTTGATGACAACTGTCCAACAGATCCATTTGAAGTATCAGATGCAGATACCATGTTAGAATATTTGAAAAGTAATGCTTAATCACAATTCTTAAGTGCATTGACGTTTGACTGGTATCATCAGGCGTCGATAAATACTTGAATGCTGAAGCTCAAATACTGTCGAACTGCTTAATCCTTAAGTATAAGGGCTAAGCAGTTTTTTTATGTCTTCTATAAAGATTTTTGGAAGTATTAAACTAGGGTGTGTATAGAATTCAAATGAGTGGCAACCAAATAAAGACACAAGCAAGCATTACCGCTGCTGCATAGCTATCTTTGAGCTTATCATATCGCGTGGCAATGCCCCTAAAATGTTTCAACCTAGCAAAAGCGTTTTCTACCAAGTGACGGCAACGATACAAATACCAGTCTAGTGTGTCATTGTTGCTATTTTTAGAGTTCGACTTAACGGGTATGACTGACTCAGCACAGTGCTTGAAGATACACTCTCTAATATCACTACTATCGTAGCCCCTGTCTGCAATCACCGCTTTAGTCTGGTTATTAATCGTGCTATCTATCAACGTCTTTGCCATCTTAGCGTCATGCACTTGCCCACCTGTCAGCTCAACATGTATAGGGTTACCACAAGCATCGACCACTAAGTGCAGTTTGCTGCTATTACCTGCAACACTTTTACCAATGGCCTCATCAAGATGACTGGCTGCACCTGAACTATGCTGATGAGCTTTGACCACGCTACCGTCTATGAATAACCATTCACTATCATAGTTTGCTGTGATTATTTTCATGAGCTTTTGCCATTTACCGGTTTTACGCCAATAACGGTATTGATGATATATGCGAGACCAATGACCGAAATAAGAAGGTAAGTCTCGCCATGGACAGCCTACTCTTATGCGGTACAGCATGCCTTCAACGGTACGTCTTAGATTGGGCTTGTTATATACGTTAATTTGTCGCAATATAATAAATAGCTTGTGCCAAAGTTCATCGTTGAGCTTGGTGCGAGTCATAAGTGATGCCTTATTTCTTTGTTGTGGTAAACAGTAGAGTAAGGCGTTGCTTATGTTTTTCAATGGTTCCTCAATTCTATACAGCCCCTAAACGTCTAAGATATCTTTGAATATAGGCAGCTTACGTATGTATTTATGAAATATATAGAAGGTCATTTATGAATAAGTTTAAAAATTACGCTAACATAGCCGTTAAGGCATAAGAAAAATAGAAGGAAAAGTGGTGTTTATTATCGATAAGTTAGCAACCAATACCTTAGAGCGACAACAAGCGCTTCAAGCAGTCGCAAATATTGAAACGCTCGTACAGCCAGAAGACCCATGGACTGAGAAAACATTGGCTGAGATGCTTATACAAGATAGTATGCATATACTGATAGTGTATAAACCAGAAGAGGAAGCAGGCTATAAGATCGTTGGTTATTGTTTATATCAAGTGGTTTTTGAGCAAGCAGAGATATTACGTATCGGCACCCATCCTGATTATCAGCGTCAAGGTATTGCGTCGCAGCTTTTTGCTACATTAAATAATGAGTTAATAAATAATAAGGTAGAGAGCTTATTATTAGAAGTGCGCGCAGACAATGCGCCAGCGCTTGCTTTATATGGGCGGCAAGGGCTTACGGTCATTCATAAGCGAAAGGGTTATTATCAACTGCCACACCAACCTTCTGTCGATGCATTAATCATGCAACGAGTTTATGATTAGCAATTGGTTGTTAAGAAGAGCAAATAGTTGTTTAAAAAAGAGTTAAATCATGCTTGGGGCGGTATTTTCTTTTTGCAGATCTCGATATTAGAAAGATAGTTTTTATCGGTTTTCATATGTTCGAGCACCTCGATGCGTTCAGCCAACATTTCTATCATCAAATTAATCGTCGTTTGCTGTTTTTTAACTTGCGCCAATTTCTGCTGCGTAAGGCTTAGCTGCAAATCAATATCAAGCTGACCATCGTAATAATCATTTAAGCTGTCTTTGATTTCAGTTAATGTAAAACCAATGGCTTGAGCACTTTTGATCAGCTCGATACGCTCGACGCATTCAGGATGAAACTCGGTATAAAGCCGGGAGCCTGCTTGGCGTTTGCGAGATTTTAGTAGTCCCAATTGGTCGTAATGACGAATGGTATCTTTGGTAGTATTGGCCTGCGTCGCTAGTGTGCCAATCAATAAAAATGCTGTATCGGGTGCCATGCTGACCTCGTAAGTAAAATAGCTAACTTACTAATTGTTTAAAAATGATAGAAAGTATTCTTCGTTACTATATTTATTTAAAAATAAATTCATTTAAATTTACTTTATATTTTTGATTGCCACGGTTGAGGTTTATCAAGTAATGAGACCGCTAACGGTTGATGGGAGTCCTTTTGCCATTTAACGGAACGGCTGCCAATTAAAGTATCTAGCTTCAGCAAAAATTTAGCGCGTGGCAAGGTTTCAGCTCCCAAACTTAGCAGATGGTCGTTTGGTAGCTGACAGTCTACCAATTGGACATGGCTTTGCTCACATAAACGCATTAAGCCCCAAAAGGCGAGCTTTGAAGCATTTGAAGCAACATGAAACATCGACTCGCCAAAATAAATACCGCCTATCTTTAAGCCATATAAACCGCCAATCAATTGCTGTTTATCATCCCAAACTTCAATGCTATGGGCAAAGCCTTGCGCATGGAGCTCAGTATAGGCGTCAATCATCTCGCTATGAATCCAAGTATGTTCGCCCTCAGGTAGCGCGTCATTGAAACCATCGCTACGCGGTAAGCTACAAGCATGGATAACATCATCGAACGCTTGATTGAGGGTCAATTGCCAACGACTGCGATTCGCTTGTTTGCGTAGTGATTTACTAGGTTTATAATCCTTTGGCAGCATAACGCAGCGCGGCTCAGGGCACCACCAAGCGATAGGGTCATCTTCATTAAACCATGGAAATAATCCTTGCGCATAAGCGGAAATCAGCGTTTCCGGTGCTAAATCTCCGCCGACAGCAACGATACCGATGCCATCAGGATCAACCATCATAGGATCGGGAAAGTTATAACGCCCAAGACTTTTTATGTATTGACGAAAAGTTTCAGGCGCTATAGCAGCCGCATTAATATTAATATCAATGCGGTCGTTATCTTTAGCAAAATCGCTCATTTATGCTTCTTTATCTTCAGTCAATGTGGAAGCATAAGTGTGGTCACGAGCGACTGTTTCACCCATAGCGTCCAGATATTTCTCAGCATCAAGCGCTGCCATACAGCCAGTGCCCGCCGAGGTAATCGCTTGGCGATAAACGTGGTCAGCGACGTCACCTGCGGCAAATACGCCCTCGATACTGGTTTGGGTGGCATTACCATTTAAACCGCTATTAACGATTAAGTAGCCGTCTTTCATATCTAGCTGGCCTTTGAATAAATCTGTATTTGGCTTATGCCCAATGGCGACAAACATACCAAATACGTCCAGTTGCTTAGTGCTACCATCAATCATCGATTCGATGACCAACCCATTGACACCCATATCATCACCGACCACTTCATTTACTTTGTGGTTCCATTCGATTTTGACGTTGCCGTTTTTGGCCTTTTCAAACAGCTTATCTTGCAAGATTTTTTCAGCGCGTAAGCTGTCGCGGCGATGGACTAGCGTCACTTCAGAAGCGATATTTGATAAATATAAAGCTTCTTCAACGGCGGTATTACCACCACCAATGACCGCGACTTTCTGGTTTTTATAAAAGAAACCATCGCAGGTAGCACAAGCTGATACGCCAAGGCCGCGGAATTTGCTTTCTGACTCTAAGCCTAAATACTGCGCAGAGGCGCCCGTTGAGATAATCAGGGCATCACAAGTGTAACTACCGTTATTACCGATTAGAGTAAAAGGGCGTACGTTTAAATCGACTTCATTGATATGGTCGTAGACCAGTTCGGTGCCAAAGCGTTCGGCATGGGCTTTCATACGATCCATAAGCGCAGGACCGGTCAAATCGTGCGCATCGCCTGGCCAGTTATCGACTTCAGTAGTCGTGGTTAGCTGCCCGCCAACTTCCAGACCGGTGACCATAACAGGTTTTAGGTTGGCGCGTGCTGCATAAACGGCAGCGGCGTAACCGGCAGGGCCTGAGCCTAATATAATGAGTTTTTCGTGGCGCGGAGCCGTGTTATCAGTTGCCATAAAATTTCCTTGCTTGCTATCTAAATAAGAAATATAAAAATTAGAATACGTGGTACAAATGATAAATGTTATAAAAAATAGTCGCTAAAAGTGGCGATGAATATGGTTTTTCTTATCGCTATGTGATAATAACATAAGGGCTGAGGGCAAAAAGTGCAAGTTTGCTAAAATGAATATGGGTATCATTAGAATCAAAGCACGGAGCGCTTAAAAACTGTTCTTAAAATGAAAGCATACTTTTTCATTGCCCACTGCTTTATTACTGAAAGGTGTGGCGAATGTTCGGTTAATGACTGCATTTTTTGCTCATCGGCTTAACAATTGATTTTCTTCTGCGCTTTCTTGATAACACTGTCGCCACTACGCCTATGTATTTGTTATTATAAGAAGTTATGCAAGCGTAGTGGTCAGTGAATAACGCAGCAAGTTAGATGATGACTTATACACTGCTTTTATACATTGCCACTTAATAGTAGAAAATCATTTCAACATGAAAAATTTTAATCATAAGCTACAAGCATTTATATTAATAACCAGCACTAACGAGCATTAGCAACGAGTATTGACAACAAGGCAGATCTTACGTGATATCAGCACCACTTATTGAGTATTTAAAAAAGGGCATATTTACCCTGCTTGGGTTAATACTGGCGGTTTATTTGTTCATCATTTTGATGACGTATACGGGTAACGATCCGAGCTGGTCGCATATCAGCAGTGACATGACGACTGTGAATAACATGGGCGGCGAGATGGGCGCTTGGCTATCAGATTTGCTCTATAGCTTTTTTGGTTTTGGTGCTTGGTGGTTGCTGGCGTTTTTGGTTTATGAGTCGGTGCTGATTTGGTGGGATAATAAACCAACGTTTTGGTTATTACGTGTCGTCGCTTATGTATTTTTGCTCTTAAGTGCCAGCGCCTTATTTGCGCAATTGGTGGCGTTAGTACAGCAAGTGGCAGACCCGATAACGTCTGGGCTAAAAGGGGTTGCTGGCGGTATTATTGGGCTTGAGCTGCAAGCACGTTTGGCACAGTTGTTATCGCAGTGGGGCAGTGTAATATTTTTGACGGTATTTGTGGTGATTACTGCCACTTTTGCTTTTAATATTCATTGGTTAGCGATTTATCAGAAAATTAAGACGTGGTCATGGCGTGATACTGCGGCTCGAGATACTGCGGTTCAAGATAGAGATAATAAACGCGCAAATAGACAAGCCACGCAAACAGCGTATGAGCAACAGCAAAATGATGAAAGTGTGGTTGATGAAAAAGCGGCGCAAGGTTTTGAGCAGTTACCACTCGATTTGCCAGCTACTGACCATGCTAGTCATGCTCAAACCGCCGATAAAAGTGGGCGCTTTAACAACGTATTAAAAGATTTCTTAGCGACATCGGGTCTCGGTGCTAGCGTTAAAGCATCTATGTCAGCTGCGGCAGCAGTGGCACAAACGGCAACGAATAGCGCAGCGCAAGATGAGCAATTACAAACCGCTTCTGCTAATCCAAGTAATTTTAGTCATGCCAATCAATCGCAAGCGTCAATGGCTACTATAAAAACAGCTAATGTAAATTCTATTACCGCTCCTGCACGTAAAGTTGAACCAAGTTTTGCTTGGAACGATGCCGATACGGTTGAGGACTTGTTGGCGCGTGAAGCAATGGCTGAGCAAGAGACGTTTGGTTACGATTCTGCTGCTACGTCTGTTGCTTTTGATGACATTAATGATATTGCTAATGAAGATGAAATGACAGAAAGCGTTGATTTAGGAGTTGATAGCTTAGAAGTTAATAACTTAGCAGATGCGTGGTTAGCAGAACACGGCGCAGTGCCAGTAGCGTCTAAGGTAGACCAGAAACAAACCGTCATTGAAGCGCCAGTAATGCAGACCTCTTTTGCCAAGGAGCAAAAAGTAGCAGAGGATTTAATCGGTAATGACATTGATGATTCAATGGATGACTTCTCTGACGCTTGGTCTATCGAAGACTCTGAGTTTACCGATAACTCTGAGCCTTTAACTCAACATGAAGTGCTGTCAACTCAACATGAAGTGACGAAAGACTGGCAAACAGATAACGCTGCTCCAGTCGATGAAATCAGTGAAACCGTTGACATGACGCCGACCAATACGCCGCCTGCCAATCCAAAATTAGCACCAACGGTGGACACTGGTACTTCGGTGGCCAATGCTACTCCGGCGCCCGCTAAACCGACCGTAAGCTTTGCGGTGCCAGAGGGCGATAGCAGTAATCATATTACCGACATGGTGCCAGAAGATGATATCCGAGCTGACGAAACCGATCTTCCAGTGATGCCGCATATCAGTGATGATGCTGCTTTTAGTCAAAAATCACGCTCGATGCAAACCGCCGCTTATCGTAGCAGCCTGACGCCGATTCCAGAGCTGTCGATTTTAGATAAGCCAGACCCTGACCGTAAGCCAAGCTATACCTTGGCTGAGCTCGAGCAATTGTCAGAGTTGTTAGAGATTAAGCTGCAAGAGTTTAATGTCAAAGCAAACGTGGTCAATGCCATTCCAGGCCCTGTGGTGACGCGCTTTGAAGTAGAGCTTGCGCCTGGTGTTAAAGCCAGCAAGGTGACGGGTATTTCACGCGATTTGGCACGTTCACTATCGATGGCGTCGTTGCGGGTGGTCGAGGTCATTCCGGGTAAGCCGTATATCGGTATCGAGGTGCCCAATAAAAAGCGCGAAATGGTGCGGTTGATTGAGCTATTAAATACGGAAAAATTTAAAGACCCCAAAGCGCAAATTAGCATGGCGATGGGTAAAGATATCGGCGGTAAGCCGATTATCACTGATCTTGCGCGCGCGCCGCATATGCTCGTTGCTGGTACGACAGGTTCTGGTAAATCTGTATTGGTCAACTCGATGCTGCTATCAATGTTGCTCAAATATACACCAAATGAGCTGCGTATGATTTTGATTGATCCAAAGCAGCTCGAGCTTGCCAACTATAATGATATTCCGCATCTGTTAACGCCTGTCGTCACTGATATGACCGAAGCGGCCAGCGCCTTGTCATGGTGCGTGGCAGAGATGGAGCGCCGTTATCAGCTGATGAGTTTATTAAAAGTGCGTAAACTTAACGAGTTTAATAAAAAAGTCATCGCCGCTGAAAAATCTGGGAATCCAATGCTCGATCCCTTATGGCGACCGAACGATAGCGTCAGTATCAGCCAAGCGCCCAAGCTAAAAACCTTACCGATGATTGTTATTGTCGCCGATGAGTTTGCTGATATGATTATGCAGGTCGGCAAGCAAGCCGAAGAGCTTATTACGCGATTAGCACAAAAATCACGGGCTGCGGGTATCCACTTGATGCTTGCCACTCAGCGGCCGTCGGTTGACGTTATCACGGGTTTGATTAAAGCTAATATTCCGGTGCGGGCGGCGTTACGCGTCAACTCGAAAGTAGATTCGCGGACGATTTTGGATAGCGGCGGCGCAGAAGACATGCTTGGTAACGGTGATATGCTGTTCTTGGGCCCTGGGCAAATTGAGCCTGACCGCGTGCATGGTGCTTATGTCAGCGACGAAGAAGTCAACCGTGTCTGTGATGCATGGCGTGAACGCGGCGCACCCGACTATATTGATAATATGGCCGGCAACTTTGAGCTATCTAGCCCCAGTGGCAGCGGTAGTGCGGCAAATGCGTCTGGTGAAGATGATGATTTATATAATGACGCTGTGGCCTTTATCATGGAAACGCGTAAAGTATCAGCGTCTAGTATCCAGCGTAAATTTAGCATCGGCTATAACCGCGCGGCGCGTATCGTTGACTCGATGGAAGAGGCTGGCTTGGTCAGCTCGATGGGCAAAAGTGGTAAGCGTGAGCTGTTGATGTAAAGATTAATAGATTCAATGTTTCAAAAAAGACGAGTAACGAAAGTGTCTCGTCTTTTTTTATGGGAGAGCGACAGTATTAGGAACTGAATGACCAATGAGTTTGTTTATCGATTATAAATCGTCATTTTTTATACTAAACTGGTGAGTGTTTATAAAAAAATAAGCAACAAGTTAAAAAAAGATGAATCTATTACTCTCCAAGGACGGTCAGTTATGTTTAAAGAATACACTCAATATGATGCATTAGCGTTGGCAGCGCTGGTAAATGCAGGGGAAGTCAGCGCCAAAGAATTGTTAGATGCCGCCGTTAATCAAGCCAATGAGCTCAATCCTAAATTAAACGCCATTATCCACCGCTTTGATGAGCGTGCTTATGCTGCTGCAGAAAAAGGCTTGCCAACAGGCGTCTTTAACGGCGTCCCTTATCTGCTCAAAGACCTATCGTTTCATTTTGCCGATGAGCCAATTACCATGGGCAGTCGCAGCGTCAATATCGTATCAGAAAGCGACAGCGAAATCGTTAAGCGTATGAGAGCTACTGGCGTCAATACCTTTGGCAAAACCAATACGCCAGAATTTGGTTTGATTATTACCACTGAGCCCAAAGCTCATGGCGTCACACACAATCCCTTTAAAAAAGGCTATAGCTCAGGTGGTTCATCGGGCGGTAGTGCCGCAGCGGTATCAAGTGGTATCGTGCCAATGGCAGGCGCAGGTGACGGCGGTGGTTCGATACGCTTTCCGGCAGCATGGTGCGGCGCGTTTGGCTTTAAACCTAGTCGAGGCCGTAATCCTATGGGCCCAGAAATTGGTGAAGGCTGGGAAGGGGCGGTCGCTGACCATGTGATTACGCGAAGTGTGCGCGATAGCGCGGCGATGCTTGATGCGACAAGCGGTGCAGAAATCGGTGCGCCTTACGTCATTGCACCACCCGACGGCACGTTTTTGCAAGCAGCCATGCGCGCGCCAAGGCAATTAACCATCGCCCTGCATCAACAGCCATCGGTTGCCAATACAGAGGTCGATAAAGAAGTACTTGCTGTATTAGAAAAAACCGCGAAGCAACTAGAAGCCATGGGTCATCGTGTGGTCCCAGCTGAGCCAAATATTAATATTGAGCAATTTTGGCATGATTTTTTAGTGGTGGTCTGTGCCCATACCGCTTTTACCATTGATAATATCGAGCGCTGTTACGGTGCGCAGCATATCCAAAACCTTGAGCCACAGACGTATAATATGGCGATGCTTGGGCGCTCATTATCCGCCGTTGATTTAGCCCACGCTAAGCATGGCTGGCACGATAGCCAATATCAAACGGGCTTGCTGCTTGAGACCTATGATATGATTTTATGCCCGACCGTGCCAACGCCTGCAGTCAAGCATGGCGTGCTACCGCCAAGCCGTATGGATGAAACACTGATGCGCAGCGCAGGCTTGCTCAATAAAGGCATTAACATGGGCAGATTTGCCTTTAGCTCAGGTATGATTGAAAAGCTCAGCGCCCCAGTACTTGGTAAAATGGGCTTTACTATCTTGGGTAATGTCACGGGCTTACCAGCGATGTCATTACCTGTTGGCATGAGCAAAAAGGGTCTGCCGATTGGAATGCAGCTGATTGGGCGCATGAATGATGAAACGACGCTATTTAATATCGCAGGCGAGATGGAGCGTGCTGGCATGTTTACCAAACTGGCTTTTGAAAAGTAGTTTTATATGATAAAAAAAGTTTTGATAACTTCTATATTAAAAAGTAGAGATTAGCAAAAACGCTTTGATTAAAAGTTTAATGTAAATGAAGCACTAATCAAAGCGATAAATATCCATACCCAAACTGTGATGCGCCATGCTTTGATGCACCACAGAGACGCGTTGACCGGCACCTAAAGCAAAAAATAATGGCAACAGGTGCTCATCGCTTGGATGTACATTTTGATAATTAGGATATTGCTGCCAATCTAAAGCGCTTGGAATATCCGTTTTTAGTTGCTGCAATAGCCAAAGTTTAAAGTCTTTGGCAGTCTCATCGATACTCTCTGCTTGCCAACGTAATGCCTGTAAATTGTGGGTGATATTGCCCGAGCCAATCAAAAGGATTTGCTCGGCGCGCAATTGCGCCAACTGCGCGCCCAACTGATAGCAAGCGATGCTGTCATAATGGCGTGGCAAGGATATTTGCACGATGGGTATATCAGCCTCAGGATACAGGTGTAAAAGCGGCGCCCAAACCCCGTGGTCACTGACGCGTAAAGGGTTTACACGGCAGATAATACCGCGTGCCGTTAGCTGCTGCGCCAATATCTCCGCAAGCGCTGGCTGGCCGGCTGCTGGATATTGCAACTCATAGAGCTCGGGCGCAAAGCCAGAAAAATCATGCCACGTCTTTGGTCGCGGATTGCTGCTGATTTCAAGTTTAGCCGACTGCCAATGCGCCGACATAATGATAATGGCGCGCGGTTTGGGCAAGTTTTGACCGATACGTGCCAGCGCACTGGTGGTTGCCGATTGTTCGATGGCGAGCGTCGGAGCGCCATGCGAGATAAATAGCGCGGGCAGTTTAGCCTGTTTTGAGGGCGTTATGGCCCTTGCTAGCGCAGGCGTGTCTGTCCAAGCAGCCGCTGAGGTAATGGGTGCTGGCTTGGATGTTGTTGTATTTTGACGTTCGCTCTCAGGTTGCAAAGCAGCGGTCATGGCTTTAGGTGTCGCAGGTTTAGGATGTTTCATGGTGCATTTATTAGGGCGCGCGCCTATATTTCAATCCGTTTTACCATGACGCGTCGCCATTATTTTTGATAGGGCATGGTTGATTTTTATAGCAAATGACTGTTTTTATAAAGGTTTTAATTACCGCGATGATAAGGATGGTTGTGATTGATACTCATGGCGCGATACAGCTGTTCCATTAATACCACGCGCACTAAAGGATGCGGCAGCGTCAGCGCCGATAACGACCATTTCACATCTGCTTTTGCCAATACCTCTGGCGATACGCCGTCAGCGCCGCCAATGACCAACGCAATATCATCGCCTTGCTGCATGCCATCAGCCAATTTTTCAGCCAGCTGTTCGGTTGAGAGCATTTTACCTTTTACGTCGAGCACCCATAATTGCTCGCGTCCAGCCGCAGCATGAGCGGCCAATATCGCTTGACCTTCTTGCTCACGGTACTGCGCCAAATTGGCGTCTGAGGGGTTTTTGGCGCGTTTAGCGGCGGCAATTTCTACGATTTCGGTATTAAGCATGGGCTGGATACGCTTAAAATATTCATCAAAACCAGTTTGTACCCATTTGGGCATTTTATTTCCAACACTCAATATTCTTACTTTCATAATATAGACCACTTTTATAATGGGTTAAATGTAACAAAAAGATTCTGCGCTTAAGGTATTGTAACAAACAGTCCTTTTACAAAGTATTTTTTTATGCTTTACTAGCATTTGACCAACAGTTGTTCTTTTTTTAAACTCATTGCTTTTATCGTTACATGGTCTTATCTTTACATAGTCTTATCGTTGAATGGTAAAAAAAGCGTAAGCAACCCTGTACCGTCTTTTTGATAGAGCATAAGATAGTTTGCAATATTATTTAAACGAAAGGAGTCGTTCATGAACCGTACTATATCAAGCCTATTAGCACTTAGCGCAGGTGTGCTACTCTCAACCTCTGTGTTTGCTGCTTCTTTAAACGGCACGCAGTGGCAAACCATTGATGATAAAACTGGCGAGAAAAAAGCCGTTATTCAATTGACCGAAAGCGGTGGTAAAGTTTCAGGAAAAATCATCAAAGTATTGAATAAAGAAAAGGCAGACGCGCTTTGTACCAAATGTCCTGGCAGCCTAAAAAACAAACCGGTTGAAGGCCTACAGATCCTGTCAGGTCTAAAAGCCGATGGTAATAACCAGTGGAGTGACGGTAAGCTGGTCGACCCTGAGTCGGGAAAAACTTACTCTGGTAAGCTAACCTTGAGTGATAATGGTCAAAGCTTAAAACTGCGCGGTTATGTCGGCACACCTGTCTTTGGTCGCTCGCAAACGTGGCAGCGCATTAAGTAATTAAAGCAAACTTGTAAAGCAAACTTGTAAAACAAACTTGTAAAACAAAAAGGATAGCAGATTGATATGTGCTGTCCTTTTTTCATATTTTAAATTTTAGATTTTAACTCAATGCTTTTATTTTAAAACGCTATCACCTTAAAGCCCTTAGAGCATCTTTCCTAGTCATCATTTGACATTAGCGGCTTGATGGTTTCTGATACGCCGTCATCACTCTGTTGCTCGACGTTTTTACTATCCGAGGGCGTAGGTTTTGGAATAATCGTCAATGTCGCATCTGACTCAAAAACAATCGCTTCGATATCATCAAAACTATTCATCCCTTCAGAACGCATCGCGCTTTCTAGCTCTTGACGCGTTAGGCGCTCAGCACGCATGGCATCTGGTAAGAATTGCCCTTGATAAAAAACAATCCGCGGCTCCGATAAAATAAGATGACTAAAACTGGCTGAGACAGAAGCATATTTAGTCACTAAAAACTGTAAACAATACAAGGTCACAATAGCGGCGCTGCCTTCGATAAACGGGATTTCTTCGAGTAAAATCGTACTGGCGCTCAAAGAGCCAATCATCACTGTCACAATCCAGTCGAAGTTATTAAGCTGCGAGGTTGAGCGTTTGCCAGATACTTTGGTAATTAACACAATTAACGCATAAACCATGACCGCTGTTAAGATAATGCGCCCAAGTTTTTCTATATTGTCAAAAAGCAGCATGTCCATTATCTGGGCTCCTATTAATCATAAAATACTGTCCGCTGTTTTGTCGCTAGCAAATATGGTTTGGCTACAAACAGCGTAACGGAATTTCATCATTAATAGGGCAAAAAATTTGTATTAGGTTGTCTCTATAGGCACTCAATAATGGCAGGCACTCAAAGGGCTTAACGATTAGCGGCTATGCTTAGGGTTAAGGAGGCGGTTGATTAATAAGATACTAAGACGCGCGCTGACTAAGCTCAGCACCAATATCATCACCAATGCCGAAAGCAGCGGTAGCGGTCGCTGTATAGCCATCTCGGTTAATACCTCACGGCTCACGGCATCAAATAAGAAAAACCAAATACCTAAGAAATAAATCACCGTTAGTAGCCAAACCACCGCAACGCCGCCAAACATCAAGCGATTGATTTCCTTTTTATTTAGCGCGCGCTGTTGATGCTTAATAAATTTATGCACCGCGATATAAGCGCCGACGATGATGGATACGACAGTGACCAGCTGTGAGTTTAAGGCAAATTTGGTTTGTACCATCATAAATATGGCACTGGCCAAAACATAACCCACCGCAAAGAATCCGATATATGGTGCCATTTTAGGCGGCATTAAGTTTGGATTGTCAGAAGTATTGCCCACTGTTTGAGTATCTTTTGCTGAACTAAGACGCTTGCTAAGCTGCATTGGTTTGCGTGCCATAAAAATAACCTTTATAAAGGGTAAAGCATAAGTTGCTAAAAAATATTAAGCATTGAGCTGTTCACTATTATTTTTTAACAATATTGACGATATTAATGTTGTTATCAATGCTGTGCTGTCCAATCTAACATGCTATCTAATACGGTACGGGCAGTATAGGCATTAAGCGCATGATCTGTATTAATCAGTCCGACCACCACATAGTCTTGCCCAGACAAACCTTTGACATAGCCTGCCATCGAGGTGACATTATTTAAGGTGCCGGTTTTTATCCAAGCGCGGCCGATGGCTTGCGACTTGGGTAAGCGGTCACTATGGGCGCTGATGGTGCCACTGACCCCAGCAATGCCTAGCGAGCTCACATAAGCATCAAAGCTCGGTTGATTGTAGGCGTAGGTTAACAGCTCGCTTAGATTGGCGGCACTGATGCTGCAATCGCGGCAGAGTCCTGAGCCATTGGTCAAATGCGGCGGCGGAGTAGTTAAGTTGGTTTGCCACCACTGATTGATTGATTGCAGCGCTTGCGGATAGTCGGTCGCGGTTGGCTGACCAAATTGATATAAGCTGATTGCTTGATTGTTAATTGTTTTATCGGTATCAGTGCCTTTCTTATTAACGCTTTCTTGATGCGTGTCTTTTTTATTCACATCTGCTTTATAAGCGCCAATAGAAAGCGCTACTTGTTCGGTCATCACGTTATTAGAGAAGTGATTGATATCATAAATCTGCTGCTTAAGGTTTAAAGAAGGATAGCTGACAATGGGCAAGGGCGACATGACAATAGCTGCCAAACCATGTGGCGATTTTTTCTGTTTATTGGCAGTTTCATTGGCATGATAAGGCGTTTCTTGCGCGATGACTTTGCCACTTAAGGTATTGCCAAGCGTTTGCCATTTAGAGGCAATGACGCGGGCGGCAAAATCTTTGGCATCAGGGTAGGCGACATAAAAAGCATGTTCGCCGCAGCTGTCTGGTAAATTGCTATTAAGCGTTAATTGTGCCGCTTGCCACTGCGGCGCAATACTATAGCGCGCTTGCCCGCAAGCAGCCGAGCGCATATTTATCATGCTTGGCAATTGATAATTTGCCAATTGCGGTGTGTAGGTTAGCTGCGCGCGCGTATTGTCTAGCGGATAGCTCTGAATACCGACACTGCTAAAATTGACCAAAAAACCATCGGGGCTGGCGTTATAAGGACGTAGCGGCGAGTTGTCAAAGGCGGCAGGGTCTTTGGTGACGTTTGTAAACACACTACTATCGACGATGATATCGCCGTTGATATGGCGGATACCAGCAGTTTGGACTTTATAAAGCAGTTGCTGTAAGCGTTCGTGGGTCATTTTTGGGTCGCCACTGCCTTGAATAATCAAGTCGCCATAGAGCGTATCGCCAATGATAATACCCGTATGGTAAACACGAGTATGCCAAACGAAGTCAGCACCCAACGTATCTAAGGCAATAAAACTTGGCACCAGTTTCATGGTGCTGGCAGGCGTGCGCGCAATATCGGCTTGATGGCTTAATAGCGGTGAAAACGAAATTTTGATAGCGGGATTATGAGCAGTCGATTTGTCGTTATTGTTTTTGCTGCTTTCATTCTTAGTAGGATTTTTGGTGAGTTTTAAAGCGTCATCTGGCAGTAGCGGTGGCACGCTTTCTATACTTTGATAGGTATAAGGGTCATCGGTATAAGCATGCAGCTGTCTTGCATGTTGCTTAATCGTCTGTTTTTCAATCGTCACTAAGGCGCTTTGATGTACCGTTATTTCTTTAGCATTAGTATTGTTATTTTGAGTCGTTTGTTTTTGGATGCTGTTAGGCTCTGCGGCAGCACTATCTGTAGTTAGCGATTCAGGCTGATTAGCAGACTTCGTGCTATCAATTACCTGTATAGGCGCAGGCAAGCGGCTCGCAGTTTTATCACCGACTGGGGTGATGACCATACTAATATCGGTCGCGCTTAAGTTTGCGCGCGTAAGCGCTGTCTGAATCGCTTCTGGTAAAACCGCTTGCGCACATAGCGGCGTTAGCAAAACACTCGCCAATAAGGTCAGCGATGCTAGGTAGTGAGCAGGCTTATATAGCATATATGGTTGCTTAGAAAAAGGCGCTAATTTAGCAAAGGCGGTAGGGCGGTTATGAGTCTTAGAAGTGAGTAGCATGAGCGGTCTATTATCAGGTGGCAAAAACAGCCTATGGTAACATGAGTTGCTATTTTCACGTAGTATCAGCGTTGGCGTAGGTGCAAAAATGCCATGGCTGTCATGATGGCATCGTTATAAGCATCGTGTGTGCCAAGCTCTGGGATCTCATAATGCGCTAGAATATTGGTCAAGTGCTGTGATTGATTGGGAATACCCTGCGTACGATCGCCCATCCGCCGACTGTATAATTGCCGTATATCAATGACCTTATTCGGTAGCGTGGTGCCCATATAGCGTTTGACCAAAGGATTTAAAAACCCTGTATCTATCTGCGGACAAAACCCAACTAGCGGTCGATTGTCTATAAAAGGCAGTACTAAAGCCAGCATTTCATCGTAGCTCATACCATGCTCAACATCGGCAGTGCGCAGCCCATGAATCACAATGGTATCACGGCCAGGCATCACTGGCGGTCGGCAAACCAGATGCAGACCGTTACCCGTATCAATGCTATCGCCGTTGATATGAATGGCAGCGATAGATAGCAGGTGGTGCTTTTTTGGGTTGAGTCCCGTCATCTCGCAATCAATCGCGACCCATTTATCAGCCAAAGGTTTATTAAACATCGATGCCAGCTCAGGGCGCTGCAAATGGGTCTTTTGCCAATGAGACGATAACTGTTTTAGCCAACGCATCTTATTTTTGCTCCCCTTTATTTTTGCGCGCAGCGTTCTTATCAGCTGACGTATGTATTTTAATTAAACTCTAGCTGATAATGGCGACTTAATTGACCCTTAAAGCTTTTGACCACGGCCAGGCATTCATTTAACAAGTCTCGCTCGAGTGCCGATAAAGTGGTCGGATCAACTTGCCGCGCATGCTTATCATCTGTCGATAGCGCCACTGACAAGCGCTGCGCCATAAAAAACTCTAACGCTTCAAGCAAAGTGTCAGCGCGCTGTTGGTTTAAGGCGCGCACTTGTACCAAGCCTTTAAGACGTCCTTTACTACTCGGCGCATCAAAAATATCGTTTTCTAAGGCTAAAGTACGAATACCATGCACCAGCGGGAAAATACCGGCTTTTTTAAGGTCGATATCGTAGGCGCTTTTTTTACCGCCAAGGAGCGGCACAAACTTTTGCCACCATTGACCGACATCGCCAAACTGTAAAGCGGCACGGGCGAACTGGCGGACAAACATCAAATCTGACTGGTGATGGGCAATTTTTAAATGCTCGCGCACACTCGTTAGTAGCGATTCATCGCCGCAGACATAGTCGCCATCAAATATGGCCGACAAATAAATACTATGTATCGGGTCAGTATTTCTAAACCATAAGCTAATCTGCGCTTTGAACTGTTTGAGTGGCTGCCGCCACATCGGATTGGTCATCATGATATTGCCATTGCAAAGTGGATAACCCAAGGTTGCTAAATGATGGTTAAAGGTTTCAGCGAACTGAGCTAAGCCAGGATGGCTATAACCATCACGAATAATCAGTGCATTGTCTTGGTCGGTACGCATGATTTGCTCGCCGCGACCCTCTGAGCCCATGACGATGACGCAAGTATTTTTCATCACTTCATCAGGTACGATAAGTTGCCACAGTTTGGTAAAAACTTGCGCATTAAGCGTCTGTACCATACGGCTGACATTACCAATTTTGATACCGTTTTGGTGCTGCGCACGAATATAGCGCCCGATAAGCTCAACCGCGGTAGCTAAGCTCGGCAAATCTTTTGCCTGCTCAATCTGCAGACTAATTAGCTGCGAATGATGACCAATATGAGCGAGCATATCGCTTTGTCCGAGTACGCCTGCAACCTCGCCGTTGGCATCAATCACCGGCAGCCTATGGATACGGTAGCGCGTCATGGTCAATAGCGCATCGCCAATCTCATCGTCCGCATCAATGGTGCGCAGATTGAAACTTGCATAACGCTGGCAAGGCGTCGTCGCAGGGTTTTGCTGGTCGCTCACCGCGCGGCAGATATCGGTATCGGTTAAAATACCTAATGTACGACCAGAGTAGCTGTTGGAAGTTTGCGTATTGGCGCTATCAGTAACTAAGCTGCTATCTAGGTTGTTGGCTAAATTTCGGTCTAAGTTTTGGTCTAAATCCGTTTTTAAATCATTATCTAATATTTGCGCTTGAGCAGGATTTAATTGGTCGAGCGGTCGCACCAACACATGCTTGAGCCCAGCTTTGGTCATGATATGCGCCGCCTCATAGAGGCTGCTGGTGGCATCAATGATATGCACGGGT
Organism: Psychrobacter sp. CLB018; assembly: GCF_041222815.1. Taxonomy (NCBI): domain Bacteria; kingdom Pseudomonadati; phylum Pseudomonadota; class Gammaproteobacteria; order Moraxellales; family Moraxellaceae; genus Psychrobacter; species Psychrobacter sp. CLB018. The sequence goes on from NZ_CP166085.1 coordinate 579,081, forward strand.
AATAAGCTGACATCAATCACTGGCTGCATCATGATTTGCTGGACTTCTTGCTGCTCATTATAACCATGAGAGCTAGTATCTAAGCTTTGCCCGCTTCGCCGCTGCTGCAATGCTTTTAATCGTTCAGGTAAATCTTCTGAGAGTAATTGGCGCACCAAATGATTCTGCGCACTGATTTTGTCAACGGTGGCGCCGTTTACTTGCAGCAGCAGGGTGTCTTCAATGGCGCGAAACTCGTAGGGCGACACGGTATTTTGGTTTTTAGGCATGGTGTCTATAGGGGCGCTACTGTTTATAGGTATGGTGCTGGCGGCGTCTTTGTCCTCTTCTGTAAACGATTTTGGCAACCGCCGACTGTCAAACCAATCATTACTATTTAGATGGTCGGTATGATTGCTGCCCAAATACGTCGCCACAAATTCGCCAGCAAGCAGCTGCTCGATTTGTCCTTTAATCACTACATAAAAATAGGTTAGATCAGCGGCTGATAAACGCTCATCTTTAGCAAGATAACGGATTTGGGTATTTTTTCTGACGCTTTGGCGTTCAGCCGCGCTTAGTACATCAAAGGGTGGCTGAGTAAAATCAAGATGGGGCATGGCATCATCCTTGATGGCATATTTAGTAAGATTTTGGAAAAAGAAATTTTACGACTGCTAAAGAAATATCAAAATAGCGTCGCGTTATTTCTACTATAGCACTCTTTGCCAACCAAGATAGCAGAGAACTATATATAACCATTATGCTATTGTGGGTATGTAGGGTTCTCTGATACTATACTAAGTCTTGAGGTCGTATCTATCGTTTAATGTTGAGGTTCTTTGACTAAATTTTAAGCTCAGTTTTTGAGTGAGTTTTTAAGCGCCAAGCAGTTTGCGAATGCGACTGATGGCTTCGCGGCTTTCCTCAACGCTAGCAACCAAGGCAATGCGCACATAACCTTGCCCAGGATTTTTACCATTGACCTCGCGTGATAGATAACGCCCAGCCAGCGCGTGAATATTTGCTTGCTCATACAACGCTTTGACAAAGATTTCATCGTCGCCATTAAATTGCTCAGGTACTTTTACCCAAAAGTAAAAACCTGCTTCTGGCATGCGTAAATCAAGCAATGCGCCAAGCTCTGACATCCATAAGGCGAATTTTTCTTGATAGAGCGCTCGATTGTGCGCCACGTGCTTTTCATCTTCCCAAGCAGCGATGGAAGCCAGCTGATGCGGTATCGGCATCGCGCAGCCTTGATAGGTGCGATATTGCAAATAAGGCTGCAAAATATTGGCGTCACCGGCCACAAAGCCTGAGCGCAGGCCGGGCAAGTTTGAACGCTTGGATAAAGAGTGAAATACCACGCAATTTTTAAAGTTATGACGACCGAGCGCCGCGCAAGCTTGCAGCAGGCCAATCGGCGCGCGATCAAAATACAGCTCGCTATAGCACTCGTCGCTGGCAATGATAAAGCCGTACTGGTCGGATAAACGCAGTAAGTGTTCCCAATCATCCATGGTCATGACGGAACCGGTTGGATTATTTGGGCTACAGACAAACAATAGCTGCGTGCGCGTCCAAACGTCCCTCGGTACCGCGCGATAGTCACCTTTAAAATCATTATCAATGCTGCAAGGCATAAAGTACGGCGTCGCTTGCGCGAGTATGGCAGCGCCCTCGTATATCTGATAAAACGGATTGGGCATCACAATGGTTGGTGCCTCATCTGCTTTTTGCAAGGGCTGCGCGCTTGGCTGATTATGAGCTGCCAGTTGATTGGTTTCGTCTTCGGACAACTCGGTTTGTGGATGGTCAATAACCGCTTGCACCAAGCTAAAAATCGCCTCGCGCGTACCCATAACCGGCAATACTTGCGTATGCGGGTCAAGATGATTGAGAAAGAAGCGCTTTTCTAACCAGTGAGCGATGGTTTGACGCAGCTCAAACAGCCCGTTGGTGGTTGGATATTGGCTTATTTTGTCCAAGTTTTCGCGTAGGACGTCCAACACAAATGCTGGCGGCTCGTGTTTTGGCTCTCCAATACCGAGCTTAATTTCACTATAGTTATAGGCTGGCGTACTGTCCGCGAGTAAAGTCGCCATCTTAGCGAACGGATAAGGGTGCAGAGTCGTCAAGTTGTGATTCATAGGTAGGCTAACTATAATAGACAATTAATAATAAAGTGATAAAGAAAAATTACATTTAAGCAGTGTAGCACTTCTCTTATTTTTTGTCTTTTTTCTTCTCAGACGGTTTATTGTTGAGTTAAAACCAGCACTTAAAGCAATTTATACGGTGAATAACCTTGCATAGCGCTTGTTTTTTAGACGGTAACCCGTATTGAGATTGGCCAATTTTAATAATGCGATTAAGTATAGATAAAATTAAAATAGCGTCATTTATTAACCAAGCAAAAAATAACTGTCCGTAAAAACGTCAGATTATTTAAGGAAACTTGATATGTCTAGTGTTTTAAAAACCGATGAGCGTGGCGCTAAAGATATCAATGTGCAACAATTTGAGGGTAGCCAGCGTGTTGAGCTATACGAGCAACTAAAACAGCGCGAGCACAATTGGTGGCATGCGCGGCAGCAGTTGACGCTGTTAAAAGAGCGGCAGATGTTTTGGTTTGGCGATAACAGCTTTATGATGTGGCTACTCTGGCAATTGGTCAGCTATGTGGTGGTGGCGATGGTGCTTATGCTCCTGAGCAAACTGTCAAACATCTCATTGCCTTTATGGCAGTATATGGGTTTATTTGCGGTACAGACGCTGATTTTTATTGTCATGTTGGGCTTTAAGGGCCGTATGGCCACGCATTTACAAAATAAGATCAATCAAGTCGATGTCTTGCGTGAAGAAGCGCTTAACGAGATGACCATTTTGGCCGCTGACACGCTTTATAATGATGTGCATGCCAAAGCCCCGATTTCCTTACAGCAAATCTTTGAGTACTACGACGGCGAATTTCATTTAGCCAGTTTGCATCGTCTGCTACAAAAAGAGGTGGACACTGGGCGCTTGATGCTTGGGCAGCAGCAAGTAGAAGCAGAGATTTTGCCGTTGGAGCTTGCCGATGAGGAGCTTAAAGAGATGGCAAGCGAGATGGTCTATAAAAGCGTCTTATAAAGTATGCGTTTAATATAAGTAGCTTATAAATATTTGGTCAAAAGCTATCGTTGATATTTCGTCTTAAAAAAATGCTTTATCGTTGAAGGTTAACGATAAAGCGTTTTTCGTATTTATAATTTAGCTTCTAACGATTAACTTCTAACATAAGCAGCTATATAGCAATTAACCATCGTTACGAATGCTCAGGCTTGCTATCAATGCCGCCTTCAATGTCTCAAGTTTATCCGCCGACAATGCCTGATCGTTTTGATCGCTGATATAAAACATATCTTCTGCGCGCTCGCCTAACGTGGTAATACGGGCGGCATGCACTTCAATTTGTTGTTGTAAAAACACCTGACCAACGCGGGCCAGTAAGCCTGGTTGATCAAGCGTCTCTAAGCTCATGATATGCTGATTTGAGGCTTCATTAAACTCAAAGTGAATCGTCGTAGCAACATCGAAATGTCGCAACTGGCGCGGCATTTTTCTATTGGTAAGCTTGGGCACCGTCGGATTTTTAAAGGCGTCGATTAAGCGCTGTTTAAGCTCTTGTTGGCTGTCTGTATCGACCAATAACGTGCCGCTGCGGTCGAGCAGCACGTAGGAATCTAAGGCAAAATCACGCGTTGCGGTAATGATGCGGGCATCCAAAACATCGAGATTCATTTGGTCAAATACCGCCATGGTAACGGCAAATAAATTGACCTGATCTTGGGTATAAACAAACACTTGCACCGCATCAAGTGCCAGCTCGCGATGCTCACGTAACACGACCAAGGGCTGACTATTGGCATCGGAGGCGCGGCCGATGGGCGGATGGTTTAAGATAGCTTCAGTATGCCACAAGATATCTTCTGCGATCTCGCGCAAAAAATACTCATCGCCCAAGTCATCCCATAACCTTAAAACCTCTTCGCGATTCATGTGCTGATTATCGACATTATCAAGCATCGCCAGCGCCTGTTTGCGCGTGGCTTTAATCATATCTTGGCGGTTGGTTGGGGCGTCAATATCAGCGCGCAGGATACGCCGTGTTTGTGAATACAGCTGCTTCATCAAGGTTGCGCGCCAGCTGTTCCAAAGCTGGGGATTGGTGGCATTCATATCGGCGACCGTCAGCACATACAGATGGTTTAAATGGGTGACATTTCCGACTAAATCGGCAAATAGCGTCACCACTTCTGGGTCTGAGATGTCCTTTTTCTGCGCTGTCATCGACATCAGCAAATGATAGCGGGTCAACCAGCCGACCAAATGCGCGTCCGCAGTACTCATGCCATGAGCAAGACAAAACTCAATCGCTTCTGTTTCGCCAAGCTGGCTATGATTACCGCCGCGGCCTTTAGCGATATCATGAAACATCGCCGCCAGCACCAAAATCTCTTTGCGCTCGATACGCTGAAAGATAGAGCTGACCAGTGGAAAGTCCTCAAAAAAGCGCGGATCGGTAAAGCGGTGCAAAATACGAATCAAAAATAACGTATGCGCATCAACGGTATAACGATGAAATAAATCGTACTGCATCAGCCCCGTTACTTGCGCAAAAGCTGGGATATAGCTGCCCAAAACGCCGTAACGATTCATGGTACGCAGGCGATGAAATAAATAATTTTGCTCTTTTAAATTGGCTAAAAATAGCGCTTGATGCGACGGGTTGTCTCTATACGCTTGATCGATGCCGCGCGCCGCTATTTTTAACGCACGCAAGGTATGGGTACGGACGTTTTTGATACCGTATTGACCCATCAGCAAAAACATCTCTAAAATCGCCTCAGGGTGCTGAGCAAAGACGCGATGATGCGATATTGCAATCTGTTCGCCGACTCGGTTAAAGCGGGCGTTAATCGGATGTTTTTTTGGTCGTTCTTCATCCGGCAGTTGCGGCTCGATAATGGTCTCATAATAATGATTGGTCAGCATCTCAGATAGCGTCGATATCTGCATGGCACAGCGATAATAATCGCGCATAAAGCGCTCAACGGCAGCATTTGGTTGGTCGTCAGGCTGCGTCTCATAGCCCATCATTTGCGCAATTTCACGCTGATAATCAAATAGCAGCTTGTTTTCATTGCGCCCAGTCAGCTCATGCAAATAATGGCGGATTTGCCATAAATAACCTTCGGCAAAGTTAAGCTCATCAAACTCTTTTTCGGTCAAAAAGTTTTGCTGCACCAGGTCATAAAGCTTACTGACGCGAAAGTAGCGTTTGGTCACCCAACCAATAATATGAATGTCACGCAGACCACCGGGCGCCGTTTTAATGTTAGGCTCAAGATTGTACTCGGTGGCATTGTGCTGCAAATAACGCGCTTTTGCTTCAGCGATTTTCACCTCATAAAAATCACGTGGCGACCACTGGGTATTGACGATTCTATGGGGCACATCTTGCAATGCTTCATTGCCGTCTAACAACCGCGCCTCTAGTAAAGTACTGGCAACGGTGTGGTCGAGCGCCGCCTCCAAGCATTCGCTGACGCTGCGCACCGATAGGGCAGGCTCAAGTCCAATATCCCACAATAGTGCCACTAAATTATCGATTTTCTCTTTATTATCAGCCGCAATCTCGTCTGGCGTTAGCAGCAAAATATCGACATCTGAATATAACGACAGCTCACCGCGGCCATAACCGCCAGTGGCAAATAATGCTAAGTCCGTTTTATCAAGCTCAAACCATTTGAACAACGCAATGAGTAACTCATCGATGACACAGGCACGAGCCGCTACCAATTGGCGGATATTGACGCCGCGTTCGAGCTCGCGGCTGATATCGTCATTGATTTGAATCAGCCATTCAGCAATACTCTGTTCGGAAATACTGTGCTTAGAAATACTGTGCTTAGAAATATTTTGCTCGCGATTACTGAGCGACGTCGCGCTATCGGTTGTAGTGCTATGGTCTGATAATAGAGGCATAGGCGTCAAATCAATGGTCGCGACATCACAAGTAAACATGAAGGGTATCCGATTAAGAGGTTGTAAATAGAGGCGCTAAAAAAATGGGTGAATGCAAATATCACGCTGAAAAACAAAAAATAGCACCGCCAATATGCCTGAATTTTCAGGCAAAAAAAAGACCGCCTAGGCGATCTTTTTAAGTATTACTGGGTCAAAAAGCTTAAGTCTTCTTCGGGGCGCGTAGTAAAGACTTCACAGCCATTGTCCGTCACCACCATGGTATGTTCCCACTGTGCTGACAGCTTGCGGTCTTTAGTAATCGCCGTCCATTCGTCCGGTAAAATTTTGGTCTGCCACGTGCCTTGGTTAATCATCGGCTCAATGGTAAAAGTCATACCGGTTTTTAGCTCAAAGCCTGTGCCTTTTTTACCATAGTGCATGACTTGCGGCTCGTGATGGAATTCATTACTAATACCGTGACCACAGAACTCGCGCACGATACTAAAGCGCTCAGGCTCGACCACTTCTTGAATAGCCGCACCGACATCGCCTAAGCGCGCGCCATTTTTGACCACGCTCATACCGGCATAAAGGGCTTCTTGTGCCACTTTGCAAATACGCTGCGCCATGATAGAGCCATTGCCGACAATCCACATTTTCGAAGTATCGCCGTAATAGCCATCTTTGATAACCGTGACATCAATATTGATGATATCGCCATCTTTTAGTAGTTTATTGTCGGTTGGAATACCGTGACAAACCACATGGTTGACAGAGGTACAGATAGATTTTGGGAAGCCATTATAGTTAAGGGGCGCAGGAATCGCTTCTTGCACATTAACGATATAATCGTGAGCGATTTGGTTCAATGCTTCGGTACTGACGCCAACTTTGACGTGCTCATCGAGCATTACAAGCACATCGCTGGCAAGTTTACCGGCCACGCGCATTTTTTCTATGGCTTCAGGAGATTGGATAAGGGATTTTTTGGTCATCATAGTCGTACTTATAGTTATAGAATTTAGGTAGGCAATTATACCATAAATGCAAGCGTCGCTGTTCTGCTAACCCTTAGCAACTTTGTACGCATTTATCAAGCCTAGCATTATAGTGATATTAACTGTCTCAGCTTATTTATATGTAGATACGTGACTATAAAGTCATGGAAATATGACACATATGTCAAAAAGCAGTTGAATGTTGTAGATGATAGAAGTATTGTAATTTTGTTTGCTAAATGAATTGGCAACGATTTTTAGCGCTTAGTGCAGGATGCAATAGCTAAACGTTAAAGAAGAATAAACGTTAAAGATAAGCCGCATAAAAATGGCTTCACACTTTTATTTTACAATAACAAGGAAGTTGTTATGACTCTAAAATCTCGCCTGCGCGCTGCCATAATGCCCAGCGCCTTTCTACCTTCACTTGGCGCTATTGCTGTCGGTGTGCTCCTCATGACCTTACAAACCACTTCTGCTCAAGCAGCGGGACAATTTTATAATTGCGCCAATGCCACCGGCTGTAAAATGGTCGATAGCAAATTTTTCACCTCAAAACATACTGATACCAAATATCCCATTGTCATGACTCATGGTCTGGTCGGCTTTACCAAGCTACTCGGTGTCGATTACTTTTATGGCATTCCGCAAACCCTGATGAGTGGCGGCTCAAAAGTCTACGCGACCAAGACCTCTTCTTTTAATGATAGCCGAGTGCGCGGCGAGCAGCTACTACAGCAAGTAAAAACCATTAGCGCGATATCTGGTAGCCCCAAGGTGAACTTAATCGGGCATAGTCATGGCGGGCATGATATTCGTTATGTTGCTGCTGTTGAGCCAAAGTATGTGGCGTCAGTGACGGCAGTTGCCAGCCCAGAGCAAGGGGCGGCATTAGCCGATTGGGTGGTTGAGCAGATTGATAATGACAGAGTCAATGGTGAGTATAATACTGCTACCAAAGCCGCGCTTACCTTGTTTGGTTTCTTAGGTAATTTTATGGATTTAAACGCTGGCATCCCTATCGATAAGCTGCAAGAGCAAGACGGGTTTGGTGCGGTTACCGCCTTATCAACTGACTATATGGCGGATTTTAACCGCGAGTTCCCAGCGGCCATGCCTTCAAGCTATTGTGGTCAACCAAAAGATACCAAGGTAAACGGTATCAACTACTATTCATTCAGTGGTGTCGGGCAAGTAACCAATGCGCTAGACCCGATGGATTATGTGTTATTAGCGACCTCACAAGTATTTAAAAATGACCCAAATGATGGGTTGGTTTCTGCTTGTTCAAGCCGTCTAGGTCATGTCATCCGCGATGATTACAAAATGAATCATATGGATTCGGTCAATCAACTATTAGGCTTGGTCGCATGGGGACAACCTAATCCTAAAACTGTTTATCGCGAACAGGTTAACCGTTTAAAAAATGCCAATTTATAAAGCCAATTTCTAAATTTAGTAATTAAATTTAATTATTAAGGCTTAAATGTAAATTAGCAAATAAACCGCTTTTGCCTAAAAGGGTCACTATGTAACGGGCCCTTTTATTTTGCCCCATTTTATGAATAGTAAATTCCTTATAAACCGCTTGATTAAATAAGATAGTGTCGTTATGCCAACTAAGCGCCGTTCACCATTTTTGCTCATCATTATCGCCGTGATAATCATTTTAGTTGTGGCGATTATTTGGTGGTTTAAGCCCGATAATGCTCGCAAACCTTTTTCTCAAACAGAGTCTACGGCGCTGAATAGCCAAGCCAATGTCAGCATCATAGACGAGGCGAATGTTAATAATAATGTTGGCACGTTCGCTAAGCAAGACGCTTCTCAATTTACGACGGGTCTTGAGAATTTACCGCGCTCCTTGCAAGGAACGGAGGTCGATGGAGAGATTATCATTGATGAAAATAAACAGCTGGTCGTCACCGAAGGGCTACGGCGTTTATTTGATTATTTTCTGTCAGCGCTAGGCGAAGAGGACGAAGCGGTTGTTTATGCGCGGGTGGAGAGTTATATCCGCAGTCATACGCCAGAGCCTGCCGCCAGCCAAGCGATGAAGATATTTGACCAGTACATCGCCTATCTTAAAGCGATTCCTGCAATAGAAAGCCGTTATGGCAATCTGCAACTACAGGCGACCAAAAATGGCGAGCTGGATTTAAGTGTGGTGGCGCAGCAGCAGCAAGATGTTGCCAAATTACGCCAGCAGTATTTTGATAAAAATACTATCACCGCCTTTTTTGGCGCAGAAGATGAATATGATGATTATAGTATGGCGATGGTCAAAATTAACCAAGATAAGCAAATGTCTGACGCCCAAAAAAAAGCGGCAAAGCAAGATTATATTAGCCGGATGCCCAATAATGCGACCAAAGCCAACATCGCTCAGCAGGCGAATCTGGAGGAGTTACTTAGTCGTACAGAGCAGCTGCAAGCAATGGGTGCAACGGCTGAAGAGTTATATAATATGCGTCGTGAGTTGGTTGGCGCGCCAGCAGCAGCAAGGCTTGCGCAGGTCGATCAACAAGATGCTCATTTTGATCAGCGTTTTAAGCAGTATCAAGCTCAAAAACAGCAGCTACTAAGTCAAAGCGCTGATAAAACGCAAGCGCAAGCCCGAATCAGTCAAATGGAGCAGCAATTATTTAATGAGACTGAACGCAAACGTTTGGCAGGTTATGCCGCTTTGCAACAACAAAAGGCTGCAACTCCCAATTAAATCCGATGTTAATTTTTAGGTAAAAATAAAAAGTATTTGGTGGTGTTCTAAAAAGTATGCCGGCATCAGACGTAACCATAATTGATGTAAAAGAACACCATATCAAACACTTTGAAGTGATTATCGAGCTTCTTAGAGAAACAACAGGTCTTTCGAACGGCTCGTCGCAATCGGTGTCTAAGGCGACAGTTATTACCTTCAATGCCTACCGTATGAGATTTGCCAACTCGTTTGTGGTCAAATTTAAAGGCGGTTATAAAACTGTCCCAGTTATCCATACTGATAGAGCCATAGCTGACTTTCAGCTGCTTGAGACGAGCTCTTAGCTTCTTAGCTGTTTTCAGGTCACGTTTGCCCCAAACATAAGCAACAATCTCATTAGTAACGCGATCATAAGCATAAATAAGCCAAACTTTACGCTTTTTGCGATACACGTAAGTCCAGAATTCATCAACCTCTAAGCGTTCATAGTAGCGCTTCTTAAGCGTAATCTTATAAACAGATGAGCCTATGGTGCTCAATACTTTACCGATACTGACTGAGGCTATAACAGCTATGTCTCTAACGCCGCAGCCTCTAACTGTCATGAGCCGTATAAGCTCTTCCACTTTAGAGTGACAGCCATGATAAGTTAAGGCATGGTCGCCAATAAACTGACGTTTGCAGTCCTTACATTGATAATTCTGCTTGCCATAGCTTTTTTTGCCATTTATCGAAAAACTATTACTGTGACAGTCGGGGCAACTGATATCTATTTGTGTCTTCATAACCTCAAATATATCATCTTGCTCTGGCTGTCACTCCTCCTTTTATTTCCTCAGCATACTTTCTGATACACCACCAAGTATTTAACGGTGAAATTGAATTATCAGCACTCTAAATAGTGTTATTAGCTAAAGTGCTAGCAGGGAATAGGTATTGTAACAAGGTATGTTAGCAAAAAAGCTATAAAGTAGAACAAATATAGCGGTAATTGGTACTCAATCTATCATGACAGGCTTATGAAAAATGGGCATAATAACCTCACTGTTTAGACTAACGATAAAAACACATTAAGCAGAGCACATTAACCTGAGAAAATGCTGCTTAATATGATAAAAACAATATTTTTTTACCTTTGCACTCTTATTTTTATATTTGAAACCTCTAGGAGTTTATATGAAAAACATGACTAAAATGATGATGGCTGCTACCCTTGCGGTTGGTACACTTGCTGCTGCTGGCTGCCAAACCACACCTAGCGTGACCGCGCCTGTGACCCAGCCAATTACTGTTGACGCCCTACAAGCGTATAACTGGCAGCTTGTCGATGCTAAGCGCACTAATGGCGACAAAGTTAGCCAATTATTCTTTGATCCAAGCAAACCATTGACGCTTAATTTTTTTAAAGATAACGGTAATGACCGCGTGAGCTTTATCAATACCTGCAATAATATGGGTGCCAACTATAGTGTGGTAAATGGCAATGTCGTACTCGGTAATGTTTTATCAACAATGATGGCGTGCCCTGAGCCACAAGCCAGCTTTGATACAGCGACACTTGCAACGGTACAAGGTAAATATAGCATTAATAAGAATGCCAATAACACACCTATCTTGACGATTACTAATAGCAATCAAGTGGCTCATTTTAAAGCCGTTTCTAAATAAGTTAATCGTTTAATATAAACGTTTTAAAATCTGACCATTTAAAAATGCCTCACTAAACAGTGGGGCATTTTTTTTATCTAAAATTCGTGACGCTTTCCGCTACACTGTCATAAGTCGCTAAGGTCAAATGTTTAAGCCATTAAGATATTTCTTATGCCATCAACTTTTTAACCTTATCAAAACTCTCATTTTGTATTTATCAGCATTTTATTGGATGTCATTTATGTTAGAAATATTTGGAGAAAAATCATCTGTCAACCTACGCACAATAACTGGCATCACGGCGATAACGGCTTTTGGTCTATTAACGGGCTGTCAAACGTTGCCAAGTACGATGGCTAAAGCGAATCATGCAACCAAAACACCTATTGATACAAGTGCGAGTAATCCTCTAACGGCGCGCATGCCAGCGATAGATCGGCAAGGGCGCATCGCTTATGTCGAAGAGCAGGGAGCAGGCGCAGCAAAGATATCAACGCTATATAGCATTCGTCCTGATGGTAGCGACCGCCAATTGATAGATCAGTTGAATGGTTATATTTATGCGCCAGCGTGGTCTGCGGATGGTCAAATGATCGTCTATAGCAAACAAGTCGCGCGCCAGTCTCCCAAGATTTATACTTATGATCGCAACAGCAACACCCAAAATTTAATCGTCAATACTGAGGGCAGTAACTTATCAGCATCATTTTCACCTAATGGGCAAAAACTGCTTTATAGCTCAACCGTCGGCGGCAATGCTGATATCTATGAGATGCGCTTAAGTGACGGGCATACCAAACAGCTCACAACCTTACCGAGCACAGAAGTGCAGCCAAGCTATGCAAACGATGGGCAAAGCTTTGTTTATACCAGCGATAAAGTCCGCGCTGGTCGTCCCAGTATTTATCGTTATCACTTTGCTACCGGTAAGGCGACATTGATACCGACCGCAGGCTATGCGGCCAGTCCGCAACTGAGCTTGGATGGACAGTATTTAGCCTATCTTAATGGTCGTAAGGCGGCGGTAATGACACTTGTGACAGGGCAAGTAATTAATCTAGCTGAGACAGGACTTGATGAGCCCGCGCGTCTGTCGCCTTCTGCACAGTACGCCGTTTATCCCACAAAGCTTTCGCAAGTGAGCGGTCAAAATGGTAGCAGTTTAGTGATTCATTCTTTAGCTGGCCATTCAAGCTACGCGATTAGCAGTAAGACGGGCGGCGTTGTGCGCTCACCGATTTGGGGTCGGTAAAAAATTTTTAATGTAAAGGTAAATATCATGGCGCACAAAAAAGTAAACCTACCGCAAAAAATCTGCCCTGTTTGCCAGCGACCGTTTACGTGGCGCAAAAAGTGGGAGAGGGATTGGGAGCAGGTGACTTATTGTTCTGAAAAGTGTCGGCGAGGGAAGGTAAATAATGAATATTAATGACTCAAAGAGTTTAGCCACTTATTAAAGTGGCTAAACTTTACTTTCAAAATTACAATTGGTTTTGATCATTACTGGCGCTGAAAATGGAAAAACTCATCATCGTCTATGATGCCATTCTTATTTTCATCAACTTCAAGCGTCAGTCGTTTATCATTTACTCTTACATACCGAGATAGAGCATCTGACAATCCAGTACTACCATTGTTATCTAGTATTTGATTAACTGTTAATGCTCCTGTTATGCCATTGATAGTATAGTTTCCCCACTCCATACCGGATATTTCGTTATCCATATTATCGAAAGGTGGTGCATTGTCGACTTCCATGTGAACATAGGTGCCATCATCGAAAAATGCTAATGCCAATAGCTCATTGTTAGTGTCTTTATTTCTCCAAAGTCCTACTATTTTTTCAGACTTGGCCTTTTCGAATTTAAAAGACTCATCATTATCTATTGCACCATTTCTATTTTCATCAACTTCCAGAGTCAGGGTGTCACCAGATATTCGAGCGTATCGGATAAGAATATCTGATAATCCAGTGTCGCCATTATTATCGAAAATCTGATTTACTTTTAATTCTCCTGTTTTATCATTTAAAGTAAATCTACCCCATTCCATACCAGACTTCTCATTATTAGGGTTGTCAAAAGGTGGCCTTTCGTCAACTTCCATATGAACATAGGTGCCGTCATCAAAGAATGCTAACGCTAATAAATCATTGCTAGTATCTTTATTTTCCCAAAGCCCTATAAGTTTTTTAGACGTTGGCATTACAATAGGTCTGTTTTTCGAAAAATCAAAGGATTCATTTTCATCTATAACGCCATTCTGATTCTCATCAACGTCAAGTGTAAGTTCGCCACTAGATGCTTTAAGGTAGCGTGTAAGAGGTTCTGAAAATCCTGAGATACCATTATCATCAAAGATTTGACTGGTTTCCAATCTATCCGTGTTAGCGTCAACGGTATAATTACCCCACTCCATACCGTTTTCTGGGTTATCTAATGATTTTTCTGCATCAACTTTAAGCTGAATATAAGTACCATCTTCAAAAAAAGCAACCGACTCTAACTCGTCCTCTGTTTCCTCGCCTCTCCAAATTCCTAAATATCCGTCATTTTTAGCTTTTGAGAAACTGAAAGACTCATTGCTATCTATAACGCCATTATTATTCTCATCAATCTGAATGGTAAGTATCCCTTCAGATACTGAAATATACTGAGTCAGGTTTTCTGATAGACCGTTTTCACCATTATCATCGAAAATTTGATTAACCTTCAATGCTCCTGTTTTATTGTCTATAGTATATTTCCCCCACTCCATGCCATCATTTGCAACGTTTCCTGACTGGATTGTAAAAGCTTGTCTTAATAGAGGTTCAGGCTTGTTTTCTACCTCTACATGAATATAAGAACCATCTTCGAAGAAAGCTAGAGCCAAAAGATCACTTTCGGTATCATTACTAGTCCAAAGTCCTGTCATTTCAGATTTAATATCAGGTGGCTGTGAAGGTGGCTGATAGGAATCGGAATCATCATTACATCCTTGTAAGAGCAGAGAAGTAGTGATGGCTAATAATGCTAATTTAAATGATTTCATTTTTTATCTCTCCTTGAATGAAAAATGTAAAATCTTGGCGGCTATACAAACGACGTCCTTGTCCCTTCTTTTTTAAAGTATTTAATTTTTATTATATATAAATGTTTTTTTATGAATATAACAAATATTTTTAGTGAATCCAACCAAAAAAAGTATTTATGCGTTTTAATAGCTTAAAAAGGTCGGTAAGTAACGTTAGTATTGAATGTCAGCAGATAGAAAGTGGACATAAAAAAATACCGCCACATCTCCTATAGCATCTTTATTAAATGAGATAGGAGGTATGACGGTATGATTAAACGTTATATTTAAATGAGTTTTTTTACAAATTCGGATTTAACCATTTCTCAGCCGTTTTCATATCCCAGCCTTTACGCTCAGCATAGCTTTCTAACTGATCGGTACTGATTTTACCGACGTTAAAGTACTCGCTATTAGGATGCGAGTAGTAGAAACCACTGACCGATGACGCAGGCCACATCGCATAGCTTTCGGTGAGCTTAGTACCGATAGCATCGCCCGTACCAATCCACTCAAATAACTTGCCTTTTTCGGTATGCTCAGGGCAAGCAGGGTAGCCAGGCGCAGGACGGATACCGACGTATTTTTCTTTGATCATCTCGTCATTGGTTAGATTCTCGTCAGCCTGATAACCCCAGTACTCTTTACGTATGAGCTCATGTAAATGTTCGGCAAAGGCTTCCGCTAAGCGGTCAGATAAGGCTTGGGTCATGATGGCATTATAGTCGTCGCCAGCTGCTTTGTACTGCTCAGCAAGCGCCTCTGTGCCAACGATAGAGACGGTAAAACCGCCAAGATAATCGGTATGCGCATCTGATGGCGAGATAAAGTCTGCCAAGCTAAAGTTTGGCTTGCCGCTGGCTTTATCTGACTGTTGACGCAAATGCTCAAATTGATATTCTGCTGTGCCGCCATCAGTTGGTGCTTTATCATAGACAGTAACGGTATCCGCGCCAGTGCGCTTAGCTGGCATGAGTTTAAACACGCCTTTAGCGACGATTAACTTTTCATCAATCATCTTTTGCATCAAGTCATTGGCATTATCAAACAAATCACGCGCGGCTTCACCAACCACATCATCTTGCAAGATTTTTGGGTATTTACCCGCCAAGCCCCAAGAGATAAAGAACGGCGTCCAGTCGATATAAGGCAATATATTGGTAATCGGGTAATCATCAAGGATGACTTGACCTAGCTTATTTGGCACTGGCGGTACATAGTTGTCCCAATCGTACTGAAAACCAAGCTCAATCGACTCAACATAAGAGATTTTCGCCGCTTTTGGTTGGCGTTTAGCGAGACGTTCACGTACTTTGATGTACTCTTCACGCGTCTCATTGATGAGACCTTGACGGTGCTCTTTGGATAGTAGCTTAGTGACGACGCCAACTGAGCGTGAAGCGTCTGATACATAAATAACCGCATCGTTTTGGTATTGAGGTTCGACTTTTACTGCCGTATGCGCTTTAGAGGTTGTTGCCCCTCCAATCATCAAGGGTAGGGTCATGCCGCGTTCTTGCATTTGCTTGGCGACATAGACCATCTCATCGAGACTTGGGGTGATCAGACCTGATAAACCGATGATATCAACTTCTTCTGCAAGCGCGGTATCGAGGATTTTTTCACACGGTACCATCACGCCAAGATCGAGGATTTCATAGCCGTTACAGCCAAGGACCACGCCGACGATGTTTTTGCCGATATCATGGACGTCACCTTTGACCGTCGCCATAAGGATTTTACCTTTCTTTTCGCCCTCAACTTTTTCCGCTTCGATATAAGGGTTGAGCCAAGCGACTGATTGTTTCATGACGCGGGCAGATTTTACCACTTGTGGTAAGAACATTTTACCCGCGCCAAATAAGTCGCCGACGATATTCATGCCGTCCATTAATGGCCCTTCGATGACTTCTAGTGGCTTAGGATATTTCTCCCACGCCTCTTTGGTATCGGCATCGATAAAGGTGGTGATACCTTTTACCAATGCATGGGCAATGCGCTCTTCGACCGTGCCTTCGCGCCATGACATATCGATGGTGCTGTCTTTTTTCTTACCGCCGTCTTGATAACTTTCAGCGATGGTCATCAAACGTTCGGTCGCCTCTTGACCGCTTTCGCCTTGATTGCGGTTGAGCATCACATCTTCGATGGCGTCGCGAGCTTCCTTCGGAATGTCATCATAAACCTCCAGCATAGCTGGGTTAACGATACCCATGGTTAAGCCGTTTTGAATCGCATGGTATAGAAAGACTGAATTGATGGCTTCACGGATCGGGTTGCCACGGAAACTAAAAGACACGTTGGAGACGCCGCCCGATACCATGGCGTTTGGTAAATTATCGGTTATCCATTTGGTGGCATTGATAAAGTCAGCGCCGTAATTATTATGCTCGGTAATACCGGTCGCAACCGCAAAGATATTCGGGTCAAAAATGATATCCTCGCTAGGGAAGCCGACTTCATTGACCAAGACATCATAACTGCGCTGACAAATCTCGATTTTGCGCTCATAGGTATCGGCCTGACCGTCCTCATCAAACGCCATGACGATGACCGCTGCGCCATAGCGCATACAAAGCTTGGCGCGCTCGACGAACTCAGCATGACCTTCTTTTAATGAGATAGAGTTGACGACGGATTTACCTTGAATGCGTTTAAGTCCTTCTTCGATAATGTCCCATTTTGATGAGTCAATCATCAAGGGCACGCGGCTGATATCCGGCTCACCAGAGACCAAATTGACGAAGTGAATCATCGCTTGCTTGGAGTCGAGCATGCCCTCGTCCATATTGATATCGACGATTTGTGCGCCGCCCTCGACTTGGTCACGCGCGACATCGAGTGCTTCGGTATAAGCTTCGGTTTTAATCAAGCGTAGGAATTTTTTCGAACCCGTCACGTTGGTACGCTCACCGACGTTAACGAATAAGCTTTCAGGGGTAATGGTAAATGGCTCAAGTCCTGATAAGCGGCAGGCAGGCGGTATTTCAGGAATCACGCGCGGTGAGTAATTGGCGACCATCTCCGCAATTAGGCGAATATGCTCAGGCGTGGTACCGCAGCAGCCGCCGACGATATTTAAAATGCCAGCTTTGGCAAAGCCTTCGAGCAGGGCCGCCGTTTGCTCTGGTGTTTCATCGTACTCACCAAACTCATTGGGCAAACCTGCGTTTGGATGCGCTGACACATAAGTATCGGCGATATTTGACAGCGTTTGAATATGCGGACGCAGCGCATCAGCACCAAGCGCACAGTTAAAGCCAACCGATAAGGGCTTAGCATGGCGAATCGAGTTATAAAACGCCTCAGCCGTTTGACCTGAAAGCGTCCGACCTGAGGCATCGGTAATCGTTCCCGAAATCATAATCGGTAATTCAAAACCAATATCATCAAACACGCCCGTGACCGCAAAGATTGCTGCCTTAGCATTTAGCGTATCAAAAATGGTCTCGATTAATAGAATATCGACGCCGCCTTCTATCAAGGCCAGCGTCGCCTCACGGTAATTAAGCACCAACTCATCAAAGGTGATATTACGAAAGGCGGGGTCATTGACGTCAGGAGATAACGAACAGGTGCGCGACGTCGGCCCAATAACGCCTGCCACAAAGCGCGGCTTTTCTGGGGTCTTAGCGGTGTATTCATCAGCAGCTTCGCGGGCAATTTTCGCAGCGGTTTTATTGAGCTCAGGCACGAGGTGCTGCATGTCGTAGTCGGCCATCGATAGGCGCGTACCGTTAAAGCTATTGGTTTCAATGATATCGGCACCTGCTTTTAGGTGCGCGCTATGAATCTCTTTAATCATCTGCGGCTGCGTGAGCACCAACAAATCGTTATTACCGCGTACATCTTGCTCAATATCGGCAAAACGCTCGCCGCGATAATCGGCTTCCTCTAACTTAAAGGTCTGAATATGGGTACCCATCGCGCCATCTAGCATTATAATTCGCGCCGCCATCTGCTCGGTGAGGCGTGCGCGCGCGGTTAACTGCTGCGCTTTATAAGGAAATACAGCAGGCGGCGTCAAAATAAAGTCACTAGCCGTGCTTAATACATTGGTGGCATTGGCTGTATTGGTATTGGCGACACCAGTATGATTATGAGAACAGGTCGGTGGGGTGGTGGTTTGAGTCATAGGAGCGCTGCTTATTAGAGTCAAGATAAGAAAAGGAAGAAGATAAAGTCTTTCAAAGTTTTTAGGGCGAGCTTACTAAGTTAGCTACTTATAAAATAGGCTATATAAAACAATAGTATTGATAAAAAGGTGGCTTCAAAATCGATAAGCAAATCTAGATTATTCTAGCACGAAACGGCTATTACTCGCGGGATTGTGCTTATTCCGCTTATTCCATTTCGGCACTATCACTGACGCCATCGTATTTAAAAATAACAAAAATTGATTACTATAACCAATTATCGTTGCACCAAATGAGCATGGTATTAAAAGTTAGCACATTATTAAAACTACCAAATTAAAAATACAGTTATAACAAATTCTATTGCATAACGCCGCTTGGAACAAATGAATATCATTTCAGTAGAGGATTACCTAAAGCTTTGATTTGTATTTATAAAGCAGCTATTTATACCAGGTTTTATTAAACTGATTTGGTTTACATGCAAGCTACAAAAATTAGCCTAAACGCAAGTTTATAATGCTTTGTGATATGTTAATTTAATTTCAGAAGGATTGACGTTTCATAAGCAATGCTTATTAGTAACTGTTAATGGTTTTTATTTGAGAGTGGTTAGCAATTAAGAATTAAAAACGGAATAGGCAAGGATTTTAAGAAAAGACAATCTGGCCGTAAGACCGTAATAAAAATCCATAAATTGTAATCAGTGAACTATTCATTTATTAAACCATGTAGTCATTCAATCATTAAGGACAATGTTATGAAACTGATCAAAATCGCCACTCTTGGTACCTTAGCCCTTTCAATTGCCGGCCTTAGCGCTTGTAATAATATGATGCCAACCAAAACTCCTGTCACAACAGCGCCCATGCACAGCCAACCAACTGCCAATATGAACGTGGTACAGATTGCTCAAAGCAACGCTGATTTCTCACTGTTAGTAGAAGCCTTGCAAGCGGCAGGTTTAGCAGGCGCGCTGACCGATACCAGTGCAAGCTACACGATACTGGCTCCGACCAATACCGCTTTTGTGCAAGCGTTACAAGAAACCGGCATGACCAAAGCTGAGCTGTTTGCTAATAAGCCATTGTTGACCAAAATCTTGACCTATCAT
This sequence comes from Psychrobacter sp. CLB018, assembly GCF_041222815.1. Classification (NCBI taxonomy): domain Bacteria; kingdom Pseudomonadati; phylum Pseudomonadota; class Gammaproteobacteria; order Moraxellales; family Moraxellaceae; genus Psychrobacter; species Psychrobacter sp. CLB018. The sequence goes on from NZ_CP166085.1 coordinate 598,728, forward strand.
GTGCTCAAAGGCAATACGCCTGTTTATCAAAAACACGTCAGACCGGGTAATTACACCATGCTCAGTAATGATACGCTGGTGATTACGCCACAAGGCCGACTGATGGATGAAAATGGTCGTACCATCAAGATTTTAAAAACAGATATCGCGGCGAGTAATGGCGTGATACATGTGATAGATAGAGTGTTGCTGCCTAAATAACCCACTGCCTAAATAATCCTGTCGCTTAAACAACTTATTGCTTAAATAAGCAGTAAAAGAGCGACAAATTATCTACTTAGGTAGTAGGCAGATTCAAATGCTATATCACCATTGCTAGGTTATAAACTTAAGATTGCTCTTTAGCCTAGCAATGGGGCGCTATACGCGATCGATACAGTGTTGCTACCTAAGTCAGCAGTAAGTAAAAAATAATCAGCTAAGATAGTAGACACCGAGTGATATTACTTAACTTCTTGCTCATTTACCGGCATTTTCATTCAGAAGCTTTTATTTATCAGTATTTATATCAGTATCTAAATTTAAAAGTTCCAAAACTAAAACCGTTCTAAAATCAAAAAACACCATCCATAAACCCGTTATTTCAAAGGAATGACCTATGTTAAAAAAGAATTTATTATCTATCGCTGTCGTTACCGCTGCTATGTCGTTGGCGGCCTGTAACGATAAAGAAGCCGTTACTGAGCCAGTTGAGCCAGCCGCAACTACTGACGTAGCCGTTGAACCAGAAACCACCACAGATATGCCAGCTGAAGCAGTGGCTGAGTCTACTGATGCGATGCCTGTAGATGCAGCAGCGACGCAAAGTATCGGTGAGATGGCTGCTGGTAATGAGAATCTAACCATCCTAACCGAAGCGCTGCAAGCGGCTGATCTTGATGACATGATGATGGCAGAAGGTCAATACACGGTATTCGCCCCAACCGATGATGCCTTTGCTGCTTTGTTGACCAAACTAAACGTCACTAAAGAGGAATTGCTCGGTGATAAAGAGATGTTGACTAGCGTATTGACGTATCATGTCGTGCCGATGGTGGTCAAAGCTGCTGATATTCCTTATGGTACCGCTATCGACACGGCAAACGGTCAAACCATCTCTATTAGTGATGCTAACGTGATTACTGATGCCAGTGGCAACACTGCAAACATCGTTGGTACCGATATGATGGCAACCAACGGCGTAGTTCATGTAATTGATACAGTTTTATTGCCTAAATAAGGCTCAGCGATTCACACCAATCTTACTTTAAAATGCCAAAAGCCTAGCTATAAAGCTAGGCTTTTTTATGTTTGCTGACTGATGAAAAATTTATCCCAGTCACCCTGTATAGTCAAGATATTCTAAAAACGCTACGGTATTGCTGATATCAATTTTTTGTAGCCTCTGTCTGCGCAGGCACAGCAAGCAAGAAAAATTGATATCAGCAGTGCGTGTTGTATCGATATTGCTTTTCACTCACTCTGTAACGATTTTGAAATAAATCGCCCAATAAAAAAGCCTGAAACCATTGCCTCAGGCTTTTTGTTTTATCGATGCTTGTAGTGTCATCAATACTGCTTAGACAACATTATAGCTCAGTAAACTATAGATGTTCTTTATGTAATGGGTCTTGAGCTGCCATTCTTTGTTGCTGCTTTAGATGACGCTCTTCCCAATACGGCGCATTTTTGATACCGAATTTTGCTGGATCAAAGGTATAGTGCTTCACGCCTGCTTTACGCTGTGCTTCATAATCCCTAAGCATAGTAAGCGTTGGACGCGCGACAATAAAGATAACCAAAATACCAACGATATTTAACCACGCCATTAGGCCTACGCCGATATCACCGATATCCCAAATGTAGCCTGCAGAGTTAAGACCACCGTAGGCAACCATTACCATGATTAAGATTTTAACTAAGAATAGACCAGTTCTATTAGCACCGCGACTGATAAAGCGCGTCAAGTAAGCCACGTTTACTTCAGCGATATAGTAGTACGCCAAGATGGTGGTAAAGGCAAAGAAGAAGACCGCAACGGCAATAAAGATATTACCAAATTGACCGTACATGGTTTCCATTGCCATCTGCGTAAAGGCAGGCGAGTTGATCTCAACACCAGCCGCGACGTTTTGTACGATGAATTGACCGTCAGGTAGTGTACCTTGGATATTATAAGTACCCATGGTGATGATCATAAACGCAGTCGCAGAACAGACTAGTAGGGTATCAACATACACTGAGAATGCTTGTACCAAACCTTGCTGTGATGGATGCTCAACTTCCGCGGCCGCCGCAGCGTGAGGACCTGTACCTTGACCCGCTTCGTTAGAGTAAATACCACGTTTGACACCCCAACCGATAGCAGCACCAAAGCCTGCTTGTGCGGTAAACGCATCACTGATAATCAAACCAAAGACTTCTGGAATCATCTGGTAATTGGTAAACATAATGACGAGTGCAAGGCCAATATAACCAAGAGCCATAAAAGGAACAGCATACTCGGTAAAGGTTGCGATACGTTTGATACCACCAAAGATAATAGTACCTAAGATGACCAAAATGATAGCAAGACCGACCAAGCGCATAGAGCCAACTTCTAAGCCCATGATATTCATCGGCGTGCCTTCACCCATGACTTGGGCAAACGCGCTGATAACGCCGTTCGCCTGCACGCCCGGTAAGAACATACCGCAAGCTAAGATAGACGCGACGGCAAAAAGAATGCCATACCAGCGTTGACCAAGGGCGCGCTCAAAATAGTAAGCTGGACCGCCGCGGTATTCGCCAGTGATGACGTCTTTTTCTTTATAAATCTGTGCAAGGGTTGCTTCGACATAAGCGGTAGATGCGCCTAAGAAAGCCACAACCCACATCCAAAATACTGCACCAGGACCACCGAAACCAATAGCGGCGGCGACCCCAGCGATGTTACCCATACCCACACGCCCTGCTAGAGATACGGCGAGTGCCTGAAATGATGAAATACCCTGTGCACTTGATTTACCGGTAAAAAGTAAGGTAATCATTTCCCCGAATAAACGTACTTGTACGAAGCGCGTCATGATGGAATAAAATAAACCTGCGCCCAAGCAGAGATAAACCAATGCTGGGCTCCAGATAATTCCGTTTACTAAATCGACTAAACCTTCCATATGTATATTCCTAGTACTGTCTCAAAGTGGCTATATATGATGATGCTAAGAGTAGACCAGCTTTAATATCCTTATTAAAACCAACCACTCAAATAATCTGCATGCACTTAACTGCGGTGGAAATTCTCCTTACAGATTAAGTTTCATACGCGCTTAGCCACCAAGGATGGACTGTAGTTGTCTGCTGTTATCCGTCTGGTTTATGAACAATAATGAGCGTATGCAACCGCTTATCAGCGTTGATAGTTTATTAAGGCTACTTTTATGTAAAGCGCTTAAAATAAACCAGTGGATAAAACAGGCGGTTATAATATAAATAACCATCATCTCAGTAAGCGAGAAGATGACACTTAACTTTTTATGAGTCATATCAGCTGGCTACACTTACATGGTAGAGTAGGGTAATAGAGCAGTCTTTAGTCGTTTATCAATCCTTTTTGATGCGACATTGACGAGCTGCTAGTACCTAAATTCTTATAAGTCCACTACCAAATGTATTCAAACCGTACGGCTACGTAACTGCAATTTGCCATATTTTTTAGGCAATTACTAGAATTTTCTTTATAAGGGCGTTCATTTATAAATGGTTTTCTTCGCTTGATTGCCTATACAAGGTCAAAAAATCTTCTGTTTATCTTGTATTGGCCAATACTTTTTAATTAACCGTTAATGGGGGCTTAAAAGACAGTCGCGTTAACAGTAGTGCTAAATGCCTAAAATGCGCCACAGCCCTACGATAAACGCTGCTTTGCGGTTGTGTTTTGGTAACGATGAATTGTAAAAGTGACGGTATAGCGCCATTATTAGCACAATATATTGCTGCTGCGATATTCACGCTATGAAACAGTTAGCTGCGAAACTGTCGGTTATAAAATCCAGTAGGCAATAAACTATAAGTGCATATTAAGTGGTTAACATTAAAAAAAGCGATTAAAAAACGTTTTGTTTGTTATTTATCATTAGGAGAGTCAACGATGACGCGTAAATCTTTTTTAAAACCTATGTTGCTATCAGCAGTATTAGCGACCTCTACTGTCGGTTTGAGCGGTTGTGGCTATAACAATTTGCAGGCGCAAGATGAGCAGGTCACCGCGGCTTGGTCAGAAGTGGTCAACCAATATCAGCGTCGTTCGGACTTGGTGCCAAACCTGGTCAAAGTCGTGCAGCAATACGCCAAGCAAGAGCAAGAAGTATTTACTCAAGTCGCAGCGGCGCGCTCACAAGCGGGTGGTATTACGGTCACGCCAGAGCTGCTTAATGACCCTGAAGCGATGGAGCGCTATGCGGCTGCCCAAGACCAGATGACCGGCGCGCTATCGCGTTTGATGGCGGTTTCTGAGCGCTATCCTGAGCTAAAATCTGATGCTTTGTTCCAAGATTTGCAGGCGCAGCTGGAAGGTACAGAAAACCGTATTACGGTGGCGCGTAATCGTTATATTCAAGAAGTTCAGGGCTATAACACTACCGTGCGTCAGTTCCCAACCAATATTACAGCCAAAGTATTTGGTATGGACGCCAAACCAAACTTTAGCGTTGCCAATGAAAAAGAAATATCGACTGCACCAAGTGTCAACTTCGGCGACGATAATGCTCAGACGACGCAGTAAAGCCAAGTTTTTAGTTTAGGCGTTCTATCTACCATCATGGCCTATAAATGCTACTGTTTATGTGACAGTGCAATTATTTGACAGTCGTTTTTTTTGTTGTCGTTTATAGCAGTTGGTTTTGTCGTCATTTATTAGTACAGATGTTATTTGAGGTGGTATAGATTAGATGAAGCATTCAACAGCACTCTTATCCGCATTATTATTTACTCTAAGCATTGGAAGTGGCTCGCTGCTGCATGCAGCGCCCGATGCTAATAATACGGCGGTCGCTAGCGATAGCACCTCAGATATGCAAAACCGTAGTGTCGAGGAATTGGTAGCGATTGCAAAAGCTGCCGAAACTAATGAAGCCATCAACGATGCCGTCTTAGGTAACGAAGCAATTAACGAAGCTGTTCTTGGCAATGATGCTATCAATCCTAATGCTGCTAATTCCAATAGTAATACGACCACCTCAACAACCTCTAATCGTCCGCCTGTACAATCAAGTGCTCAGGGCGTTGATGCCGATAAGCTCATCTTAAACTCGCCAGTTATCGACCAAGCCAATATCTTAAACCCGCAAGAAAAGCAGCGTTTAGAGGCGCAGCTAAGAGGCATTTATCAGCAAGGTTTGGCGCAAGCTGCGGTGGTCATTGTACCGACCACCAATGGCATGCCAATCTTTGATTATGCGCTACAAGTTGCCGAAAAATGGCAGCTGGGCAATAAAGATATTGACGATGGCCTGCTAATGGTCGTTGCCGTTAATGACCGCAATATCTATATTTTAACGGGTTACGGACTAGAAGGGGTGTTGCCAGATTCGGCGGTCAACCGTATTATTCGCGAAGACATCACACCGCTATTTAAGCAAAATGACTATGGCGCTGGGATATTGGCGGGCGTTGGCGCGCTGCAAACGCGCCTGACCGCTGATCCTGAAGTATTGGCGCGTGCCGATGCGCAAGCGGCTGAACGCGGTCAAAATCAAAATGACATTGGTGATAACCCATCGCCGGTGTTTTTATTTGTCATGGCAATGATATTTGGTAGCTTTATTACCAGTATCTTTGGACGCATTTTTGGTTCTATCCTGACCGCTGGCGGCTTCTTTGTAGGCTCGCTGGCCTTGGGCGGCGGTTTCTTTATGACGTTAATTATGGCGATATTTATCTGGCTGTTTTTAATTTCGCGCGGCTCAGGCGGTGGTCGTGGAGGACGCGGCGGTGGCGGCGGTATAGTATTCCTGCCCGGTATGGGCGGTGGTAGTGGCGGTTTTGGCGGCGGTGGTTTTGGTGGTGGCGGCTTCGGCGGCGGCGGCGGCGGCTTTGGCGGCGGCGGCGCGGGCGGCTCTTGGTAGAGGCGATTTTTATAAGAGTAAGAAGGGTAAATTAGGCTCAGACATTAGAAAATTGCCAGCAATGGCGTACTTGAGGATATAATATAATGGTAAAAAGCAATTCGTCGCAGGCAAGTTTTGCCCGTTGGTGGCGTCAAGTACTGTTTGTCCCTATGTTGCATAGCAAGTGGCTTACGCCCGCGGCGAAGGCTCGGCTGACAGAGCAGGTGACGCTGGCTGAGCGCGGACATCGCGGCGAGGTGTTTTTGATTATCGAAAATCACTTACCTATCCAAGATGCTTATCATCTTGACTGTCGCGATCGGGCGATTGATTTATTTAGCGAATATCGCGTGTGGGATACCGAAGAAAACACCGGCGTTTTGATTTATGTCAATATTTGCGAGCATAAGCTAGAAATCGTCGCTGACCGCGGTATCAGCACGCATGTCAGTCCAACCGTGTGGAGCGCCATGTGTGAAAAGGCGGTCTCAGGTATCGCCAATCAAAAAACTGAAGAAAGTCTGATGGAGTTGTTGGACGAGGTAGGTCAGTTATTGCGTCAGTATTATCATCTTGAACATGACCCTGCGGGTAATGAGCTGTCCGATACCGTGGTATTTTTAAAATAGCAATTTTTCAAAATAATATTTTTAAAAATAGCAGTTTCTTTAATAACAATTTTTCAAACTAACAGCATTTTTAAAATAACGCTTAAAGAAATAACAAGTAAATTTAGATAAAGGACCATGCCAATACCATGATTGAGCTGATAAAAAAATTGCCAAAAGCAGAGCTGCATTTACATATCGAAGGCTCATTAGAACCGGAGCTGATGTTTAGACTGGCGAAAAAGAACAATATCGCTATCCCTTATAACGATATCGAAGACGTCCGCCGCGCCTATAATTTTACCAATCTACAAACTTTCTTAGATATCTATTATGCGGGCGCCAATGTTCTGATTACCAAAGACGATTTTTATGATTTAACGTGGGAATATATTTTAAAGTGTGTCGAAGATAATGTCGTCCATACCGAAATATTTTTTGATCCGCAAACTCATACTGCAAGAGGGGTTGAGTTTGCGACAGTCATTACTGGTATCAAAGAAGCGCTTGCCGATGCCAAAGAAAAATACGGCATCACTTCTTGTATCATCATGTGTTTTTTACGCCATTTATCGCAAGAAGAGGCGTTTGAGACTTTAGAGCAAGCATTAGCATTTAAAGACGATATTATCGGCGTTGGTCTGGATTCTTCAGAATTGGGCAATCCTCCTGCCAAGTTTAAAGAAGTGTTTAAAAAGGCCAAGGAAGCGGGCTTTAAGCTGGTCGCTCATGCGGGCGAAGAAGCAGATTTTTCTTATATTTATGAAGCGTTAGATTTATTGCAAATCAGTCGCATTGATCACGGCGTACAATCGATAAAAAGCGCGGCGCTGATGCAACGCCTAAAAGACGAGCAAATGCCGCTGACGGTTTGCCCGAATTCTAATATTGAGCTCAAGGTATTTGAGAGTTACAAACAGCACAATATTAAAGAGCTGCTAGACTATGGCTTAAATGTCAGCGTCAACTCTGATGACCCTGCTTATTTTAAAGGCTATATGAATCAAAACTTTATCAATATATGTGAACATCTACCGCTGACAGAAAATGATATCGTTACTTTGGTAAAAAACTCTTTTAGATCTTCATTTATAGATAATGAATTAAAAGAGAAATACCTAGCGCAAGTGGATCTTGCTCTCCGGTAGAAGTGATTAAAGATATTTTCAATGATTAAGGCTTAACGGTTATATAAATCGTTAAGCCTTTTCTTTTTCGCTAGGCACTTTTCAACGTAATTGATTACATAGCCGTAATTTTTTGGACTAATAGCGGCAAGACCACTCCAGCCTTTTCTGCTAGAGTAATATCAACGATAGTATTCGGTGTTGGATGTGGGTTTATCTCGATGATTTGGGCACCATTATCTTTTGCCAATTGTGCGAGACCTGCCGCAGGATAAACGAGACTTGAGGTGCCAATACTCATAAACACTTCACAATTGGCCGCCGCGTCCTCCGCTGTCTGCCAGGCTTGTACAGGCAAGGCTTCGCCAAACCAGACGATATCAGGGCGTATATAGCCATCACAGTGCGGGCAAGTAATCAAAGTGTCACTATAATCTAGGGTATCGGCACTGCTATATGAGCCTCTAGATTGCGCTTGGTAGGGCGCATCGCATTGACTGCAGCGATTTTGCCAAAGATTGCCATGTAAATGGGTGACGCTACTACCTGCCTGCTCATGCAAATCGTCGACATTTTGGCTAATGAGCGTCAATTGCTGCTCGGTAGATTGACTACGATATTGCCACTGCGCTAAAGCTTCATGGGCAGGATTTGGTTTTTTCTCAGCGACCAACTGCCGGCGCCACTGATACCATGACCACACCAGTTTTGGGTCGCGAGCAAAAGCCTCAGGCGTTGCCAAGTCCTCAGCCACGTAATTTCCCCAAAGGCCCGTTTGCTTATCTCGAAACGTTGGAATGCCGCTTTCTGCTGAAATCCCAGCGCCCGTTAAAATACAGATGCGCTGTTTTGAGCCCAGCAATTTGGCAGCGCGCTCGACTTCGGCTATTAACGCAGGTGATAATTCTGTTAACATGAGCCATCCCTTTTTAAGATTGGATATAGACTTCTATGATAGATGGTATTTGGTGGCTTGTCATATTGCTCGCGGTTGTCATCGGACTATGGGTATTGGCAAAATCGCGCGCGCCTAAAACTGCCGATAAGCACAACCTAAAGTCCCAGCGCGCAAAAACACCACTCAATGATGCGCTACAAAAAACTGCAGAATTGGTTAAGCAGTACTTTCCTGACTACCGTGTCAATCGTAAAGCCAATCATTTACTGATTAGCAAGCAAGATAAAAAAGTGGCTATGATTACCATTGATAAAAAGCTTGCCGCCGGTCAGCGTCGTTTGGGAGACGTACCCGTGATTAATTATCACCGTGTCCCCAGCCGCGCTCAGCTAACAGCGAATTTGCAAGATGAAGAGTAGGTTTTTATAAATTAAATAGATTTAACAACTTTATATACAACATTTTATCGTTGTTAGCGCACAATGATAGGCCGAAGTTAACAGCGCAAAGCGTTGCCGTTAAAGTGTTATGAGGTAATAGGTAGGACTAGAAAAGGGTAAAAAACGACTGATTATAATGATTGGTGCGCTCGGCGGGAATCGAACCCACGACCCTCGGCTTCGGAAACCGATACTCTATCCAACTGAGCTACGAGCGCATAATTGATCGACTAAAATCCAATAAACTGATGACGTGTATAAATAAGTGCAATTGGCTGTCGTTAGAACGAAAAGGCGTCTAAAAATTAAGACCGCTTAGTCTAACAAATAAAAGTCATAAAGCCAATGAATGAAGGCCGCTATTGGCGTTTTTTAAGAAAAAACACCATAGTCGGCAAACAGGCATGGCAATCTACCTGTCTTTTCCCTTATAATGTCAGGGAGAATTCATATTTATAATCACCGATTACAAGCGCGCCCGTATGCGGGATGCCTGTTTGCTATTGATAACTGCTTGGTTATCAAAGGAGGACAAACAGAGTGTCCAAGTCGTGTCGGCCCTTGTATACGCAATAAGAGAACGTGACGAATGAGAAAAGTAGTTATGTTATCGGCAGCTGCCATTCTAGGAATCGCTAGTATCGCTGTGAGCCAAGCCGAAAGTGTTGTAGACACGCCTGTAACCGTATCTGATGTCGCAGAAGGGCAAGAGGTTGTCGATAACTTGCCTGAAAAATTGGGTGACGATACCAAAGCTGCTGCTGATACTACCGATGGCGCTGCAGCTACCGATGAAGATGCGCAAGCAGACGCGACCGATGCAGATGCACCTGCTGAAGAAGCAACAGCCGCTGCCGCACCTGCCGCTGAAGAAGAGCCTATCCCGCAAGATACGCCACAAGTACAAAAGCTCATCGCTTTGTATCCTAACTTGATTGCTCGTATTCAGCCGGTGGCTAAAGTCTGCTTTGAGGACGACGAAGTATGCGACGTCACAGCACGTTCTGCAGGGCCCGCAGCAGGTGATGGTCCGCGTGATGGTAAAGCCGTTTATAACGCTGTCTGCCAAACGTGTCACGCATCAGGCTTACTTGGCTCGCCTATGCTAGGTGATGCTGGCGCTTGGGGTCCTCGTATCGCCAAAGGTAAAGATACCTTGTATACCCATGCTATCAACGGCTTTAACGCTATGCCTGCTAAAGGTGGCGCTGATATCCCTGATGAAGAAGTACAAAGCGCAGTGGATTATATGGTTGATGAAGCAAGCTAATTGCCTGTGCCATATGTAAAAAAGCAATAGAAAAAAGTAGGAGACGGTAAAGTAGCTATCGTCTCCTACTTTGCTTTTCTATCATTATTCTCCTTTAACATATAAATATATTGAGAGCACTTTACAGTATTGCGGATATCAGTAATCATATATAGAAGCTTATAAAGCGCCTATTTCATTTAATGAGGTAGGCGTTTTTTTGTGGGCGTCGATTGATATTATTAATATCGTGGTTATATCATCCTAACGTTGAAATCTGCGACCGCGAGCCTCACATCTAGACACTAGACTCGTCGTAAGAGACGAGAGCAAATATGAGAGAAACTAACTTTTCCCGAATCGTCTTCTATATTCCTTTATAGATACATCATTATTAAAGAGGTATTCATGTCTGAGGTGCCAGCGCTATCTATTCAGAACCTATCTAAAACCTATGGCAACGGGTTTTCGGCATTAAAAGATGTCAGCTTGACAGTGCCACAAGGTGGATTTTTTGCGCTCCTTGGGCCAAATGGTGCGGGCAAATCAACGATGATTGGTATCATTAGCTCCCTGTTTAAGCCAACGGCGGGTAGTGTGCATATCTTTGGTACTGACTTATTGGCTGAACCTTCAAAAGCCAAACAGTTTTTGGGCGTGGTACCGCAAGAATTTAACTTTAATCAGTTTGAAAAAGTTGAAGATATTTTGATTACTCAAGCCGGCTATTTTGGTATTGCAGCAAAAGAATCCAAACCGCGAGCAGAAAAACTGCTCAAAGCATTAGGCCTATGGGATAAGCGCGATAATAAAGCGCGCGAGCTATCGGGCGGTATGAAGCGCCGATTGATGATTGCGCGCGCCTTGATTCATAAACCAAAGCTATTGATACTCGACGAACCAACGGCTGGGGTTGATATCGAGCTGCGCCGCTCGATGTGGGAATTTATGCAGCAGATTAACGTTGAAGAAAATACCACGATTATTTTGACCACCCATTATTTGGAAGAAGCAGAGCAGCTTTGTAAGCGTATCGCTATCTTAGATCACGGTGAGATTCGTATTAATACGGAAATGAAGGATTTACTTGCGCAGTTATCGGTCGAAACTTTTGTCTTTGATTTAGCAACGCCATTGACCAAACAAATTGCTTTAACAGGGGTCACTGACACGCTACAACCCGATGATTTAACGCTTGAAGTGACCCTGACAGAAGGGGAGTCGCTAAACGGTGTCTTTGAGCAGTTGTCTAAGCAAGGCGTTTTGGTCGCCAGTATGCGTAATAAAGCCAACCGTTTAGAAGAGTTGTTTATGCGCTTGGTCGATAAAAGCTTGCATGAACCTTTAAGCTCGTAGGCTGTTTTATTCATAATTTCTCGATTTACCCACATAAATAGACCACTATAAATATAGCAACCATATAGGCAATCTGCGGGCCGTGATAGCGTTTTGATATTAGCCTGTAGACTGCTTAGGAGAGATAACGCATGAACTTCGCACAACGCTGGATTGCTTTTCGCACCCTGCTGATTAAAGAGATTCGCCGCATATTACGCATTTGGCCGCAGACATTATTGCCGCCAGTTATTACGATGAGCCTGTATTTTGTCATCTTTGGTAAAATGATCGGTTCGCGCGTGGGCGAGATGGGCGGTGTGCCATATATGCAGTTTATCGTGCCCGGTTTGATTATGATGGCAATTATCACTAATAGTTACTCGAACGTGGTCTCGAGCTTTTTTAGTGCCAAGTTTCACTCAAGCATTGAGGAGCTGTTGGTATCGCCAATCTCTAAGCACGCTATTTTGACAGGTTATATCAGTGGCGGTATTTTCCGCGGACTGGCGGTTGGGGTCATCGTCTTTATTGTGGCGTTATTTTTTACCAAGCTGGGTATTGAGCACTTATTTATCACCCTATTTACGGTGATTGGCACCTCGGTTTTATTCTCGCTTGGCGGCTTTATCAACGCCGTATTTGCGCGCTCATTTGATGATATTTCTATTATTCCAAGCTTTGTCTTGACGCCGCTGACCTATCTTGGCGGGGTGTTTTATTCGATGGAAAATTTATCACCATTTTGGCAAAATATTTCGCTGTTAAACCCAATCGTTTATATGGTGAACTCTTTCCGCTACGGTATCCTTGGCTATTCTGATGTCAATGTGTGGTATTCGATGGCGGCTATCTTTGCTTTTTGCGTCATTTTTTATATCATCTCTTATCGACTATTAAGTGATGGTTCGCGTATTCGTTTATAAATTGCTGTGAGTATTTATAATCTCTAACATTTTAAATATCATCAGTTTTACTATTAGGAAGTAGCCATGAGTATTCACGGTATTTTGGGCGAACAAACCACTGATTATCCGACTGAGTATAGTCCCGAGACACTCTATCCAATAGCGCGCAATCTAGGGCGCGATGTGATTGGCTGGCAAGATGATAAGCTAGCAGTGGGCGTCGATTGGTGGCACGCCTTTGAGCTGTCTTGGTTAAATGCACAAGGTGTTTCACAAGTGGCTATTGCGCGCTTTGCTATTCCTGCCAGCTCGCCATTTATCGTCGAATCAAAGTCATTAAAACTATATTTAAATAGTATTAACTTTACCGAGTTCGCTAGTTGGAATGAAGTACAAGCGCTGATTGCTAAAGACTTATCGTCATGCGTTCAGGCAAAGGTAACTGTTGAGTTATTTGGCTTAGATAATGAATTGAGCTATAGAATAATAGGCTTATTAATTGCTCAACCTGAAGGCGTCTGTATTGATGAGGCACTTGCCAATAGCAGCGAGAAAGTCGCGCTAACGGAACATCCTGACGCGTCATTGCTAGAGAGCAAGGCAGATGATAATAATGTAGCAAGCAACAATACGGCGGAAGTTGCTCAGCCTTATACTTTTTATTCTAACTTGCTGCGGAGTAATTGTCCGGTGACCAATCAGCCCGATTGGGGGACGTTAGCGGTTTCGATTACTAGTAATAAAGTAGTCGATGCAGCGAGCATGTTACGTTATATTTTAAGTTTCCGTCAGCATAATGGCTTTCATGAGCAGTGTGTCGAGCAGATATTTGCTGATTTAAGCAAATATTATGAGCCAAGCGAGCTGATGGTGCGCGCGTGGTATACACGTCGCGGCGGTATCGATATCAATCCTTGCCGCGTCAGTGACATAAAACTATTACCGCAGCCAAGCCGCTTGATTCGCCAGTAAGGTAATGGTCTTGTTTAAATTGGTTTTGCAGCATTCAGATGATAAAAAAGCGCCTATCTGTTTCAGATAGGCGCTTTTTATTGAGCAAGTTTTATCAAAAACTATTTGCCGCTTACTTTTGCCATCACTTCTTCGCGGCTCAGCATTTGCTTTTCCGTTTCGCGGCGATTGACGTATTCGTATTTGCCTTCAACCAAGTTACGGTCTGAAACCACGATACGATGCGGAATACCAATCAATTCAAGGTCGGCAAACTTCACGCCCGGGCGCTCATTACGGTCATCAAGTAGGACGTTAACACCTTGAGCTTTTAGCTCTTCATACAGCGCGGTCGCCGTCTGCATGACGGTGTCTTCTTTTGACTTCATCGGAATGATAGCGACTTCAAACGGCGCAATTGAATCGTTAACGCTTGGCGTTTGTGGCCACATGATGCCGTTTTCATCGTTGTTCTGCTCGATAGCAGCCGCGATAATACGACTGACGCCAATACCGTAGCAACCCATCATCATGGTCACAGGCTTGCCATCTTCACCAGAAACGGTTGCATTCATCGCTTGCGAGTATTTATCACCCAACTGGAAGATATGACCGACTTCGATGCCGCGTTTGATTTTTAGGCTGCCTTTACCATCAGGAGAAGGATCACCTTCTTGTACATTGCGCACATCAACGACGCGGGTAATGCTGGCGTCACGCGCCCAGTTCATGCCGATGGTATGTTTATTGACTTCATTGGCGCCCGAGACAAAATCTGACAAAGACGCTGCCGAGCGATCGACGAATACGGGCATATCCAAATCAACGCCGATATAGCCTTTATGCAAACCAGCGGCTTTCAGCTCTTCATCAGAGGCCATCGTTAGCGGTACATTGGCTTCTTCGATTTTCTCCGCTTTAATGGTATTGAGCTGATGGTCACCGCGTAAGACAATCGCGATTAATTGCGGCTCATCATCTTCGGTATGACCATGGACGATTAAGGTTTTTACCGTGGTTTCTAACGGTACGCCTAGATGCTCAGCAACCATTTTACAGCTGGTCATATCTTCTGTTAAAACGTCTTCGCGTTCCATTTTTGGTGGCTGACGCTCAGCGGTGCTGACCGATTCGGCTAGCTCAACGTTGGCTGCATAATCAGAAACGTCAGAGAAAGCGATATCATCTTCACCGCTGTCTGCCAACACATGAAACTCATGCGACGCAAAACCGCCGATAGAACCGGTATCCGCTTGCACGGCACGGAAATCTAAACCCAAACGGGTAAAGATGCGCGTATAAGCGTCGTACATCTCATGGTAAGTCTTTGCCAAAGACGCTTGGTCAGCGTGGAACGAGTAAGCGTCTTTCATGGTAAATTCACGCGCACGCATCACGCCAAAACGCGGACGAATCTCGTCACGAAACTTACCTTGGATTTGGAAAAAGGTAATCGGCAACTGCTTATAACTGCGCAGCTCACCTTGAGCAAGGTTGGTGATGACTTCTTCGTGTGTCGGACCCAAGACAAAATCGCGGTCATGACGGTCTTTAAAGCGTAACAGCTCAGGACCATAGTCATTAAAACGCCCGGTCGTTTGCCAAAGCTCGGCAGGCTGGGTCATTGGCATCAGCACTTCTTGAGCGCCGACGTTTTGCATCTCTTCGCGAACGATGCGTTCGACTTTTTGCAACACGCGCAAACCCATCGGCAGCCAGATATACAATCCAGAAGCGATTTTACGAATAAGACCTGCTCTTACCATGAGTTGGCTTGAGGCGATATCAGCGTCGCTGGGCGTTTCTTTTAGCGTGGCAAACAAAAATTGACTGGCTTTCATAAATAAAGCGGAACCTTATCAACGATAAAATAAATAAGAAATAGGAGGATATTTAGCGTGTGCTTTGATGGCCGACGCAAGCTTACCTTTTATCACTTGGTAATAGTCTAGGACCTGCCTAGCTAAAAAGTACTGCAACAAGCAGCACGTTATTAGAAAGTGCGTTTATAAAACGCCTTACAAAAAGGGTGAAACTTTTATTTTTGTATGAATACATCCATATCGACAGCGTCATATTTTTGGTAAAAAAGCCAGAAAAATGGGTGCATGCCAACATTTTGCTTATACAATCTGACTATGTTAGGTAAAGTTCGCCTAAGACGCAATGACTTTTTGTTGATTCAGCTTAAACAGTGGCTAAACTCAATAATAATGCTAAAAATAAGCTGTTTTTTGAACTCAAAATCCACCAATTTTGGAGACTCAAAGATAAAATTTTAGTTAGCTGATAAAGCAGCACGGTTTATAGATTTTGGACATAAAAGAATAAAGGGATAAATAGTGAAGCAAAAGCTATTTTTTAAAGTGGCATCGAACTCATCAATTATGTAGGAGAATGGTAGTAACTGCTTGAAATGCTTATAAACAAATAGCATTAAAGGCTTAGTATTTAGCAATTTTATGCTGATAAGAATTAATATAAAACCTTGAGGTAGTTTACATGGTCAACCCTGATAACCACTCTTCAGTAGATAAGAATAATGCCAAGCGCCCGCAAGCGAAAAAACCCATCTCGATGCTATCGTGGCTGGTATTGCTTATCGGTCTTGCCGCGCTCGCTTTTGCGATTTATAGCCTGCAAAACCTCACTAAGGAAAAACCGATAGAAACCATTACCCGTGAAGGGGTGGTGATGCAAATCCAAAAATTAAATCGTTTGGAGACGGTGGCGTTTAGTGTCGATACCGTTATCACTAGCCAAAAACCAGGCAGTTGGATGAAGCTGTGGCAAGATGAGCAAAAGGGCTTATTTATTGCACGCGGACGCGTAGAAGCAGGGATTGATTTGAGTGCATTAACGCCAGAGATGGTACAGGTGGTGCAGCCAGAGATTGATGTTGAACAGCTGCAGGAAGCTGATGCTAATACGCCTGTCTCAATGATGCCGCAAATCAATATCACCTTGCCGCCGTCAGAAATATTTTCTGTTTATCTAGATGATATCGAAATCTATGATTGGCAGACGGGCGCTTTTGGTATGATGCAGGTCGATCCAAAGGTCTTGCAACAAGCGCAAAGTATGGCGAAAAAAGAAGTGCTTGAGCGTGCTTGCCGCGGTGATGTGATGAATTTAGCATTAGAAAATGCGCAAACCCAATTGCAGCAGTTGTTTTCATTGACCGGTGCTGTGGTAACGGTCTCCACGCAGGGCGCAGGCGCGTGTCAAATGCCAACGGCTAATACTTAAATTGGGTTAACGAACCACTACGCTACTTAACAGATGTTGCTTGAATTTATTGGCAATAGGGTTACTATATTATATAGCAGGAATTATTTATCATTAACGACAGCCTTATAAATACTGTCGTTGAAATAAGCTTATATGATATAAGAGGTGGCGTATATGACAACTTCCAATAATCAGCCCTCCGTTCATGAGAAACGCAAATTAATCAAGCAGCCTAAAGCAAAAGAATCGCTACCTTTTGCGACGTGGGTGCTGCTCATCATAAGCTTTACTTGTCTTGCGTATGCTATTTATACCATTCAGACACGAATAGTAAAGTCAGCTATCGATATCGATAGTGCAGCACAAAGCAGTTTGGTACAAACTGGCAGTACGCCACAAAAGGTGACTCAAGTAGACAACTAGCGCTTTTTACTAAAAATGTCAGCGTCGTTTTTTAACTGTGGGCGCTTTTGGATTAATCATTATTTTTTAAATTCAGCAATCGCCAGTTGCCGGGCTACTTTATGCTCAACCATCGGCACAGGATAAGCAATGTCAGCAAACTGACCGCCCTTTGTGAGCGCTTTACGCATTTTATCTTCACTATGCAAAATACTGCTTGGCACGTCTTTTAATTCTGGCAGCCAAGTCTTAATAAATAATGCATCAGCATCATGACTCTTAGCTTGGCTAAAAGGGTTCATAATACGGAAGTAAGGTGCGGAGTCTGTGCCTGTTGACGCGCTCCATTGCCAGCCGCCATTATTGGACGCAAAGTCCCCATCTATCAACTGCTTCATAAAGTAGCGCTCACCCAAGCGCCAATCTATTAATAAATCCTTGGTCAAAAACATCGCCGTCACCATCCGCAAGCGATTGTGCATAAATCCGGTCGCATTGAGACAGCGCATGGCCGCATCGACCAATGGCACGCCTGTCATGCCTGTGCACCATGCCTTAAAATCATCCTGATTATATGACCAGTTAATTTTATTATCTGTCTCTTCTTTATAAGCTTTATGACGAATCAGCTCGGGCTTATCATCTAAAACATGACGATAAAAGTCACGCCACGACAGCTCACTTATCCAGCGGTTAATGTCATTGTTATCAGGCTTACCTGACTTATCAAAGCTATCGAAATTGTCGTTATCATTACCCTCTAATCTCTCTAATGCTTTTGTGGCTTGCAAATAGCACAGTCTTGGGCTAATTGCCCCGATAGTGAGATAGGCTGATAGCTGGCTGGTCGCTTGCAAATTTGGTACATCGCGGTTGATGTCATAGTTATCAATGTCGTCAGCGATGAAATCCTCTAAACGTTGACACGCAACCACTTCACCCGCTGGATAAGCCGTTCTAGCTTGCTCAAGCTGAGCACCAAAATCAATGTGCTGATACGCTAGGGCAGTCTCTAACCGTTTTTGATAATCTTCGACGGCTTTTTTACTGAGTTTTTCTATGTCTTTAACAGTATGAGCGCTGTCTTTTGCAGTTTTTAGGGTGGTTTTTGACTGGCTGATTTTTGACTGATAGTTTACCGCCATGGCTTGGTGCATTTGTAAGCTGCTAACATCTAAAGTATGCCGCCATTTGTTATAAAATGGGGTAAAGACCTGATACATGCTATCGTCATTGGTGGTAATGGTTTTTGGTGGCAAGATACATTGGTCGTGCCAGCGGATAAATTCGATATCGGATTTAGCAAGTTGGTTTATTAGTTCTTGGTCGCGGTCAATCTCATTACCTTCGTACTCATGATTTGCCATGACAACATCGATATCATTTACCTCACACAACGTGCTTAGCGTCTCAACACAGTCAGAAAAGCTGGCACAGAGCTGGACGGTTAAGTTGATATTTAAGTGTTTTTGCAAAGAGGTTGCTAAGAGTGGCAAGGTACGGGCGATATGATCGAGCTGGGTGAGTGACATATCATGTGCATGCCATTGTTCAGGCGTCATAAAAAAAATAGCACTGACTCGCGCATTATCTTCATTTGCACGCTCGCAAAGCGCTGCCAATGCCGTATTGTCATGAACTCGCAGGTCACGACGAAACCACATTAAATAATGTGCAGGGTTTGCACTCGCCGTATTATTGCTAGCAATGTGCTGAGACGTTGCCGCCACCGTTTTAGACATTCCACCTTTCCTATATTAATCAATCGCAATCATAAACAAAACTGTGAATAAAAGTATGCTAGGATAAGTTTTTGGATGCAATGGATTTGCCATTCAATTAACAAATCATCATATTCGCTTTTTAGCGTTGGCAATCAATATTTATCGTCGTCTATGTATTCGAGCCAATCTATCAACGTTATATCTAGTGTCATATCTATTTGATGTTATATCTAAGGTCACATTATGCAGGTTAAGTTTTGTGGTTTTACCCAGCCTAGTGATATTAAAATGGCTGCTCAGTTGGGTGTCGATGCCGTCGGCTTGGTTTTTTATCCACCGAGTCCGCGCGCTGTTACTATCGAGCAGGCGCAATTGCTAACTGCTTCTTTGCCCGCTTTTATCAGTGTGGTGGCCTTGGTGGTCAATATGTCGCGAGCGGAACTGATTGAACTGGCAAACCATGTCCCTTTTGATATCATTCAATTTCACGGTGATGAAACGCCGGAGCAGTGTCAGCAGCTGGCAAGCGCGGTCAATAAACGCTGGATAAAAGCCTTGCGTATCAATACTGAGCAGCACACCAGTGCTAGCGTAAGCGCTCAAATTGATGAGTTTGCTGGCGCTGGCGCGAACAGTATTTTGTTCGATGCTTACCATCCGCATAAGTATGGCGGCACAGGTGCACGATTTGACTGGAGTTTGCTACCGCAAGACAGCTCGCTGCCTATTATTTTAGCGGGCGGGCTTGATGCCGACAATGCCGCTGCTACTTTAGAGCTGCCGATTTATGCCGTCGATGTCAGCGGCGGGATTGAGTCTGACAAAGGTAAAAAAGACGCTGCCAAAATGCGTGCCTTTATGAAAGCAGTTAAACGCGATCGATGGCAAAACGAGACGCCGAGCGAACCTTCGAATATCAGTAATTAGCTTTTTAACGGTGGATTTCTATTTGTTAAATAGCTCATTACCTAAAATCTTTCCCTTTATTTATTCTAAAAAATACCACTTATTATAGTAGGAATTATCATGAGTCATGTCGCAAGCAAAGATGTATCTGCTACTGCTAAAGCCATCAATACCTTTACCAATCCAGAAAACGTCCAAGACTTTAACCAATATCCTGATGCGCGCGGACATTTCGGCGTTCACGGTGGTCGTTTTGTTTCTGAAACCCTGATGGCAGCGCTTGAAGAACTTGAAACCTTATATACCAAAGTCAAAGCCAATCCGGCGTTTTGGGAAGAGTATCATAACGACTTGGTCAATTATGTCGGTCGTCCAACGCCGCTTTATCATGCCAAGCGTTTAAGTGATGAGATTGGCGGCGCGCAGATTTATTTTAAACGTGAAGACTTAAATCATACGGGCGCGCATAAGGTGAATAACACCATCGGGCAGGCACTACTTGCCAAGATGTGTGGTAAAAAACGCATTATCGCCGAAACTGGGGCGGGACAACATGGCGTCGCAACGGCCACGATAGCTGCGCGCCTAGGGTTAGAGTGTATCGTTTATATGGGTGCCGATGATGTCGAGCGCCAAAAGATGAACGTTTATCGTATGCGTTTGCTCGGTGCGACGGTGGTGCCAGTGACTTCAGGTTCGCGGACGCTGAAAGATGCCATGAACGAGGCGATGCGTGACTGGGTGACCAATGTCGATACGACTTATTATATTATTGGCACCGTTGCAGGGCCGCACCCTTATCCGCTACTGGTACGTGATTTCCAAGCGATTATTGGTAAAGAAGCGCGTATTCAACATTTAGAAAAAACGGGCAAATTGCCTGATGCGTTGGTTGCCTGTGTTGGTGGTGGCTCAAACGCGATTGGTCTATTTTTTGATTTCCTAAATGATACTGACGTCAAAATGTATGGCGTCGAAGCAACGGGCGACGGTATAGAAACGGGTCGCCATTCAGCGCCATTGGCCGCTGGTCGCATTGGTGTACTGCATGGTAATCGTACGTATTTGATGGCGGACGATGAAGGCCAAATCCAAGAGACGCATTCTATCTCAGCGGGTCTTGATTATCCGGGCGTTGGCCCTGAGCACAGCTTCTTAAAAGACATGAAGCGTGTTGAATACGTTGGCTGTACCGATAAAGAATCGCTAGAGGGCTTTCATGAAGTGACACGTAAAGAAGGGATTATCCCTGCGCTTGAATCCGCTCATGCGGTCGCCTATGCGCTGAAGCTGGCTAAAACCATGACGCCTGAGCAAAGTATTATCGTCAATATGTCAGGTCGCGGTGATAAGGATTTGCATTCAGTAATGAAGGCAGAAGGGATTGAGCTGTAGCCACGTATTGTACTGCACCCTATAAATCCACTTTTATAAAATAAATTGATTGGCTCTTTTTAATATATATAGAGCCAATATAGCCAGTTTGAATTAATTGTAGAGAACACTATGACCCGAATTGAAAGCACCTTTGAAACCTTAAAAGCGCAAAATAAAAAAGCCCTGATTCCTTATGTCATGGCAGGCGATCCAACGCCTGCTAACTTTGTTGGCTTACTACATGACTTGGTTGAGCATGGCGCAGATATGATTGAAGTAGGCTTGCCGTTTTCTGATCCAATGGCCGATGGCCCAACTGTTGCATTGGCTGGCGAGCGCGCGTTAGCAGCCGGTACTAGTACGCGTGATGCGCTAAACATGGTGGCAGAATTCCGCAAACAAGATACGCAAACACCAATTATCCTAATGGGCTATCTGAATCCCGTGGAAATCATCGGTTATGACAATTTTGTCGCCTTATGTGAGCAATCAGGCGTCGATGGTATTTTAATGGTTGATTTGCCACCAGCCGAGGCGGGCAGCTTTACGCAGCATTTGACTGAGCATGCGATGAATGAGATTTTTTTATTATCGCCAACGACTTTGCCTGAGCGCCGCGAGCAAGTTCTGACCCATTGCGGTGGTTATATTTACTATGTGTCATTAAAAGGCGTAACCGGTTCGGCGACGCTCGATACCGATGATGTGGCTACCCAAGTGCAAGCGATTAAAGCCGAAACCGATTTGCCAGTATGTGTGGGCTTTGGTATTCGTGATGCTGCTTCTGCCAAAGCAATTGGCCAGCACGCCGATGGTATTATTGTCGGTAGTGCGCTGGTGCAAAATTTTGCTGATATCGATGCTAAAGATGCGACTGCAGTTGCAACTGCTCAGCAAAAAATTATGGTAAAAATGGACGAGCTACGCGGTGCACTTGATAGTTTAACCGCCTAATATTATATCGAGTTTATTGGTATCAAAATTTGAGAGGCTTAGAAGGCCAGCGCAATTTTTATAACAATGTTTATAAAGACACAGGCAAATGACTTTGCTAAAGTTAGTTTACGTGTGTAAACTAACATCACATATAAATTGTTACAGTTGCGCATAAGCGTGCTTTATAACTGCTGATGTTATAAAGATATGTGACTTTTAAATTGATTCTTATAAACGGACTTCTTAGGGACAAGAGACTAAGCCAATTAAACGAACCTGGCCAACTTGTTGATAAGCCTTTGATAATGGCGAATATTATGACTGATACGATAACAAAACCTGATATGACCACTGCAAATAATACTGAAACAGGCACGACTGAAAAAAATGGCAGTTCCGCTGGGCAATCATGGTTTGAGCGCCCGATACCGGGCATTAAACAGCAATTGACTGCACCTTTGACGGCTGTCGAAACTGAACCGTCAACCAAGTGTAGCAGCTGTCATTCGATGATTACCAATACGGCTCTGATTTTTAATTGTTATGTCTGCCCGCATTGTGACCATCATTTACCGATGAGTGCTCGTGAGCGCTTAAACTGGTTGCTCGATCAAGTAGAAGGTGAGCTAGGACAGCAGTTCACTGCCAAAGACCCATTGAGCTTTGTGGATAGTAAGCCGTATCCGCAGCGTATGAGCGAAGCACAAGACAAAACCGGCGAGTCTGAAGCACTGATTGTGATGTATGGTAAATTGCGCAATCTTGATATCGTGACGTGTGCCTTTGACTTCCGTTTTATGGGTGGCTCTATGGGCTCGGTGGTTGGCGACCGTTTTGTAGAAGCCGCTGAAAAAGCCCTTAAAGATAAAGTACCCTTAGTCTGCTTTGCGGCCTCTGGCGGCGCGCGTATGCAAGAGGGCCTGCTATCCTTGATGCAAATGGCTCGTACGGCGGCGGCGATTGAGCGTTTGCGCTTAGCTGGTGTGCCATATATCGTAGTATTGACCAATCCTGTTTATGGCGGAGTGACGGCATCGCTTGCTATGCTTGGCGATATCCATTTGGCAGAACCAAAGGCCATGATTGGCTTTGCTGGTAAGCGCGTGATTGAACAAACGGTGCGCGAGACGCTAGAAGAGCCGTTCCAGCGTGCCGAGTTCTTGTTAGAGCATGGCGTGGTTGATGAAGTGGTGCACCGTCATCAGCTCATTGATACCATTTACCGTCTGCTAGCAAAACTATGCCGCGTGCCTAATGTTGATGCTTAGCAGCTTAGCAAACAGGTAATTGAGCTCGTTATGACTTAATAGCATTTATCGTCAATCACGGTAAATGCTATTTTTGCTTTTTGGCTAGGTAGTTATATACTGTCTCTAATTCCTAATTAAGCATTTTCTCATTCTCTATTTTCCCGAAAAATTTCATATAGGTTCCGCCCATGTCTGACTCTACCGTTTCTAATTCTAATATTCCTAATGAGCACTCGAGTTTGTCCGAATGGCTTGATTATATGCAGCAAATTCATGTCTCGGCGATAGATATGGGCTTGTCACGCGTATTGCCGGTTGCTGAGGCGTTAGGCGTGGTACAGTCAGCCAAAGACGATGCTTATGTGTTTACTGTAGCGGGCACTAATGGTAAAGGCTCAACGACCGCGGTCATCGCGCAGATGTGCCAAGCGGCAGGTTATAAAACCGCGCTGTATCAGTCACCGCATCTGAGTGTGTTTAACGAGCGCGTGCGTATCAATGGCGAGATGGTCAGCGACGAGACGTTGATTGATGCCTTTAGCAAAGTAGAGGTAGCAAGGTTACAGTGCGCTTTAACCTTATCATTTTTTGAGATGACAACATTGGCAGCATTATTAATCTTTGCTGAAGCAGACTGCGATGTCTGGGTGTTAGAAGTTGGGCTCGGCGGTCGCTTAGATGTGGTTAATATCATTGATCCTGATATGGCGGTGATTACCAATATCGCTATCGATCATGTCGATTGGCTAGGCGATAATGTCGAAGATATCGGCCGTGAAAAAGCAGGAATCCTACGCGATGGTATTACCCTAATTTATGGCGACAAGGAGATGCCAGCTAGTGTACAACAAGCGATTACCACGCATCAGGCAAGCTGTTATCAAGTTGGGCAAGACTTTGATTATCGTGAAGTAGATAACGATGTTTGGCAATATAGTAATGCCGCTGTCACTATGCAACTACCGCGCCCCGCACTATCCTTGACTAACACGGCCAATGCTTTATCAGCGGTGCTGGCAAGCCCGTTAAATATCGATAAAAGTGCTATTGAAAAGGCATTGCAAACGGTCAAGCTTGCCGGTCGCTTTGATTATCGTGAGACCCATAACCGTCATTGGCTGTTTGATGTGGCGCATAACGAGCAAGGCGTTGAGTTTTTATTGGCGCAATTATTACCGCTTTGGCAGCAGCATCTAGCAACGCAAAATAGTTGCGCACACTTAAGTAGTAAACCTGCCAACATTAAAATGCTGTTTTCTATGTTGGGCGATAAAGATATCAAGAAAGTCGTGCAGCGTTTGACTGAAGCGGGCTTGCCTATTAGCGTTTGGTTTATCGCTGAGATCGATTATCCACGCGCAGCCAGCACTGAGCAGCTACAAGGCATCTTAGCGAGTTATGTTGATAAGGCACAAATACATGCGTTTAAACGTTTACCAGAAGCGACCGCTGCCGTTATAAAGGGCAGCCAAGCGCAAGACTTAATCGTGGTATGTGGCTCGTTCCATACGATTGGCGAGGTGCTAGCGGCTCTCGCTGCTGATAATTTAAATTAAAATCTTGCTGATTTAATGTTAGTCTTAGCAGAAGCATGATGGCAGACAGTATAAAAAATATGCTTTATAATCAAACTGCTTTACCATACTGCTATACAATGTTATGTACAAATTAAAATGGCTATAAACAGCTTATCTTAGCATTTAAAAATGGCTGGACATAACTGGCGGCGATATTAAGTTTCAAAATTGTTTATTAAAGCTATATAAACATAGCTTGGGACGATAGTTGCGCCGCTCAATCAACCTTATTACCAACTAAGAGACGTAAACGGATGAACTTTTCGAGACAAGCCTTATTGGGCATTGGGATGATTATCGGCGGTAGCGTGATGCTATACGCCATGGTGCAACAAATTGGCGATAGCAATAAAACAAAACCTGCTTCAACGATGATAGAAAAACAAAGCCCGGCGCAAGAATCTCCACAGCCCTTGACGACTGATATCGAGACTGAAAAGCGCATCTTGGCACAAAAACAAAAAGAGCGTGCTGCCCGCGTTGCAGAGCAAGAAAGACGTGCACAGCAATTTTTAAGCGAGCAAGAAGCGGCTGAAGCGCAAGCATTGGCCAAAGCGCGCGCTGAAAGTCAGCAGTATTTGGCGAGCACCGCACCTGCTAAAGACAAAGAAGCCGAGGACAGTAATGGCGCTGAAACAGATACCTTGACAGCGACCAAATCTAGGACGGATAGCAATAATACTGCCACGACAACTGAGAATGATAATAGTGCCCGTGAGCAGAAAAAAGCCGCTCAAGCGCAACAAGAAGCTCAGCGCCAAGCTGTGCTTAAAGAACAAGCGGCCGCTAAAAAGCTAGCAGAGAGTAAAAAGGCAGCGGAAGCAAAAAAGCAGGCAGAGGTTAAAAAACAAGCTGAAGCTGAGAAAAAACAAAAAGCTGCAGAAGTCGCTAAAAATGAAGCGCCAAAATCGCCTACGGATTATCAGGTAAAAAAAGGTGATGGGCTGATTAAACTGGCACGGCAACACAATATGCCCGTAGAAGTCTTGGCACAAGCAAATAACCTTTCACCGTCGACCTCGCTACAACTGGGTCAAAATATTACCATCCCATCGCGTCAGCAGGTAGATCGCCTAGCACGTGAAGCAGCAGCGGCTGAAAAAGCGCGTGAAGAAAAGCGTCAAAAAGAAGAAGCGTTAGCCAAGAAATCTGCCGATGCCAAGCGTGAAGCGCAGCAGAAACTGAGCGCAGCCCGTAAAGAGGTGAAAGAAACCGATGCTAAAGGCAGTTTTGGCGTACAAGTGGCACTCGCGAATGACCAAGCCAAAGCGGATGAGTTGGCAAAAAAATTCCAATCAGCGGGTTATCAAGTCAAAACCAGTCCTACCAGTCGTGGTGTGCGCGTTATCGTTGGCCCTGAGCGCGGCAAAGTCGCCGCTTTGGCGCTAAAAGATAAGATTAATAGCGACCCGAAAGTGAATACCACCAGTGCTTGGGTTTTATACTGGCGCTAAAATAAATTTAAATTGCTGTAATATGATAGCCATTAGCACTAAATAAACCGTGCGATTTTAATTACGCCCGTTTGTATTTTTATCTTTCTCGTTAATTTTATTCAAACACGACATCTATTGTCGTGTTTTTTGTTTTATCGTTTGCCGATTGGGGCCAGCTTGGTTACGATGTGCGCCGCTATTTTCTGTTTCTTCCTGTTCTTTTCTGTACTGTATAACCTGTCAGCCTATAAAGGCTGCCCTGTCGCGGTTAGCTATGTGTCGTCATTTTATTTAATGACATCCTCTACGTAGCTGACGGCTTTCATTATGTATAAGGTAAAACCATGTCATTTGGCGTTATATTTTTAATATTAGCAGTTGGATTTGTCGGGCTGATCACCCTGCCAAAACTGTTTTCTAATAAGCATTCCACTGAGCCTGAGCCGCCACCTGTGCGCGGTGATGAGCTGGCTATTTGGCCATTTGCGCCGATGCCTATCATGACCGATACGGAAGTCATCTTTTTTAAAAAGTTAAAAAATGCGCTGCCCGAATATCATATTTTTGTGCAAGTTCAGCTGTCTCGTATCATCGAAGCAAACAGTGACGAAACCTCGGAGCGTAGCTTTTGGTTTAACCGCATTTGTCGCCAAAGCGTCGACTATGTCATCGTGGACATCGATGCACAGACTACCTTGCTGGCCATCGAGCTTGATGATTGGACGCATAATAGTAAAGCGCGGCAAAAGGCGGACGATAAAAAAGACAAAGCGCTTGCCAGTGCCGGTATTGCTATCGTGCGCTTTCATGCCGAACGCATGCCGAGTGCTGATATGCTCAGATATGAGCTGATGCAGGTAATTGAGAGTTATTAAGTTTATAATAAAAGCTTAACGTATGTCTTTTGCTGGGTCAGGCTTTTTAGGATAAATCACAATCAGCCTGTCACCTTCAAAATATAATCCTGTTCTTAAAATACCGTTTTCAAAATAGATAAGGGATAACTGACGATTGTCATAAAAGTCGCGCTTGCTAAACCATTCAATATAATGGGCGGCGCGTAATGCGGTTACATCAATCGTTGCAAGCGTGGCATTATCAGTTTTATCGCACCATTCGTGCATCGGAAAGCTTGGCGCTAGCCACGCAGGGTAATTAAAATTATGAGTGCCAATTGGCAAAAAGAAACGTCCTTTAATGACGCCATAACGTTTATCAATCTTCACTTGTCCATGTGCCTCGGTATCTAGCCATACTGTACGAAATTGTTTGGTTTGCATATGGGTCATTTTGCGCTGTAAATTATCGTTGGAGTTGATACCGACCCAATTTATCGGCGCAAACGGCGCTGACCCCATAAAAAACTTAATCGCTAATTCCCAATGCTCAACCAGATTGTCTTCATGATTATACAAAATCAAATCAAGCTCGCCTGTTGTCTGCTTGCCATTGTATAACTGCACGTTATTGGCAAGCGTCTCGTACCGATGTAATTTGCGTGCAAAGCCATCTTCTAGCCAAAACGATAACAATCCTTCAAAGTGAAAACCCAAGCGATTGGGGCTAGGACGTTTTAATAAATAGCGGGTTAATGCCTGATAGTCATTGGTGGTATCCAACTCTTTTAAACGCGGCTTATAAGCTTCAAACTGCTGTTGCCAAAAGTCTGCGCTATGTATTGCAACTTTGTGGGTAGTTTGATGCGGTGCGAAATCCAACCACGTCGTCAAGACGTTAGGGCAGGCGAGTACATACGCCAAATCACGCACAAAAGGTCGCCGATAAGCTTCCCAAGGTGCATAGCTATCAAGGCGCGGCGTAAGCTCAGACATAGGACAAACCAGAGTAAATATAAAGTATTTACCCTAGCGACTTGCTTACTAAAAGTCTATAGCGAATCGTAATATGTTAAGATTGTAGTCATCTGGCAGAATATATGATTGCCAACCTTTCAGTAATACAGAGGACTAAATTATGAAGTACCTTTTGCAAATCGACTTTCCTTATAGCGGTCCTTTTGGTAGTGCGTTTTTTGATGCCATGAAAGAGCTGGCTGAAGATATCGCAACCGAAAACGGTTTGGTCTATAAGCTATGGACAGAAAACGAAGCAACGCAAGAAGCGGGCGGTATCTATGTGTTTGATAATTTGGACGATGCCAATCGTTATTTAGAAAAGCATACCCAAAGACTGACTTCATTTGGTTTTAAAGATATCAAATCCAAAATCTTTGTTATCAATGAAGCGCTAAGTGCGATTACTAAGGCGTCTTTGTAATACTTTATGAAGAATAATGAGCATAAAAAAAGCCAACCATTGATATCAATGGTTGGCTTTTTTGTTTAACTACTATGTTTGGTCGGAACGGCAGGATTTGAACCTGCGACCACTACACCCCCAGTGTAGTGCGCTACCAGACTGCGCTACGCCCCGAATGACTGACTATTTTACGCAAAATTATGCATATTGCAAGGGCTATTTATTTTAGCCAAAATCTACAATGGCATTTTACTTATCACAGTCAGTTGCATACATAGTTATTCAACCTTAACCCAATAGCTCTTTTAGGATTTGGTTTACTTGTTGCGGGTTGGCACTGCCGCGGCTGGCTTTCATCACTTGCCCAACCAGACCGTTAAAGGCTTTTTCTTTACCGCCGCGATACTCGTCGACCATCGCTTGGTTTTTGGCAATGACCTCTTCGACGATGGCTTTAATCGCGCCTGTATCGGTTTCTTGCTTAAGCCCTTTTTCTTCGATGATTTTATCAGCAGCGTCATCAGCATCGCCGCCTTCGCGCTCATAAAGCGCACTAAAGACTTTTTTGGCTAATTTACCCGATAAAGTGTCATCTTTGATACGTGCCAGCATGCCTGCCAATTGCTTGGCGCTGATAGGCGAGTCGGCGATGTCTGTATCATCTTTATTAAGGGCACCGAGTAGATCACCCATGACCCAGTTAGCCGCCATTTTGGCGTCTTGTTGTCCGACCTCAGCGACGACATTTTCAAAATAATCGGCGAGCGTACGGCTACCGGTCAAGATGCGAGCGTCGTATTCTGATAGTCCAAGCGCTTCTTCAAAGCGTGCACGGCGAGCAACAGGTAGTTCGGGCATCGCAGCCTTGATGGCATCGACCGTATGCTGTTCGATACGCACTGGCAATAAGTCAGGGTCAGGGAAGTAGCGATAGTCGTTGGCGTCTTCTTTGGTACGCATGGTGCGGGTTTCATCGCGCTCAGGATCGTATAGCATCGTCGCTTGGATAACTTTACCACCGTCCTCGATGATGTCGATTTGACGCTCGATTTCACGATTGATGGCGCGTTCGATAAAGCGGAATGAGTTGAGGTTTTTCAACTCCGTACGTGTTCCCAAATCTGCGCCCGGTTTACGCACAGAGACGTTACAGTCGCAGCGGAATGAGCCTTCTGCCATAATCGCATCTGAGATACCAAGCCATGTGACCAGCTGGTGAATGGCTTTGATGTAAGCAATCGCTTCGGCAGCTGAGCGCATATCAGGCTCAGAGACGATTTCGATAAGTGGCGTACCTGCGCGGTTAAGGTCAACGCCTGTCATACCATCGACGGCATCGTGTACGGATTTACCCGCATCTTCTTCTAGGTGCGCGCGGGTGATACCCATACGTTTAGGGTATTCGTTTTTCTCGCCTTCATTGACCACCACGTCAATATAACCTTTGCCAACGATAGGGTTGGCCATTTGGGTGATTTGATAGCCTTTTGGCAAGTCAGGATAGAAGTAGTTTTTGCGGTCAAAGGTGTTAAATAGACCTAATTCAGCATTGACACCGATACCAAACTTTAAGGCACGATCGACCACGCCCGTATTCAATACAGGTAAAACACCAGGCAAGCCTAAATCAACGATACTGGCTTGGGTATTTGGTTCGTGACCAAAGTCAGTCGGCGCGCTGGAGAATATTTTACTTTCAGTATTGAGCTGGCAATGAATCTCAATCCCGATGACCACTTCATAGCCATCGACGAACAGCTCTTTGCGGACAATTTCTTGCTGAGCGGCATTATCAGTAGTAGTTGCTGTGTTCATTATACCGTCTCCTTCGCGATGGTAGAGTGTTGTAAATGGTGGTCGGTATGCTGCTGGAATAGATGGGCGGTAGAGAGCAGTTTGCTTTCTTGCCAATATTGACCAATCAATTGCAAACCAATAGGCAAACCGTTTGTGGTTAACCCAACCGGCTGACTAAGCGCAGGTAAACCCGCTAAGTTAACACCAATGGTATATACGTCCCCCAAATACATGGTTGCAGGATCAAGGTCTTCAGCAAGTTTATAAGCTGCGGTCGGCGCGGTTGGACTGGCGATGACATCACAATTGTTAAAAGCGTCTTCAAAGTCTTGTACGATGAGTCGGCGTACTTTTTGAGCCTTAGTGTAATAGGCGTCAAAGTAACCCGCGGATAGCGCATAAGTACCGGTCAAAATACGACGTTGTACTTCAGGGCCAAAGCCTTCTGAGCGTGAGCGCGTATATAAATCGAGCAGGTCGGTTGGGTTGTCACAGCGATAGCCAAAACGCACACCATCAAAACGTGATAGGTTCGATGATGCTTCAGCAGGGGCGAGCATATAATAAGTCGCAAGGGTAATTTCAGGGTCAGTGATGTTGACCTCTACAATCGTCGCACCAAGCGCTTCGTATTGTTTTAGCGCTGCACGTACCGCTTGCTCAACCTCAGCATCTAAGCCTTTGGTAAAGTACTCTTTTGCCACGCCAATACGTAAGCCTTCTAATGGCTTGGCGTTGTCGCCAGCAGTTGTGACGGCATCATTTAAGTCTTGCACGTAATCTGGCATATCATGCTTGATAGAAGTGGCATCGCGTGGGTCGTGACCAATCATCGGTTGTAGCAGATACGCACAGTCCATAGCACTGCGGCCCATGCTACCCGCTTGGTCAAGGCTTGACGCATAAGCAATCATACCAAAGCGCGAGATACGACCATAAGTTGGTTTGATACCGGTTAAACCACAAAATGAAGCAGGCTGACGGATAGAACCACCAGTATCGCTGGCAGTAGCAACCGGAACAAACCCTGCGGCAACGGCAGCGGCACTACCACCTGATGAGCCACCTGGGACGCGCTCAAGATTCCAAGGATTGTGTACCGCGCCATAATGCGAGCTCTCATTATCCGAGCCCATCGCAAACTCATCCATATTGAGCTTACCAAGGCTAATCATGCCGGCTTTATTGATATTGGTGACGACAGTGGCATCATAAGGTGACACAAAGTTATGCAGCATTTTTGAGCCACAAGTCGTTAAGACACCTTGGGTACAAAAGATATCTTTATGCGCCATCGGCACACCAAGCAGGGGACGCTTGTCACCTTGGGCACGCATCTCATCAGCGGCTTGTGCTTGCGCGCGCGCGGTTTCGGAGGTGTGGGTGATAAAGCTGTTGATCTTACTGTCGAGCGCGTCGATACGCTTGATATAGTGCTCAGTTAATTCTGCACTGCTAAATTGCTTGTCTTGCAAGCCCGTAATCAGCTGCTGGGTACTTAAAAGGTGAAGTTCAGACATAAGGTGTCGTCCGTCAAAATGTGAATAACATTAAATAAAGTGAAATACGGTAAAAATTATTGGGGCAATTATTCAATCACTTGTGGCACAAGGTATAAACCTGCTTCTACGGCAGGCGCGACCGATTGATTGCGCTCGCGATTGATATCGTGTTTGGCGACATCGGCGCGCAAATCTTGGCAAACTTCATGAATGTTTGATAAAGGTTTGATACCAGTGGTGTCGACACTACCAAGCGTTTGCATCAATTTTAATACGTCGCTGATATCGTCGGCGTAGCTGCTGGCGGTGTCTTCATCAACACCGAGGCGTGCAAGGCGGGCAACTTCTAAGATTTCTTTGCGGCTGACATTGCTTTCAGCGGCGAGGGTTTGCTGTGACATAGTTTCTCCAGTGAAGGATAGTTTTTATTAGAGTAGGGATAAAAATAGGTAATGACTAATAACTGAATAAAGTAATAATGTTTAAAATACACGCAAATAAACAATCTACCTGAGTATTTTATAAAGAGTGCCTTTATTATAAAGCATCTCACCGAAGATTACAGAGCAGGGCATCGATTGCTGCTGTATCTTTACTAACTTTGTTCAAATAAAGAGCGTTACAAAATTGACCGAATAGTTATGGATTGATTGTCAATTGCTCAGCATTGCGTTCAGAAATACGTTACAGTATGCAGCCACTGCTCAGCGAAACGTTAAGTAAATGCCTTTAAATGACTTAGCAAAACCCGCCGCAGCAATAATACTTGGTGATCGCGCCTTGTTAGTGTTTGAATTAAATGATGTTTCATTAAATGGCATGCTCTGCTCTGTCATTTCAAACTTTGTAACATCTTTTCGCGTTTAACGGCAAAATCCTAGCGTACTTATGCAAATTTCTGTGTTTTTTTTGAGCTAAATCGGTATAATTTAGCTCAGTTTTTTCATTTCATCATTATTGCTTCGGTTTGACTTGCTGCGATGATAAACTCGCGCCATCGGTCATGTCTTACGACGACCTGCTCAACACTGACGAGTAACCCTCAGTCAATTTCGTTCGCCTCATTCGCCTCATTTGTAATACGCTGGATATATTAGCCATGAACCCGTTTGGATTTTTATCAAATAATATCGCAATCGACCTCGGTACTGCGAACACCCTTATCTTTATTCCTGGTAAAGGGGTGGTGCTCGACGAGCCTACAGTGGTCGCGCTACGTAGTAATCGTACCCAAAACCCTACCGTCGCCGCCGTTGGTATTGATGCCAAACAGATGCTAGGGCGTACGCCTGCCAACATCACGGCTATTCGCCCATTAAAAGATGGCGTGATTGCAGACTTTGAAGTGACACAAAAAATGCTCAAGCATTTTATCACTAAAGTAAAAGCCAAGCGTTTTATGGCGCAGCCCAACGTGGTGGTTTGTGTGCCTTGCAAATCGACGTTGGTTGAGCGTAAAGCGATTCGTGAAGCGGTATCGTCGGCTGGCGCGAGCAAAGTATTGTTGCTAGAAGAGCCAATGGCTGCCGCAATCGGTGCGGGCATGCCCGTGCATGAAGCCAGTGGTTCTATGGTCGTTGATATCGGCGGTGGCACCACTGAGATTGCTGTTATCGCGCTGTCAGGCTGCGTCTATGCCGAGTCGATTCGTATCGGCGGCGATATGTTTGATGAAGCGATTATTACTCATGTGCGCCGTACGCATGGCTGCGTGATAGGTGAAACCACCGCTGAGCGTATCAAGCAAGAAGTAGGTTCGGCATTAAATGAAGACAGCCAATTAGAAGTTGAAGTTCGCGGTCGCAGCATGGCAGAAGGTGTGCCAAAGACCTTTACGGTCAATTCTGAAGAAGTACAAAAGGCCCTCAGCGACCCATTAAGCGGTATCGTGAGCGCAGTAAAAGCAGCACTTGAGCAAACGCCACCTGAATTGTCATCAGACATCGCTGAGCGCGGTATTGTCTTAACTGGCGGCGGCGCGTTGCTGCGTGATTTAGACAAGCTTATCTCTAAAGAAACCGGTCTGCCTGTGACGGTCGCTGAAGAGCCATTGACTTGTGTCAGCCGTGGCGGCGGTATTGCGCTTGATTTTATCAACAACAAAAGCCTAAATATGATTTTTGTTTAAGTTGTGAATATTAAAGCGCTATAAAAATTGTTTGATCCTATTTATTTTTTCTTATTAAAGGTAGCCAATAAGGTTGCCTTTAATGACATTTAGCCATACCAAAATGCGATAGCAGTACGATATCAGCTAAACGTCGCTAATAATATATCGACATTATTTTAAACTGACGCTATAGGCTGATATTTGTTGCTCTTATGGCGCGTCGCAGATATTGCTCACCTTAAAACCTCTAGATTAGACCAATTATGATTCCAAGTATTTTTGCTCGTCAGCCGCTCGCGCTTCGTAAGACTGCTATCGTATTGATAGTGGCGCTGGTGTTGATGTGGTTTGATAGCAAAAATCCAGAATGGTTTAAGCCGATACGCTCGACCACCCATGCCGCCATGCAGCCTATTTATGAGCTGTCGTTATTACCAAGTTACGCAAAACATTGGTCAAGTGGTAGCTTGCAGTCGAAAGAAGCGCTACGCCGCGAAAACATGCAGCTAAAAACGCAACTTATCCATGCCCAAGCTAAGCTGCAGCAGCAGGATTATGTCTTGGCACAGAACGCGCGTTTGCAAGGTATCTTATCGACCACGCGCCCTGAGCAATTTGATTTAAACCTCGCGCAAGTGATTGGAACGGATACCAATCTGCTCAGGCAAATTGTGGTACTGAATAAAGGCGAGCAAGATGGCGTACAAGTCGGTCAAACGGTCATCGATGAAGTGGGCATTTTAGGTCAGATTATTAATGTCTATCCCAATACCAGTCGCTTATTGCTGATTACCGATGAGCAGCAATCGGTTGCTGTGACCGTCAAACGTACCGGACAGCGGGCTATCGTCACTGGCGAGGGCATACCGACCTCATTACGCCTTAACTACGTCTTTAAAACCTCAGATGTGCGCGTCGGCGATGAGCTGGTGTCTTCAGGCTTGGGCGGACGTATTCCGGCGGGCTATCGCGTTGGTCGTATCGCCCATGTCGAAGACACGCAAGAAGATAACTTTAGAAGTATTGAAGTCACGCCAGCGGCAAACTTTATCGACAATGCCTATGTATTGGTGCTGCAAGATAAACTGGTTAATAGAAGAAATGCCGGTATTAAAGAAAACTAAGGGCTTGTCAGCTTACTCATAAGTCCACATTGCGCGTCATTATTGATAGCATAGACATTTGCACAGACATTTACATAGACGTCTGGATAGACAGATAAGATAAATAGTATTCAAAATTATTTGGTCAACTACCGCTGCTACTCTTTTCAATATTAACTGAACGATTAAATAGCTGCTAAACTCTCGCTAAAGGTAAGTATTCATGGCATACGCGGATTTTGATGATGCAACTGGCGTACTCCCGGCCTTGATTATACTGAGTTTTATTATTGCCTCATCGCTGAGCGTCTATCCTTTAAGCCCAAGTATGGCTGCACTGCGTCCGATGGTGATGGTGATGGTGCTGATTTTTTGGTTACTGTTTCAGCCGCGCTATGTCGGGATTTTCAGCGCCTTTGCTATTGGTATTATCGCCGATTTATTAATGGATACCCACTTAGGTCAGCAAGCGTTCGCCGCCGTTATGGTAGCGATGGTCATCAAAATCACCAGTATCTATATCAGACAGCTTAATACCATTAGCGCTTGGCTTATTGCAAGCTTAGGATTGGTTGTTTTCCAAGTCAGCTTATGGATATTGCAACTCTTTATCCAAAATACCTTTGTTGCGCAATCTGCCTTATCGTTATTTATGAGTATCATCAGCTGGCCATTGGTGTTATTGACATTACGGAGATTTGCCCGCTAGTTTTTTACATTTATTTGTTTCATAAAGCTGAAAAACCATAAATTTATAAAATAAGAGTTAACACAATGAATCTCATTTTAGCGTCTGGCTCGCCGCGGCGTCATGAGCTGCTAACCAGAGCGCAACTCGACTTTACGGTCATGAGCGTCAATATTGATGAAACGCCGCATGTGAATGAATCTCCTAAAGATTACATTGAACGTATGGTTGCTAGCAAAGCAGAAGCGGCGCTAGAGCAATTGAATAAAAAGCTAAATAAAAAGTTAAACGACAGGCAAACTGATTTATCTGCATCTCTAATTATTTTAACCGCTGATACCATTGGCGTCTTAGCCGATGGTAAAACGGTATTGGTCAAGCCCGACAGCCGAGCAGACGCTTATCGTATGTGGCAGCAGATGTCCGATAATACTCACCAAGTATGGACAGCGGTGCAAGCAACTCAAGTATTGTTATCTGCTAAGTCTTCAAGCTCTCCAACCTCCGGCAGAGCATTTCAAATCGTGAATCAACAACAAATTACTGAGCGCACCGATGTCACCTTTATTCCTTTAACCGAAGAGATGATGCAGAGCTACTGGGACAGCGGCGAGCCTGCTGATAAAGCTGGTGGTTATGGTATTCAGGGTTTGGGCGCCGCCTGGGTAAGCCGCATTAATGGCAGCTATACCAATGTGGTTGGTTTACCGCTGGCACAAACCGTGGCGTTGATTAAAAATATCACGGCTATCAGCGCCAACGATAGAGCCTAAGCATTGAGCAAATAAGCTGAGTAAACAGGTAGGTGAGAGTAGCGCGTATTTGATGTAGGATAATTAAATGGTTGGTCTTACATGAGATGGCAAATGGCTATCACTCAATTATCTGCACATAATGACACGCTAGGATAATGGGCAAACCCAAGGTGCATTTGGTACACTGTGAGGCTACCAAACGATGAACGCTTCACAAGAAAGCTGAGTGCTAAGAGAAAATATTATGTCCGAAGAGCTGCTGATTAATATTAGTCCCATGGAATCGCGCGTCGCCGTGTTAGATAACGGGGTGTTGGGCGAGATTTATATCGAGCGTCATCATAAACTGGGCTTGGTCGGCAATATTTATTTGGGCACGGTAGTACGCGTGCTTCCGGGTATGCAGGCAGCTTTTGTCGACATCGGCCAGTCACGCACAGCGTTTTTACATGTCAATGACATGCAGCGCGAACCGCGTCCTGTTAGCGAGAGCAAAAATAAGACCTCAGAAAACACCAATAACCAACGTCCTGTTATCGAAGC
Source organism: Psychrobacter sp. CLB018 (assembly GCF_041222815.1). NCBI lineage: Bacteria > Pseudomonadati > Pseudomonadota > Gammaproteobacteria > Moraxellales > Moraxellaceae > Psychrobacter > Psychrobacter sp. CLB018. The sequence goes on from NZ_CP166085.1 coordinate 635,905, forward strand.
TACCGCTGATGATTTGGCGGTCACGCCGCCTGTGGTCAGTGCGCACAGCACCGAGGTTGTAGCCGTTACAAAATCTCTTATCCAGCATCGACTGCACGAAGGCCAACGTATCTTAGTACAAGTGACCAAAGACCAGCTTGGTAGCAAGGGCGCGCGTTTAACTACCAATATATCGCTACCATCACGTTACTTGGTCTATCTGCCATCGAGTGACCATATCGGTATCTCGCAGCGTATTGATGGCGAAGAAGAACGTACTCGTCTCAAAACTGAACTGGCGAGCCTGATGCAAACGGTCAATCTACAAGGTGGGCTGATTGCGCGCACCGCTGCTGAGCGCGTGCCAGTCGATAAACTCGAAGAAGATATCTACTATCTATTGCAGCTCTGGCGCACCATTTGTGCCCGTCGCCAAGAAACAAAACCAAATCAAAGCTCTGAGCTTATTTATCAAGAATTATCACTGCCGCTACGCTCCATTCGTGACTTGGTGCATGCCGATACCGAAAAAGTGGTGATTGATAACGCGCAAATCTATGAGCAAGTCCGTTATTTTGCTAAAGAGTTTGTGCCTTTCGTCTACGACCGTATTGTGCATTATACCGCCGAGCCTTCCTTGTTTGATGTCCACCGTGTCGAGGATGATTTGCGTGATGCCCTAAAACGTCGTGTCGATTTAAAGTCTGGCGGTTATCTGATTATCGATCAAACCGAAGCCATGACCACCATCGATGTCAATACTGGCTCTTTTGTCGGTGGGCGCTCGTTAGAAGATACCGTTTATAAAACCAATTTAGAGGCCACCCACGCTATTGCACGGCAATTACGCCTAAGAAACCTTGGCGGCATTATTATCTTAGATTTTATTGATATGCTTGAGCAGCAGCATAAAGACGATATTTTAGAGAGCCTGCAAGCGCAGCTAGCGCAAGACTACGCCAAAACCAAAATTACCCAAGTCAGTGAGCTTGGGCTGGTTGAAATGACGCGTAAACGTACCCGTGAGTCGCTTGGACAGCAGCTATGTGAACCTTGCTCAACCTGTCAGGGTCGCGGCTTTGTTAAAACGGCCGAAACCGTTTGCTTTGAGATATTTCGCGAGATTATGCGCTGTGCGCGAACTTATAACTCGCCCAAGAAATTCACTGTGGTTGCCCATGCTGCCGTCATTGACTTACTATTGACCACCGAATCAGACACCGTCGCAGATTTAGAGTATCTATTAGGTAGAGTGATTACCTTTGAGGTCGAAAATCTCTATACCCAAGAGCAATATGACATCGTTTTAGATTAATGATAGAGTAAATTTATACCATTATAAAGTATCTTAATTGAGGTTTTGATAAGAAAATTATTGATAAAAGCGCTTGTTTATAAAGGGGGATATCTCAAAACACCGCCGATATTACTCTTGCAATGAGCGAAATACTATGTATAATACACACCACTGAATTATATATGCGCAGCCAATTAAACAGCTGGCGCTATGACAGCTAGAGCATCGTTTCTAGCACTATTTCATTATGCCTTTGCTGACATCCTATAATGGAAGGGTCGGCGGGGCTTTAAACTATTTTGCTTTTGGCACGCTATAAGTTCCGGTAACGAACTCATTCTGGTTAAGAACAGAAGGCCGCTTAAAGTGAATATTTAACCAAACGGCTTTTGCTCATATCTTTGCAAAGCAAGAATGACAAAAGCACATATTAGGAGCTTGCTGGCATGGCTAACCAGAGAATCCGTATCCGTCTTAAGTCTTTTGATCATCGTCTGATTGATCAATCTGCACAAGAGATCGTTGATACTGCAAAGCGCACCGGTGCGCAAGTTTGTGGTCCTGTACCGTTGCCGACTCGCATTGAGCGCTTCAACGTTCTAACCTCACCACACGTTAATAAAGACGCTCGTGACCAGTACGAAATCCGTACTCACAAGCGTATGGTTGATATCGTTCAGCCTACCGACAAAACTGTGGATGCGCTAATGAAGTTAGACTTAGCGGCGGGTGTTGACGTTCAAATTGCTTTGGGTTAATGCAAAACACACCCAACCCATTAATATAAGATATAAAGAGGTCTAAAATGGCGATCGGTTTAGTCGGTAAAAAATGCGGCATGACCCGTATCTTCACTGAAGCAGGCGAATCTATTCCTGTTACAGTGGTTGAGGTCCATGCTAACCGCATTACTCAAGTAAAAAATACTGATGTAGATGGCTATCAAGCCATTCAAGTTACCACAGGTACTCGTCGTGACAGCCGCGTAACTGCTGCACAGAAAGGTCACTTCGCTAAAGCTGGCGTTGCAGCTGGCCGTGGTGTATGGGAATTTCGTGCCAATGACAGCGATCTTGAAGGTCGTGAAATTGGTGGTGAGATCCTAGCTGACTTGTTCGAACAAGGTCAGATTGTAGATGTCACAGGACAGAGTAAAGGTAAAGGCTTTCAAGGCGGCGTAAAGCGTCACAACTTTAGCATGCAAGATGCCACTCATGGTAACTCAGTGTCTCACCGTGTCCTTGGTTCAACTGGTCAAAACCAGTCACCAGGTAAAGTCTTCAAAGGCAAAAAAATGCCAGGTCAAATGGGTAACAAACGCGTTACCGTTCAGGGCCTAGAAGTGATATCGGTTGATGTTGAAAAAGGGTTACTTGTCATCAAGGGTGCTATCCCAGGTGCCACCGGTGGCGATGTCATCGTACGTCCGTCAGTCAAAGCCTAAGCAAGGGGATTAACGTGGATTTAAAAACAGTTACAGGGGCGGCAGTTGAGCTTTCTGATACGGCTTTCGGTCGTGAATTCAACGAAGCATTAGTGCATCAGGTCGTCACCGCATATCTTGCTGGTGCTCGTCAAGGTACACGCGCTCAGAAAACCCGTGCCGAAGTTTCTGGTGGTGGCATCAAGCCATGGCGCCAAAAAGGTACTGGTCGCGCTCGTGCAGGTTCTATTCGTAGCCCAATCTGGCGTTCAGGTGGTCGTGCATTCGCAGCCAAACCACAAGATTGGTCACAGAAAGTTAACCGCAAAATGTATCGCGGTGCGATGCAGTGCATCCTAGCCGAATTGATTCGCCAAGAGCGTTTGATTTTGGTTGAAGAGCTAAGCGTTTCTGGTCCTAAGACCAAAGAGCTGATTGCAAAGTTAAATGATTTGGGCGCACCTCGTGCACTCATCGTCACCAAAGAAGTTGACGAAAATCTATACTTAGCTGCGCGCAACATCCCACACGTCAATGTACTTGGTACAAACGAAGTGGATCCAGTGAGCTTGATTGCTTTTGATAAAGTAATCATGTCAGTTGAAGCTGCGAAACAATTTGAGGAAGCACTAGCATGAATAACGCAAGACTTTATCAGGTCTTAAGAGGGCCTGTATTCTCAGAAAAATCTCAAATGCTTGGCGACTCACTTGGTGTACAGGTATTTAAAGTTGACTCTAATGCTACTAAGCTTGAAGTCAAAAAAGCGGTTGAGATGATGTTCGAAGGCGTTGAAGTTTTAAAAGTAAACACTTTGAATGTTAAAGGTAAGACAAAGCGTTTTGGTAAAAATATCGGCCGTCGTAATGACTATAAAAAAGCCTACGTTACCTTAAAAGCTGGTCAAGATGTACAAATGGCTGATGCTGGTGAAGAAGTCGCAAACACGACTGCTTCTACTAGTGAAACAGCGAACAACGAATAAGGATTACACTCATGCCTATCGTAAAAGCAAAGCCAACATCACCAGGCCGTCGTTTTGTTGAAAAAGTGGTGCATCCACACCTTTACAAAGGTCGTCCTTTTGCAGCGCTTCTCGAATCAAAAAGTAAGTCAGGTGGTCGTAACAATAATGGTCGCATCACGACTCGTCACGTTGGTGGTGGTCATAAGCAGCATTATCGTATTATCGATTTTAAACGTACTAAAGACAATATCCCAGCTGTGGTTGAGCGTATCGAATACGATCCTAACCGTACTGCACACATTGCTTTACTTAAGTACGCTGACGGCGAACGTCGCTATATCATTGCTGCTAAAAAACAAGCAGTTGGCGATACCGTCATGTCAGGAGAGAACTCTCCAATCCGTCCAGGTAACTGCTTACCACTGAAAAACATCCCATTGGGTACTGTGATACACAATATCGAACTTAAAATCGGTAAAGGTGCACAGCTAGCTCGTTCTGCGGGTGCCAGCGTTCAGCTACTAGGTCGTGACGGTATTTATGCTATTCTACGTCTACGCTCAGGTGAAACTCGCCGCGTACACGTGAATTGCCGTGCTGTTATTGGTGAAGTTTCTAACACTGAAAATAACTTGAAATCACTTGGTAAAGCCGGTGCTTCACGTTGGCGCGGTGTTCGTCCTTCTGTTCGTGGTGTCGCTATGAACCCGGTTGATCACCCACACGGTGGTGGTGAAGGTCGTAACAAAGGTCGCCATCCAACCAGCCCTTGGGGTCAGAAGTCTAAAGGACTTAAAACGCGTCATAATAAGCGTACTGACAGTATGATCATCCGCCGCCGCGCCAAGAAGAAATAAAGGAAGAATTTCATGCCTCGTTCATTGAAAAAAGGTCCATTCATAGACGCGCACTTATTTGCTAAAGTTGAGAATGCATTAGACACCAACTCACGCAAACCAATTAAAACTTGGTCGCGCCGCTCGATGATTTTGCCACAAATGGTTGGCCTAACCTTATCTGTTCACAACGGCCGTACTCACGTACCGGTTATCGTAAGCGAGCAGATGGTTGGTCATAAACTAGGTGAATTTGCCCCGACTCGTACATATCGTGGTCATGGCATTGACAAGAAAGCTAAGAGATAAGGTGCTTACCATGGAAGTAACTGCAAAATTACGCGGTGCCGCCATATCGGCACAAAAAGTTAGACTCGTTGCTGATGAAGTTCGTGGCAAATCTATCGAGCGTGCTTTGGATATCCTAACGTATAGTAATAAAAAAGGCGCTGTTTTCGTTAAGAAATGTCTTGACTCAGCCATCGCCAATGCCGAACACAACAACGGTTTAGATATCGATACTCTTAAAGTATCAACCATCTACGTTGATGAAGGCATTACGCTAAAACGTATCCTACCACGTGCTAAAGGTCGCGCTGATCGTATCAGTAAGCGTACTTGTCACATCACTATAAAGGTAGGAGAATAAGTTATGGGTCAAAAAGTACATCCAATCGGAATTCGTCTTGGTGTTGTCAAAAAGCATAACGCAAACTGGTATGCTAACCCTAAACAATACTCAGAATACCTCATCAACGACATTCAAGTTCGTGAGTATCTACGCAAAAAACTAGACAACGCTATGATCAGCAACATTATGATTGAGCGTCCTACTGGTGCTGCTAAGATTACCATCGCCACTGCGCGTCCTGGTATTGTTATCGGTAAAAAAGGCGAAGATATCGAAAGACTTCAAAAAGAATTGACCAAAATTATGGGCGTACCTGCTCAGGTCAACATTGAAGAAATCACATCACCTGATCTTGATGCACGTTTGGTAGCAGACGGTATCGGCAGCCAGCTTGAGCGCCGTGTTATGTTCCGTCGTGCGATGAAACGCGCCGTACAGAACAGCATGCGTTCTGGTGCTAAAGGTATTAAAGTTGAGCTGTCTGGCCGTCTTGGCGGTGCTGAGATTGCTCGTACTGAATGGTACCGTGAAGGTCGTGTGCCATTGCATACACTCCGCGCTGATATTGACTACGCGTCAATTCGTGCAGAAACCACATACGGCACTATCGGTGTAAAAGTTTGGATTTTCCGTGGCGAAATCCTTGACGGTATGAACAGCGTATATAATCCCGTCAAAGAAGAGCAGACTCGTGCGCCAAAACGCCGTGGTCGTGGAAACGGAAACCGTCGAAACACAGACAGAGGTTAAACTATGTTACAGCCAAAACGTACCAAGTTTCGTAAAATGCACAAAGGTCGTAACACAGGTCTTGCTCACCGTGGAAGCACCGTTGCATTCGGACAAATTGGTCTAAAATCGTTGACTCGTGGTCGTATGACTGCCCGTCAAATTGAAGCAGCACGTCGTACCATCACTCGTAAAATCAAGCGTGGCGGTAAGATTTGGATTCGTGTATTCCCAGACAAACCTATTACCAACAAACCACTAGAAGTACGTATGGGTAAAGGTAAAGGTCCAGTCGAGTATTGGGTATGCGAAATCAAACCTGGTAAAGTGCTATATGAACTCGAAGGGGTTTCAGAAGAACTTGCTCGCGAAGCGTTAACGCTTGCTGCAGCAAAACTGCCCTTTAAAACTACCATTGTTAAGCGGACGATAATGTAATGAAGATCAGTGAATTACGTGATAAATCATTAGAAGAACTGACTCAGTTACTTGATGAAAAGCAACTTGATGCTTTCCGTATTCGTATGGCTAAAGCAACGGGTCAGTTGGGTAACACCCATGAAGTCAGAAGCAATCGTCGCACGATTGCTCAGATTCAGACTTTGATTAACGAGAAACAACGAGGCGACTCATGAGCGATAACAATCAAACAGCTAATGCTAGCGTATTGACAGGACGAGTTGTCAGCGACAAGATGGACAAATCCATCACAGTTTTGATTGAGCGTCTGGTTCGTCATCCTTTGTATGGCAAACAGCTTCGTCGTTCTACAAAAATCAAAGCTCATGATGAAGATAACGTTTGTCAACAAGGCGACCTTGTCCGCATCAAAGAAACGCGTCCAATCTCAAAAACCAAGTCTTGGACTTTGGTTGAAGTGGTTGAAAAAGTAGAAAAAATCTAAGTAAATTGCATTAAAAGCCAGAAGCTGTTAAAATAGCCGCCTTTTTAAGGATGCTGATTGCGCCGAGCGTATATCACTCACATTAAGAGTAGCAGCGGTTATTAATATTAAAATGCCGACTACTCATTCTGTGCTAGCGGCAGCAACTGGTTTTTATTGCTCATACGTGTGGAGTAACGCTATGATTCAGGTTGAATCGATGCTGGAAGTTGCAGACAATAGCGGTGCAAGACGAGTTCAGTGCATTAAAGTACTGGGTGGCTCTCATCGTCGTTATGCATCAGTTGGCGACATTATTAAAGTAACGGTTAAAGAAGCCATTCCGCGTGGTCGTGTTAAAAAAGGCGACGTGATGAATGCTGTAGTTGTACGTACCAAAAAAGGCGTTCGTCGTCCTGATGGTTCAGTTCTGCGTTTTGATGACAATGCTGCGGTATTGTTGAACCAAAACAAAGCACCGATAGCAACTCGTATTTTTGGACCGGTAACTCGTGAACTACGTGGTGATCAGTTTATGAAAATTGTATCACTAGCACCAGAAGTATTGTGAGGTAATCCATGTCAAAATTACGTAAAGGCGATACAGTTATCGTGATTGCTGGGAAAGACAAAGGCAAGCAAGGTACTGTGCAAGCTGTAAAAAACGATCGTATTAAAGTTGAAGGCATCAACATTGTCACCAAACATCAGAAGCCAAATCAGGCAACTGGTACTGAAGGTGGCATCGTTAAGCAAGAAGCTTTTTTGCATATCTCAAATGTCGCAATTTTAAATGCGCAAACCCAAAAAGCTGATCGTATTACTTATCAGTTCGGTGAAGACGGCAAGAAACAACGCGTCTATCGTTCGAACGGTGAAGTAGTGGCGACTGCGTAAGACACTAAGGGTGTAATGGTAATGGCAAGATTAAAATCTTTATATAACGAAGAATTAAAGCAACAAATCAAAGAAGAGCTTGGTTTGGCGAACGTGATGCAAGTGCCTAAAATCACTAAAATCACGCTTAATATGGGTGTAGGCGGCGCGTCTCAAGACAAAAAATTGCTTGAAGGTGCTGTAGCTGACATGACCGCTATCGCTGGTCAAAAACCTGTCGTCACCAAAGCGCGCAAATCAGTTGCTGGCTTTAAAATTCGTGAAGAATGGCCAATTGGCTGTAAAGTAACGCTGCGCGGTGAGCAAATGTACGAATTTTTAGATCGTCTCATTGCCATTGCAATTCCTCGTATTCGTGATTTCCGCGGTTTTTCACCTAAAGCCTTTGACGGACGTGGTAACTACTCATTGGGTATCAAAGAACAAATCGTATTCCCAGAAGTAGACTTTGACAAGATTGATCGTATCCGCGGTATGGATGTGACCATCACCACGTCAGCTGGTAATGATGAAGAAGGTCGTGCGTTGCTTAAAGCATTCGGCTTCCCATTTAAATAAGGTAAAGACGTTATGGCAAAGAAGAGCATGATTAACCGCGAATTAAAACGCGAAAAAATGGTTGCTAAATATGCTGAAAAGCGTATTAAGCTAAAAGAAACTATCAGTGATATCAACGCATCAGACGAAGAGCGTATGGAAGCGATGCTAGAGCTACAAGCCCTACCACGCAACGCATCACCAGTACGTCTACGCAACCGTTGTGCTATCACTGGTCGTCCTCACGGTTACTTCCGCAAGTTTGGCTTATCACGCAATATGCTGCGTGAGCGTGTCATGCAAGGCGATGTGCCTGGTGTTCGTAAAGCAAGCTGGTAAGGAGTAACGATATGAGTATGCAAGATACCGTTGGGGATATGCTAACCCGTATTCGTAACGCACAAATGGCTAATAAAGTATCGGTAGCAATGCCGAGCTCTAAACTACGTAAATCAATCGCTGACTTATTAGTAAGCGAAGGTTATGTAGCCAGCGCTGTTGTGACTGAGCAAGAAAATAACAAAGCAACTTTGACCATCGAGTTAAAATACTTCGAAGGCAAAGCGGTTATTGAAACGATCCAACGTTATAGCCGTCCTGGCCTACGCCAGCATCGCGGTAAAGACGCTATCCCTACTGTTAAACAAGGTATGGGTGTTGCTATCGTATCAACCAGCCAAGGTATCATGAGCGATCGTGCTGCACGCGCTGCTGGTATCGGTGGTGAAATCGTTGCATTCGTTGCTTAATTAGCAATCATTGCTATCGGTAACGAGACGATAAAGTCTACTTGATCTTCGTTGGGCACTTATCAATTTTATCATACATATTTTTTAACATTGATAGGTGCCTAATGCAGTCAATTATGCTAAACTAACACGCTTTTTAGCCTGTTAGTTTTTTCGCTAATAAAAGTAAGTTAATTTTTTTAAGGAATATTCCTATGTCTCGTGTGGCTAAAGCCCCAGTAGCACTGCCTAGCGGCGTAAGTGTTACTTTGAACGATCGGCAGGTCGAAGTTAAAGGCAAAAATGGCAATATGTCTTTACGCCTGCATGAATTGGTCGAGCTAAAACAGGAAGATGATGCAATTCTTCTCTCACCTGCAGCCGATTCAAAAGAAGCCATGATGCATACTGGCACCATGCGCTCTTTACTAAACAATTTAGTAATAGGCGTAAATGAAGGTTTTGAAAGACGCCTTCAACTTATTGGTGTTGGTTATCGCGCTCAAGCTACTGGTAATAAAGTAACGTTAAACGTTGGTTACTCACATCCAGTAGAATATACACTACCTGAAGGTGTATCAGCTGAAACCCCAACGCAAACTGAAATCGTTTTAAAATCAAACGATAAGCAGCAGCTTGGTCAAGCAGCGGCTAATATCCGCGGTTTCCGCCCACCAGAGCCTTATAAAGGTAAAGGTATTCGTTATAGTGACGAGCATGTGATTCGCAAAGAAGCCAAGAAAAAATAAGGTGAGTTGAAATGTTTGATAAAAAAGCAGCTCGTCTACGTCGAGCAAAGAAAACCCGTGCACATATCCGTTTTTTAGGCGTAAATCGCTTAACGGTTAACCGCACCCCAAGACATATTTATGCCCAAATTATCTCTCCAAACGGTGGTGAAGTGATTGCTCAGGCATCTACCTTAGACAGCAGCTTACGTTCAGGTGCAACTGGTAACGTTGATGCAGCGACGTCTGTGGGCCAATTGATCGCAGAACGCGCAAAAGCAGCTGGTATTACTAAGGTTGCCTTTGACCGTAGTGGTTTTAAATATCATGGTCGAGTAAAAGCTTTAGCTGAAGCTGCTCGCGAAAACGGATTGGAGTTTTAATCATGGCTAGAAATGATAAAAATGATAAAAATGAACAGACTGACGGTCTAGTAGAACGCTTAGTTACCGTTGATCGCGTTGCAAAAGTGGTTAAAGGTGGTCGTATTTTCTCATTCACTGCGCTAACCGTAGTGGGTGATGGTAATGGCCGTGTTGGTTTTGGTCGTGGTAAAGCACGTGAAGTGCCAGCTGCTATCCAAAAAGCACTTGAAGCTGCTAAGCGCAACATGATTACTGTTGAGCTTGATGGTGCAACTTTGTTCCATCCGATCAAAGCACGTCATGGTGCTAGTAAAGTCTACATGCAGCCTGCATCTGAAGGTACTGGCGTAATCGCTGGTGGCGCAATGCGTGCGGTATTAGAAGTTGCTGGTGTTAAAGACGTTTTAACGAAATCTCATGGTTCTACCAACACGGCAAACGTTGTACGTGCAACATTCAACGGTTTACGTGATATGTCAACTCCAGAAAAGATGGCAGCAAAACGTGGTAAATCTGTAGACGAAATCTTGGGTTAACTTAGAAACTAGGTGAGTTACGATGAAAAAAATGAAAGTCACTCAATTTAAATCGGGTGCCCATCGCCTCAAGAGCCACAAAGCGAGCTTGAAAGGATTGGGTTTACGCCGTATTGGTCATACTGTTGAAGTAGAAGATACGCCTTCAACCCGTGGTATGGTCAATCGCGTCAACTACATGGTAAAAGTGGAGGAAGCGTAATGGGACTTAGATTAAATGAATTATCACCAGGTGTTGGCGCGAAAAAAACTGCCCAACGTCGTGGTCGTGGTATCGGTTCAGGTCTTGGCAAAACTGGTGGTCGCGGTGTAAAAGGTCAGAAATCTCGTTCAGGTTCTAGCATTCGCTCAGGATTTGAAGGCGGTCAAATGCCTTTATATCGTCGCCTACCAAAATTTGGCTTTACCAGTAAAATGGCAATGACGACTGCTGAAGTTCGTCTGTCTGAACTAAACAAAGTCGAAGGCGATGTGGTTAGCATTGAAACATTAAAAGCTGCTAACGTTATCCGTCATGACATGAAACGCGTTCGTATTATGTTGTCAGGCGAAGTCACTAAAGCTTATACTTTTAAAGGTATCAAAGTGACTAAAGGCGCCAAGCAAGCAATCGAAGCTGCTGGTGGTAGCATCGAGGAGTAGTAACGTGTCAAAACAATCAATGTCATCGACTGGTATACCGCTCAATCCATTTGCCTTTATACGTAAGTATGATGAATTATGGACGCGTTTATTATTCTTAATCGGCGCATTGATTGTTTATCGTTTAGGGTCACATATTCCAGTACCGGGTATCAATCCGGTTAACTTGGCTGATCTGTTTTCGCGCAACGAAAATACCATTTTGAGTATGTTTAACATGTTCTCAGGTGGTGCACTAGAGCGTATGTCCATTATGGCACTTGGTATCATGCCATATATCTCAGCATCCATTATTGTTCAGATGATGTCTGCGGTATTGCCATCGCTTGAAGCCCTCAAAAAAGAAGGTGAAGCGGGGCGACGTAAGCTAAACAAGTACACCCGTCAGGGTACGCTTGGATTGGCGCTAGTACAGTCATTAGGAATGTGTGCTGGCCTAATCAGTCAGAATCTTACTTTATCCACTGGTTTGACTTTTTATATTCCAGCAGTTACCTCATTGGTAGCTGGCGCTATGTTCTTAATGTGGCTCGGTGAGCAAATTACAGAACGCGGCGTGGGTAATGGTATCTCAATGCTCATTTTTGCGAGTATTGTGGCTGGTACGCCAGGTATGATTTCGCAGTCTATCGAACAGGTCAATCAAGGGCAGATGAACTTGATTGTGCTTTTTATCTTTGTATTGCTAGGCATCGCGGTCACTGCTGGTATCGTTTATATTGAACGTGCCCAGCGCCGTGTCCCAGTAAACTATGCGCAGAAGCAACAACAAGGTCGCAAGATATATGCTCAGCAGCAGTCGCATTTGCCGCTTAAGCTAAATATGGCTGGGGTTATTCCCGCTATTTTTGCCAGCTCGTTATTGTTGTTTCCAGCAAGTTTAGGGCAGTGGGTTGGTCAATCGGCTGACCCTACCTTTACACAAAAGATATTACAAAATATGGCATTGGTGTTGTCTCCAGGGCAGCCGCTGTATTTGGTTCTGTTTGGCGCAATGATTATTTTCTTCTGTTACTTTTACACGGCGTTGGTATTTAGTCCGCGTGAAGTTGCTGAAAACCTTAAACGTAGTGGTGCGTATATCCCAGGTATTCGCCCCGGACAACAAACTCAGCGTTACCTTGATCATGTATTAAACCGACTGACCTTTATTGGCGCGATGTATATGACGGTTATTTGTTTAATGCCAATGGTCGTGCAGTCATCGTTTGGTGTACCGTTTCAACTTGGCGGTACGTCATTACTGATTATGGTGGTTGTGGTAATGGACTTCATCTCGCAAATCCAAGCGCATTTGATGACCCATCAATATCATGATCAGACGTTAATTCAATCGCCCACTCAACCTTAAATGAGCGGTACGATATCTCAAAGGAGTATGCTATGAAAGTTCAAGCATCAGTTAAAAAGATTTGTGGTAGCTGTAAAGTTGTGCGCCGTAAAGGCCGTGTACATGTTATTTGTACCGCAGAACCTCGCCACAAGCAACGTCAAGGTTAATATTTTAAAGACATAAAGCGTCACGCTTATTGAATTTATACAATTAATACTTGAAAAATAACGGCGGATGCGATATCATCCGCCACTTGCCGTAGTTTATGCAAAATCTTTTATAAAATGGTCAATGAAGAGACTTGTTATCAAGTTGAAGCAGCGATAATAATTATAAAAGCTTTAGTATTGACAGCAACAAATCTGAAGAATACCCCTTATTGTATCAATAAGGACATTTTTCTTTAATGGAGAGAAATCAATGGCTCGTATTGCCGGCGTAAACATTCCGGATAATAAGCATGCTGTTATTTCACTAACTTATATCTTTGGTATAGGTCGTACCACTGCTCAGAAAATCTTAGAAGCAGTTGGCATTGCCCCTACTACTAAAGTTAGCCAGTTAGATGATACACAGTTAGATGCTATCCGTGCACAAGTTGCAAATTACATGACTGAAGGTGATCTTCGTCGTGAAGTGTCAATGAATATCAAGCGCTTGGTCGATCTTGGTTGTTACCGTGGCATCCGCCATCGCCGTAACCTACCAGTTAGAGGTCAGAACACCAAGAACAACGCTCGTACTCGTAAGGGTCCGACACGCCCTCTCAAAAGATAATTAACTTAGGAAGCTAAAAGATGGCTAAAGACACTCGTAGTCGCAAAAAAGTGACTCGTCGTTCAGTATCGGAGGGCGTTGCCCATATCCATGCGTCTTTTAATAACACCATTGTTACGATTACCGATCGTCAAGGTAATGCACTGGCTTGGGCCACTTCAGGTGGACAAGGCTTCCGTGGTTCACGTAAATCTACACCATTTGCAGCTCAGGTTGCAGCTGAAGTCGCTGGTAAAGCGGCTCAAGAATACGGTGTTAAGAATATCGACGTTTTGGTTAAAGGACCAGGACCGGGTCGTGAGTCTGCGGTAAGAGCACTTGGTGCATTGGGTTATAAAGTTAACAGCATCTCTGATGTAACCCCAATCCCACACAATGGTTGCCGTGCGCCGAAAAAGCGCCGCGTCTAATATTAAAGACGAAGCTTTTTATCATAAGAGCTTATAGGAGACATAACAATGGCCCGTTATATTGGACCAAAACTCAAATTATCACGTCGTGAAGGTACAGACTTAGGCCTTAAGTCTGGTGTTAAACCATATGACGTAAAAACGAAAAAAGCGGCTCGTCCACCTGGTCAACATGGTGTTAGCCGTAATAAGAGCTCAGAGTACTCTCTACAGTTACGCGAAAAACAAAAAGTTAAGCGTATCTACGGTGTATTAGAGCGCCAGTTTGCCAACTACTATAAAGAAGCTGCTCGTAAGCGCGGTGCTACTGGTGAAAACCTACTAGCGATGCTTGAGAGTCGCCTCGATAACGTCGTTTATCGCATGGGCTTTGGCTCAACTCGTGCTGAAGCACGTCAGCTAGTTAGCCATCGCACTGTGATGGTAAAAAAAGCTGGCCGCGATGAGTTTGTTCGTGTGAACATTCCATCAATTCAGTTGCAAGATGGTGATGTCGTCGCTATCCGTGAGAAGTCTCGCGAACAACTACGTATTAAAAACGCTATTGAACTAGCGACACAACGTGGTATTCCAGAATGGCTAGATGTTGATCACAGCAAACTACAAGGCACGTTTAAACAAGCGCCTGATCGCATTGATCTACCTGCTGAAATCAACGAAAGCTTGATCGTTGAGCTATACTCTAAGTAAGTAACGTACTGCTCGATGTTATAAAAATAGCATTGAGCAATTGACGTTAATTAAACCAGTTTAATAAATCGAGGTGACATCATGATGCTAAGTGCAACTGAGTTTCTAACGCCGAACGCCATTAACGTGGATACGGTTAACGAAACGATTGCGAAAGTCACGCTCGAACCGTTAGAACGCGGCTTTGGGCATACCTTAGGTAATGCCTTACGTCGCATCTTGTTATCTTCATTACCTGGTGCTGCAGTCATTGAAGCTGAGATTGATGGTGTTGACCATGAATACTCAACGCTTGAAGGACTACAAGAAGACGTACTTGACTTGCTTTTGAATTTAAAAGGCTTGGCAATTACCCTTCATGACCAAAATGAAGTATTCTTGACCTTGGATAAACAAGGTCCAGGCACTATTACTGCTGCAGACATCACGTTGCCGCATAATGTCGACATTATCAATCCAGAATTGGTATTGGGTACATTAAGCGACCGTGGTCATCTTAAGATGCGTTTGCGTGTGGTAATGGGTCGTGGATATGAGCCAGCAAACCAGCGCCGTGAAGATGGCGACACTAAAGCGATTGGACGCTTAAAGCTTGATGCAAGTTTTAGTCCAGTACTGCGTGTTGCTTATCAGGTTGAGAACGCACGTGTAGAACAACGTACCGATCTTGATCGTCTTATCATCGAGCTTGAAACTAATGGCACTATCGATCCAGAAGAAGCAATTCGTAAAGCAGCCACTATTTTACAACAACAGATTTCTATCTTTGTTGACCTAGAAGCTGAAGAAGCGCCTGAGCCTGTGAAAGAAAAAGAAGAGGTTGATCCGGTGCTATTACGCCCTGTGGACGATCTTGAACTAACGGTTCGCTCAGCCAACTGCTTGAAAGCTGAAAACATTTACTATATCGGTGATTTGGTACAGCGTTCAGAGACTGAACTTCTAAAAACCCCAAATCTTGGTAAGAAATCATTGACCGAAATCAAAGACGTATTAGCGTCTAAAGATTTAGAGCTCGGTATGCGCCTAGACAATTGGCCACCAGCTGACCTTCGTGTCGATGATCGCTTTTCTTATCGTAGCCGTTAAACTTTAAGGATTTTTGACTATGCGCCATCGTAAGAGTGGAGTCAAGCTGGGTCGTACCGGCAGTCATCGTAAAGCAATGTTTCAGAACATGACCAACTCATTATTTGAGCATGAACTGATCAAAACAACTTTACCAAAAGCAAAAGAATTGCGCCGTGTTGCTGAGCCATTAATCACTTTGGCTAAAGAAGACAGCGTTGCTAACCGCCGTTTGGCATTTAGCCGTATGCGTAGCAAAACTATGGTAGGCAAATTATTTGGCACGTTAGGTCCTCGCTACCAAACTCGTCCAGGTGGTTATTTGCGTATCGTAAAATGCGGTTACCGTGATGGTGACAATGCGCCAATGGCTTATGTAGAATTGGTTGATCGTGACTAATTTTATACGCTCATTGTATAATAAAAAAAGCTCCAATAATTTGGAGCTTTTTTTATGCCTTTTATTCTTAAAATTTTTTTTATGGTACGAGTGAGCTGACGTCAGCAGCACCTTGTCTGATGATTTCGGGCTGATTAGTAGTCATATCGACGATAGTAGTCAGTTTGGTGGTTTTGATACCAGCATTAATGAGACCATCTATTTGATTACCGAGTAACTCTTCAATCTCAAATGGATCGTCCAATATCTCATCTCGATGCGGCAATATGAGTGAACTGGTCAATATAGGCTCATCCATCGCTGCTAGCAATGCTTGCGCAATAGGATTGCTTGGCACGCGAATACCAATGGTTTTTTTCTTAGGATGCGCCAACTTCTTAGGTACATCTTTGGTGGCGTTTAAAATAAAGGTAATCGGTGCCGGCGTATGCGCTTTTAGCTGTTTAAATTGCACATTGTCCACCGTTGCATAGTTGGCAATCTCACTTAAATCGCGACATAACAAGGTGAATTGGTGCTTATCGTCAAGCTCACGGACATGTTTAAGCTTTTCTAGTGCGTCTTTAGCGCCTAAGCGGCAGCCAAAAGCATAACTGGTATCGGTAGGATAGATAAGTAATTGGTCGTTACGTAATAAATCCGCTGCTTGTTCGATAAGCCGCGGTTGTGGGTTGTCCGGATGAATGTAAAATACTTGCATGATTTTTCCTTATTTTATAATTATAGAGTGTTTCATAGGCATTTTTTAGAAAATGAAATTATTTTATTTTTTAGCGTATCTCTCTGACTGCATCAAAATATGGAGCTACTATTCATTCAGTATAATGCAAAGTAAATATAAGTTTATTAATAAGGCGTTACGGTGAGTAGGGAAACGTTAACACTACTGCCACGGATTACTTTCGATAGGAAATACATATATAGAGAACAATTTTGTGTTGCTAATCAACAGTGCAAAGCGTCAATAATGCCTGCAATAATATTTTGGCATCACGTGGTATGGTGTGAGGTTCAGTAATATATGCTTTAGCTTGTTGATAGACGTCCTGCGCAAAGGTGCTAGTACTGGTATCAAAGGTGGCAAACAGATTGTCTTGCGACACTTGAAAAGAACGCCTGCACGCTAAAGTAAATAAACACTCAAACGCTTGTGGTTTGATTTCTACACGCTCAAACGCTTGTTGTTGAGCCTCTGTGCGCCCATCGGGTGCATACCAATAGCCAAAGTCAGAGAGCTGTCTGCGACGTTCACCTGCAATAAAAAAATGGCTACACTCATGCAATGCGCTTTGAAAGAAACCATGGGCAAATTCAATACGTGCTGGCTGATTGTCTTTGGCAGGAAAATACTCTGGTTCGCCGGTGCCACGTACTAGGATAACGTGCTGGTGGGCAAATAGCGTATTGAATAAACTGATCAGCCAATCGGTCGCTGCTTTTTCATTCTCATCAACAGTGTTGATATTTTCAGCATGGATAACTTTCTGCCATTGTTTTGACAGTGCGTTTAACTGCATCTCTGAAATAGAGCTCAAAAACTCAGGTGGCTCTTTGGTTTCTAAAGTATTTAAACGATGTAGCAAACGTTTTGCGTCAGAGTCAGAAAGCAAAATGGAGAAGTCAGGATCAACAGCAGGCGATATCATATGAATAAATTAACCAAATAAAAAGGTAGAGCGCGTGATTTGCAACGCGAGCAAGCCAAGGTAAATGCAAACTTAATACGAAAGCACTTACCAAAAATCTTAACATACTAGCCCTAGCGCTTATCAGCGCTTTCCGTTAGTATGGCAGGCAATATTATACACCGTTTTTGATGAATGAGGCCGCGCATGTCAAGCACTCCAATAAACAAGCCGTCAGCGCTTCAGGCTGACAAAACAGCAGCTGCAATGTCGACCAACCTGCCAGAAGATGTTTCTTTAAGCAAATGGGAAGATAGTGGCTTTGAATGGTCAGGGCAAGTTGCACCGCGTTCGTTTGAGCGCCTAAATGCTATCTTGTCAACTGAGCACGAGCAATCAAACCTTGAGCTTAAAGCCAACCTATATCGCCATAATAATGTGTTGCATTTGTCTTTTACTCTCAAGGGTGAGATATGGTTGACCTGCCAGCGTTGTTTGCAACCGATTGCCATTGATTTGACTGATGATTATGATATTGCATTGTTAGATAACGAAAGCCAAGTGCGTTTGGTCGGTGAAGAGCAGGATTACTTGCTGCTCGATGAAATCATCACTGAGCCTGCGCCTGAGCGTTTATTGCCGTTTAAAAAATTGATCGAAGATGAGATTTTGCTAAAAGCGCCAATGGCACCAAAGCACGATGATTGCGAGATGAGTGTTGAGCAGTTTGGTGACATTCCAGAAGAAGAGGAAAATGAGAATCCTTTTGCAGCGTTAGCATCGTTAAAGGGCAAGTTATAGCCCCAGAACTGGCAGTATAACGTCGATAAATCATTACTTTCTACCTTTTATCAGCTTTTTGTCCAAGAGTGAAAAGCAAGGCTTTATTAATTGGCGAAACATGCGTATAATGTCCCGTTTATTGCATTCTAGCAACCTGCCGCTGGCAGAGAGAAGCTGGCTTCGCAAACGAACTATAGATTTTAGACGTAGTCAGCACTTTAATACGTGTGGCAATCTATTTAACTAATGATGCGTAAGACTTAGGTTGTTGTGATTATATAGCCTCTGTCAGTATCGATTAAAGCTGAATTTCAAGCTTAACCCTTTTAAGTATAGGAGCTATATCATGGCTGTTCAAAAAAGTCGTAAAAGTCGTTCTCGTCGTGACATGCGCCGTTCACATCATCGTATGGAAGTGGCTGAATTAAGCATCGACGCTACTACTGGTGAAAAACATCGTCGTCATCACATGACTAAAGATGGTTTCTATCGTGGTCGCCAGCTTTTTAAAGTTAGTCAAGACGCTTAATTTATTTGCCCACTGATGGTTGATGCAAAATGCTGGTAGTTCTAATGACTATCGATGATTTTACACAGTTGTTATGGTGCAAGCAGTTTAAGCAAACAAGAGCCAAGTTATCTCGCTATCATATATTATGAAGTCAGATATCTTGGCTTTTTGTTATCTATTTTTTATCAAGTAGTGATTATAGAGATATCACATTTTAAGCGTTCAGTCTTTGATAACTATGCTTATTGTCTGCGTCAGTGTATAGTTTAATAGCAGTCGGCTGTCTTAAAGGAATAATGATAGCGGCGCTCTTCATAATAAATCTTTTTTATTATCTTTTAATCCTATAATAAACCCCATGTATTTAGGGGTATTTCCAATTAAATAAGGAATATTGGTTATGGCCTCTGTACCCGATATGGTAAAAAAACAACCCACCCGTATAGCTGTGCTATTCCCTGGACAAGGTTCACAAGTGGTCGGTATGCTGAGCGAGCTTGCTGAAACCTATCCTGAAATTCATGATACCTTTACCGAAGCCAGTACAGCGCTTGGTGAAGACTTATGGGCAATTTGTCAGGACGAAGACAAACTGAATAAAACCCAATATACTCAGCCGGCTTTATTGACTGCTAGTATCGCTGTTTGGCGCATCTTACAACAAAAAATAGAAGATAAGCCTTGTTACCTAGCGGGTCATTCCTTGGGTGAATATAGCGCCTTATGTGCCGCTGGAGTGATATCCTTAGCTGATGCGGTCAAGCTGGTGCATAAACGCGGTCAATTGATGCAAGAGGCGGTAGCAGGGGTCGATACGGCGATGGCAGCGGTGCTTGGTCTTGAAGACCACCGCGTCGAAAACTTATGCGAACAAGCGACCGAGCACGTTGATGATGCCATTGTTGGCGCCGCAAACTTTAATAGTCCAGGTCAAGTGGTGGTTTCAGGTAATGCCGCTGGCGTCAACGCCGTCATTGATAAAGTTCAAAATACTGGTAAAAAAGCCATTCCATTAAAGGTTAGTGTACCGTCGCATTGTGCGCTTATGGAGCCTGCAACAAATGCCTTGGCTGATGAGTTGGCAGCCATTCAATTTGATCAAGCAACCATTCCAGTGATTCAAAACCGCCATGCGCGCGTTGAAAGCAATGCAGTCGCTATCAAGCAAGCATTGACCGAGCAGCTCAGTGAACCGGTCTTATGGTCAAAAACCATGCAGGAATTGGCAGATAAGCAAATTAATATTTTAATCGAATGTGGCAGCGGTAACGTCTTAAGTAATTTGGCCAAGCGTCAAGCGCATCCTATCGTAAGTTATCCTACCGACAAGCCTGCCCGTTTAGATAAGTTGATGGAGGTATTATCATGAGCCGTACGATTACATTAGTGACGGGCGCAAGCCGCGGTATCGGTAAAGCCGTTGCCAAACGTTTTGCCAAAGAAGGACACTTTGTCATTGGTACCGCAACTACCGAGAAAGGCGCAGCACTTATTGAAGAATACCTAAACGATAGTGGTGGTATTGGACGAGTACTAGACGTGCGCGATACGGCGCAGATTGATAAGCTGTTTGAAGAAATCGAAAGCGTTTACGGTGCCGTTCAAGTACTGGTCAATAATGCCGGTATTACTCAAGATGGCTTATTGATGCGTATGAAAGATGAAGATTGGGACAATGTTGTCGATACCAATCTGACTTCAGTTTATCGCATGAGTAAGCGAGCGGTACGCGGTATGATGAAAGCACGTCGTGGGCGTATCATCAATATCACCTCTGTGGTCGCGCAAATGGGCAATGCGGGTCAATCTAACTACGCAGCCACTAAAGCCGGCGTCGAAGGCTTTAGCCGGACGCTGGCGCGAGAAATTGGTTCACGTCAAGTGACGATTAACTGTGTGGCACCCGGCCTTATCGAAACCGATATGACCGATGAGCTTGACGAGCGCCTACTTAACTCAATGCTCGATGCGGTTCCAATCAGCCGTCTTGGTCAGCCAGAAGATATCGCCGCCGCCGTGTTTTTCTTAGCAGGCGATGAAGCCAGCTATATTACTGGCGCGGTTATTCCTGTTAATGGCGGTATGTACATGTAGGATTAGAGTTTATTATTCTAATTCAGTGTTATTTATTATTATAACGGTGCGTTACATAGTTATAATAAAAAACTCTGTGAACGAGTGTAAACTATAATAAAGGGTGCTATAATAGCGGATACTTTTTTGTCAAAGCCCTGTATGATAGCTAGGTTTTAGCAGACATTAGTCAAAACGTATAATTGGTTATCTGTCTACCAGACAGCCGTGATAATTTGACCAGCCCATTTTATATATACTGCCATAGCGCTTTATCATAAGACTGTGGTAATTTGTCGAAATAATAGATCAAAAAGGAGAAATCTACATGAGTAATGATACCGAACTAAGAGTTAAATCTGCGGTAGCCGAACAATTAGGTATGAACGTTGAAGACATCAACAATGATGCTTCATTCATGGAAGACTTAGGCGCTGATTCATTAGACCTAGTTGAATTGGTTATGTCATTCGAAAGCGATTTTGGCATCACTATTCCTGATGAAGATTCAGCAGAATTAACGACTGTTCAAAAAGCCATTGATTACGTACAAGCGCAACTGTAAATAATCTTTTGCTTAGTAAGTGTGCTATGACCGTTTATCTTTATTGATAAGCGGTTTTTTTAACACTATTTTTTAGAGGTAGTGATTAACTCTCTGTTTTACTACTTATATTTGCTCAATTCACTGCCATATTTGAACGGTAGCTATTAATGATAAAGTTACATAAGCTACGCCAAATCAACATTACTCAACATACTATTACTAGAGACGGTATTTACCTTTGTCTATACTAAGAATGGTAAGCAGTAATAAGGTGATATTTCTTACATTGATGAAACCTTAATCACTGTTTAGAGATAAAAGTTTTATCCAGATATAGGTGATGCTAGAGTGACAAACGTTAAATACATTGCCTATTAAAACAATAATGATAAATAATAGATAACAATATTTTAAGGAGCAATTTTATGGGTATGTTTAGTTTTGCAAAAGACATCGGTGAAAAGATTTTTAACCGTGACGATGCCAAGCATGACGCTAAAGTGGAAACCAAAGCGGATGCTAATACCCCAGTTCAAAGCACAGAGCCTTCTGCTCAGTCAGTTGCCAACCTTTTACTACGCCGTATTCAGCAGCAAAATCTGAATATCAGTAATCTAAAAGTAAAATATAATGGTTCTACAGATACCGCAGAAATCAGTGGTAAGGCCAAAACCCAAGCGGATCGCGAAAAAGCCATTATCGCTATCGGTAACGTGCAAAACGTCGCTAAAGTTATTGATAATATCGATATTGAAGAAGATGCGCCTGAATCTACCATGTACACAGTGAAATCTGGCGATAGCTTATCTAAGATTGCCAAAGAAGTGTATGGTTCAACGGGTGATTATATGAAGATATTTGAAGCCAATAAGCCAATGCTCTCTGATCCAGACAAGATTTATCCAGGTCAAGTACTACGTATTCCTAAGCCGTAATAAACTATTGAGTGCTTAAAGCTAAGCATTTAAACATAAATGTTTAAAGTTAACTGCTAATAAAAATGCCTCTTCCTAACATTAGAGGCATTTTTTTTGGTCTTTATTTTCCATAGCATTTACGGTTTTAAATTTTCTAATTTTTCCTGTTGTTCTTTAATTGCCCAATGGATATGATCGTCTAGCATGGCATTATGAACGCCTAATTTTGCTTGCAGCTGAGTAATTATTTCCGTACTACCATCTGCATTGCCAAGACCAATGGCGATATTGCGTAAAAAATTCACGTAACCGGTGCGTCTAAGCGGACTGCCTTCGGTTTTTTTCATAAACTCCGCTTCTTGCCATTGCCATAGCTCAAGTAAACTGCTGTTATCAAGATTATGCCTTGGGGAAAAATCTTCTACTGGGGTGATATTGGCATAGCGATTCCACGGACAAATAAGCTGACAGTCATCACAGCCAAAGATGCGATTACCGATGGCACGGCGATATTTGCTGTCAATAATGCCGTCGTGTTCGATGGTAAGGTAAGAGATACAAGCAGAGGCTTTAAGCTCATAGGGCGCAATAATTGCTTGCGTAGGGCAGACGTCAATACAGGCGCTACAACTGCCGCAATGCTCCTTGACCGGTTCGTCATCAGGCAGCTCAAGACTCATAAATAGCTCGCCTAATACAAAAAACGAGCCAGCTTGCTTGTTTATGAGCAGGGTATGTTTGCCCGTCCAGCCAAGACCGGACGCATCGGCAATAGGACGCTCAAAGATAGGCGCAGAATCGCTAAAGGGGCGAAAAATAAAATCCTGCTCTGAGCCAATATTAAGATGCTGCCATTCAGGTAGCATGGCTTCAATTTTTAATGCCAATTGCTTTAAGCGACTGCGCATGGTCTTATGATAATCACGCCCCCTAGCATAACGGGCGATGATACCTTGATTGGGATAAGCGTTATCAGTGACTGCGCGCGGCGTGGGAGTTTGGGTTAAATAATCCATGCGCACGCTGATGATGGTTTTCGCGCCTTCTACCAATTGCTCAGGTTGGGCCCGCAGATGATGGTTATGATGCATAAACTGCAATTGCCCCTCATACCCTTTTGCCAGCCATTGCTTTAGATGTTCTGTTTGCTCGATAAATAAAGGATGATGCACCGATAAAAAACCACAGTCAGCAAATCCTAGGCCTTGCGCTTGGGTTTTAATCCATTGTTTGACGTCTGCCGGTGTAGCAAATTCTGACGCATTATGAACGGCAATTCTTGCTTGCTCTGCATGATTAGGCGCAGATGTCTGCGCTGCTAAATTGTGAGCATCTGAGGTCTGTGCGCCTGACTGTGTTGATTGAAGGTGGGTAGGTTGGGCTTTGGTATTCATAATGCGCTATAAATGATAATGTGAATAGCAGTATGATAAGCCAGTGAGCGACGAGCGCAAGTAGCAAAACCAATAAATCTGTATTTATACCAAGCTGTAAGCTCTCGTAAAATTTGATAGAGCTGATACCACCCATACATTATCTTATGATTAAAATAATAAAACCAGCCAATAAAAATAAGCGAGGATGAACCATGCCAGTAGCAACCGATATATCCACAAAAACGACCATACCAGTAGCGTTGTATAGTAGTCAGCAGATTTATGCTATGGAGCAGGCATGGTTTGGCGCAGGTCATGATAGTTTTGGATTAATGCAGCAGGCTGCATGGCAGATGGCACATTATATTGTGGTGCTTTATGAGCAAAAAATGCTTAATTCTTATTCCTCAGCACTTACTAACACTGATAATCGCAATAATTGTTCGCCTCGAGTAAGTATTTGGGTCGGAAAGGGTAATAATGGCGGTGATGGTTGGTTGATTGCTTATTATTTGCAGCAAATAGGCTGGCAAGTACAAATCATCACGGTTGGCTTTGATAAACAAGTTTTTGCGATAGCTGAGACAACGCAGTCATCTAACAAAGAAGCTTCTTTATCTGATGCCAACCAAGCTCTACAAATAGCGCTGTCTGCTAACTGTGATTATTTACGCTTTGAAGACATCAGTTCTGATGACAAGCAAAACGTAAGTGAGCAGCTACAAGCCGACGTCTACGTCGATGCGTTATTTGGTATAGGTTTAGATCGCGCGCCTGATGGTATTTATAAACAGGCAATTAATAGTCTTAACGATGCTGCGCAGTACAACGGCGCTTTGGTTATTGCGGTTGATGTGCCCAGTGGCTTGGTTGCTTCTACTGGGCAAGTATTCGACCAAGTAGCTGTAAACGCTGATGCGACATTATGTTTGATTGCGCGCAAATTTGGTTTGCATACTAACGATGGTATGGATTATAGCGGACAAGTTATTGACATTCCGCTCATACCTTATCAAATGGCTAGTAAAGAATTTAAGCCAATTGCCAAGCTACTGACAGCAGCTTATCCATTAAATCCACGCCGTCAAAACAGTTATAAAGGCAGTTACGGGCATGTATTGGTGATTGGCGGTAATCGCGTTGATAGCTCGCAGGGCATGGGCGGTGCTGCTATCCTCTCGGCTTCAAGTACGATGGCGACTGGTGCGGGTAAAATTACCGTCGCCTGTCATGAAGCATTTCATGGAGCGCTATTAACTTCATTGCCTGATGCGATGACCATCAATTTACACGATACAGATGGCGTAAAAAACCTCATCCAAGAAGCCAGTGTTATTGCTATCGGCATGGGACTTGGCCGTGATGACAAAGCAAAAGCGTTGTTTATAAATTATATCCAAACGGCGATAGAAAACAGCAAACCAATAGTGATTGATGCGGATGGTTTATACCATTTGGCAACATTGCAGGCAGAGCAGTATAAACTGGTTACACAGCTAAAAGCGTATAGTAGCGAACATCAAGTTTGCCTAACACCGCATAGTGGTGAAGCGGCAAGATTGTTGAATAAAGAGGTCAATGAAGTAGAAGAGGATAGGCTAGCCATGATAAAACGGTGCGCCAAAATCTATGGCGGCGATTGGGTGCTAAAAGGTGCAGGGTCGTTAGTGCTAGAGCAAAAGGCTGAGGAAAGACAGATTTACGTTTGTGGCGTCGGTAATGCCGGGATGGCAAGCGCTGGCATGGGCGATGTGTTATCAGGCGTCATTGCAGGTCTGCTAGCGCAAAAGGATTTGACCGAAGAAGCGCGTAGTTTGCACCAAGCGGTTCTGCTTCACGGTCTGGCAGGCGACTGCTTAGCGGGGCAGGCAGAAAATTTAGAAAGTCTTAGCCATACTCATAATTGTCGCTCATTATTGATCGGCCAACGAGGCTTGCAAGCACAGGATATGCCCGTTGCTATCCGCCATATTATGCACCTGATAACTGACTGAATCATCAGTTATCAGTATCAATGACTAACGTTGAATAGAGCAGTGATGGTATTATTCAAAGGTATATAAAGACCGAGTTTAGGTACCATTACAATATTGATTGATGGCTTGCTGTACACGCTCGCGTTTTAGCTCAATTTCACGGCCATCTAAATATTGACGTTTACCATTGGCATCCATCTCGTAGATACGCCCACCAACATTTAGGTTGGTTAAATTATTGCGTAATGACTGGCAACGCTGAGCATTCGCCTGTGCTTCTTGTTCTTTAATGCGCGCCTCTAGCTGAGCCACGCGCTGTTCTTCAGCACTTTGCGGAGCCGCTTGATTGGCTTCGGTTTTCCCTGCCAATTGTCCGGCGTTACTTTGTCTGCCGTCACTACGAAACTCTATCACTTCAATATTTCTACCGTTTTGCGGGGCGTGTTGGCTGTACTTCACCTCGCCATGCGCGCCGATAGATTTATAAACCTGAATGGCATGACTGGCATTGATTGGCAGCATGAGCATACACGCCGTGCTGATACTTAGAAGCAGTTTGGTAGCGGTGTTCACACGAAACGCAGATGCCATGGTAACAATTGCCATAATGACAATCCTCTTAATAGGTAAGAAACGGACGTATTTATCAGATAAGGATAATATTTAATCGTCTTGATAACAATATAAATACACTAGCGTTTGATTTTAGCAAATAATACTTATAAATGTACATTATTTAATAACTAATAGTTAGGCATAGGGTTTAGAAGTTTTTCTTGACAAAGGTGCCCAAACCATCGAATATAATAGCAGTTGATTGGTCAGTGAGCGGCTTTTATAAAATTGCCGTGGCACTTGAAAATAAGGACTACGGGTTGCTTATCAGTAGCTTGCTCAGTTTTATTTTCTTTGTGACAATGATATGGAATAAAATGCCATTATCCTAATGCGTATTCAAAGCTATATTTATTGTCTGCGGACTTATCTGTCTACAATGACTAAGATAAACTTATTATTACTGTGGTTCGTAAGATTTGGCTGTAATAAAAAATAGGGCGCAATGTGTAGTTTTAACAACAACTCATTAAATAAGTTATAAGATTTAGCGATCCTATAGCGTGTCAATATTATTGAGAGTCGTTTTATATCCTGCCTCTATTTATTTATCACTGTCGTAACTTGGTATTCTCAAAATAATAAGCCTCTTTTATAGGTGCATTCGCATCTTGTCACTGTCTATCGATAAAATCCTGCCACAAAGCTGACCCTACATATATTGCTGTGTTTGAGGGCCATGCTGTTCTATATAACAGTGTTACTTGAATATAGTAGGCACACATTCTTGATATGGATAAGAATCCCAAGTCTTCTTTATAAGACCAATAACCTTGTAAAAACGGTGTTTTCTTTTATAAATGAGCGACCATTCTTACCACAAAAAAAGGTGATGACAGTGACGCAAACCACGCAAAGTCCGAATATGACTGGACATACCCAAACGGGTAATGCCGCCAAAAATTTTGAAGAAAAGCAACAACGCCTTGCAGAGGGTAGCGAGCAGCCTGTGATGCTATCTGGCGCTGAGATGTTGGTGCAAGCATTGACCGATGAAGGGGTCAAATATATTTTTGGCTATCCAGGCGGCGCCGTTCTACATATCTATGATGCCTTGTTTCAACAAGAAAGTATTGAGCACATTTTAGTGCGTCATGAACAAGCAGCTGGCCACATGGCAGATGCTTATTCGCGTGTGACCGGTCAGACAGGTGTGGTGCTCGCGACATCAGGTCCAGGTGCGACCAATACCGTGACAGCCATTGCGACCGCCTTTATGGATTCTGTGCCGATGGTGGTTATTTCAGGTCAGGTACCTAGTAGCCTAATCGGTGAAGACGCCTTCCAAGAAACCGACATGGTCGGTGTATCACGTCCTATCGTCAAGCATAGCTTCCAAGTGCGCCATGCTAGCGAGATCCCTATGATTGTCAAAAAAGCCTTTCATATCGCTCAGTCTGGACGCCCGGGTCCGGTAGTTATTGACGTACCAAAAGATATGACAGCGCCAAGTGAAAAATTTGCTTACGCTTATCCAAAAGACGTGTTTATACGCTCATATCAGCCCTCACTAAAAGGTCATAGCGGTCAAATTAAAAAAGCGGTTGAAACCTTATTATCAGCACAGCGTCCTGTTATTTATGCAGGCGGCGGGGTTATCTGGAGTAAAGCCAGTAAAGAGCTGAGGGAACTTGCGCATCGCTTAAACTTGCCAGTTACCAATACCTTAATGGGGTTAGGTACTTTCCCAGGTTCTGATAGTCAGTTCTTAGGTATGCTTGGGATGCATGGCACCTATGAAGCCAATATGAGTATGCATCACGCTGATGTCATCTTGGCAATCGGTGCACGTTTTGATGACCGCGTGACCAATAATGTCAAAAAATTCTGTCCGAATGCGACGATTATTCATATCGATATTGATCCGGCATCCATTTCAAAAACCATTAATGCCCATATTCCAATCGTCGGCGATGTTAAAGCAGTCTTGACCGATATGTTAGAAATCATCGGTGATGATAAAGAGCTTGAGCAGCATGCCTTGTTAGATTGGTGGTCACAAATTAATGAATGGCGTACGCGTCATGGCCTACGTTATGACACTAATACCGATAATGGTATTAAGCCACAAGCGGTGGTGCAGGCTTTGGATAAAGTAACCAATAGTAACGCCATTATCACCAGTGACGTCGGTCAGCATCAGATGTTTGCCGCGCTTTATTATACTTATAATGAGCCTGGTCAATGGTTGAACTCCGGCGGTTTGGGCACCATGGGTGTAGGCTTGCCTTATGCGATGGCGGCAAAACTTGCCAATCCTGAGCGTGACGTGGTGTGTATTACCGGTGAAGGCTCTATTCAGATGAATATTCAAGAGCTATCGACTTGCCTACAATATAACTTGCCAGTCAAGATTTTGAACCTAAACAATGCACAGTTGGGTATGGTTAAACAATGGCAAGACATGCTGTATGAAGGCCGTCATGCGCAGTCTTATATGAACTCACTACCAGACTTTGTCAAATTGGCTGAAAGCTATGGTCATGTCGGTATTAAGATTACCGATCCTGCGACTATGGAAGCACAATTGGCTGAAGCTATGGCTATGACTGATAAATTGGTATTTATCGACGTTTATGTCGATCGTAATGAGCATGTTTATCCGATGCAAGTCGCTGGGCAAGCGATGCGTGATATGTGGTTAACAAAAGGGGAGCGTACCTAATGCAACAACAACATCTGATTTCGGTATTGATGGAAAACGAAGCGGGTTCGTTGTCGCGGTTAGTCGGCTTGTTCTCCCAACGCGGCTATAACATCGAGACGCTAAACGTCGCCCCTACTGATGATCCAAGTATCTCACGTCTGACGGTCACTACCATTACCTCGCCTGAAAGAATCGAGCAAATCACCAAGCAATTGCATAAATTGATTGAAGTGGTTAAAGTGCTCA
This sequence comes from Psychrobacter sp. CLB018, assembly GCF_041222815.1. NCBI lineage: Bacteria > Pseudomonadati > Pseudomonadota > Gammaproteobacteria > Moraxellales > Moraxellaceae > Psychrobacter > Psychrobacter sp. CLB018. Next base: position 665,077 of record NZ_CP166085.1, read on the forward strand.
ATCTAACAGACAATGTGCACGTCGAGCGTGAGCTCATGCTTATTAAAGTACGAGCGTCGGGCGGTGTACGTGAAGAGATTAAACGCAGTGCTGATATTTTCCGCGCTCAAATCGTTGATGTCAATTCTAACCTATACACCATTCAAATCGTTGGTGATAAAGCCAAGCTTGACGGCTTTATCGATGTGATTGGTCGCGAGCGCATTATGGAAGTGGTGCGTTCGGGTGTCATTGGTATTGCACGCGGCGAAAAAACCCTAAGCTTATAATTTTATAATCGTTATTAAAAACCTTAATTTATTATCAACAGCGCGCTCATTTTAGCCAATACTTTAGAGTTTCGGTTAGAGCAGAAGCGCTTATTATCCATGGCCAGCCATGTTTTAGGAAAAGGACTCTATTTATGAACGTTTATTATGACAAAGACTGTGATCTATCAATCATCCAAGGCAAAAAAGTTGCCATTATTGGTTACGGTTCACAAGGCCATGCACACGCGTTGAATTTACAAGACTCAGACGTCGATGTCACCGTTGGTCTACGTGCCAATTCTAGCTCATGGAAAAAAGCGGAAAACGCGGGCCTTAAAGTTGCTGAAGTAGAAGAAGCGGTAAAAGCGGCTGACGTCGTGATGATTTTGACCCCTGATGAGTTCCAAAAACAGCTTTATAGCGATGTGATTGAGCCAAACATCAAAGAAGGTGCAACCCTTGCTTTTGCTCATGGTTTTGCGATCCATTACAACCAAGTAGAGCCACGTAGCGACCTTGACGTTATTATGGTGGCGCCTAAGGCACCAGGTCATACCGTACGTTCAGAATTTACCAAAGGTGGCGGTATCCCAGATTTAATCGCTATCTATCAAGATGCGTCTGGTCAAGCTAAGCAGTTAGCCTTGTCTTATGCTGCTGGTGTTGGTGGTGGTCGTTCAGGCATCATCGAAACGACCTTTAAAGATGAAACCGAAACCGACCTATTTGGTGAGCAAGCGGTACTTTGTGGCGGCGCGGTTGAGCTGGTAAAAATGGGCTTTGAAACCCTAACTGAAGCCGGCTATGCTCCTGAAATGGCTTACTTTGAGTGCTTACATGAGCTAAAGCTTATCGTTGACCTCATGTATGAAGGCGGTATCGCTGATATGAACTATTCAATCAGCAACAACGCTGAGTACGGCGAATACGTGACTGGTCCAGAAGTGATCAACGAACAGTCACGTGAAGCGATGCGTAATGCGCTAAAACGCATCCAATCTGGTGAATACGCAAAAATGTTCATCAGTGAAGGCGCAACCAACTATCCTTCAATGACTGCCCGTCGTCGTAACAACGCTGAGCACCAAATCGAAGTGACTGGTGCGAAATTGCGCGGCATGATGCCTTGGATTGGTGGCAATAAAATCATCGATAAAGACAAAAACTAATTTATTAGTGAATGGTTAAGCAATTAAGCAATAATCAAATCTCTATCATTTTAGTTATCTAAAAATCAAAACCCATGTTATCACTCGATAGCATGGGTTTTTTAATGGCTAGCAATTCAATAATCTAGAGAAAGTTGCCACCGTAATCACTTTTTAGTGGTTGAAAACTCTTTATTACTGCCTCATATAAGCAGACTTGCTTATTTTATTTAAAAAAATACTAAAACCAAACGCTAAAGAATGATCTGAGCGCTTGATTTTTTATTCTTATTCTTTCTTGATTACAGGTTGTCTGTTGTGCAAATACCAAGTCCTAACTGGCTGACGCCGCAATTTATCTACATTACTCTGAGCGCTGTGGTAGCAGTATTGATTTGGATAGAAGGCGAGATGCTCAAGCGCAACCAAGGTAAGCTGCCGCAATCTAAGTTCTTTCGCATCAGCTCTTTACTTGATACCGCTTGGTTCTTTGTCTCTACTCTGGCGTTGTACGTCATTGATTTGGCGCCGTTGGCCATTGCCGTGCCAGTCGCTTATAGCATCTATACCATCTACGGCTGGATATATGGTACGCGTCTGCTCAAGCGCAAAGGCATACCTGACTCACCGAAGGATTTGGTGGTGCCAGCTAAATATATCGCCTATAGCCAATCCTTTTCTTTGATATTTTTTGCCTTGTGTCTACTGGTTTTATTATCGCCCTGGTTACCGCTACCTGCATAACAATGTTTTAGCGTTTAGATGGTATTTTTGGTTGTTGTGCTATTAAGAGTATCGTAAATTAATTTTTTTAGCTTAGATACTATAAAATAACCATTAAAATCAATTATTTAAATAATAAATATTTATTTAATGATAAAGCTGACAGAAGGCCGCGGTTTTTTACAAAAAAAAATAATTTAACCTGTTGCAGTTTAGAAAAGCTGCTATAATCAGCTTGTACTCATAGGATTTTAGGCAAGAGCTTGAGGTTATCTTCTAGATAAATCAAGGGTTTAAGCCGATGCGCTTAGCAAAAAACACTTGAGTATATATCAATTAATCGGTGATGACACACGTCTCGCCAACAGTTAAAGAGTTAGGAAAATTTATGTCAGAGAAAGTTGAAGGCACTGTAAAGTGGTTTAATGAAGCTAAAGGTTTTGGTTTTATCGCTCAAGACAATGGCGGACAAGACGTATTCGCTCACTACAGCGCTATCCAAGGTAACGGTTTCAAAACTCTAGCCGAAGGCCAAAAAGTGTCTTTCATCTTAGGTGATGGCAAGAAAGGCCCACAAGCTGAGCAAATCGAAGCTATCTAATCTTAGTGGTTATTGAGTAAACTGATTTATCAGCCAGCTTGATACCATAAAGATGATCGATAAGTATTGATTCCTTTGTTTGTTAAAACAATAAAAATACTGTTTAGACGTTAAAAAAAAGCAACCATTCATCAGGTTGCTTTTTTTATGATATTTTTTTAAGAAAATGACTTAAATTCTGTAAGTTTGGACAAAGTGTGATTATTTATTGTTGACAATAATGCTGTTATCTTAATAGAGGATTAGTTTAAAAAAGTTTTTAGACGTTAAAACCAAATAAAAAAGGCGAGTGTATGCAGTGGGAAAAATGGTTTGCGATTGAATGGCCGCAAATAGTTGGCATTTCACTATCGGCGCTTGGATTATACTTGGGACTCATTTTGTTTACGCGGTTGATGGGGTTACGCAGTTTTTCCAAGCTTTCAAGCTATGATTTTGCCATGACTGTTGCTATCGGTAGCATACTGGCGTCAACCATCTTATCTGACAGTCCATCTTTGTCACAAGGCTTAGTCGCCGTTGTGGTATTGTTTCTTATTCAAGGTACCATCTCTGTCATCAGGCGTAAGTCTAAGCCTCTAAAATCGATCATTGATAATCAAGCAATTATCTTAATGGCGCACGCAGAGTATTTTTGCGATAATTTAAAAGAAGCCAATCTGACCAAAAGTGACGTGCAAGAAGTATTGCGTAGGAATGGATTGAAATCAAAAAGCGAAGTATTCGCTGTTATTATGGAAACGACTGGCGATATGAGTGTCATTAAGCAGGATAGTACCGCGCCTGACTGGTCGCTGTTCGACGACATTCGTGACAGCCATTTGCTAATTAACTCTAACAATAAACTTGATAACCCGCCTAGACAATAAAAAGTCGGAAGATGAAATCATAGTAAAGTAGGCAATAATTACAAAGCTGCCTCTGTTATAAAGGACGGTCGAGTTAGCGTATTCGAGCAAATTAACTCTCTATTTAGGCTCTTATAGACAGTTTTTGCAACAATGGTGACAAATTTATGACGCATTATTCACGGCGTTGTCTTGACCTTAGTCCTGAGCTCACGCAAGATAGACGGGTCTGATAATAACGGTTGGCTTAGCTTTAGCAGGATTTAATCGTTTACTGGTATACTTTTGTTATTGGTAAATACTTAGATGAGTAAATACCGATAATAAATCACGACTAGCGAATAATAAATATGATGCCGCGATATCTTGGGTGAGCGGCTTATACATATTTATGTTTAAATCTATGCTAATGTGGTAAAAACCTTTAGTAGTATTTTGAACGACAATTTGCACCATAGTTTGAAAAAAATGAACCTTTGGTTCTTAATTGGTAACTTTTAATTCATAACATTAATAAACGAGGAACGTATGAAAGCATTAGTAGCGGTCAAGCGTGTCATTGATTACAACGTAAAAGTTCGTGTAAAAGCTGATAATTCGGGCGTAGATTTATCTAACACTAAAATGTCAATCAACCCTTTTGATGAAATTGCTGTTGAAGAAGCCGTTCGTCTAAAAGAAGCGGGCGTGATTGATGAAGTCATCGTCGCCTCAATCGGTCCAAAAGAATCACAAGAGCAAATTCGTGCAGCTTTAGCCTTGGGTGCTGACCGTGGGATTTTGGTCATATCTGACGAAAAACCTTATCCATTACAAGTTGCTAAAATCCTTAAGAATATCGCTGAAACTGAGTCTACGGATATTATCTTATTGGGCAAACAAGCCATCGATGACGACAACAACCAAACCGGTCAGATGTTAGCAGCATTGATGGGTATCGGTCAGGGTACTTTTGCGTCAGAAGTAAAAGTTGAAGGCAGCAAAGTCAACGTCACGCGTGAAATCGACGGTGGTCTGCAAACCCTAGCACTTGAGCTACCAGCGGTTATCACCACTGACTTACGCTTAAATGAGCCACGTTATGCAAAATTGCCTAACATCATGAAAGCGAAGAAAAAACCACTTGATGAAAAAACGCCTGCTGATTTCGGTGTCGATATGACTTCTAAGCAAGAAATTATCAAAGTCGTGCCACCTTCTGAGCGTAAAGCTGGTATCAAGGTAGGTTCAGTTGACGAGTTGGTCGATAAGCTAAAAAATGAAGCAAAAGTTATCTAAGGCGTGAGTCTTTTAATATTTTGCTACGGCATATCTTGTGCAAAATGATGTTATCTAAAAGGTTTCATATTTAAGCTGATTTGATAAATCGTTTTGTACACAAACAACCGCATGAATAGATGATACGAATAAATAAAGGATAAAAACAATGGCAATTTTGGTATATGCAGAACATGACAATGCCAGTCTAAAAAAGGCAACTTTGAACACGATCGCTGCTGCTAAGCAAATAGGCGATGACGTCCATGTATTGGTCGCTGGTAGCGGCGCGCAGGCAGCAGCTGATGCAGCCGCTAAAGCTGAAGGCGTGACTAAAGTACTATTAGCCGATAACGCCGCTTATGAACATCAATTGGCAGGCAATATCGCCCTATTGATTGCTGACATCGCTAGTGATTATAGCCATATCATCGCTGCTGCTACCACTACTGGCAAAAACTTTATGCCACGTGTCGCCGCTTTACTTGACGTGAGCATGTTGTCAGAAATCTCTGCGGTCGTAGACGCAAACACCTTTGAGCGTCCTATCTATGCAGGTAACGCCACGGCAACAGTTAAGACCTCAGAAGATAAAGTGGTTTTAACAGTCCGTACCACTGCTTTTGATCCTGTGGCAAGCGAAGGCGGTTCAGCGTCTGTTGAGACACTCGATAATGTTCAAGATTTGGGTAAATCAAGCTTCGTCAATGAAGAGATGGCAAAATCTGACCGTCCTGAATTGACTTCTGCAAGCATCGTGGTTTCAGGTGGTCGTGCGCTAGCAAACGGTGAAAACTTCACTAAATACATCGAGCCACTAGCTGATAAGCTTGGCGCGGCGGTTGGCGCATCACGTGCTGCTGTTGACGCAGGCTATGTACCAAACGATATGCAAGTTGGTCAAACAGGTAAAATCGTTGCTCCAGACCTCTATATCGCAGCGGGTATCTCAGGTGCGATTCAGCATTTAGCGGGTATGAAAGATTCTAAAGTGATCGTTGCTATCAACAATGACCCAGAATCTCCAATTGCGAGCGTTGCTGATTACTTCTTAGAAGCCGATTTATTTGAAGCATTGCCTGAGCTAACTAGTAAGATTTAATGGTTAATTACTAGATAAGTAATCAAGCACAAAAAACCCGCTATTTTTTATAGCGGGTTTTTTATTATCAAATCTAAACTTTTTTAATTTACTTAACAATATTAGCTATATTCCCTTTGTCGCAATGTCTCATACAAGCACAATGACCCTGCGATAGCGACATTCAGACTTTCTTGCCCATTAGGCTGCGGCAAGGCAATAGGGGTCGCGCATTGCATTAGCTCATCACAAACGCCTTGGCCTTCATGACCCATAATCCAAGCGATAGGTTTTTTTAAGTCGTGTTGATAAATCACCGTATCGGTATGTGAGCTGGTGGCAAATAGCGGCGTTTGTACGAAATCTAAAATATCTTGCACACTTAACCCCTCGTAAATGCTGAGGGCAAACTGCGCGCCCATACCTGCTCTGAGCGTCTTTGGTGACCATGCTTGCGCTGTTGCACTGGTACAAAGTATGTTTTTAATGCCAACCGCCGCCGCCGTACGCAGTAGCGTACCGACATTGCCGCTGTCCTGGACATCATTAAGAATCAAGCAGTCATCATTGATGGGTGTAAGGCTAGGCGCTGGAATGTTAATCAGCGCCATGATATCGATGCCAGTCCCTAAGCTACGAATACCTTCGTACAGGCTATCTGCTAAAGTCAAAATAGGCGTATAAGTCGGCAGGCGCGTCAAAAGCTGCTGAACTTCAGAATGCTGGTGCGCCGATTCAGACAGTAATATCTGCACAAATGGGTAATCGCTACGCAGAGCGGCATCGATAAGGTGCACGCCTTCAATGACGGTTTGCCCTTGTTTCTTACGCTGGCGCGCTTGCGTCAATAGCCCTTTGATAAGTTTGACAGTCGTATTTTTATCTGAGGTAATCAGCTCGGTGGGATTTGCTACCATAATAGATCGCTTAAAATATAAAGAGTTTGAATCATCAGCGTAAAGTCGATTGTTTATATCGCTGTACGCTGTGTATTTTCAAATTGGGTGCAAATGATTTATTTATCAGCATGTTTTAAATGTAGATTTTTAACGTAATCGACCTCGTTTTTACTGCCAAGTACCACAGGGACACGTTGGTGAATATCCGTTGGTTCTATATCCAAGATACGCTGCACCGCGTCGGTAGCAGCGCCGCTCGCTCGCTCAATCAATAAGCTCATCGGATTGGCTTCATACATCAAGCGTAACTTGCCGGCTTTATTGGCATCTTTGGTGTCAAATGGATAGGTGAATAAACCGCCACGACATAAAATTCGATGCACATCGCCGACCATCGCCGCCACCCAACGCGTGTTAAAGTCACGGCCGCGTACGCCAGTCTTGCCAGCGATGAGCTCGTCGATATATTGCTGCATAGGCGCTTGCCAGTAGCGATAGTTTGAAGCGTTGATAGCGTATTCACTAGTATCCGCATCAATCTGAACATCCTCTTCTATCAGTACATAGTCATTGCTATCAGGGTCTAGGCTAAACATCACGACATTATCAGCGATGGTTAATGCCAGTACCGTAGAGGTGCCATATAGCAAATAACCGGCGGCTAGCTGTTGATTACCCGCTTGTAAAAAATCGCTATTTGCACTGATTTGACCTTGGCGTTGGTACGGTAGGATAGAGAAGATGGTACCGACGGCCATATTAATATCGATATTTGATGAGCCATCAAGCGGATCGAACAATACCAATAAACTACCATCAGCGTTGGCAGGGGTAGCATCGTCGAGCTCTTCTGAGGCAACACCTGCACAATGCGCGTTGTTTGCCAACGCCTCTAATAATAAATCGTTAGCTAAGACGTCGAGTTTTTTCTGCTCTTCACCTTGGACATTTTGATTACCTGCTTCGCCTAAGATATCTGCTAACGCCCCTTTTCTTAATAACTGCGAGATGGTTTTACCAACATTAGTCACAGTGGTAATTACGTCATTAAGTGCCGGGTTACTGGCATCAGCGTTTAGATAATTTGCTAAGGTTGTCATAAGGTTTCCTGATAAAGGCGGTTAAAATAGATAGTATTAAAATAAGTACTTTTAAAAATAAGACCAATGAGAATAAAAATTAAATAGAAGTTTGAGAGACGGTTAGATCACCTTTAATTTGCCTAAATTTGGCAAATTTTTAAATACCCAGCAAGGCGTCTTTGTCCTGACCACAAAATCAGCTACACTAGCGCTATGATTATTTATTTATGGTGTTAATAAGTGGCTTTTGATAAGGTTTGCTATATGTCTAGAGCCATTGCTCACTAAGACGCCAAAAGCTATCTTTTAAGGTTGTTTGTCATTGCGCTAAATTGTAGCAAATAAGCGCCAAAATGTCCTTGTCTGTGTGCTTAACCAGCGTAAAACGCCTAAATAATGATAATCACCTCATATCACCTAACAATAAAGATGTGCCATTATGTCAAATTCTATCGATAGTCGCTCAACACCAACCGTTTCGCCGACTGATTATGCCAAGTTTGATCCTGAGACTATTCATCAAAAGCTCAACGCCTCGCTCAGTCGTCCGCAGCTCAATAACGATGGCAGTATTCGCCATTTCTTAGGGGTAGAGGGTTTAAGTAAAGCGCAACTGCAGGCAATTATTGCCAAAGCAGAGACATTTTTTGATGATAATGGGCAACTGATTAACCGCCCTGAGCTTGAAGGCTATACGGTGATGAATTTGTTTTTTGAGCCGTCAACGCGCACGCGTACAACCTTTGAAGTCGCCGAAAAGCGTCTTGGTGCCAATGTGCTCAATATCGATATTGAGCGCTCCAGTACCAAAAAAGGCGAGAGCTTGCGCGACACCTTATGGAATCTACAAGCGATGACGGCGGATATCTTTGTGGTACGGCATTCAGCGTCAGGCGCGGCGCATTTTATGGCAACCGAAGTGACGCCAGATATTGCTATTATCAACGGCGGTGATGGCTGGCATGCTCATCCGACGCAAGGTATGCTCGATATGCTGACCATTCACCGTGAAGCACCGCGCCCGTTTGAAGAATTGTCTGTGGCCATCGTCGGTGATATTAAGCATTCGCGGGTCGCACGCTCAGATATCAGTGCGCTGCAAACCTTGGGAGTTAAAGATATTCGTGTTTGTGCGCCGCGTACCTTATTACCCAAAGGTATTGAGCGTTTTGGCGTGCAAGTTTATGAAGATATGAACGAATGCGTCACCGACTGTGATGTCATTATGGGATTAAGAATACAAAATGAGCGTATCGGCTCGCCGCTGCTGGCGTCGTCGAGTGAGTATTATAAACACTATGGTATTACGCCTGAACGCCTAGCACTGGCTAAACCCGATGCGTTGGTGATGCATCCTGGGCCGATGAATCGCGGGGTTGAGATTGCCTCAAGCGTTGCCGATGGTGACCAGTCTGTTATTTTAAAGCAAGTAAATAATGGCATTGCGATTCGCATGGCAGTGTTATCGCTGGCTATGGAAGGTCAGCGCGCGCATCAAGCGGCGAGTCAATAATCCTCTGCTGCCCTATTTTAATTATCAAAAAGCGCCGTAAAACCATGTCCCTTCTAGGGCGTGGATATCAGGCGTCAACTAGTGTCGCTCAGCCTTAAAACAGACTTGTCAACCAAACTCATTAAGACCATAATCACTCTATGAAAACGCTCAAGTTACGCATCAAAGACAAACACGCCAATCAGCTAAATAAACTGGCTGGTGCGGTTAATTTTGTGTGGAACTATGTGAATGACTTGAGTTTTAAGCATCTTCAACGCACCAATCATTTCTTTTCAGCTTATGATATTGCGGCTTATGTAAAAGGTAGTGGCGAGTTTTTGAATTTGCACAGTCAAACCTTACAAGCCATCACCGAAACCCATGCTAAATCTCGCAAGCAATTCAAAAAAGCCAAACTAAACTGGCGAACCAATAACCCAAAATCTAAGCGTAAATCACTTGGTTGGATTCCTTTTAAAAAAGCAGCAATCAAATACTTAGGTGTCAAAAAAGCAGGTAAAAAAGCTCTTAAATCCACCATTCAATTTAGCCTGGCTAAAGGCAAGAAGCTGACCATCGACGTGTGGGATAGCTATAATCTAGCACTCTACACCATCAACACCTGTGAGCTTGTACAAAACAGTCGCGGCCACTGGTATGCCTGTATCACCATTAAAGAGTACCCAAAAATTGAGTGCGGTACAGGCGAAACTGGTATTGATTTAGGTTGCAGGGACTCAGCAACGACAAGTAATGGTGAGGTACTAAAAACCAAAGTCACCCAGCAATACGCTAAAAAACTAGGCATTGCTCAGCGGGCTAAAAACAAACAAAGAGTTAAGGCGATTCACGCCAAGATTAAAAATACACGCCAAGACTTGATTCATAAATTTACCACCAACCTTACCAAGACTAATAAAATAATCATCATTGGCAAACTTCAATCAAAATCATTCACTAGGGGCAAACTCGCCAAGTCCGTCTATGATGCAGGTTGGTTTGAGATAAAGCGACAACTGGACTACAAATGCGCGAACGCAGGTTGCCACTATATCGAAGTAAATGAAGCGTACACCACCCAAACCTGCTCGTGTTGCGGCTCACGCCAAAATAGTCCGAAAGGTAGGACGGGTCTTGGAATAAGAGAATGGCTTTGCGAGTGCGGTGTCACTCATGACCGCGATATTAATGCGGCAAAAAACATTCTCGCGCTCGGGCTTGAGCGTCTAGTAGTAGGAATCCCCTCACTTTAGGGAGGGGAGGAAGTCAATTATCCCATTTTATTGATACGGTAATAACGCTCATGGTTCACATTACGAATTCAGATATTCATATGCACGACTTACTTCCAAAAGCATTTAAAGACGGGCTACCAAACACAGTAACCCATAAACTGGCTTCTCTTGAGTCAGAGCGCGAAATGTGGCTACTGCCTCCCTTGGTTGATTTATGCGCCCGTTTACGCGAACCGGGTCAACAACAACACGGTACGTTAGAGTCAGAAGGGCGTGCGGCCCGTGGCAATGGCTTTTTGCATGTGGTGATTCCACCTGATACCAACCCCATTTTAGAAAATGGCTCGCTATTAAAAGGTTTGCGTGAGCGGGCGCTGAGTGATGGCGGTATTTATTTGCATGTTTTAGGGGCGTTGACCGCAGGCTTAGAAGGCGAGCGACCATCAAATATCGCTGGTCTGAAAAAAGGCAGCTGTATCGCAGTTTCTAATGCGCGTCGACCTTTTCGTAATGACTTAGTGTTACTGCGTACTTTGGAGTATGCGGCGACTTTTGGCATGAAAGTATTCTTTTATCCTGACGAGCCAAGTCTCTCTGGTGATGGCGTGGCACATGAAGGTTATATCGCTTCGTATCATGGTTTGCAAGGCATTCCTTGGATTGCAGAAACGGTTGCTTTATCAACGCAGTTATTGATGGTAGAAGAAACGGGTATTGCCGCACATTTTAGCCAATTATCTTGTAAGTCTTCGATTGAGCTGATGCGCTGGGCGAAAGACAAAGGTCTGCCGGTGACTTGTGATGTGGCGATGCATCAGCTGTATTTAACCGATGATAATTTAAAAGGCTTTAATGCCCAAGCCTATGTGCTACCGCCGCTGCGTAGTAATACCGATCAGCAAGCCATTCGCCGCGGGCTAAAAGACGGCACTATTGATGCGATTTGCAGCCATCATGAGCCGCTAAATAGTACCGCTAAAAAAGCACCCTTTGCTGAGAGTACGCCTGGTATCTCAAACTTTGATACCTTTATGGCGCTGGCCTGTCAGTTGGTACGCGATGAAGTATTAACGCTTGATCAACTGGTCGATAAAATCTGTCTGAACCCCGCAAAAATTGCGGGCATTAGTGAGAAGTATGAAAGTATCGGCGGCGCGGTGTTGGTCGATCCCAATCTTGAGTGGCAAGTAACCACAGAAACCATGCTGTCAAATGGGAAAAACACGCCGTTCTTTAATGAGCAGTTGCAGGGTCGTGTGGTGGAGACTTTCTTTGCCTAATTTGCCCAGACAGGATGACAGTCTGCTACCATCCTCGAAGGATAATAACCAAGATTTAACCAGTCAGCCGCATACACCGCGCAGTGGCGCTAGTACCTCTAGCGAATCGATCAAAGCGGTGGCAATCTATGAAGTGGTCAAAGGCGTTGGTGCGCTATTAGGGGCGGGGGCTTTATGGTCCTGGCATAGTGACCTTGAGCATTGGCTAACGACAGCGACTGCGTCTTGGCAGCAAGTCTTTGGGCAACTGCTAGCACCGCAAGTTGATAGTGCGGTACGCATAGCGCAGCAGGCAAGCAAAAATTGGCCAGTATTTTTATTGCTCATTTTTGCTTATGCCAGTTTGCGCTTTCTTGAAGCTTATGGTTTGTGGCAAGATAAAACTTGGGCATATTGGTTTGGGGTGTTAGGCTACGGGATATTTATTCCTATTGAGATTTATTATTTGTTTGCTAGCCCATTTGACTGGTTTAAGCTTGCCATCTTAATATCAAATATTATTATTGTTATCGTGGTTTATCGCAATATGAAGCGCAAAGGTTTGATATAACTAGGCTGTGATACAAACCAATAAACGGGTTTAAGAGACCTAAAAAAGCCAGTATAAGTTATCCTCTTATACTGGCATTTCTTTGATTAAAACGGCTAAATGAAAACTATGTAAAGCTTATATTTCTGCGACTTTCTCGTCGGTACGAATGCTTTTGGCGACTTTACCAACGCTCAAACCTTGTACCAAAATAGAGAATATCACCACCGCATAAGTCAGCGCCAATAAAATATCGCGCTCGCCGCCTGCTGGCAGCTGCAACACCAAAGCAACCGAAATGCCACCGCGCAATCCGCCCCATGTCAGCACTTTCCACGCGCCTTTTGGCAAATCAAGCTGACGATGAAAGGTTTTGGTGGTCATGCCGACGACGATAAAGCGTGCAACTAGGGCAATAACAATGGTCAAACCAGCAGCGATAAATAAATTGCCCGAATAAGCAATCATCACCACCTCTAAACCAATCAAGACAAATAAAATCGCGTTAAGAATTTCATCAATTAATTCCCAAAACAAATCAATATAATGGCGCGTTTTATCACTCATCGCTAGCGCGCGTCCACGATTACCTACCATTAAGCCCATCATCACCATCGCAAGTGGCCCTGATAAATGCCAATGGCTGGCGAGTGCATAGCCGCCTATGACGCCCGCCAGCGTTAATAACACCTCTTCTTGGTAGCTGTCGATGCTTTTAAGCATGTAGTACAAAACTGCGCCGAGCACTAAACCAAAGACTATACCGCCACCAGCTTCAACGGCTAAGGTATGGGCAACATAATTGGCCGTTGGGATATCGCCACTGGATAAAATACCGAGCAGCAGCACGAAAATAACCACGCCGATACCATCATTAAATAGTGATTCACCAGCGATGACCGTTTCAATACTTTTTGGTGCGCCAGCTGAGGCCAAAATACCCATCACGGCGATTGGGTCGGTCGGCGATATCAAAGCGCCAAATAATAAACACCACAAAAACGGCAGGCCAAAACCAAATAGCGGCAGCATAAAATAAAGGGCAGCGGCAATGAGTAACGCCGATACGATGGTGCCAATAAAAGCAAGGATACCAATGGGCAGTTTATAACGTTTTAAATCGCCAATATTGACGTGTAGCGCGCCCGCAAAGAGCAACATAGACAGCATGCCGTCCAATAAGACTTCGGTAAAATCAAGCTGTTCTAATAAGCTCACTTCGTAATCAATGAGCTGATCAAAACCTAAAAAGCCCAAAAATATCGCGCCGATAGATAATAAAATGGAGATTACCATCACGCCGATAGTCGTTGGTAAGCCGATAAAGCGATGATTGACATAAGTTAATAAGGCAGTAATCGATAAAAAAATAGCGCTGATTTCTAGTACGGTCAAGCTGCTGGTAGGGGCCATAAAAAGGTCTCAAATAATGATAAAAATTCGCCCCGATTTTAGGACTTAGGAGGATTAACGGGGTTTTATTTTAGTTATTTTTGTGCTGGCTTACCAGTTATGAGTGGCAAACTTATTTTTAGTTATAAAGATCATTTTAAACGCTATCTTGATTGTGTTTGTAGAGCTTGATGAATATGAGCATCGAACTTAGCGACATAAGCAAAATATTGGTGTTGGTCATTGTCGCTGAGAATAAACTGCTTGGCTTGCGCACACATGGCGCTTAAGTCATCGACCAAGGCCTGATAGCTAAGATTGTCTTGTCCCGCACGTTCAATCAACGTCAGCTCATGTAAGAGCGTTTGCTGCTGAGCATTATTAACTTTGGCATAATTAAGGTCTACCATTGCCTGACAAAGCGCCTTTAACACCATTAAGTCTGCGGTCGCGTAACGCCGTATCTCGCCAAGCGAGGTATCGATAAAGTCGGATATTTTAGGGGTATGAGTCACGACGGCTAATATGGCGTCGCGTGGTTTATGGCTTACTTTTTCAATAATGCTATTATCAGATGTTGTTTTATCTGGCATCGACTTGTCTGGATTTTTTATATAAAAATGATAGGGGATTGGCGGCTGACGACGCATCATGATGCTAAGGCAGCTGGTCAAAGACTGTACGCAATTGACCGCAGTTTTGGGATCGTTAATTCCTGGAGAAAGAGCGCGTACCGCAATTTCGGTCATTTGTCCTAAACTATAAGCGATATCGTTAGAATGGCTTAGGCGCTGCTCAATACGGATACAACCAGCAAAGCGCTGCCAAAACAAGCTATCTGGGGGGCGCGGCACAATAGCAAGTTTTGGTGTGTTGGTCTGCTGTCGATTGTCTGGATGGTTGGCTGGGCGCTGATAAAAATAGCCGATAATATTTCTATCAGTGACAAAATCACCAAGATTGGCTTTGATTTGCACCACGCCTGCATAATCTTGGCTCAGAGTTACCAGTGATTTAAGATAGATTTGCTGCAAATACCCCGAGCTTGGCGCATAAATCGGCGTTGCAGACCAAGTGTGAAATTGTTCGATATCCTGATGCACAACGTTACGTTGATGATTGATATCACAGCGGTCTTTATACCAGTAGTGAATATTTTTAATCGCCTCATTACTGGCGCCTTCGATCACATGCGATGCCTGAATCGCATGCACCATATGCTGCACAAAATACACCAATAATAACGCGCAAATAATTGCCATGATAATGCCAAAGGTCACCGCCAATTGCGGTACACCAAAGGCAACATCGTATTTATGAATCGCTTTTAACACCAATAAACTATAGCTAAAGGTGCCAATAAACGCGCCTAAAACAAACTGATTGGGCGTATCGGTCAAAAAATTACGCAGCAATCTGGGGCCAAATTGCGAAGACGCCATTGATAACACGGCAATGGTAATCGAAAAAGTAGTCCCCGCGACACCAAGTACGGCACCAGCAATGGTGGTCATGATAGCGCGAGCGGCCTCATCATCGCCGGTAAAAGCAAAACTTAGCTCTCTAACCGTCTCGCGGTCAAAATGTTCATCAATGGTGACCAATATGGGCGCGAGGAGAATGCCCGCTAACACACAAGCGCTAGGAATAAACCAATAAGAACCAATCAGCTGCTGCCACAGATTTTTTAGGCGATCGGGTAAATCTAATAGCGTCTGTAGCGACCACAGCTGGGCAAATTGCTTTAACCTGTGCATAAGGGTGAGCAATAGCGACTTAAGCCAGCCATTTTTAGGGTGTTTGTCCAATAGAATGCGCTCCAAAAATGACCTAAAAATTAAACAAGTTTTATTGAAAAAAGCCGTGCTATTGCCTCACTAGATGACGAGGCTTAAAAGGAATTACCTTACCATATAAATAGGATCGTTTAAAAATTTAGTAAAAAAAGCCCCTATGATAGGAGCTTATTTATATGTTGTAACGAAGATAAAAAATGATAGTTAGCTTACTTAACATAAGCTTACTTAACATAAGCTTACTTTATTATAGGCTTATCCGCTTCTGTAATAATATCGTCTCTCTTCCCAATTCTGTGGTGAAGTGTAGAAGGTTTATTGTCGCCAATATCTTTAGGAATGAGAATTTCATTGTTATTCTCATCGCATTCTACGTCGCTGTCCTTATCATAAGCGATAGGATCAAAGTCCGGCGTGACGTTATCCCTATCTTTATCTTTTTTAGATAGGTAGTTAGGGGTTGCCTCGCTAGATTTTCTAAAGAGTTTAGAGCGAGTGTTTTTAGTTGAATTTGCTGTATTTTCCTCAGATTTTTTACGGGGTTCGCTATGAGCGAAAATCATATTCAATGGTAAAGCCAATTGCTGTTTGGCATAAGCTTCTGTATTTTCAAAGCGATCAACCAATAAGCTCAGCCAAGGTTTTTGGTCCTCAATGCTCATCTCATCAAGCTCATCTTTGATAGGCAAAGGGTAAGGCAGAGTACGATAAAAATCCCACAAGGTCATTTTGCTCAAATCTTTTTTCAGCACATAATCTTCTTCTTCGGTCATGGTGATAAGATTACTGTCTTGCAGATAGTTAATGTAGGTATACCATTTTGGCAGCTCTTTACGTCCTAAGACATTACGCAGCGCTTGCTCGCTCACCGCTTCGCCTTTTAAATGATGGGTATAAACGAGATTTAACATATCGAGCAAACTTAGGAGCGGGTGGCGCGGATAAACCTCTTCGGTCTCAAAAATGGTCAAGGTATAACTAATCTCAACGCCGAGCAAAATCAAATTCCACGACAGATAGATCCATAATAAAAATATTGGCAGCGCGGCAAACGCCCCATAAATGGCCTCATAGCTGGTAAAATTCGCCATGACCGTACCAAAAAGGTTCTTCATTAACTCAAAAATAATCGCCACAAAGACACCAGCAATCGCCGCATTTTTTGCCGGGACACGCGCTTTAGGTATAAACCAGTACATACTAATAAAGCCCGCTACCGTGACCGCAATAGAAACGATTTGTATCCAAAACGACCAGTCGATACCGTAGCCGGCGATTTGTCGATTTAAGAAACTTAAGCTTTGCACCGTACTTGAGACGATAAATGCCGTGCCTAAAATCAGCGGTCCTAATGTCACAATCGTCCAGTAGCGCAGAATACTTTTCATACCGCCTGAACGATTCTCTACTCGCCAGATTTGATTAAAGGCGCGCTCAATGGTCGTCAAAGTCATGATGGTGGTAAAAAACAGTACCATCGAACCGATGATGGTCAGATTAGATGACTTTTCAGCGAAGTTATTGATATATTTGCTGACTTGCAAACTCGATTGCGGCAACAAGTTGCTATATATCACTTCATAAATCTGCGCTCTGACCGACGCAAGCGCTGGCACTGACGACAAAATCATCAATAGTACTGTTAAGATAGGCACAATCGATAATAGCGTCGTATACGTTAGCGACGCCGCTTTTTGTTGGCAGTTGTCTTCAAAAAAGTGCCGCGTCAAAAAACGTAGAAACTGAAACCAACGTTGGTGTAAAAAAGGGATTTTTTTTAGTAAATTTTCCATGACAACCATTTAACGGCAATAAGAGTGCGAATAGTGTAACAAAAGTAAGCGTGCAGAATCTGCCACTGAATTGTGTCAAAATGCACTGAGTCAGCGTTGGTTTACATGCTTGTCTATAGCATCTACAAAACGTCATTGCTAAATGGGCTTTGTTTGCTGTCAATGCATGACTCGGGCATAATATGCACATCTATTATTCATGCGGGTCATTTATAGTGTGGTTGACGCGCTTTTAACCATTCATTTTCACGACTTTTTAAGGATGTTTTGCTAATGAGTCAGACCGCCCCTTATGTTTTGGTGCTTTATTATTCAAATTATGGTACGACGAAGACATTAGCATATGCCATTGCTCAGGGTGTTGAAGACGCTGGCATGACGGCGCGTATTCGTACGGTGCCGACTGTCGCGCCTGAAACCACCGCAACTAAGCCTGCCATTCCTGATGAAGGCGACCTTTATTGCACCATGGATGATTTAAAAGATTGTAGCGGGCTTGCGCTTGGTAGTCCGACGCACTTTGGTAATATGGCCGCACCGATGAAGTATTTTTGGGACAATACCGTCACCCTATGGCTGGCAGGCAATCTGCAAAACAAGCCAGCTGCAGTATTTACGGCTACCGGTTCGATGCACGGCGGACAAGAAACGACCTTGCTGACGATGATGATGCCGCTATTGCATCATGGCATGATGATTGTGGGCGTCCCTTATGCTGAGCCTGCGTTAAATAGAACGCAGCGTGGCGGCTCGCCTTATGGCGCAAGTCATGTCAGCGGCGCGTTACATGACCAACCAGTATCGGCAGATGAGCGCGAGCTGGCGATTGCCCAAGGTCGGCGTTTGGCAATTACCGCGTCTGCCTTAGCGCAAGCCAATTGGCAGCGTTAATTAACCCTTATATATTGCCGTTTGCTGTTATCAATTAGGAAATACATATCTCTCATGGTCACTAACCAATCCAAGCAGGACAGTAATATCGACACGCCCGCAGCAAAAACGCCTGAGATAGTTAATGCACAAAAGCCGATAGCGCCTATACGTCAGCGTTTGATGGTGACGTGGTTGGTTTGGCTAGCGTTTAGATTATTGGCATTGCCGATTTTAATCAGCGTCTTTAATCCTAGTCGTCCCGATATCGTTGGCGGTATCGCTTGGCAAGCGTTATGGTTGCTACCGGCGCTGGTCTTAACGCCATCGATATTACGCGGGCGTTCGCCTTATGCGCTATTGATAGACAGTATGTTTACTTTGGTTTATCTTGGCGCGAGTGGGGTGGTGCTATTTACCCGTGTTTATGGCAGTAGTTGGGCTGAGATAATGGTCTATCTATTTGATTTTGTGTTGTTACTTACCATCAACGTCTGGTTATTTATCTTGTTAAAACGTCTACCGTCAATGAACAATGTCGTTAAACAGCCACGTTCTCGCTAAAATTCACATAGAAAGTTTTATACGGATAAAAAAAAGCGGCGCTTCATTTAGAGCGCCGCTTTTTTACGTTAACCATTTATACAAAGATAAGGGCTTAATTGACTTTGGTTAATTCTAAATCCATCTTTTTACCATCGTTAATTTGACTGACTTTAACTGGCAGATAATCTAAGCTTGGCGCCAACCAAAAACTGGTCGAGCGGCTATTGTCATCGTGCACGCGGTCGACACGCACGGTATCAAACGTACCTGCTGGTACGGTGATTTTAGTATTGCCTGATTTTTTAAAAGGCGTTTTCTCAATTTTGTCTTTTTTCGCCATGTAATAGTTGCCAGAGAATTTACCATTTAATAAATCTTGGCGAATTTGCACCTCAAGGCTTAAATCATCAAAGGCTTGCTGCGCCATATTTAAAGTCGTCGATTTGCCGCGATAGTTACTTACTACCTTTTTACTGCTTGGATTAAAGTCCAATTTGTGCGTACGACCAACGCCCAATAGTTTATAAGTGGTGCTGGCCTGAGTTGGCACCACATTATTACCGTTAATAGTAAAGGTACTATTTTGCGCGGCGGTGGCGAGACCAGCAACGCGAGCATTGACATTGTATTTCCAGGTATTACCAGATTTATTCAACGTACGGGTAGCTGTACCTTTATATTTATCTTCAATGGTGAAACTATAGTTCGCGCTTGAGGGCTCAACGCTTTTGGCGCTGGCAAGGGTAGGTGCGGTCATACTTAAAGCTCCAATCGCAGCAATGCTTGCCCCAGTGGCTAAGGCGGTTAAAATTTTAGAGGGGCTGCGTTTCGGGTTATTAGAATGGGTTGTTAGGGATTGTTTATTTTGTGATAAAAAACTCATGGATATTCCTTAATTTGGTTTCAAGCTGTATTGGCAGTTTCGATTAAAGCTACTGTATTTTATTTAACTATTATTTATAGGGGTTGTTATGTGCTCACCCTTATATATTGTCATACTCTGTTACATTTTCAAGGGCAGGGGCACAGTGAAGCGTTAGGCTATTGTAGTCGATGTTGCTGGTTTAGCTAAAGCGAGCACGGGCAGTAACTTGCTGTAAGCTTGGTAAGAAATGAGGAAGTTAATTGGCTGATACCGCTAAAAGCTTCATTTACAATCGCTTATTTTCTCTCTTATTATTTGATGGAAGGCTTGTTGTTTTAAAGCAATGCCAAAGCCTTTAATAGCGTGCAATTTAATCAATGGAATATTTATCACTCGCACTACTGCTTACATAGGCAATGATGTGCAAAAATCTTGTAAATTTTTGGGCTTTACACTTGAAGCAAACTTGCCTTGCCCCCACTTTCTGATACAAGCTCAAAGCTTATCTAAAGAATGCTGTTTTTAAGCAGACATTCTGCTAGATCTTGGTATTGAGATCATTCATTCAAATAAACCTTTATGTTAACTAACCAAATTTTGGAGTCGTATCGATGAATATTCGTCCTTTACATGACCGTATTGTCGTCCGCCGTATCGAAGAAGAAACAAAAACGGCTGGTGGTATCTTGCTTCCTGGTTCAGCTCAAGAAAAACCGTCTCAAGGTGAAGTGCTAGCCATCGGTAACGGTCAGATTCGTGACAACGGTGAAACTCGCGCGTTAGATGTAAAAGTTGGCGATAAAGTCTTGTTCGGTCAATATGCGGGTCAAACGGTAAAAGTTGACGGCGAAGAGCTATTGATTATGAAAGAAGCAGACGTATTGGGTGTACTAGAAGGCTAATTGCCAATAAGGAAATTTTGGCTAACGATTTTTAGCCAACAACAGTTATACCCAAGAACATTTATAAAAAAATATCATTGAAACCTTTCATTGCATTCTCATACTTATAATAGTGGAGTAATTTAACATGGCAAAAGACGTAAAATTCGGCATTGATGCCCGTAAACAAATGATGGACGGTGTAAACGTTCTAGCAAATGCGGTAAAAGTCACGCTTGGCCCGAAAGGTCGTAACGTGGTTATCGATAAATCATTTGGCGCACCTACCATCACTAAAGATGGTGTATCGGTTGCCAAAGAAATCGAGCTTGAAAACAAATTTGAAAACATGGGCGCACAACTGGTGCGTGAAGTTGCTAGCCGTACCAACGATGTTGCTGGTGATGGTACAACGACTGCGACTGTATTGGCACAATCAATCTTGGTTGAGGGCATGAAATCAGTTGCTGCGGGCATGAACCCAATGGATCTAAAACGCGGTATCGATAAAGCGGTACGTGCCGCGGTTGAGCAAATCCACGAGCTATCAACCCCAGCTGATGATTCAAAAGCGATTGCCCAAGTGGGTTCTATCTCTGCCAACTCAGATACCAAAATTGGTGAGCTGATTGCCCAAGCGATGGAAAAAGTTGGTAAGCAAGGCGTCATCACGGTCGAAGAAGGTTCAAGCTTTGAAGATACCTTGGAAGTGGTTGAAGGTATGCAGTTTGACCGTGGTTATATCAGCCCGTACTTTGCCAATAAGCAAGACAGCTTAACCGCTGAATTCGAAAATCCTTACATCTTGCTTGTTGATAAAAAAATTAGCAATATCCGCGAAATTGTGCCATTACTTGAGCAAGTCATGCAGCAAAGCAAACCGTTGCTAATCATTGCTGAAGACGTAGAAAACGAAGCACTAGCAACACTAGTTGTAAACAACATGCGCGGCGGCTTAAAAACTTGTGCTGTTAAAGCACCAGGTTTTGGCGATCGCCGTAAAGCTATGCTAGAAGATATCGCAACGTTAACTGGCGGTACGGTGATTTCTGAAGAGATTGGTCTGAGCTTAGAGACTGCTACTTTAGAGCAATTAGGTACGGCGAAAAAAGTCACTGTCGGTAAAGAAAACACTGTGATTGTTGATGGCGCGGGTAACACCGCTGACATCGAAAACCGCGTTGAATCTATCAAACGTCAAGTTGAAGAATCAACGTCTGACTACGATAAAGAGAAGCTACAAGAGCGTATGGCAAAACTTGCTGGCGGCGTTGCCGTTATCAAAGTAGGCGCGGCAACTGAAACTGAAATGAAAGAGAAGAAAGACCGCGTTGATGATGCGCTACATGCGACTCGTGCAGCGGTTGAAGAAGGCGTTGTCCCTGGCGGCGGCGTTGCCCTCGTTCGTGCGATGAATGCCTTGTCTGAACTACGTGGCGATAACGACGACCAAAATGCGGGTATTAGAATCCTACGCCGTGCGATGGAAGCACCTTTACGTCAAATCGTGACCAACTCAGGCGAAGAAGCGTCAGTGGTGGTTAATGAAGTCAAGAGCGGTAGCGGTAACTACGGTTACAACGCAGCTTCTGGCGAATACGGCGATATGCTAGAGATGGGTATCCTTGATCCAGCAAAAGTATCACGTTCAGCACTAGAAAATGCGGCTTCTGTTGCAGGCCTCATGCTTACAACTGAAGTCATGATTACTGACTTACCGCAAGGTGATGATGCTATGGCTGGCATGGGCGCTGCCGGTGGAATGGGTGGTATGGGTGGCATGGGCGGTATGATGTAATTTTACTTCTGCTACAAAGCGATTTTTCTTTGTTAGCCGCGCTCAATGTACGATAAGTACTATTTTCGCGCGTCTTCCTCGACAAATCGCTTTTCGCTAGAAGTATGACTTTGTCATAACCTACTTGTTAAACCTAGTTCAAACAAAACCCCGATAGGCTAAGCTTATCGGGGTTTTTTTATGCATATTAGTTGTTTGTTTGAAGACTACTGACTTGCTTCATCCCGACGAAATGTCCACGTTTTATCGTCAGACAGCTCATCAACATAATAATAGCCTGCCAAATCAAACTGCTTTAGCTGCTCTGCGTTGGTCAGCTTATTGTCTGCTGCGTATTTCACCATCAATCCGCGTGCTTTTTTGGCATAAAAGCTAATCACTTTATATTGGCCATTTTTCTCGTCTTCAAATCTTGGCGTGATGATTTGCGCATTCAGTGCTTTCTTTTTTATTACCTTAAAGTATTCATTAGAAGCAAGATTAATTAAAACTTTGTCCTCACTATCTGCCATACGTGCATTGATTGTTTTAGTCACTTCTTCGCCCCAAAACTCGTAAAGATTATCCCCGCGATCATTTTTTAGCTTGGTGCCCATCTCTAGGCGATATGGCTGAATCAAATCGAGCGGTTTCAGCACGCCATAAAGACCTGACAAAATACCCAAATGTTCATTAACGTAAATAGCAGTATCTTTGTCCATATGATACATATCAAGCCCAGTATAGACATCGCCGTCAAATAAATACCCCGCTGGTTTGGCGTTGTCACCCGTAAAAGGAGTATTTGCACTCCAAGCCCAGTCTTGATTACGTCTGGCATTAAGCTGCGCCAAATCGTCAGAGATACTCATCAGCTCTTGTAAATCAATCGGCTCTTTTGCTTTTAGGTCTTTCATGAGCCCCTGCGCATGCTCAATCAGCTCGGGCTGACTATAGTAATTGCCGAGATTGACTGGCAAAGCATCTTTCTCATTAAGTGATTTGGCAGGGGAGAGTAAAAAATACATGGTTATTCCTTATTTATAGTAGACCAATGGGTATTCTATTTAGCTGTCAAGTTTTCTTATTATACGTTAGGCCGTATTTTATCTTGACTTAGTCGTAGCGGTTTTGTATTTTTAAGCGTCATCGTAGACATATGTCAAACCTTAAGCCGGTTTTTATATTTGTCGTGAGCTAATAGCTTACAGGCTTTGCGCGCTTTTGGAAAAAATAAAAGTTTTTAATATAACAATAAAAGTTATGATGATGGTGTAAATGCCTAACTTTTTATTTTACTTGTGGGTCATCATTAGACAATGAAAGTTTGCAGATGTTATCTCTATAATAAAAAGGCATGATGGCAAAGGAGCTATCATTTATTAAATTGATAATCTTTGGTCTTAAGTTCTTAACCAACCGTGACCAAAGATTTTTTTGTCCCCTGTGCTTTTTAAAGATGCGTTGCGGGTGTTAAAAGATAGTCATTAAACGTGAGTATAGTCATTTGACGTAAGTAAGGAGACGGTATGAAGATTGGTGTTATTAGTGCAGATAGCGCGAGTGAAAAACGGGTAGCGCTAACCCCAGACGCGGTAAAAAAATTACGTAAACTAGGGTTTGAAGTCGTCATTCAGTCAGGTGCAGGTCAAGCGGCATATTACGCTGATGAGTTGTATCAGGCAGCGGGTGCTGATATTGCCAATAGTAGTACCGAGGTCGTCAACCAAGCGCAAATTATTACTACCGTCAATGATTTGCCAGCAGCGGTGACTGAGCATTTAACAGCCGGTCAAGTGATTATTGGTATGCTTGACCCATATCGCAATAGCCAGCTAGATACTTATGCGGCCAAAGGTGCCACCGTCTTTGCCATGGAATTATTGCCACGTACTTTGTCACGTGCGCAAAACATGGACGTCTTATCGTCACAAGCCAACCTTGCCGGTTATAAAGCGGTATTGCTTGCCGCCAATGAATACTCGCGTCCATTTCCGATGTTTATGACCTCAGCGGGTACGGTGAAACCTGCCAAAGTGGTTATCTTAGGCGTAGGGGTAGCAGGTTTGCAGGCGATTGCGACGGCGAAGCGTTTGGGCGCCGTCGTTGAAGCCAGTGATTTGCGCCCTGCTGCTAAAGAACAAGTGGAATCTCTTGGTGGTAAATGGCTTGACGTGCCAATGAGCGAAGACGAAGCGCAAAAAGCCAAAGCCACGGGCGGTTATGCATGGACGCCCTCTGAACAATATATCAAAGATCAGGCTGCCGTGGTGGATAAAGCCTTGAGCAACGCCGATATCGTCATTACCACCGCGCAGATTCCTGGGCGTAACGCGCCGCGCTTAGTACACGGAGCAACGCTTGCCAAAATGAAAGCTGGTTCAGTACTGATTGATATGGCTGCTGGCACTGGTGGCAATGTCGAAGGCAGCGTGCCTGATGAAACCATTACTACGCCAAACGGTGTGCGTATCGTCGGGGCAGCCAATATTCCATCACAACTGGCGGCGCAGTCTTCAGATTTATATGCCAATAACCTTGTTAATTTTATCACTACTTTAATGGCTCCTGCAGCTAAAGACGACGCTTCAGCGAAAACGCTGGCACTGAATTTAGACATGAATGATGAGATTCAGGGCGCATTAGCGGTGACGCATGACAATCAAGTACGTCTTGCTAAACGCTAAGCCTTAAATATCCAGTCTCGAATTTCATTACCTTACATTTGCCAGACACGAACAAATTTTTAGGAGGATTAGATGATTGCCACTATTTTAGCGGCAGCGCCAGCGGGTGCGGCCATGAGTAGCACACCGTTTGTAGCGATTTTCACGGTATTCGTGCTCGCTATTTTCGTCGGATATTACGTCGTTTGGGGCGTCACGCCAGCACTGCACACGCCACTAATGGCAGTAACCAATGCCTTATCAAGTATCGTTATCGTCGGGGCGATGCTACAAACCGTCACCATTGACGGCGCGATGTTTACCCCAACCAGCTTGCTCGGTGCCTTTGCAGTATTTTTAGCCAGTATCAATATTTTTGGTGGTTTTGCGGTGACTGAGCGTATGCTGGCGATGTTTAAGCCAAAAGTAAAAAAAGCGCCAGTGCTTGAAACTGCGACGACTGAAAGTGGAGGCGATGCATGAGCGATTTAACAAATATGATTGCAGCAAATGCAGATTGGTTTTACTTAATCGGTGCTATCCTTTTTGTCTTAACCTTGCGTGGTCTTTCTAGCCCAAAAACTGCCATTCGTGGTAACCGCTTTGGTATGGTAGCGATGGCTATTGCGGTCGCAACGACCTTTTTCTTAGCTGAAGGCCCTGTGCTGTGGTTAATCATCGGTGCCATGGTATTGGGTGCAGTCGTCGGCATGTGGAAAGCAAAAACGGTTGCTATGACCCAGATGCCAGAAACCGTTGCTTTGATGCATTCATTCGTAGGCTTGGCAGCAGTGGCGATTGCCTTAGCGACCGTACTGCATACTGAGCAACAGCATGGCGCAGTCGCCCGTGCTGAACTGTTTATTGGTTGTTTTATTGGTGCGATTACTTTCTCAGCGTCTGTTTTTGCCTTTGGTAAATTAGCCGCAAAAAGTTGGGCAAAAACCCTAGTAGGCGGCTGGGTAAAACCGGTACAAGCGATTCTATTTATTGCTATGATTGGTTTTGGTATCGTCTACTTTATGACCGATTCATTGCCAGCTTTCTATGCGATGGCAGTATTAGCCGTAATATTTGGTTGGATGTGGATTGCGCCAATCGGTGGCGGTGATATGCCCGTGGTTGTGTCGCTATTGAACTCATTTTCAGGTTGGGCGGCAGCGGGTATTGGTTTTACCCTTGGCAACTCGATGCTGATTATCGCAGGTTCGCTCGTTGGTTCGTCAGGCGCGATTTTATCTTACATCATGTGTAAAGCCATGAACCGCTCATTACTAAACGTTTTATTTGGTGGTATGGGTACGACAGCTGCCGCTACAGGCGCAGATGATGGCGCACCTAAAAACTACAAAGCAGGTTCGGCAGAAGACGCAGGTTTCCTCATGTCTAATGCCAGCAGTGTGGTGATTGTACCGGGCTACGGTATGGCGCAAGGCCGTGCTCAAAACGCGGTCAAAGAATTGTATGAGCTGTTAAAAGAGGAAGGCGTTAACGTTCGTTTTGCCATTCATCCGGTTGCTGGTCGTATGCCAGGCCATATGAACGTACTATTGGCGGAAGCTGACGTGCCTTATGATGACATTCTTGAGATGGATGAGATTAACTCCGACTTTGCCAGTACCGATGTAGTCTTAGTTATTGGTGCCAACGACGTCGTCAATCCGTCGGCAAAAGATGATCCATCATCCCCAATCTTTGGTATGCCAATTTTAGAAGTCAATAAAGCGCAGACGGTCATGGTTATTAAACGTTCAATGAGCACAGGCTATGCAGGTCTTGATAACAGCTTGTTCTACATGGACAAAACCATGATGATCTTTGGTGATGCTAAGAAAATGGTTGAAGAGATGGTACGTAGTATTAATGGCGGCGGTCATTAATTGCTAATCATCTACTAATAATATTTTCACGAAAAAAGTCACTGAGGTGGCTTTTTTTGCGTTAAGGTAGCAGCATTTATCAAAGCTATATTTACTCATAATTAATACATAATAACCGTGCAGAGATTTCCTTTATGAACATGTTGATACGTTTTTTTATTATGGTCAGCTTATTAAAGCAGCAGCTTAAACAGCAAACGGCTAATGAACACCTAAGTGTCGAGACATTAACCAAACCAATTGTACGCCATTATCGCGTATTGCCACACGACATGGGCTTTCGCGACCATCTGCCCAATTACCGCTACTTGTCTTTTATCGAGTTAAACATCACTAAATGGCTGATGGCCTGCTGTCATCAAAAGGGGCTTAAAAATCTCGGCTGGATTATTGCCATGCAAGAAATGGTCTATCTCAAAGAAATTAAATTCCTGAATAAAATGACGGTAAATAGTACGCTTGTCGGTTGGGATAAAAAATACGTCTATTTTGAAACGCGCTTTTTGGTAAAAAATCAGCTCATGGGTGTTGGTATGACTAAATTTGTCTTAAACGATAAAAAAGGCAAATGCGCACCAGAGATATTGGATATGACAGGTGAGCAGACAAATGAGGTCATTGTTTCTTGGAATCAGCATCAAGTAGCGATTAAATCTGCAGAAACAAAATAAAAAGATAAAGCAACAAAGGCGGTATAACGAACTTGTCTATAATCAGTTGGCGAATTTTGATAGGATAGGGGGTTAGTAAGTGAGCAAGTAAAGCGTTAGACAAACATTATACAAACAACTGGTCAAACTAATCTCTAGTTTGATGAAAACTATAAAATAAATAACAGTTAAGGAGCTACCATGAGCCCGCAAAAACTAAAATGGACAGACAGCTTAGATATCGCTATTGAGCTTTATGAAAAATTCCCTGAGACCGATCCGCAGTATATTCGCTTTACTGATTTACACCGCTGGGTGACGGAGCTAGAAGGTTTTGATGATGATCCGCAAAAATCAAACGAGGGTATCTTAGAAGCCATTCAAATGAATTGGATTGATGAAGCGGATTAAGGCAGTTATGCTCATTTAATCGCACATCAAATAAAAATCACACAGCACAACAGGGCAGGCAGCATCATGACGTCACAAATTAAAGAGCTACCCGAAGCGATAGCTTGCAAGGGTATTAGCGTACGTACCACCAATCACGCTGAAATCAGCCACGAAACGGCAAAATTAGGCCGCTTATGGCAAAAGTTTTATCAAAACTACATGGGTGATTTGCCTGAAGATCAGGATATTTATGGTATCTACCACAATTATGAAAGTGCTGATTTAGTAGGGGCGTTTGATGTCGTCGCTGGTTGGGAAGTGGGCAATGAGCAGGCGCAGCCGGATAATGCGGCGGTCGCCAATAAGAGTAGTCTTGTAACAATAGCCATTCCCGCAGGGAAATACTTAGTCTTTTCAGAAACAGGTAATATGCCTAATACCGTCATGAATGCGTGGGAGAAGGCTTGGGAGTACTTCAACGACCCAAGCTGTGAGCATACTCGAACTTATAATGTTGATTTTGAGCACTATATTGACGGTAATTTAGAGTATGGACAAGTTGATGTTTATATTGGGATTGAGTAGAGATATTTAGAATATAGCTACAATATTTGAAGGTTTTGTAGGGCGGGTTAGCTCAAGCGTAACCCACCAATTGAATGATTGTATATAAAGGTAGATTAAAGCGGCTTAATACTTATACTCTTTCTAAACACGATGACATTAACACCCGTTAGCTGCTTTAACTCTCTTTCTAAATTTTCAAAATCAGACTTGGTAAGATTTTTGGGGTAGTAGCTGATTGAGAGGTTGAGTTCTGAATCGCCTGAGTAACCAAGAGATTGCAATTTAGCGCCGTAGCTTTCTACAATACTCGCTACTTCGTTAACATGTTCGTCATTATAAATCGAAAAATTTTCTATCTGATCTTGATTAATTGCTGATAGCTGTGAAGTTTTCAGGCTTCCCATATCATCAATTACTTTACTGTCTAAAATGTTTATTACGATAGATGTCCCTACCAACTCTGATAATGTTTTAGCTAATTTTAACCGGTCAGTTTCTGATATATCAGCATTCAGTACATAAATATCAGCTACTGCCATGACCCCTGTATTTGAATAAGCCAGCCCTTGCAACTCACCGCCATAATTTTCGATAATACGTTTTATCTCATTAACTTGTTCATCGTCATTGAGTGCAGACCATTGTAGTTGAGTCATAGAGTTAGATGAGTGGTTAATAGAATTGGATTGATTAGAATAGTCATAGCTAGTACTGCTTCCAGATTCTGTTTTATCGGTATAGATGTTAGGAGATATTTTTTGTGCATTGTCGCAGGCACTTATTGTTAAACTAAAGCCAGTGGCTACACAAATTAAAAGAGGTTTATTGATTTTAAATATTTTCATAACCGCTTCCCTATAGATTACTTATCACCTAACAATAAATTCTCCAAAACCCCTTCATATATCTGCGCTAATCTGCCCAAATCATCTACTTCTACCTTTTCATCGACCTGATGAATCGTGGCGTTACGTACGCCAAGCTCAACCACTTGTGCACCCGTTGGCGCGATAAAGCGTCCATCTGATGTACCGCCAGACGTTGATAACGTGGTATTGATATCAGTAACTTTTTTAATCGCTTGCTGGCAGGCCGTTACAAGTTTGCCTTCTGGGGTTAAAAATGGCTGACCGGATAATTTCCAATGAATATCATAGCTGGCTTTACTATTCTCAAAATATTTATCAAAAATAGCATGAGTTCTCGCTTTTAATTCTTCTTCCGTCGTTTCTGTGGAAAAACGGAAATTAAAGATAACTTTTAGTGTTTCAGGAATGACATTGGTTGCGCCCGTACCGCCATTGATATTAGAGATTTGCAAAGAAGTCGCAGGGAAATACTCGTTGCCGTTATCCCAAGTGGCATTGGTTAATTCTGCTAACGCCGCCATTGCCGCATGAATCGGATTGCAAGCCAGATGCGGGTAGGCAACATGACCCTGTTTGCCAGTGACGGTAAGCTCGGCGCCCAATGAGCCGCGGCGACCGTTTTTGATGATATCACCAAGCGTGTCGGTACTTGATGGTTCACCAACCAAGCAATAAGTGATTTTTTCATTGCGTGCTTCAAGCGCTTCAATGACTTTCACCGTCCCATTGATGGACGGGCCTTCTTCATCTGCGGTGATTAAAAAAGCAATAGAGCCATTGTGCTTAGGATGATTAGCGACAAAACGCTCAGCGGCAACGGTAAAAGCAGCAATACCGGTTTTCATGTCAGCTGCACCGCGCGCCCATAAATAACCATCGGCAATGGTTGGCGTAAATGGCGGATAAGTCCAGTTTTTTTCATCGCCTGTAGGCACGACGTCGGTATGACCAGCAAAACAAATAACCGGATCGGTAGTGCCACGGCGCGCCCAGAGGTTTTTGACTTCCGCATGTTCGCCGCTTTGGTTTCTCTCACCAAAATACATAAACTCGCAATCAAACCCAGCCTGCGTCAGGCGCTCTGACAATATGTCTTGGCAGCCATCATCATCGGGGGTAACGGAAGGGCGTTCAAGTAGGGCGATGCTTAAATCTAAGGTTTGTTGTTGATGGGTTTTACTATTATTTTCTGAACTCATGACAGTCCTAGATATGTTGTTTTGATGTTTATAATTTGAGGTCTGAAAAAATTTAGTTTTTATCCAAGTCAATTTTTTCATAATCGCCGTAATATATTGCTAGATACTCTGTAATGCACTTTTCGGCTGGGCTATTACTATAATTTTTAACTTTTTCACTGTTGTAAGCATGCACATAGCCAGCTGCAGAAATCACATTACCCATTTTATAACTCGTTCCTAATAATCTTAAAGTCTTATGATGACTATTAAAAGTTGCATGTCCTTCGGGAAATACAGGTGTCATCCATCTGCTTCCATCAAATGCAAGTAAACACCCATCCTCATATTTGAATTCAGTAGTAATAACAGTCGGATTAATTATTAGAGGTTCTTCAGGCGTGGATTTTGGCAAATAATAGGTAAAAAATAACTCATTGTCTTTTTGAATATCGGCTTGATGATTAAGCGTCTCGCAGCTCATAATCAGAGGGAGTATAACAAGTAAGAGCAAGCTTCTAAATAAGGTTTTATGCATTGTCATTATCCTTAATTAACAAGGCTTATTTAAAGTAATAGCTAATGGATTTTAAATATTATCCTCAACAAAAGGCACTAGACCATCACGGCGCATCCAAGTCGCGATAGAATAGCGCTGCCGATGGGCAATTTGTACTTGATGTTGTAAGTCACTATCAAATATGACCAGTCGATTGGCAACAGGCATGACATTATGATGGACGCCATGTTTGTCGACGACTTCTAACGCACCGCCATCACTATCACGCCAATCATCATTGAGATAAAATACCGCCGAGATAACGCGCTCATCACGTCCAGCCGGGTTATCGCTATGCCATTGATAGCCAAAACCTACTGGATAGCACGCATAATGTGCCTCACTATGGCGAATACCAGCAAATAAGCTTTGATTGAATAAAGCAGCAAGCGCATTGATACTTTGCAAATAATAGTAGCCTGCAAAGAAGTTTTCGGTAATCCAGCGAATACGGTCGCCGCGAATATCGCTAACCCGAATACCAGCTGTCAGCACGGCGTCACGATAGTCAATAAAACCGCTCTCAGATTGCAGAGCTAACAGCGCTTTATTTTCAAACACATCGTCAATAATCATCCAACCATCATCAACAAATTTATCTAACTGTTTATCGGTTAGCATCTTTTGCCAAGCGACATCAAAGTCGGAAAATTGTAATTCACGCTGAGTGAGCGGCGTTTGACTTTCGTCATCGCTAGGTAGGTATAGTAGTGGCGGGTTATCCGCTCCAATCGGTTGATCGACGACTAACTGTGTTACCTCAAGATTGCTAATAATCTGCGTCATTTTGCCTCACCGTTATCAATAAACATGCCATTCACTGTCAATACACAGCCAATCCATGCCTTTTTACCAAAACCATCGTTATCTTTTACCCTGTCTATGCTACCATAGATGCAATTTTTCTTATTTAAACTTTTGATCTTATGAATTATAAACACGCCTATCATGCTGGTAACTTTGCCGATGTTGTTAAACACATTTTATTGGTACAACTGCTGAATCAATTGGGGCAAAAGAACAAACCTTTTTATGTACTTGATGCTTACGGCGGACGCGGCCTGTATTCGCTTGGCAGTGAAGAGGCGCGCAAAACAGGCGAAGCCAAAGGCGGCATCCAAGCTTTATTAAAAGCGGATATCGAAAAAGCACCGGCGGCCGTCAAAGACTATATGGAAGGCATTAAGCAAGCGCGTTTTACTTATGATAAAAAAGTCTATCCTGGTTCACCTTGGTGGATTGCCCATCATGTTGAAAAAAATCCTGATGCCGGCGTGCGCGGTGAAGCGTTTGAAGCCAAAGCCAGTGAATACGATGCACTAAATTATCAGCTCCATAAATTGCCGATTGGTATTCATCATCGCAATTCTTTTGAAGGTATCGCTGCGGTGATTCCACCAAAAGAGAAGCGCGGTTTGATTTTTCTTGATCCGCCTTACGAGCAAGAGCATAAAGACTTCACCCGCCTGATTGACCTATTGGTACATTCTTATAATAAGTGGCCACAAGGTACTTACGCGTTATGGTATCCAATTAAAAACATGGAAGCGGTTGAGCTGTTTTACAAAAAGCTAAAACGGACTGAAATGAGACGTCAATTGGTCTGCGAGCTCAATATCTATCCTAACGACATCGCTGTTGGTCTAAATGGTACAGGGTTACTCGTTATCAATCCGCCTTGGCAATTTGACAATCACGCACGTGAGATTTTGCGTTTCTTACAGCCGGTGTTAAAAGTTGCGGATGCCCCAGACATGTCTCCTGATAGTGCCACTAATGTGCGCTGGCTGGTCGGCGAATAAGGATATCGTTATGACGACGAATCAATCATCAAGTAGTATGGGCAAAGATAGCCTTGCAAAGGACAGTCTGGTAACCGACAAGGTTATGAATGACGGTTTGGTAAAAGAGCCGCTCTTACAGGATAGTGCTGCCACTCAGCCGCCTTTTGTCGATGAGCATGAGTTCAATATTCGCCTAGCGGATAATGACAATTATGATGGTTTGACCTTTGAGGTGATTGAAGCAGAGGTTGCCGAAGGTAAGCGTGTGGTTAGTCGCGGTGTCTATTTAGCGCCCAATCTGATTACCACTTTATCTCTGCTGTCGGGTTTTTATTCTATTTTAGCCAGTACTCAAGGCGAATTTTATAAAGCCTCACTGGCGATTTTCTTATCCGCTATCCTTGATGGTGCCGATGGGCGTGTTGCGCGTATGCTTAATGCGCAAAGTCCTTTTGGCGAGCAGTATGATTCACTCGCTGATATGTTGGCTTTTGGCGTTGCGCCTGCAATCCTGATTTATAGCTTTGCTTTAGAGCCGTTAGGTCGTATTGGTCTTGGTTGCGCCTTCGTCTTTACCGCTTGCGCCGCGTTTCGCTTAGCACGTTTTAATGTGCAAGTTGGTATAGTCGATAAAAAATACTTCGTCGGTTTGGCAAGTCCGCTCGCGGCTATCTTAGTTACGGCTGCGGTAATGGTTGCGGTCGATCATAATGAATGGGTCGGACAATACGATACTGCCATCATGTTCCTATTTGCGGCATGGGTGGTTATCTGCGGCTTATTGATGGTCAGTAATGTTAAATACTATAGCTTTAAAGAGTTCGATAAAAAGAAAGTGCCATTTGTTGTGCTTATCATTGGCGTATTGGTCATGAGTATCATCTTATATGATATCCCAGTAGGCATCTTAGCCATCGGTATCATCTATGCATTATCAGGTATCGTAACCACCTTAAAGAGTAAAATGTAAGACTAAAGCCAAAATCTCAGATTTAATTCCTAAGCAATCAAGGGGTTAGAAGATATATCAATTTAAATTTTCAAACCCCCTTGACCCCCTACTAAAAGCGCGTATAATGCCACCCAGTCGAAAGGGAAGGGCGTTTAGAAAGTGGTTTGGCACTGAATAAACACCCATTAGCGAGAAAGAACACATCAAACTACTTTTACGTAGGCTGATAAAGTTTTCAAACTAAATAAAAATAACTTCTTGACTAATTAAAATAAGCGTCTATAATACGCACCTCATTAGGGAGAACCGGAACAACTTATATGTCAATTACATATAACAAACCTGGCTAACCCATTGAAACAAATTATAAAAAAGCTTGACAAACCAAATCATTATGATATGATAGTCGGCTCGCTAGATAGGATAAGTTCTTAGCTTAAACTGACTAGCAAAGAGAAAAACCCTATATATCAGTTACTGGACGACAGTAACTTGACACTATTTAAAAGCATAACTAAAGAACAACTTGTGTGGATTTTTGCTGATTCAGAATGCTAAAAAATAAAGTTGACTATCTTTTCTTTTCGGAAAGATTATTAACTATAAAAATTATCATTTAAGACAGCAAGAAAACTCAAAGTTAATTCATTATATGAAACATACGAGAGCGTAATTGCCAGATTAAATGAGCCAAGTTTCGGAGTCTCTTTAAAGGACTTCATGCAAGATTAAACTGAAGAGTTTGATCATGGCTCAGATTGAACGCTGGCGGCAGGCTTAACACATGCAAGTCGAGCGGTAACAGGAGAAGCTTGCTTCTCGCTGACGAGCGGCGGACGGGTGAGTAATACTTAGGAATCTACCTAGTAGTGGGGGATAGCTCGGGGAAACTCGAATTAATACCGCATACGACCTACGGGAGAAAGGGGGCAACTTGTTGCTCTCGCTATTAGATGAGCCTAAGTCGGATTAGCTAGATGGTGGGGTAAAGGCCTACCATGGCGACGATCTGTAGCTGGTCTGAGAGGATGATCAGCCACACCGGGACTGAGACACGGCCCGGACTCCTACGGGAGGCAGCAGTGGGGAATATTGGACAATGGGGGCAACCCTGATCCAGCCATGCCGCGTGTGTGAAGAAGGCCTTTTGGTTGTAAAGCACTTTAAGCAGTGAAGAAGACTCCATGGTTAATACCCATGGACGATGACATTAGCTGCAGAATAAGCACCGGCTAACTCTGTGCCAGCAGCCGCGGTAATACAGAGGGTGCAAGCGTTAATCGGAATTACTGGGCGTAAAGCGAGCGTAGGTGGCTTGATAAGTCAGATGTGAAAGCCCCGGGCTTAACCTGGGAACGGCATCTGATACTGTTAGGCTAGAGTAGGTGAGAGGAAGGTAGAATTCCAGGTGTAGCGGTGAAATGCGTAGAGATCTGGAGGAATACCGATGGCGAAGGCAGCCTTCTGGCATCATACTGACACTGAGGTTCGAAAGCGTGGGTAGCAAACAGGATTAGATACCCTGGTAGTCCACGCCGTAAACGATGTCTACTAGTCGTTGGGTCCCTTGAGGACTTAGTGACGCAGCTAACGCAATAAGTAGACCGCCTGGGGAGTACGGCCGCAAGGTTAAAACTCAAATGAATTGACGGGGGCCCGCACAAGCGGTGGAGCATGTGGTTTAATTCGATGCAACGCGAAGAACCTTACCTGGTCTTGACATATCTAGAATCCTGCAGAGATGCGGGAGTGCCTTCGGGAATTAGAATACAGGTGCTGCATGGCTGTCGTCAGCTCGTGTCGTGAGATGTTGGGTTAAGTCCCGCAACGAGCGCAACCCTTGTCCTTAGTTACCAGCGGTTTGGCCGGGAACTCTAAGGATACTGCCAGTGACAAACTGGAGGAAGGCGGGGACGACGTCAAGTCATCATGGCCCTTACGACCAGGGCTACACACGTGCTACAATGGTAGGTACAGAGGGCAGCTACACAGCGATGTGATGCGAATCTCAAAAAGCCTATCGTAGTCCAGATTGGAGTCTGCAACTCGACTCCATGAAGTAGGAATCGCTAGTAATCGCGGATCAGAATGCCGCGGTGAATACGTTCCCGGGCCTTGTACACACCGCCCGTCACACCATGGGAGTTGATTGCACCAGAAGTGGGTAGCCTAACCTTTTAGGATGGCGCTCACCACGGTGTGGTTGATGACTGGGGTGAAGTCGTAACAAGGTAGCCGTAGGGGAACCTGCGGCTGGATCACCTCCTTATAGACAGCATTCGGTCAGCAAGAATTCACAACAAGTTGTTCTTTAGTTTAAGCTTACGTTTATACAAGCGTAATTTGGGTCTGTAGCTCAGCTGGTTAGAGCACCGTGTTGATAACGCGGGGGTCAGTGGTTCAAGTCCACTTAGACCCACCATTTATATATGGGGCCATAGCTCAGTTGGTAGAGCGCCTGCCTTGCACGCAGGAGGTCAACGGTTCGACTCCGTTTGGCTCCACCACTATAAACGCAGTAAGCTTTGAATGCTAATAAATAAAATAGGTATCAAACAGAAACAAGTGATTCCAATATAGCAATATATTATCTGATTACTTCTTTCTGTTTTATACGGAAACTTACTACTCGACGAGAGAGTAAGAACTATTTAAAAACATAGATATGAGTCTGGGTTAGAGTGGCGTGTTCACGCGACACTCTAACCTTAAGAAATCCTCTTTTAACGACATTGTTTGTTATCCCAAAGAGGATTTCTTAAAAAAATAAAGAGAACTGAATCAAGCGTAAACATAGGTGATATCGTTATCATAATTAGATTGTATGACACTTTGAAGTCGAAAGACTACTTGGGGTTGTATGGTCAAGTAATGAAGCGCACATGGTGGATGCCTTGGCAGTCAGAGGCGATGAAAGACGTGACAGCCTGCGATAAGCTTCGGGGAGGCGGCAATATCCTGTGATCCGGAGATTTCTGAATGGGGAAACCCAGCTAGCATAAGCTAGCTATCTTATATTTATATAAGAGGCGAACGAGGGGAAGTGAAACATCTCAGTACCCTTAGGAATAGACATCAATTGAGATTCCCCTAGTAGCGGCGAGCGAACGGGGAGAAGCCGATTAATGCTAATGTAGAAGAACAGCGTGGGAAAGCTGACCGTAGTAGGTGATAGTCCTGTATTCGAAACATTAGCGTTAACATATTAAGTAGAGCGGGGCACGAGAAATCCTGTTTGAAGATGGGGGGACCATCCTCCAAGGCTAAATACTCCTGACTGACCGATAGTGAACCAGTACCGTGAGGGAAAGGCGAAAAGAACCCCTGTGAGGGGAGTGAAATAGAACCTGAAACCGTGTGCGTACAAGCAGTGGGAGCCTTAATTTATTAGGGTGACCGCGTACCTTTTGTATAATGGGTCAGCGACTTATATTCTGTAGCAAGGTTAACCGTTTAGGGGAGCCGTAGGGAAACCGAGTCTTAATAGGGCGATTAGTTGCAGGGTATAGACCCGAAACCGAGTGATCTATCCATGAGCAGGTTGAAAGTGCCGTAACAGGCACCGGAGGACCGAACCCACTGTCGTTGAAAAGCCAGGGGATGACTTGTGGATAGGGGTGAAAGGCTAATCAAACTCGGTGATAGCTGGTTCTCCCCGAAAGCTATTTAGGTAGCGCCTCGGACGAACACCATTGGGGGTAGAGCACTGTTTCGGCTAGGGGGTCATACCGACTTACCAAACCGATGCAAACTCCGAATACCGATGAGTGATATCCGGGAGACACACAGTGGGTGCTAACGTCCATTGTGGAGAGGGAAACAACCCAGACCGCCAGCTAAGGCCCCAAATTCCTAGTTAAGTGGGAAACGAGGTGGGAAGGCATAGACAGCTAGGAGGTTGGCTTAGAAGCAGCCATCCTTTAAAGAAAGCGTAATAGCTCACTAGTCGAGTCGGCCCGCGCGGAAGATGTAACGGGGCTCAAACTAGGAGCCGAAGCTGCGGATTTGAATTTGTTTTCAAGTGGTAGGGGAGCGTTGTGTAAGCCTGTGAAGGTGTGTTGTAAAGCATGCTGGAGGTATCACAAGAGCGAATGCTGACGTGAGTAACGATAATGCGAGTGAAAAGCTCGCACGCCGGAAGATCAAGGGTTCCAGTCCAACGTTAATCGGGGCTGGGTGAGTCGACCCCTAAGGCGAGGCCGAAAGGCGTAGTCGATGGGAAATCGGTTAATATTCCGATACTTGTTTATAATGCGATGGAGGGACGGAGTAGGTTATGTCAGCCTGGCGTTGGTTGTCCAGGTGAAAGGATGTAGGCTTACAGTTTAGGCAAATCCGGACTGTAATACGGCTGAGATCTGATAGCAAGCGGTACTTGTACCGTGAAGTGGCAAATACCATGCTTCCAGGAAAAGCTTCTAAGCAATAGTTATAAACGAATCGTACCCTAAACCGACACAGGTGATCAGGTAGAGAATACCAAGGCGCTTGAGAGAACTCTGCTGAAGGAACTAGGCAAAATGGTACCGTAACTTCGGGAGAAGGTACGCTGCCGATGGTGATAGGACTTGCTCCTTGAGCTGTTGGCAGTCGCAGATACCAGGCTGCTGCAACTGTTTATTAAAAACACAGCACTCTGCAAACACGAAAGTGGACGTATAGGGTGTGATGTCTGCCCGGTGCTGGAAGGTTAATTGATGGGGTTAGCGTAAGCGAAGCTCTTGATCGAAGCCCCAGTAAACGGCGGCCGTAACTATAACGGTCCTAAGGTAGCGAAATTCCTTGTCGGGTAAGTTCCGACCTGCACGAATGACATAATGATGGCAGCGCTGTCTCCAGCAGAGACTCAGTGAAATCGAAATCGCAGTGAAGATGCTGTGTACCCGCGGCTAGACGGAAAGACCCCGTGAACCTTTACTACAGCTTTACATTGAACTTTGACCTGACTTGTGCAGGATAGGTGGGAGGCTTTGAAGCCGAGACGCTAGTCTTGGTGGAGCCATCCTTGAAATACCACCCTGGTCATGTCGGGGTTCTAACTCAGGTATAACAATACCGAGGACAATGTATGGTGGGTAGTTTGACTGGGGCGGTCTCCTCCTAAAGAGTAACGGAGGAGTACGAAGGTGCGCTCAGAACGGTCGGAAATCGTTCATAGAGTATAAAGGCAAAAGCGCGCTTAACTGCGAGACCCACAAGTCGAGCAGGTACGAAAGTAGGTCTTAGTGATCCGGTGGTTCTGTATGGAAGGGCCATCGCTCAACGGATAAAAGGTACTCTGGGGATAACAGGCTGATACCGCCCAAGAGTTCATATCGACGGCGGTGTTTGGCACCTCGATGTCGGCTCATCTCATCCTAGGGCTGAAGCAGGTCCTAAGGGTATGGCTGTTCGCCATTTAAAGAGGTACGCGAGCTGGGTTTAGAACGTCGTGAGACAGTTCGGTCCCTATCTACCGTGGGCGTTGGAAATTTGAGAGGATCTGCTCCTAGTACGAGAGGACCAGAGTGGACGAACCACTGGTGTTCGGGTTGTCATGCCAATGGCATTGCCCGGTAGCTACGTTCGGATGGGATAACCGCTGAAAGCATCTAAGCGGGAAGCCCACCTCAAGATTAGATTTCCCTAAAGAGCCGTTCAAGACTAGGACGTTGATAGGCAGGGTGTGGAAGCACAGCGATGTGTGTAGCTAACCTGTACTAATTGCTCGTTTGGCTTGACCATACAACACCCAAGTGGTTTGTATCAAGTCTAATTATTTCGATATCACCTTAATCCTTGGTTCAGTTGGATTAAGATGACACTAGTCATTAAACACACAGACTCATATCTAACCCCCTTTGCTGACGACAATAGCATGATGGCACCACCTGATCCCTTCCCGAACTCAGAAGTGAAACATCATCGCGCCAATGGTAGTGTGGCTCCGGCCATGTGAGAGTAGGTCATCGTCAGCTCTCTATTCCGATTACCCCCTGCGACTTATGTCACAGGGGGTTTTCTTTGTTGATGAGTTTTAATATTTATTATATATATTTAAAATGTTTAAAAATCGCTATGATACAAGCCTTATATAGTGTATCGATATTAATTTTCATTAACTATATCTACTACAATGGGAAGGGAACAATATGACATATGGAGCACAGTTGTTATCTTTATCCATGGAAAAGCTACCATTACCAAAATCTAGTATC
This sequence comes from Psychrobacter sp. CLB018, assembly GCF_041222815.1. Classification (NCBI taxonomy): domain Bacteria; kingdom Pseudomonadati; phylum Pseudomonadota; class Gammaproteobacteria; order Moraxellales; family Moraxellaceae; genus Psychrobacter; species Psychrobacter sp. CLB018. Next base: position 705,121 of record NZ_CP166085.1, read on the forward strand.
CCCTACTCTGATTTATCTATTCTTATATCAATTAAAGATATTCATACATATGAATATGAGCTAAAGAAGTTAGCTCAAAAATTACCCTATGGAACGAAATCTTGGCCGAGTTTTGGTCAATATGTTGAAGATAGGTGTAGAGTAGTAGTTAATGAGTTTCAACACCAATTAGAATATTGTGAACGTGGAAGTTATCGAATCATAAATAATTGTGAAAACATTATTGATTTAAGTTATCAGATATTAAATATTGCCTTTCCTAGTCTGACACCCTCTGCCTTAAAAGTAGCAAATAGTCTAGATCAAACTATTGATCAACGATTGATCCTTTGGCTGGGTATGAGCTCAGAAATATTCTACATGTATACTGTGAATAAATATTTTGGTATACGTATGTTAAATGCCAATGTCACTTGGATGTGTGAAGAGCTTGTTAGAATGGAGGTTTTTGAAAACCCTTTCACTGCACTTCATAGCGAAAAGTATATAGTACAAGGGCTAATGCTAAGTGGTTTACCACAGATCATGGCCTCAAAACTTTATAAAGAGTTATTAAATGAGTGATAGTATACTGTTGATATATAAATTATATCGTTCAATATATTGTTGAATCTAAGTGGTTATTAAATAACTCTTCCTAATTGTATTAAAAATTTTGATTTACTGTTTTTCGTATGAGAGAAAACTATGACAACCTCGAAAGTAACTTACCAAGGCGATCTGCGTACTACCGCCATTCATCTGCAATCAAACAATGAAATTATTACTGATGCGCCAGTGGATAATCAGGGTAAAGGTGAAGCATTTTCACCGACTGATTTATTGGCAACCAGTTTAGCAAGTTGTATGCTGACGATTATTGGTATTAAAGCGCGTGATATGGAAATCGACATTGTAGGTACTACCGCTGAGGTGACCAAAATAATGGCAGCTGAGCCAAGACGTGTCAGTGAAATACATGTCGAGATCACTTTTAGTCAAGCATTAGACGATAAAACGCAAAAAATATTTTACAACACTGCGCTGACTTGTCCGGTTGCGAAAAGTATCCATCCTGATATCATTCAAAAGGTGACTATTAAATCTAAGAGTTCTTAACTGCAAGAACTAATAACTTCTATAAAGGTGTTGATATGGCTAGCAAAACCTTACTTATCGTCGCACATGCGCCATCACCGAATACCAAAAAGCTAGCGCAATCAGCCTACGATGGCGCTAATCATCCCGATATAGATATCAACGTCATACTTAAATATCCTCAAGATACGCAACCTGAAGATGTGTTGGCAGCCGATGCATTATTATTAGGCACGACTGAGAACTTGGCATATATGGCGGGGCTGACCAAAGACTTTTTTGATCGCTGTTATTATCCGGTGTTAGAGAAGAAGCAGGGCATGCCGTTTGCACTATATGTTCGTGCAGGTCATGATGGTACGGGTACCAAGCTTGCCCTAAAAACTATTACCACTGGATTGCGTTGGGAATGGATTCAAGAAGCGCTGATTTTACAAGGTGATTGGCAAAAGGTATTTACTGAGCAAGTCGAAGAGCTGGCAATGACATTGGCAGCTGGGGTAGAAGCGGGCATTTATTAATAAGGTGTTTTTATGATTAAGGATAACTTAGGTAATATAGTTTCTAATCTACCATTTTCTCAAGCTTGCGAAAATAATCAGCAGCCAATACTAGAAGTCTTACAGCAAAAGTTAAAAAATTCGCATCATGTCTTAGAAGTGGGTTCAGGGACGGGGCAGCATAGTGTCTATTTTGCGCCGCGATTGACGCATTTACACTGGCAGACCAGTGATGTGTACGCCAATCACGCCATTATCAACGCTTGGCATACTGCGTATCTAGCGCCTAATTTATATGCGCCGCTCAGCTTTGACGTAGCGTCTGATTCAATACCGATAAATAAGACTATCAATACGCCTTACGATGCGGTATTTACCGCCAATACTCTGCATATTATGTCTTGGTCGTCGGTTACTCGATTATTTGAACTGGTTGGTGATATGCTACCTTTAGAGGGTAAGCTCATCATTTATGGACCCTTTAACGAAAATGGCCGTTATAGCAGTGATAGTAATCGACAGTTTGACTATAGTCTTCGACAGCGGGATAGCAACAGTGGTATTCGTGCTATAGAAGACATCATAGAAGTGGCAGAAAAACAGCATTTATTGCTAATAAATCGCTATAAAATGCCCGCCAACAATGAGATATTGGTTTTTCAGAAAAAAGCTGATATGCCATAATATTTAAAAACTATCTCTTAAAGAGTATTCTTTAAAAATTTACTACTCTTCCTCTTAACCATCGTAATCCTATTTATCCGCTAAACCCTTAAAAATCTTTTTATAGCGTTTAGTCACCCTTCATACATATCTGCTCATCAGCTTTTTCTGTCTTTATTCTCATCATGATTTCACTATAAAAGCGTGTTTGCAAACAGACGTGATTTGGCTGATGCGTAACCAAAAATCAACACGCTTAACGATATATGTGACATACCTAGGGCAGATTTTGAGTAATATAATTGATGAGCTTATCGATGCTGTCATGACTTAATGTTTAACAGCATTCTCATCTATCAAGAAACAATCGCACTGAACACAGACAATTAAACGACATGTGAAGTCAAAGCTATCTCTAAGGATATAAAACTGTGTTGGTGTTTATTTGGTGGGCTACCTGTAGTCCATTTTACTCATTAGCTAGGATATTTTATGAAGAAGAATATTGATCATACCGACCCCGCTAAAAATATGAATACCGAACGTGGTAATGGCGGCGAAACGCATCAGCGTGCTGATGGTGATACAAGAGCGATGACCACCCAGCAAGGTGTTGTCATTTCTGACAATCAAACCTCGCTTAGAGCCAATACTCGTGGCCCCACGTTATTAGAAGATTTTGTTTTACGCGAAAAAATTACGCATTTTGATCATGAGCGTATTCCTGAGCGTGTGGTACATGCGCGTGGTAGTGCCGCCCATGGTTATTTTGAGCTGACCGAATCATTAGAAGAGTATACGACAGCGAAAATTCTTACCGAAACGGGTAAGCAGACGCCTTTATTTACCCGTTTTTCTACCGTAGCCGGTAATAAGGGCTCAAAAGATACGCCACGAGACGTTCGTGGCTTTGCGGTAAAGATGTATACTGAAGAGGGTAATTGGGATTTAGTCAGTAACAATATGCCGATTTTCTTTATTCAAGATGCAATGAAATTCCCTGATTTGGTGCATGCGGTTAAACCAGAACCTGATCGTGGCTTCCCGCAGGCAGCCTCTGCCCACGATACCTTTTGGGATTTTGTTTCACTTAGCCCTGAGACCATGCACAATGTCATTTGGCTAATGAGTGACCGTGCGCTGCCGCGTAGCTTTAGTATGATGGAAGGATTTGGTATCCATAGTTATCGCTTTATCAATAAAGATGGTAAAAGTACCTTTGTGCGTTTCCATTGGAAGCCGGTTAATGGCGTGCAGTCATTAATTTGGGATGAAGCCGTTAAAATCTCGGGCGCCGATCCCGATTATAATCGCCGCGATTTGTTTGAGTCGATCGAGCAAGGTTATTTCCCTGAGTGGCATCTTGGCGTTCAACTCTTTACTGAAGAAGAGGCAGCGACATTCCCATTTGACCATTTAGATGCGACTAAACTGATTCCTGAAGAGTTGGTTCCAGTAAAAATCGTTGGTAAAATGGTGCTAAACCGTTATCCAGATAACTTTTTTGCAGAAACGGAACAAGTAGCGTTTTGTCCATCGCACGTGCCACCGGGCATCGATTTTAGTAATGATCCATTGCTGCAAGGTCGACTGTTTAGTTACCTCGATACTCAGCTTTTCAGACTAGGGTCACCAAACTTTGCTCAAATTCCAATTAATGCGCCAAAATGTCCATTTGCCAATAATCAGCAAGACGGTTATATGCAAATGCACGTTCCGAAAACCAGAACGCTTTATGATCCGCAAAGCTTAGACCCTGATCGTCCGCGTGAAAACCCGAAAAAAGGTTTTGAGTCATTTCATGAGCAGTTAGATGATGGCGTTAAAGGTCGCGTACGCGCTGAAAGCTTCGCGGACCATTATAGTCAGCCGCGTATGTTTTACCGTAGCCAGACGCCAGCTGAACAAGCCCATATCGCTTCTGCCTATGCGTTTGAGCTCGGTAAAGTAGACACCCCTCATGTGCGAACTCGTATGCTCGGCCATTTAGTGAACATTGACGAAGATTTAGCAAATCGTGTGGCAATGGCATTAGGAATGAAGCTACCAGAAGCCATAGAGCCAGCAGCGCCAGTACAAGATTTGCCAACCTCTGAGCCGCTACAAACCATTGGCCGTACGCCAAAGAGTTTAAAGGCACGAATGATTGGTATTTTAGTCGCTGAAGGCTCAAAGCATAGTGAGATTAAGAAATTTGAAGAGGCGGCTATGGCAGAGGGCGCTCGCGTTAAGATTGTGGCACCAAATAAAGAGGTCACTTTAGATGATGGCACTATCATACAAGCCGATGAGCGTGTCGCTGGTGGTCCGTCAGTCATGTTTGATGCCGTGGTGAGTATCATCATGCCTGACCAAGCGAAGAAGCTGGCTAAAGACAGCGCAACGTTAGATTGGTTCAATGATGCTTATGTGCACTGTAAAGCGATTGCTTATTGCGGCGCGACCGATGAGTTTATCTTAAGCAAACTACCCGTTGAAAAAGATGCGTTTGTGACGCCACTCGCTGAGCTTGATAGCTTTATTGAAAATGCCAAATCACGCTTGTGGGAGCGTGAGCCAAAGGTACGCGACTTGGCCTAATTGACATTTAGCTTATTAACTCCCTCTTGTAATAATAAGGAACTCAGCCGCTGCGCTGGGTTTTTTATTGGGTAACGTTTTAAATATCCTATCAATACGTTATCAGCGATTTATCTCTAGTCACAAGCGTTCACTCAAAGACATTTATTTTAGGATAACGGGCGTTATACTAAAGGCTAAGTTTTCATCGTATTAGCAATAAGATTAATAAATCATTCGTTAATAAATCATAGGAATGACAAGAAAAGCGGTCAAGGAAGATAAATGAGTTTATGTCAAATTGTACGTTTGGATGGCTATATTCAAAGTAGCTATCTGGCGGTTTATCCAGATAAATTAATGCTATTGGACGGCGGTTGTCGCCCTGATGTGGCGCTGGTGTTGGATTATATTAAAGATACGCTAAAGCGTCCTATTACTGATTTAAAAGTAGTGGTCGTTACCCATATGCATCCAGATCATGCCGGCGGCGCGCATAAGCTTAGAAAAGCGACTAGTTGCTTGATTGTCTCGGCTGCTAGAGAAACGCAGTGGTATAGCGGCATCGGCGGGCAAGTTATGCATTTGATTGATTTGGGTTTAGCTCACTATGTGGCCAAGCGACAAAGACGTCCTTTTAAAAGGCTATGGTACCCGGCGCATTTGCAGCCTGATTTGACCGTTAGTGATGGCGATACCGTGCCGCATTTTGATGATTGGCAGGTATTTGAGACGCCAGGGCATACAGATCGTGATTTGTCTTTATTTCATCTGCCAAGTCGTCAAGTTTATACCGCCGATTTAATCATCAAGCTACGCCATAAGTTTGTTGCGCCATTTCCTATTTATGATCCCAAAGTTTATATCCAGTCGCTACAAAAGGTAAAAGACTTACAACCGTCTAATGTCATGATGGCGCATGGTTGTGAGTTGGGTATCGATGCTGCAACTTTTGACAGTCTAATTGCGCAAGCGCCTAAACATCGGCGCACCATCAAAGATACCGTTAAGCATAAATTGCTTTGGCGACAAGATGATGGCTTTAGCCTCCGTAAGCGTAAACGTTGAAAGCTAAAAACGTTTACGCTACAAACTAAATTTTCACTAAAATAAAAAGCGCATAAAAAAAAGCCCAATCATTAAATGACTGGGCTTTCTTAAATATGGTGGGCCGACCGCGACTCGAACGCGGGACCAATTGATTAAAAGTCAACTGCTCTACCAACTGAGCTATCGGCCCTGAGAAGCGTTAAAAAATTGCATGACAATTTTAGCTTCGCAAGATAAATTTCCTTAAAGGGAAATTTATTAAAACTAGACATCAAAAACAATGTCTTTAAACTTATTACGCCACTACCGGATAGGGTAGCATACATGACAAGGATACTACTAAATATGGTGGGCCGACCGCGACTCGAACGCGGGACCAATTGATTAAAAGTCAACTGCTCTACCAACTGAGCTATCGGCCCTGAAGAGCGTATAAAAAAAGCAATGCTTTTTTAGCTCTGCAAGATAAATTTCCTTAAACGAAAATTTATTAAAACCAGACATCTAAAAAATGTCTTAAGCTTAATTTCTTTATTTATGGATTAACCAATATCAAAAGAGGCAATAAGCTTGTTTACCCGTTTAGATTATTTGTATCTCTAAACGTGAGAGCACATTATATATATAATTATGACAATTACAACCCCGAATGCTAAAAAAAGTGCAAATCCGTGTAAATTAATCCTATTTTTTTAAATTTAAGCGTTAACTGACTTTTAGAGACCTTAGAATTTTATAATAATTACGTTTTGAGAGCCATTTTCACCCTTGTTTTTAACGCTATCCTTTAACTTTATTCATAAAATTATTCTAATCTCTAGATAGAGCCTCTACGGGATCTAATTTAGCGGCGTTACGAGCGGGCAAGAAGCCGAAAACAACCCCAATCAGTGTCGAGCAAATAAAGGCGGCAATAATAGATGTTGGTGAATAAATGACTTGGAAGCTATCGCCGCCGACACGATTGATGATTTCACCGATGGCAAATGCCAGCCCAATCCCCAATAGCCCGCCTAAAATACAGACCAAAACGGCTTCAATAAGAAACTGCTGCATAATATCGCTTTGACGGGCACCAACGGCCATCCGTACGCCAATCTCATTGGTGCGTTCGGTCACTGATACCAGCATGATGTTCATGACGCCAATACCGCCGACGATTAGCGAGATAATAGCGATAGAAGATATCAGCAAGGTCATTGTTGCGGTGGTCGCTTCAATGGTTTGGCGAATCGAGTCTGAGTTACGGATGCGAAAATCATCGGTGCCATGCCGACCTATCATAAGCTCAGAGATAGCAGCTTCAGCGGCGGCAGAGGAGATATTGTTATCAATCAGCGCGACAAAGCTTTCAATATAAGCGCTGCCTATCAGCCGCGACATCATGGTAGTGTAGGGCATATAGAGCGTAGGCGAATCAACGCTACGACGAAAGCCGCCATCGTTTGGCTCTAAGACGCCAATAACGCGCCCAGGAACGCTGCCTATGAGTAAGACTTCGCCAATCGGATTGGCATTGTCGGGGAAAAAGGTTTTATTGGCATTATCATCGATAATAATATCTTGGGTACGGCGTAAGATACTTTGTTCATCGAAACCTTGACCTAGAGCTAACTTTTCACCGCTGACATCAAGATAGTCTTTACCAACACCGCTGATACTAGCAGCTTCTTGGATATTACGATAGCGGACGTTCATATTGCTATTGAGCTGCGGGCTGACACTGACCACATACGGCTGGTCAGCGACCGCTTGGGCGTCTTGCGGCGTTAGATTGTCATCGTTGTACTGCCGCCTAGGGTCGCCGTAGGGGTAGCCGTCGGTGACGGTGATAGTATTGGTACCTAAAGAGCTGATATTGGACAATATCTGCTCTTGTGAACCTTTACCGAGACCGACGACTGATACCACCGACGCAATACCAATGATAATTCCTAACATCGTCAATAAGGTGCGCATTTTATGGGCGCGCATGGCCAGCAAGGACATTTTAAACGCTTCAAATAAGCGGTCGATAAAGCTGCTGAACGCGCTTTTACGGTGCTTATCTATGACAGCCGCTGGCTGTGGTTCTGCATGTTGATAATCGTCATTTTTATAATCAGCGATGATATAACCGTCTTTGATTTCGATAACACGCTCAGCTTGGGCGGCAAGGCTAGGGTCGTGGGTGACCATGATGATGGTATGACCTTGGGCGTTTAAATCTTTGAGGATTTGGACGACATCTTCGCCCGATTTACTATCAAGCGCACCCGTTGGCTCATCGGCTAAGATGATATCGCCGCCATTCATTAGCGCCCTTGCGATAGAGACACGCTGCTGCTGACCACCTGAGAGTTGGCTTGGACGATTATTGACCTTGTCACCGAGTCCTAAGTCTGACAATAGCTTTTCGGCACGCTCGTTGCGAACTTGTCCATCCATCCCTGCATAGACTGCGGGTACCGAAACATTGTCGCGGGCGTTGATATCACCCAACAGATGATAGCGCTGAAAAATAAAACCAAAGTGCTCACGGCGTAGTTTTGCCAACTCATCGGCATCTAGACGGCTGACCGATTGACCAAATATTTTATAATCACCCGCCGTTGCTTGATCTAAACAGCCCAAGATATTCATCAAGGTGGATTTGCCTGAGCCCGATTGGCCAATGATAGCGACCATCTCACCTTGGTTGATGGTCAAATTGATATCATGTAAGACGCGAATGGTCTGTTCACCAGCTGGAAACTCTCTAATCAAGCCTTTGACTTCCATCAAAGGCTTGCCAGTGGCATTAAGCGTCGGGTGTTGATTACTCATTTGCTATCCTGCTTATCTTAAATCTTAAGTCATTATCAAAGCCAAAGCTGATGTATTGCTGGCGCCGATTTATTTAAATATTCTTAGCAAACTTTAAATACTAGAAGGGTCGACCGCCTCTGCCACCTTTACCGCCTTTGCCTTTATCAGTACCTTCCTCGCTTAATATGACTTCATCACCTTCTTTTAGACCGCTTAATATTTCCGCATTAACCCGGTTATTGATACCGACTTTGACCGTTTGCTCAACGACTTCGCCATCGGCTTTAAGGACACGTACCATCGCCGTGGTTGCACCAGAGTCATTGTCCGAAAGAGAACTCTTATTGACACTCGCGGCAGTATCAGCAGTAGCTGCGCCTTTTTTAGCATTACCAGACTTGCGAGATTTACTGTCAGGCTGCAAGGCTGCAGAGGGAATAAGTAGTGCATTTTTTGCTTGGTTGATGACGATATAAACTTGCGCAGTCATATCGATACGAAAGCGGCGCTCGGTATTAGGGACTTCGATATAACCGACATAGTAGATAGCGGCATCGGTCGAGCTGGTGTCGCTGATTTTCTCAGGAGCGGGTTCGATGGCTTTGAGGGTCGCGTCGTATTTTTGGTCGGGATTACCGATGATATTAAAATAAACGGGCAAGCCTGCTTTGACGTTAATGACGTCGGCTTCAGAGATTTGCGCATTGATACGCACGGTCGATAAATCGGCTAAGGTCACGATGGTTGGCGCAGTCTGATTGGCGTTGACCGTCGTCCCTTGCTCAGTGGTCACCGATACTACCGTCCCTGACATCGGCGCGCGAATGGTGGTATAGCTTAAATCTTCCTGCGCGGTGCTAACGTTGGTTTGAGATTTACGTAATGCTGCCTGTTGACTGTTGATATTGGCCTCAGTTGTTGCAATCGCTGCTTCTGCAGTATCGATAGCAGCGCGCGCATTGGCGACTGATGCTTGTGCAGTAGCAACTTTGGTCGCTTGCGTATCGTAATCTTGCTGTGATATGGCATCGATAGCCAGTAAGCCTTGCAAGCGTGAGAAGTCTGCTTGTGCTTGCTTTAATTCAGCTTGACGGCTGGCAAGATCCGCTTGCGCGCTTTTTAGACTTGCTTGACGACTTAGCGACTCGGCACGGGCGCTTTGTAACGCCGCTTCACTTTGCTCGAGGCTCGCTTGCTCATTACTTAAATTATTCTTTTGTGTCACCTGATCAATCTGCGCAATTAAATCGCCTTTTTTGACCTCGTCGCCGACGTCGACAAACAGCCGCGTTACTTCACCAGATACCTGCGCCCCAACATCGACGGTATTTAACGCCTTTACTTTACCCGATGCCATGACGTTATTTTCGATATCGCCAATCTCAGCGGTCGCCGTTAGATAGTTGGGTGTGGTGTCTTTTGGTTTAAAGGTTTTGTAGGCTAAAGCCCCTAAAGCTACGATGACAAGGGCAATAATGCCCCATTTAATAGCAGACTTTTTGCTCATTTTGCGCATGACAACAATCCAATCACAGTTAAATCAAGTGTAGCTATAGTAGAGGCTTGGCGCCCAAAAGGGAATGGCAATTAGTTTGCGAAACGTTAAGAGGAAGAATTGTAGCGGTAATAATTATTAAATTTTAAACAAAAAAATAACCCTACATAGAGGGTTAAATAAGAAAAAGTGATGAGTTGTTTAGTAATAAATGCTTTAGACTATGACGCGGGACAGGAAGACGTTTTTTTTGCTTGCTTGCCTGATAGTCTAATGGGCTTTAAACAGACGTTGCCCTGATAGCTCAAGCGCTGCTTGTAATAATAACTCCCACGCTGGTTGGCGCACCAAACCCTTAATCGCTTGGTCACATTTATAAAGCAATACTGGCCAAGTGGCCGTTTGAGCTTTTGAGTGGCGGCGGCACGCTTGCTGATATAGGCCTTGTTTGCTACGCCAAATGCCAAGTGCTTGCGGGTCTTGTCCATCCATTAGTTGTATAATCTGGCGCATGTCTTTACTAATTGCCCATAAAACCAAAGTGGTTGGTTCATCAGTGGCTTTAAGTTGAAAGATAATTTTGGCAACTTGGGCGCTATTGCCAGCAAGCATGGCATCGGATAAATCGAACACACTAAACTGCGCATCACTGACCAATGCCGCTTGTAAATCATTAATATCTAATGCCACGTTTGTCAGAGGCTGGCTAGAAGGGTTTTCATGACTAGTATTTTTACTATCAACCTCTGCCATCAATTGCGGCGCAAATAAATACGATAGCCGCCACAAGGTTTGATAGGCACTAAGCAGATGATGTTCGGTATGTGACATCAAGAGTTGCCAAGCTTCTTGCGATAAGGTTAAGCCAAACTGCTGGGCTTGTATCTGCAATAACTGCTGGCGCTGCTGCTCGTTATACAAATTGCAATCGATAATATGACCATATTGCGCAAACGGTGCAAACCATTTGCTGGTCTGCGCGCGTTTGTCTTGCTTTGGTGTGAGCCATAACAAGCTATGGCTATGCGCCCCTGTCTGCGCATCGATGGCAAAACGTTCAAGCTCGGCAATAACGGCTTTATCAGGTTTATGGTTGCCTGTTACGATAAGCGCACTTGCATCATCGAATAAAGACTGACTGACAAGCTCTGACAACACTTCTTGCCAACTCTTCACTGATACCAGCTCGATACGCTTAATAGCGTAATTCTGTGCGCGCCAATGCGGACGCAGCGCATCGATAAGCCATTGACTGAGTAACGGCTCATCACCGTGCGCCAACCACAAGCCCGCTACTGCAACGGAAGGCTGTAGCAGTTTTGGATAAGCTTGTATAAAGGTATCTTGCATAGAGAGAATGACACAAGGTTATGAATAGGTGATTAAAGCTGGTTATATTTAAACGCTTTAAACAGAAAAGCGTTTAAATCAAAGTGTTTAAATATAGCCAGCTTCAATAAGGATGTTTTTAAAAACTTAATTTTTAAAACTAAATATAGCAATATTAAGATTGCGGTACGATAACAACAGTAGATACTGAGCCTTTACCATTTTGCATAGCTGATTTGGTGCTATTAGGCGCAACTTTAGGCAGCGCAATTGCCACATATTGGTCAGTAATTCGGCGTGCTAAACTATCGTAAAGCCAATCACGAATTTGATCGCCCTGCTGATCATCGGTACTTACTGATGCTTCGTTATACTGGTAGCTACGCTCAACTTGGATAGGGTTGGTTAGTGTTATCGGTTTGCCATTTTCTACACTTTGATAGCTAACATCAGCTGACATTACCAAGCGAATCTCTGTTAAGACGCCAACTAACTCGTAACGCTTAAAGCGGACATTGTTCACGGTGATTGCCGCAATAGGTTCAGCGTCTGCTTTTTGGTTATTGTTAGCGACATCTGCTAAGGTCATATTATCAATAACCTCGACCCCTAACGCTTTTAAGCGACTGACGAGGGGCAGTTTTAATGGAAATGAGGTGCGATTGTCTTCGATAATCACCGCGGTTTTGTTGACGTCAAACAACATCGGCGCATCATAGCCGCGTAGCTGAAAGCCGCAACCGCTAAGACTAATACCTGCACCCAAAACTGCAAACATTGGCAAGGCGGTCAGTAGCATCGTTGCCAGTTTTTGCGCGCTTGATTTATAAGTCATGGTGCTTTGTCCGTCTGATTTTGCTTGCTGTGCCTGCAAAGCTCGGTGCTGATACGACATAATCGCTATCCTTATTTTGATAAGAAGACCCAAGAAAGAGAGTTTGAAAACGCCATGATTGAAGTCGCAGCGTTTAAAAACTTAATCCTTAAAAGGTCTAGCCTGCCACCACGATATTAACCAGTTTATTCGGTACGACGATTTCTTTTTTAATCTCGCCTGTAAGGAATTTTGCCACGCCTTCAAGCGCTTTTGCTTGCGCTTTTAGCTGCTCAGGATCGCTATTAGGTGCGACATCCATTTTACCGCGCATTTTACCGTTCACCTGCACCACCATTGTAATCATATCTTGCACGAGAGCGCTTGTATCGACTTCTGGATAGCCTAGGGTAACGGTATCCATACCTAATTGCTCAAGCAAATGCTCACCGATGTGCGGCGCGTATACCGAGAGGATAATCAATAAATCAATCAAAGCTTCATGCTGTACTTGCAAGTCTTGCTCACCGTTTGCTTTAAAGTTAGCAAGCTCATTGGCAAGCTCCATTAAGCTAGAAACTGGCGTATTGAGTGCTAAACGTTTACCCAAATCACTATCAATCTTGCCAATGGTTTCATGGGTTTTACGGCGTAGGGCTTTGGCTTCTTTGCTTAAGCTATCGGTATTGAGTGCTGCATTATTAAGCTGCTCAAGGGTTAAATTGGCATCAGAAAGCGCTTGCATGTGCTCGGTCGCAATGCGCCAAACTTTTTTAACAAAGTTATAAGGGCCTTTTAGCGCATCATCTGACCATTCAAGGGTTTGGTCGGCAGGCGCAGTAAATAGCGTATATAAACGAACGGTATCCGCGCCATATTTATCAATGGTAAGTTGTGGGTCGACGCCGTTGTTTTTTGACTTCGACATTTTTTCGATTTTACCAATCGTCACTGGCTGACCGTCAGATTTCAAAGTCGCTTTAATCGGCTGACCGCGTTCGTTATAGTCGATATCGATGTCTTCGGTGAAGTAATAAGTGGTACTGCCATCGGCATTGACGCGGTAGAAAGTACCAGCAAGTACCATACCTTGGGTCATCAGATTGGCAAATGGCTCATCGCCTGATACCAAGTTTTCATCGCGCATGAGCTTATGGAAGAATCGCGCATAAAGCAAATGCATAACCGCATGCTCGACACCGCCAATATATTGGTCGACCGGCAACCATTTATTGGCAGCAGATTTGTTGACCATGTTGGTTGTATCGTGCGGACTGGCAAAGCGCGCATAGTACCAGCTTGATTCGACAAAGGTGTCAAAGGTATCGGTTTCGCGCTCAGCAGGATTGCCACATTTAGGACAAGTGGTATTGACAAATTCTGGGATATTTTTTAGTGGATTACCACGACCGTCGGGGACGACGTCCGTTGGTAGCACCACTGGCAAATCTTGCTCTTCAACCGGCACCGTACCGCAATGCTCACAGTTGACCATGGGGATAGGACAGCCCCAATAGCGCTGGCGAGAAACACCCCAATCGCGCAGACGGTATTGGATTTTTTTCTTGGCAAGCTGTTGCGGTTCAAGCTTCGCTAGCATGGCTTCAAACGCTTGCTCGAAGTCCATACCATCAAATTCGCCTGAATTGACTAAGGTATTGCGCTCGGTATAAGCGCGGTTACTTTGCGTATTATTGGCTTTGGCATCGGCTTCTACTTGATCTAAAAAGCCAGCAGGAATGTCAATCACTTGTTTAATAGGCAAATTGTATTTAGTCGCAAACTCGTAATCGCGCTCGTCATGGGCAGGGACCGCCATCACCGCACCCGAGCCATAGCTCATCAGTACATAGTTGGCAACCCATACTGGCACTTCTTCGCCAGTCAGTGGATGAGTGACGGTCAGACCAGTATCCATGCCAATTTTTTCAGCTTTAGCCAAATCTGCTTCAGCAACTGAGCCTTTTTTACACAGCGCATTAAACTGGGCAATCGCCTCATCTTGTTCAGCAGCATATTGTGCCAATGGATGCTCGGCCGCAACGGCGACATAGGTGACGCCCATCAAGGTATCAGGACGCGTCGTGAACACATCTAAGGTATTGGTTTCGCCTGCCAGCTCATAAGGGAAATGGACTTCCATACCGGCACTACGACCAATCCAATTGCGCTGCATGGTCAGTACTTCAGATGGCCAGTGACCTTCTAGTTGATCTAAATCATCAAGCAGCTCATCGGCATAATCGGTGATGTTGAAGTAATACATCGGGATATCGCGCTTTTCGACCATTGCGCCACTACGCCAGCCTTTACCGTCAATGACTTGCTCATTGGCTAACACGGTATTGTCGACTGGATCCCAGTTGACGGTGGCAAGCTTTTTATAAACCAAGCCTTTTTTGTATAACTGCAAAAATAACCACTGCTCCCACTGATAATACTCAGGGCTACAAGTAGCAAATTCGCGTGACCAATCAATCGATAAGCCAAGTAATTTAAGCTGTGCGCGCATGCTATCAATATTGGCAAATGTCCATTTGGCAGGCGGCGTCTGATTGGCAATTGCCGCGTTTTCTGCTGGCAGACCAAAACCATCCCAACCCATTGGCTGCATGACCTCATAGCCTTTCAGGCGATAATAACGGCTTAGCACATCAGAGATGGTATAGTTACGCACGTGACCCATATGCAGCTTACCGCTTGGGTAAGGGAACATCGACAGCATATAGCGACTTGGCTTGTCACTTGGCTCGTTGCTGACTTCAAAACGCTTGTCAGTTGCCCATTTGGCTTGCTGCGCGGCTTCAATAAGTTGCGGCTGATACTGGGCGTTATCGATAGAAGTATTATTGGTATGGGTAGTATTAGCAGTTTCTGCTGTCACGGCGTTGCTCATAGTTGGCTCGGAATAGGTTATTACAGATAAATTGGGTAAAATTTTACAATGCCATAGCATAGCGTAATTTGGCAAAAATTGCGACGATATGATAGAGCGTTTACTCACCGTAAAGGCGATAAATCTGCAAAGTGAATACGCTTATGACTGTTTTCGTCGTCATAAACCAAATGCTCATCACTGTTAGGTATAATAAACAAAATAACGATCATTGATTTGGAGTTTCTATGACCCTCACCATTTACGGTATCAAATCTTGTAGCACCATGAAAAAAGCCTTTACCAAACTTGATGAGCTAGGCGTTAGCTACGATTTTCATGACTATAAAAAACAAGGCATTGATAAGGAAAGCGTACAGCGTTGGGTAAACGAGCTTGGTATCGATAAAGTTCTAAATAAACGCGGCACCACTTGGCGCAAGCTCACCGACGAGCAAAAACAAGCGGCCGATAGCGATGTGGATAACGCCATTGATTTGCTGATAGAAAATACCAGTATGATTAAGCGTCCGATCGTTGAAGGTCAACTGGCAGATAAAATTCAGCCGATACTGTTATGCGGTTTTGATGAAGATGAGTTTGATAAAGCTTTTTCGTAAGGTAGGTTTTTAAACAAGCACTAAAGCCCGAACTTAAATGTTAAGCTCGGGCTTTTGTATACTAAAAATTACCACAGCTCACTAGCTCATTGATGAATCTAAATCACGGCTAATCAAGGTGCCGACGCCTTCGTTGGTAAAAATCTCGAGTAGCGTGGCATGTGGCACACGACCATCGACAATAACCGCGCTTTTTACGCCGCTACGTACCGCGTCAAGCGCGCATTGAATCTTAGGAATCATACCACCTGAGATAATACCATCTTCAATAAGACCATCGACTTTCTTTGGGGTCAAGCCAGTGACCACTTCGCCATCACGGCCCAACACGCCTTTAATGTTGGTCAGTAGCATCAGCTTTTCTGCTTGCAAGAATTCTGCGACTTTACCAGCGACCAAATCGGCATTGATATTATAAGTATTGCCCTCAGAATCGACCCCAAGCGGCGCGATAACAGGGATAAAATCAGAGGCAATCAGCATATTAATCACGTCTTTATTAACGCTGACCACATCACCGACAAAGCCTAAATCAACGGGAACTGCCACGCCATCTGCGCCGATTTTTTCCATCATTAGCTTTTTAGCTAAGATTAAATTGGCGTCTTTACCCGTCAGACCAATCGCGCGCCCACCATGCTTGTTGATTAAGCTAACGATAGACTTATTGACGCTACCGCCCAATACCATCTCAACGATATCCATCGTGCTTTTGTCAGTCACGCGCATGCCGTCGATACGATCAGATTGACGACCAAGCTCTTTTAACAAGTTATCGACTTGTGGACCACCGCCGTGTACGACCACAGGATGCATACCAACGGTTTTTAATAACACGATATCACGGGCAAACGAGCTTTCAAGCGCAGGATCGGTCATGGCATTGCCGCCGTATTTGACGACGATGAGCTTATCAACAAAGCGTTGAATATAAGGCAGCGCCGTGGTTAATACTTCTGCGGTAATTTTGGCTTCATCCAAATTAAGCGTCATGACAAGCTCCTAAAAGACAGGGTTAAGCGGTGGATTGATTGAGAGTTTTTGTTTCTCTTTGGCGTTCTCTAATAAGGCGTTTTCTAATAAAGTTAAGGTTAAATAATACCTATTCAGCAACAATAGCCAAGATTTGCATCGCTAGCGTCTTGTTAAAGGGGCGGCATAAGGCGGCAAATCTCGTTTGAATGTCGATAAGGTCGTCGATGCTATCACCAGCAAAGCGCACGGTCAGATTTTGACTGGTATTTGATTGGCGCAATACGCCAAACCCGCGCGCAAAATCTAAGCGCACGCCATCGATACAGCTAAGCTTGGTGCCCACTGGCAATAGCGTTTGCGCCTGCTCTAAAGTAGTAGATTGGCTTTGCTGCGAGCACGTACAAAGTGACGGCGCACAAGCAACGACAGTTTGCGGGTCTAGTTGCTCAATAATGGCAGTTGATGTCGCATGAACCAATTGCTGTAAATACTGACAAAATCTTGCCAGTTGCTGCACGATAGAGCAGTCGTTAGCTATGGTTTTTGGTAGCGGTAAATAATGGTCAGCGGTACTGACGATAACCGGTAAACCTTTAATAATATCGGCTAGGCTTTTTGTACGAGTTGACTGAGTACCTTGAGATTTTCCCAACCAATGGAGCAGTCGTAGTGCTGCATACATGGCGTCATCGTAAAGTATAAAGCGGCTATCATTAAAAATAAAATGCCCAGATAACTCACCGGCAAAGATAATTTGACTGTCAGAATCTTGCATTTGTTGCCGCATCAGGCTGCTACCTGTTTTACTAATCACAGGCGTTGCGCCAAGTTCAGTAATGAGCTTTGGTAAATGATGACAGCATTTAATATCAAAGAGCACTTGCGCGCTTGATAACGAACTTTTTAATGTTTGCGGACTTTCAATAACCGCTATTTTTGCTAATAGATAAAGCAGGTGGTCAGGTGTGACGACTTTGCCCTGATTATCGACCACCATTAATCGATCGCCATCACCATCAAAGGCAATACCTATATCTGCCTGATGAAAAAGTACGCTTTGCTGTAACTTTTTAAGACGCTGCGGCTCAGTCGGGTCCGGATTGCCAGTAGGAAAATTACCGTCTGGCGTATCATTCAACATGATGATATTTTGGCAAAAATGGTCAAATAAAGGCTTGGCGATATTGCTGGTGGCGCCATGCAAACAATCAATAACCACCACTAAATCAAGTTTGGAGGAGGGTAGTTGGCTACCTTCTTTAGTTTGGTTAAGAAGCTGATTGTTATGTTGATGAATTTGCTTAAAGACTTGCGTAATGGCGTCGCTATAAGCGCTGGCAACTTGCTTAGCAGGCAAATGTTGCTGTTTATAATAAATAGGCTTAGCAAAGCTGTCCAAAGACGGATTTTGCGCATTATCAATACCTAGTTGATGATATAGCGCTTGAATGTCTGCACTGCTAGGAGAGATATGATTGAGTAACCATTTAACCCCTAAAATATCTTTAGCAGAATGGCTGGCAGTGACGATAATGCCATGACCCTGATATTGCTCCGCCCAAAAAATCATAATCGGCGTGGTAACAAGTCCTAGTTGGATGACTTGTAGACCATGCTGAGACAACATATTAGCAAGTGTCTGCGCAATGGTATCGCTATCACAGCGCACATCATACCCAATGACGACGATGGTTTTTTCGTTAGTGCTTCGGCTACTATTTTCGCCAATATTTTCTTTATAAATGCTTGGCTGAGCTTGATAAAGATACGCAAAAGCATTTCCCAAGGCATGAATAAAATCATCGGTAAAATGCTGGCGCGACCCACGAATATCATAAGCACGAAATAAGGAGTGCTGCGCAGCAAAAGACGGCATCGCTTACTCTCCTTATAGTCGTGATAAATGGGCTAGTGGTGAATGAAAAATCGCTGATTATTGTTATTGCTGCGCTTGATGCTAAATGAAAATCCAATGATGCTTAATGTTTAATGCTTATATTCAATGCTACTGACGACCAGAATGGCCAAAACCGCCCGCACCGCGCGCGCTGGTATCACTAAATTCTGCCACCACTTCAAACTCCGGACGGGCGACTGGTACAACCACATATTGCGCCATACGTTCTGCTGGGTTGAGTACGAAGTCTTCATTGCTGCGATTCCAAATACTGACCATCAGCTCACCTTGATAATCAGCATCAATCAAGCCGACCAAATTACCCAAGACGATACCATGCTTATGACCGAGACCTGAGCGTGGTAAAATCATACCCGCAAAATTAGGGTCTTGGATATAAACGGCGAGGCCAGTGCCTATTAAATGCGTCGCCCCAGCTTTAATGGTCAAAGGCTCGTCAATGCAAGCACGCAAGTCAATACCTGCGCTGCCATCGGTGGCGCGCGTCGGTAGCGAGAACGCTTTATCTTCAATAATTTTAGGGTTTAAAACTTTAACTTGTACAGCTTGCATAACGCACTCACTTAACGATGTAATGGTTGTATAAACAGAATGAATCGCATTTCTAACGGTTAGATTTTAAATGCTTAACAGCAACTATTATTATGATAAATAGCTGCTGATTGTTAACTTTTAGTTTCCAGATTTTCATGGGCGGTTGACTAAAGAATCAACACGCTTGCCAAGCCTAAAAAAGACATAAAGCCGACAATATCGGTCACGGTGGTTAAGATAACCGAGGCGGACAGCGCAGGGTCGATATTCATGCGCTTTAACATCAGCGGAATACTAATGCCTGAAACGTTGGCAGCGGTCATATTAATCGCGATAGCTAGCCCAATGACGGCGCTGATTTTAACATCATGAAACCACAATTGCGCAATAATCGCCATGATTATCGCCCATATGATACCGTTTATCGCGCCAACCCACAGCTCTTTATTTAATAACCATAGGCGATTTGACCCACCGATTTGACCCATTGCCATCCCGCGAATGACCACCGTCAGCGTCTGCGAGCCGGCAATCCCGCCCATACTGGCAACCACAGGCATCAATATCGCCAGTGCCACAACCTTCGCTAGCACCGCTTCAAACTGGCCAATCACCGCGGCCGCCAATAGTGCGGTACATAAATTAATACCAAGCCAAATACTACGGCTTTTGGCACTGGTTAAAATAGGCGCAAACAGCTCTTCATCTTGGCTCACACCTGCTAAGTTTTTCATGGTGCTATCGACATCATCTTGGATAATCTCCATGATATCTTCGCCGTTTAACTGTCCGACCAGCTCGCCGTGGCTGTTAATCACTGGGGCAAAGCGAATATCTTCTGAGCGGAAAATCGACGCCGCATCTTGAATATCTATGCGATCATTGACAGTGATAGCACTATGAATCAAGTCGGCGACTAAGGTGCTTTGCTGGTGTTTAATCAAATCCGCCAGACTCAATAAGCCAAGCAGCTGCTGGCTTTGGTCGACGACCAACAGCTCTTGGCTTTCATCATCGAGCAAATCAGCATTCTCTCGCAGCCAGTTTTGTACTTCTGCAAGGGTGATGTCGTCCCTGACTTGAATGAGGTCAGGATCCATATAACTGCCGACTTCCCAGTCTTCATAAGTATCGAGTTTATTGACCTGCACTCGGATGTCTTCATCCAAGGTTGCCATCACCGAGGTGCGCACACTTTCGGTAACGGTGTCTAAAATCTCGGAGATATCTTGCGCATCAAGGTCTTGGGTAAACAGCGATATCTCTTTTGAAGAAACATTCTCCAACAGCGGCTGGCGGGTATCAAACTCCAGCTCAGCCAGTACTTCACCTTTGATATTTTCTGGTACTTGCGCCCAAATCAGTAAGCGATTTTGGCTTGGGAAGGATTCAAGTAAGCTAGCAATCTCATATTCTGATTGCTTTTCTAAAAACTCAGTAATCGCCGCGTACGCTTTTTCTGCTACCAATTCTTGCAAATATAATAACTTATATTCGCCGCTTGCTTCTGCCGGATTATAGTCAGCCTGTCGGGTCAATGGTCGTTCAGGATTCGTCGTCGAGGTCGGCATAAAGGTTCCAAATTTTTAAAAGATATTCGTATAAAAATTGAGTTTACCGCTCATGTAAAGAGCGGTAAACAGGGTATCGCTTAAGTTTTAAACTTAACGATTACCTAGTAAAGCACGAATATTGGCCAAGTATTCATCAGCGACTTTTTCAGGGTCTTTGCTGGCTTTTTTCTTTTTCGCTTTGGCCGGCCAGTCGATATGATCTTCTGGCAATTCATCCAAAAAACGTGATTCAGAGGTCACGCGCATTTGCCCGCCTGCACGGCGCTGGGTCGCAAGCGTTAATGTCAGCTCACGGCGAGCGCGGGTAATACCCACGTACATTAAGCGGCGTTCTTCCTCAATCGTTTCACTGAGGATAGAGTTGCGGTGCGGTAGCATTTCTTCCTCAAGTCCCATGATATAGACAAAATCAAACTCCAAGCCTTTTGCCGCATGTAAGGTCATGAGGTTCACTTTATTGGTATTCTCTTCTTCTTGCTGCTGCTCGAGCATGTCAAGGAGCACCAATTTGCGAATAATAGTATCAATGGTACGGTCTTCATCTTCTTCAGCGCGATTAATCAATGACTGAATACTGGTATAGAGCATGTCGATATTATCGATGCGGTTTTTTTCTTGTTGCGGCGTTTTGGCGTCGCTACGGACAAAGTCGATATAGCCGGTTTCGTCAATCATTTGACGGACGATAGGCACGGGGTCGGGGTGCTGATCGAGCGCACGGGTATAATGCTCGATGAAATCGCCAAACTCTTTTAAGGTACCATAGGCTTTTGACGGCAAGACGTGAGCAAGACCAGCGTGGGTACAAGAGGCGAGTAGCGAAATGCTATGCTCTTGCGAAAATAAACCAAGCTTTTCAAGCGTCGCTGGTCCCATGCCGCGTTTAGGCGTATTGATAATGCGTAAAAACGCGCTGTCGTCTTCGGGGTTTAAAATCAGACGCAGATAACCCATGATATCTTTGATTTCACTACGGGCAAAGAACGACTGACCACCCGATAATTTATACGGCACTTGCAATTGGCGTAATTGCGCCTCAAGCATGCGCGCCTGAAAGTTACTGCGATAAAGAACGGCGTATTGTTCCCATTCATTACCAAAACGCAGTTTATGGGTGACGATTTCTTTTGCCACGCGCTCAGATTCATCGTCGTCATTACGGCAATTAATAATACGAATTTTTTCGCCCTGACCTTTATCTGACCACAGTTTCTTTTCAAATAAATGCTCGTTATTGGTAATAACAGCGTTAGCAGAGGTCAAAATACGCGTGGTTGAACGATAATTTTGCTCAAGCATAACGATTTTTAATTTCGGGAAATCTTCTTTGAGTAGCGCCATATTTTCAGGCTTGGCGCCGCGCCAGGCATAGATAGATTGGTCGTCGTCACCTACGACAGTAAAGCGCCCTTGCGGTCCGACCAGATATTTAATCATCTCATATTGGGCGGTATTGGTATCTTGATATTCATCGACCAATAAATAACGAATACGGTTTTGCCATTTATCACGCAGCTCAGCGTTTTCACGTAAGATTTTGGTTGGCAGTACAATCAAATCATCAAAATCTACGGCATTATAAGCGCGTAGGTTACGCTCGTATAAGGCATAAAGGGTGGCAAAGATCATATCTTCTGGATCGTCTAAGGTTTCCATTGCCTTATCCGGTTCAATCAGATCGTTTTTCCAGTCAGAAATCATTTTTATCGCTTTGCCAACCAGCTCACGGCTTTCGGCGCCGCTTAAATTGTCACGCATCATCAGCTCCATTAAGAGCCGCTTGCTGTCATCGCTGTCCATGATGGAAAAGTTGCCTTTCAATGGCGTATGAATCAGCTCGTAACGCAAAAACTGCAAGCCAAATTGATGAAATGTCGATACCGTCAGACCGCGGGTTTTTTCACTTGGCAGCAATTTACTGACCCGCGCTTTCATCTCACGCGCCGCTTTATTGGTAAAGGTCACCGCGGTGATACGCTCGGCTGGCATGTTGCATTCTTCGATGAGATAAGCGATTTTACGGGTAATCACCGAGGTTTTACCGGAGCCTGCCCCAGCCAATACCAATAAAGGTCCTGAGACATAAAGCATGGCTTCTTGTTGTTTGGGATTAAGTTGACTCATAAGATGACCTGTAAGACAAAAGCAAAAAAGAAGATAAAACGGATAACGGATAGTAGCATCGTTGACGAAGGGCGTTGTTAAGCAAAATATGATAAAAGGCTGCGATGCTTGGGCTACAACGATGATTTTAATCAAACGCTGATTTTATTAAGATGATAATAATAAAAATCATAACGTCAATAAGGATGGTATTTTTAATAAAGACGATATTTTCGGTAAAGTACACCCAATAATAAAGGGTAACAAAATGTGTGTTCAAATAACGCCAAAGCGTCAAAATGAGGTGGGCTATTATAAAGCAAAAATCCTGTCTTTGGGCGAGGAGTTGGCAGCGGGTTTTGAGTTAAAAAAGTGTTTGCTTTGCGCAGCTTACACTATATATAGCAGCGTCCACATAAAAATTCAGATTCGCACGTAATATAAGGTAACGTCTATAACATAGTTTATGGTAAAAAAAACATATTTTTTTTGCAGATAAAATGACCATGCAATGCAGTTAAAAACTAGCTTTTGATTGCCGATATGCGTATAGTACGTAAATAATTTATGCCAGTTGTCACGTCATTGTTGACCACGTGTATGAGCTATTAAATCAATTAAGTACGCCAATAAATACGATATTGATTTAATACGTTGATCTTACGTTGTTAAAAGATGCGTTGGGCGACCAGCCTTTTATCCGCGTGCATGCCGGAATATCTATAGCTGGTCATGTCTGACATCGTCGTCAATAAGCTTGATAATTGGTTATTACCAGCACAGTAGCTATAATAGTCATGGGTTTATCACAGTCCTTGAGTTGTTTAAATATATTTGCTCAAAAATGAATCAATGACAGCTACTTTGTGTTTTCGTCTGCGTTATGCTTATCGCCATTACCACCATTATTCGTGAGTATTCGCGGTGCGCTTGACACTCGATTGGGTGAGGAGCACGTATTATCATGTCTGCTTTTAATTGGTCAGCAATTGCTTTTATTTTAGCCGCCATTGGGCTAGTTGTCTTTATGCTGGTCGTTCCGCGCTTGCTTGGCGGTCGCTCTCAGGGTACACAAAAAGAAGAGATATTTGAAGCGGGTGTTGTCGGAGCTGGCAATGCCCGCATTCGTTTGTCTGCAAAATTCTATTTGGTGGCGATTTTCTTTGTGATTTTCGATTTAGAAGCGCTTTATCTTTATGCGTATGCCGTTTCAGTGCGCGAAGCCGGCTGGTTAGGGTTTGCTGCCGCCGCCATCTTTATCACAATCTTAATCATCGGTCTGATATATGAGCTGAGTCTGGGCGCGATGAACTGGGCACCAGCGGATAAACGCCGTAAACAAGCGCGTCTATATGCGGCGCCAGCCGGTTTTAATTTGGCCGACATCACCAAGTTTGATGGCGTTGATGAGCTGATGGTTGACCCAACAGGCAAGATACCGGCGCAGTCTTCAGGGCAAATTAATGTCTCAAACAATATCGAGACCAATCGTCGCCATTTACAAAATATCGATCATATTAATACCACGGGTAATGTGACGTCAGTGGATTTTGCCACTGCTGCACAACAAGACTAGCTTTAAGTTCATTGCTTATAACAGTCTTGTTTATACCTAAATGGTCATTTATTAATAATAGAAGTTATGGCGCTAGTGATGATAAATACTTGTCACGCAGCGCTTAAAATAAAGGTTGTATGTTATGAAATACACATTAACAAAAGCCAACCCTGATGCAGATATCTATCCTGCACAGACCAGTCAAACGGTCAATGACCCTATCGAAGAAGAAGTCAATAAAAACGTCTTTATGGGTCGTCTTGAAGACCTTGTCCATTCAACAGCAAACTGGGGGCGCAAGCACTCACTGTGGCCATTTAACTTTGGTACCTCTTGCTGTTATGTCGAATATGCCACCACCTTAACCGCGGTTCATGATTTGTCACGTTTTGGTGCCGAAGTTATCCGCGCCTCACCCCGTCAGGCAGACGTAATGATTGTCGCTGGTACTTGCTTTGTGAAAATGGCACCGGTTATTCAGCGCCTTTATGAGCAAATGCTTGAGCCAAAATGGGTCATCTCGATGGGCGCGTGTGCCAACTCGGGCGGTATGTATGACATCTATTCAGTGGTGCAAGGCGTCGATAAAATCATTCCTGTCGATGTTTATGTGCCCGGTTGCCCACCGCGTCCAGAAGCTTTGATTCAAGGTTTGATGCTACTGCAAGAGTCGATTACTAAAGAGCGTCGTCCGCTGGGTATTCATGTTAATGAGCAGGGCATTTATCAGCCGCAAATGACGCCTGAGCGTGACCGTAAGCAAGCGGACCGTATTGCGGTGAAAAACTTGCGTAGCCCAGACAGTATCTAGTTTATTAGCTCAATTGTTCATAATTCTTAGAAGTGCGCGTACGCTTATCACAGCTCGGTTATGATTGACATAGCTGGGTTATGATTAATGAAGGAAGACATCATTCATGGTCACGGTAGTTGAAAACATAGATCCTAATAACATGGATCCTAACAACAGGGATAAGATCAAACCTGTCCCAGCAGTTATCAAAGAGCTGGAAGAAAAATATGCTGGTAAGTTTGTCGTACAGCACACGGTGGATGAGATTCCAACGGTGTGGGTGGCGCGTGCCGACTTATTAGACGTCTTATTATACCTGCGTAAATTGCCAAAACCTTACGTTATGCTCTTTGACTTATCCGCGATAGATGAGCGCTTGCGTCAGCATCGTCAAGGTTTGCCAGACAGTGATTTTACAGTGTTTTACCACTTGATGTCGCTTGAGCGTAATAGCGATGTGCGTATCAAAGTCGCCCTAAGCGAGGAGGATCTCAACGTACCAAGCGCGACTAAAATTTGGCCAAATGCTAACTGGTATGAGCGTGAAGTCTGGGATATGTTCGGCATTGTCTTTAGTGGTCATCCGCATTTAACCCGTATTTTATTGCCAAAATATTGGGAAGGTCATCCGCTGCGTAAAGAATATCATGCGCGGGCGACGGAATTTACCCCGTATTTCTTAAATAACGCCAAGCAACAATATGAGCAAGAAAACCTGCGCTTTGTCCCTGAAGAATGGGGCATGAAGCGCTCGGGCCGTGATGAAGACTTTATGTTTTTGAACATCGGTCCTAACCATCCATCGGCTCACGGAGCTTTCCGTTTAGTGCTACAGCTTGACGGTGAAGAAGTCGTCGACTGTATTCCTGATATCGGCTATCACCATCGCGGCGCCGAAAAAATGGCTGAGCGTCAAACGTGGCATTCTTATATTCCTTATACCGACCGTATTGATTACCTCGGCGGTGTGATGAATGAGCTACCGTATATTATGTCAGTCGAAAAGCTTGCTGGTATTACGGTGCCGCCTCGCGCTGAAACCATCCGTGTGATGATGAGTGAGTTTTTCCGTATTACCAATAACTTGCTGTTTGTCGGTACCTTTATTCAGGATGCTGGCGGTATGACGCCGGTATTTTATATGTTTACCGATCGCCAAAAAGCTTATGACGTCATCGAAGCGGTGACTGGCTACCGTATGCATCCTGCTTGGTTCCGTATCGGCGGTACAGCACACGATTTACCGCGCGGTTGGCAGCGTTTGGTTCGTGAGTTCCTAGACTGGATGCCAAAACGTTTGGATGAATACGTTAAAGCGGCACTACAAAACAGTGTGCTAAAAGGGCGTACCCAAGGCGTTGCCCAGTACAACACCAAGCAAGCATTGGCATGGGGCGTTACCGGCGCAGGTTTACGTGCGACAGGTTTGGATTTTGATTTACGTAAAGCGCGTCCGTATATGGGCTATGAGAACTACGACTTTGAGATTCCAGTCGGCTATAACGGCGATGCTTATGATCGTTGTATGGTAAAAATCGAAGAGATGCGCCAGTCGCTACGTATCATCCGCCAATGTATGGATAATATGCCGCAAGGTCCTTATAAGGCGGATCATCCGTTGGCTGTACCACCGCCGAAAGACCGTACCTTAAACGATATCGAGACTTTGATTAATCACTTTATCTCGGTTTCTTGGGGTCCTGTGATGCCAGCAGGTGAGTGCACCACGATTGTGGAAGCAACCAAAGGTCTGAACAGCTATTACATCACCTCAGATAAAGCGACGATGAGCTACCGTACCCGTATCCGTACGCCGACATTTGCGCATTTGCAGCAGATGCCATCGGTGATTAATGGCTCGTTGGTCTCTGATGCCATTATGTATTTGGCATCGATTGATATTGTCATGGCCGATTGTGACCGTTAAGTGCTAGATGTTAAATATTAAAAGTACGCCAAGTTTTATTAATATGTTATCGCCAGACTGGCACACCAAAACGCTGTTGCTGCACCAAGCGCTATATAAACAGTGGGCTGAGTGAGGAAAGAAGAAGATTATGAGAATTGTTTCCGATAAAATGCCAAAAGTAGATGTGGCAAGTATCTTAACCGCAGAAGAGATTGCGGCTATCCATGAGTTTATGCATCATTATCCCCATCCACGGGCAGCGTCTTTAGATGCCCTAAAAATCGTACAAAAGCGTAACGGCTGGGTCGATGATGCGCAAGTTAATGCCATCGCCAACATCCTAAATATTCCTGTGACCGACATGGATGGGGTGGCAACTTTTTTTAACCGTATCTACCGTCAGCCGGTCGGTCGTAATGTCATCCTTATTTGTGATTCGGTGGCTTGCTATCTAACCGGTTACGAAGCGCTGGCGGCTGAATTAAAAGCGCAGCTGGGCATCGACTATGGTCAAACCACCGCTGACAACCGCTTTACGCTATTGCCGATTTGCTGTTTGGGCAACTGTGACAAAGGTCCTTCTGTGTTAATCAATGAAGACACCTATGGTCCTGTGCAGCCCACTGAAGTCGCCCAGTTGTTGGAGCTATACGCATGAGTTTAACCATTTCAGAGCAGATTGCTCGTCGCGGTCAAGGCAAAGCGCCAAGCCAATTAAATGACCAGCGCATTCCTGTTTATGGCGACAAAGCAACCGCTACCAGTGAAACCAAACCGCTAACATGGCGCCTTGCCCATCACGATGCGGTATTGGACTTAGCCACTTATGAATCGCTACGCGGTTTTGAAGCCTTAAAAATGGCTTTAAACCAATCACCAGCCGATACTCTAAATACCATTAAAGAAGCAGTGGTCAAAGGTCGCGGCGGTGCAGGTTTCCCAGCTGGTATCAAATGGTCGCTGATGGCGCCACCCGATGGCGGTCCACGTTATCTCGTATGTAATGCCGATGAGATGGAACCGGGTACTTTTAAAGATCGTCTCTTAATGGAGCGCCTACCGTTACAGCTTATCGAAGGTATGCTGATTTCTGCCTATGCGATTGGGGCAACGGCCGGTTATATCTTTATTCGCGGTGAATATATCTTAGCAGCAGAGCGCTTAACTTCGGCGCTTGAAGAATTGCGGGCCAATAATTTAGTTGGCGACAATATCTTAGGCTCAGATTTTAGCTTTGATTTGCACGTCCATACCGGTGCTGGCCGTTATATTTGCGGCGAAGAAACCGCTTTGATTAACTGCCTAGAAGGTCGCCGTGCCAATCCTCGTACTAAGCCCCCATTTCCACAAGTGGCAGGTGCATGGGGCCGTCCGACTGTGGTTAATAACGTTGAAACTTTACATAACGTTTCAGCGATTATTTTGCACGGCAGTAAATGGTATCAAGACTTACCAAAAGCCAAAGGCGTGGTCGAAACCCCAGGTACCAAGCTATTTGGTTGTTCAGGTCTGGTTAATGATCCGGGTCTATGGGAGCTACCATTTGGTTATACAGCACGTGAGATTATCGAAGATTTCGCTGGCGGTATGCAAGAAGGTAAAAAGCTCAAGGCTTGGCTACCAGGCGGCGCATCAACCGACTTTTTAACCGCTGATCATTTAGATACCGTTGTCGATTTTGACACCATTCAAAAAGCTGGTAGCCGTATGGGTACGGGGCTAATTATGGTCGTCGATGAAGAACAAGACATGGTGCCATTACTGCGCAACCTTGAGATTTTCTTCCAGCGTGAGTCGTGCGGTTGGTGTACACCATGCCGTGATGGTCTACCGTGGGGCGTTAAATTGCTCACGGCCATCAATGATGGTCAAGGTCAAATCGGTGACGTTGAGAAGTTAGAAGGCTTAACCCGTGACTTGTGGATCGGTAAAACCTTCTGCGCCCATGCGCCGGGTGCGATGGAGCCACTGACGAGTGCAATTAAATATTTCCGTCCTGAGTTTGATCAAAAAATTGCGCAGGCGGTTGGCGAAGATGTCATTGAGGCTGCAGCTCATCAACAGCCAGAAGTGAAATAAGGAGAGCGGCATGGCAGTCATACATATTGATGGAACCACTGTCGAAGTAGATAGCAGCGACAACTTGCTTCAAGCATGCTTGTCACTCGGCATTGATGTGCCGTATTTTTGTTATCACCCAGCCCTTGGCTCAGCAGGTGCTTGTCGTCAATGCGCGGTTAAGCAGTATCAAAATAAAGAAGATATGGAAGCGGGTCGCGGGCGCTTGGTGATGTCCTGTATGGTCGCCCCTAGCGATGATATGTACATCTCTGTCACCGACGATGAAGCCAAAGCCTTTCGTAAGTCGATGGTTGAGCTGTTGATGGTCAACCACCCACATGACTGTCCAACTTGCGAAGAAGGCGGACATTGTCATTTGCAGGACATGACCTATATGTCAGGTCATAGCCGTCGTCGCTATCGTTTTACCAAGCGCACCCATCATAATCAAGAGCTTGGACCGTTTATTGCGCATGAGATGAACCGCTGTATCGCTTGCTATCGCTGCGTGCGTTTTTATAAAGACTACGCGGGCGGTGAAGATTTGGGCGTTTATGGCTCAAACGAGCGCGTGTATTTCGGCCGTGATAAAGACGGTCAGTTCGAAAGCGAGTTTTCAGGTAACCTAACCGAAGTCTGCCCAACGGGTGTATTTACCGATAAAACCCACTCTGAGCGCTATAACCGTAAATGGGACATGCAATACGCGCCAAGTATTTGTCATGGCTGCTCAGCGGGCTGTAACATCTCAGCGGGCGAGCGTTATGGCGAATTGCGCCGTATTGAAAACCGCTATAACGGTGAAGTAAACCGTTACTTCTTATGTGACCGTGGTCGCTTTGGTTACGGCTATGTCAATCGCGCAGACCGGCCAACGCAGGCGCTCGAGCGTATCAATGATAAGCATGTCAAAATCAATATCGATTATGCGCTTGACGAAACCATCAAACGTATCAAAGATAAAAAAGTCATCGGTATTGGCTCACCACGTGCCAGTCTTGAGACCAACTTTGCGCTAAAAAATATGGTTGGCTTTGATAGTTTTTCAACTGGTCTAAACCATCAGCAGCAAGCACTGGTCAATAAATGTATCGAAGTATTGAGCACTGAGGGCATTTATAACCCCGGTATGGCTGATATCGAAAGCCATGACGCGGTATTGGTATTGGGTGAAGATATTACCCAAACTTCATCACGTGTGGCGCTATCGATTCGTCAAGCGGCAAAAAACGAAGCCATTAAAATGGCAGCGGCGACCAAAACCCAATCTTGGCTAGCTGAGCCCGTCAAACGTATTGGACAAGGCGTGCAAAGTCCGGTCTATATCATCGACGTTATCCAAACCAAACTAGAAGATATCAGTAAAGTTAGCGTCGTTGCGACACCAGAAGATATTACCAAACTTGGTTTTAAAGTCGCTGATGCGATTGCCAATCTTGTAGATGATTTAGCCCAGATAGCAGACGCGCAACGTGCCCAACAAGATGCCGATGAAGCATCTGACCCAATGCAAGCGCTAGCCCAGCAAATCGCGTATGACTTAATCCAAGCGGATAAGCCGTTGGTGGTTTCGGGCACTAGTTTATCATCGATTGCTTTGATAGAAGCAGCGGCGCAAATCACCCAAGCGCTGACCCAAAAGCGTGCGGCGATTAAAGCCGCTGAGCAGCAGCAGGTCGAAGCGCATAACGCTAAGGTCGAAGCTGCTGAAGCACAAGCAGCAACGGCGCAGCAAAGCGAAGACAAAGACTTATCTGCTAAACCAAATAAACCAGAGACTGGCGTTGATACCGAAGCGCAAGACGATGTCGAGCGCGAGCCTGCAACCAAGCTTGAGCTCAAAGAGGTTAATAAAAACTATCACGCGCAAGCGGGTATTTATTTGGCGGTTCCCGATGCCAATAGTATTGGCGTTTGTATGCTTGGTGGTCAATCGGTTGAAGAGTTATTAGCGACCGATTTTGATGTGGTCATCGTGGCCGAAAACCAATTAACCGATGCCATTGATGCGCATAAGTTAACCCAGCTATTGGCGGATAAAACCGTTATTGCCCTTGACCATCAATTGCTTGATTGGCATAAAGACGTCGATATCGTCTTGCCAGCCGCAAGCTTCGCAGAAGCAGATGGTACGCTTATCTCTGCTGAAGGTCGTGCACAGCGCTTCTTCCAAGTTTATGATAACGAATACTATCATCCAATGAGCAGTATCAAAGAAGGCTGGCGCTGGTTGCATGCAGTCCATAGCAGCTTGGAAGATCGTGATGTCGATTGGACGCTGCTTGATGACGTTATCAATGCTCTAATCGCTACCCATCCTAAGCTTGCAGGTATTAAAGATGCCGCTCCTGACGCCGATTACCGCATGACTGGTTTAAAAATTGCTCGTCAGCCGCGTCGTTATTCAGGTCGTACTTCGATGCGTGCGCCCGTATCTGTGCATGAGCCGATGCAGCCAAAAGATTTGGATACCGGTTTAACCTTCTCAATGGAAGGTTATAGCGGTAAGCAAACGCCAAGCTCGATGATTCCTTTTGCCAGTGCGGCCGGTTGGAACTCACCGCAAGCGTGGAATAAATACCAAGATAAAGTCGGTGGTAGCCTGAGAAATGGCGATCCAGGTGTCCGTTTATTTGATCGCTTAGAGCGCCTTGCTACGCGTCAATATGTCGCGCCAGAAGCTACCTCGGCAACGACGACAGATATGCAGCAAGGACAAGCCAAACTGGTGCCGGTTTATAACCTGTATGCCAGCTCGATGATGGCCTCGCGTAGCCACGTGGTTGCTGAGCAATTGCCGCTCGCTACATGGCGCGTCGGTATCGATGATGCCAAAGAATGGGGTCTTGCAGCAGGTGATTATCTGGCGATTGAGATTGATAAACAGCAAATTACCTTACCCGTTGAACTGGTTGGTTACTTAGCAGAAGGCTGTATCGGCTATCCGGTTGGGCAGGTGAGTATTATCCATCCGTCCATGCCAGCGTCAGTACGCAAAGTCGATGCGCCGGTGACGATGATGGGCAGTATGGCAACTGATAATGCTGTCACAGCCAACAACAATAACCGCGCCACGCCAATAAACAGTGCGCCGACCACCACACAGGAGGTGTAATTTGCAAGTTACCCGTATTATCCCTGATGTGCCAAGCTTTTTGGCTGGTATGATGACTTTTGATACCTGGTCGATACTTTTTATGGTCGTGCAGGCGCTGGTTATCTTTTTAGTGGTGGTTATCGTAGCCGCGTTGATGATTGTTTATGAGCGCCGCATGCTAGCGCTTTGGCAAGACCGTTATGGTCCGAACCGTGTCGGTCCTTTTGGCTCATTGCAACTGGTCGCCGATATGCTCAAAATCTTCTTTAAAGAAGATTGGACGCCAAACTTTACCGATAAGTTTATGTTTACCTTGGCGCCAGCGGTTGCCATGTTTACCGCCTTGGCATCCTTTGCCATTATTCCTGTCTCGCCAACCCTTGGGGTTGCTGATTGGGATATCGGCATTTTGTTCTTCTTTGCCATGGCAGGTATTGCAGTTTATGCGGTGATGTTCGGTGGTTGGGCGTCTGCTAATAAGTTCTCACTACTCGGCGGTTTACGTTCAGCAGCGCAAACCATCAGTTATGAAGTTTTCTTAGGCTTATCATTGATGGGCGTTGTAGCTTTAACAGGCTCGTTTAACCTACGTGAAATTGTTGAATCGCAAATTGACGGCTGGTATATCATTCCACAGTTTTTTGGCTTTTTAACCTTTGTCGTTGCCGGTGTTGCCGTCACCCATAGACATCCATTTGACCAACCAGAAGCCGAGCAAGAGCTTGCTGAAGGTTATCATGTCGAATATTCTGGCATGAAGTTCGGTATGTTTTTCATCGGTGAATATGTCAACGTCGTGCTGATTTCTGCGCTGATGACCTGTTTGTTCTTCGGCGGTTGGCTTGCGCCGTTTAATTTAGATATTCCTTTTATTCCACCAGCTTTTTGGTTCATGATTAAAACGCTATTCTTTATGACCATGTTTATTTTGGCTCGAGGCTCACTCATGCGTCCGCGATATGATCAGGTGATGAACTTTGGCTGGAAAATCTGCCTGCCGGTAACTTTGATTAATCTCTTGGTAACTGCCGCAGTGATTTTGATTTTCTCCCCAACGTTATAGTCATTACTAGTAGCCATTACTAGCCATTACTGATGAACTAGGGTAAAGCTGATAAGGATAATAATCCCATGTTTACTACGATAAAAAAGACCGTCATTGGTATGTTTACCATTGTCCGCAGTATGTGGATGGTCAATAGTCATGCAATCAGGCCGCGCGACACCATTCTTTATCCAGAAGAGCCCGTGCCAGTACCGCCACGCTTTCGTGGCCGTATTGTGCTGACGCGTGACCCTGATGGTGATGAGCGCTGCGTGGCTTGTAACTTATGTGCCGTGGCTTGTCCGGTTGCCTGTATCTCTTTGCAAAAAGCAGAGCGTGAAGATGGTCGCTGGTATCCAGAATTTTTCCGCATTAACTTTTCACGTTGTATCTTTTGCGGTTTGTGTGAAGAAGCCTGTCCGACGACGGCGATTCAGATGACGCCTGATTTTGAGATGGGCGAATATGTCCGTCAAGACTTGGTTTATGAAAAAGAGCATTTGCTGATTTCTGGACCGGGTAAATATCCCGATTATAACTATTATCGCGTGACGGGTATGGCGGTAGCAGATAAACCAAAAGGCGCAGCGCAAAATGAAGCGGCACCGATTGATCTAAGGAGCTTGCTACCATGATGAATATCTTAAACAGTCCTGAATTGGCAGGGTTTTATGCGTTGGCAGCGGTGGCAATATTTGCCAGCTTGCGCGTGGTAACCCTCGCCAATCCAGTGCATGCTATTTTATCGATGATTGTGTCGTTATTGGCCATCTCAGGTATTTTCTTTGTCTTAGGTGCGCCGTTTGCTGGTGCGCTTGAAATTGTCGTTTATGCCGGTGCCATTATGGTGCTGTTTGTTTTCGTCATTATGATGCTAAACCTTGGCATGAGTAATGATGAGCGTGAAGAGCGCTGGCTTGATGCGGGTACTTGGGCAGTACCGACGGGGTTAACGATTATCATCGCGGTTGTGCTGTATGCGTTGATAGGTCTTAACCATACTGATACGGCAATGATTGGTGGTACGACCATTTCAGCTAAAGCGGTCGGTACGGTGCTATTTACCAAATACGTTATGTTGGTCGAAGTGGCAGCATTGCTATTATTAGCTGCCTTGGTTGCCGCTTATCATTTGGGAAAAGAGTCTAGTGATGATGAGATTATCGGTCACGACGCTCAAGGCTATAATCAAAGCCATAAAAACAAAGCAAGCCAAGCCTCTAATCCAAATGTGGCTAGTATCAAACATTACGATGATAATGGTATGCCGATCGATACTGATGCGCTAAACAGAGCTGAACCATACGAATATAAAGAGGTTGACCCGCTTGACTATGTCGGTATGAATATCGGTAAGCAGGCGGATATACAACGAGTCACGCGCAAGGAGTCAGACTGATGGTACTAGCAGCGAGCGTGGCACAGGAGGTTGCAAATGTGCCGTTTGCCCACGAGGTAGCAGGCTTTGTGCAGCCTGCTACTGAGGCGCAAAATGTACTGGGTATGATACCCATGAGCCATGGATTGATTTTGGCCGGTATTTTATTTGCAATCGGTCTGTGCGGTGTCATGGTACGGCGTAATTTCTTATTTATGCTAATGAGCCTTGAGATCATGATGAATGCGACAGCTTTGGCATTTGTGGTCGCTGGTAGCCGCTGGGTCGATCCAGATGGACAGATTATGTTTATCTTTATTTTGACACTAGCAGCAGCAGAGGCAGCCATTGGTTTGGCAATATTATTGCGGTTTTACCATCAGCGTGGGCATCTCGATGTCGATAGCGCCAATGAGATGAAAGGATGATGTCATGAGTTTATTACCATTAACCTTTATGTTCCCGCTCGTTGGCTTTTTGATTTTAGCCTTTATGCGCGACAAATTAAGCGAGCAGGTGGCAGCGATTGTTGGTGTCGGTAGCATGCTGCTATCAGCGCTATGCACGCTGGTAGTTAGCTATACCTTTTTGACCAGTAATCCTGCCGGTACAGTCATCGAGATTCCGCTATGGACGTGGTTTCAAGTTGGGGATTTCGCGCCAAGTTTTGGCTTAAGCTTTGATGGCTTGGCATTGACGATGACGGGTGTTATTACCGGTATCGGCTTTTTGATTCATCTGTTTGCCGCCTGGTATATGAAAGGTGAAACAGGCTTTGCGCGCTTTTTTAGTTATATGAACTTATTCGTCGCCAGTATGTTATTGCTGGTATTGGCCGATAACTTGTTCTTACTTTATCTTGGCTGGGAAGGCGTCGGTATCTGCTCGTACCTTTTGATTGGTTTTTATTATCAAGACCGCGCCAATGGTCGGGCAGCGATGAAAGCCTTTACCGTCACTCGTGTTGGTGATGTGTTTTTGGCCTTTGGTTTGTTTTTATTATTCCGCGAATTTGGCACCTTGCATATTCAAGAGATTATCACCCGCGCGCCAGAAATCTTTGATATCAATAATCCAACGATGATTTTGACCACTATTATGCTCGTTGGTGGGGCGATGGGTAAATCAGCGCAGCTGCCACTACATACGTGGCTTGCTGATGCGATGGCAGGTCCAACGCCAGTATCGGCATTGATTCACGCCGCAACCATGGTGACCGCAGGTGTTTATCTGATTGCACGTCTGCATCCATTATTTCTCCTTACCCCAGGCGTACTCTTGTACTGGGTTGGGGCAGTGGGTGCATTGACGCTTGTTGTTGCTGGATTTTGTGCGCTGGCACAAACGGATATTAAACGTATCCTTGCTTATTCGACCATGAGCCAAATTGGCTATATGTTTTTAGCACTCGGCGTTGGTGCATGGCAAGGAGCTATTTTCCACTTGATGACGCATGCTTTCTTTAAAGCCTTGCTATTTTTATCATCAGGAGCGGTCATACTTGCGGTACATCATGAACAAAACATCTTTAAGATGGGCGGCTTACGCAAAAAGATACCGCTAGTATTTTGGTGCTATATCGTCGGTGGCGGTGCGCTGGCAGCGATACCTTGGGTTACCGTTGGTTTCTATTCTAAAGAAGCAATTCTGTGGGAGAGCTATGCAACCGGTCACCAAGTTCTATTTTATATGGGTGTATTCGGTGCCTTCTTAACTGCGCTTTATACCTTCCGTATGATTTGGATTATCTTCTTTGGTAAAGAGAAAACCCCTGCGCACAAATTATCTGGGGTGTCCTATTGGTTACCGCTGACGGTGCTATTGGTATTATCAACCGCCGTTGGTGCATGGATCACGCCGCCATTACAAGGCGTGTTGCCAGAAAGCGTTGGGCATTTATTAGAAGTAGCGGGACAAGCGCATGACAAACATACTGCGGAATATATCGCTATGGGTGCGATGCTTGCAGGCTTAATTCTCGCAGCACTGTTATATGTCGCTGATAAAGGTCGCATGCTGACCCGCTTTAAGCGCACCTCTATAGGCGCAGCGTTATATCATTGGTGCTATCACGGTATGGGCTTTGATGCGCTATACGATATAGTTTTTGTAAAACCCTTTTTGTTCATCGGCCGCTTATTTAAAGCCGACCCTATCGATAAAACGTGGCTTATTTTGCCGAAACTGGCATCTGCTGGTAATAAGGTATTGTCTGCGACGCAAACAGGGTCACTTCGAGGTTACGCTGCAAGCTTTGGCTTAGGCGTGGCTGTGCTGTTGGTGCTGGTAATGATGACGGTGGTATAAGATGATAGAGTTACAACAAACGTGGATGCTACCAGCATTAATCGCAATTCCTTTTATTGCAGGGTTGCTCTGTTGGTTGGTCGAACGCTTTAATAAACGTCTACCGCGCTGGATTGCTCTAATCGGTATGACGTTAACCTTTGCCTTGTCACTGGTATTATGGCAATACGGCGATTATAGCGGCATGAGTAAGCAAGTGATTGCGCCTCAGGCAAACGTACCATGGGTTGCAGAATTCATGGTGCCATGGATACCAAGCTTTGGTATCAGCTTTCATTTGGCACTAGATGGTTTGTCGCTGTTGATGGTTGGCCTAACAGGTCTGCTAGGTATTGCGGCAGTTGCCTGTTCGTGGAATGAGATTCAACGCCGCGTTGGTTTCTTCCATCTTAACCTTTTATGGAGCTTGGGCGGCGTTATTGGCGTTTTCTTGGCCATTGACCTGTTCTTATTCTTCTTCTTTTGGGAGATGATGCTGGTTCCGATTTACTTCTTGATCGCTATTTGGGGTCATGATGTGGTTGGCGGCAGGACCAAAGAATACGCGGCAACCAAATTCTTTATTTATACCCAAGCCTCTGGTCTTATCATGCTGGTCGGTATTTTGATATTGGTCATTATCAGCTATGCGCAAAAAGGCGTGGTCAGCTTTAATTATAATGACTTACTCGGCACCTCACTTGGCGGCTGGGAATATCCAATCATGCTGTGCTTCTTTATTGGCTTTGCCGTTAAGTTACCGATTTTCCCTTTTCACGGCTGGTTACCTGACGCCCATGCGCAGGCGCCAACCGCAGGTTCGGTGGATTTAGCCGGGGTTTTGATTAAGACCGCCGCTTATGGTTTGATTCGTTTTGTCATACCGTTATTCCCAGCAGCGTCACAAGATTTTGCGCCGATTGCCATAACCTTGGGTACCATAGGTATCTTTTATGGGGCATGGCTGGCCTTTATGCAAACTGATATGAAGCGCTTACTGGCTTATACCAGTATCTCGCATATGGGTTTTGTGGTCTTGGCCATTTACGCGGGTACCTTAATTAGCTTGCAAGGTTTGATGATTCAAATGCTGGCGCACGGTTTAAGTTCGGCGGCGCTGTTTATTATGGCAGGACAGTTATACGAGCGCTTGCATACGCGCGATTTGACCTTGATGGGCGGTATGTGGGGTCAGTTCCGTTATTATGCGCCGATTCTGATGTTCTTTTGTGCCGCTTTACTTGGTATTCCGGGTACCGGTAATTTCATCGGCGAGTTCTTGATTTTATTTGGCGCCTTTGCTGATTATCCAGTGTTTGTGGTATTTGCGACCTTTAGCTTGGTATTGGCAGGTTTATACTCGCTTATCTTGATTCACCGTGCCATGTTCGGTAGCAATAATATTAAAGAAGTGGCGTTACGAGAAACCGAAACCCATGGTTTGCCTTCCCGTCCATTAAAAGATTTGGGTAAGCGCGAGCTCTCGTTATTACTGATGCTCGCAGCAGGTTTGGTCTGGCTCGGACTGTATCCACAGCCGTTCCTTGATACTTCAAGTCACGCCATGCAGTGGATTAATAACGCATATATGTACAGTCAAGTGACACAAGTAGACGCATCGCAGCTGATTGATGCAATGGAGGCACGTTAAGTCATGAATGAATTTACGATGAATGATTTGATGGGGCTGATGCCTTATGCGCCAATCATTGCGGTAGTATTGACTGTATTGGTGGTGATGATTGCCATCACTATTAAACGCTCACATATGGTGATCGGTACCATCTCGGTGGTTGGTTTAAACATAGGTCTGTTTGCCTTGCTTGGGCAAATGGCTGGCATCATCGATAGCGGTACGCTTGTGCCAACAGCTGAGCAGTTATTTGTGATTGATAACTTTGCTCAGTTTAATATGGTGGTTATCTTAATCTGTGCTTTGGCCTGTTTTACGCTGTCTTATGCCTATCTAGCCGATCTAGATGATCATAAAGAAGAGCTGTATTTGCTCATGCTGCTATCGACTGTTGGTGCGCTACTGATGGTCAGCGCCCAGCATTTAGCCTCATTCTTTATGAGCCTTGAGATGCTATCGATTCCGTTATACGGCATGCTGGCTTATACCTATATGCGTAAGCGCTCGCTTGAGTCGGGGCTAAAATATTTGGTGCTCTCAGCCACGGCATCGGCAACGCTGCTGATGGGGATGGCGTTTATTTATGCAGAAGTGGGCTCGCTTGCTTTCAAGCCTATCAGTATGACGTTGGTCGATTTCTTTGAGTCGCCATTATTAATCGTCGGTACGGCGATGATGATGTTTGGTATTGCTTTTAAACTGTCTGCCGCGCCATTTCATATATGGACGCCAGATGTGTACGAAGGCGCACCAGCACCTGTCGCTACTTATTTGGCATCGGTCACCAAAGTGGCGATGATGGCGCTTGCCGTCCGCTTCTTAATTGATACGTCGCTATTGGCGCTGCCATCAGTACAGATGCTATTAATGGTCATGGCAACCTTAT
Source organism: Psychrobacter sp. CLB018 (assembly GCF_041222815.1). Lineage (NCBI taxonomy): Bacteria > Pseudomonadati > Pseudomonadota > Gammaproteobacteria > Moraxellales > Moraxellaceae > Psychrobacter > Psychrobacter sp. CLB018. Next base: position 744,640 of record NZ_CP166085.1, read on the forward strand.
CGATACTAGTGGGTAACTTATTAGCGGTACGTCAGACCAGCCTTAAGCGCCTGCTTGGTTATTCGTCGATCGCTCATATGGGTTATGTGCTTATCGTGATTGTCAGCATTGGCTCAGCCGCTGATAGTATCTCAAGCATGTATATGGCGATTTATGCCTTTACCTCTATCGGTGCTTTTGGCGTCGTCACCTTGATGTCGAGCCCATATCGCTTGGCTGGTGAAGCGGATGAATTGACCCATTATCAAGGGCTGTTCTGGCGTCGTCCGGTATTGACCGCGGTTATGACCATTATGATGTTGTCATTGGCAGGTATTCCATTGACCGCAGGCTTTATCACTAAGCTATTTGCGATTCTAGCCGCCGTCCAAGGTACCAACTGGTTCTTGGCTGGCATGATTATCTTGGGTAGTGCCATTGGTCTGTTTTATTACTTGCGCGTCATGCTCACGCTATTTAAACGTCCGAAACAATTTATTGAATTTGACGTCTCAAAGCAGTGGGGTTTGCGTACGGGCGGTATCATGGTTATCGCCGTCACCGCCATTATTCTCTTCTTTGGTATATTGCCGAATAGTATGATTGAATGGGCAAGTTTGGCTCGTATTTGGTAAGTATAAAATATGAGCAGAGGTTTTCGATATTGATAACCGCTGCTTATTGATAATGACGGTTAGAAAACCAAGATGCGCCAGCTCTATGATAAGCTTGGCGCATCTTTTGTTTTAGAGCCTTTAAAAAGTCAAAAACATAGCCATCTATAACCATAAGCGATTATCAATAACCATAAGCAATCATAAATCATAAAAAACGAGGGTGAATCATTATTATGAGTGACAATATTCAAAAAGTAACGGTGCTCAGTAAAACCACGTGGACGCCCAATCTCTTTAGCTTTACCGTCAGTCGTCCTGTTAGTTTTAAATTTACCGCAGGGCAATTTGTGCGTTTGGGCGTTAATCCCAGTCAATTAAACTACTATAAGCAATTGAGTGCAGTAGCTGATGCTGAAGATGAAGATGAAGAACTGGACGAAGCGCTAAATGAAGATATCTTCCGCGCGTATTCAATCGTCTCTTCACCCTTCGATGAAATCCTAGAATTCTTCTCTATTGTTATCCCTGATGGCGCCTTTACCTCGCAGCTACAACACCTAGAAGTCGGCGATGAGCTATTACTAAACACCGTGCCTTTTGGCTTTTTAACTTTAGCTCGTTATCAAAAACCGCTGCCAAAGGATTTATGGTTATTGGCAACAGGTACAGGTTTAGCGCCTTTTTTATCGATGCTGCAAGACTTAAAAACCTGGGAAGACTACGAGCATATCGTCTTGGCTTATAGCGCGCGCTCGGCAGAAGAGCTTGCTTATATGGACAAGATTGAAAGCTTACAAGAAGATTTTGGCTCGTTGGTGGATAATCCAGCCAAGCTTATTTTTATTCCTATCGTTACCCGCGAGCCTGTCGAGGGTGCACTAACTGAGCGCTTGCCAAAACTCTTATTAGATGGCACGTTGCAAGCGCGCGCTGGCATTGATTTGGACGTTGATAGCACGCACGTTATGCTATGCGGTAACCCAGAAATGGTCGAAGATACCAAAGAGACGTTAAAGCGCTTAGGCTTAGTGATGAATCGCCGCGGCGAGGGCAATATCGCAGTAGAAAACTATTGGTAAGCCTATGATTGCTACAAGTTGATAGAGTCAGTATTTATTAAAAAAACGCCAATGCTTAAAGATAATCGTCTTTAAGTATTGGCGTTTTTTGTAGGCAGCGTTTGGAAGGTTTGTAATACGTCTATAAAAATAGGCTTATAAAGAAGGTTCTAAACTTGGCTCAGTAGCATCAGCAATCGGATTGATAGGCCCTTGCATCAATTCAGGCTCATCCTTATCACTAATGATATCTTCATTGGCATTGCTGGCCAGCAAATCACGATAATTGATTTGGGTTTTAAGCACCAATTGTTCTTCTTCAAGCTCACCATAATTGACTTGCACTTTATATAAGGTGCTCATTATTTTTTTGTTCTTTTTTAGCCAGCGATTGATATCAAGGTAGATAATCTCTTCTTTGGCGCGGGCAATATTGATATAAGACAAAATAAAACCTAACGGGTCTTTTTTGAGCACGCTATGATAAAACCAAATAAACAGTTTGAGCCCTTGGCGTTTGATAAATGATTCGCAGCGTAGATTAAGGACATCGGTATAAGTCAGCTGTCCAAAAACAAAGCGCTGGACGTTGCGATCCAGCTGCACATGAACCAAGCTAAAATTACTTGCTACTTCTGCATAAATCCCGCCAACATCAATAGTACAATATAAACGGAACCAGTCGTCATGTATCTCAACGCGCAGCTCTAAAATGGCTTTGACGTTATCGGTGACAAATTTTTGCAGCGCATCGTTGACGTAAATTTGGGCAACCGGCAAGGACAGCTCTTCCTCGAATTTATCCGTCGCTTTATCATAGATAGTTTTGACGGCTTGGCTAAGACGCTCCCAGCCATCGCTAAAGGACTCGTCAAAACGGTCAGCGATACTGTCAAATAACTCTTCAAAACTGTCTGAATTATCCATATTGTCCATATGCTCAAAGTTACTCAAACTTATTATCCTTATAATTATTCATTATTTAATGGCAGGCGCAAAAAGGGTATATAAAACAGTATATATCAAAATGACAGTAGGCAAAATGGACGTCTACGTTTTGTATCATTGGGCAGTTTGGCTATTTATTATCAAATCTACAAAACCTGTGCGAGGTTACTTTTTAAAAACGCGGATTATTAGGTTAGCAGGGGATAAACCGGCACGTAAACCTGCCTGTAGGTAAGTGATTGATTAAGTAGCGACGGTATACGCTTGTGCTAGCGACGCAATTCTATCTCATGGTATGATAGCGCCGGTATTGGTCGACGAGTGCTTAGTTTACCGAAGAGCGCCTATGACGCCTTGTATCGACCGCCCTTATATAGCCAATTCAATATAAAAGTGGTTCGTTTAAATAGCGCTCTGCTGGAATAAATTTTCCTCGCTTGCTGTGCGCTTCGCACTCCAGAGGCTTCGCAAAATTTATTCCAGCAGTCCTATAATATTTCTAAATGGAATCTACTATATTCATCAGCTGAGACCCACTGTGACTTCGATTAAAGACTCGCAAAGCTATCATTTTTCAGCGCAAGCGCCCAAGCGCGATATCAGTTTGCCGATGGCGGCGGTGATAGCCGTCAGTGTTCATGCGCTGATTATTTTTGGCATTAGTTTTTCGCTGGGGCAAGACCCTGCTGGCATGATGCAGGACGTTGCAAAAGCTTTGACCGAGAATATGCAGCCAAATGAAGATGCGCAGTTTATTGCCAATGCGTCGCAACAAGGCGGCGGCACGGTGCAAGAGCAAATACGCCAAGAAACAGACCAGAGTAGTCCGGTGGCAGCCGAGCAAATGAGCGAGACGCAAGATGTGATTGACCTGCAGCGTCAAGTTCGGCAGCAGCGCTATCAAGAAAGCTATCTACGTACCACGCTTAGCTGGCGTCAAGCGAGTGTCGAGTCTGATAATGACAGCAAGCAAGAACAAGATGACATGAAGGCGCAAGAAGAGCGTCTGCGTAAGCAAATCGCGACTTTAGAGGCGCAACTGTCACAGCGGCAACAGCTGTATGCGACCAAATCAAAAGTTGTGACCGTCGATAGCAACTCGACAACCCGCGGTGCCGCTGCCGATTATATCAACACTTTTCGTGAGCACGTCGAGCGCGTCGGAAATCTGCAATATCCTGCGCAAGCGCGCGCCCAAGGTATCACCGGCGAGGTACGTTTGATGGTGATTATCAGCAATGATGGCAATATTAAAGCCATTCGTTTACTTGAGAGCTCAAACTCGACGATACTAGATGAGGCGGCCAAGCAGTCGGTCAGACAAGCGGCGCCCTTTGGTAAATTTACCGAAGATATGAATGATATTGTTGAGCTGCGTCTGATACGTACCTATCGTTACAGTGATAGAGTAGACGTCACCTATTAACTTTGTTTAAATTTAGTGCCGGTCTTATATAGTTATTATGCATTTTTTAAAAAAGGTTAAATGATAATAAACATTGAAAAGACAAAATTATTTATAAAACAGTTCAGAAATAAAGAGCCAGTATGGAATTTTTAGGTTTTACCGTCGATCTTGCTACCTTAACAGAAAATGCGATTAGCATTGCGCTTAAAATCGCATTTGCCTTATTAATATTTATGATAGGGCGCTGGTTAGCAAAGAAAATCGTCGCCATTAGTAATCGCATTATGCTACGCAGCCATTTAGAGGCGACAGCGGCCAATTTTTTAAGCCGCGTATTATATGGCATATTATTGGTCATCGTGATTTTGGCAGCGCTTAGCAAAGTCGGCGTGCAGACTACTTCGGTCGTTGCTATCTTGGGCGGCGCGGCAGTGGCGATTGGTTTGTCACTGAAAGATCAGCTATCCAACTTTGCCGCTGGTATTATGATTGTGACCTTTCGCCCGTTTGTTCGCGGCGATTATGTACAAATTAGCAGCTATACTGGTACAGTCACCGAGATCACCTTGGTCAATACCCATTTAACGACCATCAATAATCATGATATTATCATTCCAAATGGCGATATCACCACCTCGGCGGTGATTAACTATACGGCGTTACCCAACCGCCGCGTCGATATCACTGTTGGTATTGGTTATGACGCCGATATCAAAACTGCCAAAGATATTATGCTAAATTTGGCAAAAAACAATCCAATGGCTTTTACGGATCCAGCGCCTGTGATACGCGTGACCAATTTGGGCGATAATTCAGTCGATTTAACCTTGAATGTCTGGACCACCAATGATGATTGGTGGGCGATGCAGTGTGATTTATTAGAACAATTCAAAAACGCGCTTGATGATAACAAGATTGACATCCCATTCCCGCAGCGCAGTGTGCATGTCAAAGGCTTAGATCAGATGATTAATCAGATGGATCAAGCGCAAAAAACCATGTTAAAGAAAGGTTAAACAAGGCTAAAAATCTTAGAGATAAGGGTTTGGTAGGCCTAGCCCTGCCAAAATAGCAATCTCAAAGCTTTCCATCTCATCTTGCTCAGCTTGTCCGAGCTCATGGTCAAAGCCCAGTAGGTGCAGTATACCGTGTATCAATAAATGGCTGATATGCTGTGCCACGGTCTTTTTTTGCTCAGCCGCTTCACGTACCACCACAGCATGACAAATCACCAGCTCGCCTAGCGGCAACGTTGGCATCAGCCCAATGATTGCCGCTGGCAAGTCGCTTGGGTAGGATAAAATATTGGTGGCATAATCTTTGCCGCGCGCCTCTAAATTTAGCTCTTGACCTTCGAGGGCATCGGTAATATAAATATCGAGCGCTTTGGTTTTTTCTTGCCATATCTCACTATCGATATCAGCAAAGTAAGGCAGCGTCAGACCATGGTTAATACGCTCATCGATATGTTCCAGTGTCGCCATCATGACTTTTAACAGTTTTTCGCGAGGATAAAAGCTCTCAAGTATCTCGTCATCGATGCTATCGGCGGCGCTAATATCAAGCACGGCTAAGTTCTCATCATTATTAAATGCGGCTAATTTTTCATCGTTCTCATTATTATTAAAACGACTATTGATGTTCTCGTCTAAGTGATTGTCAGCGTCATTCTGTTCGGCTGGGCTCATGCCACCCTCCTTTTCTATGTCAATATGAAAATATCTAAGATTAATTAACTAGCAATAAGTAATTAACACTAAAAAACCGGATATCAAATCCGGTTTGTGTCATATATATACGTTGCTTAAAATAGCTTATAACTTAGCGGCGGCATCAGAAATGGCTTGTTTACGCTCTTGCTCTTTCATGCGCTCAAACTTGCGCTTTTCTTGTAAGGCAAGTTGCTCTTCATCAAAGACATCATAAGCTTCAACAATTTTTTGCACCAATTGATGGCGCACGACGTCTTTTGAGTCAAACTTAGTGATATGAATCTCTTCGATACCGCTTAAGATATCCATCGCTTGTGCCAGACCTGATTTGTGCCCACGCGGTAAATCGACCTGCGTGATATCACCAGTAATAACCGCCCGCGAGCCAAAACCTAAGCGCGTCAAGAACATCTTCATTTGCTCAGGCGTGGTATTTTGCGCTTCATCTAAGATAACAAACGAATTGTTTAGCGTACGACCGCGCATATAAGCAAGGGGGGCGACCTCAATGATTTGCTTTTCGAGCATTTTACCGACTTTGTCAAAGCCAAGCATCTCATACAGCGCGTCATATAAAGGACGTAAATACGGGTCAATTTTTTGGGTTAAATCACCGGGTAAAAAGCCCAGTTTTTCGCCAGCTTCTACCGCTGGACGCACCAATAAAATACGCTCAATCTCATTGCGCTCAAGCATATCGACCGCACAAGCAACAGCAAGATAGGTCTTACCCGTACCAGCAGGCCCAATACCAAACGACACATCAGAGGCTAAAATGTCTCTGACGTAACGCTGCTGATTGCCACCGCGTGGAATGATTTTACCCTTACGGGTACGCAGACTAATGGGCGTAAAGTCAGTAGCGGTTTCTAAGTTATCAGCATCTTCCTCGGCAGCCGATTGCTTATCAGCCTCTATGTCTTCATCACGGGCGATGCTCGATTGAATGATTAAGTGCAGCTCTTCGGCGCTGATGTCTTTGGTGTTTTGCGCTTCATCGACCATTTTATAAATGATGCGTTCGCCGCGCTCAACGCCCAAAATATCGCCACTTAAACAGAAGTCGCCTTGGCGTTGGCTGATTTTAATATCGAGGCGTTCTTGGATGTATTTCATGTGGTTATTATATTCGCCGAGCACGGTTTTCAGCTGTGCTGGGGTCAACGATTCAAAATGTATACGGCGGCTTATGGAATCAGTCAAGCGATTATCCTTGTATTTGGTTGCCCGCTGCATGTTCGTTACTTCAGTGCATTAGTGTTTCTGTGCTTTTATGCATGATAGTCGAGCGGGCTTTAAAAATAAAATAATACGTCGTGTTTCAATGCTTTTTAATGGCGTTTATAACGGTTATGTAAATACTAAAAGTAGTGCTAATAAATATGACGGTAAAATTTTGCTAAAAATAGTTGTTGATAAGATGACAGTAATAAGTAAATGCCCTGTCTTCATTATGGTAGATAGAATTTAAAATTCAAGCTATTTGCAGGCGGACAGGGCTTTGTTTTTGTATGGTGATTGCAACTGTAGATGATACACCTTAGAGCGAAAACGGCAACAAAACTGTTTAGCCACTATGGTTATGGTCGGAGGCACAGAACAAGGGACAAATTGTGGTAATCTAATGCTTAGATAATGGCGGTGTAAAAGCCAAGCTAAAAAACGTCAGAGAAGGATAGATTTTCTAAAAAAAATAACATTTTTAAGTGTTTTTTTTGAGTGGAAAGTCATCATGTCTAATAGCGTGCTAAATGGGTCATAATAGGAATAATAACCATGCAACATACTGAAGCAAATTTATCAAAAACCAATCCTGCTAAATCTGAACAGGCTAATAAAGCGGCTATGACTGAGCAGCAAGTCCTTATCGCCGGCGGCGGCCATGTCGGTTTGTCGTTTGCGCTGTTACTCGCCCATCATGGTATCGCTAGCACTTTGCTAGAGAAAAACAGCTATCCAACCATCAGTCCAAATGACGACGCTAAACGCACGCATTATTTAGACAGCCGCAATACCGCACTGTCACGGCGCACGGTGCAGATTTATCAAGAGATTGGGCTATGGAATGAGCTACAAAGCCATGCTTGCCGGATTGATGCGGTAAAAATCAGTGAGCAAGGTAGCTTTGGGCGCGCGCAATTAAATAAAGCTGAAGAGCAAGTCGAGTCATTTGGGCAAGTGATGGAAAACGCGTGGCTTGGACGCAAGTTGTTATTGGCTGCCCAGCAAGAGCCGCTGATCACCTTGATTGATAACGCCAATGTGATAGCCGTTAGCCAACAAAACGATGGCGTGACATTAAGCTTTAGCTATTACGGTGAAGAAGAGCATGAGCAGCAATTGCAAGCCAGCGTGTTAGTCGCTTGTGATGGCCGCGACTCTACCGTGCGTCAGCTATTAGGTATCAGCACTACGACTTATGATTATAAGCAAACCGCTATCGTTGGGGTGGTAGAAACCGATCAGCCGCATGAACATATTGCCATTGAGCGTTTTAGTCCGGCAGGGCCGCTTGCAGTATTGCCATTGACCGATCCAGAAGGCGACGGCAATGCTGAGTATCAAAAAGGCTATAGACGCTCAGTGGTTTGGGTTTGTCCAACGGGTGAAGAGACACAATATCTAGAAGATGATGCGCATTTCTTGGCAACCTTGCAGCAAGCCTTTGGCACGCGCGCTGGCACGTTTAAAAAAGCCGGTCGCCGCGGCGCTTATCCACTGACGCGGGTACTGGCCGATAAGCAAGTCGATGGCCGCTGCGTCATCATGGGTAATGCGGCTCATACGTTACATCCGGTCGCTGGACAAGGCTTTAACCTGTGTATGCGTGATGCCCATGTACTTGCTCACATGATGAGTCAGCAAGTGCTAAAAGGCGAAGATATCGGTAATCCTACTTTGCTAAAGCGCTATGAAAAAGCCCGTCAAACCGATCAAAAACGCGTCATTCGCTTCTGTGATGCGGTAGTCCATGGCTTTACGCATCCAAATCCAGCGGTGAAGCTGGCACGTAACGTGGCTTTGGTTGCCTTTGATAAACTGCCAAATATTAAGCCATTGATTGCCAACTATGCGATGGGCTTAAAATCTTAGTTCAACATACTGGTAAGTTATCAAGCAAATAAAATCTATCATTTCAGCTGCTGCTAAACCACATAAATATGAGCGGATAGCATGAATAACGCGATAAAGGATGTTTTATGAAAAATAACCATACGCTCATTATCGGCGGCGGTATCGTCGGTGCAACCCTTGCGCTAAAACTGGCGCAAGCTGAAATGCCAGTGACGCTCATTGATGCGCGCCCGCAACGTGATGAATCAGATTGGCAGCAGGTGCTTGGCAAGCGGGATGCGCGTGTTTATGCATTAAGTCTTGCCAGTATCAACTTACTCAAAGACGTCGGCGCTTGGCAAAAGATAGCGGCATCAGAGCGTAAAGCCAATTATTCGCAAATGCAGGTTTGGCAGTTAAACGGTCGCGGCGAGTTACTGTTTGGTGATAGTGATGATGCTAATAATAGTAATGACGGCAATAACAGCAATCAAAACTCTGAGCCAAAAATGCTCGGCAGTATGGTTGAGCCCGCCGTTATCGAATACGCATTATGGCAGCGTCTATCTGCCTCTGATGTCAGTCAATATTTAACCGTTATCGATGGGCACAAGGTTGTCGATATGGACTGGCTTGGTAGCGCGCAAGGTTATCGTGTGACGCTAGATGACGGCACGGTGATTGACTCACGTTTATTAGTGGGTGCTGACGGTCGCGGCTCGTTTGTGCGTAAGCAGGCGGCAATTGAGCTCGATGTGCTTGATTATAACCAAACCGCGATTTGCTGCGCCATTCAAACCGACAAGCCGCATCGAGCAACCGCCCGTCAAGCCATGCTACCAACTGGTACGTTGGCATTGTTGCCGTTAGCTGATATTTCTGATGAAGATAAAGCCAATCCAGAGCATTGGCAGTCGATTGTATGGACATTGCCCCGCAACCAAGCACTGGCATTTTTGGAAGAAACGCCGCGCTACATCGCTGATAAATTGGCTGCTGCCAGTAATTATGAGCTTGGCGCTATCCGCGAGATTGAATCCATCGCCAGCTTTCCGTTAGCCGCGCAGCAAGCAAAAAGCTATGTCGCCGATAATCTAGTATTAATTGGGGACGCCGCACATGGTGTGCATCCGCTGGCAGGTCAGGGGCTAAATTTGGGAATGCTTGATGTAAAAGTGTTAAGCGAACAACTCAGCCATGATTATGCGCGCAGTGGCAATAAGCTGTGGGGTACGAACCAAACCTTGCGTAGCTATGAGCGTCTGCGCCGTCCGCATAATAGCCTTATGATGCACAGCTTTTCGGCGCTTAATTGGCTGTTTGCAGGTTCCCTTGCGCAGATGCGTCCGATTCAACAAATTCGGAATGAAGGTATGTATCGCGTCAGCAAAATTAAACCATTGATGCGTCTGTTTGCTAAGCAGGCGAGTGGGGTTTAGCGTTCTAGACTTAAGGAAGAGTAAAGTATGAACGTGAAATTACGGACAATAACGCTGATGATGACAGGCGTTTTAGCACTGACAGGTTTGTCAAACCGCTGACTTGTCTAAACAAACAAGTAAAACTATTAACATGCCAACGGTTGTGGTTAATGTAGATAGCGACGGCGATGGCGTGCCTGATGAGCTGGATCAATGCCCAGCCACTCCGTATAACGTGGTAATAGATGAAAGAGGCTGTCCGCATTCCTTACTTTTTGGTGAAAACGAATTTATGATGGAAGCTAGAGCTTATTATGATGAAAATAGCAGTGAGATAAAAAGTGAGTATTATGAACAGCTAGATAACGCAGGCAAGAAAATGCAAGATCATTTGGACGCTGTCATGCGTGTTGAAGGGCATATATCCAAGCGTGAAGAAACTAGCGCCAATCAAACATTATCAAGATACCGTGTGGAAGGGATTAAAAATTATATGATCATAAAACATAATATTGATCCTGATCGTATTAAGACCGTTTACTATGGGTCAGAGCGCCCAATTGCGCCTAATGATGCTGAAAACAGTTGGCTCAATCAGCGTATTTATGCGCTTATTAGCAATGTTGAATAGTAGTTGAATGTTTTAAAAAGCGTGAAAATGATGACAGACAAGGCCTTTAGTTGTTCTGGATAAAGAGAGCGTAATAATGACCATTAAAACCCATCGCACGTTGTTGTTACTAGCAGCAACTATAATATCAGCTGGCTGCCAAACGACCGACATTGCACCGCCCAAAACCATACCGCAATATGAAAATATCAGGACGATGCAGGCGGATAGCGATTTAGATGGCGATGGTGTGCTTGATGCTATAGACGAATGTCCTGAAACGCCACCTAACGTAGTAGTTGACGCTAAAGGCTGTAAAATAATAATTGAGGGAGGCGACGCACTCGAAATGGAGTTTGCTGGGTTTTTTCCGCCAATGAGCAGTCAATTACCTGCTATTTACGATGCAGAGTTTATGAAAATAGCAGAAAAAATCAATGAGTATCCAGAAGCCAGTGTTTTTATTTTTGGTCATGTAGCTACAAATGAAATGGATAAAGATGCTTCAGCGACGCTCGGTTTCGATTCTTTATCACGCAATCGCGCCCTTAGCATTAAGAATACGTTAGTATTGCAACATGGTATTGAGGCTAAGCGTATCCGTACTTATGATTGTTCAAATAAAATCTTAGTTAAAGAAACAGATTATATAAACCCTAGTTTCAAAGCACTTAATCTTAACGGTCTTGAAGCAAAACAGCGTCGTGCGACGCTGATGGCAAGTAGTTCAGTGAAAGATTTAATGAATCTTAAATACGATTCTTATATACAAATGTATGGTAAGTACGCCAAGCACTGTGAGCTCTTTGAATAATAACGACTGATTTTCATCAACCGTAAAAATTTAACCTTACCCCAACGCCGAAAACAACACCATCAGCACTGGCGAGACAATATTAATAATAAAGCCAAAACTAATCGCCAGAGGCACAACTTTTAAACCACCAGATTGTTGAATAATAGGCAGGGTAAAGTCTAAACTGGTCGCGCCGCCAAGTCCTACCGCTGCTGATGGATATTTACGCATAAAGACGGGAATAAACAATAGCGCAAAGAACTCACGTACCAAGTCATTAAATAGCGCCACACTGCCCCAAACCGCGCCATAAGCATCGGTCATGATGATTGCTGACAGTGAATACCAACCAAACCCAGATGCCAGTGCCAAGCCTTTCGTCCAAGAGACATCGCTAAACATCAGCGCAAAGATAAGCCCGCCGACCAATACCGATAGCGTAAAGATAACGCTCATCTCAACGCCGCGTTTATTGAGTAATACTTCTTTTAAGGTAATGCCCGAGCCTTTGAGGCCAATACCGACCAGTAAGATTAATATCATTAGCATTGCTGTCATGGTGTTTTCAGGTGGCATATAATCGGCTGGCAAAAAATAACCAATCACCATACCAATCGCCACGCAAAATACTTGTGCCAAGCTGCCGCGTATACTAACGCGGTGCTCTTTAGATTTGACGCTAGGTTTTTTGGCATGCCATGGACGCAGACGGTCAAACAGCATCAAGGCAAATAAGCCGGTGCCAATCGTTAGTATCGACAATATAGTGACATATAGCGCAATTTCACCTATTTGACTGCCAAGCCCTTCCACTTGCGACAGCTCAATACCAATCAAGCCTAAGATGATAAAGACCAAATAAGACAAGCCTTTATCGGCAAGCTTAGTCATGGTTGGGTTTGAGGGAATGGCAAAGCCAATAAACATTGGCATTAATACCAAAACAAGGGTAATCAGGCTTTGCATGGTGATGAGCTCGCAGCGTTTATGATTTTTATCAAGGCCGTTTTAAGAAGGCACTTTTAACAAGGTCTTTTTAGGAAGCTGGAGATTGTATCATATCACCGTGTAAATGCTGGAAAATCAATGCTAAAACCGAAGTCATATTCGCCATATTATTGCATGACAAAACTGCTTAAGAGGTCTCCGTTATTGCCTCATTATTTATCATAAAAGTATTGAAACGAGACATTTGCATACTTACCTGATTTGATAATGGCTCAATCACACTGGTTTTGGCTACAGTTGCTAATTGTGGATAGTCTTGACGATAGTGACCGCCGCGGCTCTCAAGTCGTTGATAAGCGGACTCGATAACTAAAGTCGCTAATTGTAATTGTCTGGCTAATTGAAATTCTCCAAGCTCATTTTGACTATTGGCTATATCTTCATTATTTATCGTAGAATGCTTAGATTTAGCCAAACCAATACTCTGTTGCCATTGCTGAATTTGTATTAGTGCTTGTGTTAGTTGCTCAGCACTACGGGTGATGCCCATGTTACTGGTCATCAATTTTTTTAGCTGTGCCGTTATTTTATTAATGTCAGTGACTTTAGTATCAAGATTTAAAGCGCTTTCCGTAGTACTATATTGATAAGCGTCAAACAAAGGCAGAGTAGTGCTAGGTAAGGTAATCGTTTTAGTGTTTTTAAGAATTGGCGGTGACCAAATATCAGCAGCTAACGATTTTAAATTATTAGTATTTGCTGTTTTATCTGTTTTATCTAAAGCTGCTAAATAACGCGGCAAGTCAGCAGCGATATTGCGCCCAACCACCACACATTCCAAAAGCGAATTACTGGCTAAGCGATTTGCTCCATGCAGACCTGTATAAGCGACTTCGCCCGCCGCATAAAGTCCTACCACATCGGTTACGCCATTGGCATCTGTCACTACACCGCCGCAGCTATAATGAGCGGTCGGCGCAACGGGAATAGGTTGTTTTGTGATATCAATGCCAAGCTCGAATAGGGTTTGATAAATCTGCGGAAAATGCTCGCGCAAAAACTCCGCTGGCAAATGACTGACGTCAAGATTGACATAACCAAGCCCATTTTGATTAATCTGCTCAGCGATGGCACGGGCAACAATATCTCTTGGAGCTAGTTCTGCGCGCTCGTCAACCTCTAGCATAAAACGCTTACCTGTCTGCGGGCAATATAATCGTCCACCTTCACCGCGTAGTGCTTCAGATATTAGAAAGCTACTGTCATCTAAGGCCAAACCAGTTGGGTGAAATTGGATAAATTCTAGATTTGCCAAGCGGCAGCCGGCTTGCCATGCCATCATAACCCCATCGCCGACACAGACGTTCGGCGCGCTGGCACGCTTAAACAGTTGCCCCAAGCCACCACTGGCTAAGACAACAGCACGGCTATGAAAGGTGAGTTTACGTTGATTGAAGTGATCAAAAACAAGCGCACCTTGGCATTGCTTATTTGGATTGGCGCTATTTGTTAAAAGTCTCAACGCTTCATGAAACGGTAGCACAGTAATGTTGCTTGCCGCTTTTACCTTGACTGTTAAAGCCTCCATCACGTGGCGACCAGTTGCATCATCAGCGTGGGCGACCCGCCGACAGCCATGACCGCCTTCTTTGGTTAAATGCAAATTACTGGTCTGTAATGCTGCTAAAGGATTTGCATTATCATGCTGCTGTCTTTCCTGCTTAGGAATCAAGGTAAAGGGCACGCCCTGCTCACATAGCCATTGTACGGCTTGCTGTCCCGCGCTTAAAATGCTGCTGGTATTGTCAGCTTCGCATAAGCCTGCGCCTGCAATGAGCGTATCAGCGATATGGTCAGCGACACGGTCATTCTTATCTAGACTGGCTGCAATTCCGCCTTGCGCATAATGGCTTGAGCAAACCTCCAATGCCGCTTTGCTGAGTACCGTAATATTTAGAGACGTTGGTAAGGCAAGAGCAGTACTTAAACCGGCAAGTCCAGCGCCAATAATAAGCACGTCTGTCTGTATAATATCTGTAGAATTATAAGTATTTACCTTATCCGCTGACTGTGCCTCGCTCATATTAGGCCGCTCCGACATTGGCAAATAATTCGCGGTCTTTGACGATATCTCCGCTCGCGGCCACACGTTGTTTTTGCGCTTCAGCAAAATCAAGCATACGTTGTAAAGGTTTTCTAGCTGCTGCTGCCAGCTCAGGCGTCATGAGGACTTCACCGCTACGATTGGTCAAGCACTGTTCAATACCTTGCAGGCCATTCATTGCCATCCATGGACAAAAAGCACAGCTTTTACAACTGGCGCTTTCACCAGCCGTTGGCGCAGCTAAAAAGCGCTTATGTGGCGAGCGCTTTTGCATCTCATGCAAGATGCCTAAGTCGGTGGCAACGATAAAGGTATCGGCATCCATCTCATACGTTGATTGCAACAGCTTACTGGTTGAACCGACCACATCGGCCAGCGCTACGACGCTATCAGGTGACTCAGGATGCACCAATACTTTGGCGTTTGGGTATTCCTCTTTTAATTGCAGCAGCTCAGTAGCTTTAAACTCGTTATGTACGAGGCACGAACCTTGCCAGAGCAGCATATCCGCGCCAGTCTCTTGTGCGATATATTTACCCAAATGGCGGTCAGGACCCCAAATGATTTTTTCACCATTATTATGCAAATGGCGGATGATATCGATGCCAACCGATGACGTAACTACCCAATCGGCACGGGCTTTCACAGCAGCGCTAGTATTGGCATAAACCACCACTGTACGCTCAGGGTGAGCATCACAAAATGCGGAAAACTCATCAGCCGGACAGCCCAAATCGAGCGAGCACTCCGCTTCCAAGTCTGGCATCAGTACCGTTTTTTCCATACTTAAAATTTTTGCTGATTCACCCATAAAGCGCACACCCGCGACGACCAATGTCTGCGCACTATGCGCTTGACCAAAGCGTGCCATCTCAAGCGAATCCCCCACACAGCCGCCGGTTGCTAATGCCAAATCTTGTATAAAAGGGTCGACATAGTAATGGGCAACCAATACTGCATTATGTTCTTTTAGCAATTGCTTGATATTTTCTTCAACCGCAAGTCGTTCCGCACGCGGTAAGTCCGCAGGTATTTTCGCTTTGGCGTATTCGATATTCATCTGAGTGGCAATGCGATTATCAGTGCTTATGATGGGCGCATCGTAAGGATAAATTTTCATAAGTGCAAACCTTTGCTGCGATAACGGCAAGCCAATAGCCGCTAAAAGTGAGTCAGTTAAATATGGTTAAATAACAAGTTTTAACAATTATGCTCATTTTGAGCATAAATACAAGTATTTTTTATAACCTGCTTCTAAAATGATACGTAATTCTTCAAAACTTACCTTGCTCGCTGTCTTTTTTATTGCTTCCGATATCGTCTATTTACAACGGCAGGCTATGATAGTTTTCGATTCACGCTATACTAAGCATGGTTATAAACACTTCATTTTAAAAACGCTCATTTCACGTTTAGACATAAAGGACACCTTTAAAGCCATGACGTTGTCTTATTCACATTCGCATCAACAAGGTAGCGGCACCACAGAAGTGGTCGCCGTGCTGGTAGCGATTACTGAGCACACCGCGCGCGTTTTAACGGTTGACCAAGGCAAGCTCTTGCCCAATGGGCCATTGATGCCATTACATCGCTCCTTGCAAGCGGGCGTACGTCAATGGGTCGAGGAGCAAACGCAGCAGCCGCTTGGTTATTTAGAGCAGCTTTATACTTTCGTAGATACCAATCGCCGCAACGTCGATGGTCATGCGCTTGTCTATGTGAGCTACCTAGGCTTGGTGCAAGAAGCGCAAATGCAGGAGCTGCCAAGCCAAGCATTGTGGCGCGATTGGTACAATTATTTCCCATGGGAAAATCACTTGGATGGTATGCCAAGTATGATTATGAATCATATTGTGCCGGCGTTATTAAGCTGGGCGGATAGCGCAGCAGAAACGGTCGTGCAGCAGCGCCGCCGTCAGCGTATTGGTTTATGCTGGGGAATCAGTGAGGAAACTTTAGAAGTTGATGATTTCAAAGATACGGACAAAGCATTAAATGCTGATAAAACTTATGAAAATAGAGAATGGGTGGCCGAGCATGTACTGCTGCGTTATGAGATGCTTTATGAAGCAGGATTAATCCCTGAAGCGCCGACTTATCCGCCAAGTCACCAAGTGAAGTTGCCAAAAAATTGGTCGCAGTTAATCGGCGTACCGATGTATTACGACCATCGCCGCGTCATTGCGACTGCGATCTCAAGACTGCGTGCAAAAATTGAATATCGACCGCTTATCTTTGGTTTGATGCCGGATGTGTTTACCTTATCGCAGCTGCAACAAAGCGTCGAAGCGCTCTCAGGCGTACCTTTACATAAGCAAAACTTCCGCCGTTTGCTAGATTCACAAAAACTTGTCATGGAGACAGGGCAGAGTAGTAGCGCTCAGCGCGGTCGCCCTGCCAAGCTCTATCGCTTCCGCCATGATATTGAGCTACAAAGTTTACTGATGGATAGTAAATTGCCTAAACGAAAATAGCATCAACTGCACAAGCCTTCCTATACCGACGCTAAATACTCATATCAAAGCTAAATCATATTGGTTCATTTTATTAATTTACACCCTTTTCTTGCGAGGCTTTGTACTTTGCGCTATATTTATGCTCATTTTGAGTTTAATTAACTATATTTTCTTAAGTGCATAGAGCGCATATAAATATCAGGCAAAATAAGGGTCAAACATGACAGTTAAACAAGAGCCAGCATTGGCTGAAGTATTGCTTAAACCTTTGGTAGAAGCGGCCTTAACGGAAGATTTGGGCAGGCGCGGTGATGTGACTTCACAAGCGACTATCCCAGCAGATATGCAAGCGCAACTACAGATCAAAGCGCGCCAAGCAGGTGTGATTTGTGGTATGGATTTAGCGCGTTTGTCTTTTGCTTTGATTGACGAGCAAATCGAGTTTATTGCCAAAGTCAATGACGGTGCGACGGTCGAAGCGGGTACGGTACTGGCAACAGTGCGTGGTAACGCGCGGAATTTACTAACCGCAGAGCGTACCGCGCTTAACTTTATGACTCATCTCAGTGGTATTGCGACAGATACCAAAAAAATTGTCGATAGCGTCGCAGAATACCCAACGCAAATTACCTGTACGCGTAAAACCATTCCTGGGTTGCGTATCATACAAAAATACGCGGTGCGCTGCGGCGGCGGGCGCAATCATCGCTTGGGATTGGATGATGCGATTTTAATCAAAGACAACCATATTGCTATCGCCGGTGACATCAAAACTGCCATTCAGCAAGCGCAAAACTTTGCTGGGCATCTCATTCCGATAGAAGTCGAAGTCGATACCTTGGATCAGTTAGAGCAAACGCTAGATGCTGGCGTGAGTTTGGTACTGTTAGATAATATGGCACCTGAGATATTGTCGCAGGCGGTCGCCATGTGTAAAGGTCGCGCCAAAACTGAAGCTTCAGGTGGTATCACCCCTGAAACCGTGCAAGCTGTTGCAAAAACGGGCGTTGATTTCATTGCCATGGGTTATTTAACGCACAGTACCACGGCTTTAGATATTGGTCTCGATTTTAATGTTTAAGACTAACGGTTGGTCTACATCGATGCTAAAGCTTTTGATTAATTTTATGGCATAGGTATCGGTTAAATAGGTGATTAAAAGGGCAGATTTGTACGGATATGCTATTGAATTGGTAAGGACGGCAAATTAAGCGAAGTTAATGATTTAATAGACTTATCTGCCTATGCTACAATGCCGCTGCTACCGATTATAAGGTCATCTTTGCCTGTGCCTCTACTTGTGCATAGTGACCTTATCTTTTGCCTGATTTGACCAATAGATAAGCGAGCGCTCAGTGGATACTGAAATTATCAAGATAATCTTAGCCTTTATGGTACTGATTAATCCCTTTGGCGCTTTGACGTTGTTTTTGGATTCAACTCACGGCTACTCGCTAAATAATCGCCGTAAAGTGGCGCGCATCGCTTGTTTGACGATTTTTATCACCATCAGCTTTTTTACCTTAGCAGGTGAGACGCTGCTAAAAGCGTTAGGTATCTCGATTGGTTCGTTCCAGCTGGCAGGTGGTATCTTGGTATTTTTAATCGCCCTAAATATGATGAATGGCGAAGGTAACCCGGTTAAGCCCGATCAAGAAAACTTTGATGTTGACCATTTGCAAGGTGCGCCGCCAACGATGGCTGCTGCCGTAGTTCCGATTGCCATTCCCATGATGATTGGACCTGGCGGTATCTCGACGGTGATTATCTATTCATCACAGGTCACCGGTATTTTGCAAGTCTCTGCGATTTTGATTGCTGGTTTATTTATCAGCTTATTTTGTTATGTGGCGCTAATGGCTGCCGGTCGTATCAGTCGGTTATTGGGCGATACTGGACTTAATATCATGAGTCGTATCATGGGTATGTTGCTTGCAGCAGTTTCTATCGAGATTATCGTTAATGGACTACGTACCTTATTTCCTGATTTAGTGTAACTATTACCTTTCTTGTCTGCCACTTACTTCTCTAATGGCTCTTACCTGTCCTTTTTTAAGCCCTTCTTTTTTAAGATATATCCGTATTTTTTAGACCGTGTAAAAAAACATGGTCTTTTTATTATGGGGTTAAAGTCTAAAACTTCCTAAAGTAGTCAAACCTGCCTAGTTGCTGAAAAATACTCATACTTATCCCAAAAGTTTGTTTAGTAACACCTTTTCATATCTTGCAAATCATTATGCGAATTCCAATTAATCACCAAAAGTCTGCATTAAAAACGTTATCCATACAAATATGTTATGATAGGAGCACAACAATATTATAGGAGTCAGTTTTGAGTAAGAAAAGAATGGCAATTTTAGGGGCAGGTCCAAGTGGTTTGGCACAGTTACGTGCTTTTGAAGCGGCTCGTTTAGCCGGGGTAAAGGATTTACCTGAAATCGTGTGTTATGAAAAGCAAAACGCCATTGGTGGTATGTGGAATTACAGTTGGCGTACTGGTTTAGATAGGAACGGTGAACCCGTGCACGGCAGTATGTACCGCTATTTATGGTCAAATGGCCCCAAAGAATGCTTAGAATTTGCCGATTATTCGTTTGATGAGCATTTTGGTGAAGCCATCCCATCGTACCCGCCGCGTGAAGTCCTAAAAGATTACATCATGGGTCGTATCGATAAACAAGATATTCAAAAATATATTCGCTTTGAATGCCCCGTGCGCTGGGTGTCGTTTGATGATGACACGCAAAAATTCACCGTGACGGTAATGAATCATAAAACCGATGAGCAAGAAGTCGAAGAGTTTGATTACGTGGTGGTAGCGACTGGTCATTTCTCTACGCCAAATATGCCGTATTTTGAAGGTTTAGAAGCCTTTCCAGGTCGTATCTTGCACGCGCATGATTTCCGCGATGCGCTAGAATTTAAAGATGAAGATATCTTATTAGTAGGTAGTAGCTATTCTGCCGAAGATATTGGTACCCAGTGCTACAAATATGGCACCAAATCTGTGACCATCAGCTATCGTAGTCAACCGCTTGGTTATGAGTGGCCTGAGGGTATTAAAGAAGTGCCATTAGTGACGCATTTTGAAGACGATGTCGCGCACTTTGCCGATGGTACGAGCCAAAAGTTTGACGCTATTATCATGTGCACCGGTTATTTATTTCATTTCCCGTTTATGCCAGATGAGCTACGTTTGCAGACGCACAACTGCTTGTATCCAGCCAACCTTTATAAAGGTATCTTTTGGCAGCCAAACCCAAAGCTGATTTATTTGGGCATGCAAGACCAGTATTTCACCTTTAATATGTTCGATGCGCAAGCATGGTATGCACGTGATGTGATTATGGGTGATATCGAATTGCCCGATTTGGCAGCGCGTGAAGCAGATGAGCAAAAATGGCTCGCAACTTATGCCAAATGCGTGACGGTTAGTGATTCAATTGACTTTCAAGCCGCTTATATTCGCGATTTGACCAATGCTACCGATTATCCAGAATTTGCCGTTGAAAAGCAGGGTGAAATCTTGAAAGAGTGGCAAAAAGATAAAGCTGAAAACATCATGACCTTTCGAGAAAAGGCCTATCGTTCTACTTTAACGGGGACCATGGCACCTAAATTACCAGAGCCATGGTTAGACATTCTTGATGATTCACTTGAGCACTTTTTAAACTTAACCTTTGTTAAACCTAAAAAGCGTAAAAAAGTAGCATAAATGCTTGCTTTGATAAATAAAAAACCAAATACGTTTCATAGCGTATTTGGTTTTTTCGTTTTTAACGTTAAATGCACTGAATACATGGTTAGCTTTGGTATAAATGCCAAGCTAAATACAGCATTAAAAACCCTACCAAAGCGTCTAATATATTCCAAGCTTTTGGTTTGGCAAATAAAGGTCTGAGCAGGCGCGCGCCATAGCCTAATGCAAAAAAGAAAAAGAACGACGCACTGACCGCACCGACTGCAAATGCCAATTTACTATTGGCACTGGTTGAAACCATGCCGACCAGCACCAATGTATCTAGATAGACGTGCGGGTTAAGCCAAGTAAAGCCAAAACATAATAACAGCGCTTTTTTTAAACTGGTGACCACCTGACCATCGATGGTGAGCGCATGCGATAGGCGTACGCTGGCATATAAGCTTTGTAATCCGTAGCCTAGCAAGAATACGACGCCAGCAATTTTAGCGATGTTCACAACTTGTGGATAGTGCGCTGTGACCGCACCGAAGCCAGCGACACCAGCAGAAATTAAAACCGCGTCACTGATGGCGCAAAATAAGCAGACGAAAAATATGTGTTCGCGTTTCAGTCCTTGTTTGAGGACAAAGGCGTTTTGTGAACCAATGGCGATAATCAAGGATAAACCAAGCAAAAACCCGGCGCTATAATCGGTGAAGTTCATGATAATGGCCTTATCCTTTAACAATCGAAACAGTGACGTTTGCTTACTGGCAGCGCCCGAAAAAGCTGTTAAGATAAGGGATAAAATAGTCGAATGCAATGTGTTTGCTGCAATAGATGCTACCAAGTCATCAGTACTATTCAGAAATATTAGTCAGCAATGAATAAAGAATAAGCGAGGAGCAGGGTAGGTCATGGTCATAAGTCTGACAAGAATGCTACAGTCGTTCGGGCAAGCCCAAGATGACCTGCCAACCATCGCTGCCAAAAATGCTCAGCAAGCTGCCGCTAAAGAAGTTTCTAATAATGCAAATAAGCAAGGCGATAATAGTAGCGATAATCAAGAAAGCATGGATACTTCAGCTTCAAATTCTTCGCTTAGCGAGCCGCAGCGTAGCGAGCGTATTTGTGATGCCTTAGCACAAGTGAATGATATTCGCACGCCGACGCCATTGACCGATCGCTATCTAGCCAATCGCGCCCAAATGCGCCCGATCAATAGACCTCCTTTTGACCCAGATACCTTATGGTATCTTAAACATGGACGCTGTCCGATTATGACTGAGCTTGTTGATGTGGTCGATGCAGCCACCCTAAATGCCATGCCGATTGAAGCGGTCGCCATATTAGACCGGATTAATAGTAAGCTAAAGCGTTACCGTGAATGGAGTAGCGAGCTCAATGCCGAGCAACAGCAGCAACATAATGAGCGCCAGTTTGTCATTGATAAGCTGGTGTCTGAAAGTATCCCTGAAGCGCTGCATCATTATGAGCAGCTGCAACGCTTTAGCCCGCATCGCACTAAAAATAATGTCGTCCAAGGAAAAATGACCGCTGGCGATATGCTCACGGATTTGTTTTTAGACATCGATTACGAGCTTGACGAGTTATTAGAAGAATTACATCAAACGGTGATGAATAAACTGGCTTCAACGCACCGTTATGTCAAAAGCCGTACGCAAAGCTAACTTGAATTTAACGAGGATTATTTAAAAGTCGTTAGTATTGCTATTGTGGATTCAGTATAAAAACGAGACAGAAACACTGGAATGAATTTTTCGCAGCCTCTGTCGGCGCAGGCACAGCAAGCTAGGAAAGTTTATTCCAGTATCGCGTAAAAATTTCATGTTTCTGTTTTGTTTGAAAATAACTATAAACACAATCGGCGCAATACATAACAATATAAGGCTTTAATACAGCCTTATTTTTTTGTTTAATAATAATGATTAAGTATTATCGAAAATAACAATAAATTTGCCAATCATTTCTACTAAACAACAAGGATACCCAAATGACCCAACTGACTGCAATGTTCGTGATGTTTGTTTTATATGGCGTGCTGCCAGCAGCTGGGTTGTACCTTGGATATCGTGGTATCAAAAAAGTCACGGCGCCCAAAATGCTTGAGTATAAAGCGATGCCGCAATTGGGTTATATACCTGAAAAAAGCTTGCCAGTTGAAGTCAAAACAGCGCTGGATCAAATCAATGATAAGGGCGAGAAGCTGCGGGTAATTTATGGCGATACCAATAACGATGGTAAAATTGATGATAAAGATACTGTCAATGAAACCTACGTTATGATTCAAAATCTAATGGATAGGCATGTGCCACTAGCGGTAGCCGATTATCGCCGCTTGCATGACTTAGATGTTGGGAACGGCGCCCTTGCTGATACCACGAAAATTGAGCATTCTGATGTCACGGGCAAAGAGGCGCTATTAGAAGTGCTTAGGACGATTAATACCCAGTTTGATGACTTGCTCAATGCCTCCTATCATCAAGATGGACAAAAGCTACTGGCGACCAATCGATATTTGCAGCAGCGTTTTAATAACCCAACCAGCAATTCTAGACTACAACAAATTGATAATAGCGCTATTGAAGTCCAAGCAATTGAAAATTCAGCTGGTAAAGAAACTGATATAGAAAATATTAAGCTATAAATGAGAGATGATAATAACATCTCAAGTTGAAATGTTTATGCTGAAATAAGTCGAAAGAAGAGTAAAGTGACATGAGTATATTAATAGGCGTTGGTGTGGTTACCACTGTCGGCGTCTTTTATTTGGGTCGAAAGGGCTGGTACGCATTGCATAGAATGGTTGGCATTACTCCAGGCGTGCTGACCTATCAAGATAGTAATGCGCCCCTGTTGTTAACTTCTCTCAATTGGCAACAGCTAGATTTAAATAAAAAACATCTAGAAGTCTTATCAGATAAGCAGCTACGACAATTACAGAATATTGATAAAAAGGTAGCAAACTATCACAACTACCAAAACGATTTAGAAGCGCAAGATGTAACTTCAGCCATTAACGAGCAACAATTTGTTTTACATAAAATGCTACATACCCGCTTACCCGAAATGTTGGCCAGTCATTATTATTTAGCAAATATCAATATAAGCAATCGTACTAAAAATGGGCAGAAGCAGGCTGAGGCAGGTAGGCTGTTACAAGAGGTATTGGACAGCATTGAGCAGCGCTTAGATGGGCTGTTAGAGCGAATGGAGGAGCAGCACCTACAAGAATTGCGCGTGATGAAAAATTATATTCATAGTCATGACGACTAAGCCTAAAGTGAGTGATACTCTTAAAAAACGCATAAAAAAAGTGGTCAATGAATCAATCATTGACCGCTTTTTTATCGGCTAGGATTAATCTGTGCCAGATTAACGCTTGTTGTTACGATCGCGGGTATTACGTGAACCGCGACTGGCAGGGCTACCACTGCTTTTAGGTTTTGCACTGCTAGGACGGCTATCGCTACGACTGTCAACACGGCGCGCCTTAAGCGGCTTGCTTTTGATACGTTCTTGCTTTTCCTTAGCCGCACCGTGCAATCCAGTACCGTGACGTGGGCGTAGGCTGACCAAATCGGTTAAGGTATTGATGTCTTTTTTATCGAGCTCTAGGAATCGACCGGTACGCAGCTCTTTTGGCAGCGCAATCGACCCGTAACGCGTACGTAATAGACGGCTCACTTTAAGACCTTGTGACTCAAACAGTCGGCGCACTTCACGGTTACGGCCTTCTTTGAGCCTGACATGATACCATTTATTGACACCTTCACCGCCACCTTCTTTGATGTCTTCAAACTGTGCCATGCCATCTTCTAACATAACGCCAGCGGTCAATGTACGGGCGATATCAGGAGTGACTTCACCAAGTACACGTACGGCATATTCGCGTGTCACTTCGCTAGACGGATGCATCAAGCGGTGCGCCATCTCGCCATCATTGGTAAATAAGAGCAGACCAGTTGAGTTAATATCCAAGCGCCCAACCATGACCCAGCGATCATGAGTCAGCTTTGGTAAACGCTCAAAAACCGTTGGACGTCCTTCTGGATCATTGGCAGAACATACTTCGCCTTCAGGCTTATAATAAGCTAAAACGCGACGACGCTTTTCGTTTTCAGCGGTATATTTGATCTGACGACCGTCAACACGAATCTCATCGCCTTGTTCGACGCGGTCGCCGATGGTTGCGGGTCCATTATTAACAGTCACACGACCTGCTTTAATGACTTCTTCCATCTGACGACGTGAGCCAAGTCCCATGCGGGCGAGTGCTTTTTGCAGTTTTTCATCTTTCATAACGATATCCTTGAGTCGGTGGGTTTACATTTCTCAATGTATGAAATTGGACCGAGTATTATACGCTATTTATCGAAGTTATGTTTAAGATTAGCTTTTAAGGCTATTATAATTAACGAATAGATGATGTTTTATTAAGTATCCCTAATTGACATTAAAAATTAAAAGCTTCATAAGAAATGAATATAAACTAATTGTTACTATTACGTAATTTTTACCAAAAATAGCCTATTATTATTCACTATTTAACCACCTATGTTATTATGGCTTTGCTTTTTTTATGGTTGGTGTAACTTTTTAGTATAGTTGTCTCAATTGCGCTCGTTGCTAGACGCTACTTATATCTGTGATTTATAAAGGTTTTTTTATGTTCTTCAATTCATCAAAGTTATTAGGTGTGGCGTCTGTGCTTATGATAGGTCTGATTTCAGGCTGTTCCAGCATTAACTCTGGCCTACAATCTGGTGATCTGCCGCCCAGTGGTTCATTCGTAGCTGCGAGTGGTATACAGTTTAATGTGCAGCCGTTAAATTTGGCGACGCTACCACCGAAGCAGGCCGTTGTTCCTAGTAGCGATTTAACGCGTTTGCTAAGAACCTCTGGGCAAGTTGATTACCGAATCTCGGAAGGTGATATTTTAGGTATTACGCTAGTAGGGTATCCAGAGATTGCGCCGCCTTTGACAAATAGTAGTAACACTGCCAACCCTTATGCTTTGGGCTTCCCTGTTGATCAACAAGGTTTTGTACAGTTTCCACTTATTGGACGTATTAAAGCCAGTGGCATGAGCGTGCCACAATTTACTGCCAATTTACAGAAACAACTGCAACGTTATCTTAAATATTCAGACCCGCAGGTCAAAATCGTTAACTACCGTGGCAATAAATTCTTTATTGATGGTGAGGTAAAACAACCGGGCGAGTTTGCTATTGCTGATGTGCCTGTGTCGCTCTATGGCGCAATTTCTATGGCCGGCGGAGCCACTCCTACGGGCGACTCAAATAATGTCGTGCTAAACCGTAACGGTACTAGCTATAACATCGGACTGGAGTCGCTGCGCCAAATGGGCGCTTCTGCTAACCAAATTTACCTGCGAGATGGCGACTCTATCCACGTCAATAGTCAAGATCGTAATAAAGTATATGTTTTAGGTGAGTTCGGTCAAGTAGAGCCAGTGCCTATTTTAGAGCAAGGTATTAGTTTGGCGCAGGTTTTGGGTGAGTCTAAAGGGCTTAATTCTGCTACGGCAAATGCGGCTAAAATATATGTGGTTCGTGATAATTTAAATACACGAGCGACAGATATTTACTATGTAGATATGCAGACCATCACCAGCTTTGCGCTAGCCAATC
Source organism: Psychrobacter sp. CLB018 (assembly GCF_041222815.1). Classification (NCBI taxonomy): domain Bacteria; kingdom Pseudomonadati; phylum Pseudomonadota; class Gammaproteobacteria; order Moraxellales; family Moraxellaceae; genus Psychrobacter; species Psychrobacter sp. CLB018. Next base: position 771,108 of record NZ_CP166085.1, read on the forward strand.
GTTTCGAGATGCACCCGAATGATATTGTTTATGTCGATCCAACTGGCTTAACGCGTTGGAATCGTGTTATCAGCGCTATTTTACCTTCTACGTCAGCTATCAGGTCGCTCTCAGGCTTATAGGTATTGGGTTTATAGATAATAGGTAATAATTATTATGGCATTTAATAATATTTTAGTGGTGTGTGTCGGTAATATTTGCCGTAGTCCCATGGCAGAAGCGTTATTAAAACAACGTTACCCTCATAAAAATATCGATTCTGCAGGGGTGGGGGCTTTAGTCGGGCACTCTGCAGATCCTGCCGCGCTAGAGATTATGGCAGGGCAAGAAATAGATATCACTAATCATGTCGCCAAACAAATTGACGAAGGTTTGGCAAAAAAAGCGGATTTGATTTTTACTATGTCAGACAGTCAGACCAAATGGATCGAAGAGCGCTGGCCGTTTTGTCGCGGCAAGACTTTTAAGCTCGGTCATTGGCAAGATAAAGATATTGCCGACCCCTATAAACATGAGATGAGTGCGTTTCAGACAGCATATCAAGATATTGTTGTTAGCCTAGAACAGTGGGCCGATAAAATTAGCTAAATAGCTGCTATTAAACGATTAACCTTAAGTGATGACCATACAGTTATGAATACAGATTCAAAGAACTTATCAAACGCTGCTTCCAAAGAAGATAACGACGAAATTGATCTTATGGCGCTACTGTTTGCCATTTTGCGTGGCTGGAAAGTCATTGTGTTTTTTGCTGTATTAGGATTGGTAATAGGGATTTTGTATAGCAGATACGTCAATCCTACTTTTAAGTCGGATGCACTGATCCAAATTGAAGAGAATTCTAAAGGCGTTGCCGCATTAGGTGCGGATATTTCTGAGCTGATTGGCTCTGAAGTCAGTAAAGCGCAAGCAGAGGCTGAGCTGATAAGATCGCGTATGATCTTAGAGCCAGTGGTTAATTTGTTACATCTACGAATTCGTTTGTCCGATCCTAATATTGGCGCGTTGGATAGAATCAAGAGCAATAGTACGGATACTCAAATAAATAAACCGGAAGGTGTCTCTCTTAAAACCGAAGATGGTGAAGTAAAAATTAGCCAATTTAATGTCTCACAAGAGTATTTAAATCAACCTTTTACTTTGACACGCTCCGCGACAGGATTTGTGTTAACTAATGGTTTTGATGATTTTAAAGGTCAGATCGGTAAGGGCCATTTATTTAAAGGCACAGACGGTCAGATTCAAATCACAGTCAATGATCTTCCAGCTGATGGCTACTCGGTGAATATTACCAAGCAATCTCTTCAAACCACGACTGACCAGATAAATAGCGCCCTATCTGTGGTTGAAAAAGGTAAGCAGACAGGCATTATTCAGCTATCTATGACGGGTGCTAATCAGCAACAAACCAGCTTGATATTAAAACAAATTGTCTTATCTTACATTGATCAAAATCAGTCTCGTGGCTCCGAAGAAACTACTAAAACCATTAGTTTTATGGAAACTCAGATTCCAACGTTAAAGAAAAAACTGGAAGACTCTGAAGCAGTATTTAATGATTTCCGTAAAAAGTACGGCACTATTGATGTAGGCAAAGAAGCAGAGTTGTTATTGACAGAAAACTCGCAAATCGATGCCCAACTCAATGAATTGAAGCTTAAAAAAGCGGATCTCACAACTTACTACACAGAAGAGCACCCTTTGGTTGTCCAGATCAATGAGCAACTGGCGGTACTTAATGCCAGAAAAAATGAGATAGACGATACTATCGCCGGTTTACCTGAGATACAAAGAGAGTTTTTACAACTGTCAGCTGACACGACGATTAATAGAGAGATCTATCTGACGCTACTTAAAAACTATGAACAGTTAAAAATCGTTAAAGCGGGTCAAATTGGTTTTGCTCGTATTATTGATTTGCCTATCAGTACTTATAAAGCCATTGCACCAAAAAAACTATTAATAATGGTCTTGGCGATGCTGTTAGGAGCGATGCTTGGAACGATGCTGGTACTGCTTAAAAACATGCTTAGAAATGTGGTCAAAGACCCTGAGCGTATTGAGGGTAAAACAGGCGTCCCTGTAGTAGCAACGATTCCACGTTCGCCACTACTGACCAGACTACGTAAAAATAAGAAAGCACCCAATCGTTTGTTGGCTTATGTTGATAATAATAGTTTGAGCTATGAAGCTATTAAGAGCTTAAGAACAAATCTAATGTTCGGAATGCCAGTAGAAGGGCGGGCGGGTCAGCGCGCCAAAGTCATTCTAATCACTGGCGAAAGCCCAGGTGTTGGTAAGTCATTTATCTCTGCGAATCTGACAGAGGTATTTGCGCAGTTAGATAAAAAAGTGCTGATTATCGATGCTGATATGCGCTTGGGTGAGCTACATAGAATGTTTAGTATGAGCCAAGATAATGGTCTAGGAGATTATTTGTCACAGGATAAGACTCATTTATTAAAATCTAACGCCCAAATTGCAGAAGTTGTTACCAGTCAAGAGACTAATAACCTAGCAAGCTTTATTCATCCGACTGGTATAGATAATATTGACTTTATGCCACGTGGTCAGCATCCACGTAATCCAGCCTCATTGTTAGCTAATGGTAGTTTTAAACATTTAATGGCAGAGCTTAATTTGCATTATGATTATATTTTAATCGACTCGCCACCAGTATTGGCTGCCTCTGACGCTATGATATTAGCCCAGCACGCGGATAAAGTATTGATGGTCACTAGATACGACGATTCTATAGAAGGACAGCTGGTTTATGCGGTTAATCAGATGAATAAAGCCAATATAAAGGTCGACGGTATCATTCTCAACGATGTACAACAAGGGATTATGAGCAAATATAGTTATCACTATAGTTATGCTTATGGTAATAACCAATAGTTAGCTTTTTGAAAATTCTACCAAAATTCACGTTTTTAAGTGGTTGAGTGTTATGTCTACTAATTCAAAACCGTCAAGTGATTATCCATCACTTCATGGCAAAACTGGCTGGCTACAACGTATAGCTGAATACTTGTTATCGTTGCCCCGTAGTGTAAAACGAGCGATTTTACTCACTACAGACTTGGCAATGTCTTTAGCTTGCCTGTTCTTAGCTTTGTCGTTGCGCTACGGTGATATCGCTCATAACATTAGCCCTATCATATTATTATCTTATGGTACGCTGCCCATCGTCGGTTTATATTTGATTGGTTTCTATAAAGGCGTAGCACGTGGTTTTTTAGATACGGTTATGGGTAGTGTGGCAAAGCTGTTCTTTTTGCTTATGGTGGTCTATGAGATCGTCATTTATTTAAATCCTTTAGAAGATATACCGCGCTCCGTACCCATTATATTTCTGTTTTTCTTCTTTATCTGGTTATGGAATAGTCGTCTTATTATTCGTGAGATTTTAATGCGCTGGAGCGGTAGAGCTCAGCGTCGCCTTAAAGACGATGGTGTTTATGACAATGTTGTTATTTACGGCGCCGGAGAGGCTGGTCGAGATTTATTAGAAGGTTTAAGAAACTCACATAAATATAATGTTGTGGCTTATGTTGATGATGATCCACAGCTTGCTGGTGCTTATTTGCTCGGTAAAAAGATTTATCCGGCTCATGATTTAGTAAGCTTAGTAGAAGAATTAGATATTGCGCAGGTATTTTTGGCTATTCCTTCTATCAGCCGCGCGCAAAAAAGACAGATTATAGACAAACTTTCAGGCATTGCTATAAAAATAAAAGAATTGCCCAGTCTAGAAGAAATCGCTGACGAAAAAGTGACCGTCAGTAGTATGCGCAAAGTGGATATCTTAGATGTGCTAGACAGACAGACTGTCGAACCTGATGAAAAATTGCTACAGATGAATATTAAAGATAAGTGCGTGTTAGTTACAGGCGCTGGTGGGTCTATCGGTAGCGAGCTATGTCGTCAAGTAATCAAGAATAAGCCAAAATGCCTAGTACTCTATGAGCTGTCTGAGTTTGCGCTTTATAGCATACATCAAGAGCTAACCATTAAGCAAGCAAATACGCCTGCTTATCAAGACATTAAAATCGTTGCAGTCATCGGTAATGTCACCAATGAATCGAACCTGCTTAGAATACTGAATCTCTATAACATCCAAACGGTTTATCATGCAGCCGCCTATAAACATGTGCCAATGGTAGAGCATAATCCTTTTGAAGGCGTTATTAATAATACCAAAGGCACGTATCACTGTGCCCGAGCGGCGATTGCAGCAAATGTAGAAACATTTGTACTGATCTCGACCGATAAAGCCGTAAGACCGACCAATGTGATGGGCGCATCTAAGCGTTTAGCAGAGTTAGTTTGCCAAGCGTTGAGCCAGTTAAATAGCCAGACCTGTATCAGTATGGTACGTTTTGGTAATGTCCTAGGTTCGTCAGGTTCTGTAGTACCATTATTTACTAAGCAGATTGAGCAAGGGAAACCTATTACAGTCACCCATCCTGATGTGACTCGTTACTTCATGACGATTCCAGAAGCGGCAAACTTAGTCATCCAAGCAGGTGCGATGGCATCGGGTGGTGAAGTGTTTGTCCTCGATATGGGCGAGCCCGTTAAAATCGTTGATCTAGCGCATCGAATGATTCACTTAAGTGGTTTTGATATTAAAGATGCAGCCCATCCTGAAGGTGATATCGAAGTAATCTTTACGGGTCTTAGAGCTGGAGAGAAGCTCTATGAAGAGCTGATCATCGGTGAAGACAACATTGAATCGACTTATCATCCATTGATCATGCAAGCAATAGAGCATAGCTTTCCATTAGATGAGCTTGAATCGGTATTGTTTGAGTTGAATGAAAAACAAAAAGAGTTTGATGTCCCTTGGCTAAAGCAGCGGTTTAAGCAGTTCGTCGCGGGTTATCAAGAAGGAACTAAAGCTGCATAACTCTCAGTAAATGCCTGAGATATTATAGTTAAATAAAACTGGTTAGATGAACAAAGGAACACTATGTTAGATATCAAGAATATAAAAATAGCGGTTATCGGACTTGGCTACGTCGGTTTGCCATTAGCGGTTGAGTTTGGTAAGCATCTTCCGGTCGTCGGCTTTGATATAAATGCTGAGCGTATCTCGGCACTTGCCGCAGGTACAGATCATACCTTAGAAGTTAGTGATGAAGAGCTAACTCAAGCATTACATTTGAGTTATAGCTCAGATATACAAGCGCTTAAAGACTGTAATTTTTTTATCGTCACGGTCCCGACACCGATCGATGATTATAAACAGCCTGATCTTACGCCTTTAATTAAAGCCTCAGAAGCTATTGGTAGCCTTCTTAAACAAGACGATATCGTCGTTTATGAGTCGACTGTCTATCCGGGCGCCACCGAAGAAGTTTGTATTCCGGTGTTAGAGAAAGTCTCGGGATTAACCTTCAATCAAGACTTCTATGCCGGTTATAGTCCTGAACGTATCAATCCTGGTGATAAAGAGCACCGCGTTACCAATATTTTAAAAGTAACGGCAGGCTCAACACCTGAAGTCGCCAATTTCGTCGATGAAGTATACAATTTAATTATTACGGCAGGTACTCATAAAGCAGCAAGCATCAAAGTAGCAGAAGCGGCAAAGGTGATTGAAAACACCCAAAGAGATGTCAATATTGCGCTGATTAATGAACTCGCGGTAATCTTTAATAAAATGGGCATAGATACTCAAGCAGTGTTAGAGGCTGCGGGTACCAAATGGAATTTCTTACCGTTTCGTCCAGGTCTCGTCGGTGGTCACTGCATCGGTGTAGACCCTTATTACTTGACTCATAAAGCCCAAGCGATTGGTTATAATCCAGAAATTATATTGGCTGGACGTCGCTTGAATGACAGCATGGGTGAGTATGTGGTCACGCAGTTGGTCAAAACCATGATTAAAAAACGTATTCAAGTTGAAGGTGCCAAGGTTCTGGTATTAGGCTTGAGTTTTAAAGAAAACTGTCCTGACGTACGTAATACTAAGGTTATTGATATCGTACACGAGCTGCAAGAATATAATATCGATGTCGATGTGTACGACCCATGGGTAGATGCTGTAGAGGCTCAAAAAGAGTACGGTGTTAAGCCTGTCAATGAGCCTACAGCCAATAGCTATGATAGTATTATTTTAGCAGTAGCTCACAGTGAGTTTGTCGATATGGGCGTAGCGCATATAAGAAGTTTAGGTAAACATAATCATGTGCTATATGATCTGAAGTATGTGTTCGCCAAAGAAGACACAGATATCCGTCTATAAGCCTATATAGTCTTACAATAACAGCATGCGAGCAATACTATGACAGCGACAACCTACAATAAAGTGAAAGAAACATTAGTACAGACGCCTAAAACTTGGCTTATCACAGGAGTAGCGGGCTTTATCGGCTCTAATTTGCTTGAGACACTATTATTGCTTGATCAAAAAGTGGTTGGGTTAGACAATTTCGCCACAGGTTTTCAGCATAATTTAGATGAAGTAAAAAGTTTAGTAAGCGCTGAACAGTGGGAAGGTTTTACTTTTATAGAGGGTGATATTCGTCAGTTAACTGATTGTTCGAAAGCCTGTCAAGGTGTTGATTACGTGCTGCATCAAGCAGCTCTAGGTTCAGTCCCGCGCTCTATCGCTGATCCTATTAATACCAATGATACCAATATCTCTGGCTACTTAAATATGCTCGTAGCAGCTCGTGATGCTCAGGTAGCTAGCTTTACCTATGCGGCGAGTAGCTCAACCTATGGCGATCATCCAGCATTGCCAAAAGTCGAGGATGCTATTGGCAATCCGTTATCACCTTATGCGGTGACTAAGTATGTCAATGAGTTATATGCAGATGTATTCTCACGTACTTATGGCTTTAAGACGATCGGTCTGCGGTATTTCAATATCTTTGGTAAGCGTCAAACACCAGATGGTGCCTATGCAGCGGTAATACCAAAGTGGACGGCTGCTATGATCGCAGGTGATGAAGTATTCATTAATGGCGACGGCGAGACTAGTCGTGACTTTAATTTTATTGAAAATGCCGTGCAGGCCAATATTTTGGCCGCAACTGCTACTAAAGAAGCTAAAAATCAGGTTTACAATGTAGCTGTGGGCGGTCGTACTACCCTTAATACGCTGTTCTTAGCACTTAAAGAGCATTTAGGTGCTAATGGCGTTAGTTACACTCAAGCCCCGGTCTATAGAGATTTTAGGGCAGGAGACGTGCGTCATAGTCAGGCTGATATTAGTAAAATTCAAAATGCATTAGGCTATGCGCCACAGTTTGATATTGTTCAGGGTATTGAGAAAGCTATGCCTTGGTATGTACAGAAACTTTGCTTAAAATGATAAAAAGTAAACTACAACCAATTTGGAAAAATCGCCTAGTTAAAAATGTGCTAGTGGTTGCTAGCGGTACAGTAGGCGCTCAAGCCATTGGTATGGCTTTTATTCCATTTATTACCCGCACCTATGGTCCTGAAGTATATGGAACACTTGGTGCATTTATTGCTCTAACAGCTGTTTTGACTACCCTAGCTACTTTAGCCTACCCTATTGCGATTGTATTGCCTGAAAATGATAACAAAGCTAAAGCTCTAGTTAAATTATCGTTACTGATTACAGTGATTATGAGTTTATTTGTGCTTGTAGTCCTGTTGCTAGCAGGTGATTGGATAATACCTAAGCTAGGCGCGGCTAGTTTAATTAGTTTTATGTTTTTTATACCTTTAGTGATGTTTTTTAGCTCTTGCCAAGACATAGCGCAGCAATGGTTAATACGTAAAAAAGCATTTAAAGGAATTGCTAAGGTTTCTATAGCTCACTCCTTTATCAACTACGGTTCACAAGCATTGGCAGGGTTATATGCCCCATTAGCAGGTGTATTGATTGGCATTCATACATTAGCTATAGCTGTTCGTTCAGTATTAACAGGCTACATTGGAAGTAAGGTTACTACTACATCAGTTACTGAGAACCAAGAAAGTGTGTCGTTAAAAAATGTTGCGTATGAGTATCGTGATTTCCCTTTATACCGTATGCCGCAAGTTGTATTGAACGCAGCATCTCAAAGCCTACCTATATTAATGCTTACTGCTTTTTTTGGTCCAGCTTCTGCTGGATTTTATACCCTCACTCGAACTGTATTAAGCTTACCTTCAACTTTGCTAGCTTCTTCAGTACAAAGTGTTTTTTATCCACATTTTAATGAAGCAGTGCTGGCAAAAGATAAAACTTTGCCTTTACTTGTTAAAGCTACGGCAGCTCTAACTATTATTGGTATATGGCCGTTCTTAATAGTAATTGTATTTGGTCCACTTTTATTTGATTTTGTATTTGGACAAGAATGGCAGACAGCAGGACAGTATGCGCAGTGGCTATCAGTTTGGTTATTCTTTGCACTCATCAATCGTCCATCAGTTTCTTCTATACCTGTATTTAGAATGCAGCGCTGGTTTTTAGTTTATGAAGTAGTTAGTGTGTGTTTACGTATAGTTGCGATTTATATAGGTTTTTTCTATTTTGCTAGTGCATTAACTGCCGTAGCTGTATTTAGCATAGTGGGAGCAGTGTTGAACATCTATCTAATCGTTAGCACGTTTTTTGCCGCAAAAAGATTTGATCAGGAGCAAATAGCAATATGAGTGATTTCTTATTTTGTCGTAATGAGCAAGCAATACACCAACTTGCAAAGCCGTTAAAAGATCTAATGCCAGAACCAGAGTTGGTTAAAGTTGAAGAGTATTCGGGAACTTGGGGAGCTCTTGCAGTTACCCTAGGACCTTACAATGGTTTTGCACCTTATGAAGATGAATCTCATATCTGTGTAGTTATTGGTGGCCCTGTACTGTATTGGCGAGACAACCACTTTCTAACTAACGCACAACAGCCTACGGAAGCTACTCAAGCTATTTTACAGCGTTGGCAAAGTGGAGCAGCGGACTGGTCAGAGGATCTAAGTGGCCCTTTTGTTATTCTTATAGTTAATAAAAATACAGCTGAAATATTCTGTTATACAGACCTAATGACGTTCATACCTGTTTATCAATATCTCTTAGATATAAGTTTTTGTCTAGGCACACATGTTGATACAGTAGCTAAGATAGCAAATCAAAATAAAAATGTAGATGAGGTATCAGTCGCTGATTTTATTCTTCATAGTATAGTGACTTATCCGCATACACTTTATTCAAACTTATTTCAGCTAGCACCAGCCACTGAGCATAGATGGCTTTTAAATAATAGTAAAAATATAGAGCAAAGAACTCCTTATTGGGAGCCTTTAGAGATTAATTCTTATAAAAATATTAATGAAGCTGCAATAGCATTACGTATAGGTTTAGCTGGTTATATTGAGCGTATTACTGAAACAATGACTGAAGTAGGTCAATTCATTAGTGCGGGAGAAGACTCACGTTCTGTTGCAGGCTTGCTGCCTGAACGCCTAAAACGCGATGCGTATATTTATGTTGACTCAAAGAACAGAGAGTTTAAATTAGCCAAGCGTGTTTCTGATGCTTACGGTTGTGAGTTTAACTATATTTTACGGAGTCCAACGCACTACTTAGATATCCTACCTAAAGCCAGTAAGCTGGTAGGTAATGGCCAGCAATATACTAATGCTCATACCTTGGGTTTAGCAAAGCAATCGGGTGCAGACAAAAAGTTAGCCGTATTTGGTGGTTTTTTATCCGATACTTTACTTAAAGCTCATCATTCTAAAAAAAATAAAACATATAAAAGATTTTATTTCTTACCCGAATTCTTTATTAAAGGAACTGATAGAACTATCTCAAATAATTCACTAGTATTTGGAAGTAATATATTAGAAGAGATTAATAAACGTCGTGCAATTCATTATAGCTATGTTAGCTCTTTAAGGAAAGATAGTGCCTATGAATGGTTTAATGTATGGCCAATAACAATGCATGTGGATTTTCCAAACATAACAGTAAACCGAAGATTGTTTCCAAGTTATGAGGTGTTTACAAGCAAAGATGTTGTAAAAGTATCTGCTATGGTTCCTACTCAATGGAAACTTAATAGGAAATTATTTCATAAAGCATTGAAGCCAGCACTTAAAGCCAGTAAGCTAATTCCTCATGGAGATGGTCGTCTACCTTATTATCCGTGGTATTTAAATAGTTTTTTGCAACTTCCTAGGTGGAATAAAAGGGTTTTTAACAAGGCTTTAAATGTAAAAAAAGTGGATGGGTCTTGGACTAATTGGAAAAATCTATCAAAAAAAATAGATTGTAATATAGAAAAAGAATATGAAGAACAAGTGCTTAGTTCTAATGTTTGTAATGAAGTTAACTATAAATCTTTAACTTTAGAGCAAAGAGTTAACTTGCTTACAGTATTACATTTAATGAAATAGTTTATAATAAGCTTTAAATATACTTTATACATTATGTTTTGACGAAACACTTAGGTCATAATTTATTTACAAGGAGGTATTTTTTGAATATCCTATATCTTGCAGGCTTTAATTTAAAAGACAAGAAAGGTTTGGGATTAACCACTCGAAATAAGATAAAGTAGTTAAGATTTTTGGTGAAAAATGTTCATGTTATATTATCTCCTCTTCACTCCATAATTTATGTTTTAGGATTCGATATGCATATTGTGTATTTGTGTAACTTTGATCTTACAAAGTCAAGTGGTAAGGATCGAGCGACTAAACAAAAGTTAGAAGCTTTAGCAGATATTGTGCCAAGTCTTACAGTGTTCAGTCTTTACAAAGGTGGTAGCTTATATAAATTACTTAAAGGTTTTTCTCTTGATATAAAATGTGCCAGTTATATTTTAGCGAATAAGCCAGATATTTTAATATCTAGAGGTAATACTGGTTTTTTCTCGGTTTTAATAGCTAAGTTAATGGGTGTTTTGACAGTTAGAGAAATACATGCTCTATCTAAGGAAGAGATAAAACTCTTAGGACATAAAAGTCTAAAACTTTTTCTTTTAAAGTCTGTATTTAATTTTTTTCATAGTTTAGACTTATGGGTGGATATCAGAATATTTAACCATCCTTTTTTATTAAATTTTTATAAAGAAAAAGGTTGGAGTAAACTTTCAGACTTTTATTGTTACAATGGCTATGGCAATGATTCATTAAGTCTTATCAATAAGAGTGAAGCAAGGCATAAATTTTCATTTAATGATGAGTACACTTATTTAGTTTTTACTGGATCTGTTTCAGTTTGGCATGGTGTGGAATACCTAGTTGATTTACAAAAAGAATTTAATAAATATGGTGATAAAATAAAGATAGTAGTAGGTGGAGGTTCTTTAAAACAATATGATCCAGATAGTGTCTGTATTAATATATCTCCTCTTGATGATATCGGATGTAATGAGTTAATAAAAGCTGCTGATGCATGTCTATTACCAGTTAAAAATAATCGTGTAAGCCCTGGTAGTCCGTTAAAATTATATGATTATATTAATAATAATAAGCCAGTAATTGCAGAGAATATTATAGGTTATTCAGATGAGGTTTTAAAGTATGATTGTGGAATAGGTGTGAGTTTTGAAAAAACTGAAAAAACTAGAAAGGACATATTACATTATTTGAATAATCTAGAGAATAATGGTTTTAGAAATACTATAATAGAAGTAAGCTGGAAAAATAGGATGGATAGTTGGTTAAGCAAACTAAAAGAAAGAGTTTAATATACCATATCCGTAATGAGCTAAAATATTTACTATTTATATTGAACTTTAAAAGTAGTATGACGAGCTATAGTCAAGCCCACTTAAAAATGTTATAAATCAATTATCAAACCCAATTTTTATTATAAACATCATGACTTACTCACTAGATTTTCGTAGACAAGTTCTCAAAAGTATAGACGATGGTATCACCTTTGCCGGGGCGGCTGAGTTCTATAATCTCAGCCCAACCACCATACAAAACTGGAAGAGACGTGTTCATAGTAAAGCAACTAGGCAAACTAAGCCTTATAAAATACCAGATGACGTGCTACTTAAGGATGTCAAAGAACATCCTGATGATTATCAATACGAAAGAGCTCGTCGTTTAAACTGTAGTAAAACAGGCATTTATCATGCCTTAAAGCGCCTAGGCATTAGTCAAAAAAAAGATCTTAGAACATCCAAAAGCATCTCCAATAAAAAGAGCCGCTTATCAGAGAAAGCTTGATCGTTTTATTCAGCAAGGCTACCCCATTGTTTATATGGATGAAAGTGGCTTTGAAGCTGAGACTATTCGTCCTAATGGCTACGCACCGATTGGTAAGCCTTGTATTGATCGCTACAACTGGCAAGGTAAAAAGCGAACCAACGTCATCGGTGCTTTGTATGAAAAGATGCTGTTTGCGCTTGATTACTTTGAGCAAAACATCAATAGCAATATATTTTATGACTGGTGCAAGTTCACACTTATTCTAAGTCTTAAAGCCAAATGTGTGATCGTGATGGATAATGCCAGGTTTCATAAAAATAAACGCATTCGAAAGCTATTAAATAGGCATGGCCATCGTATTCTTTGGTTGCCACCCTACAGCCCTGATCTAAATCCCATTGAAAAGAAGTGGGCTCAAGTGAAGTTTCTACGCCAAGGTTGGATGCAAAATGACTTATCTAAATTATTTTATGATATTTGCCCTAACCATAACAATTTTATTTTGAACTGACTATAACTAGATATAAGTTATGGAGTTGATTTCATGAAATTTCATTTATCTACTATGTATGAAAATATAGTTAATAAATTGTTTTCAAGGTTTTTTGCATAATATTAATGATCTAAGTTAATGAGATTTGAGTTTTTTATGAGAAAATATGAGTGAGTTAAATTGGATTTATACCTATGGTTTTTTTGGGATTAGGTTGTTTGAATTACCTAGTTTATTTATATGCCTATTATTAATATTGGTATGCGGATATAAGTTTAAAGTTTCTAGTAACTACCAAATAGTACTAGTACTTCATTGTTTTCTGCCTTTTTTTCTAAACGATGTTTTGTTTAGTGTTAGTTATATGCCTGACCAGTTGAAATATTGGGAAGGAGTTAATAACTTAAGAAGTGGGAAATGGGGCTTTATTGAATCATTAACGAGTGGTAAAAATACTGTACAAGCTAGTGTCTTTTTCGCATTGATGCCATTTCCTACTCCTGTATCGCCTATCAGCTTGGGGTTTTATAATACTTTTATTTATATCGTTTTATTTTTCATTCTTTACGTAAAAAAAATATTTACGAAGCTATCTTCGTGGTTTTACTTATTGTTTCCAAGTATGGCTTTGTATACGGCTCTGAGCTTAAGAGAGACGTTAATATTTTTCTTTATGACTTTGGCGATAATCTTTGCTCGTGAGTCTAAAGTTTTAAAGAGTGCTGTTTGCATTATTCCAATATATTTAATTAAGTTCCAGAATTTTTATATTGTTGGTCCAATAGTCTTACTATACTTTATATTTAATGTTGCAAAAAAAGGTATGGGGCTCACCAAAGCATTGGTTATTGGTGCTATTAGCTTGGTTGGTTTACTGCTTTCTGCACCGATCGCTATTCCTCTAGTCAACAAGTTTCGAGTGGCTATGTTTGTTGAAGATGGGGGAGACAGGGATGATATTGAACTCATCTCAGGTGTGGGAGACTTTGTTTATCAAGGTTTAACATCAGGATTTTATTTCTTATCTAAACCTTTACCATGGGAAGCAAGCAGTGCTTTACAGTTAATACAGTCACTTGAAAACGCATTTGTTTTGGGTATTTTGTTTTTGATTACTCGACAAGCTTGGAAGAAAAGTTTGGATAAGCTTGCTTTTTGGTTGCTATTTATGGCGCTAGCGATGTCCGTATATGGTTTGGTTGTTGCAAACTACGGGACAGCTGTTCGCTATCGCTATGCTTTCGTAGTTATATATGTATTATTTGTATGTGCTGACTGCGATATTGAGAAGCTATTTCCGAGAAAGAAGAAAGCTTCATCCAAGCAAGCTATGAAGCACAATTCTCGATAAAATTGATAGGGTATAAGTTGAAGATATTATATATAGTAAATGAGCCTTGGTTTTTCTTATCCCACCGCTTACCTATTGCTCTAGCGGCTCAAGAGCAGGGGTACACTGTACATGTGGCGACTAGAGCTGGAGAAGCAGTTTCAGAAATATTAGAAAAAGGTTTTATTCATCATGAGGTTTCATTATCGCGTAATGGTAGTAGTGTTCCAAGCGAATTAAATAGTCTATTAGAAATTTGGAAGCTTATAAATAATATAAATCCTGATATTTTACATTTAGTGACTATAAAACCTGTTTTATATGGCGGTATAGCTTCTCGCTTTACATCAGTTAATAAGGTAGTGGCTGCTGTATCAGGGTTAGGCACTTTATTTTTGGCAGAAGGTGTTAAAGCAGACTTAAAACGAAAAATTGGAGTAGGCTTATATCGTCTTGCTTTAGGTTCTAAAAAAACCACAGTTATACTGCAAAATCCTGACGATAAGCAGTTATTAATAGATCTAAAAGCTGTCAAAGCTGAGCAAACCATGCTCATACGTGGTTCAGGTATAGACCTATCTACCTTCCAGTCTACTCCTGAAAACTTAAATGATACGCCTGTAGTGACTTTCGCAGCACGTTTACTATTTGATAAAGGGTTAGCGGAGTATGTGGATGCTATTAAGTTGTTAAATAAAAAGGGCATAGTAGCTAATTATCAGATCGTGGGAGATCTTGATTTAGGTAATAATACTAGTGCTACAGAGCAAGATCTTGAGGAATGGAAAGCTCTTCCAAATTTAGTTGTTTTGGGATATCAGAAGGATATGTCGGCTGTGTTCAGGAAGACTAATATCGTAGTACTACCTTCCTATCGTGAAGGATTACCCAAAGTATTGATTGAGGCTGCTGCATCGGGAAGGGCTGTGATTACGACAGATGTACCCGGTTGCCGTGATGCTATCGAAGAAAACAAGACAGGATTATTGGTCCCAGTTAAGAATTCCAATGCATTAGCTGATGCTATAGAAAAGCTAATTAAAGATCCTAAGCTTCGAGTAGGGATGGGTATTGCTGGACGTCAGCTAGCAGAGCGAGAGTTTTCGATTGAAAAAGTGGTAGGGCAGCATCTGTCTATTTATCAGCAAACAAATTAAATTTTTTATTTAGGATATTTATCCATGAGTAATAAACATAGATTACTTCTCACTGGTGCAACTGGATTTGTTGGCAATGCGATACAGCAGCGTATTGTAGCAGATGGGAGCTATGATTTAACGATTGCTGTGCGTAACATTAATGAGCAGTCGGACGTTGTACGGATTGTCAAAGTTGATGATTTAACAACTAGCACTGATTGGAGTGATGCACTAAAAAGTGTCGATGTAGTTGTTCATACAGCTGCTCGTGTACATGTAATGAATGATAAGTCTGCTGATCCTTTAACTGAATTTCGTAAGGTTAATCTAGAGGGGACCTTAAATCTAGCTCGGCAAGCTGTGGAAGCAGGTGTAAAGCGTTTTATATTTATTAGCTCAATCAAAGTGAATGGCGAAGGTACCGAGCGTGGTAGACCGTATACAGCTGATTCTAAGCCTAATCCTACCGATCCTTATGGTATTTCTAAATATGAGGCTGAGCAGGGCCTACTTAAAATTGCTGAGACAACGGCATTAGAAGTTGTAATTATTCGTCCTACCCTAGTATATGGCGAAAATGTCAAAGGTAACTTTCGCTCTCTAATGAAATGGACTTATAAGGGCGTCCCTTTGCCTATAGGTGGAATTAAACAGAACCTACGCAGTCTGGTATCTGTAGACAACTTGGTTGATTTTATTATTACCTGTATCGAGCACAAAGATGCTAAAAATGAAGTATTTCTGATATCTGACGATGATGATATTTCTACTGCTGATTTGTTGGAAGAGATATCAAAAGGTTTAGACGTTAAAAACAAAGCAGTAAATATTCCTCCCAAATTGATTAATACCGCAGCAAGTGCTGTCGGTAAATCAAGTGTCGCTCAAAGGTTATCAGGATCATTACAAGTTGATATCAGTAAAGCTAAAACTTTGTTAGGTTGGGAGCCTAAATATTCAACTAGTGAGTCTATTCAAAAAACTGCTAAATATTACAAGTCAAGCTTAGCAGCTTCCCAGTCTATGCCTTTACAAAGACCATTGGATATTGTTTTTTCTACGACAGGCTTAGTAGTAGCCTCACCATTGTTAATTGGGGCAACCGCTATTGGGTACTTGGATACAGGCTCGCCTCTATTTATTCAAGAACGAGTAGGTAAAGATCAGAAACCATTTAAATTGATTAAGTTTCGTACGATGAAGGTGAGCACGGAGTCTGTTGCCAGTCACCTTGCTGATAATACTTCGATAACGAAATTGGGCAAAGTACTACGTAAAACAAAGCTCGATGAGTTACCACAACTTATCAATGTATTAAAAGGTGAGATGAGCTTGGTAGGTCCGAGACCCAACTTGTTTAATCAAAAAGAGCTTATCGAAGCTAGAGATGAGATGGGGGTTTATAAAGTTTTACCAGGCATCACTGGTCTAGCTCAATTAAGTGGTATCGATATGTCTACACCCGAACGCTTGGCTAAAAAAGACAAAGAAATGATTGATACTATCAACCTTAAAAACTATCTTTCTTATATACTGAATACCGCTTTAGGTAAAGGTAGTGGCGACGCAGTTAAATGAAAAACGATATAATCTCAGTTATCTGGAAGTAATCTATCATGTATAAAAAGCTAAGTCTGGTCCTAAGTTTGAGTGTCTTATCCTCAGTGTCGATGTTGGCATCTGCACAAAACCTGTATATGAACGATCTAAAGCTTAAGGCAGATCTTGACTGGCTGAATACTCAAGGGGTCGCGCAGATTAGTACCAGCACGTGGCCGCTGACTGCTAATGAGATTAATCGCGCGTTAAATACGGCTAGTGCCCAGACGCCAGCGCAGCAGCAGATGTTGCAGTCGGTACAAGCGCGATTGAGCCAAAACCGTGACTCAGTGGTAAAAGGCTCTGCCGCCCTGCATATACAAACCGATAGAGACCAGCTACCACAAAAATTTGCTGACGATCAACTTGCAGGTCAACAAGCAAGTGTAGGTGTGTCGCTTAGCGAAACAGATTGGGAGTTTAATCTCCAAGCCAATGTAAAAAATGACAAACTTATCGATGACAGCTCAGACGTTAGCTTTGAAGGCTCGTACCTTGCTGGTACCGCAGCCAATCAGTGGTTTATAGCGGGTAAAATTCCTACCTGGTGGGGCCCCGGGCATGATGGTAGCCTTATTCGAGGTGATGCAAGCTTGCCAGTGACAGGTTTTACCATGCAGCGAGATCAACAAACAGCGCCGACATCCCCATATTTATCGTGGGTCGGACCTTGGCAGTATCAGCTATTTGCTGGTCAGCTAGAGGATTATGAGGCGATTCCTGATGCTAAGCTATTTGGTATGCGCCTAACAGCTAATCCTACAGACTGGTTAGAATTAGGGGCCTCACGTACCTTTATGTGGGGCGGTGAAGGTCGTCCCCAGAGTTTTAGCTCTTTTACTGATGCTTTATTAGGAACCAAAGATAACGAAGCAACTAATAGTATAGAGGCGGCTGATGACCCAGCTAATCAACTTGGTGGTTTTGATGCGCGCTTAAATTTAGCACCATTGGTGAATATCCCTGCAGGCGTTTATGCTCAATATGTGGGCGAAGATGAAGCAGGGGGTTTGCCCGCTAAAAACATGTATTTAGCCGGTGTTGATTATGCATCTGCTGCCTATGGTAAGCCGTACCAGCTGTATGCAGAGTATACAGACACTCGTTCTAGTGGTGAGGTAAAAGGCGTTTCTTATGACCACTTTATCTATACAGACGGCTATTATCAGCAAGGTTTTCCATTAGGATATGCACTAGGCGGCGATGCGGAAAGTATCGCGCTTGGTGGTCGCTTATGGCTCGATGACCGTAATTTCATTAATGCAAAAGTACAACATGCCAAGGTGAATCAAGCGGATGAACCCATTAATCAAGCTTTTCCAACGACTGATAAGCTGACCAGTATTGATGTGGCTTGGGAGCATCAATACAATCCAAAGACGCTGATATCTAGTAGGCTTTGGGCAGTCGACTCTGATAATCAGTCCACTGATGTTGGGGTAGGCGTAGGTATAGAATTTCATACTTATTAAATGACTGTTTAATCAGTTTACGAAAGTTTTCGAACATAAAAATCGGTCTATTATAATTAATAGGCCGATTTTTTATAGTGAGTTTACAGATTTTAAAGTATGGACTGTTAATAGCGCGCTAGGATTTTTTGGCTCAGACAGGTACAATATCAGTCTCAATTAACGGTCAAAAAGAATTGACCGAGTATAAGACAGGCATGCAAAAACTTGCAGGCGCTGTCTTTACTTTTTATCGCACCCTATTTTTTATCGCACCCTCTATTGGAGTTACTATGTCAATTGCGTCTATTACGTCAACTGCCCAAGGATCTGCTACCGTTTTGGACGGTAAAGCACTTGCTAAACAAATAGAACAGCAACTGAGTACGCGTGTAGACGCTATCAAAGCTAAGACAGGACGTACTCCAAGCCTCGCGACGATATTGGTCGGTGACGATCCTGCTTCTGCGACTTATGTACGTATGAAAGGCAATGCTTGTAAGCGTGTGGGTATGGATTCTATACGCGTTGAAATGCCAAGTGCGACAACGACTGCAGAGCTGATGGCAAAAATAGACGAGCTTAACAGCAATCCAGACGTTCATGGTATTTTGCTGCAGCACCCAGTACCGGCACATATCGATGAGCGTGCTTGCTTTGAGCAGATTGACTTGGCAAAAGACGTCGATGGTGTGACTTGTTTGGGCTTTGGCCGTATGGCGATGCAGCAGTCCGCTTATGGCTCATGTACGCCACAAGGTATCATGCATTTATTAGAGCATCATAACATTGAGCTTGCAGGTAAAGAAGCGGTAGTCGTCGGTCGCAGTGCTATCTTAGGTAAGCCAATGGCGATGATGCTATTAAATGCCAACTGTACGGTAACGATTTGCCACTCAAGAACGCAAGATTTAGAGTCGCATATTAAGCGTGCTGATGTCGTGGTTGGGGCAGTGGGTGTACCTGAGCTAATTAAAGCGGATTGGATTAAAGAAGGCGCGGTGGTGATCGATGCAGGTTTCCATCCGACGGATAATGGCGGCGTTGGTGATATCGAATTGCAAGGCGTAGAAAATATTGCCAGTGCTTATACACCAGTTCCAGGTGGCGTAGGCCCTATGACCATTAATACCCTTATTCGCCAAACCGTTGATGCGGCCGAAAAAGCTGCTGGTTTAGATAACAGTGCAGTCAGCTGATGAAGACGCTGTTAGAGCAAAAACCAGAACAGCAATCAGAACAGCTATCGACAGAGAAAAATAATAAAGCCTATCAAAGCAATGATATCGATGATACCGATGTAGCAAATTCCAATATCGGTATCCATGAGCGCATGCAGCATATCGGCCGTGAGTTTGTCGATATCTGCCACTATATTATTTTATTCTTAATCAGCGTGGTGGTCGTTTGGACGGCGGGCAAAGAGTTCTTTTCTATTGTGCAAAAAGGCGCAGCGGATTTAAAAGATATTTTATTGCTTTTTATTTATCTTGAACTGCTCGCTATGATTGGGATTTATTTTAAAACCCACCGTTTGCCGGTGCAGTTTTTGATATTTATTGCGATTACCGCTTTATCACGCCATTTGGTGGTTGACGTGCAAGCGGTATCCGATAACTTTCATCTGTGGCTATTGGCAACGATTTCCTTTGCCATTATGGTACTGAGTGCGTCGATTGTAATATTAACGTGGACGGCGAAGATGTTTGGGCGACCAGAAGATTATTTGGATGATCATCAAATAAGTAGTACCGAGCATCATCTGCCAAGCGTTGATAGTAAGCCTTATCGTAAATAAGGTTTTTTCAAAAAACATCATCGTTGAATGGTTGTTGCTCAATCATGCGCATGCGAATAAATAGTTTTTAATAAAAAAAGGGTTGCCAATTAAATGGCAGCCCTTTTTTTTGTCTGAAATTCTCTTAAATTACAGCCAACCCAAGCGTTTAAAGTTAAAGTATAAAAAGCTACACAGTGAGATAATAACGGCCATGATAACAAGGTAAGAATACTGCCAATGCAGCTCTGGCATAAAGTCAAAGTTCATGCCATAGATACCAGCAATCGCTGTCGGTACGGCCAAAATACCAGCCCAAGCAGCAAGTTTACGTACCACCTCATTCTGTCCCATATTAACCATAGCGAGGTAAGTATTCATGACCACGCTAAGCATTTCATTTAAGCCATTAATCGCATCTAAAGAATGTAGTAAATGGTCATTCACATCTCGGAAATAAGGTTTTGCAGCATGGGAAAACGGCGAGATTAAATCGCTTTTATCGTGATTAATAAAGAAACTACAGATATCTTGTACCGGTAAAATCACCGCCCGCATATGCACCAGCTGGGATTTTAATTCATACAGATTTCTAAGCGTTTCTTTATTAAACTCATAGGTGAAGATATTGCGTTCTTGCTCGCGTAGATAACTGCCTAAGCGATCGGTAATCGGCATATAGTTATCGACGATAAAATCGAGTATGGCATGCAGGACAAAGATAGGTCCCATGCGCAGCTTTTCTGGGCGGCGATGGCAGTGTTCGCGCACCGGCGCGTAAGAGTTCGACGGCCCATTGCGGATCGTAATCAGGTAGTTTTTGCCCATAAATATCGCCGTGGTGCCATAGCGAATGACGTTGTCTTCAAGTTTGGCGGTACGCAGCACCACAAATATCATATCATTGTCGTAGTTTTCAACCTTGGCGCGCTGATGGTCAGCAAAGGCGTCTTCAATTGCCAGCTCGTGCAGCTCAAAGGCATCTCTAACTTTTACCATGGTCTCTAAACTTGGGTCATAAAGCCCGAGCCAGATAAATTGCCCGCTATTACTTAAAGCGCGACTGACATCATTTAGGCCAATTTTATTGACTTTTTCACCAGTTTTACGCGAGTAGGCGTAGCAATTGACCACTTCATCATCGCTCGATAAGTCGATATCTTCATAGCGTTCAGAGTCGGGATCATAAACGGTCATTGTCTCAATCGTATCTTCGACCGTCGCATCGGCATCGCCATAAATATAGCTGTCATAGCTGGCATAATTGTCTAAATAAGAGCGCTCATCGCCCATGCTGGTATCGATAAGGCTGACATTAGAGTCAGGTGTGATACGCGTTGTCGGTTTGACAATCAGGTCATCATCTTGGTTCATACCTTCTCCTTTAGTCGGTGGCTAATATTAAATAAATGTTAAATAAACGTGAAAATGACATCGGCTAAAACATCTTTAGCCTATTAATTTATGTCCCTCACCTTTTTTATATTGCTTCTCTGCAAACTACAATGCATAGCGTTTTAGCGTGTCGATATCAACCAAACTTAATAAGCTTTCGTGACAAGCTTCGAGCTTTATCTGTGGGGCAATATCGAAGTCTAATGCTTCAACCCAGCGTAGCGCGCAGATACACCAGTAATCACCAGGTTGCAGGCCAGAAAAACCATACTCAGGCAGCGGCGTGATTAAATCATTACCACGACTGGCAGAAAAGTTTAAAAATTCACTGGTCATCTTCGCGCAGACGGTATGCTGACCGACGTCAAGGTTACCGGTATGACAAAAGCCATTGCGGTAATAGCCAGTAATAGGGTCAAAACAACAGCTAGCAAGGGCAGTGCCAAGAACGTTGCTTTGGTTGATGGCAGGGTTTGGGTGGTAATCAGATGACATAAGGCTTTCCGAGATAAAAATATGCTTTAGTGTAACATGAGTCTAGCGATAAGGCCTTATCAAGCAACAGATGGTAAACGCTTTACAAGGTTTAAGTACGGTTTATGAGTCAGGCCGCTTCTTTGTTAAAGAATAAGTTTAGGAGACAATGAGTTCATTACATCATGCGTTCGCAAAATAATTAGATGGCAATTGGGTTCAATTGTCACTAGGCGAAGCTTGGCTGCTATGCTAAACTAAAGCATAAAGTGCCTTGATTATTTATCATAGTTTTCTATCGCATAAATTTTAGCGCATAAAGATACTCGTCTTATCATCCTAACTTATACTTATTACTCACCCTTTTGCGGTCACCTAGTTTGCTTATAGATAATTGGGTCGGTGATGTTGCGCGTCAAAAATACAAAACGCCTTATATCACTGCCATTATGAATACGACTTTTTGGTACCGCATCAGTACCGCGTTTTTGGTAAGCGCTACGCCAAACAAGGATTCATTGTGTCTGTCAGTTCTGATTTTGCAAAACCTGCCCAGTCAAATACGACAAAACCAGCGGCGCCCCAGCCTGCTGATAACCCTGCTGCCGCTAATGGTCTGCCATATCTCAACAACTTTGCCAGTGACGTTGCCAATAACAGCTGGCTGCTGCCTGATGGGGTTGTCGATGTGCTGTTTGAAGATGCCCATAAACAAGAAGTACTGAGACATCAATTGATCCAGCAGCTTATTAGCCATGGCTATGAGTTGGTCAATCCGCCGATGATTGAGTTTACCGAATCGTTATTGAGTGAAGCCTCAGAAGATTTAAAACGTCAAACCTTTAAGATTATCGATCAGCTGACTGGTCGTTTGATGGGCGTGCGCGCGGATATTACGCCACAGATTTTGCGTATAGATGCCCATCACGGCGGTCATGGAATTGCGCGTTATTGCTACGCCGGTGATGTCATTCATACGTTGCCTTCAGGGCTCTTTGGCTCACGTACACCGCTACAACTCGGTGCGGAGATATTTGGTTGCGGCGAGCTTGCAGCTGATATCGAGCTGATAGATGTGCTGTTTAGTATGGTAAATAGCTTGGATATGAGCGCAGCGCTACATATTGACTTGGGTCATGTGGCGATATTCAAGCGTTTAGCGGCACTGGCTGAGTTGTCAGATAATGACACCGAGCAATTGATGCATCTGTATGCCAATAAGAATTTACCAGAGCTAAAACGCGTCTGTCAGCTACTGACAATGGGTAATGATTTTTATGCATTGGCGCGCTTTGGTCATGATATGGCAAAACTGTTAGACACGCTGTCAGAGACTGCTAAGCAAGATACGCACATCGTGACGGCTGTCAATGAGTTGCAACGTCTAAAAGCCCATTTAGAGACGCAGTGGCAGACGCCAGTCAGTATCGATGTGACGGAGCTATCAGGCTATCATTACCATACGGGTATTATCTTTAACGGCTATATCAATAGTGAAACTCAGCCGCTGGTACGTGGCGGGCGCTTTGATGGTATGCAGAGCGTGGGGCAATTAAGTGCGAAGCAGCCCCGTCAAGCGACAGGTTTTAGTATGGATGTTAGTCGTTTGCTGGCGCATACTCAGCTTGAATCACCGATTATTGTATTGGTTGATTATGAGGCATTACAGCAAGCTAATGCTGATAAAGCGCAAATGCAGAATCTATTGCAACAGGTCACAAGCTTACGTCAGCAAGGTTACCGCGTCACTATGCCATTAACGGCTGATGACCGTCCAGCAGCGCTGACGCACCGTTTAAACTTTGTAGATAATGAGTGGCAGTTAGAGACCGTTTGAGCTTAAAAGCTGTTTACTCTTAAATGCCATTTAATTTTAAAAGCCATATTTGAATTTACAACCTATTTCAAGAAATATCATTAAATGACTGAATCATTAAAATGCTAAAGAATAACCTTTAATCATATTTTTTAGCGTAAATTTAGTTTTAAACCGTTATTGCACACACCTCAATACATAAAGGTAAGGATTAATCATGGGTAAGAATGTCGTAGTTTTGGGTAGCCAATGGGGCGATGAAGGTAAAGGTAAAATCGTTGATTTACTGACCGAAAAAGCCTCAGCCGTTGCACGTTTCCAAGGTGGCCATAATGCCGGTCACACCTTAGTTGTCGATGGCAAAACCACCATCCTACATCTGATTCCTTCAGGTATCTTGCGTGAAGGCGTAACGTGCTTCATCGGTAACGGCGTGGTGCTAGCGCCTGACGCTCTACTAAAAGAGATGAAAGCCCTAGAAGACAAGAACGTGCCAGTCCGTGAGCGCCTACGTATTTCACCAAATTGTCCATTGATCATGCCTTATCACGTGGCGCTTGACCAAGCACGCGAAGCTAAGCGAGGTACTGGTAAAATCGGTACCACAGGTCGCGGTATCGGACCAGCTTATGAGGATAAAGTTGCGCGCCGTGCAATTAAACTTGCTGACTTATTCCGTGATGACTTAGAAGAAAAACTACGCAATCTAATCGAATATCATAACTTTCAACTGACTCAGTATTATAAAGTTGACGCCATTGATTTTGATGAGACGTTTAAGCTTTGCCAAGAGTGGAAAGAAGAGATTAAAGGTATGGTTACCGATGTGACCGAAGACCTAAACCAACTACGTCTTGCTGGCAAAAACCTAATGTTTGAAGGTGCGCAAGGTACGTTACTTGATATCGACCACGGTACTTATCCGTTTGTCACCAGCTCTAGCGTCACTGCGGGCGGCGTATCGACTGGTACAGGTATTGGTCCATTGTATTTAGACTATGTATTGGGTATCACTAAAGCGTACACTACGCGCGTTGGTAGCGGTCCATTCCCAACCGAATTGTTTGATGATGTTGGTGCGCATTTGGCCAAAGTTGGTCATGAGTTTGGTGCAACCACTGGTCGCGCTCGTCGCTGTGGTTGGTTCGATGCTGAAGCCCTACGCCGTGCTGTGGTACTAAACTCTATGTCAGGTATCTGCTTAACCAAGCTTGATGTATTAGACGGTCTAGAAGAGCTATTAATCGGTGTCGGTTATAATCTACCTGAAACTGAGTGTGCAGGCGCCCATGATGCTGAATTCTATGAATCAGTAACGCCTAAGTACGAAACCCTACAAGGCTGGAGCGAGTCAACGGTTGGTATCACAAGCTATGATGACCTACCAGAAAACGCTAAAATTTACATTAAACGTATCGAAGAATTGATTGGCTGCCCAGTTGATATCATCTCAACCGGTCCTGACCGTGAAGAAACGATTGTATTGCGCGATCCGTATGATGCTTAATTAGTAAAACAGCTCTATTATAAGTTATTCATAAAACCCTAATGTTCAGCATTGGGGTTTTTTAGTAGCAATAAATCATAAATATTTGACAAATGAGCGGTAAGTTTTGGCTTTATGCAAGTGTCTTACCTAAATTGATGCTAGCATTTATAGCGTCAATCATTATATTGACATACTCCCACCACTTTCGCCAAGCTCAAGTGGGGAATTCTAAAAGCATAAGCTCTTAGGCGACTTTCTCACGAAGGTCACAAGTTTTCTGTTTCAAAGGGCGACCTTTACCGCGTCCTCCCTCCGCAGACAAAACGGCATGTCCTGCCGCTAATATATTACGAGCCGCATTAACATCTGCGTTCGTAACATACCTGCATTCGACGCACTCAAAGTTTGCTTGAGTGCGGCTATTTTCTTTGGCAATATGCTTGCATTCAAAGCACGTCTGGCTGGTGTAACGTGGGTTTACCTTAATGAGCAACCCGCCTTGCCATTGTTGCTTGTACTCAAGCATATTAACCATCATGCCCCAGCCTTGATCTAAGATTGATTTGTTTAATGCTAATTTAGCTTTGACATGACGACCTTTTTTCTCCATCGTACCGCTAGCTGATCTCGACATATTGGCGACTTTTAAATCTTCACAGGCAATCATGGCGTGGTTTTTGCTGATCGCGGTAGTGATTTTATGCAAGTAGTCATGGCGAATATTGGCGATGTGATTGTGTAATTTTTGAATCTTACGGTTTTGCCTTTTCCAGTTTTCACTGAATTTTACTTTCTTACTTAATTGACGCTGCAATTTGGCAAGTTTAATTTGATTGGCTTTAAAGCTGTTTTTGGGTTTGATGTATTGACCGTCTGAGGTGGTAATGAGTTTAGTGATACCTAAATCAATACCTATGGCGCTTTTAGAGGGGTGAGTTGGGTTCTCAGATAATGCTCGCTCAGTGCCAAACGACACGTACCAGTGACCTGATTTCTTGCTGATGGTGACGTTTTTAATGGTGCCGATGATATCTTGTGATTTTTTAAATTTCACAAAGCCCACGCTATTGGGTAGTTTGACGCGATTACCTTCAACACGGCAATATTTATCAAACTGAACAAGCCTGATTGAGTCGCAGCCATCGGATTCACGTTTAAATCTTGGCATCAGTTGTCGTAGTTGAATCTCTGTGCCATCACTTAGCTTAAAAAACTTGGGTTTTTGGAGCTTCTTTTTGTTTTCTTTGAGCCTAGCATAAACTTTAGGGTCGAAAAATCGTGACCAAGCAGAGGCAAGATCACGTACTTTTTGTTGTAAAGACACGGCATTGGCATGGGTTCTTAAGAAGTCAAAATCAGGATTGTTCTTTAGAACCATGATTTTATTAACTAAGTTGGTGGCATTAATAAATTCATTTTTGGCAAACATCTCAAATGAGATCGCTAGCATTTGATTCCAAACAAAACGTGCAGAGCCGACAAGATTATTTAGAATAATCTGTTGCTCTGCATTAGGCTCAAGCCTAAATTTATACGCTTTGTTGATTTTCATAACGCCGATTCATTTTTTTTGATATAATATAAACTCTAAAGTTTACAATAATTTATTTCAATATATTATTTGTGTAAAGATATAATATAATAAACGAAACGCTAGGCGAAATTCAATTCCACCCTAACATCAGGTGGAGTCCTTTTTCACGTTTTGATAAGCAATAATTCTGTTTTGGTCTGTCTTGAATTTATATTTATATTGATAAATCATGAATCATTTCAATAAGTCTAAGCCAATATAGTAGTCGGAGATAAAATGAGAGGTTCGTGATAAAGCGACTTCTTTTCTATTTCATTTCTTATTTTAGTTCAATTTTTTAACCCCTCATCCATTAGGAGCTTTTCATGGCTAACGAACATACTTTATCTATCATCAAACCTGACGCAGTAGCTGGCAACCACATCGGCGCTATCTACGACCGTTTTGAAAAAGCAGGCCTAAAAATTGTTGCCGCTAAAATGCTACAACTTGATGATGAAAAAGCAGGCGGTTTCTACGCCGAGCATGCTGAGCGTCCATTTTACAACGACCTAAAATCTTTCATGATGTCAGGTCCTGTATTGGTATCAGTGCTAGAAGGCGAAAACGCAATCGCTAAGCACCGTGAAATCATGGGTGCAACTAACCCAAAAGACGCTGCTGAAGGCACTATCCGTGCTGATTTCGCTAGCAGCATCGATGAAAACGCCGTTCATGGTTCAGATTCAGCTGAATCAGCAGCCCGTGAAATCAGCTATTTCTTCAATGAAGATGAAGTTTGTGCACGTACGCGTTAATAGCAGCAGTTATTGATAATCGCTTTGATGCTGGTTATCGATAATTAGTGTAGCAAGACGGCTTATATCTTTTGGTATAAGCCGTTTTAGCTATAATAGTTTGTTTCTACATTGAAATCCTTAAAGATCTGCCTCATTATTAGTTTTAAGAGCATTATCAATCCCTTATCAGCATATTGTCATGATATTTTTATAAAATTTATGTGTTTATAGATATCTTGATAAAAGAAGCGGATAAAAATGCGCTCATAACGGATTGCTTATGCATACATACATCAGATGTATGATTAACTGGCAACGCCCATCTCAATAATTGTAGCGCTTATTTTAGTGGCTGCAAAAAGGTTACCTATTATGTCCACTCTCGAAACTCCTATCCAACATATCCCAGCACAGACTGCTAAAAAGCCTGCCAATAGCATCAAGCTTGTCGATGAAACACAAGCAAAAACCAACTTATTGGGCATGACGCAAGCACAACTGGCCGATTATTTCAAAAGTATTGGCGAAAAGCCGTTTCGTGCGACGCAAGTGATTAAATGGATTTATCAGCATGGGGTGACCGATTTTGAGCAAATGACTAATTTGAGCAAATCCTTGCGTGATAAATTATCAGCCCATGCTTGTGTCACGCCGCCAAAAGTGATTCATCGTCAGTATAGCGATGATGGTACGCGTAAATGGGTCTTTGAAGTCACGGGTGGCTCATTGGTCGAGACGGTATTGATTCCGGCCGATGATAGCAAACTAAACGGCCGTAAGACTCTTTGTATCTCCTCACAAGTCGGCTGCGCGCTAGACTGTAGTTTTTGCAGTACTGGTAAGCAAGGTTTCGAGCGTGATTTAACCGCTGCCGAAATTATCGGCCAATTATGGGTGGCGAACGCCTCTTATATGAGCGATGACAATGACAGTTTGGAAAACGTTGACCATAGTTTATGGGAAAACAACGTCACCAACGTCGTGATGATGGGCATGGGTGAGCCTTTATTAAACTATAAACCCGTGGTTGGCTCAATGGAGCTGATGCTAAGCGATCATGCTTACGGTTTATCAAAGCGCCGTGTGACGCTATCGACTTCAGGCGTGGTGCCAAAAATGTACCAGCTAGCGCAAGATATTGATGTGGCATTGGCGATATCCTTGCATGCACCAAACGATGAGCTACGTAATGAGCTGGTGCCGATTAATAAAAAATATCCATTAGATGAGCTGATTGCCGCGGCAAAAAACTATGTTTATGATGTCAATCCGCGTCATAAGAAGCATGTCACTATTGAATATGTCATGCTTGATGGCGTCAATGATAGCAATGAGCACGCCCATCAGCTGGTGGCATTATTAAAAGATTTGCCAAGTAAGATTAACCTGATTCCGTTTAACCCGTTCCCGCATGCGCCGTATGATAAATCGAGCAATAACCGCATTCATGCCTTTAGCGATATTTTAAGCCAAGCGGGTTTTGTGTGTACCATTCGCCAAACGCGCGGTGACGATATCGATGCCGCTTGTGGTCAATTGGTTGGACAAGTGGCGGATAGAACGCGTCGTTCAGCAGCATGGCAGCAAAGTATTAAAGATCGGGAAATTATTTAATGCCGTTTTTATTGTCCAAAGTTAGGAAGTTAGGGTTAAATATTTGCTGATTGACAATTAGACAGGTAAGGCAATGAATTGAATTGCTTATCTGTCTTTTTCATCTCAGAACGGTAATAGAATGTAGTTACGGACATCAATAATAAAGAGCAGCACAATTAATATCAACTAAATTGTACTTATGGGTGCTAAATCTATTAAACTGATGCCTCGATGATCGAACGCATTGACCCACAGTTTTATGATGGCGGCTATGATGACTTTAAAAACTCTTTGTCAGTTCAAATATCAAACCTTACTTTCTCAATCGGCGCAGCAATCAGCTGTTAGTATTGCCCAAACGCGCGGCGCAAACGTTATTTTGTTAGCCAGTGCGTTAAGTGCTTTGTTGTTAAGCGGTTGTCAAAGTACGACGACCACAGACTTGATTGGTAATGCACCTTATCAAACGTCGACGCGACCGAGCGACAATCGCAATTTAGATCAGCAAGAAATTGCTCGCGTTCGCACGTCACTTGCTGCACAATATATCCGCAAAAATGAGCTCGATACCGCCCAGCGTCAACTTGAAAAAGCCTTTGCTGCCGATAGCCGTTATGCGCCTGCTTATGATATGATGGGCATTTTGTTGCAGCAAGAGGGCAGTCGCCTTAATCTTGCAAGAGCCGATCAATACTTTAAAAAAGCCATTGCGCTGGATAAAGATTTTGATCAAGCGCACAATAATTATGGTGTTTATTTGTCGCAAATGAAGCGCTATAAAGAGGCGGCGGAGCAGTTTGAGATTGCAGGGGCGGCGCTTGGCTATGAAGGCCGAATTGGGGCGTTAGAGAATTTAGGGCGTACCTATCTTCAGCTCAATGATCATCCAGCTGCTGCCAAAGCATTTTTACGCGCTTTAGATGGTAATCGCAATAGTGTGATTGCGCATATTGAACTGGTTGATTTGCTACTCGAGCAGCAACGTGTACAGCAGGCTCAAAGGCTTTATGATGAAACCTTATTACTGGTACAAGGGCAGGGCATTAGCCCGCGTCTGCTATTACAGGGTATCAAACTTGCCGCGGCACAAAATAACATAGCAACGCGCCAGCAATTGGCTCAGCAGCTTTTATCCGCTTATCCACTAAGCGATGAAGCAAAACAACTTAAGATTTGGCTTAATAATCCAGAGGCACCATGGAAATGACCACCCCATCATCAAACACACAATCTAACGCTCAGGGATCATTTGGTGCCATGTTGCAGCAAGCCCGCAAAACCAAACAAGTCAGTTTAGAAGAGGCTGCTGCCGAATTATTTATTTTAAAACGTCATTTACAAGCGCTCGAAAATGAGAATTTTGCGGATTTACCACAAGCGGCGTTTGCGCGGGGTTTTGCAATTAACTACGCCAAGTTTTTGGGTTTAGATCCTATAAAAGTAGCGAGCAGCTTTGATGCTGCTTACCCTAATGAGCTAAAAGCGCGCGCTCCTCAAAATATTGAGTCGCTACTACGCCCGATGGGTACCTTGCAGCGCGATACTCATAACCGTATTCGTTTTAATCCCTTATTAATCATCGCCGTGATTGGCGTTATTATTCTAGCGATTTTCTTATTTCGTATGGTGTCTAACGCCAGTAAAGACAATAATGAGCAGCCAGTAACGATCAGCGAAGATATCTCAGCACTAGAGCAAGCGCAAGGCGCAGCGATTGATGTTGATAGTAATGGCGTTGGTGCGTCTGGCTCGGCGCTGAATTTGGGCGGTGAAAGTACAGCTGCCGCTACGCTCGACGTGAAGCTGACCGATGCCGCTGTTGTGGTGATTACCGATGCCTCGGGTAGCAATCTGATGAATGGCTCGCAAACTGCTGGCGATTATAAGTTATCAGGTACACCACCTTTTAACGTACAGATTGATAATGTCAAAAATGTCAGCTTAATGCTTAATGAAGAAGCGGTGGCGTTAGACAGTTATGCTACAGGTACGCAGGCCAGTTTTGAGCTTGCACCTTAATATTTAACAGCTATTAAACTTAACAAAACGATTGTTCTTAACAAGCTGTTAGCGTTAAAAGTAATGTTGGTTTCCAAGTTTCAGTTTTAATTCGTTCCAATTTGTTCCAATGAAAGGGTTTGTCTATGTCAACGTCAGCGCCTATTAACCGTCGTCTTACCAAAAAAATATATGTTGGTGATGTCGCAATCGGCGGCGATGCACCGATTAGTGTGCAAAGCATGACCAATACCGATACTTGTGACGTAGAAGCGACCGTTGCCCAAATTGAGCGCTGCGTCGAAGCGGGTGCGGATTTAATGCGCGTGTCGACACCGACGATGGACACCGTCAACGCCTTTGCCGAGATTCGTAAGCGGGTTAGTGTACCCCTTATCGCAGACGTACATTTTGATCATAAAATCGCCCTAGCGGTTGCAGCAGCGGGCGCCGATTGTCTGCGGATTAACCCGGGTAATATCGGTAGCGACGCCAAAGTCCGCGAAGTGGTCGCTTGCGCCAAAGATTATAATATTCCGATTCGTATTGGCGTTAATGCCGGCTCCTTGGAAAAAGACATTCAGCGTAAATATACTGAGCCAACGGGTGAGGCGATGCTTGAATCAGCGATGCGCCATATCGATATCTTAGAGCGTTTAAACTTTGATCAATATAAAGTATCGGTAAAGGCCAGTAATGTATTTTTGACTTTAGATGCCTATCGTCTGATTTCTGCGCAGATTGATAATCCTTTGCATTTAGGCGTCACCGAAGCGGGCGTCTATCGTACTGGCGCGGTGAAATCTGCCATTGCCTTAGGCGGGCTGTTATTAGACGGTATCGGCGATACCATTCGTATCTCCTTGGCAGCAGAGCCAGAAGAAGAAATTAAAATCGGCTTTGATATTTTAAAGTCGCTCAATATCCGCTCAAATGGTGTTAATTTTATCGCTTGCCCAAGCTGCTCACGCCAAGAGTTCGATGTGATTAAAGTAATGACCGCATTAGAGTCGCGTTTAGAAGATATCCGTGAGCCGATGAATTTGTCGGTGATTGGTTGTAAGGTAAATGGTCCGGGCGAAGCGAAAGAAGCAGACATTGGTATTGTCGGCGCGGCACCAAAATCGCTGGTCTACCGTATGGGCGAAAAAAGCCATTTGATTGATACCAATAATTTGGTTGATGAAATCGAAGGCATGGTACGTGCGCATGCCGAAGATTTGGCGAAAAAACGTGAGAATGAAATCATTCGCGTAAAATAAGTCGCCCCCTGATTTGTTTTGCGATTAAAATAAAGCGCGATTATTAATAAAAACCGTCATTATTAATAAAAAGTATTAGAGATAGCTTGTTAAAAATTTAAGGATACGACCGTACTATGATTAAAGCAATCAAAGGGTTTAATGATATTTTGCCTGAGCAGTCCGCAAAATGGCTGCACTTAGAGTCGATATTGGCAGATGTATTGGGCAGATACGGTTATGAGCATATTCGCTTGCCTATTGTAGAGCAAACCGACTTGTTTGCGCGTGCTATCGGCGGCGCAACCGACATCGTCGAAAAAGAGATGTATAGCTTTACCGATAAGTCTGAGCCGCCAACACCATTGGCATTGCGCCCAGAAGGCACGGCAGGGGCAGTACGCGCGGTGATTGAGCACAATTTGCTGCGCGGCGATACGCCAAAGCTTTGGTATATAGGTCCGATGTTTCGCTATGAGCGTCCACAAAAAGGTCGCTACCGTCAGTTTCATCAATTGGGTGTCGAAAGTTTTGGTAGTGCGCTACCAGATGCTGATGCCGAGCTGATTGCTATGACGCATTTGATGTGGCAAGAGCTTGGTCTAAAAGATGAGATGCGCTTAGAGCTTAACAGTTTGGGCGAGCTTGATGAGCGTCATGCTTATCGCGAAGCATTGGTTGCATATCTAACTGACAAACAAGAGCAGTTAGATGAAGACAGCAAACGCCGCCTGACGACCAATCCATTACGTATTTTAGACAGTAAAGAGGCGAGTACCCAAGCGCTATTGGCAGAGGCGCCAAAGCTTGCCGAGTTTTTGGGTGCCGAAAGTAAAGCGCATTTTGAACAAGTACAAGCGTATTTAACCGCACTTGGGATTGAGTTTGAGATTAATCCGCATTTAGTACGTGGACTTGATTACTATAATAAAACCGTATTTGAGTGGGTTACTGATAAGCTTGGTAGCCAAGCGACCGTTTGTGCCGGTGGCCGTTACGATGGTTTGGTTGGTCAGTTAAAATCTATCGGCACCTCTGATGATAAAGCAGTAAAATCTGAGCCAGCCGTTGGTTTTGCGATGGGACTTGAGCGCTTATTACTGCTTATCGACGCTGTATCACCGATAGCAGAGTTGCCCGCTTGCGATATTTTTGTCGTCGCCCATCCAGAAGTTTATAGTGCGGGTATCAGTTATGCGCAAGCGCTGCGTTATAGCCGTCCTGACCTACGCGTAAAAATGGCGAGCGCAACCAGCTTAAAAGCGCAAATGAAAAAGGCTGATAAATCGGGCGCGGCGTTGACAGTGATTATCGCTCAGCAGGAACTCGATGATAATACCATTAGTATCAAAGACATGCAGACGGGTGAGCAAAAAACAGTCGCGCAAGACTGGTTGTCAACTAAAGACAACTTCGTTCGTTAATAAGCGATTGTGGTTTTAGCATTAAAAATTTCATATCAATTTTATCAGGTAAAAATATATGGCTCTGACACCCAATTCGCCAAATGCAGACAATTCAATGCAAGCGTTAAAGCAATATGGCAGCTATATTGTCACTGCGATTTTATTGGCGTTAGCAGCCTATTTTGGCTGGACGTATTGGCAAAATAACCATGCGCGCGTCGATACGGTAGCCGCCGACCATTATGCCGATATTCAACGTTTAAATGAAGAAGTTAGCCTGGCGTCACAAAATCCAGACTTAGAAGCAGAGGCACAAGCGTCACTGGCTGAGAGCCGTAAAAAGCTAGATAAAGATATTGATGCTTTAGTAAGCACCCATGGCAATTCAGTCTATGCGTGGCAAGCGCTGATGATTAAAGCGCGTCAGCAAGTGGACAGTGATGATTTTAAAGGGGCTGGCGAAACCTTTAAAAAGGCACTGGCAATCGATTTGGGTGATGCAGGCTTAGAAGCGATTACCCGTCTGCGCTATGCCAAAACACTATTAGCAGCGGGCGATGCCGATGCTGCTTTAACTGAAGCTAATAACGATATGCCAAGCTCGTTTGAGGCAAGCCAGCAAGAGCTATTGGGTGATATTTATTTGGCACAAGACAATAAAGATGCGGCGATTAAATCTTACAATAATGCTTGGGAATTGTTACGTAGCCGTCAAGAGACGCGTGCAGTATTGGCATTAAAGATGGAAAGTCTCGGTATCGTGCCTGAACCTATTGCGCCGCAAGCAGGACTTATCCAAGAACCTGCTATGCCTGCCCAGCCAGACGTAGCCGAAGGTGAAAATGCGGCAGACAATAGTAAGATAGAAGCTGGCGCATAAGCCAGTTGTTAAAAAGATACCAAAACCAAATATTAAAAAAATAGTAAAAGCGCTAATGTGCTAATAAAGAAAAATTGCAACACGATAAAACGTTGCACAAACCCTTTTAAAACTAAGTAGCGCAGTGAGTTAAAGAGGTAGTATCAATCATAAGTGCTTATTTATTATACTTATTATTGTGTGCCACTTATTTACTGCTAACTAATTTATTCATGATTACTTTATTGGTAGTGAGAACCTATAATGACTCAAGCTATTCGCTCAAACAAAACGATAAACGTTAAGACAATCAAAACGACGGCCATGCATGTCGCCGTCATCGCAGTGATGGCAACAGCAGTCGTTGGGTGTAATCGAGGTATCAAACCAGTCGTCAATGAGCCTGTAAAGTTGGTACAAATCGCACAGCCAATTAGCGTACTACAACCTGTTTTTAGTACCGATGTTGGTAGTAAAAAAGCCAGTAATAAAGACCCTCTTAGCTTGCAAGTAGGCTATGCTAACTCGCAAATCGTGACGGCGTCACGCGGTGGTGATTTGACAGGCTTTGATAATAAGGGTCAGCGCCTATGGTCAGTCAATGTAGGTGATCAAATTACCAGCGGCGTGGCATTAGACGCCCTTAGTCAGACGGCTATTGTGAGTACGCGTAGCGGTTTGGTGATGGCATTTGATAGTGCAACTGGCGCTAAGCGCTGGCAGCAGCAATTAACCGGCACAGTTTTGACCCCAGCGTTAATCACCAATAACCGAGTGATTTTATCAGCCAATGATGGTTTCTTGCATGGTTTATCGCTACAAAACGGTCAATCTGTTTGGCAGTTTGCCACCCAAGTACCTCCTATCAGCGTACGCGGTACAGCAGCGCCGACACTGTTAGATGATAAAACTGCACTCCTAGCAACGGCTGATGGTCGCTTGCATGCTATTACTATTGATAATGGTCTACCGCAGTGGTCACGCCGCGTTGGCGTCGGATCGGGTAGTAGCGAAGTTGAGCGCATGAGCGATGTCGATGGTATGCCGATTGTTGATAGCAATCAGCTATTTGCCATCAGTTATAGCGGTCAGCTGCTTGGGATTGATCTGGCCTCGCGTCAGGTTATGTTCGTCAATGAGCTTGCCAGCTTAAAGTCGCTTGCGGTCAATAATCAGCAAGTTATTGCTACCAGTTTAGACGGTAAGGTGGTCGCTTATAACCGCAGTAATGGCGAAGTGTTGTGGGAAAGTGAAGAGTTGACTTATCGTCACCTCACCAATCCTGTAATGATTGGCAATTATATTGCGGTCGGCGACTTTGATGGGGCGGTACATTTATTTGATCCTGCAAGCGGCAAAATTGTTAGCCGCGTGCAGACCAAAGGTGCTTTGACCAACTTGCAAGTACAAGGCAGTCTGTTAATGACCCAAAGTACTTCAGGACAAGTAGCGATTTGGCAATTAGCACGCTAGGTTTGTTATAAGGGAAGGCTTATTTAAACGTCTATGTTCTAAAGCCATGTTTTAAAGCGATTGGTTAAAACTAGGCGCAAAATGAGACGTTAAATAAGCAGACTGATATGAGAGTTAAAAAAACGCTGCTTTGTCAGCGTTTCGTGCCTTGTGTAAATTGCTTGTTTAAATAGTGGCTTTCGCGTACTCTATGCGACCGATACGTGGTAGGCGCTAATTGTATAAGTCATGACGATTGATTGGTCATGATGCTTATATGTCTGAATTATCTATACTTTAAGCGACATATTAACCATTATTTATAGCAACTGCTTAACGCAAAAAGCCCAGTATTATTTGCCATCGTTTTATCTTTACCATTTATTTAAACTCGCGGTCGAGTAGCGTTATTATTCTTAATATAAGTATGAACGCAGCGTCCGCCATTGTACACATCACTGTGTCTTTCACTGAGAGTAACTCATGAGTATCAAGCCTGTGGTCGCCTTAATTGGCCGTCCAAACGTCGGTAAATCTACCTTATTTAACCAGTTCACTAAAAGTCGGCAGGCATTGGTTGCTGATCTATCAGGGCTGACTCGTGACCGTCAATACGGTGATGCAACCTACGAAGACAAATCCTTTATCGTGGTCGATACTGGCGGTATTGGTGAGGCAGACGATGGTAGCGGCAATATTGATGACTATATGTCTGAGCAGTCGCATACCGCCATTCATGAAGCCGATATTATCGTTTTTGTCGTTGATGCGCGTGCCGGTATGATTGGTGCCGATGCTGAGATTGGTAAGTTTTTGCATACCCTTGGTAAGCCTGTTTATGTCGTCGCCAATAAAGTCGATGGTGTCCATGATGCGGCGCCGGCAGAGTTTTATGCGTTAGGTTTAGGTGAGCCGTATCCGATGGCTGCCAGTCATGGGCGCGGTGTCGGTAACTTGCTAGAAGCGTTGACCGCTGATATGCCAACGCAAGAAAATATCGTCGAGCCAAGAGGGCTAAAGCTTGCGATTATCGGTCGTCCAAACGTTGGTAAATCAACGCTGGTCAACCGTTTATTGGGTGAAGATCGTGTGGTGGTGTTTGATATGCCCGGTACGACGCGCGATAGTATTTATATTCCTTATAAACGCGATGGCAAAGATTACGTTTTGATTGATACGGCTGGTGTACGTCGCCGCGGTAAAATCGATGAAAAGGTAGAGAAGTTCTCAGTCATTAAAACCTTGCAAGCGATTGAAGATTCTAACGTAACCATCATTGTGATTGATGCGCACGAAGGTATTGTCGACCAAGACTTAAATATGATTGGTTATGCGCTTGATGCAGGGCGTGCATTGGTAGTTGCCATTAATAAATGGGACGGTCTGACCCAGGATCAAAAAGACTATATCAAGCTTGAGATGGATCGTCGCTTTAACTTTATCCCTTATGTCAAAGTACATCTTATCTCAGCGCTACACGGCACTGGCGTAGGTAATTTATACCCATCTATCTTGCGCGCTTATCAGTCGTCGATGTTTGAGGTATCAACCAACCGTTTGACGCAGATTTTACAAGATGCGGTCACGGCAAATCCGCCGCCAACGGTTGCTGGTCGCCGTATTAAGCTACGTTTTGCGCATATTGGTGGTCATAATCCGCCGGTGATTGTGATTCATGGTAACCAAACGTCTGCGCTACCAAAAAGCTATCAGCGTTATCTTGAAAACCAATTCCGTCAAGTCTTTAAGCTTGAAGGCACACCGCTGAATGTTATATTTAAGCAAAATGAAAACCCGTACGCCAATAAAAGCGATACACCAACCAAAGCAAAAGCGCAGCAATTACGCCAACGTGAACGCAATCGCGCGCAAAAATTTACCACCAAAGATAAGCCCAGATTTACCAATAAAGATAAAAAGCGTTAATTTTGCCAGATAGTGAGTGTCTTTATTTTTTTAGCAAATAAAGAACATTTTATTTTAACTTTGCTGTTTTTCGATTCTTAGCTTTTTCTGTAGTATAAAATGCCATGATGGCTATATCAGTCGTCATGGCATTTTTTAATTTAAGACTGTGTTAAGTTACATTAAAATGTCGCATTATCCTTATCCTCTCTATAATATATCTATATTATAATTACAAGTTGTCTTCACTCAGTTGAGTCATATGAACAACCGCTCCCCAAAAACCTTACCCATGCTTATTTGGCAATCTATCATGCAGACCATGATTTTGGCTGTATTGGCAGGTTTTTTATTGTCTTTTGTTTATGGCTTGGTGCAGCATTATAAGGAAGAACGTCGGCATACTCAGCAGTTGGCGAACCTTTTGACGCTTAGCGCGGCGAGCGTAGATGGCGATGAGGTAGTCGCTGATCAAGTGCGTTTTTTGTTAGAAAATGAGCAAAACATCGAAAGTATTTTGTTTTATACCACCTCGCAGCCAATTGCTGATAGCAATCTGTCAAAAGACGATTGGAAAAATGCTTTATTTGCCAATGCGGTCAGCTTTAATTATCCGGTCGTCGGTGACTATGTTGATGGTACTAGCACACTTTCTATCGGTAGTGATACGCTAAACGGCGAGCAGAAAAATTTTACGACTTTGACCACCATCAATACTAACTCAAACTCAGAGAGCGACCCTATAAGCGACTCAGTGAGCGAAATGTCGTCTGATACCGCCTTGGTTGGCTATATCAATATTACTTTAAATGTGGCAGCGCTGCGGACAGATTGGGTTCAAAGCAATTTATGGCTGTGGTTAATGACAACGTCATTGGCGATTATCTGGGCGTTGTTTATTCTGCGCAAACTAAACTGGCCATCAAAAGATATCGCCGCGCTAACCGAAGTTTGCGATATTGTGCTAAAAAACCCTGAGCTTGAGCAGCTACCGGCGATTCCGCAGCGCTTTAAATTTGAAGAATTGGTACAGATTAAGCAGGCTTTTATCACTTTGTTTAATCGCCTGCAAGCGTCGAAACAAGATTATGCAGCGCTGGCCGTGTTTGAGCAGCAGTTGCATCAAAAAGATTTATCGCTTGATGTGCAGTTGCATAATTTTCAAAGCATGATAACCCATGAGCTAAAAACTTCCCTAAATGCCATCGTTGGCGGCTTACAGCTATTAGAAGGTGAACAGCTAAATGCTGAGCAAAAAGACGCGGTTGAGATTATTCACAATGGCAGTGATAAATTGGTATTGGCGCTCAATCAAATTATACAACTGAATCAAATCCAAAAAGGGCAAATCAGCCTACAAATCAGTGAGTTTAATCCGCTGCAATTAATTTCAGACCTATTGGCCGAATATGAACCTATTGCCAAGCAGAAAGGTTTGGATTTGAGCAGTCATATTCATCATATTGATTATAGCCTCGAAGGCGACGCCGAAAAAATTCAGCAGATACTGTCGATCCTACTGAGTAACGCCATTAAGTTTACCCCAACAGGGCAAGTAAGCATTACCTCGCAGCTGACCCATTTCGACCACAGCAATCGCTGGCAGATACGGATAAAAGATAGCGGTATCGGTATTGACAGCAGTTTTATAGAAGATATTTTTAATCCGTTTTTTCAGGTAGATTCATCGCAGACCCGTCAGTATGAAGGCACAGGTATAGGCTTGCCAGTCGTCAAGCAAATGGCGCAACTGATGGGTGCTAGTGTCGAGGTGAGTAGTACGCTAGGGGTCGGGACAGAATTTATAGTTACTATGCAGCTGTCCAATCAGCGTCAATCGCGGCAGCAATACCTGCTGTCTGGACTCGACGTAATGTATTACTACTATCAAGATAGCGGCGCTTTGCTAGAGGAATTACAACGACTAGGGGCACGTGTCACCTGCTATCAACATGAACAGCTGGTCATTGATGATATAAACGATAAAAATTTCGATATGGTGATGTTTGCTGAAGACGTATTACCAAGTAGTGCTGAAGCCTTGGCAAGGCGTATTCGTGCTTCTGAGACCGATCATCGTGCTTTGTTGGTGTATTGGTATTCGCAGCAGCAGGCGCTACATTTGGATAGTTTTGAGCACGGATTAAAAGCTGCTGGAGTTGATTACTGTCAGGTAGCGAACTATGAAGACAAAGCGCTGAGTAATTTGCTAAAAAGCTGGCTGGTTTGGTCTTAAATATGACGGTGTTCATGAGGCTAAAGATAAAAAAAGACCGATAAAAAAGACGCCCATCAAATGCGTCTTTTTTATATTAAACTCGCTAATCACTGTTATCTAATATCAAATGGCTTTTAGAACCAATTGTTAAGCTAAAGATTTAAGACAAGTGCTTAAAACAAGTTTTGTGCCCAGCGCGTGAAACGTTGCCAAATACGGCTCATAAATCCTGATTGTTCGATATCGCTCGTAGCAACGACAGGAACTGAGGCAACTGCTTTACCATCAATTACCGCCATCATTTTGCCAATTTCTTGACCTTTTTTGATAGGAGCTTCTAAGCTTTCAGGAATATCGACCACGGTGGTGATTTTATTCTTTTGGGTTTTGCTGGTCAAAATCTGCAAACTGTCACCGGTTGTCAACTCCACTTCTTTTGCTTCGCCAAACCAAACCGGTACTTTACTGACGAATTGGCCAGCCGGCGCTTTAGTGACGGTGGTAAAGTGGCCAAAGCCCCAGTTTAGCAACTCACGTGACTGATCGGCGCGCGCTTGTTGACTTTTTGTGCCCATAATGACAGAGATAAGGCGCATATCGTCACGCTTACTTGACGCTGCTAAGCAATAGCCTGCGGCGTCAGTATGACCTGTTTTTAAGCCATCAACCGTCGGGTCGGTCGCAAGTAGGGCGTTACGGTTACCCTGCGTGATACCGTTATAGGTAAACTCTTTTTCCGAATAAAGACCATAATAGTCGCCACTGTTTTTGATAATAGCACGCGAAAGTTTTGCTAGGTCTAAAGCTGATGCTTCATGACCTTCATCGGGCATACCTGTGGCATTGACAAAATGGGTATTCTTCATGCCGATTTTTTCGGCTTCTTCATTCATCAAAATCGCAAACGAAGCTTCGCTACCAGCGATGTGTTCGGCCATCGCTTTTGAAGCATCGTTACCTGATTGAATGATGATGCCGCGTAGCATATCAATCACGCTGGCAGATTTATTGACCGGTACATACATACACGACTCACTGCTACTACCGCGGCACCAAGCATTGGCGCTCATCAATACTTGCTCGTCTTCTTTGAGATCACCTGATGCTAAGCGCTGCTCAATCATGTAGCTGGTCATCATCTTTGTCAAAGACGCTGGTGGCAGTGGTTGATTGGCGTTTTTCTGCGCCAGTATCTCACCCGTGTTATAGTCCATTAATACATAGGCGGTATTGTCCATTTCAGGAGGCTGAATGGCTGCGCCCGCCATCATTGCACTCATAGAAACACTAACGCCCACTACCAGCT
Organism: Psychrobacter sp. CLB018; assembly: GCF_041222815.1. NCBI lineage: Bacteria > Pseudomonadati > Pseudomonadota > Gammaproteobacteria > Moraxellales > Moraxellaceae > Psychrobacter > Psychrobacter sp. CLB018. The sequence goes on from NZ_CP166085.1 coordinate 812,493, forward strand.
GTACCAGCTGTTTTTTCACATGCTTTACTATCATAGATTGTTACACCGCATCATAAAACCAAATGTATCTATCGCTGCTATCACAGGCTAAATCTCAATTTAATCTAACATAAGCGCTTTAAATTTAAGCGTCAGAACAGATTTTTGCTGAAAGCCTTGACGACTGAGCGATGGACATAAAATTAACGCCTTATCTTAGCAAAATGCCGCTCGATGGGGAAATGATAAATAAAATAAAATCACTCACAATTAGAAATTGGATTTATAGCAACCTTTTTAATATCCATAAAAAAACTTGCTGTATCGTCTGCTATGAGCGGACGATACAGCAAGCTGATTTTGCAATATAAATGTAGTCTTTAATAAACCCAGTATAGGCTTAATGCAGATTCTTATTTAAAATTTATAAGAGCAATTACTAAAAGCTAATTATTAATAATCTTTGCCTAGCATCTATCACGTCATAATAACCAGATTTTATTGTCGTTAATAGTAAAGGTATTTATTTACGTTGACCATATGCTAGGTTTTATCGGATTTACTTTTCTATCGAAACGGATTAATGATATTCAGCATTGGCCAAATCTTCGCATAAGGCTTTGTTCTCTTGTTTTGAGAAGCCCATGGTCCAACTACGAATACCTTGCAGAATTTGACGATAATCTTGCTGCGTAGACAAGTATTGAATAGCCGCTTTTGGATCCTCTAACGATGGCATCAATTCATGCAGCTGCACGTTATAAGATTTATAAAAGCGCTGTTTTTGTTTGCCAGTTAACATCGGCGGGCAAATCTCTGATAACACATGCATCACCGCAATTTCATGCTTAGTGATATTAATGCCTGATAAATCTACTGGAATGGTAGTCGACGCATTGGACGCAGCTTGAGTCGCTTGAGACAGCATAGCAATAGACGTTATCAGTCCTGCAAGACCAACTTTTGAGGCGGTCTTTGCTATCACAGAAGCTATAGATAATATCGATTGATTTTTCATTCAGTATTACACTCGCTTATCTTTGTTTGATGGTGCTATGTTAATGGGTAAAAAAATAAAAGTCACATAAAATATTGATTTATGTGTAGATATATTGTGAGCTAAGCCGCCTTTACAGCAACATATCAGCATTATATCGCCCTAAGTTACCTCAACATAAAAGTATCAATTGATCGTGTTGTCCCTTGTTGCCTACTGTAACCCCAACGTTTTATCTTTTGCAAAAGACGCTTGCTTGTACTATTAAAATTATGAATAAAATCAAATAGTAAGTTGAGATGACTTAAAGTCTGGGTTCGCCTCGCGAGGCGAGTAGGGTATAATCGCCCAAAATCTAAAACGCGACAGCGCTATCTATAATGTCTGTCTTTATTTTGCTTAATTTTGGTAGGCATGATTTTGACATACTCCCACCACTTTCGCTAAGCTCAAGTGGGGGATTCTAAAAGCGTTAGCGCTTAGGCGACTTTCTCACGAATGTCACAAGTTTTCTGTTTCAACGGGCGACCTTTACCGCATCCTCCCTCCGCAGACAAAACGGCATGTCCTGCCGATAAAATATTTTTAGCTGCATTCACATCAGCATTTGCTTTATGCCCGCATTGGACGCACTCAAACTTAGCTGGGGTTTGTCGATTTTCTTTAGCGGTATGCTTGCATTCAAAGCAGGTTTGGCTGGTGTAGCGTGGGTTTACTTTAATGAGCACCCCGCCTTGCCAGTGCTGCTTGTACTCAAGCATATCAATCATCATGCCCCAGCCTTGATCCAAAATGGATTTATTCAATCCTGACTTGGCTTTGACGTTACGCCCTCTGTTTTCTAGCGTACCGCTTGCAGATTTCGACATATTGGCTACTTTTAAGTCCTCACAAGCAATCATGGCGTGGTTTTTGCTGATCGCGGTGGTGATTTTATGCAAGTAATCATGGCGAATATTGGCGATGTGATGGTGTAATTTTTGAATCTTACGGTTCTGCTTTTTCCAGTTTTGACTGAATAAGACTTTTCTACTTAATTGGCGCTGTAATGCGGCCAGTTTAATTTGATTGGCTTTAAAGCTATTTTTGGGTTTGATGGTTTGACCGTCTGAGGTGGTAATGAGTTTAGTGATACCCATATCCAAGCCGATGGCACTTGTGGCAGGGTGTCGTGGATTTTCAGTTAGCTGCGTTTCGGTGCCAAACGACACGTACCAGTGACCTGATTTCTTGCTGATGGTGATGTTTTTAATGGTGCCGATGATGTCTTGCGATTTTCTAAACTTCACAAAGCCAATACCGCTAGGTAGTTTGATGCGATTGCCTTCAATACGGCAATACTTATCAAACTGAACAAGCCTGATTGAGTCGCAGCCATCGGATTTACGTTTAAATCTTGGCATCAGTTGTCGTAGTTGAATCTCTGTGCCATCGCTTAGCTTAAAGAACTTGGGTTTTCGGAGCTTCTTTTTATTTTCTTTGAGCCTAGCATGAACTTTAGGGTCGAAAAATCGTGACCAAGCAGAGGCGAGATCACGTACTTTTTGTTGTAAGGACACGGCATTGGCATGGGTTCTTAAGAAGTCAAAATCAGGATTGTTCTTTAGATCCATGATTTTATTAACCAAGTTGGTGGCATTAATAAATTCATTTTTGGCAAACATCTCAAATGAGATCGCTAGCATTTGATTCCAAACAAAACGTGCAGAGCCGACAAGATTATTTAGAATAATCTGTTGCTCTACATTAGGCTCAAGCCTAAACTTATACGCTTTGTTGATTTTCATTACCGCAACTAATTTTGTTTGATAGAATATAAATTCTAAAGATTATTTAGATTTCATACAGTAGCTAATTTGTATAAAAATATAATAAACACTAGGCGAAATTCACCTCCACCCTAATGTCGGGTGGAGTCCTCTTTCGCTTTTAGATAGCGGTTTTAGGATAAAAAAGTAGAGGACCTGACAGACGGTCATTAATAACGATATTAAGCTGAATTGGGCAAAAATGAAGATTTTAATAAGTAATGATGATGGGGTGCATGCGCCAGGGCTATTGGCACTTTATCAGGCATTGTCGACCATCGCAGAAGTGGTGGTGGTTGCGCCAAGCAACGAGCAAAGTGGCTGCGCAAGCGCTTTGAGCATCTCAACGCCATTGTATACCCATAATTTAGATTCGGGTTTTATAGCAGTCAATGGTTCACCCGCTGACTGCGTTTATTTGGCGTTACATGAACTCTATCGTCATAGCGATTTTGACTGGGTGATTACTGGCATCAATTCCGGTGCCAATCTTGGTCAGGACGTTTTATTTTCGGGTACCTTTGGCGCTGCATTGACCGCGCAGCTTTTTGGCATACCAGCTATCGCAACCTCTTTGGTAGGCGGCGGCACAAAAAATGACGATGCGCAGCAAGCCAGTCATTATCAAATGGCGGCCAATGAGATTGTCAAACTCATTACCGATACACCGATATTGGATGCTTGCAAAAATTTGCCCTATCATGTATTAAACGTTAATATTCCTGATGTCAAAAGCGCAGCTACGATTAAAGGTCGAAAAATAACAGCGCTGAGTCACAGTCAGATTGCACGTCCCGTTCATCATGTGGTCGATCCACGCGGACGCGATGCCTACTGGCTATCGTTACGCAAACGCCAACGGGAATTATTAACAGACGACGCAAGTATTGAATCAGCAGAAACGCAGATGATGGATGACCAAGCGGTGGCAGCAGGGTATATTAGTCTATCGCCTGTGCGTCTGCATCATACGCCAACCGAAACCCTTGCGACATTCTCAGCCTTAGTACTGTAATTAGCCCTCTAATTAGTGCTGTAAATTGACTGATTTATCTAAGTTTATGATGATATTTGCCCGTGCTTAAATTGGCCAATGCTTAAATTTATTAGTACTAAATTTGCTAGGGCTTAAAATCGCTAAAAACCATTTATTATTGAATGAGCTAAAAACCATTGGTTATTAAATGCATAATTATGGTGTTTAGGACATTAAACGTTACAACCGTTAGCAAAATGCTTGTGAGTAACACAAGGAGTTTGTGAGTAACATAAAGAATAGGAAATCTTGTATGAAGAAGCTTATTGCTGGATCGCGCTTAGCAACCCTAGCCTTGATGGGAACATTGACGGCAGCGACCGTGACGATGGTCGGCTGTGCCACCAAACCCACCTATCAAGGGGCTAATCAGGGACCGAAGATTATCACCAACGGACAAGGCGTGCCCAATTATTATCGTGTGCAGCGTGGCGACACTGTCAGTCAAATCGCCGCCCGCTATCGTCTCAATTATCGCCAAATCGGTGCGATCAATGGTTTAGATAGCAAATATACGATTTATAGTGGTCAATGGCTCAAGTTATGGCAAGCCGAGCCAGTAAGCGCCAATAATAACAATCGCTATAACACCCCTGCTCAAACACGGCCACAGCCGAGCTATACACCGCCTGTGAATAATACTCCGAACTATTCGCAAACGCCTGTTTATGAAGTGACCGCCAACGCAACCTCGGGTTATGAGTATCCAAGTCGCAACCAAGTGATTCGTAACTTTGATGCTGCTGCCGGTAATATGGGTATGTGGTTTGCCGGTAATGTCGGTGATCCAGTGCTTGCTAGCCAATCGGGTACGGTGCTGTATTCAGGTAACGGCCTGCCTGAGTATGGCAACCTGATTATGATTCGTCATAGCGATAACTACATTACTGCTTATGCGCATAACAGTGCCTTGCTGGTAAAAGAAGGTGAAGCAGTACAGCGCGGACAGCGTATTGCAAATATGGGTAGCAGCGGTGAGAGCAATCAAGTCGGCTTAGAGTTCCAAGTACGCCTAAATGGTAACCCTATTGACCCACGTGCGGTGCTTGGACGTTAGATTTTAAAACGTTAAATTTGCTGCAATTTTTTAGTGGCTGTTGTTAATTGTTATTGCTTGCTCGCTATTACTTATTAGCTATCAGTTGCTTTACTTATTCATATTTGAGAAATTTATGTTATTAAACAAACAGTACCTTGCCTTGTTTCCCGCGTTAGTCATGGTCGGCTGTACCAGCCAGCAGGCAATGCAAAAGCCGAGTACCCCTGTACGCCAAGGTAATGTGCAAATTACCCAAACCCAAACCATTCAGGTAAAGCCAACGCCTGTACCAGTCGTCAAGCCGCAGCCGGTTACTAAACCAAGCTATAACAGTTTTTCTGATTGGAAATCTGACTTCTCGATGCGCGCCATTGCAGCGGGTCATGATGCTTCAACCGTGCGTCGTTTGATGGACACGGCTTATTTAAATCAGCAAGTTATCTCGCTGGATTCAGGGCAGCCAGAGTTTTCTAAAATGCCTTGGGAATATGTCGATTCTGCCGTATCAGATGGCCGTGTCAGCACAGGTAAGCGTAAGTTTGCCGAGCAACGCGCATTTTTATCACAGTTAGAGTCGCAGTACGGCGTCAATGCAGAAATCATCGCTGCGATTTGGGGCATGGAGTCATCATACGGTGTGGTAACGGGCAATAGCAGTATTCCAAGCTCGCTTGCCAGCCTTGCTTATGATGGCCGTCGCCAAGAATTTGCTGAAACCCAGTTATTGTCACTAGCGACGCTATTGCAGCGCGGCGATGTCTCATGGTCACAGCTCGATGGCTCTTGGGCAGGCGGTATGGGGCAGACGCAGTTTATCCCTGATACCTGGCTGAAACACGGCGTTGATGGTGATGGTAACGGTCATCGTAACCCATGGGCAACGAGCGATGCTCTGGCCTCTACTGCCAATTACCTGAGTAATTCAGGTTGGGTGCGAGGCCTTGCGCCATTTTATGAAGCAACTGTACCTGCGTCGTTTGATTACTCAACGGTTGGTACCAAGCAACCTGCGGCTAGATGGGCGGCGATGGGCGTGGATACCATCGCTGATGTTTATTTAGATGCCAATACGCAAATGGAGCTATGGCTACCTGCTGGTAAAGATGGTCCAGTCCTATTACTTAGCCCAAACTTTGATGTCATCAAGGTTTACAACAACTCATCAAACTATGCGCTTGGTGTGAGCTTACTTGGTAAAGCGCTGGCAGGTCAGAGCGGCTTACAAAAATCATGGCCGCGCTATGAGCGTCCATTATCGACCGCGCAAGTGCGTAATTTGCAGCAGCGTTTAACCAGCATGGGTTATGATACCAAAGGCGCTGATGGCATCGTTGGTACCAATACGCGTAAGGCGTTCCAGCGCTGGCAAGCAGATAATGGTCAAACGCCAGACGGCTTTATCACTCAACGCACAGCATCTTCATTGGCAGGATGGTGAGACAGAGTAAAGTCGCTGTTTTTGGATAATCGTTATTTACAACGATGGTTTAAAAAATAACTAAACCAATAAAAAACTCCGTGCTAAGCGGAGTTTTTTTTGTTCGTACAGTTTTATAAAAATTGTAGCAGCAGGTTAGATAGGGTTTAGACAGTCATCTTAAACTCAACCAACTCAAACTCAGCAGCATTATCGCCTGTATCACCATCTGCCGTTACCGCCCCAATCACCGCACTGACTTTTGGCTGGCGTGACTCTTTATCAAGCAAGCGCCAATCACCAAGCACGTAGCGCTTTTTATCGGACGTCGCCTGATGAATGGCTGGGCGATGGGTATGACCATGTAACAACGCATCGCTGTCTGCTATGGCTTGTATTACTGTATCTTCATTAACGTCCATGATATAAGCGGCTTTATTGGCGTTATTCTGCTGACTTTTTTGCCGTAATTTATCGGCAATCGCTAAACGTTTTGTCAGCGATTTATTGAGCAAATACCACTGCGTCAGACGATGACGCATCATCTTGCGAAAGAACTGATATTTTTTATCATCGGTACATAAGGCATCGCCGTGTTCTAAGCGGTAATTCTGCTGTCCGACGGTTAAATAATACGGCTCATAAATCAGCTCACCGCCAAATAAGCTACAAAAGGGCTGACCTAAGAGGAAATCACGGTTGCCATGCATGACCAATATCTCACAGCCAGCTATCCGTAGTTTTTTTAGTTTAACGATAAGCGGCGTGAGCCAATGGATTTGGCGCGCGTCTTCTGACAAAGTCAAATAAGCGTCATCGCCAATCCAAACCTCAAACCAATCGCCTAAGATAAATAAGCGTTTAAGCTGAGGTAGGGCAAGGCAATCATCGAGCAGGGCCAAAAAAGCCTGCACTAAGGCAGGCTCTTCTGGCGATAAATGCAAATCGCTAATCAAAACTTGCCGCACCTCATGAGGGCGGGTCGTGATTAAATGATTAAAGCTTTGCATGTATCTTTATCCTCATAAGGTAAGATAAGCGGCTATTAATGACAAACCGCTTATCTTATACCGTTTATAAAAAACGATTACTGCGTAATGATAGTCGCAGAGTTGATGACTACAGGCTCGTTTGGCACATCAGCATGCATGCCAAAACGGCCGGTTGGTACACCGCGCATTTTGTCGATAACATCCATGCCGCTAGTGACTTTACCAAATACGGTGTAGCCCCAACCTTGCATGTTTTTGCCAGAATGGTTTAGAAAATCGTTGTCTTTTACGTTAATAAAAAACTGGCTGGTTGCTGAATGTGGGTCTTGCGTACGGGCCATCGCAATCGTACCTTTGTCATTTTTCAAGCCATTGTCCGCTTCGTTTTCAACGGGTGCATTGGTTGCTTTTTCATTCATTTCAGCGTCCATACCGCCGCCTTGAATCATAAAGCCGTCAATGATGCGATGGAAAATCGTACCGTCATAATGACCAGATTTAACATAGTTTAAAAAGTTTTCGACCGTTTTTGGCGCTTTTTCTTCATTGAGTTCGATAACGATCGCACCCATATTGGTGTCAAGTTCTACTACTGGTGGCATGTCTACCATGTGATATTCCTTTTTGATTATAGCGTCTAAAATAACGCTGTTAAGTGGTGGTTAAAAAGTTGCTGACTAAAAAGTTATGGCTAGTCTAACGGCTTTTTTGTCGTCTGTCATGTATCAGGCTGTTAATGCCTTTGCAAAAGCTGATAGAATAACGCAACGTTATCTTTTATCAGCGATTTTTGATTGATTATTTTAAATTTTCTTATTTTGAACCTTTTATAAAGCGTAATGACACGTGTTAAAGGCTAAAACCTTGCGCTAGGAGCAATGAGTAATGAGTGAGCACTCAAGCAACAATGTACAAAAAGACGAACAAAAAAACGACTTTATTCGTAATATCATTCGTGACGATATCAAAGCGCAAAAATACCCGCAAATCGTGACGCGCTTTCCGCCTGAGCCAAACGGCTATTTGCACTTAGGTCATGTCAAATCTATCTGCTTAAACTTTGGTATCGCCGAAGAGTTTGGCGGCGTTTGTAACTTGCGCTTTGATGACACCAACCCAACCGCCGAAAAGCAAGACTATATTGATAATATTGAAAATGATGTGAAATGGCTTGGCTTTGAGTGGGCAGGCGAGGCGCACCATGCGTCCGGTTACTTTGACCAGTTGTACGCATGGGCCGTACAGTTGATTGAGCAGGGTGATGCTTATGTGGACTTGCAATCGCCTGAGCAAATTCGCGATAATCGTGGTTCATTTAATGAAGCAGGCACGCCGTCGCCGCAGCGTGATGCCAGTGTTGAAGAAAACTTAAAACTCTTTAATGATATGAAAGAAGGCAAGTTTGCCGAAGGCAAAGCCGTGCTGCGCGCCAAGATTGACATGGCAAGCCCAAACATGAATATGCGCGACCCTGTTATCTATCGCGTCATGCACCAAGCCCATCATCAAACCGGTGATAAATGGTGTATTTATCCGATGTACGATTTTGCCCATCCGCTCTCTGATGCACTCGAAGGCATTACCCATTCGTTATGTACACTGGAATTTGAAGACCATCGTCCGTTTTATGATTGGGCGGTTGAAAAAATTGGCTTTGATGTGCCGCCGCACCAGTACGAGTTTAGTCGTCTAAACGTCGACCATACCTTGACCAGTAAACGCAAATTAAAGCAGTTGGTTGATGAAGGTATCGTTAGCGGTTGGGATGATCCACGTATGCCGACCATCGCTGGCATGCGCCGCCGCGGTTATACGCCTGAAGGTCTACGCGATTTTAGTGAACGCGTCGGTGTGACCAAGGTAGACAGCGTCGTTGATTTTCGTCTATTAGAATTTAGTATTCGTCAGTCATTAGAGACGACGACGGCGCGCGGTATGGCAGTGCTCAAGCCGTTAAAGGTAACGATTACTAACTTTAGCGATGCGGTTAGCAGTTGGGAGTCGCAAAAAGCTGATAGCGTCAATGCGCGCTGGGATGAAGACGCTCAGACTTTATGGCTCACGCAGCCAAACCATCCAAATGTTGATATGGGCGAGCGTGAAATTCCGTTTACCGAAACCCTTTATATTGACCAAGGCGATTACGAGATCGAGCCGCCAGCAGGCTATAAGCGTTTATCTCCAGAAAAGCCAGAAATCCGTCTGCGTAACACTTATGTGTTGGCAGTGACTGAGCATATTCTTGATGACGCTGGCAATGTTGTTGAGCTAAAAGCCACGATTGACCCTGCGACTTTGGGTAACAACCCTGAAGGCCGTAAGGTTAAAGGCGTGATTCATTGGGTCTCAGCAAGCCAAGGCGTGCAAGCGACGGTACGCATGTATGAGCAGCTATTTAGCGCTGAAGATCCAAGTAGCGTCGCCGACGTTCATCAAGCGCTAAATCCTAACTCGTTGATTGAGCTCGATGCCGTAGTTGAGCCATCGCTTGCTAATGCCAATGCTGGTACGCGATTCCAGTTCGAGCGTGAGGGCTACTTTATTGCTGATAGTGAAGACCACTCGAGCGACAAGCCAGTGTTTAATCAAATCGTGAGCTTACGTGACAGCTATAAACCGGCTTAGTGTAGAACTATTGGCTCTATTATTAAAGTTTAAAACGTTACTCAACAATAGTAGTTTTCAAAATCGCCCATTTCTAGTACGCTAGAGATGGGCTTTTTTATGAACGTGGATTATCTTGAAGGGTTCAGAATATTGATTTGGTTAATGTTTTAAATGCAAACTTGGATTCTTAGTAATAAATGGCATAAGCGCATTACAATCCATCACAAGACATTCATAACCAGTTTGCTAAGATAGAAGAGAATTCTTGCTGACGTAATTTGAGTTATTGTGTAGTATTGACCGAGTATGTTGATAGCTAAGTACATTTATAACTAGGAACATTTATAACTAAATACGTTTATAACAATAGAGCGCATGGATACCTTTAGAGGTGAATAAATACTAACGCTCATCACTCATATAAATAAGGAATAAAGCATGGCAAATTTACGTTTAGGTGATACTGCACCAAATTTTGACGCGACAACCACTGATGGTGATATCAATTTCCACGAATGGGCAGGGGACAGTTGGGTTGTCTTTTTCTCACATCCTGCAGATTACACGCCAGTCTGTACCACTGAGCTTGGGCGTACGGCGGCATTAGGCGGCGAGTTCCAAAAGCGCAATGTAAAAGCAATTGCCTTATCAGTTGACGGCCTAGACGATCATAAAGGTTGGGCCAAAGATATTGAAGAAACCCAAGGTACCGCCGTTAACTTCCCTATCATTGCGGACTCAAATCGCAAAGTGGCGGATCTTTATGACATGATTCATCCAAATGCCGACAATACCGCGACGGTTCGAAGTGTGTTTATCATTGATCCAAATAAAAAAGTACGCTTAACCCTGACTTATCCAGCCAGCTGTGGTCGTAACTTCGATGAAATCGTCCGTGTTATCGATGCGATGCAATTGTCTGATGAGTATAATGTCGCAACGCCAGTTGATTGGAAAGAAGGCGATGACGTTATCATTCCACCAAGCGTGAAAAACGAAGATATTCCCGCCAATTATCCAAAAGGCCATACCGAAATTAAGCCTTATCTACGTACCACGCCTGCGCCTAACAAATAAGTTGAGCAGCTAGTCCAAGCAGTTGTTTCAAGTTAATAAGCCCTATGACGTCATGTTATAGGGCTTTTACTTTTTCAGCTTTTTATTAAAACAGCATATTTCATAAGGTTTTGTTATGATAATAACAGGCTGAAATGTCTAAATATGATATTTATAATTTTATCCATAACCGATAATGCAATAGCCATAATAAAACCAAAGGGCGCTGAGTCGCTTTAAAACCATCTTACAAGGAGTTTGCCATGAAAAAATTATACTTAACCCGTACCGCCCCAAATCCACGTAAAGCGCTTATTTTATTAGCGTCAAAAGGTATCGATGTCGATGATATGGATGATCTTGATGTGGTCGATATCGACTTTGCTACCAATGAGCAGATGTCTGAGGAATTTACCAAAATCAATCCCATGCAGACGGTGCCGGTATTAACCTTGGATGATGGTACGGTGCTGAATGACTCGCAGGCGGTATGCGAGTATCTCGACCGTGTTTATGGCGAGCGCTCGGTGATGGGTAATGACGTCGTACAGCGGGCGCAAGTATGCTCGATGCGCCGTATTGCTGAGTTTGAGGTGCTATACAACTTTATGCTGGCGTTTCAGCATAGCCATCCGTCCAAAGCGCAGCGTGTCGAGCAAGTACCTGAGTTTGTCGCGCCCTCTATTGCCCGCGCGATAAAAGCCCTACCTTATTTTGAAAATGCCCTAAACGGTCATGATTATTTGGTCGGTGAGCAGTTGAGCTTTGCCGATATAGTACTGTATTTGGGGCTAGATTTTGGTAAAGCGCTGAAAGTTAATCCAAACGAGCAGGGCGAAAATTTGGCGCGTTTTTATCAAATGATGCATGAGCGCTTTAGTATTAAAAATATGGCAAAAGCCAAACCTGCTTATGATGAATGATAAGGTCGCCTTATAAACCGAGCTTTACATAGCCAAAAGCCTTAATGAGCTAACCACCATATTAGCCAGTTAAGGCTTTTTTTATTTCAAAATTAGAAAAACTATCGAAAACAGTTACTATCAATCTATAAAATTAAACACTTTGTAACAATAATAGATAACATCGGCGCTATAGTGGTCAAATTATGAACACTTTACAAAAACAGATACAATTGCAATTTGTATGGTAAAAACTTCGTATGCTAGAAAGCGGAATATCGAAAAGGTTTACTCACAAGGTATGACTGTTATGACCTCATCTTTTGACACCCAATATTTTACGGAATCATCTTTTATAAAGTCTTTGGCTAGATTTGCTGTATTGCCCAGTATTTTAGCGGTAAGTCTGACATTAACTGCCTGCCAAGAATCCTCAGTACCAAGCGAGAATGATATACAGACAGAAAATGCTAACGAAGTCGATGGTAATGCTGCTACGCCTGATGCTACGCTAGAAAATGATGAGTCCAAGGCGGCTGAGATGAGCACTGAAGAACAAATGATAGCCAATCTTACCCGTTATCGCTGGACACTGATGTCTGCAAGCGATAAAGGCGCTCAGCCACTAAATACACTGCTTGATATCAAAGACCAAGTGCGCTTGAGCTTTAGCCAATACCAAGGCGAGAATAGCCTAAATTATAGTGTCGGCTGCAATACCATGAGCGCAGGATATCAGCTTCAAGGTCAGACGTTGACCATCGAAGACGGTATGAGCACCAAAATGTCGTGCGGTGAGCTTGATAAGGCTGAAAACCAATTGAATGAGCTAATGCAAGGTGAGAATCAATTGACCTTAGTATTAGACGCCAATATCGAAAACGGTAGTGCTGAGAGCGCAACGGCTGAAAGTCGTCAACCAATCTTAACGCAAATCACAAGCGACGCGGCGACGTTAGTTTGGGTAGGAAAGCTGACTTCGCAAGCTAAATATAACAGTAAAGGTGAAACGGTATTTTGGGCAGTCAATGCTAAGAAAGTAGCCTGCGCTGACAAGAGTTCAGAGTTATGCTTACAAGTAAAACCCATTACTTATGATGACCAAGGTATCAAGGCTAGCGAAGGTGAGTGGACAGCCTTTAACGGTGAAATCGATGGCTATCAGCCCGATGGTATGCACGATGAAGTACTACGTCTTCAGCGCTATCAGTTAGACGCTAACGAGAATGAAGAAGCGCAAGAATATGCCTATGTACTCGATGCAGTGATTGAGAGTAGCGTGGTAGAGTAATGCTTTGTTAGAGTAGGTTTGTTGGTCATTTTTATTATTTAAAATGATGACTCAAATAGAAGAGATAATTTAAACGAAAAACACGCGCCGTTTGGATGCGTGTTTTTTTATATTTATTACTTCTATTACTTTACTGCGAACTTATTTTTTAACGCAAATTGCCTAAGTCTTCTTCGGTCAAACGCCAGCGACCTTTTTTCTTCGAAGCGCCGCGTCCACGCATGGTGCTATTCATTATGAGTTTGTTCATGGAATGGCTTGAGTGCGCATGGCAAATGGCGCAGGCAAGACCATCGGCAGCATCTTGCTGGGGCACCACCTCTAACGCCAAAATGCGGCAGACCATTTCTTGTACTTGCTCTTTTGCCGCCGCACCATAACCGCAGACCGCTTGCTTAATTTGGCGAGCGGTATATTCCGATACTTCTAAATCAAGAGCGACCATAGCGGCAATAGCTGCGCCGCGAGCTTGCCCGAGCTTCAACGCTGAGTCTGGGTTTTCTGCCATAAAAACTTGCTCGATAGCGGTATAAATTGGCTCGTCGCCATATTTTAAATGATGCTGGGTGATACGCGTTAAGCCATTAAAAATACGCTTTAGGCGCTCAGGCATTTCTTTGGTATCTGTGCGAATGGTACCTGCGTCTATATACGTAAGTTTGTCGCCCGTTTGTTGGATAATGCCATAACCGGTCATGCGCGAACCCGGGTCAATCCCGATAATAATTGCCATAGTATTCCGTCTTACTTACATTTTGTTTTATGGCTTAAAAATCAGCCGTAAGTTTGATAGTATAGCAATCAATCCCCATATACATCATATGTTAGCCATATTAATTTGCATGGCGCTTAATTTTTAGATTTTATCTTATAGGACGACACTTTATGGGTCAGATAGTTGGTATTGCCATCGTTTGGTTTATTATCGAGATGCTGCTTTGGTATTTACTTGCGCAGTTTATGAGCGGTTGGTGGGTATTTATGTGGTTTATTATCGCCGCCGTTATCGGTATCTCTCTTATACGTAAAGGGATGGCAGCACTCAATCCAATGGCGCAGCAGATGAAAGCGGGCGGTATGATGAACCCTGCTATGCGTCCACAAGAATCAACCATGATTAAAAGTGTCGCTGTAGCAGCGGCGGGTCTTTTGCTGCTGATTCCGGGTGTGCTCAGTGACTTATTAGCCTTACTGGTGATATTGCCGCCGGTGCAAAAAAAGCTCAAAGCCTTTGCTAATAATTACGTTATGAACAATCAGCAAAAAATGATGGAGATGATGGCAAAACAGATGGGTGGACAAAACCCGTTTGGTGGCGCAGGCGGCATGGGTGGTCAAAATCCATTTGGCGGTGCTGGTGGTATGAACAATCAAAATCCGTTTGGTCAGCAGCAACAAAATCCGTTTGGCAATGTGTTTAAACAACATACTACTGTCGATGGGACGGCTAAAAACATCCCTAAAGATGTGAAGAAAATTACCAAATCTGCCAATGACGAATAATCAATTTATTATTAAATAGACATTTTTGCCGGCATAAAAAAAGCCCCTTTTACCGTTAATAAAAGGGGCTTTTTGAGTGTTAAAACTATTTTTATAAAAGATAATATTTATAAATAAAATAGCTAATAACTGAATAAAACAACCGAAGTGCCGCCGTAAGATGGTGACCCATGAACCGTGAAGTTCAGGGCGGATGCGTCACTGCCTCTGCAGGTTTCCTGAGACACCGCAAGCGGTGCAGGCATACACAATAAGGCAATAGGTACCACATCCTGGTAAAGCATTATCGGCTCAGGGAATAAACATCTACTAGCCAACACTTCAGAATATAATTATCTTAACCAATGACTTGAGTGATTGCAAGTACGATTTACAGATTGCTACGTAGGGTTAATAAGCAGCATGAATGATGTTGAGTATTTACTTTATCTACCATGAAATGGCAGAATTTTTAAGGGCTTAAATATGGCTTAAAAGGACGATTTTTCAGCTATTTTGAGATATGTGTTAATATAGAGGACTGTAAACATCCTAAGATAGCATTCTAAGCGTTCATTCACTTGAGGAGCGGTAATCCATGACCCATAACCAGCAACAAGCAGAAATTATCGACGATAGTCAGGCTCAGCTCAATAATAAGCAAGTTAGCGAGCAAAATAAAAAAGTGCCCCATGTCTTAATGATATTAGATGGTTTTGGGCATCGTGAAGACGATAAGGATAATGCGATTGCTGCCGCCCATATGCCAAATTTGGATAAGATTTATCAGCAATACCCGCATGGATTGATATCGGCTTCAGGAGAAGATGTCGGCCTGCCAGATGGTCAGTTTGGTAACTCAGAGGTTGGTCATATGAATTTGGGCGCCGGCCGCGTGCTTTATCAAGACTCCACTCGTATCTCAAATGAAGTCGCCAATCGTGAGTTCTATAAAAACGAAGCTTTAGTTAATGCGGTGAAAGCGGCAAATAAGCTTGGCGGTAACGTACATATTATGGGATTGTTGTCTGATGGTGGCGTGCACTCGCACCAAGATCATATCGAAGCCATGTGCCATTCGGCATTGGTACACGGTGCCAAAAATGTCTTTGTGCATTGTTTTTTAGACGGCCGCGATACCCCGCCCAAATCTGCTGATAAGTACATTAACCGCTTACGCGACCATATTGCCAAGCTCAATGACCACTACGAAGGTGGCCGCGTGCAAATTGCCAGCATTATCGGGCGCTATTATGCAATGGATCGTGATAATCGCTGGGACCGCGTGCAAAAAGCCTATGAGCTTATCACCGAGGGTAAAGCCGACCGCTTAGCAACACGTGCCGATGGCGCCATACAAGCGGCGTATAAAGCACGCGAAACCGATGAGTTTATCAATCCAACGGTGGTGATTGGTCGCGACGAAGTGCCTTATACCGTCGATGACAATGACGCACTTATCTTTATGAACTTCCGCGCTGACCGTGCTCGTGAGCTTGCGCAAGCCTTTGTGCTACCAGATCATGAGTTTTCTGGTTTTGCCCGTCATAAGCAACCAAAGCTTGCCGCTTTTGTGATGTTGACGAAGTATTCTGACGTGCTAGCGGACAATCCAAAAACCAGTATTGCCTATTATCCAGCGTCTTTGACCAACACGCTTGGCGAGTATTTACAAGATAAAGGTAAGACCCAGCTACGTATCGCTGAAACTGAAAAATATGCGCACGTGACCTTTTTCTTTAGCGGCGGCCGCGAAGATGAATATGAAGGCGAGACGCGGATTTTAGTGCCATCGCCTGATGTTGCTACTTATGATTTACAGCCAGAAATGAGCGCGCCTGAAGTGACCGATGAGCTGGTCGCTGCTATCGAATCTGGTAAATATGATGTGTTGGTGGTTAATTATGCCAACGGCGATATGGTCGGGCATACAGGTGTCTTTGAAGCTGCTGTCAAAGCGGTAGAGGCGTTGGATGTGTGCATTGGTCGTTTAGAAGAAGCGGTACGCGCTGCGGGTGGCGACATGCTGATCACCGCTGACCATGGCAACTGTGAGCAGATGCAAGACTACGAAAGCGGCCAAGTGCATACGCAGCATACCACTGAGCTGGTGCCATTGATTTATATTGGTGAGAAAGCCGTAAAAGTACGTAGCGGCGGCAAGCTTAGTGATATCGCGCCTACGATTTTGGCATTAATGGATATCGAGCAACCAGATGAGATGACCGGTAAAAACTTACTGCTTTCGGCTACATAAACGAGACATTTAATAGGGTTATTTAGCAGTCTATTATTACTGCTAAAGCTATTGAGTTTTATAAAAAGGGAGAGATATTGAGTATCTTTCCCTTTTTTTGCATTTTTTTTGCGCATCCCCGTATTTTTCTTGATACATATTGTTTAAGTTACTTGCAATACTGTCCTAGTCTTAGATAGAGGCGCAGTGTTATTTTAGACGACATTGTTCATGAATAACTTTATAATCATAAATATCCATATAATCCAAAAGTTATAAAAATAATAACCAATCCCTTTCTTTGAGTAATTTATTATGCGTCCAATTCGCCCTTTATCCTTATTGCGGTCTAAAAGCTTGAGAAATATCATCATGCCATTGCCTCTTGATTCTAAATCTACTACTTCTAAATTTATTGGTTCTAAATCTTTTAAAATGAAGTCTTTTAATGTCAAATCAATCGGCTCTCAGCTATTAAAACCCGCCCTTATTAGCGGTGTGGTAGGGTTGGGTGTGGTCAATATGCCGGCACAGGCTGCTACCAATGATAATCAAAAAATCAATAATACTGGCAAAAATCCCACAGCAAGCTTGCAATTGATTGGACTTAACGACGACGATGTATCCTTAAATAATGACGAGGAAGCTAATAACGCCGACGATTTATCAGATATCGCCGATATGCTCGAATCTGCCGATCAAGTCGATGACTCGATAGATGCTGTCGCCGATGAAAGCGCGCTAAATGACGAGTCAGACGTGATAAATACCGATATTCCCGCTGAAGTTGCGCAAGTATCGTTAAAAGCCATTTCGCCTGAAACGCTTAAAACCTTTGTGGCTGTCGTTGATTTGGTACGCCGCGAATATGTGGATACGGTGAATGACGAAGAGTTATTTAGCAATGCCATGAGCGGTATGTTGACCAAGCTTGATAGCCACGCTGAGTTTTTGGATGCAGAAGCTTATGAGAATCTGCGTGCTTTTACTGAAGGCGACGTCGGCGATATCGGTATCAAGGTGCAGTATCAACCCAAAGTAGGCTATTGGGTGATTACTGAGGTGGTTGATGGCTCGCCTGCTGATAAAAAAGGCATTGCCGTTGGTGATTATTTGCACCAAGTGGACGAGTTTAAACTTGGTGAAGACGAAGAAAGTAATGACATTGAGCAATTGTTAACGGGCATTGCAGGTACCCAAGTAGATGTGGTGACATCAAAAGCAGGCCGGCGTAAACATACCACGACTTTACAGCGTAATCACAACCATCCACAAGTTATTGAAACGCGGCTGGTAGATGGAATGGCTATTGTTAGATTACCCGCCTTTCAAAACAATAGCCGTGAAAAGCTGTTACAAGGGTTAATTGATTTGGATGCGCCTGTTAAGGGAATTTTATTAGACATGCGTGACAACCCAGGCGGTGTATTGGCGTCAGCGGTAAGCGTTGCCAGCTTATTTATGACCAATACCGATGTGGTACAAGTCAAAGGTCGTCAAAGCGAATCCCGCACACTATCGACGCAAGGTGCAGCGTTATTAGATACCATGCCAGTTGTGGTGTTGCAAAATCGTTATTCTGCTTCAGCGGCTGAGGTCTTAGCCAGTAGTTTGCAAGCGCAAAAACGCGCGACTATTTTAGGCGAGGTCAGTTATGGTAAAGGTTCGGTGCAGTCCGTGATACCGCTTAATGACGAGCAGGCGGTAAAGCTGACCGTTGCTCATTACATGACCGCTTCGGGTAAAAAAATAGATGGGGTTGGGGTAGCGCCTGATGTGACTTTAACAGGAAGTGAAAGCACATGGGAGCAACAGACGCTTGATTTACTCAGACAAAAAGCCCTGCCGTCGGGTGTTCGCTTTGTACGCAAGCCTCAAGCAGCGAATAATCCTAGTCAAGATGATACTAATAATAAAGTTGTTAAAAACAAAGTGACTCAAAACAACAGGCTTATCGACCATGTGACTGAAAAGCCGACTGAAAAACCGGCTGTTAAAGCCAAGCCCTAATTTCGTTAGCATTTAAACTGAGACTTTTCGAGCTGATTTAATTATCGTCTTACGGTTAGCGCTTATATATTATTCAGACTGATTTTCAGCAATTTCAAGCTTTGACATACGATAGCGTAACGAGCGGAAAGTGGTGCCCAACAATTCAGCAGCTTGGGTCTTATTCCAGTTTGTCTGTTTAAGGGCGGTAATAATCAGCTGCCTTTCCTGCTCTTGCAAATAATGCTCTAAGCCTTGGGCAGGTAATTGACCAGCGACAACTTCTTCTTTTATTGATTTATCTAATTTCTCTTGCTCATTAGCTTCATTGCTTAATGGTTCTGACATAGCGCTAGGTGCTGTTTTATCAAGTTGTGCTGTAGGACTGGCTGCAGCGTGCGCATTCATTGAAGGATAGTGCTGCGTAATGGTGGGATAAGGAGATATAGTAGCTTTTGCTTGTTGCGGGCTGTCTTTTTCTACGGCTTCTACGTTATTTTTTACCACATTATCTTTTATAGATTGCGCTCCCAAGCTTTCACTTTTATCTAAAATAGCATTGCTCGAAAGGGTCGCTTTGTCAGCGTTGTTATTTTGCTCTACTTCTGCAATAGCTTCTTGCGCGTTCTCTAATTGTTGATTGTCAAAATCAGCTAAGCCTAAATGACTAGCATCAATAGTGGATGTCTCCGCTAAGGTTATCGCGCGTTCAAGGATATTACGTAATTCGCGAACATTACCCGCAAAGTCGTGATGTTGTAGACGCGCGCAAGCAGCATTGGTCAGTGTTGGCGGCGACTCCAATTGCCGTTCGTCGGCAATTAAGGTCAAAAAGTGCTTGGCCAATACCGGTATATCATCACGTCTTGCGTTAAGCGTCGGTAGTTTAAGCTCAATGACATTGATGCGGTAATATAAATCTTGGCGAAAACTACCTGCATGTACCAGCTGATTTAAATCTTTATGCGTCGCTGATAGGATACGAATATCAACTGGCACTTCTTTGGTATCGCCGATTGCACGCACAGTTTTTTCTTGAATGGCGCGCAGTAATTTGACCTGCATCGCTAATGGCAGATCAGCGACCTCATCTAAAAATAGCGTACCGCCATTGGCCTGTTGAAACAGTCCTTGTTTATCAGCCACAGCCCCAGTAAAGCTGCCTTTTTTATGACCAAAAAATTCTGACTCCATCAGCTCTGACGGAATCGCGCCGCAGTTGACTGGCACGAAGCTGCCATCGCGGCGCGGGCTTAAATCATGGATCAAGCGCGCAACCACTTCTTTACCAGTGCCCGATGCCCCCGATAAAAAAACTGGCGCTTGTGAGCGCGCTAACTTTAAAATGGTATTTTTTAGTGGGTGCATGACGGCTGAGTCGCCAATCAGACGGCTATCGAGCATTTGCTGCTCAGGTGAGCGCTCAGGCGTTGACTTTGCGGCGTTATCTTGATGAATAACCTTGAGTGCATTTTCAACTAATTGACGTAGACGCGGCAGCTCGAGCGGCTTATTAACAAAGTCAAAAGCGCCCAGTTTCAGTGCTTCAATCGCCAAATCCATGCTGCCATGCGCGGTAATCACGGCAATGGGCGTACTTGAACTGCTGCTAATATGCTTAACCAACTCTAAGCCTGACCCATCAGGGAGTTTTAAATCGGTTAGACAAAAGTCATAGTCGTTTGCTTGCCAATAGGTTTTGGCTTGCGATAAGGTATAAGCCACATCGCTTTTGATGCCCATCTTGGTTAAGGTAATTTGCATCAAGCGGCATAAATCTACTTCATCATCAACGACTAGCGCGGTTGTGGTCATACATCATCTCATTGTCTTAAAATATTGCAAGGCATTAAAAATAGGTTTTCAACTGCTTCATTATCAATGGCCGCGTTGTCAATAGCAGGCGCAATCAAACGAAAACAAGTCTTTTTGTGTTCTGGAATATAAAGTAGGCGCGCATGGTTGGCTTCACAAAATGCTTGCGATAAATACAAGCCTAAACCCGTACCCGCCTTATCAGTGGTAAAAAATGGATTGAACAGGTGGGTTAAGTCTGCCGTGCTTACACCTGTGCCATCGTCCAATACATCAATTATAACATCGTTGTCGGCACAATAAATCTCGATTTCCACAACGGCATGAGGGTGAGCATAACTGCTATGACGTAAGCCATTGTTAATTAAATTGATAAAAATTTGCTCTAATTGATGCGGGTCAAATGAGATGGACGGCTGCGCATGGCTGTGTAAAAAAACATCATGACCTTGAAAATAGTTTGCCAAAAATTCTGGTATCCAGTCGGCAAGGGCAATTAATTGCTGCTTGGCGGTTTGCTGGCGTGACAGCTTTAAGACATCTTCAATAATACGATTAACGCGCTTTGTTTGCGTGAATATCATTTTATAAAGCTCATGATTGCCAGCCAACGCATCATTTGCGCTTGCACTCTCTATGGCCTGACTTTCTTCAATATCTTCTATCAGTAGTTGACTGGCTTGCGAAATAGCGGCTAAAGGATTTCTTATTTCATGAGCAATACTAGCGGTCAGTTGCCCTAGTGAGGCCAGTTTTAACTGTTGGGCGCTGGCTTGTTCGCGGCGTAAATCTTCTAAAATGACAAGCTTACTGTCATTTTTTAGCGGGATAATTTCAACGCGAAGCTTACCAAAGACAGAGGCATTGGCAGTAGCTGGCAACTCATAAATAAAACTGCGAGATTGTCCCGTCTCTATCGATAAGCAAGCTTCAAATAACTGTAGATGTTGCGCGCGAAGCTGCTGCTGAAAGTCGGCGAGTGGTTTGTTTGCAATATGATTTTTAATATTATTTGAAGAGTTGTTCGCATGGCTGTTTAAAGAATTGTTTAACAAGCTGTTTGGCGAGCTACTTAGCGCAGCATTTGTCTCAACATACTCTGCATCCATTGCCGTAGCATTTGGAATACTCAGTAATTGATAAGCCGAAAGGTTGGCTAAAACCACTTGTTCACAATCGATGACGATGACACCGTTGGCCATTTGGGTGATGACTTCTTGATTGATAACGTTTAAGCGTTCGACTTCTTTGGCGTGGCGGGCCGCTACTTTCTCAACTTGTACCAAGCGCTGCGAGATTGACCAACTCAAACCGCCGACTGCCAAAAAGCTGGCTGACATCAGGAGCGCATCGCCTAAATTTGCCAAATTCATGCTATTGGCAATCGCATAAAAAAACTGCTGATAGATAACGAAAATAATCGCCAGTAAAGTGATAATCAGCGCTTGCGAGCTATGAAGCAGCATAAAGCTTGCGGCAACCACCACCATATACAGCATGGTCAACTGCAAATCAGGCGCGCCAGCGGTATAGAGCAGTAAGCTTAAAATAATGACGTCTACCGCTAAACCAAACGCCAGCTGTTGCCGTGGATGCTTGGTCACCACATAAAATAAACCCAATAAAATTAAGCTTAAAAGTACATAGAAACTGAGTGCGGTTTGCTGCAAAAAACTTGGTAATGATGAACCATCGCTAGCGCGTGCTGTAATATACACCATCAACATCGAGAATAAGCTGACGACAAAGCGATAGCTGCTATAAATCAAACCCAACCTGCGCAGCTGCGGCAAAGGTAAGGTGTCATCGCGCTGAAAATAATCCGTAATAGCGGCTATAACGCTAGGAGCAGATTTCTTATGCTGCTCATGTTGCTTAGACTTTGACGATGGCACAGGCTTTGAAGGTTTCATAGGCTTTAAAGTTTTCACTGGCTCTAAAGCCTTTTAAGTTGAGCGTAATAGAAGGGAAGGTGCTTACTATACTTAGTTATTTATGCTTAGTAACTTACGGTTGAATAAGCCCGTGACGAATGGCCAAATGGGTCAATTTTACATCGCTATCGACACCGACTTTTTCATAAATGCGGTAACGATAAGTATTGATGGTTTTGACGCTGACAAATAACTGGTCGGCGATTTGCTGCGGGCTTTGGCAATTCACCACCATCATCGCGACCTGTTTTTCACGGTCACTTAATAAGTCAAAAGGTGAGCTGGCATTATCAGATAGCAGAACATCCGCCAACTGCTCGGCAACCTCTTGGCTAAAGTAACGCCCGCCCTGATAGACTTTTTTCACCGCGCGTATCATCTCGTCAAGCGGCGTCCCTTTGGTAATATAACCATTGACACCCGCTTTAATAAGCATCGACGGGTAGGGCTGCGCTGACATGCTACTCACGGCCAAGATCTTAAAGCCCATATCAAGCTGAATAAGGCGTTTGGTGGCTTCGAGGCCGCCAATATTGGGCATATTGACATCGAGCAATATCACATCCGGACGCAGCTGTTTTGCCAATTTAATCGCCATATCGCCACTATCCGCTTCACCGACGACTTCGATATCGGCACTATCTGCCAACATGCGGCTAATGCCCATTCGCACCAAATCATGATCATCTACTACTAGTACTTGAATCATAGTTATACTCTTTTCTATTGGTCAGAATAAAGGGTGCACTGTTAAACTTAAACTATCTAAATGATTTTACTTTCTCATTATAAATGTCAGCTGCTATAAATTTATTGACTAAAATATGTAAACTCACAAACTCCCTTATATTAAGCAGCATACTTTTATATGAGCTTTGCAATTGTGCCCTTATAAGCTTAAATGTAATGCTATATTGCGCCATTGTTAATTAATATTGCTGTAATATAAAGTAAATGTAGTAAAATTTGAATGTGGTCAAAAAACGACATCTAATTGATTTAGTAGATTAAACTTAAATGCAAACCATGATACACTAAAAATACAAAAACTCTATGCGAGTATCTACAAACACAACCACAAACGCTACGTACGTTGTTGGTGTTAGTTAGTATGTAACTAATTTTCTAACTAATGGCAGCGCGGCTGCAGGAGGCATAATGAAGCAACTACCATTAACCAAACAGCAATTAATCGCTGCTCTGATTTCATTGAGTTTGGGCAGTGTTGCACAAGCGGCACTTACCATTAATGGTAGTTCTGGCTCTGAGTCTAGTGCTCGTGTGAGCTGGGGCGGTGCCGATAGCTTATCTGAAGCGCGTAAAATCATGTACAACAGCAGTAATAGCTCGGCGATTAAAAAAGTAGACAATGGCTACGGCGCCACCAATATTACTAATGCACACAGTTTTGGTAGCAGCAATAATAGCTTCAATAATACCAACAGCTATAACACCGCCTATCGTGGTGGTTTTAACAGCGGTAGTATGATTCCGATCAGTACCGATTCGCGCAGTGTTGTGGTCATCGATGCTGAAACCGGCGAATCTATCTACGAAAAAGCTGCTGATATTGCCCGTCCGATGGCAAGTATTACTAAGATTATGACAGCGATGGTGGTGTTAGACGCCGGTCTTGACATGCGTGAAGAGATTACCCTTGATCCAGAAGACTTCGTCGGTCCAAAACGCGCCAGCTCAAACCTTAAGTCAGGTGACCGTTTGAACCGTGCTGAGATGCTACTTATGGCATTGATGAAATCAGAAAACCCAGCCGCAAAAAGCCTAGCGCGTAACTATCCAGGTGGTTATAGTGCCTTTATGCGCGCTATGAACCGTAAAGCTCAAGACTTGGGCATGACCACCGCTTTCTTCGGTGACCCAACGGGTCTTGATAAGCGTAATGTCGCTTCATCAAATGATCTCGTTAAAATGGTACGTGCAGCTGGTAACTACGATGTCATTCGTCGTTTTTCGACCACCAAAAGCTATGACTTTTTTGTCTCTAACTACTCAAGCGGCAACCGTACCTATAAAGCCAACAACACCAGCAGCTTAGTGCGTGATGGTAGCTATCCAATCGGTATCTCAAAAACTGGCTTTATCAATGAAGCAGGGCGCTGCGTGGTGATGGAAACCCGCGTTAATAATCGTCCAGCGATTATCGTGATTTTGGGTGCGAACAGCTCAGCGACGCGTTGGGGCGATGCTAAAAATATCTTAAACAGTTTGGCGACTCGCCGTACCGTATAAGCGTGCTATTTTAATATTGATGTGCAAGGCTGTTATGTAATATAACGGCCTTTTTATTGGGTCAAATTTGAGCTTGTTTGAGGAAAAATGATATGTTCCAAGCATCGACTATGGCGCCCGCGCCCAGATTATACTTACTTACCAATGATGATGAATTCGCGGTGTTATATGCAAAATTAGAAGCAGCATTAGCAACGGGGCTGGTAGCATTATTGCAAATTCGCCGTAAAAAAACCTTACAATCGGTAAATAGCAAAGAAAAACTCTATGAGGAAGCACAGCAAATAGTCAACTTAGCTAAAGCCTATAATGTCGATGTTGTAATGAACGATGACATTGCACTTGCCAAAAAACTTGGCATCGGGGTGCATTTAGGTCAACAAGATGGTGAGATAAATAATGCCAAAATTGCCCTAGCACCAAGTGAAATTATCGGACGAACTTGTCACGGCGATGTAGCGCTGATCAAACAAGCAAAAGAAGATGGCGCAAGCTATGCGGCGATGGGCGCTGTTTTTGCCTCAAACACCAAACCTAATGCCAATGTGATATCTCGCCAGCAACTTATTGAAGGTTGTCAACAGGGGATCGATATATGCGTGATAGGGGGATTGACGGCGGAAAATATAACCGAGCTGGCAGGTTTGCCAATTGCCTATGTGGCGGTCGTTGGCGATATTATGGATTTGCCTGTAGAGAAAATTGCCGCGCGTTGTCAGCAATGGCAGCAGGCGCTTAGCAGATGGCAAGCGCCTGCTTGATTAGAAACTTATTTCAATTCTTTAATCTTTAAAGCTAACATTTATTTCAAATGACATTATTTTAAGTGACATTTATTTAAAATAGACATTAAAAATTATTCTGCATGTTCCATACACAACGTAGCATATGGCAGCGCTTTTAAGCGTTGCGCTTCAATTTGTTTGCCGCACACTTCACATTCACCGTAGGTACCGTTTTCAATACGGCTTAGCGCGTTTTCGACGTAGATAAGGCTTTGACGTGCTTCATCCATCAAGCTTGCGCGCATGTCGTTTTGACGGTATGAGATGGCCTGATCTTCCCAATGTTCATTGAGGTCGTCTTGCGGGTTTTGAATATGGTCTTCGATTTTATCAATGCGAGTTTCATATTCTTCCTTTAGGTTTAGCAGGTCTTGTTTGGCAGTTTCAATATCAATACTCATAATTTTCTCCTGAGAAATTGTTTTTATTGTTAGGTTTATTATTCATTATCATCATAGGTTTTATAATAAGCTGCTTTCTTATAATGAGCGGTGCTTATCATAAACACTCTTTTATCATAAACAGCCTGATGATGAAGTACCACCACGAAATGTTACTGTTCTTAGTGCATATGATTACTATTGAAATTTGGCAGTTATATGGATTGATAATCTATAGCGCAAAATTTATCACAGTTCTTTATAAGAGAAGACTAAAAACTGCTAGAATACACCGCTGAAATTCTTGCTTGGACAGTTCTATAACACCAAGTGCGAGAATGACCCATAATATACGTTTTAAGATGACTATTTCGTAAAAACGTTTTGCAGTTAGCAAACAGCCATATTGTAGATTAACCATAGATGATGCATAGGAGCAGGTAATGAATTTTTTGCGTATGAGTGAGCTTAGCTTAGCGGATAAGGTGGTATTGGTTCGTGAAGACTTAAATGTACCTATCAAAGATGGCAAAGTCGCAAGCGATGCGCGCCTGCAAGCCAGTTTGCCTACCATCAAAATGGCGTTAGAAAAAGGCGCGGCGGTGATTGTTTGCTCACACCTTGGTCGTCCGACAGAAGGCAGTCCTGAGGCCATCTATTCGCTTGCGCCAGTTGCTGATTATTTAAGCGATAAGCTAGCTGCGCCAGTCAGCTTAAATAAAGACTATCTAACGGCAGGCGTGGCAATCAAGGCAGGCGAAGTCGTGCTGTTAGAAAACGTGCGCTTTAATAACGGCGAGAAGAAAAACGACACAGCGTTGGCGCAAAAATATGCGGATTTGTGCGATGTCTTTGTCATGGACGCTTTTGGCACGGCGCACCGCGCGCAAGCGTCAACCGAAGGCGTGACCCAAGCGATGCATCAAGCGGGCAAAGTCGCTTGCGCTGGACCTTTATTGGCCGCTGAGCTTGATGCCTTAAGTATTGCGCTTGAAACGCCAGCCCAACCGATGCTGGCAATCGTTGGTGGCTCAAAAGTCTCGACCAAGCTTGAAGTACTGCATAGCTTAGCTGAAGTCTGCTCGCAAATTATCGTTGGCGGCGGTATTGCCAATACTTTTTTGGCAGCGCAAGGTCATAGCGTTGGAGCATCATTATATGAGGCGGAACTGGTCGATACCGCTCGTGATATTATGAATAAAACTGAGATTTTATTGCCAGAGTATGTGGTCGTGGCCGATAAAAATGAGATTGATTTTGCGGACTTTACCGGCTCATTACAGAAAGCTACCGCTACTATCAAGTCGGTCGATACCATCGGCGATAATGACATGATTTTAGACATCGCGCCAGAGAGCGCCAAGCAATTAGCGGCTGCTATTATTAAGGCAAAAACCATTTTATGGAATGGACCGGTCGGCGTATTTGAAGTCGATGCTTTTGGTCAAGGTACACAAATCGTGGCAAACGCGGTTAAAGACAGCCAAGGGTTTTCGATTGCAGGCGGCGGTGACACGTTAGCGGCAATTGATAAATATCAAGTGGCTGATGGGGTTAGCTATATGTCAACGGGCGGCGGCGCTTTTTTGGAATTTGTAGAAGGTAAAGTGTTGCCAGCAGTCGCTGCTTTACAAATCGGCGAGTAATCGTTCTATCGTCATTTATCAATTAAGTAACATTAGACGTACAACTTATTATGAGCATCTGGGGTAGGCTATAAAAATAATAAAGTGACCACCGTGTTTGATTTTATTGTTGTTTGGCCTGTCTGTATGAGAGCTGCAGGATAAAGGTGAGCGTGAAAGGTCACAGCTTATTATTAAGTAGTAATTATTTGTTTCCATACTGAAAATTATGATTGCATGCCCAATTTGTACTCTATAAAATAGCGAAAATCATGTATTTGGCATGCTTTATTTACGAGAGGTTTATTATGTTAAAACGTCATTTGTTACTTGCTAGTGTCCTTGCTGGTACCTTTGCAATTACTGCATGTAGCCAAGAAACACAAGATAAAACGGAAGCTGCTGCTGAGTCTGCGGGTGATGATGCTGCTGCTAACACAGAAGTTGCTACTGCTGAAACCGAAGCCGCTGCTGCTGACGCTGAAGTTGCTGCCCAAAACGCCGGCGCAGAAGTTGCCGAAGGCGCTGAAACAGCTGGTGCTGCTGCGACTGACGCGATAGAAAATACTGGTGAAGCAGTTGTAGTTGGCGCAAATGAAGCCGTTTCCGCTACTGCTGGCGTGGTTGCTGATGGTGCCTCTGCTGTTGAAGAGAAAGCCAGTGAAAACGCAGTAGAAGCAGAACAACAGTACTAATTGATTGCTAATCAGTTATGATTCATTCAAGTTATTTGATTTTAATAATCGACTTGCATGCATAGCGCTATAATCAATAGCGGTCTTATAAGCCTCGAAATACTAAAAAGCTTTGGTGATGACCAAGGCTTTTTGCGTTTTATGCATTGCTAAAAGTAAAGTATGCAATAGCATCATTCATCAATTAAACCAAAGCTGTAACCTCAATACAATCGGTATGCTCAATAAAACCGCAAGCTTAATCGAGCTTAATAATGTGAGCCTAATAAATAGTCGCTCAACCGCTACGAAGCGTGGGCAAAATTTGCTATAATCTGCGCGTGATAATTGCTAGTAAAAATCCTGCATTTTCCCAACTGTTCTATAGTGCTGCTTGTCGATTTACCTACCTTGCAGCGAGGATGGAACACTTGTAATCACCAAATCGTTATAAGTATTTATTTTAAAATCTAATCAGAGAGCGTTTTATGGCCTTAATATCTTTACGTCAACTTTTGGATCATGCCGCTGAGCACAGCTATGGTGTCCCGGCCTTTAACGTCAATAACTTAGAGCAGATGCGTGCCATTATGATGGCGGCCGACGCTTGTGATTCACCTGTTATCGTGCAAGCCAGTGCGGGTGCGCGTAGTTATGCAGGGTCAGCATTTTTACGTCATCTGATTATTGCTGCGATTGAAGAATGGCCGCATATTCCGGTGGTGATGCATCAAGATCATGGTATGTCACCTGCGATTTGCCAGCGCTCAATTCAGCTTGGTTTTTCATCGGTGATGATGGACGGCTCGCTCGGTGAAGACGGAAAAACGCCAATGGATTATGATTATAATGCCAGCGTGACCCGCGAAGTGGTCAAGATGGCCCACGCGTGCGGCGTGTCTGTCGAAGGTGAAATCGGTTGCTTAGGTAGCCTTGAGACCGGCATGGCAGGCGAAGAAGACGGCTCAGGCGCAGAAGGCGTATTGGATCACGAGCAACTATTGACCAGTGCTGATGAAGCCGAGCAGTTTGTCAAAGACACCAATGTCGATGCGCTAGCGATTGCTATTGGCACCAGTCATGGCGCGTATAAATTTACCCGTCCACCGACAGGCGACATCTTATCGATTGAGCGCGTCAAAGAGATTCATGCGCGTATCCCGAATACCCATTTGGTGATGCATGGTTCGTCGTCAGTACCGCAAGAATGGCTCAAAGTTATTAATGAAAACGGCGGTGATATCGGGGAAACTTATGGTGTGCCGGTTGAGCAAATCGTTGAAGCGATCAAACATGGCGTCCGTAAAGTCAATATCGATACCGATTTACGTTTGGCATCAACGGGCGCGATCCGTAAATTCTTGGCAGAAAATCCTAGCGAATTTGATCCACGTAAATATTTTAAAGCCTCTATGGTTGCGATGTCAGATATCTGTACCAATCGTTTTGAAGCCTTTGGTTCAGCGGGTCAGGCGCATAAAGTTCGTCCAATCAGCCTCGAAGGTATGGTCGATTTTTATAAATAAGTGTGGCCAAAAAAGCATGCTCATTGAGCCATAACAGCCGCTTATTTTTAGCGCAAACGCTATAAGCAGTTTTTATATTAAATCTTATAAAAGGTGGTGGATTAATGATTGGATTGATTACGGGGCAGGTGCAATATTTGATGGCGCCGACTGCCTGTGTCATGACTGCCTCTGGCGTAGGCTACGATATAGAGCTGCCGCTGCCGTCATTTTGTCAGTTGCGTCTTAATGAGCAGGCGAGCATTTGGACGCATTTTCACGTGCGTGAAGATGCGCAGCTGCTTTTTGGTTTTATCGATCGTAAAGAGCGTGATGTTTTTCGCCAATTGATTAAAATCAATGGCGTTGGGGCAAAAATGGCGCTGGCGATGCTGTCTGCGATGTCAGCGGCTGAGCTAAAAATGCACGTCGAGCAAGAGTCTGAGACGGCATTAACGCGTATTCCCGGTATCGGTAAAAAGACTGCACAGCGTTTATTGATTGAGTTAAAAGATAAGCTGAAAAATATCGAAGTGGATAATAGCAGTTTAGAATTTGCGCTTCAGCCTGCGCCTATGTCTGCTGAAGGCAGTATCATCGCTGAGGTCGAGGGCGCGTTGATTAGCTTGGGCTATAAAGAACGAGAAGCGCAGCAAGCGATTAAAGCAGCGAAAAGTAATGGTGATACCTTTGCCGATACGCAGAGCTTGTTAAAAGCCACTTTGCAACAGCTCTCTGGCTTTTAATCATTTAAACTATAAGTAATTATGTTAAATTTTAAACAGATAAGCGACATTCATTGTCGCTTATTTTAGTTTTAGGCTGTGTTTTATTGACTACCTGCTTTATGATGTTTTGCATGACTTATGCGCAGCGTTTGGTTATGCTGTTTATGATTTAGTCCTTTAAAAATAATGATTTTAATAAAATGATAAAACCTATGATGCAAGATCGTTTGATTAATCCGTTAGAAGGGGCAGGTGATGCGCCTGACTCTAACATTCGACCGGCATTATTGGCTGAATATATCGGTCAGCCGGTGGTGCGTGAGCAAATGGAAGTGTTTATTGGCGCGGCACGCGGTCGCGACGAGGCATTAGATCATACCTTGATTTTTGGTCCGCCGGGGCTTGGTAAAACCACACTTGCTAATATCATCGCTCGTGAAATGGGTGGCAATCTGCGTTCTACCTCAGGGCCTGTACTTGAGCGTGCAGGGGATTTGGCCGCCATGCTGACCAATTTAGAAGCGGGCGATGTCCTCTTTATCGATGAGATTCATCGTCTAAGTCCGGTCATTGAAGAAATTCTTTATCCAGCAATGGAAGATTTTCAGCTCGATATTATGATTGGTGAAGGACCAGCTGCTCGCTCTATCAAGCTTGATTTACCGCCGTTTACTTTGGTGGCAGCAACTACGCGCGCAGGGCTGCTGACTTCGCCATTGCGAGATCGTTTTGGCATCGTGCAGCGCTTAGAGTTTTATAATATCGCTGATTTGACAACGATTGTTAGCCGTGCGGCGCGTTTGATGCGGGTACCGATGAGCGAAGATGGCGCGGTAGAGATTGCGCGCCGTTCGCGCGGAACGCCAAGGATTGCCAATCGGCTATTACGCCGTGTGCGTGATTATGCGCAAGTCAGAGGCGATGGTAGTATCAATGGCGCGATAGCGGGTAGTGCGCTTGATATGCTTGCCGTTGATAGACGCGGGCTTGATCATTTAGATAGACGTTATATCGAAATATTACACGAGCGTTTTGATGGTGGCCCAGCAGGCGTTGAAGCAATAGCAGCAGCGATGGCCGAAGATCGCGGTACGCTTGAAGATGTGATTGAGCCATATTTAATACAGCAAGGTTATGTGCTGCGGACGGCGCGTGGTCGGGTATTGACGCAAATGGCGATTGACCAGATGTTGTAGGATAGTCAGTGCGAAACGCACGAAACGTGTCTTTAATAGCATTGTGCAGGTAACAATTTTCCTCGCTTGCTGTGTGCTTTGCACTCCAGAGGCTTCGAAAAATTGATACCTGCAATCACGCATTTATTTCAAAATAAATGAACCATATTAAAACTATAAAAGTGTTTACCTTTAATTGTGAGATTAAAGATAAACGCTTTTTCATACTGCAGTTTTTTAAAATTAAGCTTTAGGTAAAGCTTCAGGCCATATTTTCCCAGGATTCAGGATGTTTTTGGGATCAAGGGCAGATTTAATCGCTTGCATCAGCAATAAGGCATTACCATGCTCTTGCTCCATATATTTTTGCTTACCTTGTCCAATACCGTGCTCACCGGTACAAGTACCATCCATCTCAATCGCACGCGAGGCAAGGCGG
This sequence comes from Psychrobacter sp. CLB018, assembly GCF_041222815.1. Taxonomy (NCBI): domain Bacteria; kingdom Pseudomonadati; phylum Pseudomonadota; class Gammaproteobacteria; order Moraxellales; family Moraxellaceae; genus Psychrobacter; species Psychrobacter sp. CLB018. Next base: position 844,634 of record NZ_CP166085.1, read on the forward strand.
CTGATAATACCGTCAGCGGTAGCGACTTCTTCAGGGTTGTTGGTATCGACCAATAAAAGAACATGAAAATTACCATCGCCGACGTGACCGACGATAGGTCCAATCATACCCGACGCTTCGATGTCTTTTGCCGTAGCGCTAACACATTCTGCCAAGCGTGAAATGGGCACGCAGGCATCAGTCGATAGAGCGCTGGCTTCAGGTCGTAGGGCAGAGCTAGCGTGATAGGCGTTATGGCGCGCTTGCCACAGACGTTTCCGCTCGGCTTCGTTGGTATCCCAAGCAAAATCTGTACCGCCGAACTCTTCGATGATATCGGTAAAGATTTGCGCTTGCTCGGCGACGCTGGCTTCTGTGCCATGGAATTCTACAAATAGCGTAGGCGTTTCTGTTAAATTCAAATTGGCATATTGGTTACAAGCTTTGATTTGCATCGCGTCGAGCAGCTCGATACGGGCAATTGGCAAGCACATTTGAATAGTCAACATCACCGCCTGACAAGCATCCTCAACCGTTGAGAAATGACAAATACCACTACCGATACACTCGCTAATACCAAATAGTTTAAGCGTAATCTCGGTGACAATGCCAAGTGTCCCCTCAGAGCCTATCATTAAGCGTGTTAAATCATAACCAGCGGCAGATTTTTTGGCGCGAGTACCTGTGCGCACAATGTCTCCGCTCGCGGTCACTACTTCAAGGGCAAGTACCACATCTTTCATGGTGCCATAACGGACGGCATTGGTGCCTGAAGCACGGGTCGCCACCATACCGCCGATACTGGCATTGGCACCGGGGTCTATCGGAAAAAACAAGCCAGTATCGCGTAAATAATGATTGAGCTGCTCGCGCGTGACCCCAGGTTGTACGGTAACGGTCAGGTCTTCATTATTAACCTGCAATATCGCATCCATGGCATGCATATCGATACATAGCCCGCCATAGGGAGCGTTCAATTGACCCTCTAAAGATGAGCCAATACCAAAGGCAATGACTGGCATCTCATACTGATTGCAAATCTCAACCGCTGCAGCGACTTCGTGTTTATCCTGCACGGTCAATACCGCGTCGGGTGGCTGGTTAGCAAGCCAGGTCATGGTATGTCCATGCTGTTCACGTACGGTGATATTGGTGCTAAGTTGTTTGCCAAAGCGTGTTTGCAAAGCGGCAATCGCGTCACTATGATCCTTTTTGATTAAATCATGAGACTTGGAAGGTGATGTAGATGATATGGTCGACATAGGTAAATTCTCCATATAAGACGTATATTTACTGGTTAAACGACATGCTAAATAAGATAAAAAGTTAAGCTCTAATGCATTTTAATTGCCCTTTAACGACAATTAAAATGCATTAGAGCTTATTCAAGTGAGATATTTTGATAGTAATTAACGGATATTTTTTCGTTAAAAATTAATAGTCTAAGCTAAAACCCGCCAAATAACGACGATGATAGCCAATAGGTAAAAAATAGGCGCAAACCAACCGACTTGCGTGGCGATGGCAATAAATACCGCAAAACCTGATAGCGCTAGCCAATCACGGCGACGGTCATTGAGCATATCAGCGCGTATTTGTTGGATTTCTCGTAGCTGACTGTCTTGGCGCGACCCTTGTGAGGCAAGGCTTTGTAAACCTTGGTCTAGTAGCTTAGGAATATCCGTCGTTGATAATAAAATCTCTGGCAACTGCTGACGTAAGTGTTGCAAGTTACGCATCGGGTCTAGCTGCTCTTTAATCCAGCCGCTTAAAATGGGCTTCGCAAGTGACCAAATATCCAGCTCAGGATATAAATCGCGACCAAGGCCCTCAACATGCACCAAGGTTTTCAGCAGCAGCATCAATTGCGGCGGGATGCTCATATGATGGCGACGGGCGATATCCAAAATTTGCATCAAGACACCAGCAAAGTCGATATCATTAATGGATTTTTGTAGCATCGGACCGACAGTGCGTTTCATATCACGCATGAGCGCATGCTTATCGGTATTGGGTGGTATCCAACCGGCACGGCTGACGATATCAACCATCGCCGTAAAGTTATTATTCATTACCGCCAACAGCATACGCGCGACAATAAGTTGGTCGTCTTTTGATAGCGTACCCATAATGGCGCAATCAAGCCCGATATAGCGTGGCTCATGCCCTAGGTCAACTGCTGGCATATTTGCCGTGAGCGTTTTAACCGGTGGCGTTTCTACAAAGACATTACCCGGATGCATATCGGCATGAAAAAAGTTATCGCGGAATACTTGGGTGAAAAATATCGTTAAGCCTTTTTCTGCTAGTGCTGCACGGTCATAACCAAGCTTATCAAATACCTCAACCTGCGAGATAGGAACGCCTTGAATACGTTCCATAATCATGACATTTTTAGCCGCATCATAAACTTCAGGCACATACATCAGTGCTGAACCCAAAAAGTTGTTGCGCATCTGCGTGGTGTTGTCTGCTTCTAAGGTCAAGTTTAATTCGTTCAGCATGACTTGGCGATAGTCTTCGACAATATCAACGATATGAATCGCGCGCGCCGCTTCGATACGCGCCGATGCCCAATTAGCAAGCTCACGCAGTAGCTCAAAATCTGCCACGATGGTGGTACGAATATCAGGGCGAACGACCTTTACCACCACTTCACGGCCATCATGCAAAGCGGCCGTATGTACTTGAGCGATAGAAGCCGCTGCTAATGGTTTAACATCAAAGCGGGCAAATAGCGTGGCGATAGATTGACCTAAACCATGTTTTGGGTCTTGGATTTGGGCAATGGCAACAACAGAGTCGAACGGTTTGACCTTATCTTGCAACTGCACCAATTGATCGATAATCTCAGGCGGCACCAAATCGCGGCGCGTCGAGAGCAGTTGTCCCAGTTTTAAAAATAACGTACCCATGTCTTCAAGCGCATATTTGATGGCATTAGGCTGATGTTTTTTACCCCAAGCTGCTGGATGTAAACGGATTAAACGCGCTAACGGTTGCAGCTGCGGCGCTTCTTCGACAGACAAATGGGTATCAATGCGATAAGCGGCGGCAATACGCCAAAGTTCAAGTAAGCGGGCGCGATGGGATAGTAGCATGAGATAGGGTTACTCTAAAAAGTCGAAAATAGGGCAGAGTCTATGATGGCGCATAGTTAGCGTTTAGGTCGTCATAGACTCTATTTATGATTATCTATGATTGCTTAAACGTGCTTGCTCATCTTTGATAGCGGCAAGCTTGGCTTCTTCACGTTCGATATCCGCACGCAGTTTTAATAACTGCTGCTTTAGGTCATTAACTTCGGCGGCTTCCATCGGATCAGGAGTAACATTACCCGCTACGTCATTGGCCCAGTCGCTGACATCGTTAAAGGCGCGCTTAGCATTATGACGCCAACTACCTTTTAGCTGCGAGATAAGCAAATGCAGTTGGCTGGCCATCGGTTTTCCAATAAACGGCTCAAGCTGGCCGGCGACATCAGGGTCAAATCCTGCAACCAGCTGCTTAAGTTGCATCAGCACTTTGTAATCCCCTGCAATCGGTAAGTTGCCTTCTGTGCCGCGCATCAGGTTCAGCAGCTGCGCTGGATTATCAACGGTAATGGTGCAATCTGGTCGACTATGGCCAAGTCGCGAACGCTCTAGGCTGGCCTGTTGGCGCTCATTCATACTGCCGCTTGGTTCAAACACGCTCTCTGTCATGACCGGCTCAAAGCGCAAACGCTCTTCGGTAAATAGAACGTCTATATTAATCTCAGGCATGCCCATATTGAGACGCAGCACTTTGCCCGCAAGCGGCGCTAGCCCAGCTTTAGTAATCTCATCGCTGGCAATGGCGATATTAATCAGCTTTTCGGCACCTGCCAAAAGTAAAACAGTCAGCATAAGGCCCTCACAATGTTTGGTTGAGCGCCATAAGCGTGGCGCATATTTCAATATTGGCTGTTATGACGATGTAAACGCCTGTTCAATGACAGACGTTTTTACATGATAAAAAGCTTGGTTATCTAAGCAGCTGTCAAAACTAAGCTCTACAGCTATTCTTTTCTAAACCTGTGCTTTTTTAAAACTATGATTTTTTAAAACTAGGCTTTAAAACCGCGATGCACCGCAACGATACCAGCGGTCAAGTTATGATAATCACAATTTTCAAAGCCTGCTTGCTGCATCATTTGTTTAAGCGTTTGCTGATCGGGGTGCATACGAATTGATTCTGCCAAGTATTGATAGCTCTCAGAGTCATTAGCAACCAACTTACCCATAATCGGCAACGCCGTAAATGAATACAAATCATAAGCTTTTGATAATGGCTCAAACACAGGTTTTGAGAATTCTAAAATCAATAAACGACCGCCTGGCTTGAGGACGCGATACATAGATTTTAGCGCCGCATCTTTGTCTGTAACGTTACGCAGACCAAAGCTGATAGTCACCAAATCAAAGCTTTCATCATCAAAAGGCGCCAAAGTTTCAGCGTTTGCTAAGACGAAATCAACGTTATTACAGCCGGCATTGATGAGGCGTTCGCGGCCAACTTCTAGCATCGCCGCATTGATATCTGATAATACCACATGGCCGTTGCGACCGACTTCACGGCTAAATACTTTGGCCAAATCACCCGTACCGCCAGCGATGTCGAGCACCTGCTGACCGGCGCGTACACCCGATAAGCTAATCGCATAACGTTTCCACAGGCGATGAATACCAAACGACATTAAGTCATTCATAATGTCGTATTTTTTGGCAACTGAGGTAAAAACATCGGCAACGCGCGCTTGTTTTTCTGCTTTATTGACCGTTTTATAGCCAAAATGCGTTTGCTCATTACCATCGGTATCAGGCGTATGCGGGTTATTGATGTCATCACGTTGGTTAAATAGCGTTTGCTTGGCCGTTTGTGCGTGCGTAGCAGTAGGATTGACGCTGTTATTTATGGTGTTTGGCATAGTCGTTTGTTGACCTTGTGGGGTTCCGGTTGGTAAGTCGTGCACTTGGGTAAAGTCATTATTATTGCTGCTATCGGCTGCAGCATTGGCATTCAGCGTCGTACTAGCGCTTTGGTTTTGACGCGCTTTTACTTGCGCGGTGATGCTTTGATTATGAGCAATACTATCTTTAACCAATTTATCTTGCAGATGACCATGAGAAGTAGGGTTATCAGTATGGGATTGATCGGCTTGGCTAAGGTTGTTATTTGAGTTATCAGTCATACGATTATCCTATTATTTGTTTTTATGATGGCGTATTTAAGCGTTATTTGCATAGGGTTTAAACACCGATTGCATACGGTTTAAACCCTATTTAAGCACTATAGCGGTCAGTTAGCCACGGGCATTATTGACCCTATCATACACCAAACGCTGCTGGCTTACCGCCATTATTGGTGTCATGAACTTCGTCAATAATCTCAAGCTCGCGCTCACAAAACGGTTCAATAAAGCTGCTGACACTTTTTAGCGGTTTCATCGCTTTAAAGCCTGAATCGATAAAGTCGTAAAGCGGCTGGAAGTTATGGCGATAAGCCGTTCCTTTTGCGAGACCAAAGGCTTTTTTGAGCATAAATGAATTCAAATCTTTATCGGTACGGTAGCAGACCTCTTTTAGATTGTTAATCTGCACGCGGCGCTCATTGGCCTCATCGACTGCGCGGTAAGCGGCAAGCATATTCTCTTCATTGACTGCTAAATCTTGCGCAACCAACCACTCGGCCAAATGTAAATCCAGCTCAATGGCCAAGATAGACGCTTGAATGCCCATGCTGCCCGCTTCTAAAGAAGCTTCTTTAGCAAGGCGCTCTAATTTTTTGGCTTTGGGAAGAATACGATCTAACTGCTCTGCCAATACTTTAAATTCATCACCACCATATAGCTGGGTTAAAAAATACTCTGCCATCGGTTTGTTTTTTGGTTGTTCAAACAGCGCGCTATGGGTGCGCTTAATACGTGCTTGTTGCCATGCTTGCACTTCTTTGAGCTTGGTATTTAAGGCAGCATCTTTATGGTGTGGCAGCGCCCAAAAACGGTTTAAGTGCTGTTGTAAATTGGCTAACGCAGACATGGCAAGTAATCCTATAAAAAGTAAAAATGGCAATAAAATTGCTAATAAAAGGGTTGAGATAATACTAAATTCTTATCTTTGTGGGCAGCTATTAAAGCATGCGCGCAAGATTTTGTTCACCTTAAAAGAAAATACCACAGAATACAAATGCCAAACTGTTACATAGCAGGGTTATTTACTGGTTTTACGCAATGCTATGATTCACTATATAAATAAGACAGCTAATAAAAACCATAAATAAGACCTATATAAAAATTATCTAATAATAAAGCGAGTATGGACATGAGCAAAAAAAATAAATCGACTGAAAGCCAAGCGCCAGAAGCGGTAAGTGACCAGTTTAGTAAGCAAGTCGTCGAGCAGCGTTTGACGCCCAATCCGTTAAATATCTTTGCTATGGACAAAGATACATTGCGCTTGGCGTTAGTCACCGCTCAGTTTGCCCTACGCGCCACGCGGCAGCAAACACCGCCAACCATCAAAAAACCAACTGGGCTCTTGGTGTTGGTCAACGGCATGGAGCAGGCGGGCAAGGGCACCGCAGTCACCCAGCTGCGGCAATGGGTTGACCCGCGCTTACTCAAGGTTGAGGCGACTATCGGAGATTGTCCCTTAGAGCATCAGCCGATTTGGCAAGCGCATACCAAAGCGCTGCCACGTCATGGCGATGTGATGGTGTATTTTGGCAACTGGTATGCCGACTTACTCTATAACGTCATGCGTATGGTGACCTTAGATGATGATGACAATGAAAGTGATGACGATAAGGTGAAAAAAAGTGAAGATAAGAATAATAAGACGCTGAAAAATAACGCCTTGCCTATTGGCCAATGGCAAAACTATTTAAAGAAAGAACTCACCAAACTACAAGCCTTTGAACAAGATCTTGCTGCTAACCAAACCAAACTGCTTAAATGCTGGTTTCATGTCGATATCGAAACCTTGCAGGCGCGCCTAAATGACGATGAAGCTGATCCAGAGTTTTTATATCAAATCGATTGGAAAAGTAAACAGGTCGTCGATACTTTTAATAAGGTAGCAACAGCCTTGCTACGCCAGCAAGATGACTGGATTATTATCAATGGCGATGATAAATCAGAGGCTGCCACCCATTTTTGTCATCAAGTATTGCAGGCGATGCAAAAGGCGCTCGAAAGCAGTAAAGCAGAAAGTCAGAATATAAAAGAAGCAGCAAAATTCGAGCCTGTAGCAATCCCTAAAATTTTGATAGAGGTTGACGATACTGAGATAGAGAAATCTGACTATCATAAAGCGCTTGCCGATAAGCAAGCACACCTTGCCAAATTGCTACGGGCGCGTCAGGGTCGGCATGTGGTGTTTGCCTTTGAAGGGATGGACGCCGCTGGCAAAGGCGGCGCGATCAAAAGGCTGGTTGCGCCACTCGATCCGCGCGAATATCAGATTTATAATATTGGCGCACCGATGTTATATGAATTGCAGCATCCTTATTTATGGCGTTTTTGGACCAAACTGCCCAATGAGCAAGTCGATCGTATCAGCCGTATCGCCATCTTTGATCGTACGTGGTATGGACGCGTATTGGTCGAACGTAACGAGGGCTTTGCGACTGACGCAGAATGGCAGCGCGCTTATGACGAAATCAATCGTTTTGAAGCAGATTTGGTCGCTGCTGGCACGATAGTCATCAAATATTGGCTTGCTATTGATAAAGGGGAGCAACTCAAACGCTTTGAGGCGCGTGAAGAGACGCCGCATAAGCAATTTAAGCTGACCGATGATGATTGGCGTAATCGTGATAAATGGGTGGGTTATGTGCAATCGGCGGCTGATATGTTGGCACGTACCAATACCAAGGATGCACCTTGGGCAATCATCGCGACTAATGAAAAGCGTCAAGCGCGACTAGAGGTATTAGACCACGCTATTAAACAGCTATCCGCGGCATTGTCTATCACTGCTGATACTAAATAAATGCATGATAAGTGATAAAGGCTTTATACGAGTTTAAAAGTTAGTATTATTTTGATTTGAAGTCTTAGGGAAAATTAACAACATTTTTCTACTAAATAGGCAGCTTTTTTGAGTGATATATTCAAAGTTACAAATCTCGCAATATCATCATGCAATCTGTGTCTATATTTAATATAATAGGCGCGTAATAACTTCTGCCTGCTCACAAAATAGCTGCACAGTCAGAGATGGTATTTATCCTATAAATGTTTTAATTATTAACAACAGATTTTTATAACCAACGCTATCACTATAAAACCTAAGCCGCAAGCTGCTGTAATCGGACGATTTGGCAAGACTACTTGCGGCTTTATGGCATTTTGTGGCTTAGGTTTTTCGCTGATAGGTGGGCAAGCTTGCGCGTAAATATTTACAAGCACGCAAAACTATCAGGACAATATAGAGCGCAGTAGATAGTAACTTTTTATAACTATATTTTCAAATTCGTACATTCAAAACAGTATTTCGAGAAACATATTCAAAACAGTATGTCAAAACCACGTTGCGGACACGCTATCATAATGGTGGGTGGTAAAAACGACACCATCAATAGCGCCGCAATGGCATCAATCACCTATAATTTCAATCAGCTTACGCAGGACGTATCAACGTATGGGTATTAGCAGCAGTTCTACAGGACCAACCAAAGCAGTCGGTTCTATGAGAATCAATCTATTTTTTGCCATTTTACTGATTGCGATGACCGCTTACTTTTTATGGTGGGGTCTAGATTACACCATGCATCAGCAGACGACGCTATTTATCGTAGCGACGGCTTTTGGTGTGTTTATGGCATTTAATATCGGCGGTAACGACGTCGCCAACTCCTTCGGTACTTCGGTGGGAGCAGGGACGTTGACGATTCCGCAAGCTTTGGGCATCGCCGCGATATTTGAAGTATCGGGCGCGGTACTGGCGGGCGGCGAAGTCACCGACACCATTCGCAGCGGCATCGTTGACTTAGATGGTTTAGCGGTTTCGCCCAATCAGTTTATTTATGTCATGCTCTCAGCGCTTATCGCGGCGGCATTTTGGCTGTTGTTTGCCACTAAAAAAGGTTTGCCCGTTTCGACCACCCATGCCATTATCGGTGGCGTCGTTGGTAGCTCTATTGTGCTCGGTATCTCTTTAGGTGGTACCGACATGGCACTATCGACCGTCGATTGGGGTACGATTGGAACAATTGCCATCTCTTGGGTCATCTCACCCGTGTTAGGCGGCGTATTTTCTTACCTTTTATATGGTCAAATTAAGAAAAAAATCATTGAATATAATGATAGAACCGAAGCGCATATTGCGACGCTAAAAGACGATAAAAAAACCGTCAAGCAAAACCACAAAGAGTATCTAGAAAGTCTAACCGAGTCAGAGCAATTGGCGTATACCTCAGCGATGCTGCGCGATCAAGAAATCTATAAAGATGATGATTGCGACATTGAGGATTTAGAAACCGATTATTACAAACAGCTTTATAAGATTGAGCACGAACGTAGCAACCTTGATACTCTAAAAGCCCTTAAACAATGGGTGCCGCTCATTGCTGGTGCAGGCGGCGCGGTCATGACCTCTTTGGTGGTGTTCAAAGGCTTAAAAAACGTCAACAGCAACATGACGACGATTCAAGGCTTTTTCATCATGGGTATGATAGCGGCGCTGGTATGGCTTGCGACCTTTATTTATACCAAGAGTATCCGCGGTAAGCATAAAGAAGATTTGACCAAAGCGACGTTTATTATGTTTAGCTGGATGCAGGTCTTTACTGCTTCCGCCTTTGCTTTTAGTCATGGCTCAAACGATATCGCCAACGCCGTCGGTCCTTTTGCGGCAATTATGGACGTTATCCGTACCAATAGTATAGCGACCGAAGCGGCTGTACCGCCTGCGGTGATGTTGACCTTTGGTGTGGCGCTCATCGTTGGTCTATGGTTTATCGGTAAAGAAGTCATTCAAACCGTCGGGACCAATTTGGCAAAAATGCACCCAGCTTCAGGCTTTTCCGCGGAATTGGCTGCGGCTGCCGTCGTCATGGGCGCATCGACCATGGGTCTGCCCGTATCGAGTACGCATACGCTGGTTGGCGCGGTACTTGGTATTGGCATCGTCAATCGAGATACCAATTGGGCGCTGATGAAACCTATCGGTCTGGCATGGGTAATTACCCTGCCTGCGGCGGCCTCGATGTCGGCTATCAGCTATCTGTTATTAAGTAATATTTTTAAATAAAAGTTTTATTGTTATTTATTATGGTTTTCTATAATAAATAAAAAACGCTTATCGGCAGCTGCTGATAAGCGTTTTTTTATACAAGTTTGAATGTTTACTCGGTACCAAACTGCTTACGTTTTTTGGCAAAAAAGCGGTCCAATCTGTCCATGGCATCTTCTAAATCATGCAGATTGGGCAAAAACACCAAGCGGAAATGGTCGGGTGCATCCCAATTAAAGCCGGTCCCTTGTACCATTAAAACGTTTTCTTCTATCAATAAATCCATCATAAACTGCATATCGTCTTTGATAGGATAAACCTCAGGATCCATCTTTGGAAAGCAATAAAACGCCCCTTGCGGCATGGTGCAAGAAATACCTTTAATGGCATTAAGACGTGAAACGGCCAGTTCGCGCTGCTTTGATAGTCGTCCTGATTTTGAAGTGAGCTCTTTCATACTTTGATAGCCGCCCATTGCCGTTTGAATGGCATATTGACCTTGAACGTTAGAACATAGGCGCATAGACGCCAGCATATCTAAGCCTTCGATAAAGTCGGCAGCGTGGTCTTTTTTACCAGAAACCATCATCCAACCAGCACGGAAACCGGCGATGCGGTGCGACTTTGATAAGCCGTTATAAGACAGCACCAGTACATCATCAGTCAAGGTGCTCATCGGCGTATGCGCCATATCATCATAAAGAATACGGTCATAAATCTCATCGGCCATGATAATTAAATCATGCTCTTTGGCGACTTCGATAATTTGCAATAACACCTCATCACTATACAGTGCGCCCGTTGGGTTATTGGGGTTGATCACCACAATGCCTTTGGTTTTGGGCGTAATTTTAGACTTAATATCTTCGATATCTGGATGCCAATTGTCGTCTTCATTACAGCGATAATGTACCGCTGTACCGCCTGCTAAATTGGCCGCTGCTGTCCAAAGCGGATAGTCGGGCATTGGCACAAGCACCTCATCGCCATCGTTCATGAGTGCTTGCATGGTCATCACAATCAGCTCAGAGACACCATTACCCAAATATACATCACGCACATCGACAGCTGATAGCAGACCTTTTGATTGATAATATTGCAAGACCGCTTTACGTGCCGCAAAAATCCCTTGCGAGTCCGAGTATCCTGTCGCTTCTGGCAGGTTCATCGCTACATCGCGCAAAATCTCATGCGGTGCTTCAAGGCCAAACGGCGCAGGGTTGCCAATATTCAGCTTTAAAATACGCTTACCTTCAGCTTCCATTTTATTGGCTGTTTGCAAAAGCGGACCGCGAATATCGTAGCAAACGTTTTGTAATTTATCGGATTTTTTAATGGGATTCATAGAGTGACCACTTATCGGGTTGGGTTGTAAATTTGCGGTAGAAGTATGGGCTACGCTTTGCTGCCTAGGCGTTTCGTTCTTATTATGAGTATTGGTTGTATTATAAGAATTGATAGGTTGATTTGAATTAGCAACGCTATCCATGTCGTTTTGCAAATCGCCACGTAATAAATAGCCTTCACTACAGCCTAAGATACGCGCTAGGGTCGGCAGCTTCGATGACACGATGCCATTGGTGCCGCGCTCCCAATTAGAAATCGCACCGCGACTCACCTTAGCACCTGCTGCCGTCATCGCCTGTGCCAACTGCTCGGCGGTCATGCCTTTATCGCGGCGCAGCTGTACCAGTCGTTCGGCTTGCGTGCTTTGAGAAGTTAGGGAAAATTCGCTATCAGCCATTGTTGTTTAAGCCTTTTATTAAAGATAATCTATTCCTAATGCAAGATATTATTGCATACACTTTATTAATGCAAGCATAAAGACATAATTTTTATAAAGTTGATATTTGATGCAAGAATAACTTGCAATTTATCCTGGTTTTATCAGTAATAAGAAAGCGAGCTAAAAGCTCGTTTAATAAAATTACAACTTTACTGATTTAGGCGGCGGCGTAATTTGCTATATTTTACTTCTCTATCTCTAATGTCGTTTCTTTAAACCTGAAACTTTAAACTGCTAAATTTATTACTTTTATAAGCAATGCCTTGAATAGTAAGACAGTCAGCAGCAGATAAAGCCTAGCGTTTTTATAAAAACGTACGATAAATTGGTCAGTAACTGACACACCGCAAATGAGATAACCAATCATTTAATAAGGATAAAAGATGCAAGACAATCAATTAAGCAAAGAAGAAATCAGCCAATTGACCGACGCAGATTGGAAAGCGCGCTTAAGTGCCGACGAATACCACGTCATGCGCGAGAAGGGCACAGAGCGTCCATTTACCGGCGTTTATAACGATGTCAATGATAAAGGTATCTACCGCTGTAAAGGCTGCGGTGCCAGCTTGTTTGAGTCGGACAATAAGTTTGACGCCGGTTGCGGCTGGCCAAGCTTCGATCAGAGTATCGATAATAGCGCTATCGATGAGCACGAAGACAATTCACTTGGCATGCGCCGTACCGAAGTGACGTGTAGCAATTGCGGCGCGCATTTGGGACACGTATTCCCTGATGGCCCACGTGAGACCACTGGTATGCGCTACTGTATCAACTCAGTGTCTATCGATTTGGATAAAGCTGAATAATAAGTATTAATATAATCAATGTTTTAGCCAAAGTTAGCATGATAAAAGGGAAGTACGCGGTGCTTCCTTTTTTCTTATCAGTACGCACGTTAATAGTAAAAATAATAAAACAATCAATTTAAGGATGAATCATGAGCACTATTTACGATTTTACCGCTGAACGTATGGATGGCACCTCGCAAGCCTTTGCCGATTATAAAGGCAAAATATTATTAATCGTCAATACCGCCAGTAAATGCGGCTTTACGCCGCAGTTTGAAGGCCTAGAGGCGCTGTATCAACAGTATAAAGAGCAAGGATTGGTGGTGATTGGCTTTCCTTGTAATCAGTTCGGCGCGCAAGACCCTGGGACTAACGAGGAGATTGGCACGTTTTGCCAAAAAAATTACGACGTCAGCTTTCCAATGATGGCAAAAGTTGATGTCAATGGTAAAGATGCGCATCCGATTTATGATTGGCTTAAAGACCAAAAAGGCGGGCTGCTGACAGATGGTATCAAATGGAATTTTACTAAGTTTTTAATTGGCACCGATGGGCAAGTGATTGACCGTTATGCGCCAACGACGAAGCCTGATGCCTTAAAAGCAGATATCGAACAAGCATTGGCGGCCAAATAAATAATAAGCTAGAGAAATTATTGGTTTTATATAAAATATAAAGCCAATAAAAACATAGGTTTGCATAAATTGCTGCTAAATTAAGAAAAAATACGCAAGAAAAAGGCAAATAGGGTTTGACAGCCATGTGTAAATCTATATAATACACACCCACAGAGCGAGGCTTTAGTTAGTTCTCTTCTGTTGAAAGTTATTTAAAGGGTGACAGCTTTGAATGTTGAAACTTTCAGGAAATCCTATTTAAAGGATTTCAGTAATATTAGTTTGGATGCGTAGCTTCCTAGAATTTACGAAAATGTAAATTCTCTTGCGCTCAGACGAAGCAGTGCTTCGTTTTATCCTCGCTCAGGGTGATTAGCTCAGTTGGTAGAGCGTCTGCCTTACACGCAGAATGTCGGCGGTTCGAATCCGTCATCACCCACCACTCATTTAGCGAGTGGGTCTTTTAGAAGACGAAATGCTAAAGACGACCTAAGCAGCGGTAGTTCAGTTGGTTAGAATACCGGCCTGTCACGCCGGGGGTCGCGGGTTCGAGTCCCGTCCGCTGCGCCATTTTCTGTAGTATTAGAAAACGAATTTAGACTGTTAAGTCTAAGCAAGTTTCGCCTCAAACATTAGATTGTTTGAGGTTTTTTTGTGTCTGCTTATTTTAAATAGTAGCGGCGTGACTTATATTTCTATTGTATGCTGTGCTAACAGATAATTTCTACATGGCTATTGATAATAGGGATAGAAAATAACATGGAATATAACCACATACCTAGAGAGCCGCTAGGCTTTTTTCCAACCCCTCTGGTTGAGCTGAAACGATTGAGTCAAGCCTTGGGCGGCCCCAAAATCTATATGAAAAGAGATGACAATACGGGGCTAGCATTGGGTGGCAACAAAACCCGCAAGCTTGAATTTATCCTCGGTGACGCGCTTGCCAAAGGTACCGATACAATCATCACTGCGGGCGCGATACAGTCAAACCATTGCCGTCAGACAGCAGCGGCGGCGGCAAGCTTAGGACTAGAGTGTCATTTAGTCTTGGGCGGTGAAGAGCCGGAGCAGGTAAATGGCAACCTTTTACTAGATAAGGTGTTTGGTTGTCATATCCACTGGGCAGGCAATCATCGCAAAGGTGAGGAAATTCCTAGCATCGTTGAACAATTAACTAACCAAGGCAAAAACGTCTACGTGGTACCGTACGGTGGTTCAAGCGAGCTTGGGGCGTTAGCCTTTGTAGAGGCGTTTAAAGAGCTAGAATCGCAGCGTCAAAGCCTGGATATATCCTTGACTCATATCGTGTTTGCCTCAAGCTCTGGCGGCACGCAAGCGGGCTTAATGCTTGGCAACAAAATCTTTAACTCACCTTATCAAATCGTCGGTATTAATATTGATAAAAGCGAAACCGATAAAGTCGCCTTTGATCAATATACGCTAGCGCTTGCTAATAGCACGGCAAAATTAATCAAGACAGATTACGAATTTACCGAGTCAGATCTGATTCTTAACTCTGATTATGTTGGTGAAGGCTATGGCGTAGTGGGTGCATTAGAAAATGAGGCGATTGCTTTGACGGCGCAAACAGAAGGGATATTGGTCGACCCTGTTTATACTGGTCGCGCGATGGGCGGACTTATCGATATGATTCGTACTGGGAAGATTAAGAAAACTGATAGTGTGTTGTTTTGGCATACTGGCGGTGCGCCAGCTTTATTTGCTTATGCCCATGATTTGGATTTGGCGAAAAAAAGCCGTAAGCCAGAAGTTTGATTCCTTACAACAAGAAATTTGACTTGTTATTGGTTTATAAAACAAGTGCTTATGGGCGCTGATTAAGTCGACTGACAGCAGCAATCAGCGCCACCATAATAATACCCATAATAATAAGAATCCCCGACATAAGGTGCGCTGCTTCATAATTTAGCGCCTCTACTTGCTCATATATCGCAATAGAGACAACCTTGGTCTCACCTGAAATGCTGCCACCTATCATCAGTACCACGCCAAATTCGCCAATGGTATGCGCAAAACTGATTAAGCCGCCTAGAATGATGCCAATGTGCGCTTGCGGTAGGACGATTTTTATAAAACGTCTAAGACGGCTAGGCTCTAATAAGCTTGCCACTTCCATTACGCTTTGAGGAATGCGCAAAAACTGAGCGTAGACAGGCTGAATATAAAAAGGCAGGGAGTAGATGATAGAGCCGATCACCAGCCCTTCAAAGGTAAAAACCAAAGGGCTGATATTATGCTTGATAAGCCATTGTCCAATACCGACGCTCGGGCTGAGTAATAATAATAAATAAAAACCAATGACGGTAGGCGGCAAAACAAGAGGCATCGCAATAATGCCCATCAATAGAATCTTTATACGCCCAACGATATTTCCGCGGCTAGGCTTGGCAAGCCAATAGGCGAGTGGCGTCGCAAATAACAATAAGCAAAGGGTGGTAATGCTGGCAAGCTTGATGCTTACCCATACCGGTAGCAGCATGTCTGAAATAAGAAACTGGGACATCATAGCGTGATTATCTATCTACCTTTTATCCAGTGCGCCGCTGATAGGACATTATTTATGAAGCCATGTTATTTATAGATCGCTTGCCTTGATAAGGTGTCACTTATGTTACATTTCACTTGTTTTACGAAGGCAAGCATATCAAGGGCTAAAGTATTCACTTGAGCAAACCTAAGCCGTATTTATTCTCTCGATAGATTGCTACAAACAAGCTACTTAACAGCCAAATAACCCGCTTTAGCAAAATAAGCCTGTCCAGCAGGCGAGCGCAGGTAATCAGTAAAATCTGCTGCGCTAGCAACATCGGTAATGACGATACCGTCCTGCAGGATAGCAGGATAAGAGTCGGCTGGTAAAATATAAAATTGCTCGGGCGTCGCTTTGATGGCGGTCACTTGCGACTGGGCGACAAAGCCATAATCGACATTACCTGTGTGGGCATATTGAAAAGCTTGGCCAATATTTTCCGCCTGAATGATGCGCTTTTGTGCTGTTAGAGAGTCGTAAAGGTTTTGTGCTTGTAAATAAGCCTTGGCAGATTCGCCATAAGGCGCAAGCTCAGGGTTGGCAATAGTAATTTTCGTCTTGTCATCACGCTTTAATAGCTCAGTCAGTGTACTCTGATTCAAACTATCAACCGGCTTGGTCGCGCTATAAATAGAGAGTTGGCCTTGAGTATAGGTAAACGGCGTATGGCTGCTGTCACCTTTAAACATATCATCGACCAATTTAGCCGGAAACTCTTGGTTGGCTGCTAAGAAAATATCGTAAGGTGCGCCGGCAGTGATTTGCGAATATAGTTTACCTGAAGAAGCAAAGGTAACCTCGATCTCTTGATCGGGCAGATTTTTATCTTTTTTATAACCTTCGATGATTTCAGGCAATACGTCTGATAAATTGGCGGCGGCAGCAATGCGAATGGCTTCACTAGGTTGAGTAGTCAGTGGTGCGTTTTCTGCAACGGTCGCTGTCTCATTAGGGCTGTTTTCTTGGCTACAAGCGCTGAGTATTAAAGCCAAGCACGCAGATGCGCCCAATGTTGCTATCGATTTAGACCGTTTTAAATAAGACAAATTGGTAATTGGTTGATGCTGAGCATATGATGGTTTTGAGTGCATAACCTACATCCTCTACTTTAAAAAAGAACAATAGTCAGTGAAAATGAATAATTTTGCAGTATATATCAGTTTTTTATAGTTATTGGCTTAATTGTTTTCTAAACGATATGCATATCACGACTATATATTTTTCATCAATGTTATTGAGTGAGTCGTCATTAGTTAATCATTAATTAGCCATTATTGCTCAGCCATTTTGAAGAATCATCTTGGTAATATTCCTGTTTCCACACCGGAATATCGGCTTTAATCGTATCTAATATCCAGCGGCAAGCGTCAAAAGCAGGATAGCGATGGGCAGAAACCACACCAACCCAAACTGCCACATCGCCAATCTCTAGCGCGCCAATGCGATGGATAGCAATGGCATCGAGAATCTCAAAGCGCTTTTTGGCCTCTTTGATGATGGCGCGGCCTTGATTGATGGCCAAATCTTCATAGCCATAGTAGGTTAGACGATTGACGCTTGTGGCATTATTATGGTTGCGTACGCGGCCTTCAAAGCAGACAAAGGCGCCGCAGCTGTCATTATCGAGCGTTTTCTTAAGGCGACTTTCGTCAATATCGGTATCTAACAGCGCAAAACCATCTCGTTCAGCGATGAGATACGCTTCATCTATGCTACGTTTGATGCTCATCGATTGGCCATGTACATTGTCTGTCATTTTTTCTGCCTATTATTTAGCAATTTCGTTTAACAAGATTTTTAACTTTTAAGCATCGCGTAAAGTCACGACGCTCATAAAAAGTGAATTCATAAAAAAGGATAAATGAGTAGGTTAATAAAAAGCTATGTTAAATTAACCACCAGCAACTGGCGTGATAAAAACCACACTATCGCCATCATAAATCTCATCCGTCCACTTGGCAAAATAGTCATTTACCGCCACGCGTAGCTCCGACTGCGAACGACTAAAACGATGCTTTTGGCGCAGCTGCTCATAGAGTTCGGTCAATGAAGTCGACTGTGGCACCGTGATTTTTTCTTCATGGCAATTGGCTTCATCGGCTAAGCTGGCGAAATATAAGACGTTGATATTCATCATGGTTTCTAACTTAGAGTCTGTATTGCTTTCTACTAAGGTGCTCATAGCAATCTCCCTTATTGATAAACTGCTTATTTACTGTCTAACTGTACGTTTTTTACAACTTTATTTTTTTAAATCATTCTTACTTATGCTGATAGTCGGATTTACCGCCAGTTTTTTTCATAAGATGGATATTATCAATCACAATGTCGTGTGAGATGGCTTTGGTCATATCATAAATAGTCAAGCAGGCGACGCTAACGGCGGTTAATGCTTCCATTTCCACCCCAGTTTTATGAGTGACTTTAACGGTAGCGGTTACGGTAATGCTATGATGGGCATCATCGTATGCAAAGCTTAGACCGATTTTATCCAAGGGCAGGGGGTGACAAAGGGGAATCAGGTCGTGGGTGCGTTTGGCTGCCATGATACCAGCGATATGAGCGGTTTGAGTGATGCTGCCTTTTTTGGTCATACCGTCAGCGGCTTTAA
The DNA here is from genome assembly GCF_041222815.1 of Psychrobacter sp. CLB018. NCBI lineage: Bacteria > Pseudomonadati > Pseudomonadota > Gammaproteobacteria > Moraxellales > Moraxellaceae > Psychrobacter > Psychrobacter sp. CLB018. Next base: position 863,222 of record NZ_CP166085.1, read on the forward strand.
TTTGCGTATAGATATCTGCAGGAAAAACCACTTGTCCGCTTGCATGGGCTTCTCTGGTACCCGCCGTTTTGCCACTCACATCAACCATGGTGATATCACCGTCGCTATCTAAATGTGATAAGCCAGACTGGTTACTTGGTAGCTTAGTTGCTTGTTTGGTCGCTTGGTTACTGTCTTTTTGACTATCGCTATTCATTCTTTATTTCTCTTAAATGGCTCGTTTTTCTTAAATACAGTGCTTATTAAATGGCAATTTCTTCTTAAAGTTGCTTTCTTTAACCAAACCTTTAAATAAACCTTTTTATAAGTTGCTCAAAGCTAAACAAGCACGGGCAAAATCTTTAGGCGTATTAAAATTGGTTAACGCTTGCCATGCTTTGGTAAAGGGTACAGGCTGCACAATCGGCTTAATAAATTTCATTACTTGCCGCTGTCCGTCGTCAATATACTGCTTTAACTCAGGCTCAATACTTAAACGATATAAACCTAATAATGGATATAAATGGCTGTCATCGGTTAAACAAATGACAGACTTGCCGTCAGCTTGCCTGATATAAGGTTGCAGTTTTTGCCATAAATCGCTGATAGGAATCAAGCTATCACAGCTAATGACCAGCAGCCAAGATTGTTGCCAGTTTGCGTCTTTTGTTAATTGGTTTGAACTTGCCAAACGCTTTAATGATTGCAGCGCTGCTTCAATCGCTACCAACGCGCCGCCGGTTTCAATCGATTTATCATCTTTTTTAGAAACACTTTTACTAGAAAGATAATCAGTAATATGGAAAATTGGCAACTGCATGTCTTTGTTAATCGAATCTACATGGACGCTAAAACCACGTCCATTATCGGCAATCATAATAGGTAGATTGCTCATCATCGCAGCGCTTAATTCAAGCGCCTGTCTGACATGATAATCAAGCAAACGCTCAGCTGTTGGCAAGATAAGCTCAGCTTTTGGCGAACCCATACGTTTGGAGGCGCCGCCTGCTAAAATAACGATACCGGCTAAGCTACTGAGTTCATCAGCTTGGGTTGAGCTGTCTGCAACTTGCAGCATGAACTAATCGTGACCTGGGTTGGTGCGCATAAAGTGCGGCACAAAGTTACAAGGGCGCGTGCGGCTATCGAGCTGCTCTTGTAAGATACCTTCCCACGCAGTGCGGCAAGCACCTGACGAACCGGGTAGGCAAAAAATGCCCGTACCGTTTGCCATACCAGCAACGGCGCGAGATTGAATCGTCGACATGCCGATATCGTCTTTTGAGATTAAGCGGAACATCTCGCCAAAGCCATCAACCGATTTATCAAATAATACGCCAACCGCCTCTGGCATGCTGTCTCTAATATAAAAACCAGTACCGCCCGTGGTGATAATAGCGTGCACATCTGGGTCGGCAATCCAGCCGCTGATAACGGCTCTGATTTTATAAATATCATCAATTATCAGCTGACGGTCGGCCAGTTGATGCCCTGCTGCGGTCAGTTGGTCGACCAAATATTGCCCTGAAGTATCTTCTGCAAGAGTACGACTGTCAGAAACCGTCAAGATGGCGATATTAAGCGGGGTAAAGGGTGCTTGCAGCTTACTCATGAATGTTCCTTAATAAATACGCTTGTGATAAAAAATGAAAAATTTGATTATTAGTATATTTTTGATTCTAACCACCAATCATCGACAAGTTATTCATCATGCCGCTGTTTGATTCGTGAAGGTAATGATGCTCAGGTTTAATCGGCATAAAGCTGTGCAGGGTATTCACAAGTCCTGCGACATCGTCTTGCTCGAGATACGGACGAATATCGTAGTTACCTTGATCAAATAGACACAGATGCACCTTACCTTGGCTACTGATCCGCAGACGATTGCAGCTGTCACAGAAATGGGCAGCATAAGGAGCAATCATGCCGATACGACCTTTATAATCTGGATGGCTATATTCTATCGCTGGACCGTCATTGCTGCCACGGTCATGAGTTTGCCAGCCGTGCTTGATTAGATAATTGGTGATGATGTCAGACTGTGCGTGTTGGGCAAAAAACAAATCGCTGTTGTCGCTGGTTTGCATAAATTCGATAAAGCGATAGGTGACCGCTCTGTCTTTGACATAGTCGATCGCATTCATCAGATTTTCAAAGGCGGTTTCTGCCATTAAAATACTGTTTATTTTTAGCTTAATATCTGTGGTCGCAAGTAAGGTATCCATATCAGCCAACAGCTGCGGCAACATATCAAAGCCTGTCATCTTATGAAAAGTCGTGGCATCAAAGCTGTCCATACTGATATTGATTTGATTCAGTCCAGCCGCTTGCCAAGCAGCCAAATGCTTGCCAAGCTTATAGCCATTGCTGGTCATAGCAACCGTTTCAATACCTTCGGTGTTTTTGATGGTTTTAATAATGTCTACCACATCACGGCGTATAGAAGGTTCACCGCCGGTAATCCTAACTTTTTTGGTGCCAACTTGGGCAAAGCCGCGGATTAAGGTAGCAATTTCAGTGACGCTGAGCTCGTTTTGTGGGGGTTTGCCTTGATAGCCATCTGGCAGGCAATATTCACAGCGAAAATTACAAAAATCAGTAATCGATAAACGCAAATAGGTAAGACGTCGTGCGAAACCATCGGTTAATGGTTGAGAGAGCGTGACCGGAGAATACGTCGACGAGAAAGCCGTTTTCGACGATAAGTCACCGTCAAAAATAGCAGGTGCAGCGGCAGGCGAGTACAATTGCACATTGCCTGCGTTGGGGGCAAGATGGTTCATAGATGATTACCATTAATATTAAGTATAGTGTGTACTTTTAGGCGTTGCCTCAGGTTGTGAGTGGGAAATTCCATTTATAGTTAATTATGACAGCTTGCGCGCAAATAACCATTCACCGTAAGTGAGCTAAAAACTACCACCAAAGTAGTAGATAGCACTTGATAGTAAACCCTCAGTTTCTCACGATTAATGGCATAAAGAGTTATTAACTATGTAACCATTAAGTCACTATGTAAGGATTAATAGTGCAGCCCTTATTAATAACACAGCGCTTAGCTATACAACCAAGGAAAAGGCTGAACCAATACTTGTTCGCCAGCGGCTACATTGCCAGAATCTTGCGCCAAGACAATAAAGCAATTGGCGTGGCTCAGCTGTTTGATACGGTGCGATTGCTGTTTGCTAAAGCTTTCAACTGCAAAATTGCCGGCTGCATTCTGCGACATAATGCCCCTTTGAAAGTCCATCCGTCCGGCTGATTTTTTGATATCGTTTTTAAGGGTAGCGGTCAGGCTAAGCTGCATGGGTCGCTCTTGTGGTGCAGCGCCTGCCATTTGCCACAAAGCGGGAATGACAAATTGCAAGCTGCCAACGACAGTTGATAGGGGATTGCCGGGTAAACCAAAGTATAGTACCGGCTTAGCAAGATTTTGCGTCAGCTCGCCAAAGACAAACGGTTTGCCGGGTTTCATGGCGACTTTATAATGATTAATCTGCCCTAGCTGCTCAATGACGGTGGTTAAAAAGTCATAGTCACCAACCGATACGCCAGCGGTAGAGATAAGGACGTCGCACTCTTGCATCGCTTGGGTTATGGCAGCGGTGGTTTTATCTAAATCATCAGCAATGATGCCATAATCGCGGACAGTGACGGGTAAGCTTGAGAGTAAGGTTTTTAGTGTCGGGGTGTTGGAGTTATAGATTTGCGCTAGGCTGGTTAGCTCATTGCCAATCGCCACCAATTCATCGCCCGTTGCGAGTACACCAACGATTAAAGGCTGATAAACATCGACCTTATCAAAGCCTAAATTCGCTAATAGGCTGATATCAGTAGGATTTAAGCGTTTACCCTTTTGTAATACCACATCCTTAGCTTCAATCTCTTCGCCTTGCTTACGGATATTGTCATTAGGATTAGCAGTTTTGCTAAGCGTAATGGTATAAGGCTTAGATTTATCAATACGGTCTTTTATAGCGGCAAAATTGGTGTTTTCTTGCATGACGACCGTATCGCAGCTGTCAGGAACGACGGCACCCGTAAAGATGCGTACCCCTTGTCCTGCGACAATGTCACCATTATAAGGACTGCCCGCTTGCGACTCACCGACGATCGCAATCGCGCTTTCGGCGTCAAGCGTACTGCCTTGTGCCAACGCATAACCATCCATCGCCGACAGATTTTGTCTAGGGATAGCAAACGGCGAGACGATATCTGTTGCCAAGATATGATTGCGACTGTCTAATAAATCGTAGCTTACGACGTCTCTTCTGCTGAGCGGAAAATCGTCATTATTATACGTTTCTATACGCTGCGTTATTTTTGCGGTAAGCCCTGCGACAGTAATCATAAATCCCTACTTATTTTATTTATATATATTGAACTGAGATAGCCATTTAGCTTATACAAGGACTAGGGCGTGTCTTCAATTCAATCGATGGACATCTAAATGGGCTAAAAATGGCTAAATTTTGCCAAACTTCATCAAATAGCTAGGTAATATCCCGATATTAACGGCGCTATTTTCCTTGTTTGACTGCAATTTATCTCATTTTTATCACCATTTTTGAAATGAAGACACGCCCTAAAGTCATCTAGCTATCGAGATGGTATAACCTAACAAGATACGTTATACCATACGAGCTATTTTATATCATCACTACCTATCATAATGCGGCTTTAACATATAAAAATTAATTGAATGAAAATAGATTGTTTAGCCGCGGAATATGTTTTCTTGTTCAAGCGACATCTCGATACCTTCGATATCGGCATCATTTGCTAAGGTAAATAAGTAATCGCACAAGGATTGGTGAAAGGCTTGTTGGCTGAGCTTATTATGAATCGTAGGGCTGACTTGCTCATAAGTCATCTGAATGCCAGGCTCTTTGGTTAGCACGTCGACAACATGAAAACCATAACGGCTCTCGATAGGGCTTGGCGCCAGTCCTGCATCCATTTTAAATAACGTGCCTTCAAATTCTGGTACAGTCTGACCTTTATTAATAATGCCAAGCTCGCCGCCTTGCTCTTTTGATGGGCAAGCTGAATGCTGGCGCGCCAGTTGGATAAACTCGGCATCGGGGTTGGCATTATTTTTGATTTGTTCGATAAATTCGTAGGCGGTTTTTTTAAGTTTTAATCGCTCATCACCATCTTCTGGCGGACATGCCAACAAAATATGACGGACATTCATAATAGGGTCGGTCTTAAAGTCAGTGATATTCTGCTTATAATAGCGCTCGCAGGTTGCCATATCGGGCATCGTTGCTTGCACGTTTTTTTCTATTAAGTCAGAGATGGCTTTTTCTTCATCGTCAAGCCATGCTGTCTCGCCAAGGCTTGGCTCATCTAAAACGGCAAGGCGCAAGAGTTCACGCACCACCAAGGCTTGCGTCGCTAGAAACACCGCATCTTCTTTATTGGGGGCAGGGTGGTATTGCAGCTCTTGGGCAATCGCGGTTCTATCTATCATCACGCCATTGACGGTCACCGATGGCAGCTCATCACGGCTAGAGGCAATCAGGTTTTTGTGGTTGCTGCGCTCTTCTGCCATGGCTTTTTCGATAAACTCTTGGTCAGAATGCGGTTTTTGCAAATCATTTAAGGTTGGCATAACCCGCAAGATATCATCACCACGACCCGTCGGAGCATGGCTATGACTATGATGGTCATGGTCGTGATTGCCATGACTATGATTGTCACTATGCCCATGAGTGTGTTGATGGTTTGCATGGTCGGCTGGATTATAAGTACTGACAGTCATGGCGTTACTCCACTAAGGGTTTTGGTAATAGAAATTTTAAAATACGATATCACGTTACTGCAAAAAATATGGCTAATAAAAATTCGCTTTAAAACAAGTTTTATGAAAACTATAAGGCTTAAGACTATTTGTAAAAGTCTAAACAAAAAAATAGAGCCACCTTTAAATATTTACTCACTAATGAAGCGTTTAAAGGCGGCTCTATGGCAATTGCAGACTGACTTTATATCTCCTTAATAAAGCATCGAGCGTATTTTTCGCACCCTCAATACTTTATTAAACGGATCATTTAAGCCAGCTCTAGACTCATTTTAGGGCCAAACGGCTCATAATGAACGCTATCAACGCCATGGTCTAAGGCCATTAGACCATCGATAATGCTTTCCATAAACATCATAGAACCACAGACATAAATATCAGCAGGCTTCGGTAAATTAGCAAGCCATGCTTCATCTAAAATTTGCCCAGATTCAAAGTAGAAAATGTGCTTTTCTACGTTTTCGGCGGCGGCAAGTAATTCGTTAACTTTGCTATCAAAAGCGTGATGGTCTTTATTCTGACAAGCATAAACCCAAACGATAGGACGTTTTGGATTGGCGGTGACTTGCGCCTCTAACATCGACAAAATCGGGGTGACACCAACGCCTGCGCTCACCAGTACCAACGGAATGTCATTTTGCTGAATTAAGTCTTGGTTGAGCTCAAAATCACCAGCGGGTGCAGATAATAAAATCGTATCGCCAACGTCTAAGTGATCATGTAAGTGGTTTGATACCAAGCCATAATGCTCATTACGGTTGTCGCGTCTAACGGCAAATTGGATGCCTTTATCGCTCGTGGCTGAGTATAAAGAATAATGACGTAGAGCAAGATGGTCGCTGTCTTCTGGGTCAGTTTTAACCGTGATGTATTGACCGGCGCTCAGGCTTAATTTGCTTAAATCAATATCGTCGTTCACGGGAACGACAGTAAAGGCGGCGATATCTGTCGCGGCTTCTACTTTTTCAGTGATTTTAAACGGCGCAAAGCCTTCCCACATTTCTTGCTCATACATGGTTTTTTCTAGCTGAATAAAGACATCAGCAATTTCATCATAGGCTTCAGTCCACGCATCGATGATGTCATCGTTGGCGGCTTCGCCCAATACTTCTTTGATAGCGCCTATTAAGTGATGACCAACAATCGGGTAGTGCTCTGGCAAAATTTGCAAGGCGCGGTGTTTGTGACTGATTTGCGTGACTTGCGGTAGTAGTACAGCCAATTTGTCCAAGTGCTTTGCTGCGGCCAAAACTGTCATGGCTAGTGCAGTCTGCTGACGGCCTAGTTTTTGGTTGGTTTCGTTAAAGATATCTAAGAGTTCAGGGTGTTGGTTGAACATGTTTTTATAAAAGACGGTCGTAATTGCTGTGCCATGCTCCTCAAGTACAGGAACGGTTGCTTTTACGATCTCTAGTGTTTTTGGTGACGCCATGGTGGATCCTTTAGTGATTTACACAGTGATAAGTTTAGAAGCGTTAGCTCAATAAATGAGCGTATTAACCTTGATTAAACTGCTTTAAAAAACGCTGGGATTGAGCGTTTAGCGGTCTAATAATTAATATTTTATCATAAGATTCATTAAAAATGAATCTTATGATATCGTAGCTTTATCTAAACTTGAATGCTGTATCACTATTGTGGCTATTCCTATTAGGAACGTTTCTATTGGCAACGTTTCTATTGCGAACGTTTCTCTCTCACAATCTGATAACGGCGACCGAAATACCAGATTGGCGCACTGATGATATGGATAAGCCGTGTGAACGGGAATATCGCAATCAGTGTGATACCGAGCGCCATATGCAGCTGATAAATCAAGTCAGTCTGCTCAATACGTGCCGCTGCTTGCCAAGGTCTTAAAATAGTGATGTCCTGTGCCCAGCCGGCCAAATTCATCATGGTATAACCATCTAAATGCTTGACTGAGGTAAAGATAGAAATTAGACCAAGATTAAGCTGAATAAATAACAATACCAGTACCAGCTTGTCTGAAAACGTCGAGGTGTGTGAGATACGCTCATCGGTAAAGCGTCGCCATAGCAGCATGACCAGACCAAACCAACAAAACACCCCTGCGATGCCACCAACAACCACCGCTAAAATCTGCTTATGACCTGCACTAATAAAGCGGTCGTAAAGAAAGTGTGGCGTCAACATCCCAAATAAATGCCCAAGTAACACGACGATAATACCAACGTGGAATAAGTTGCTGGCAAGGCGCATGTTTTTGGTTCTGAGCATCTGCGTTGAGCCCGATTTCCATGAATACTGAGATAAATCAAAACGTACCCAAGTACCAATGATTGCAATGGTCAACGCAATATACGGATAAACACCAAAAAGGAAGATTTGTAGCCAATTGAGGTTGGCGACAGACTGTACACTCGGATCTGCAATATTCATGTCATCTCTCCTTATTATTGTTTAACCGGTTGGCTGGTTTTAAAATCGACCCAATGTACAGGGGCATCGACCGTATTTGTCGCGGGAGTGGTTCTAACGCCCGCTTTGGCCGCAAGATTTTGAGTACTCGTTTGCGACGGGCAGCGATCTTCTTGCTGCGCATCCAAAAACGTCACCACTTCCTCTTCCCATTCTTTATCTAGCGCCTCAAAAGTATCATCGCGCTGCTCTTTGCTGATTTGCTCTTGATACTCTTCAACGATAGCAAGCGGATTACCAGCGATTTGCAATAGCGCATTAAAGCAGCCTTGATAAATACTGCCGCGATCCTCTAATCGGGCAGCAAGCAGGGCGATAATATGGCTGACATCGGCAATATCCATACGAATCTGAATATCGTCATTAATCACCGACGCTTGATAGGCTAAAAATTCAAGGTATAAAGGCAGATAGTCGGGCAATTCTTTAACGCTAATCTCAAAACCGGCTGCTTCATATTGACCCATCAAATCGACCATCGCTTGACCGCGGTCACGCGATTCGCCGTGTACGTGCTCAAACAGCCACAGCGATAGCGAACGACCGCGCTCGAACAGACCGTCATAACGCGCTTGTGCTTCAAGGCAGCCGGTATCGATTAAATCTTCGATTAAGTCGATGATTTGGGTGCGTACTTCTGGGCTAATCAGCGTCGAGCGCGCGACAATCTCGGTACAATCGGCGAGGGTATCACCACTAAATAGCTCATTGTTTGGATAATCTATCAGTAAGCTTAATACTTTGAGGATCTTCAAGTCGGAAGTACCGATAGTCGGGGGCGTCATAGGCTCATGCACGAAATGACTGTTAGGAAATTGAGTAGTTTGCATCTTATGACTCCCACTTTTGGACGGTATCGATGAAATCACGGCGATTGGCTTTACGTTGTCCAAACATACTGTTGTCAGAATGTCCTGAACAGCCTTCGCCAAAGGTGAATCCGCAACCGTTACGCTCAGCAAAAGCGTCACTTAACGCTTCTTCACGGTGCGCGGTTGGAATCACAAAACGGTCTTCGTAATTCGCGATTGCCAAGTAGCGATACATCTCTTCTACTTGCAGTTTGGTCAGACCAACATCGTCCAAGATACTTTGCACTTCTTGTTTTTCTACCAATTGCATACGCTTATAACTACGCATGGCAAGTAGGCGTTTTAGCGCCAAACGTACTGGCTCTTCATCGCCCGCGGTTAGCATATTGGCAAGATAGCGCAGCGGAATACGTAAGCTGTCGACGTCTGGAATCAGACCATCCATACCCACTTTACCGGCTTCGGCGGCGTTTTGAATTGGTGATAATGGCGGTACATACCAAACCATCGGTAGCGTACGGTACTCAGGATGCAATGGCAGAGCAAGTTTCCAATCCATCGCCAGTTTATAAACTGGCGAGCGCTGAGCTGAATCGATCACAGATTGTGGTACGCCGTCTTTTAACGCTTGGGCGATGACCGCAGGATCATTAGGATCTAAGAACACGTCCAACTGTGCTTGATACAAATCTTGCTCATTCGGGGTGCTAGCGGCTTCGGCGATTTTGTCGGCATCATAAAGTAGGACGCCTAAGTAGCGAATACGGCCAACACAGGTTTCAGAACAAACCGTTGGCAAACCAGCTTCAATACGCGGATAACAGAAGATACATTTTTCAGATTTGCCCGATTTCCAGTTGTAGTAAATCTTTTTGTACGGACAGCCTGAGATACACATGCGCCAGCCGCGGCATTTTTCTTGGTCAATCAAGACAATGCCGTCTTCTTCACGCTTATAAATCGCGCCGCTTGGGCATGACGCCACGCAGGTTGGGTTCAAGCAATGCTCGCACAGACGCGGCAAGTACATCATAAAGGTGTTTTCGTACTGGCCGTAAATATCGGCTTGGATATTGTCAAAGTTTTTATCTTTACGGCGTTTTTCAAACTCCGACCCTAAGATTTCTTCCCAGTTCGGACCCCATTCAATCTTTTGCATACGCTTACCAGTAATGGCTGAGCGCGGGCGGGCGATAGGCGAGTAATTACCGAGCGGAGCAGTATGCAAATGCTGATAATCAAAATCAAAGGGTTCGTAATAATCATCAATCTCTGGCAAATCAGGGTTGGCAAAAATATTTGCCAACACGCGGAACTTACCACCGATACGCGGGTTTATCGTGCCGTTGGCGTTACGTATCCAGCCGCCGTTCCATTTGTTTTGATTTTCCCACTCTTTGGGATAACCGATACCAGGCTTTGACTCAACGTTGTTGAACCACGCGTATTCCATACCTTCGCGGCTGGTCCAAACGTTTTTACAGGTGACCGAGCAGGTGTGACAACCGATACATTTATCGAGGTTAAGCACCATGCCGACTTGTGAACGAATTTTCATGGGGTGTGCTCCAAGCTTTTGTATAAAAAGCAATTAATATAAGTACTTATCAGTAGCAATGTATAAACGTGCTATTAACCATCAAGGGTGGTTGGCAACGGACGTGGTAATGAGTCATCGGGTTTTTCTTCCAACCAATCGATTTTCGACATTTTGCGAATCACCACGAACTCATCACGGTTACAACCGACAGTGCCATAGTAGTTAAAACCGTAAGACTGCTGCGCATAGCTGCCAATCATGTGCGTCGGTTTTAAGATAGTACGGGTCACTGAGTTGTGAATACCGCCGCGAATACCGGTTTGCTGCGAGCCCGGTACGTTGACCAATTTTTCTTGGGCGTGGTACATCATGGTCATGCCTTCTTTGACGCGCTGACTAACGATGGCGCGCGCGGTAATGGCACCGTTGGCGTTAAAGACTTCAATCCAGTCGTTATCGACGATACCGGCTTTTGCAGCATCGACTTCTGATAACCACACACAAGGACCACCGCGGCTCAATGTCAGCATGAGCAAGTTTTCAGAGTAAGTACTATGAATACCCCATTTTTGGTGCGGTGTTAAAAAGTTCAGCACGATCTCTTTATTACCATTGGGCTTGGTATTTTGGATAATCTCCGTCGTTTTGGTGTCGATAGGCGGACGATACTGCTGCATTTGCTCACCAAACGCCTGCATCCAAGGGTGATCTTGATAAAATTGCTGACGACCGGTAATCGTACGCCAAGGAATCAGCTCATGGACGTTGGTATAACCGGCGTTATAGCTCACTTCATCAGACTCAATACCCGACCAGGTTGGGCTTGAGATGATCTTACGTGGCTGCGCAACGATATCTTTAAAGCGAATCTTTTCATGCTCACTGGATTTAGCCAAATGCGTATGGTCGCGACCGGTAAATTCAGACAGTGCCGCCCAGCCTTTAACGGCAACGTGACCATTGGTTTCAGGAGCCAGCATCAAAATCATCTCAGACGCATTCACCGCGGTATTCAGGCGAGGACGACCTTCAGAGATACCCGGCTCAGTGACACGGTGGTTTAAATCACCCAGTTGTTTGACCTCGGTTTTCATGTCCCAATTCAGGCCTTTTGAGCCATTGCCCAGTTTTTCTAGAGCCGGACCCATAGAGGTGAATTTCTTATAGGTATTGGGGTAGTCGCGCTCAACGATTTTAATCATCGGGCAGTTTTTACCAGGAACTGGTTTTTCGCCAGCGGTTTTCCAGTCGGTGCCACCAAATGGCTGCGCAAGCTCGCCTGGGCTATCATGCTGCATAGGCAGAGTAACCACGTCGGTTTCCACGCCCAAATGACCTTTTGATAGCTCAGAGAAGCTCTTAGCAATGCCTTTATAAATCTCCCAATCCGATTTAGATTCCCAAGCAGGGTCGGTGGCGGCAGTTAATGGGTGAATAAACGGGTGCATGTCTGAGGTATTCATGTCGTCTTTTTCATACCAAGTCGCGGTCGGCAGGACGATATCAGAGTACAAACAGGTCGAGGACATACGGAAATCAAGCGTTACGACCAAATCAAGCTTGCCAGTAGGGCCTTTTTCTACCCAATCGACTTCTTTTGGCTGCAAATGACCCGTCGGGTTTTCTTCGTTAAGCAGACCGTTTCTGGTGCCCAAGAAGTAATGAAGCATATATTCATGACCCTTACCTGATGAACCCAAGAGGTTTGAGCGCCAAATAAACATATTGCGCGGGAAGTTCACAGGGTTGTCTGGAGACTCACAAGCAAAGCGTAAGCTGCCGTCTTCTAATGAGTCGACCACATACTCTTCCACGTCTTTACCGCTGGCTTTTGCGGCGGCGGCTATGGTCAATGGATTACGGTTGAGCTGCGGCGCTGATGGTAACCAACCTGCGCGCTCTGCTTGGATGTTGTAATCAAGCATGTGCTCTGGGAAGAATTTTTTATTGGCATTTGGCGAGAGAATCTCATGAGCTGAGATGGTTTCATGACGCCACTGTGAGCTGTGCTCATAAAAGAAGCTGGTACCGGCCATTTGGCGCGGTGGACGATGCCAATCAAGGGCAAAGGCAAGGGGTAACCAGCCAGTTTGTGGGCGCAGTTTTTCTTGACCAACATAATGCGCCCAGCCGCCGCCAGATTTGCCGATACAACCGCACAGCATGAGCATATTAATCACGCCGCGATAGTTCATATCGAGGTGATACCAGTGGTTCATACCCGCACCGATGATAATCATCGATTTACCATGGGTTTTATGGGCGTTTTCAGCAAACTCGCGAGCCACTTGAATCACGCGCTCACGGCTAAGGCCGGTAATTACTTCTTGCCAAGCTGGCGTGCCCGGTACGCTTGCATCGTTATAATCATCGGTGACGTGCTCGCCGCCGACGCCATTGTCAACACCAAGGTTGGCCACGGTTAAATCAAATACAGTCGCAACGATGGCGGTGCTGCCATCGGCAAGGGTAATGGTTTTGCAAGGGACGGTTTTTTGCTGGATAGGCTCGCCTGGCACCGAAGTAAAATGCGGATGATCCACATGACCGAAGTAGTCAAAGCCCACGACACAAGTCTCAGCGCTGTCTTTTAAGGTTAGCGTCAGATCGATATCTTCGCCTGTGGTGCCGTTCTTTTGCTCAAGATTCCACTTGCCTTTTTCGCCCCAACGGTAGCCGATTGAGCCCAGGGGAGAAACCAATTCGCCGTCATTATTTAAGGCGATGGTTTTCCATTCAGGATTGTTTTCTTGACCCAAGTCATCGACCAAGTCAGAAGCACGCAGGTAGCGACCCGCACGGCGCGCGCCATCTTCACCTTCTAACATCACAAGCACCGGCAAATCGGTATAACGCTTGGCGTAGTCTAAGAAGTAATCGCTTGGCTGTTTGAGGTAAAACTCTTTGATAATGACATGACAAAACGCCTGCGCCACTGCCGCATCTGTACCTTGTTTAGGATTGAGCCATAAGTCGGTCAGCTTAGAGATTTCTGCATAGTCGGGGGTGATAGAGACGGTTTTGGTACCTTTATAACGTACTTCGGTAAAGAAATGCGCATCTGGCGTCCGCGTTTGCGGCACGTTTGAGCCCCACGCGATGATATAGTCAGAATTGTACCAATCGGCTGATTCTGGTACGTCAGTTTGCTCGCCCCAAACCATCGGTGAGGACGGAGGTAAGTCACAATACCAGTCATAAAATGACAAACAAACACCGCCGATAAGCGATAAATAGCGGCTACCAGAGGCGTAACTGACCATCGACATCGCAGGAATCGGCGAGAAACCAATAATGCGGTCCGGACCAAAGGTTTTGGCGGTATAAACGTTACTGGCAGCGATGATTTCGTTGACCTCTGCCCATGTTGAGCGAATAAAGCCACCAAGCCCACGCTTAGATTTATACTGTTCAGCTTTGATAGGGTCTTGCACAATACTGCCCCAAGCATCGACAGGGTCAGGATATTGAGCTCTGGCTTCGCGCCATAATTTTAGTAGCGGTTTACGTACCTTTGGATATTTGACACGGTTGGCTGAATACATATACCAGCTATAGCTTGCGCCGCGAGGGCAGCCGCGTGGTTCATGGTTTGGTAAGTCAGGTCGGGTTTCAGGATAGTCGGTTTGCTGGGTTTCCCACGTCACCAAGCCGTTTTTCACATAAATCTTCCACGAGCACGAGCCGGTACAGTTGACCCCATGCGTTGAGCGCACGATTTTGTCATACTGCCAACGGCTACGATACACGTTTTCCCAGTCACGAGACTCATCACGCGTCTCGCCATGTCCATCGGAAAATTCGCCCTGTTTACGTTTAAAAAAACGGAATTGGTCGAGTAAATGGCTCATTTCGCTATCCTCTATTTTATTGCCTATGGTGTATCTAAAGCTGAGTGCCGCATGCTGGTATCGTCGTACTTGACTCGATATTGGTATGCACCTAAGCCGTAAATATTATTTCAATAGCGTCATTTTATGTAAGCCATAGCACCCTTACTATCCGCTAACATGAGCAGAGCACTACCACCTTAGTAGTAGCTGCTAAAAATGAAAGCACTGGAAAATGGCGGCTAAATAGCTGCTCAGTGACGGCGTGTGACGCTGATAATAAAGCCATTCATGAGCAGTAAAAATTTAAAATAAAAAAAGCGCTACTTACATGGGCAAGTAGCACTTTATAGGTTCGGCTGGTTTGATGTGAAAGCTGTTTGAAAGCGTGTTTAAGTAAATAGCTAAACAAGCGATCTTAACAAGGAATCTCAGCATTCGGGCGGCTGTAAAACCACCAAGTTAATGCAATACAGAGGACATAAAAGAGGATTAAAGAGATAAAGGTACCATCAATACCCAGTCCTGAGCCGAACATTTTGGGCACAAAGAACGCACCATAGGCGGCAACCGCTGAGGTAAAGCCGACCACTGCTGCTGACTCTTTACGTATCTCGACAAACAACTCTTCTGTCCCCGCTTTTTCAGGCTCACGGCGGTCATGAAAGGTTCTAAAAATAACCGGAATCATGGTAAAGGTTGAGCCGTTTCCGATACCGGTAGTGATAAAGAGCACCATAAAGGACATAAAGTAGCCGACAAAGCTGCCGTCACTGGTCTCACTAGGCAAGAAGTACATCACTGCCAATACCGCCAATACCATCACGATATAGTTCCAGAATGTAACCTTTGCGCCGCTGGTTTTATCAGATATCCAGCCCCCTAATGGGCGAAATAACGCGCCAACCAAAGGTCCTAAAAAGGCAAATTTAAGTGCGTCAATAGCAGGAAACGAGTTTTTAATCAACATCGGAAAGGCAGCAGAAAAGCCAATAAAAGAGCCAAACGTCGCCATGTAAAGAATACACATAATCCAGTTATGTTTGCGTTTAAAGATAACCGATTGGTCTTTGAACGAGGCTTTAGCAGTAGCGATATCATTCATACCAAACCATGCCAATGCGGCAAACAGCAGGATAAAAGGCACCCAAATAAAGCCCGCGTTTTGGAGATAAAATAATCGACCGCTGTCAGATACTTGCGGGTCGCCGCCCAAGCTACCAAAAGCACCAACCAAGATAATCATCGGTACCACAAACTGCATCACCGAGACGCCTAGATTACCCAAGCCAGCGTTTAGCCCAAGCGCTGTACCTTGTTCGGCTTTTGGATAAAAGAACGAAATATTGGACATAGACGACGCAAAGTTACCACCGCCAAAGCCGCACAGTAGGGCGATAATGGCAAATATAATAAATGGTGTATCAGGGTTTTGTACCGCAAAACCCATCCATAACGCGGGTATTAATAAAGATAAGGTGGATATCGCTGTCCAACGACGTCCACCAAAAATAGGTACCATAAAAGAATAAAAAATCCGCAGCGTCGCCCCTGACAGCCCCGGTAATGCAGCCAGCCAAAATAGCTGTCCGCCATCAAAATCAAAGCCAATCTCTGGCAAGCGCACGATGACCGCACTCCATACCATCCATACTGCAAACGCCAATAGCAAAGATGGAATAGATATCCATAAATTTCGCGTGGCGACTTTTTTGCCGCCGCCTTGCCAAAACTCTTCTACTTCAGGTCGCCAGTCAGTAATGAGCGTACCACCTTTGAAGTTGTATTTATTGCCCATACTCTTCCTCACTTATTGTCTTTATAAAAAATAAGTATTTATAAAAAATGATAACTCACGGTACTTTGTTATCCGGATAATGAGTATTCATACATAGTGGTATACTGATGGCTAAAAGGGGTATAGTAGTAATAGAATTATTACCAAAAGTTTGGTTTTTTAACGACTAATAAGCGCATTTGTTATTTTAAATACGGATGGTTTTAAAATGAACGGTTTTAAAATGAACAATTTTAATAGTGTTATTTACTCCCTGTTTTCGCTAATTTGCTAGGTGAATGCCATTCATGAGGTCTAAACAACACAGACAGTCTTTATCGCTGCATGCTTGGGGCGCTATTTTGATCATAGCCACCTTAGCGGTGATGTCTACGCTAGGAAGTGGCGCGCTGGCATGGGTGGCAAGGTCGGATGCTGAGGCCATTAATGTGGCAGGTTCGGTACGTATGGCAACTTACCGACTCAATTTTCAGATAGCCACGGATTTTTCAGATGACCATCCTTTTAGTCCAAGTTTACATGTCGGACAAAACAGCGTAGGCGCTCAAACCAATGAGCAGAGCGCCAAACAGGATAAATTAGACTTTGCCAATAAAACGACCGCTGAAAAGATAGATATTCTCAGCCGCGATATGGAAAATCGTCTCGAAGAATTACAGGTCTATCAGCTGACGAGCGCCAATCGACATGTGCGCATTAATAAGCAGCTTAAAGAGATAAAAGAGCAGTGGTATCAAGATTTAAAGCCAGCGTTATTGGCGCAAGATAAGCAAGGGTTTTATAGCGTCTCATCGCGTTATATCGAAGATGTCAATGACTTCGTCGGTGAGCTGCAATACCGAAACGAGCAGCGCCAGACATGGCAACAAAACCTGCAAATACTCTCATTGCTGCTTATCGCTATTATCGTATTAATCGGCATGCGCCGTTTGCAAAAATCGGTACTGCTGCCCATTCAGCAATTGATTAAAGCCAATAACCAATTTAAACGAGGACAGACTCAGACGCGTGTGTCCATCAAGGGCTACCGAGAATTTGAACTATTGGGCAGCTCTTTTAATGACATGGCGGGCACGATTGAAACCTATCAGCGCTCGCTTGAGAGTGAAGTACAAATAAAAACCCAGCATTTGGTCAAAGCCAATCAAGTGCTATCGCTGTTTTATGACTTTTCAAAATCGCTGACCACCAGCCAAGTGAGCTTATATCAGCTCGATGACTTGATTGCAGACTTTAGCAAAGCGCTGCCGCATTTAGAATTTACCTTATGTATTCAAAATAAATATATCACCAATAAAAATGCTATCGTGCTGCACGGCGAAAAAATGAAAGAGCTGTGCAAAAAGCTGAGCTGTGAAAGCTGTGGCATTAAAAATGGCGAGCATACCAAGTCTTATCCTATCGTCCATCAACAAGAAACTTTTGGGGAATTGCGCGTACGACCAAAGTCGACGCTGGTGATGAATCGCTCTTTTGTCACGGATAGCGACGATAATGCTGATAGTCATAGCAATATAACGGCAGAACAGCGTATTCAAATGACCGAAGCGGGCAGCACTTTCCCGTTTGTCAGTGCCGAGTTGGATGCACAAAATGACGAGCTCATCGTGGCGCTGACCAATTTAATCAGTACCGCCTTATCACTGCGCAAACAAAGACAACAAGAGCATCAGCTGATTTTGTTTGAAGAGCGCTCAACCATTGCCAGAGAGTTGCATGACTCCTTGGCGCAGTCGTTGTCTTATTTAAAAATCCAAGTCAGCGTCCTTGAGCGACATCTAAAAAATGCGGCCAGCGAGCCAGTACAAGCGCCTGTCTATCAAAACATTGAGCAGATAAAAATAGGTTTGGGTTCCGCTTATCAGCAGCTAAGAGACTTGTTGGTGACGTTCCGCTTGACCATTGATAATGATAATTTTGATGAAGCACTACGTGATGCTGCCAGTGAGTTTGCCTCCAAGGGCAATTTTAATATGACCGTGCACAATCGGATTATGACGCTCAATTTAAGCGCCACTGAACAGATAGATTTGATACAGATCGCCAGAGAAGCGCTATCAAACATCAGCCGTCATGCCAAAGCAAAAAACGTAGAGATTCAATTGGCGTATGAGGAGGGTGATAAATATATCGTTATGAGTATCATCGATGATGGCGTTGGCATGTCAGGAAATGTCGATCAAACCCAGCATCACGGCCTCATCATTATGAAAGAGCGCGCCCATAACATCGGCGGTGAGCTTATTGTCACAGACAATCAACCGCAGGGTACCATCGTCACGGTCAGATTTGCGCCCAACTTCTTTGATGAGAAAAATACCCAAGACGCTTATTTATAATCGAATAAAATTACTCTTTTAGATAATAGATTTATTATTTTCGCTGTTTTTACTTTGCCATTTTTTGATTTTTTTAAGCAGTTTTTTTGAGTAAGAGAGTTTTTGTACCATTTTTTCTAATTTGTGAGTATGTTATGAGTACTAAAGTTTATACCAGCACGTCGCCTGCGCGTCTATTATTGGTCGATGACCATCCGATGTTACGCCGCGGTATCTCTGAATTACTAAGCCTTGAGGACGATGTCGAAGTCGTTGGCGAAGCCAGTAACGGTCAAGAAGCATTGGCATTTTTAGAAAATAACGACGTGAATTTGGTGATACTTGATCATAAAATGCCGGTACTGACCGGTATCGAAACTTTACGAGAAATCAAAGCCAGAAATATCAATACCAAGACCGTGTTGTTTACGGTTTCTGATAGTGGTGAGGACGTCCAAGAGGCATTAAAATTGGGCGTCGATGGTTACTTATTAAAGGATATGGAACCTGAGCTGATTATCATTGATATCAGAAAAATCCTGCGCGGCGAGCTGGTCATCAGTCCAAACCTTGCCTCGATACTTGCCCAAACCTTGCGCACACCCAGTATCGAAGATATCGCCAGTAATTTGACCAGCCGAGAGCTGCAAGTGATTCAGATGATTGCTGAAGGGCTGAGTAATAAAATGATTGCCAATAATTTAGATATTGCCGAGTCGACAGTAAAAGTCCATGTCAAACATATCCTCAATAAAACGGGTCTGCGCACGCGTGTAGAAGCGGCGGTGTGGACGGTCAATCATTTATCTAAATAAAGAAAGCTTTAAGCGTGACTTCCTTATCCATTACTTCCTTGTTCATTAAAAACTTATGGATTTGCGTGTATGATGGTTATTGTTTATAAAGCTGCCTAGCAGTATAAACTCAACATGTAGAGAATTGAGAGGCGCTACAAAACCGAATACCTGCTGTAAGGATTTATGATGACATCTAACTTATTTGATCAAAAAACCGTTCATGCGACTGCTGAGGTCACTATTTGTAAAGACAGTGATTTGCGCGCCCTGACCGATAACTTACGTCAAGCGCATGATGTCATAAAAAATGACGTAGGGGAGTGGGTGTTACTACGCCATGCTGATGTGGTGGCGGCGGCTTTAGATGATAAGCGTTTTTCTAGTCAGGTATCGCGTTTTTTACAAATGCCTAATGGCATGGACGGCGCAGAGCATAAGCGTTTTAGGGCGCTGATTGATGGCTACCTTAGTAAAGAAGCGCTACTGCCTTATGTCTCTGTTTTTGACAAGGTCGCAACAGAATTAATGAGTGAGCTACCAAAAGGTAAAATGCTCAATGCAGTCGATGATATCGGCGCGGTATTTGCGGTACGCGCGCAGTGCGCGTGGCTTGGCTGGCCTACTGAATTAGAACCAAGGCTTTTACAGTGGATGCGCAATAATCACAGCGCTACTCGCTCAAAAGAAAGCGTCAAAATGGCAAAAGTCGCACAAGACTTCGATGATATTATCCGCTCGGTGATAAATCCGTACCGCAATACTGACGAAGTGGCTGGCATGTTTAAAGCGAGCACTGCTGAAACCAACACTGCTGGAAACAATATCGCTAAAAATAATATCGCTAAAAACAGTCTTGATATGAATAGCCTCACCGCTCAATTGTGCCGTGAGCGCATTGATGGGCGGGAGCTGAGCGAAGCCGAACTGGTTTCTATTTTGCGTAATTGGACCGGCGGCGATTTGGGGTCTATCGCTTTGTGTGTCGGCGTTATCATCGCTCATATTGTCAAGCATCCTGAGCAAGTAAACTTCTGGTCGCAGGCTGCTGATAGCGAACTTGAGACTATCATCGACGAGGTATTGCGAATTGACGACCCTTTCGTCTCAAACCGCCGTATCACTACGTGTCCCGTTTCCATTGGCGCGCATAAGCTACCCAAAGGCGCGCGCGTACAGTTAAACTGGACGTCAGCCAATCGCGACGAAGCGGTGTTCGGTGACAATGATTTCAACCCTCAAAAGCATGCCGCTGCTAACGTGGTTTATGGTATTGGCAAGCACGTCTGCCCAGGGCGCCTGCTTGCTACTTGGCAGCTTAGAATTGCTACTCAAGCACTATTAGCCCATTTCACAGATATCACCTTAGCGGCAGGTTTTTCTTTGGAGCGTGAGCAGCCACCATTGGGCGGTTATAGTCATGTGCCTGTGGTGCTAGCTTAAATCATGTTAGGTTAAATCGTTTCATCTTATATTGAAATAAATATCGCCCCCCATTAAAAAACCCACTTAACGTTTGCTAAGTGGGTTTTTGTTTTCGGTAAAAAGCTATTATGAATAATTAGCCTTGTTCTGCAGCAATCTGACGATCGACAGAAGACATTTTATATTCATCACCAAAGGCATCTTCGGGCTCTGCCAACCAGAAATAACACACAATCCACGCGACAAACGCGCCAACTGCAATGATATAAAAGAACTGATTGGGCTCTACAAAGGTATAAATGAATAAGTAGAATACCGCGCCCACGTTCCCATAAGCGCCTGCCATGCCGGATATCTGACCAGTCAAACGGCGTTTAATCGAGGGAATGATACCAAAGGTCGCGCCTTCGGCTCCTTGTACAAATACCGAGCACAAAATGGTAAATACCACGGCTATAAATAACGGCCACTCGGCATTAAGCACGCCCATCAGCACAAAACCAATGCCGATACCAAACATATAAACCAACATCACTAAACGGCGATTACCGATTTTGTCAGAGATATAGCCGCCGAGTGGCCGCGCCCATAAGTTAACAAAGGCAAAGGTAGAAGCAATCAAACCAGCCGCCGTTGGATCAAGTTTCCAAGTTGCGGCAAAGAACATTGGCAGCATAGAAACCACTGCCAGCTCTGCGCCAAAGTTAGCAAAATAGCTGACGTTTAGCGCCGCTACCGATTTAAAGGGATATTTATCATCTTCTGGAATACCCGCTTTAATCACAGGTACATTGACGCTAATGGCTTTATAAATTTGGTAGATGACCATCACTATAATGACGCTATAACAAATAATACCGCCAGTGGCACTTAAAAAACCCATCGCTTGCGTACGATACACCAGTAGGGATAAGACGCCATATAAAGGAATGATAAATAAGCAATATAACCACAAATCCTTCCACGTCGATACTTCTAACGCGCCCGCTTTGCGAGATTTTTTATGCGTACCAACTTCTGGTCCATCGGTGATTAAAAACCAATAGGCCACACCGTATAAGGCCATCAATAAGCCTGATAGCGCAATTGCCCAGCGCCAGCCATCGTCACCGCCAAAGAACTGCAAAGCAACGGTTGGAATGGTAATCGCCGCCGCCGCTGAACCAAAATTGCCCCAACCGGCATAAAAACCTTCGGCAAAACCGATGTCTTTTGGCTTAAACCATAAGGTGGTCATATGAATACCGACGACGAAACCGGCTCCGACGATCGACATAAATAAGCGCGAGACGAATAGCTGGGTTGCCGAGTTACCAAACGCAAAAAACCACGTCGGTATCGCCATCACGACCATCAGGATAGAAAACACGCGCCGCGGACCAAAACGGTCCAAAGCCATGCCGACGATAACCCGCCCAGGAATCGTTAGCGCGACGTTGGCGATTAAAAATAATTTGATATGGTCAGGGGTTAAATAGCTTTCTGTCTGTAGCATCGACGTTGCCAGCGGCGCCATATTAAACCAGACATAAAAGGTGAGGAAAAAAGCAATCCACGTATAGTGCAGCGCCCTGATATCACGGCGCTCAAGCTCAAGTAATTCTTTGGCATGCATAATAATGTCCCCACTATAAATTCTGATGCTGGTAATGGATACAAAATAGCAATAATGGGGCCGCATCACCATTGAGCGAAAGCAGTATAGGGCGTAGTTTGTATACTACTTATGGACAGGACGACCGTTAATGGGGCGGCGATGGCATTTAAGGTGTTACATTTTTATTAATAGTCAAAACATACAAAGCTAGTAAAAGCTTTTAAAAGGTGCTATTTTATATTAATGATAATTATTCTCAATTGCAAACTTAACTGCATATTGGTTTTAAGGCAGATTGAGATAAAAATCTATACTCAGCAAACCAGCTAAGGAGTTATCATGAGTTCTGATACCCAAACCAATCCTAATCCCGTCATTCCAAGCCATTGGAAAATCAAACGTTCGACACACTTCTTCACCAAAGATAAAGTACCCAATGCTTTATTGACCCATCACAATACGGCTGAGGGCGTTTACGGCCAAATCTGCGTCATGCAAGGTACGGTGACTTTTTATGGTTTCGCTGACGAAGCGGCCACTGAACCAGAAAAAACAGTCGTTATCAAAGCCGGACAGTTTGCAGTCAGTCCACCGCAATATTGGCACCGCGTAGAGTTAAGCGATGATGCTCAGTTTAATATCAACTTTTGGACAGAAGGCGATACTGGCAATAAATCGATGTTTAACAGCTCGAAAATTCATAGTAAACCTATCGAAAAGTTATTTGATAAACCAGAGGAATCTTAATATCCAGCGTTATAGCCAACTAGCGTTATTGGGCTATTACAAGCGCTTTTGTCGTGGCACAATAACGTTAAGTATTTATATGATGAATATCTACCTCTAGGAATCAAGTATGTCACCTTCTAGCAATCCGTCTGCCCATAAAAATACGAGCAGCGATATCTGTACTGGGCCAAAAGATTACCGAGCTGTTATCAAATCAATGTCTCATACCAAGACGTGGTTGTTTGTGCCAGCAACGCGCATAGATCGGGTAGAAAAAGCCTTTGCTAGCGGGGCAGATGCAGTGATTGTTGATTTAGAAGATGCGGTTGCGCAAGCAGACAAAGCCCAAGCTCGTGCGGCGTTGAAAGACTACTATATTGCTCAGCATGAGGCAAAAAGCTATCGCCCGATTTGGCTACGTATCAATCAAGCAAGTAGTGCTGAATTTGCCAAAGACTTGGCGCTATGTCAGCAGCTGCCAAAGCTAGCAGGCGTGCTATTAGCAAAAGCGGTGCAGGCAACAGATATTGACAAAATCTACCAACAAACGGGTCTGCCGGTGATTGCCGTAATAGAAAATGCTATTGGTTTATATCGTGCCAATGAGATGGCAGAAGCGCGCGGAATGGTGGCATTTAGCTACGGCTTTTTAGACTTATGCAATGATTTACAGGTACAGGTGGGCACAGCATCAGCGGATATCATCGCCAATCAAATTCGTTATCAGCTTATCTTAACCTCAAAAGTCCATCAACTGCTCGCACCGATTGATAGCGTGTATGCGGACTTTAATGACAATAAAGGTCTGCACAAGCGTGTGCAGCTATGGTCACAGATGGGTATGTCGGGCATGCTTTGTATCCATCCTAAGCAAGTTGATGTCGTTAAAGAGGCCCTGCAACCAACTGAGAGCGAGATTGAATTTGCGCAGCGAGTAGTCGCAGAATACGAACGCAGTGGGCAAGCCGTCTTTAAGATAGACGGTAATATGGCCGATGCGCCGGTGATTGAGCGCAGTCATCAGCTACTATCAAATCGTCTGAGTAATTAATAAGTGTTCCTAATAAAAGACCAGATAACTTCATTTATCTGGTTTTTTTATGTTTTTGCATAGCGCAGTCATCAGCTACTATCAAATCGTCTGAGTAATTAATAAGTGTTCCTAATAAAAGACCAGATAACTTCATTTATCTGGTTTTTTTATGTTTTTGCATTAGGTATAAGTTATTTGCTATTCGAGTTTTTCTCTCTAAATTTGGTTATAAATGAAGGACTTCACTCGTGATTTGATAAAAGTGAACCGCGCAGTTTATAAGAAACATAAGAATAAGCAAAAATAACTCTTAACATTCATATTAAATGAATGTTAAAATGTTTCCAATTTGATGCTAGATGTAAATATACATCAAATAGGTTTAGCGCATGAAGCGATAAAATCTATCCATTAATCGTCATATCATCAAAGATTTAAGCCTTCAATCCCAGCTTTGATTGTGCTTTATTCTTAATCCCAAGACTAAAGCATCACTCAGGTAGCAGGCTTAACGTTTATAAGATGATTGATAGGTTTATCGTAACAGGCAGCGGTATTAATCATTTATGGAATTATAATTGCGCTTACAAAAATTCATTTAAAATGAATGTTAAGCGTTCAGTTTATCTATCTAGCCAGTAGGAGCAAGATATGGGCGAATATAAAAAGTATTGGTGGGGCTTAATCGCCGTCCTCGTCATTACCTTTACCTTTTTAGGTTGGGGCGGCGTGGAAGTCTATCGTACCGCACCTCCTATCCCTGATCAGTATATTGATAGCAGCGGAAAGGCATTAATCACAGAAGAAGATATTTTAGATGGTCAATCTGCTTGGCAGCGCACGGGTGGTCAGCAGCTTGGCTCGATACTTGGACATGGGGCCTATCAAGCGCCTGACTGGACCGCAGATTGGTTACACAGAGAGCTTGTGGCGTGGTTAGATATCCGGGCGCAAGAGTTATATGGGCATGATTTTGCCGTGGCAACGGATGATCAAAAAGCGGTACTTAGCGCGCAATTGAAAAAAGAATATCGTGGCAGCAATACCAATGCTAACAATCAAGTGGTATTGTCAGATACACGAATTGCCGCTATTAATGAAGTCGCGCCTTACTATATCGGTCTGTACGGTAATGAGCCTTCATTGCAAAAGTCGCGTGAAAATTTTGCTATGAAAAACAATACTTTGGCAGATATTGAAGACAGACAAAAACTGACCAACTTTTTCTTTTGGACCACTTGGGTTGCGTCTACCAACCGTCCGGGTACTGATGCCACATATACCAATAACTGGCCGCATGAGCCTTTAATTGATAACGTCCCAACCTCTGAAAATATCATGTGGTCTATCGCCAGTGTGGTGTTCTTAATCGCTGGGGTTGGTTTTCTTATCTGGGGCTGGTCGTTCTTACGTAAAGAAGAAGACGTCAAAGAAGCAACGGCAAGTGCTGACCCATTAACCAAAGTGGCGTTAACACCGTCACAAAAAGCCTTGGCAAAATACGGTGTACTAGTCGTTGCTCTATTGGTATTCCAAGTATTTATCGGCGGTTTCGTCGCGCACTATACCGTTGAAGGGCAAGAGTTTTATGGTATCGCTGTATCCGATTACTTCCCGTACTCCTTAGTACGTACGTGGCATATTCAGGCAGCACTATTTTGGATTGCTACTGCTTTCTTGATGGCAGGCTTGTACTTAACGCCACTTATCAATGGCGGTAAAGATCCTAAATACCAAAAATTGGGCGTAGACATCCTTTGGGTGGCATTAATACTCGTGGTTGTAGGCTCATTTGTTAGTCAGTACTTTGCGATTGCCGGTATTATGCCTGCAAAATACAACTTCTGGTTTGGTCATCAAGGCTACGAATTCATTGACCTTGGTCGCTTCTGGCAGATTTTAAAATGGGTTGGTATCTTATTCTGGTTGGTATTAATGACCCGTGGCTGTTTACCGGCGCTTAGAAGAAAAGAGGGCGGTGATAAAAATTTATTAGCGATCTTCTTTGCATCGGTCGTTTGCGTCGGTTTATTCTACGGTGCAGGCTTGTTCTACGGCGAGCGTACCCACTTAACCATCATGGAATACTGGCGCTGGTGGGTGGTACATTTATGGGTAGAAGGCTTCTTTGAAGTATTCGCCACCGTCTCACTCGCATTCATTTTCTACAACTTAGGCTTAGTCAACAAAAAAATCGCCACCGGTTCTGCCATCGCTTCAGCAGCCCTATTTATGCTCGGCGGTGTGCCCGGTACATTCCACCATTTATACTTCTCAGGTACAACCACGCCAGTCATGGCAATCGGCGCGTCATTTAGTGCTTTAGAAGTGGTACCTTTGGTGGTATTAGGCTACGAAGGTTATGAGCATTGGTCTATGCAGCGTCAAGCGCCATGGATGAATAAGCTTAAATGGCCTATCATGTGTTTCGTTGCGGTCGCGTTCTGGAATATGTTAGGTGCAGGGGTGTTCGGCTTTATGATTAACCCACCAGTCTCATTGTTCTATTTACAAGGGTTAAATACTACCGCCACTCACTCACATGCTGCACTGTTTGGGGTCTATGGCTTCTTAGCAATCGGCTTTGTATTACTGGTCATGCGCTATATCCGTCCTGATTATGTGTTTAGTGAAAATCTTATCAAAACTGGTTTTTGGGCGCTAAATGCAGGCTTGGTATTGATGATTGTCACTAGCTTATTACCGATTGGTATTTTCCAAGCGCACGCGTCAATGACCGAAGGCTTATGGTATGCGCGTAGTGAAGGCTTCTTACAACAAGATTTCTTAGTCACACTGCGCTGGATTCGTACCTTTGCTGACGTGATCTTTATTACTGGTGCGGTTTGTGTGGCACTGCAGGTCGTCAAGTTTGCTTTTGCCAAGCCCTCACATGCAAGCTATCAACCTGATAGCCCTGTCAATGCGGATAACTTACCAACCAATACCGTACGTTAAAAGCTAACAACCGTAAAAAAGTAAAAGCGCAAAAAGCTCTGCAATGGCAGTAATGCCAGTCAGTTAACGCTGACTGGTATTTTTTTTGGGATATTTTTGTGGTTTACCCTTAACTACCCTCGGGCAAGATCGCTTTCTACGTTCAGGAATAACAAACAATTTCCCTTCCTCTAAAAGTGCATCTAACAACTTAGGGAAGAGGCCCGCAGCCTGTAAAGGCGCAAACCGTAACAAATCAACAATCGTAATAGACGCCATATGGAAGCTAATTCGTAGAGGGCTAACCTTAGCCCTAAGAGCCATATAGCGCATCAAACGTCTTATCAGATTATAAGCAATCATAAGCCCCCAGAACTCTTGTAACACAAGCTGTGGCAGCTTACTTCTTAACACCAGCCCCTCCTGTAGATCAGACTTAATTTCCCTAAAAGCCATCTCAATCTCCCAGCGCTGCAAATACAGCTGTGCCACTTTATCCTTAGTAAAGCGTTTATCATCTATTAAAGAGGTTATGTATCGTCTTGTCTTACCCTCATAACGACACTCAATTAATCGAGCTTGCCAAGTATCGGGTAGGTTTGGGTTTTTCTTTTGAGCTTGGGGAGAAACCGGCATTTGTATCAAGTAGTCCCCTTCACTAAAGGTTTCAATCACAGTGTAACGCAGATTATCTTTAGCCCGCATAAGCCAATGACTGTTTGGATGGGTTTGTTGCCAACTAATCAGTAGGTCTGCTGAGAAATAGGCTCTATCAAATAGCGTAATGCTATTGTCTTGAACGTTTAGCTGACGGGCTAAGGTGATCTCTCCTTGACCCATATCTCCAAGGGTTGTGTCAATGATCTCATGCGTGTCAGTATTGATCAGGCATACCGAACGCATTTGTGGATAGGGCGCCTCTTTGGTTCTGCCTTTGCTTGAACTAAAGTGCTGAAGGTTCTCATCAGTATAGGGTAGTGAGTATACGACACCGTCTACAGCTTGGACGCTAAGTCCCATAAAGTCTTGCTGCTGGGCTCGTGATTCTGTTTGGTAGTGAGCACTTAGTTGATGAAATAGCTGCTTTAGAGGTTCATGCCCGAGGCGTTGTCTTGCTTGTACGACTGCACTGGGTACACAGGCCTGTGAGTCTAGATTAAGACGCATTTGCTCTGTGATATACCAGATGGAACGGTTTCTATATAAGGCGGTACCTATGACTAGCCAAACGACATGTTCAGCAGGTAGCTTACGCCTTCTAATGCTCGCTTTGCCGGTATATTCTAAAGCTTGCTGTATCCACTCAGGGTCTATTAATTCACTAAATTGTTCTAGGGTGTCTGGAATCCTTTTATGCGTCTCATTAATAGCGTTTTGTAGTCTCATAGTAAAATAGCCCATCTACTTATTAGATGGGCTATTTTATTACTTTTATTGAGTTTTTGCCTTAACTGACTGGCATTACTGCAATGGCAGGGCTTTTTTGTGGCTAAGCAAGAAGGAGTTTGATGCTGACCTCAAAGTAATAGCCGTCTTTTACCGTGATGGCTATTTTACCGTTATGAGCATTGACAATCGCATGCACAATTGACAAACCTAAGCCCGACCCTGCATGCATTGATAAGGTTTTATGATGGCGATAAAAGCGCTCTGATAATTTATCCACCTCTGCTTGCGTCATCGGGGCGGTTAGACGGTTAGTAAAGGAGATTTGCAGGTATGAGGCTAGCATGCCTGATGAAGATAAGACTTGCCTATTATCTGCAACCTTATCCGTAACAATTTTGCCATTAATATGAATAATACTATCACTGGCGGCATAATAAACGGCATTGGCAATTAAGTTAGCAAACAGCCTTTGCAATAAGCTTTCATCACCAAGGACGATTTTAAAGCCACCTGTTTTTTTAAAGGTGATAGCGCGATCTTCGGCTATCCATTCGTAATACTCCATCATCTTAGTCAGCAGTAAATCGCTATCCACGCGGTTAAACTGCGAATGAATCAAGCCTTTTTGCGTTTTTGCCAGTAGCAGCATGTTGTTAATAAGGCTCGATAATTGCGCTAAGGTGTCATGCTGATGATGTAGCTGCTCGATATACTCATTGCTGGCTCGCGGTTTGCTGAGCATGACTTGGGTTTGGGTGCTGAGGGTAGCAAGCGGCGTGCGCAGCTCATGGGCGATATCGTCTGAAAAACGTGACAGCGTTTCAAAGTTATGCGCGAGCTTAACCATCATTGCATTATAGGATTCAGCAAGCGCTCGCAATTCACTGGGCATATCCGCTATCACGATTCTATCATCGAGCTGGTCGGCATTGATACGGCTCATTTTTTGCCGAATGGTCGCAAGCGGCGCAAAGCCTAAATGCACACTAAAAGCGGCGATAGAGACTAAAAGAAAGGTAATGGCGATTAAAATAACAATCAGCTGACGGTTAAATTGCGCCAAATACTGATGATGAACATCGATGGGTAGGGCAATAAGGGCTAAGCGGCTGGCATGCTGAATGACAATAGCGCGATAATGGCGGTCGTTAATTTTTAGATCGAACGGCTGTTCGTGATGTTTTTGCCACAACATTTTGACCGCGCCACTATGACTCGATTGATTGATAAAACCAGTTGGCACACTGATAAGCACTTGCCCGTTATTATCGGTAATCACGGTTTTGACTTCATAGTCGATACTAGCGTTCTGTAAAGCGAGCGCCTGCTGAGAAAGTGGCTTTTTCTTAGTGTTACTCGTGTCAACTATGCTATTGCTGTCCATATACTGGCGTAAATTAAACGCCGCATGGGTCAAAATCTCCGCATCCATTTGCTCAAAATGCTCATTAACCGAGCGCTGTATCCAGACATACAGAAATATCTGAGTGACGATGACGCACAAGCTTAACAGCAGGATAGTACGCCACAATAAAGATAGGCGACCATCCGTCGCAATCGGCGTCATATTATTCAGTGACTGCAGCGATAACAGCGCTGTCATTGGCATCATCATCTATATCTAGCCGATAACCCATGCCGCGCACCGTATGAATCAGTTTAGTATCGAAATCGTCATCGATTTTAATCCGCAAACGCCGTATCGCCACATCAATCACATTGGTGTCGCTATCAAAATTGATATCCCAGACTTGCGAGGCAATCACAGAGCGCGGTAGCACCTCACCTTGGCGCTCAAGAAAAAATTGTAGTAGCGCAAATTCTTTAGCAGTTAGCTTAATAATCTGCTCGCCGCGTGTGACAGTGCGCTTGGCAATATCCATTTTTAAATCGGCAATTTGTAGCACTGTATTAGCATAATCGGTTTGATTGACGCGGCGTAGTAGATTTTTGATTCTGACCAATAATTCAGCAAAGGCAAAGGGCTTGGTCAGATAATCATCGCCGCCGATTTCTATGCCTTTTACGCGGTCGCTTAAATCATCTTTCGCGGTCAAAAACAGCACTGGCGTCAGTTTGCCCGCCGCCCGATAATTGCGTACCAACTCAAAACCACTCACATCAGGCAACATCACATCCATGATGACCACATTAAAATCCTCAGTCATCAAAGCATGATAGCCACCAAGTCCTGTGGTTTGGTGCTCAACAATAAAGCCTGCCTCACTCAAACCTTTTTTAATATAATCACCAAGTGACAGCTCATCTTCGACCAGTAGTATTTTCATAGCGTAATCGTGCCCGTTATTTATAATTTTTATGCGATTGCATCATATATAAACTGCAAACCTCCAATCATAGAGCAATGCCAGCGCTATGCCTATGCCAGATGGCTAAGATGACAACATTGTCATCTTAGCGTCATCTCATTGTCAGGCTGATACTGCTATCATTTTTGGATAAAAATCAACAAGGTTAGTTTGCGCTTTATAAAGCAATGCGTGCAAACAAAGATAGTACAAACCGAGTATACGCGGATGTTGAGTCTGCTAAGCAGTGGTTATAAGCTCATAAAATGCAATAAAAAACCTTTTAGTCATTGGCTAGCCTTTAAATAGCCTAAGCAATATAAATTAATAAAAAAAATATAAACAACGTAGCGGGAGACTACCTTATGCAGCATTCAAAAGAAGAAAAAATGAACCCGTATGTCAGATTTTCATTGATGATTTTAACATCGACCATTGTTATGTATATCATGATGTATTTTAATACTTATCAATGGGATCACGTTTATTTTAGCGAAACCAGAGCTTATATGGCGCTGTATATGGGCGCCGCTATGTCGGTCATCATGTTGGCATTTATGAGCCATATGTACAAAAAAACCAAAGTCAATCTTATGATTTATGGGCTGAGCATCGTAATGTTTGCCGTTGGTCTTTGGGGCGTCAGATCCCAAGCGACCGTTGATCAAGTTGACTGGATGCAGGCGATGATACCGCATCATTCGATTGCTATCTTGACCAGTACTCGCGCCGATATCGACGACCCGAGAGTGCGTAAGCTTGCTGATGATATCATCGAGGCGCAAGAGCGCGAAATTGGCGAAATGCAAGAGCTGATCGAAGAGCTTAAATAAATTAAAGAAATACATTAGCTTAGACGCTTAAAAAACCTAGAAGTTAAAAACCTTAGTTCTTAAAGCGCTAAGGTAAGTTAAGAATTCACTAAATATTTTAATAAATGCTCGTAGTTAAATGGCTGTATTTAACGCAGTCATTTAGCTATTTTTTTTCGGCAAATTTTTCTTAATTCGCCATTTTTATGCTTCATTTAAATAAAGGATATTCCATGAAAATTATTAACCATTCACGCCTTAGGGTGCTTACTGCTAGTATCAGTGCTGCCTTGCTTATCAGCGCCTGTCAGCCTGCAAATGAAGAGGCTGCTAATAAAAACGCTGCGCCTGCTACAGAGCAAGCAGTCGTCACTGATACGACTCCCAATACGGCGACCAGCCCGCACGCCAATCATGATATGGCAGCGATGAGCACCGATACTGAGCACATGTCGGTGACGCATAAAGCGTACAATGATTCGATGGTAAAAATGCACGATGCGATGATGGTTGGGATGAATTACAACGATCCCGATGCCGCGTTTGCGCAAGGGATGCTCGGTCATCATGTCGGTGCGGTTGAAATGGCGGAGATTCAGCTAAAATATGGTACGGATAAAGAGATGCGTCAGCTAGCGCAAGAAATCATCGACGCCCAGCAATCTGAGATCGAGCAGATGCAAAGCTGGCTGGCCAGTCATCCTGACGCAGCTGAAGCCACGCCTGATACCAAAGCCATGCAGCAAGCCTACGCTGATGGGATGGACGCTATGCACGATGAGATGATGGCGGGTATCGCTGATCCTAAACCTGATATGGCCTTTGCGCGCGGTATGTTGCCGCATCATAAGGGTGCCGTTGATATGGCGGAAGTAGAACTAAAATATGGCAAAGATGCCGAAATGCGTCAGCTGGCGCAAGCGGTTATCAACGCGCAGCAGGCTGAAATTGAGCAAATGCAAAATTGGATTGCTAAAAATGGCGGCTAGTGCTTTTGTATAAAATGCGATGTTGGTTTAATATAAAAATCTGTTCCTTAAATTAAAAAATCCAGCTAAGAATCTTAGCTGGTTTTTTTTACGAATAATAATTTCTTAAACTTTAAACAATGATGGCATGCTGTTAGACATTTTTACCATGTTGCTTTTGCTGAATGTCTTTTGCCAAGTTATAGCATTCATTAATATGGTCGGTGGCGATTTTTTTGAAAATCATATAGCCCATGGTCGCGGCGACCATTTGTCCGCCTAAAGGAATGAACTTAGTCACTTGTTTGGCGGCAATACGACCACCGAAACCTTGAACGGTCTTTTTCACGATACCACGTGTCGCCATTAGTCCTGCAAAATCAACCGTACGGTCTTTTAGCGCTTGCCAATGGATGGCGCGTGATTCTAAATCAACGGCAGACTGGCGGCCTTCAATCAGTCCAAAACGCTCACTGATCTCAGGTAGCAGGACGGTCAGCATGCTGGCATCAACTGCCACATCAAAAAATGGAATAGGTACAATAGCGACACCAGCAGAAAGTTTGGCGCGTTTTTTGACCAATTTCTCGCAGTCTTTTTTGACTTTATCTAGGTCTAAATTAGGGTCAATGGTATTAGGCAGTTTTTCAGCGGTTGGGGTGGTTTTCATAACGCGTCCTTAAAATGTTTAAAAAACAGAAAGTCATTAATATAGTAAAAGCAAACATGGCAAAAATGATGAGTATCTTATAATTTTCCAATAAGTCATCTTCTCATAACTTATCTTGAATGTTTACCATTTTATGGCTTTATAAGCGCCATACAATCATTGCTTTGTAGCAAAATGCAGAAAACTGCAGGCTCTCTGCACCGTTTTTGTAAATAAAGGACAGGTTGGCAAGCAAGCGTTTAAAAATTCGCCATCAGTAACCTTTATTTTTCCTACATGATATGTCATATAAATTATGCCATAAGGCATAATTGGGCAATCGCCAAACCTAGACGATAGTGCTAAAAATTCCCATTGTGGCTATCTGCCAAAGCCAGTAGAATAGCACCATGCTAAATTTAACCCCCCGTTATACCTGCACTCGCATCGACGAGTTGCCCGCCGCGTTGCAACCACTGGCCGCCCAATCCTTTACCCTTGCTAGGCTTTATGCCGGTCGCGGTATCGCTACGCCTGATGAGTTAGAGACTGGCCTATCTGGTTTATTGCCAGCCGAAATGCTGCATGGCGTCACCGAAGCGGTGCGTTTGTTAGATGTCGCCATCGATGAAGGTCAGCGTATTTTAATCGTTGGTGACTTTGACTGCGATGGGGCAACCAGTACAGCATTGATGATGCGTGCGCTGACAAAGATGGGTGCGGTGGTTGATTTTTTAGTCCCTGACCGTTTTAAATATGGTTATGGTCTGACGCCAGAGATTGTCGAATTAGGTATCCAGACTTATAAGCCAGACATGATTGTGACGGTCGATAATGGTATCTCAAGCCATGACGGCGTGGCGCGGGCGCAGGCCGATGGCATCACTGTCATTATCACTGACCATCACCTAACCACCAAAGAGACGCCGCCTGCCGAAGCAGTGGTCAATCCCAACCAGCTCGATTGTAACTTTAGTAGTAAAGCCTTGGTTGGCGTCGGCGTGGCGTTTTATGTGCTCGGACGCTTGGCGAAACTGCGCCGCGAAGCAGGCAAGTCTAGCGTGCAAGTCAGCCAATATTTAGATTTGGTCGCGCTTGGGACGATTGCTGACGTTGGCGTACTCGATAAAAACAATCGTATTTTAGTCCATCATGGTCTTAACGCCATTCGCCAAGGGCGCTGCTCGCTTGGGATATTGGCACTGCTTGAGCAAGCAGGTCGTGACCCGAAACAATTACAGGCGCAGGACTTTGGTTTTGTTTTAGGTCCGCGTATCAACGCTGCGGGGCGTATGGATAATATGCGTATCGGTATCGAGTGCTTATTGACCGATGACTGGAGTACCGCACAGCGTTTGGCTCAAGAGCTTGAGCAGCTTAATCGTACGCGCCGTCATGTCGAAGGCGAGATGCGCGCGCAAGCAGATAGCATTGTGCAAGCGTTAGCTGCTACTGATTCTAATGCTGATGTGAATACTGCTGATGTTAATAATAGGGCTGACGAGAGCGATGAAACTCTTATCCAGCCTAAAACTGAAAAGTCAGCTATTGATAATCAAAACCGCAGCATCATTTTATATCAAGACGATTGGCATCAAGGGGTTATCGGCATCGTCGCTGGTCGTTTAAAAGAAAGCCACTATCTGCCCAGTATCGTCTTCGCGCCAGCGGATACAGAACGCACGGGTGACGACGATGCCATCAAAGGCTCGGCGCGCTCTATCGCAGGCGTGCA
Source organism: Psychrobacter sp. CLB018 (assembly GCF_041222815.1). NCBI lineage: Bacteria > Pseudomonadati > Pseudomonadota > Gammaproteobacteria > Moraxellales > Moraxellaceae > Psychrobacter > Psychrobacter sp. CLB018. Next base: position 898,124 of record NZ_CP166085.1, read on the forward strand.
TATTCGTGATGCGATTGAGCAAGTGGCCGAACGTTATCCTGATTTAATCAGTCATTTCGGTGGTCATGCCATGGCAGCAGGTTTAACCATCAAACGTCGTAATTTCGATAGCTTCGTAACCGCGTTTAATGAAGTGATGGCGCAGATGGATGAAGAAGTCTTTGCCGAGCAGAAATTTACCGATGGACCCTTGCAAGCGGCTGACTTTAGCTTATGCTTTGCAGAGCATTTAGCCAATGCCAGTATATGGGGCCATGGCTTTGCACCGCCGATATTTGACGGCGTATTTGAGGTATTGAGCTTTAAGATATTAAAAGACAAGCATCTTAAATTGTCGCTACGTTATCCTGAGGTGCAATATCCAATTGAGGCAATCCAATTTAATTTTGATAGTAGTGCTTGGGATTACCGCGCCGACAAAGTGCATGTATTATTCCAGCTAGACATTAACGAGTGGAACGGCAAACAAAGCTTACAGTTGATGGTCAAAGATTTGGCGCTGGTAAAAGAGACGGTAGAGGAAAGCGAGTAGTTGCTAGGCTTGAATACTTTAATATTTCCATTCAATGGTTGGAAACTGCCAGTCATAACGAATGGCAAGCATACGCAAAGTAAAAATCGTCGCCATTGCTGAGATATCGGCAATCCAAGCGCTTACGCCAAGATTGTGCAGGGCAAAATAAAGAATGCCGCCCGTTAAAGACGCACTGATATAAATCTCTTGCTGTAGCACCAGCGGAATCTCATTACAAATCATATCGCGGATGATGCCGCCGACAATAATCGTAATCACCCCGAGTAATAATGCCACCGGCACATTGGCGCCCATACTATCAGCAACCTTGATACCGATTAAGGTAAAGGCTGATAGCCCAATAGTGTCGGAGAGCTTGAGGAATTTATCAACGCGCCTAGAGTTGGGGTGAAAGAATATTTGCATCACCAATGACGAAACAGTAATAAGCGTCAAATAACTCATGTCCACCATCCAGAACAGCGGATGACGATCCAAAATCACATCGCGCACCGTACCGCCGCCGATGGCAGTCACAATCGATACCAGTAAGCAGCCAAAGACATCAAAATTCTTATGCTTGGCCAATATCGTCCCTGAAATACTACAAGCGATAATCCCAATCATATCAAACAGATAAATGAGTGAGCGCGGGTCAAAAGTAGTCATCAATTCAGAATCTAAAGCGATGGTGAGCATACATTTTTCTCATTAAAGCCCTTATATTAAAACATCAATATCAAAGCACTGCTATTTTTTGCCCATGAGGTTAAGCGGTAAAACAAATATTCAATCGACCAAACGAATAGAAGGCAGATGCCAATCGAATTTAAGCGCCAGCATACGTACGAAAAAGATGATAAATAGCATCATAAACTCATTGGTAACCGCATCAACGCCCCAGTAATCAAGCGCCAAATAGCTCAAGGATCCTGCAATACTAGCGGTGATGTAAATCTCACGCTGTAGCAGCAGTGGTATCTCATTACAGATAATATCACGCAATAAACCACCGATAATCGCCGTCCAAACTCCCATCATAACCGCAATAACTGGCGACATATCTTGCGCCAACGCCACTTTAAAACCAATAACACTAAAGGCCGCCAGTCCAATCGCATCAAAAAATTTGAGCGCTTTATCAATCTTATGATACAGATGAAAGAAAATTTGTAGAATAAGCGAGGTGATGGTAATGACGATGACATAGTTGAGGTCAGTCATCCAAAATAACGGATGGCGATCGAGCGCCATATCACGCAATGTACCACCGCCAATGGCATTGACCATAGAAACCAAAATACAGCCCGCAATATCAAAGCCTTTATGCTGCGCCAGCAAAGTGCCCGCGATGGCGCAAGCAACGACACCCACCATATCTAATAAATACAGCAGAATATCGGGGAAAATAAAGTGATTTATCATGACTTATTTTAGCCTCAACCGTCTTTTGCAAATAAAATCAGCCCTAGAATAATTAGCCCAATACCGACCAATCCCATTACTGATGGTATGGCATTATCCAACAATAGTATACCGCCAATCAAAGCAAAGATTACCTCGCTGGCTTGGGTCGAGTCAACGCCTGCGACTTCGCTTGAAGTCACCGCTTGCTCACGCGCATAAAAAAATATGCTCGTCGCCGCTACTCCAGCCAGTAATGCTACTAGCAAAGTATTAAATAATTGGGTGGTTGCAGGTGGTTCAGGCTGGATAAAAGCGCCTAAAATTAGCCAAAATGGAAAACTACCCAAGGTCATCAGCCAAACCTTGTTAAAGGCATTTTGTAATAAGCTCGTCTCGATAGCAGGAATGCGGGCAATGAGGTTTTGTAAAGCAGAAGTTTGGTTAGCACTAATAGTGCTACTGGTATTTAAAGAAATACTGCTGTGTGCAGCGTTAGAGGCAGCAGCAGATAAGTCATAAGCTTCTGAGACAAGTGCTTGGTTACTATGCTCGTGATGACTTTGTTCACTGTTGAGTTTCTTATCTTCTGTTACTTGTTGCTTTTTAGCCTTATCTTTATGAGGATAGTGTTTGCGTGAGTTATGGGAAACTTGCCAGACCAGTTGATTGCCGATTGGGTAACTAAAAGCCGCAATTAGCGCAGGTAGGGCACCGTAAAGTAGCATTTCTGCCATCGGCGCGCTATCAATGTCGGCAAGGGCAGAGGCGCGCAAGCCTTCGCTGACGTTGACCAATACTACCCCGATAAACACCAAAAAGGCATAAATAATAAATTTCTTATCAAACCTTTGTCCGAATGCCAATAGTACGAGCAAACTGGTTACGACGGTAAACATAAAGGTAGCAGCAACGACCCAGCCTGCCACGTGGTCGCCTGCATAGCAAATACCGGTATAAAATACCCCAAAGCCAATACTGCCGGTAAGACACCAAAAGCGCCAGTGCTGACGAAAAATGCTCGCAAGCGCTTGAATACGTCCAAAGCCATGTTGCAGGATAATAACGGCGCTGATAATCAGCCACATAAAGACATAGCGTAGGCTCGCTGACCAAAACCAATGGCCGCCAGCATTACTCATCAGCTCATTTAAAATAAATGTCGAGCTAAAGAACGCCCCCGCCAATAAGCCCAGTAAAATCAGTTTGACCATGTATGCGTCCTTGCAGTCGGCTGGTTAGCTATAGTCAGAGCACTTTTAAACCGCTACGGTGTTACCCGCCCTAGATGTACTCAATGTACTATCTGCGGTCGGTCGCCTTGTAGCGATTCTAAAATTCCTTGGCTATATTTAGAGGATGTTTAGTTTGGAATTTTTGTTGTTTGCTTATTTGAACTATTGATTTGTCCAATTTGCGCGAAGCTCATTCAATTATTTACCTTTAGCATCGGCCCAAATAATCTTATGCAGTTGTAATTGGAAGCGGACGGGAAGGGCGTCTGCCAGCATCCATTCAGCCAGCTCGCGTGCCAATACTGGCACATCGGGGCTGCTCAATGCTTCACTAGCAGCGACTTCTTCTGCGACAGTAAACATCGGTGAAAACCAAACCGTACCGACCAATTTATCAAGTTGATGCTCAAACAGTGTTGCCTTTGCCCACTCATAATCGGCGCGATTCATAATGACAAATTTGATTTGGTCGTGCTGGGTGAGATAGTCGAGGTTTGACCAAAGATTCTTATCGACTTCACCTGAGCTTGGCGTTTTCAGATCCATTACTTTGCTGACCGCAGGCGGTACATTTTTTACCGTCAGCGCCCCTGCGGTTTCAAGTGAAATCTCATAACCGTCATTTAACAAACGTTGCATCAATTCAACGGCGTTTGGCTGCGCTAACGGCTCGCCGCCAGTCAAGCAAATACGCTGACAAGGATAGCTTTTGATGGTCGCGACAATGGCTTCTAGCGATTGCCGCTCACCGCCACTAAAAGCGTACTCGGTATCACAATACACGCAGCGCAACGGGCAGCCAGTCAGGCGCACAAATATCGTCGGCAAGCCTGAGGTCAGCGCTTCACCTTGCAGCGAATAAAAAATCTCGGTCAAACGTAGCCCTGCTTCGGGATCAGTGACAGGAATTGCCGAGGTGCGTAAAGATAACTCACTCATAATATGTCAAATACAGATAAAGATTGATAATGCGGCGCGCATTGACCAAATAAAAAAGGGTTTAGTAGTTTGTTTAGCGCTAATATTTCTAGCGCCCAAACGAGGCAAGGATTATAACGTAATGTCTTGTATTAAGTTAAACTTAAACTGATATTGAACATTAAAAAAGATGCTGAAATTGGGTTTCAACATCTTTTTGATTGCCTGATATCTATGGAAGCTCTAGGAAAATTACATCACTAGGCCAAACGTAATAACTCATTGACCGAGGTTTTGGCACGGGTTTGCGCATCGACTTTTTTCACGATAATGGCAGCATATAAGCTGTGAGTGCCGTCTTCTGATGGCAAGCTACCGGGTACAACGACCGAGCCTGCTGGTACACGGCCGCGATGAATCTCGCCCGTTTCGCGGTCATAAATGCGCGTTGATTGCCCGATAAACACGCCCATAGAAATTACCGAGCCTTCTTCTACTATCACGCCTTCAACGATTTCAGAGCGCGCGCCGATAAAGCAATTGTCTTCGATAATCGTTGGATTGGCTTGCAGCGGCTCTAAGACACCGCCGATGCCAACGCCGCCTGATAGATGCACATTTTTACCGATTTGGGCGCACGAACCAACCGTAGCCCACGTATCTACCATCGCGCCTTGGTCGACATAAGCGCCAATGTTGACATACGATGGCATTAAGACGGCACCTGCTGCGATGTATGAGCCTTTACGAGCAACCGCTGGCGGTACCACGCGTACGCCAGCTGCTTTAAACTGCTCTTGAGTCCAGTCAGCAAACTTCGTCGGCACTTTGTCATAAAACTGCACGTGTTCGCCCGCCGCCTGGACATAGTTATCGTTTAAACGAAATGATAATAATACCGCTTTTTTAGCCCATTGATTGACCACCCATTCGCCATCTTTTTTCTCAGCAACACGCAAGCTACCGTTGTCTAATTGTTCAAGCACTTCGTTGATAGCGTCGCGTATGTCTTGTGGCATGGTTGCTGGGCTATAATCGTTACGATTTTCAAAGGTTTGCTCGATGGTTTGTTGCAATGTCATAAATATTCCTAAAGTTGGTGAAGGGTAAAAAAGATAATAAAAGTGGTCGTTTAAATTAATCAAGCATTTTGTTACTAGGCAGCAGTATTGCTATTTATCCAGTCTACAATATCTTGATAAACTTGCTGTTTATTTTGTTCATGAATCGGCTCATGGCGCATGTGCGGGTAGAGCTGTAGCGTGATATTGCTAAAGTTCTGTTTTTCTAAACGGCTGGCAATTTTGCGAATACCTTTGCCCATATCGCCGATCGGATCGTTCTCGCCACTGACCAGTAACATCGGAAAATCTTTGGCAATGGTCGTTGCCCAGTTTTTATTGAGACCCGCTTCCATTAAGCTAAACAAGGTTAAAAACCCATTGTTGGTAAAATCAAAGCCCGTCAATAGATCAGCTTCATAAGCTTCGATAGCTTGAGGGTCTTCATTAAGCCAAGCAAATTCTGAAGAAGAAATACGGTTATCAAGCTTGCTATTGAGTACCTTATTCATCACATTGGCAAAGACTGGGTTTGGCTTTTTAGGCGCCACTTTTGCCAGTACTTTATTAATAGGTAATAGCACTTTGGTTAATGGATTGGCATCAGCGGTACCCATTAAGATGGCCCCAGTAAAGTTCTGCGCGTGATGTTTGAGGACATTGCGCACGATAAACGAGCCCATCGAATGACCCATAACGAAATGCGGCACATTAGGATGTCGCACCTTTAGACTGTCCGCCATGATAATAACGTCTTTTAATAACGATTGCACCGGATGTTCTTCAGCAAAAAAACCCAAATCATTGGCTGATTTGACCGTCTGTCCATGACCTAGCTGATCGTAAGTGGCGACCGCAATACCGTTATCTGCTAAAAACTGCGCAAGCTCTGCATAACGACCGCTGTGCTCGGCCATCCCATGCACAATCAATAGGGTAGCAGTAATCGGCGTGGTATTATCGCTTGGCTCAAAAAAAGTATGGTGCAAATAATGGGTGTTGTCAGAGGAGGTGATTTGCTCGGTGTTACTCATAAACGAATCCTAATATTGATATAAAAGAGACAGAAAAAACTTTATAGTCAAAATTATAGGAATTTGACTATAAAGCATTAAATTTTTTCTTAGTATGCTGTCATTATAGTTTTACTTTGTCGGGCGCTGATAGATTATTTTACCTTCTTTAATGGTAGTGACCACATGAATATCTTTAAGCTTATCTGCATTTACCGTCAATGGATTGGCATCTAATATAACCAAATCAGCGAGCTTACCTTTGGTTAAGGTACCTTTGCTATTTTCCTCATAATACTCATAAGCGGCATTGGTCGTGATGGCTTTGAGCGCTTGATAAGGGGTTGCGCGCTCATTGGCGCCGATAATCTTGCCTGAGCGCGAGGTGCGATTAACCGCTGACCAAACGGTAAATAACGGATCGACAGGCGTCACGGTATCGTCAGAATGGTTGGTGTATTTTAACCCCATTTTATCCGCTGTCGCTATCGGACTTAAAAAATCAGCGCGTTTTTTGCCTAAATTCTGCACATGCACATCACCCCAAAAATAGGCATGATTGGTAAAAAATGACGGTAACATCTTATATTTTTTAAAGGCTTCTAGCTGATCGGGGCGCGCAAACTGAGCATGAATAGGCACCGTACGGCGATCTTTATCAGCGGCTTGTCCCGTCTTTTTGACTGCATATTCATGGGCTTTGATAATCATATCTGTCGCGCCATCGCCATTATTATGGATAAACAGCTGGTTATCGTGCTTATAAGCCTTGGCAAACATCTCATTGAGCGCATCTTGGCTGATACTCGGCAAACCGCGACAGTCTTTTTTGCAGTCTGGCACTGGCGTCAAATAAGGTTGACTGAAATAAGCGGTTTTACCTTGCGGCGAGCCATCAGCTATGATTTTAGTTCCTTGAACTTTAAAACCGTTTTGATAGGTCTTCCAAACAAAGTCTTTGTCCGCTAAGTTTTCATCTAAATCACTGCTACCTGCTAATGCGACTAAGTCGATTTTCAGCTTGCCAACATCGGCTTGTTTTTGGAAAAACTGAATAGTATTACGAGCTGTTGAACCGTTGTGGGCGGTAGTCAGACCATTTTTGGCATAATAATCTTGGGTTTGCTCAAAAAACTTAGCTTGATTGGGCTCTAATACCTCTAGCATTCGCCGCATAAATGGGTACATAGCGGTTTCTTGGACGAGACCATTTGGCTCGCTAGAACCCTTAACCCGTGCAATATTACCACCTTCTGGGTTTTTAGTATCTGCGGTAATGTTCAGGGCTGCTAAGGCTTGGCTATTGGCGACACCCATATGACCGCTGGTATGTTGCAGGTATACAGGGTTATTAGGCAATACTTTATCGATATCTGCTTTGTTTGGATGACGACCTTCTTTTAATTGACTCTCATCATAACCCCAACCGTAGATCCATTCACCATCGGCGATGTTATTGTCCTTTTTATAGTCTTTTAAGGCTTGTAGTAATTTATCCATACTATCTATCTTGCCAACTGGCGGCGGGTTTAAATTTGCCTGACCCATGGTGTTTGACACCATATCAAAATGACTGTGCGGATCGATAAAACCCGGTAGCAAGGTTTTGCTGTTTAAATTCACTTGAGCGGCATTTTTATATTTTGATTGCGCCGTATTTAAATCACCAACATAAGCAATTTTGCCAGCCTGCGTGACCAAAGCTTCGACCATCTGCGGTTGCTCACCTTCCATGGTAATGATATTGCCATTGTAATAAACCGTTGCTGAATCGCTTGTTTGTTCTGTATTTGGCTGTTTTGAGGTGGTTTGCAGGGCAGTACAACCGATCATACTCATCAGTCCAATACTCAGTAACGTCGGCTTAATAATACCTATAGTCATGGCGCTATCCCTAATAGTTTTTTATAGTTGTTTTCACATAAATAAGAGCTCTAACCAATGTAGCGATAAAGCTTTAAAGGGTCAATGTTATTTATGAATTTATCGTTGGCTAACAATATAGCAGGTTTAATATAAGGTCGATAAACAACTAACCAAGGACAATACTAAAGGCTAAGCTTATTTTTTTATAAAGTAACTACTTGCTGCAAGACTGGTAATAGAAGAAGAAAAGAGAAAGGTTTTTGCTATTTATAGGCTTATGAAATAAAACACCAGCCATAAAAAAACCCCCATCAAAGTGATGAGGGTCTTGGCAAATGCCATAATCGAATCAAAAATGATTCAAAAGATTTACAACTAAAATATGGCTCTCCAACCTGGGCTCGAACCAGGGACACACGGATTAACAGTCCGTTGCTCTACCAACTGAGCTATTGGAGAATAAGCGGTAAGGGTTTTATGACTTACGGCGAGCTTAGAAAGTCTCTAATGAGTTCTTGCTAAGTGGGGCGTATTCTAGCAAAGATAAAAAATACGTCAAGCTTTTTTTTTGCAGATTTTAGAAAGATTGCGTTTTTACGTGGTAGATAGAAGGGTTTACACACCTTTTAGTCAAAATCTAATCATAAAACCATGAGAAAAATTATAGGCATCTGAATAAAAAATATCTCCTACACTCACTCTAACGGTCTTTATTTGCGATTTAGCAGAGGCTACTGTATAACGGATATTTAAAATAGACAGGTTTTACGATAACAGCAAGGAATATTATGTCGCAATATAACACCAGCTCTACTGCTAAAAGCGCCCCTTTAAATCATGAATTGTATATGTCGGTGCTGATGACGCCAGATATGGCCAATTTCATCGGCAACGTTCATGGGGGTGATTTGCTCAAGATGCTTGACCAAGTCGCTTATGCTTGCGCCAGTCGCTACAGTGGTAGCTATGTGGTGACGCTATCAGTCGATCAAGTGATGTTCCGCGAGCCTATCTACGTGGGCGAATTGGTCACTTTTGCCGCTAGTATCAACTATGTCGGTAGAACGTCTATGGAAGTGGGGATACGGGTTGAAGCGGAGGACGTTCGCGCCCGTACGATACGCCATACCAATAGCTGCTATTTTACCATGGTAGCGATTGATGATAACGGTAAACCGACGCCTGTGCCTGCGCTTGAGATTAAAAACGCCATGCAACAGTGTCGTTTTGACGCAGGCTTGGCGCGTAAAGAGCTACGCATGCAAAGCTCGCATCGCCCGAGCTGCGACATCAATCAAATGATTGGCGAAAGTCTAGGCGCTGATAAGATGACGGATAAAAGCGGCAACGACAATGATATGATTGGCGAGCTTGCTCAGCATAGCAATGCCAAATAAGGCGCATTTTACCTAGCAAAATCATCAATACTTAAACAAAGTCTCACGAAAACCTTACTGACCAGTGGTGGCTATTTGGTTAAATTTAATGATAAATAACGCAGTTAAAAATAGTTAGCGCTCATGGCTTAACTTTTTTGATGGCTGTTTTACTTCATTATATTAACCATTTATTGAGCCTCATATGAGTTCAAAAAACACTGAATCATCAAACATTCCTTCCAAAGATCAGCCAGCACCGCAAACCGTTCGTACCCGCGGTGCTGGCAGTGCGCGTTCTATTGCCAATTTGACCAAAGATACTAGCAATTCTAAAGACGGTATCAATCCTAACCTCAATTTCACTAACGTCACAAGCCCCGAAAACATTCAGGAGGACAAGAAGCAGGAAGACGAGAAATCCTCGTCGCTGGTTACTGTGCTCATTGCCGTAGGAGCGAATGTTATTATTGCCATTGCCAAAACCGTTGCGGCATTTATGACTGGCTCTGCTTCTATGATTGCTGAATCAGCGCATTCGTGGGCAGATGCCGGTAATGGCACTCTACTCATCGTGGCGGAGAAAAAAGCGGTCAAACCTGCCGATAACAGTCATCCGTTAGGCTATGGTAAAGAGTCATACGTATGGTCGATGATTGCCGCTTTTGGCGTTTTTATGGCAGGCTCGATTGTTTCTATCTATACCGGTATCACCGAGTGGAATGCGCCTGAAACAGAAACCAATTACACCATTGGCTTTATTATTTTGGCAGTGGCGTTTGTGCTCGAAGGTTTTTCTCTAGTGCAGGCGTATTTACAAAGTAAAAAGCATGGTCAGGCTATTAATGTCAGTGCGTTAGGTTATGTGGTGAATACTTCAAACCCAACGTTGCGCGGGGTATTTTTTGAGGATTTGGCAGCGGTCATAGGCTTGGTGGTCGCAGCAGCAGCGATGGGTATGCATGCCTATACAGGTGAGCCATTTTGGGATGCCCTTGGTTCTATTATCGTGGGCATATTATTGGGTATGGTGGCTATCTTTTTAATCAATCGCAATCGTGATTTTTTGGTTGGCTATAAAGTCTCAGAAAAGACCCACTGCTATATTTTAACGGAACTATTAAATCATCCTGATATCGACAGCGTCTCTTATTTACACTTAGAGTGGGTCGGACCCAAAAAAATATTTATGGTGGCAGCGGTCGATATCGCTGGTAATCAACAAGAACAGCAAATCGCGCAAAAATTTGAAGATATTGAAAACCAATTCCGCGCCAATCCATTATTTCAAGAAGCGATTTTGACATTATCCGTTCCCAATGCTGAGGTTTTACGTTTACCGGATGAGCAGTGTGCTTAATAAGATTTGCCGCATAATAAATAATCGTCACCTATAGTAATAAGAGTCTTATATGAAAAATTACCTAAAATCTTCCAAAAAAAATACCAGTCGGCGTCCTACTAGCATCAATCCATTACTTACTTTGGTGGTGACAACGCTTCTATCAGCACCTATCGTCAATGCCAATGCAGAATTGATTGTCCATAGTGAGCCAAATAGGGTTAGTAAGGGCACCAATAATATTGCCAAGCAGCAAATGAACAATCAAGCACCAACTGATGTGTCTATCATTAAACTGATGCAAGTGATGCATATCGACGAGCAGATTCAGTCTATCGTCAATGGTCAACAAGCGGCCATCGATGCCATTAATACGCAAACCAAAAACCAGAATCAAAGCAGTAATCAGCGCGCCAGTGACCAACAGTTAAATAAGCGCCAACGCGATCTACAAGAGCAAATTCAAAGCGTGTTAGGGCAATATGCTAAGATTATGACTGAGGGTATCGGCAATGCAGCCGACGCACAAACTTTGACGCAAGCTTATATCAGTGCCGCTAAGACTTACTATACGCAGGCTGAAGTCGATGCCCAGATTAAATTCTACGATACGGCAGTAGGGCAAAGTATCCTTGCCAAGCAGCCACAAATTACCGCGGCTTTTTTACAGCAATCCTTGCCTGAAGATACCAGCGAGACTGAAGCGCAATTAAGCGAGCTATTGCCGCAAACCAGCGAGACTGAAGCGCAATTAAGCGAGCTATTGCCGCAAATGAAGCAGATTATTAAAGGCGTATTTTAAAGTCATTATTTTTTAATCTAATTCTAATCCGTTTTAATACGCGTCTTTAAAATCAATTTTTCTAAACCTAATATAGTCAGTTCAAAACAAAAGTGTTATGGATAGGACAAACATCATAAAATAATTTGGATAAGTCATTTTCCATCCACCCTTGGCGTAGAAACTTCACTTGAGCCCATTTTTTCTCAATAGGGTTCAAGTCTGGGCTGTACGGCGGCTGCCATAGAATACGATGACCATGCCTGTTCAGTAATTTTTGGATACGTCTACTTTTATGAAACCGAGCGTTATCCATGACAATCACGCATTTGGTTTTAAGACTTGGTATTAGCGTGTGTTTACACCAGTGATAGAATATGCCGCTGTTAATGTTGTGTTCAAAGTAATTCAGTGCAAATAGCATCTTTTTATATAGAGCACCAATGACGTTGGTTCGCTTTTTACCTTGCCAGTTGTAGCTGTCGATACAGGGTTTGCCTATCGGTGCATAACCATGAGGACGAATGATCTGGCTTTCAAAACCGCTTTCGTCCATATACACAATGGGATAACCTTGCTGTTTAAAGTTATCAAGCTTACTCTGATACGCCGCTCTTTTTATTGGACACGCTTTTGGATGCTCTAAGGTCTTTTTTTTGACTGATGCCTAGGCGTTTTAAAGCCTCACAAATGGCTGGGGCAGTACAGTTGAACCGTCTTGCTCTCTCATAGTGATAGTCATCAGGGTAACGCTCAACGTCTTTACGTAGTGCATCATCTGGTATTTTTGATGGCGTAACATTGCGAGTGCTCTTACTATGCAGCCGTTTCTTCCACTTTTGAATGGTGGTTGGACTAATGTCATAAAAAGAGGCTGCCTCGGCAAAAGTCATGCCACCTGCTAAGCTTTTAAGAACTTGTTTGCGATAATCTAGTGAGTAAGTCATGATAACTGAGTATATCTATTGAGTTATTTTATCTTATAACACTTTTATATTTAATACACTATAGTAGTTTATAAGACTAAATTCTTTAGGCATAAAAAAAGGTCACCCTATAAGTGTAATGCCAGTCAGTTAACGCTGACTGGTATTTTTTTTGGGATATTTTTGTGGTTTACCCTTAACTACCCTCGGGCAAGATCGCTTTCTACGTTCAGGAATAACAAACAATTTCCCTTCCTCTAAAAGTGCATCTAACAACTTAGGGAAGAGGCCCGCAGCCTGTAAAGGCGCAAACCGTAACAAATCAACAATCGTAATAGACGCCATATGGAAGCTAATTCGTAGAGGGCTAACCTTAGCCCTAAGAGCCATATAGCGCATCAAACGTCTTATCAGATTATAAGCAATCATAAGCCCCCAGAACTCTTGTAACACAAGCTGTGGCAGCTTACTTCTTAACACCAGCCCCTCCTGTAGATCAGACTTAATTTCCCTAAAAGCCATCTCAATCTCCCAGCGCTGCAAATACAGCTGTGCCACTTTATCCTTAGTAAAGCGTTTATCATCTATTAAAGAGGTTATGTATCGTCTTGTCTTACCCTCATAACGACACTCAATTAATCGAGCTTGCCAAGTATCGGGTAGGTTTGGGTTTTTCTTTTGAGCTTGGGGAGAAACCGGCATTTGTATCAAGTAGTCCCCTTCACTAAAGGTTTCAATCACAGTGTAACGCAGATTATCTTTAGCCCGCATAAGCCAATGACTGTTTGGATGGGTTTGTTGCCAACTAATCAGTAGGTCTGCTGAGAAATAGGCTCTATCAAATAGCGTAATGCTATTGTCTTGAACGTTTAGCTGACGGGCTAAGGTGATCTCTCCTTGACCCATATCTCCAAGGGTTGTGTCAATGATCTCATGCGTGTCAGTATTGATCAGGCATACCGAACGCATTTGTGGATAGGGCGCCTCTTTGGTTCTGCCTTTGCTTGAACTAAAGTGCTGAAGGTTCTCATCAGTATAGGGTAGTGAGTATACGACACCGTCTACAGCTTGGACGCTAAGTCCCATAAAGTCTTGCTGCTGGGCTCGTGATTCTGTTTGGTAGTGAGCACTTAGTTGATGAAATAGCTGCTTTAGAGGTTCATGCCCGAGGCGTTGTCTTGCTTGTACGACTGCACTGGGTACACAGGCCTGTGAGTCTAGATTAAGACGCATTTGCTCTGTGATATACCAGATGGAACGGTTTCTATATAAGGCGGTACCTATGACTAGCCAAACGACATGTTCAGCAGGTAGCTTACGCCTTCTAATGCTCGCTTTGCCGGTATATTCTAAAGCTTGCTGTATCCACTCAGGATCTATTAATTCACTAAATTGTTCTAGGGTGTCTGGAATCCTTTTATGCGTCTCATTAATAGCGTTTTGTAGTCTCATAGTAAAATAGCCCATCTACTTATTAGATGGGCTATTTTATTACTTTTATTGAGTTTTTGCCTTAACTGACTGGCATTACAACCCTATAAGTGACCTTTTTCAAACAACATTTACTTATAAAGTTTTTCAGTCGCTGTTACTTTTTCTTTGGGGCATTAGCACCGATGAACCAAGCGTCTTTATCGACAATACGGCTTACTTCGGTCAACAAATCCGCCGTATCTTCATCCCCTGCATCACCCGCGGTATCAATACCTTCACGCAGTGAAGCAGCGATGGTTTTATAGCGATTGGTAAGCTCGCGTACGTGCTCATCAACTTCTGTGATATCAGTTGGATAAGTCTCTAAGATAGAGTCTTCGACCACACGCTTAGAGATACCGTTGGCTTTACCGCCAATGATAACGATACGTTCGGCAACTGTATCAAACGCTTCAGTCAAACGCTCATAAGTCTCGTCTAGTAATTGATGTACGCCAATAAAGCCAGTACCTTGCAAGTTCCAATGGCACTGCTTGCTGTCCATACTTAGGTCAATCAGATTGGCTAAGTTAGCGTTTAACAATTCAACCATTTTTTCAGCGGTTTTATCATCAATACCACTTGCGTAACGTTCTCTCATAATTTACTCCATTATTTTAAGTTTTTATTAGTTGTTGGATTAATTTTTAAGCGTGTTGTTGCTTGTACTTATCGCTTCTTAATACTGCTTGTTCATTAATTCAGTACCCATAGTAGCAATTTATGAGCGCGATTGAACCCCTAGGTTTTAGGCTTTGTTAAGTGGTCGTGTAATGACTTTGTTAATCGTGAAAAGCTTTGTAAATTTAGCTGCCATTCTGTGCCTTTCCTATAAATAATAGACGTTAAATAAATAGTAGTCGTTTTAAAATTACCGTTAATAGCGCAAATTTTAGCCGTTAAATATGTGTGTAAGTAGAAAATGAAACCCATGATTATCCTTTAAAAACTGGGATTTAGACCCCATATTGTTATAAATCTAAACTCTTATAACCTTTTATAAATGTTAGGAAGAAAGCTATTATGCGAATGCCTGAACCGCGCTCGTCGCGTCAGTTAAACCAATTGGCCACTCAGCTGCAAGGCGAAGCTGAAATCAGTGGTGTCAATGCGTCTGGTACGCAAATATCAAGCCGCGCCTTTGAGATGGTCACCGACTTTGAGCCGGCAGGCGATCAACCACAAGCAATCGAAAAGTTAGTCAAAGGCATCAAATCAGGCATGGATGAGCAATTATTACTCGGTGTGACCGGTTCTGGTAAGACTTATACCATGGCAAAGGTCATCGCTGAATGCCAACGTCCAACCATTATTATGGCGCACAATAAAACCCTTGCCGCCCAGCTCTATGGCGAATTTAAAGCGTTCTTTCCAAATAATGCGGTTGAGTATTTTGTCAGTTATTACGATTATTATCAGCCGGAAGCCTATGTTGCGGCGAGTGATACCTTTATCGAAAAAGACAGTGCCATCAACGACCATATTGACCAAATGCGCCTATCAGCGACGCGGGCGCTACTTGAGCGCCGTGATGCGATTATTGTGGCTTCGGTCTCCTGTATTTATGGTTTGGGCGATCCGGAAAGTTATTTAAAAATGCTTTTGCATGTCGTCGTCGGTGACAAAATCGATCGGACGGCGACCATTAAGCGTTTGGTTGAAATGCAATATAACCGTAATGAGTTAGATTTTGGCCGTGGTACCTATCGCTTGCGCGGTGAGCTGTTAGATATTTATCCTGCGGAATCTGAGCAGCTAGCGGTGCGCGTGCATTTGTTTGATGATGAAGTGGAGAAAATTACTTGGTTTGACCCGTTAACCGGCAAAACCGTCCGAAGTGTGCCGCGTATTACCATTTATCCGAAATCGCATTATGTGACCCCGCGCAATAAACTGGAAGCAGCAAGTCATACCATTCGCGCCGAGCTTGAGCCGCGTCTCGAGTATTTTCGCGACAATAATAAATTGGTCGAAGCGCAGCGTCTAAAAGAGCGTACCCAGTATGATCTTGAGATGATTCAGCAGCTCGGCTACTGTAATGGTATCGAAAACTACTCGCAGCATCTGTCGGGTCGTCCGTCAGGGGAAGCACCGCCGACTTTGTTTGATTATATTCCAGAAGATGCGCTGTTATTTATCGATGAATCGCACGTGACGGTTTCGCAAATTGGGGCGATGTATAAAGGCGATAGATCGCGTAAAGAAAACCTCGTCAATTATGGTTTTCGTCTGCCAAGTGCAATGAATAATCGCCCGATGAAGTTTGAAGAGTGGGAGCGTATTAAGCCTAAAACCATCTATGTTAGCGCCACGCCAGCACAGTATGAGCTTGAGCATAGCGAGCAGGTGGTCGAGCAAGTCGTGCGTCCAACCGGTCTGATTGACCCTGAGATTGAGATTCGTCCAGTATTGACGCAAGTGGATGATGTGCTATCTGAGATTACCAAACGCCGCGAGCTTGATGAGCGCGTTTTGATTACGACGTTGACTAAGCGTATGGCGGAAGATTTGACCAGTTATCTTAAAGAATACGATGTCAAAGTCGCTTATCTGCATTCAGATATCGATACGGTTGAACGCATGCAGATTATTCATGAGCTGCGGACAGGCGTCCATGATGTGCTGGTCGGCATTAATCTCTTGCGTGAAGGTTTGGATATGCCAGAGGTATCATTGGTGGCAATATTTGATGCTGATAAAGAGGGCTTTTTGCGTTCTGAGCGCTCGCTGATCCAGACCATTGGCCGTGCTGCCCGTCACTTAAACGGTAAAGCAATTTTGTACGCTGACCGCATTACGCCGAGTATGGAAAAAGCGATAGAGGAGACTGACCGTCGCCGCGAAAAACAAGTCGCCTTTAATCTTGAGCACAATATTACGCCAAAAGGTGCGCGCCGTAGTATTACCGATAAAATTGATACGGGTGAAAACCTCGATGCCAATGACAATCAAGTAATCCCTGTAAAAAGCAATCTGCCTGATGTCGATATTAGCATTTTGCGCAGTCCTGATTTACTGGCCAAAGAAATCAAACGCCTTGAGAAACAAATGCAGCAAATGTCACGAGATTTGAAATTTGAAGAGGCAGCAAAAACGCGTGATAAAGTATTGGAATTAAAAGCGCATTTGATTTAATGGTTTAATTCCGACTGAATGTAGACGTAGAAAGGTGAGTTGCATAGGCTGCAGCTCGCCTTTTTTTATGGGATATTTAAAGTTAAACGTACTTCTATCTAGGTATATTAATAACTAATAATTTGCTATTAGATAACTTGTAATTATGAGAAATGCCACTTAAGATGATATGACGCAGCTGCATGCGCTTTATCATTCATGGACGACTTAGGCGGATTACCTATCATGCATAATACTATCGATAACAACAGTCATAAACTACTCAAGCTAGACTTCAATGAAAACTCTTTGGGCATGGCCGACTCTGCTAAAGAAGCCATCGCTAATGCTTTGGCTGGCGGCGCTCGCTATCCTGATAAACATCGCGCTACGCTGCTGAGCAAAGTAGCGGCTATCAACGGCGTATCTGAAAATCAGGTTTTATTGGGCAATGGCTCAATCGAGAGTATCAGAGCAGTGGTGCAAATGCTGCATGACAAAGCATTAAAAACAGATACAAGGTTTCAGCTAATCATTCCAGACCCAACTTTTGGCTGTGCAGAGCTATATGCACGCTCCTTAGGTATTCCAGTAGTCAAAGTGCCATTAACGCGCGATGATTATGATTTAGACTTTGATAATCTAAAAAAAGCTGCCGCTACATTTGACGGTATCAGTCTTTTTTATTTGTGCAACCCTAATAATCCAACGGCTATCATTACCGAAACGGTTACGCTCAAAGCGTGGATAAAAAATGCGCCAAAAAACCACTATTTCTTAGTGGATGAAGCCTACTTTGGCTACATCACCGATCCCAGTTTTGAGAGTGGCGTTGAGTGGATAAAAGAGGGGTTATCCGATAACTTGATTGTCGTGCGCACTTTCTCAAAATTATTTGGGCTAGCAGGCTTGCGCGTCGGTTATGCGATTGCCAATCCACCGATGATTGCAGACATTGGTTCTTTGATGTCTACGGATAATATCAACATGTTAGGTGCGGTTGCAGCAATAGCAACGCTAGAAGACGAGACGTTTTTGGCGCATAGCTTACAAACCACCAATCAAGCAAGAAAAATGATGGAGACGGCGCTTGATGAGCTGGAACTGCGTTATTTGCCCTCGCAAACCAACTTTATTTTTTATGAAGTCAATGGCGATGTACAAACCTATATTGATCGTATGCTCGAACATGGTATTGCCGTTGGTCGCGAGTTCCCTTCGATACTAGGTTTTAACCGCATCACACTTGGCACACCCGAAGAGATGACAGTCGTTATTAAGACGTTACAGTTATTTCGTGAAAAAGGCTGGGTATAATTACGCACAATCGTATGATTGGATTTACCAAAAAAGAAGGGACGCTTAGACGGCGTCTTTTTTACCAACATCAAACGCAGTTTTACATATTCTGTCTTAAAAAGTATCCGTACACCTTATAGGATAAGTTAATAAAGCACGATTTATCATAAGTAAATATGCGAGACGCATACCATAAAGACCATAAGAATAGACGTGCTAAAGGTTTTTAAAATTTTAAGACAAAGGGTGTATGTATGTTTGATATCAAATCTTTTTTTAAGAGAGAAGTAGAAAAAAAGCTCATGGATGTGGATGATTATATTTTTATGCCTGAGCGTATCGAGATGGCGCTTGAAGGCGGAGAGTTAAATTGTGTGTTAAATAGCGATGGCCGCGTCGATATTTTTTATAGTAAGCAGGGCGTGACAGAAGTCAGTTCGGCATCGCGTAAGCATCCTTTTACAGCGTTTGAGACCGAGTTATATCATGGCGTTTATGATGATGTCATCCATGCCTTAGTCAAAGAAGTGAATAAGATAATTGATGGCTCATCTAAGTATTTTCATCGCAGTAAAATATTGCCATCGACCGCGTCTTTACCCGTTCGTCCAACGCCTAGCAATGAGCTATAAATTGACCAGTCATAAGTACGTCGGTATTTTATAAATCCCATTAGCTAAATAAGCAATAAAAAAGGGTAAGTCATATGATTTACCCTTTTTTGTTGGCTACTATTTTTTACCTTAAGTGTGCAAAGTACTGTGCGGAGCGTATTGTGTTAAGCACCGCTTAAAGCGGCAGACTTTTTCACTGCAATGGATTTGTCAGCAGCAGAGAGGGCAGCGTCGTTAGTAAGCGGGCGCGATTGACTGCCGTCAATCAAGTGGTTGGTTTGGGTTTGAGTAAGCAAACTTTTTGCAAATCTAACGCTATCATCTCGTTTTTTTAAGGTGTCCGTGTAATACCATTCACATTGAAATGTCTGCTCGGTGATATCAAGGAGCATATAACCACGTTCGGTCTGATTGTTAAATTTCTGATGCGGGTTTAGCTCAACCCCAGCGGTTTCAGGAAAGGGCAAAGACGTCAATGCCGGACAGACGAACTCTACGGCTAAAGAGCCTTTGCCGGTTAGAGGGTTATAGCTACTTGCTTCAAAAGGGTTTTTTGCAATATCAAAAGCAAAGGAAGCATGATAATCCCCAGTTAAGACAACCGTGTTGGAGATATTATTTTCTTCGATAAAGTTGAGCAAACGTGTGCGTGCACTGGCATACCCATTCCAAATATCGCCAGAATTGGTGGCATAAGTGCCTTTAAATGGCGCTAAAATAACTTGTTGGCCGAGCACTTGCCATGTTGCTTGACGGCGTTTACCCTCTAGCATCTTTAAATAAAGCCAGTTTTCTTGTTCAAGACCTAATAGTTGGCGTTCAGGCTCGTTACTGGCTTTGGCATCAAGCTTTTCGCGACCAAATATGCGCGTATCTAGCATATTTAAATCGAATAATTTATCAAATTAAAAACGTCGATAAATACGTAATTGACTGTCTAGCTCGTTGCTACTGTCATCGCGGATAAGCATCCACTCATGATAAGCGCGCACGGCGGACATTTTGCGTTCTATATAGCTGCCTTTACTCTCAGTATGAAAGCCTGCGCCACCTTTCCATGAATTGTCTGCGATTTCGTGATCGTCCCAGACAGCGATAAACGGATGCTGACGGTGACATTCTTGCAAATCGATATCGGTACGGTAGCAAGCATAGCGGCGACGATAATCGTCTAAACTAATAATCTCGTTTTTTGGGTCTAACGGTCGCTCTTCTTTTAAATCGTTATCGCGATAAAAGCCTTCTGGATACTCATAGATATAATCACCTAAATGTATGACAGCAGAGAGGTCGGCTTGCTTGGCGATATTGGCATAGCCATTAAAGTAGCCAAAGCCATAGTTTGAGCAGGAAACCACTGCTAAGCGCACACGATCAACTTCGCTTGCTGGCAAGTCTGCTTGCGGTATGGTGCGTGTGCGACCGATAGCAGAGCGATAGCCCAGTGCTTCAAAAGCATAATAATAAGTGGTATTGGGTTGTAGGTTTTTAGGGTCGACCTTTACGGTGAAGTCGGATTGCGCTGTCGCTATTGCGCGACCTTGAGTAACGATGTTTTTCAGCGCTGGGTCTGTTGCCACCCTATAAGCAACAGGAATACTGGCGGCTTGGATACTACCGTCATTGGTAATTCGTGTCCATAGTATGACGCGATCTTGGAGCGGGTCACCGCTGGCAATACCATGCACAAAAGGTGCTGCGCCTTGATAGCCTAAATCATCCAAGTCATCTAAACCATCGATGTTATTTGGTGGCCTGACGTCATCATCATCTGATGAACAAGCACTGAGCTGAGTCAACACAGTACCGGCTATCGTTACCTGACCACCAAGTTTTATAAATGCACGTCTTTTCATCAGTCATCCTTGACATGGGTTAAAGATAAATTCCATTTGTCATTCACAATAGTAAATAATCTATATGAATAAGTTGGGTTGTGCAACGAATAACCCAACTTATTTCGTGAAATAGACCCTTTAGCCAAGTCGCCGATTCATCTATCTATTTGTCACCTACTTATTTAACAATGCTACCGTAACAACTCTGCAGCGTTTTCGCCACGACTCTAGTGACCAGTTGGGTGCGATAGTCGGCATCTATCGCCGCATTGCCAAGTTCAACGAGAGACACTTGCTGCGGCGCTTGCTCGCTGACGCAGCCGCAAACTCGACCTTTTATCTCTTCTTCTTGAGCGTCCGTCATTGCCACACTAGCAATGCGCCAAGCATTTTGTTTTTCAATCTGGCTGCGACATTGGTTATCAATAGCCGCTTTAAAAATATTCATCCCAATCTCGTTTGCCGAACCGATGGCCGTGCCAGCGTTGGTATTCATATCAGAAGTGGCACAGCCAGCTAGGACAAATGTAGTAAGGACGATGCTCGAAGCAAATAATTTTTTCATAAGTTTTCCTTTAAGGTTTGTCGATTCTATTGATGTTATTAGCGATTATATGTAATAGAAACCAATTATAGTAGTGAACAATTATAGATATCTACGTATTAGTAAAAAAGATAATTATTGGCAGTCAGTCTTCTTTTAACTATTATTTGCTCAAGCAATAATCACGCGTCGGCTTCGCATGGCAAGAATCAAAGTTATTTTAACAGTTAAGGGAAATGTTAGTAGAAGTTTACAAGGTCTATAAAGTCTGTTTAAATGGTCATAAGAATATGAAACTTAGTGCTGCACAGCGAAACAATAGCTGGTCTAATAATTTTGGTTTAGCAAATTTGAAGAGGTAAACTACGACTCATGAGTGCTGATGTTTGCTATCGCATAAAACAAGATAGCAATGTATGACACCTCATGCTTTAATTACATGGATCCTTTTGATCGTATCAATGGGACGCTACACTTTTCAAAAATTAATATAGTATATAAAGCTTACAATTCAACACGGATTAGTTACTATTACAGTGACATGGTTACGTAATATTTTATAAATCCAATTCGCTTTATTTTATCAAGGATGAAAATAATGACGTTTTTTAGTAAAACTCCTCTACTAGCTGCAATTGTTGCCTTAAGTATGACGATGGTTGCCTGTTCAGACAACACGGCGACTGATACCAATGATAGCGCTACCACTGACAATACTGCTGCTTCAGCGGCGAGTGATAAGCTTGAAACCAAGTTTGTCACTATCGCAACAGGGGGCGCATCAGGTCCTTATAATATTATTGGCACCTCTTTAGCAGAAATCTACGCCAAAACCTTTGGCGTTAATGCTAAGACCCAAACCACAGGGGCGTCAGTAGAAAACGTCAATCTACTCACGCAAGGTAAAGTCGACATGGTGCTAGCACTTAGTGATGTCGTCACCAATGCGGTTGAAGGCACTGAAGACTTTAAAGAACCGATAACCAATATTCAACAAGTTGCCGTTCTATATCCAAATGTGATTCAGATAGTCGCTTCAGAAAAATCTGGTATCAAAAATATCGAAGATTTAAAAGGTAAGCGTATTGCGGTTGGTGATCAAGGTTCTGGAACGGAAGTCAATGCTCGGACGTTGTTAGAAGGTTTTGGTATCACTTATGATGATATCAAAGTCGACTATCTAGGGTTTGCCGATGCAGCCGATGCGATGAAAGCGGGTAAGATTGAAGCGGCGTTTTTTAGTAGCGGCTTACCAAACTCTTCACTGTTAGAGCTAGAGCAGGGCATCAAATTGCAGCTGGTCACCATCAATCAAGATAAGCTTAAACAAATTATCGAAAACAAGCCTTACTTTAAGACGTTCGAGATTCCTGCTGGAACATATGGTAACGATGCCGCCATTCCAACGACTGCCGTGATGAATGCGTTGTTGATTCGTTCTGACATCTCTGAAGAGGATGGCTATAAACTGACCAAAGCGCTGTTTGAAAACTTGGATGGCCTAAAAAATGCCCACCAAGCAGCTAATGATATCAGCTTAGAGACTGCTCAAGAAGGAATGGTAGCTCCTATCCATCCAGGCGCTAAGAAATACTATGAAGAGCAATCAGCTAAGTAAACGCTTAAGTTTAACAATCGGCGCAGCAGTGACTGTTGCGCTAGCGGTTTTAACATTCTGGGTAATTTTTACCCGCCAGTCTGTCATCGAGGTGCGCGTCAATGATGTTGCTGAATCTGATAAAAAAGTATGTTATTTCGTTGAGCCCAATTTTCAATTGCGCTGGATTCATTCTGTAGAAAAGCAATGGTGGGAGGAGCAATATGTTCGTGAGAATCAAGGTTTATTGCTAACCACTACTTATCTACAAGCTTTTGGGGCGGGAACCCCATCTACTGAAAATGTCGCTCCCATAAAAAAACCAGGCTATGTTGGCTATCAAATCAACGAAAGACTCCCGAGTCTCAACTGGGTAGTTTCAAGGCGCACCAAAGGTGAGATTGATTATGCAGGTCATCGTATTTTAATTCATCAATGGGTGCCTGATTATTCTGCAGTAACTATTACGCCTAAATCGTATAGTCTAATAGATAGATTTAATAAGGATTTTTGTCATGAACTCTCAAGTGATGGATCACAATAGCGGGACTACTGTCTCTAGCGATGAGGCTAAGTTGTCTAAGCAACCGGGCTTTCATGATAGCACTGATATCGATGACGACGTTGATCCTAACCTCACACAAGCAATACTAGAAAAGTACGACCGAGAGTCAATTACGCGTCATATCACTCAAGGGCCAGTAAAATATATTATCGCTGCGATTTGTATTTTATATTCACTTTTTCATCTATATATCACTTTTAATCCTATGCCATCATTGTTACAGCGTTCTGTGCATGTAGGTATTGGTTTTGCATTGATTTTTCTGATTTTTCCAGCCAGTAAGAAGAGCAGCCGCAAGCGGGTGGCTTGGTACGACTGGGTTTGGTTCGTGTTATCTTTATCTGGAATGGCGTATCTTATCTATGAGTATCAAGATATTGTGACCTCACGCGGCGGCATAGCCAATCAAACGGATGTATTGTTCTCTATTATCACGGTGATTTGTGTACTCGAGGGCAGTCGGCGTATTACTGGTTGGATATTACCGATATTGGCGTCAATATTTTTGTTATATCCATTTATCAGTCATATGAATTTTATGCCTGATCGGCTGCTCACTCGTCCTTATGATTTTGGCGATATTTTTGGCCAATTATTCCTAAAGACAGAAGGATTGTATTCAGTTGCAATCGGTGCCTCGGTCACATTCATCTTTCTATTCATTCTGTTCGGGGCATTCTTGGCACGCTCTGGAATGGGGCAGCTATTTAATGATTTGGCACTGGCGCTCGCAGGCGATAAAAAAGGCGGCCCAGCAAAGGTAGCGGTTATCTCAAGCGGTTTTATGGGCAGTATTAATGGCTCAGCTTTGTCGAACGTGGTCAGTACGGGCGCATTTACCATTCCCTTGATGAAAAAGGTTGGCTATCATAAAGATTTTGCGGGCGCTGTAGAGGCAAGTGCATCCGTTGGTGGTCAAATCTTGCCGCCAATTATGGGTGCCAGTGCTTTTATTATGGCCGAGACCACAGGACTGCCATATAGTACGATCGCTCTGGCTGCCTTATTACCTGCTATCTTGTATTATCTGGGCGTCATCGCGCAGGTGCATTTTCGTGCAGGCCGCCGTGACTTAAAAGGTATGGCGAAAGAGAGTCTGCCACAGGTAAAAGAGGTGTTAAAGGCGCGCGGTCATATGCTGCTGCCGATTGTTTTTCTGATTTTTTTATTGATTAAGAATGTACCGGTAGGGTATGCCGCTGCCTATACCATTGGCTTTACTGTTGTCATCAGTATGCTACGTAAAGAAACACGCATGAGCTTTAAAGACATTTTGGGCGCGCTAGAAGACGGTGCGCGCCAGTCGTTAGCGGTCATGGCGGCCTGTGCGGTCGTAGGGATTATTATTGGGGTAGTCAGCTTAACGAGTTTTGGTACGGTAATGACCTCTTCCATTGTTACTTTAGGAGCAGGCTCATTATTGCTCACCTTGATTTTAACCATGCTGGCGTCGATGGTTTTAGGAATGGGATTACCATCGATTCCTGCATATATTATTACGGCAACGATGGCGGCGCCCGCATTAGCAGGATTTGATATTCCTATTTTGGCGGCGCATATGTTCGTATTTTATTTTGGCGTATTTGCCAATATTACTCCGCCAGTCTGCTTGGCAGCCTTTGCTGGCGCTGGTATCTCTGGTGGCGATCCTATGAAAACAGGGTTTCTGTCATTGAAGTTGGCACTGGCTGGATTTATCGTTCCATTTATGTTTATTTATAATCCTGCAATGTTGATGATTGACCCGACAGGTCTTGCGGTTACGGCAAAAGAATTCCCATTGCCACCCATCATCGATATTGTTACGGCTGTTGTGACGTCTGTGATTGGTGTAATTGGCCTTAGTGCAGCGTTAGAAGGGTATTTTAAAGGCAGTATGAATACAATCACGCGTATCCTTTTGGCAATTGGTGCTTTACTGCTGATTTATCCGGGTCTTATCACAGGTTTGATAGGCGGTGCCATGATCCTTGGTATCGCGTTGTTAAATATGAAAAACAGTAAAACAGCAGTCCAACCTCTAAATGTTTAACGTTATTTAGGGATTGAGTGTATAAGCATAAAAAAAGGGCGAATAGTAACTATCTACTATTCGCCCTTTATATATTTTAAGATTCGTCATCCTACTTTGATATAGTGACGAATATTACTTAACAGCCAAGTTTACCTTCTGCTTCAAGCGCTTTTTTGCTGCGGATAGGCGCTGGGCAATCTTCGCCATAGTATTGACGATCGGCAAAGTAGCTTGAGCGTACCATTGGGCCGGCCCAAATGCTAAAGAAACCAATCTTTTTGCCATAATCCATATAGCGCTGAAATTCATCTGGATGGACATAACGATCAACAGGCGCATGGTCTTTACTGGGTTGCAGGTACTGACCGATGGTAATCATATCGACGTCATGGGCTTTTAAATCATCAAGCAGCGCATAGATTTCTTCTTCGGTCTCACCCAGTCCAACCATAAAGCCGCATTTGGTGGCGATATCAGGGCGGCGCTCTTTATAGATTTTAAGCAAATCTAATGAATGCTGATAATCAGAACCTGGACGGAAGGCTTTATAGAGACGCGGCACGGTTTCGATATTGTGGTTAAAGACATCTGGCGCGGTTTCAGTCAATAAGTCTAAGGCAATCTCCATACGCCCACGGAAATCTGGCACCAGTATCTCAATCAAGCAATTTGGGCTTAGCGCGCGCGATTCATTTAACACTTCAACAAAATGTCCAGCACCGCCGTCTTTTAAATCATCGCGGTCAACTGAAGTAATCACTGCGTATTTTAGACCCAAACCTTGAATGGTCTCGGCGGTATGGCGTGGCTCGTCTTTGTCCAATTCATTTGGGCGACCATGACCGACATCACAAAACGGGCAGCGACGGGTACAGATATCACCCATAATCATAAAGGTTGCCGTACCATCAGCGAAGCACTGCGGCAGATTCGGGCAAGCGGCTTCTTCACAGACGGTATAAAGCTTTTGCTCACGCAGAGTGGCTTTGATACGCGCTACTTCCGCAGGTGACGACATTTTAACCCGAATCCAATCAGGCTTTTTCTTTGCCTCGACGGTCGGAATCACTTTAATTGGGATGCGCGCTACCTTGTCGTAGCCACGTAGCTTTTCGCCTTGGATGGCTTTTTTTGGTTTTGCACGGGCAGCGGGGACGTGGGTTTGTACGGCGTTTGTCATAATCAAATGTTCTCTTAACCCTTGATAGGATAAGGGTTTTTGGCATTATTAGAATGTTTTATGGATGCAGCTATTATAGCAGATAATGGCTCAAAGTTTTTTGGGCAATCTTGTTAAGACAATCAAAAAAGCTACTAGCGCTAAATAAGGTTTTATCACTAATAAGACTACTATGAAGCGCACCTTTACCCTAGTTTTATTTATTGATATCAATGTCCATGTCATTTAGCACATCTATGGCTGCGCGAAACGCTTCTTGGGTGGCAGGCGCGCCGCAATAAGGCAAGCTGTGCATCAGTACTTCTCGAATTTCAGCGACACTGGCGCCATTATTAATCGCTCCTCGGATGTGTCCCTTGAGCTCATTTGGGCTTTTTTGCGCAATTAAAAAAGCCATGGTAATTAAGGAGCGATATTTGCGCGGTAGTATGGTGTCGTCTTGCCACGTGCTGCCCCAAGCGTGTTCGATAATCCAGTCTTGCAGCGGCTGGGTAAATGGGGTCGCCGAATCGAGCGAGCGTTTGACATGTCGCTCGCCCATCACTTCGGTACGAACTTTTAGACCGTTTTGATAATTGGCATTATCGTCCATCTTATTATCCTTAATATTTATTGGCAAAGTGTGTTTTATCAAGTCGCATATAAAAATTCGCTAACGTAAAACATCTGATAAGTTCTGAGGTTGTCAGAGTATAGCAGGCACACGGTTTTTATTTAACCGCGTCAATCATATTGGTTATGGCACTATTTTTATAATAAATGTCCAATATGGCGTTATTCTGCGCCTTTTCGCGGCTCAGCCATTAACATTTTGAGCGTTTTGAGCTATGATTGCACGGATAATTATTCAATGCAGTACATCGATGTAGGCTGTCATCCTGACTACTCACGTGATGTACTGGTCACCAACCGACGAGGACGACTATTGTGTTAGAAGCTTATCGTAAACATGTCGCAGAACGTGCTGAGCTAGGGACTGTACCACTTCCATTAAATGAGAAGCAGGTAGCAGAATTGGTAGAGCTACTTAAAAACCCACCAGCGGGCGAAGATGCGTTCTTGATGGACTTGTTAGAAAACCGTATTCCTGCCGGTGTTGACCAAGCCGCTTATGTTAAAGCTGCATTTTTAGCTGCTATTGTTAAAGGCGAAGCGACTTCACCACTTATCAGCAAGAAAAAAGCCGTTGAAATTTTAGGCACCATGCAAGGTGGTTACAACGTTCAGCCATTAGTTGCCGCGCTTGATGACGCGGAAGTCGCACAAGAAGCTGCTGATGCGTTAAAGAAAACATTACTCGTATTTGACGCGTTCAATGACGTGACCGAAAAAGCCGAAGCTGGCAATGCTATTGCTAAAGAAGTGGTGCAATCTTGGGCCGACGCGGAGTGGTTCTTAAGCCGTCCTGAAGTACCAGAGAAAACTACTTATACCACCTTTAAAGTCACTGGCGAAACCAACACTGATGACTTGTCACCAGCGCAAGACGCGTGGAGCCGCCCCGACATTCCATTGCATTCATTAGCCATGCACAAAAACTCTCGCGACGGCATCTTTGCTGACGAAGAGGGTGTTGTTGGTCCAATGAAGCAAATCGAAGCGTTAAAAGAAAAAGGTCATCCACTTGCCTATGTTGGTGACGTGGTTGGTACCGGTTCTAGCCGTAAGTCTGCAACCAACTCTGTATTGTGGCTCATGGGCGAAGACATTCCGAACGTACCAAACAAACGTGGTGGTGGTCTAGTATTAGGTAACAATATCGCTCCTATCTTCTTTAACACTATGGAAGATTCTGGCGCCTTACCAATCGAAAAAGTGGCCGTTGATAACCTAAACATGGGCGATGTGTTTGACATCTATCCGTATGAAGGCAAAATCACCAAGCACGACTCTGACGAAGTATTGTCAACCTTTACGCTAAACTCGCCAACCTTGCTTGACGAAGTGCGCGCAGGCGGCCGTATACCACTAATCGTTGGTCGTGGTTTGACCAATCGTGCTCGTGAATATATGGGTCTTGGTCATTCAGACGTATTTGCTAAGCCAGAAGAGCCAGCTGATACCGGTAAAGGCTTTACCCTTGCACAAAAAATGGTTGGTAAAGCGTGTGGTCTAGAAGGCGTACGTCCGGGCATGTACTGTGAGCCAAAAATGACGACGGTCGGCTCGCAAGATACCACAGGTCCGATGACCCGTGATGAGCTAAAAGATTTGGCATGTTTGGGTTTCCAAGCGGATCTTGTGATGCAGTCGTTCTGTCATACCGCAGCTTATCCAAAGCCAGTTGACGTTGAAACTCAGCATACATTGCCTGACTTTATCATGAACCGTGGCGGCGTCAGCTTACGTCCTGGTGATGGTATCATTCACTCGTGGCTTAACCGTATGCTACTTCCAGATACCGTTGGTACTGGTGGTGACTCGCATACGCGTTTCCCAATGGGTATCTCGTTCCCAGCCGGTTCTGGTTTGGTTGCATTCGCAGCAGCAACTGGTGTGATGCCACTTGATATGCCTGAATCTGTTCGTGTCCGCTTCGTTGGCGAACGTCAACCTGGTATCACGCTACGTGACTTGGTCCATGCGATTCCTTATCAAGCCATCAAAGAAGGTTATTTGACCGTTGATAAGAAAGGTAAAATCAACGAGTTTAACGGTCGTATTTTAGAGATCGAAGGTCTAGAAGACTTGACCGCTGAGCAAGCGTTTGAATTGTCTGATGCGTCAGCTGAGCGTAGTGCTGCTGGTTGTACCATTACTTTGTCTGAAGAATCAGTGACTGAGTACCTAAACTCGAACATCACCTTGCTTAAATGGATGATTTCAGAAGGCTATGGCGATGCGCGTACCATCAGCCGCCGCGTTGAGCAAATGCAAGAATGGCTAGCGAACCCAAGCCTCATGCGTGCTGACGAAGATGCAGAATATGCTATCGATATGACTATCGATATGAGCGAGATCAAAGAGCCAATTCTTTGCTGCCCGAACGATCCAGACGATGCTAAAACATTGGCTGACGTCGCTGGTGATACCATTGATGAAGTATTCATTGGGTCATGTATGACCAACATTGGTCACTTCCGTGCTGCGGGTAAACTGCTACAAGACGTACCAGCGGGAAGCCTCAAAACTCGTCTATGGATTGCGCCACCGACTAAGATGGATGCGCGTCAGTTGATGGAAGAAGGTTATTACAACATCTACGCTCAAGCCGGCGCTCGTACTGAAATGCCAGGTTGTTCACTATGTATGGGTAACCAAGCACGTATCGCACCGAAATCTACGGCCGTTTCAACGTCTACCCGTAACTTCCCGAACCGTCTTGGTCAAGGCGCGAACGTTTATCTCGCGTCTGCAGAGCTTGCAGCGGTAGCAGCGGTACTTGGTAAATTGCCAACCAACGACGAATACCAGCAGTATGCTGGCATGCTAAACAGCATGGGCGATGAAGTTTATAAATACATGAACTTTGATCGTATGGAAGACTATACTGAAGAAGCGGATAAAATTAACGTTGCTCAGTTGACCTAGTTTTTCATTCGAAAGCTTCTTAATTTTTTGAAAACAAACCCCGTATCGTGATGATACGGGGTTTTTTACATGTTTGAAAAATATGAATAATGGTTTGCAAACTTTTATTGAGTGCTTATAATCAAAGTCGTTGATTAAATGTTTTAGTTGGCGACTCTACCGTTAAAGGTGAGTGATAATAAATCCTATGGAAAATAAAAATATGCTTGATAAAGTAACGCCGCCACCTTTACCAAATTCTGGGATGGTTAATAATCATAGTGCTGAGGCAAACTATGGCATTATGGACTGGTTTAAAAAAGGTCTAAGGAATTATGCCAATTTCTCTGGACGTGCTCGGCGTAAAGAGTATTGGTATTTCGTATTGGTGCAAATGGGATTGGTCATCATAGCGATGATTTTAGATGCGATTATCTTCAATTCAGAAATAGGGTTATTTTATATTGTTGTAGCGCTTGGTTTGTTCTTGCCGGGCTTAGCAGTGACTATTCGCAGATTGCATGATACTAGCCGTTCAGGATGGTGGTTTTTGATATCTATTTTGCCATTGATAGGCTCTATTATCTTACTGGTATTTTTAGCGAGCGATACCAAGCTCGAAATCAATCAATGGGGTCCGCCAGCAAAATAAGCTGCGACTGGTTTCTCTCATTATCTTATGTATAATATAGGGGCAGGCGGAAACCGTGGCTCTGCACTCTTTTCTCATTTCTATCTCGGGACGGACCGATACTTTACTAAGCAACTTTTTGTTTATACTTAAGTGCTAAGTGCTTTGGAGTCTTGGTTGATTACTTTACCCCCACTCAAACGTCGTATTGTCTATGTGACCATCTTTGAAATTATCGCTATTATTGCTTCTACCTTTGTGCTCATGAAACTTAGCGGCAGCGATGCGGCAGAGTCGTTACCCGTTGCGGTGATGGTGTCATTAGCCGCTGTGATTTGGAACTTTTTATACAATACGGCTTTCGAAGCGTGGGAACGGCGCAAGCAGGTTAAAAAGCGTACCTTATTAATCCGCAGCGCTCATGCGATAGGGTTTGAAGGTGGCTTGGTATTGATTTGCCTGCCACTTTATATGATTTGGTATGACGTTGGTTTAATCAAAGCATTTATGATGGAGGCGGCGTTACTGCTATTTTTCTTGGTTTATACCTTTGTATTTACCTTAGGTTTTGACAAGATATTCACCCTACCACATTACGATAAGAGTGCTTCTGCTTCTTCATAAATACAGAAATTAATCTTATTAAATGATCAACAGAAAGACTGCTATTAAATTAGGCAGTCTTTTTGTTGATAGTACAGAAGGTAGCGTTAGAAGCTTTTATTTACCTTGATAAACGGGCTTACGTTTTTCCATAAAGGCGGTGATGCCTTCGGCAAAGTCAGCGGTTTTTGCCATCATGGTTTGTTGGTCAACTTCCATATCGAGCGCTTCATTTAAACCTGAAAAAGCATGTACGTTAATCATATGCTTCATTGATGCCAAAGCTTTACCGGGTAAATTACTTAGGCGAGTTGCCAATGCCAATACGCTGGCGTCAAGCTCATCTTTGCTTACGACGCTATTGACTAAGTTTAGACGCGCGACATCGTCGCTAGTAAGCTTATCACCCAGCATCACAAGCTCAGTGGTTTTCGCCGCGCCAATCAATTGATTGAGCAAGTAAATACCGCCCGCATCTGGAATCAAGCCGATATTGACAAATGCTTGCACAAATTTAGCATTGTCAGCGGCAATACGGAAATCACAGGTTAATGCCAAGTTCATCCCAGCACCCGCGACGGCACCTTCTAATTTGGCAATAATGGGTTTGTGAATATTCCGTAGCTTTAAGCTTACCTCAGCCACTTCTCTGAGCATAAAATCAAGCTTTGCCACAAGTGCTTCTGATTCCATGCCATTCTCTAACATCTCACCGATATGACCGCCGCTAGAGAAATTATTGTTTGATCCTTGCAACACGATCACGCGTACGTCGGCATCTTGATCAGCCTTATCAAGCGCATCCATAATCGCGCCTTTTAATGGTGTGCTAAAGGCATTTAGCGTCTTAGGGTCATTCATGGTAATGGTGGCAATATGATTTTCGCTGTGATATTCGACCAAAGGTTGTGACATGGTTGGTTTCCTTAGTAAGAAGTTCTAGATAAGCATTGCGGATAACAATGAAGGTTATAATGGACAAAGTTGTAACAAGTCATGCAAGCTGATTACTATAGCAGCTTGTTATGATTATAAAAGCGGGTTTTGTGGGCGCTAAAGGCACGGACAAAAATGTTTGAGTTTTCCTTATTTTGTCTTATATTTGATTTAATAAATATATATTATCTGCCGTGCAAAAATAACGCTATGAAGTATCCGCTTGGTGCATTATGCTAAATGGCAGTAATGTTAAGGATTTCGTTAACCAAACAAGCAATCAACAAGCAACAAACAAGGAAGTAATTATGCCAATGATAAATGTGAATAACGTTGATATTTATTATGAAGACAGCGCGCCGGAGGATAAGCAAAAGCCAGTGATGGTCTTTGCGCATGGGCTACTATGGAATACGCGGATGTATGATAAGCAAGTGGAGTACTTTAAATCTGGCTGCCGCTGTATTGCGTTTGATTTTCGTGGGCAAGGTCAGTCGGAGATTACCAAATCAGGCTATGATATGGAGACGCTGACCGAGGATACGCTAGCATTGTTGGATGCGCTAGATATTGATAAATGCCATTTTTTAGGGTTATCGATGGGTGGTTTTGTCGCTCAGCGTATCGCGCTAAAACGTCCGGAGTTAGTGTTATCGCTGACCTTACTTGAAACGTCAGCAGACCCTGAAGACCCAAAAAACGTCCCGCAGTATCGCAAATTGATGAAGGCTATCCGCTGGCTGGGTATGAAGCGAGTCAGTCAAAAAGTCATGCCTATTATGTTTGGCAGTAGCTTTTTGAACGATAAGTCGCGTAAGGCTGATCGCAGAGCGTGGCTCACGATGTTACAAGGCAATCGTAAGGGCGGGGTCGTTAAGGCGACCACAGGTGTCATTGAGCGCTCGGGCACTTACGATCAGCTAGGCGAGATTAGCACGCCGACATTGATTATCGTTGGTGATGAAGATGTGGCAACGCCTTATTCAAAAGCGGAGCGCATGCATTTTGCCATTAAAGGCTCAAAGCTTGCGGTTATTAAAGGCGCTGGACATACAGCGACGGTAGAAGAGCCTGAGCAGGTTAATAAAGTGATTAATACCTTTTTAGCCCACTGTGTCTAACTTTGAGCGAGACTGGAACCAGTTTTGAATCAGACATAGCAATTAATAAAGTATTTATACGAAAAAAAGCCGTTAACTTAAATAGGATAACGGCTTTTTTATTGAAACCATTTAGCAGATTAACGTTAAAGCGGCAGTTTTAAAAAATACTATAAAGCAGTCAGGCTAACGTCTTTATTTATAAGCGGGTCGTATAGTCGCTATTAATATCATCAAGGGTGCCAAAGACCTCAGCGCGATTGACGATTTCGGTGGCCCATGCACGGTGCGTGGCAGGCTCAAGCATGGTATCGTTATATTTAAAGACCGCCTTTGCCTCGCTATGCAAGATTGCCTGCGCTTCATCCAAGGTGCTCAGCGGCACGCAATACGCCTGCTGTACCAACGCAATCTGGCTTGGGTGAATGACCGTTTTGCCGACCAGTCCTAAGTTCACATCACGCATCAGCTCTTTCATAAACAGCGTTGGCTGCTCTAAGTATTCAAATACTGGCGCGGTAAGATAAAAACCATGCGGTACAAAGCAGCCAAGCAGCTGATAGGCGAGCGTACCAATCGGGGTATCATAAACGATGCTATTTTTAGGACGGCGTAAACGCAGTGCGGCAAATAAGTCGTTACCACCGATACGCAGGGCAAAAACGGGTTGACTGAAGGCTTCTTTAAAGCCAATCGCCAATTCTTGATTGTGATGCGGGTTAAAGAGCGCTGCTGTCTCAAGCGTCGGCATCAATAGCTGCTCAGTGCTTAAATTCTGAGACGCCATACGCCAATTAGACAAACTATACATATCGACTTTTGGCATGACAAAACCGTCGACCAAATCAATATGCGCAAAATCTGCCAGCTGCTCTAGCATCGCCGGATGACGCGGACGAATAAAGACTAGTGGTCTGGTTGGTTGATTGGTGTGCGCTTTTGATTGAATGCCATTTTTTTTTGCTGGGTCATTGATGCTATCGACATGCGCCGCCCACGTATGTAGCAGCGTTTGTAGACGTATGAGCGCCAACTCAACATCGCTATGGCTGACCGCATCTTCTAAGCAGATAATAATACTGTTAATCGTCGGCAATTTGTCGCGTGTAATGACTTGCCAAATATCTTGCCGCGTTGCAGGCATATAAAGGCTAGCACCCAATTGATACGGATGATGGGTAAGCGGTTTGAGCATCGCATGACGCTCGGTAATTAGGTGGGCATAAGACTGATTGTTGTTATAAAGGTTGGACTCGTTGTGCGGTATATCGGACATAGTTGGCATCGTAAATAGTGATAAATGAGTGGTTATAGCAAGAAATCATAGCGTAAGGACGTATGATAAAAACAGCGGTGCTGATGCAGTATTGATGCCTTTCTTTCGCAAGGCATCAATACATCAAGGCATCAATACATTAATGAATCATGAGCGATCTGTTGCCCGCTGCTTAATCAGCGTAATCGCTTGATAGGGAAGTATTTTAGCACCTAATACCGTGATATTGATATCGCGCTCGCTACATAAATGGCGCAATAATACGGTATCTGGGTGATCGGCGGTGGCCAGCAAGATGCACTCAGGATCACGGCGTAATATCGCCCGTGTCGCCTCTGCAATGGTTGGCTTAATACGGTTGCGATTGCCAATGTCATAATCAATTGCCAACGTATTAATTAAATCCGCGGTCTGATAGCGTGGTTGCTTAAACGTTTGCAAGTATTGTGGAGGTGTAGACAAAGCCCGCCGCGTGCTATCAATATGATCAACAAAGGCTAAGCTATGATCTACCGCAACCAAGTTATCATAAAAGACGCTACGATGTAGCCCCGATTGCGGCTCGGTATATAAGCTGCGTGATATCAACCCTGATACCGTGCTGTTTAATAACCCTGATGGAATCAGCCAATCTTCCTCACTTGCCGCCAACCAAGCAACGCCTGCGGGGTCTGCAAGGGTTAATAGAGGAATAACATCCTTGCCTTGATGGAAAATATTGGCAAAGTTTGGATGATTAGGGTTGCTAAAGACGTCTAAGCTACGAGCCAGCTCTTGATAAATTGCCCCTTTGCCCGTCCAGCCGTCGACAAATACGATGGCACTGTCTGGATGAGCGTCCAATATCATCTGTAGCGCGACTGGATCAAGTCCGCGATCGCGAATGATACTGATACCATAATGCACACTTGGCAACGCATAGCTGCTATCAGCATCTGCTAATGCCCGCTGCAACAATACGCCAATGGGTAAACCTGCGCGTACCAAGCTGACTAATATTAATGGACGTTCAGTACTTACCGTTTGCTGAAAAATATGATGTAACGTATAAGCCAAGTTAGCAATATCTGTCGCGGTTCTCGTGGTACCTTGCGCTAATGCCTGCTGATACAATTGCTCATGCATGGCAGTTGGCGCATGCTCTAATGTCAACATATCGGAATAATGGCGCTGTCCACTTTGGATGAGCGCTTCTTTTTGACTCACTGGTACATCAGCAACGGCGTTTTTATCAACGATATCAAGCAGCACAGTCACATCGCTGGCAAGATAGCTGCCTGAGCCATATTCCTGCATTTTTCGCATATTAGGGTTCGTTATAGGATGGGTCATAAGATGGTTTCTACTTAAAAAAATGAGTTCTACTACTACTATTGTTATTATTTAAAAACTATTAAGAACTAAAATTGTCGTGTAGCTGACCACGATTGGGCATGCCGTACCAGTCAAGCAATTGCAAAAATGGCAAATCGGCCAAGCTGTCACCAAAACCAAAGCTCGGACGCTGATGGTCTAAATGCTGGACTAATAAAAACTGTACCGCATGACGTTTATGAACCGCGTGCGGCAATATCGCCAGATTATTCGCATTCACATGCACATAAAAATCTTGCTCAAAGTCACGTATTAACGTTGGCAACTTTTTAGCGAGCTCTACTAACGCTTGATGGTCCTTTTGCGCATGCTTAATAGCCAGATAAATGGTCAGCGCTTCATTAGCAGCGCCATCATTAAAGTGATCGATATGCGGTGTAAATATCAGCTGGCTGTTGTCATTTCTACTGTGATTGGCAAATAATTGGCTTAGCTGCTGCAATTTATCTTGCAGTGGTGCAAGTGCACTATGCATACGCTGTTGCCACTGAATTTGTAGCGCACCGTCTCTATCAAGAATAATCGCACCGTGTGTTAAGACTTGCCAACTATCAAAAGGCAGCTTAACACGTTTAATTTCACTGCGATCGCGTGCAGTGACCACTATCAGATCAGTGCTAGCTAGTAACCAATTAAAGAACGCGGCTTGGCGCTGGCTCATAAAGCTTAGTGGCTTGCCTTGCTTGTTAATAGTCGCGCAAACTAAGTTTTCAGGTTCAGACGTTGGTAATTCCCACGCATCGATTTTGCGTTGGGTTTGAAAAAGTGTATCGTCCAAATCCATCAGCGCGTAGGGTTTGATAATATCGGGATTGGCTTGAAAAAATGGGCTAGTCATAGTATTTGCCATAAAAGCGTGCGTAAATGTGAAAAGTAAAGTAGGGTTTAAAGGATAGTTTTAATAGGATAGCCTTTGTAAGCTAGCTTTTATAAAATAGCTTAAAGCGTCGGACTCACCACCAGCACATTATCCAAATCTTTCCACATCTCATCAACGCTATCCGCCGATGTCTCCACGCACAAGACAATCAAATCCCAATCGCTAGGCTCAACATTATAAGCAAAGTTGGTCATACCAAGCCCATAGTTATCGCTAAAACTGAGCATCGTGTTAATCGCCCCACCAAGGGCAATCGGCGAGCGGGTTAAGGCACTAAACTTAACCGTAGCGTTTTGAGTTTGTGTCTCAAGCCATTCAGCCAATAAAAACGGTAACCAAACAAACTCATTACTGCCCAATACTAAAATCCGCTTGGGCAACTGCTTTTTATTAAGTTGTCGTTTCTCAAGCTGTTCTTTCTCAAGTTGGGCTTGCTGATTAAAAACGTTAAGGGCAGCTTGAAACCGTAAAAGGTAATTATCAAAACCATCGGTACTATCTAGCGTTGGGAAGCGCCCCCAATTGCCAGTATCACCTAGCGTATGACTGCCAGCCTCAGTGGTGTCGACCGATGGCATGGTAATGGATTCAGGGTTGGGCGCATCCGTCCATTGCCACGCGCCAGATAACAAGTGATGACGATGGAAATCGATATTTGGCAATCGCGTAGCAATCGTATCGTCATTAGCGTTACTTTGGTTCTGATTTAATGACCAATCGACCAAAGTGGTCAGATGTACTTGCTCTAAATTATCAAGCCCTGCGTTACGGAGGGCGGTGACGACATTGACGCAAGTATTGCCCGTTGACGCTTCATCATCCACCATAATCAAGGTTTTGCTCGCTAGTAGCTGCGCTTGCGTTACTGTATCTGCACTTTGATAAATTAAGTGCTGGCTGGCATGACTGTGATCTTCGCTAAAAGTCGTTAGCAAGGTTTCAGTATTATCCTCGTTATGTTGCGTATGACGCGTAGAGTTTAATAATAAAGCACTGGGGTAACGCGTTTGTAGCGCTTGATGTACGCCCGCAGATAAACCAACTGCCGTCTCTGCCATACCAATAACCAAAATGGGTTCAGGCAAATCATCAGGTACTAGGTTTGCTAAATCCGTAAAAGCATGACGCATGGTGCTAGGCGCGACTGGAATATGGCGACCTAAGACTTTTGATACAAATAAAAACGCGCGTTTTGGATTGATACGCTGCGCAAATCCAAGCAAGTCTTCTAATTGATAGTGATTGCTTGGTTTTGTTCCATCTTTTGCAGTAGCTGAATTGGTTTGATAAGTTAAATCAAGAGTGCCGCGTGGTAGGGGGATGGTCGTACTGTGTTGCTTATT
The DNA here is from genome assembly GCF_041222815.1 of Psychrobacter sp. CLB018. NCBI lineage: Bacteria > Pseudomonadati > Pseudomonadota > Gammaproteobacteria > Moraxellales > Moraxellaceae > Psychrobacter > Psychrobacter sp. CLB018. Next base: position 936,451 of record NZ_CP166085.1, read on the forward strand.
TGGCATTTATTTTCCTTCGGTCTTGCAATTTGTTAATCGTTATTTTTACTTACTCGGTAGCATCTTCTTCAATCTTTACGCTAACCATAATTGAGCGTACTTGGCAGGGAATGATTTGCTGCGCAATATCTGCAAGCTTTGGCTTAGCGGTTAAGCCAAGCCAATAGCCAAATGCAATTTGGGTTAAATCAACACCGCTATGAGTGGTGTAACCGATACCACCAGAGGGACGGCTATTAATCTCAAGTACGCGGTGCTGACCGTCATCATCGGCCTTGGTCTGCACGCTAACGATGCCATCACAGCCAAACATTTTAATCAGTGGAATAATCACACCCATGACCGCTTGCTCGTAGCCGATATGCTGGATTTTTCCTGTTTTATAACGAGTAACAGCCGCCAATACTTCGCCGTATTCACAGACGACATCGATAGAGTACTCTTGCCCTGATAAATATGGCATCAGCAACATAGGAATTGGGCGCTCGTGCACCATCAGACTGTTTGCATAGGCATGAATAAACTGCGTGGTATTGATTTTTTTCTCTTCGGTAAAGTATAAATGTTCAAAGCTATCGTATCGTGCGTCAGCTTCCTTGTCGGTATCAAGTCGCCAAAACCCTTGGGCAAAAATACCTGTCACCGGTTTGACACATAAAGGCTGATGACCGTGCCTAGCAAGTAACGCCTCAAGCTCTGCGACATTATCAAAGCGCCACGCTTCGGCGACGGGAATATCATGCTCATGACACTGCTGCATAAAGGCAAATTTGTCATCTATCGCTTCTAACGCCGCCACACTCGTCGCGCCAGTCAATAAACGAATGCCCGCCGCCTCAAATGCCTGACGATGCGCTTCATAATCAATGCCATTGCGCCCCGTGAGTAGCACTTTAACGTTGTTATTTTTGGCTTGCTCTAAGACAAACTGCCAACGCGGCATCAATGGCTTAGCAGATTCAAACATTGCTTGCTCATCGCTATCTATGGCGCTTGCAGAGGGCTCACGGTAAACGCTATCAGCAAATTCAAAAATCTCAGGTCTATTATGGCGGTGTGACGCGATAATGTTAAATGGCGTCTCAGATTGGGCTTTGAAGGATTGTAGGCTGGCGAGCATATCACGCTGGCTTGACTGACCTTCCGCTAACCAAACGGCAGATGGCGTAGTAGACGTTGTATGAGGGCTTTGGTTAGCAGGGGGTTTCATAATTCTCTCAGCGTTATTAAAATTTATAGAGTGCAACAACTAGAATTGAGTCTTGAAGAGGGTCAGTCGTTCAGCGCGTTATCATATTACCTAAAATAGAGGCTATTATATACAAATGCTAAGCGTTATAAATGCTGCTAACAAAATAGCATTAAGGATTTGTAAAAATGTTTTTGCCGGCTGGTTAATGCTTTGTTGAACGGGCGTGCGCTGTAAAAATCAGCTGTTATCCATGCTACTATAGTGCGATAGTCAACAGCATCCATATCAACAAATAATAAATAACCTAAAGGATAAATGATGAGTCAACCTCAAAAACTGATTGCTGGTGCCAATGCGCCGCTGCCAACCGATAACATTAGCATCCGTATTTTAAGCCAAAGTGCCATTGATTGCGCCGCTTATCGCCTGACCACTAACGGTAAAGTACGCGGCGATGGCGACATGATATTTTATGGGCAGACGCGTAGCGATGATGGCAGTGTAAGTTTCCGTGGACATGATAGCGATGGATTTTTTGATATTAATTTACCTGCGCAGCCAGCGAGTATTGAGAAGATTGCCCTTGCGTTTTCTAGTGCGCAAACGCTGGCGCAAGTTGGTGATGTGGATATTCAGGTTCTACAAGGCAGCCAAGTGCTGATGACTTGCCAGTTAAGTGCCGCCGGACGTAATGAAAAAGCCATTATCTTAGCGGAATGTTACCGTCGCCAAGGTAGCTGGAAGTTCCGTTTTATCGCCCAAGGTTTTGAAGGTGGCTTAAAGCCGTTGTCTGAGCATTTCGGTGTTGAGATTGCCGATGAAGCGCCAGCTCAAGCTCAACCAATCAATACACAAAAGCCAATCAACACGCAAAAAGCGGGTAGTGCGCCGCAAACAACTACGCCGCCGCCAATTCCTAGCGCTGCTCAAAATCCGTCAATTAATCTCAGTAAAATCACCTTAACCAAGAACCAATCTAGCATCAATCTAAAGAAACGCGATGATTTTGGTAAAATCTCTGTCAACCTTAACTGGAATCAGCGCCCAAATAGCGATAAATCAGCCCCCAAAAAAGGCTTGCTCGGCGATTTATTTAAACAGCATAAGGCGGGCGGTATTGACCTTGATGTCGGGGCGATGATTCATCTGAAAAATGGCGAAAAGACGCTGATTCAGGCTTTGGGCAATCGCTTTGGTAACTTACAATCAGCGCCTTATGTGTTGCTCCGTGCCGATGATAGAACCGGACAAGTCAGCGGCGGTGAGTGGCTCGATATCAACGGCCAACAGTGGTCGCAGATTGAAGAAGTCTTTATCTTTGCTTTTATTTACGAAGGCGTACCAAATTGGGCGCAAACCGATGGTGTCGTGACCATTCATGTACCCGAGCAGCCACCGATTGAAACTCGTTTGACAGAAGGCACAAGTAATTTGCCGATGTGCGCAATTGCGCGTTTGGTCAATCAGCAAGGCAGTATCAATGTTGAGCGTATCAATCAATATTTTCAAGGTCACCAAGAAATGGACAAAGCTTTTAATTGGGGCTTCAGCTGGAAGCGTGGGCGTAAGTAAGTGCTTTAAGAACGCCAATCTCAACTTATCGTAGGCCTTTGATTTTTATAGAATTTAAAATTTTAATTGTTTTAACTGAAATTTTAAAAACTAAGTAAACCAATACCTTAGAAAAATAAGTTGAGAGTGGGGTTTTAAGAGTATTATTTAATAAAAAAGTCAGCCCGTCTACTGTAAATAGACGGGCTGATTGCTTATAGATTACTAACAGTCTTACAAGTGGAGCTGCAATGAATTAAGCATGCGGCGTGATAGCAGGCATCAAATCATGAAAAGTACGACCAGAAGCAGTTTCGCCAATGGCATGCATTTTCCACTCGTTATTATGACGATAGACTTTTGCCATAATCATCGCTGTATGGCCACCTTGCGCTGATAAATTGTAGCGGGCGACTTCCTGATTGTTATTGGCATTAACGATGCGGCAAAAAGCATTTTCTACGGTTTCAAACGTCTGACCAGTAAAGCTATTAACGGTAAATACTAACGATACTACGTTTGCTGGCACTTTTGATAAATCAACATTGATAACTTCGTCGTCGCCATCGCCGTCACCTGTGCGGTTGTCGCCCGTATGGACGATGCTGCCATCTTTTGATTTTAGCTGACTGAACCAAATCGCATCGACCGCTTGTTTATTGGCATCAAACATAATGCATGAAGCATCTAAATCGATCGAGTCGCCGCCCGTACCGCCGCCGAATAACTTGCCTAAGAAGCCGCCTTTTTTCTCTTGCTGGCCTTGGAAAACATCCCAGCCTAAACCCAATTTTACTTGCGTAAGCTCGCCGCCAGCTTCTTTGCTGAGGGAAATTTTTTGACCCTTTTGTAGACTAACTGCCATGGTAAAATCCTTATAATAATTGTGAGGGGATTAATGAATTTTTAGTGCTTATTTTTAATGCTTCATTTCTGCGCTGTTTTAGTGCTTCATTCCTGCGCTGTTTTATAGCTATCAATCTGGAATATAACTTTAATGATAAAATGCAACTTCAATTACAAAATATTATCTAAAAAACCACCGCTGCCACCGCGACCGCCTGAGCTGGTACCTAAGATGCTTTGTAACCAGCCTTGATAGCTGTCACGATTGCGCGAGCAGATGATGACTTTGCCTGTTCCTGAGAAGTTTAAAACCATGCCTTCACCACTGGTGACCGAATTGATAATATTGCTCATGATGCCTTTTTTCTTGCTGGTCGATACCGAAAGCTTATAATCAAGGTTTGAATCCCAGCAGACCACGTGGCCATTATCAATGATGACGTCTTTATCAGGCGTCACATCAATCTCAAATAGCGAACCAAAACCAGAAACGACAACTTGGCCTTGACCTTGGGTTTGCATCACCATAAAGCCGCCGGTATCACCAAAGACCGCGCCGCCGAGGTTACGCTGGATATTGGCTCTGATATCGACGCCAGTTTGTGCGGCAACGAACGCGCCATCGCTCAAGGTATATTGCTGCGCGCCGCAATCGATGATTTGCATATCGCCATCAAGCGTCGGTGCTAGCAGACAATCACCTTCACCATTGACGGCTTCAATCTGCTGTTGGAATAAGGATTCATCGTTGGCAAAGCGGCGCATCAGTGATTGCATAAGACCGCCTTGTAGCTTACCTTTAAGCTCAAGGTTCGACTCCATCATCACCATGGCATTGGCTTCACAATAAATCGAATCGCCTTTTTTTAAGTTACAATGCAAAAAAGGTTCAATGGTGCCGATTAAGCTAAACGTCGCTGCCATAAGCTGCAAATCCTTATTCTAATGTCTTAAATGTTTTTTTATAAAAATGAGCGTTTCAATTTAACTGGGTCAATTACATTTAAAGCCATCAAATGCTATGAATAGGCACACTTGATGGCTTATTAACTATCGCAATCAAATAGTCGATTGCGATAGTGGTTTCGGTAGTCGTCTTACAAACATCTTATAGAGCGTTAAACGTTAACGCCATAAGAAGAGGCTAATGGGCCTAGACCACCACTAAAGCCTTGACCAACAGCGCGGAATTTCCAGTCGCCGTTATGACGATATAACTCACCAAAAATCATCGCCGTCTCAGTGCTACCATCTTCTGATAGGTCATAACGGGCGATTTCGGCTTGACCATTATCATTGACCACACGGATATAAGCGTCGCCGACTTGACCAAAGTTTTGGTTACGCGCTTGACCTTCATAAATGATGGCGCAGATAGCGACTTTGCTGACGTCAGCTGGGATGCTGGCAAGGTTGATTTTGATTTTCTCATCATCACCGTCGCCTTCGCCCGTACGGTTGTCACCTGTGTGCTCAACCGCGCCGTTGTCCGACTTTAGATTGTTAAAGAAAATAAAATCTTGGTCATTACGCACTTTGCCTGCTTCGTTTACCAAAAAGGCAATGGCGTCTAAGTCAAATTCTTGACCGTCAGTAGCGCGTGGATCCCAGCCAAGACCAACGGTAATGTTGGTTAAGCCTGGGGCTTCTTTTGATAAGTTTACGTTGCCGCCTTTTGTTAAGCTAATAGCCATATAAATATCCTTTGGATTAATAATTAAGTGGATTTGATTTTATAAAATAAAAATAGGGCAGTCATGCTATTTGGATGTAAGTATTTCAGCGTAAAAAGGTCAATAAATCGACCTGTACGCCATAACCTGCCTATCATTACGTTTTACTATACTAAGCGTTTGCTTACTAAGCAAGGCGTATTTTGTGTGCCTATCTGACAGTTATATTTTTGCTTATATAAGAGGATGTTACGAGCATGTCTGACCTATTTTAGCTATTTATCTTATTATCATTTATAATAGCGCGCTCAGGTTCCCTCCACCCTGACTCAAAAAAAGGCCTCCTTTATGAATACCTGTACCATTTCGACCAATCCCGCTTCATCCATTCGTTACAGCCGTGCTTTATTTTGGCTTGTCAGCCTGCATATCTTTATCATCGCCATTAGTAATTATTTAGTGCAAATACCGGTCGGGCTATTTGGCTTTATTACGACATGGGGGGCCGTTACTTTTCCTTTTATCTTTTTGATTACAGATTTGACCGTACGCATCTTTGGTCAACATCTCGCTAGACGCATTATTTTCTTTGCCATGCTGCCAGCGCTCGCCATTTCTTACTATTTTTCGGTGGTATTTGCTGATGGACAGTTCGTCGGTCATGAGCATCTGCTCGATTTTAATTTATTTGTCTTTCGCATTGTCCTCGCCAGCTTTAGTGCTTACGTCATTGGACAGCTGTTAGATATCAAAGTCTTTAATAAGTTACGCCAGCTTAAAACGTGGTGGATTGCACCCCTGGCATCGACGTTTATTGGCAATCTGGTCGATAGCTTCTGCTTTTTTGCCATCGCTTTTTATAAAAGCCCAGATGCTTTTATGGCGACGCACTGGGTTGAGATTGGCGCGATGGACTATCTGTTTAAGATAGTGATGGGCGTGCTTATCTTTTTACCTTTATATGGTGTGATATTGGCAAAATTGCAAAAGATGCTCGCTGATAAGTAGCGCAAAAATTAATAGCCTAAGCTAATCCCTGCTCACAACTCTATTCTTCACAATTACTATAAAAAACAGGTCATAACCAATAATGGTGATGACCTGTGATTTAATAATCTGAATAAGTCTAAGTATTACGTCGACAATTATTGCGTTATTCAAGCGCTTGGTGTTTACGATAATTGAGTGACGCGACAAACGCCCAACCAATAAAGGCAATACCAATCAGACCAGTGATAATCTCTGGTACATGGAATTTCACCGACAATAGCATAATGATGGCTAGCGCGCCGATGGCATAATGCGCGCCATGTTCGAGATAGACAAACTCATCAAGCGTGCCTTTATCGACTAAGAAAATAGTCATCGAACGTACGAACATCGCACCGATTGCTAGACCCAGCATAATCACGATAACGTCATTGGTAATCGCAAAGGCGCCAATCACGCCATCGAAGCTGAATGAGGCATCAAGGACTTCTAGGTATAAGAAGCCGATAATACCACCTTTCATAATCGCACTCGTTGCTGCGCCTGAGCCAGCTTCAGCGTTTTCTAAGTCTTCTTCAAGGTCGCCTTCTAGCATACCTGAAACCACTTGGACGCCAAGGTATATTAAGATACCCCAAACGCCTGCAATCAATACCGCGGCTGACTGCTCAGGGTTGGCAAATGATACCGCAATCATCAACACGATAAGCGCGACAAACACACTCATGGCATCGACTTTGCCCAGTTTGACCAAGCGGCTCTCAAGCCAATCAAACCAATGTACTTCTTTATCATCAAAGATAAAGTTTAAGAACACGAGTAATAAGAAGATACCACCAAAGGCTGAGATTTCAGCATGGTGCGCCAATAATCTGGCTGAGTATTCTTTAGGATCGTTTAAGGCCAAATCGACCACTTGCATAACGCCAAGGTCAGCCGTCACTGCTACGATAACGATTGGGAATACCAAGCGCATCCCAAAGACAGCAACTAAAATACCAACGGTTAAAAATATCTTTTTCCAAAACTCGTCCCAGCCTTTGAGGACTGAGGCGTTGACCACCGCATTATCAAAGGATAATGAAATCTCCATGACGGCCAAAATAGCGGTAATAGATAAGGTGGTTATCATACCGCCTATACCGCCGTGTGAATATCCCCACCATGCCGCGACTGCTAGGGCAATAATGGTGAAGATAAAGTCTAAATAAAAATGTCTCATGACATATCCTGTCTGGTTGCATAAAGCTAAAGTCGGTCTATTATAAACACAAACCACAAAAAAAGTGGTTATCGCTAACCACTTTTTTGCCTAATTTTAAACGAAACTTAAAGCATTTCCAGTCTTTTAGCTAGGAATAATTGTGACTATTTTGCAACCATATTTTACTGGCAGAATGGCAAGCGATAGCGCTGCCATATTGCTCTAAGTTTCGGCGGTGTTTATGTCTAGGCATTGTTTTTAGTATGGGCTAAGTTGTTGGCAGAGGTTAATATCGAGTTAGATATTGACGCCATACTGATGACACATGGCTTGTAAGCCGCCTGAATAGCCTTGACCAACGGCGCGGAATTTCCACTCACCGTTATGACGATAAACTTCGCCAAACACCATTGCCGTTTCAACAGAGTAATCTTCTGCTAAGTCAAAACGTACTACTTCCGTGCCTGTTTCTTCGTTGACCACACGGATAAAGGCGTTGGCGACTTGACCAAAGTTTTGGCTACGAGCAGCAGCATCATGAATTGTGACCGTAACGACGATTTTATCGACATCAGCAGGTACTTGGGTCAGGTTTACTTTGACGACTTCATCATCGCCGTCGCCTTCGCCCGTGCGGTTATCGCCGGTATGTTCGATTGCACCATTGTCAGATTTTAGCTGGTTGTAAAAAATAAAGTCATGATCGCCGCGTACTTTACCAGCGGTATTTAGCAAAAACACGCTGGCATCAAGGTCGAACTCAGCGCCAGAGGTTGCGCGCTCATCCCAACCAAGACCGATAAGTAGCTTGGTTAAATTTGGGTCAGTTTTGGTGAGCGATAAATTACCGCCTTTATTTAATGATAAAGCCATGAGATTATCCTTGTTATTAGAGTGATTAAGGGTTTGATAGTTTGGTTATATCAATCAAAACGCTAGCAAAAGTGGGATTAAAGCGGTTATAAATCTGTCGCTTAACGGTTGCTAGTAACGTTCTATCATAGCAACAAAAAATGACCCAATCAAAGCTGATTGGGTCATAGTTATGTGTACGCTAAGACGGACTGGAAAAGACAAGGTTTAAATGCTGCTTTTATATTTAACCAAGCAGCTCTAGCGATGGCGAATCTCAAAACTTTGATGAATCGGCTTTTTGATATTAAAATCAAAACCTATCGTTTGTGGCGTGATATCGATAATGTCATAGCGTTCGGTTAATTGCTCATCAAGCTCAAAGCGCGTGAAGTTGTTGGAAAAATATAACACGCCATCAGAGGTTAAGCGGTTCATCGCACGATTAATAAGAGCAGCATGGTCACGCTGGACATCAAAGGTACCTTGGAACTTTTTCGAGTTTGAAAAAGTTGGCGGATCGATAAAGATAATATCAAATTGTTCCGTATTACCTTTAATCCATTCAAAAATATCAGCGGCGACGAATTGATATTTATTGCTGCTGACATTTAAACCATTTAAAGCAAAGTTTTGCTTGCCCCAATCAAGATAGTTTTGCGATAAGTCAACGCTGGTGACTTTTTTCGCGCCAGCCAATGCCGCGTGGACGCTCGCCGTGCAAGTATAAGCAAATAAGTTCAGCACCGATTTGCCGCGGCTATTGTCTTTGATACGGGCGCGCATATTGCGATGGTCAATAAACAAGCCCGTATCGAGGTAATCGGTAAAATTGACATACAAATAGGCGCCATTTTCGCGCGCAACATAAAATTTACCGCGTTTTTCGCTATTGCCTTGCTTGCTATATTGGTCATTGCCCGATTGGCGTGCCCGAGTTTTGATAAAAACTTGTTCGCGGTTAATATTGAGCACTTCGCGAATGCCCATCAAGGCCAAATTAAAACGTTTTTTTGCGGTCTCTACCGGAATGGTCTTTGGCGGCGCATATTCTTGCACGTGTACGTAATCGCCATACAAATCAATCGCCACTTTAAAGTCAGGCAAGTCAGCGTCGTATACGCGAATATTGCTGACATTGTCTTTACTAGCCAGCCTTTTAAGTTTGCCCAGATTTTTTTGCAAGCGGTTAATAAAGTCTTGGCCTTCTTCCACGGCAATCTCGCGCTTCTCAAAGCGCCTAATGAGGCTGCCTGTTTGCCCAGCAATCAAGGTACCGTAGCGGAAATAAACCGTGATTGCCCCATTATGGCAGCGCAAAGTTTTTGGCTCTTTAATGGGCAAGATATCAACCTGTTCGACATTGGCTGCCAAGATACCAAGCATCGGATTGACGCCACTACCCGCAAAGCTGTCTTGCAAAATAAGCCCAAGCGCTTGATATAATGGCTTAATCATATCTTCATCGCCCAAGCGCTCACCGTAAGGTGGGTTGGTAATGACCAAAGGATTGCTTAAGCGGCCATTATCGGCTAATGGCTTTAAAACGTGGCTGAGCTGATTAAGGGCGCGCGTTTCAAGGTCAAGTAGCGGTAATAAATCCTGCAAGCCTGCGGCAATCAAGTTCTTTTCTGTCGCCAAAATCGCGCCACTATCGGCATCGAAGCCCAAAACGAGCGGCAATGTATCAGGTTGTTCGTTGATAATCTCTAAAGCTTCACGAAAACGCGTCTGCGCATCGTCAATCATCTGTTGCCATAGCGCTTCATCATGATGTTGCCATTGATAAAAGCCAAATTGATTGGCCGCTTTATCGATACCGACAGCATAATCGCAGTGCATGAGTAGCGCTTCAATCATGAAAGTACCAGAGCCGCACATCGGGTCGATTAGGGCATTATAAAAAGGGGCATTACCGGCATCATTTTTCTTATGCCAACCCGCGCTATAAAGTAGCGCCGCTGCCAAGTTTTCTTTTAGCGGCGCTTCAGTCATGGCAACGCGGTAGCCACGGCGGTGCAAACTGGTACCTGATAAATCTAAATACAGCTCAGCCTGCTTGTCATTGACCGTCGCAAATACTGAAAAATCTGGGTTTTTACTATCGACATTCGGACGGCTGTCATAGATTTCGTTAAAGGTATCGGCAATCGCATCTTTGATACGCAGCATGGCAAATTGCTGACTGACGGCAACGCGCTTATCGACAGACAGACGAATGGCAAACGTCTGCTCTAAGCTAAATTGCTCGGTCCAATTGACCGATTTTGCCAAGCCATACAGCTGTTCTGCCACATCGTATTCAGTATTGATATTTTTACGTTTAATCAGCATCAATACCCGCGAGGCCACCCGCGACCATAAACAGATGGTATATAGGTCGCGCAAGCTACCGGTGACCGCTAAGCGTCCCGTACTTTTGATTTCGCTTGCAATGCCAAAGCTGCTTAGCTCAATTTGTAGCGGTGCTTCAAGCCCATCGGCACAAGTAATAATAAGGTCAAGCGACAACTCGGCTGCAGCGGTTGATAAGGAGTTGGGCGTGGTGGTTTCGGTCATACGGTTACCTGTGGGCTAAATTGATAAATAATGCACCTCAAAACCCTGATGTTTAAAATCTTGAGGCTTAAAATTATGAGGTTTAACTGGCAATTTTACCATAATTACGAAGTGGATAGTTTAAAGTGGCAGTGTTTATGGTGCAGTGTTTATGGTGCAGTGTTTAAAAGCTACATTGAAAAAATGATGACTTACTGGGTTTTGAAATTATCGAGCCGTTATTCAGCATCTTGTTTTAATGAGTTGTCTTCAGTAATCAGTTTGGTCGTGGTTGCAAAGGGCTTGGTGTCGATAGGAGAATCAACGTTTTTTGGCATTAGCAGGCGCATATGCGGGTAGGGGGTTGAGATATTTGTCTCATCAAAGGCGCGTTTGATATTTTCCGTCAAGGCCTCTTTAATCTTTGGCATACGCGCTACGGCGGCGGGCTTAACCCAAAAACGGATAACAAAAAACACCCCATATTCGCCAATCTCGTCTACCGTCGCTGAGGTTTCAGGGCGTTTTAGCACTACTTCACTATCAGACAGCACTTGTAAAATGACCTCGCGCGCTTTATCCACATCGTCTTCAAAAGCGATGCGCATACGAATATCGAAACGAATAAAGTTTTTTGAGGTCAAATTGGTGACCACTGATGAGGCGACATTGGAGTTGGGGATGATGACGGTGATATTATCGCGGGTCAAAATATGGGTCGTGCGTAACGCGATGACCACAACCCGCCCTTCATTATCATTGATATTGACCCAGTCACCGACTTGAAAGGACTGCTCAAGTAAAATGGTAATGCCGGCGATAAAGTTAGCAAGCGTCGATTGGGCGGCAAAACCCACGGCAATACCGGCAATCCCTAGACCTGCTACCAAAGATACGATATCAAAGCCAAATTGTGCCATAACGCTGGCAAGTCCGAAGACTAGTAATAGCACTGATAAAATATTTTTGAGCAGCTGCTCAATAGAGGCGTTTAGACCATAGTGCTGTAAAACCTTATGTATAATTTGTCCAGATGACGCCCATAACACATAGTAAATTCCCGCCCACGTACTGGCTTTGGCCGTGGCTTTGACCGTATCTGGTTCAAAGCTTAGCTGACTCATAATGGCAATCAAGCTGCTGACTATCCAAATATAGCGTAATACCGAGCGGGCGATTTTGGAGCGGCGTTCATTGAGACCAATGCGGCTTTTGCTTTTTTTGATAAGATAGATGGCAAGCCAATAAAAAAACCCCAATACCGCCAGCAGTATTAGGATTTTGATGGCTGTGCTCACCAGTTCTACTGATTTAGAAGTCCAGTCGAGTGAGTCTTCTTCGATGGAGCCGCCGATAGCAATATATAGGCTGGTATGTAGGTCGCGAACAATCTCTCGAAAGAAGTCAGTAATACCAGCGATTGCCATTGTTTTATCCATGCAAAGTTTGGGTCTACATCAAATGAATCGTAAAAAGAGCTTATACTAAGATAGTTCAGCTATAAAATCATCTAATAATAAAGTTTTAACGCTAAATTTTTAAGGAACAATCAGCGTAAACCGCGCAGCTCATTTTCAATCTGAGCTTAGCTGCGCGTAATAGCTTAAACCATATTAACGTTAATTTTAATAAAAATGGTTTTATCAGTCGATTAAAAAGTCCCTTCTTGAGTATCGTGATACTGATAAGGAATTTTCATCATACGCTGCACATCACGTAACGCCGTACGCAGACCTTCTAGTATCGTCGGATGATAAAAAGGCGTATCGAGCATGTCCTTTATACTCATATCATTGGTAATCGCCATCGCCAATATATGACCGATATATTCAGCATCAGGGGCAACCATGCTTGCGCCCAAGATTCTATCTGTTTTTTTGCAACCATAAATGTGCAGTAGACCACAATTGACACCCATCACGCGGCTACGACCTTGATTATCAAAGCTGACTTTTCCAATGACGTATTCAAGCTCTGAATCGGCTTGTATTGCAGGTAGCGACATGCCGACGTTGACGATTTGTGGCGAGCAAAAGACGATAGAAAACGGCGTAGCAGTTGGGCGGATATAAGCATCGCTATTGTTGTTACAGACCATACTACCCGCACTAAAACCTTCATCGCTGGCAATGTGTAATAAAGGCAGATTGGCATTGGCGTCACCGACAATATAAACTTCTAAATTGCCAATTTTACCTGTTTTTTTATCGAGCTGCTTTGGACGATTTTTGTCATCAAGCTCAACGCCCAAGTTTTCAACGCCTAGGGCTGCGATATTATTGCGTCGGCCCGTAGCGACCAATACATACTCGCCCTGCCACTGGCGCGTCTCACCAGCGCTGTCTTCGTAATCGATAAAAGCCGCTGAGCCATCATTACTAGCTGCTTGCTGACCGACGTCGTTAATTTTGCTACCCAAATGCATGGTCAGCTCACGACTTAAGCAATCAATGGCTTTATTACTGATATCCTCATCTTTTAGACCGGCGACGCGTTTGTCGCGATTAAAAAGTGTCACCTCGACGCCCAAACGTGTAAAGGCTTGGGCGAGCTCCAAGCCGATAGCCCCTGCGCCGCTGACGGCGAGAGACTTTGGTAAATCAGTTAGCTCAAAGACGGTATCGGAAGTCAATAATGTTTTGCCAAGTTTATCCGCCCAGTTATCAGGGATAAACGGCTTACTACCAGTCGCCACGATAATTTTATCGGCTTCGATGAGTTCATCATTGACCTCAATAAGACCTTGTTGGTTGATATAAGCTCGACCCGCTATTTTTGTCTCAGCAGGCCAGCTTTCTACTTGCTTTTGGACGTAACTGGCAAAATGATTGCGTTCGGCGCGAACCCGCTCCATCACTTGTTTGCCATCTATTTGAGCAGTAGCATGAATACCAAACTCGCCAGAATGGTTGGTGTCATGGGCGCGATCGGCAGCAGCGATGAGAAGTTTACTCGGCATACAGCCGACGGCAATACAAGTCGTTGACCAAGAGCCGTCATTAATAATGAGGACGTCGTCTTTTAGTTTTCTGGCTTGGCGAAAGGCGTTTTGACCGGCGGTACCGGCGCCGATGACCGCCACCGATACCTTGCGCGTCGCTTTTTTATTAGTGTTATTATCGGCGGTGCTGTCAGTCTGTTGATTCATATTACTCACAAAAAAAAGGTTTTATCGTAGTCGATAGAGATAAATAAAATTGCCAAATAATCATAAAAATATTATGGCGCGAGCGTGGCGAGTAAGCGTTCGGTATAGCCGGCTGCGCGTAAATTGCGCTGTGCATGAGTAAGTATGCCATCTTTATTAAAGACAAAGGCTGAGCGTACAAGGCCTAAGCTGACTTTGCCATACATATTTTTTTCTTTAATCACATCAAAATATTGGCATAATTTCTCGTCACTGTCGCTAATCAGGGGAATATGCAAATTGTACTTAGCGATGAATTTTTCGTGAGACTCAACGCTATCGCGCGACACACCGATGATATCGTAGCCCAATTCATCAAATGCATTGATATGAGTAGTAAATTCTGTCGCTTGCGTGGTGCAGCCTGGGGTATTGTCTTTTGGATAAAAATATAAGATAAGCCCCTTATCGGTATGGGCAACCAGCTCTTTTAGGCTGATATCGTCATGAATAAAATTGCCGTCTAGCTCGCGCACGATAGTGACCGGAAAATCGGGCAGGGCAAGGTTCTCTGTGGTGGGCTTAGCCATTATAAAATCCTTATTAGTTTCGGTTATGCGTATATTATGGTAGGTGGTCTTATTATAGGCAGATTGGCAGAAATAAATACTCCGTTTTACACTTCACTTATTCATTCGCAACAAAAAAGACTGGCAATGACCAGTCTTTTGTATTTTTTAGCAAATATTTTCTTAAGCAGCTTAGGCAGGTTTTTGTGGCTGTTTTAGGTCCAAGCCCACGGTGCATTGCTGCAAGTCTTTTTGCATTTTTTTCACGTAGGGAAGACCTGATGGGTCTTTTTTGCTTTTTGCATAGCTTTCGATTTCCCACATTTGACCGATGGTCATATTGCTACGGACACCGATGGTGCAGTTACAAAGTTTGGTGGCATCGCTTTTATTAGCGACTTTATATTTGACCGCGCCATTGACACAGGTATTGATATTGTCTTGTTTGATGTCGGCTGCGTTTGCTTGTGGTAAGGCAAACAGCGCCGCAAGAGCTAGGGGTAAAACGGGCAAAAACTTCATAAACATCCTCTACGGGTCGTGTCAATTTCTCAGATTTTATATAAAAATCTTGGTAGTGTTATGTGGTCACAGGTTTTATGGCTTATATAAGTGATGATAAAAGTATAGGTAACTATAAAAGCCTTTTTTATCTATGTCACTCATTATATTTTAGTAAACCAGCAGTATATGCCGCTTGTGACTGACATAGTCGCTCATACCATAGCAAGTAAATCGTCTAAAATACAACGCTAGCGTGCTGTGTTAATGCAAGCAAATGTTGCGCAAATGTTTAATAAGCCATTATGCTAAGATAATAATAGTGGCATTTTCAAGTGCTTAACAGAATATTTCCAAAGGCTTATTAAGACTCATTAGACTGGTAACGCGTCGGATCAGCAACCCCAGCTTGGGCAAATCCTTGGCGGCGTAGGACGCAGCTGTCGCAAATACCGCAAGCAAGACCATTGGCATCTGCCTGATAACAAGAAATCGTCTGCCCATAATCGACCCCGAGCGCTAAACCGAGCTCAATGGTTTTGGCTTTGGATAAATGCTGCAACGGCGTTTGAATCGATAAATGATGACCAGTAACGCCAGCTTTGGTGGCAAGGTTTGCCATGTGTTCGAAGGCGGCGATATATTCTGGACGACAATCAGGGTAGCCTGAATAGTCGACCGAACTGACACCGATGACGATATGATTAGCATCAGTGACTTCAGCGACTGCCAAGGCATAAGATAAAAATATGGTATTACGCGCCGGCACATAGGTATTTGGAATGGCATTATTATCAAAGTTATCGACGTTATCAACGTTATCGATATTATTGACATCACTGCCATCGCTATCGTTACTCGGGAATTTATCCGCATCGCCATCAGGGACAATCATGCTGTGGTCGGTGAGTGATGAGCCACCAAGCTGGGCGATATCGATATCAATAATGCGATGGTTAACATTGGCAGTCTTTGCAATGGTTTTGGCAGCGACAAGCTCGCTATTATGGCGTTGACCATAGTTAAAACTGACCGCCGTCACAGACGCATAGCGCGCCTTTGCCCAATACAAACACGTCACGGAATCAAGCCCGCCTGATAGCAGCACCACGGCATTTTGGCTTTTATGTAGTGCTGCTAAATCAGCATTGTCTTTGAGACTGGGAGAGGAGGTCTGCGCAGTTATTTGAGTCATAGTATTGTCTATTGTTGGTTTAAGAAATTTGAAAAATTTGAGTTTCTGAGAAATGGCTATTTTAACTAGGGCGTGTCCTCATTTAGATGTCTATCGATTGAATTGAGGAAACGCCCTAAGGTGGCATTATTACATAACTTTGAAGATATGTTTAATTGCCCTTAAGTGGCGATAAAAATGGGCACAAAAAGCCACTAATTTTGTGCGACTTTTCAATCTGTTAGCAAAATTTGTTATAATCGCTGCTTTTAAAGCCAGCTTGTTAAAGTTACGGCTGCTTATTTTTACCGTAACATCAACTTTGTAAAGATATTGAGTGCCTTATGACCGTAGCGACCTTGTTTACGCCTAAAATCCCTTCCCAGTTTGATGCAGCAACTAGCGATACGATTTCTGCAGATGCCGATTCTACCAATACTGGCTGGGATAGTGATGCTGAAGATACTGATAGCATGGATGACGACGGTGCTGACGAGACCATGAGTAACGATAATACCGCTGAGCAAGCATCTTCTACGCACATTTTACCGACTGAAACGGCAGAATTTCGCAAGCTACAAAAAAAGCTACGTCGCCAAGTATCATGGGCGATTCGCGATTTTAATATGATTGAAGACGGCGATGTTGTTATGGTTTGCGTTTCAGGCGGTAAAGACAGCTATACGTTGCTCGATATCTTATTGCTGCTCAAACGCATTGCCCCGATTAGCTTTGATATCGTTGCGGTAAATCTTGACCAAAAACAGCCCGGTTATCCAGAAGATATTTTGCCCGCTTATTTGAATGAGCAAGGTATTGCCCATTATATTTTAGAAAAAGATACCTATAGTATCGTCAAAAGCGTGGTGCCAGAAGGTAAAACGTACTGCTCGGCCTGCTCACGCCTGCGTCGCGGTTCGCTATATGGTTTTGCCAAACAAATCGGTGCCACCAAAATCGCCCTTGGTCATCACCGCGATGATATGCTGGCGACGTTCTTTTTAAACTTATTCCACGGCGGCGCGCTGAAATCTATGCCGCCAAAACTGCTAAGCGATGATAAGCAAAACTTACTGATTCGTCCGCTTGCTTATGTTGAAGAAAAAGACATCATTGAATACGCACGTTTAAAAGAGTTTCCGATTATTCCGTGTAATCTATGCGGCAGCCAAACCAATCTGCAACGAGCAATTATCAATGACATGCTACGCGAATGGGATAACGCCCATCCGCAGCGTTTGGCGTCTATTTTTAAAGCGATGCAAAACGTCGCACCGTCACAATTGGCCGATCGCGAGTTGTTTGACTTTGAAACTTTAAGCATAGAGCGCGATGACAATGAGCGCTTATTCGAAGGCGATAATATCCAAGCAGGGCAGACCGACAGTTTGGCTGAGATTGGTTTACCAGTAGCGCCAAAAACTCAAGTTTTTAATCCGAAGTTTGCCAGTCATCACAACCACGACCATGATCAGCAGGCAGAAAGCACCGATAGCATGGCAAAAACTAGCCGTACCACGCAAAAAATCCCCACGATTAATCCGGTGATTTAAATCATATAGATAGCTATAGTCAAAATATCCTAAAAACGCGACGGTATTGCTGATATCAACTTTTTGTAGCCTCTGTCTGCGCAGGTACAGCAAGCAAGAAAAACTGAAATCAGCAGTGCGTGATGTATCGATATTACTTTTTACTCACTATGTTTTTATAAAATTACCAACAAAAAAAACCAGCGCATTATTCACTAATGGCTGGTTTTTTTTGTATTTATTTAACCTTAACAATTAACTTTTGGCAAAAACGGGTAGAGGGTTAAAACTCACCTCAGGGCGTGGTAATTTTGCCACATCCTGCATGCGCCAATCATTCTTTCCATCATAACTGACTTGCAAATAATATTTGCCTTTTACGTCATCCAAATCGACTTGCGCCGTGTACTTGTTACCTTCTTGATGTTTGAGTACCGCATCGCGGTCTTTTTTAATGTCAGTGGCGTGCGAGATAGACAACTCTAAAGAATCAGGATAGGTCAAAGGCTCACCGTTTAATAATTTACCAGACTGCAAGCTTTGCTCAGGATAATTGAGATAAAACACGACATCGCCATTATCGGCAAACTGCATCTTGCCATGTAAATCTAAATCATAGGTGAGCTTGTCGCGTGAGACGTCATGATATAGGGTTTTGCCATCCATATACCAATCGTCGCGTACCACGCTATCACGGATTTGATAAGAATAATAAACAAACCAAATGCAAGCGATTACTACAAAAGCTGGCATGCCAATGACAAAGATAACCACCATATAGTTTTTGTACCATGGTTGGCTGTCTTGATGCTTAAAGTTCGGTGCTGGACTAGACATAACATACCTATTAATCAGATACTCGTTTATAAAGTGCGGTTTGTCAGCTTATTATAAACGCTATCAAAAAATAAACCGACGGCTCAGAGCAGCCAGTTTAATGATAAATACTTCACCCGCAAGTCAATGATAATTAGCCTTTGACTAAGTGCCACTAACGAGCGGATGAATAGATAAAAGCAACTACATACTCAATAATTACTGCCCTTGCGTGGTAAAGATATTTTGTTTACTCACATTATATTTACCATCTTCGCTGGCTACTGTTAAAGTAATCGGCGTTTGACCAAACTCAATCACCTCAGGGTCGCCATAAATACTGACTGGCATATCAAAGCTTTCGCCTGCTTCTAATGGCACATCATTAAAGCGTACGCCTAAGCTCAAGCCCTCTTGTGGCTCAAGGCTTATTTTATAAGTGTGTGCACTTTGGGTTTTGTTGGTCAATTTAACGATATAGCTGTTTTCAATCATGCCTTGTTGATTCAATGACGACAACTGATTACGGTCACGGCGAATATCAATCTCTAACGGTACGCGGTCTGTCAATGCATAAACCACACCGCCACAAAGTACCGCAAGCAAGGTTAAATAAGCAAAAAAGCGCGGGCGTAATACACGGCTTGGCTCTTTTTCGACCAATTGCCGCTCTGTGGTATAACGAATCAAGCCACGTGGGTAGCCAACTTTATCCATTACATCATTACAAGCATCGACACAGGCGGCACACTGGATACACGCAACCTGCAAACCATCACGAATATCGATACCTGTTGGGCATACTTGCACACACATCGTACAGTCAATACAGTCGCCTAAATTCTCAGGATGGGTGCCTTTTTTACGGGCGCCGCGAGGTTCACCGCGTTCATAATCATAAGAAACAATCAAGGTATCTTTATCAAACATCACGCTTTGGAAGCGGCCATACGGACAGATTTGGATACACATCTGCTCACGCATGTAGCCTGCATTGACGTAAGTTGAAAAAGCGAAAATAAATATCGATACCCATATCCAAGTTGACCAGTCAGGGAAGGGGATAACACCCCCTAACATTTGCCAACTACTATATAGAGCTTCTGTCCCTGATACATAACTGACAAACGTCATCGCCGTAATCATCGAAAATACAAACCAAATAAAGTAGATTAAGAAACGCTTGAAGACTTTTTTAGCATTCATAGGTTCTTTGTCAAACTTGATGCGTTTATTGCGATCGCCAATCACTATTTTTTCAACGTATTGGAACATATGCGTCCAAATGGTTTGCGGACAGGCATAACCACACCAAACCCGTCCTGCATATACCGTCACCATAAATAGCGCAAACGCCGCAATAAGCGCAAAGACGGCAAGAAAGTAAAAGTCTTGGGTCAGAAACGTCATACCAAAAATATAATAATGCTGCGACGGCACATCGAACCAGATAGCTTGCCTGCCGTTATACCTTATCCACGGTAAAATCAAAAATAATGCCAATAACGCATACATGCTAATCACGCGGATATTTTGGTAAAATCCGGTGATAAATCTAGGGTGAACGCGTTTTTTATTGGCGTTAAGATCCACCTCAACGACAGGAATTTTATTGGATGGTTGTGCTGACATAAACGTGCCTCTTTAAAAAAAGAATCAGTCTGCTGGCATGATGAACAAATACCTTGAATGGCTAGGTATATGGGTGTGCGATGTTATCAATGTCAGTAAGTAGCAAGTCTCATACCAAAAAAAGTATCCGAGCTTGCTACCAAATGAGCGATTGTAAATAAAGGATTAAAATATGCTTAAATAGATGATTCTATAGTGTTTCTACTCGATTGCTATTTTAGCAGTTTCCCTACTATAAATGGGGTGAGAATGTTAAAAAGCAATACTTATCTACAACTTATTGATAGACGAAGAGCATATCACTATTAAGCCTAATAAATATCAAAACCAGTGGTGATAGAGCATAAAACGTATTAAATCTATCAGCAGTTTGATTTTGCGAGTTGCTCGTAGGCAGAATTTATTAATAAAACATAAAACTGATAAATAAGTAAAAAGGGAGAACTGCAATAACAGTCCTCCCTTTGTTAAATACTACTTATTTACGATATACAACTGACTAAATGTGCTTAGTTTGCAACTGCCGTTTCAGGTGTTGCTGCTTTTGGTGCAGCGGCAGAAACAGGCTGCGCTTTAGCAGGCTGAGGCGTTCTGTCTGATAGAGAATAAACATACGCAGCAAGCAGCATAATACGCTCATTACCCAGTTTGGTTTCCCATTCTGGCATCACACCGGCACGGCCATAACGAATGGTATCACGAATACTTTCGCGATCGCCGCCATATAACCAGATGTTATCAGTCAAGTTTGGCGCCCCAGTAGAGATCATACCTTTAGCGTCTTCACCATGACAAAGCACGCAGTTAGTAGGCTCATGGAAAATGGCTTTACCTTGAGCAACTTTAGCTTGGTCAAGCTCATAACCTGGTTGGTTACCAGAGATTGACAAGACATATTCAGCCGCTGCACGCACACCATCTTCACCAAGTTGGTCACGCCAAGCTGCCATACCACCAACACGACCATTATGTAGCGTCGTTAGGATATGTGAAGCTTCACCGCCATATAACCAGTCATTATCGGTTAAGTTAGGGTAGCCTAGCGCACCTTTCGCATTAGAGCCGTGACAGACAGCACAATTCTGTAAGAACAAGCGACTACCGACTTTTAGCGCATTCGGATTTTCAGCAAGTTTTTCAACGTACGGTGCAAGCTCAGCGATTTTTTCATCAATCTCAGTTTGCAGATTCGCAGGTGGTGTTTCACTGCGACGCATGGTTGCTTGCATCTCAGATAGCGTTGCTAGCGTTTTAGTCGCACCGCTAGCATCTGCTTTAGCCAAAATGTTTTGCTCAAAGTTATCGGTAAACACCTTATTATTACTTTCAAGCTCGCTTGCTAACTCGTTATGCGAGGTCCATGGCACGGTTTCGCCATCTACTTCTACAGTCGTGATACCTTCCCATTTTGATGGAAAGATAGCAGGGAAAAATATCCAGTATGCAACAGCCCAAATGATCGAGCCAAAAAATATCACTAACCACCATTTAGGCAGTGGCTTATCGTATTCTTGAATACCGTCGTAAGTGTGCCCAGTAGTACCGTCTTCTTCTACTTCTGGCTTGTATTTCAACACCATTAGTAAGACGCCGAGGATACCCGCCCAACACATAATACTTAGTATGGTGATCCAAGAACTCCAAAAAAATGTCATCGTTTATCCTTATTGCGCTGCTCTTCAGCCAAAGCTTCTTTATCTTTGTCATCAAGCGCAAGTTGTGCATCTTCTTCGAAGCGTTTTTTGTTTTTTGGCGAATACGCCCACCATGCAACGCCCACGAAGGCAATAAAAGCAGAAACGGTCGCAATTGTTTGTAATTCACCAATACCCATTAGCGCTGTCCTTCCATCGCGGTACCCAATTGCTGTAAGTAGGCAACCAGAGCATCAAGCTCAGTGGCGCCAAGTACCGCATCTGGCGCTCCTTCGATATCTTCTTCAGTGTAAGGCACACCAAACTGATCACGGAATAGACGCATTTTAGTTTGCACATTGGTACCGTTTACTTCATTGGTTGCAAGCCAAGGGAAACCAGGCATTACAGATTCAGGTACTAATGAACGTGGATCGATAAGATGTTGTTTTTGCCAATCTTCAGAATAACGTCCACCAACACGTGCCAAGTCAGGACCAGTACGTTTAGAACCCCATAAGAATGGGTGATCCCACGTGGATTCAGCAGCACGTGAGTAAGGTCCATAACGCTCAACTTCCGCACGCAATGGACGCACCATTTGCGTATGACAGACGTGACAGCCTTCACGAATATAGATGTCACGACCTTCAAACTCAAGTGCGGTCCATGGCTCCATGGCGGGAAGGGGAGCGTTTACCCCACCTTCTTCAGGACCCTTGTTATCATAAATCAGCGGTACGATTTCAACGAGCGTTGCAAAGCTAATGGCAATAACAATACCGATAACCAACAAGCCTGTATTTTTTTCAATAATTTCATGCGGTGTACCAGACATGATCGCTCCTTATACGTTAGCTGCCGAAGGTTTATCAACACTAGGTTCATGATCAGTAGGATCTGCGATATCAACAGGCTTACCTTCTGGCATCTTAAGTGTTTTATAAACGTTATAGGCCATAACAACCATACCCGATACATACAATAGGCCACCAAAAGCACGACCAATATATGGGAAATGTGAGAACTCAACGGTATCAACGAAGCTATATACCAACGTACCATCTGGATTGGTCGCAAGCCACATCATGCCTTGGCCGATACCTGAAATCCACATAGAAACGATATAGAAGATAGTACCCGCTGTTGCTAACCAGAAATGCGTGGTGATTAAGCTAATAGAATACATTTTTGGTTTGTTATAGATACGTGGTAACAATACATATAGCGAACCAATGGTAATCATACCAACCCAGCCAAGTGCACCTGAGTGTACGTGACCGACTGTCCAGTCCGTGTTATGCGATAACGCGTTGACGGTCTTAATAGACATCATCGGACCTTCAAACGTTGACATTGCATAGAACGACAATGCCACAATCATAAAGCGAATGATCGGATCGGTACGCAGCTTATCCCAACTGCCTGATAGCGTTAGGACACCGTTAATCATACCGCCCCAAGATGGCGCAAATAGGATGATTGAGAATACCATTGCTAGAGACTGCGTCCAATCTGGAAGCGCTGAATAATGCAAATGGTGACCACCAGCCCACATATATGAAGCAATCAATGCCCAAAAGTGAACGATAGACAAACGATAAGAATAAATAGGACGACCAATCTGAACTGGAACGAAGTAATACATCATCCCAAGGAACGCAGCTGTTAAGTAAAAACCTACCGCATTATGCCCGTACCACCACTGCACCATCGCATCGGTCGCACCGCCAAATAATGAGTAAGATTTAAACGCGCTAACCGGGATGGCCATACTATTTACGATATGCAGTAGAGCAATCGTAATAATAAATGCGCCAAAGAACCAGTTAGCCACATAAATGTGTGAAGTTCTACGTTTGATGAGGGTACCGAAGAACACAATGGCATAAGAAATCCATACCAAAGCAATCAAGATATCGATTGGCCACTCAAGCTCAGCGTATTCCTTGGTCGATGTCAGACCTAAAGGAAGAGTAATCACCGCTGCGACGATAACCGCTTGCCAACCCCAAAAGGTAAACCAAGCTAAATAAGGGGCGAATAGTCTCGTCTTACAGGTACGCTGTACCACGTAATAAGAGGTTGCGAACAGGGCAGAGCCACCGAATGCAAAGATAACCGCGTTAGTGTGTAGCGGTCTTAGACGACTGAATGTCAGCCATGGAATGTCAAAGTTTAGTGCTGGCCATGCTAACTGTGAAGCAATGAACACACCAATACTCATGCCGACGATGCCCCATATCACGGCCATTATCGTAAAGAATCTTACGACAGTGATTTCATACTCACGGTCAATTGGGGCGACTGCTGTGTTTTGTAAACTCATTGGATGATTCCTTTACAGCCCGAATTATCAACAGAATTAACTAACTCTCCGCAGCCTCTATATTATAAAAAATTATAAGCAGATTATGGTTGCGGTACATGTTGTTTTTGCCAAATCTTATTATCGAGACCTTATTTACTATTAAGTCAAACCTACACTAGTTATCAGCGGTTACTGCTGAGTAGAGGGCGGCGATATAAATGCACGGCGCTCACAGCTGGACGATAATAGGATGATTAATAAATAATAAACGGTTAAATTTGATAAGATAATGTGCCTTCCTTGAGCATCAAACATCTATTGAGGCTGAGTATGTATCTTAATTATTACTGCTAAAAAGCCAGTATGAACGAAGATAGATACTGATATTCAATCGGTGATAAAAAACTTATACACCATCAATGTATGCTAGCGGCGGCTGACAAAAACCATGTTTACGTAATGTTTAGTTAAAACTCCCGACTCTGTTTAAGGGTATTGTAACGCAAACCTAATCAAATATCATCAGAACTATGCGCCAAAATACAAACTCTTTGGTAAAAATAGTTATGAACGATATAATCTTTCAGCGTTATACACCTATTTTATACCCAATTTCCCTACTATTCTAGGGGTGAAAAAAGATAGTGCTTTTTGGCGCAAAAAATACAATTAAGCGATGGTTTTGTAACAATAGCAGCATTTGCGCTATAAATAAGTTTTACTTATCATCGAATCGCACCTTATAATGACGCCTTGTATTATCGCTAACCAAGTGCTTTATACTGATATTAACGAATATTTTGAACTTTTAAATAGTGGTTAGGCTTAGCCGTATGCTGGCACAAGCCTACCTTCATAAATAACCTCATAAATAATAGGTATTAAGGATAATAATATGGCAGTTTTTTTGACAGACGAATGGTTTGAGCAAGTTGAGAAAATGGGTCAAGAAGCCGGTGAATTAAATTTACCACCAGCGCTTGCTAATATGGTGGTGAACTTAAAAGTTACCGATACGGAGCAAGATATCGAAGCAAGCTTTGCTGACGGCTTACTGCATCGCGGTTTGAATGATAAGGCAACCACAACCTTATTGTTGGATCGTAGCCTGCTGCAATCTATCATTACCAACTTTGATACCAATGAAATCATGGGCGCTTTTATGGCCGGTAAAATTCGTGTCGAAGGTGATATGTCACAATTGATGGCAGTACAAACCGCGCGCCCAAGTGCGGAGCAAAAAGAGCTTTATAGTAATATCAAGTCAATGACTACTTTAGCTTAATGGCCTGTTTTTCATTTTTGTATCAATAACGTTTATCATAAAAAAAGCCCTTAATATGAATTAAGGGCTTTTTCGTCGGAGAATTTAACAGTAAAGTAACTTCTAAATTAACTGGCTTTTGATTGTTGCGCAGTTGTTTGTGGTTTTTGATTTTCTTTGTAAATCGCCGCTTGTAACCAGATATTCGCCTGTACATAGTCATGCACTTCAATAGCAGCGGTGGCTTCGGTTTTAGGTGCGCCGATACGAATGACAAACGGGTCGGCATCTTGCTCTCGTAGTACCACCACATCAAATAAGATGATGGTCTGGCCATTAAATAGTGTTTCTTGCTTACCGAGTACCTGACCTTGACACCACGCTTCGTCTTCTTGCCCTATGGTATCGCCGAACAAATACGCGCACATATGACCAAGATTAATCTCGACGGGCGCCATTTGTTCTTTGGTCTCTGGCTGCCACGCTTTGATTTGCTCTTGTAAATCAACGGGCATTTTTCCATCGTTGGCGGCGACAATGTCGTTAAAAGCGCGATGGTAGCGAATGGCTTCTTGGTCTTCGACCATAATCACTTCGTCTTGTTCGCTAAGCTTAATCTCATGCGCCCAAGCACTAAAATTCACATAATACGCCATATCCTGCTGATATAAATGACGGTTGGCGGTATAAAGCTGGTCGAAAGCATAAATAATGCTGCCATCAGCGGTGCGTAAGCGTAAGACCGCATCATGGGTATTGTCATTGACAATCATACGTTCAATTTTACACGTCAGCCCATAAGGGCTATCGACACAAGGGTAGGCATTAATAAAGCATTCAGGCTTGCTATCTTTCATCGCCAGCACTTGATTGATATGACAAGGCTGGTCTTCAGATAGCAATAAACAGCTGTCTTTGGCACTGACATTGCTGTTAAGCCCTTTCGGCATAGCAGCTTTTTCAATCATCTTTTGCAGCCATTCTGGCACGTCTTGACTCATGTCATCGGTCAAAATGCGCCAATGATCGGCGTGACCGGCAGACTGCTCGTCAGATAGAATGATTTTGGTGGGGGATTGGATATTTTTATATTGATAATTAATGGTCATGAATATACTCAAACTTAAGTCAGCCATGAGGTTTGGGTCTAAAACTGTGATTGCTGACCATTATCCAATATATGAGCGGATTGGTTTATGATAACCAGCAATGTCGTCAGTAAAGAGGCAGCAAACAACAATGAGGGGTTAATGACAATTGTCCTTAGCATACAATATATAGGTATAGACGCAACTAATAGCAAGCCCCTCGCGAAAAATAATATGAAAAGTTGAATTTTTATTAAAAAATACTGGCAGTTTGCGCTAATGACTGGCACATATAAGTCAAATTGTGTCAAACTAGCTCCCTTTTGACAGCGGTATTTTGCTGCTCATAATCCCCTGTTTTTTGTTCGATTGATATGTTTTTGCGGCAACAGCCTTAGTGAGTGTCATACTAAAAGGCGGTTGCTGCATTGGATTTTATAACATAAATAAAGTCGCACGTAGATAAGATAAAGAGTTTGAATATGTTTCGTCCTTTAGCGTTATTTATCGGCTTACGGTACACCCGAGCAGAGCGTAGTAATGGTTTTATTTCCTTTATATCGCTGATTTCAATGATTGGACTGACGCTTGGCGTGGCGGTACTGATTACGGTGCTATCGGTCATGAATGGTTTTGATCGCGAGCTCAAAACGCGTATTTTGGGTATGGTGCCACAAGCGACGGTTATTTCAACCGAGATTATCGGTGATTGGAAAGAGGTAGCTGGTAAAATTAAAGAAGATCCCGAAGTTGCTGCCGTCGCACCCTTTATTCAGCTGCAAGGTATGCTGACCTCCAACGGTCAAGTGGCTGGGATTATGGTCACCGGCGTTGATCCAGAGTATGAGAAAAACGTTTCTATCATCAACGAGCACATGGTAGAAGGCAGTATTGATACACTGCAAAACGGTGAATTCAGTATTGTTCTTGGTGAAGAGATGGTGCAATCGTTGGGGCTGCGCTTAGGCGATAAAGTGACGTTGGTATTGCCAGAAGCGTCGCCATCACCAGCGGGTGTGATACCGCGCTTCAAGCGTTTTACTTTGACAGGTATTTTTACCATCAGTCCCGAGGTAGATAGCTTAATGGCGTTTATTCCGATGGGTGATGCGGCAAAATTACTGCGTCTACCAGAGGGCGCGCAGGGTATTCGTATGAAGCTTGACGATATCTTTAACGCACCGATGGCGGCCCAAAAAGCAGCAGCTATTGCGCCTAACAAGCTTTATCCTAGCGATTGGACGCAAACGCACGGCAACTTATTTGGTGCCATCCAAATGGAAAAAGCCATGGTTGGCTTGCTGCTGTTTTTAATTATCCTTGTAGCCGCTTTCAATATCGTTTCAAGTTTGGTGATGCTAGTCACTGACAAAAAAGCAGACATTGCTATTTTAAAAACCTTTGGCGCTTCACCGCGTCTGATTACCCATGTGTTTATGGTACAGGGCATCGTTATCGGCTTTATTGGTACCATTGCGGGCACGATACTTGGTGTTATCTTTGCCCTGACCGTCAGTGATATTTTGGGCTTTATCAATCAAACCTTTGGCCTCAATTTGTTTGATGCTTACTTTGTAAATTATCTGCCATCGCAGCTGCGTTTGACCGATGTGGTGCTGATTACCAGTGCATCATTTATACTGAGCTTTTTGGCGACCATTTATCCAGCGCGCCGAGCGGCGAAAATTCAGCCTGCGCAAACGTTGCGTTACGAGTAGTCTACAGGCGTCAATCGTCAATGCTATGATAAATAAAACAAAGGAAGTACCATGTCTGAAATTTTAAAAGCGACCAATATTAATAAAATTTATGATGAAGGGGCGGTGAGCACGCAAGTATTGACCGGTCTGGATTTGACCGTCAATGCTGGTGAGCGCATTGCGATTGTCGGTACCAGTGGTTCGGGAAAAAGTACCTTGCTGCATTTACTCGGCGGACTTGATACCCCAAGTAGCGGGGAGGTTTGGCTACACGGGCAGCTATTAAATAGTATGAATGAGACCGAGCGCGGGGCGATGCGTAATAAACACTTGGGGTTTATTTATCAGTTTCACCATTTGTTAGCCGAATTTACCGCGGTTGAAAACGTTGCTATGCCGCTACTGATGCGCCCAAAAGTATCGACGACCGAGGCACGTCAACAAGCAATAGATATTTTAAAAAGTGTCGGTTTGGAGCATCGTTTGGCGCACAGACCCGGTGAGCTATCAGGCGGTGAGCGTCAACGTGTGGCGATTGCTCGCGCGCTTGTGACCAAACCATCACTTATTTTGGCTGATGAGCCGACTGGTAATTTGGATTATGACAACGCGCAAAGCGTATTTGGGCTGTTATCCGAGCTTCAAAGCACCATGCAAACCGCGCTATTGATGGTGACGCATGACCGTAGTTTGGCAGCCCTTGCTGACCGTCAGCTCCTGCTCCGTAATGGACATTGGGAAGATTACTAAAGGCGTCATTTTTAATACTTTTTTCCAATAAACTGTAGAATTGCTGTTACTGATAATCAGCATGATACGATTAGGCTTTTTTATAAAAGCTACTGACTATAAAAATTACTGATAAAAGCAACTCAAAAAACAGACTGTATCTAGCAAACTTAACGAATAGATAAAATCATAACTAAAATGCTAAATAAGGAATAATGAAATGGATAAAAATGATGATCCGATTGAAGCGTTTGGCAGTGCTGAAGAAGGTAACGAACCACTAAAGCCTTATATGGATCCGACGCTGTTTAACACCATTGATAGACAAGCACAAATAGACTTACTGACGCCGGTTTTTGACTCAATTACTTTAGCGGGTGCAGATTACGATTTAAAGGCACAAGATAGCGCCACGGGAAAACGTTATACGCTGCTAAAAGATGAGAAGGTGATAGATATCTTTGTGATGGATAATAATCTGGCTGATAATGTTAAAAACGCTATCGACAAGCATAAAGAGGAAGAAGGCGAGTTATAAGGTCGCTTACGAATTGGGTAATGATTTTATAAGATATTTCCAACTTTATAAAATGCTGCTATTTTTATAAGATGACTGACGTGGCAAGATCGATTATTAATAATTAAGGCTATTCATGCTTGCTGGTTTTTTCAGCAGAGTCTTTCTGACGTTTTTGCCAGCTGGTGACAGTTTTATAGCGCCAGATGGCTTTAAACGCCAGTCCACAGACAATACTGCTGATGACCGCTAAAATTGTTAATCCTAGACAAAAAGCGGCGATAGATACCGTACCTTTATAAGTAATAAAAGGATTGGCGCCATCAGAGATAATCCATAAGGTAAAATCTGAAATCATGCGACCGATAATGCGCAAGCTAATCATCGGCACATCAAGGATTTTGGCACCGATATAGTAGCCAGCATAAAACACCGGCAGAGTCGTCAGCGGGTTAGTAATCCAAGTCAGACCAAGCGCCATCGGCACATTGGCACGAAAAATAAGCGCGCCGATTAAGGCCAGCAACATCTGTCCTGGCAACGGGAAAAATGCGCTGAGCACGCCTATATAAACCGCTTTATTTAAACTATGGCGATTAAAATGCCATAAACGCGGGTCGGCAAGTTGCGGCGCAAATAGTTTTAATGAGCGACTTTCTAAGATTTTTTCAGGGGTAGGGAGTAGGTCTTTTAGACGTTTGTTTGGCACAGAATCGCCTTTACATGTTAACTTCAACCCGCTCAATCATATTGATGGGCTGATATACAGTGATATTATTAATAAAAAATATAGCTATAAATGTTATCAGAAAAGCGGCTAGATAATGTTGAATAATCACTATTGCAATATTTCTGGTAAGTATAGGGTAATAGCCACATAAATGCCATCGCTTGACGGTTTGCGCACTTGGTGGTTGGTTCAATGTTTAGAACGGTCATTATCCATCATGCAAATTATATGCAATGGACGAGCTATCAAGCAAGCGAGGAGCGCTGGTGTACTGGTTAATTGGTAGCTTGATAATCATCGTTATGATGGGGGTTTTGGCCGTCGCGGATACTATTCCGCTGCCTATTGGCTCCTTATTACCAGACCTCAGCACATCTTCTATCTTGCCGTTATTATTAATGGCTTTGACCATTGTTCTGCTATTTATCAATCAGCGTTACATTGCGCTTGCACCCTCGATTGACGCTAAAAAAGGGGTTTCTAAAAATTCCTCTGCTCAAAATCTTGCTGTTCAAAATTCTGCTAAAACCCCATCTTCTACATCACCATTACTCTATAAATTTGCTCATTATTTATTAACGACAGTATTAGCGTTAGCGCTGATTACTGGTAGTGGGCTGCTCGCTTTGATAAGTCAGCAACAGGCGCAAAGTAATGCCATCAAACAAACTGTGCGCGTGCAAGCGTTGGTGAGCATCGAAGGCATCAGTGATAGTGTCTATGATGACGCAAGTAATAGTGGCTATCGGCAGGTTGCTACCATTAGCCATATATCGCCTTTACTGTCCGAGCTAACGTCGCAGGATTTGGACAAACTGAGCGTAAATTACAATGCCAATTATAAAGAGGTGACTGATAATAGCCTAAGCAATAAAGAAAATAACTTAAACGGAGATAATTTCGAATATTTCGAAAATAAACAATATCGTATACTGCTAAATGCTTATCCAAAAAAATCTTTCTCTAAAAAGCCGCTACCTAAAAAATCTTCTAAAAAAAGTACTGACAATAAATCGGAGACTATAGATTTAAATGATTTGCAGCCAGGTGATCAGTTATTGATGACTTTGACGCTAGCCCCACTTGCTAACTCTGAGCAAGCGCTGAACAATCCAACGGGGTTTGATAGTTATCGGTGGTTGCGAGGGCGACATATCGATGGGGTTGCCACGATATTAGCGACCAGCACTTCAACTATTCCGTTTAATGACTCAGCAGCATTGTCTACAGCGGACAATTCTTATCTATACCGTTTGCGTACCGCTATCGACCAAGGACGTTGGCAGCTACGTCAGCATTTTTATCAAGATTGGGCAGCGCAAACTACCGCACAGCAGCAAGCAAAAGCGGTGACTTTGAGTTTGCTGACCGGTGATCGCAGTTTAATCAATCGCGATACCAAAGATTTATATCAACTGGCAGGCATTTCTCATTTATTGGCCATCTCAGGGACCCATGTTTTATTTTTAGCGATTGTATTAGCGGGATTGGTAGCGTTATTGCTGAATCGTTTTTATCCCTCTCTCTATCGTCATGTCCCGCGCTGGCAAGTACGCTGGTGGGTCATGATGAGCGCGGCTTTTATTTATGCCTTATTTACTGGGTTTGATGTACCTGCTGCGCGTACCGCATGGATGTTATTAGCGATAGGGTTGATACGCTTAACGCTATTGCCAATTAGTACCATGCGTATATTGTTGGCGCTGGCGATATTGATGGCATGGTTTGACCCGTATGTGTTGTGGCAAGCAGGATATTGGCTGTCTTTTATAGCGGTAGCCCTGCTATTAAAGTACGAAGATAGCTCAGGACAATGGAGTCAAACAGAGTCTGCAAGCTTAACGACCACGAACTCTAATGACAATAAAAATGCGAAGATAATTCAACGCTTATGGCTAGGGTTTAAAAGGTTGTTTAAGTTACAGTTTTGGCTATTTATCGCGCTATTACCCATAACCTTATTGTTATTCGGTAAGGCATCACTGTTAGGGCTTATCGTTAATCTCTTTGCCATCGGCTTATTTGGTTGGGTGATTGTACCGCTAAATTTACTGGCTGGGCTATGCTATCTTATCGCGCCTGCGCTAGCTGATACTATTTGGGCACTGGTGATTGCTCTCGTCGCTTATTTACACGAGCTCATTACGTGGCTAACGGCGTTACCGATATTCTCAGAGGTATGGCTTTATACGCCAGTGAATATGGCAATTTTGCTGATGGTATTATTGGCGATGTTGCCGTGGCTATTACCGCGTGGCCTTATCAGTCGTTGGCTCGCGCTAGCGCCGTTAACGCTACTGGTTATGACGGTATACGCCAATCAGCAGTCGTTAACCATGACTCCGACTCTCTATATTCTGCCAACGGGCGACCAATATTTAAGCGCGGCGGTGCTACAATACCCTGTGCTAAATAATGAAGATAATAAGACAAACGTTAGCTGGTTAATTTTAGCCGATCATAGGCCTTATGATACTCGTACGATGCCAAGCACGCTAACCGCTGACAAGCTATCTGCGACATTAGAGCAACAACTACGCAGCTTATCTATCAAGCGTCTAGAAGGTATGGTAGTCCAAAGCAGTAGCGCGGCCTTGACGACATCTTTAGCGACATTGACAAATAACAACCGTCAGTCATTGCAGCCGACCATCTATAAGCCAAACGACTCCGAGCTGCTACCAATGACCGTCGCTGAGTTAAGTCAACGTCTCCCAACCGCTCAGTATTGGCAAGCCGGGCGTAGTGAGCGTTGGCCCGAGCTCCAGCGCGCTTATCAACTGACCAGTCAATCTGGTAAAAATAAAACTCAGGCAACCATCAGTGCCCAAGCTTGTGAGCAAGGTAAAACCTGGCAACTCGCCAATGGTGATTTAACGTTGCAAGCTATCACAGGTTGGAGCAAAATAAACGATGCCAGTGTCTGGGACTGTACGCTTGAACTTGACAGTCGATTACCTATTCACGTGATAAACTACAATGCTGCTGACCCGCTTAAATCATTAGCTACTAAAGTACAAACACTTCAGTCCGATAACAAAGCGCAACCTTCTCAGATTAAAAATGCTCAATCACGTTTGATTTTAAATGTCGATACCCATCCGCGCGTGTGGCAAATGTGGGCGTTATTATGTGCGATTGAACCGAATGCTAAAAATGACACTTTAAAAAACTCATTAAACAACACCTTAGGTAATGTCATAAACAGCACAACATGGCTTGGACATAGTGCCTCGCATATCTCTACTGAGGTAATAACTCAGCAACAAATCCATGAGATAATCACTTATGATAATAAGCCACTAGATGCCGCTCTAGCTTTTGAGGCCGATAGTAAGGATTAACCTTATAATCTGACTTATTGGTATTATCCTTATAAAATACTTCGCTCCTATAACCTGTCGCCTTTATAATATCAAGCTATTTCACAGTTCTGCTATTGAACCATGAGCGAAATGCCACCATACTTAGTAGCTTATTCAACTTTATCAAAGCGCTATAAAAGCATTGATACAAGTAAAAATAGCTATCACGCTTTTGCTATATCAAGTTTTTAGTTCTCTCTTTTATCGTTTTACATTGTTTCTGACTTAGGAAGTTATATGCCCAACTGGCCACCAGACCCTAACAAACGTCCTGACAACTCGGCCAACCAGCCAGCGCCGCTGCAGCAGCAAAATCAGCCGAGTGGACAAGAGTGGCGACTGCTTGAAAATACGTTATTAGCCAGTGTGGTTGAGCAGCGCCGCGCCCGTCGCTGGAGTATTTTCTTTAAGCTATTGACCTTTGGTTATATTTTATTGATATTTTTGACCATTGGTCGCGGTTGTAGTACCAAAACACCGTCCGGGCTTGAAGGCGTTGATACCAGTAAGCCGCATTTGGCGGTGGTTGAAATCCAAGGAACGATTAGTAGTGGTGATGTCGCCAATGCTTACGATGTTAATGAGGCCTTAACTCGCGCTTTTGAAAACAGTAATGCCAAAGCCGTGGCGCTTGACATCAACTCGCCCGGCGGCTCACCCGTACAGTCTGATGAAATCTGGCAGACGATGATGGATTTGCGTCAAGAATATCCTGACAAAAAACTCTATGCGGTGATTGGTGATATGGGTGCTTCGGGCGCTTATTATATCGCTTCAGCTGCGGATGAGATTTATGTCAATCCATCAAGCTTAGTCGGTTCGATTGGCGTAATTATGCCAAGCTATAATATCGAAGGCTTAATGGATAAATTTGGCGTTAAAGACCGCACCATTACCGCAGGCGAGTATAAAGATATTTTAAGCTTGTCACGTCCGCTGACTGACTATGAAGAGCAGCATGTCGAAAAAGTGCTGGACAATACTCATAAGCACTTTATCAATGCGGTCAAAGAAGGTCGCGGCGATCGTCTAAAAAATCCTGAGGAAAATAAACTGTTTTCAGGGCTATTTTGGACCGGTGAGCAGTCGATTGAGCTTGGCTTAGCTGACAAAAAGGGCAGTATTTCGACTTTAGAGAAGAAGTTGAAGCTTGATAACGTCGTTAATTATACGCCAACCGACCCATTTAGCTTGTTTATGGATCGCTTTGCCGTTAAGTTAGGCGCCGGTCTTGGTTCAAGTATCAAGCTTGACGTGTTACCACAAGAAGAGGGTCAAGCGCAGATGCGCTAAGCGCTTTATATTTTAGATTTAATGTGTATGATTGTTAGGGCTGAGTATATGATTATGCTCAGCCTTAATTGTATATAAATTTCGATTATTATAATAAACAGCTATTTAAATTACTGAGAGCTTGTCATGAGTGCCATTAATCCACAGACCTTTGCGTCACTACCCAAGTCTAAGATAACCCAAAAACCTGTCATTCATTTTGCCCATGCCAATGGTATGCCAAGCGCCGTTTATGCGCCGTTTTTTGCCCCGCTTGCTGAATTTTTTACCATTGAATATATCCCTATGCTGGGTAATACGCCCGATTATCCAGTAGATAACCATTGGCAAAGCCTGACCCAGCAGATTATTGATAGCGTTAAACGCACGTGTGAGCAGCATGGGGTGAGTCAGTTAGTAGGCGTTGGGCATTCGCTTGGTGCCATGTGTACTATGCAGGCGTTATACCGTGCGCCGGAGATATTTGCGCAAGCGGTGCTGATGGATCCACCGTGGATTTATGGCAAAGTAAGCCTGCTGTGGCATTTGGCAAAAAACGCCGATAGATTACCGCTGATGAATAATCGCTTGATGGATAAGCTGTCGCCAGCGGGCGTGTCCAAGCATCGCCGTGATGTCTGGGATAGCCGCGAAGACGCTTATGATAAGCTGCGTCATAAAGGCTTTTTTAAAGATTTCGATGAGCGTAGTTTTCAAGGCTATATCGAGCATGGTTTACATGAGCGTGCGGACGGCAAAGTCACACTGGCAATCCCTAAAGCCAGTGAAGTTGAGGTGTTTCGTACCAATCCGTCATGGTATTGGCTGACCCCAAACCGTGCACCTAAACCGCCAGTGACGCTCATCATTGGTGAAGACAGTATCTTTCTTAAGCGCCGCTTCCCGCAGCAAATCAAATCACGCCTGAATATCGATTATGAAACCCACGCCGGTGGTCATATGTTCCCGCTTGAGCACCCAGAGTCGGTGGCGCGTCAAGTGCTTGAGCTTATCAAAAAGCAGTTGCCAAAATAAACGATGGTTGTGAATCCTCGAGGTTAGGATAAATGTAATGTGAGCAGCTAGCACACTTTTTTGAGTGACGATTTATGCTAAAAAAAGCGACCACCGTATCTATTAAGACCACATCATCTAAACCTGCGCCGCTATTTTCAAGCTTGGGTGCATTGCTGTTAGTCATAGGCATGGTAGTGACGTTCTTTATCAGTCAATTAATCGGCGTCTATATTGCAGGCAAAATGGTATTGCCCGCTACTAAGAATGCCACTATGGGCGATATTTTCTTTTTTGGTAGTAATGATGGTACGGTGGTTAGTCTTTCTATCATTATTGGCTGTATCTTACTGGTGGCAGTCAGCGTTTTATTGATTCGGGTGAGGGGCGGCAATGTAAAACAGTATCTAGCGCTCAAGCCGTTTTCATGGTCGGTTGGCATCGGTATGTTAGGGTTATTGCTGATATTTATGATTGGTAGTCAAGCGTTAACTTACCTACTCAATGAATCACCGTTGGTCTTCGTCGACCCTTTATATCAGTCTGTCAGCTCAGTCTGGTTATTGATATTTGCCATGGTGATTGTCGCGCCGATTTATGAAGAGCTTATATTTCGTGGATTGTTATGGTCGGCTATTGCTGAGCAGTTCTCAAACGTACCTAACGCAGAGCATCGCGGCGCATTAGTTGCAAGCCTAGTGACCAGCGTGATATTTGCGGTAATTCACTTGCAATATGGTATTTATGAAATCGGCACCATTGTGGTATTGGCATTGATATTTTGCTACGCGCGTATCAAATCAGGCTCGCTACTATTACCGATGCTGCTACATATTATTAATAATGGCGCCGCGATGGCGCAGTATTTAGCGGAAATTAGTTAAAGGTTTATATATAAACGTCAAATAGCTAATTGATGAATGTCTTTATCAACTAGCTATGCCCCCATTAGCTGTTATTTTATGTTTATAGTGATTGATGACTAAGCATTTGGATTTAAGGCTAAGACTTCTTCAGCGGCTCGTTTAATATCGTCTATCGTTAGCTGCGGTTTACCGCTCAATGCCTGTCGCCACTTGCGCGCACCTGTTAAGCCTTGAAATAATCCCAGATAATGCCGCGTCATCGTTGGTAGAGCTTCACCTTTAGCGCTTTGTTTTTCTAGATAAGGGTACAATTGCGCTAAAATATCCGAGCGCTTAGGAATCGGCGCGCCCCATAAACTGTTGGCTTCTGCCAGTAGGTACGGATTGTGATAAAACGCCCGTCCAATCATCACGCCGTCGATATGCTGTAAATGGGCTTTAATATCAGCAACCGTTTCGATACCGCCGTTAATTTCTATATCAAGCGTTGGAAAGTCTTGTTTGAGACGGTAAACATCCTCATAACGCAGTGGCGGTATTTCGCGATTTTGCTTCGGGCTCAAGCCCTGTAGCCACGCCGTACGGGCATGAACAATAAAGCGTGTACAACCTGCCGCTGCGACTTTTTCGACAAAATCTACCATAAACTCATAACTATCAAAATCGTCGATACCAATACGATGTTTAACGGTCACCGGAATATTGACCGCTGCCTGCATGTGCTTGACCAAATCAGCAACCGTCTGCGGCTCTGCCATGAGGCAGGCGCCAATTTTATTGTGCTGGACGCGATCAGAGGGGCAACCGACGTTGATATTGACCTCATCGTAGCCATGCTGCTGCGCAAATTGGGCACATTGGGCCATCTCGCTACTATCGGCACCGCCAAGCTGTAGCACCAGTGGATGCTCAAGCGTATCAAAGCGCAGATGCCGCGCGCGATTGCCATAGAGCAGCGCACCAGTACTAATCATCTCGGTATAAAGATAAACGTGCGGATTAAACAGCCGTGCAAAGTAGCGATAATCTGTCGTTGTCCAGTCGATCATGGGCGCAACAGAGAGTCGTTTGTTGGTCATATCAACCATTAGGGTAAAGCCTCGTTATTATGCATGCATATAGTAGGTCGTTTTAAAATCGTTATACCAGTCTCACGTCGATATTCATCAATTTGCCAATTTTATTGCGAACCGACCTTACTTTTACGTGCATTTTTAAATGTGTTTAAAAGGAGAATAGATAAAGCGCCATGAGTGTTATTTTCATGACGCCTTTTGATTATTCTATCTATATAAGTTAAATAATAGGAAAATCAATAACAAAGCAAAAATAGGGAAAAGCTCAGTAATTATTCTCTAAATCACTTCATCGATTTTTTTGAATTCAGGCAAATTATAAAAATAAATGCCCATGATAATACCGATAAAGCCTACAAAGGCAATGTATAGCGCAGGCGAAAAGCTGATATATAAAGTGGCGTAACCAAGCCCAAAAGGTACCAACACTCCAACAATCCCATAAGCGACATTATAACAAAGCGCCATGCCAGTGAGGCGCACGTTGGTGGGAAATAATTGTACCAAAATGGCCGGAACCATGCCCACAATACCCGCACAAAACCCTAACAGCGCATACATGATAAGAATGTAATCGCCACTTGCTTGTAGATGATAAAAGAATGCAAACATCTGCGCAATCAACAAGATAGAACCAATGGCCAATACTTTACCAAAGTTTTGATGGTTGGATATGATTCCGTAAAACACACAGCCGAGAATCATAAATACGATGCCTAAACTGTGTGAAAAGCCAAATAAATCATTATCCAAAGTAAAACGCAGCTCAATTAAATCGGGTAGGAGTAGAATGATAACGGTGGTGATACTGGCTATGATAAAGGTAAGTAGCAAGCCGATAAAGATAGAATGCTTACAATGCTTAAAGAGCAGGATAAAGGGTTTGGCAATATAATCACGCGGCTTTGCAGCTTTCATGGCGATAAAAAACGGCGATTCATCTATCCAGCGCCACGCCAAAAAAGGCACCACGCTTAAGATGGCCGCCATAAAAAATGGTACCCGCCAGCCATAAGCGGCCAGTTGCTCGGTGGTCATGGAGTTGGTTAGCCAAAGAAAAAAGGCGTTGGAAAATAGTACACCGACAAAAAAGCTTGCCGTTACATAACTACAGGCGACTGACAAATATTGGCGCGGCACATGCTCTGACACAAAAACCCAAGCCAGCGGTGCAAAAAGCCCAAACGCCATTCCTTGTATCAGGCGTAAAATAATGAATAAAGCAGGCGCAGCCATACCCCATTGCGCATACGTTGGCAAGCAGGCCATCGCCAGCAAGCTTGCAGCGGTCACCAAAATACTCATTAATAATATCGGTTTTCGTCCACTGATATCACCAAAGCGCCCAAAGATAACCCCGCCAAACGGACGTGCCAAATACCCAATCGCAAATAGCCCAAGCCCTTGTATTTTCGCCATCGCCGCACTGGTATTAGCAGGAAAAAAGGCGGCAGCGATGATATCAGCAAGATATAAGTAAATCAAAAAATCAAAAAACGCGACGGCGCTACTAAAGCAAATAAACAGCACGGCATTTCTATCTTTAGAAGACATCAGAGCATATTGAGAACGAGAAGGCATAATAGATCACGCATCCACATAAAGAGGGGTTTATTAAAATGGGTAAATAAAGCGTATGAAATAACAGTCGTGCGATAAAAGTATTGGCTATCTATAACAACCAATCAATCGGTAGCCATGACATGATGGCCAACCAAACATGATCACTAATATCGACGCGCGGCTCTGAATCGTAAACAACCTTTTCACCAGCTTCTACGGTATGCCATTGCAAGCTGCCATTTTCTAACAACTTAACTTCATAGGCTTGACCCAATAATTCATCGCTGAGCGCACTATGCAATTGTTTTGCCAGCTCCTCGTCATTGATAATGACGCCCATCTCAGTATTGATGTTGGCGGAGCGCGGATCGACATTATATGAGCCAATAAATACTTGGTAGTCGTCAACGGCAAAAGTCTTGGCATGCAGGCTGGTAGACGATTGACTGCGCGCTTTCCAAAGCTTGTTTTCGCGTTTTTCTTCAGAAGCGGTTGATTTTAGCTCGTAGATTTTTACCCCAGCTCGCAATAAGCTTGGGCGCCATTGACTGTAGCCAGAATGCACCGCGGTCACATCAGTGGCGTCAAAGGAATTGGTTAAGATCTTAATATCAATACCAGCTTCTGCCAGCTCGACCAGTGTATTGACCCCGTCTTTGGTGGGGACAAAATAGGATGAGATAATCGTCAGGCGTTTGGTTGGACTGCCCAATAAGGTACGCAGCTGATGCACCAGATTGGTATCGGCTGGGACAGTTTTGGTCAATTTGCCGACGTCATCGCTTAAAAACTGCATGTCAGTCCAGCGAAAGGGCACGCGCTTATTGATTAAGTCACTATCAATAGAGGAATCTTCGATAGCGGTTTTATAGACGTCTAAGCTGCTCTTACTGTTGTTTTTTTCATCAGCTCTGAGTTTGTCCAAACCTTCCAAAAAATCCGTGGTTTCACCTTTATCAAGGGTGGCAAGGGTTTGGATATCAAATGAAATTGGCGCTGACCAGTAACTGGCAAAGCTATTGTCAATGTCAGCGACTACTTTACCGATGAGCAAAACGTCTAAATCGGCAAATTGGCTGTTTTTGTCATTGCTTAGGTATTCGTCACCAATATTACGCCCACCAATAATAGTGATTTGCTTATCAAAGGTCATGCTTTTATTGTGCATGCGCCGATTAATGCGCGGTAGACCTGTCACGAAGTTTAAGGTTTGAAATTTGCGGTACATCAATGGGTTGATAATACGTACGGCGATATTTGGGTGGCTGGCAAAACGTAATAAATGCTGATCAAATTTGGCGCTATTATTAAAGTCATCCAACAACAAACGAACGATGACGCCGCGCTCGGCCGCGTCCCATAAGTCCTTTAGCATCAGCTGTCCGGCTTGGTCATCGTGCCAGATATAATATTGGGCATCGATATTACGCGTAGCCATGCTGGTCAAAATACTGCGTGAAGCAAAGGCGTTGGCACCTGTCACAATCGGATGATAGCCCGATAAATCAGGGTGAATCTCGTTTTGTTCACTGATAGCGGCGACTAAGTCAGTGCTATCCGTTTTTGCATTGGTATTTGGGCTGTTTTGTTGGCCGTCTTTTTGCTTGTTATTTTGCTCGCGACCCTCTTGTTGATATAAAGCGTCAATACGCGCGGATAAAGCTTGGCTTTCAGGCAAATGCGGCTGCTTTGGCAAACTCTGACATCCACTAAGACCTAAGGTAAGGCCGAGAGTTAAGCTCAACGATAAGTTACTTGGTTCTATACTGAACATCGACATAAATGAGTGACCTTAGTGGACCTGAATTGAATAAAGCACGAGTTAAAAATGGGCTTGATTTATGGGCTATTTTTACCGATGGTAGCACTGAGTATGGCGCGTATAATTATATTGTTCAAAAATCCTATTGCTCAAAGCAATATTCGCAGCGCCGCTAAGCTTAACAGCTGACGCCATCTATGCCTATTGTAAATACGTTATTTTTTTCGGTTGCGGCGACTTATTTGGCTGTGATGTACATATCGCACAGTCACCGTTTGCGCTTGCATTGTGTCATTAGAAATGCAGCAAGCTATTTTGGCTCAGGTGTTTGATGTAAGCAGTTTAATCACAAGGGTTTAATGGATAAATAACGACTAGCCGCTATGCAAAAATAATATTTAGCATGGCTTTGAAACCAGCTGTTTGGAATAACTTGCCATGCTATGATAACGCGAACAAATGCTGTTTATAATCAAAATAAGCCGTATGTTTAATAATAACCAGTACAATGGAAAATTTATGAGTCAGTCGCAAGCGCACGATGATAGCAATGTAAATAAATTGGATGCAAACAAATCACAAGCAGGCAAATTAGATGCAAACTGGCGCGATGACGCGCTCAATTTAGATCTTAATTATGGCATGCAAACCATCGCCGTACGAGCAGGGCAGCATCGCACTGATGAAGGCGAGCATTCAGAGGCTATTTTTACCACCAGCTCTTATGTCTATGAATCAGCGGCGGACGCTGCCGCGCATTTCAATGGTAGCAAAACGGGTAACGTTTACTCGCGCCATACCAATCCGAGCGTGCGCACCTTTGAGCGGCGTTTGGCAGCGCTCGAAAACGGCGCGCGCGCGGTGGCGACAGCCTCAGGTATGGGCGCGATTTTGACCATGTGTTTGGCGTATCTTAAAGCAGGCGATCACTTACTTGCCGCCAATCAATTATTTGGCTCATCGATTGGTTTATTTAATAATTATATGGCAAAGTTTGGCGTTGAAGTCAGCTATGTCGATTGCTTCGATAATGATGCTTGGGCGCAAGCTGTGCAGCCAAATACCAAAGTGATTTATTGTGAAAGCCCTAGTAATCCACTTGCGCAAATTTGTGATATTGGTTATTTAAGCCAGCTGTGTAAAGCCAACGATATCTTATTGGTCGTTGATAACTGCTTTGCCACACCAGCCTTGCAGCGCCCATTAGATTTGGGCGCGGATGTGGTCATTCATTCTGCAACCAAATATTTAGACGGTCAAGGTCGGGTATTAGGCGGCGCTTTAGTCGGTAGCGATAAGCTGATGCAAGAGGCGTTTACTGTGGTTCGTTCAGGTGGTATCAGTATGAGCCCATTTAACGCATGGGTCTTTACTAAAGGGCTTGAAACGCTGAAATTACGTATGCAAGCGCATTGTCGAAATGCCAATCAAATAGCAGAATTTTTGGTCAATCATCCTAACGTCAGCACCGTGCACTTTTCAGGATTAAGCGACCATCCCGCTCATGAATTGGCAACGCGTCAACATCATATGAAAGATGGTTATGGCGCTATCATGGGCTTCGAAGTTAAGTCGTCAGCTAGCTCTGATTCAAAAAGCCTTGATTCAAATATTGGGGACGCAAAAGCCGCAGCGTGGCATGTGATTGATTCAACACAAATGGTCTCTATCACCAATAATTTGGGCGATGCTAAAACCACCATTACCCATCCCGCGACCACTACCCACTTTCGCTTGACGCCTGAGGCGCGCGCAGAAGCAGGCGTTAATGATAGTCTCATCCGTCTGTCGGTAGGCTTAGAAGATGTGGAAGATATCATCAAAGATTTGGCGCGTGGTTTAGACAGTTTGTAAAGATAAAGGTATAATCGCCATTAACATCAGATTTAGTGATGAATAACGCTTTATAATTATACGCATTAAGACAAAATAAAAGAGGCAACTATGAATATTCAAGCATTGATGCAACAAGCACAAACGATGCAAAAGAAAGTCGAAGCAAACGTTGAAAACGCTAAAAAAGAATTGGCCAATAAAGAAGTTCAAGCCGAAGCGGGCAGTGGTCTGGTTAAAGTTACTATGACCGGTCGCCACGTCGTTAAGCGTTTGACCATTGATCCAAGCTTATTGGAAGATGAGCCAGATATGATTGAAGACTTAATCGCGGCTGCCATCAATGATGCGGTGCGTCAAGCGGATGAGCTCTATGAAGAAACCATGGCTGGTGCGACCTCAGGTATGGGCTTACCACCAGGTATGCAAGGTCTGTTCTAAATAGCGGACTATAAGCGCTAAAAACTGCTGATTGACCACAAAAATGGGGTTGTTATCGACATGATACGACCCCATTTTTATAGCTACGATTTATAAATTAAGCTAAATAAAGGAAGTTACTTTGCTGACAGCCAAATTTGATCAGCTGGTCAAACAGCTACGTATTTTGCCGGGTGTGGGTCAAAAAAGCGCTCAACGTATGGCATTGCATTTGCTTACCAAAAAACGCCCCCAAGGCATGGCGCTCGCGCAAGCGCTTGATGAGGCGATGCGCGATATCGTCGAATGCCAGCGCTGCCATAGTTTTAGCGACGAGGCAGTTTGTCCATTATGCCAAGATCCACGGCGTGATGATGGCTTGCTATGCGTGGTTGAAACTGCCGCCGATGTGATGGCTATCGAGCAAACCGCAGGCTATCGTGGGCGTTATTTCGTCTTAGGTGGTCACTTATCACCGATAGACGGCATTAGTGCTGACGATTTAAATATCGACCAGTTGGTCTGGCGGGTTAAGCAAGAGCCGGTTGAAGAGCTGATATTGGCGACGGGTACGACTGTTGAGGGTCAAACGACGGCACACTTTATCAGTGAGGCGGTTGGTCGTCATGTCAATAAAGTCACCCGCTTGGCGCAAGGCGTACCGATGGGCGGCGAGCTTGAGTACCTTGATAGTATGACCCTTGGGCAAGCCATGCAAAATCGCTCTTTCTTGTAGTATTCTTTATGAGTGTCTTATAAATATGGTCATTTTATAAAGTCTCTATAAAACTCAAGTCTTGTCCATTTTATTTTGTGATATTGTTATAATGGTTTTGATATTCACTTTTATTAAGGCGCGGTTTAGCGTTTTATTTTCTTCTATTTCAGCAGGTATCTGCCCGTGTCAAACCATGTTTCAACAGCTTCAACTACTTCTAACCAATCAAACCGCTTAGATAATACGGCTACTGATGATGAGTTATCAAAACCATCAGTCAATGACGAGGTAGCGCCCACAGATTTGCCACCCGAGCCTGATATCGATGCCTTGTTAGATGCTGCCGATGACGCAGCTGTTACTTGGATACGTCAGCAAGAGGATTTGGCTGAAGTTA
Organism: Psychrobacter sp. CLB018; assembly: GCF_041222815.1. Classification (NCBI taxonomy): domain Bacteria; kingdom Pseudomonadati; phylum Pseudomonadota; class Gammaproteobacteria; order Moraxellales; family Moraxellaceae; genus Psychrobacter; species Psychrobacter sp. CLB018. The sequence goes on from NZ_CP166085.1 coordinate 980,907, forward strand.
TCGATGCTTTGGCGACTTGCGGGCGGGTAGCGTTAGATACTGAATTTATTAAGCGCGATACCTATTATCCGCGCTTGGCATTGGTGCAGCTAAATACTGGCAATCATGTGTATTTAATAGATGCGCCGCAATTGCAATTGGCCGAGCTATGGCAAGCGCTGATAAAAGTGGACGTGGCGATTTGGCATGCCTGCGGTGAAGATTTGGGTATTTTTTATCTGTTGTCTGGTTGCCCGCCGTTGACCAATATTTTTGATACGCAAATTGCGCTGTCGTATTTGACCGGTCAGTTGCAAATGGGCTATCAGCAAGCGCTTGATGAGCAGTTAGATATGCATATCGATAAAGAACAAAGTCAGTCGGACTGGCTACAGCGTCCGCTATCAGATGAGCAAGAGCAATACGCGATAGATGACGTGCGTTTTTTGCCAGCGCTTTATCTAAGCCTTGAATATGAGCTGAAAAAGCAAGGGCTGTTTGAATATGTATGGGCAGATTGTCAGCTTTATGCCAGTGATTTATATGACGCGCAGCATGTAGCCGATGATGAGATGTATCTAACGATGGCAGATTATCGTTATACCTCTGAGCAGATGGCGATATTGCAAGCAGTGGCAACATGGCGCGAGGAGCTAGCACGCGCGACCAATCAGCCGCGTACCTTTGTGATAAAAAAACAAGCAGTACGCGAGATTATTACAGAAAAACCAAGCAGTATGCGAGAGCTTGCGCACAAAACAACCATGCACCGTAGTATGCTGCGTCTCTATGGTGAAGAGCTGCTCAAGGTGATTAAAGAAGCCAAAAACCTGCATCCTGCTGAGCATCCGGACTGTCTATTACCACCGTATCGCTCAAAAAACAAAGTCTTATCAAAAGCTGTGCAACAAGCAATCGATGCGCAAGCAGAAAAAATCGGCGTACCTGCTAATGTATTGATGCGTAAAAAATGGCTCGCGCAGCTCTATGAAGTGATTGCTTTTGATAAAGATTTAAGCGAACTACCAGAAGGTTTACAAGGCTGGCGCAATGAGTGGGTGATGCAAACCTTGTTTCCGGTGATTGAAGAGCATAAAACCGAATTGCAACAGGGTATGGGTGTCAATGTTCGCTAAGTGATAAAAATTAGCTTTTATAAGTACTTAGCATTTATAAGTACTTAGCATTCATAAATGCTTAAGTTCGCTATGGTCAAACTGTCCATGTTGTAAAAAATATTTGGTTTGTGCGGCCACTGTTTTATCGACCAGCATGCCAGTATGCGAGACGGGCAAGACAATATGATCAGTGGCTGCCTCTATTTTAGTTTCTTCTATATATACTGTGCCATCGTGTAGTAGATGTTCTGCTGATGGCATATTATTTGTCTTACAAAGTTTGCGATTATGATACTGCAAAAATAACTGCCCTAAGCCATAAGGACGATTACCGGCAATCACGCCTAAGGTAATATGCTCCAGTAAGGGCGCGACCGTGCCATCTAGCGCATCGACGTACGAGCGCCCCACTACAGCTGGGGTCAAGCGCCAAATATAATCTGCACAAACACTACCTAAATGCGGTGTCCCAAGCGTTACGCAGCGTCCAATTTGCCATTGCGGATATGCAGTGACAAAATCACGAATAATCAAACCGCCCAAACTATGACCGACCAAATCTATCGGTTGGTCTGGATGATGATGGTTTTCTAGCCAGTCATTTAGGCGGGCGCTATTGGTTTTGATGCCATCACGCATACTGCGATAGCCAAATTGATAAGTATCAAATCCTGCGGCTTGCAAGCGTTTGGCTAATGGCCGCATAATCCAAGCGGTTTGATGCAGACCATGAATCAGAATAACGCGGTTTTTTTGTTGCATGTTATTGTCCAAAAGTTATTTTACTGATATTTTATTATATTAGGCTCTAGCCCCTAATTTAAACGTTAATCTCATGATCTTTTAAATTATTAGCCCAGAATAGACAAAATAAAAACCTCCAAATCAGCTACTGACTTGGAGGTTTGTTTTTATATCAACTATTTATCTTTGTTTGAAAACTACATATAGTTTTCGATACTTGGGCAAGAACACATGAGGTTCTTGTCGCCGTAAGCATCATCAACACGTGCCACACTCGGCCAGAACTTATGGGTGCGGATGTAAGGCAGTGGGAATGCAGCGGTATCACGGCTGTACGGATGTGACCATTGGCTGCTAGTAATCATCGCCGCGGTATGCGGTGCATTGACCAGTGGATTGTCTTCTAATGTCCAACCATCTTCGCCAGCTTTGGCTTTCATTGCCTCATTTTTGATAGATTGTAGCGCACTGATAAAACGATCTAACTCTTCTTTAGACTCAGACTCAGTTGGCTCAATCATCAAAGTACCCGCTACTGGGAAACTCATGGTTGGTGAGTGGAAACCATAATCCATCAAGCGCTTAGCAATATCGCTTTCAGTGATGCCAGTTTCTTCCTTCAATGGACGAATATCGATGATACATTCGTGAGCGACGCGGCCATTTTTACCCGTATAAAGAACAGGGTAGTGGTCTTTCAGCTGGCTGGCAACATAGTTGGCATTTAATAATGCAAGCTCAGTAGCTTTTAGCAGACCATCGCGTCCCATCATAGCGATGTACATCCATGAGATAGGTAAGATACTCGCTGAACCATAAGGTGCTGCTGATACAGCTGAGCAATCATTTTGCGCATTATGTACAGGGCTCAACGTATGGTTGGCCATGTATGGTGCTAAGTGTGCTTTCATGCCAATAGGGCCCATGCCAGGACCGCCGCCGCCATGTGGAATGCAGAAAGTTTTGTGCAAGTTCATATGTAGTACGTCTGCACCGACATCAGCAGGCTGCATCATGCCGACCTGCGCATTCATATTGGCGCCGTCCATGTATACTTGACCGCCATGCTTATGAATCAAATCACAAATATGACGAATGCCTTCTTCAAATACGCCATGTGTCGATGGATAAGTAATCATCAAGGCACCTAAACGCGCGCTGTGCTCTTCACATTTGGCGGTCAAGTCATCGATGTCTACGTTACCGTTTTCATCGGTTTTCACCACGACGACTTGCATGCCCATCATCATGGCGGTAGCAGGGTTGGTACCGTGCGCTGACATTGGAATTAGGCAAACATCACGGTCCGTTTCGCCCAATGACTCATGGTAACGACGGATTGCTAAGAGACCAGCGTATTCGCCTGAAGCGCCAGAGTTAGGCTGCATAGACACTTCATCAAAACCTGTGATGGCTTTGAGTTGCTCTTGCAAGCTATCAATCATTGCAATGTAGCCAGTCACTTGACCGCGTGGCGCAAATGGATGCACATTGGCAAATTCAGGCCACGTAATCGGTAGCATCTCACTGGTCGCATTCAATTTCATGGTACAGCTACCGAGTGAAATCATGCTACGGTTCATCGCCAAATCTTTGTCTTCAAGCGATTTTAAGTAGCGCAGCATTTCATGTTCGGTATGATGCGAGTTAAAGACTGGATGGGTCAAGATGTCATCGCTACGCAAGTGAGCGCCATCGAGTGACACGCGAGCTTCTGTTGGCAAGTCATGAGCTTTACTGACAAATAGTTGCGTTAAGACATTAAAATCTTGCGCATCGCTAGTCTCACTAAAGGCAACACTTAATTTGGTGTCGCCAAGACGCCATAAGTTGTAGCCAATATTGTCGGCGTTTTCAAAAATCTGCGTTGCCATTTTTTCTGAACCACAATCAACGACGACACTGTCAAAGAATTGATCATGTACCACATTTAAATTGCTATCGTTAGCGCCTTTAATAACATCAGCAAAGGCAGTCGCAAACGCATGGATACGAGTGGCGATACGCTTAACGCCATTTGGACCATGATAAACGGCATACATACCAGCTAGATTGGCAAGTAATACTTGTGAGGTACAGATGTTTGAGTTGGCTTTTTCGCGGCGGATATGCTGCTCGCGAGTTTGCAGTGCCATACGTAGCGCGGTATTGCCTTGCGAGTCTTTAGAGACACCAATGATACGACCAGGTGCTGAACGCTTGGCTTTATCCGAGAAGGCAAAGTAGGCGGCGTGTGGACCACCAAAACCCATCGGAATACCAAAACGCTGAGTGCTACCGAGTGCTACGTCTGCGCCCATATCGGCTGGTGACTTTAATAGCACCAAGCTCATGATGTCACTGACAACGCTCACATAAGTTTTGTTTTTCTTTACCGCCGCAATAACATCGGTTAAGTCTTTTACATCGCCTTCAACACCGACGTATTGGAAGATAGCACCGAAATAATCACCTGATTTAGCCAGTTCGAAATCACCAACCACCACTTCCCAACCAAAATATTTGGCACGAGTATTGATGACATCTAAGGTTTGCGGATAGATACGCTCATCCACAAAAAACTGGTTTGATTTGCTTTTGCTCACACGCTTCGACATGGCCATCGCTTCTGCCGCAGCCGTTGCTTCGTCAAGTAATGACGCGCCAGCCATCTCCAAACCTGTTAAATCAATACAAACTTGCTGGAAGTTAAGCAGTGCTTCTAGGCGACCTTGGGCGATTTCTGCTTGATAAGGCGTGTAAGCAGTGTACCAACCTGGATTTTCAAGGACGTTGCGCTGAATCACTGCTGGCATACGCACAGGCGAGTAACCTTGACCAATATAGCTCTTATTAACCGTGATATCGTCTGCCATGGTACGTAGTTTAGCAAGCGCGGCGTGTTCACTCATGGCCACAGGTAAATCTAGCTCTTTATGCAAGCGCACAGGTTCAGGCACGGTATCATTGATAAAGCTTGCCATATCTTGATAACCAACGGCATTTAATAGGTCGGCTTGTTTGGCATCATTTGAGCCTAAATGACGATAGACAAATTCAGCTTCGTTGAATAAACCTTGAAAGGTATCAAACGTTGGGTTTTGCGAGATAGTCATAACAGTCCTTGATAAAAGGGATGATAAAGGAGATGGCTAAAATAACGAATAAAGAATAATGAATAAATAATAACGACTTACAGTTTTAGACGTAATGGACAAACTGCTCTTGGTTAAAGCGGAACTGTGTGTTGTAGACGCCATTATCAGCGCGCTCGCCAGCACCGATCATCATAATGATATGGTGATCGTCGCTTAAATTTAATAAGTGTTTCATCGCAGGCTCATCAAAGCCGCCCATCGGACAGCTATCAAAACCGTGCGCGCGTAAAGCAAGCATGAGGTTTTCGGCTGCAAGAGCAGTATTGTTTGTGGCCCAGTTTTTGGTGTCTTCAAAGGTATAATAAGGCGATTTAATCGGACCTTTTACCCGTCTGACCACTTGCGTTGCACCCCATTTGGCCGCTGATATAACGTTGACTGGTCCGCGTAAGAAATCCATGGTCACAACTTTGTTGTAGTAATCTTTGACCTTTTTGGGCACGGGCGTGTCCGGATATTCACGCAATATTTGCTTAGCATGTTCGTGCCAAACATCGGTACGCGCAACGACGGCAATGAGGCGCACTGAGGTTTTCGCCGCATTTTGATTCATGCAGTTTTTTATCGCGCGTTTGCGTTTATCCGCATCATCAATCACATAAAATTCCCACGGCTGTAGATTGCTCGAGTTCGGCGCGAGCATGGCCAAACGCAGACAGTCAGCCAACACGTCATCAGGTATCTTGGTGTCGGTAAAGCGACGCACAGATCGGCGTGATTCAACCACATCGCGAAAGGCTTGTAGCTGCGGAGTATGATCAGGCGTCGCAATAATGGTTTGCTTATCGGTATCTGGGGTCATATGAAAATCCATGCTGGGATTGAGTGCGTGGTCAGGTTTGTGTGTCGAGATACTTGAGGTGCGTGGTTAATATTCTTTGCTCAATGAGTACGGCCCAAAAATGAGCGGGCGATTGCAAATGCTAAATTAAGCACTAAGGCTAAGTATGTTAAGAAAAAGCGCACAGATACCAGCTGACGCCAATATCTGTCATAACAAGTCATTTTTTTAATATTAAAAATAGCGATAGCTTAATTAATTAGCGCTAATTAGCTTACTATTACAGCTCGTTTTCGTACTCATCAGCACTTAGCAAAGCTTCGTAGTCAGCGATATTGTCAGGCTTTATTCTAAAGAACCAACCTTCGCCGTATGGGTCAGAGTTGATGATTTCTGGATCATCTTCTAATGCTTCATTGATGGCAACCACTTCGCCTGAGAGAGGCGCGTAAACGTCAGAGGCCGCCTTTACAGACTCAACCACAGAGATTTCGTCGTCAACCGCGATAATGTCACCCACGTCTGGCAATTCAACAAACACCACGTCACCGAGTAAGTCTTGAGCATGGTCAGTGATACCAACCGTAATCGTACCGTCGTCTTCTAGGCGCAGCCACTCGTGGCTAGCGATGTATTTTAGTTCTGCTGGGATGTTACTCATGGTCTCTCTCCTAAATGATAGAGAATGGTTAATAAAAAAGGGACGTTCATAATAAAAGGTATCAGGGATATCAGTCAAATTGCTGCTTGCCATTACGCACAAAGGGTAGCTTAAGGACGCGGACGTCGACGAATTTACCCTTGCCGCGCAAATCGACCTGCACGCTATCGTCATCTGATAAGCTGGCAGGCACACGGGCAATAGCAATCGAATTTTTTAGGCTAGGGGAGAAAGTGCCACTGGTAATCAGGCCAGTCTGTTCATTATCCGTGCCTTGATTGATGGTCACGGTCATGCCTTCACGTAAGACGCCGCGTGTCGTCAATAATAAACCGACTTGCTTCATGGCACTGTTGTCATCTTTTGCTTGTTGACGCTTATTAACTAAGGCTTCACGGCCGATAAAGTCGCGCTCGTCTTTTAGCGCCAGTGTCCAGCCCATGTTGCACTCGTAAGGGCTGGTTTCTTCATTCATATCATGACCATACAAGTTCATGCCCGCTTCCATACGCAAGGTATCACGCGCGCCAAGACCAGCAGGTTTGACGCCATTGGCTTTTAATTGCTCAAAAAACGCTGGGGCCTCATCGCCATGCATGATCACTTCAACGCCGTCTTCGCCTGTATAGCCAGTACGCGCCACAAACCAATCTTTGCCTTCGATATCGGTTAAATCAGCACCAACGAAAGGCTTAAGGGCAGCCAATGTATCTGCCCAACTTGGTTTGACTTGTGCCAGCTTTGCAACGGCATTCGGTCCTTGGATAGCGAGCATAGCCAAGTCATCACGTTCCGTTAAAGCAACCTCAAAACCTTCGGCAACTTTTTCAAATTGTGCCATGTCTTTATCACGGGTAGCCGCATTTGACACGATACGATATTCGCTCGCGTCTTCATTCATCAGATAAACGATTAAATCGTCAATGATACCGCCTTGCTCATTGAGCATCGGAGAGTAAAGTGCTTTACCAACGGTTTTTAATTTATTGACATCATTGGCAAGGAGCTTTTGCAACCATGCTTTGGCATCCGAGCCTTTAATATCAACAACGACCATGTGCGAGACATCAAACATCCCGGCGTCGGTACGCACGGCTTCGTGTTCTTCGATTTGTGAACCATAATGGATTGGCAATTCCCAACCAGAGAAATCCACCAGTTTGCCGTCACTATCAAGGTGCGACTGGTAAAGGGGCGTGCATTTAGGGGCGGAAGCGCTGGTATTTTGAGAATTGGTATTGTGAGCGTCGGTCATAACAAATCCTTATGGAACATCAGCAGCACTTGATAATCAGGTATAAAATATCAAAGTAGCAGGGCAGATGTGCATTATCATAGTAGTGAGTAGCAATCTTGCAGGGCGCAAGCAATGCAACCAAGGGTCGTACAAAAAAAATAGAACAATTAGCCAAACAGACGCCAAACGTCGGTTTAAGCAAAAGCCCTATCTGTCCTGTAACCTGAGATTTTCAACACGAACCATCATTGTGATTTTTTAAAGCAAAAGCCTTAAAAAGTCCAAGCAAATAATGTCGCATTTTCTCCCCTTCGGTGGGTAAGGCGTCGTCCGTCCTTACCGCTCTCCAGATTTGTTATGCCTTGTGTTTGGGTGTGCTACGCGATTGATGGTAGACAGCGAAACAGTCGTGGCATGTGTTTTTCAGTCCTTTTACCTGAGCGATTGGCAGGGTGTATGCGCCTTCGGTGGTCATCAAGCAGTGATTAGCGCAGCTCGTAAATATAAGCGCACTTAATATCATGCCCAAGACTCTCTCCTGAAAAACGCTTTTATTATGAAAGGTTCAGGCTGTTTTTACAAGCCATCTGCCGCATTAAAGTCGATAATGTTGTTAAAAACAACTTTTTAGCAGCAGAGCTGATAAGTTTATGAATAAATAGCATGTGTAAAAAGTCATTAAATTAGCGGACTTTACAGTGATTTCCATAGCAAAACGTAAAGCGACTACTGATTGCAGCCGCAAATATGCTAATCTATGGCGATAGTTTCTGATAGGTTGTTTTTATGCATTGCGATATTTATAAATTTCCCAAACACGACGATATGTATGTTTACATTGCTCGCCCTGATTATCCTGATGATACCGATGAGATTAAAGACTGGCTTGGTGTACTGCCAAAAGAGTTTCGGGCAAGCTTAGGGCGTAGTCAGTTTGTCATGCATTTAGACTTGGCGAGCACGCCAAAATTGGCGCGCGTTGACAAAGAAGAAGTGCTGACAAAACTAAAGTCGCAAGGGTATTTCGTGCAGTTGCCGCCGCAAGATGTCATGCGCCGTCAAGCGGAGCTACGCGCCCGTGAAGCTCAGGATAATATCTACGATTGATAGAGGTTCTGAAATTAAGAGACTTGGCCTAAATGCACTAAAAAAGCGACGAAACATTTGCTCTCATGCATTTTGGTAGCAAGTCGTGATAAACTAATCGCTATCAAATACGCATCATTAAGTGCAGTTGATGATTATGTATTTTGTCGAATTTTTAGTCTGACAAAACTTACCCTATACCGCTTGACGCCTTACGCGCCGCAGGTAATAAACGCAGGTAAAGAAACACGCATGGATTGGTTAAAAGGCATTATAGACAGCTTACCGATAGGCGCTATCAGTGATATCCTCGGTGAGATTACGATTTGGTGGGGGCAACTAGTAAAAGATGTGCCGCCCGCAGACTTACCTATGTATGCGTATCTTGGCGGCGTGATTATCGTTTTGATACTCTGGTTGTTGGTTGCTCGTATTTTGCCGCGCCCGCTTGGTGGTATGAGTTGGATGATATTGTTTGCCGTCTTGCTCGCGCCTGGTACGGCGCTTGGTGATCCTAGTGTGATTGCGCCGGCGAGTATCAGTGTCGTTTATGCGATTATGATGAAAGATACGGCTGGCGCGATAGCCAATATGCTGCCGATTTTAGTGGTGTTGGTCGTGGGCTTGTTTGTGGGTTTTGTCTGGCAACTGATTCGCGGCGCGTTTGAGTCCAGCTTGGATAAAGCTCGCAGCCGTACGGCGGATGATGCGCAAGCGACTGCCCAATTGACTACTGGTAATTATTTAGCAGACGACGCGGGTTTATCAGAGTCGTTTGACCATTCAGCATTGTCGTCTAAACCTGAATTGGCTAGGACTGAATTAAGTAAGCCTAAAGCTGAGGTTAGCTTAAAAAAAGACCGCAAATAATAGATATGAGTAATAAAGCTTTTTGCTGTAGATATTTATTAGACAAAAGACACCCTGCGTGTCTTTTTTTATACTCATTTATCGGCTGTACAGCCAGTCAATGATAACTACGAACGCATGAGTACTTTGGCAATTAATGGCACTGTGCTAATCTAAATAATTAGGTATCTGCTAACGATTTTCTCTAAGCTTTCTACTATATTTAACGGATAACAATAACTGATTTTAATAACTGTTTCTAATAACTGAGAATGTATTATGAGCACGACTGATAAAACGAAAAAAAGCTTTACCGGTACGCAAAACTACATTGCTACCGATGATTTGCAGCTGGCCGTTAATGCGGCAATGACGTTACAAAAGCCGCTACTTATTAAGGGCGAGCCGGGTACGGGTAAAACGTTACTGGCTGAAGAAGTGGCGGAGAGTTTAGGGATGCCGCTGATTACGTGGCACATTAAATCGACCACTAAAGCTGAGCAAGGGCTGTATGAGTACGATGCCGTATCGCGCTTGCGTGATTCGCAATTAGGCGACGACAAGGTGTATGAGATTGGCAACTATATCAAGCCTGGTAAACTGTGGGAAGCCTTTACGAGCAGTGAGCGCAGTGTGTTATTGATTGATGAGATTGATAAGGCCGATATCGAGTTTCCAAACGACTTACTGCATGAGCTCGATAAAATGTCTTTCTACGTTTATGAAACGGGCGAGACCATCACTGCCGAGCAGCGTCCGGTGGTTATCATCACCTCAAATAATGAAAAAGAGCTGCCAGATGCGTTTTTGCGCCGCTGTTTCTTCCATTATATCGATTTCCCAGAAGAAGATACCATGCGCCGAATCATTGAGGTGCATTTCCCGAATATCCAAGAAAAACTCATCAATGATGCGCTCGATATTTTTTATAAGCTGCGTAATATTCAAGGGCTTAAAAAGCCACCATCAACGTCGGAATTGGTCGATTGGCTGACGCTATTATTGGCTGATGATATGGCACAAAACGAGCTGGAAGAAAACTTACGCGGGGAAAAGTCTATTCCGCCGCTATATGGCGCGCTGCTGAAAAACGAAGCCGATGTGAGTTTATTGCAGCGTTTTGCCAATATGATGCGTCGTTAAGCGACAGCTCGTTTGTCATAATTGACGCTAATGAAACAATCCAACTTGTAACTCTATCAGCCAATAAGTGATGCGACTTTTATGTTTATCAAATTGTTCTATACCCTGCGTACCTACGGCGTGCCGGTCAGTACGCGTGAGCTGCTTGACCTAAACGCGGCCTTAGATCAAGGGCTGATGATGCAGCCGCATCCTGAAAACCCACAGCTATCTACTTTTGCCAGTCGCGAGGATATGTATCGACTGATTCGGCTTTGTATGGTCAAAGACGAGCGTCACTTTGATAAATTTGACCGTGCTATGGCAGATTATTTTGAGGGCGTCGATAGTCTTGATATGGATGAGCTGCTCGCAAAGTTGACGGATATTCCAAAAGAATGGCTAGATTTAAAACTTGATCCAAAAAATCTGACCGAAGAGCAGCGGCGCTTGCTGAAAAAATACGGCTCGCTTGAAGAGCTGATGAAAGCGCTTGAAGAGCGTCTTAAAGAGCAAAAAGAGCGTCATCAAGGCGGTAGTAAATGGGTCGGCACTGGCGGCACGTCACCATTTGGTGCCTATGGCGACCATCCAGAAGGCGTGCGCGTCGGCGGTGAGTCACGTAAACGCAGCGCGGCTAAAGTGTGGGAGCAGCGCAAATATCGCAATCTTGATGATGACAATCAGCTTGGCACGCGCCAAATCCAAATGGCACTGCGCAACTTGCGCCAATTTGCACGTACCGGCAGCGCCGATGAGCTAGATATTCACGAAACCATTAAGCGCACCGCTAAAAAAGGTGTGCTCGATATTCATATGCAAGCTGAGCGCCGCAACCGTGTCAAAGTGCTGATGCTATTTGATGTTGGTGGCAGTATGGATGTTCACGTCGAAGCATTGGAAAAGTTGTTTTCTGCGGCTAAAAACGAATTTAAAACCTTAGAGTTTTTTTACTTTCATAACTGCTTATATGATTATGTTTGGAAAGACAATAATCGTCGCCACAGCGCTCCGATGCCGACTTATGAGCTGCTCAATACCTATGGTCGCGAATATCGGGTGATATTTGTCGGCGATGCGTCGATGTCGCCGTATGAGCTGATGACGATTGGCGGTAGCGTCGAATATATGAATAATGAGGCGGGCATCGTTTGGCTAAAACGGGTACTGGCCCATTTTGATAAAGTCGCTTGGCTCAATCCGGAAAATCCTGCGTATTGGAATTACACCCAAACCATCGTTGAGATTAAAAAACTCTTCGACAATAAAATGTATCCGATGACCTTGCATGGTGTGGAAGAGATGACCAATTATCTGGCGCGCTAAAGGACAGTTGTAAGAATCATTTACTTTATTTATTTTTTAAACACGCATAAAAATAGCCGTTATAAAATATAGCGGCTATTTTTTTCATTTCTAATTTCTGTTTTTACTCTTGCTTTGCTAATTCTTTGTTTCTAATTTTTCGTTTCTATCAGCCCAATCATCACGCCCATCTCTTTTTTATCGTGCTTATCAATGCTTGGTGCGTAGAGTGCCGAAGCGATACCGCCATCTAAAAATAAGGCATTTGGGCAGCTTAACTCATCTTTAAACAGCGCGGCAAATTGATAAAAGCTCACCGGCGCCTCGCTATTGACAAATTGTATGCTGCCATCACTGCAAACACCTGCGCCATTACGTAGCTTAAGCGAAGTGCTGTTAGGCTTAAACTGCGGGTGAATCTCATTATTGATGACTAACATAGGACCCGATTGCGTCGCATACCAAGGCTGCGCATTGCCACTTTTGAGTTGATTATCCAGCATTTTGCTTTCGGTAATCTTTACTTTGCCAGATTTATCCCACCACATGACGCCGTTGGGCAACAGATGAAAGTTGCCGCCGCCTTCTTTAATATTTAATGCGCGCAGCTCTTTACCTTCGATAACCGTATAGCCAATCGGCGCATAATTTTCATTATACATGCCAGCATTCATGGCAAAGTTGAGGGTTTGGTTAGAAGGTAGCGATGCTAATAAAGCATCAAAAGTCAGTAGCGGCTGGTTGTTATCAGCATTGCTATCGCTCTGTTGCCAAAATAGCTGTAATGAATAACGCGTGTCGGTCAGCGCCTTTGCATCAATACGGCAAACGCTATAGGCAAAGGGCGTGTTTTGCGCCTGACATGACCAATTCTTGCCATCACTACTTATCGCGTCATGGTTATTATCTTCTGCGGGCTGGCAAGCACTGATGCTTAATGCAACCAGCGCTGCTGCCAACAATGAGTAAGGGAACCTAAATATAGAACTTGGCATCGATGACTTATCTTTTTATAGGATAACGTTAGATGGTCTAAAAAACGCCATAATCCTTAATCGTCTAATGGCGGAATTTCGCGGAAAGTATTATTGACGTTACCAATTAACAGACCACCATCGATGAGATCTACCGAATCATCGGGGTGCTGGGTGGTTGGGGCATTGGTTTCTTTACCTTTATCACGCGAGTCTTTGTTATAAGCAATCAGCGCATCGTTATTGGCAAGGAAGCTATCAGGATTTGCCATCACCCACATTTGGTTAAAGACGTCGGCGCGAGCATTTTCCTCAAGCAGGGCGCCTTGGTCGGCAAAGTAAAAAAACTTCGATAACAGCTTAATCTGGCCATCGTCTAAACGGCGGGCGATATGATACGGCTGTAATTGGCTTGGATGCTGAAGACCAACCGCACCAACGATACTGGCAAGTGATTTTAGCGTATTTTTATGAAAACTTGCCACGCGCTCAGCTTTACTTGGTACATCAAGAGCTTTTTGGCGATACGGGTCTTGGGTAGCAACGCCAGTCGGGCAAGTGTTGGTATGACATGAGCGCGATTGGATACAACCAACGGCAAACATAAAGCCGCGCGCCGAGTTACACCAGTCAGCACCCAACGCAATCATACGCGCAATATCAAAGCCTGAGACGATTTTACCACTAACGCCAAGCTTAATCTTATCGCGAATACCTGCACCAACCAAAGTATTATGCACGAGCATAAAGCCTTCAACCATCGGCATACCGACGTTGTCCATAAATTCAACGGGCGCTGCACCTGTACCGCCTTCAGCGCCGTCAATGATGATAAAGTCAGGATAATTGTCCATCTCTATCATAGCTTTTACAATCGCCATAAACTGCCATGGCTGACCGACACACAGCTTAAAGCCGACCGGTTTACCGCCTGATAAATCACGTAGCTGCTGCCAAAAAGTCACCAACTCACGCGGCGTACTAAAGGCGCTGTGCGAAGAGGGCGACACACAGTCTTTACCCATCGGCACGTGGCGCGTATCCGCAATCTCTTGCGTAATTTTTTCTGCTGGCAGTACGCCACCTTGACCTGGTTTTGCACCTTGCGAGAGTTTAATCTCAATCATTTTTACTTGCGGATCGGTTGCCTGTTCGGCAAAGGACTGCGGATCAAAATTGCCAAGCTCATCACGGCAGCCAAAATAACCGGTGCCCAGCTCCCAGATTAAATCGCCACCAAACTTACGATGATAAGGGCTGATGGCGCCTTCGCCAGTATCATGAGTAAAGCCGCCCAATTTAGCGCCTTGATTAAGCGCCATAATGGCATTGGCCGATAAACTCCCAAAGCTCATCGCTGAGATATTAAATACCGACATATCATACGGCTGTTGACATCGCTCGCCGCCAACGATAATACGAAAGTCTTTATTTTCTAACGGTTGGCTGACCGCTGATTGCAAAAACCATTCTTTACCGTGCGCGTATAAATTATCAAGCGTACCAAAAGCATTGGTATCACTGACGTTTTTGGCTCGTTGATACACTAGCGCGCGCTGCTGGCGTGAAAACGGCACTTGTTCTTTGTCATTTTCTAATAAATACTGGCGAATTTCAGGGCGAAAATCTTCAAGCACATAGCGAATATGCCCTGCAACTGGATAGTTTCTTAAGATGGCATGCTTTGCCTGTATGACATCATAAATCCCCAAACCCACACCCAATCCGCCAAGAATAATCAGCCACCAATTCATCAATAACAGCCCTGCTATAAACAGCAGGGTTGCAGCGGCAAAAGTACTGTAGCGCAACATAACGCCAACTAAATAAGGAGAATCCTGTTTGGGTTTTGGGTTTAGATTGGTACGAGATTGGGGCATAACGATACTCAACAGTGTTACGTAAATAATAAAAACGCAATGATAAAAAACAAAATATCCATAACAAAATAACCATGTCATAAACATGGTTATTAAGAATGGATTAAATGCTTAAATTTATCGCGTACATCATACACATATGATATCACTGAGATGGTTTAATTGGGTAACAGAGTGCTAATGTTGCGCTCAAAATAACAGTTTTTAGACGTAATCGGCTCTGATTGATTATTTCAAATGATTTTCTGCTGATGATTTGGCGTCGAAGATAAGGAAAAGGCACTCAATGGCAATAACGAAAAGCATTAAAAATAAGATTGAAACCGACTGTCAGTGCCTGGTAGTAAGGTCTAAATAGTGCCTTGTGAGTTGTGACGGGTGCAGGGCATGAATGGTAAAAAAAAGCGTCTGCCCGCAACGCGTAGCAGCCACTACAGTATGTTTTCAACCCCCTGCTGTGGCGGTTTGGGGTCTGACACTCGCCCAGTCGGTTCCAAAGGGGCAGTCTATCCGTTTATTATCGAATAGTATTGTTAAATAAATAAGACGGACAAAAAATTCTCATATCAATGGTTTAAAAATACTTATTCTACAAGGTCAATTTGCCAGTTATTGGCTTGAATGACGATATTAATCTTACGTAGTTTCATCGCGATGTCGTCGGCTTGCTTTTGTAAACCGGCAACCGAAACCATGATATGCCATTTAATCTCGCGAGGGCTATAACGGTCAACCTCGGTATCAGTGGCTTCAATGGCCTCAATCAATAACTTATGACGCATCTCTAAGGTATCACGTTCGATCAATAGTGTCAGCATCGATTGACCTTCATTGGTCTGAGCGACAGCGTTAGTTCGGTGAATACGTTCAATCAAAGCCGATAATTCAGTAATGACTTGACTGGCTTCAATCATCAGCGCGTTTGGGTCTTCGTTTGGCGCGTCGCCTTCTTGGACTTTGACATTGCTACGAATACGCCCTTTAATTTGGGCGAGCTTTTTTTGCATATCGCTACGGATGAGGAGGGCTTCGGCGAGTTTCATGGTTATTCTCTCTTATTTATTATAGGTTTTTAACTCTTACTTATTATTGATATCAAAAATTAATTTCATAATGAAGTTCAATTTGAAAAAGTTTAGAAGTATAATCAACATAATTCTAGCCCTATACTTTTTATAAGGAATGTAAATTGAAAAATATTTTTAGTTCATTTGTCATTTGTTCTGCACTGTTTTTATCAGCCTGTGGCGGTGATAGTGATAGCTCGTCAGATGCAAGTAATCAGGGTTTTATTGGTAATAAGACCTTGGTAAGTGGTAACAGGTATACCTGCTCTACTAGAGAAGCTTATAGTTTATGCGACGATGACAAAACCTGCACCGCTAACTGTAAGCTAATTGCTACCAATGCCAACCCAGCAAATCCTATTGATCCTTCTGTTACCAATCCTTGTGAAACAGAAGGTGTCAATGTATATGGTAAAAAGGGTAGCGCTTGTTTAATTCCTATTTCTAGCTTCAATAATAGCCAAGGCAAAAGATATAATTTAAATTGTTCAGCTAGTGGTGGAGCTAGTATAGGTGACAATATCAAAGCTGGCGGTGGCATTACTTTAAATGGCTACAAATTTAGTTGTCGTTAATCTGTCAGTTTGTAGCTCATAAAAAGGTACAACCATTCTGTTGTGCCTTTTTTATACTTATCATTTGCGCTTAAGTAATTGTTTCTATGAAAAATACCGTCTTTACATTTTCTACTATTCTGTTCTCATTTTTGTTCGGTGTCTTTGTCACATATATTGCGATGAGTAAGCAACAAATGGATACTGCATTTACTAATAAAGCAATATATCAAGAAACGCAATTTAGTCAGTTAGCTGATAATTATGGCGATCAGAATGATATGGATATTGGTACATTACCGCAGAAAATAATTAATAAGAGCGATAGTAGTAAAATCATTCTTAATGATTACTCTGAGGAGCAAGCCAAAGCAATTATAAACAATATGCCTGATTATGCGCTTGAACAATATATAAATAAATTTATGACAGTTGATTCAATTGATGTTATTCAGGATAAAAGACGATTTGCAGAACGTGCTATTGAAGAGCTTTATAACCCAAACGATAATCAAAAACTAGTTGGCACTGCTAAAGTAAGTTTTGATTACTTTATGCCAGAAGTAAGTGCCGATACCAACCAAGTCACTAAGTTTGCGAAAATATACGCGCATCTTGGTACCCGTGGTCAGGTACCTGCTGATAAATACGTCTTCGTCAAATGGATAAATAACCAAACGGGACAAGTTCTCTTGTTTGAAAAGAAAAACATCTCAGCAAGTAGTGATCATAATTGGGTAAGCTTTGTCCCGACTGATGGTTGGCAAGTAGGTAGTTACGATGTGCGCTTTTATCAGTTTGATTCAGATTTAAAACCTATCGCTCAAACGACTTACAATGTTTATGATGTGATCGATCTAAATTGAATTAGTTATTAAATGATAGATCTATAGTATTTTAATTCTTAGATTAACACATGAAGTGCAATACCAAATGCAAGGTGAAAAAAAGACCTAGATGCGCTAGCATCAAAGTTTTTATCCACCGACCAAAGTGAGATTGCAACCATGAGCTATACACATCTAAGCCTAGGTGAACGATACCAGATTTATGTCCTTAAAGGGGCAAAACATAGTATTAATTTCATAGCGAGGGCGTTAAACAGAAGTCCCAGTACCATATCAAGAGAGCTTAGACGCAATAAAAGCCTACGAGGTTACCGAGCAAAGCATGCTAATAACAAGGCTTGTGACAGACGGGCTAACAACGCCACAACTATTGTGGCTGACATCTGGGCATGGGTGACAGACAAGCTTAAAGAGAACTTGCGTCCTGAGCAAATATCTGGCGTTCATGCTGGTATCAGTCATATGAGCATTTATCGCTATATTTGGCGTGATAAGAGGCAAGGCGGCACATTGTGGCAGTGTCTCAGACGTAAAGCCAAACCATACCGGCAGCGTCTAACCGCTGAGACTCCAGGCCCTATCAATGACAGAGTCTCGATTCATGAGCGCCCTTGTATTGTTGAAGAACGCTCACGTATTGGAGATTGGGAAGCGGATACCGTTATCGGTCAGCATCACAAGCAAGCGATTGTCACGCTCGTTGAACGTAAAACGGGGCTATTGAAGATGAAGCGTGTGGGTCATAAAACAGCACAGCAAGTATCAGAGGCAATGATAGAACTCTTAGTGCCAGTGAGGTTGCAGGTTAAGACCATTACCTCTGACAATGGTAAAGAGTTTGCTCAGCATAAGAAGGTGAAACAAAAGCTCTTTAGCCCTTTCTTCTTTGCCGATGCTTATGCGTCATGGCAGCGAGGAACCAACGAGAATACCAATGGCTTGATCCGAGAGTACTTGCCTAAGGGTTGTGACTTTAGACAAGTCTCTGATAATGAAATACAGGACATTGAGAACAAACTAAACAACAGACCAAGAAAACGCTTAGGGTTTAAAACGCCTATGCAGGCGTTCTATAATATTAATTAGCGTTGCACTTGGTGTGTTAATCTAAGATTGTATTAGATTGTTTTTATATGCCGAAAACTATATAGCACTTCCACCAAATCATTTTGTGCTCTCATCGCATTACCAATACCTTTATACACAGCTAAAAAATAAATAAATCCACTCAACTTTTCTAAACCCCACTGCCAACCCTCTCAGCCAACGCCTGCAATTTCGGCACAATCATCGCTGCATATTCTTCCGCTTGCCAATTGGCACTCGGCACACTGGCATTGAGCGAATATGCATACTGCCCAGTGGCAACATCAAAAACGCCAACGGCAACTGCCAATATATCGGTAGAAAACTCCCCATCTGATACCGTATAGCCGTATTTTACATAGTGCTCTGTCGCCTCGCTTAACGCAGATTGCGCGCGGTCATACTCTTCTTTGGATAAATGCTCTTGTAGATTATTACGAATCACCGACTGTCTCGCTGGCGAGCTTACGGCATAAAAAGCGCGACCAATGGCAGTGCGGGCGACAGGTACGGCTGAGCCAACTTGTAAATTGACAGAGAGGCGAGCAGGGCTTCGACAACAAGCGTGATAGCGCATTTCTCCTTCGACCTCGGTTGCTAAATTCACCGATACTTCATTGCTACTGGCAAACTGTCGTAGCAACGGCTCAGCTGCCGCCACCATGTCATGTCGACTCCACGCCGTTGCGCTGAGTCTCACCGCACTACTGCCTAATTGATATTGTCCATGCCCGGTCATGCGTAAAAATCCAAGCGTCATCAAAGTATGAATAAGACGGGTGATGGTCGCTTTTGGCAATGTGGTCATTTGACACAATTGCTGATGACTGAGCTGCTCATGCTGCTCAAAGGCTGCCAATAAAGTGAGTCCACGGCCCAGTGCGGTGACAAATTGCCGGTCATTATCGTCCTTACTTTGCTCAAGAATGGTGGTCATTCGATCGAGTAGTGGCAGAGCTGCCGATACATTTTTTGTCATTTTATGCTCATTTTTTTTGATAAAGGTTTACAGCGCGGTAAAACTTTGCTTAAATAGATTTAAATTATGAAACTAAGTTTCGCACAGCGGAATAAGTAAGTCAACAACCTGTGCAGTCAATTTACTTATTAATCACTACTCGTCGGTCAGGAAGACTGACATCAAGGAGATCCACATGACAACATCTACGCGTCCAAGTTTCGATTGGGAAGATCCGTTTTTATTACGCGACCAGTTGAATGATGAAGAGCGCATGGTCACGGACAGCGCCCGTCAGTTTTTTCAAAAAGAGCTGATGCCTGGCATTTTAGAGGCCAATCGTAACGAGAACTTTGACCGTAATATCATGCGTCAAATGGGTGAGATGGGCTTGCTTGGCGTGACGATTGAAGGTTATGGCTGTGCCGGTTTATCAAGTGTCGCTTACGGTCTGATTGCCAAAGAAATCGAAGCGGTTGACTCAGGTTATCGCTCAGCGATGAGCGTGCAGTCAAGCTTGGTCATGCATCCTATCTGGGCATACGGCACCGAAGAGCAAAGAGAGAGATACTTGCCTAAGCTTGCTACTGGCGAATATGTTGGCTGCTTTGGTCTGACTGAGCCGGATTCAGGCTCAGATCCTGCCTCGATGTCGACCCGTGCACGCGCAGTTGACGGCGGTTATGAGCTGACAGGTAATAAGATGTGGATTACCAACAGTCCTATCGCTGATGTGTTTGTCGTTTGGGCAAAGGACGATGCCGGTGAGATTCGCGGTTTTGTTTTAGATAAAGGCATGAAAGGCTTATCAGCGCCGAAGATTGAAGGTAAGTTTTCACTACGTGCTTCAGTCACCGGTGAAATCGTTATGGACAAGGTATTTGTCCCTGAAGCCAATGCTTTCCCAGATATCCGTGGTCTAAAAGGTCCATTTGGTTGCTTAAATAAAGCCCGTTACGGTATCGCATGGGGTGCAATGGGGGCAGCTGAATTCTGCTGGAAAGCAGCACGCCAGTACACGCTAGACCGTAAACAGTTTGGTCGTCCGCTCGCCGCAACGCAGCTCGTACAATTGAAGCTTGCCAATATGCAGACAGAAATCACCTTGGGTCTACAAGCGGCGCTACGTGTTGGTCGTCTGATGGATGAAGACAATGCGGCGCCTGAGATGATTTCACTGATTAAACGTAATAACTGTGGTAAGGCGCTTGATATTGCGCGTATTGCCCGTGATATGCATGGCGGCAACGGTATCTCTGATGAGTTCCACATTATTCGTCATGTGATGAACTTAGAAGCGGTTAATACCTATGAAGGTACGCATGATATTCATGCGCTTATCCTAGGTCGTGCGCAGACTGGTATTCAAGCGTTTTATTAATAAGTGCTAGCTAATCAATGCTAGCCAGTTTTAGACCATTAACGTACGTTACTGTTTGGCTTTTTATAAGCTGTTATAAACAGGAACGTACGTTTCTGAGTTTTTAAGCATTTTTTAAGCACTGTTCTTATGCATAGTTCTTATACATTGTTTTCATCCATCGTTGTTATGTATCATTTATTTAGCAGTGTCTATTCTTAAAAGGTATTCAGGCATTAAAGAAAAGACAGTAAAAGCTAAATGATACATGGCAATTTTTTATTAAATTTTTATCAAAGAATAAGTTACATAATAAGGGAAGATTATGACTGATATGGCAAAAGGTGCATTACACGGTATCAAGGTGCTCGACTTGTCGAGAGTATTGGCTGGTCCTTCTTGTACTCAAGTGCTTGCAGATTTGGGCGCTGAAGTCATCAAGGTTGAGCGTCCACATATTGGCGATGAAACGCGTCATTGGGCGCCGCCAAAATTCAGTGATGATACCTCCGCTTATTACGCCACTATTAACCGCAATAAAAAATCCCTCACCGTCGATATCACCACGCCTGCCGGACAAACCATTATCAAGCAGCTTGTCGCTGATAGCGATATCGTCGTTGAAAACTTCAAGGTTGGCGGACTAAAAAAATACGGCTTAGATTACGACAGTCTAAAACAAGACAATCCGCGCTTGATTTACGCCTCATTGACTGGTTTTGGTCAGACAGGCCCAGACGCCAAGCGTCCTGGTTATGACTATATTATTCAAGGTCTATCAGGGCTGATGAGCATCACCGGTCCAAGCGATGGCGAACCGCATAAGGTAGGCGTGGCAGTCGTTGATTTGTTTGCAGGGTTACAGCTGACCATTGGTATCCAAGCGGCATTATTAGCGCGTCAAAATACCGGACTTGGGCAGCATGTCGATGTGGCATTGCTTGATAGTGCGCTTGCGATGCTGGCCAACGTCGGTATGAATTATTTGGCATCCGACAAAAACCCGCCGAGACTTGGTAACCAGCATCCCAATATCGTCCCTTACCAAGTTTTTGCAGGGCAGGGTGACGCGCACTTTATCTTAGCCTGCGGTAACGACAGTCAGTTTGCCAAGCTTTGTAACGTATTGGGCGTTGATTGGCATATGGACGAACGCTTTATGACCAATCCACAACGCGTGGCTCATCGCGAGATGCTGTGTGATGAGCTGAGCAAGCAATTTGCCAAGCAACCGCGCAGTTATTGGTTAGAGGTGTTAGATAAAGCAGGTATTCCGTGCGGGGCGATTCATAATATTGCTGAGGCATTAGCGATGCCACAAGCGCTGGCACGTGAGATGGTGGTTGATTTTGCTGCGCAAGGTAGCCCTGTTCGAGCACTAGGTAGCCCGATTAAATTATCCGCCTCACCGATTACTTATCGGTCGCCGCCACCGCAATTGAGCGAACATACCGATAGCACACTTGCTGATTTGGGCTATGACAGCAAGATGATCGCCAAGCTTAAAGCCGATGGAATTGTTTAGTTAAGCATCAAAAAACGCACGATTGGAAAAAATGTTAAACAAAGGAATGTTAAGCATGAAAATATATAGCCATGAAAACCTCAGTTTGCACAGACCGTTACCGTATTTCTCTTATGGCAAGATGCATGAGCCGTTAGAGATACCAGAGCGCATGGTCGAGTTGTTAAAAGCGCCAGCAGCACTAGGTTTAGAGGTAACCACTGCCACTGATGTTGGCATCGGACCAATATTAGCGGTTCATGATTTCGGTTATGTTGAGTTTCTCAAGCATGGCTATGCTGAATGGATGGAGGTTGAAGAAGATTTGGGCGCACAGGTACAGACGGGGATTTTTGTACCTTATGACAATCCTGGTATCGGCATTATGGCAAAGGCTGCTAAATATCAGGCCGATGATAGTGCGCCCATCAGTGAGCATTCTTGGACGTCTATCTATTGGTCGGCACAAACGGCGCTAAATGCTGCTGAAGCCTTGTTAAATGAAGACGCGTCAAGTGCTGAGCGTGGGCAAAATAATATCCAGCTTTGCTTTTCACGGCCGCCAGGTCATCATGCACGTAAAAGCGCCGCAGGCGGATTCTGTTATCTGAATAACGCTGCCATCATCGCCGAACACCTACGGCAGAAATACGCAAAAATTGCCATTATAGATACCGATATGCACCACGGTCAGGGTATCCAAGAGATATTCTACGAGCGCAGCGATGTGCTCTATATCTCGGTTCATGGTGATCCGGTTAATTTTTATCCGGCCGTCACTGGGCATGAGTTTGAAAAGGGCACCGGCGCGGGCGAAGGCTATAACGTTAACTTTCCGATGCCACATGGCACCGATGAAGCTGGGTTTTTTAACTATGTTGATAAATCTATCGAGGCGATGACATTATTTGACCCTGATGTCATCGTTCATGTATTGGGCTTTGATGTGTATAAAGACGATCCGGAAGCTAGGTGTGCGGTCACTACCGAAGGATTTACCGTATTGGCGCAAAAGCTAAAAGCGTTAAAAAAACCGTTAATTGTCTTGGTCGAGGGCGGTTACTACCTGCAAAAGCTCAATGAAAATTTGCAGGCATTTTTATCAGGGCTGATTTCAGAAGATTAAAAGACTCTATTAAAATTAATAAAACGATTGGAAAAATTAAACAGCTAGCAGCGTTTAGATTTTAATGCTCATCCTTAAAACCCAAACGCTGCTCAATTTGCTCTGCCAATTCAATCAGTACCGCACTGACCTCAGCTCGCTTGGACTCATATTCTGCTTGTAAAAAGCTGACCGCCATACCGGCAACCGCGTTGCCAGAAGCGTTACGAATATAAGTGCCAAGGCAATACATACCTTCGCGCAGTTGCCCATCATCAAGTGAGATACGACTGTTTTTAATAGCCGTCAGCTCGGTAGATAAATCTGCAAAATTATCGACGCCATATTGGGTAATAGGCGTAGGGAAACCACTGGCATAGATGGATTTTATGCTGTCCATAGAAAAGGTGGAAAGCATCGCTTTACCGGTGGCAGAGAATACTGCCGGTACGCGTACACCAGCGCGGAAAGTAAAGCCGAGCGGGGCAGGCGCTTCATGACAAGCCAAAAACACCACTTCACCAAAATCGAGCTTGGACAATGTCACCGTATGCTGAAGAAGGATTGGATACTGGACAATAAGGTCTTTGAATAACTGGATGACGCCTTGCTGCTGCTCATATTTGCCCGCCCAATACATCAAATACGAGCCCAAATGAAAGCGGCTGTCGCTGTCTTTATAGATGACATGTTTGGCTAATAAACTTTGCAAAATATTGTGGGTTGAGCTACGCGGCAGGTTAAGCGCTTTGGCAATATGCGCCGCCGTTAAAGGTTGGGCGCTGTCAGTTATCAAATCTAAAATCTGAAAAGTTTTGTCCAAAGCAGGAACGGCAGTGGTGCTCATAAGAAACCTATAAAAGACGATAAAATTAAGGAAGTAGCAAAATAAAATGATAAATCAGCACAAAATTGATAATAGGGGTTGCAAATAGGGGATTATCATTCTTATAATGATGTCTCATATATAGAATACATGTTCAGTATATTGAACAAATAACAAGTTATCAATAATTATTTAAGTCATAACCTTTTATTTTTAGTCGTTTTTATTTTTAGCTATTCGTTTATCACTATAAATCTGCAAACCTTATTTGCAAAACAACACTGACAAGGAGTGTCAACATGTCACAACAGTCAAATACGCTACAACTATCAAATCCAGACCTACTCAAACAGCAGTGCTTTATCAAAGACGGTTGGCATGATGCCAGTGATGCCGCGACTATCGACGTCAGCAATCCTTTTAACGGTGAGATTATCGGTAACGTACCGAGCCTGACGACCGATGATGTCAATGACGCGGTTGCGGCTTCTCATGAGGCGCAAATCACGTGGGCGGCCAAAACTGCCAAAGAGCGGGCGGAACTACTGCAAAAGTGGGCCGACCTTATCGATGCCAATAAAGAAGATTTGGCCATCATTATGACCGCCGAGCAAGGCAAGCCTTTAACCGAATCACGCGGGGAAGTTGGCTATGCCAATAGCTTTATCCGCTGGTTTGCTGAAGAAGGTAAGCGCGTATACGGCGATGTTATCCCTGCCAATCAAACCCAATTGCGCCATGTCATCCTAAAACAGCCTGTCGGTGTCTGCGCGGCTATCACACCTTGGAACTTCCCAGCAGCGATGATTACCCGTAAAGCAGCTCCTGCACTAGCGGCAGGCTGTACCATGATTATCAAACCTGCGACCGAAACGCCATTTTCTGCATTGGCATTAGCGGTATTGGCTGAGCAAGCCGGTATTCCAGCAGGCGTTATTCAAGTCGTCACGGGCAAATCGTCAACCATCGGCGATATCCTAACCGGCGATGCACGCATTCATAAGCTGTCATTTACTGGCTCTACCGAAGTCGGTCGTACCTTGATGGCACAGTGTGCCCCAACCATCAAAAAACTGTCATTAGAGCTCGGCGGCAATGCGCCATTTATCGTCTTTGATGATGCCGATCTTGAAAAAGCCGCTGAAGGCTTAATCGCTTCTAAATATCGTAACGCGGGTCAAACCTGTGTTTGTGCCAACCGTGTCTACGTGCAGGATAGTATCAAAGACAAATTCCTCGACGTCTTTGTGAAAAAAGTCGCTGAGCTTAATGTCGGTAATGGCATGGATGAAGGCGTGGATATCGGACCTTTAATTAACAAAAAAGCGTTGGATAAAGTTCAAGCGCTGCTCAAAGACGCGTTAGATAAAGGCGCAACCCTTATCACAGGCGGTAGCACCAACGGCGCATCAGAACTGTCTTATAACCCAACCGTGATTACTGATATCAGCAGTGACATGGATATCGCCCATGAAGAAATTTTTGGCCCTATCGCTACTATCTTTACCTTTAAAGATGAAGCCGACGTCATTCGTCAAGCCAACGACACCATTTATGGTTTGGCGGCATATTTCTACAGCGGCAGCTATGCTCGCTCATGGCGTGTCACTGAAGGTTTAGAGTACGGCATCATCGGTCATAATACCGGTCTTATTTCTACCGAAGTCGCACCATTTGGCGGCGTCAAGCAGTCAGGCTTTGGCCGCGAAGGCTCAAAATACGGCATTGAAGAATATGTCGTGACCAAATATTGGTGCTCTGATGTTAGTTAATAGTTAGAGCTAATGGTTAGCTGTTTTATATTTTAACCATTTGTTTTTTATAGATTTTCACCTAGTATTTAACGGGATTCAGCAGCATGAATCCCAAATTTAGCCACAGCTTATTTTATAAACCGCCATACCATCATTGGCATCTACGTAAAGAAGAAAGAAAAGGATATTCTTATGACTACCAATCAATCATTACTTGCGCGCCGTAAAGCTGTTTTGCCAACAGGCCTTGGCATTGCCTTTCCTATTTTTGCCGAAAAAGCAAAAAACTCAGAAGTGTGGGATATCGAAGGCAATCGTTATATTGACTTTGTCGGCGGTATCTCAGTACTGAATACTGGTCACAGCCATCCAAAAATCACCCAGCGTGTGCACGAGCAGCTAGACAAATTTACCCATACTGCCGCGCAAATAGTTAACTATGAATGCTACGTCGAGCTTGCTGAAAAGCTTTGCGAAAAAGCGCCTATCAGCGGTCCGAAAAAAGCCTTGTTCTTGACTACGGGCGCAGAAGCGGTCGAAAACTGTATCAAAATTGCCCGTGCAAAAACCGGTCGTCCGGGTGTCATCTCTTTCGTTGGTGGTTGGCATGGTCGTACGCTGATGTGCATGAGCCTAACGGGTAAAGTATTGCCATATAAAAAGAACTTTGGCCCGATGCCAGGTCCTGTGTTCCATGCGTTATTCCCAGCAGAAGAGCTAAACGTGACCGAAGCACAAGCATTGCATAGCCTTGAGATGATTTTCCAAGCGGATATCGATCCAAGTGAAGTGGCAGCGATGATTATTGAGCCCGTACAAGGCGAGGGCGGTTTCCATCAAGTGACACCATCGTTTGCCAAAGCCTTGCGCGAGATTTGCGATGAGCATGGCATTGTGCTGATTTTTGATGAAGTCCAGTGTGGTTTTGCCCGTACCGGTACCTTGTTTGCGTCTGAACAATTGGGTGTTGAGCCGGATCTGATGACCAGTGCTAAAAGCTTAGCGGGTGGCTATCCTATTTCTGCCGTTATCGGTCGCGCTGATATCATGGATGCCCCGCAAGTCGGCGGTTTGGGCGGTACGTATTCTGGTAACCCATTGGCTTGTGTGGCTGCGCTTGCTGTCATGGAAGTGATTGAAGAAGAAAATCTGCTTGAGCGCAGTATCGAGATTGGTGACAAAATCGAAGCGTTTTTAAAAGATTTGAACCTAAGCAGCATCGGTCATATTCGCCATAAAGGCGCGATGTTAGCGTTTGAGCTAATCGACAGCGATGGCAAGCCTGATGCGGCGGCGACTGCCAACCTAAAAACCAAAGCTTTCGAGCAAGGATTGCTGCTTGCGTCTTGTGGCATGTTTGGCAACGCCATTCGCGTGATGGTGCCGTTGACAGTAGAGGACGAAGTGCTACAAGAAGGCCTTGATATTATCAAAGGTATTTTGACCGCTCAAGGCGTTAATTCAAAAGATGAAAGCTTAAGCTTAGGATAATGACAATGCTGCTTTGAGTGGTGGTTTTACAACGGCGCCTTGCAAATCAAGACGCCGTTGCTGTCTCTGCTAAGCAAGTTTTAAAAGACAAATGTCATGAATAATACTAAACCTATCGCTTGATAGGCAGGAAAAGATAAAAAAGGGCAGCGCCCTATTACATAAAAATAGTGGGTATCAGTGCCGTTAAAAAGGGCTGACACGGATGACACACGGACAAGGAGTAGGTTATGTCTGAGCTAAAAAAATCGCTGGGCATGTTTGATATTATTGCTTTAGCATTCGGTGCTATGGTCGGTTGGGGCTGGGTCGTTTTAGCAGGGGACTGGATATTAGCGGCGGGCACATGGGGCGCGATGTTAGCGTTTATGATTGGTGGTTTGGCCGTTATCATGATTGGTGTTAACTATGCAGAGCTAGCCTCGTCAATGCCAGTCACCGGCGGTGAGCATACCTATACCCATCGAGCGCTTGGCGTCACGGTTTCCTTTATTTGCTCGTGGAGTATTTTATTTGGTTACTTCTCGGTCGTTGCTTTTGAAGCAGTAGCGTTGCCGACGGTGGTTGAATACTTTATTCCCAATTATAACCAAGGCTATCTATGGACGATAGCGGGCTGGGATGTGTATGCCACGTGGGTCGGGGTCGGTATGCTAGGCTCAATCATCGTCACTTGGCTCAATATTCGCGGCATGGAAGTTAGCGCTTGGTTCCAAAAAACAGCCGTACTCGGTATTTTATTCGTCGGTACGTTATTGTTTATTGGTGCGGTAATTTACAATCCTGCGAACTCAACAGCCGTGCAGGCGCCTGCCTTTATCGGTGGTATCGGCGGTATGATGACGGTGATTGTCATGGTGCCGTTTATGTTTGTCGGTTTTGACGTGATTCCGCAAGCGGCCGAAGAGATTGATCTGACCCGTCCTAATATCGGTAAGTTTTTGATTGTCTCTATTATTATTGCGGTGATGTGGTATGTCGGCGTGGCATGGAGTGTCGGCCGCACTTTGCCGCTCATTCAAGCACAAGGATCAACCTTAGCGACCGCTGACGCGATGACCAATGCGTGGCATGGCAAATGGGCGGGTATTTTACTAGTTATTGGCGGTGTACTTGGGATTTTATCGAGTTGGAACGCGTTTTTAATCGGTGGCAGTCGCTTACTTTATGCCATGTCAAAAGCCCATATGTTGCCTGCATTTTTGGGTAAACTACACCCCAAATATAAAACCCCGAAAAATGCTATTTTATTGATTGGTGGTTTGGCGACGCTTGCGCCTTTATTTGGTCGTAAAATGCTAGTATGGATTGTTGATGCCGGTGGTTTTGGGATTGTGATTGCTTATACCTGTGTCGCCATCTCTTTCTTAGTCTTACGCTACCGTGAGCCAGATATGGTGCGCCCGTTTAGAGTGCCAGCGGGTAAATTGGTCGGTATGTTTACCATCGTACTGGGCATTGGCTTGCTCATCTTATATATGCCGGGTATGCCGTCAGCACTGAGCGCTATCGAGTGGTGGATTTTCTTTGGTTGGACAGCGCTCGGTATCGGTCTTTATAGCTATGCCGTCGTCAAATATCCAGGCATCAGTGAAGCTATCATGGCAGAAGAGCTACGCGAGTTAAAAATCGTCAATCAGCTATGGTTGAAAGACAATCCGCCTAAAAAGTAAAGAATGCCTTTATCATAACAAGCCTAGCGTCTATCAATAGATGCTAGGCTTTTTTAATGCGATTTAAATAGATTAGGATTTATCACGAATCAATTTATAATTCAAAAACTCGGTAATACCTAGCGTACCAAGCTCGCGACCAAACCCTGAGCGTTTGACACCGCCAAATGGGGTATTGGCTTCACTACCAGACGGTGCATTAATAGTCACCATACCGACGTCTAGTTTATCAGCAATATCAGCAGCCAGCGCCGCATCTTGTGTTTGGATAGAAGCGCCAAGGCCAAAAGGCACATCGTTAGCGATTTTAATCGCCTGCTCAATATCACAAGCCTTATAGACAACAGCGACCGGACCGAATAGCTCTTCGTAATAGACATCCATAGAGTCGTCAACATCTGTGAGAACAGCAGGCGCAAACCAAGCGCCTGGTTTGTCTTTGAGCATACCACCCTCGACCAGTACCGTCGCGCCAGCTTGAATAGCGCTGTCGAGCTGTGCTTGTAGATTGACTGCCGCCGCTTTAGAGGACAGTGGTCCGATAAAGGTTTCTTCATCAAGAGGGTCGCCCAATGTCATGTTACGTACGGCATGGGTAAAGGCTTCGACGAATTGATCATAGACAGATTCGACGACGATAAGGCGTTTGGCGGCATTACAAGCTTGTCCTGTATTACCAAAACGACCTTCGATTGCCCCTTGTATGGCTTGTTCGATATCGGCATCGGCTGCAACGATAAAGGCATCCGAGCCACCAAGCTCCAATACGACTTTTTTAAGTGCACCGCCAGCTATTTTTGCCACCGCTTGTCCAGCGCGCTCAGAACCTGTCAACGACACACCTTGTACGCGTTGGTCTTCGATGATGGTCGCCGCTTGTTCATTGGTCGCAAATACATTGTTATAGACGCCTTCTGGCAAGCCTGCTTCTTTAAAAATATCAACGATTACTTCTGCTGTTTTCGGACACTGCGGCGCGTGTTTTAAAATCAGCGTATTACCTGCCATAAAGTTAGGGGCGGCAAAACGTGCAACCTGATAATGCGGGTAATTCCACGGCATGATGCCTAAAAGCACGCCGACAGGACGCTTCTCTATAAGGGCAGAACCGCTATCAACATCGATGGTATGGGGCGCTAATAACTGCGCGGCGTTATCAGCATAGTAACGAAAAATATCAGCCACTAAGCCAATCTCGCCTTTTGCTTGCGCGATAGGCTTGCCCATCTCTGCTGCGACGATACGCGCCAGCTCATCTTGACGCTCAAGGTAGATGTCAGCAATTTTATGCAGTAGCGTACTGCGTTCTTCTAATGTTACCTTGCGCCAATCTTGATAAGCGCGATCAGCTTTTTCAATCGCTTGCTGAATGTCTTGCTCAGTAGAGGTTGGGTAGGTGGCCTCTACTTCGCCAGTCGCTGGGTTAGTAATTTGATAGTCGCTCATTGTTATTTCCTTTTGATCAAAATCCATTTGTGGTTGTTTTATTATCACTATCTTTTAAATTTTTTTTTAATCTGTGATGGTTGGTAGTTATTAATACTATCAAGCAGCAAGATCATTGTATTGTAGATACAGCACTGTCTCAGTCGTTATTTGTATGCTTTAGCAAATCCTTAACGCTCATCGTATGCAGCCTATACTTTAAATAATGCTCAAGCCATCATATAACCCAAACCTAGGAATGTCACGATGGATAAAACCGCGCCAAGCATGGCATAGGGGAATTGGCTAAAGGCATGTTGCATGGGTGAGCAGCCCGCTCCTTGTGAGGCTAATAACGACGAGTCACTAAAGAAGCAGGCATGACTACCAAATGAAGACGCTGACAATAGTGCCCCAATCATCAATGGCGTGCTGACACCAAGTGCTAACGAAATAGGGAATACAATCGGCATTGCCAGGATATACAAACCCCAACTTGATGAGGTGGCAAAGGTTAAGAACGCCATGACGGCAAAGATGACAGCAGGAAAGATGACAATCGTCATATAAGGCGTGATGGCCTCGATTACGTACGTCGTCATGCCAAGCTCATCATTGATGGCTTTTAAGAAGAAGCCACCGACTACCGTTGATAATGGATAGAGCATGACTTGGAAACCTTTAAAAATGGCTTCCATTTGGGTCTCGAAACTTAAGATACCTTGCGCCCAATAGATAAGAACGGTAACGAAACAGGTCAGTAATGCCCCTCTTAATAAATCAATTTCAAAATAAATGGTTGAAACAATCAATAAAATCATGGGGAAAGCAAAGTTCATGATATTGGCTTTAAACGATAGCTTGCGTTTGGCCTTGACGTTTGAAACCAATTGCTCATCGACAAAAGCTTCAGGTACAGGGTTGCCACCTTTGGCGCGAGCTTCCGCTTTTTTCATCGGGCCCCAATCGCCCAAAATGCCATATGCCACCAAAAACACAATCACCAGTGCAAACCAAGCATACGCCATAAAAGGAATGGCACTCATATAAAGTGCCATTCCACCACCGTCTTTTGCGACGCCATTTTCTTCTAAAAGTCCGGCAAAGTAGACCGCCCAAGTCGAAATAGGCACAATAACGCACATCGGCGCCGCCGTTGAATCGACGATGTAGGCAAGTTTTTCTCGCGATACCCCATAAAAATCGGTCAATTTCTTAACAGACGTCGATACAGCAAGACAGTTTAAATAATCATCAATAAAGACCACCACGCCCAGTCCTGCAGTCGCTAGTAATGATTGCCGGCGTGATTTGATGATTTTTTGTAGCCATTCACTAAAGCCATCGAGACAACCGCTGATCTCAAGCAGCTGAATCAGACCGCCCATCAAACCACAAACCAGTACTACCCAGACAATGGTTTCATTACCGAGTACGAGGGATATATTTTCAGCAAAAGGCGAAACCAAATCAAACGGATTGAGCATCACAAGACCCGCGACACAGCCTGCAATCATAGATTCAAATGGACGCCTAGAAACAATGGCAGTGACCAATACTAATAATGTAGGTAATAGCGATAAAGCACCCCAAGATTCGTTTGGCGCACGGGTGGTCGATAGCCAAGCAAAAGCGATATATATGGCAATCCCTGCTAATACCGTCAAAAATACTCGCTTGTTATGAAACTGCCCCTCGACAGCTTCGCTGAGTTTCATGTTCATATTTACGCTCCCTGTAAAACCTAATTTTTTAAAACTCTGTTTTATGGTTGTTGCTCGATAGTCAGTAGCGCACCAGTGCATCTTCTTTCTATCGAGCGCCATCACAACAATCCATTGTTATGACAGATAATGATGGTTAGATTTTGACGTCGTTACATGCCAGTGGTGTCTTTTAGTGCGTACCACCATGAGCCCATGACAGAATACGGCACGCGTAGGGCGCGGCCACCTGGGAAAGGAATCCAAGGAATCTTGGCAAAGGTATCAAACTCTTTGGTGCGACCATTGATGGCATTAGCTAATATCTGCCCAAATAAATGCGAGCCTGTCACCCCATGACCGCTATAGCCATGAGCGAAATAAACACGGTCATGCAGTTTGCCCATTTGCGGTACGCGAGAAAAAGACAAGGCAAAGTTACCACTCCACGCATAGTCAATTTTGACATCACGTAGCTCTGGGAAAATCTTATTCATATTTGGTCGTATTTTGGCGGTGATATCGGCTGGGTCTTGACCACCGTAGACAGTACCGCCGCCAAATAACATGCGCTTATCCGCTGACAGGCGATAGTAATCAAGGATATAGCGCACATCTTCGACGCAGACGTCGGTTGGTAGCAGCTGGTCTGCTAAATCACCTAAGGGCTCGGTGGCGATAATCTGTGTCGATACCGGCATGACGCGGTCAGTTAATTTAGGTATGACTTTATTGAGATAGGCATTGCCGCACAGCACCGCTTGCTTACAAGTGACGCTACCAAATTCAGTAATAACTTTGATGTGGTCATCGGCATATTCAATATCAACGACTAAAGTGTTTTCATAGATAGTACCGCCAGATTTTTCGATGGCAGCGGCTTCACCAAGCGCGAGGTTTAGCGGATGGATATGACCACCTGAATGGTCAATAATACCGCCCACATAAGCGTCTGTTTTGATATGTTCTTGGATGCCATTTTTGTCGAGCATTTCTCGATCATGCATCCCATGACTTTCCCATAGGGCATGCGTCTCTTGTAAGTCTTTTAACTGACCATTATTTAACGCCGCAAAGATATTTTTCTCTTTAAGATCGCAGTCGATATTATAATCAGCGACAAAGCGCCGAATGATTTTGCCGCCACGGGTCACAAGCTGACCGACGAAATCTGCGTTTTCTTGACCATAAGACTTTTTGATTTTTTGCAGGCTGGCGTTAAGACCGTTGACGATTTGACCGCCATTACGCCCTGATGCGCCCCAACCAATTTGCGCACCTTCTAAAACCACCACTTCGTGATCGGTTTCAATGAGATGCAGCGCCGTTGATAAGCCGCTATAACCGCCACCGACTACACAGATTTCCACTTGAATATCATTTTTTAGCGTCGGTCTGTCGGGCTTAGGATTACGGCTGGCTGCATAATAGCTATCAGGATATTGCCCATTGTCTGAATAATGCGGAATGTTGCGCGTGTTATTCGAAGGCGGATTTTGGTTCATTGCTGCATTGCCATTTAAGTTGCTATTTGAGTTATTTGACATATCAAACATCCTGTAAATAGGTGAGGTATTCAAGGTTGGTCACTTGCTGAGCAAAGCGTTTGGCTTCTTGTTTTTTGACTGCAATTAATAGCTCAATCATCTCGCTTGGAAATAAAGAATCGATGATGTCGCTGCTTTCAAATTTGCGGATAGCGGACAGCCAGTCTAATGGCAAAGTTTTAAGCTCGGCTTCGTTATAAGTGATGCTATTGACCGGCTCTGGCGCTTCAAGCTTGTTTTCGATGCCATAAAGCATGCCTGCCAATACCGCACTACAGACCAGATAAGGGTTGGCATCGGCGCCAGAAACGCGGTGCTCGATACGGCGTGCTTGTGAGTCGCCGCCTGGGATGCGCACAGCAGCGGTGCGGTTTTCATAGCCCCATGACACATTGTTTGGTGCCAGTGTACCTGGGGTAAAGCGGCGATAAGAGTTGACATGGGGGGCAAATAATAAGGTGCAATCCGACATGGTTTTTAATAAACCTGCGACCGCATGACGCAAGATGTCTGACCCTTCTTCTGAGCCATCATCAAAGACATTATTGCCATCTTTATCGAGCAGGCTGCAGTGTACATGAAAGCCGTTGCCGGATTGCAATCCAAAGGGTTTTGCCATAAAAGTAGCCGTTAGCTTGCGGCGTGCTGCGACGGACTTAACTACTTGTTTGAATAAAATGGCATCGTCAGCAGCCTTTAACGGGTCATCGACGTGTAATAAGTTAATTTCAAACTGACCACAGCCGTTCTCAGCTAAAGCGGCATCAACCGGAATATCAAGTTTTTTGCATTGCTCATAAACTTCGTCTAAAAACTCATCAAACTGCAATAAGTCATTGATACTTAAAATAGAAGTCTTATTTAGCCTTAAGCCGCTCTTTGGACGGATAGGCGGTTTTGGGCTTTCACCTTCGGTGTAATCAATCAAATAAAATTCAAGCTCTGTTGCCATGACTGGCGTTAATCCGAGTGCTTTGAATTTTTTACTGACATAATCTAAGACGTGGCGTGCGTCACCGTAATAAGGCTCGTTGTCTTCGGTATAAAGCCAAACGGGCAATAGCGATGAGGGCGCGCTGGTATTGAGGAGCGGATAGGCAGCGCGGCCGGTAGGACGAGCAATGGCATCGATATCGCCATTGCACTGAGAGGATTCGATAACGTCAGCGCCCCAGATGTCGACGCCTAAAATTGATAAAGGTAAGCGTATGGCACCATTTTCTGCTTTTTCCATCTGATTAAAGGGGATGCGCTTACCACGAAGTAAGCCATTAATATCCCCCGCTGCAACATACACATATTCCGTATTATTTGCAGATTCGACCATTCCCTTGGTTGTCGTCATGTCTATTATCCCTATTGATGTTGATTTTTACTCTGATTATAGTTGCGCCGTTTATGGCCGCTGTCATTCATAATTGACAAATCCTGATGGTGAATGACGTTAAATAAAACAGTATTGCTAAATAAAACAGCACTTATAACTGCCGTGGCTGATACCACATGGTTTACTTTACTAAGTATTTCCTTCCTAACATTGCTTGATGTTTTTACTGCAAAATGAATCACTTAGCATTGTTCTTAGCCTTGTTTTTATCGGTAATGACATTGGGGTGTAGAGACGGTAATTCACCTTTTGTCTTACTGATGTCCTTCAATATATGACTGAAATTTATAGTTGTCAAATGATATTTAAAACTATTAAAAAGTAATTAATTATATTCATATTGGTTTTAATTATCTAAAAATGAAGTTTATAGTTTACAATGTCCGAAATTTTGTGTTAGATTTTAATCAAAGAAATCTCGGTATATTGTAGTTTTGAGGCTCAGATATCACATTCAAGGAAGAATAAAATGCAAACTTATCGCCCCATTATTGCCATCGTCTCCTGTCATAAAATGGTCGACGGTCAACCTGCGCAAGCGGTGTACCAAAAATATATCGATGCGGTACATTTTTATGGTGGCAATCCTATCTTGCTGCCCAATACTGCCGCTGAGAGTGAGAACTTCGCGGCTTTGATTGCCATTGCTGACGGTATTTTATTGACGGGCAGTTACAGTAACGTCGCGCCTGCACGTTATGGCGCTTCGCATATTGAAGAAAAGCAGGACTTAGGTCGTGATGAGCTGAGCTTTAAACTGCTTGCTCATGCAGAGAAGGCGGGTACGCCTTTATTGGCAGTATGCCGAGGCTTGCAAGAGATGAATGTCTATTTTGATGGCAGCCTGCATCCAGATTGGCGTGAAGTAGAAGGGTTTTATGAGCCGCATTTGGAAGACAATACCCAGCCGCTTGAGGTGCAATACCAGCCGGTGCATGACGTGATTATTCAGCCTGAGGGGCGACTGGCAGCGTTTGGCGAAAAATGGCACGTCAATTCGTTGCACAAACAAGCCATCAATACAGTAGGTCGAGATTTATTTGTCGAAGCACGTGCACCGGATGGATTGGTAGAAGCCATCAGCTTAATAAAACATCCATTTATGATTGGTGTACAATGGCATCCTGAGTTAAATTATGCACAAGACGATTTGTCAAAATTTCTATTCAAGGAATTTATCCACTATGCCAGCAAAAAACACGGTTCATAATAGTGCAGAAAACGATATTGAAAAACAGGACATTGCGCCTGAAAATGAAATGGACTTACTCGAAGACGAGGCTGAAAAACAAGACGAAGACGATGCTGATGACGTTAACAGCGCTGAAGAAGATGCGTCAGAATCTGAACTCGAAATGGACAGCCAGCCTGAAGAGGATATCGGTAAAAAAATCAATCAACTGCGCCTTGCAAAAGGCTACTCGCAACGCAAGCTGGCAAGGATGGCAGGGGTAACCAATACTTCAATCAGTGCGATTGAGCGTAATAAAGTCAGCCCAGCGGTCAATACACTTAAAGCCATCTTACAGGTGCTAGGGTCTGATTTGACGACTTTTTTCAGTGATGAGTGGAAAGAGCCCAAAGCACGTGTGGTGGTCACACCAAAGGATTTGATAGAGCTTAGCGAGTCAAGCAGTAGAGTGTCGCTCAAACAGGTATATAACTGTAGCACCACCAAAAATCTGGGGTTTTTGATTGAGACCTATCAGCCCAATAGCTCGACCGAAGAAAAAATCGCTCACGAAGGCGAAGAGATTGGCACCGTTATTGAAGGCAAAGTCTTAATTCGTATCGAAGAGACGACTTATTTGTTGAATGAAGGTGACAGTTATGTGATTGATACCATTAAACCGCACACCTTTATCAATCCTACTGATGGCATAACTCGTATCGTAAGCGCGCATACGCCGACGACTTACTAAGTTTATATTAAAGTTCAATTGGCGTTAAAAACTGTTTTGCAAAAGCCTATTATTTATAAAGAGTTTAGAGTTTATTAGCCACTATCTCAAGCACTGTATCTAGCAATAGAAGCAGTGCTTTTTTTCGCTAAAAATAAGGGGTCATAAATAAGCTATTAGGTATTGCTTTGGTCTTGGCTTGCTTTTTGTTTATCGGCTGGTTTTACTGTTTCTATCGTTTGTATTGCCTTAGCATTTTCTACTTTAACGGTTGCAGTATTAGTCTCTGCTTTAGCATCTGTCGTTTTAGTAGAGTCTTTAAACAACCTGACTTTGCTGATTTTATCCGCGGGCTCGATTTTTACATAAGGAGATTCAGGAATAGATTTAGATGCCTTACTAAGGCCTTTCTTAATTTTTTTAACCGCCGCTGCATCCGCCTGCGCTTGTTCTTCTGCAAGCGATTGGTCATATAACCCTTGATAGACAAGTAGGGTTTGTTCAATCATCTCACGCATGGTGAATTTATTGGTCATCTCAGGACGGGTGACACTTTCTAGCTGGTTGCGCACTGCTTTGCAGAGCGCTTTGGCGTTGTATTTTTTGACCAATCCTTGCGGATAAAGTGGCTGTAGTATCTCGCTAAATGCCGCTTGATCCCAGCCAATGACTGGCGTGCCTAAGTGAATTGCTTGCAGGGCATTAATGCCAATCGATTCTGGCTCATTGGCAAGCGCCATGACGATATTGGCCGCCGACAGCCATTCGCGCATATCATTACGTTTGCTGCCAACGTAAGTTATGCGCTCAGACAGTCCAAGCGTATTGCTGCGCTGGCGAAAATCTTCATGCGCCACATCACCTTCGCGGTAATCATCATCCATAATAATGACATGAATATTAGGAAATTGTTCTTGCAGATTACCCAAAATATCAATCAGCCATTCTTGCCCATATTCATTGCCGATGATAGTCGGAAAAACCAGCCATTTTTTGTGTTCAAGTTCAGGATATTCGGCGAACGTATGGCGCAGCCAATACACAGAAGGGTTGTGTCGATACGGATAACGGCGCGTATCGACACCACGGTAAATACGTTTAATAACTTTGGGCTCTAGCTCCTCACGGCGCAGGCCTTTTTTTAAATAATTGGTGACGCTATCAGAGACCGTGATGATGGTATCGACATCGAGCAGCGCTTGCGAGTATTTATTAATCGGATAAAAACCGTACATGGTCGAGACCAGTTTGGGACGACGCTTGAGGCGGGCGCGGCGCAAGGCCAAATGCAATATCCATGCAGGGGTGCGCGAATGCACATGAATGACATCAGGGTCGTATTTTTCAATCAGGCGGCGCAGCGGGGCGACTTGTAGCAGTGACAGCCAAGATTTCTTATTCATATAAAGCTGATGGTAGATATTACCATCGCGCTTTAGGCGTTTGACCAAGTCATTTTCTTCATCGGCGCTGGCAATGATAATGGAAGTATGACCATTTTTAACCAAAGCGCGACCCAGATGAAAAATGCCGCGCTCGGATTCATCATGCTTTAAGGACGACAGTAAGCGCATAACTTTCATAATAGCGTCGGTCACCAAATAGGATATCAAGCTGCTATTGTCAGTTAAAAGTGCCGAAAACTCAACCACCAAGATAAAAAGATAAGGTCAAATTTGCCATGCTTTTCTTAGCTGAGAATAAGCAGTTGGCAATAGGTAACGTTACTAAACTAGCGACGTTTTTGTAAATGCGCAGCATTTGGTAGCACTTGCTTTTCACTGAGATATTTCCAATAGCGCTGCGGCAGATATTGCTTATGTAGCCGTGGGTTTTTACGCTCTTTGATATTGACATTAGTAAAGTAGCCTTGCCAAAACTTTTGATAACGCTGTTCGTCCTTACTATGAATGCTGGCAGGATTACGCAGTACCGTATCATCTAGGTTAGTGATGGTTTGTAGGTCAGCAGGGCGCGACGGGGTACTTTTACTTTTGTCATAATAAATGCCATAGCCACGTGCCACATCATAAATCGCCCAATGCTGATCTTGATAACGCTGACGAAAATGCTCACCAATCAAAGGCAGTACATTAAAGTCAGGCTCAACGCGGGCAAAGTAGATATTGTCAGTGGTGTGCTCAAAACGCACAAAGGCTTCCATGCGGTGTTTTTCTCGGCTGACCGATTTGACGGTTTGTACCAATTCCAAAACATTCAAATTACCCAAATCTTGCATAATATGGCGGCTAGGGTAGTCAATGGCGTATTTAATTACTTGAAATAAAGTGGTGCCGATATGAGCTTTTTCTGATAAAAATCCCCAGAGGATATTGCGCATACCTGAACGACCTAAGAGTTTATGCAGCTTTATTAGTACGCGTTCGGCGTTGTCTGCATCCGTTGCTACGCTTGTTGCCTGTGCAATCAACGATGGTATATAGCAGTCGTGAGCAATTAGTTGTAGGGATTCATCGTCCTGTAACTTATTGGTATAGACATAAAATACGGCACTCAGCCAACCTTCAAAACTTGGCTCATAAAGCACAATACTGGGCGTTAAGTGACCAACAATGTAATCGTGACTTTGCATCAGCTGTGACATTTATGTTCCTATTTAAAATAGTGGCAATTAAAACCATGCCGACTAAAACCATGCTGATTAAAACAGCGCTAATTGACCGTTGCGTTGGTCTTTATATTTGGTCTGCGTTTGCGCCAGTACATATTGACGGAAATTATCACGGGTTAAATGCGCCAAATGCTCGTTTTTACCCGTTGTTGCGATAAAGTACTTGGCACGATTGACCGCCGCGCCCATTTTCTTCAAGTGATAAAGCGTCAACTGATTAAACTTACGCGCCTTCACTATCTTTTTAGCGGTTTTGGTACCGATACCGGGAATACGCACAATCATCTCGTAAGTGGCGGTTTGGATATTAACGGGAAAATGCTCGCGGTGGCGGATTGCCCAAGCAAGTTTCGGGTCGCAATCTAAGTCTAGAAATAGCGAGTCAGGCTCAACGATTTCATGGGCACCAAAGCCGTAAAAACGCATCAGCCAATCCGCTTGATACAGACGGTTTTCACGTATCATCGGCACAGGCGCTCCAATCGCTGGCAGGCGACTATCAGACAACATCGGTACGTAACCTGAGTAATAAACACGTTTTAAATCATATTGCTGATAAAAATGGCTCGATAGCTGTATGACTTGCAAATCGGTCTCATTACTGGCGCCAACAATCATCTGACTGGTTTGACCCGCTGGCACAAATTTAGGTGTTTTTTTATGGGTTTTACGGCTCTCTTTGATAGTGATAATTTCAGTTTTAACGGTTTCCATTGGTGCTTTTAATTCATCATGTGACTTCTCTGGAGCGAGCAATGCCAGACCTGATTTGGTCGGAATTTCAATATTGACACTAAGGCGATCGGCATAAAGCCCCGCTTCTAATAACAATTCTTTTGACGCGCCGGGGATAGTTTTTAGATGGATATAGCCGTTAAAGCGCTCGCGGGTACGCAGTATCTTGGCGACCTCGACCAAGCACTCCATCGTATAATCGCCACTTTTAAAAATCCCTGAGCTTAAAAATAATCCTTCGATATAGTTACGACGATAAAACTGCATGGTTAAATCAACCACTTCCTCGACGCTAAAAGCAGCGCGCAGGGTGTCATTGCTTTTACGTGAGGTACAATATGCGCAATCGTAGATGCAGTGATTGGTCAAAAGGATTTTAAGAAGACTGACACAGCGACCATCTTCGGTATAGCTGTGGCAAATACCGGTTGCTGAAGCATCACCAAGACCACCGCCTTGGTTTTTGCGAGTGCCTGCGGAGGATGAGCAAGAGACATCATACTTAGCAGCGTCCGCTAAGATATTGAGCTTACCTTGTAGTCGTTCATAATTGATGGTTGCCATAAGCGCGATTTACCAAATCATTTATAGGTATGTATTTTAGCAAAATCAGGCTTAAGTCATTATAAAGGTAGGATAATTAGATAAACAAGACGACAGATAGTGTCGCTTGAAAATAAAAAATATTAACAAGTATAGTTGGAGCTTTATTCTTCTTTAAAATGACAAAAGCCTCGCGTTTGCAAGGCTTTAGAGTAATTTTTTAGTAAAATATGATATTTTATAAGGTCGTCATTACTGAACTTTAGCTCGTATAACGACGGTCTGAGCAGCATTTGGACTTAGATCAACCAAGTTCCATTTAAGACCAGAATAGTTTTCTTTTACAACCACGGTATTGCCCACTTTTTGGATAGTTTGATAGCTATCGCCACCAGTAGTCGCAAGCGTTGGTAATGGACTGTTTAGTGACACTAATTGGACACCATTTGGCAATGACACCATCGCATTGATATCAGTAACAGGCTGCGCGGTGGTATTGGTATAAGTGGTGTGATATTCGATTACGTCACCAGGCGCGATATGATTGGCGGGTACGGCCACTTCACGACCATCTTTATTTTTTAATATTTTCATGACTTTGGTTTGGGCATTAACCACACCAGGCGTGCTAAAAGTTGGGGTCAATTGCAGAGTATCTAAAGAGGTAGAGACGATTTGCGTCGTTGCCGGTTGATTAGTGACGACGGTGGTCGTTGGTGTATGGATGACGGGCAACTGGGTCACCGGCGTCACAGGCAAGACTTCGGTCACGCTGGTCGTTGGAACCGCTATGACGTCAACTCTGCTGGTTTGATTAGTGACTTGGTTGGTCACAGGTACGCTCGTGACCGTGGCATTGCCTTGAGTAACGACAGTATTAGCGCCTGAGCGAACCACATAACGGGGCGCAGTACTCACTTGTGTGCGGTAAAACGGCATACCATCTTGCATGGTGATGCCATTCGGCGTCGCAGTGATAACCGCTGTTTTGCCGTCTGAGTAACTTTCGACCACTGTGGTGCTGTTGCTCACAGATGGTACGACCGTGACTTCAGGTGCAGCTTGGGCAGCAGTTAGCGTCAGAAAACTACCCGCTAAGACCATTGATATGGCTGTAGGAATAGTGTTTTTTTTAATGAAGGCGTGTTTAAGCGCTTTTTTATTCGTAGCCTGAAATGCTGGCGTATTGATAGGCGTGGTCATAATAGATTCCTTTAAAATAGCAGTAA
The DNA here is from genome assembly GCF_041222815.1 of Psychrobacter sp. CLB018. Classification (NCBI taxonomy): domain Bacteria; kingdom Pseudomonadati; phylum Pseudomonadota; class Gammaproteobacteria; order Moraxellales; family Moraxellaceae; genus Psychrobacter; species Psychrobacter sp. CLB018. Next base: position 1,023,108 of record NZ_CP166085.1, read on the forward strand.
ATAAAGCCGCTAATGAAGTAGCAAAAAAACAAAATTTAAAAAATAAGGTCGAGAAAAACAACGCTTATATAAGAAAAAACCCCCGTTAAATGAGCATGTAAACCATGTCAAATAACGAGGGCAAAGGTACTTAAGATAGCCAACACTTGCTATCATTCCATCATTATTTTAGTCAAATACTTAGCACTTAATGTGTGAACAATTATGCGCTAAAACGAATTGAGTAAAAAAGCTGTATTGTGTAACTAATACTCTACTAATAATGACGTTGTGTACTATTTTTTGCATCTATCAGCTGCACTAAAAATATATAGTTGAATACAAATAAATCAGATACGTCGCTATCAAATCGTTCAATGAAAAGTTGTTTTTCTTGCGTGCTGTGCCTACGCCGACAGATGCTGCGAAAAACAACTTTTCATCTCGCTGTATCGTTTTTATATCTAATTAACTATACCTATCTACAAAAAAAGCTTTTGTTATCAAAAGCTTTTTTAAGGTGATCTATTTATCTACAAAATAACCAATATTAATCGTAAATCACTTTCATGATTTCATATTCGACTATGCCTTTTGGCGTTTCGATACGGGCTTCGTCGCCTTCAGATTTGCCAATCAAACCACGCGCAATTGGGGAGTTGACTGAGATTTTGCCAGCTTTAAAGTCAGCTTCGTCATCACCGACGATTTTGTATTGTTTTTCTTCTTCGGTATCCATATTTTCGATGACCACACTCACGCCAAATACCACTCGGCCATCATTTGGTAGCGTAGTAGGGTCGATGACCTGTGCAGCGCCAAGCTTGGCTTCGATATCACGGATACGCGCTTCGCAAAAACCTTGTTGTTCGCGAGCGGCATGATATTCAGCGTTTTCTTTTAAGTCGCCATGTTCGCGCGCCTCAGCGATAGCCGCTGTAATACGTGGACGGTCGACACTTTTTAACTGTTTTAGTTCGGCTTCTAGCGCCGCATGTCCTTGTGGAGTCATGGGATAACGTTGCATGTTTTTTCCTTAAACCAATAACACGGGCACCATTTCATGATGAGATGGTGTCAGTGTTGTTGCAATGAGTATGTAATATAAAAAGAATGAGGTTGAGGCTGCGTCCTAAGTAACTGCACACTTAGCGATTAACTATCAGCACGGATACACTTACCGAAAAGACGCCTTAACCTTACGTAATAAAAAGCATAGTCGCAGTTCAGCCACTATGCTTTTTAGGTTTATCTTTTAAAAAATTTATTTTTCTAAAGTACAATTTTTTTAAGTACTATAGTCGTATAAAAACCAGACATAATTTTTGCCAACGCTTTTAAATAAGCGTCGCTATGATGCTTAATCTACTGAAATTATACCATCAAGTCAATAGTGCTAAGCGATAGTCTTTGCTTGTTCATGCAAATCTTGTAGCTTATACACATCAAACGGTAGGTCAATCGCGTAAGATTTACAAACCGCATCTGCCGCGCCTAATGTCGTGACATAAAATACTTTACCTTGTAGGGCACTGCGGCGGATAGAGAATGAATCCTCTTGCGCTTGTTTGCCTTCAGTAGTATTGATAATAAGGTCGATTTTGCCATTTTTCAAGGCATCGACGATATGCGGGCGACCTTCGGTGACTTTGTTAATTTGTTTACATTCAATACCGTTTTCCGCCAGTACTTTTTGCGTACCAGTAGTGGCAACGATGTTGAAGCCAAAATCAAGAAGCTGACGGGCGATAGGGGTGACTTGTTCTTTATCGCTATCACGAACGGAGATAAAGACGGTTTTGGTTTCGCCTTTGGTAGGTAGACCTGGCAGGCGCTCATTACTACCGATAACCGCTTTGTAGAATGCTTCGCCAAAGGTTTTACCAACGCCCATGACTTCACCGGTTGATTTCATCTCAGGGCTCAAGATTGGGTCAACACCCGGGAATTTAGCAAATGGGAATACCGCTTCTTTGACCGCATAAAATGACGGGACGATTTCAGTAGTAAAGCCTTGATCTTTTAACGAGGTGCCCGCCATACAACGCGCCGCGACTTGTGCTAATGACGTACCGATACATTTAGATACGAAAGGTACGGTACGGGCGGCACGTGGGTTCACCTCTAGAATGTAAACCGTTTCGCCTTTTACCGCGAACTGAACGTTCATCAAACCGACGACGCCAAGCTCTTTTGCCATCGCAACGGTTTGCGCGCGCATCACATCGCAAAGCTCATCTGATAATGAGTAAGGCGGCAATGAGCAGGCCGAGTCGCCAGAGTGCACGCCAGCTTGTTCGATATGCTGCATGATACCGCCGATCACCACATCAGTACCGTCGCAAACACAATCAACATCGACCTCAATCGCATCATCTAAGAAGCGGTCAAGGAGTACAGGCGCTTCATTCGATGCTTGTACCGCGGTGCGCAAGTAATGTCTTAACTCATCTTCGTTATAGACGATTTCCATCGCGCGACCACCGAGTACATAAGATGGGCGGACTACTAGCGGATAGCCAACGTCTTTGGCTTTAACCAAACCATCTTCTAAGCTTGTCGCTAACGCATTGGTTGGTTGCACAAGGTTCAATTGCTGAATCATATGCTGAAAGCGTTCGCGGTCTTCAGCACGGTCAATCGCATCAGGACTGGTACCGATGATTTTGACGCCAGCGGCTTCAAGCGCACGCGCCAGTTTCAATGGCGTTTGACCGCCAAATTGCACAATCACGCCGTCTGGATTTTCGATACGCACGATTTCTAACACATCTTCTAAGGTGATTGGCTCAAAATACAGACGGTCTGAGGTGTCATAATCGGTTGAAACCGTTTCAGGGTTACAGTTAACCATGATGGTCTCGTAGCCGTCTTCGCGCATGGCAAGGGCTGCGTGAACACAGCAATAGTCAAACTCGATACCTTGACCGATACGGTTTGGACCACCACCGATAACCATGATTTTCTTGTTATCCGTTGGATTGGCCTCACATTCGCTGTCGTACGTTGAGTACATATAAGCGGTGCTGGTGGCAAATTCTGCTGCACAGGTATCGACGCGTTTATATACTGGATAAACGTTTAAATCCCAACGCTTTTTGCGTAGCTGCTTTTGTGAGACGCCAAGCAATTTTGCCAAACGCAAATCTGACAAGCCTTTACGCTTAAAGCTACGCAGATTTTGCTCAGTTAAACCGCCAAAACCTAAGGCTTTAACTTGTGCTTCGGTTTTGACGATGTCTTCAATTTGTACCAAGAACCATGGATCAATTTTGGTTAAGTTAAACACTTCATCGACGCTCATGCCGATACGGAAAGCATCGGCAAGATAATAAATGCGTTCAGGCGTTGGAATGGTTAAGCGATTGTTAATCTCGCTACGGGCTTTCTCAATACTGACTTTTGCTAAGTCGATTTGCTCATCAAAACCATCATTGCCGGTTTCCATGCCGCGCAGGGCTTTTTGCATCGATTCTTGGAAGTTACGACCGATTGCCATCACTTCACCAACCGATTTCATCTGTGTTGATAACACACTGTCGGCTTGTGGGAATTTCTCAAAGTTAAAGCGAGGTATTTTGGTCACCACATAATCGAGCGCTGGCTCAAAGCTCGCTGGGGTTTTGCCGCCCGTAATGTCGTTTTGCAATTCATCAAGCGTATAACCAATCGCTAGTTTAGCCGCGATTTTGGCAATCGGGAAGCCGGTTGCTTTTGATGCCAATGCTGATGAACGAGAAACGCGTGGATTCATCTCGATGACGACCATACGACCCGTATCTGGGTTGATACCGAACTGTACGTTTGAGCCGCCTGTTTCTACACCAATCTCACGCAGTACTGCCAATGAAGCATTACGCATGATTTGGTATTCTTTATCGGTTAACGTTTGCGCTGGGGCAACCGTAATTGAGTCGCCCGTATGCACGCCCATTGGGTCAAAGTTCTCAATCGCACAAATGATGATGCAGTTGTCGTTTTTGTCACGAACCACTTCCATCTCGTACTCTTTCCAACCGATTAATGACTCATCAATAAGCAATTGATGGTTCGGTGATAAGTCAAAGCCGCGCTCACAAATCTCGATAAACTCGTCACGGTTATAAGCGATACCGCCGCCTGAACCGCCCATGGTAAATGACGGGCGAATGATACACGGATAGCCCATTTTTTCTTGGGTGGCAAAAGCTTCTTCCATGGTCTCAGCGGTTTCAGCGCGAGGACATTCAAGGCCGATACGCTTCATGGCTTTATCAAATAAGTTGCGATCTTCTGCCATTTCGATTGAGTCTTTAGTCGCCCCAATTAGCTCACAATTATATTTGGTCAGGACGCCGTGCTTGTCTAAGTCTAAAGCACAGTTTAGAGCCGTCTGTCCGCCCATGGTTGGTAAAATAGCATCCGGACGTTCTTTAGCAATGATTTGCTCAACCGTCTGCCAGGTAATCGGCTCGATATAAGTCGCATCAGCCATGACAGGGTCAGTCATGATGGTTGCAGGGTTTGAGTTGACCAAGATGACGCGGTAGCCTTCTTCTTTTAGCGCTTTACACGCCTGCGCGCCTGAGTAGTCAAACTCACATGCTTGACCGATGACGATAGGGCCTGCGCCAATGATAAGAATGCTTTTTATGTCGGTACGTTTTGGCATAGTTAGGGCTACCTTCGTTATATGATATTTTAATTGATTTATATTTGGATAAAACAGTATTTAAAAATACTATTGTGTTTTATGTGGGTCAGCTTAAATCATCGAGCATGATCTAAGCTGTAAAAGAATATCTATTTTATGCTTTAGCCTTTTCCATCATCGCCGCAAATTTATCAAACAATGGCGCAGCATCATGTGGGCCAGGGCTGGCTTCCGGGTGACCTTGGAAGCTAAAGACTGGCTTATTGGTCAGCTCAATCCCTTGGTTAGTACCATCAAATAATGAGCGATGGGTAGATTTAACGTTATCAGGCAAGGTGTCTTCATCAACGGCAAAACCATGGTTTTGACTGGTAATCATCACCGTACCAGTGGCCAAGTCTTGTACTGGATGGTTGGCACCGTGATGACCTGTTTTCATTTTAATGGTATTAGCACCGCTGGCAAGGCCAATGAGCTGATGACCTAAGCAGATACCAAAGGTTGGAATGTCGGTTTCTTCAATGATATGACGGACCGCATCGATAGCGTAGTCACAGGCAGCAGGATCGCCAGGGCCATTTGATAAGAAGATACCGTCTGGATTCATTGCTAACACATCTGCGATAGGGGTTTGTGCGGGTACGACCGTCACATGACAACCGCGGTCTACGAGCATACGTAGGATGTTGGTTTTGCTACCAAAATCGTAGGCGACAACGTTGTATTTTGAGTCAACATGGGTGCCAAGCTGTTTAAAAAAGCCGCCCGTACCGCTGTCATGGCTGCCCGGTATATCGCGGTTGAGTAGTGTATCTGATAAGTCCCAGCTGCCTGCTGTCCATTCAAACGTCTTCGGCGTACAGCATTCTTTTGCCAAGTCCATGCCTTCGATACCGGCAAACTCTTGCGCCAGTTTAATGGCTTGGGCTTCGTCGTCGCTGCTAATCGTTGCGCCGTTAGAAGCGGTCATGATACAACCGTTTTGTGCACCTTTATCACGTAATAAGCGCGTCAACTGGCGGGTATCGATATCTGCAATGGCGACGGTATTATGGTTCTGTAAATAATCCGTCAATGACTCTGAGTTACGGAAGTTTGAAGTGACCATCGTCGCGTCACGAATGATAAGCCCTTCAGCCCATACTTGATGGCCATTACCAGATTCGACATCTTCAGCGTTGGTGCCAGTATTGCCGATGTGCGGATAGGTAAGCGTGACCAGCTGGCGCGCGTAACTTGGGTCAGTTAGAATTTCTTGGTACCCTGTCATGGCTGTATTAAATACCACCTCACCGACACGATGACCAAGACTACCGATACTCAAACCGCGAAAAATAGTACCGTCTGCTAGTGCCAAAATTGCTTGTATTTCTGCCGATGAATTCAAGGGTTGCCTCCGCTGTTATGGGTGAGTGCCGTGATGTTTTATGGTCAAAATGTTGCGCTAAAATGGTTTTTTAGAGGCATTTAAATACTGCTAAATACACATAAAAAAAGGGCTGAAGCCAAATTTTTTCCACAAAAAAGCGAGAAGACATCATAGATGAAAAGGTACAGGATTCACTAAGGGTGAATGAGTAACTTGCATCATGTCCGCTCGCTTTGGCACAGATTTTGCGCATTATACTAGAGTTTTGCGTTAAGGGCTAGCATCTTATCTCTTCTGTTATTTCTAATGTCTGTATTTAGTGCTTTCAAATGGGATAAATAAGTGCTATTAAAAATTATAATGCACCGACACCCCATAATAGTCGGGTGCTAAATTGGTAGCGATGTGCAATTGGTCGTCATAATAGCTTTTGGTTAAATACATACTACTGGCAACCCCTAAAGCGGCTCCTGCCACCACGTCGGCCACATCATGCTCATCGGCTTCAACACGGCTATAAGCTACGAAACCTGCGCCAATATAAGCAGGAATACTGTATTCTAAGCCATAGCGTTTATGGATAAAGCTGGCACCCTGAAACGCTCTTGATGTATGGCCTGAAGGAAAGGAGTCATCATCGCTACCATCGGGTCTTTCTTTATCTATCACTGTTTTTAGCGCATAAGTCGCAGCAACATTGGTGGCAAATGAATAGTAAAATTGCTGACGACCCTCTTTATCATCCATATAATAAGTGCTACCGTAAGCAGCAGCTGGGATAGCAAAGCTCAGCACATCGCCCACTTTACTAGTACTACTGTCTGCGTGAGCAGGAAGAGTGACAATAACGCCACTGGTTAATAGGACGCTCGATAATAGAATAGTCGTTGGATGCTTTTTACTGCTTTTATTGATAAACATGGCGGCGAGCCTAAAGAGGATTTGTTGGCGGCATTATACTATAAAGTTTTTATAAAATAGTTTTTATAAACTTTTACAGCTATTTATGACTTACAAGCTTTACACCATATTTATTTAAGACAAGACTATAACGCTATCATTTTTTACCACACTTTTACTATTTATAAACGTTTATGAAAATAATGACTAAGGATGGATGATGATTTATCAATATTTAGACAAAACGCCAGAGTTTGCCGTACCATTTAACGGTTGGGTAGCTGATAGCGCACGGGTGATAGGCGATGTGTATTTGGGTCATCAAGCCAACGTCTGGTTTGGGGCGGTGATACGCGGTGACAACGAGCGCATTCATATCGGTGATTATAGTAACGTGCAAGAAAACAGCGTCATTCATACCGATGCAGGGATTGAGGTTAAAATCGGCGATTACGTCACCATTGGCCATTTAGCGATGCTGCATGGCTGCGAAGTTGGTGATAATAGCTTGATAGGTATTGGTGCGGTGGTATTGAATAATGCCAAAATCGGCAAAAACTGTATCATTGGTGCCAAAGCCTTGGTCACCGAAGGTAAAGAGATACCGGATAATTCGCTGGTAATGGGCGCCCCTGCAAAAGTGGTCAAAACCTTAAGCGATGAGCAAGCGGCAATGTTAAAGCTATCAGCTATGCATTATGCGGAGCGCTGTCAGAAATTCAAAACTGGTTTAACAGAAATAGCGATGCCTGATTGAGATATCAGAAAGCGGAATTTTATGCCATTAGCATCATGATAAGCCAAATAACGGCAAAAATGATAATGCCGATAATCAGGCCGCGGAAGATATCATGGCGTATAGAATGGTCATTAAGGTAATGATTATTACCCGTATCATCGATATTTAAAGCATTGACGCTTTCAGCACCCGCGCTTTTGCCGACGATAAAACCCGTTAACGCCCCCAAAACTAGCATAAACGGCGTGAATAGCCAGAATATCTCGCCATTGCCCATACCGGCGATTGAGCGAATGACAACGATGGCAAGGTCGATAAGTAAGCCGCCAAAACCATACAATAACGCGTTTAACAGCGCATAAAGTAGGCGGTCAAAAGGCGATTGGTAGCTTTTGCCTAACTGCCGTCGCCTGATTTCTCTGATGGAGCGGGCAGGACGTCGCGGTCGATTAGCTAAAGCGGTTTTATCATCAGGCGCTTTCATACAGTTCTCTATTGCTATTATCAAGCTGGCTAAAGATAAGCTAATGAAATATTAAAGTAAACAAGTTAGCATAATTATGTTTGGTAAACAGTAGACTTATAGCGAATGATGCAACACGTTTTATATCCAATAATTTTCTAATATATTTTATAGTCAAAAAATCATTCCTTTAATTAATAAAAACAAGGCTCCATTATGCAGGCAAAACAAGCAGGACAGGCTCCAAAAGAATTGGCACTTTTTGATTTAGACCATACGTTACTTGACGTCGATAGCGATTATCTTTGGGGCGAGTATATCGTTAAGCATAATCTGGTTGACGAAGCAGAATATCGCACCGCCAATCAAAAGTTTTATCAAGATTATATCGAAGGTACGCTTGATGCGACCGAATATAATGAATTTGTCGCGCAATTTTTAAGTAGCTTGCCGATGGACAGACTGCATGAGCTACGCGAAGACTATATTAAGACGGAAATCGAGCCGCATATTCGCCCAAAAGCCATGGAGGCGCTCTGTCATCACGTCGAGCAGGGTCACGACGTGGTGATTATTTCTGCCACCAATGATTTTGTAGTGTCGGCGATTGCTAAGCGTTTTGGTATTGAAGAGAGTAATGTACTATCGACGCCACTTGAGATACAAAACGAGCGTTATACCGGCAAGTTAACCGATAAGCCCAATTTTAAAGAAGGTAAAATCTACCATCTAGACAAGTGGCTTAATAAAAAGCAATTAGCGGGTATCACTTTTGATAAAACTTATGCCTATTCAGATTCCAAAAATGACATTCCATTACTCGAATGGGCGGATGTGGCTATCTGTGTGTCACCCGATGAGGCGTTACATGCGCACGCGCTGGCCCATCGCTGGGCAGTAGAAGATTGGTCGATTTAGCTGGTCTATAGCTATTTAATATAAAAGCAGTACTAATTAGCCAACTATTTATTGTCAATCTCATTTAAAATAGCGCCATATCAGTAAGGTATTTATTTAAAAAGACAGGAAAATTTATGGAAATCAATCCGTATCAAGAACGTATCAAAGATTTATCTGAGCGTGGGCAGGATTTGCGGAGGTATCTTTGACTTCGACGGTAAGCAAGAACGCTTAGAAGAAGTCAATTTAGAATTGGAAAACCCCGAGCTATGGAACGACCCAGAGCGCGCGACCAAGATTAATAAAGAAAAAAGTCAGCTTGATGGCGTCATCGACGTGGTGGTTTCGCTTGAAACGACTTTAGCAGACGCCGCTGCCATGCTTGATTTAGCAGTAGAAGCAGAAGACGAATCCTTGCTCACTGATGTGCAAGCAGAGCTCGACAATGCCGAGAAACGCGTTGCTGATTTAGAGTTCCGCCGGATGTTTAGCGGTGAGATGGATCCAAACAATTGCTACTTGGATATTCAGTCAGGTAGTGGCGGCACCGAAGCGCAAGATTGGGCGGAAATGCTGCTGCGGATGTACACGCGCTGGGCCGAGGCGCATGGCTTTAAAGTCGAAGTTATCGAAGTATCGTCAGGCAGCGTTGCTGGCATTAAGTCAGCGACGATTGAGATTAAAGGCGATTATGCCTTTGGTTGGTTACGTACCGAAATTGGCGTGCATCGCTTAGTGCGTAAATCGCCATTTGATAGTAATAATGGTCGTCATACCTCGTTTGCTGCTGTTTTTGTGTCGCCTGAAATCGATGACAACGTCGAGATTGATATCAATCCAGCCGATTTGCGTATCGATACTTACCGCTCATCAGGCGCGGGTGGTCAGCACGTGAACACCACCGATTCTGCGGTGCGTATCACTCACGAGCCAAGTGGCGTGGTGGTCACGTGTCAAAACGAGCGCAGCCAACATGGTAACAAAGCGACGGCGATGAAAATGCTCCGCGCCAAGTTGTATGAGCTTGAGATGCAAAAGCGCATGGAGAGTCAGCAAGCGGTTGAGGATAATAAATCTGATGTCGGTTGGGGCAGTCAAATCCGCTCTTATGTACTCGATGACTCGCGTATCAAAGACTTGCGTACTGGTGTTGAAACCTTTAATACTGGCGCGGTATTAGATGGTGACCTCGATCAATTTATTGTAGCAAGCTTAAAAGCTGGGCTGTAAATTCAGGCTACCATTAATGCCATTTGAAAGACAGCTTTTAAGACAACTTTGAAAGTCCAATCAATATTTAATTAAGGAAAATTATGCCAAGCGTTAATAACTATTTTGATAATAAAGTGACTTCTATTGCTTTTCAAACGGCAACCCTGCCAGCTACCGTCGGCGTGATGGAAATTGGTGAGTATGAGTTTGGTACTAGCGAATTTGAAACCATGAGCGTAGTCAGTGGGGCATTGACGGTCAAATTGCCAGAAAGCGATGAATGGCAAACCTTTAGTGCGGGCGAGCAATTTACCGTTGAAGCCAATCAGAAGTTTCAAGTAAAAGTAGACGTTGAAAGTGCTTATTTATGTACTTATGGTAAATAATCTTTTTTAGTTTAGATTTGTGTCGTAAAAAAACGCCAAGCGTTTAACACTTGGCGTTTTTTTATGGCTGTGTTTTTAGATAAGTTTAAGTCATAAATCTTTGCGATATTGCACCATATCAGTTTTAATAGCGATTGAATCATAGAGATTACGCGCCGTCGCATTGTCTTCTTGCGTCGTCCAATAAACACGGTTGCAGTTTTTTCCATGGGCAAATTCATACACCTGTTCGATCAGTGCGCGCCCAACGCCTTTTCCGCGAACCGCCTCACTAACGTATAAATCTTCTAAGTAACAGCATTCTGTCGTATTCCAAGTATTAGGATGTAGTACCACATGCGTGATACCGACTAGCATTTCATCCTGCCATGCGCCAAAACCATAAATCGGCATATCGTCATCAAGCAGGTTGCGCCACGTCTTTTCTGTGGTACTTGGTGGCAAGCGAGTTTCATAAAAGGTTAAATAATTTTGCCACAATTTTAACCAAGCGTCGTAATCCGCTTTAGACAATGGAGCTATAAATAACGGGACTATTTTTATCAAAGTATTTGTCATTATATTTATTTGACTTAAGTTGTGGGGTTCAGCGAATTATGGCTTAAAATCTCATCGTTTAGAACCTTTTAAAGTGGTGTTTTACACATCGATTACACTTTGCTTGTGGCAAACAAACAGCAAAAATAGTCGCAATTCATTATGCTAAAACGACTATTTTATCAATCGAGTATGTATTATGGCGAAGCTAGATGACCAAACGACCACGCAAGATGTACGCCATGATTACGAGCGTCTGGCGCGCTTGGCCAACTTACGCTACGTCAGCGATGATGAGCCAGGGTTTACGCGCAGGCGTTGGGGCCGCGGCTTTACTTATAAAGACGCCACCGGAAAAACGGTGAAAGACAAAGCGTTACGCCAGCGTTTTGATGCGCTGGTGATACCACCGATGTGGTCAGAGGTTTGGATATGCCAAGATGATAAAGGTCATCTGCAATCGACAGGCCGCGATGATAAAGCGCGCAAGCAGTACCTATATCATCCCGAATGGAATCGCGTGCGAGACAATGCTAAGTTTGCAGCGATGATAGGCTTTGCTGAAACGTTGCCAAACCTGCGAGCGCAAGTCGAAAAAGACTTGGAAGCAGCCCCACTATCACGCGCCAATGTACTTGCCGCCGTGGTTAAATTGCTGGAAACCACCTTAATTCGTATCGGTAATAGCCGCTATGCCAAGCTCAATAAAAGCTATGGCTTAAGCACCTTACGTAGCAGGCACGTCAGCGAAACGGACAATGGCTTAGCGTTTGATTTTGTCGGGAAAAGTGCCAAAGAGCATCATATTGAACTGCAAGACGAGCGCTTAATTGAGATTGTACAAGCCTGCTCTGAGCTGCCAGGTTATCAGATTTTTAAATATTTGGATGATAATGGTGATAAGCAAGTCGTCGATAGTAGCGATATCAATGACTATATACGGTCGCATACTGGCGGTCATCATACTGGCGGTCATTATAGTGAGGGCAAGGCATACAGCAGCAATGTATATAGCGCCAAGGATTTTCGTACTTGGATGGCAAGCGTCCTTGCGGCCAGTTATTTGTACGATGAGCTGCAGAGCTCGAATGGCAGAGAAATACTAGCCAGTGAGCCTAATAGTAATGAGCGCCAGCAGCTGGTCGTTGATATGGTCAAAGAAGTCGCAGAAGAGCTTGGCAATACGCCTGCTGTTTGCCGAGCGTCTTATATCAATCCGGTTATTATCGAGCGCTTTTTAGCAGGGCAGTTTTTTGAGTGTTATAAACAAGCGCGCCGTGGCCGTACCAAACAATATCAAAGCTGCGAAGAGAAAGCGCTGCTAGGCTTTTTAAATGCTATCCAATAAATTTATTTTTAGCAAAACTCGTATTAATTTCTGAAAATGATACGTTATGTATTGATATAAATATAAAAATGCGTTACTAATAGAGTATACGCATTTTTATATGCGCAAACCATAAGAGCAAATAGTGACTAGGATAGGACTGTTTGACTTCTAATAAAGTGCTGATATCGTCTATCGTCAGCGACTCTCTATTGCTAAAGGATTAGCTTATGAACACCACATCTTCCAATCATTCGTCCGCAAAATCTACTAAAGATACTACCCACACACCAACGAGCTACAACGATTACTATCATAATTTTGATATGAATGCGTTATTGGCAGAAATCTATGGCGAGCATTTAGATGACCGTTTAAATGCTTATATGGCCTGCTGCGGTCGTCATGTGCGTGATGGACGCGGCGATAATCTAGCCTTAGTGCATGAAGATACCGCTGGCAATGTGACGCGCATGACTTTTGCTGAGCTTGATAAAGCCAGTGCGCAAGTGGCCAATTTATTAACATCCTACGGCGTACAAGTTGGCGACCAAGTAGCGACCATGCTACCGCGTACCCCTGAGCTACTCATCATTGTACTAGCGACTTGGCGGATTGGCGCAGTCTATCAACCGCTATTTACCGCTTTTGGCTATGATTCGATTAAATACCGCATGGATAAAGCCAATACCAAAGTGGTTTTTACCAATATTGAAAATCGTAGTAAATTTGAAGACTTAGCCGAGCAAACCAAAATGGTCATGGTTGGCAGTAAGAATAATGCGCAAGCTGATAATGAAAGCAAATGGGCTGATGATAATTATGCTCAGATGATGGCGACCCAGCCGCAAACGCTAGAGGCTGTTTTTCTCAATGAAGATGCGCCGTTTTTGCAAATGTTTACCTCAGGTACGGTCGGTAAATCAAAGGGCGTCAGTGTGCCGTTATCAGCGTTATCTGCTTTTTATCTGTATATGCGCTATGCGATTGACTTGCGCGCCGATGATAACTACTGGAATATGGCCGATCCCGGCTGGGCATATGGATTATATTACGCGATTACGGGGCCTTTACTGATGGGCGTCACGACTTACTTTAACGAGGCGGGCTTTGATGCTGCCAATACCCGCGACTTTATGGTTCGCCATAAAATTACCAATTTAGCTTCTTCGCCAACGGCGTTTCGGATGATGAAATCGAGCGGTGTATTTGAGAAATCACATGACGATGCTAGCGCACGTTTAGCACTGCGCTGTGCCAATTCAGCAGGCGAAACTTTAAATACCGAAGTGGTTAATTGGGTGGAAACTTATCTAAACTGCCAAGTGAAGGACCAATACGGTCAAACAGAGACGGGCATGACCTGCTGTGCGCACCATGCATTAGCACATGAATGTCCTACTGGTTCGATGGGCATGGCGCTACCGGGTCACACACTTGTCGTATTAGATGATGACATGCAAGTATTGCCTGATGGTGAACAAGGACAGCTTGCCGTAGTGGTTAGCCAATCGCCAGCGTTTTATTTCCGCGGTTATAGTTGGAATGAAAAAGACGCCTTTGTGGATGATTACTATTTGACTGGCGATGTGGTCGAGCGCCATAGCGATGGCAGCTATTGGTTTTCTGGGCGTGATGACGACATTATTATCACGGCAGGTTACCGCGTAGGGCCGACAGATGTGGAAAACACCGTGCTTGAGCATGAGGCAGTGGCAGAATCCGCAGCAGTTGGCGTGCCAGATGAGGTGCGCGGTCATACGATTAAGTCTTATGTGGTGCTAAAAGATGGCATCAAAGGGACAGATGAGATTGCTAAAGAGATTCAAGACTTGGTACGTAAACGTCTATCGACGCATGCTTACCCGCGTGAGGTTGAATTTGTGTCGGAGCTACCAAAAACGCCAAGCGGTAAAATCCAGCGTTTCTTGTTGCGCAGTTTGTCAGCGGCATAAAGTACTGAAAACATCGATAGCCGTTTAAGACAATAAAGTATAGTCCGTTCAAGATAACATCGTTACGTTAATAGTTATGTGCGACTGGTATAAATTTTCCTTGCTTGCTACTACCGCAGAGGCTACGAAAAATTCATCCCAGTCGCACTGTATCTATTTTACAGTGAATTCATTATGGTTAGCTTAAAAAATACCAGTAAAAACCTCGATTAAAGGAATAATTATGCAAATGGAACAACACAGCTTTTTGGTCACAGGCGGTGCGTCAGGTCTGGGCGAATCCGTGGTTCGCGCTATCGTCAGTCAAGGCGGCAAGGTCGTCATTGCTGATTTGAACGAGTCAACTGGGCAAGCTTTGGTTGATGAGTTAGGTGATAATGTACGCTTTGCACGTTGTGATGTGACCAGTGGTGATGAGGTGCAAGCGGCCGTTGAGTTGGCTGAAAAAGAGTTTGGTGGTCTGCAAGGTTCCATTAACTGTGCAGGTATCGCTGTGGTACAAAAGCTGCTTGATCGTGAAAACAATCCAGCGGATCTTGATGCTTTTAGCCGCGGGGTTAATATCAATCTTGTTGGCTCTTTTAACGTGGCACGTTTGGTCGCGGCCAGTATTGCTAAGCGCGCTGCGAACGGCAATAATACAGAAAGCGACGCAGAGAAGAATGCTGATAATGGCATCATTATCAATACTGCCTCTATCGCTGCTTTTGATGGGCAAGTAGGGCAAGCAAGCTATTCATCATCGAAAGCGGGCGTCGTTGGCCTGACTTTACCGCTAGCGCGTGAGCTGGCACGTCACGGTATTCGCGTCATGACGATTGCTCCTGGTGTGTTTGCCACGCCGATGATGGAGACTATCCCTGAAAAAGCGCGCGAGCAGTTAGAGGCCGGTGTCCCTTATCCTAAGCGTTTGGGCAACCCTAGTGAGTTTGCTAAATTGGTCACGCACATTATTGATAATGCCTACTTAAATGGCGAAGTGATTCGCCTCGATGGCGCGATTCGTATGGTGTAGGTTTTAAGGACGTATTATTCAGTAGTTCTTATTAAATACTTAGCTTTAGTTGTATAATTTCATAAACTTGGCATAGTCTTTTGCTATCTTATCAAAGATGATTTTATCAATGAACGCTTACCTTTAAGAACCAAAAGCTATGTCTTTTTTCAATATAAATAGTAAATATTACGCCAATCTCAACTTGTCGTAGGCTTTTGATTTTTATAGAATTTAAAATTCTAATTGTTTTAACTGAAATTTTAAAAAATAAGTAAACCAATACCTTAGAAAAATAAGTTGAGAGTGGGGTAAATATTCACCTTGGTTATTTATTGTCATGGGTATTAGCCTCGCTATCATTACTAGCACGAGTGCCGTTGCTGCTGAGGGTGTTTCAGAGAACAAACAAGCCATGCTTAACAATATTGTGGTTGATAAAGTTTTTGTCGATAAATCTGCTCGTACCCTGCAGCTACTAAGTGATGATAAAGTGATTAAGTCTTATCACATTGCGCTCGGTGGTAATCCTATTGGACATAAGCAGCAACAAGGTGATCAGCGCACCCCTGTTGGCAGCTATACACTCGATTATAAAAATGAAAAATCTGGATATTACCGCTCTATCCACATAAGTTATCCAAATACTACCGATAAAGCCCGTGCCAAATCGCAAGGTGTCAGTGCTGGCGGTGATATCATGATTCATGGGCAAAAAAACGGTTTTGGTGCATTGGGTCTACTGAACCAGCAACGCGATTGGACGGAAGGCTGTATAGCCGTGACCAATGATGAGATGGATGAAATCATGGCTGCGGTAAATGTTGGTACACCGATCGAAATTGTAGAATAAATAGTTTGTTAATCTCCCGCATTTGACTGTTTTAGTCGTCCGCTAAAATATATTTCTCTCTGTCTGTACAGCCTCAAGACTTCCTAATTTTTCTTTACTAATCTCTCTTGAAATCTCTTATAAATGTGCCTATTAATACTTTAACGTTATATCATTGTTATGAGTAAGGTTTAATTTTTTTTTGCAGATTTTACCTTTGCTCATATATGTGCTGCATAGGTCGATACCAACAAGTCAATAAATACTATTGACAATAGTTAAAATGACATTGAAATATTACTCAACAAACCTTATATAAATAACAACGAAAAGCTTGCGGCATCTGAATACTTATAAAAAGCCGCAGCGAGTAGCAGATACAAACGACTATTAATGATTAAAGGACACACTATGAGATTCGAGAAATTTACCCAAAAATTGCAATCAGCGATTCAAGAAGCCCAAAGTTTGGCGCTAGGTCGCGACCATACTGGGATTGACCCTGTGCATTTGCTGGCCGTATTGCTACAAGATGAGTCTAACTTATCTATTTGTCAGCAAGCCGGCGCGTCTATTCCAGCATTAAAAAATGGCGTGGCAAAAGCGCTTGACAATCAGGCGACGATTAGCGAGCCAACTGGTGACGTTAATCTAAACCCAAATTCGGTGAAGATTTTGAACTTGGCCGATCGCCAAGCGCAAAAAGAGGGCGATGATTTTATCGCCACTGAATGGGTGATGTTGGCACTTGCTGAGCAAGGCGACACCAAAAAGATATTTGAAAGTGCTGGGGTGACGGCAAGTAAGCTAAAAGCGGTCATTGAGCAACTGCGAGGTGATGAAACGGTGAATAATCAAAATGCCGAAGATCAGCGTGATGCGCTGAATAAATATACCATTAATTTAACTGAGCAAGCTGAGCTTGGTAAGCTTGATCCGGTGATTGGTCGTGACGAAGAGATTCGCCGTACCATTCAGGTGCTATCGCGTCGTACCAAAAACAACCCTGTGCTCATCGGTGAACCAGGTGTTGGTAAAACCGCCATCGTTGAAGGCTTGGCGCAAAAAATTATCAATGGTGATGTGCCAGAAGGACTGCGCCGTAAAGAAGTGCTGTCGTTAGACTTAGGGGCGCTTATTGCGGGGGCAAAATTCCGCGGTGAGTTTGAAGAGCGTCTCAAAGCGGTTCTTAGTGATTTGGCGAAGCAAGAAGGTAATGTCATCTTATTTATTGATGAGCTGCACACCATGGTCGGTGCTGGTAAGTCAGAAGGCGCGATGGATGCAGGCAACATGCTAAAACCTGCGCTTGCTCGCGGTGAGCTGCACTGCGTCGGTGCAACGACCTTGGACGAGTATCGTCAATTTATCGAAAAAGATGCCGCCCTTGAGCGCCGTTTCCAAAAAGTATTGGTCGATGAGCCAACGGTTGAAGACACCATTGCGATTTTGCGTGGTCTAAAAGAGCGTTATGAGCTGCATCATGGTGTCGATATCCAAGACAGCGCGATTATTGCGGCAGCGCGCATGAGCCATCGTTATATTACCGATCGCAAATTGCCTGATAAAGCGATTGATTTAATTGATGAAGCTGCCAGTCGCCTGCGTATGGAGATGGACAGCAAACCTGAAGCGCTCGGTAAGCTTGATAGCCGTTTAATTCAGTTAAAAATGCAGCGTGAAGTACTCAAAAACGAAGAAGATGCGGGCGCGCAAGCAGAACGTAAAGTACTTGATAGCCAAATTGAAGAGCTAGAAAAAGAATACGCGGATCTTAATGAGATTTGGCAAGCGGAAAAAGCGCTCGTTAAAGGCAGTCAGCAGCTAAAAGACGAGCTGGATAAAGCGCGTATTGCTTATGATAAAGCCAGCCGCGAAGGCGACTATGAAACCATGAGTAAGCTGCAGTATGAAACCATTCCGCAGCTTGAGCGCCGTATTCACGAGTCTGATTTGGCTGAGCAAAAAGAACAGAGCGGTGAAGATAGCGGTGTAAAACTGCTACGTAATAAAGTCACGGATAACGAAATCGCCGAAGTCGTAGCAGCGGCGACTGGTATTCCAGTGAGCAAAATGATGCAAGGTGAGCGTGACAAAATGCTAGCAATGGAAGAAAAGCTCCATGAGCGCGTTATTGGTCAAGACGAAGCGGTCGAAGCCGTTGCCAATGCCGTGCGCCGTAGCCGAGCTGGTTTGTCGGATCCGAATCGTCCTTCTGGGTCGTTCTTGTTCCTTGGACCAACGGGTGTCGGTAAAACGGAATTAACCAAATCACTGGCGAACTTCTTGTTTGATAGTGAGGATGCAATTGTTCGTATCGACATGAGTGAGTACATGGAGAAACACAGCGTTAGCCGTTTGGTGGGCGCGCCTCCAGGTTATGTCGGCTATGAAGAGGGCGGTACGTTGACCGAAGCGGTACGCCGTAAGCCTTATAGCGTGATATTGTTTGATGAGGTCGAAAAAGCGCATCCTGATGTGTTTAATATCTTGCTACAAGTGCTAGACGATGGTCGCTTGACTGATTCGCAAGGCCGCGTGGTCGACTTTAAAAATACCGTTATTATTATGACCAGTAACTTGGGTTCGCATAAAATCCAAGAAATGGTCGGTGAGAGCTACGAGGATATCAAAGCGGAAGTCATGGAGTCGGTCGGGCAGCATTTCCGCCCAGAATTCGTCAACCGTATTGATGAAATTGTGGTTTTCCATCCGCTTGGTATGTCGCAGATGGCAGGTATTGCCGATATTCAATTGGATCGTTTACGTCAACGCATTCAAGAGCGTGAGATGGATATCGAGCTATCGGCAGATGCGATGAATAAATTGGTCGCAGTGGGTTATGATCCTGTGTATGGTGCGCGTCCACTAAAACGTGCTATTCAGCAAGAGATCGAAAACCCATTATCATTGAAACTGTTGGCCGGTGATTTCGTCCCAGGCGATATCATCAAAATCGATGTCGGCGCTGATGATGAGTTGACCTTTGATAAGCTTAGAATGAGCTAAAATAAACGTTCGTTTTAACATACATTGGTTAAATATCATTTGCTGAATGGTATAAACCTAAAAACCCTTTACTTCTCTATATCTTATATAGGCAGGTAAGGGGTTTTTTTTGTGCCAATATTATTTACCGTTTGCGCGCTTTGATTGTGGTATAAATAATGATAAGGCACATAAAAAGACGGCAAAACTAAGGAGATAAATCAGGATGATAACCTATGAAAAATCAACAAATACGCCATTACTATTATCATTAGTCATGACATCACTGCTGTTTAGTGCTTCTGCGTGCTCCAATCCTGCCGCCGTCAATACCAATAACGATTTGACCGAGTATAAAGAAGGGCAAGCCTCTGTCGAAGAGTCCCTAGCCAATACTGAAAAACCTACCTTTACAACCAAGACGGTTGCTACCTTTGATGAACCTTGGGCAATGACCGCATTACCTCGCATTCATAAACAGCCACCCAGGCTCCTCGTAACCCAAAAAGCAGGCGAGCTTTTGATTGTTGATATGGCAACAGGTGTCAAGATAAGCGTTAATGGTGTGCCAAAAGTAGCGTATGGCGGGCAGGGCGGCCTTGGCGATATCATTCTTGCGCCGGATTTTGCTACTTCTAATAATATCTATATCAGCTATGTCGAAGCAGGCATGGGCGCTGATAGTAATAAATTTGGGGCAAAAGTTATCAAAGCGACGTTAATGGGCTTAGATACTGACGCGCCACGCTTGCAAGCCATAACGCCCATCTGGGAGCAAACCCCGAAACCAAAAGGACAAGGGCATTATAGCCATCGCTTGCTTTTTTCACCTGACGGGCAGTATTTATATATCAGCTCAGGCGAGCGTCAAGAAAAAACACCAGCACAAGATATGAGTGTGAATTTGGGTAAAATTGTCAGATTACATCCTGATGGTTCAGTGCCAGCCGATAATCCATTTGCGCAAAATGGCAGCGATATTGCTACCCAATTTTGGACGATTGGTCATCGCAACGTACTTGGTATGGCATTCGATGATAAAGGTAGGCTGTGGGCGCATGAAATGGGGCCGCGCGGTGGTGACGAATTTAATCTGATAGAAAAAGGCAATAATTACGGCTGGCCCGTGGTCTCGAACGGACGCAATTATTCCGGGACGGATATCCCTGGTCATGATACGCACCCTGATTTTGCCGCGCCAAAAATATCTTGGACGCCTGTAATATCACCGTCGTCGATGAGCATTTATCAGACTGGTAAATATAATGATTTTCCAGCGTGGCAAGGTAATGCGCTGATTAGTGGTTTATCCTCAAAAGCGCTTATCGTCGTTACGCTTGATGACAATAACGACGCTGCCGAACGCTACCGCTATGATATGGGTGAACGAATTCGTAGTGTGTTAACTGTCGATGGGCAAGTGTGGTTATTAGAAGATGGCGATAAAGGTAGGCTGCTGCAATTGCTACCTCGATAGCCATTTAAATAACTAGTTAGACTGCAAGTCGTATTACTAATAAAAGAGTCTAGTCGCCCTTATCTTGTAGTAAATTGATAATTAGGGCGCAGTTTGTTAAGGTAGCCTTTCTTAAATTTAAGGGTTTAGCGAATGAACGAAGTAAAAGTAAGTAAACTTGGGCCATTTCCAAAGGTAAATAAACCGGTGTTTATTACCTCAAGTGTCTTAATCGTCGGTTTTATTATTTTTGGTTCGTTATTTTCTGAAACGGCAGCAGCACTTTTTAGCTTCTTACAGGCTTTTATCGCCGAAAAATTCCGCTGGTTGTTTATCATCTTGTTTAATATGGCGTTGGTATTCTGTATTTATCTGACTGCCAGTCGCTACGGTGATATACGTCTAGGCAAACAGACGGAGCGACCGCAATACAGCTTATTTTCATGGATTGCGATGCTTTTTTCGGCGGGCATCGGGATTGGACTGGTGTATTGGGGGACGGCTGAGCCTTTATATCACTTTATGGCGCCGCCGCTTGGTGAGGCAGAAACCTTAGAGTCGGCAAAACAAGCGATGAATCTGTCGTTTTTACATTGGGGGCTGCATGCATGGGCGATTTATACCATCGTTGCGCTGTCGCTTGCGTACTTTCATTTTCGGCGTGGTTTGCCGTTATCGATACGCTCAACCCTTTATCCTATTCTTGGACAAAGGATTTATGGTAAATGGGGGCATACGGTCGATGTCTTAGCCGTATTCGGGACGATGTTTGGGGTGGTGACCTCTTTAGGTCTTGGCGTTATGCAAATTAACGCGGGCCTTGAGGGATTATTTGGTATTCCCTCTACTTTGACGATACAGTTTATTATCATTGCTTTTGTGACGTCATTGGCTTGTGGCTCGCTGATGCTTGGTCTTGATAAAGGTATCAAACGTCTTAGTGATATCAATATGGGGCTGACCGGTATTTTATTGGCGTTTATGGTGATTTTAGGTCCTACGCTATTTATCTTTGACAGTTTTATAGAAAACGTGGGCAATTATTTGGCAAATATTGTCACGTTGTCGACGTGGAGCGAAGCCTATAGTAATACCGATTGGCAAAAAGCTTGGACGATATTTTATTGGGCATGGTGGGTCAGCTGGTCGCCATTTGTCGGTGTCTTTATTGCGCGTATCAGCCGTGGACGTACCATTCGTGAGTTTGTATTTGGCGTGCTGCTGATACCGATGACGATTTTGTTTTTTTGGTTTACGACTTTTGGCGGTGTGGCGATACAGATGGAGCTGCTCGCAGGCATGAATCCTGAGGTGGTTAGCCCAGGATTGGTCGCGGCAGTGCAAGCCGATTACGGTAGTGCCATCTTTAAGCTGGTTGAATATTATCCATTGACCAAACCGATTACCTTATTAATCGTGGTAATGATTGTCCTTTGGTTTGTCACCTCATCAGACTCGGCCAGTTTTGTCATCGATATGCTGACGGCGGGCGGTGATACCAATCCACCCAAAATCCAGCGTTTGTTTTGGGCGCTGATGCAAGGTTTGATTGCCGCCATATTATTGGCAGCGGGCGGTTTAGATGCCCTGCAAGCGGCGGCTATTGTGGCAGGTCTACCTTTTGCGTTGGTCATCTTTGTGATGATGTATGCGTTACTGCGCGGTATGAGCCGCGACCGACTTATCTTATATCGCAATCAGCAGCGTTATATTACCGATGAGTCAGCTGACCATAATTCGGCCAGTGAGTTTGTCGATGAGGACTTATTAAAAGGTCCGCCTAAAATTGTTAAAGGTGATTAATTAAGCTGCGTATAGTCGGTTTGAAATCAATAGATACGCGAGTTAGCACGTGCAACTGGTATAAATTTTTCTTGCTTGCCGCTATCACAGAGGCTACGCAAAATTCATCCCAGTCGCACTGATTGATTTAAAGCAAACCTACTATTGGCGGTTCTAAAAATATTGGCTTTAAAATCATTTTTATCAAGCCAATCATGTAGTTAGCTGCCGTTGGTTTTACTTAAAAACACAATATAATAATTGTCATTTAAAATCCTAAGATGCATCGTTGTCTTAGGGTTTTTCATTTTTACCATGAACGGATGACTGGCGCGATTTGATAGTTTGTAGATATCTTGTTAAGGTTGGCGTCCTAAAAAATTGAGACGACTGAATGGATCATGTTAAAGTTGGCCGATTGGGCCCTTTCCCGCGGGTAAGTAGACCTGTTTTTTTAACCTCAGCGATTTTAATCCTCGCGTTTATCATATTCGGTGCCTTTTTTAACGAATTGGCAAGCGAAGTGTTTGGCCAAGCGAAGGCATTTGTATCGATGCGCTTTGGTTGGTTTTTTATCATGGTGGTCAACTTAACGTTGGTGATGAGTATCTATTTGATATTTAGCCGCTATGGTGATATCAGGCTTGGTCACCAAAACGAGGATCCAGAGTACAATCTGGTGTCTTGGATTGGCATGCTGTTTTCGGCGGGTATCGGTATTGGTTTGCTATATTGGGGTACGGCTGAGCCGCTCTATCACTTTATGGCACCGCCGTTGGGCGAGCCTGAAACTATTGCCGCGGCCAAGCAAGCGATGAGTATCTCGTTTTTGCATTATGGCCTGCATGTGTGGGCGATTTATGGCATGGTGGCGTTATCTTTGGCGTATTTTCATTACCGCCGTGGCTTGCCGTTGGCGATTCGCTCGACCCTATATCCCCTCATCGGTAAAAAAATCTACGGCCCTATGGGTCATACGGTCGATATTTTGGCGGTATTTGGTACCATGTTTGGCGTAGTCACTACTCTAGGTCTTGGGGTGCTACAGATTAACTCAGGGCTTGATAGTCTATTTGGTATTCCAAATAATATTACTGTGCAGATTATCCTAATTGTCATTATCACCATGCTAGCAGGATTGTCACTATTGATGGGGCTTGATAAAGGCATTAAGCGCTTAAGCGATATCAATATTTTCTTTACCATTGTGCTGTTAAGCTTTGTGATTATCTTGGGTCCTACCCAGTTTATTTTTAACAGCTTCTTTGAGAATATCGGTAATTATTTGCATCAAGTGATTCCGCTGGGACTTTGGACAGAGTCTTATGAGGGGGAGGCCAATTGGCAGTCCTCATGGACGGTGTTTTACTGGGCGTGGTGGATTAGCTGGTCGCCATTCGTTGGTGTGTTCGTTGCCCGTATTTCTCGTGGCCGTACTATTCGTGAGTTTATTCTAGGGGTGTTATTAATCCCGATTACTATTTTGTTTTTATGGTTCACCGCTTTTGGTGGTTCGGCCGTCCATATGGAGCTGATGGCAGCGGTTGACCCCAGTATCGCAAGTCCAGGACTGGTTGAAGCAGTACGCGCGGATACCGGTAGTGCTATTTTTAAATTGATGGAGTCCTACCCGCTTACCGCCGCACTAAATGGCCTAATTGTAGTAATGATTGTGCTTTGGTTTGTCACCTCATCAGATTCTGCCAGTTTTGTCATTGATATGCTGACTTCAGGCGGTGATACCAATCCACCGAAAATTCAGCGCTTATTTTGGGCAGGTACAGAAGGCGTGATAGCGGCGGTGCTTTTAGCTGCAGGTGGCCTAGGCGCGCTGCAAGCTGCTTCTATCGTCTCGGGCTTCCCGTTTGCCGTGGTCATCGTGATTATGATGTATTCATTGCTACGTGGTTTGAGCCGTGATAGATTGATACTTTATCGTAATCAGCAATGGTTTATCACTGAAGAATCGGCTGAGCACAACTCTGCCAATGAGTTCCGCGATGAAGAATTATTAACCGGACCGCCGAGCATCGAGAAGATTGATGAGTAGGTTTTCAGATAACTAAAAAATCAATTTTCTGAAAAGTATCGGTAGTTAAAGCTATAAAAAATCCCAGCTTAAAAACTGGGATTTTTTATGGGCATTTAATAATTTATAGGTTTTAAACTGGTAATTTTAACGGCAGCATGTTCACAGAGGTATTTCCACAACGACACTTTCACAGCTACACTGTCACTATAAACATTCACCTTTGACATAGCTTACGGCTTCAGGGGTGCTACAAGCTGAGCAAGCATTGCCCGCCGTACGATAGCTTATCACTGAGCCGACTTGCGTTTTTACGCAGACCGGATCGTATTGCGCTGTACACATGGTTTTTGCAGGGTCAAAGGTTGGACACTGTGCTACAAGGCCTTTTGGGGGTTGACTGGTGTTAGAGGCGGGCGGCTGAATGGGCGTGCTATCAGGCATCGGGTTTGAGTTAGAACTAATATTGTTACAACCTGCTAAAGCTAGCATAAAGCTTATGGTGACTGTAAGTTTGAAAGTAGAGAGCGCGCGCATAATAAATATCCTTATATCGTTTTTATCATTTATTTTTGCATTAAACGCCAGTTTCAAACAAAAAGCAAATGTGCTATTCGTTTTTTAATTCGTCGCTGATATTTAATAAGCATATTATTAGAGTAACAAAAAACCCAAGCTACGAAGGCTTGGGCTTTTGATATTAATTCTTATACGTTTCTTGACTGAGCTTTTATAAACTTACTGCGCAGGTTTATCCTCTTTATTAAGCTGCACATATTTATCAAAGTTTTGTGCGTAATCAGTCAAGTTGTCGCTTAACATTTGGCGATATTGTTTGGTATAAAACTCAACGATATCGTCTTTTTCTTTGGCAAAATCATCACCTTTTACAAAGCCAATCGAGGCAACTGACGCACTATAACGCGCTGCTGCATACAGCAAGGACGCGCCGACTTGACCTGAGTGCGCGTTAGGACCCAGTTGACTGTTGGCGACGCCAATGATTTCGTCGGCACGTTGATAGAACGCTTGCATTTCAGGAGTGATTTCAAGAGCGGTATCAATTTCGTCATTTTGGCTATTATTTAAAGCGTCATTTAGCGCGTCATTTTGAGCATTGTCTGGCATATTGTCTTGAGACATAAGCGACTCCTAAGAATGGTAAGTAAATTTGAATATATCATGGCGGTCTTTAAACTTGATAAATATAAAGACCGAATACATCTAAAAAATGCAAACAAGTAAACAGTCTTATAAACCTGCATCGGCTTTTAAAATTTCTGCTTTGTCCGTTTTTTCCCACGTAAAGGCAGTTTCAGAACCTTGACGACCGAAATGTCCAAAGGTTGCGGTTTGCTGATACATCGGCTGCAATAGATTGAGCATACGCGTGATGCCATAAGGACGTAGGTCAAAATGCTTACGAATCAAGCTGATGATTTCATCGTTACTGATTTTATTGGTACCAAAAGTATTAATTGAAATCGACGTTGGTTCAGCAACGCCAATAGCATAACTGACTTGAACTTCACAGCGATCGGCAATGCCGGCAGCGACGATGTTTTTGGCCACATAACGTACTGCATAGGCAGCGCTGCGATCGACTTTTGAAGGATCTTTGCCACTAAAGGCGCCGCCACCATGACGCGCCATACCGCCGTAAGTATCGACGATAATTTTACGACCAGTCAAACCAGCATCGCCGACAGGACCACCAATGACAAATTTGCCAGTTGGGTTGATATGATAGCGCGTACCAGCATGCAATAAGTCTGCTGGCAGTACTTGTTTGATAATCGATTCCATAACTGCTTCTTGCAAATCGGTTTGCGAGATGCTTGGATCGTGCTGCGTTGATAACACCACGGCATCAATGGCAATCGGTTTATTACCGTCGTATTTGAGGGTCACTTGTGCTTTGGCATCGGGACGTAACCAAGGCAATTCACCAGCGCGGCGCAGCTCAGATTGACGCTCCATCAAGCGGTGCGCATATTCGATAGGCGCAGGCATCAATACTTCAGTCTCATTGCTGGCATAACCAAACATTAAGCCTTGGTCGCCTGCACCTTGTTCTTCAGGGCTGCTACGATCGACCCCTTGAGCGATTTCTGGCGACTGCTTACCGAGCATATTAATAACGGCACAAGTCTCACCATCAAAACCCAAGTCTGAGTGATGATAGCCGATGCCATTTACCGTATCACGGACGATACGCTCGACGTCGATATTGGCAGTCGTGGTCACTTCGCCTGCCAAGATCACCGCACCTGTTTTAACCAAGGTTTCGCAGGCAACGCGCGCATGAAGGTCTTCACGTAAGATGGCATCAAGAATAGCATCTGATATTTGGTCAGCCATTTTATCAGGGTGACCTTCGCTCACAGATTCTGAGGTAAATAAATTGTATTCGCGCATAATGGGATCGCTTAATTGAATCAATAAAGATAGGAAAAAGCATAACGTCTGAGCGCTGCTTTAATTAATATTGACCAAACAAATCAATTGCTCGGCGTTAAATCTTTGATAAATGGGTGCTGCTAAATTCGTTTGTAAAAAAGGTATTTACTAAATAGGTTTTAAAAATATGGTTCAGCTTAGCCAGTTTCCATGCGTTAGCATAAATGATAATTAATACTAAGCATTTACCTATGATGGGTTTATTGCCTGATGATATAAGAGATGATTAATCTGGCGCATCAGGCTAAAAATACGCTTATTCTAACTCGAAACGTAATAAAACTCTAGTGAGCTGCGCTTGTTATACGATAAGTAAACCTCAACAATGCGCCTATAGTCGTTAAGTAGCTTGCTATCTGTAGGTTCATTTTGTTATGAGCGATTTTCAGTGGATATGAAAAGCGTCATATAGACCATGATGTTTAAAATGATGGTTTTAAACGGTGACTTCAATTTTTGGTGGTGTATCAAAAAGTATGCTGATTAAGATCTGAACAATTCTTGAAGCCTTGAAAGCCCTATAGAATCAGAGAACTTAGCATAGATTTCTTATTGACTTTTATCGCCAGCATACTTTTTAGAACACCACCCAATTTTTAGCTCTAAACTATAACTCTAAAAACTTGGCTTTGTCTTTAAACATACACTCTTCATAAACAGGACACGCGCCGCATTTTGGCGTGCGAGCCTGACAGGTATAGCGCCCATGCAAAATCAGATAATGATGCGCATCTACGATAAAGTCATCGGGAATACGTTCGAGCAGTTTTTTCTCAACGATTAAGACGTTTTTACCCGTAGCAAGGCCAGTACGATTGCCGACGCGAAAGATATGGGTATCGACCGCCATCGTCGGCTGTCCAAAAGCGGTATTTAACACCACGTTTGCCGTCTTACGCCCAACGCCTGCTAGAGACTCTAAATCTTTACGGTTATCAGGAACGGTGCTATCAAACTTCTCAATCAAGTCACGGCAAGTTTTGATGACGTTTTTGGCTTTGGCGTTATATAAACCGATATTCTTAATATACGTTTTTAGTCCTTCTTCGCCTAATGCCAGAATGGACTCAGGCGTATTGGCTACCGGATAAAGCTTATTGGTGGCAATATTGACGCTGACATCGGTCGCCTGCGCCGATAAGATAACAGCGATAAGCAGCTCAAAGTTGCTGTTATAATTGAGCTCAGTCACTGGCTCATCAATCGTCGCCGCCAGTTTCTCAAAAAACGGCCGCACATCACGATTGGGCATGCGCCTCGATGGCGGCGTATCGGCAGTTTTATGTTTAACGGTTTTACTCATGGCATTGTTAGCACTGTTTTATTCATTATTTTATTCATTGGTTATTCAAAATTAGAGATGGGTTATTAAAGTTGGGCAAGCTCAGTTTGTAATGCTTCAAGCTTCGTCTGTTTGCTCTCATTAGGCCGTACGCTCAGCTGCTTTTCTAACTTCTTGATTTTACTGCGTAGTTTAGCTGCGGCAATGGTATTTTTTGCTTCTTCTTCGCTGATATTTAACGATTGACTGGCGGCATTATTTAGCTTGGCTTCTACCATGCTGACCACCGGCTTGCTATTGCTGCTATCCGCTAGCTGCTTACTAACGCGTCTTAAATGCGTATGATAACGTTGGCGCAAATCCTCTTGTTCAAGCGTGCGTTCAGCTGTCGATTGGGTACGCTCAACGGTGACTAAGTCTATGCAATCAACTGGGCAGGGCGCGATACATAGCTCACAGCCCGTGCATAAGTCCGTAAAAATAGTATGCATATGCTTACCAGTCCCGACGATGGCGTCAACAGGGCAGGCGGGGATACACTTGGTACAGCCAATACAATCATCTTCTCGAATCACCGCGCGCACTTCTACTGGACGCTGCGAGCTTACATCTATCGGCCATTTTGACGGCTCAGCGTTAAGTGGTTGTGTATCGCTGCTATCTTGATTGATGATTTGCGCAATCGCATCAGTCACCGGCTGACCGCCGGGCACACATTTATTATAAGGCTCATTATCAATAACAATCGCCACCGCATACGGCAAGCAGCCATCGGCATGGTCACAAAGCCCGCATTGGGTTTGCGGCAAGCAGGCGTCAATACGCGCAATCTTTGCTTGGGTAGCGGCAGGTAAGCGCTCTAGGTCCAAGCTATCGAACAAGATAGGTAGATTGGTGAGACGGATAAGAGTGCTGTTGTTACTGGTAGTGCTTTGCATTTAATGTAAAACCTTTATATTAGTACTAAGTGCTAATATGAAAAAATGGGGTAATGGCGTTATTTATCAAGGGCGTTGATATTTAATAAAAGACATCTTGCCCTTATAAATTAAATATCCGTTAAAGTGAGATGCCTTGTTCATGAGCAATTTGCGCAATCAGCGCATAAGCAATACTGCCTTTAAAAGGTATTTTTGGCAAATTTGTCAGGTCAAAGAAATCGGCATGTGACAGCTCGTCTTCTTGTATCACGATGTCACCACCCGCATGCGCTGCGCGAAAGCCAAGCATCAAATTAGATGGAAACGGCCAAGGTTGACTGCTGACATAGCGAATATCTTTGAGGCTAATATTCACCTCTTCTGCCACTTCGCGTACCACCGCATGCTCTAAACTTTCACCGACTTCTACAAAACCGGCAATCAAACCATATTGCAGTGCTTGCTGAGGGGTTTTTTGTTGCCCATAACGATGATGGTGCGCCAGTAAAATTTGCATGACACCCGTTTGCGGATTGGGTCGGGTAATAGCGGTAATGATACATGGTTGCACACGTGGATACTGGCGTAAGCGGCAAATAGGACAGACCATCGCACGCTCACCGCGCGCAGCGGGGACGACTGGGGTAGCGCAGCGGCTACAAAACTGCGTGTCTGCTTGCCAGCGTAACAGCTGTATGGCTTGACTAAGTTGGTCAGATAAGGCAAACGGCAGCTCTGTAATAAGCAGACGATAAGCAATAAAAGCATAATCGTCAGTAACTAAAGTATTTTTTTCTTTATTATTGCTTGTTAAACCGCGACTTTCTAACTCAGCATTTTCTAAAATTTTAGGCAACGTAACATGATGTGCTATCGCATAATCATAAGTCATCGCTAAGGTAGCCTTAGCCGTAAAAGCATTAGCATCAACTTCGACCAAACTATCTTTATTTTGACGGCTATCATCGTTAACTAACCACTGGGTCGGCGCTAAGCTTTCAAATAGCGTGACGCGTCCAACTTGATAAGCTGGCTGCGTGTTATGAGTGCCATGAGTGTTTGATACTGTGTTGTCGATATCAGACTGTGGTAACTCAACCTGCATAGGCCACCAGCCATGAGGCGTTTGATGACATAAAATCGTCTCGTCACGAAGTATAAAGGCGTGGCTCATAGGTTCAGTTTCCAAACAATCAAAGACAGACTCGTACCCAAACGGATACAAGTCTGTTTCACATAAACAGTTAAATAATGTTCAAATAAGTAGGCTATTTAATCTACTTATTTAGTACACCAAAATTACGCCGCAAGCAGTTGGCTTAAGCTTTGTTGCCCGACATCTAACGCTTGTTTGCTGACAGGACGATTATGCTCAAAACCATCTAAATGATGGTCAACGGCCATAATGACATCGGCAATATAAGCCAAAGTACCATCATCTAGACGTGCACCACTATTAATACGCTGCTGCAAATAACTTGCCAATTGGCTAAGCATACTGGCGGGCGTTGGCAGCTGTAAAAAGCGCACTGCACCTGACACTTGGCGCAGCATTTCCGGGATGTTTTGAATATTTAATACGTCGCGCTCAGGCTCAGCCAAATAATCCATAATGGCTTGTTCGGCGCTAGCAATCGCAGTACGACTTTCTTGTATCAGCGTATCATAAGCCGTATTAAGCTGATGTAGTGAGATATGCGGATTATTCAAAGGTAAGTAGATTGCCCCTGGGGTATGCATCTCTGCCATGGCGATAGTGGCGTTTTCTGCGTGCATCAAAGCAAGTAATAAATGGTCAAAATCTTCTGGGCTAGGCGCGCGCCATTTTTTCACCGCTTCTGCGGCAGCATTGAGGCTGTTTGCAGCATTTGCCAGACCCAATAACTGAAAAGCTGAACGCAGCTCAGTCAGTTGCTCGGTGATTTGCGAGGTTTGCATATCGACAGGGTTGATAGAATCACCGCGTGCGTAGCTATCGACATTTTCTTTGATGGTGTTGATTTGCGCTTGAATAATGGTGTTTAAGGTATCGGTTAAAGCACGATTGGGTCCAAATAAGAACTGCGCCATTTGTTTGCGCTGTGAGTCTTCCAATTGATTGGCGGCATATAGTTCACGCAGCGTTTGTGCCTCTTTGGTATCGCGCTGGCAAGCAAAGCTGACCAAGTACGCAAAGCGCGTGTCCATAACCGGCAGATAGCTTTGAAATTGCTGCTCTAAATAGATAAGCGTGTGTTTTTGGCTTAAGCTTAGCGGCAAAATGCTGGCAATATCGGTAACGGCAGCGGTGGCTGCTTGCCAAAACAGGCTGTTGGTATTTGCTGCTATCAAGGCGCACGCTGCCGACATCGCATCGAGTTTTTGCTGCTCATCCTCACTTATCCTACCGTCTTGATTTAATAAAGCAACGCCAAGTCCACTACGATAAGCATAAGTTAATAATTCGCTATCAAGATTGAGCTCGTTAAGCGGCTGAAAGTTGCTTTCAGGATTGGCAATAATGACGCTACTATGACCAAACGCGGCAAAATAATCGGCATCGATCGGTGCTGCTTGACCGTGAGCATTGAGTTTATTGATGATAGGCAGGAGTAAAGTCGGCTCTACCGATTCGGTCAGCAAAATAAATTCAATATAACGATCAAGCGTCATAATGGCTTCTGATAAATCCATAATCAAAGCATTATCATTATTATCACGGCTGTCATAAAGTTTTTGCAAGCCATTGACGATGGCGTTACTGAGCACTTCTGCCCCGACCGAAGATATCAGCTGAAAAATACAAGACAGCTGTTTTAGGGCAATAATGGAGTCTAATAATAAAGGCGCTTGGCTATCATCATCATTAAATTCGCCCAAATGAATTTCAGTATCTTTTAAAATAACCTTAATTTCATCGTGCAATAAATGCAGCGATGGTAGGTTAAAATCAGTCACACTCAAGGTCGGGGCGGTTAATTTCATTTGTGTAGAAGGATTCATAGTTGTTTTTTTCCATGACGTACTGATGAAAATAGCAAAGGTTTAGATGAGCATTTGAAAATGTCTATAAATAAGGTTTTAACGCCTATCGGCATAATAATCAAGATTTACTTACTTAACGGTCAGTATAAGGCGTTATGTCCATATAAAAAACCGTTTTAATGACTTATGCTTCACGGATTACACTTTATCTTTAAGCGCAGGATAATCGTCCGCAAGCGACGCATACCAGCTTTGATTGGCGCTCTCGTTACTGCTTGACTCGAGCAATAAAGCCGCCAAATCGGCAAAGTTTGCATGGGCAGTATGTCCGCCATCGGCTTGGGTATCTTCCTCAATCGCCAGCGTGACTTGCCCGCCAGTCATCGCCAGATAAACTTCCGCCAAAATCTCCGAGTCAAGTAACGCGCCGTGGAAAGTACGGTCTTGCTTACCGACATCTAGGCGGCGAACAAGGGCATCTAGGGTGTTTTTTTGCCCCGGATATTGCTGTTTTGCCATCATCAGCGAGTCAGTCACCCGTACGCGCTCAGCAAAGTCGTGCATGCCAACTTTGGCAAACTCCATATTTAAGAAGTTCATATCAAAGCTGGCGTTATGAGCGATGATTTCGGCACCATCCATAAAGTCATACAGCGCCTGAGCCACTTGATCAAAGGTCGGTTTATCGGTTAAAAACGCCTCAGAGATTCCGTGAATACGAATCACTTCCTCATCCATACCGCGCTGCGGGTTGATATAGACGTGCAGTTTCTCGCCGGTAAATTTACGTCCGACTAACTCTACAATACCGACCTCAATAATGCGGTCGCCCTTCATAGGGTCAAGACCTGTGGTCTCCGTATCCATAATGAGCTGGCGGTCAGATTCATAACGGTGGATAGGTTTGGGTAGCAGGGGTATAAAATGCGGATTGGCTCGGCTGGTGTCACCATCGAATGTTGGCACGTCAGTTTCTAGGTTGTTTCCTGACTGGTTTTCTAAGTTGGCGTCTACTTCCGTATCCATATTCGTATCTATATCTGACATAACAGTATTTCTCATGGGTTCACTAGCATTATACTGAGGTTGGTTTTCATATTGATAACGATTTTCTTCGACTAAAATATCATTGCTGATGATCTCATCGTCCTTATTATCGTCTTCTAATAGGTTGCTTTCAGTTGCATCGCTCTCAAATTCTGCCTCAATTTCGTCATCCATCATATCAAAGCCTAATGGATCAAACTTTAACCAATCATCGCTCAGACTCTGTTTATTATCAGCCATCAGTCGGTCTTTTTTTTTAGCCGCATCTTGCAAGCTAGTCGTTTTCAAATCTTCACTGCTAGATGTCACGCCCAAGTTTGCTAGCTCATCCGCTTTTTCATTACCCGCGTGTCCAGCGTGACCTTTCACCCAGTGCCAAGCAACATCGCGCTGCTGGCAAAGCGCGTCTAATTGCTGCCAAAGGTCTTGATTGGCCACCGGTTTTTTGCTGGCCGTTTTCCAGCCGCGTTTTTTCCAGCCTTCAATCCATTCGGTGATACCCTTTTTCACATAGCTTGAGTCTGTCCAAATCTCAAGGATTTGCTCACGCGGACTATGGGTCAATGCTTGTATCGCACCCATCAGCTCCATGCGATTATTGGTGGTTACTTGTTCACCGCCATACAAATCCTGCGTCTGCCCATCGCTAAATATTAAGTGCGCGCCCCAGCCGCCAGCACCTGGATTGCCTTTACAAGCGCCGTCGGTATAGGCAACCGTCGTATTTGCTTTGGCAGCAAGCGGATTGCTCGTATTAAATGAACGCGCTGAAATAGAATTTTCTGACATAAAAAAGTATGAGCCTAATAAGTAATAAACATCGAGCAAAGAGGGTTTCTAGCGTTATCTTTACGCAAGCTAGCGCCGCCTATTTTAGGGTTGAGTATAGCAAATCTTGCTTGTTTATTGTCGCTTATCTATCAGTGACTGCTAGGAATAAAAAGCATAAAAGGGCAAAAGCACATATCATAGCGGTAACGCTGCCGTTTTCTGTTAAAATAGCTGTGATTGTGCGGACATGCCTTAGCACAATAAGCACAATATAAGCTTTTATGTACCAATGCAGGATAAATCGATGATGTCCGTAAGCTCGAATGTTTTGAATAAAGAATTAACGCCCTTAATGGTCGCTCTAATGGCAAGTAGCGCGCTGTTTTTGAGTGCCTGTAATGACAGTAATACGCCAGCTGATGCGAAGAAGGTTGAGGCGCCAGCGGATTTATCCATATTTGCAGGCTGCTACACAGTCAGTCATGATGAGCCGGCGCAAATAAAAGTTAGCCAACAGGGCGGCGGTTGGGTCATGCAAATGAAAGAGCCGGCCAGCGCTAAGCGCGTTTGGGATGACGCTGAACCGTTAGAGGTGCTTGCAAAAAGTGATATCCCGACGTATTTTTCTATCGACCCTGATAATGTCGATGCGGTGATTGGTCGTCCAGATAGAGTGCTGGTGTTGGCGCATGTGAAGCCTGTTTATGCCAATATCGATCCGCTACTAGATAGTGAGTACTTGTCTTACATTTATCGCGGTGCCAATACCATTTATCGCGTCGAATGTGATGACGTTAATACCGATATTTTAGCCAATCCTCACGCCAATATTGTGATTGATAACGTCAATGACAGTATTTGAAATGACAATGCTTTAAACGACAAAGCTTGAAATGACAGTATTTAAAAAGTCCTTATAAATCAGTATTTATGATAAACAACCCTCTAATCAGAGTCGGGCAATATGAATTTTTTTAGTTATGTGGTGTTGGGTGGATTTTGTTACGCGGCCGGTTGGGCAGTAAGAACCTATATTCTCGATAAACAGCCAAAACCTGAGCAGCCTTATCATCTCAAACATCCAACTATCTTAGGATATCTCGGTGCATTTTTCATAATTATGCTGATTGTGTCGTGGCTCATCGGCCGCTATTTACTCGGCCATGTCGCTATTGATTTGCCATTTATTATCATTAATAGCCTTATAGGCACCTTTGTCTACTCGTTTGGTCTAAACCCGGAAAAGCCAAGCTATGATGTGCCTGATTAATAAAAAATTAAAAAGCTGAGTGCTTAAATACATTTAAAATTTTGGTGTAATGGACAAAATTCATGCTAAAAAGTAGAAGGTAGTCGCTAATGGACAAAATTCATGCTATTTGAGAGACTTTGACCCTAAAAAGTCTTTAATAAACCGTAACTTACGGTGCTCATTTAGCCCATGATGACTGTGTAATTTCCGCTTGAGCTCACTGAATAATCCTTCAAGAGAATTGGTGGTATTTGGTATATCTAAATGCCCATACTCTTTGTAAGTGAATAACCAATCACTATTAGTTCTGAGACTACGATAAGCACTTCTAAGACGCTTATGCGTGTACCACGTTCTACTGTTATCGTCATTGGTACTACGTTCATTGAGATAGGCTTCATGAGTTAACAACCAATAATCTAAGTGCTCTATGAAGTCAGCTTTATTAAGCTGTGTTAAGTCTAAAGTGAGCCGTCTAAGCTCAATACTTGCTATGTTCTTAGGGCGACGAGTGAGGTAGCGGGTCACTATTTGCACCTGATGAAAATGGCACATCTGGCAAGGGGTGTGGGTGAATAACGTCCGCAGTCCTCGTCTACCATCACAGGTGATGCTTTGTACATCAACGCCTAACGATACTAGATGATCAACACCTTGCTTGTAGGCACTGTTGGTTTCATGACTCACTATCGCGTAATAAAGTACGGTTCTAGTGGTATTGTCCATAAAGACCATTAAACCAAACTTGCGACCAAAGTAAGTGGTGTCCATGATGATATTAGCAGTCTTTGGTCGCTTAATCTGATACTGGGTACTGACTTTATCTAAGCGTCTTTGAATGGTCTTGAGACTACAGTGATATTTATCAGCCAGCTGTTGGTAGGTCTGTTTTCCCTGAGTGTATTCCGTCCAAAGGGTTTGGTTATTGAGTCTTTTGCCACCTAAAAACTGCCGTCTGCAAGTGAGACATTGATACTGTTGTTTACCAAGCTTGCGTCCGTTCTTCTTAGTGTGTTTAGCACGACAAAAAGGGCAGTTTTTTGATTCATGGCGTTGATTCCTTGCAAATATAGACAGTATATAGCGTTAGACCCTACGCCAGCATGAAAAATGTCCATTACGCCAAAATTTTCTATTTTAGGTCTATAAAAAACACGGTCATTGCATGCGTCATTGACCGTGTTTTTTATGGGATTGCTTACCAGATTATTTATCTGTTTTCTTTAAGCGTTTACTTTTATCCTCTAACTTTTTATCGCTATGCTTTGAAGTTGCGTCTTTCGACGCTGTTTGCTCATTTTTCCAGCTTTTGTATTTTGCCAAATCTTTTTCTATAAGTTTCAGACAAAATCTGAGCACCAAGACGTCATCGATATGACCGATAAAGGGGATAAAGTCAGGAATGATATCGATAGGGTTGATCACGTAAAGCAGGCCAACGACGGCTGCTGAAATGGTTTTATAAGGGATATTGCGATAGTTGCCTTTATAGTAGTCCTTGACTAAGCTCATCAGCAGGAGCAAGTCCTTGGCATAACTCTCAAGACCTTTTTCTTTTTCGAGTTGATCCTTCAGCTTATCTTCTTTACCTAAGATGATTTTAATACTATCGATCAGACTTTTATTGTCTTTCTCTTTTGCACTTTCTTGCTCAGCCATCTTTATAATCCTTTTATATCTATCATTATTGTTTGTTGTTCAACGCGTTTTACTATAGCAAGAGTCGGGTCTGTAGCCAAATAAGACGGCAAGTAACTCTGTATCGTTTTGTTGTCTATTAAAATGCCAAATGCTCCTGACTTAAGCGTTCTATACTGCTCGAGTACTAAATAGTATCCCAACCTGCGTTATAATACGCGCTTTGTTTCAATAATGGTTGCTAGGGTAAGCAGCAATTAAACGGTAAAAAAGGTAGCATCATGACTAAGATATCATCCAAGTTAAATCGTCGCCAGTTTTTACGTCACGTTGGTATTGGTGCCGGAGCAGGGCTTCTAGCGACGCAAAATATCACTCGGGCGTTGGCTACAAATGCTATTGAGCAAGATAGCGGTACGCAGCTTACCAAGGATGATTTACCAACAGCGTTTTCAGATGAGCATTTGTCTTTTAAAGGTGAGGCACAACCAGCGCCAGCAAGATGTATCGTCCCAACGATTGAAACGCGGCTTTTTGCTAGCTCTAATGTCGGTGGTAGTGACGAACGTAATGAGTTGGCGTTAGAGCGTTTAGCCTGCGCGGGTTTTAAAGTGGATAATCCGGCAATTACCAAACGGCAGTATTTGCGCTTTGCGGGTACGGATTCGCAGCGTGCCAGTGACTTGCAAAACATCGCTACGGGTGCGATAAAAGCACCTAAACTGCTACTTGGGGTACGTGGTGGCTACGGTGCAGTGCGAGTATTACCAATGGTGGATTGGTCAACGCTTGGGCGTATTATGAAGGAGCGCGGTACGATACTGGCGGGCTTTAGCGATGTGACGGCGATCCAGTGTGCGCTACTGGCAAAAGGTAGCATGAGCTCGCTTGCGGCGCCAATGCTTTATAGCGAGTTTGGCAAAACCAAACCGGATCAAGTCAGCTGTCGCCAATTTGTAGAAGCATTAACCAATTCTAATTTGACGATTAATATAGCAGATGCGTCTTTAACCAGTGTAAATTTACCCAGTATTTTGACAAATTCTGAGCCAAAAACTCTAACCGGTACTATGTGGGGTGGGAATCTAAGCGTGTTATCGGCGTTGGCAGGTAGTGAGTATTTGCCACGGATCAAAGATGGTATCGTATTTTTAGAAGACGTCGGCGAGCAAGCTTACCGCATCGAGCGCATGCTCTATGATTTGTATTTGGCAGGGGTGTTTAAAGGTCAGCAAGCGATTGTATTCGGTGCGTTATCGGGTAGCGGTGAGGACAGTTATGATAAGCGTTATGATGTCGCCACCGTGATTCGTCAATTGCATCAGCTAACAGGATTGCCGATTTATAGCGGCATGCGCTTTGGTCATATTGCCCAAAAACACAGCTTTCCACTGGGAGCGACGTGTCAGATAAGCACAAATACTGCGGGCGGCTATCAATTGATGTTTAGCGACTATCCAACGATTAAAGCAGATGCCATTCTTGTCGAAGGCTTGTGGCAATAAAAATTAGGTCTATAGTTGAATCCAAATAAATCAGATACGTAGCTATCAAGTCGCTTAATGAAACGTTGTTTTTCTTGCGTGCTGTGCCTACGCCGACAGAGGCTGCAAAAAACAACGTTTCATCTCGCTGTATCGTTTTTATATCGAATGAATGATATAAAAATTGTTGCTGTGATAAATTTATTGCAGCCACGTATGACTTCTAAAAAGTCTACTATCAAGTTAAATCGCCAATCGCGAAAACTTATCCTGATATTCTTTTGGGGTCAGCTCAGTCGCGCGTTTAAACAGCCGCGTAAATGAGGAGATATCATCGTAGCCAACTTGCTCCGCGAGTGATTTAATCGTCACATCGCCCAATTCTAATAAACGCTTTGCCTGCTCAATGCGCACTGCTTGAATATACTCAATCGGGCGCATCGCCACGCAGGATTGAAAGCGTCTATTCAGTGTGCGCGGGGTGATATTGACCATCGCTGCCAAGCCGCTAACTTGAATGGGTTGTTTGAAGTTTTCCTCAATAAACTCTTGTACTTGCTGAACCAGCTGGTCTGCATGCGGTTTATGCAATGTCACATTAGTATAGCTGTTTTGATTACCGCGTTTACTATCAATAATCTGAGTTTTTGCCACTTGGGTAGAAATTTCACGCCCGCAATAACGCTCGATTAACAATAATCCCAAGTCATAAAAGGCGCTACCGCCTGCCGCACAAAATATATTGCCCGATTGTTCTTTTGACTGGCTTTTTGATTGAGTGACAAATTGGTTTTCTTGCAAATCAACCAGTGGAAAATCTGCCTTAAACTTACTGGCATAACCCCAATGGGTGGTAGCTACTTTGCCATCGAGCAAGCCTGCTTTTGCTAAAAAGAACGCGCCGCTACAGTTACTAGCGATATCGGCTTTGGTATTTGCCAGTCGCTGCAAATGCGGAATTAGAGCGTTATTTTGGCTCAAGACTTTATCGATGGAATCGCCAATGGTTG
The DNA here is from genome assembly GCF_041222815.1 of Psychrobacter sp. CLB018. Taxonomy (NCBI): domain Bacteria; kingdom Pseudomonadati; phylum Pseudomonadota; class Gammaproteobacteria; order Moraxellales; family Moraxellaceae; genus Psychrobacter; species Psychrobacter sp. CLB018. The sequence goes on from NZ_CP166085.1 coordinate 1,062,417, forward strand.
GAATTAATAGTAAGTCGCACTCTGTGACTTCCTGAATATCGCTATGCGCTTGCATGATTAAGCGGTTGCTACATCTGATATCAACGCCACCAAGACTGGCAATTTGTACGTTAAACCTTGGTTCTACCTCTTCATTCAAAAACCGCTGCCAACTCACTCCGGTAAAAGAAAATAAATCTAATGCGCCTGTCAAAGCGCTGCCGAGCACGCCATCGAAACCGACAATGATGACGTTAAAGGGTTTGAAGTAGGGCATGGCTACGTAATTTCCTTTCAAAATACTTATTAAAAATGACGTTTCTTGACGAGGTTTTTCTAATTTAACACATGAGTTTTGTCGTATTTGACCATAATTATGTCATAAATGACAATACGGTAAGGCGTTAAATTAGATTAATATCAATGCATCACTTGTTCATCACCGCTTATTTATCATTATCATAATAGGGAAATGACTATGGCCGCAGATACACTGATCAATGACTTTGAATTACCGTTCCAATTATATGATGTACTGAACGCAGAAAATTTAACCGAGCATCCAAAATTTGCAGAGCACAGCCGCGAAACCTTCGACGCCGTACTCGACACCGCTAATAAAGTTGCCACTGATTTGTTTTTGCCGCACAACCATGTGGCCGATAAGAACGAGCCGCAGTTTGATGGCAAAAAAGTCAGCATGATAGACGATGTCAAAGTCGCTTTTGACGCCTTTCGCGAGTCGGGCTTTATCGCGGGTCGTTATAGCTTTGATGACGGCGGCATGCAGTTACCTGAAACCGTGATGACCGCAGTGGCAGGCTATTTTATGGCGGCCAATCCATCAACCACCGCTTATCCATTTTTAACCACGGCGGCGATTAATGTTATCTCACATTTCGCCAGTGATGAGATTAAAAATGCCTTTATGCCGCGTATGTTAACCGGTGAATTTACCGGCACCATGGCATTGACTGAGCCACATGCTGGCTCATCGCTTGCCGATATCAAAACTACCGCCGTGAAACAAGAAGACGGATCATACCGTATCAAAGGCAGCAAGATTTATATCTCAGCGGGCGATCACGAACTGTCTGACAATATTGTGCATTTGGTACTAGCTAAAGTACCGGGCGGTCCTGCTGGCGTCAAAGGCATCTCTTTATTTGCGGTACCCAAGTATCGACTCAATGATGACTTATCAGTTGGCGAGCGTAATGACGTGCATTTAACAGGTCTTATTCATAAGCTTGGCTATCGCGGTGCTACGTCTACGGCACTAAGCTTTGGTGATGCAGGTGAATGTCACGGCTATTTGATCGGTGAAGAGCATTTTGGTCTGCGCTATATGTTTAAAATGATGAACGAAGCGCGTATTGCGGTTGGTTTTGGTGCAGCGATGATTGGCTATCGCGGTTATCAATATTCGCTCGATTATGCCAAAGATAGAACGCAAGGTAGAATTGCGCCTAATAATAAGCCCGAAGATGCGGCAACGGCAATCATTCAGCATGGTGATGTCAAACGTATGCTCCTTGCGCAAAAAGCCTATAGCGAGGGCGGTATTTCACTCTGTCTATATGGCTCAAATCTCATTGACCGTATCAATACCTGTGAAGATGATACGCTAAAAAACGAGCTATCAGAATTATTGGATTTATTAACGCCAGTACTCAAAGCATGGCCGTCAGAGTATGGGCCAAAAGCCAATGATCTAGGCATTCAAGTATTGGGCGGCGCAGGCTATACACGTGAATATCAAGCCGAGCAGTTTTGGCGTGATAACCGTCTCAATCCCATTCATGAAGGCACAAATGGTGTGCAAGCGTTAGATTTATCATTCCGTAAGTTATGGCAAAATAAAGGGCTTGGCATCCAAATTCTAAAACGTGAAATCACCCAAGATTTAGAGAATATCCGCACACCCGAAACCGCCAAACTTGCCGGTAAATTGATGCCTTATATGGGTCATTTACATGAAGTGCTCGTGCATTTAAGCAAGGTTTTACAGACTGAAAAAGCCATCACGTTGACGGGGAACGCGCAAGCCTTGATGAATATCTTTGCCTCTATCGTAGTCAGCTGGATTTGGATTCGCCAAGCAAGTAAAGCGGAACAATTATTAAGCGCAATTAACAACAGTGATACCTCAGACGCTGAAAAGCAAAACTTTTATCACGGCAAAATCCAGGCGGCCAAATACTTTATCGACTGGGAGTTGCCACTAATCAATCGCGATATCGAGCTGTTAAATAATGACAATGCAGTATGTACCGATATGCAAGCAGAGTGGTTTTAATCGATTTTGCATCATGTTTGGTATGAATAATAAATACAACGTTAAAGGAATAAATGATGACAGCTGATAACAAACAGATTAATAAGCAGTGGCGCTTAAAAGCAAGACCAATTGGCGCACCAAGTGCCGATACGTGGGAATATACCGAGACAGAACTACCGACTATCGCAGATGGTGAGCTGCTAATAAAAATTGAGTATATTTCGATAGATCCGGCGATGCGTGGTTGGCTGAACGATGCCAAGTCTTATATACCGCCCGTACAGATTGGCGAGGTAATGCGTGCAGGAACGGTGGGTAAAGTCATCGACAGTAAACATGAAAAGTTCGCCGTCGGTGACTATGTCGTAGGTCACAATGGCGTGCAGTCGTATGCAGTCAGCGATGGCACAGGGCTACATAAAATCGATCCAAACCTTGCGCCATTGTCTTATTACTTAGGCGTGCTCGGTATGCCGGGTATGACGGGCTATTTTGGCTTATTAAAAACCGGCGCACCAACAGCAGGTGAAACCGTCGTCATCTCTGGCGCGGCGGGCGCGGTTGGTAGCTTGGTTGGACAAATTGCCAAACTCAAAGGATGCCGCGTCGTCGGTATCGCAGGCGGTCCTGAGAAATGTAAATTTTTAGTCGATGAGCTGGGTTTTGATGCGGCAATCGACTATAAAAACGAAAATGTGAAAAAAGGCTTAAAGCAGGCCTGTCCAAACGGCGTCGATGTCTTCTTTGACAACGTCGGCGGCGATATTTTAAATGACGTGCTGACGCAAATTAATTTGCATGCGCGTATTGTGATTTGCGGTGCGATTAGCCAATATAACGCCACCACAGAGGTCAAAGGACCATCGAACTATCTGTCACTGTTGGTCAACCGTGCGCGTATGGAAGGCATCGTGGTCTTTGATAATATCAAAGAGTATCCGACGGCGATGAAAGATATCGCTGGCTGGATTGGGTCAGGCGACATTAAAGTAAAAGACCATATCGTCAAAGGTATCGAGACGTTCCCAGATACCTTGATGATGCTCTTTAAAGGTGAAAATTTCGGCAAACTGGTACTTAAGGTAGAGGGATAAATCATGACATTGAATACAAATGGAATTGCATCAGACGTCACTGGTAAACGTATTTTAATCACCGGCGGCGCGTCTGGCATTGGCGCTGCCAGTGCGCTACTGCTCGCCAGTCGCGGTGCGAAAGTCGTCATTGGCGATTTGGCAGAAGAGATGGGCGCAGCCGTTGCTCAGCAAGGGCAAAACGCGGGCAATAGCATCGTCTTTAAAAAAGTCGATGTGACGAGTGGCGATGAAGTGCGTGCGCTCTTTGCCTTTGCTATGGAAACATTGAGCGGCCTTGATGTGGTGATAAATAATGCCGGTATTGACCATAAACCGGCGCCGATGCATGAGCTAAGTGACGAGGACTTTGACCGTAATATTGCCGTTAACCTAAAAGGCGTCTGGCATTGTATGCGCGCCGCTGTTGCTTGTATGGCGCCCAATGGCGGCGGTCATGTGATTAATGTGGCGTCTATCGCAGGTTTACGTTCAGCGCCGCTACTGTCAGCTTATAGCGCTGCGAAACATGGCGTCATGGGGCTGACTAAATCTGCTGCTCATGAATATGCCCGCGTTAATATCCGCTTTAACGCCGTATGTCCAAGCTTTATCGATACGCCGATGGTGCGTAATACCATGGCAAAAATGGACGAGCGCGCCCAGCAAGCCACCATAAAAGCCAGTCCAATGCGCCGTTTGGGAGATGTCGATGAAGTATCTGGCGCCATTGCATGGCTGGCGAGTGATGAAAGTAGCTTTATGAATGGTCATGCCTTTACCCTTGATGGCGGCATGTTGGCTTAACATCAAAAGTATTTATTAAAATATTTAAAAATATAAGGAATAATGATGAAAGATTTATTTGATTTAACAGGCAAGATTGCTTTGGTTACCGGTGCTAGCCGTGGTATTGGCGAATCTATCGCCCGTCTTTTGGCATCAAGAGGCGCGCATGTGATTGTCTCTAGCCGAAAAATTGACGCATGCCAAGCGGTCGCGGATAGCATCAAAGCTGACGGTCATAAAGCCAGTGCCTTTGCTTGCCATGTCGGTGATATGGCGCAGATTGATGCGATTTTTGAGCATATCAAAAGCGAATTCGGTCAAATTGATATCTTAGTCAATAATGCCGCGGCAAACCCTTACTATGGCCATATTCTAGATACCGATTTAGCCGCTTTTGATAAAACTGTGGAAGTCAATATTCGTGGTTATTTCTTTATGTCGACGGCAGCGGGGAAAATGATGCGCGAGCAGGGCGGCGGGGTGATTTTAAATACGGCCTCGGTCAATGGCTTGGTCGCAGGTGACAAGCAAGGTATCTATTCAATTACTAAAGCGGCGGTGATTAGCATGACCAAAGCCTTTGCCAAAGAATGCGGTCCATTAAATATTCGCGTTAATGCGCTGCTGCCAGGGTTGACCGATACTAAGTTCGCCTCTGCTTTAACGACTAATGATAAAGTCTTAAAAATGGCGCTACATGCGATTCCTTTAGGTCGCGTCGCCGATCCAGACGAAATGGCGGGCACGGTATTGTATCTAGTGTCTGATGCTTCAAGTTATACGACGGGCGCAACCGTGGTCGTCGATGGTGGTATGTTGGCTTAGTTAGCAAGCAATGCATGTTTAAAAAACCGATGTTTAAAAATAGAAAACCGCATGACTTTCATAGTGATGCGGTTTTTTTATACCGATGTTTTTATTAAGCTATTTTTATATTCTACATTAATACTAAGTCAATAAAAAAGGTGCGGTACGACTCTCTTTGGATTTTGCCACCTCTTTAGGCGTACCTTCTGCGACAATAAGCCCACCTTCATCGCCAGCACCCGGGCCCATATCGATAATCCAATCGCTGTTGCTCGCAACTTGCATATCGTGCTCAACCATAATCACCGTATTACCAGTTGCGACCAGCCCGTTTAACTGTGCCATCAGCAGCGCGACATCAGAAGGATGGAGGCCAGTCGTTGGTTCATCGAGCACATACAGCGTATCGCCGCGCTGGGTACGCTGCAGTTCGGTAGCAAGCTTGATGCGCTGTGCTTCGCCACCAGACAACTCGGTCGCTGGTTGCCCAAGTCGTAGATAGCCAAGCCCAACTTTTAGCAAGGCATCTAAGGCGCGCATGATTGGAGCATCATCAATAAAAAATTCAGCAGCGGCTTCGACTGTCAAATCGAGTACTTCAGCGATGTTTTTACCTTGATAAGTAATTTCTAAGGTTTCGTCATTGTAGCGCTGACCATGGCACACTTGGCAAGGCGAGTAAACACTTGGCAGAAATAGCAGCTCAACGCTGACAAAACCGACGCCTTCGCAATTTGGGCAACGGCCTTTTTTAACGTTAAACGAGAAACGTCCCGCATCATAGTGCCTTGCTTTTGCTTCTTTGGTGGCGGCAAATAATTTGCGCACATGGTCGAACAGTCCGGTATAAGTGGCCAGATTCGAGCGCGGTGTGCGCCCGATGGCTTTTTGGTCAACGGTGACTAAGCGCTTGATGTGCTCCATACCACTGACTATCTCTCCGCCTATTGGCGTTTCTTGTTCTTGCTCCAGTAAAGCCGCTTCATCGGTGGGCGCTTCAATCACGGTTTTTTGCCCAAGCGCATTGTAGACCAATTCAACCAACGCTTGACTGACCAAACTCGATTTTCCCGAACCTGAAACCCCCGTTACTGTGGTTAATACCCCTAAAGGAAATGCCACATCTAACCCTTGTAAGTTATTACACTCGATATTGGCAAGTTTTAGCCAATGAGTAGGTTGTCTTGGTTGCTCGGTTTTTAACTTTTGAGTTGCTGTGTTTTTACTAAAGAGATATTGCCCTGTGTAAGAAATAGATACATCTCGCAATCCTTCGACAGGGCCGCTATAGATGACTTCACCGCCATGACTGCCCGCTTTTGGTCCGACATCGACTATCCAATCGGCGTGGCGAATGACGCTGACATCATGCTCGACAATGAATAATGAATTACCCGCCGCTACCAGTTCATCTAGAGCGCCTAATAGCGCCTGTGTATCAGCAGGATGCAGGCCAGCGGACGGTTCATCGAGTACATAAACCACGCCAAATAGCTTAGAGCGAATTTGGGTGCCAAGTCTTAGGCGCTGTAGCTCACCGGGCGATAGGGTAGGCGTGGTACGTTCAAGCGATAAGTAACCTAGCCCAAGTCTGGTTAACGCTTCTACACGCGATAAAATATCGCTGGAAATACGCTTGGCGACGATGGCTTTTTCACGGTCGGGCATATCATCGCTGAGTTTTTTATTGGCAGCGTCGTTAAGTTTTAGCGCCAGTTCAGTCAAGGTTAATTGTGACAACTCGCCAATATCAAGCCCTGCAAATTTAACCGACAGCGATTCTTGTTTTAACTTTTTGCCATGGCAGCTTGGGCATTCTGAGATTTGCATAAACTGTGCCACACGTTTTTTGGTACGTAGACTTTGAGTGGTGGCAAAAGAGTGCAAAACGAAATTTTTTGCACTGGCATAGGTGCCTTTATAATTGGGTTTTTCACCTTTTTTAATCGCCTCGCGTACTTGCTCGAGATTGTATTCTGGGTAAACCGGCACTTCTGGCGTTTCATCGGTAAATAAAATCCAATCGCGGGTTTCTTTGGGTAAGGTGTTCCAAGGTTTATCGATATCGTAGCCCAATGTGGTCAATATCCGGCTCAGATTTTGCCCTTGCCACGCTGGTGGCCAAGCAGCAATGGCGCGTTCTCGAATGGTTTTCGTTTTGTCAGGTACGAGCAGATCTTCTGTGACCTCAAATATGCGGCCAATACCTGAGCAAGTAGGGCAAGCACCTTCTGGCGTATTTGGCGAGAAGGCATCGGCGTACAGCATATCTTGCCCAGCAGGGTATTCGCCCGCTCGCGAGTACAGCATACGTAGACCATTTGAAATCGTCGTCACGCTACCAACCGATGAACGTACTGACGGCGTACCGCGTTGTTGTTGCAGGGCGACGGCTGGTGGTAAGCCTTCTATTGAATCGACATCAGGCTCGCCAACTTGGTCAATCAAGCGCCGCGCATAAGGCGATACCGAATCAAGGTAGCGGCGTTGCGACTCAGCAAACAAGGTACCAAATGCCAGTGACGATTTGCCTGAGCCTGATATACCGGTAAAAACCACCAGTGCATTACGCGGTAAATCTACATCGACATTTTTGAGATTATGCACCCGCGCGCCCCTGACTTGAATGCTTTCATCAGCGGTAAGGTTGTGATTTTTGAAAGAGGTATTAGATTTTTTATGATTAGATTTCTTATGATTGGTTGTCATACAACGCTTATTCCTTTGACTAAAAACGGCTTGTTAACGCTTTGGTTCAACAATACCGTGTCTGTTTAATACGGTGTTCGTTTAATATCGTATCTGCTTAATGTCATCCTACCACCTTAAAATCAAATCACTGCGCAGGCTTACGCTTTATAGACAGAGGATAGACACAGTAACGTCAAACGATAACATTTATAAGGTTTACCCGACAAATTGCGGATTATAGAGGTTAAGAAATATGACGTTTTGACCGCTATTAAGCGGGCAAGTAGCGTGTTAACTGCGAATGCTTTATCATTAACCTTATCTATCAATCATTTATAAAAGTGTTTTATGATTTTTATCAGCAATACCATTAGCCTGAATGACAGCGAAGTAGACATTAGCGCTATACGTGCGCAAGGGGCAGGCGGGCAAAACGTCAATAAAGTGTCCTCTGCGATTCATCTGCGTTTTGATATTCATGCTTCAAGCTTGAGCGATGTCATTAAGCAGCGCTTATTGGACAGTAAAGACAGCCGAATCACCAAAGAAGGCGTACTTATTATTAAAGCGCAGCAGTTTCGTACCCAAGAACGTAATCGAATTGATGCGCTTGAGCGGCTGCAAAGCTTTATTATTCAAGCCAATCATGTCAATAAAACTCGCAGGCCGACCAAACCTAGTAGAAATGCCAAACGTAAACGCGTTGATGAAAAAACCCAGCGCGGCAAAACAAAAGCCTTGCGCGGTAAAGTGGATTATTAAATAAACGGCTTACTCGGTATTTTAAATAAACCAAATAGCAAAATGCCAGCCCATTTAAGTGGCTGGCATTTTTTATGCTTATTTACTATCAAGTTTTTAGCTATCTAAGCCTTCTAATTAACCAAGTCTTCTGCTTAATTCGGGAAAGCGCTTTATCATAAATAACATCAACAGCAGCGACACACCAGCGATAGCCGCGCCGACATAGCCGACACTTGATATGGAAATATGCGTTACCGCATAACCACCAAACAGCGCACCTGCGCCAATGCCTAAATTAATAATCCCTGAGAACATCGACATCAACATGTCTTGGGCAGTGACATCAACCACAATGACTTTGGCTTGCATAGAGATAATCAGCAGCATCAGCGCCGCGCCCCACAGTAATGCAATGAAACTCAGCGCCCAGATAGAAGTCACGGCAAACAATAGTACCAGCATAGATAGCAGCATTAATATGATCGATATCAGCATCAATCTGGTATTAAAACGATCACCCCAACGGCTAAAAATCACACTGCCCGCAATCCCTGCTACCCCAAATAATAGCAAGACAACAGTCGCAGCGTTTTCACTTATAGCGCCAACCTGTCGCATAAAGGGTTCGATATAAGAATAAGCGGTATAGTGAGCGGTAAAGACTAATAAAATCAGCAAATACAAACAGACCAATAACGGATTCTTAAGCAATTCTGGAATTTTTCTAAACGAGCCTTCAAACATACTGGGTAACGTTGGTAAGAGCCTTGCTTGAAAGATAAAGACAATAAAAGCAATCACGCCAATACCACCAAAGGTCGCTCGCCAGCCAAACCATTGACCGACTAAGCGTCCTAGAGGCACGCCAAGCACCATCGCCAATGAAGTACCGGTTGCAAGCACGCTAAGCGCCAGTGCTTTTTTACCTTCCGGTGCTACGCGTATCGCAATCGCGGCGGTGATGGACCAAAATATCGCGTGTGATAGCGCAATACCCACGCGGCTAATCAGCAATACCTCAAAGCTCCACGCAAATACGGATAAGACGTGGCTGGCAATAAACACCACAAACAAGCCCAAAAGTAAGCTTTTACGCTCAAAACGGCTGGTGAGCAGCATCAATGGCAATGACATCGCCGCGACAATCCACGCATATAGCGTCAACATCCAGCCAGTCTCAGCCGTGGTAATAGAAAAATCATGGGCGATGTCGCTTAATAGGGCAACGGGGACAAATTCGGTGGTATTCATAATAAAGGCGCTAACGCCCATTAAAAATACTTGGAAATACTGAGTGCGGCGAGCATTTACGCTCACCTCAAGGGTCGGTTTCATAAAGTTCAACACAAATAAAGAAGGTACTAATACAGCAAAGTGGCTTAACAATCACTCATTAGCTTAATAAGATGGCAAAGATACGTCGTAGTAACAGAAAGAAGGAGAGCAAGATACCAAGTCAGAGGCAGCAGTTAAAGTAATTTTTTGATAATTAGCAAGAATCTTGGCAGGATTGTTCAGGTTAAGCATTTATCCGCTACAAACTTACTTTGAACCGCGTAAATACGATTTTTTAATAGTAAGAACAGTGTCTTGTTTGTCAGCCGCTGTAAATCAGAGGATAATCTACAGCATTAAATTTAATCTCGAGAAACTATTTTATGCTGATTAATGCAGATTTTACTCGCCGTGTAGCATTGGCGTCCGAACACTATCAATGGGTGCCATCACCGCAAAACGGCGTCGAGCGTGTCATGCTCGACCGCGTTGGCGCAGAAAAAGCCCGTGCCACCAGTATCGTCCGCTATGCGCCTGAGTCCTATTTTCCGCATCATATGCATCCGGGCGGCGAAGAGATTTTGGTGTTGTCGGGGACTTTTTCGGCAGATGATATCGACTATCCAGCAGGTTGGTACTTACGCAATCCACCAAACTCTGGCCATCAGCCTTATAGTAAAGAGGGCGCAGTCATTTTCGTCAAGCTTTGGCAAATGCCAGTCGCCGAAACACGTTATGTCGCTATCGATACGAACGATGCAGCAAACTGGCAAATACAGGACAATCGTGAGGTCTGTCAGTTATTCTCAGATGACAGCGAACAGGTCAGCTTACAGCGATTAAAGGCCAATGAAGCTCTATTTACCGACACAGTATTTATAAACGCAATATTTACCGACACAATCAAAGGCGGCGCTGAGATACTGGTGCTAGATGGCGAGCTGATAGATGCTGAACTAGCAGATGACGCTAAAACCTATACTCGCGGTGGCTGGCTACGTTTGCCAGTGGATGCACTACCGCAAATAAAAGCAGGCGTGCACGGTGCTACGGTTTATCTCAAAACTGGTCACCTGTCTAAAGTCATTGGCGCTAAAGTAGAAGAAAAATAGTACGCAAACGTAGCTTTAGCAATTATTAATAGTGACTTTAATGGTTGGTGGTGTGTCAAAAAGTATGCTGATTAAAACTTGAACAATTTTTGAAGCCTTGAAAGCCCTATAGAATCAGAGAACTTAGCATAGATTTCTTATTGACTTCTATCGCCAGCATACTTTTTAGAACACCACCTAATGGTTTATAGGCTACTGCCTCACTATAAAAAAGGCGTCAGAACTATTTTTCTGAAAAATAGATTTGACGCCATTTACATATAATTAGCTATAAAATATAGAAAGTTATTAAAATAATGTTCTGTAACTCCTCAGTACATACTCGCCCTTCACATTGCTGCTTTATTTCTATAAAATACCAACCGTACGGTTTCTTTATAAGAGAATATTCTTCTTTTCAAGAATAATAGAACACGTTCTTTTAAAGCCCAAATTATTTTTAGTTAAACTGACGCGCTAATATCGAGATAAAAATGGAAACTCAAAACGCTCACAAACGTAAAAAACAGCCAGAGCTTATACGGCGGGCGCTGCTTGATGAAGCAGCGCGCATCACTTTGGAGCAGGGCTTGTCTAAAGTGACCTTCCAATCGGTAGCCGATGCCGTCGGCGTGACCAAAGGCGGGGTGATGCATCATTTTGCCACCAAGGACGCGCTCATCTTAGAGGTGTTTTATGACGCGATGGCTAAGTTTGAGGCGGAAGTCAATCAAGCGATGGCAAAAGATCCGGTCAGCTACGGCTCGTTTACCCGCGCTTATATCGATGCCACCATCAGTCTGGGCGAAAAAGGTCAAGCCGAGTTCAATAGCCAAGCCACGCTGTACGTCTTGATGCTAGGGGATCGGATGCTGCGCGAACGCTGGGCTGAATGGTCAAACGAGCAGCTAAAAAAACACGCTGCTACGGACAATGCCGAAACGCTATGTATGGTGCGTCTGGTCGCCGATGGGATTTGGCTCTCTGACTTTTCGGGTATCGATATTTCGGACAAAGCCTCAATACGTACACGCTTGATAACTATGACGCAGCGTGACTTTGACGCTTAAAAATGCATACAAACCACTTTTATTTTTCACCTTTAATCCATGACGACATTGTTTTTAAGACTTTATAAAAAAGCTTTTTTATAAAGCGAACTCGTCGCCCTAAGGAAAACTTATGACAGCTACTCAGACAAACATAAATAACTTAACAGATATTATCGACTTAACACAAACACAGACCGCTTATATCAATGGTCGCTATTTGGCGGTCGATGATTCTTTATCAACTTTCGAAGATATCAACCCAGCGACAGGTGAAGTGTTAGCTATCATTCAACAAACGACGACTGAGCAAGTCGATGAGGCGGTAAAAGCCGCGCAACAAGGTCAAAAAGTGTGGGCAGCAATGACCGCGGTTGAGCGCGGCCGGATTTTATTAAACGCAGTTGCGATATTGCGCGAGCGTAATGATGTGCTGGCATTGCTCGAAACCAAAGACACGGGTAAAGCGCTTTCTGAGACCAAGTATGTCGATATCGTCACTGGTGCTGATGTCGTTGAGTATTATGCGGGGCTTGCGCCAATGTTAGAGGGTCGTCAGATTCCGCTACGTGATAGCAGTTTTGTTTATACCCGCCGTGAGCCACTCGGCGTGGTCGCTGGTATCGGTGCGTGGAACTATCCAATTCAGATTGCGATGTGGAAGGCAGCGCCAGCATTGGCTGCTGGTAATGCGATGATTTTTAAACCCTCAGAAGTTACGCCTTTGACCGCGCTAAAATTAGCAGAAATCTTGACAGAAGCAGGCTTGCCAGATGGCGTCTTTAACGTCGTGCAAGGCGATTATAAAGTCGGCGAAGCATTAACCCAGCATCCTGATATCGCCAAAGTCTCATTCACAGGCGGCGTACCAACGGGTAAAAAAGTCATGGCAAGCGCCGCATCATCGTCGCTTAAAGACGTGACCCTAGAGCTTGGTGGTAAATCACCATTGATCATTTTCGACGATGCCGATATCGATACCGCTGCTGACATTGCGATGATGGCGAACTTTTATAGTACAGGTCAGGTCTGTACCAATGGCACGCGCGTCTTTATCCCCAAAACCTTACAAGCCAAGTTTGAACAGGCCATCTTGACGCGTGTTAAGCGTATCAAGCTCGGCAATCCGCTGGACGAGAGCATCAATATGGGGCCATTGGTTAGCTTTCCGCATATGGAGCGTGTGCTTGGTTATATCGAGCAAGGTAAAGCGGGCGGTGCGCGTTTATTGGCGGGCGGCGAACGTATCACGGCAGGCGAGCTTGCCAATGGCGCATTCGTTGCACCGACAGTATTTACCGATTGCAGCGATGATATGACCATCGTTCGTGAGGAAATATTTGGTCCAGTCATGTCGATATTGACTTATGAGCTTGAGGAAGAAGTGATTCGCCGTGCCAATGATATCGAGTACGGTTTGGCGGCAGGAGTGGTAACCGCTGATTTGACCCGCGCGCATCGCGTAATTGCGCAGATACAGGCTGGTATTTGCTGGTTAAATACCTGGGGCGAGTCGCCTGCGCAAATGCCAGTAGGCGGTTATAAGCATTCTGGTATTGGCCGCGAAAATGGCATCGAAGCCCTTGAGCATTATACGCAGACCAAATCTATCCAAGTAGAGCTTAGCAAGTTTGAATCGGTATTTTAAGCAATTGTACGGTAAGAATTTTTAAACAGTAAGGTTAAGGCGTGAGGACTCATTTGTCCTTTTCGCGCCGCTTCACTGCTATGAAATGATGGATATTTTTAATTTTATGGAGCGTTTTATGACATCAACCACACCTGAATATGACTACATCATCGTCGGCGCAGGCTCAGCAGGCAACGTGCTAGCCACGCGCTTGACCGAAGATGCCAACATTAAGGTGTTGCTATTAGAGGCGGGTCGTCCGGACCATCGCTTAGACTTTCGCACGCAGATGCCAGCGGCGCTCGCGATGCCGCTACAAGGCACCACGTATAACTGGGGCTACAAAACCGACCCTGAGCCCTATATGAACAACCGCGTTATGGACTGTGGCCGCGGTAAAGGGCTTGGCGGCTCGTCACTCATTAATGGGATGTGCTATATCCGTGGTAACGCGCTCGATTTTGACCATTGGGCGAAAATCAATGGCTTAGAGGACTGGACGTATCTCGACTGCTTACCCTACTTTAAAAAGTCAGAAAACTGCGATGCAGGCGAAAATGACTATCATGGCGTCGGTGGTCCAGTTGAAATGACTACTTCAAAACCAGGCGTCAATCCGCTGTTTGAAGCGATGATTGAAGCGGGCGTGCAAGCTGGCTATCCGCGTACAGAGGATCTAAACGGCTATCAGCAAGAAGGCTTTGGGCCAATGGATCGTTTTGTCACGCCAAATGGTCGCCGTGCTTCCACCGCGCGTGGTTATCTTGACCGCGCCAAACCGCGCAGTAACATCACTATTTTAACGGGTGCATTGACTGATGTGATTCTCTTTGATGGTAAGCGTGCGGTCGGTGTCAAAGTCGCCCATCAAGGTCAAATCAAAAAATTCTATGCGTCTCGTGAAGTGATCGTCTCATCGGGTGCGATTGCCTCGCCGCAGTTTTTGCAACGTTCAGGGATTGGTCCTGGTCAATGGCTTAAAGATGTGGGCGTGACTGAAATTCTAGATTTACCGGGCGTCGGTAATAACCTACAAGACCATCTAGAGCTGTATATGCAGTACGAATGTAAGCTACCAGTCTCAATTGCGCCTGCCAATAAATGGTGGAATAAGCCGGCGATTGGAGCGGAATGGTTATTTATGGGTACAGGCCTTGGCGCGTCAAATCAGTTTGAAGGTGGCGGTTTTATCCGTACCGATGAGAAATTCACCCATCCTAATATTCAGTATCATTTCTTACCGTTAGCGGTGCGTTATGACGGCCGCAGCGCGGTAAAATCGCATAGCTTCCAAGCGCATGTGGGTTCATTGCGCTCGCCAAGTCGTGGGCGTGTCAAGCTAACTTCAAAAGATCCAAGCGCGCATCCAAGCATTTTATTTAACTATATGTCGCATGAGCAGGACTGGCAAGAGTTTCGCGCGGCGATGCGTATCACTCGTGAGATTATGCATCAACCAGCGCTTGACCCGTATCGCGGCCGCGCCATTGCGCCAACTGATGATCTGGTGACCGATGCGCAGTTGGATGAGTATGTCCGCAACCATAGCGAGACGGCTTACCACCCATCATGTACTTGTGCGATGGGTGAGGGTAATGATTCGGTAGTCAATGGTGAAGGGCTAGTACACGGTATCGATGGCTTGCGCGTGGTCGATGCGTCGATTATGCCAAATATCATCAGTGGTAATTTGAACGCAACCACCATTATGCTTGCTGAAAAAATCGTCGATAAGATGCGCGGTGTGCAGTTGCCACGTTCAACAGCAGATTATTATGTCGCCAATGGTGCACCGCTCAGAGCCGAGCCGATGCGCGTTTATAACTCTGTCGTTTAAACGCCTTTTTAAATGAATGCCTAAACGAGTATTTAGGCAACTGCGCGAACTAATAAACAATAAATAATATAAGTCCATTTCTATCAAAAGGCCTTTCGTAGTAAAGGTCTTTTTTATCAGCGCATATGTTTATAGAGATGAAAACCGTTGAGGTTAAATTTACTTAGCATTTGCGTCGCTGTTTTTCTAATCGTTTATCTTTCAGTTTTTATTAATTGGTACTGCTTTGTGCGTCATGCGGTGATAAATACCTTATGAGTTTAAGTTTCATAAGACTATGACGGACAAAGCAATATCAGACCCTGTTTCATTTACCGATTGAGGTCTTTTATGTACAGCTCGCCATCAGAAGATGCGACGAAACCCCTGACTCTAAATAAGACGGTTTTTTTAGGTTCAGCTATTATTTCTATTTTATTGATTATCTGGACGATTTCCTTGCCAGATTATAGTGAGGCATTATTAAGCGCCAGTATGGCATGGGTATCAGAGAGTTTTGGCTGGTATTACATGCTGGTGGTTGCCGCTTATAGTATTTTCGCTTTGTTTGTTGGTTTTTCTAAATACGGCGATATCAAGCTGGGACAAGATCACGAAAAAGCTCAGTTTCCTTTTTTAGCGTGGGCGGCGATGCTATTCTCCGCGGGTATCGGGATTGATTTATTATTCTTTGGTGCCTCTGAGCCGTTGATGCATTATCTCACACCGCATACGGGCTTAGAGCCTGCCAGTGCTGAAGCGATGCGTGAAGCGCTGTCGCAAACCTTTTTACACTGGGGTCTTCATGGTTGGGGTATTTATGCGCTCATTGGTATGGCATTGGCGTACTTTGCGTATCGTAAAAATATGCCACTTGCGCTACGTTCACCGCTGACACCGATATTTGGTGAGCGCTTAATCAAAGGCTGGCTTGGTGATGGTATTGATACCTTTGGCGTCGTCTGTACCTTGATGGGTATCGCCACCAGCTTAGGTATTGGGGTATTGCAGGCCAATGCCGGCTTGACACATGTTTTCGGTATCGAATCGAGCAAAATGGTGCAGAGCCTGATTATCTTAGGCGTGGTTGTTGCTGCCGCTATTTCTGCGATGACGGGCGTTGAAAAAGGCGTACGCCGTTTATCCGAATTTAATATGTTGTCATCGATATTGCTACTATTGGCCATATTGGTGCTAGGTAATACGGTTTATTTGCTCAATACCTTTACCCAAAATATTGGGCAATATTTCCAAACGATTATTTTTAAAACCTTTGATGTCTATGCTTATGATGGTACGGCTGGTGCTGATTGGAAGTCAGGTTGGACGATATTTTTCTGGGCATGGTGGGTCGCTTGGGCACCCTTTGTCGGTTTGTTTATCGCGCGTATTAGCCGCGGTCGCACTTTGCGAGAGTTTGTCTTTGGCGTGATGTTTATCCCGCTTGGTTTTATTTTTGCGTGGTTTTCCATCTTTGGTAATTCAGCGATAGATTTGGTCGCCAATGGTGCAACTGAGCTCGGTGAAATCGCCGTCAATGACGCCGCGATGGGTATGTTTGCCTTGTTTGAATACTTCCCTTACAGTGATATTTTTTCATTGGCAGGCGTGTTTATTGGTCTGATATTTTTTGTGACCTCAGCGGACTCAGGCGCTTTAGTGCTTGCAAATCTAAGCTCAAAAGGCATGACCAATGATACTGACGCGCCTGTTTGGTTACGCCTGTTTTGGGCGGCAGCCACAGGTTTGATTACTTTAGGCTTATTGTTTGCGGGTGGTTTTGCCTCGCTACAATCGGTTTCCGTCATTGCTGGTCTGCCGTTCTCGCTTATTTTGCTGCTTTACATGATGGCTATGTGGAAATCACTAAAAGAAGAGGGTAATAAGCGCAAAGCCAGTACGGTTGGCACGGCAAACGTGCTCGATAGCGGTAAAGGCTGGAAAGCGCGCTTGCAGCGTATCGTCAGCTTCCCCAGTCACAAGCAAGTCGAACGCTTTTTACAGACGGTCGTTAAACCTGCCATGATTGAGGTCGAAAACGAGCTAAAAGCAGGCGGTCTTAAAACCTCATTGGATATCCGAAATTTGGCCAGCATTGGTAAAAATATCGATGCCGCAACCGACGAAGATGACGGTCAGATAGATGGGGTAAAACTGCGCGTCGGGCATGGTGATGAAGATGACTTTATTTATGAAGTCAATCTCATCAAAGCTGAGCGACCAAACTTTACCCTCAATACTTCCAGTAAGCAGGCCGAGTTTTATTACCGTGCTGAGGTGTTTTTAAGTGATGGCTCGCAAGAGTATGATTTGGTTGGCTATACCAAAGAGCAAGTGCTGGTCGATATCTTGCATCAGTACGAATGTCATATGCAGTATCTGCATTTAGAGCGTTAATTCATTTATAAAATCATTCATCAAAGGCTAGTATATATAGTTAGTTCAAAATAAAAGCGAGAAATTATAGCTGTGTGCGACTGGTATAAATTTTCCTTGCTTGCTGTTATCACAGAGGCTACGAAAAATTCATCCCAGTCGCACTGTATCGATTTTAAAGTAATTCTACTATAACTTGCTAGATGTTAGAGATGTGATTAATCATTTGGCAAAACATAATCCTATAAGTTGCATACAGCTTATGGGATTTTTTATATAAATTAGCTCAATAAATAATAAGCTTAATAATGAATTTAGTGATAAATTTAGTAATGAGTGATTGGGCGACAGCAGTTGTCGCACAGTTTTTTTAGCCGCTTTATTTTCATAAGGTTTTATATTATAGTTATTGAGCCAGGCAAAAATAACAGGACAAACAGTTAACCCTCGGGGCGCAACGCTTCACTTTTTAACTGAGTTGTCTTTAGCAAACATTTTGAATAATGTTATTTTCGTTTAATCCTAAACAATCACGCCTGCACAAATCCAAACCTAACCCCCCCCCAAAAAAATATTGATTAATAAGCAAAATAACTGAACAGAAAAACGCCTGTTAATGTTAGGGCGTGTTGAACATTCATAATTTGAGCCAGATATAAGCACAAGCAAGAGCGACTGTATTTTCATAACTCTGCTTGAGCTTATCAAATCTGGTGGCAACGGCCCTATACTGTTTTAGTTTGGCGAAAGCATTTTCTACTAAATGTCGTGCTTTATACAAGTCCCAGTCCATATGGTCGTTAGAAGACTGAGTGTTTCGTTTTCGAGGGATGTTATCCCGTGTCCCTGCTTGTTCAATATGCACTCGTAGTGCATCAGAATCATAGCCTTTATCGGCACATAAAACCTCTGTGTTGCTCAAATTAACTTTGTCTACTAAGTCAGGTGCGACTTTAACGTCGTGGGTCGTGCCATCTGACAAGATAAAGGTAATCGGATTGCCATGCGCATCTACTGCCAAGTGAATCTTGGTCGCGCGTCCTGCCACACTTTTACTAATGGATTGTAGGTTCTCATTGCCACCACTGCTGTGTTGATGCGCCTTGATATGAGTACCATCAATGAAGACCCACTCAAGATCTGCGTCTTTGATTAATAAAGCAAACAGCGTAATCAGCTTATTACTACGAAACCAGCGCTGGTAAGCTTTATAGATGGTATTGGGCTTGCCAAAATACTCGGGTAAGTCGCGCCAAGGACAGCCAACACGCATGCGATAAAGCACGCCTTCAACCGTTTGTCTAAGATTTCCTTTGTCATAGATATTAAGTTCTAGTAATATAGGTTTCAGTCTTGTCCAGTGTTCATCTTTGAGCATAGTGCGAGGCATAGCGAACGATATCTTTTTTGTGTGAGAACTTAAAGATTAACCGTTCGCTATTTTTTTTGCCAGAAATTTATATCCAATGTTCAACACGCCCTAGTTTTTTAAAATTTATAACGCTAAAAAATAGTGCGACGATAATGAGAAACTACGGCTAAACAATTATAAAAAACACCCAATCGTACATTCTAAAACCAATTAACTTCACTAATTTTATAGCCAATAACGTCATTTAAGCAAATGGCGAACAGACTCGGCTGGCTTAAAATTGCGCTTAAAAGAATCCAAAGAAAAATACGAAATAAAAATATAGAAAATAATGCGATAAGCAATCAAAAATCAAAACTGGAAGCCAAAATAATAAGGATAAAACGATGACAAAGTTAACCTATCAATTTGAGCAAAAACGGATAGACAATATGCAGTGGTCGCATGGCGCAAAGCTGTCTGGAATAACGGCACGGGCGAGTGATGAGAAAGGGCGGGTACGTAAAAGCCCATTATTTTATCTTGAGACGGTTTCGATAAACAATTATGAAGACGATGTATATTTTGTCAATAATACCGATGATACCTTGAGTTTTGTCGCGCCGTTTCGGCTGTGCCGAAACATAGGTGACGCAAGGGCTAAGCTCGGTGATATCAGTGCTGAAAACGTAAAAAAGGCAAAGCTTTATAGCGATGATATCGACTGTTTATATACAGACGTTTTACCCAAGCAAGCGGTGCGTATTGGCAGTACGCATATCATTTATGATAGCGATGCGCTGATGCAGTGGTTTATCGATGTGCCTTATAAGGGCATTGATACCAAAGGCATTGATACGCATTACGGTATTTGGCGTTTTAACGTAGTAGAGAAGGGCGGAATTGGTGGATCTTATCCATTGCTGTGGGAGGACTTTAGTAAGCCCTCGCACGTAGTGAGCAGTGAGTATGTGACTGAGCGCAATGAGATGCCGATAGAGCCTTTACTCTATGACGAGCGCTGTTCGATGTTAGAGCAATTTATTGAACAGTATGGCGTGGCTGACGCTATATTTATCTTGGCTATTAATGATGTGCTCTATCGCTATTATGTAGGCTGGAGTGCGCCCTACAATGAGTCCGATATTCAAGCAAAAGATATTGCGTGTAAATTAACAGCGCAAAAACCAAAAGATGCTGAGGCGGTAAAATCCATTATCCAAGCGGTTTATGATTTTTGGTTTGGTAAAGGCTTTGCGAAAAATACTTCAATGCAGGCTTGTGAGGAGATTTTGAGTTTATACCAAGCGCAAATTGCCAATCAAAAATCGCTGATAAAAGACCAAATTAATAAAAATAATACTAAAAAATAATGAAAAAAGGAGAGAGCTATGATGTTTCCTATCGAAAATAACAACACGTTTTTACTGTTTTTCCATGGTCTCGATTCAAGTTGCGAGACCAGTAAATACACGTGTATCAAGCGCGAGCCGAAATATTGTCAAACGGTCAATTACCGCGAAAATTTTGCAGAAATTTTTGAGATTTACGATGCTTTAATTCAAGAAAAAATGCAAGAGTATCCACGCGTGGTGCTGGCAGGGCATTCGCTTGGCGCTTGGTTTGCCAATCATTTTGCCCATAAATATAACCTGCGGGCTCTCTTGATTGCGCCTTGCATTTATCCAAGTGAGGTTTTAGCGGACCGTATTCCCGCCGTAGCCGATATGAAACTGTCGTTTCCGACCTCAAACACTGAGATGATGCGAGTCATGGTGGAAGTCGACGATGAAAGTCTGGATGTGGCGGTCGCTAGGCGAACTTTGTTTAATCTACCGGATAGCTGGGAAATCGATTATTTTGACGGCGGTCATCACCGTATCGCTCGTAGCAGTGATATTTGGTATCACTTGGTCCATCTGTGTGAAGATCCTATCGTTTGGATGGATGAGGCGACGTATCATGGTGAAGATTAGGGGATTTGCGGATTAAAAAGAAGTCATGATCGCGTATTTATTTTCTATGGGCTGATGTGCTATCATCATTGAATAAACTATCGTGGGTTTAACAGTTTTGTCCTCGCCATTTATTGCAAATCATCAAGATTGCGATTGATAGCGGCGTACAAACCTTGCAACTTCCAGCACGATATAAAACAATCCTGGTAAAGCGCATGAGCCTGTACTCCGACATCCTCATTTGTGCCTGATTTTATACTTTTTCGTCGGAGTTATAGGAATATAAGGTCTTCATCATCATGAGCCAATCTGCCCAGCCATCCAAATTTACCCGCCGTTTTCAGCCGTGCCATCCTCTCACACAATACGTCATCGCGCAAATAGATACGTTAGAATATCGCGCGCAATATATTGTCAAAACCATGGGTTACCCACTAAAGCATACCATGCCTGCTTGCGAACGCCTGCGTCATGTGCTGTCCAATAAGCATCTTGGCCTTGACGGCAGCTATATGGATAAATATTTTAGCGCCGATGAGTTTTTAGCAAAGTTATTTTCGGTACTCGATTTGCCTTATGAGCCATTTGCAGAAGATATTGCTCAGATTAAAGATGAAATAGCACAGGGTACTGCGCCGCAACCTCGATATCGCCTGCAAGCCAATGTTGATTTTAAGTTTGATGACAACGCCAATTGGCTGTCTCGTTGGGCCGCTGCACTTTGGACTCAGGTAGATTTGCCAAGCGGATTTGCCAAACTGGATGAAATGGCGCGTAAAAGTATTATTAAAGAGCGTATCCGCACGCATTATCAAGAGCGTGGATCTAACGTGCCGTACGATGGCGCTATAAAAGGCTATTGCTTGATTATGGAACTGCAAGATAAAGAAGTCGAGAGAATCGAGTACGACTTACCAAAATCTAAAAGTGTGTAATAGCCTAAGCGATATTTATTCTATAATTTCAAAGAACCATCTTTACAATCCTATAAGTTAAACGTCAAACTAAACATTATCTTAAACATAAGCCTCTCTATCCTTTTATGATAGCGAGGCTTTTTTGTCGCGCGTAAACTCTTAAGGTTCGAGGCTACCATTGAAGGCAAGTGTGGTCATTGTTATGATAAGCCAAGCTATACTTAATAACTTTTAAGCTTAAAACGATAAAGATTAACCAAACTGCGAAACCTCTCTATGACTCCTTCGATTTCCTCTTATCCTCGTCTGTACTCTTTTCGTCGCTGTCCTTATGCCATGCGCGCCCGTCTTGGGTTGTTGTTTGCGGGGCTGCAGGTCGAGCTGCGCGAGATAACATTAAAAAATAAGCCGCCGCAAATGCTCGCGATTAGCCCCAAAGGTACGGTGCCTGTGCTGCAGCTTTTAAATGGCACAGTGATTGAGGAGAGTAGAGAGATAATAATTTGGGCGCTTACGCAGCAAGATGCGCAAGAGTTGCTTGCTGCCCAGACTTTGCCGCAAGCAAATGCGCTGATTGATAAAAACGACAATGAGTTTAAATATTGGCTCGATCGTTATAAATACGCCGACCGTCATCTCGATATGAGCCAAGCAGAGTATCGACAACGGGGTGAGATTTTTTTACAAATGCTAGAGGAGTTATTAATCAAAAATCCTTATTTGCTAGGGGAGCGCATAACCATCGCTGATATCGGTATCATGCCGTTTGTCCGTCAATTTGCGCATGTGAATCGCAAGGTTTTTTACGATTTACCTTATCCAAATTTGCAGCGCTGGCTACAAGACTGGCTCAAGCACCCGCTTTTTTTGCAAGCGATGACTAAGTTTGCGCCCTGGCAAGAAAAAGATGACGTGGTGGTTTTTCCTGCCGCTTTCATCGAGCGTCATTAGTGCTATGATAAAATCTCTCAATTACATATAAGAGGTTGCCATGACCATTGATCTCAATAGCCGCTACGGCTTGAATCCTGCTCATAGTGAAGTCGTAGAAGCGTGCCAGATTATTGAGCCGTGCGATGCGCTCGATATGGGCTGCTCAAATGGGCGCAATGCTTTGTATCTTAGCCAACTTGGGTTTAATGTGACGGCGATAGATGCCAATCCTAGCGCTATCAATATGCTACAAGACATTGTCAAACAAGAGGGACTTACAAACCTCAAAGCCGAAGTGTACGATATCAATCGTGCCAGCCTTGATACCGATTATGGTTTTATCAGCTGTACGGTGACCCTGATGTTCCTTGATCCCGCGCGCGTTGACGCTGTCATTGCCGATATACAGGCGCATACGCTGGCTGGTGGTTATAATTTGATTGTTTGTGCCATGAACACTCAAGCCTATCCATGTCCCGTTAATTTCCCGTTTACTCTAAACGAAGGGCAATTACGCGACGTGTATCAGGGCTGGGAGTTGATTAAATATAATGAAGACGTCGGCACCATGCATAACGGCGCGCAATTACAGTTTGCTACCATGTTGGCACGTAAGCCCAGTTAAGCAATGTTAAGTGATGTTAGACAAGAAATCTTAATCAGATCAAATTAGTCATACTGTCAATTCAAAAGGTTGTTAGCGCTATATTTATCACAGCGTTAGCAGCCTTTTTTAATTAAATATTTGGTGGTGTTCTAAAAAGTATGCTGACATCAGACATAGCCATAATTGACATAGAAGAATACCAAATCAAACACCTTAAAGTGGTTATCAAACTTCTTTGAGAAGCAACAGGTCTTTCGAACGGCTCGTCGCAATCGGTGTCTAAGGCGACAGTTATTACCTTCTATGCCTACCGTATGCTGCTTGCCGATTTGTTTCTTGTCAGGCTTGAATGCGGTTGTAAAGCTATCCCAGTTATCCATGCTAATAGAACCATAGCTGACTTTCAGTTGTTTAAGACGGGCTCTTAGCTTCTTAGCTGTTTTCAGGTCACGTTTGCCCCAAACATAAGCAACAATCTCATTGGTAGCGCGGTCATAAGCATAAATAAGCCAAACTTTACGCTTTTTGCGATACACGTAAGTCCAAAACTCATCAATCTCTAAGCGTTCATAATAGCGCTTTTTAGGTGTAATCTTATAGACCGATGAGCCTATGGTGCTAAGGACTTTACCAATACTAATAGAGGCTATAAGGGCTATGTCTCTGACGCCGCAACCTCTAACCGTCATTAGCCGTATGATGTCTTCTATTTTAGAGTGACAGCCATGATAAGTTAAGGCATGGTCGCCAATGAATTGACGTTTGCAGTCCTTGCACTGGTAGTTCTGCTTGCCATAGCTTTTTTTGCCGTGTATCGAAAAACTGGGACTGTGACAGTCGGGGCAATTGATCTGTATTTGTGTCTTCATAACCTCAAATATATCATCTTGCTTTGGCTGTCACCCTCCTTTCATCTCCTCAGCATACTTTCTGACACACCACCAAAAATTTTACAAGCCTATACAGCAATAACAAACGCGCTATACAGCGGAGCAGTCGTTTTTTTAATATACTCATACTTAGAAAAATAACACGATAAAAAAGAATAATGGAAAAATAACATGGATTGGTTCAGTATTTTTATTTATGACACCACATGGTCTTTTGCGGCAGAAATCGCCATACGTACCATCATCATGTTTTGCCTGATTATTTTATTATTACGCTTTACGGGCAAACGCGGCATCCGCCAACTCTCTATTTTTGAGTTAACCATTATCTTGTCACTGGGTTCTATTGCAGGCGACCCGATGTTTACAGAAGATTTGCCGCTGATTCAAGCAGTGCTTATCATGAGTATTGTCTTGCTACTTTATCGGTTTTTTACTTGGTGCTCGACAAGATACAAAATTTTTGAGCTTATCTTAGAAGGTAAGCCGACTTGTATTGTCGAGGATGGTTTATTGGTCTTAGAGGATGTCAAAAAGGGCAAAATGTCGCACGATGAGTTCTTTTCAGAAATGCGCCAAAAAGGCGTGCGTCATCTAGGCCAAGTTCAGGTAGGGTTGCTCGAGACGGATGGCGATTTTAGCGTGTTGTTATTTGAGCCTGAGAAAACGCAGTATGGACTGCCTATTTTTCCGCAGGAATTTAAAAAAGCAAGCGTATTAGAAAACGGTCATCCCTATGCTTGCATGTACTGCGGTTATGTACAATATATCGAAGTGGCAAATGATAGATGCAAGCGTTGTCAGCACTCCAAAGGATGGGCGAAAGCGCTCAAGACCAAGTTTGTAAATTAAGCAGTATGACTGGTGACCACCTCAATAATACTTTTACAAATAAGGCTGTTTATACTGCGTAGCTTTTGCTCAGGAGCGCCGTGGCACAGGCTGCGAAAATCATAAATCTCGCCTTGATAGCCGATACAATAAAAAAACGTGCCGACGGGTTTTTCTTCGGTTTCAGAGCCACCGGGCTTTAATAGCCCCGTACAGGCAACATGTAAGTCGGCCTCAAACATTTTTTTGGCTTTGATGACCAGCTCACGCGTCACTTCTAACGACTCAGGCGTACAGTCCTCAATTAATTGGCTAGGTACTTTTAATACCTGCTTTTTTATCGAAACGTCATAACATACTAGGCCACCCATTAATACATCGCCAGAATATGGACTGACAGAAAAGCGATGCGCTAAGTAGCCCGCGGTCGCGCTTTCAATAAAGACCACCGTCAATCCTTTATCAGCGAGTAATTTTGCACAACTATCGGTCACGCCTGCCTCCTTTTCTTTATTAAAGCTCGTAAAATAAAAACAACCACTATTCACTTAAACTATTACAGTACTTTGCTCGTAATTATTCAATTTATGGATTGATGAATTTGCGTAACTATTATTTAAAACTTACCTTTCTTCACTAAATGTTATTTAGCTTTAGGATTAGTTCTTGTAATATCTTTATATAGTATAAAATATTTGATAGGAAATCGGTTTTTAGCTTAGTCTGAAGAGACTGGGTTTTAAATAAGATTGATGACCCTTTAAACGGACTTTTAGGCGATAGCTATGTTTGCATTTGATATCAGTATGAAGATTTTAACCTACCATGCTTTTCAGCTTGGCATTGCTTTTATACTGTCGCTACCGATTGCCCTTAATCGTGAGCTTGAAGACAATGGTGCGGGACTCAGAACCTTTCCTTTGGTGACGATTGCCTCGTGCGCTTTTATGTTGGTAGGTATGGATATTTATCAAGGCTCGGACGCAGAAGCTCGTATCATGTACGGCATCATAACTGGTATGGGTTTTATTGGTGGTGGGGCTATTTTTAAAAACGAGAATGGAGCAAAAGGCACGGCAACCGCCGCTGGGCTATGGAATACAGCGGCAATTGGTATCTCGGTCGCCTATGGGCGCTATGAAATTGCCATTATCCTATCAGTCGTTGGATTTATCATTTTGCAATTCTCCAAACCCTTTAAGCCAAAGCATAGGCGCAAAGATTGATAATTAAACTATTTAATATGATTGGATAAAAGATATTAGACATAAAATAAGCGAGAACCATGATGGTCTCGCTTATTTTATGTCTCTGTTGCTGTGCGGTTTATCTATTGCGTATAGCGATGCGGTTTGCCAAGCCCAAAGTTATTGCACGCCCTCTGCCGGTGTTTGATCGAGGTTTGGATTGTTTTCATTAACAACCACAGCATCAACGCCTTTTTCTTCATCTTCTGTACCATCTACGCCAGAATAATAGGTTTGATCTCCATCATTCTCGGTCGCGTCAGTAGAGGTGGCGGTAGTGTCTGTAGAAGTGGTCGCCGTGGTGGTCGAGGTTTCGTTGTCTGTCGTAGTGGCTACAGGCGCCATTTCGTCAGCTTGCGTATCGGTAGACTGGACGTTGTCATTGGTCGTGGTCATGTCGGCAGTGTCAGGCTCTGTACTAACATCCGTTGCATCTTCTCTTTCGTTGCTGCAAGCGCTAAGCCCAATCACACTGGCTAATAAGGCTATCCATAGTTTGTTTTGAAGCTTTTTAGGCGTGACTGATGTTTTCATTTTTATATCCTTGTTATTGTTTTTGATTGTACGCTTATAATAAGATTTAGCCAGATTAGCGGTTTATTCGTCTATGCTTGATTATTGAAAAACCTAATAATTAAACTGACAGTATGCCTAAATATAATAAAGAAACTTAAAAAATTCAGGTGAATAAAGGTAAAGGTTTGTCAATCTGTGTATCATATATTCTTTAAAATAATTTATAAGTAACTAAAAGAAAAAGTACATTATGAATCCCGATAATAAAACCCCACTTGCTTTTAGAAGGTATCCTTCGACCACAGCGCTACAATGCTTTGAGACAGCGGCGCGGCATTTAAGCTTTACCAATGCGGCGCAAGAGATGCACATGACGCAAAGCGCTATCAGTAAGCAAGTCGCGCAGCTTGAAGAAATGCTGAATTTGTCGCTGTTTTATCGCACCCCGCATCGCATCTCTTTAACGCCCGCTGGGAAGACTTACTACTTAGAAGTGCTCGAAATCCTCAAACATATTGAGGCGGCGACTACTAGTCTGATGTCAAACAGTGATAATTCAGAAGTACTGAAAATCGTCTCGCATCCAACTTTTTGCTCGCGCTGGCTGATGCCTGCATTAAACGGCTTTGGGGCAGCAAATCCGCTGATTAATTTAACCATCAAAGAGCTGGCGGGGCCGTTTTTTTCTGAAGATCAAAACGTTGATGTGGCGTTTTTATATGGCGATGGGATTTGGGGCGGCATGGAGTCGATTAAGTTGTTTGATGAGTATAATGTTGCCGTCTGTCATCCGGATTATTTAACAGACAAAGCCGCCTGCATGGGTGATATAGGCAATATAGATAATTGCACGTTATTACAACTTAGCTCACGTCCTAGCGCTTGGTATGAATATTTTAGACAGCAGGATATTCGTATCGATGGTACCTTTGTTGGCCCGCGCTTTGACACCTTTCATACGACTATTTCGGCGGCACTACTTGGCTATGGTATTGCACTGGTGCCCCTGCGTTTGGTTGCGCCAGAGCTCCAATCAGGCGCTCTGGTGACAGCATGGCGCTATGCCTCAAAAGGCAGGGGAGCTTATTATATGTCTTACCCTTTAGCCATGGGCAACTCGCATAAAATCAAGGTCATTATAGAATGGATTTCAGCTTATCTTGCTAAGTCAAAGGAGCCTACGCCAGACTTGGATTTTATTTTGTAATATAGGGCAGATTGGAACTTTTTAACGATTAACCCTGTGAGCTTTTAATCCTTTGGCTATTAACAAGGTTAAAAGTGACGTTTGCAAAAGTAAAGTTTGAAAAGACAGCAACGCACCGGCCTTGAGCCGGTTTTTTTTGTCAATGTTAAACATGGCAATGATAAGCATGGCAATGACAAAAAGGAATGACATCACAACTATTATTCGTTTGCTGATAGGGGAGCAGTTTGCTCAAATGAATCTCTCATCAAGGAAGATAAGAGACAGCCATGGAGCAGCTATACAACGTCACCGATGCCTTTACGATGGTGCATCCGCTGACATTAGTCAAAGGTAAAAATGCCAACGTTTGGGACGATAAAGACCGTTGCTATATTGATTTTGTCGGCGGTATTGGGGTCTTAAACCTTGGTCATTGCCATCCTCATATCGTCAGCGCGATTGTCACTCAAGCGCAGGCGCTGATTCATTATGCTTATAACGCCGCCGCTCATCAGCCGTATCAAAATTTTATGCCAAGACTGTGTGAATGGATACCTATTAAGGGTGAGCTTGGAGGCATGCTCACCAACTGCGGCGCAGAAGCCACCGAAAATGCCATAAAAATCGCCCGTATGCAGACAGGGCGCACTGGTGTGATTGCCTTTGATGGTGGTTTTCATGGGCGTACACTGGCGGCGGTTAATTTAAATGGTAAGGTCGCGCCTTATAAGCGCGGGCTAGGGCCATTGTCTGGCGGCGTCTACCATATTCCTTTTCCTAGTCCTGATAACGATATCAGCGATCAGCAGGCGATCGCGGCTTTAGAGCGTCTTTTTGCGGTAGAGACTGATGTGGCTAATATCGGTGCCATTATCGTCGAGCCCGTCCAAGGTGAGGGTGGGTTTCAGCTGCTGTCAGCGACGTTTGCCCAATATCTACGCAGCTTTTGTGATGAGCATGGCATCTTACTCATCATGGATGAGATTCAGTCGGGGTATGGTCGCACAGGTACGCCTTTTGCCTTTACGCATTTGGGCATTGAGCCTGACCTGCTATTGCTCGGTAAAAGTATCGCCGGCGGCTTGCCACTTGGAGCGGTAGTCGGCAAAGCTGGCGTGATGAATGGTCTGCCAAAAGGGAGCTTGGGCGGAACCTATTCAGGTAATCCAGTGGCGTGTGCGGCGGCAAATGCTACTTTGGATATCATGCAGGACGATGAGGTCTGGCAATCAGCTAAGCATTATGCCAACACCATTGAAAGTACTGTCAATGAATGGCAGCAGCAAAACCTCTCTGCATGGCTATATGGACTGACAGGAGTTGGGGCGATGCGCGGTATCGAGTTGCGTCACCCAACTTATGGCACGCATCCAAGTGTGATGGCGCATGTCTTAAAACAAGCGCGTAAGCAGGGCTTGCTGTTGATGCCAAGTGGTAAGCATCGACATATTATTCGCTTATTGCCGCCGCTGACGATTGAGCCTGAAACCCTAACAGCAGGTCTTGATATTTTAAAGGCGGTGCTAAGCGGTATTCCTAATGAAATGCCAAAGCTATAGTGTCTGTGAGCTGCTGAGAGTTTTTGTGAGTTACTGAGAGCGTCTGAGAGTTTCTGAGACGACTGTTTTTATCTAAAAAATACCTTAATTAAAAAGGATACATACCTGTGAACCCTACCTTTATCAATAGCGATGATATTCGCCACGATTTCTCTATCGCCATGTCAGAGATGTACCAAAAAGAAGTGCCGTTATATGGTGACCTCATTGATTTGGTAAGCGACGTAAATACTGAAGTATTAAATAAGCAGCCTGAAATTAGGCAGCAACTTGAGCACACCGGAGAGATTGATAGGCTAAATATGGAGCGCCACGGTGCGATTAGATTAGGCACCGCCGCTGAGCTAAACATGATGCGCAGGCTGTTTGCGGTCATGGGCATGTACCCCGTTGGTTACTATGATTTGGCGCCCGCTGGCGTGCCTGTGCATTCTACGGCGTTTCGAGCGATTGACACGCAGTCTTTAAATAAAAGTCCCTTTCGCGTTTTTACTTCTCTATTGCGCCTTGATTTGATTGATGATGAAGCATTAAAACAAGAAGCGATAGCTGCTTTGGATAAGCGCACTATCTTTACAGATAACGTTATTAATTTAATTAAGCGCTTTGAGGCGCAGGGCGGGCTAGTGGCTGAAGACGCTAAGCAATTTGTTAAAGAAGCGTTAGAAACCTTTCGCTGGCATGACAAAACACCCGTTTCAAAAGCGCTTTATCAGCAACTATTAAGCCAACACGGACTTATTGCTGACGTCGTCGGTTTTAAGGGCCCGCATATCAACCATCTGACGCCTCGAACCTTAGATATCGATGCAGTGCAAGCAGGTATGCGAGCAAAAGGCATACCACCAAAAGCCATTATAGAAGGGCCACCGAGACGGAGATGTCCTATTTTATTGCGTCAGACCAGTTTTAAAGCGTTAGAAGAAGCGGTTAGCTTTAAAAACCCTAACGGCGGCTATGAAACGGGGCATCATACTGCGCGCTTTGGTGAGATTGAGCAGCGCGGCGTGGCTTTAACGCCCAAAGGCCGAGCGCTGTATGACCAATTGCTTAGCCAAGCTCGCCACCAGTTAGCTGTGACGCCAAATGCCGATAACGCCTCGGAGTATTATCAGGTTTTAGAAAGTGCATTTGCAGCGTTCCCTGATGATTATCAAGCGCTGCATGATGAAGGTTTGGCGTATTTTTACTATCAAGCAGTTGGTAGCGATGCAGATATAGTCGTTGCTGACATTGAACAGACACTAGATTCTTTAGAAGTAGAAAGTATAAATGATTCTATAACAAAGCAAGTGGTTACTGATTTGCTTGAGCAAGGAATGATTCGCCTAGAACCTATCGTTTATGAGGATTTTTTACCCGTCAGTGCGGCGGGGATTTTTCAGTCCAATCTGCATGACGACAGCACAAACGACAGTGCAAACGGCAATGAAAACGGCGAAAACAGCGGCAAACAAAGTAAGGGTGAAGTTCATACTAATAAAGAAGCGTTTGAGAATGCTTTGGGCGCTCAGGTTTACGATGAGCTTGAGCTTTATCAAACGCTGCAAGCGCAAAGTCTCAAAGCCTGTTTGGCGAATCTAAATAGTAAAGCCTTAAATGGTGTTATCTAAAACAGTGATAGATAAGTGGAACTATTAATGAGCATTCCAAAAAGGAATGGCAGTACGAAATTAATTATTTTGCAACTTAGCTGGGTGCAAGTTAAGTTAATAAGTCTTCAAGGAAGTATAAATTAATAAAAGGGATGGACTATGATCAAGCAGTATATGGCCGCAATGGGCGTCAAAGAAGCGCAATATCAAAATGGTGATTTTGACGTCAATAGCCCGATTGATGGCTCGGTGATTGGCAGCATAACCTTGGATAGCGTTGATGAGGTCAACACCAAGATTGCCAATGCTAAAAAAGCTTTTAAAGAGTGGCGCGTGGTGCCTGCGCCAAGACGTGGCGAGCTGGTGCGCCTGCTCGGTGAAGTGCTGCGCGAGCATAAAGAAGACTTAGGCATGCTGGTGTCATTTGAAGCGGGCAAGATCAAAGAAGAAGGCCTAGGCGAAGTGCAAGAAATGATTGATATTTGCGACTTTGCCGTCGGGGTGTCGCGTCAACTTTATGGTTTGACGATTGCGTCAGAGCGTCCAGGCCATCACATGCGTGAGACATGGCATCCGCTCGGGGTGATTGGTGTCATTTCAGCCTTTAACTTTCCCGTTGCGGTTTGGTCTTGGAATACCGCACTGGCTATCGTCTGCGGTAACCCTGTGATTTGGAAACCATCAGAAAAAACCCCGCTTGTCGCTTTGGCCTGTCAGGCACTGTTTGAAAAAGCCTTGGCCAAATTTGGCGATGCGCCAGACCATCTATCGCAAGTCTTACTCGGTAAAACCGATGTCGGTAACGCCTTGGTTGAGCATAAAGATGTTGCTTTAGTGAGCGCCACCGGCAGTACGCGTATGGGCCGAGAAGTCGGGCCAAAAGTTGCCAATCGTTTTGGTAAATGTTTGCTTGAGCTTGGCGGCAACAACGCCATGATTTTGGCACCAAGTGCCGATTTAGACTTAGCGTTACGTGGGATTTTATTTTCCGCGGTTGGGACGGCGGGGCAGCGCTGTACGACATTGCGCCGTCTATTTGTCCATGAGTCTATCAAAGACGACATCCTACCGCGCATCAAGTCCGCTTATGAAACCGTCAGCATCGGTCATCCACTAGAGGGCAATCTGGTCGGTCCGCTTATCGATGAAGACAGCTTTAATAATATGCAAGCAGCGTTGGAAAAGGCGCGAGAAACAGGCGGCACGGTCACGGGCGGCGAGCGCGTCCTTGCAGACAAATATCCTAACGCCTATTACGTCACGCCTGCCATTGTCGAGTTTAACGAGCAAAACGATGTCGCCAGAAGTGAGACGTTTGCGCCTATCCTTTATGTCATGACCTACCAAGACTTTGATGAAGCGATCGAGATGCAAAACGATGTGCCGCAAGGCCTATCATCATGCGTCTTTACCAATGATTTGCGTGAGGCGGAGACTTTCCTCAGTGACCGCGGTAGTGATTGCGGTATTGCCAACGTCAATATCGGTACCAGTGGCGCTGAGATTGGCGGCGCGTTTGGCGGTGAAAAAGAAACTGGCGGTGGCCGTGAATCTGGCTCTGATGCATGGAAGGTCTATATGCGCCGTCAGACCAATACTATCAACTACTCAAAAGAGCTGCCACTTGCCCAAGGTATTAGCTTTGGTTAATAAAAAGGTGAGTACAAACTTTTGCTAATTTGATGTATTTATCAATAAACTGCCAAGCGTACTTTATAGAAGCTTGGCAGACCAAAAATAATAAGCAATCAAGGATTGGTTGCCACTCCCATCGACGACTACTAAGGAAGGTAGAACTATTATGATCGATGATAAAACGCATAACCCCGATATAGACGGTTATGATCCGTCGTCTAGCTTTTTACTTGATATCGCGCCGCTTGTATTGACTGCCATCATTCTGATGATACAGTTTTTCGTCTTCAAAGATTTCACCCCTCACATACCCTTAGCCTGCGGTATTTTAATCACCGGTTTGTTTATGAAGCTGCGTGGCCGCAGTTGGCAAGGTATGGAAGAGCGGTTTTTAAAGGTTATTAAAATCGGTTTGCCAGCGATGATTATCCTGATGGGCGTCGGTATGCTCATCGGCGCATGGATTATCGCCGGAACCGTGCCGACCATTCTGTACTACGGCTTTAGTATCTTCTCGCCTTCCTCGTTTTTATTTTCTGTCTGTCTTATTTGCGCCATTATTTCTGTCGCTACGGGTACCTCGTGGGGCACGGTTGGTACCGTGGGCCTTGCGATGATGGGAATTGGAATGGGATTGGGTATTCCCGCGCACTTGACAGGTGGTGCTATCGTCTCCGGTGCTTTTTTTGGCGACAAAATGTCACCGCTGTCAGATACCACTAACTTAACCCCAGCCGCGGCGGGTGTAGACCTTTGGGATCATATCAAAGGTATGCTGCCGACCACCGTGCCCGCCATGATTACGGCGTTGGCGCTCTATGCTTGGATTGGCATGGGTTATGGTGACGATAGTATCGATTTGTCTTCTATTCGTGCATTGCAGGATAACTTAGCGGCCAATTACAATTTAAGTGTCATCACCTTATTGCCAGCGTTAGTGGTTATTGTCGCCGCTGTGATGAAAATGCCAGCGATACCGACCGTATTAAGCGGTGTGCTCGTAGGTTCAGTGATTGCCGTCTTTATGCAAGGCGTGGGCGTGAGTGATGTTTTTAATGTTTTACAAAATGGCTTTGTCAGTGAAACGGGTTTTGAAGTGGTAGATCAGTTGTTGTCAAAGGGCGGCGTCATGTCGATGACATGGGTGATCAGCTTAACGATATTTGCTTTGGGTTTTGTTGGGGCGCTTGAGCACTACGGTACGCTCAAAGCCATCATGGCGAAAATTAACCATTTCGTAAAATCGCGTTTGGGGTTGGTTTTTACGACGTACGGCAGTGTGCTGAGTGTCGGTACGCTGATTGGTGATGTTTACACGACCTGTGTTTTGCCAGGGCGTTTATTGCAAGACAAATATAAAGATATGGGCTATAAGCGCACGACCTTGACGCGCTCTATCGAAGACGCGGGTACGCTTTTGTCACCACTTATCCCATGGAATATGGGCGGTAGCTTTGTGGCAGCGACACTTGGGATAGCAACATTGACTTATGCACCTTTTGCTTTTGCGTGTTGGTTGTCGCCTTTATTTGGGCTGTTATGGGCGTTCCTTGATAAGTTTATACCGCGCGAAGAGCCTGAGGTGGAAGAGGTTGACGTTGCTTTTTCTGTCAATGAAGCGCGCTAATAAAGGAATATGATATGTTGCAAGAGCAGTGTTTATGGAACATGACCGCGCCGAATATTGACGCTTATAGCCAAATGAGTAGCGATACCCAAGCGGCGGTGTGTATCATTGGCGGCGGATATACTGGATTGTCGGCGGCTATTCATCTGGCTGAAAAAGGCGTCAAGGTTGTGTTACTTGAAAGCCAAACCATCGGTAGTGGCGGCTCGGGAAAAAGCGTTGGGCTCGTCAACGCCGGAACTTGGGCGCGCCCTGATGACTTGAATATCAGTCTGGGTGAAGTGGCCGGTGAGCGTTTGACCCAAGCGCTTGGACAAGCACCAAGTTTGGTGTTTGATCTAATCAAACGCTATGATATCGACGCCCAAGCCACCCAAGCGGGCAACCTTCACATGGCGCATAATGCCAAAGGTGAAATCGATGTCGATATCAGATACGAGCAGCTGCGCCGCCGCGGTGCCAATGTTGAGGTATTGACTGGCAGCAAATGCCATGAATACTGCGGTACCACCAGTATTAATAAAGCTTTATTAGACCACCGTGCTGGTACCATCAATCCGCTGGCGTATGTCAGGGGGCTTGCCAAAGTCGCTACCAATCTTGGCGTAACGATCTACGAGCATTCTGGCGTTGAAACACTAGAAAAGGTGGACGGTCATTGGTATGCAAGAACCGCCAAAGCGCGCGTCAAGTCTGAGCGTGTCATCATAGCTACCAACGCCTATAGCGAAGGCGAATGGACAGAAATTAAGAAGACATTTTATTTGGTTTATTACTATCAAATCGCCTCAGAACCGCTGAGCGGCGCGGCGGCAGAGCGCATTTTACCTTATAAAACAGGGGCGTGGGATACCCGCTTGGCGTTATCGAGTTTCCGCCGTGATAATGACAATCGCCTATTATTGGGCACAGTTGGTGGTACGCAGATGAAACCAAAATCCTTTTATCAAGCGTGGGCCAATGCGGTGCAAAAAAGCTATTATCCAGATCTGCCAGTCTTTAACTGGCAATATGAGTGGTGCGGTAGCTTTGGCTTTACCCAAGATCATATCTTTCGCGTGATGGAGCCGGATGAAGGTTTGCTGACAGCGACGGCTTATAATGGTCGCGGTATTACTACTGGTACGCTCATGGGTAAATGCTTTGCTGAGTATATATTGACTGGTAATAGAGACAGTATTCCTATTCCATTTAAGACGTTAGAAGAAGCGAAAATCCCTTTTGCAGGTATTAAATCAGGCTTTACGGAATTGGGACTGACTTTATACCATGCTGGTCAATGCCTTAAAATTATCAGATAGCATGGTTATTTACATAGTGTGGTTATTTACTTGGTTAAAATTCGACTAAATATTATAGCCAATATGGCCGTCGTTGTAAGTCATACATTTAAGCTTATCGTTAATATTATTTTTAAAATTATAAATCGTGATAAAAGCTTTAATAAATGGCGGGTTGCTTGTTAGCTTTTTTAATGTCACATTTAGGGATTGTTAATCTAAGAATAAAATTACAGGGCAGTTTAAGGAACATTATGCGAATTTTAGACATTCATACGGTAAAAAAACAGCTGACCATGTCGATGGCAATTGAGGCGATTGAGGAATTACTCAACGTGCAAGGCGAGCATCCGACTTGGGTTAAAACGCCTGAACGCCTTGTCATTCCGACTTTTGAGGAAAGTAGTACAAAGAGCTCCGGCAGCCATTTATCCATGCCGGCAGTGGTATTTGATGGTACTAATGAATACGCAGTCGTCAAACTGGTCACTATCTGTCCAGACAATCCTAAGCGTGATAAACCAACAACCATGGCCAATGTCACGGTCTCCGACAATGACACAGGAGAGATGTTGGCTTTTTTGGATGGGGTATACATCACCCAAGTACGTACTGCGGCGCTGTCTGGCATCGCGACTAAACATTTAGCCAATCCCGATAGTCAGGTGGCAGCAGTGGTCGGCACGGGCGGTATGGCGTATGAGCAGCTTAACGCTATTCTTACCGTACGTCCAAATATCAAGCAGGTGAATCTTTGGAACCGAACCAAGCAGACCGCGCATAAATTTCAGGAGAAATTTAAAAAAGACTACCCACAATGGGATGTTGATTTTACGGTTTGCGACGATATCGAAGCGGCGATTCAAGACGCCGATATTATCAATTTGGCAACGCGTGCGACGTCAGGCTTGTTCGAAGCGGCGCAGATAAAAGCCGACGCTCATATCAATGCCGTTGGCGCCTATCAAGCATCGATGAAGGAAGTGAGCAATTCGGTGATAGAAGCCAGCACGTCTGTCATTATCGATGACGCCGAGGGCGGCTTGCATGAAGCGGGCGATTTGATACAGGCTCATGAAGACGCTGATAGTACTTGGACGTGGGATAAGCTGACGGGAACGCTAAGTGATTTGGTCAATGAAAAAGTGCAAATTGACCTAAATATCGATAAAGGTATCACGCTGTTTAAGTCGGTTGGCGCGGCAAGCTTTGATGCCGCCGTCGCTTTAAAGGTTGCTCAAAAGGTCAAAAAAGAAGATTTGGGCCAGTTTGTTGCGTTATAAAATCTGGCTGTTATTAAGGTAACAGTTTTTAAGACAACGTTTTTATTTTGGTCTAACGATCTCGAAGAGTATTGATATGCGCTATGACGTGATTGTAGTTGGAGCAGGCATCGTAGGAACCTCTATCGCGTGGCATCTGCAAAAAACAACGCGCGGGTACTCTTACTTGATAAAAAGCCCCCAGGAGAAGGAACCTCCTATGGTAATGCGGGCATTATCACCAGAGAAGCGGTCAATACCAAACCTTTTCCGCGAAGTGTTAAAGAGATTTTTAGTGTATTACCCAATAACCGTACCGATATTCGCTACCGCTGGTCAGCGTTATATGGTTTTCAGCGCCCTTTATTTCAGTACTGTCAGCACTCTTATGCAAAAAATATCGAAGTCATCGATAAGGAATGGGCGACGCTGATTGAGCATTGTACCAATGAGCACGAGCCGATGATTAAAGCGGCTGGCGCAGAAGCGTTGGTCAGTAAAATAGGCTGGATTGAGCTTCATCGTCATTCGATTGATTTTGAAAAAGCTATTAGCAAAGCCGTAAAGGCTGCTGAGCAAGGCGTAGAGTATCAAGTGCTATCGCTAGTAGCGCTGCAAGCCCTAGAGCCAAATCTGAATTTTACCGATTATATTGGCGGTATCCACTGGGAAAACTCGTGGCAAATAAAAAATCCCAGCAGTCTGGTAAAAGCCTATGCGAAAAGTTTTGCAGCGATGGCGGGCGAGGTTAAGCAAGTAAGCGTGACAGATATTATGCAAACGGCAGAAGGCTGGCAAGTTGTATGCGGCGATGATACCTACGTCTGTCAGCATGTCGTGATAGCGGCAGGGCCTTGGTCAGCTGAGCTTATCAAGCCACTGGGTTATAACATACCGATGTTTCCTATGCGTGGCTACCATCAGCATTTTAAGATCACACCCAAAAACGCCCTTTCACACAGCTTATTTGATGTCGATAAAGGGTTTGTGATGGGTGCAATGGAGCAAGGTATCAGAGTTACCACGGGTGCTGAAATGGCAAATTTAGACGCGCCAAAAAAATTTGACCAACTAGAAGCCGTGCTGACTCATGCAAGAAAGCTTGCGCCACTTGAAGATGCCGTGGAGGCTGAAGCATGGTGCGGAGCAAGGCCTTATATGCCTGATATGAAGCCAGTTATTGGCCGTGCATCAAAACATACTAACTTGTGGTTTGCGTTTGGTCATGCTCATCAAGGGCTGACATTAGGACCAGTCACAGGGCGTCTTATCGAAGAGATGATCCATAATAAGCCATTATTTATCGATTCCAAGCCCTTTAGTAGTCATCGTTTTACTGCTAGTTTTTAACCGTTTTCCGCAGCAACTTCCTGACTCTTCTGCTTCTCCTATCTTTCCTTCTTGTATCATGCATTTTATTTCCATTCTTACTGATTAATAAGCAAGATACGGTGCTCTATCGTAGCGCTTATGGCGTGCCGTTAATATTATTGATAGTCATTCAAACACCCTAAAAAAATAGAAATGAGGTAACATTAGGCTTAGGAAAGACGTGCAAATGTAAATAAAAAAGGGAGTTTAAACATGAAAGGAATCACACGCTTCTCAAACAGCTTAATGGAGAAGTATTTACCCGATCCATTTTTGTTTGTCATTATCTTGACCTTGGTTATTTTTGTCATGGGCTTAGGTCTGACCGATTCCTCACCAATACAGATGGTGGCGTTTTGGGGCGAAGGGTTTTGGGCACTACTGGCGTTTTCGATGCAAATGGTGTTGGTGTTGGTCACAGGTTATGTGTTGGCCAGTAGCCCGATATTTAAAAAAGGGCTCGGCAAACTGGCCAGCTTTGCAAAGTCGCCCAGTAGCGCGATTATATTGGTCACCTTGGTATCCCTTGCTGCTAGCTGGATTAACTGGGGCTTTGGCTTGGTGATTGGCGCGTTATTCGCAAAAGAGTTGGCAAAACGTGTCGAAAATGTGGATTACCGTTTGCTTATTGCCAGTGCGTATTCTGGCTTTATCATTTGGCATGCAGGATTCTCTGGCTCTATCCCATTATCCATTGCGACAGAAGGCCATCCCTTCGTCGATAAAATTGGGGTGATTCCAACGAGTGCTACCATTTTTGCGAGCTATAACTTAATTATCGTCGCGGCATTGGTCATTATCGTGCCGTTATTAAATCGTCTGATGATGCCGAAAAAAGAAGATACGATTACGGTAGATCCAAAACTTCTCGTAGATCCTATCGTTGAAGCGCTTCCAGTAAAGTCAGAGATGACCCCAGCGGAGCGCTTAGAGAATAGTTGGATTTTATCCATGATCATCGGCTTATTGGGCATTGCTTTTATCGTTTATTATTTTGTCCAAAACGGCTTTGCTTTAACGCTCGACTTGGTGAATTTCATGTTTTTATTCCTTGGGATTATATTCCATGGAACGCCGCGTAAGTATTTGATTGCTATTCAAGAAGCAGTCAAAGGCGCGGGCGGGATTATCGTCCAATTCCCGTTTTATGCGGGGATTATGGGCATGATGACGGCTTCTGGTTTGGCCGGAGTGATGTCAGAAGCGTTTGTCAACGTCTCGACAGTGGATACGCTTCCGCTTTTTGCTTTTTTAAGCGCAGGACTGGTTAACTTTTTCGTCCCCTCAGGTGGCGGACAATGGGCGGTGCAAGCGCCAATTATGTTAGAGGCGGCGGAGATGCTCGGTAGTGATCCAGCTAAAGTTGCGATGGCGGTAGCGTGGGGTGACGCTTGGACAAATATGATTCAACCGTTTTGGGCGTTGCCTGCCTTGGCAATCGCTGGACTCAAAGCCAAGGATATCATGGGTTTTTGTGTCATTGTGCTGATTGTCAGCGGCGTTGTGATTGGGCTGGGGTTGTTGTTTTTATAACTAAGATTGTAAGTGATGGCCTTGCCTAGTTTATAGGTAAGGCTTTTTTTTGAAAAACAAAAACGCCTCACACAAAAAACAATATCGCCCCATGAAATGCGCACTCTAATGGGGTATCATAGCTATCCTAAAATTAAATGAATCGCTTAAAGCAGCATTGATAAAGCAGCATATCAATTCTCTTAACCAAATATTTATACCAGACCATTGATATAAGGCGTATTGCCATGCAACAAAAACAGAATCCTATGGAACAAACGCCAAACGCGGTAGAGCATCAACCGGTCTTTATGCCTAGAGTCAATAGTGACAATTTGGTCAAAACGGACATGGTGAGGTTTGAGCGCCACGTGGGGTTTGCCAGTAGACAAAAGAAAAAATCCATCAATGATATGCATCAAGTCATTCGCAAAAAATATGGCTTTAGCCATGTTTTAGAGCTGTCTAGCAAATCTGGCAATAAACTCAGTTTCCCGCTCAGTCCATTAAGCTTAAAAATTACCAATGAGCATGACGGTCAAGCCTATAGTGTCGAAAATGCTTTGCAAGCCAGTAAAGTATTCGAACACGGTGGGCCGTATCTTGACTTACTGACCGTCGCACCAAGACAGGCCAAAAAAGACGAGCGTTTAACAACCTCTGGTGAGCTGATTGGCTATGATTATTTTGGCATGGAGTGGAGTCTTGAACCATTGACTGCGTTTTATGATTGGCTGTATGTCAATGCGCTCAAGCAAAATCCTCAGCTAAATGAGGAAGTCATGCAGTATCAGGCCTTTACTGATCGTGAGTTTAATCCCAAAAAATCTATCCATTGTGCGGCCTATTCGCTAGCGATGTTTGTCGCGCTCAATAAACGTGGGTTGCTTGATGGCGTCGAAGACCCGATTGTTTTTTATGATTTATATCATGACTTTAAAGTCAGTAATACGGCTAAACTTTTGGAAAATGGTTTGCTTTGATGGATGTTTTTAATTAAGTTACTAAGTATAAAGAAAGTTAAGTATAAAAAAAGCACCGAGCTTGCATGGCATGGTGCTTTTTTTTTAGCGTGGAGATTTTTTTTATTTCTAATTCATAGCCAGTACTTACAGCAACTCTTTACGCAGCTGGGCAGGCGT
Source organism: Psychrobacter sp. CLB018 (assembly GCF_041222815.1). Classification (NCBI taxonomy): domain Bacteria; kingdom Pseudomonadati; phylum Pseudomonadota; class Gammaproteobacteria; order Moraxellales; family Moraxellaceae; genus Psychrobacter; species Psychrobacter sp. CLB018. The sequence goes on from NZ_CP166085.1 coordinate 1,103,440, forward strand.
TTTAGGCGATAACAAGCTAGGCGCGACATCGAGGACGGTTTTTGCGCCATTCTCTCCTGCTTGATTCATTTTATAAGCAGCGCGGGCATAAGCTACGAGCACGCTGGCGGTAAATTCAGGATTGCTGCCAAGCTTTAACGAAAACTCTAACACTTGGTTATTTTGCGCATTATCCATACCGCTTACGCCACTGCGAATAACGAATCCACCGTGCGGCATCTTTTGATGGTCACGCTCAAACGTCTGCTCGTCAATAAAGTGCACTGTGGTATCGTAATCGGCAAAGTAATCCGGCATGGTGACGATGGTATCGCGTACGCTATCGCTATCGGCGCCATCAGCGAGCACGATATAGCATTCGCGGGTATGTTTCTCGCGGGTGCTTAGCGTTGGCTGCTCACCATTGCGTACTTTTTCCATCGCAGATTCTGAGGGAATGGTATATTGCACGCCTGATTTGACGCCGTCGACGCGGCGTACTGCATCTGAATGTCCTTGGCTTAAGCCTTTGCCCCAAAAGGTGTAGGTTTCGCCGACCGGTAAAATGGCTTCGCCGTATAAGCGGTTGATAGAGAATAAACCGGGATCCCAACCAACAGACAACATGGCGACTTTATTGGCTTTTTTGGCAGGCGTATCAAGCGCGGCAAAGTACTCAGGGATTTTGGCGTGAGTATCAAAACTGTCGACGATATTAAACAAACCAGCGAGCGCTGGGCCTTGCTCAGGCAGATCTGACTTAGAGCCGCCACACAATATCAGCACGTCTATATCATCTTTATATTGGGCAATATCGTCCATCGCGTAAACGTGCACGCTGTCGTCAATCAGAGTGACGGAGGCAGGATCGCGGCGGCTGAATACACAAACCAGCTGCATGTCTGGGCTTTGCTTAATGGCGGCTTGGGCGCCGCGCCCAAGGTTGCCGTAACCGGCGATGGCGACTCTAATTATTGATGTCATTATGATTAGCCTTACGTTGATAGAGCGGACAGTCCATTACTGCTAAAGTGATACGTAACAAGTAACAAGTAACAATGCTATGCAATTCATACTTACTTACTGTGAAGTAAAGTATGCGCAGTAATCTGCCCTGTAATGAATAACTGATTGGTAGAAATGGCATCTATTTTAGAGGATTATGTTTACAAGTGATAGGGCGCGGTCATACTAAATTTCAGATGTGTTTAAGTATGTACCTTATATAATATGACTGCCTCAATGAGTCGCTAAGTTGTTTTTAGTAATGATAAACAGGTTTGGGTTCATCTCTCTTAAAATAGGTACTGAATTTCCTATATAATGTCAGCTATCTCGTTATTGATTATTCATTCAATTCAGTCTTTTTCTTAGTACAAAAAGCTTTTTATTAGGTGAAAATGGCACTTTATGTTTAACACTTCCTCGACTCGTTTAAATAAATATATTAGCGAAAGCGGTATTTGCTCTCGGCGCGACGCTGACCGTTTTATTGAACAAGGTAACGTGTACGTCAATGGCAAACGTGCTCAAGTAGGTGCGCAAGTGGTTGCTGGAGATACGGTAAAAGTTAACGGGCAACTCATTGAGCCACGAGAAGCAGACGATTTCATTTTTATTGCGTTGAACAAACCAGTCGGGATTGTGAGCACCACAGAAAGCTCTGAGAAAAACAATATCGTTGATTTTGTTGGACATAGCGACCGTATTTTCCCGATTGGACGTTTGGATAAAGATTCCCAAGGTTTAATCTTTTTAACGAGCAATGGCGATTTGGTTAATAAGGTGTTACGTGCGGGTAATAACCACGAGAAAGATTATGTGGTGACAGTCAATAAGCCGATAACCGATAGTTTTATTGAAGGTCTAGCAGGTGGCGTACCTATTTTGGGCAGGATGACGAAAAAGTGCCCGGTGACTAAGGTAGCGCCTACCGTGTTTAATATTACGCTAGTACAGGGATTAAACCGTCAAATCCGCCGTATGTGTGAGCATTTTGGCTATGAAGTCGTAAAGCTTGAACGCACACGAATTATGAATGTGAGCCTAAAGGGTATTCCCGTTGGAGACTGGCGAGATTTAACCCCAAAAGAGTTGTCTGTTTTACTGAAATCTATAGAAGACTCTTCTTCAGAAGACAATACTGCTGCTAAGAAATCGCGTAAGTCGCCACGAAAAAAACCGCGTACTGATACTTCATCAAAATCAAAAGAGTCGTCAAAACCAGCGGGCGCAGCAAAGGGAAATGCTAAGCACTCCAAAGATGGCGCTAGAAAACCAGCGGGTTCTAAAGGTAAGCGTCCTTTCGGGGATGGCAAGAAGTCTGGGGGCAATGGCAAACCTGCTGCTAATGGTAAGCATCCTGCAAAAGGTCGAGGTTCTTCGCGGTCCTCAAAACGATAGCCTAATAGGTAATGACTTTTGATGCAGTGGAGCATTTAAGTTAGGTTAGTAACCAAACTAAGTAGTGATATAATGCCGCGATAATCGATATTTTATAAAGGGTTTACATTATGGCTCGTACCGCTAGCGCCTTACACATTTTAGTAAAAGACAAAGAACTGGCTGATGACATTATGGCCAAACTTAAAAAAGGTGCGCAGTTTGACGTGCTGGCTAAGAAACACTCAACTTGCCCATCAGGTAAAAAAGGCGGCAACTTAGGTGAGTTTAAAAAAGGTCAAATGGTACCAGCATTTGATAAAGTTTGCTTTAACGGCGAACTTTTTACCCCACATTTAGTGAAAACCAAATTTGGCTGGCATGTGGTTAAGGTGCTTTATAGAACGTAAGCGTTAGATATTTATTTACTCAATGCACGAAAGTTATATAAAAACGCGAGTCGCTTAAATAATAACGATAAGCCCATCGCTCAAAAAAAAGCACATTACCTCTAGATATTACTGAAAGTTTGGTATTAAAACGTCACAACATGGGCTATTAGCTGAATTTTTGATGATAGGGGGTGAAATTATTGCTCCGCAGCATTGGCAACTGACTTCAAGTAGGATAAAAGAGGTTAGGAACTTTAAGAAGAAGCATAGACTTGGTATTGCCATTAGGGTAGAGACTAACCGAAATTGCGATTGGAATTACCTAAGTTTGGTTCTACAGTTTATCGAGCGCAGCTCATTCAGCTAAAACAATAGGTTAAACAAGAAATGAACTGATTATCTAGGACAACCCTTTAATTTTTAACAAATACTGTGCTTATCTTTAAAAGAGGCCACTTTTTAAAAGTGGCCTCTTTTATTGTGCTATTTTCATCTTTGACGTTTTCTGTCAAAAAGTAGTGCTATCTCATGACGTAGACCTTCACTGTATCAAAAATATTTCAATACTGTATTGATAATCATTATTATTATCTTTATCATGTACAAACTCTAATGTAACAAACCATATATTTATTCACCAAGACTATTAATAAATAGCTCATTTCTCATGATGCTCTACAAAGCTGACATGTATTAGTAAGCACTATTGTCTTGAATAACTGCTTTCCCTTAAATTCTCCTCACTTTCATTGAGATACCATTGATGTTTATGATTACACAAAGTAGAAAACAGCATAAACCTAACCCTTTAAGTTGGTGCGTTAAGCAAACCATGCACCTTTCAGCCATTGCTTCGTTGGCAGTAAGCTCATCTATGATCCATGCTGAAGTATCACAGCAACCAATCAATGACAATGGCATTGAAATCAATCGTGGCGACAATAGGTCAGAACCAAGTACCACGCTACCGACTATCGTGGTCATGGCAGAGACCAATAAACAAGTCACGGAAAATACTGACAGCTATACAATCCCTGTCACTAGTAGCGCCACCGGTATGGGCTTGTCGGCCAAAGAAACCCCGCAAGCGGTCAGTGTGGTCACTAATCAGCAAATCAAAGATCAAAACTCAACCACCCTAATAGATGTGCTTAAACGCACGCCTGCTATCCAAGTAAGTAGCGTTGATGGCGCGCGTAATGGCCTTTCGTCAAGAGGCTTTGCTATCAATAGCTTCCAAATTGACGGCTTAAATACCGATTTTGTCCAGCAAGCTGCCATGGGCGAATACTCTGCCAATACCGCGATGTTTGACCATGTTGAAATCGTACGCGGCGCGACTGGTTTGATGAGTGGCTCAGGCGACCCTTCTGCCAATGTTAACTTAATACGTAAACGGGCTGATAGTAGCGTTCCAAAAACAGAGCTATCCGCCAATATTGATCGTTACGGGCAGTATGGTCTCAGTGTTGACCGTAGTCAGTCATTAAGCGAAAGTGGGGCGGTACGAGGCCGAGTGGTGGCTAGCTACCAAGATGGTGATACCTTTATCGACCGTCAAGAATTGGGTCAAAGTCTGGTGTATGCCACAGTAGATGCGGACGTGGGCGACAGCACCACGGTCAGTGTGGGTGCTAGCCGTCAACACAACAAATCAAAATCAACCATGTGGGGCGGTTTGCCAAACTACCTAAGTGATGGCTCAAAAGCAGATTGGGATACCAGTAAAAATGGCAGCGCAGATTGGACAAACTGGGATTCTGATAATACCTATTACTTTGCAGATATTGATCATGATTTTAATGCCGATTGGAACTTAACCACCAATGCCAGCTATAACGAGAGTGACAGTAGTCCAAAGTTGCTTTATATGTATGCCAATGGCGACCAAGTCGTGAATCCTGATACCGGACTGATTTTTAACCTAAACCCATTTCATGCCGATACCGAACGCAAACAGTTCAATGTCAAAAGCAAGTTAACCGGTAATTTTGATGCGCTGGGAAAGACGCATAAGCTCATCGTAGGCGGCTCTTATAGCAAAAGTGATCTTGATACTTTTACTTATAAGTCACCGCCTGATGGTATATTGCCGCTCCCAGATTTTTCTGACTGGGATGGCAGTTATCCTGAACCAGAATGGGGAGCGCGCAATCGCAGCTCTGATGTCACAACCAAAGAAAAAGCTATTTTTGCAGCAACTCAGCTCAAATTATCGGATCCTTTAGCCGTTATTTTAGGCACGCGTGTGTCTGATTTTGAACGCTCAGGTGTGCAGTATGGCCGTAACGTCAACACGGAAGCCAAACACATCTGGACTCCGTACGCAGGTATTACCTATGCGATTAATGACAATCACAGTCTTTATACCAGCTACAGTGATATCTTCAAACCTCAAACTCAGCGTGATATAAACGGTAAATTCCTCGATCCTATCGAAGGTAAAAACTATGAAATCGGTCTAAAAAGTGAGTCAGATAATGGCGCATTACAAAGCCAAGTGAGTATTTTTAGAATCGAGCAGGACAACCTTGCTCAACTCGATGGCGGTCAAATAATACCCGGCACCGACCTGGAAAAAGCCTACTACGGAGCAAAAGGTGCCACCAGTCAGGGTGTAGAAGTACAAGTGTCTGGTCAAATCAGCGACCAACTGCAAGCGAGTGTTGGTTATACGCATTTCAATGCTGAAGACAACAAGGGCAAAACCGTCAATACTGGCTTTGCTGATACCACGCTGAATCTGTTTGCCACTTATAATCTTGATCATATCATTCCTAATTTAACCATTGGCGGCGGCGTTGACTGGTCAAATGGATACTATGGCATTGTCAAACACCCTGTGACGAAACAATCTGAAAAGTACGGACAAGATGATGTGACGCTTGCCAATATCATGGCAAGATATAGCTTTAACGACAATCTTGAAGCGCAGGTTAATGTGAATAATTTGTTCAATCAAAAGTATCTTGCGGGCAGCACTTTTAGTGAATTGACTTACGGTGAGCCTTTGAATGTAGTCGGTAGATTAACCTATCGCTTTTAATCGATCGCTTTTCACTTTTATGCCAATCATGACCTTTTACTTTCATACGCAGGCAGTCACATGAGTAAGCGCCGTAGCAGTCATGGTTTTTATCTACCTGAGTTTAAAGTCCTCAGTCGTATTCTTTTAGCGATTATTGGTAGCTATGGCATCGCGGTGCTTACGAGTTTGATGTTTTTGGCCTTACCTATAGATGAGATTTCTGCCATCTATTGGGGTCAAATTGCTAGCGTTGTTGTATGCGCGCTCATCCTTGTCTTAGTATTTTCTTTGCGTCGTTTATGGCTGGCATGGGCGGTGGTCGTCGGTATTGCAGGGCTATTAGGGGTGATTGATTATGTCGCTATTTAGATTTTTTCTTACCATCAGGCTGTTATTATGCCCTCAGACACTACTAAGATCCAAACTGCCACAATGAGTAATATTCAGACAAAAAGTAAAAATAAAGTGAAGGGCTATCGAGTCATTTTGTCTGACGTCCATACTTGGTTTGGCCTGTTATTAGGTTGGTTGCTGTTTACCATTTTTCTGATGGGCACGGTCAGTTATTTTAATAATGAGCTGACGGCATGGATGCAACCTGAACTTCCAGCACGCTCTCAACAAACGCTATTAACGTCTTCAGCATCTACGCACAACCAAAATATGACGTATCTAGAAGATAAGTCAGATGGTTTTGCTATGGCAATCGCTCACTTACAGCAAACCCAAGCCCATGCCAAAAACTGGTTTATTGCTAAAGATATTAATGGCGATAATATTGCTCAACGTCTACATATTAATGTGACTACAGATGACAAAAGGCTAAAATACCAGTTTGATACGCAAACCCAAATGGCATATACGCCAAGAGATACCGTAGGCGGTCACTTCTTTTATCGTATGCATTTTGATTTGCATTATATGAGTGTGATATGGGCCAGAATTATCGTCGGTATAGCTTCTATGATGATGTTGATTGCTATTATCACAGGCGTTATTGTCCACAAAAAGATATTTACGGATTTTTTTACCTTTCGTTGGGGTAAGGGGCAACGCTCGTGGCTTGATGCGCACAATGCTTTTTCTGTGCTGCCAATACCGTTCCATTTGATGATTACCTTTACCGGCATCATTACCTTAATAACCTTGTATATGCCGTGGGCAGGCATGGTATCTGGGGTAGATAATGAGCAGTTTTTTAAGGAAATTTACTCTTATCGGGCAGCGGATGCAACCGAGTTACAGGCTGCCCCTATGGTCAGTATTGCTCCATTGCTTGCCACGACACAATCTGATTGGCAAAAACGTAACCCTAATTATACCGTGACCAGTGTCAGTATTAATCATCCCAATACTGACCAAAGTATGATTATTATCGACGGTAAAGCTGAGCATCAATTATCGACGCTAGGGGTGTTTCGTATTTATGATGGACGAACAGGAAAAGTACTCAAAGACAGTCGACCGCCGCCGCTCGCTGTGCAAACACAAGCGGTCATGATAGGTTTGCATGCAGGACGCTTTGCTGATAATTGGCTGCGTTGGTTGTACTTTTTATGTGGCGCAGCGGGCTGCGGTATGATTGCAACAGGCTTAGTGCTTTGGACAGTTAAACGTCGCCGCCAATTATTAACTATAGATAAGCCTGATTGGGGGTTTTGGTTAGTAGAAAAGCTCAATATTGCCACACTGGCGGGATTGCCTTTAGCGATGATAGGTTTTTTATGGCTCAATCGTCTATTGCCGTTAGAGTTAACAGGGCGTGGCAAGTGGGAAGTAGATGGGTTTTTTATTATCTGGGCGTTTGGTTTCTTGCTTACGTTATTACTGTCTAGTCGTCAGGCGTGGCGTCTATTATTATCATTGGTCACTCTATTGCTTTTATTCACACCGCTACTCAACAGCCTAACTACCGAGCGCGGATTGCTTCACAGTATCTTGAGCGTCGATGTGCTATTCATCAGCTTTGACGTTATGTTTTTTATTCTAGCCTTGCTGTTTGCTTATATCACTTATGTGGTCAGTTTTAAGAAAGCATCTCACCAGCAAAAAATAAAGTCGCCTAGTCGTTCAAAGCTTCAAATGGAAAATGTATAGTATGTCTAACGTAGTGTTATCTGGATTGCTATTGGCATTTAATCTGCTAGGTATGATGGCATTAATGATGACCAGTAAAAGACATAGGGATAAGTTTCATCATGATGAGCAGAAACGATATATCACTAAACAGCAATGGTTACGATGGCTGGGGTTGCTACTGCTATTGATAGGTTTCATTTTCCCTTTTTTTTGTACCTCATACTGGTTATTTTATCGTTGTCTGGTTTGCCAGCTTAATCGTAGCAACAGGAGTTGTATATTTGAGCATGGTTGTTTATGGAAAATTGGCCTAGTCAGTTTATATAAAAGAGCTATGTTAAAAATAAAATGCTGCTATAAAGTTCTCCTGCTTGCTATGTGTCTTATCCGCCAAAGGCTATGCTAATCTTTGGAATTAAGTAGTTTAATGGTATGACTTATCAGCAGTTATTCTAGCTGAGCAATTACTCTAACATAGCAATGGCGTCCGCACTGGCACGTTGGCGTTCTTCTGCATTTAACTCCGTAAGTCTTCCTTCTTTCATCATCAGCAAGCGGTCAGCATGCTCAAAATAACCGTCATCATGACTGATAATAAACAGTGTTTTGCCCATGGCTCTTAATTCAGGAATCAGCGTTTGATAAAATACTCGGCGAAAAGCAGGGTCTTGGTCAGCGGCCCATTCATCGAGCAGCAGAAAGTCTTTTTGTTCGGCGACAGCGAGCAGCATGGCCAAGCGTTTGCGTTGTCCTTGCGACAGCTTGTCGGTAGACAATCGATGGTCAGTTACTGTCACTTTATCTTGCAAATTTAATTTATGCAGCCACTCGGTCAATAAAGACATATCAGGGTCATTGTCTTGGCTGCCAATGAGTTGTTTAAAAAGATGTTGATCGCTAAAAATAGCAGAAAATAGCTGCCGATAATTGGTATTGTTTTCCGAATCAATCGTCTGCTGGTCTACTTTTACAGCGCCTGTCGTAGGCGTAAAAATACCAGTAATGATTTTTGCAAGGGTAGACTTACCGCTGCCATTAGAGCCTATCAAAAACACCACTTCGCCACGCTTCAAGGTTAAATTGACTTCTTTTAAAATGTCATCAGTAAGCGCCTCATTTTTAGTCACAGCTTCTTGTGTGTGATGGTTTATACCTTGATAGCGATAGCTCACATTGTTCAGTGAGATGGTCTGCCAGTCATTTGCTGCTATATTGGTTAAAAACGCTGGCTGATAATCAGCAAGCGCCAACGTCTGTATTTTATCTAACGCGACTTGCGCCGTTTGTAAAGTGGGATAAGCGCCAACGGCTTGTAGTAGGGGCGATTGCATAAATAGAATGGTTAAAGAAAAAGTGGTGGCAACGCTCATGGGTATATTAAGATAGTTTGAGACCGCAAAGACGACGCCAATCGCTGCAAACATCATAATGTTCGACCAATTCACTGCTGATAGGTGAAAGGTATCTGCTTTAATAACACGCTCTTTATAAGACTGGGCGTGACTCAAAAACTCATTGGTATACAGTTTTTGCGCGCGGTGCTGATTAAGTGCAAGCTCTTTTCGCCCTTCGATAATAGATTGATAATCTTGATACAAAAGATCATTAATCTCCCTTAATTCCGTTAAATGCTTATAAACGTGCTTCACCAAAATGGTGCTTATCCAAATCGTCATTACAATCCAAACCATGATGATTAGCAATAGTGGCAATGACAACCAACCCAAATATAAGGCGACTCCGCTAGATAAAATAACCCCTTGAACCAACTCTGGCATACGGACAAAGGCGACGGTAATCGATTGGATATCGGTAGACAAGCTGGCGAGTAGTTGGGCGTTCCCTAACTTATCAATCTGCGGAACGTTGGTATCGATGATTTGTTTGACCAGCTTGGTTCTGAGCTCATACACAAATCTATGACCCAAGCGGGTTAGGGCATATTGCGATAAAAAAGTCGTGACCAATAGCAGAACCACTAACGCTGAAAAATAGCCTAAGCTCTGCCATGACAAGGTATTAAAAACAGGCTGACTGATAAAGGTGTGGTTAATATAAGCAATAATACCCACACTGACCGCCGCATTGACTAAATTCAGTAAGATAACTTTGAGAAAAGGCAGGCGATAATGCGACCAGATCATATGATATAGAGAAGCTGTAGCGCGAGGGGACATAATGACTCAATAATAAAATGAATTTTGCGTATTTTTAGATAGCACAAAAGGGAGTAGGTAGTGCCTAATCCCTTTTATTCAAACCCGATAATGATTCTATAACGACAGTTTATTCAGTATAGTCGTTTCATTGGCGAAGCTTAGCGTTAAAATTTAAAAGTCAAACGTCGCTGAAACTTTTAACGCCGTGGGTTCACCGGCATTTAAATAACCAGCATCTGTATAGCCACCGACTGACTGCCAATAATCTTCACCCGTGACATTGGTTACCATGCCTTTTAAGGTAACATCTTGTCCTGCTAGCACGGTTTTATAGCGAGCACCAAGATCTAACGTGGTATAACCGTCAACCTTTAAGGTATTGGCATTATCGGCATAACGAGGGCCCGTATGAATGATATCACCTGTTAAGGTTAATCCTTTGAGTGCCGCAACATCATATTCTAGATTGACATTGCTCTGTAAGGTAGGAAGACCAATGACTTTATTACCATCTAACGCCGCATCACCGGTGTCTTTTTGTTTGGCACTTAAATAACTGACCCCTGCATTTAAGCGCATGTTTTCACTAGGGCTACCAAATACGGTCAGTTCTACGCCTTGGTGACGGTTTTTACCAGCAGATATAAGGGTGTTTGAAGCATCGATATAGTCACGTGCGGCATCAGTGCGATATATTGCCAAACTACTACCAATAAGCCCGTTGTCATACTTCACGCCAATCTCAGTTTGTTCGCTCACGTAAGGGTCCAAAGCTTGACCAGCATTGGTAACAGGAGCATTGTTATTTGTTTGCGGGGCTGTTTTTCCTGGTGCTAAGCTTTCAATATAGTTACCGTAGAACGACCAATCCATGTTTGGTTGATAGACAATACCGATACTTGGAGTCCACTCACTCTTATCGTAATGAGCCGTTTCTGCCTGCGTGTTGGCATCATAGCTGGTGGTTTTTATATTCTGATGACGTACACCCAAGGTGGTTTTCAGTTTGTCATCGAACAGCGATATGGTGTCTGCTAGCGCAAAGCTTTGGAGTTGCTTTTCATTGGTTAGTTTTGGATTGTCTAAGTTGCCGCCAGAACCTGCCTTATTCGACCCGGTATTATCCCGATACTTAGTGGGATTATATAAGTTAGTAGGGCGTGCGCTATAAAAAGCATAAGCACCTTTTTCTTCTTGATCGTATATCTCAGCTGCTAACACCCAATCATGACCAATTTTACCCGTTTGTAATTTACCACGCAGACCAATTTCAGCGCTTTGGACTTTATCTTCTCGAATATTATCAAATCGAGAGGTAGTGCCACTGCCATCATTATTAGTTACTGTGAGGTCTGATAAAGAATTGTCTTCATCACCACGTCGTATGCCGTAAGCACCATAAGCGGTGAGATTGTCATTAAAATCATATTCACCTCGAATGGTACCAAAGATATCTTTTTCATCTGAGTACGTCCAAGGCTGCGCCCAATTTTTTGAGCCGTCTGGCGCTTTTGGTACACGAGAAACACCGCCAAGATTGACGCTAGGACGAGTCTCTTTAAGTTTGTTGTCTTGCCAGCCCAAATCTGCTGATAATCGGTATTGCTCGCCTTTATAATCTAGACCAAGGGCTGCCAATCCCAATGTTGAAGATTCATCATCGATGGCACTATCGCCATCTTGATAAGCGGCGTTAAAGCGCACGCCAAAAGCGTCCTCAGTGCCAAAACGGTCACTCACGTCGACGGCAATTTTACCTTGGTCACCTTGACCATAACCAAGCGTTAATTGGCGTAGCGGGTCATTACTAGCACGTTTTGGTAATAGGTTAATTGTACCACCAGCATTGCCGCCACTAGGTGCGGCACCATTTAGCATGGCAGAAGCGCCGCGTTGGACTTCAACACGCTCGAACAGCTCCGTTGCGATATACTGTCGGGGCAAAATACCATATAGGCCATTAAACATCGTATCATCTGATGTGGTGATGAAACCGCGCATAAAGTAAGCTTCTTGAAAGTTACCAAAACCTCTGGCCACGCGGACAGTTGGGTCTTTTTTAAGCAGGTCGCCCACGCTTTGTGCTTGTTGGTTGGCAATGTATTCGTTGGTATACGATGTAGTAGAAAATGGCGTATCCATGATGTCTTGATTGCCCAAAATTCCCACACGGCTTCCGGTCGCCACTTGACCACCTTCATAAGCATCTGGCAATCCATCCGCTGACGCATCCGCACTACTGGTCACCACAATCGTATCAAGTACCACGCTCGGAGTATCTGATTGACTGTCGTTATTTATATCGGTTTGTGCCCACGCCGCTTGGCTTGCAGCAAGTAAAACGACTGAAGTAGAAAGATGAAAGATAGACAGTGATTTTACTGAAAATGGGTGACGCGCTCTGTTAGATGCTTTGAGGCAAAATAGAGCAGAATATAGGCGAGACAATTGCATGAATGTTACCAATATGTAAGTTAAATCACTATTATAATGATAAGCATTTTCATTACAATAGTGGCGCGTTATTAATTTTAAAAATTTTCAAAGCCCTAAATAGCGATAATGTTGTCATGTCGTTATTGAAGTATTAACCATATAGGTTACGCTCTAATACGCCGCATCAAATATAGAAAATAAGCGCCGCCAATGATAGCAGCGATGGTGCCAGCAGGTATCTCATAGGGAAATATAAGATAGCGCCCGATCCAGTCCGCTATGACCATTAAGCCTGCGCCTAAGATGGCAGACAATTGAATTTGACGTTTGAGCTTCACCGCGCCTAATGTGCTGGCAAGGTGAGGAATCATCAGACCCACAAAACTGAGCGGACCCACTGCCAACGTTGATATCGTACTCAGTAATGCTACAAGAATGAGTATCAAGCTTTGATACAATCTCAAAGATACCCCAAGCTCACGGGCAATCCCGCTACCTAGGCTCAATATTTCTAATGGTTTGATCACCATAAAGCTTAATAGGAAAAGTATAAAAGCCAACCCTACTAAAATCCATGCCGTTTCTGGACTGGCAAGGTACGTAGAACCTGATAGCCAACTTAACACCGCTTGTAACCGTTGATCGCCAGATATTTTTACCAGACTTAATAAACCGCCCATCAATGCGGCAATGGCCACACCAACTAATAATAAATAAGCTGGATTGATTCGACGGGCAAGCCATAAGATCAAACTAAGGACGATAAAAGCGCCCAACAATCCTGATAATATAATACCTGTATAGCCAAAACTGGGTAGGAAAACAAAGGCCAATACCACGCCTATTGCTGAGCCTGAGCTAATACCGAGTACTTCAGGGCTAGCCATAGGATTGCGAGTCAAGGTTTGTAGCAGCACGCCAGCAGTGGCTAGCATTACGCCAGTGGCAGCTGCGCTTAACGTGCGAGGCAATCTAAAGTCAATAATTAAATGTCTTAGCGTACTAAGCTGCCAGCCATTTGAAGTCGCCGTAAAGATAAGTACGCCTATGATCAACAGTATTAATGCGATTCCCCAACCTATTAAATGAGTGTCACGGCGTTCTGAAATCAAGGTTGGAATAACCTCATCGGTATGTTGACGACTTTGGCTCACAATTAACCATATTACCAATGGCGCACCAAGTATGGCCGTCATTGCATCAACAGGAATATTTAGGCTTAAATAATGTTGTAATAGCGTCGTGGCATTACTGGTGATCCATAACAACAGCGCCCCAAACACATAACCCAAAAGCAGGCGGTAACCAATACGCCGTACCGAAAACACATTCACCAGTGTGGCAGCCCCTAAGCCAATAAAACCAATAGGGCCCACGCGACTGACGACAAGGGCGGTCAGTAGTGCCACCAATCCCACTACCAATCCACGAATGAGATTGATAGGAACGCCCAAACTTTTGGCTTGCCTATCATCTAAGCTCATTATTTCTAATGGCTTTAATAAAGGCACTAAGCTAATAAAGGCGACCACACTAGCGGTGCTTAATACGGCAGATACTTGCCAGTTATTCTGCGTGAGACTGCCCGCCGCCCAGACCATAACGTTTAAGGTTTCTTCAGCATAATAAATCAATAATAAAGCAGTAATAGCGCCCAATAAAATATTGGTTACCAGTCCGCCAAGCACCAATACCAAAGGATTCATACGGCTAGGCGCAGCTAGAAGAAAAACAATCGCCATACTACCAAGTGCGCCCATAAAAGCGACCCAAAAACTTCCCCCTAATGCCAAACTAGGCAGAAATAACGTGACAATGAGCAGCGCCATATTTGCACCGCTACCGACTGCCAATGTCGTGTCTGAGGCCAGTGTATTTTTTACCAGCTGTTGTAATAACACACTGACCAATCCTAAAAGGCCACCAGCGGTCAATGCTACCAACATGGTCGGTAGGATTTGTAGCTGGGTACTCATATCCGAAAGTGATAGGTCAAAAGAGGGGGTGAACAATTCTAAAAAAGCGAGAGGCCATAGCTGATGTACGACTGCATAACTGCTGACTACTGCTAGCAGCATTAAGAAAACGACCATCATATAAATACGGTTAGCTGACAAAAAATTATTTTTATTCATCATAAATCGGTATGGCCTACAAAAGTGACATTCGTTAAGCGCTCGGCCAAGACATTCATAGAAGCCACGCCACTGTTGTTCCATGTCGCAGGCAGTAAGGTGATACAGCGGCCTTTTTTGCTAGATGCATGCGCTTGATCAAAGGAATAACCCAAGCGCTGCCACACTAAGCTGTCTTCTAATTCAAGTTTGAGAAGGTCACTAAGAGGTTCAACGACCACAAGGCAAGTATCGTCATCAAGCTGCGCTAAATCTCCTAGCATAATGGGCGTAAACCCCCATTGATTGCCATCTGCCAACGCCACTAGCTGTAATCCCATCGTGTCTAAAGCAGGTTGAAACAAGCTATTATACGAAAACATACGCAAATTATTGGTATCGGCAAATTGCACGACAGCCAATTTTTTGATATGAGGATAACGCGCATGAAAAGTCTGTCCTGCTTGAATGATTTGTTTCTTACTGTTGTCTAAATAATCTTGCGCGGCTTGCGGTTTATTGATAGATCGGCCCAATTCTAACGTCGGTTCTATAAAGTCTTCCCACTTTGCAATGTTGTTAGGACTGGTCAATTCAATAGAGTGGATAGGCAAATCGCCGTACATAGGACGCAGATGCGCATAAAAATCGTTGTCTATGACCACATCTAAATCTAGCTGTGAGAGCATTTCAGGATTGGGTTGGTAGCGTGTTCCTACGTCGAGAGTCGTATCAGGTATAAGAGGCTTACCAACCCATTCTCTATAGAAAGGTTTATCGCCCATAGCAACCGGTGGGTATCCCATGGCAGTCAGCGTCGCCGCAATACCCCAATCAGGCGTCATGACTTTAGGTGTTTTTTGATTGTCTTTAGGCGACATTGCTTGTGGCGCTTGTGAGGTAGCGTCAGACGACTGGCAACCGCTTAATAATAAACCTGAGCATAATGCCAGACATAGCCCGAACAAAAAGGTGAGCGCTTTCATATAACCGCGACTTTATGAGTAGTGGTAGGATGGGTTAGTAGGGTAAAGTCGACACCAAATATGGAGCGCAGTACATCCTTTTCCATGGTGCGTTTGACATCACTCATATGGCACAACTTGCCTTGTTTTAAAGCGATAAATTCATCACAAAATCTTGCTGCTAAATTTAGGTCGTGCAGGATAATCACAACACCTAAGCCTTGCTCGTCGACCAATTGACGAATCAGTTTTAACACTTCTATTTGATAGACCACATCCAGCGCCGCTAGTGGCTCATCCAATAGCAGATACTTTGTCTGCTGGGCAAGGCACATCGCCAACCAGACGCGCGCACGCTCACCACCTGACAACGTCGATACTTGGCGGTCTCTAAAAGCGTCAACTTGAGTGAGGGCGATGGCTTTTTCTACTTGTTGATGATCATCAGCAGTCGGCTTTTGCAGCCACTTTTGATGAGGGTATCTACCCAACATCACAAGTTCATAGACCGTAAAAGCGCCCGCATCAGGTAGGTTTTGCGGTAAATAGGCAAGATGCGTGGCCAGTCTTTTAGCGGAAAAGCTACGCAAATCTTGACGTTCTATTTCAATGCCACCATGCGTGGGCGTCATTTCTCCTGCCATGGCTTTTATAAGGCTAGATTTTCCCGAACCATTATGCCCAATGAGGGCATACAGTTTATTTGGTTCGATAATAAAAGAAGTAGGATGAAGCAAAACTTTTTTTTGACGAATTAGGCTTAAATTATTGATGTGCATCATAGTGAGCAGTCGAAAGTAAATGGGGCATTTTAAAGAAAAGTAGCTGGTTAATGCAAATGATTTTCATTTTATTTATGGAATTGAAGCAGTTATTGAGCGCGCCAATAGACTTTTATGACCATATCTTGACGAGATAAACCAAGGGTGGATTTTAATCGTTGTCTTAATGACTTGATGTCCGTCGCTTCAAGCGCGCCCCATACTTTGCCAATCTTAAGAGGCAATGTCGTTAATCTTGCATGTAATAAGCTCATGATTTGTTCAGAGAGATCGATTGTTGGTGTCTTAATGATATGAAGTAGATTCTCTTGTAGAAAACGCTCATCATGACCTAAGTGCTGACAGAGATTGAGAGTGTATAAATAACTGATGTCTTCTGGATCTTCGGTGATAGTAATGACAAGGGGCGGCAACGGATTTTGCCAGTTTTCTAATAGATTGGCGACGGTAGGTAGAGAGGTTTCATCGCAAATTAATAAGCATTGTCCCTCACTGAGGTGTTCTATTTTTTCTGGATAATCGCGCACCGTTTTTATTGGCATGCCGCAGACGAGAGAACGTACCCAATTGCCACCTGGCGTGTCGCCATGGATATAAACATCTATCCAAGCTTGAACAGACAAGCGGATTGGATCTCGCCATGCTTTTCGCAGGGTGTAGTAGCGCTGTAAAGGTTTGTCGTTATTTTCTGACTCACCATTTATGGTAGATAAAACTTCAGCATTTAACTCAAATAAATACGCGTAGCCTGGATGATTGAGTGGGATATTATCGGGTGCTGTGACCACCAGTCGATACATATTAGGGCTGACATAATAACCATCAATCACGCTAAAGTACTGTTCTCGAAGCTTGATCGTACGCTTACCAAGCTTAGTAGCGGATGCCTGCAATAATGCTATATATTGCTCATGTAGTGTCTCAGCGTTACTAATAGGCACAAAAAAGTTGATAAAGTATTGATGATTAACACTAGTAAGGTTTTCAGCGAGGCTGTTATCTGTAGAACTGCTATCTTTTAACGCATTAGAGTTATTTTGATACCGATTCATCGTCATAACATCTAACAAAAGGCCGTCAGGATACAGCTCTTTTATCGATACTATATCGTACTCGCCGACTGAAGCAGGGGTAAAGGCATTGATAAACATCGCAAGTTCATCTTGATGCTCTTCATTAAGATGATGAATAAACATGGCTTTATCAGCAAAGGCTAATGGAGTTTTATCGGTGTAATAACGAGTAAGCGTTTCAGCCATAAAGGGTCATCCAAGCCAAAAAATCACATAATGGTTCATTCATATAACCGTCAAGTAAATGGCATCTGAAAATATAAGGTAGCGGAGAATAGAGATAAAAATAACAAAGGTTTAATCAATAAGTATTGCGAGTCAAGCAAGGCGATAGAATTAGTAATCGATGATATGAATTAAAAGCACCTAAGCGTTATTGATAACCATTAACATCTAGATTATTATTACGTTAATAAGGCTGACTGTCAATGTATTTATAAATAGGAAGTTGTGATTTTATTTGTAATGGATAAAGTTTATGCTAAAAAGTAGAAGGATTCCTCATCCTACTCATCAGTTATTAAGCCATTGCATGTCAACACTTCATAAACTATATAATGAAGAGTCATCAAGAATTGACTTCAATACTATCGAACAGTTATGTGAGTTTTTGGATGTGCAGGTGGGTGAGGAAGGGGGTTCAAAAATCAGCATAGTGCCAAATTTACTAGGTTAGGTGTCATGATGATTTTTGAACCAAAAATAGCTATGTTGTAGTCAGATACGTATACGCAGTTTTAGGGCAGGGCACGGTTTGGGCACCAAATGGGCACCGCACCGAAAATGAGCTTTTTGATTGAGTAGCTAAACTTAACTATATTCAAAAAGATATCTCGAGAATTTCTCTACAACCCTCGAAAATTGGACAAAAAAAAGCCTCACTGTTAAGTGTAATGCCAGTCAGTTAACGCTGACTGGTATTTTTTTTGGGATATTTTTGTGGTTTACCCTTAATCACCCTCGGGCAAGATCGCTTTCTGCGTTCAGGAATGACAAACAATTTTCCTTCCTCTAAAACTGCATCTAACAACTTAGGGAAGAGTCCTGCAGCCTGTAAAGGCGCAAACCGTAACAGATCAACAATCGTAATAGACGCCATATGGAAGCTAATTCGTAGAGGGCTAACCTTAGCCCTAAGAGCCATATAGCGCATCAAACGTCTTATCAGATTATAAGCAATCATAAGCCCCCAGAACTCTTGTAACACAAGCTGTGGCAGCTTACTTCTTAACAACAGCCCCTCCTGTAGATCAGACTTAATTTCCCTAAAAGCCATCTCAATCTCCCAGCGCTGCAAGTACAGCTGTGCCACTTTATCCTTAGTAAAGCGTTTATCATCTATTAAAGAGGTGATGTATCGTCTTGTCTTACCCTCATAACGACACTCAATTAATCGAGCTTGCCAAGTATCGGGTAGGTTTGGGTTTTTCTTTTGAGCTTGGGGAGAAACCGGCATTTGTATCAAGTAGTCCCCTTCACTAAAGGTTTCAATCACAGTGTAACGCAGATTATCTTTAGCCCGCATAAGCCAATGACTGTTTGGATGGGTTTGTTGCCAACTAATCAGTAGGTCTGCTGAGAAATAGGCTCTATCAAATAGCGTAATGCTATTGTCTTGAACGTTTAGCTGACGGGCTAAGGTGATCTCTCCTTGACCCATATCTCCAAGGGTTGTGTCAATGATCTCATGCGTGTCAGTATTGATCAGGCATACCGAACGCATTTGTGGATAGGGCGCCTCTTTGGTTCTGCCTTTGCTTGAACTAAAGTGCTGAAGGTTCTCATCAGTATAGGGTAGTGAGTATACGACACCGTCTACAGCTTGGACGCTAAGTCCCATAAAGTCTTGCTGCTGGGCTCGTGATTCTGTTTGGTAGTGAGCACTTAGTTGATGAAATAGCTGCTTTAGAGGTTCATGCCCGAGGCGTTGTCTTGCTTGTACGACTGCACTGGGTACACAGGCCTGTGAGTCTAGATTAAGACGCATTTGCTCTGTGATATACCAGATGGAACGGTTTCTATATAAGGCGGTACCTATGACTAGCCAAACGACATGTTCAGCAGGTAGCTTACGCCTTCTAATGCTCGCTTTGCCGGTATATTCTAAAGCTTGCTGTATCCACTCAGGGTCTATTAATTCACTAAATTGTTCTAGGGTGTCTGGAATCCTTTTATGCGTCTCATTAATAGCGTTTTGTAGTCTCATAGTAAAATAGCCCATCTACTTATTAGATGGGCTATTTTATTACTTTTATTGAGTTTTTGCCTTAACTGACTGGCATTACACTGTTAAGTGAGGCTTTTTAAGTATTTGGAGCGGGAAACCCCAACCTTGGCAAGGACGCCGACCAAATTAACGTTGATGTCTATAAACCTGAAACCCATTATTTTAAAGGGCTTCAGGTTTTTTTATGTATAAGAATATTTATAAATAACAGGTATAATAATAATATAGATATATTTATGGACACCAGTATATCGTGGTAATATGATACCAACCAAAATATATTTTAGCATGCCTACCCCATCGAGGGTAAGTGGTTTTGGTCGTATACACCTCTGAAATATAGGTCATTGATTATGTCGAAGCGCACTAAGAAGGCAATAAGAAAAAATGTCAAAAGTATTAACGTAAAGGATAATCTGATAGTGCATGAATGTGCTATTAAACCGTATCAGATATTTTGTGAATGGATCGATGATGAGATTAATGATTTCTCTTCGGGTAGGACACTATTATTTGAAGTTATTGAAATCGATGATCAGTATTGCTTTTTTGAGGGTTTTAAAGAAGTGGGGTCACTGAGTGACGGTGCTGAAATCTCTATTAGAAGAGTCGATATTTCTAAATCTGAGATTGAAAGGCGCGCTTGGTCTTGCCTTATGAATGAGTTTACAAATTTAGATCCTATTAACCCAAAATTTTTTGCGGCTATAAAAACTAGTATGCCTGATCGAGTGCAACAAGCACTATTTAATAAACCTCTGACCATACAGTATATTTTAGATATTAAAGACCTCAAGCGTCATCACTATGACTACCAGTTAAGTCTATGCCCTAATCAGCAGCCCACCAAGATACCATCCTTCTCTGAACTAATTGATAAGGTTCTCTATGTCAATAACAAATAATGTGCAAACGCTGATACCAGATACTGAAGACATCTATACTGCTGATATTCGTTATTTCTTTATAACCATAGCCAGTTTAGTCTCAAATGATTTTATGGACATTAGCGTAGAGGCGGAACAGTCAAAACCTTTAACTTCAGAACATCTCAAAAAAATATACGACTCCTATAGAGGTAAGCTGACTAAGTCCGAAAATCTAACTCGAGCATTTATCGCCAGTACCCATCTTCTACCAAATCTTGATACCAGCAATCCAAGTAAAGAATGGCTGTGGGTCGCAAAATTATGCCATCTACTCCTCTATTTTGTACAAAATAATCTACCTAGACGTATTAGTGAGACTAATATTGAAGCTAGAAAATGGATGAATCCAGTAAGTCGTAATCACAGTATTTGGCGGCATTGTTACTCGACGCTACAAGCTGATAGCTTACAGACTACCTATGAGAGGTTTGAGCGTTATCGAGTTGAACTTGAAAGTAAGAATGATCCTAATCTCATATCATTTATCAAGATGTATCTAACCATCGATTTTGCGTTTAATAATAGAGATAGCATAACGCGAACTTCCTACGGCAGAAAACAAACCAAAAAGGGCAAAATTGATGAGCCAAGTATTCAGTATGTCACGCACACAGACGTGGATGATGATACTGATGAGCTGGTATCAGTCACAAGTTTTGAGCAATCAAAAAATGATAACGATATTTATCGTGAGCGGTTAGATAATCCCGTACCTGACTTCTTTCATCTCGAGCAAACAAAGTTAAAAGATACTGAAAAGTTCTCATACGATCAGATTTATCGAAGAACACAGGCAAAATATTCTCATGCTAATAAAAATGAGCGGTTTGTAAGCAACAATATTCGTCAGTTATCGCTCATTGCTATTCAAAATATAGCCTCTAAGCTGTGGCAATGGTTTGATGATTATAGTGACGGTGAAGGCGATAGGGACAAGAAACGAGCGATCGTCTATTTATTGCTTTCTTTATACACCGGTCATTCAGTTGCAAGGTTGGCTGAAGATATCAATAACAATTATAAAAAAATCACTGATATTGGTGTTCGTAAAGCAAAGTATGAGTTTATTATTAACTTAGATATTACACCGCTACGTATTAGAACAGAAGGGGTAGAGTCAGTTATTGCTAACCGATTGACGCAGTTCAAACTCCCATTACCTGAGCCATTGGGAGTATTTTTAACCTATAAAGGATACCCAGATTCAGTATTGATCAATGAAGTCATTACTGATCTACGAGCAACGCTACAGCTACCGTTAATTAGCTTGGGCAGGATAGAAAAGTCACTATACACAATCCTTATCTATGAAGTCAGCAGCACGCAGTTGGCCACTATCATCACCTCACGCAATAGTAGAAAGAGAGCAGATACTTGGTATAGCTCTCATGAGATTAAGGTGATAAAAGAAGTCTACCACGATGCGATTAAGATCCTTACCGCTCGCTGTCATAAAAACAAATCCAGCATTGTCGATTATTTGTCCAAGGTAGTGCTCAGTGATGATGCTATGGGTAGTCAAAACAGCCCTGATTATCCGATAGTAAGTCTATTCATGAGCTACTTACAGCAAAAAGTAGTAACTGCTCATGACTATAGAGAGAAATTCAATTTTTATAATTTATGGTTATGGCATATCTCTCTTTTACTAACTTCAATAAGAGCGGTAGAAGGCGCACCAGGTTATCTCAACCAGATCAACCTTGAGGCAGGCATCATTTGGATTTCTGATAAGGAGGAGCGGGCGACCGCTAACAGTCAGCGCTTAGTGCCTATTTGTTCATTTTTGCACGACGCCATGCAAAATTTCTTACGTTATCTAGAAAGCTTTGCTAAGCGCTATGGACGCTTAGATTCTAATATCAGCACTGACGTGAATAAAATCTTTGATTGCCAGCGGCCGCTACTAAATTTTATAGATAAAAAGGGCGAGTTTCATGCGCTCAGGCCGGCTATTATTATCAAAGAATTAGATAGTCATTTTCGCTTTAAGCCAGATTGGACACGCCATGTGGGACAAAGGTTTTTACATGAGCAGGGAGTAGATGAAGCAGTTATTTTGGCGATTTTTGGTCATGAAATGATGGGTCAGGAAGCATGGAGAAAAAACTCAGCACTGGCTATAGGGCATATAGTAGCTGCTAAAAAACCTTATCAGCAGCTGGCAGAAGAACTTGAATTACAGCAGGTGACTTTATGACACAGTTAGAGACTTTACATGGTCATTTGAGGCGCTCAGCAAAAGCGCAGGATAAGCGTAAGCAGGCATTACAGCATACAAAAGAGATGTGCCAACGCGCTTGGAATGCTTTTATTAAAGAGCATCAGTCGCCAGAGTTAATCACAGACGAGCAGATAAACGGTTTATATGAAGCACTTTATGATGACATCGAAAAGAGCGTTTCAGCGCATCTTATCCCGTTTGCACTATTCGAGCGCAAGCGTTTTTTCGATAACATTAATGAAGCGCGTAAAAAAAGACACCTGCCGTTATTACCAAAGCCCATCATTGCTGTACGTCCACAGCGTCCAAAAAATATCAATGATTTTGATACGTTTTTATATTTATCAAAAGCTCAGAGTATTGTCGCACAAGCGTTTGATAGATGGCAGCAAAAGAATACCTTTTCATTACTTGAGAGCGTCAGCTGGTTTTTATTCTCGCTCATTAGTTTTGCAGGATATAACGATGAGAAGATGCTTAGAGAGATTTATAACTATCTAGAACAAAAAAAGCCTATTTATCAGATGTCTGATGACATGATGGTCATGCCGATCAGGCTACTATCATCCGACTATGGCAATGAGCTTGTTACTATAGAAAACGATTTAGATGAAGTGTATCACACACGCCTGATTATCATAGATGATATCAGTCGCTTATGGCTGCTCAAACTACAACGCCAGCATCAAGCGCAAAACGAATTTCCTAAATACCATCAAGTGATAAAAAGGCTAGGGGAGTTTATTGGAGAGAAATTCACGGTTAAGTCCATCAATAGATCTAGCTACTTACGACATATTGCAATCTATTGGCAAACGCTACCAGAAGTATATTTAGACGTTCAATTGGTCCAGGTGCTAACAGGTCAGCAAAAACAAACCTCAATATCAACATCGCAATGGCTTAGATATTTTCAGGGTATTAAAACACCCAGTGCGGTTCTATCAGATGAACACGTCAGTAAATTAGTGATTGAATCTAGCAATAGCACTGAGGACTCACTTGATACTATCAAAGTCGCACGCTTTAGGTCTGATGCAGTTAAAGAAATACGAACCATACTCAATGGCGATAAAAAGCAGGCGCAACCACAGTTAATAAACTTATTGACTCAAAATCTATATCCCAACCAAGAACGACTGGTGAGATGGATGCTTGATCTGCTCACCAGTGGTAATAAAATCAATACCTTGAAGCGATATTTGTCTGAGATCGGTAATGGCTTTATCGCAGGGACTCGTACAGCTGATTTTTCACACTCCTCAAAACATGACTATCACTATATATACAACGAAATTATTGCCGAGAAGAATCCAAATAAACTAGGGTTTACCAAGACGGTTATTTGCTCACTGCATCATTCTTTAAAGAAGCATTACCAAGCGCCTGATATCGACATCAGAGGCGGCGGCGATCCGCAAATAGTGTCTAGTTATCTCATACCTAATCAGGTTTATCACGCTATTCTTAGTTGTATCGCTGAGCAAGAGACGCTGAGTGAATACTATAAACAAGCGCTTAGCATCGTGACAATACTGCTATACCGTACTGGCATGCGTATCAGTGAAATATTAGGGTTGCAGGTTAAAGATATCGAATATGACAATCAAGGTTTTATGGAGTACAACCTCATTGTTCGCCCTAACGCTCATCGTGATTTGAAATCAGATGATGGTACGCGGCGAATTTATTTATCAGTATTGCTTTTGCCAGAAGAGCTAGAAGATTTTAAAAGGTTCTTTCATCTAAAAGAGGGTCAGTCTTCTCGCTATTTATTTACTTTAGCGTATCAGTCCACTCCATTGTCTCGTTATAGTATTGAGCAGCCAATAAAACGCATATTAGAAAATACGGCTTATCACGATCTTACCCTACATAGCTTTCGTCATAATGCGATATCGAATATGGCGCTTATAATCAGGTGTAACCCAATGCTTGTCATGCAATTCACAGATTATGATGAGATAAAAATCCATGATATTAAAACTCATTTTTTAGGTAAAGTGCGCAGCGTTTCAACAAATCACTGGGATGCGCTAATGGAGTTTGCAGGTCATGCCAACCTCATTACGACTTTTAGCTCATATATTCATACCGCTGATATTATCGCAAGTCATCAATTGCAGCAGGCTAAATTGACCCTGCCTTTAGATGTTGTGAATAAGTTGATTGGTACTAGTCGTATGGACCTAAAGCAGCACAATAAATATGCCTTAGAGAGTAGAGATAACGCTGTCAATCTCAGTAATATTAGGCAATACGTGAATCGTAAGGTTGATTGTGAAAGGTTAATGTTTGCTGATAAGGTGAAGACATCTCTGTTAAGTAGTGGTCCTATTGGTATTGATAAAAAGCAGTATTCAGCAATGTTTGGTAGATATAGCCGTGAAATGATAGAAAAGCTTCTATGGGACATTGAGGATGGCCAAATGCTAGGTGCGGCCAGTAGTTTAAACTTTATGTACAATGATGCGTTGATGATTTATGAACGCGCGTTGAGCTTGGTGAAAAATGAAGATGGAACACTTAATCATAAGCTCATATCTAAAAGACGTAAACAACGCTCCAATCATATTTTAATCGCACCAACACCGCTGCATTATCATGAAGAGCAAGCGCTTGTGTATCAATGTTTTGACAATCTTGAGACGCTTTATAAATCCAAAGCGAGTAGGCATGAGATTAAACACATTCTTAAATTATTCTACGAAAAAACCAATACCTCAAAAAGTGAGATTCGTTTTACCTTTAAACAAAAAAAGGGTTTTTATAAATACTTAGATACCATGTGCCAGATTCTACCAAGCAAGTATTGGCGGGTAAATATCAGCTGTATTGAATCCGAGTCCTATATTAATGAGAAGAATAAAAAAACGTATCGTCCTGTTGTCAATAAAGCTGCTCAGCTTAAAAGCGTAGAAGAATTCGGAAAAAAACTCCCTAGTTTTGAAGGTGAGGTTACTAGCTTAGGTACATACAACGGTTATGCACTAACGGTTATTAGTCCACTTAAGCAGAAGGGTAAATCAAAATTGTCTTCGGCTTTAATGAGTTATGTTTTGCATTTTTTGCTGATTATTGATGGTTTGGCTAATTGATACCTCCCAAGTTTATCTCTACGGTTTCTTCAGCATAGCTCAGTCTTACTAGGAAGTTTAAGGGATATGCTTATCAAGGTTTAATATGATATTTAATGAGTCTTCTATTCAAATTGGAGTTGAAAGGTGAAGAAGTTCGAAGAAATATGCCTATTAGTTATTGATGACATCAAGTCTGGTAGAAAAAAAGTGGGGGATAAAATACCTTCGATTAGAGCGATGGCAGAAAAACACAAGGTGTCCAAGAATACAGTAGTAAATGCTTATAATATCTTACTCGAGCAACATTGGATCAAGGCGCTACCGAAATCAGGATTTTATGTCGGTGAAGATTTGTCCAATACACCGATGCTGAATTCAACCTCTTTTTATACTGGCATTGATTTATTAGAACAACAGATGATCAATGAGTCTTACCATAAACCTGGTGCGGGCCGCTACCCTAAAGAGTATATGGATAGGCTCAACCTCGAAAGCTACTTAGGGCAGGTAAGTGACAGCGATGAAGTATTACACTTCGACCGTGGTAATGGTGATCCATCTGGTAATATCTTACTTCGAGGACTAATTGTGGATATCCTGAGTAGGCGCGCGTTGACTGTTGAGTCTCAGAACTTATTGATGACCTATGGTACGAATCACAGTTTGGACTTGATCATTAGGCACTTTTTAACCAAAGACGATCATGTCATCGTAGAGTCTCCTGGATATTATCCATTATTTAGTAAGCTTGACTTACATCAAGTCCATATAAATGCTATCAAGCGAACTAGATTTGGTTTAGATTTAAACAATTTAGAGTCAGTCATCCAAAAAAATCATCCTAAGATTTTATTTTTACAGCCTTTTGCCCATAATCCGACAGGGACAGACTTGACTGTCCCCAATATGACAGCTATTCAGGCACTATGCATGAATTATAATGTGCTCATTGTTGAAAATGATCCGTTTTTATTGACAAGAAATAACGCTGCAAGTTACTTTTTTAATAAAGATTGTCCAGTTATTTATGTGAGTAGTTTTTCAAAAACAGTGTCGGCTTCACTCAGGTGCGGTTTTATAGCTGCTTCTAAACCTGTGATCAAATCACTCACACGGTTAAAAATGATCACCGTCATTAACACCTCCTCAATCACTGAAAACATTCTCAATCATCTCATCACCAGCGGTGCTTTAGCCAATCATCTACAAGCCCTTAAAAGCATATCTTATGAGAAGTCAGCCGCTGCCATCACTGCGCTGAACAAAATTGACGGACTCACGCTTTATCCTCACAATCCCAGCGGTAATTTTTTATGGTTTCGTATTCCGATGGATGACAAAAGAGCAGTGAACGATGCAAAAAGTAATAATATTTTTATTGCTCCAGGCAATCTGTTTTTTCCATCCGACCCCGCTTATTTTGCCTTAAGGGTTAATAAATTCTATATAGATAAAGCCACTGTTAAATTCATTAAGACAATCATATTTAATAATCACTAAAGCCTTCTCATTCTCAGCATTTACCAGCACCAACTCTATTTTTAATGTCTTTAAAAATCATTTAGCCTGTAATTTCAAAAAGCCAAGGCAGTAAATAGCCTCTAAGAATACAGCGATATTTGATGATATTGCTGCAGAAATCTTTTACCTCTCCACATCTCCGTTTTTTCTATCAACTGCCTGTCTTGAAGCATAGGTTTTAACTAAAAATGGGTACAGTTTTATGTGAAAAATCATCTCTGTACCCTTGGAAGCGTATTCCGTCCGTGGTATTTCTATTAGAGTCTGATGCAAGTTATTATCTTATGCCAAGGCGGACTGGTAGGGATATTACAGGGAAGAAGTTAACTTTTAAAAGGAGAGTAAATTTGTTAGCTTTATTGGGGTTTTTGACGATTGCTGTATTTTTGGGATTGATACTGACTAAGAAAGTATCCGTAATTGTTTCGCTAATTTTAGTACCGATTGTTTTTGCCTTAATTGGCGGTTTTGGCAGTGAGCTGGGAACCTTTATGTTGGATGGTATTGTCAGTGTCGCACCCACAGGCATCATGTTAGGATTTGCTATTTTGTTTTTTGGCGTGATGAACAATGCAGGTTTATTTGATCCGATGATTTCGAGGATCTTAAAACTGGTTAAAGGAGATCCAGTAAAAATTACCATAGGGACGGTTATTATTGCGATGGTTGCTCACTTAGATGGATCTGGAGCTTCCACTTTTTTGATTACCATTCCTGCGCTGCTACCTCTATACAATAAGTTAGGGATGAGCAGAATTGTACTGGCGGGTATGGTGGCTCTTGGCGCAGGTACTATGAATTTAACGCCTTGGGGCGGACCGACCGCAAGAGCCGCAGCCGCACTAGATGTCAGTACGGCACAATTATTTAATCCTATCATCCCGGCCTTTATAGCGGGTATCGTTTGGATTATTTTTGTAGCATATCTGGTGGGAAAAAAAGAGCGTAAGCGCTTAGGCGTTCAAGAGATGGAGCACAGTTTACATGATGAGATGACGGAAGAAGAGCGCAGTATGCGCCGTCCGAAACTGTTTTGGTTCAACTTGGTTTTAACCATTCTAACCATTGTGGCCTTGGTTCAAGTTTGGTTGCCTTTACCGATCGTCTTTATGGTGGCGTTCGCAGTCGCTGTCCTCATAAATTACCCTAAACCAAATGATCAGATGGATCAAATAAGAACCCAATCCGTAGGCATGATTACCGTTGTTTCTATTATTTTTGCAGCAGGTATTTTTACAGGTATTCTTTCAGGTACTGGTATGATCACGGCTATGGCCACTTCACTGGTCAATATCATTCCAGAGGCTGTGGGTGGCTCTATGGGCGTTATTGTCGCCGTAATAGGTATGCCATTAAGTTTAATTTTCACGCCAGATGCTTATTATTTTGGTGTCATGCCAATTCTCGCGCAAACAGCCAGTGCCTACGGACTTGATCCAATACAAATTGGTCAAGCATCGATGCTGGGACAAATGACAACGGGATTTCCATTGAGCCCGCTGACAGCGTCAACCTTTTTATTAATTGGTTTGGCAGGGGTAGAACTGGCTGACCACCAAAAATTCGTATTCAAATGGGCGTTTGGTACCACAATAGTTATGACTGTAGTGGCCGTTATTACCGGTGTCATTATATAAATAGAATAAAATGGAGTATGCTATGAAATCTATCAAAATAGGGTCGGGCGCAGGTTATTCAGATGACAGGCTACAACCTGCACTTGATATCATTCAGTACGGAGAAGTCGATTACATTGTTTTTGAATGTCTTGCAGAACGTACGATTGCCATTGCACAGCAACGAAAAATGAAGAACCCAAAACAAGGTTATGATAGCTTGCTTGAATATCGCATGGAACAGGTTTTACCGCTTTGTGTAAAAAATAAAGTAAAAATAGTCACCAATATGGGTGCTGCTAATCCAGAAGCGGCTGCCGAAATGATCAAAAATATTGCACAAAAGCAAGGGCTACATAATCTGAAAATAGCAGCAGTCACAGGCGATGATGTATTTTCAAGAATTAATTATTATCAGAATGAAACGCTGCTAGAAAACAACAAACAGATCAAAGACCTTGTCTCGTCAATTGTATCTGCTAACGCGTATATTGGCGCAAGAGGAATTGTTCAAGCGCTTGAATCGGGGGCTGACATTGTG
Organism: Psychrobacter sp. CLB018; assembly: GCF_041222815.1. Taxonomy (NCBI): domain Bacteria; kingdom Pseudomonadati; phylum Pseudomonadota; class Gammaproteobacteria; order Moraxellales; family Moraxellaceae; genus Psychrobacter; species Psychrobacter sp. CLB018. Next base: position 1,132,967 of record NZ_CP166085.1, read on the forward strand.
ATTACTGGTAGAGCAGCTGATCCGTCCCTATTTCTTGGACCTATGATGTATGAGTTTGGCTGGTCTTTTGAAGATACTGAACTGCTAGGGAAAGGTACCATAGGTGGCCATCTTATGGAGTGCGGTGCTCAAATCACGGGTGGCTATTTTGCAGATCCTGGATATAAAGAAGTGCCAGAACTTTGGAACGTAGGGTTCCCGATTATGGAAGTGGATGAAAAAGGTGATTATAACATTACTAAACTGGATGACGCTGGCGGTTTGGTTTCTCTAGCAACTGTAAAAGAACAATTACTGTATGAAATCCATGATCCAGCCAACTATCTGACTCCCGATGTTATTGCTGACTTTTCCAAGATTCAAGTCGAAGAAGTAGAGAGTAATGTTATTAAGGTATTTGGCGGGTCTGGTAAGCCAAAAACAGGTTTGCTAAAAACCAGTATAGGATATAAAGATGGCTATATTGCTGAGGCAGAAATCAGCTATGGGGGTTCAGGCTCAGTTCAAAGAGCCAATTTAGCAAAAGAAATTATTCAAAAAAGGCTGGCCGCTCAAAACATAGAACCCAATGAAATTCGTTATGATTTTATCGGACTTAACTCATTATATGGAAATAAAATACTGAGTACGCAGGAAGCGGATGAGGTCAGACTTCGTATTGCTACAAGAGTCGAAAATGATGTAATGGCTGAAGCTATTATTCGAGAAGTAGAGTCACTTTATACAAATGGTCCCGCAGGTGGTGGTGGGATTCGCTCAAACATTAAAGAGATCGTTTCAATAGGCTCAATTTTGATTCCAGAAGAAGATACAAATATTAAAATTTCATATTGTGAGGTGACATAAATGAAATTGCGTGAAATAGCTCATTCTCGAACCGGTGATAAAGGTGATATATCAAATATTTCGCTTATAGCATTCAAAAGCGAAGACTATGAGTTGATTAAAGAGAAAGTTACTGAGAGGGTAGTAAAAGAATGGTTCAAGGGTATTGTGCAAGGAAAGGTCGTCCGCTATGAACTGCCAAACCTTAATGCATTCAACTTTGTTATGTATGGAGCCTTAGGTGGTGGTGTTACAAAATCCTTAGCACAGGATATGCACGGGAAAAGTTTAAGTTCTAAATTATTGGATTTAGACATATAAATGGACAAGATTCTTCAATAGAGTGCTATGTTCGATAGAGAAAAAGTGTACATCGCTTAAATTTATAGGCCAGGTCAGGATAGAGCAGCCAACCGAGTAGCAATTGCAATATTAAGACGGTGATTTAAACAGTAAGTAATAGACCTCTTGCAAAAGTCATAGGTTTAGCTCGAAATTAATGATACCAGCAAACAGCTTCATTCTAAGATCATAGCGCTGACGACGATTGCGATATTTATGAGCGACAATTTTGAACAATTTGATTAAGCCTATTTTGTGTTCAACCATAATGCGAAACTTAGCGAGATACTGATTGGCTTGTTTGCATATCTCTAACAGCTGACCCCCACGTGGCTTTTTAAAGGGGGTGAAGCTCTGTTCATGTAACTTTGCAATGCCCTGATAGCCACTATCTGCTAGTAATTTAGCATTGTCAGGAAGCCAATCAGGACAAGTATCTTTATAGAGCTTAAAATCGTGGATTGACCCTTTGCAGGTTTGCACATCAAGTATCAACCCTGTTTGCCAATGAACGATAACCTGCGCTTTCAAGGTGTGTTGTTTTTTCTTACTGAACCGCCCCGGTATTGTCGGAGACTCAACATTCTGAGAGAATACAACGATGAAAACACGACACTACACCCCCGAGATTAAAGACCGCGCCGTTCGCATGCTGATTGAAGTGTCGGGTGATTATCCCTCCACCTGGTCAGCTATTCAAGCCATTGCCCCTAAGATTGGTTGTACGCCTGAAACCCTGCGCTCATGGCACAAGAAGTACATAGACCAAACCATACCTGCCTCAGTGCAAGCTCAAAGTGACAAAGAGCGCATCAAAGCGCTTGAACGTGAGAATAGAGAACTCAAGCAAGCCAATGAGATTATACGTAAGGCTGCTGCTTTTTTCGCCCAGGCGGAGCTCGACCGTCCACACAAGTAATGATCAGTTTTATTGATGATAACAAAGCTGAGTATGAGGTCGAGCCAATCTGTAGAGTATTACCGATTGCCCCGTCAACTTATTATCGTGCTCAAGACTTAAGCGACAACCCACACAAGCGTTCACTGCGCAGTCAGTATGACGACTATTATGTCAGCGAGATTAAACGCATCTGGCAGGACAGTAAATGCCGTTATGGTGCGCGTAAGGTTTGGCAGCAGATGAAATCTGACGGGTTAAAGGTTGCTCGTTGCACCGTAGAGCGTTTAATGAGACAGCATGGCTTACAAGGTGTCTGGCGTGGTAAGGGTAGGATTACTACTAACAGTCGTGATGAGCAGCTGCGGGCGAATGATTTAGTCAATCGTAACTTTAATGCTCATCGTCCTAATCAGCTTTGGGTTGCAGATTTTACCTATATCAAGACCATGAGTGGCTGGGTCTATACCGCTTTTATCATTGATGTGTTTGCCCGTGCTATTGTGGGCTGGAAGGTGTCTAATCGTATGAACACGGATATGGTGATGGCAGCACTCAATCAAGCAATAGCAGATAGAAACAACCCTAAGGATGTGATTCATCATAGCGATCGCGGGGTTCAGTACTTATCCATTCGCTACACTGATAAAATGGCTGACTCAGGCCTTATAGCCTCTGTGGGCACGACGGGTGATTCATACGATAATGCTTTAGCTGAGACGGTCAATGGGCTGTATAAGTCTGAGGTGATTCATTACTTAAAAGAGAGCTGGACTGGCGTTAATGATGTTGAATTAGCAACCCTAGAATGGGTAGACTGGTTTAACAAGAAGCGTCTACATAGCACGATTGGTTGGTGGTGTGTCAAAAAGTATGCTGATTAAAACTTGAAAAATTTTTGAAGCCTTGAAAGCCCTATAGAAACAGAGAACTTAGCATAGATTTCTTATTGACTTCTATCGCCAGCATACTTTTTAGAACACCACCAAAATTTTAATAATTACTATCAGGAGCTATCCTAGGTGACTAGTTTAGCCCTAATAATTGCAACTTTGGGACACTGCCGTTAAAACGCCACTCTTATTCCTTTAAATACAGGTAGAAATACTCTTTTGGCATCCCGTTAAACTTACGCAGATGATGCTTAGCTTGATTTCAAAAACTCTCTATTCCATTGATATGATTTTTATCATGGACAAAGTTTTTGGAGGGGTTAATACAATAATGGGTAAACTCACTGATATCTAAGGCATTATAGTCTCGTTCTGCTAGGGTATACTCAAAAATTATTGAAAGCCTCGTTTAGTTCAATATCTCAAAAACGTTGTTATAAACCCATTTTTTAAATATTTTCTAGCGTTCTTAAAATCTAACTCATACGCTTAATTAAATTGTCCTTTTTTATAAACTGATGATACAACGCTCCCCCAACGTGGGCTATGGTAAATATAATAATCATTGGCCAAATAATATTGGTGTGTAAATCATTATAGAAACGAGCCGCACTACGGTCGGGTGTTACCAAAACTGGAATCTCGAACAATCCGAATATATCAACAGGACGACCACCATATACTGACATTAATAACCCGGCTATGGGCATTGCTATTAACAGCGCATAAAGAGCAAAATGCGTAAGCCTAGCTATGATGCTTTGCCATCTGGGCATTGGAACTGCAGGAGGTGCGTTAGTTAAGAATCGATTCATTAACCGAATAATCGTCCAGAATAAAATACTGATACCAAATGCTTTGTGTAGGCTAATGTATAGCGGATTCTCATTATTACCGTAAAGCAAAATTAAACACCACGTTACTAGCAAGAGTAATGCGCTCAGCCAATGCAATAAACGACTCGTTGCGGGCCACTTCTGGATACGGGGTTGAACCTTATTCATAATAAATCTCTGCAAATAGTTTATTAAAAATCCACTTAAGATAGTTAAATTGCCAAATATAAAACGACAAACTCAGAAAAATTACCTCAATTGCCATTTTGTTATCTTATAAAACGTAAGTATAGAATATCAGTATATAGAAACCATAATATAGTTGACACCATCAACTTTAATTTATATAGTTGCCTTAGTCAACTACATAAAGGTTTCTATATGGCTAAAAATTTGATGAGTGAAACGCTACATCAATTGATGCATACCTACATCAATTTATTGCACGAAGGCATCAAACGACAAGGGCTTGAATTAACAGTAACGCAAATCAGAACTTTAAAAGTCGTATGTTATAACCCTCACAGCACTGCAAAATCAATTGCAGATTACATCGAGCGTGATAAAGCACAAATTACTCGGGCATTGAATGACCTTTTAGCGGCCGATTTGATTATTAAGACAGATAATCCGCAAGATGGTCGCAGTCGACTGCTCGAACTGACGGTTAAAGGCGAGGACATTATGGTAAAGCTCAACGCTGCAGAAGTGTGGGCTAAAAACCAGCTCACGCAGGATTTAACCGCCGTTGAGCTTGCGTTATTCTTTCGAGTCAGTCGCGCCATGATAGATAATGTTAAGAATAGCTGCATTCTTGATGGGTAAAAAATACTGCTGATTTGCCGGACAAACTCCTCTAAAGAATTAGAACAATCAGTAGTAACGACATAAATCATAATAGTAAAAACCTATAAAACATAAAGAATGGCAGAATTCTATGAATAATATAACCCGTCAAAAACCAGTGAAAGAAGTCATGACCGTCACCGCTAAGGAGCGATTGACCCCGCACTATATTCGTATTTATCTTACTGGTCATCCTGACACGATTGCTAATATTGCGACCATGACTATCGGGGTAAACAATAAAGTCGCCATACCAATTGATAAATCCCAACCGCTCAATCTAGAGGATAAGTCCAGTTTTGTGATTCGAACCTATACCCACCGCGGCGTAGATATTGAAAGACAACAAATCTGGATTGATTTTGTCGCTCATGGTGATGAAGCACCCGCTTCGGGGTGGGCAACTCATGCCAAAGTTGGTGACGAGCTTGGGGTGATGATGAGGCCTAAGAATAAAGCGTTATTTCCAGTAGCAGATCAATTTTTATTGGTTGGCGATGCCACGGCTATCCCTGTGCTTGGGGCGATACTTGACAGTCTGCCGAGTAGCGCGACTGGGCAATGTATCATCGAAGTTCATGGTGAAAAAGACGAACAAGTTTTACCAACGTCAGCTAATATTGCAATGACGTGGTTACATAACCCGCATCCTATGCAGGGCAGTCAACTCGCTGCTGTGGTTAAGACGCTTACGCTACCAAGTTCAGAAAACAGCCGTTTTGCTTATATTGCTAGTGAGTTTTCATCAGTTAAAGCCATTCGTCAGTATCTAAAAGGTGAACTGGGGTGGTTAAAAGACGAGCTATACGCCTTTTCATATTGGAAATCAGGCTTTGCTGAAGACCAATCTGCGAGTGATCGACGTGCAGAAAAAGAGGCAGACTAAAATAGAAAAATGATAGTAAATAGACGAGAAAGATTGGTTCCCATAACTCTTTTTTGACCAACAGCTATAGCAACTATAAACCACTGTGAAACCGTTAAATTTTCCAGGTAAGTCAAGGCGCGGCAACTTTTGCCAGAATGACGCATAAGAGGCATGATAAATACAGTAAGTCGCATTGATAAGTAACACAGACAGGATCAAATATAATTTATTTTATTCACCCTGTTCAAGATCTTCTAGTATTGCGCACTCTGCGTTTTCATCACCTGAGCAATGATCAGCAGAAATCTGTAATAAGCTCACCATATCTTGCAATTGAGCTATTTTTTGTTTCAAAGTTGCGATATGTTGCAGTGTCAATTGTTTAACATCAGCACTCTGCCGATCTGTATTTTTCCGCAAATCAAGCAACTCTTTCATCTGTTTGGACGAAAAACCTAAATCGCGAGCCTGTTTTAAAAAGCATAAGCCTTTTATATCTTGTTTAGAGTACATTCGATAACCTGAATTCGAGCGCTTTGCGGCATCAAGCAACCCGATCTGTTCATAATAGCGGATCATTTTGGGAGAGATTCCTGATTGCTCTGACGCTTGACCGATATTCATAACTTTCCTCCTGATATAAAAAGAGTTAAAGCCAAATGACTACTTTGAATCGCGACTTTAACCCTATCTTAATACAATCTATGCTTTAATCATTGGCACCTGAAAATACTTTAAGCGAAAGGCATTACCTAGCACAAAAACAGAGGATAGGGCCATTGCTCCTGCAGCAAAAATAGGTGACAACAAAATTCCAAACGCTGGATATAAAACCCCTGCGGCAATTGGAATTAAAGCAATGTTATAGAAAAATGCCCAAAATAGATTTTGTCGAATATTTTTGATAGTTGCTTTACTTAAAGCAATCGCATTAGGGACACCTTGTAGACTACCTGACATCAACACAACGTCTGCGGCTTCAATCGCCACATCTGTCCCTGTCCCAATCGCTAGACCGACATCAGCTTGGGCTAGCGCAGGCGCATCATTAATACCATCGCCAACAAAAGCCACGCGACCATACTGTTGTTGCAGTTGACGTATCGCATCTACTTTTCCATCAGGCAACACTTCTGCGATCACTTGATCAATATGTAATTTTGCTGCAATTGCTTGGGCGGTATGCCGATTGTCGCCTGTAATCATTGCCACTTTTAAGCCCAATTGATGTAAACCTGCAATAGCGGCATAAGTGGTATCTTTAATAGGGTCTGCAACGGCAATAATGGCGGCTAGCTTTTGGTCAATCGCGACATAAAGTGGGGTTTTACCTTCTTGTCCTAAGCGTGCAGCCTCGTTTTCAAAAGGTGTAACATCAAGCTCTAATTGCTTCATATAACGATCAGCACCAATATGAATGGTTTGACCTGCCACTTCCGCTTTAATTCCAAATCCCGTCACAGACTCAAAGTTGGTAATCGGTAATAAGCTGATATTTTGTTGTTCTGCAGCCTGAACAATGGCTACGGCAATGGGATGTTCAGATTTTGCCTCAACCGATGCCACAATACGCAAGACTTGCTCATGTTGAAACCCTTGTTGGACATGAAAATCCGTTAAAGTTGGTTTACCTTCGGTCAAGGTGCCGGTTTTATCGACTGCAATGACCTTAACTTCCTGTAGAGCTTGCAACGCTTCACCTTTACGAAATAACACGCCCATTTCTGCACCGCGACCTGTACCGACCATAATAGACGTAGGGGTTGCCAATCCCATTGCACAGGGACAAGCAATAATTAAGACGGCAACGGCGTTGACAAGACTAAATGTCAAAGCAGGTTCAGGACCAAAAATAAACCAGACTATAAAAGTCAGAGCGGCTAAGAGCATGACCATGGGGACAAACCACATCGTGACTTTATCAACCAATGCCTGAATCGGTAATTTAGATCCTTGAGCCTGTTCAACCATGCGAATGATTTGTGCCAATACCGAAGATTCTCCGATAGCCGTTGCCCGAAAATTCAAAGTTCCATTTTGATTGACCGTCCCTCCTACCACTTGATCGCCCACTTGTTTTTTGACAGGAATGGGTTCACCTGTAATCATGGATTCATCAATATAGCTTTGACCTTCAATAACTTCACCATCAACAGGAACACGCTCACCGGGACGAATCTCAACGATCGTTTCTGTGGTCACTTCTGCAATCGTTACTTCCACCACTTGTCCGTTATGGTGAACACGCGCTGTTTTTGCTTGCATACCAACTAAGTGTTGAATGGCTTGAGAGGTACGTCCTTTGGCTTTTGCCTCAAAATAACGCCCTAATAAAATTAAGCTCACAATCACAGCGGCCGCTTCATAATACACATTCACGGTGCCCTCGGGTAGAACTTGTGGAATAAATGTTGCAATGAGAGAAAAGCTATAAGCCGCCAGTGTTCCAACCGCCACCAATGAGTTCATATCTGGGGCAAAACGCCATAATGCCGGAATACCTTTTTGATAAAAACGTCGGCCTGGAAAGATGAGTACCAGTGTAGTCAAAACAAATTGAATCAGCCAGCTTTGTTGCGTGCCGATATTGTCCATGACCCACATATGAAAAGCTGGAATCATATGTGATCCCATTTCTAGAATAAAAACAGGCATGGCTAAAATTAAAGAGATCATTAAATCTCGTTTCAGCTGTTGCTGTTCCGTGGCTTTTTTATCCTGTTGAACACTCACACTTTGCTCAATCTGCTTAGCTGTGTATCCCGCTTTTTTAACGGCTTGAATCAAATCGCTGCTCTGTACTTGAGCGTTGCCTTGTACCCATGCGCGTTCAGTAGCAAGGTTGACGTTTGCTTGTTGTACGCCCTCAACTTTTTTTAATGCTTTTTCTACCCGTCCAACACAGGAAGCACAAGTCATACCTTCTATCGACAGCTCAATCGGCTGAGATGCCAAGATCTTATAACCGGCTCGTTCTACGGCTTTGGTTACTGCGATAAGGTCTAAAGGTTGAGATGAGGAAATCATGGCTTTTTCAGTCGCAAGATTCACCTCAGCATTTTCAACACCTTCAACTTTTTTTAATGCTTTTTCTACTCGTCCCACACATGAAGCACAAGTCATACCCTCAATGGGCAATGTCTCACTATAAAGATAAGACTTACTATTTTCTGAATTCATAACAGCCTCTATCATGTTCAATCTATTATCAACAGCATATAGGTTGACATCATGGTAAGGTCAAGTATATTTTTTCAAAAATGTGTTTGACCTTACCATTATGACAAGGCTTAAGCTTAGTGATGAAATAAAACTTATTTGGAGAAAGGGTATGAAACTATTGATTGCAAATATGAACTGTGGCGGTTGTGCCCGTGGTGTGACAGCAGCTATTCAGAATATCGACTCAAAGGCCAAGGTTAAGATTGATTTAGCAGCCAAAGTGGTCAGTATCGAAACCATCGCCAGTATTGAGCAGATGACAGCTGCTTTAGCAAAAGGCGGTTTCCCTGCACAAGCGCAATGAATCAGCCTTATAAACGCGCAGCCTATCTGTTTGACAGAAAGGACGATGGGCTGAATCACATCTGAAAATATTGACCAGTTGAAAAAAATCTGACATGGGCAACTGCATCTTAGTGATGCGTTTGCCCCGCGCCTTTGGTTATAGGTCTACTTTTAATGATAAAAAGTGGACAGTGTTATCAAAATGAATACTTTATCTATGACACGAGTTATCGGCAAGCGCATGCAATATTCCGCAGGATTCAGCTAGCGCTTCACTTGCGCATTTTTGCCGCAACGCTAGTAGATGTTGCTTTAATTGTATCAGCTCTTCCATACGTGTCTCTACCGCATCGATATGCTCATCCAATAGCACATTGACCTCACCGCAGTTTTCATCAGGTTTATCTCTATATTGAAGCAGGGTTCGTACTTCATCCAAAGTCATATCGAGCGTACGGCAGTGCAGGATAAATTGTAGACGCTCAAAATGCGCTTCATTATACAAACGATAGTTGCCTTGGCTACGCGCAGGTTTTGGTAATAACCTCTCTTTCTCATAATAGCGAATGGTTTCGACCGTCGCACCGGTGCGCGTGGCAAGCTCACCAATTTTGATTAGCATGTGTATCTCCTTAAATAGTATTTTCTATTATCTAAACAATAAAGTAACTATAAGGTTTGCTGATAAAAAATCAAACCTCTTTATCGTTAAAAGTCTTGACCCTAAAGTTACTATAGGGTTCATACTGCCTTTAACAAGAGGAGAAGTGATTATGCAATATCATATTGAAGGTATGGACTGTGCCAGTTGTGTTGGTAAAATCGAGCGGGCGTTAATGCGAATACCTGGTGTCTCTGAGGTTCAGTTAAACTTTGCGACTCAAAAGCTAGAGCTAACCTTGGCGCCTGATACGAATACTGGCGTTAAAGATATCGAGAAAACCATTAAAAGCCTAGGGTTTGGTGTGTCAGCGTTAACGGGTCAACAAAATGAGAGGGGCAATGATGGTAATCAATCAGCGGTGGACAATCAGCGCTGGTGGCAAACCATAAAAGGCAAACAGGTCATTGGTACGGGGCTTTTGATGGGTGCCGCATATGTATTGTCTTTAATTTTCCCTGAATATGGCGCATGGGCTTTTATTGCCGCTGTGGCTATCGGTGTCCTACCATTTGCTCGCAAAGCTTCTGCACTGGCGTTAGCAGGATCGCCTTTTTCAATTGAAATGCTCATGTCTGTTGCGGCTATTGGCGCGCTTATCATAGGTGAAGCTGAAGAAGCGGCTGCCGTGGTCTTTTTATTCTCGGTTGGGGAGCTATTAGAGAGTGTCGCAGCTAATCGTGCGCGCGCAGGAATCAGAGCATTATCGTCGCTTGTACCAAAGACAGCTATTTTACTGGACGCGCAAGGACAACAACGTCAGGTGGCAGCGACTTCACTACAAGTGAATGATAAGGTGCTTGTGCGTCCTGGTGATAGAGTCTCTGCTGATGGCGTGATTGTTCAAGGTACGTCTAGCCTTGATGAGTCACCTGTGACGGGAGAATCTGTTCCTGTTGCCAAAACCATAGGCGATGAGGTCTTTGCTGGATCTATCAACGTTGATGTGGTACTACAAATACGCGTAGAAAAAACAGCGGCAGATAATACAATTGCTCGTATTATTGAGCTTGTGGAGCGGGCACAAGCGTCCAAAGCACCGACTGCACGCTTTATTGAAACCTTTAGCCGCTACTATACGCCTATCGTTATGGCGATTGCGGCTTTAGTGATTATTATCCCACCTCTACTGATGGGAGCAGAATGGGGAGTATGGCTATACCGTGGTTTAGCGCTATTACTGATCGCCTGTCCTTGTGCTCTTGTGCTGTCAACACCTGCCGCTATTGCCTCAGGTTTGGCTGTCGGCACGCGCCATGGACTGCTTATCAAAGGAGGTAATGTCATGGAGTTGGTGGGTCAGGTCAACACTGTCGCTTTTGATAAAACGGGTACTTTGACCGAGGGCAAACCTCGAGTAACCGATATCATTGATTTTAAAACAGTACATGGCGATGCTGAGGGTCGCGATAAACTACTGTCACTGTTTGCAAGTGTCGATGCTACCTCCAGTCATCCGCTTGCTATCGCTATTGTGGATCATGCCAAAGCCGCTAAGGTAGTCATACCTGGATCCTCCAACGCCTTTGCGACCGCAGGTAAAGCGGTTCATGCAACGGTTGCTGGACGCTCTTTGGCCATCGGCTCACCAGTCTACGTCGCTGAGAAAGTGATGTTGCCAGCTGAGCAGCAGATTCAAATTGAGATGCTACAAAATGATGGTAAAACGGTTTCTATTTTGTTTGATGAGCAAACGAGGGAGGCGCTCGGATTGGTCGCTCTACGTGATGAGTTACGAGAGGATGCAAAGCAGGCCATTGCCCAGCTTAACAAGATGAACGTGCGCTCCGTCATGCTCACAGGTGACAACAGTCGTACGGCAAAAGCGCTTGCCAGTCAGTTAGATATAGAGTGGAAAGCTGAGCTGTTACCTGAAGACAAGCTACGTCTACTCAGTGAGATGCAAAGCAATAGTAAAATAGCGATGATTGGTGATGGTATCAATGATGCACCCGCTTTGGCAGCGGCAGACATTGGCATTGCGATGGGCAGTGGCACGGATGTGGCTATCGAAACGGCTGATATTGCCCTATTAAAAAGCCGCGTGATAGACGTTGCTAACCTTATTGCCTTATCCCGCGCCACCATGAGAAATATCCATCAAAATGTCATATTTGCACTTGGGTTAAAGGGCATATTTCTGATAACCACTGTGCTCGGCGTGACAGGGCTTTGGATTGCTGTGCTAGCGGATACTGGTGCTACAGTACTGGTGACGCTGAATGCATTGCGTTTACTGCGTTTTAAAACAAGATCTTCCGATTAATTATCATTAAAGGATAAGGCGGTCGCAACTACATTGGGACCGTTTTATTAAACCTATCTCCTGCCTACAAGCAGTCAATGCACCTACCTTTAATCCAGAAATCGCCTAAACCTATCACTCTTCATCCAGAGTAAATCTGCGCCGATATTCGCTAGGGGTCAAACCAACAATGCGCTTAAATATTTTACGAAATGCACTGGCATCACTATAACCAACTTTCCACGCTATTTGCTCAACAGGAGACGACGAGAACTGTAGAAAATCTTTGGCATTGCCGATGCGTAATCGCTGACAGTATTCTGTGGATGTCATGCCCGTTGCCTTATGAAAACGCCGCAGAAAAGTACGCTCTTCTAGCTGCGCGTAATTGGCGAGGGTGGATAAGTCAATATCTTGTGCATTGGTTCTTTGTAGCCAATGCTGCACTTTTAATATGGCTGCGTCACCATGGGTGAGTATTGGAGAAAATGCACTGTAATAACATTGTTCACGCCTTGAGGGATCAATTAACAACGCACGAGCGGTCTCATTCATCACTTGTGAGCCAAGAAAGCGATCCACCATCCTAAGCCCCAAGTCCGTCCAAGCCATCGCGCCACCAGCGGTCACAATATCACCGTCTTCGATAATAATGCGATCCACATCAAGATCGACATCGGGGAAGCGCTGTTCAAACTCTTCTACATAACCCCAATGCGTCGTTGCTTTGCGTTTGGATAGGAGTCCCGTCTCGCCCAGTAAAAAAGCACCGGCGCAGACGGATGACAGTATCACACCTGTGGAATGCTGATCTCTTAGCCATTCCAGCCATGGTGCCGCTGCTTGCTTTGCAATTGGCGTCTCTAACGTGGGTGGAATGATGATAGCTGTTAACCTTCCTGCACTATCAGAATTGCTCGAAAAAGTGCAGGTAGGTCGCAGATCAGCATCTTTAATTTCCCAGTGACTCACTTGTAAAGGCAGATCGGTTGTATCTCGATGTTTGGCGGCGATCTTACTGGCAATGACTAGTAAATCAGTCAAGCCAAGGACGGCCGCCATTTGAGCCTTCTCATAAACAACTAACCCAATTTCAATAGCGTCTTTTTGATTCATATGTCGTTATTAACCTCTTGTGTGTCGATGTAGCCACTCGTTAGTGTGTCACAGCGCTTATATAATGTACGCCTATACAGTCACTTTGATAAAAAAAGGAATCATCATGAGCACAAAAGCACTGATCGTTGTAGATATTCAAAATGAGTATTTTCCGCAAGGTAACTTATCACTCGTAGGTATTAACGAAGCCGCTGCCAATGCGGCGTTGGTTATTGCGTCTGCTAGAGAAAAAGGCCATACCGTCATTCATATCCGTCATGAGATGCCATCAAATGAAGCACCAATCTTTACGCCTGGTACTGATGGTGTAGAAATCAATGAGAAAGTAAAGCCTATAGAGGGCGAAGCCGTCATCACTAAGCATTACCCCAATTCGTTTCGTGAGACCTCTCTTAAAGATCTGCTTGATAAAGAAAACATCAAAGACGTTACCGTGATTGGCGCCATGAGCCATATGTGTATTGATGCAACCGTTCGTGCTGCGGTTGACTTTGGCTATACAACGACCACCATCCATGATGCCTGTGCCACGCTTGATCTTGAATTTAATGGCACGACCGTACCCGCAGCTCAGGCTCATGCCACCATTATGGCAGCGATTGAATTCCTATATGGCGAAGTGATTGACACCCAAACTTGGATTGCGCGTTAGTCATAAGTTTTTAAGCAAACCATTATTAACTCATAACATAGACTCATCAATAAGGTAACCATTATGAATATAACGAAATCGCTGACCGGCACCACACTATTAAGTGGTTTCATTTTGTTAACCGCATGTACCACCTTTGCCAGTCCAGCGACCAATTCTAACGCGGTAAAACAGACGGCGACTAATACGGTGGAATTTCAGCAAATCCGTAATGCCACGATCAAGCTTGATTATGACGGTACCACGTTTTTAGTCGATCCGATGCTCGCGGCTAAAAACGCTTATCCAGGGTTTGAAGGCACAGTAAATAGCCAAATACGCTATCCAATGGTCGATTTGCCTATATCCGTTGAAGAGGTGCTTAAGGCGGATGCTATTATTTTGACCCATTTACATGCTGATCATTGGGATGATGCTGCACGTAACTTAGTGCCTCGTGACATGCCAATTTTTACCCAAGATGAAGCCGATGCAGCAATCGTACGTAAAGATGGCTTTACGGATGTCAGAGTATTGACAGAGCAAGGTGTGGTGTTTAAAGGCACTAAAATCAATAAAACCATCGGACAGCATGGCACTGATGCGATGTATAAAGTTCCAGCGCTTGCTCAGTTACTTGGCAAAACGATGGGAATTGTGTTCCAAAAGCCAAACTATAAGACGGTCTATGTAGTAGGAGATACCATTTGGCATAAGGAAGTAGAAGACGCACTTACTCGCTACAAGCCTGATGCGGTCATCCTCAACACAGGCTATGCACAGCTGACTACCTTTGTCGATGATTCTATCATCATGGGTAAAGACGATGTATATCGTGCGTATAAATTCTCTCCTAATGCTCAGATCGTGAGCGTACATATGGATACGGTTAATCATGCCACGCTCACGAAGGCAGAGCTGTGCCGTTTTATCGAAGAAAAACACTTAAACAAACAGCGTGCGCTTGTTCCTAATGATGGTCAAACCTATAAATTCTAGTTCTTTAGAAGTCAATTTTTAGAAGCTTCCCTGTGTGGCAATGCTCAAAGTGTGTTGCCACATATAATAAACACTGCATAGCTGAGACAGTTTATGAATATGCCAAATAATTCTGGCAACGCACCTTTCGTTCTCTCGGTTCTCGACAATGCCTTCACCGGCGTTGGCCACACAGTAGAGGACACCTTTAAAGAGATGATCGCGCTTGCAAAACTGGCGGATAAAAGGGGCTTTCAGCGGTTTTGGATGTCTGAACATCATGCTATGCCGGGCGCCGCAGTTCCTTCTCCACAGATGATGGTGGCTCGGCTTACTGGTGAAACCGAGCGCATTAGGCTTGGTGCAGGCGGTATCATGCTACCGAATCATGTGCCTCTGGTGGTCGCTGAGCAATTTGGCATGCTTGATGCGATGGCGCCAGGACGGATTGATCTTGGTTTGGGACGGGCGCCCGGTACGGACGGCGCAACGGCGTCAGCTTTGCGTCGTCACCATGCGGCGAACGATGAGTTTCCTCAGCAAGTCACAGAGTTGTTGGGCTTTTTAGAGAATAGTTTTCCAAAAGGCCATCCTTATAGTGAGGTTCATGCGGTGCCAGGCCCATGGCAGGCTGAGCAAAATCGAGTACCACCATCACAGACCACAGCTGATGTCTGGATCTTGGGGTCATCGACTTATTCAGCGCAACTGGCAGCACAGCTTGGCAGACCTTATGCGTTTGCCTTGCAGTTTGGCAGTGCTGATGTTTTAAATGCCATGCGCATTTACCGAGAGAATTTCCGTCCATCACAATTCCTAGCCAAGCCATACAGTTTGGTTAGTATAGGTGCGATTGCGGACGAAGATCCTGTAGAAGCACGTCGCCAGTCAACGTCGTCTGCCATGGCAATGTTGAGAATGTTCCAGCGTAAACCTTTTGCTTTACTGCCCCCTGATGAAGTCGCGGCTTTTCAAGGCAATTTACAAGAGCACCAGATTATTGAACAGTATACTGATCAAACCCTTCATGGCACTGCTGCCGAGGTAGCAAAAGGTTTGGAGGATCTTCAGGAGCAGACAGAGGTCGATGAGGTCATGATGGTGGTACAGGGCTATTCGCGACGCGCCCAATTGCGCACTGTTGAGCTAATCGCAAATCTCTATGGTATGCCAAGTCACTAGGGCGTGTCCCTAATCTAGAAAAGTAGGTTCAAAAGCCTTAAAATATAGAGACTATTTCAAACATGGCTCTCTAGGATATGGCAAGAACAGTACTCAATGATAATACATGGGAACAACTCCAAAGCACCATGAAGACTCATGGCTGTCATACTTGAAAAAACGACAGACAAGTCATGGAACCCATACTGTGGAAACTTCGTACAGGTGCCCTATGGCGTGATATACCGAGTGGGCTATGTCCATGGAGAACTGCCTACAACCGCTTTAACAGGTTGTCAAAAAAGGGGTTATGGGAACTATTTTTTTTGACCTACGAGCAAGTATTGATGAAGAACGGGTATTCGCAGACGGAAGCTACATCCGCTGTCATCAACATTCAAGCGGCGTCAGACGAGGAGAGCTTCGAGACACTGGGAAATCTTGAGGTGGAACCACCACCAAGATTCATCTCACCGTCGATTCGCATGGAAACCCGATTGATTTTAAAATCACTGAGGGTGACGTCCACGACAGCCAAGCGGTAGATGACATCATAGAGAGGTTAACGGATGCGACCTACTTCATTGCTGATAAAGCTTATGATTCTGAAACCATTAGAACGAGGCTCAAGCAAGACAACATAAGCCCTATCATACCTAAGAGAAAAAATGCTAAACAACCAGATCTAGCTTTTGATCATTATTTATATAAGCTACGACACTTGGTTGAAAACACGTTTGCAAGGCTAAAGCACTTCCGTAGTATTGCGACTCGATACGAAAAATTGGCTCGTAATTATAAGTCTATGCTGTATCTAGCTTGTACTATGATTCATTGTAAACTGAATTAGGGATACGCCCTAGATCCTGTTGATAATAGTAATAGTAATAGTAAAAGGTTAGCAAAGCGCTTAACGATTAATCTCAATCGATGCAATGATTTTGTTAGATATACCGATAAAATGACTGGCTCTAGCATTATCGCTTTATTATTATAATCTTACGCTGTTAGGCAATGCTGCCTTACTTAAGTAAATCAACCTCAGATATGTTCGGGGCGGTTCAGTCTTCATCCCAATAAGGATACTCACCAAAGCGCTCGGTAATCAGCTCAATAAGCTTTCGGCACCGCTTTGATAGAAATTTGTTTTTTGGATAGACCGCATAAGCGTTTAATAAGGGTAATTGAAATTGCTGCAATAATGGGGTCAATTCTCTGTCTTTTAGCTTTTAGTAAGCAATAAAGGTAGGAAGTAAGACGATGCCATGGCCTCTAACTGCCATATCCAGCAAAAAATTACCATTATTGGCGGTCATTCTTGAGCCAGTGCTGACAAGATGGCGCTGACCTTGTTCATCGGTCAGTTCTAAATTATGGCTCGGACTTAAACTGTATTGTAAAACACGATGCGGACCGCATGATAGTGGTAGGACAACAGTAATTGAGCGAGTCTTAAAGGAACGAATGATCTCATCTTTACCATGTTTTAGCTTGCCCCATCAATAGATCTTTGACGGGGCAGTATTATACCTCTAAGAAAGAAAAACCAGTTATTTTTAGTTGTCAGTCTACAGTTATTAACAGGTATACTTTCTATTATTACTGCTTAGAAATGGCTTTAAATTTAGCCACTTGCTTCGCATTAGTAATAGTCAGAACAGGCAAGTTGTTACCGGTCTTGCTGATGCTATATTTGCCTTGTACCGTTGCTGCGGCTGCTGTATCAAAACTGGCTAACGGCTCAGGACACCCTTTTCGAGTGCTTCTTATACCGCCTAGTTGTACGTTACCATTCACAACACTGTATCCAGCAGCTAGGTTATTACAGGTATTCATGAGAGCGACAAAATTGTTGCCGTTTTCATTCATAAAATTTAGAACCAATGGGTTCTTTGCATCAAAGAATAGCTGAGGAACTTTATTGTTATTTGCATCTTTGGCATCAACCAACTGCCAATGATAGGCTTGTAGGATATTTGATGTAATTGTCTGTTCTACTGGAGCTGTCACGCTAGGAGTAGTTTGGCAGCCAGCAGCTAATGTACCTACTGCTAAAACACCTGCCATCATCACTTTGGTCATGTTTTTCATATAAACGCCTATAAGATTAAATTTATTAAAAAATTATGCATAGCTGTCGTAGTCGATGATATTAACAGCTATAAAGCCTACGTATTGTCACAGAGGGTAAAAGAAGGTACAAGTAATCAAGTATGGCGATTTGGGTACTCCAGTTAAAGCGATGATAATAGAGGAAATTGATAAATTTCAGCATAAATCAGTGTACTGATAAATATTCCAGCCCCACTCAGCCAGATCATGTATACATGAGAAATCGACCACTCGACTTGCCATATGATTTGCTTTTTTGCGCTTAACCACTCTGTCACACTGATGCCGACCATCAACCACAATGCGCCCACCAAATAACCGCCTAACACATCACTCAAATAGTGTTCATTCAGCACAATTCTACTTAACCCAACCAATAACATAAAAAAGATAGAAAATATAATTATGTGAATTCTTTGAGCAAAATTTTGGTTAAATCGAATCAGTAGGTAGGTGATGAACCCGTATAAAGCAATAGTAATCGTAGCATGACCACTTGGAAACGAATGGGTGTGCTCAAACAATAAAATATCAGCAGGTCGCTCACGTTTAAATAAAAACTTGGTTAAGAAAGTAAATGCGGCGCTACCTGAAGTAGCAACCAGTAGTCCTATAAGGACATGGCGTTGCCGAAGCACCCAGCATATTATGATAGTAAGCAGCATCACCAAAACGGTCATAGGAGTAGAAGCAAAGCTGGTTATTTGAATGAAAAAATTAATAACGTCAGAGTCACGCAGTAAACTCATCTGCTGTGATACAAAGTAGTCTGTGGCAACAATAGGTTTCAATGTTGCCACGTTTTCAACCAGTCCAACGAATAACGCCAGTATATAACTCATTACTACCAATAAAAGCGTAAATGGTAAACCGTAAAAATGCCGTATATCGAACCGTTGTGACAGTATTACATACAGCTTAGGATGCCTATTCTTAAATCGAATGATGCGTGTGTGTTTTCCAAGATAACGCTTTATCATTACCCAGTAGCGAATTATTTGATTTAAAAACCGCTGTCCATAACGAATCATCACGTATTGTAAAACTAATAAAATTCCGACAGCCATAAAAAGCAGAGAAACGAGGGCGAACAGTGGTTGATTTTCTTGTATGAGTAACATTAATATTCAATCTTTTCGAGAATATCCCGAATCCTATATAATTACTTTTATTGTTTATAGCCGTTTTCTCGATATAAGTGTTTTTAGCATAGCAATCTCTCTAGATACTACGCTCATCTTCACCTATCCAATCAGGTCCTACTTCAACCTCAATATTCCGTGCATTAATTGGTTCATGGCATTCTGAACATACCGTTACGGGATGCATTATTTGGCCACATTCTTTATGCCTATGTAGCAACGGCGCACCACGTTCATCAGCCATGTGTTTGTCTCCCCAGCTAACCAATGCTAAAACGATTGGGTGCAAATCTAAACCACGCTCTGTCAACCGGTATTCCTCACGCAGTGGTTGCTGTTGATAGGCTACTTTTTTTAGAACGTCATATTCAACGAGCTTACGAAGCCGGTCAGACAAGACATGACGTGTTATACCTAAGCGTTGCTCAAATATATCAAAACGTCTGACGCCTAAAAAACAGTCACGTAAAATCATTAGCGTCCAACGATCACCAATGACTGCCAAAGTGCGAGCTACTGAGCAAGGCTGTTTATCAAGTTCATCCCAGCGCATATGTTACCTCCTACATGTATGAGTAATAGATTAGCTTGACAGACTCTGAAAAGAAAGCTATGTTTTTGTTAGTTCTAAAAAGGAACCTATAAGGAAATAGATATGTCTAGAGCACCCGTAGCGGTTGTAATTGGCGCAGGCGATGCCACCGGCAGCGCTGTTGCGAGACGTTTTGCAAGAGAGGGTTTTACCGTATGCGTGACCAGAAGGAGTGTCGACAAACTTAGCTCGCTAGTCAGTGATATTGAAGCCGCCGGTGGCATAGCAAAGCCATTTGGTTGTGATGCGCGTGTAGAGCAAGAGATGGTTGAGCTTTTCGCCCATATTGAACAAGACATTGGACCGATTGAAGTTGTGGTATTTAACATTGGTGCGAACGTCCATTTTTCCATTGTAGACACCACAGAAAGAGTCTACCGAAAAGTATGGGAAATGGCAGCGCTATCTGGATTTCTCACAGGTAGAGAGGCAGCAAAAGCAATGCTTCCCCGTGGAAAGGGTACGATTATTTTCACTGGCGCGACGGCTTCTTTGCGAGGTAGTAAAGGTTTTTCTGCTTTTGCTGGTGCTAAATTTGCTTTACGGGCTTTGGCGCAAAGCATGGCTCGAGAGTTAGGGCCAAAAGGTATACATGTGGCTCATCCTATTATTGATGGTGCCATTGATACCGCCTTTATTCGTGACAACTTTCCTGAGCGCTATGCACTTAAAGACCAAGACGGCATTTTAAATCCTGAGCATATCGCTGAGCAGTATTGGCAATTGCATTGTCAACCAAGAGACAGCTGGACGCATGAGCTTGATCTACGCCCATGGTTAGAGACTTTTTAGAAACTTTTTAATATATTTTGTCAGGAGTGCTTTGAGATGAGTAAAAAGGTAGAGTTTTTCTTTGATGTAGGCAGCCCAGCCAGTTATTTGGCATGGACACAATTAGAGAGTATTGCACAGCGCACCAACGCTAAAATCATTTGGCGGCCTATGCTGCTTGGTGCTGTCTTTCAAGCCACTGGTAATGCGTCACCAGCTGCAGTTCCTGCTAAAGGTGCTTATATGCTCAAAGACCTTAAGCGTTTTTCAAATATTTATGGGGTGCCGTTTAACTTCAATCCATTTTTCCCGTTGAATACGATGCATTTAATGAGAGGTGCGACCGCTTACTTGGAAGAACCTGAGTTCCAGACTTATTTAGCCGCCATTTTTAACGCTTTATGGTCTGAACAGCTAAACATGGAATCACCAGAAGTAGTGGCTGAGGTTTTGACCAAGGCAGGCATTGACGTGACTGATTTTATGGCTCGTATTAGTGAGACTGAGGTCAAGGAGCGTTTGAAAGATAGCACTGAGGAAGCTGTGGCGCGAGGTGTTTTTGGTGCGCCTAGTTTCTTCGTGAACGGTGAGATGTTTTTTGGTCAAGATCGCTTAAGTTTCGTTGAGACTGCTTTAAAAGAGTGGTCTTAACTAGCAACGGTATAGCATGAGTTGAGAGCTTTTTAGACTCCTAATTTTTTTAAATTATGAAGAGATTAATACGAACATCGGTTATAGTATTACTGAATTCTATCTTCATTACTTTTCATTCTATGATACTCATATTATTAAAGGTACTTTGCTCAGGCTCACGTTATGGATTTTATAGTATGTGGTTGCCATCCCACTTTACGTGCTGAATAAAGACTTTGATGCTAGCGTCCCTCTTTCTTTTTTATCTATTATATTACTACTGTTTATAATAGTGCGATAACAGGAGCATAACCCATCGTGATTTGGCTAAAAATGCTTATTGGGGCACTAATGGTATTAGCCATTCAGCTATTTACTCAAACTCGCTTTTTTTATTTAGCTGCACTTGCTCCACTTTTCCCAACCTTTACTTTAATTAGCCACTTTTTAGTGGGAACTCAGCGTAGTGTTGCAGATTTTAAAGTAGCACTGGTGTTCAGCATGTTGGGCGTTATACCGCATTTAATTTATACAGTTTTAGTGTTTTTTACCTTTAGTCATATTGGTTTATATAAGGCCTTGATATTGGGAGTAATGGGTTGGTTGGTAGCAGCTGCCATTTTAGTTTTAGCATGGCAGCAGTATCAGCTCTAATATGAATTCCTTCAATAAAATATTCTTAAATGTGGCTTGTTCCATGTATGAGATTGAGGCAATGTAAAAATATTTTATTTTTCTGTTCATTGCTGAGCGGTTTAACACATGAGAGACGCTCATAATTCACTCATAGATAAACACAAGCATTCTCTACTGTTTTAGCTTAGCATCTTACCCCTCATTAGTACTTAAGATATCTGTTGTGCTTCATCAATCTTATCAGTTAATACTGGCTGTAGTGGCATAATAAATTTCTGCTAAAATATGTAACTGCTTTACAAGCGATTCATAAGGAAGAGTTTCAATTGTCTCTAGATCCTTGGGTTTGGTTAGGTTTCTTTATTCTGCTGTCTTATACTGTAGAGGCGATAACGGGCTTCGGTAGCTTAGTAATAGCGCTTTCCCTTGGCGCACTAATGTTACCAATCAACCAAATGCTGCCAGTAGTAGTACCACTCAACGTTTTGATGACCGGTTATTTGGTCTGGCATAATCGTCAATATATATACTGGCCCATACTATTTAAACTGATTTTACCATTAATGTTATTAGGCACACTGGTGGGTTATGGGCTGCGACCGTGGGTTGGGGATTCTTTGCTTCAACTGCTATTTGGCGCATTAGTATTTTGGTTTGCTAGTCGCGAGCTCTGGCGTATACATCGCGGTATAAAGGCTGTTCCCCATACGCTTATGCTGAGCCGAGCATTGACTTTTGGTGCAGGCATTACGCATGGCTTGTTCGCGTCAGGCGGCCCACTTCTGGTTTATTCAATAGCAGGCATTAACTTAGACAAAAGCCGCATGCGCGCCACTCTCTTGGTCGTATGGCTCATACTAAATGGCTGTTTATCAGTACTATTCTTGTTAGATGGGACACTGTTTCCTAGTTTGCCATGCCTTGTTGTTTATCTACCACTGTTGGTTATAGGTGTCCTATTAGGTGAATACTTGCATCATCGTCTGGATGAGCAACGTTTCCGCCGATTAATTTATGGCTTATTAGTAATAACTGGAGCGTTGCTGATGATGAAGTCTGTTATGTGACGATGGAAATATACTTTTTTATATCGATCTATTATGAGGCAATAACACCAGATTCAGTCATTTTATCGGTATAGCGAATGGGTAAGTACTAAGCCCTTCTATCGCTATGGTGAATCATCTCTTACTCTTAGGTTTATTCCTATCTGCTTATCTTCCTCTAAAACTGCCATCGCCATATCAGTGTTCATACGATTCGAAACTTTCCAGCCAACGTTACTACGGGCAAACATATCAATGATAAAAGTGGTATAAATCTAGCCGCTGATCGTTACGATATTTAGTCGTGTCCTAGTCTTTACTACGCCAAACACTTTGCAAACGATGCAGCTCAATGATGTTAAATCTGTAGATATTAACTTGAGAGGTTTTAGTTATGTAGCTTAACGATAAGGCTAATGATCAGCTAATTGAAGGTATTCGATATTGTATTGAAGAATAATGATAACTATTATCATTATTGTTTGCGTTATTTTTATAATGTTGCTAAAGTGTGCATTCTTTATTGCTGAGTAGTGGGTAGCTCTTTGCATCTTCTAGTTTTAAGATGTTATCTATATTAATACTTCAATTACTTATCTTACTTTTATAGCAATTAAAAAGCATAACTTTACCGTGTTTTTCTAGCAGGTATTCATGATGTTATATCGAATCTCTTCTATCAGAAAAGCTGAAAAATATTAGTAAACACTAAATACTTCCAGGATTGTCATCTATGCCAATATTACCAACCTCTTTTGCTATAAAAAACTCTTCCTTACAAAAACCACTATGTTTAACGACTGGTAAAGCTTTTCTGAGCATCGCTATCGCCTCTATTCTTACTACTACCGCATTCGCAGCTGAGAGCGGTGGCCTTACTGTACAACAAATAGAAGCGCAAGAAGCGGCAGAACAGCAAGCTATGCCCTCTGTTGAGCTAGATACCATTGTCGTTAAAGCGGCGCGAGAGGAGCTAGAACAAGCAGCGGGTCTGTCAGTGATTAGTGAAGAGGCCATCAAAAAAGCCTCTGTTTCCAATGACATTGCAGAGATCGTGCGCAAAATGCCTGGGGTTAACCTATCTGGCTCCTCAACTTCTGGTCAGCGCGGTAACCAGCGCCAGATTGACCTACGTGGTATGGGACCGAATAACACGCTGATTCTAATCGACGGCCGTCCTGTTACTTCTCGCAATGCAGTTCGCCCTGGTCGTGCTAGCGAGCAAGATACCCGTGGAGACTCGCAATGGGTGCCGCCGAGCGCTATTGAACGAATCGAAGTATTGCGTGGTCCAGCCGCGGCTCGCTATGGTTCTGGTAGTATGGGCGGGGTAGTTAATATCATCACCAAAGCGCCTACTAAAAAAGAATTTTCGGTCACCGGTCACTACGAATCCCCAGAGAGTGACTTAGAAGGCAAAGACTGGCGCACCAATATCAATATGGCTGGCTCTTTAAACGACAAGCTGTCCTTCCGTACCACGCTGGGTTACCACGACAGTGAAGGTGATGACCCTTATATCAATGCCGAAGACGCCCAAATTGTTGATGGGAGCAACGGACCAGCTGCTTCGGTCGCGGCAGGTGTTGAAGGGGTGGAAAATGTAGACGTCCGCCAGCTTTTTGAATACGCTATGGATGCGATGAATACTGTGGGTTTTGAGGTCAACTACAGCACGCAAGATAACCGCTGGGCGGGCGACTCGCAATTCCAAACAGTCAATGATGACATGGTCGAAACCCTAGGGGGTGACACCACCAATAAGATGCGCCGCTATGGTGCTGCTTTAACCCATCGAGGTGACTATGAAAACTCCCGTAGTAACAGCTATTTAGAGTTTAACCGTACCAATAATGAGCGCTTGGCTGAAGGTACTGGTGGTAGTATTGAAGGTCAAATTAAGCCTCCAGTAGAAGGCGAAGATTACCTATGGAACAAAGCGACTTATGACACACTTAACGCCAAGTCAGAGTGGGATATCTTTTTTGACCGCCACACCTTGACTGCAGGCGCTGAGTTCCGTGGTGAAAAACTCAATAATCCTGTGGTTTCAGATTTAACTTTTGATGAAGGCTTTGACTTTGGGGATGTGGAAACTGACCCTGCTAAGCGCGATCCAAAATCAGATGCTTACCTGATAGGTGCTTATTTAGAAGACAACTACCAAATCACTCAAGATTGGTATGTAACCCCAGGGCTCCGTTTTGATTATCACAGCGAAGCCGGTAGCAATTGGTCACCGAGTATCAATACTACTTGGGACTTTAGCCCTAACTGGTCGGTGAAAGCAGGGGTCAGTCGCGCCTTTAAAGCACCATCACTTTATCAACTTGATCCCAACTATATCTACTACACTAAAGGCAATGGCTGTCCTTCTTGGATTCCGACTGATCAACGAGGCTGCTATGTTTTGGGTAACACTGATCTCGAGCACGAGACTTCTTGGAACAAAGAGCTGACTTTTACCTATGACGATGGTACAGGACTCAATGCTGGTCTGACGTATTATCATAATGCCTATGACAACCGTATTGGTGCGGGTGTAGATCGTGTGGGTGTAGTTGGTGTGGTGGTTGATAGTGCAGATATAAACCGCTCTGTTTTTCAATGGGAGAACCAAGGCGAAGCCATCATTGAAGGTCTTGAAGGCTTTGTAAAAGTGCCAGTGACTGACACGGTTTCTTGGTCTACTAATGTCACTGGAAATATTCGCTCAGAACGTAAAGATACTGGCGAAGCGTTATCATTAATCCCTAAGTTTACTGTTAATTCTAACGTTAACTGGGACATTACCCCACGTTGGAATACCGACTTTGGTGTTAGTTATTACGGAACTATTGAAGCGCCTGAAGTTTCAGTTACTACTGGCGATGCGTTAGAAACGCTAAAGCTTGATCGTAAGCCTTATGCACTTGCCAATATCAGCACTCGCTATAACTTGACGGATAGTGTCACCGTTGGTGCCGGAATCAAAAACTTATTTGATAAGCAAATTAAACGCGAAGGCACGGGTACCAATGCGGGTGCTCGAACTTTTAATGAGCCAGGTCGGGCTTATGTGTTTGATGTGAGTATTGATTTCTAATTCTTAGATAACCCCAGTTCGGGATAAGGGCTCAAAAAAAGATAAAAAAAGAAGTCCAAAGTTGCTAAAGTAAGTTTACCAAGACCACTTAAGCAAAAAGGACTTCTTACATGGACAACCTAACCGAACTATACTGCCATATTGACGACTTTTATCAGCAATTCAAACCTGAGTTTGAGGCTCACTTAATCGCAACGGGCCGTCAACGGCTAAGAGCATGCAAGATAAGTGTATCAGAGATGATGACCATCTTGGTACTGTTTCATCAACTGCGGTATCGACAGTTTAAGTCTTTTTACTACCATCACATGCTTGGCATGATGAAGCGGGAGTTTCCAAACTTGCCCAGTTATTCACGGTTTATAGAGCTGATACCACGCAGTATCATGCCATTATGTGCCTACTTGCAAAGCATGATGGGCGACTGTACAGGTATCAGCTATATTGATTCAACCAAGATAGCAGTTTGTCATAACAAGCGTATCTACCGTCATAAAGTCTTTGAAAGAATGGCAACCCGAGGCAAAAGCAGCATGGGCTGGTTCTATGGCTTTAAGCTGCACGCCATTATCAATCATAAGGGCGAGCTTTTATCTGTTAAAGTCACTGCGGGTAATATCGATGACAGAGTGCCTGTTAAGGATATGGCAACGTCTGTGTTTGGCAAGGTGTTTGGGGATAGA
This sequence comes from Psychrobacter sp. CLB018, assembly GCF_041222815.1. NCBI lineage: Bacteria > Pseudomonadati > Pseudomonadota > Gammaproteobacteria > Moraxellales > Moraxellaceae > Psychrobacter > Psychrobacter sp. CLB018. The sequence continues at coordinate 1,159,477 of NZ_CP166085.1, forward strand.
GGCTATATCAGTAAAGCACTAAACGAGTGGCTCACAAAACACAGTGATACCATGTTGATCACCAAACTTCGGCGTAATATGAAACTCCAATTGCTTGAGCCTATAGATGAGGCACTACTCAATCATCGCTCTTTGATTGAAACGGTGTTTGGAGAGCTTAAAAACTTGTGCCAAATCGAACACTCACGCCATCGTAGTGTCACGAGGTTTATCACAAACTTGCTGTCAGGTTTGATTGCTTATTGCTGGTTTCCCTATAAACCCACCATCAAAAACATGCCTCAGCAGGGACAGGTAGCCACATTGTAAATAGTATCAATGAGTTACAATGTGGCTTATCCCGAACTGGGGTTAATCATAATAAGCTCATCTATGACAACGTGCTCGATCAGCAGTTTGACGTCAACTGTCCTAACGAAGCATGGGTCAGTGATATCACCTATATCTGGACAACCGAGGGCTGGCTGTACTTAGCAGGCGTTAAAGACTTGTATACCAAAGAGCTGGTTGGCTATGCCATCAACAAACGTATGACCGCTGACTTAGTTTGCAAAGCATTGAACATGGCAATTAAGAATAAGAGCCCAAGCAAGGGACTAATTGTTCACTCTGACAGAGGTAGTCAGTACTGTAGCCATGCGTATCATAAGATTATTAAACAGCATCAGTTTATAGGCTCAATGAGTGGCAAAGGTAATTGTTATGACAACGCACCCATAGAGAGCTTCTGGGGTGTATTAAAGAATGAGCTTGTATATCATCAGGGCTATAAGACCAGATTTGCTGCTATTACCGATATCATTAGATATATCGAGTTGTACTACAACCAAACGAGAATTCAAAAGGGTTTAGGCTATAAATTGCCAAGACAGGTGTGGTTTGACTATTATCGTCAAGCTGCGTAACTAAAATCTCCCAAGTTTAACTGTACGGATTTGACGGCAGGGGTCAATTCCCAGAATCATTACTGCGAGATGCGATTAGTAGAGGCAACCTTGTGCCTCTACTGTCTCAGATAACTCCTGAACCTGTCGGTTTACACGTAATATGGCCTGCCAATCGTTATTTAATGCCCAGTGTCCGTTTTATCATTGATGAATTCGTACGGTTGTCTTCTAAAGGCCACTTCAATTAGCTAAAAATTAAAGACAGTCATATAAGGAAACTTTATGCGATATTGTGGAATATCATTCAACAATAGAAACGCTTTTGGACTGTTTATTTATACCTACCAATTCTTATAAGATAGCTTTGACATTGAGTCATCCACAAGTATCAATAAGGATTAGTGATTATGCCTGTAGTAAATATTCAGATGTTTGAAGGTCGGGATGAAGCTAAAGCCTCAATCGCCAAAGATGTGACTGAGTCTATCGCTAAACATACAGGGGTAGACCCTCAATATGTTTATGTAATTTTTAATGATGTAAAAACGGAAAACTGGGCTATCTCTGGAGAGCTTTTTTCTGAGACATTAAAAAAATCAAATTAGTAGATATTTTTAAGATATTCATCAAATTAAGATGGCTTAGATTTTCTAGGCCGTTTTTTGATATAAGTAATCACTTTGAAGGTAACTTCCCAAACATTGTTTTTTCAAGAACTATGTTACTTTGAATTTGAGACTTTAATCCTCAAACCTCAAGTTTAACCTTCTCATCTAGCAAGTGAACTACCTCGGAATTGTCGGCGACTTAATATTCTGAGAGAATAAGACAATGACAAGCATACACTCCTGAAATTAAAGAGCGCGCTGTTCGTATTCTAATTAAAGGAGCAAACGACTCCTCCTCGATCATAGATCAAACCGTACTCGCCTCAGTTCAAGCACAACGCCAAGAACAACGAATCAAAGAGCTTGAACGAGAGAGTAGAGAGCTAAAGCAAGCCAATGATATTATACGTAAGGCGGCGGCTATTTTCGTCCAGACGGAGCTCGGCCGGCCGCCCAAGTGATGGTTAAGTTCATCGATTATTATAAAGATACTTACAGGATTGAGCCAATCTGTGATATCCCACGGATTGCCTCATTCACCTATTACCGTATTAAACAGCTAGAGCATCGGTCATCCAGTCTGTTTCATTGGTTTTACTAGAGTATCTTTATTTTTTCTCAGGAGCATGTACTAAATCGACCACGTTCAAATCAAAACCTGACAAAGCGTAAAACTTCATCGGTGAGGACAATAAGCGCATATCACGAACACCTAAATGGCGTAGAATCTGCGCACCAACCCCAATGCTACGGTAAGGCTGCTGAGCACTAGTAGACATAGTTTGGTTGACAGAAGTTTTATCAAGCGCGTCACCTAAATCAATCGGTTGATGATTGCCAATCCAAACTAACACGCCGCGCTCTGAATTATTTATTTCTTCTAACGCCGAACGCACACTCCAGCCGCTACGTCCAGTTGAATCATTTTTAGCAGCAAATAAGTCACGTAACGGTTGAAATCCATGTACTCGAACGGTACTGACGCCTTGACTCACATCACCTTTTACTAAAGCTAAGTGAGTTTCGTCAGCGCCAAACTCACGGAAACGATGCAAGGTGAATGTACCATACTCAGTCTCAAAAGGATGTGAGTCAATTTCTTCCACTGTTTGCTCATTGGCAATACGATAGTTAATGAGGTCGGCAATGGTACCTATCTTGATATTATGCTCTTTAGCAAATATCTCAAGATCATCGCGGCGTGCCATCGTTCCATCAGCATTGAGGATTTCGACAAGAACAGATGCTGGCTCAAGTCCTGCTAAGCGCGCCAAATCGCAGCCCGCTTCGGTGTGACCCGCGCGGTGTAATACGCCGCCATCTTGCGCGATAATAGGAAAGATATGGCCAGGCTGTACAATATCTTCAGCTTTGGCTGAAGAGGCTACCGCTGCTTGAATAGTACGCGCGCGATCACCGGCAGAAATACCCGTAGTAACACCTTCAGCCGCTTCAATTGACACAGTAAAATTAGTATTAAACTTCGCTTCATTGCGATCTGACATTAACGGCAATGCCAGTTGATGGGCACGCGCTTTTGAAATTGTCAAACAAACCAAGCCACGCGCATGGGTAATCATAAAGTTAATGTCTTCAGGGCGCACATGAGTCGCTGCCATGATAATATCACCTTCGTTTTCGCGGTCTTCATCGTCCATCAAGATGACCATTTTGCCCGCACGAATGTCTTCGATAATCTCAGGAATCGTATTTAAGCTCATAGAAGGTCTCAATCTTTTATTATTTATAGGTGTGATTTGGAATATAAAGCATTATCTGTCTATTACAGTTGATTTAAACATTGCTTATATATACAGAGACATTTTAACGCTTTTCATCCTAAAGTGTCGTCTCATCTTTAAACTGTAGAAGTTATTTTATAGAAGTGAGTTATAAGCTTTAATTCACTATCAATATGGGATAGCATTGAAAAAAGAAGAGCACCTCACTAATCTAGTGTCTTCGACTAAGAAATCAACAAAGTTATGAGCTGACCTTAGAAGAATTTATCATCAATATCTATTTAACGGTATACTCTACGAAACTATGACCGCTGCCGTCAAATCCGCCCAGTTAAACTTGGGAGATTTTAATTACGCAGCTCGACGATAATAATCAAACCACACCTGTCTTGGCAATCTATAGTTCAAACCCTTTTGAATTCCAGTTTAATTGTATTCAAGCTCAACATACAGCTTGTAAGACTTTACTAAACCTTATCAGATTATTATTTTAACGCCACTCTCAACTTATTTCCCTAAGTAGCTGATTTTTAATGGCATTGCAAATTAGATATTTCTGTTACGCTAATTTGAAGCTAATAAAACCAAGGTCTTGTTTAAGTTGAGAGTGGGGTTATTTTAATAAGTAATTTCAGAAAAACTTATTTAATTGAGTTTATGTATAATTAAACAAATGTGCTTACCATACTATAATTTCCGTTTTCTGTACTGACCCCTATTAAAAAAGGAATTCTTATGAAAAAGCTTGCGGCTTGTCTTTGTTTTGCCATTGCTTGTATCTCTATTTCTCATGCTGAAACCATCGCTGGTTACAGCTTTGAAAAATACCCTGCTAAAATTTATAACGGTAAACCAGCACCCTTAAAATTAGGTGACTGGAGCTCTTTTCGTACTCGTCTGAAAGCAGCTCATAAAGATGGTGAAATTAACTTCGCGGGTAACTATATCGTAACAACCTGGGGCTGTGGTACAAGCTGTGTGTCAGGGGCTATGATTGATAAACGTACTGGCAAAGTATACGATATCCCACTGGGTGAAACTGAGGATAGTGTCACCCCTTATGAAAGTGGCGCAGAATGCTTCGCAGACGGCGCGGAACTCGATGACAACGAGCGTTTGGCTTTCTATCCAAATAGCCGCTTATTTATCAGCCGCAATTGTGAAGGCGAGAAAGTCAACGAAACCACCGGCAGACAACTGATCACCTATTATGTCAACATTTGGGATGAAAAGACCAAGACATTCAAACTAAAAAAGGTTCAGCAATCTAAACTCGTTAAAGTGGACTACAATCCATTTTAAACTAAATTTTTCCTGTACCTACCTTTTAAAGCCAAGTTTTTAGCCTAAACTTGGCTCATACCACCCCCTGCTTTTTTTAGATGCCTTACTTGGACTATCTTGACGAAAGAAATCAACCACCTCAACGTTGTAGTGGCACACTAAATTTGGACTGTATTTAGGAGGAGATATACTACACACAAAAAAGCCAGACAACCTAAGCTGTCTGGCTCTAAAATTTGAACGACTTATCTATGATTATGTTCCCGCCATACAGCATGTTCACATACCTCACAGCACCAACTCTCTTTTGCTCGCATATAAGGGATGTCTGCTGGTATCTGTAAAGGGCAAACATAGCCGCAGTACTCACAAAGCACATCATCTAAATAAGCAAAACACTCACCGATTATCTCGAACAGCACTTGTGGGCTAATCTTATACTCCTCACAGACGGTTTCGATATGAGCGATATAATCACTTTCGTTATCATATGACCAGTAATCCTCACAGATTCTTAGATCTCGTGCGTTCTGCGTCATATTCGGCTGAAGCTTTACACTCATCACATTCTCCTTAGTAGCCGCCATAGCCAGACTGCGGTAATAGCTCGTAAAGCTCGCTCTGAAGCTGACAACACATATCCTCAATCACATAGTCAAGACTGGCATCTAAGCGCTTCTGCACCCATACCCGCACCGCCATATCGTTATTAAAGCAGTGCTTCACTCCCAAGAAGCGTGCTAGGTTATAACCTGATGGAACGTAAAACTCACGCATCAATGCATTGGCGATAAGATTTGCCTCATCACTGATTGCACCGTCCCGTTTAAACTCGCTAAACAGCTCTTCATAATTGATAATTGTCATAGTGACGTCTCCTTGTCTGTTTGTGCATTAGAGCTATTTGTATTTGCTGCGCTGGTTAGCTTTTCCTTACTCGCCAGTAGCAAGTTATCCATCGCTGAGCCATCCTGACGGGTGATATCAGGCACATAGCGGCTATACACCCGAAACAGCATCTCAGTACTGCTGTGACCCATCTGCCGGGCTATCCACTCAGGATTCTCACCAGCAGCGAGCCAAAGTGTCGCTGCGGTATGCCGAGTCTGATAAGCCCGCCGATGTTTAAGACCGAGTAGGGCAAGCGTGGGTTTCCATACCCGCCGGTTCACATTGCGGTACTCCATCGGATTGCCTTGTGAATTGCAAAACACAAACTCTGACTTACCAAAGGTGCGTGCCTTCTGCTCTAGTAGGGCGTCATACACTAACTGTGACATCGCAATATCACGTTGCGAGCCTAACGTCTTCGTTGGACCCATCTCACCATTTACTAATGCACCACGGATACTGATCTCACGCCGATCAAAGTTAATGCAGTCCCATTTCAGCCCATCAATCTCACTGGTACGCATCCCGGTAAAGAAGCGAATGGTGTAGTAGGGCTTATAATCCGCACGGACATGCTTTAAAATCAGCCATACCTCACTCAATGTAAACGGGTTTACATCCGGACGAGCTTGCTTGAGGTTCTTAATATTTTTATAAGGCATCTCAAACTCATGGCGATCTGACGCTTCTTCTAGTATCATACGAAGAAGTATCATGATCTGGTTGATCCGTGCTACTGACAGACTTGACTGACCATCTTTACCGTAACGAACTTTGGCGAGAGAGCTACGGAAGGTCAGCAAGTCTGGTTTTTTTATGGCATGCACTGCTTTACCACCAAACTCAGGCAACAAGTACTTATCAAGAATAATCTTTATTTTTTGCCGATAGCTCGGCCGCCATTCAATTTTCTTCTCCTCATACCAAATCTCTGAAAACTGCCTAAAGGTTGGATTACGACTGATACAAGCTTCCGCTCTATCAGCCAGTGCCGTCATCTCTTTTAAACGCGTACTCTTCGGAAAGTAGGCGCCATAGTCAAAGATGCCTAGGGTTATTTCTGCATCTATCTTTTTCAAAACAGTCGCTAATTTTTTTCTGTTAGCTGGGTTATCTTCCAAGCTAGTCTTTTCTCGACAACGTATACCTAGGTAGTAGAAATCAGCGATTAGTTTGCCAAACCGTCCTTGTATAGTAGCCATGATAAATCTCCTGCTATTATTGAAGTGCCATACCGTTGATAGCGCTCATAACCGGCTTGCACATATCCTCTTCGATACGCTCCCATACATACAGAATTTTACGGCCACCAAAAGGGCGTATGTAGTGAATGTTTTCAATCAAAACGGTGTCTTTCATTTGATTGCGGATAGTACGTGCGTCGTATTTGATACGTTCGGCTAACTCATCAGTTGTTAAATAAGTATTGCTCATGATATTTACCTCTTTTCAGTTATTAAGTAATTGCATTAAGTGATAGAATAAAAATTATTTTATCAACATGTAAGAATGCACCTTGAAGTAATCAGTAATTATTTACCCGCTTAAAGGTAATTAATAACCGATTTGTGTACTATATTATCTTTTTACCTCAATGTAAAGCATTTTTACCCGAAAAGAGGTATTAATTATGATTGTGTCTAAACTCCCTGTTATTCTGGCAGAGAAAAAACTGCGTGTAGCAGATGTTGTAAGAGCAACAGGCATGAGTAAATCAACGCTTCATAAACTATATAATGAAGAGTCCTCAAGAATTGATTTCAATACTATCGACCAGTTATGTGAGTTTTTAGACGTGCAGGTAGGTGACTTATTTATTTACAAGCCAAATATTAAAGATGATGATGAAGAGTCTTAAAAATCTATAAAACTGAAAATATATGTGCAGAGAAATAAGTGGCAGAGCCATATATACAAGGCTCTTTAAAGCATAAAGTTAAGGTTGGGGTTATTTTTTATATTTACTTTTTCATGATTTGGTCACGTTTTGGTCACGCTATGAGCTTAATTTGCAAAAGCAGTGAAAAAGTAAAACCATGCTAAGAAATATTTTCTTAGCATGGTTTTTTATAAAGATAAGAATAATAAGTTGGGGTCAATTATAGAATCAGTATTTATAGCATGGGCACGAAATGGTCACGTTTTGGTCACGGTGCTGATTTTTGAGCTTTTAATATATTAGCTAAACTTAGCAATTAGACTGAATAGCTCATGCTGAAAAACGCTACAGACCTTGAAAAACGGACAAAAAAAAGCCTCACTGTTAAGTGAGGCTTTTTAAGTATTTGGAGCGGGAAAAGAGATTCGAACTCTCGACCCCAACCTTGGCAATGTTAACTGATCGATTTTCATTGGAGTGTGTAATTCTACATTAACCTGTATATATTGATATATAAGGGCTTCGAGATGGTTAATGAATTATAGCTTTAAGAGTGGATTAAGTAAACGTATTTTTTAGTCTGAATATAGTCACCCTAATATTAGGGTCTTTTGACCACTTACCCCCTACTCGAGGGATAAGCGAAATCCACTGCAATATTAGTTATATCTTATAACCTGTTTAGTATTTTCCCTAAAAAGCAGTGAGTCTTTCGTTTTTTACCTGCCGTTTCTGATATTGAGTGCATCGAACTATTTTTAATATATAACAGTTATGCAAATATATTCCTTTCTAACTTAGTATCATATGGTTGTATACCTATCGTATTTTCTCATGGAATATTTATCAGACTTCATCATCCACTATCATAAAAAGGTGTACTAAAAACCTCAGCAAGCCAGAAAATGCTTTACCATTTGATGTCTGTTCGTCAGTAATACAAATGCCAAATCTGATAGTGCGAGAGTTGGAAGGTTTGAATATGATTTTTGAGGTCTCTGATTTTTTATCAATAGTTCTATAGATATCATGGACAGTAGCTTTTATACCTTCATTACCTGAAATCATCCACGACTGTGCAGGTAAAAGTCTCACGCTAATCTGTACAAACCTTAGAAACTCCTCTATGTCTTTTACTGGAAATGAAAGATAGGCATTATCAATAGTGATTTTTTGTCTAACTATCTGTAGAAACCATAGGTAGTCCGCATGTTGTTGATCACGTAAGATCCAGACTGATTTTAGTATGACGGGTAGAAGCTCATAGTTTTCTCTACTTTTCATATTTTTTGGTTGTCGTTGATCCGTTGTTTCAATGAAGCGACATTTTCCCTGGCTAGTAGTAATCTGGGTTATTTGATCAGCGCGTTTAGCGAATACTCGCCCATCCTCGAACTTTATAAATGAATGGTTTGCCGATAGTCTGATATCGCCGCTTTGCTCTAGCAGCTGTAAGAATTTGATGAGTTGATTAATGCCATAGCGTTGAACCCTATCGTCTGCCATATTAGTAGTGAATACATCACTTTCCTTGAAACGATTAGCAGTATCAATAGTAAGGTTTACTGGAATATCTCGACTTTGATTTAAGGTCAGTTTCTTTGCCAATTTGCGAGTATCGGAGATGGATATCTTATCATCGATAATTGAGACACTATTCGACTTGAGTCTATCTTTACTAATACCAGTAATATTTTTAAAGATAGCGTAATCTAATTGCATTTCTGTATTGGCGATAGCGTATGTAGTCATGAGCATTGCCGAATGAATGTAATACTCAAAGCTACGATTGGGAGATACATGTCCGACTAATCCTGAAATTGCATACCATTTATCTTGAGCATCATGATTAACTCCTAATAGCCCGGTCTTCACCTTGGCAATATATTGATTATCGTAACCAGTTAACGTTTTCACAATCTGATTGTTAGCATTCAAAATAAGAGAAAAATTGGTAATTGCTGTATGCCTAAAAGCATGAAATGTATGATCTTTAGCTTCTTCGAATAAGCTCAATATTCTTCTCAGTACTACAAGAGGTTCTGCATCATCAATTGGGTATTTATCGTATGAAGGACTAAATATATAATCTGTTTTATTAAGCTCATTCAGTTGTATATATTGATTAAAAAACTTCAATTCCTCATCAGATAGTAATGAAAAAACAGCTACTCGGCGGATACTACCTTGAGTTTTTGTGCTGCGGTAGATATTTGGACGAATAACTAAAGAGGGTTCACCAAGGGTAAATCCTTCAATATCTTCATACCTCAATCCAAGCAACTCTTTCTTCCGCATGCCTGTACGGTATGCTAAAACAAACAACAGTTTGTACATATCCACTTCGAGAGGATCAACAACTTTTGGCATGTTCAATAGAATTGCTTGATACTCTAGTGGTGAAATCCATTCGCTACGTACCACTCTTTGTGTCTGGGCCTCTTTAATACTTACTTTAGGGAAGTGATAGTGTTCAACCCCTATATCATGTAACCGCTGCAGTAGCTTTGCTGAATATTGGATGTCTTTATTATCACGATAGACAGCTTTGTGCTCTAAAATCTCTTCGTAGCATTCTTCAAAATCCTCACTACTGTAAGTGTTTAGATGCTGTCCTGATAAGAAATAAAGCCACTCATAAGCTACCGAACTTAAATAGCCCTGAATGGTCTCTTTTTTAGGGCGTGGCTTTGTGTTACATCTAGACAGCACAAACTGAATTAAAATATTTTCAGCAATGTCACGCTCTTCATTTAACATCTTTGTTAAATGATAGTTAATATCATATTCATTATTTTTGAGTTTTTCTTTTTGTTGACGAGTATTGTAGTGACTGTCTAACTGTTTATAAATACGTTTCACGATATCTATCTTACGTACTTCCGCCAACTCAGAATACCTAACGGTATTTTTGCTGACTTTAGATAAAGGTACCTCGATTGATAAAGAGGGTTTGTTAGTTTTATACTCTTTATTTAGTAAGTTGGAAAAATCATCTGTGAGTAGACCTGTGGTTTTACGCTTGCCTTGTGCAACTCCGATTAGAGCTTGATCAACAAAGACATTAGGCATCATTTCCCAGTGATAACTCGCATAACTTAGCAACCATGGTAGAGAAGGGACCTTATTTTTAGGTACTTGTAAGACAATACTGAGGTGGTTTCTAAGCAGTTTTTCAACATCTGTGTTCGTCCTAAACTGATAAGGATCATTAAACTTTCTACATCGGTACAACCAGCATTGGCTGATGACGTCTAGAGAGACTTGCTGAGTAATGTATAAAGGGCTCTTTCTTACATTAGGAGACTCCACCCTTTCATTACCATAATTTTTTGTAGGGTAACGTACAGAAACAACGACATGATGATCATTGAAAGCAGTTAAGACTGGTTGATCTAACAGAGTATTGACTAAAGCAGCCAGTAATTCTTTATCATTAATCCCGCCAAAAGCTATTAGTGAGAATACAAGCGACGCTAAGGACTGATTTTGATCTTTACTTGCCGCCACCCAATCTGCCATCATCGCTTTAGTTATTTTATTAAAAAGCTTGCCATTTTTTACCCAGTTTTCATCAATTGATAGTGGGTTTTCCTTTACTAAAACAGGCTCACTGGGTAAGGGATAGGCATACTCTGACTGCATATAAAACGTGTTGTAGTAGCTGACAAATTTAGTCAAAATCTCCCAAGCATAGCGAAATTGAGCCATTGAAGTATAAATTTTAGAACAGACTTGATGTATCAGTTTTTTTGCTTGTTTTAAGAAAACTTCGAAATGCTGTTCATCAAGTGGATGTGTCATTAATGCTAACTGAACTAAATAATCAGCATAAGTTACTTCCCATTGCTTTAGTTTAATATCGTCAGTTGGCTTGGGATGCTTTTCTAGGTAGATTTTTTTGTATCTCTCTGTTGAAAGTATCTTGTAGTCGTAAAAACTTTTATCTACATTCGTTTGATTGACTAGGTTTTGAAAGTCTTGGAACGCTTGTTTTTGGATATCGTCCCATAGAGTTTGAAATATACTTAGCAATTCATACTTTTGATAGGTACGTTTTGATACGTCATCTTGGTTTACGCTCAATATGTTTTTATCGCCTTTTCGTTTGGTAAACCCAGAAATAATTTTAGGTGGAAAAACATTTTTATTTATGATTGAAGGGTTAATAGGCTGTTTTGTTACCTCACGAGCTTTACTTTTTTTCTTGTGTTTAGATTTCTGAGTTTGATGCGGCTTTGCTAGTTCTCTAAGCGACTTGTTGCTATCGTCATTTGATTTATTTTTTAATGGTTTCATTTGCTATCACATTCTTAAGTTCATCTGTTGTGCGATTTCCTCAAAGGTATCACGCACTTGCCAAATTTGTTGCTTATTTATTGATGAAAGCTGTCCCAATGCTTCTTGTCGGTTTTTTTCATGACCAATGACTGTGTTGATCAAGATCATTGAGACGCCAAGCTTTTCAAGTTGGGTACGTAAGAAGTGTCGCGTCCAATAAGAATCCTCAAAGGGCATGTAGTCTGCTAATAATTTTGAGATATGGCTTCGCTTGATTTGAATAAGTTTATCGTAATTATCTGATAGTATATTTAGCAGAGTTAACTCATCTTGCTCCTGCTTAATCTGATGAATCATTTTATCGACCTTGGCAGTCGCATAGGGCTGATAATCGATAAGAAAGAACTGGTACTGCTTTAAAATTTTTAAAAGAGTAGGGCACAATGGGATTAGTCGATGGTTTTTGACAGCCTTATTAGGTTTATCTGCAACTTCATACCAGCCTACCTCTAAGTCAATGTCTTTAACATTAGTCAGCCCATTATTTGGACGAGTACCGGTAAACAAACAAAACTGGATCCAAACAAGAGCGCTATACCTATTAAAGTGCTCTTCTTTATTAACGCTATCATCAACCCATACCGATAGGTTCTGTAAAAAAATATTCACGTATTCTAATGTCAAAGCAAACCCAGAGCCTGTAGTAAAATCTGTTCTGGTGCTCGGCTGGCTAATAAAACTATCGTCTAATTGATTATCATAATTAAGTAGCTCTATCGCTTGACGATAACAATTAACAAGAAAATCGTTACTATGGCTGCTGTAGTAGGTAGAGGGTGCAAGAGATGCTGGTATTCGACAAATCAGATCAGCAATATGTTGATTACTACCCTGAATGTATCTATGTAAAATAATATGCAAAGCTGTTTCAATACGTACTACTGATAGATAGGGCAGATCTACCTCTTCTTTTATAGTTCGAATATAGTCTAAAATATCATCTTTACTTGGTAAGTTTCTTTCATGAGAAAGGAGTTTTATTAATCCCGTTGGCATAGGTAGACGGATGATACTTTCTTGGTTTTCGTGGATACTTGCATCATACTCCTGCTTACGATCAGTGATTTGCAGCTGATACTGCAAATATGCAGCATTTTCTAAAACGGTGAATAACCCAGAATCTGCAATGAAACCAGTTGTCATTAAAAACTCTACAGGAACGGCTGTCATCATTGATAGGAGTAAGATTAAAGAGGCTTTATTGTGTTTATAGTCATATCGATGTGAATCTATCGCTAATCTGCCAAAAACTTGCTTTAAGCCTGCCACAGAAAGCGTTCGGACATTAGAGTTAAGCTCTAATTCTCTCTGACTAATATAGCTATGATGAACGTTTTTTTCTATCCTATGTAACGGTTGCATGTAACGAATTTTCTTATCAGGCAAATCTAAACTGACAATTAGTGGACGTTCTAAAGTATCGATATATTCTTCAATATTTCTAGGTTTTGTTGAGTTTGGTGAATACACTTCATCATCAAAATTTGGTATTGAAGGATATTGATAGTATAAATGTGGAGCTTCGTTTTCAATATCGTATCTACTCAGATTCCAGTAACTATTCTCTACCCAGGTTGAACCGTCTACAAAACTAGCTAACTGTTCGGTAATCTCTCCTTTAAAAGGATCCACATATCTATTTTTCTTTTTGCGCTGGCGAGTGATTTTTTTATTAGGATAGTAGGCTTGCTCAAAGCATTTAACAATCGCGTCAAGCTGCTTAAATTTTTTACTGCGGAATTTGATGGTTGCGTTACTTTCCTCAGTGTCTGTTAGTAGCTCTTTTCGTACTTCTTGTTCATACGCTACTATTCTCAATTGTTCTACAAAGAATACATAGATGAAGTCTACTGTATCTGATAGCTCTTCTAACTCGTCAAGTTTTGGTAATATGCTCCAAATCCATCGGTTATTCTTAGCTTTAGAAAATACGGGTAATTTGAATCGGTTAATTATATTCTTTAAATGCGTCTTTGCTTTTTGGTGATGTGATAATAACAAGTACGTATGAATGGATATACATAACCATATTATTTCTTTGTGCTCATCACGGGTTAAGTGAGCTAACAAGAAAAGTGGTTGTAGAATCGGAGGTAATGCATTAAGTGTCTTTTTACTGACTTCTTCTTGAAAAAGCAAATCGTTTTTTATAGCTATCAACTGCTCTATTAAAGGTGGCGATCGTTGTTGAATGCTTAAGTTAATTAAAGTGGCAATTTCCTTCAGTGAGTCTATCCAGTTCTCACTGTAGTTATATCCATCTTCAACACTCAAAAAATCAACTTGTTTAATAAGCTCGTTATCCGTCAACAGAACAATTTGATTACCATCATCAGGCATTATATTTCTCGCTATTTTTTGACTCATTTCGTGCGTTATCATATGTCCTTTCATGGATATTCATGTGTCTGCAAAATAGCAAGATAGAGTAGCTATTGAGATTAAACAAATACTGACATTGTTCTGTGGTCAAAATCTTGATCAAATCTTTATGTACATCATAGTAATTTAAGTTTTTTTGGCTACGAATGGCTCTATTTATAAAGTTAATAAGTTCATAAAAAATAGTTTCCAACCTATGAAATTCAGGGCATTCGTTGTTGTTAACGCAGATACAATGTACTTGCTTATCTGTAGCTTGCTGTATGTGTCTCTTACAAAAGATTGCTAAAATATAATTATTTAAGAAGATGAAGTTTTTGTTTTTTATTGTAACAAATGTAGTAGCTGCTAGTGCTCTTTCAATCTCTATCTCAAGAGAATCATCTTCTAATTTTGATAAGATCTCATAAGTTAGAATGTAAAGTTGCTTAAACTCGTCATGGTAAGTAATAAACTGCTCTGAGATATAATTGAGTGAGTATTGTTTTAGTTTCACTTTATAATCCATTATCTGATAATGTTGCAGGATGCATGCTCAGTAATTAGGGGAGGGGTACAGTCGAAGTAAGGTTTTATATTAGAAGCTATCAAGGATTTAACGGTCAATGTATCTAATCTAAAAAAGGCTCCCAGCATAAGCGTGGTAACTTCATACAGGTTGGAGTGGGTAAAGCTAAATAAGAACTAGAATAAGTAGATAATACATTTCTCATATGTTTAAGTTGAGATTTATAATGCTGCTCGGCATGAATTTCAGCTTCATACTGACTGCGCAATGTTACATTATAAAAAACTGAGGTATCTTTGTATTGGCGGAAACATAATGCATAAATACTATCTTGAAACAGAAGTTTGTTTTGAATTTCATCGTCAATTTGTGTGTGTAGTATTGGATCTTTGAGCAATTCTTTTACACTTTCCTCAAAATCATCTATATAGTAATTTATAGATATTTTAAATAGTGTTTTGCGTTTAGGTGCAAGATATTCACCAATATACAGGGCTTGAACCGATACTCTATATGTGTGAGAGTTTGTAGTTAGTGTGACATGCTTAACTGATTGAAAATCTTTCTTCCGTAATGTGTAATGCCGCTCTGCTACATTCTTTTTAGATTGTGATGCTGCAATAGCTTCATTGTATGACTCGTAATATTTTCTTGCCATCTGGCATTGCTCAGTACTAATCTTCCAAGCTAAGTTCCTATGATAGGCTGGAGGTAAAACGGTGATGATTTCTCCATTACGTTCATCTTGGATAGCCACATAGTAGAAACTGTCCTTAGGACTAAAGAATAGTAGATGACGACGGTATGAACCTGCATGCTGCCCAATGTTCACACATGCTCCATTATCAAGCAAGCTCATTAATTCCGTACTATCCATAGATGTACGCTGAGCGATACGTTTGGCAGCATGAGAAGATGGATAGGCAAAACGTTGTTCGCGGAAAACAAAGCCTTTTAGTTCTTTACTGCTCATAACCTCACCTGCCTAATTCAATTTAGCTGTCATCAAGCGATGCATGGCTATTTCTATATCTTATCCTCGCCAATATCAGGGTTTTAGTCAACCAATTTGGAGAAAATAATAATTTATACATATATGCATGTCTTAAGTATAAATATTAAAAATCCATAAAGCAGCCTTTAATATCCGATATATTTGGGGCAGTTTGATGCGCAGTAATTATACCGAACTAACTTAACCAGCGTTTATCTCTACGGGATTGAACGCATAGCGCATACTGCTTGTGGTAAACTCGAGCATAATTTGCTTCGTCTTCTAGTTTTTTTAATATATTTCACAGTTCGTTGAGTACTATAAATGGTTGATTATAATAAAGAGCGTAAAAATTTTGTTCAGTGGGTAAAAGAGAGGTTGTCTGGTGAGAAGTTGAAGTTTGATGAGAAAATACAATCAGAAATTCTTGTAGAGCCTAATCCATTTAATAGATATACCACTGGTATTTTATACCCTGCAGGTGTATCAGACGAAGTTGAAGATGATGCTAAAGATGAAGATAGAGAAATATCTTCAAAAACAACTCAAAGCTACCAACCGCCTTCGTCTATGGGCTTTTCATTTTATGTTGATTCAAGTCTACCTAATATAAAAATATCTTATAAGGCTGTAAGGTTTGAACATATAGATTCTAAAGATAGTGGTCTTAGTGAGAGCCGTAAACGTCAATGGAAAAAAATATATTTAGATGAGTTAGGTATCGATGATGGGAATGGAAATGGTATATCAATAAATAAATCATCAACGCATTATATTTATGCAGAAAAGGCCAGAATAGATATTGTTGTTCGTGCTTATGGTGATGGAAAGATAGTAACAGTTACCTTATCAAATACACCGAAAGACAATAGTCAGCCTCAAAACATTGGGGATGATTATTTTGAAGAATTGAAAGAGCGGGTAGAGGGCTCTTTATTTGAGGTGGAGTTAACCTGCCACTTTGATCAGTCATGCTTACGTAATTACCCTCGTGTTAGTAAAGAGTTATTAACTGAAGAAGAAAAAGAGCTAGAGTTACGTTATAAAGATCAACATGTTTATGCTATTGGTCATGGTGTCGCAGTAGATTGGCAGGAGGCTAATAATAGTGAAATCATGCTTTATAGTGATTTTATGCCTTCATTTGAAGTGCCTCAAGTAACCGCAGAAACAAGTGATTCATTTAGCCGTGTATTAGACTTTGAATTTCTACAAACTATAGAAACTAATGAAGCTGTTTTTGAGCAGCTTAACCATTTTGTGGAAAACTATTTAGATTGGATCAATACGCAAGAGAAACTAAAGAAAACAGAGGATGATGACGAACAAATAACAGCGAGTAATATCATCGAACGTATGCATACAGCTGCTAAGCGGATGAGAAGAGGCATATCTGTTCTAGAGTCAGATGTTAAAGTGCAGAAATCTTTCGCACTAGCCAATCAGGCTATGCTAGCGCAAATGCAACAAAGCCGTCCAAACAGCCGTGAATATATCTGGCGACCATTCCAATTGGCTTTTTTCTTGATGGTTCTAGAGTCAACTATTAACGAAGAAGATGATTATCGAGACCTAGTTGACTTGATTTGGTTTCCTACGGGTGGTGGTAAAACGGAAGCCTACCTAGGGGTAATGGCATTTCTATTTGTATATAGAAGATTAAGTTATACGAGTAGTGGTAATGGTACTGTTGCTATTATGCGTTATACCTTGCGTTTATTAACCTCTCAGCAGTTTGTTCGTGCTTGTAAGGTTATAGGCGCACTCGAGCTTATACGTAGGAAAGAGCCGATGCTAGGTGAAGAGCCTTTTAGCGTTGGTCTTTGGTTAGGTGGAGATTCATCACCAAATTTGTTTTCAAAAGCCATAGAGTTTAAAGAAAAACAAAATTTTAGTAAGTTTGTCTTAAATGAATGTCCTTGGTGTGCTGATAAGTTTTCAAGTGAGAATTATTTAGTAGATGAAAACAATTTCCACTTTACCTGTAATAACCACAATTGCGATTTTGGTCAAGAAAAAGATAATGTCTTACCATTTAATGTGGTTGATGAGGCGCTCTACAATAGTCCACCTAGCTTACTGATAGCAACGGTTGATAAATTTGCAAGATTTGCATGGGACGAAAAAGCTAACGTTTTTCTTGGTGGTAAAAAAAATAGACCTCCTGAACTCATTATTCAAGATGAACTGCATCTTATTTCTGGAGCTCTGGGTTCTATTGTAGGAATATATGAAACAGGGTTTGAGGCAGCTATAACTTCAAGAGGTGTGTTTCCAAAGTTTATTGCATCTACGGCTACAATTCGTCAAGCATCAGAACAGATTAAAGCATTGTTTGGTCGCGACATGGCCGTTTTTCCACCAGTCGGATTGCGTCAAAAAGATTCTTATTTCGCTAAGGAGGTTTCCTTAGATGAAAAGCCAGGAAGACTTTATGTGGGCTATCTAGCTTTTAATAGACAGAGAAAAAACTGTCTTGAAGATTTAGCAGGTACGTTATTGGCCACCCCACAAATTCTTTTTCATCAACAAGATGAACTGAAAGATGCATGGTGGACTCAGATGGTTTATCACGGCAGCCTAAAAGGTGTAAGTAATAGTCAAACGAATTTTCAAAATAACGTCCCTAAAGTTCAACAACGATTACTAATGAGCCACTTTATTGGTGAAGCAGAAAAATATGAGTCTAACTATTCTGAAAGAATTGAGGAAGCTCTGAAATCGCAGGCATCATATGATAGGTTTGTTAGTGGTAAATGGGCGGCAGGAAGCGAGCCTTTGGAAAGCAATAATATCTCAGAACTATATTATCAATGTTTCCCTACACGTTCTATTAATACGAAGTTACTGACAGGAAGCAACACTGCTGAGACCAATACACAAGTATTTGATTCTTTAAGTTCGAACTTTAAACAAAGTGATGCTATAGATGCAGTTTTAGCAACTAATATGGTTTCTGTGGGCTTAGATGAGCCAAGGCTTGCTCTGATGGTCATGAATGGACAACCTTTAACCACAGCAGAGTATATACAAGCTAGTAGTCGTGTTGGTCGTAGTAGTATTCCTGGCATTGTATTCATCAATTATTATAAAACTCAAGCCCGTAGTTTATCTCACTATGAAAACTTCCGAGCTTTTCATAGTTCTTTTTATCGCTTCGTTGAACCTTCTAGCTTAACGCCATTTACCGAGCAAGTGAGAAATAAAGCTCTGCATGCAGCATTGGTAATAGCATTAAGGCATGGTGAAAATGGTTTGTTAAAAAATACAGAAGCCGAAAACTTTCTAAGTGAAGTTGAGAGTACCGCTGCAACTGCAAAGATTATAAAAAAGTTAAAGCAGCGTATAAAAAATGCCGCTACTGATCATACTCAAGAAGTTTATGATAGTTTGGATTTACTAATTAATGAATGGCGAGTTGAAGCTTCTTCAGCGATGAATTTAAGGTATCAATCATTTGATAAATCTGGGAGAAGCTTGCTAACTTCTTTTGATAATGATAGATACTCTGGAGTGTGGCAAACATTAAACTCCATGCGTAATGTAGAAAAAACAGCATTGTTTGAAATAGATTTAGATAAAAATAAATTTGTTTATAGTAATAAATGGTTTGCACCAGTACGTTTCTCTCATATAACTGGTCATTCTGGAGTTGGTTCCATAGTTTATGATGGAATAGAGTGGCTCGTCAAGGTCAGCGATACTAGACAATGGCCAAGTGAGAGTAAGTTGGTCGAGTTGCATGCAGTAGAACGTGTAAAAACATACTTTCAAACTACTAAAAAACTATTATTACCACCTGAAGCTCAAATAAAATCTAGCCAAAATATAGAAGTAAAAGGAGAAACGTTACCTATTCAACGTTTTCCCTTATGGATGCGTTGTACTAATTGTGATCTTATCCATTTTAGGCCATGGGACTCGCATGAAAATAAAAGTAAATCAATAGATGCTCAAATATTTTGTACAACTGATACATGTAAGAATTCTAAAAAGTTATTAAAGCAAGTGATATGGTGTGCGGCTAGTAAAAATGGTGAATTAAGAGATGTACCTTGGCATTATATATGTCACAGAAACCAACAGAATAAATGCGTGCAAGAAACTCACACAGCGTACCTTAAGATAAAGAATGTAAGAGCGGGGAAAAAACAGATTTACTGTACAAAATGTAATGCTAAGAATTCTTTTGAAAAGTCTGTGTTTAAAAGTAAGTCTGGTGATAGCTATCTTATTACTGAAGTTAATGATGCAAGGATTTATACTCCCCATACAGAGCGAGCTTTGGTTATACCACCTGAATCTAATATAGATAGAAACTCTATTGCTTATCAATTGCAATCAAACTCTCAATTATTAAGTGCTATCCAGAATGCGACCCGCCCATTACAAAAAAAGCGAGAAATAAAAGCTGCTACTACGAAATTAAAATGTTCAGAAAAAGTACTTATGGATGCAATAGCAAGTTTGGAGGGTCAAGAAACAGAGAGCTTTACTGTAACCAATATGATAAATGATGAGTATACTGCACTTACAACGCCAGCTGATTTTCCAAGTGGGGCAGATTTCGTGACACGGCATTTAACCAATGATTGGTTAGAGTTTATTGATGAAAATATATCAAAAACTGACAGTGTATACTTATCATCAAAGATGATTGATAGCCTAGTGGCAGTCGATAGGCTAAGAGTAATAGAGGTGTTTCAAGGTTTCTCTAGAGATATTAACGTTGATAAAGAGGACATAGAATCAGCCAATTTACTTACTGAATCTGATGAAAGTGAAGAGCAAATTATCATACCACCCGATATAGACGGAAGTGCAGATTGGCTACCTGCTATAGAACTGTTTGGTGAAGGTATATTTTTTACATTAAATAGTGAGCTTTTAATAGAGTGGGAGTCTAACCAACACATTAGGTTACGAGCAAATGAAATAAATCAGAGGTATCAAGCATCAGACTTAATACTACCAGATGAAGTCGTACCTACACCACGGTTCATAATGATGCACACGCTTGCACATTTATTAATGCGTGAGCTAGAATCATCAGCTGGTTATCCAGCAGCTTCATTGCAAGAGCGTATTTATTGCTCTACTGCAGATGATAGTATGGCTGGTATTATGATATACACAGCTGTACCTGATATAGCAGGCACATTAGGTGGCATAGTAAACTTAGTAGAGCCTAGTAAGTTCTTGCGCTTATTGGATAATGCTCTACGTCAAGCAGAATGGTGCTCATTGGATCCTGTGTGTGGCGAAATGGAAAAACAAGGACCGTCATGGTTAAACCGTGCTGCTTGTCATGCATGTGCATTAGTTCCAGATACTTGTTGTAGCTATAACAATGTATTCTTGGATAGAGTATTTATTAAGGGAAATGCAGAGGTTAAAATACCTGCCTTGGCTGACTTTATAAGGGATAAAAATGGCTAAACGTATATTTGAATTACCTAGACAGGATCAGCTCACAAAAGATCAACGCAAGGTTTTACGTTTACCTGCTGAAGGTCAGTACTTAATCGTAGGGGCACCAGGTACTGGAAAGTCCGTCGTTGCATTACTACGCTTGCAGGCATTAGCAAATACAGAAGATGTACATTTTCTAACCTTTAATCACGTGCTGAACCATGCCAATAAATATCTTGTTGATGACAGTTTTGAAACTAAAATGCATACTGCAATGTCTTGGTTGTATGACTTACAATGGAAAATAGTTAAAGGAACGGCAGATACATTTAACATATCAAAGATGCCTGAAGTCGCTCCACACCAACCAAATTATGAGGTATTAATTGACCGTTTTTCTTTACATAATGCGAATTTAAGTGGTCACAGTTTAATAATTGATGAAGGGCAAGATCTACCACCTGAATGGTATGAGGCTATAGAGAGTCTAAGCATAGAAAATTTTTTTGTGGTGGCTGATCAAAATCAACAAATTACAGAACATCACTCATCAAGAACAGAGCTTGAAACTTGCCTTGTTTTAAATTCTGATGATGTCATAGAATTAAAAGAAAATTGGCGTAATACTATGCCTATAGCAACCTTTTGCAGCTATTTTTATACTGATAAAGCCAGTCCAAAACCAGCCATACCTAATAGGGCTTCTGTCAATATCCCGATACTTTATGAATATGATGTATTAGATAAAGTAAAAGAGCAAATTCTCAAGGAATACGATTTTGATCCTAGTAAACTTATAGGTATATTTGTCGCTAATGAGACCAAGCGTGTAGATTGGATGCGAAGACTAGGTAATGATGATAAACAGCGTAATAACCCACCGCCAGTTATCAGTACTTATTCGGCTAATCAAAAAGGAGCTGTAAGTATTAATTTTGGACAAGGTGGTATCGTTGTGCTAAATGACAAATCTGTAAAAGGCATAGAGTTTGATACAGTATTTATTCAAACTGATGGATTTAAAAATATATCTGGTAATGAAGAGAGCCTAAAAAAACGCTTATATGTGATGTCTTCTCGTGCAAGAGAGAAGTTATATTTATTTAAGAGTCAGGTTCAGAATAGTGTTCTTGAAGCCATCTTACCGCCAGAAGGTGAGGTCATCAAGTTTATACCAGAAGGCGAAAGCAACGAAATAGAGATAGAAATACTAAAGAGGCGTAAGCTATGAGTAAAAATTGGTATATCGTTACTAACACTGAAGATCTTACAGACTTTATTAATTATGGTTTAATCTTTGATGAACAAGGCTTTACGGGAAGTGGCCCTGTTGTAAATATGACGAAAGATATACCAAAGGGGTATATCTCTTGCTTTTCTGAAGGTAATCTTTTTGATGCGGTGCAAAAAGCAAAACAAGTAGATTCAAACTTAAGTTGTTGTTTTTTGCAACTAGACTTTGCTCAAATAGCTAATTTGACCACTTGGGGCGACAAATCAGAAAAGAATGGCTCTATAGCCTACCAGATGCATGATGACATAAAGAACTTGATTAATAAGGAAGGTATCAATTGTATATTGCTCCCTGCACCAATACCTTTTAGTATGATAAAACGCATTTTATTAGAAAACGGTAAATCTAAGAAAATTGTACAAAGTATTTATGAAGAAAAGTTCAGTAGTAGTGATGGCTTTTTTTCAGGAAATTCAAAACATTTTAATGAATTATTAAAGCAAGAAAACAGAGGTGCAGAGCTATTTGACAATCAACAAAAGATAGAGCATCAACCGAGTGATGTAAATATAAATTACTCTAAAATTTTTTCCTACGGTGGGGCCTTAGGATTATTATATTACCAAACAAAAAATGGTATAGAAAGTACGGATATATTTAAGCTATTTTCAGAGTTTTTACCAAGCTATAGGAATGATATTAGCAGTAATATTGAAAATAAAAATATTCTAAAAATAATTGAACCATATTCCAGTTATTTGTTTAATGATCTGAGTACAGAAAATGATGTTAGTACAATTTATAAGCTACTTATAAAAAAAGTAGCGATAACTAATAGTTATGGTGAAAACTGTCAGTCTATATTAAATATTTTAAAAAATTTAGACATGGCCGAAAACTATAATAGTAAATGCCACGGCCTATCAAAAGCTTTGGAAAAAATAGTTGAGCGAACTAATGAAAAAGATCCAGAAGCTATTTTACGTCTAATTATTAATGATTTATACAAAGAAGATGTTGATTTCAAAAATCTTGCATTTTTATTAACTATGTTTTTTCTGCGTGACCATGTAGAAACTATGCTGAAGTATTATCATCCAGATTTCACAGAGACTCACTATTCACTGCTCGCCATATTTTTTGGTATGAGTTACGGTATTGTAAATATTCCAAATAAAGTCAGGAGAATTGATGATTTGTCAACTTGGCTGTCTTACAAAATGGCAGATTATGCACACAATATAGACGAAGATAATACAGTGGAATATAAAGAACCATCGAGACCGTTATTATTATATGGTGATATTATTAAAACCAATCCTACAAAAGTTTGTCTGGTACATGATATATATTTATGGATTGATAGGAATTTCAAGAAAGCACCGGTTTCATCTCTTATTGAATCTAGATTCCCATTTCCAAAAAAAGCAAGTATAGAAGAAGGAAGTATGAATGTAGATGGTTTGCTAGACCTAAGGTTAATTATAAAAATAGATATTCTAGAAAATCTTATTCAAGAGAAAGTAAAAGAAGATAACTTGTTTGATTTCAAAGAAATAATAGATGCTTATAAAAAATGAAACTAATACCCAATATTCCTTATGGTAATGATAGCTATGCTGAGCAACAAGTATTTGAAGCATTAAAATCAATCAATACAGAATATCCGTGTATAGCTTTTCATTCTATTATGCTACCAAACCATGCATATAAACGAACTGGTGAAGCTGATTTTGTTATTGTGAGTCGTTATGGAGTTTTTGTCCTAGAAGTTAAAGGTGGTACGGTTTCTCAAAAAGGTGGCAAGTGGGTCACTAAAACTAGAAATGGTATTTTTGAAATCTCAGATCCATTTAAACAAGCCAACAGTGCTTTACATGGTTTGAATGAAAAAATAACAGCCTATGTTGAGTTAGAACAAGAGCGCTTGCCGTTAGGCTATGGCGTCATTTTTCCTGATGTTATATGGGATCGTGATGGCGCAGAGTGGGAGTCTGAAATAGTTTGTGACTCTAGAGATATGCATCAATTTGAACATTGGCTAACCTCTTTTTTTGACTATTGGCACAAAAGACCCGCTAATTCTAAGTTTCTGTCTGATAATGACGTAAGAAATATTATGGATTATTTACGACCTGATTTTGATTTTATACAACCCTTATTTGCACATATTGAAAACGTAAATCATTTATCAGTAAAGTTAACGGAAGAGCAGTATCATTATGTTGATATGGCAATGGAGAACAAGCGTATTATTTGCTCCGGTGGTGCGGGTACAGGTAAGACATTTCTAGCAGCCGAGCTTTGCCGCCGATTCATTGCTCAAGGAAAAACCGTGCTATTAGCTTGTCATTCTTCATGGTTACGTCATTACTTAACAACTCTTATACCATCAGAAAAACTCATAATAACAACTATATCAGGGTTGTCTGTCACGATGAGAAGGGAGGATATTGATTGTTTTGATGTTTTAGTTGTGGATGAAGGTCAAGATGTTTTAAATATTAAGGATTTAGAACGTATTAATAGTGTGCTAAAAGACGGCTTTAATAATGGGCAATGGTATTTTTTTCACGATATTAATAATCAGTCCAATATTCTCACTGAATTTGACAGTAATGCCATGGCTTGGCTAAAAGACCAAAATAATCCGGCAATCTTCAAGCTTAATATTAATTGCAGAAATACTAGTAATATATTATTAAAAATCCAATCATCGCTTGCATGTGATTTAGGTAAGCCTGCTTTAATAGAAGGTCCTGAAGTCACTGAGTTTTTTGGAGATCGAGATACACTCAGTCAAGAGCTATCAAGATTGTTAGAAGAGTTAAAACAATCAGAGTTAGATAAAGGTTCAATTACCATATTATCTGCTTTTAGAAAGAGGAAGTCATTGTTATCGCTTTTAGAGGCG
The DNA here is from genome assembly GCF_041222815.1 of Psychrobacter sp. CLB018. Lineage (NCBI taxonomy): Bacteria > Pseudomonadati > Pseudomonadota > Gammaproteobacteria > Moraxellales > Moraxellaceae > Psychrobacter > Psychrobacter sp. CLB018. The sequence goes on from NZ_CP166085.1 coordinate 1,184,553, forward strand.
CATGAAGTGAAGGATATCATTGAACTTGATGACTATAAAGTCAAAACATATCCGTTTACAGATATAACCTTTGCAGAAATAGCTAACTTTAAAGGCCTTGAGAACGATGTGATCATTTTATTAGACTTAAAGGATCCACTGTGTTTAACAACAAATGATAAAAACTCACTTCATTATGTTGGTATGAGTAGAGCAAAAGCAAAGTTATATTGTTTTTGGGCTAATTCCGACTTAACTTAGAAGTCTGTACAGATCTGTTAATCGATATATATCGAGAATTTTCTAAAAAGTGTGTAACTTCTTATAATTCATTAACCGGAAAATAAGCAATTACTACTTAAACTGACATTAAAAAACTAGCCGAGCAAATAGCTGTTAGCATCAATAGTTTTGATGACATCAAAGCACATTGAAAAGCGACTCATGTAATCCTTTATTGACACTGCCCTTGAAGCTGAGATGAAAGCATATTTAGGCTATCTCAAGCATGAGAAAGCTGATAAGCCAAACAAGCATAATAGGTACATTAAAAAGACAGTTCGCAGTGATAGCGATGCGCTTGAGTTGTCCACCCCAAGAGAACGTGACAGCAGCTTTGAGCCTGTACTCGTCAGTAGGCATTAAACCTGCATTAGTAGACTTGATGACAAGGTAACCCCTCCCAAACCTAAGACACACTTATTCCAAACTTAAACACACTCTGTGTGATTGTAGTGGACAATGCCAGGTTTCATAAACACAAACACATTAGTAAAGATTTAATCTGATGAGTCCTTGATAGAGTAGGCAAAGAAGCGTGTCGAAATGTCGCGCAGCTACTACAATGTATTATTCAAATAATTACCAAACTAAGAGAGAAAGATTATGCGTGGAGTTAATAAAGTCATCATCATCGGAAACCTCGGTGCAGATCCTGATGCACGTCAATTTAATAACGGTGGTAGTGTTACCAATATATCAGTAGCGACCTCTGAGCAATGGACTGATAAAAAAAGTGGCGAAAAAAGAGAAGCGACCGAATGGCATCGTGTTTCACTATTCAATCGTTTGGGTGAAATCGCCGCTCAGTATTTGCGTAAAGGCAGCAAAGTCTATATTGAGGGTAGCTTACGCACTCGTAAGTACCAAGCCCCTGACGGTAGCGATCGTTATGCGACTGAAATTCGCGCTGACCAGATGCAGATGCTAGATAGCAATGACGATAACACAAAACAAATCAGTCATCCGGAACGTCAAAAGCCTCAGAACGACCATCAATCAACCAACAATAAAATAAATCACAACAATGTTAATCAGGGGCTTCCACCTGGGCCAGTAGATGACGATATTCCTTTCGCTCCTCACTTTGACGGTGAGTTTTAAAATTCTGGAAATAAATCTCAAAAAGTTTGAACGACTTGCATCAGCTATTTGGTGGGGTAATGGCTCAAAAAGGGAGTATCTGAGTTTAGGGGCTCTAAGGCGAATGTAAGCCATGCTGAAGAAAACGTATAAGTAAACTTGGTAAACTAAGCGTATTAATCGGAGCTTATCATGACCAAGAAAATAAGAAACTATAGTGACGAATTTAAAGCAGAAGCCGTCAATAAGATAGCGGACAATAATTGTGATATCTCCACTACCGCAAAGCAGCTTGGCATCGCTATGCAGACCTTATCTAGCTGGCACAACAAAGCCAACCAAGGCAAACTTGAGGGAACAGAGTAATACGATCTTGAATTTATAAGCTCACTTGAAGAAATTAAGCGCCTCAAACGACAGGTTAAAGTGGCCGAAAAGGAAAGGAAATATTAAAAAAGGCCACCGCGTACTTCGCAAAGCACAGTCAGTGAAGTACGCCTTTATTAAAGATAACCAGTCTCTCCAGCATTACTACTATGTGCCGTGTTCTAAAGATTAAGCATTCAAGCTACTACGACTGGCTGAGTCGCGATATCAGTGAGCAACAAATACACCGTAACCAGTGCGAGCTACTTGTCAGAGCCGCTTATAGTGAAACTAAAGAGCGCTATAGTTATGAGCGTTTGCATAACCTGGTAATAGTTATCTTATATTGTTTCTTTAAATTTGAGGAATAACATGTCTAATGCAGAAGCAGGCTTTGAACCTAGTTGGGGTGCGTCAGTTTTTAAATGTAAACATTGTGATAAAGATGGCATGCAATGGAAGCAAATAGCTCCAGACATATGGAGGCCTTATGATTTACAAGATAAGAAATTGCATTCATGTGATGTAGTTAAAGATGAAGAGTATATGCAGTACCAAGTAGAGAATACTGGATCTATAACACTGGAAAGTTTGGTAGAAAATTTAGAACTATTAGGTTTTAAATATTTTGTGCCTAGAACTGTTTCATGGAAGTTTGCTTTAGCAAAAAGCAATACTATACAAACAGTATATTTTCTAATAGGTAGATCAGGAGTTGATTTTAAGCTTTATGATTCTGTACGTGATAACAATGTTGATGATAACGGTAAGCTATACACTGATGGAGGCAAGTTGGTGCGAAATTATTACTGGAAAAGTAATGTTAATATTCATCATCTAATTTTAAAGGTTGCCACTCAGTTAAGTAATAACATAACTATTGATGATGAGTTTTTAACAGGTCAAGGAATATCAGTTAATACAAATAAAAATAGCACTATAGATGTTGAAGAGTATGACCACTCTGCAAAGGCGGATAAACCTAATAAGCGTAACGGGCACACTAAAAAGACCGTCCGAAGTGACACAGGCGATCTTGAGATCTCCACCCCAAGAGACCGCGGTGGCAGCTTTGAGCCTGTACTCGTTAGTAAGCATCAAACCCGTATCTCAGGTCTCGATGATAAAATCATATTCCTTTACGCCAAGGGTCAAACCACCACTGAGATCGTAGAGAGCATTAAAGAGCTCTACGATGTCGACATCTCAAGCTCTCTTGTCTCAAGAGTCACCGATAACATATTAGAGGACATCACCGCTTGGCAGAACCGGCCGCTGAGCAGTGTTTATCCTATTATCTATTTGGACTGCATTGTCGTCAAAGTACGTCAAGATAAGCAGATCATCAACAAGGCTATCTATCTGGCGCTAGGCGTCGGTCTTAATGGCAAGAAAGAGCTGCTTGGCATGTGGTTATCAGAGAACGAGGGCGCTAAGTTCTGGCTAGGGGTTCTCACTGAACTACAAAACCGTGGAGTACAAGACATCTTAATCGCCTGTGTCGATGATCTAAAGGGCTTCCCTGATGCCATTAACACCGTCTACCCCAACGCTCAGGTTCAGCCGTGTATCGTACACATGGTGCGTTATTCCATGAAGTTTGTGCCATGGACAGATAAGAAGGCAGTAGCGGCTGACTTAAAGGCCATCTACGGCGCTGATACGCTTGAGATAGCAGAGGCCAATCTTGAGCACTTTGATGAGGTGTGGGGTGATAAATACCCGCACGTGGTCAAGTCTTGGCGCAGCAATTGGGAGGGCTTAACGGTGTTCTTTGAGTATCCTAAAGACATCAGGAAAGCGATTTATACCACTAATGCGATTGAGTCGCTAAACAGCGTGATTCGGACAGCGGTGAATAAGCGTAAGGTGTTCCCGTCTGACCAGGCGGCGTTTAAAGTGGTGTACTTGGCAACCCAGCAGGCATCCAAAAAGTGGTCGATGCCGATTCGTAACTGGACGGCTGCTCTTAATCGCTTTATGATTATGTTTGATGATCGTATCAGCAGGCATTTAATCTAAAGGGCAGTTACACAGAATCTGGGATGGTCTCCTCATAGTATAAGGTTTGAGTCACTAGATCAAACCGGGTGCATCTATATAGCTTACTTAAACTTGCTCGATTTTATGAGTCGATTTAATTATCAGCTCATTTTCAATAACACCTCATAAGCCGAAAACTTGTGGAAACAATATAAATTTAGCTCAAAAAAAAGCCATTTATCAGTGATAGAAGGCTTTTTTGGTTTAGATTTTATAAAAATTGAAGAGTTTTCTGGCACGCAGTTTGTACCGTTTTTAACTTACGAATTAGTGAAGGTTTCAGCCTTACGCATATAACCAGCACGTTTATAAGCGTTAGTAATCATATTAGTATTACAAGACTGAATACCCTCTAGTTGGCTCAACTTCTCAGTCGTCAAATACCATAGATCGGATAAATCGTTACACAATATATGCCAAAAAAACTGTGATTCGCCACTGATGCCAAACAAACACCTAGTATTGTCAATTTTAGAAAGCACTTTCACAATCTCACTTACAGATTCAGGCCTAGCTTTTATGAGCACAATAGCTTCTGTATCATAACCAATAAGATTGGGCTCAAAGTCCAATCGTATAGAAAACACTTCTTCTTCTAGCAGATCTGTCATCATTTTTAGGGTTTTGTGTTCACTCATCTGTATATTTTCGGCAAGGCTTTTTATCGAGATACGTCCATCTTGCGATAAGGCTTGGATGAATCTTAATTCATCTTGAGATAATGAATGTTGGGATATTACAGAGGGAAAGGCAGAAGGCTTTTTCAATTTGCTTGCCCATGAAAAAGGCTTTAACACCACTTGTGTCTCGACAGTTTTAATACCTGCTATCTGGGTAACGAAGTGATGAATCCAAGGGTGTAAATCAATAGGCTTCTCCAAACCAATTTCTAAGAAAATATCTGCCATACCTGTGGTTAAGAATACCACTCTAACTTCAGGACGTTCAGAGAAAAACTGTGCAACTTCTTTTACTTTACCTATCTCAATACTCAGCCATACATGTACAGTAAATCCTTTATTAACTACTAACGGATTGAGTTCAACCACGGTACGAATAATTTGTTCGTCAAAAAGCTTACTAATTCGTCTCGATAGCTTTTTCTCAGGAATATCACTTGCTAAGCTTAATTCTCTCCATGAACCTCGGGGGTTCTCCAATAAAGCATTAATGCAAGCTTTGTCTATATCGTCTATTCTCAAAATTTCACTCATAATAGTTGACTTGTCTAAAAATTAAATATAACCTTATTTTAAGTCTAAAAACAATATTAAATGGAATTTTTTGTCTAAAACCTAAATAAAGGTACTTATGGATGAGCCTAATATGAAAAACTCAAATTCTATACTCGGGAATGTATCACAAAAGAAAGTCATTCTTGCAGGAACGATAGGAAATGCTGTCGAATGGTTTGATTGGACGATTTATGCAACTTTCGCTGTGTTCTTTTCCAAGCAGTTTTTTCCGTCTGATGATCCAACAGCATCGTTATTGTCCACTTTTGCCATTTTCGCTGTCGGATTCTTTATGCGACCTCTTGGTGGCGTTGTATTAGGAATTTTTTCAGACCGATACGGTAGAAAAGCTGCATTAGCAGCGACAATTCTAATGATGGCAGGTGGCTCCCTAATGATTGCGGTGTCACCAACTTATGCAACGATTGGTGTTTTTGCACCGATCATTCTAGTTTTAGCACGATTGTTACAGGGGTTATCTTTGGGTGGAGAGTTTGCTTCTGCTGCAACTTATCTATCTGAAATGGCCCCCAAAGAAAAACGAGGTTTCTATTCCAGTTTTATGTTTTTCAGTGCTGCTATTGGCATATTGTTAGCATCTAGCTTAGCTTGGTTGTTAACCAGTATCTTAACAGATCAGCAAATGGGTGCCTATGGCTGGCGCATTCCTTTTCTGATAGGTGCTTTGGGTGGCCTTGTTGGAATTTGGATTCGTCGCTCTGTGCCTGACAGCGAAATGACACATGCTAAGGAAAAAGTTAAAAATCCCCTCCTTGTTTTATTTAAACACTATCCAAAAGAAACCTTAAGAATAATTGGAATTTCAATTTTAACTACTTTTGCATTTTATATATTTGTTATTTATGTCCCAAGCTACGCTATTAATTTTTTAGGCGCGGAACCGAAAGTTGCTTTTGCTGCTAATACAATTGCACTAGTTGCATTTATGTTGAGTCAACCTTTATTCGGTTGGTTATCCGATAAAATTGGACGTAAGCCACAATTAATCTTCTTTGCTGTAGGGTATTTATTATTCTTTTATCCTATGATTAAGTGGATGGATAGCTCATTTAGTTCAATTCTGTTGGTTGAAATGTTTGGTTTATTACTCTATGCCCTATACACATCAATTGGACCAGCAGTTATGTCTGAACAGTTTCCAACAGAAGTTAGAGCGGTTGGGATTGGTGCGCCTTATAACTTAGTGGTTGCAATATTAGGCGGTACAACGCCATATGTTTTGACATGGTCGCAAAGTATTGGCAAACAAGATTATTTCTATTTCATGGTTATCGTTGGTGCAATTCTAACTTTGATAACCTTTATTAAAATGCCTGAAACTGTTGGTAAAAGACTGGAAGATATCTAATGAATTTATTAAATATTTCTGCACTTGAGATTGCAGCAAAAATTTCTAGAAAGGAAGTGACTGTAACTGAGGTTGTTAAATTCTACATTAACCGTATTAAGAATCACGAAGATTTAAATTGTATTTCAGCGTTATTTGAAACGGATGCCTTAGAACAGGCTGAGCAGTTAGACAGATTAAATATGACGTCTAAGCGCTTAAGCCAATTTCATGGTGTGCCGATACTATTGAAAGACAACTTAGATGTTAAAGGTTATGTTACACAAGCAGGCACTGTTTATTTAGACTATATCGCTCAGGAAAGCTGCGCCTTAGTTCAACAGCTTGAAAGTTTAGGCTTTGTAATCTTAGGTAAGGTTAAGATGACGGAATTGGCTTTTGGACTTTCTGGACAAAACCCCATTCAAGGTACACCACTCAATCCTTGGTCTAAAAAGCAGTTAGCGCCTGGTGGATCTTCATCTGGTTCTTGTGTTGCTGTAGCTGCTGGATTGAGCCCCTTATCCATTGGCGGTGACACAGGAGGTTCCATTCGTACACCTGCAGCATTAAATGGAATCTTCGGATTTAAACCATCGAGTGATAAGATTGTTTCCTCTGGTGTAGTGGCGTTATCTAAAACATTAGATACTTTAGGACCGATTTCTTTAAGAAGTGAAGATATTTTTGAGCTATATCCATTGCTTAGTAATACGCAGATTCCTCTACTTCGTGATGATCTTAATGAGTTGTATTATTTATCTGAAGAAGATTTCCCATATCCATTAGATGATGAGATATTACAGTTATGGAATAAGCTGTTAAAGGAATTAACAGCTCATGGCTTTGTACTTAAAAAATGGGATCTGCCTACCGAATTCAATTTTGAGACGCTGTCTAATTATACGTCCACAATAATTGCTTATGAAAGTTACTTGTATCACGGCAAAGATGCAGAAAACATGCAAAACGAAATGTGGAAAGTAGTACGAGAACGAGTCTTACGCGGAAAAAATATTAGCTTAGAAGATTATCAGTACGCAATTGAACAGCGTACTTTATTCGAACAGACATTTAAGAACTCATTGGTTGACAGTCAGTTCTTATTGCTTCCAGTTAGCCCAATTTTTGCTGTTGAATTAGATGCGCAAGACACAAGTTTTACTCATGTCGGAGACTATACACGACCTTTTAACTATCTCAATGCTCCATGCTTTACCTTTCCAATAGGTAATAACTCGGAGAACCTACCGATGGGGGTGCAGTTAGTCTCTTACAATGACAATGATCATTTATTATTAGAGCAAGCTAAGTTAATTGTTTCGAGACTTGGCATTCAGCCTGAAATTGCTGTTATTTAATCCTTTAAAATAACCGTTATTTAAGATCCGAGCTTATTTTAAAGTTTTTAGTAGAAAAGAAACCACCTATAAGGTGGTTTCTTTTTGGTTATAAAAAATAGACCTCTTGCAAAAGTAGCAGAGGATTTTACAATAACTAATACATTCACAACTGGCTAAGAACCATGCCAAACATAGATAAGCTACTCGAACAAAATAACGCAGGCTTCAAACGCTATACAGGTATTCATAAAGCGACCTTTTATGAAATGCTTGAGGCCATGCAGCAGCATGAAACCCAAAAGACCAAATCAGGTAGACCAAGCGTGCTTAGTCTTGAGGCGCAAATATTACTGGCCCTTACTTATTGGCGTGAATACCGGACGCTGTACCATATCAGTATGGACTTTGGTATTCATGAGTCTGCTGCTAGCCGTATTATTCGTAAAGTAGAATATATTCTTATCAATTCAGGCAAGTTTGAATTACCTAAAAAGCTGCCTAGTAGAGTCGATGACGACATCAATTGGTCAATCGTCATTGTCGATGCAACCGAAACCCCTATTGAGCGTCCAAAAAAACCAAAGAGACTACTATAGCGGCAATAAGAAACAACACACCTTAAAAGCGCAAGTGATCGTCCACTGGAAAACAGGCTTAATATTAGATGTTCAAACGTCCAAAGGCTCTATTCACGATTTTAAGTTGTATAAAGATACTTGTCCCGACTGGCTTCCTTGTGACACTAAGCCATTAGGGGATAGTGGCTATCAGGGCATTGCAAAGTTACATGAACAGAGCTTCACCCCCTTTAAAAAGCCACGTGGGGGTCAATTGTTAGAGCTCTGCAAACAAGCCAATCAGTATCTCGCTAAGTTTCGCATTATGGTTGAACACAAAATAGGCTTAATCAAACGGTTCAAAATCGTGGCTCATAAATATCGTAACCGTCGTCAGCGCTACGATCTTAGAATGAAGCTATTCGCCAGTATTGTTAATTTCGAGCTTGGCTTATGACTTTTGCAAGAGGTCTACTGTAGATGTAAACGAGTCAAAATAAGTAGATTTAATCGATGTAATAAAATACAGTAGCTTCTACTTATTGTTTCAACTAGATAAGTATCGATTTTAAGGCATCCAAAAAGACTTTATTCACTAAGTCTTGTTATCTATAAACTACAAAAAAACAGGATTTTGCATGTATAAAAAGGGACAGATGTATTATTCACCATCAGATCTAACCAAATACATGGAAAGTCCTTTTGCATCATGGATGGATAGACTCGCTCAAGAGTATCCAGAGTTAGCACCTAAGCCAGATCCTAGTGACGAGCTTATGGTGATGTTGCAACAAAAAGGTTATGAGCATGAAGATAAGCTAGAGACGCAGTTCATAGCTGAAGGCAAGAGCTTAGTCAAAATTGAGGGCATTACCAAAAAGGATAAATATACCAAAACTTTAGCGGCAATGAAGCAAGGTGCTGAAGTCATTGTACAAGGAAGGTTAGAGCTTAGTGAGTTCGCCGGCTATGCTGATTTTCTGGTGAAAGTGGAGCACAAGTCAGATCAACCTTTAAGCAATCTCGGAGATTGGCATTATGAGGTGTGGGACACTAAGCTTGCTAGTCACGTCAAGCCAACATTTATAATCCAATTATGTTGCTACGCTCAAATGCTTGAGGCCATTCAAGGCTGCTTGCCTCAAAATATTACCGTTGCTCTTGGCAATGGTGAGAAGCAAATACTAAAGACTCATGATTTTTATTACTATTATCTATCTCTTAAAAATACTTTTTTGGTCGAGCACTCTCGCTTTCATCCCGATCAAAAACCAGATCCTGCTGACTCGAAAAGTTGGGGTAATTGGAGTAACCATGCCGAACAAATTTTGCTCGATAAAGATCATCTGTTTCAAGTGGCGAACATTACCAAAGCACAAATTAAAAAACTCAATAAAATAGGTATTCACACTATGCAGCAGCTTGCAGAGCTGCCTTTGTTATCAGTGCATGGTATTCATTCCACATCTCTCGCTAAAATTAAAGATCAAGCTGCTATACAAATCAAAACCCATTTAAAAACTAAAAATTCAGATGAGCCTAATGGTAACGCTATACCAGAGTTTGAAATACTACCTCACACAGAGGATGAGAAAAAAGGACTAGCACTATTACCGCCACACTCTGCACTAGATGTATTCTTCGATATTGAAGGGTTTCCACTTGATGAGGGTGGTTTAGAGTATTTATGGGGTAATAGTTATTTTGATGAGCAGGGTGATCGTCAATTTAAAGATTTCTGGGCTCACAATCCTGAACAAGAAAAACAGTGTTTTGAGGCGTTTATTCACTGGGTATATGATAGATGGCAACAAGACCCAAGTATGCATATCTACCACTACGCCAATTATGAAATTGCCGCGTGCCGAAAGCTTATGGGTCGCTATGGCATTTGTGAATATGAGGTTGATCAACTTTTAAGAAATGAAGTGTTTGTAGACTTGTATAAAGTGGTGAAGGGCGGTTTACGATTAGGCGCGCCTAAATATTCTATCAAAAATGTAGAGCATCTATATCGAAGCAAGCGTAACACTGAGGTAGGCAATGGCGGTGATTCTATCGTTGTTTATGATCACTGGCGACAGTTATTTGAGCAAGGTCTAGAAGGAGATACTTGGCAAACCTCGAAGATTCTAAATGATATTCGTGATTATAATATTGATGATTGCGATTCTACGCAGGAGCTAACAGTATGGTTAAGGGAGCAGCAAGCAATACATCGTATTGAGTATCTTGGTAAAACTGAAGTCATTGAGCCAGCAGTCTCCGAGGAAGTGACCATGGTTACCGCATTGCGTGACCGTCTATTATACCAAGCTGAAACAGAGTTACTAGATAATCCTAAACAAGCACAACTCACTGAGAATTTAGTTTGGATGTTAGAATTTCATCGCAGAGAGTCTAAACCCTTGTTTTGGAAGCTCTTTGATCGCCTCGGTTCAGATGAGATGGAGCTTTTTAGCGACTTAGACTGTCTTGCTCTTTGTGAGCGCACGGATAGAGCGCCCTTTAAGTGTCAACCCAAAGATAGAAACTTAAGTTATGAGTATAAGTTTGATGTCGAGCAAGAATTTAAAGGCGCTGCGAAAAGCTTCTATTTGCTTGGAGTTCAAAAATCAGATGGCAAAAATGCTACGGTTAGTTTTGTTGCTGAAGAGAGTGATTTAGATAAGGGTATAATCGTAGTTAAAGCTAAAGACGAACCACCAATCACAATATCACTTATTCCAGACGATTACATTAGAACAGATGTTATCTCAGAAGCAATTTTTAGAACGGTTACTGAGTATGAGCAAGGGTCATTTAAACAACAAAAATCTGCCGTTATAGACTTTTTAACAGGTTCAAAGCCGAGAATATCAAACTATATAGGCGGTGATATCGTCAGTAGTGATGAACCTAATGCACGCTTAGAGCAAATTATTGCAGCAATTGTTGATCTAGATAGTAGTTACTTACCTATACAAGGGCCTCCAGGCGCTGGCAAAACTTTCACTGGTAAACATGTCATCGCTCATCTGCTTAAATCAGGCGCAAAAATAGGCATCTCAAGTAATAGTCATAAAGCGATCAACAACCTATTGCTCAGTACCGCTAAATACTGCAAACTCCAAAATATAAAAGCAGCTTTTATCTGTACACAAGATACTGATGATGAGCTTGCAGATTATGATGTGACTATCTCAAGCAATAGTAAGTTAATCGGTCATATAGAGTCATCCTGCGTTATTGGGACGACTGCGTGGGGGTTTGCGCGGGAGGATATGACTGAGCAGCTCGACTATTTATTCATTGATGAGGCAGGGCAAGTTTCAACGGCAAATTTGGTAGCTATGAGTCGCAGTGCTAAAAATTTAGTATTAATGGGTGATCAGATGCAGTTAGGTCAACCTTCACAAGGCACCCATCCTGCTCAAAGTGGGTTATCTATATTAGATTATCTACTCCATAAAACACCGACAATACCTGCAGATAGAGGTGTGTTTTTAGATACGACTTATCGTATGCATAGCAAAGTAAATACTGTTATCAGTCAGCTAATTTATGAAGGTAAACTCAAGTCACACTTTGACAATGATAAGCGAATTCTTCAAACAGTAGATGCAGCTACTCAAAATACTGATCAGCAAACTCTAGAAGCGCATTTAAACTCTGAGGCAGGAATCATCTTTATCCCTGTAGAGCATGAAGGTAATACTCAGGCTTCTGATGAGGAGGTGATAGTGATTAAGCAATTAGCTGAATCGCTATTGGGGCGTCTATTGCATACTGGTGCGACTAAAGATACTGGAGAGCCAGAAACTCGAATCATAACTTGGGACGATATGTTGTTTGTCGCTCCCTATAATCATCAAGTTAGTAAGCTAAAAATTGCCTTGGGCAAACAAGCAAAGATTGGTAGTGTGGATAAGTTTCAAGGTCAAGAAGCGCCTATCATATTTTTAAGTATGTGCAGTAGTGATGCTAGTGAATCGCCTCGCGGCATTGATTTCTTGCTGGATAAAAACCGCATTAATGTCGCGATCTCTAGAGCACAAACCTTGGCTGTCGTAGTGGCAAATTCTAATCTTGGTAATATGCCCGTCAATAATATTGAGCAGTTAAAAAAAGTGAGTTTATTTAATGCAATGAGCCTCATGAACGACAGGATCATCTAATTCATAAGCTAAGATGGCGAGCAATTCAAGAAATACGATTAACTTGAATTTTAAATTTTACGATAAAAATACAGGAGTCATGCTTATGATAGCTAATGCTGTTCAAAGAGGTAGTAGTGTTTACCTGTATGATGAAACAGGGCAAGATTTGCCAGTCTCAATTTTTACTAGAGGAGGTAGGTTAGTAGGGTTTACTGCTTCTACAGTAAGCATTCAAAACGGTACTCTTATTTATACTTACGATGATCGGGGTAATATCTTAGGCACTCCAATTTCTACTGCCTCTCAAGGGACTATTCAGTCTGATGCAACGAATGATAGGGAATCTAGCAGATATAGTAATAGAGGAAATAGTAATATATCAGATTTTGGATTTATTGATGGATATATCGAAAGTTTAACGAATTACGTATACAGGAAGGGATGGAGTCAAAAGAGTATATTTGGAAAGTTAATAACATTGATATTATTACCCTTTGCAGTTTGCATCTCTGCTGTTCAGATTGCTTTCACAATTTTAAGATGGCTATTGATTGCTACGGTAGTACTTGTAGTTCTATATGTATTTTATATAGGCATTTTTAGTTAAATTCACCACTTTTTAAATGTTATCACTGCAATGAAAAAATGTACGGCCAGTTCGATGTATAAAGATAGCCATTCAAGATTTAAAAATATACAATCGTAGGGCTACACTACTAACATAAGTTTATTAAATATAGAAGCGAATTTGTAAATTTGAAGTTTTGGATAATCAGTACTTAAATTCCTATAAGCCAATCATACCGGATCAACTAAAAATAAATTAATTTAATAAAGGGATTTATAATGGAAAACGTAACTAACTCCGATAACAAAGAATGGATGCAAGAAATTTGGGATTGGGCCGATAAAGCCCAGATTGATGAAAGTATAATTCCTAGAGAATCAAAAGAATTAATTGAGTTGAAAATTTTGCATGTTATTGATAACTCTGAGTTGAAGGAGGTTCCTGAAAGTATTGGAAACCTTAAGAATTTAGAGGATTTTACTTTAAAGGGAACTAATATAATAAAATTACCAGAAAGTATTGGTCAGCTATCAAAACTAAAAAAATTAATCATTGATTACAATTATAAGCTCACCGATCTTCCTGAAAGTATTATAAATCTTAAAAACTTAGAGGATTTTGTTTTAGAAGGAAGTGAGGTTAAAAAAATACCAGATAATATCGGTAAGTTATCAAACTTGATAAGTTTAACAATTTCTGGCAATACTAAATTAACTGATTATCCTAAAAGTATTGGAGATCTTGTAAATTTAGAAAATCTAAGTATGGGAGGTAATAATCTTGAAAAACTACTAGATAATATTGTTAATATATCAAATTTAAAAAAACTAAAGATTTTTAGCGCTGATAAACTAACAGCCCTTCCTGAAGATCTTAAAAATCTTAAAAATCTAGAGAGTTTTATTTTAGGTTTTACTGGTGTTAAAAACTTACCAGATAGCATTTGCCAACTTTCAAAATTAAAATATTTACAAATCAATAATAATAAAAATTTAACTAATCTACCTGATAATTTTGGTGAATTATTGAGTTTAGAAGAACTAGTTATTAATCTTAACTTTGAACTGAAAGAAATTCCAAGTAGTTTTACAAATTTATCTAAATTAAAAAATCTTCATATATCTTTATATCAATCTAGTGAGTCATTAGATGCTATTTTTAATTTGTCAAATTTAACTACTTTAGAAATAAAGTCAGAAAAAAAATACTCTCTCCCTAAAAATATAGGAAATCTATCAAAGATTGAAAGTTTAACTTTGACAGGTTCGGGTTTTGAAGTATTAGATGAAAGTATAGGGGGCCTTAAAAGTTTACGTAATTTCAACCTAAGTAGTAGCGGGCTAAAAAAAATGCCTGATAGAATAGGTGATTTATCAAATCTTGAAAGCCTTAATCTTATTCACAATAGCAAGCTTAGTAAATTACCTGATAGTATTGGTAATCTTAAGCAGTTGCAAAGTATTTGCTTAAAAGGCAATGCGTTAAATAAACTACCTGAAAGTATAACTCAACTAAATGGATTGAAAAACTTAGAAATTGCACATGATAAGAAACTTACTGATCTTCCCTCTAGTATTGGAGACCTAAAGAATTTAGAGTCTCTCATTATAAGTAACAGTAAATTAAAAGAAATACCTGAAGATTTTAGTAGATTATCTAGTTTAAAAACACTGGAAATCTCATCTAATAAAAATATTGTTAATATACCTGAAGGTATAGGAAAGCTTGAGAATTTAATTAGTCTTAATTTTACAGACTGTAGTTTTAAGGTACTACCCAAAGGTCTAGGGGAGTTATCAAATTTAGCAATACTAGATATTTGGAGTAATGATGAGTTGGCATGTATTCCTGATGATATAGGTCAATTATCAAATTTAATAACTTTAAATATTTGTTGTAATTTTAAGCTAGTAAGTATTCCTGATAGTATCAGTCAACTATCGAACTTAACATCACTAAAAATGTTTAATAATCAAATAAATGAAATATCTGATAATATTGGACTAATCAAGAAAATTGAGAACCTTGATTTATCTGGAAATAAATTATCAATTCTACCTGAAAGTATTGGAAAACTATCAAATCTGATAACTTTACATATTAGTAGCAATGAACTTAGCGAGCTTCCTGATAGTATTGGTCAATTATCAAACTTAATAAGTTTGAATGTTGAATGTAATAATATTAATATGATTCCTGAAAGTATTGGAGATCTTAAATATTTGAAAGAGTTGAACTTAAGTTTAAACAATATTAAAAATCTACCTGAAAGTATTAGTAATCTTACGATGTTAGAAAATTTCTCTTTAAGCGATAATCCTTTAGTAGAGATATCTAGCTCTCTCATTGACTTTCTTCGAAATTTAGATAATCCAGTTTATGGTCTTGATGAGTTCGATTCTTCAACTTCAAGTGTCTCTAATGAAAATGATACTTCAACATTTCTTCAGGTCAATGGCTATGGGGTAGAGACCTTTGCCGGTACTGTAGAGGCTGCAACATATCAATACTTCGAAGATAATGATATCGATCTTGAAGACTATAGCAATGATGCTGAGTGGGGTGATGATAACTGCCAAGTTCCAGAGGAGCATAACTTTGGTGGGGGTGGATTATATGAAGTCGATAATCTATGGCATGTCAACGGCGCTTATTTAACAGAAGATACTCAAATTGAGTTGGTGAACGGTTCTGAAGATACAATCTGGAGTTCGAACTGTGATACTGAGTCGCTTGAATCGCAAGGTATTAAGTTGATTTGCGTTTCAAGTCAAGAAGATATTTTTGATAGTTTAGATTTAAAGACAGTTGTTATGGTTGGTAGAATCTTCCAACAAGGTTGTACTTTTGAGAATCAACTTCAGGACGTTGAGAATTTTGAGCCAAATAACCTGACTATTTATTACCATGAAGATGAAAGCGGACGTATTATCAAGAAAATAGAATACAAGGATACTGAGCTTGAAAACGGCAATAGTAGTACTTCTGGTTCAGGATCTGAATATTCTTGGGAAGTTATTGGATAGTAGGCTATGTAATATCTTTTAATATGAAGTTGGATTGAAATATTTATAGTGCGCTTAGTGAAGTTCTCAATTTTGCTAAGCGCATTTATATATGGCATTGATTTTTAAAAAATAGTATTTCTCGCTAATAAAGTGTTTTTTTTAGCATATTAAGTTCTCAAAATATCAAGCAACGATGAGTATTATTTTTAAGTATTAGCCAAAAATTATTACTCATCAATTCAGGTTTTACGCTCTATAGCCTAAGTAGTTATCAAATACTATAATCAGAAAATATAACATTAACAGGGTTTCACAATGACTGAAAATTTTGAAGCAATAGATGTAAATTCTTATTGGTTTGTTGGTGCTGCCTATGATGGAGTAGACCAAACCTCTCGATTTGTTGAAACAGGTACTTGGGAGATTAATCCTGAGGCTAACCAGATTGATTCAGTAAATTTTATTAAGGCTGGCGATAGAATTGCTATCAAATCAACGTACACTAGAAAAAACGAACTACCCTTTGATAATCGAGGCCACACGGTTTCTGTGATGTTAATTAAGGCTATCGGCACCGTTATAGAGAATATAGGTGATGGCAACCCTCTAAAAGTAGATTGGGACAACAGCTTTACTCCTAAGGAATGGTATTTTTTCACTAGTCGAAATACAGTTTGGAGAGTCATTCCTGAAACTGTGTTAAGAGTTAATTTGATTGATTTTGCATTTGACGGTAAAGCTCAAGACATAGATATGTTCCGTAACAATCCTTATTGGCTTGAAAGATTTGGCGATTCACCTTCAGAGCATTCCGCTTTTGAGTGGACAACTTTCTATGAAGAAATGGCCTCTAAGCTTCTTGCTTTTCGATATCGTCGAGATGAGCTTGTTACTGGTATTCATAAAATATCTGAAACAAGTGATGTCATGTCTATTCTTAACGACCAATACGAAGAGGGGGTCGAAGGAGGATTATTAAAAGATATATGTCCATTTACAGTCATGGCTATTTTCAATCGTGGAATTACTGACGATAATCGTAAAATTATCGCTAAAGCATTGGCCGAACTACTTGATATAACAGAGCCTGTCCCTGAATCTTTTGATGGCATTCCTATAGTTAACAATCAAAGAACCTGGTTTTTTGGTTATCACTACAAGCGCCATGCAGATGATATAGATATTTTATGGGAAGTCTTTGCCCGTGCTATCGCATTTGCCGATTTAGAAGATGAAGGTGAGAGTGAAGAGGCTAAGTCTCAATTCGTTTCCTCTTATGACAGCGCTACTAACTGTTACGGTATAGGCTGGAATTTGACTATGGGTCTGTATTGGATTAGACCGTGGAGCTTCTTGACCCTTGATGGACAGTCTCAAGAATACATCAATAAAAAGCTTAATATAGAAATTAATAAAAACGGTCCAAAAGCACGCTGTGATGCTAATGATTATTTAGGGTTGTTAGAGAGTCTTGAAACCAGATTTTTAGAAGAAACTTATCCTGTACATTCTTTTCCTGAACTCTCGCTCGCAGCATACCAATATAAACCAAGTGACTTGAAAGATTTGTCTAATAGAACTTGGATAGATATCATTTTATTTCAAGTAAAGCAGCTCTGTCTTGAGAAAGATTCTTTTGAATTTACAGTAGAAGAGTTTCTAGATAGATTTACTGATGATATTCAACAACGATACCCAGATAGAAAAGATGTTGTAGGAGGTGTCAAATCTGTATTAAAAAATATGGTTAATAATAGAAAGTTAGAGTTGATAAGTAATGGTAGTTATCGCTGGGTAGATGAAGATATAGTTAGTGATTTTGATACACAATTACCTTTTGAGACGGACACTCAAACTATGGTTAAAAATTATTCTATTGATGATATTACATCTGATGGGTGTTTTTTGCCTAAAGCTAAGATTGAGTTGATACTCAAACGTCTTCGGGATAAGAAAAATCTAATACTACAAGGGCCTCCCGGTACTGGTAAAACTTGGTTGGCCAAAAGATTAGCCTTTGCTTTAATGGGTCAGCGTGACGATAGTAAAATACGAGCCGTGCAGTTTCATCCTAATTTGTCTTATGAAGATTTTATTAGAGGTTGGCGTCCCTCAGGTGAGGGCAAGCTGACATTGGTAGACGGCCCTTTTATGGAAATGATCAAAGCCGCTATTGATGATCCTGAATCAAAGTACGTTATTGTCATCGAAGAGATTAACCGAGGTAACCCTGCTCAAGTGTTCGGTGAGATGCTCACACTACTTGAAACTGATAAAAGAACGCCAGATGAAGCGTTAGAGCTGTCTTATAGAAAGTTCGATGGTGAACGTGTTTATATTCCCAGTAATTTATATGTCATAGGTACAATGAATATTGCTGACCGCTCGCTGGCCTTGGTTGATCTTGCACTACGTCGTCGTTTTGCCTTTATTGATCTTGAACCAACATTGGGCAAGCCATGGCATGATTGGGTTCAATCCAAAAATGGCATCGATTCAAATGTTCTAACTGGAATTGACAGTCGTATTAGGGCTCTTAATGAGGAGATTTCTGCAGATACCAGTCTTGGTGCTCAGTTTCAAGTAGGCCATAGCTATGTCACGCCAGCCGTTGGGATGACTATAACGAATGCTAAAGAATGGTTTAGTGAGGTGGTACAGACGGAGATCGGTCCTTTACTTGATGAGTACTGGTTCGATGATCTTGAGAAATCTCAAAAAGCACAGAAACGCCTGATCGAAGGTCTGTAAGTCTATGTCTATTGAAGTAGATCATCTGTCTGAATCTTATGATGAAATCAAGTTTGTAGGTGAAATACCGGTACGCAATCTTTGGCTGCTTATGCTCTATGCCTCGGATATGTATAGAGAGTTTGAAGCGGCTAAGATCTCAGTTGAAAATAACCCTGATGACATTCCAGATTTAATTGCAGAAATACTGTGTCGACGAGTTGAGCATCGTATTCAGCGAAACTTAAGTTACAGTTATCAGTCTCGTGATGCTGTGCTTAATCGTGTCCGGGGTAGAATAGATCTGCTTAGTACTGAGAGAAATAGATTGCTTGATCGTGGTAAAGTCGCTTGTCATTTTGATGAATTAACTATTGATACCGCGCGTAATAGATATGTCCGTGCTGCCTTAGAGAGTATCTCTAAGATTGTAAAAAATAATGATTTAGCTCATAGGTGCCGATCATTGGATGTGCGCTTAAGGCGCATGGGAGTCAGTCAGGTACGTCCTAGTCGGAGTGAGGTTTCAGTAGATCGGTTTGGAAGGCATGACTTTGAAGATAAACCTATGATTACAGCAGCTCATCTAGCTTTTAATCTTGCGCTTCCGACTGAGCTTAAAGGTAAAAAGCAATTAAACTCGCCAGAGAGAGATAACTTACCCTGGCTTCGTAAGCTTTTTGAAAAAGGGGTTGCTGGATTTTATGACACGGTCTTGCCAAAGCAGAGTTATCGAATAAGCGCTGGCAAGACTCTGAGGTGGCAAATAGAGGATAAGAGCTTAGGCATTGATAACATACTTCCTAATATGAGAACAGATATCTTAATAGATGATATGGAATTAGGACATCGGTTAGTCATTGATACTAAGTTCAATGCTGTCGTAATCAACGGTTGGTTTAGAGATGAAACCTTACGCAGTGGTTATCTATATCAGATGTACGCCTACTTAAGATCGCAAGAGGGTAGTGGGGACCCACTCAATGAAAATGCTTCAGGCCTACTACTTCATCCTTCCGTAGGTAAAAACATTGATGAGTATATCGTCATACAAAATCATAAAATTCAGTTCGCTACTGTCGATCTAGCAGCGACTGCGATTGAGATTCGAGAACAGCTATTGCAAGTTATCGGTGTTTAGCAAAATTAGATTTTGCTCCCGCCATAGCTTGAAAATTTACAGCATTTTGAGTTGCCACTTGTTGGATTAAGTAAATTTGAAGCTAGGTTGATTAAAGGTAAGTATAAATTGACGATAACTGATATAGAACTTGGCAGCTAGGTATGAGTGAGTCAATGGAACTTTTAAGTTTGTTTGAATCAGATGGCCGAATGAATAAATTCCAAAATTTATTTAAACAGCTCATCTATGTTCTGTTAGAAGAAAACATTGAGTATGTCATCGTAGGCACGGTTGCATACTCAGAGTATGCACCTTCTCGTGCGACCACTAATATTAATTTCATGGTTTCTGAAAGTGACTACTGTAAACTTGAAAGCGCACTAAAACAAAATAACATTGATTTTATATGGAATGCCTACCAACAATTTATCATTGCTATCAAAGATGATAGTGGTGAGACTAAAAAATATCCTCTCGAACTTTCATTCCAAAGCACCCCTAAAGGTTTCGCCTTGAATCAGCCTATATCTAAAGAGATATTTGGTATGGTTGATGTACCTGTTGCTAGCCCTGAGGTATTAGTGGCGTTATGGTGCCTGGCTGTCAGTAAGGCATATTCTAAGTCTTATTACGACGCTCAGATGTTCATCAAGCTACAGTTAGCAGACGTTGATAGATGCGCTGCTGTGATTGACAGTCTTCAGGAGAGTGATGCTGATAAAGTATTACGTTCAATTCTCACAGGTAATGCTATGCATGTCGATAAAATAGATATGGATGAAGTACTTATTATGCCGTCTGAACTAATCCAAACTCATGAAGAGATTGAGCGGGCGAAAGCTCATCGCTATAACGCATCACAAGAGCGTCGGCGTCAATTGCACGAAGGGATAAAACAGGTAAAATAATACTATAGTTTGCGCTTTTATTATACTGACGTTATAAGCTGGTGAAATGGGCGAATAATAAAAGCGCTAGTTTAAAGCTACACGTATTTAAGCAGACTGCTCTAATGCATTCTTACAAGCCTCGGCCAAATAAGGATCAACGGTATCTTGTTTCAATAGCCACTTCAAATATCCAGCACCATCCGAGTGAGTCGCTAAATCTGCAATAGCCTCACCCTTGTGCTTACCAAAACTTAAGTGCGTGGGTACACGCGCTATTTCGCTAAATTCATATAAGCTCTCCACATCACTTATCTCATGGCCTTGGCTATTCGCCAAGTCAATCAGACTACCAAGCACCAGCTCAGTGAAGTAAATATCAGCAATGGCAGCATGAGCATCTCTTGCTTGAGCACGGGCTATATCACGGTGAAAGTGGTAGAGGAGGGATACTAGCTTATGGCTTTCAAGCGTAGGAAGCAGGAAGTTAGCCATCGCATTGGTACATATTAATTTAGGCGTATGAGTTACGCCCGCATTTTTAAGAACGGCCATATCAAAATCAATATTGTGACCAATCAAGTACTCAACACTGCTAGGTAGCCTAAAGTCCGTGTGAGGTGGCTGATCTGCCACATCCTCATCACAGATATGTGATATCGCCATAGAGCCTAAGCTAATTTCTTTCAGCGGGTTAAAACGCTTCGCTCTTGGCGCCTGTAATACTGTCACCTTGCCATTAATGATGTCAACAATAGAGTAGGCGGCCTCGGTCATGTGCGGATCAACGAGTCCGGTTGTTTCAGTGTCAAGTATGTATGTGGTCATAACTAGCCTTACTTTTTTGAATTCGTTATAAATGGCGACATTATATCAGTCAAACTCTAATGATCTATTAATGAAAAGTCAGGCTATTTTAAATGCCTGACTTTTCTATGGTTAATCCTTTTACGTATTAACTTTATTTGCCTGCTAAAAAGTTAGCTATGGCGTACCAGCATGACCAACTTTAACCTGAGTAGATAGCATACGACCTCTGGTCTCAGCGGTACGTGATGCTTCATCCCAATCAGGTGCTGCACACATGAACAAGGTTTTGCCATCTTGTCCGCCAAGTGCCACTGCAAAAATACCATCAGGTGCGGTATCAACGACTTCTAAAATTTCCCCGCCTTCTTGAATACGAACAGCACGCTGGTTCAAAGTATCTGCAATCCAAACAGCGCCCTCGCTATCTAAGGCAAGACCATCAGGTAAGATACTGGCGTTTTCTATGCGCACCCCTAAATTTGGCTCATCTCCTAGTTCTCCGAAGTTCGCAAAGTCACGCTTCTCTCCTAAAGTCCCATCTTCTTTGATATCGAATTTTGAAATTTTATTACCAAATAGCTCATTGACGATTAACGTCTTTTGGTCAGCAGAAACGACCATACCGTTTGGAAAAGCTAAGCCTTCTGCCACAATCTGTGAGTGGCCATCAGGCTTCACCAATATAAGAGCCGCATGTTTATGGTCGGCACCACCCATCAAATCAAAGCCAAAGTTACCGACATAAGCATCACCATTAGGTGCAACGACCATGTCATTAGCATGTCCATCACAGTGCTCCCAGATATCAGCATGAACGACTAACTCGCCATCGTCTTCTAGGCGTAAGACTTTGCGATCTTTCATTGAAACCACTAGCATACGCCCGTCAGGTAGCCAGCCCAAACCAGAGGGTTGTTGTTCAATATGGACAATTTTTTCTGCGACGCCTTGATCATTCACACGGTAAACGCCTTTGGTATAAAAATCGACAAACCATAAGGCGTCTTTATACCAGCGAGGTCCTTCTAAGTAATGAAAGCCATCGACGACCACGTCTAATTTGTATTCTGACATAACTATTTCCCTTCAGTAGTGGATATCTTCCTTGATAAATAACACTGTTTTAAATAATGCGAGTTTCTTTTTTAGAGTATCTCCTCATATATTGCTGTTACCTCATTTAACGTCATATCTTTAGGGTTAGTCGCGATTAGCCTAGCATAAGTATTTATAACGATGTCTGCTAAGGCAGGGATGTCTTGGTCTGTGATATCTAATTCGTTTAAGCGATATTTAAGGCCACTCGTCTCTAAAAATATTTTTAACTGTTTGATAAACAAGCTTGCTGCCTCTAAGTCTGTCATACCCAAGGTCTGAGAGGGCATAACAGCATGAGCTAGCTCTGCATAAAGAGGGGCTGCTGCTGATAAGTTAAAGGTGAAGACACCGCACATAACAAGCGCATTGGCATGTCCATGCGGGATATGAAAGTTGATACTAAGCGGGTAGGAAAGTCCGTGTACTGCAGCTACCGAAGAATTCACGAAGGCTATACCAGCCAAAGTTGAGCCTAGTAGCATGTTAGAGCGAGCGTTGATATCGTCGCCTTGGTTTAATACTTTCTCAAAGTTATTCCAGAGCATCTGTAAGCCTTTAACAGCCAACGCATCTGAAATAGGATTCTTTTTAGTACGACTCGTGTACGCTTCAACACAGTGAACCATGGCATCTAAAGCGGTTGCAGCAGTGATATGTCGAGGTAGCTTAAGAGTAAGTGTCGCATCTAGAATGGCGACATCAGGCAGGATTTTGGGAGTGTATATGGCTTTTTTGCTACCATCTTTTGCTGTGATGACTGAGACAAAGGTGGCTTCTGCACCAGTACCAGCGGTGGTCGGTATCGCAAACAAAGGTAGTTTGTTAAAGCCACTAACATCTTTATCCAAAATATCGTTTACCGATTCAAATTCGTTTGGATGTAAGGCGACGATTTTTGCAGTATCGATAGAGCTGCCACCGCCTAAACCGATGACCAAGTCACAGCTGTTGTCTCTGGCAATTTTAATAGCGTCATTGACGATTGCAACAGGTGGATCAGCTACGACACTATCGAATACAACAACATTAACACCAGCTTCTTGTAATGATTGCTGAGCAATATCGACATAGCCTAGCTGAGTGATTCCAGCATCTGTAACGATAATAGCGGACGTCGCACGATACTGCTTAGCTAATGCACCGAGCTTTTGACGCATGCTGTCAGCTTCACTGATGATATGACCATTGGTATAAAACTCAATCCCTGTCATTCTATGCTTCCTTGTATAGATGAGCGAATATTTAAAACCCTCATGAATCTAATATAACAGAGGTGTTTCTCCATATCTATAAGACCGTTATAGGTTTCCTGGTACTTACTCGTACTAAGTATTATTCATAAATTAATCATACTCTAGTCTATATTTATTAAGTTACCTCTTCTATAGGAGTGTCACTTTTAATCAAGCCATTTTTTAATTAAAAAAAGTTTAAATATTATTTGATTCTTACCTCACCTTACATTTCAAATTAAATGACTTTATATTCTAACCTAGAATATTTTCTTCTAGGTTGCTCGTTATAATAGCTTTTATGATAAAAGTATAGACTTGCCATCATGACTGCTTCTCTTAATAATTGTCCTTTAAACGATACTTCCTCTATCGCCCAAGCTTGTGCAATCACCTTCCAAGGTAATGCCAGCAATAACCTGCAACAAGATGCTTTTTTCTTTTTAGATAATTGGTATCAAGAAAACTTAGGCGTTATGGCAGTGACATCAGTCGAGCTTCCTTTTTGTTTAGCAGTCTCTGACGGTGTTGCTAGCTCCAATCATTCACAGCATTGCTCAAAGTCGGTGGTAAAAGCAATTAGCCGGTTGTGGAGTCATGATACAAAGCCAACGGCCGATGCTATTCATCAGCTGGTTAATCAAACCAAGCATTCATCCAAACGTCATGGGGCAGCAGCAACCATTGCTATGGTAGTGGGAGAGTTAAATAGTGATGGAATAATAAAGGCAACGATAACGCATGTGGGTGACAGTCGTGTTTATTGGCTATCTAAAGGTGCAGCACAATGGCAGTGCCTGACTCGAGATCATAATCTGCTAAATGAACTCATCGACCAGAAGGCACAGCAGCAAGGTCGCCAAGCAGATTTTGCAGACTTTAACCGAGAAGGGATGGCGGGGAGTTTATATAGCATTACTGAATGCTTTGCTTTAACCACTGATGACAGCTATACAAGCAGTGAATCACCAGAGAGCATCTCTCGAAAGATTGATGTTAATAGTGGCGACTGTCTCTTGGTTTGTACGGATGGTATTCATGACTTAGTACCGAGTCATGAGTGGCAAACTGTCAGTGCGGAGACAGATTTACAGCATTGGCTAATCACTCTTAAAAACCAAGTTTATGATTCAGAGGGCGATGCTTATGATAATGGGACAGCGATTTTGCTTCGCTTTGATTGAATGATTGTTTTAATAATGAAGCTATAAACTTAACATTGAACGATTTAACTGAGAAACCTATATGCCCACGCACCCAATCGCAAGCTATACAAAGTCGACACGTCTATTCGCTTTATATCAATGTTTGCCTCGGAGTGAAGCTAATGCTATGTCATTAACAGAGCTTATGGTTGGGTACGGTGATAATCCAGATAATCTCGCTAACGAGCGTAAGAACTTAGAGAACGATCTGATTGCTTTAAACCAAATTTTTAACGATGTTTTTTATAGTGACGCTTTAATTCGAGTGCCAGCATGGGGTCAGAATATTAGTGGACAGACAGCACGGTTTTATATTGAGCCTAGCTTTAGCATCGATATTATCAATGAGCAAACAGTGTTCTTTTGGGAGATGCTTGATAAATATACTGCAAACTATTTACCAGTATCTTTTAAGAAAAATATCACAGATAAGCTCACCCAATTAGGTCGGTACAATAAGGATGGTTTCAATCAAAGTAAGCTAGGACAATGGCAAGATTATCTGATTACCTTACCGAGTATAGTTCAAGCACCGAAACTTAATGATGATGTGATTAAAAGTATTCACCAAGCTCTGCTAAATAGACTGCAACTTAAAATAAGTTATCAAAATAAATGGCATGGCAGTTCCGCTGAGAGAGTCATCTATCCCAAAGGACTTATCTTTATTGACAATATGATCTACCTCACAGGCTTTAATCCTACTGATGATCATATCGATGATGACGTATTGCTAAAAGCGCATCGCAACTTTGCAGTCAATCGTATCACTGAGGCAGTAGTCATAGATAAGCAAGTACCTGACTGGGTAGGGAGAAATGCTTTTTCATTAAAGCATTTGAATAAATTAGGTAAGTTAGAACCTACTGATAGTGTTCAGATAAAACTAGTTTTAAGAGTGCAAAAATATGCCTGTCAGCATCTTTATGAGCGTCCATTATCACAAGATCAGCAGATTACTATGATTGATGATACTTGGAATCGAGTCAGCGCTACTGTTGCCAATACTAAGCGTCTGCAAGATTGGTTGGTAAGTATGTCGCAGCTGGCCGTGGTAGTAGAACCGCTAGCATTGAGAGCCGTTATTCATGAACGTTTACAAAGTGCGTTAGAGCTGTATGAGGATTAGTAAGATAACAAGTATTCAACAACTATTAATAAATTATAAGGAAATATAATTGTGAGTGAAGTCAATACCTTAATAAATGCAGTCAGCCAAAAAATCCATGCTTTAGAGACTGCGCAAGCACTCTACAGTCGGCAGCTTTCACCAGATTTTAATACTTTTGATTATATCAATACCGATGAATTAGGACTTAGTAGTATCTTAGCGGCTTTGCTTGATCCAAAAGGCACTCATGCCCAGCAAGAAACCTTTTTAAGACTATTTGTTGAGCATTGTTTGCCGGATATGTATGAAACTTCAGAAAGGCAGGTTTTTCTTAATAATCTTGAGAAGACAGATGTTTTTCTTGAAGAGATCACTGTAAAAAGCAATACCCAACGCCGTATGGATATTTATCTACAATGTCAGGTGGGTGATGACAGTTACGGTATTTGTATTGAAAACAAACCTTATGCGGCAGACCAGTTTGAACAGTTGAAGGATTATGCTGAGGAGCTTGAAAAAAGAAGCCACAAGGCTTGGCATCTTGTCTACTTAAATGAGTCTGATGAAGGTCCAAGCAAATACAGTATTGATACGAGCAAATTAGAAGCGTTGAAAAAGAAGAATCGATATAGCCATCTTCGTTTTAGCGGTCTAATTGTTTGGCTCAAAGCGTGCCAAATAGAATGCCAAAATTATAGTGTTAGTGAGTTTCTCGCACAATTAATCAGTTTTATTCAAAAGCAATTTATGGGGATAGAAGATATGAATGAGTCAAAGTCGATATTAGAGGTTATGTCGTTTAGCGAAGAGAGTGTTGCTAGCTCTATCAAAATAGCTTTAAGTACTCATGAAATGAAAAAGCAACTCGTTGAGAAGTTACAGCGTGATCTAATCACAATTATTGAAGAAAAAAGCAAACCTTATTCAATGATTAAAACCGACCTAAAGGGTGTTAACCGAGAAGAGCAAATTATATTTAATATCAAAGAAAGTGTTCTGGAATTTTGTTTAGGTTTTGGGGGAACGGTTTTTAATTGCCCTTACCTAGGTATTTTTATAGCTAATGAGGATGTAAGCCAAGACCATGAATATTATGAGAAAATTCTGGCTGAGTGTAAGGCTAGCAATGGCATTGCTAGTGAAAATATAAAGGCAGAAGAAGATAAATCAAAGGGCGGTTATTGGTGCGCTTGGTATAATTTTGAACCACATGATTGGTGGTCCAAAACTGAACCATGGGAACAAATTCATAACGGTAAGATGGCACATAAAATCATTAAAGAGCTCGATGGGTACTATAAAGTTTTAAACGATAATAAATTACTAAGTAAATAGTTTTTTTAACTAAATAAGGAAGCTTATTATATGTCAGAACTGAATAGTAAAGTCGGAAACAACGATATAAAGCCATGGATGACAGAGCTTTGGGCATGGGCTGACAAATTTAAGATTCCTGATGAAGTGTTGCCACGTAATCACGCTAATTTATTGGCGTTAACAGACTTGAGTATAGATTGTAGCCAATTAACCAATTTACCTGAAAGTATTGGCTACTTATATAGCTTAACCAATCTTACGCTAAATTGTGAAGCGCTTGAGCATTTACCAGAGTCAGTAGGGCAGTTCAGCCAGTTAGAGGAGCTTATTGTCATTAGTGAAACAATAGAACAGCTTCCTGATAGCTTGGCTAACCTAACCCAGCTACGTGGGTTAGATATCCCTGCTCATTTAGTTGATCAGTTACCGATAGGCATTATTGAAAGGTATCGCAATAATGAGTTGTGGATTAAAAATATTGCTTTTACAAAGTTGTACGCGCCACAAATGAGCGAATATGACTTATCTCGTTATGGGTTTTTTCTTATTAGTGATAATTGGGATGAAAAATCACTAATTGATCTGAGGTTCAAAACAGCGCCAGAGTTCTTACTCGGTTTGCAAACGACTGAAAAAACTATTAAGCAATTTGATGTGGTGGATGGCATTATTATTTGCCAGCTTGATGAAGTGCAAAACGTCATGAATTTGTTTGAAACTACTTTCAACGAATTTATGGGTAACGACCCTACAGATATTAAAAAGGCGCTAAGTTTTTCGAAACCTGCTAAGTTTATACAAGCTAGCACATTAGAAATGTCTAAATCAGACCAAGTACTCAGTCAGATTATTGATCAGATTCCTAAAGATATTACTATAAAAGATATGATGTTTAAAACTGAAAGTAACCGCCATTTTACGTTTGATGAGTTCAAAGTTATATCAGATACTATTGATAATATGGGTGTAGAGGATGAACATATTTTCTATAGTACAGAAGTTGTCGATAAGCCTAAGTACTGTTGGATGGGTATGATATATATGGTTTTGTAGTTGTATTAAGTATAAATATAGCTTGAATGAGTTCGTCAGCATCGTTGCCAGGTAATCACTTAAAAAGCAAAGAATATAGAAGGTGAGAGGTATGAGTACAGCTTTATTCAACGATTTTATCCAAGCGCAAAATACTGTTTATCCATCGGTTATTAAAGAGTTAACTGAAGGGCGTAAGCGTACACATTGGATGTGGTTTATTTTTCCACAGGTGAAAGGCTTGGGGCGCAGTACAATGGCTCGGCGTTTTGCAATTGAGAGTCTAGAGCAAGCAAAAGAGTATTTGCAGCACGACATGCTTGGAGCACGGTTGAGAGAGTGTGCTGAATTACTATTATTGCATCCTGATAAAAGTGCTTTAGAAGTTTTCGGATCAATCGATACGCTGAAATTACACTCTTCGCTTACGTTATTTACTTTAGCATCCTCTAATAAAAAATGTGTTTTTGACGAGCTTTTGGATCAGTATTTTGAAGGCAGTTACGATATAAACTCTATCAGAATGTTAAAGCAAATCGATGATCAGCAATCTAGGTAAATAAAACCGAATGATTTTTCAAAAGGAGATGTAACCCTTAGGGAAGATCAAAATTCAATAAACTAACTATGCCAGATGATAAATATCTTAGAGACTGTGCAAGCGCTCTACAGTCGTTAACTCTCGTCAGAACTTGATACTTTTGACTACCTTCAAACTCCTTAATGATCAGTGAGCATAACCATGAAGTATCAGATTGATGACTCGTATAGAGATGATATACCTAGTGCTGTTCTATATCGACAAACCATGGATCATTACCCAAAGTCTGCTATTGGTTGCTTTATCATCAGTGATGTTTGGGATGAGGAGGCGCTAATAGAGTTAAAAGAGAAGTCAGAGGCTTGGTTTTTAGTAGGCTTGCAAATAGATGATAGTGAATTTAAGCGCTTAGATATTATAGAGGGCGTTATTAGATGTCAGCCTAATGAAGTAGATAAGGTCATTAGAGTACTTGATGTAAACTCTGCAAGTACCATCATCGGTATAGATGTTGTGGATATCAAAAGTCTGTTTGAGTATGGCAATTCATTCCAGTTCATTCAAGCAAGTGCCACAGGTGAATCTATATCGAAATCAGTAAAGGCAGCTACACAGCAGTTAGTTAGTCAATTTATAAAAGCTCGTCATGCTAAGAGACTGTTAGTTACCATAGAGAGTATCGAAAGTCCCTCACTAGAAGTCTTTTCTTATATATCAGAAGCTGTTGAAGCATTATTATCTAATGATGCGTATATATATTACAGCTCAAGAATCACTGATGAGCCAGACTGTTTTTGTTTAAAGGCGTTATATGCTGAAGAGTAGGTAGAGGTCCCGAGCTAAGAGTTCGTCTTTAGTTGAAGTACTATTTTTGATGTTTCCAGTTTTCCTGGTTTAATGGCATTTGGTTGAGTAAATCTCGTCTAGATCGCCAGTCTGGCATGTAAATGTCGAGTAGAGCTTTAAATCTATCGTTGTGCTGCCTTTCTTTGAAATGTAGCAGTTCATGCAAAATGATATATTCCAAACAGGGCAGAGGCTTTTTAGCTAAATCTAAATTAAGCCGTATATTTCCTTCTTCTACATTACAGCTGCCCCATTTTGTTTTCATTTTTTGGATCTGCCAGCTATTTATAGTGACGTCAGTTTTCTTTGACCACTTATCGATAAGATCGGGTGCTCTAGCTTTTAGTCGGCCACGATAGTATTCAGTCAATACCTTAAGTTTTACTTCCTCTGAGGCATCAGTGTTTACGGTTAGGACAAGCTTACCGCCCTTTAGTTTGATCGTCTGAGATTTGAGGGTATCGCTCTCAATCACTTGAAGTCGGTAACGCTTGCCCCAAAGATAATGCGTCTCTCCATTTACCATCTCCCTTGTAGATTGACGCTCTTGCTTGGCAAAGGCAGCCTGCTGACGCCGAATCCAGGGTATACGGTGGATGACAGCCATCCGAATGGCCGTATCGGTCATAGCATCAGGTGCAGATACTCTGACCTGTCCATCAGGTGGCATCACGCTGATATGTAGGTTTTTAATATCCTTGCGAGTTAGATGTATATCTAGCTCACCAATTTTAATAAAGGCTGACTTAATAATCACTGATATTCCTGTTGTGCTTTCACCAAACTAATCAGCTCTTCTAAGTCAGTATCAACTTCATATTCTTTGATGACCTGATGCACCGCATTTGTAATCTTGCGCTCTTTAATTAGATGACCTTGCCAATCAGCCTGTTTATGGAGGCGAATAGCTGCATCAACTTTATCTGCCAAGTCTTCATTCTGATCCAAATTATCATATAGTGCGCGTTTAGCAGGGGTGTTAATGGTCTCAGGGTATGCGTCACCACCTGCACTGCCAGTCGGGTTAATTACTTTAGAGGCTAGCTGGCGTATTTTTTGTAAGTACTCAGCGTAAGCAATGGCTTTTTGTCGGCGTAGCTCAATGAGCTCATCGAGTAGGGCAGACATATGCTCGTAGTACTTTGGGTTGACGGGGTTTTCATCGACAATCGTTTTGCGCACGTTGTTTTCGATGGTCTCTGCGACGTTTTCAGGGTTGCTCGCTATATCCTCAGGTATGGCTTTGATTAAAGCTTCAGGCCCTTGATTGACAATTAACTCAATAAGTCCTAAATCTTCAAAGTCGATAACCGTCTCACTAGGGGTGGCATGAATATAAGTGTCTAACATCCTACGCATGGTCGGCTCGTAGCTTTTCATATCGATATGGTCGCCACTCATAAGCTTGATGTTATTACGAACCGACTCAAAGTGCTTTACATCATCTTTGATGCGTTTGATCTCCTGATCGTTATATCCCGCTTCCGCCATTTCATTGGCAATATTTCCATAAGCACGTATCAGTTTGGAGACGCTTTTGTACAGGGTGAGTCTAAGCTGTTCTTGTTCTATTTTTTCAGCCTCAGTCGTGCCCTCGCTAGGACAAAAGTAAGCACCATAATCTTGTGTATTTCTAGGGTGTTTAACAGGTTCACACAGTCCTCTGACCATCTCTAGGGCATCATCTAGGTTTTGTTTTGCCGCAGTTAAGCGGTTCTTTAACAGCCCATCAATATCTTCATCTTCGTATTCCGAAAACGCGCCTTGCGTATAGTCAGAGATAGTACTATTTAAAGACTGAAATAGATCCTGATAATCAATGATATAGCCATAGTCTTTTTCTGCACCATCGAGTCTATTAACCCGGCAAATAGCCTGAAAAAGGTTATGATCAGCCATCTTTTTATCAATATATAGATAAGTAGCAGAAGGGGCATCAAATCCTGTTAGCAGTTTATCGACGACTATTAGTAGGCGCATTTGACCTGGTTCTTCGATGAAGCGTTTTTTAACTGACTTTTCAAAGTCCTCGGCCTTAGAACCTGCTTCTTGTTCGCTGATATCATAATAATCAGCAATCATCCTGCGATAGATTCGATATTTGAAAAGCTTCTCTGTCATGCCTTCGCCAGTTTCTTCCCCTTTGATGCTATCTGCAGTTGGTAAGTAACTGGTCACAATTGCCACTTTGCCTTTCAAGAAAGAGTTCTCAAAGGCCTCATAAGATTTACAGGCTTGATAAATACTATTGCACACAAGCATGGCATTGCCATGACCATCCATAAGCCTTGGCTTTTTCTGCATATCGAGCAAGATGTCATTGACGATGCACTCTATGCGCGACTGGCTAGACAGAACCCGCTGCATGGTTCCCCATTTTTGCTTAAGCTGGCTTTTAGCAATATTGGTTAAGCCACGAGTATGAGCATCGAACCATTCATCGACTTTCTTAGAGGAGGTAAGCTGTTGATCGATATCACGTGCTTCATACAGGAGGTCCAATACCACACCGTCAGCAACTGCTTCATCGAACTTGTAGGTGTGAATAAAGGGTCCAAATACTTCGATAGATTTCTTCTTATCTTTTTTGAGTAGTGGCGTGCCGGTAAAACCGACAAACATCGCTTCTGGCAATAATGCCTTCATAGCGCCGTGCAGCTTGCCAGACTGAGTGCGGTGACACTCATCAACAAAGACAAATAAATCTCCCTTAGGGCTAAAGTCTGACGGTAAGCTGGCTTGAATTTCCTTTATAAAGTCGTCTGTGTCTTTACTGTCATGGCTATCATCATCACCGCCGCGACCAAATTTATGAACTAAGGAGCAGAGCAACCAAGGGTTAGGCTGATTTAACTGGCTAATAAGATCAGCACCGCTCTTGGTGCGATATATTGATTCATCGACACCAAAAAAGACCTTCTCAATTTGTTCATCAAGCTCGGTACGGTCAGTAATAATGAGTACACGGCTATTGGTAACATTCTCCCGTATCCATTTAGCCAGCCAAACCATGGTCAAGCTTTTGCCTGAGCCTTGGGTATGCCAAACAATCCCATCCTTGCGCTGAGCAATGTGTTTTTTTGCCGCCTGTATCCCGAAATACTGATTGTGTCGGCAAGTCTTTTTGACACCCGAATCAAAAACAATGAAGTTATTGATGATGTCTAAAAATCGGTGCTTATTGCACATATGATATAGATGGAAGTCTAAGGGCTGATCGGTGAAGTTAGCGTTTGCTAAAGTAAGATGCGTCGGTACGCTAGAATCAGACTGGGGCGTATGATTGGGGTTGGCTTCTTTCCATTCTAAATAATACTTCTCAGGCGTTTCGATCGTGCCATAGCGTAAACCTTGGGTATCATTACCTGCCATAACCAATTGAATAGTGCTAAAGAAGCTGCGAATAAATTCTTTCTTTTGGTTGTCTAGGTTCTGACGAATGCCTTCGGTGACGTTGATGGTTGAGCGTTTAAGCTCGATCACGCCCAGTGCAATACCGTTGACATAAAGGACAATATCGGGACGTTTTTTATTTTCGCCATTGATGGAGACTTCTTCGGCAATGGCAAAGTCATTGACCTCTATGTTGTCCCAATCAATCAACCAGACGGTCTCTTTATGATCACCAGTACCTTCTTTTTCTTTAATGCCATAGCGCAGTAGTTCATAGACCTTTTTATTGGCATCGTATAATTTAACGCCACTGCCTATAGCGGCTGCTTTTTCTAGAGCGTTTATGGCTCTATTTTGCAGCGTACGGCTGACGTTACGTGAGCTTAGCCACGCCGCTAAAATCTCGGACTCAATGTTTTTGTTATTAGGTCGGTCTTTGAAGTCGCCTAGATAACGGTAGCCTAGTGTGTCGGTAAAGAATCGTACGACACGGTTTTGTGTGAGTCTTTCTATGTCAGTGACGTTACTCATGATTCAGCGTCCTCTGAAATTAGATTAAGACCTTGCATCAAAATCTCTAACATTTCATCTTCATGAGTTTGGATCATTGTTTTATCCCATATTTCTTTTTTATTTTTAGTGTATTCAACCATTTTAAGTAGTTTTAAGCTATCAATTTGCCCATTTTCAATATCTCTACCATCTGAAAAATATTTCACCTTTACTTCAGGCATATCATTGCTTACTCGCGAGTTAAGGCTATGACTAATCAAACACAAATTGCCAAACGAATGAAGTAGCGTATCTTCTGTATTTTTATCATCTATAAAAAGTTTATCATCTCGTTTATTTTGAGGGTAAAAGTGTTCTATAGAGCTTCGAGCAGTAAATATAAATTTAGGCCCGTTACCCTTTTTCCAAAGCAAATAATCTAAATAATTAAATACGAAGATATTACGAATATTGCCATACCTAAGATAATGCCTAATATGTGTACGTAAACTATCAGGATTCAAATTATCGTCAGTATCTTTAGATAGGACTTGATTAAAGTCTGAGGTTTGATAAATGATTTGGTGATAATTATCTCGTTCATTAGTTAAATAGAGTCTTAACATAAATGCACGAGCAAGTCCTTCTAGATATTGGATATACTTGTCACCGTTAATAACTTGTTTACCATTCAAGTCATAACTTTCTTTAAAGCTGTTATGTAGATAGTACAGGCTAGCATTCAACCAATGCTTATAGTTCATGGTTGGCGCTGACACGTGAAAAACGCTCTGCAACATTATCAGTTTTTTATTAGTTTTCTCATCTTCAAAACTGTTATAAAAATCTAGAGGGCGGTCTTTGCCTCTTTTTTCTAATTTTTCTAATGACCAATGCTTATCATCAAGTGGTTTACGCTTGATCACGTATTTATCAAATAAGAACTTAGTTTTAAGTAAAGCATAAATAAATTTTGTAGTCTGCTCATAGGGTTCTGCTACATCCCTACCTATAATATATTTTTCAAACTGTGGTAACAACTGCTTATCATCTAGTGAGATGTCTACTAATTCGCCATCTGTATTTAGCATAATCTTTAGAACATGCAATAAGAAGTTTGGAAAATTGACTACGCTGTAATAAATCTCACTGTCATCATCTTTGTTCTTATTTTTGTCTTTAGGGTTAGGAGGAATAACCGTGTCTTTATCAAATAAAATTTTGTGTAATGATAAACTTGAGTTAGCCGTTTCATCTTTAATAGGGTTAGCAACTTTCTGATTTAGGTTGCTTTGCTTAAGTGCTTCATCTTCTGCATTATTTTTATAATGCGCTAATAGATCTTGGAATTTCATCGCTGTAAGATTATTCCATCCCCCTGAAAATATAGCTGTGCGTAGGCTAGTACTAAAACCATACTGCACATACTTATTCATGTTGGCGCAGGCTTCCCAAACATCATGAATTAGGGCTTTAGCTAATTTTTTATCATCAGTTTCTATATCCTTTTCCTTCGCTTCTTCAATAATTGATAACAACCGCGCCTTTATAATTTCATGCTTTTCTAACTGTTCACCTCGGTTATTCATCACTTCAAAATAATGGTTTAGGTCTGTTTCCTCAGGTACAGGTACTTGGGCTATTAGTACTTTTTCAAATAGATATGTACAGAATTGATTCAGAGTTATTTTAGAGCTTTTAGTCTTATCATCTATTTTGAAAGACTGTTGTAAGACCTCTTTTATTATTTTAAAACCATCTAAAATAGCTCCATTTAGGCTCTCATACTTTAAATCTGTTTCTTGCGTACCATCAAAAAGTAGCTGAAGAGTTTCGTGTGATTGAGGACGACTTTCAAAATATATATTAGGTTTTTTAAAGTCTAGTAAATATTGGGCACAATTAGAGTTCTCATTGTTATCTAAACATAGGGCTAGAAGGGTAAGTGTAGTCAGCCTCTGTTGACCGTCTATGACTTCTAGTGTGCCATCCTTTCTTTTAAACACAACAAGAGTACCTATATAATAAGGAGCGTCTTTTTGACAAGCATCTAGCACGTCATCAATGAGCGCTTGAATCTCACCCTTACCCCAAGCATAGTTGCGCTGATACATAGGAATCAGGTATGAGTGCTCTGTAAGTAGCTGTTGTAGGTTTAGTGAGAGTACTGATGGTTCTGTCATGTCATAAGTCCTAGAAAAATTTAGCTCAAATAATCATTAAACTAAATAGTTTAGATGCTTAAATAGTTTATAGATTTTATAGTGTTTACTTGCACTATCAGCATCTTCATTAATTGGTTTATTATTTTTATCAACAGCTGTTTTATTGATAGAAAGTTTGTTGGTGACTAAAATCTCTTTAGCAGAGATAGATTGTTGAATAATTCTAAATATCCCATCATAACTTTTGGCAGTATTATCCAGCGTAGATAGCCTAACTGCGTACTCAGTCAAGCGCATGCTATAAGCCCAAATGAATATAGCCTCAATAGCTTGCGACAAATCCTGCGTACCGAATTTATCAATATAATAAATCAATGCGTTATCGAATAAATTACGGCTATATTTATCGCCTTTTCTGTGGCCTTCGCTATAAGTATTAAGCGTATGGATAATGGCAGAAGCTCGCGTATTCAAAGTGTGATTGCTCAACACAACGGAACAGCAGCTACTATCAGTATCCATAATGGCGTGGCAGTCTGTGTCCTTTAACTTACGGAGAGTAGCATCATAAACGGGCGCTTGTTTTATCTGTTTGATCAAAGTGTGATAGTGCTGAACCATATCAAAAAATCGCTGCCCATTAACAATGGTTTGATCAAGCTGAAAAGGGTAAGGCATGATTTGCTTATCAATAACTCGGTCCGAGCTGGCGTTATATTGATCAATATAGTGCTTAGAGATAAGCAGGGTTTGAGCGTACGGAGGTAGATGGTCTTTATCTAAGTTAATTCCTTTAAAGACATCGATATGATTTTTGGTAAAAGAACGAGCAGACTTACGCTGCGACCAATGTTTGATTCTAAACAAGTGATGGGCGAATAACTTCGCTAGCTTGTCATCATCTAATTTTTCCCAATACGCTACCGTCTTAGCTTTTAGTTCCTGATCATCGGTATCAAACTCACGCAAGTGAAAAGCCTTAAGCAAGTCATGCGGATAAAGCTCTTTGCCGCGGGAGTTCTGTGAGTCAAAAAACTGAAACGCTTCTGACTCATCTTCTAAGATAAAGATGACGACTTGACACTTATGTAGCAAAAAGTCGATATGGTCGATACTCAGCTCACCACGGCTGATAACGCGTAGTATCTCTTGAAAGTTTGTATGCAGATTATAGACAGAGATATCACTGGCAAACTTTTGATGTTCAGCCAGCTTTGGCACGCTCTGAGTAAGATTACCTAATACCTCGCGAATCGTTTGCTCAGATTCAGGCTGACTTGAGTCATCAAGATTATAATATTTGATAATCGCCATGACCGTCAGCATAAGCGTTAAGGTGCGCTGCTGACCATCGACGATATTAAGAACAATGTTGCCCTCATCGTTTTCAGAGCTATGCAGTACGATAGTACCCAGTCGATAGGCAGGCTTGTCACTTTGGGTTTTGATATCGTTGAATAAACTAGCGATATTGTGCTGATCCCATTTGTAGGGGCGCTGATACTCAGGGATAGTTAGGCGGCTTTCATTCAGCAGGTCGGCTACGGAGACGATAGTTTCATGCTCTAAGGTTGTGGAGTCACTCATGCTTGCAGCTCGCCTTTACTAGCTAACGTTTGGGTGTCTGACTTAGCAGATGAATCTAGCAACCGCACTTTACCTGTCAACAGCTGCTGCATCATGCCTTGCTTGATGTCTTTAGTTTTCTCCAAGCGCTGCTGCAATACCTGAATCTCGTTATCCATGTCGGAGAGAGTAGTGGCGATGGCGATTTGTTCGTTCTTGGAAGGTGCAAGAGTTAATAGATTTTTTAGCTGAGTACCTGTAATAAGAGGTTGACCTGAACCAAAGACCAAAGTGTTTAAATCTTTTTGAACTAACCATGATTTTACAAACTGAATGCTATTATCTGAGTTCGTATTAATAATAATAGTGTTATCAGAGACCCCATACTTGCCATCTACAAAATTAACACGTCCAGCATTGGCTCCAACTCTAGCCACTAAAATAGCTTCTTGATTGTAAGAGGGTATTTTACATTTACCAATTTGACCCGTAGAGCCATAGAGAGGGTAAATGCCAAACTTGTCTTTGATATTTTTTCCGGATTTAATCTGAATAGATAAATCCCCCAAAGGTTTAACCTCCCAATCCTCAGGGATCTGCCCCAATTCAGTCTGTTTAAACCCTTTAGCACTACCATCTTCACGAGTGGCAAACTCAGGTAGGCGCGTTTTTCCAGTGAGTAGCTGCTGCATCGTGCCCGTTTTAATGGCTTCTTTTTTTGCAATCAGCTTTTCTAGCGATTGAATTAAATTATCGACATCAGATAGGGCAGTGGCGATGGCGGTTTGTTCTATTAGTTTAGGCAGTGGGAGCAATAATTTTTGCATCGTTGCCTTAGGGACGAAGCCCATTCCTGAACCTGATTGTTGTGCCTGAATTTTTTCTGACTGCTTTGGTGAATTGATCAGTTGAGCTAAGAATTTTGGAGCAACCTTTCTGGGGTCGGGGATAATTCTCATCACATTCCAAGCAAAAGTTGCAGTTATGTCACTTTCCCATAAAGCACCAGTTCCCAATCTAGCTCCAATATTAGAAAATAAGAAATCGTTTCTCTTAACACTATAGCGCTGGTTGTATTTCAGATAACTTTTGTAGGAGATTTGATCGGCATCATTTAGGGATATAACCTGATCAATGACATTATTAGCCTTAAGGATCGGAACTCCTACATAAACATACTCAGGTTTATCAATAGCAGTGTTTATACCCTGAAGCATATCGATAGTAATATCCATCAACAAAGAAACCCCCCAATCCTCAGGAATAACCCCAACCTCAGTTTGCTTATAGCCTTCAGGCACTTTAACCTCACTCATTACGCCACTCCCATCGCTTGCAGATGCGCTTGTACTTTTTGGCTTAACGTCTCCACCTCATCTACTATTTTCGATAAAGGCTCAGCATAACGCTCATCCAGCTCTTTGATACGATTGGCAAGTTGGGCAGTGATACGCTCAATCTCATCTTCGATACGCCCTTGTAGCGTGGCGTGCCATTTATCATCAGTCAATAGCGTTTTGATAGCCGTTTCATCCAAAGTTGGGTAGTGTTTAAATACCGCTAGATCTAACGCATCTTGTGCTTCTTTTAATACCTTTTTTGTATTGGCTTCAGTATCGAAGTAAGAAAGCAACTGATGGAGTGCATTTTTTTCATCGCTATCGGTGGCGAGCTTGAGACGGGCGTTGACACTAGACTTATTAAAGCTGCCTTTGTCATTGGCGGCATCTGCTAGTAAGCCTTCCTCATCGCCATGCTCCTCAACGTAGTCAGCTATGGTACTTGAGATGGTGTCTAGCTCAGCCTGTAGCGCATCGATATGGGCTTGCTCATCGTTATAGTAACGGTCGATGATAAGCGCTGGCGGGATAAGCTCGGCTTTGTACTTGACCTTATTGATAATCAGGTCAGGTTCTTCTTTAAGCTTTTCACCCTTAGCCACGACCAACTTGCGCAGCTGTGCGCCTACTTGCCAGCCATCTTGGCTAATAGCATAGATGTCGTCCTGCAAGCTCTCACTCCAGTAGTCCATCAGGATTTGATAGATATCGTATTTATCGAGTAGGGGCGCTATTTCGTAGCGTTGTAGTAGGTCTTCGCTGATTTTGTGAATAAGCGCTTTAGGTCTATCGCCTGTGGTGATTTCACTTAACTGGATAGCTTGCCACCAGTCATTGAATGGCGTTAAGCTTTGCTCAGCAAAGGCAATAAACTCAGGATGAGCCAATACCGCTGCTTTGACCTCGGTCGATGCCACAAGACACTCACGATAACCTTCACGCAAATCAGAAAATAGCGTCTGGCGTAAGGTAGGTAGTACTTGCCAATAAGACTCTAGAGAGTCGATATCGGCAACAGGGATACCGCCTTTTAAATGCGCGGTCAGATCATGCTGATCTTCATCGATACTGGCATCGATATAGCGAGGAATGTTTAAGTTATAGTCGTTATCAATGATTTCATCTAGCTCAACCATTCGGCTATAGCCTTCTAGAGCGATTTGAGAATTAAAGACATCGACGATTTTGTGGATATCTTGACTACGTAGGCGGTTTTTATTGCCATCTTTCATATAGCCGCGGCTGGCATCGATCATAAATAGACCCGCATCACCTTTTGCTCGGCTCTCAGCAGTATTTTTATCTATCACGATGACACAAGCAGGGATGCCTGTACCGTAGAATAGGTTGGCTGGCAAGCCGATGATGCCTTTAATGTAGCCTTGCTTGATTAAGTTCTGGCGGATATGTGCTTCAGCGTTACCACGGAACAGTACGCCATGTGGCAAGATCACTGCGCCAACGCCCGTGCTTTTTAAACTTTTGATGATATGTAAAAGAAAAGCATAATCACCGTTCTTCTCGGGCGGAATACCCCAGGTAAAGCGGTCAAACTCATCAGACTCTGGGTTTAAGCCACTGGTCCAGTTTTTATTACTAAACGGCGGGTTTGCCACGATAAAATCAAAAGTCTTAAGCTGATTGCCCTCTACAAAGTGCGGTGAGGATAGAGTATTGCCTTTATAGATGTCAGCGCCTGTGGCCCCATGCAATATCATGTTCATCTTCGCCAATGCGGTAGTCGCGAAATCCATCTCTTGACCATAGATAGTCAAGCCGTTTGGTGCTTCATCACTAACCTTTAGCAGTAGAGAACCTGAACCGCACGCTGGGTCATAGACAGTTGCGTCTAGTGGTGTATTGTCATCTACACCGATAATCTTCGCTAGAATACGTGACACTTCTGATGGCGTATAAAACTGCCCCTTTGACTTACCTGATTCGGTGGCGAAATGACGCATCAGATACTCGTAAGCATCGCCCAGCAGGTCATCACCATCAGCACGGTTGCCTGATAAATCCAAACCTTCAAATATACCAATCAGCTTAGACAAGCGATCGACATGCTCTTTGCCTGTACCGAGCTTTTCTTCATCGTTAAAGTCAGCTACATCAATGACACCGCGCAAACCGTTGGCGTCAGCCAGCTTAGCGATAATCTTATCAACCTTTTCGCCAATTTCCTTGTCACCTTTCAGCGCCACCATGTCATCGAAGCTACCACCTTCTGGTACTACGATATCGCCAAAGGCATCGTCTTTATATTTATCAGACACGTACTTCATAAATAGCATGGTCAATACGTAGTCTTTGTATTGGCTGGCATCCATGCCACCGCGTAGCTCATTGCAACTTGCCCAAAGGGTAGAATAAATCTCGGTTTTCTTAAGTGCCATAGTTATAAATCTTATGATCAGAGGAGGTTTTATTAAATGAAAAATTATCGAAGAATGGTATCACACAACAGCTCGTATTCTCGTTATATAGACTGACTTAAAAGGTTAATAGATATATGCTCTAGTCTAGCGTCAGTGTAGATAGGATAGAAGAGCATTAAAATAGTAATAGAGATTCAAACGTCATCTAATGTCGTAAGTGGTCAGTGGTAGCTTAAGCTATCGGAGTTTTTCAGGCTATTCTCCAATCAAAAATATAAATGCATGTAGCTATTAATTCTCGAGATTATCTATTATTTCCTAAATATTATTTGCCAATCATTTTCTAGTCATTTGTTTATGTTACTATTCCCTTTTTGTAAGTTACAGCTTGTAATGACGGGTCTTGCCTGTCGTTATGGATGGTTTTTCACGTAGATATTTATTAGTAAATTGAGCTGACTCTAATTTAGCTAGATTTGGATGCAATAGGTTGAATAACAAAGCTTTCAATCTTTTATTTGGTGGGATAGGTGGTATTGATGGATTTGTTAGGTTTAGCACAATTTTCGCAAAAGTTCTTCATTTTGCCCGCATCGATGTTTTTCTTCGTTGTGATTATCGGTTTTACTTTTTATTTTAACTATACTAAGCCTGCCAAGTTACTAAAGATCAGATTGTCAAAGTTGGCTAACAGTTTAGAAGGGCTTGATAAAAAAGCAAAAACTGATAAAGATTCACTAGATGCAAGTTTTACCGATGACCCTGTATTGAGCCAGGCTTGGTTAAATTACAAACAAACTCTTCATGATATTCATGAAGTGATAGACGGTGAAAGTGTTAGAGAACACTCACGGGCAACTGTACCCAGTGAGATATTTTTCACGGAATCCATCGTAGTAGATATTCCGTTGAAGGTGGATTTTTACAAGCACTTACCCGGAATAATTACCGGTATCGGTATTATTGCGACCTTTATAGGCTTACTGTCTGGATTATTAGCATTCGACCCTGCGGGTAATCCTGACAAGGTTCAAGACAGTTTAGATTTACTACTAAACGGGGTTGCAGAAGCTTTTATGGCTTCTGCATTAGCTATTTTCGCAGCCATGCTTATTACATTTTTTGAAAAGTCTTGGTTAAGAAAATGTTATGAGCAATTACAACGCTTAAATACAGCCATTGATAACACTTTTACTGCTGATGAAAGTGGTGAGGAGTATCTGGCTAAATTACTTAAGTCTTCTCAAGCAAATGAAGCTAATGCTCGGCAGCTTAAAGATAGTCTGGTTAATGACTTAAAAACCATGATGACTAACTTGGTCGAAGAGAATAAAAGAAATCAAGCTGCCTTTGCAACTCAACTAAGTGACTCTTATGCGCAATCAAGCCAGTCGATGGCAACACAGATTGGCGAGTCTATTAAAGATAGCCTCCAAGACCCTTTAGATAAAATTGCTTCAAGCGTGCAGCAAGTCAGTGGTGATCAAGGTTCGGCTGTGCAAGATCTTATGACTGATGTGCTAACTGCGTTTATGAGTAAGTTAGAAACGACGTTCGGTGGTCAAATGACGGGCATGAGTGAGATGATGACCCAGTCTGTTACTGCTATGCGCGAGATGCAGTCAGGTTTCTCTCAATTAATGATAGATATGCAAACTAACAGTGAAGTGTCGACTAAAACGTTAGAGACACAAATGGCTAAAATGATGGAGGATATCCATCAAAAGCAAAATGAGATGTCTACCCAAATGAATGAGATGGTAGAAAATCTATCTGCAGGTTCGGCTAAAATTGGTGAGCAAGGCCTACATGTGGTTGAGCAGTTGAATAGTAAGGTTTCAGATCTTGTCTCAGGTTTAGGTACTTCAATGTCAGATCTGCTGTCAAATGTTGCAGAGCAACGTATCGAGCAAGATCGGCAGATATCAGATAATCAACAAAAACTACACGAACAGTCCTCTGTATTGATTGATAACTTAGGTAGTGAAATTAAAGAGCTCATTACGCATAGCAAAGAAGCCGTTCAAACTCATAAAGAAAACATCCAAAAACTGTCTCAAGTAACTACAGATAGTATCACTGGTATGAATAGTGGTGCAGAAAGAATGCGCTTGGCTGCTGAGCAGTTTACTACGGCTGGTAGTTCGCTAAGCACAGTGACTAGTAAGACATCAGAGCTTATTGCACAGGTTAATACGACTTCAACCAACATGACCAGTGCAAGCAGTAATCTTATTGAGTTGATAAGAGATTATAAGAATTCTCAAAACAGTGTTAATACTGCCATTGAAGCACTAGAAAGTCTCATTCAGCAATCAAAGTCTGAAGCTGGAATGACTAGTCAAATGCTTAATGATATGCAGAATATGACGACAGCTTTAAGCCAAGTGAAGAGAGAGATGCAAGAATATTTGGCAGAAGTTAGTGATGTTCTAGTGAAGAGCTTTGATAGCTTTGGTACTTCCGTTGAAAGTAGTTTAAATCAATCGTTGGTGTCTTTTGACAACACACTTAACCAAGCCGTTCAACGCCTTGCAACTGGTGTTGAAGGCTTAGGTAATGTGGTTGAAGACCTTGAAGATCTTACCCAAAGAACTAGACGCTAATTTTGGAGTGTATCGCTAATGATTGGTAATAGGTACGCTAAAAAACCTCGTTCGAAAGATGAGGGTGAGAAACCTTTTTGGATCTCATTTGCTGACTTAATGACAGCACTAATGACGCTCTTTTTAGTAGTGATGGCAGTATCTTTAATGGTAGTCACTAAGAAAATTAACGAAGCAACGCAAGCTGAAAAAGAACGTAGTTCAGAGATCTTGGATATTTGTACGAGTATTAAAGACGACCCTACTTTAAAGAATCAGCTTATCACCGTAGACTGTAAAGAGAACCGTATTAACTTTGGTGAAGCAGGGCGTTTTGGATACAATGATTACCGACTGAATGCAGAGGGCATAAAGGCTTTAAGTGCTTTGGTACCTGTTGTCTTGGAAGCGGCTAATAGTGAAAACGGCAAAAAATGGTTCAAACAGATTGTGATTGAAGGTTTTACAGATACTGATGGCTCATACTTATATAACTTGAATTTAAGTCTGCGTCGTTCGGAGTGGGTGATGTGCAGTTTATTGGATCCTACATTTAACCCAGAGCTCACTTTAACTGATGAGCAAAAAAACCAAATCAAACAGCTGTTTCTAGCTGGAGGTGTATCGTTTAATGCAGCAAAAGACAGTAAAGAAGCTTCGCGCCGTGTAGAACTAAGAATGCAGTTTTATGGTTTAAAAGAAAAAGAAAGTGCTGAGGCGCAGCCTATTTTCGTTTCTGCCCCTATTGAAACCTGTCAGCTGGCAAGGTGAATGTGATGAGTATCGCTATATTAAAGCAGAGGTTAAATCAGAGTGTCGATAAGTTCTCTG
Organism: Psychrobacter sp. CLB018; assembly: GCF_041222815.1. Taxonomy (NCBI): domain Bacteria; kingdom Pseudomonadati; phylum Pseudomonadota; class Gammaproteobacteria; order Moraxellales; family Moraxellaceae; genus Psychrobacter; species Psychrobacter sp. CLB018. The sequence goes on from NZ_CP166085.1 coordinate 1,229,183, forward strand.
AACCTGCCCAAATGCATAATAAGTTTGCCAGACCAAAAAAATTAATTAAGACGTTAGAAATCATTGAACGTAAGTTTGATGATATGGAAAATGCTCAGCCTATCGAAGAAAAAATTGTTAACTCAATTTTAAAGTTAGAGAAGCATGGTACCGACTATCTAACAAAGCGCGATTGGAAGAACCTGGCTTGGTCGCTCAGTAAAAAGCTGCTAAGTTATGAGGACAAGATGCTTTTCACTTTCAAAGGTAGCGAGCTCATTGAACAATTCAGCAAAATGGAGCCTGATTTACTAAAAGCTGTTTATTTCCCTCTGCTTTATAGTTATTTTGCGGTAGAACAAGATGAGATAAATAAACGGCCAAATAACTGGATTGGGCTCAGAAATATCTTAAATACCAACCGTTCTACGTTGTTTCAAGCCACTCTTAGGCCTAAAAAATGGCTTACTACGTTAACTGATCATCCTGAAGTGCTTTCGCTAGATCCTTCCAAAAGATTTATTCATGACTTTTTACATAATAGTGATGACAGCAGAGTGAGTAGCCAGTTAGAAAGCTTAAGTATCGCTCCTAATAGCTGGTTCTGGGATAGCTTGGTAAGTTCATCTATCAAGTCAGTCAAGACAATGAAAGAAGATGATTACTTTAAAGTGATACCTCGTTTCTTGCTCCTCCTCGAAAAAAATCCAATTTATACCACAGCTATTTTAACGGCTCTACTTGAACGTTATGCTTCTACTTCAAGACGTACACTTGTACACGAAGCTTTAAAGTATGTTTGTTTGACGCAATGGGGTAACCCGCAATATGACTCAGCAGCAGGTTGGCGGAATGTAAACCCAGATACTAGAAAAATGGTAGTTCAGTGGTTTGTCAGAGCAGATTTAGAGGCTTTCTTTAAATTATTCAGCCAAACAGCTGATGTCGACCGCTTTGATTATTGGATTAAGTTTATTGATAAAATCTCGTTTTCTCAGATATTTTTAGGCCCAGCCGCCGTGCAATCTAGACATGCTGAGCATAGAAAGTTCAGAGAGCTTAATCATGGCAGATTAAAAAATATTACGGGTTCTACTCCTAGTAACAATGCTTTTCTACTTAAAATTGATAACGTTCATATTGTTGATTTTTCAGATACTGGAAATGCCTGCTATGGGTATGGTGACTTACCTTTTAATCTTAGTAAGAAAAACATAACGGTTCATGAATTAAAGAGCAAACAGCATTCAATATTTAAAAGTGATTCTGGTCGAGCAACGAGTTTGAGCCATTCAGGAAACTGGGAAGCAAAATTTGATGAAAAACTCGCTGAGCTAGGCGTCTTTGCCAGCCAATCCAGTAGTCCAAAATACAAAAAACGTTATTAAAGAGCTGATATGAAACTAGCGTTCTGGAAAAGAAAAAAATCCGTTGAGCAGGCTTCTGCAGAAGATGAATTAGCAAGTATCGTGCCTTTGCAGCTGCAATACGATGATATTGGCTTAAAGCACGGCTATACAGCTGTGGCTAAAACGGATGCAGATTTCTATTGGGAGAGCCTGGCTGATGAGGAGGTTGCCTATCAGTCGGATGATAACTATATCTTACCATGGGAAGAGCTTTTTCAGATCCAACAAGGCTCTGAGCATGATGGCGTTATTGATCTGCTCAATCTGCCGTCCTCAAATGATTTATACCCGATTATTCGTAGTGAAAATGGTATAAGTGATTCGGATTTTCAAATTATTTTGGATGGCTGGTGTGATAACAACAAGGTTAAATTCAAAGGCTCAGTCAAGCGTACAGGGGCAATCATTAGTCTTGCCGGTAAAGAACATTTATTGAGTGAGGCGACTTGGAAGCTATTAGAGAAAATCAAAGAATTCTCTCGTGTCACGGATAAAAACAAATCATTAAACCAAAAGTATTGGGCGCAAATACGCAGTTTAGCGAATAAAAGTGAGGCGAACTTAGATGAGTTTCTGCGTAAAACCATCGTACTTGCTCCAGAGGAGCTGCAACTCAATCTCCGTAAAAACTTAGTTAGTACAGAGTCAGTGGTAGAGGTGCAGCCTGATTTTAAAGACTCGCCCTCAAATTGGCTACAAACTTTTGATAAGTATAATGAAGTGCAAGATGAATATACGATCAGCTTACCAGAAGGAGGTCTGGCTCACGTTATTATCGAGCCGCAAGTTAAGAGTGTACTCAATGAAATTAAAAAGATGCCAAATCGTCGGATAGCTGGCGAGCGTGCACAGACCTTTTTACATAACCCCTTTGCTCAGTTAGGGGAAGATGCTGTAGAGGTGATATCTCCAGAGGGCTTTGAGCAATCCAAAGAAGAGGCAGAAATCTATAGCTACCGTTTGTTAATAGATAAAACCTATGATGAAGCATCACATTTTAGTTCGGCTCAACTAACGTTACATGAAAACTCAAGTAGAGCACAAAACCCTATTTTTCTAGAGCTTTCAAATCTAGAGCAAGCTCAACACTTTATTGCTACTTATGAGAAATCATCACCAGTGTTCCTATGGGCAGGCTACAGTATAGATAGAACAAACTATTTAGATAACCAAGTGGAAGAACTGAAAAGTGAACTAGAAGAAATTCGGCAGCATGAAGATGATTTACAAGCTAAAAACGTACTAGATTTAAATAATTACAGCGATCGAGTAATTGGTATTGGTGAAGCCGAAAAATTGAGTTCTGAAGCCATTCAAAAAGATAGTGGTGAATCCGAATGGTTACCACAGAATCTTATAGATGGGTCAGCCGACTTATCTCAATTTACTTCTGATAATACTGATGCCACTACTGAGCTACTTGAGCAACGTATCCAGCATGCAGAGGCAGAAGGCGAGAGCTTTGTTATACATCCGGACAGCAACGTCTCCATTCCATTAGATGATGCAAAAAAATTACTTAATGATCTGCGTGATTCAAAGAGTGATGACCCAGCGGAAAACGACATAGAGCAAGAGCAGCCAGAAGCTGATGAAACAAAGAAAAAATCTACCTTATTGATTGCCAATAATATCGATGAGGCTGACTTTACTAAGAAGCGAGCCGAGACTCTGACTTTTGATGAAAGCAGCAGCCCTCAGGCCAGATTGCCATCAAGTTTTAGAAGCCAAGAATTTAGTTTAAAAAAGCATCAAGAGTATGGTATCGCTTGGCTACAAAATCTATATCAGTATGCGCCAACTCAGGTTAGCGGCTGCTTATTAGCGGATGATATGGGATTAGGAAAAACTTTGCAGTTACTTTGTTTTATTGGTGAATATCTAGAAACTGCAGAAGATAAAAAACCTGCATTAGTAGTAGCACCAGTTTCTTTATTAGAGAACTGGGAGAGTGAAATCAATAGGTTTTTTAGTGCAAAATTCGGAAAAGTGTTAAGTTTATATGGCGATAACTTAAAACAGCGAAAAATACCCAAACACCTAATATCTCCTCAATTAAGAAACGATTACGGAATAACAAACCTACTTGAAGATAATTGGTTAGGTGGGGCAGATATCGTGCTGACTACTTATGAAACCATGCGAGACCTTGAGTTTTCTTTAGGGAGGGTGGATTGGAGTGTCATGATATGTGATGAAGCCCAAAAAATAAAAGTGCCTACTGCAATGGTTACTAAAGCTGCTAAAGCCCAAAAAGCAGACTTTAAGATTGCTTGTACAGGCACGCCTGTAGAGAATTCACTTGTTGATCTATGGTGCTTATTTGATTTCATTCAAGAAAACCTGATGGGTTCGCTTAGTGAATTTAATAAAGAGTATCGACGTCCTATTGAAAAGAAAGACGATGAAGACAACGCGATAATAGATGAGCTTCGTCAATTGATAGAGCCGCAAGTATTAAGACGTATGAAGCATGATGTCGCTGAGTTGCCAGCAAAACACGAAATTAATGATTGTAAAAATATTGAAATATCAACGCTGCAACGCACACTTTATAAACAAGTATCAAATGATTATAGAAGTTTATCTGAGCAAGGCCATAAAGGCGTTATGTTAAAAGCACTACATGACATGCGAATGATTTGTGCTCACCCCCTGAATTTTCAAGAAAAAGCGACTATCAAGGATTCGCCTAAAGCCGAATGGTTAATAAACACTTTAGAGACCATAAAACAAAAAAATGAGAAGGTTATCATTTTTACTGAGTTCAGGGCTATTCAAGTGTTTTTAAAGCGACTTCTCCTTGAGCGATTTGGATTAAACGTTACTACAGTGAATGGGGATTCAAATACTAATAGTAGAGTAGGCTTAACGCGGCAGGGCATTATTGATAAGTTCCAAGAAACGAATGGTTTCAATGTAATTATTTTATCCACGGTGGCAGTTGGCTTTGGTGTGAATATCCAAAAAGCAAACCATGTTATCCACTATACACGCAGTTGGAACCCAGCTAAGGAAGATCAAGCAACTGATAGAGCTTACCGTATTGGGCAAGATAAAGAGGTTTTTGTTTATTACCCATCTATTGCAGCAGATGATTTTGAAACCTTTGAAATCAAACTGGATAAGTTACTATCTAGTAAGCGCAGTCTTGCTGATGATATGTTGAAACCAAACGTAGAGCTTACTCAAGAACTGATTCAGTCGATTTATTGAGTAAGATTTCTAACAGGTGGCTGTAGTAGATAAGCACTATGCTAGACTATTTTTATGAAGATAACTGGTTGTAAAGTCCTAGCAGATACTGAACAGACCACTCTAATGTCCGTCATCAAGCATAAAATAAAGCCTGACAGGCTTGTTTATACTGATAGCTATCAAGGTTGCAATGTATTAGATGTGAGCTAGTTTAATTTATTTATGGGTCATCATCTAACTAGCTTAAAATTCTGAGAAAATTGAGTGGTATTTACTCCTTATCTACTACAGATCCTAATTCTGAGTGACATAGATAAAGGTATGGTTCCCTAACGAGCTAGCAGGAATTTTAAAGTAGTGGAAGGTTTTTATAAATTGACTACAATGAGCTTAAGCATAGCTAGCCTTACTCTACCTGCTTATTTTAAAGATTTTTTTAATGTTATAAGCCTTTAGACTAACAAAGGTATTAGTAGTTATCTGATAAATATGCATGGAGAAAAATCTTGTTTTTTATTTATACAATTATTTTTGCAGTAGTTACTTTTCTTTTCATAAAGAATGTCGCTTACCCGTATGCTATAGATCGTTACTTTAAGAGTGAGGAATTTCTTGCCATAAAAGAAAGTATCTCTCAGCATGTACAAGACTGTAATGACTTAAACCAACACATTCAAAACCTAAAGTTGTCGTATGCTGATATAGAATCCTTCGACTATGGTAAAGGGCAGTTGTCCGATACTAGTAGATACAACATGAAAAGAAAAAACTGGTCTGAAAGCACAAACAATCGATGGACACATCCATGCTCTCTATCTATTGTGAAAAATGCTAACGATCAGCCTTTCAAGTATCTATGTAAATATTTCAATATCAAACCGACCGAAGAAACTTTAGAGAAGTTTGAGAACGCACTAAATGATTTCTCTGCCGCCGAACAAGGCAAGGGTTTGTTGGTGCAAGAAAGGGATGATACGATAGCAAGTGTAATGGAATCCATACCACCATTTGTGCTGCGCTCTAGTGAAGATAGGATAAAGCAAGAATTAGGCTTTATGCTTGTTAGCTTATCTCAGTTGTATTTTCCTGTTTATACCTTTCAATATGTCTCAGCTGGGGGTAATAGCTCATCAAGGTTTGACTTTAGATTGGACTTAGAACAGCTAGAACGATTTATTGGGTATTTAGCTGAATTGGTAAAATTCGAGAATAGTGTGGCAGGTCAGCGAGCATTAATGACAGCCAAGTTAAGAGAGAGAATTAAAGTAAGAGATAATTTTACTTGTCAGATATGCTCCCTCTCCACTTCGGATGAAAAAAATCTTTTACTTGAGATTGACCATATCGTGCCTTTATCAAAAGGTGGTAAATCAACAGAATATAACCTACAGGTACTGTGTTGGCGCTGTAATCGCTCGAAAGGGGCAAAAATAGACCATACTCCAAGCTTAACGCATGACCAAGTGGTTAATAAGATACCAAAACCAGAAGTTGCAGCACGTTCTGCTATGCCACCAAAACTGCCACAAAGTACGCCTGTTTCTATTACTGAGTCATTTAAACAGAAACCTCAGCCGATTATACAAAAGTCTTCATTAGACATGACTCGCCCATCTGTAAAGAAACGGCCACCTGCTCATACGTCGCATTCAGCAAACGCCACCACTACGCCAGACAGCGCTGTACTGCAGCCATCATCTAAAAACCTAACCAATGCTCAGAAAAATGCGGTTAGAACTGCTCAAAGCTACCTTGAAAGCTCAGGTTTCTCACGCAAGGGTTTGATTGAGCAACTAGATTATGACGGCTATACAATTGGTGATGCGACCACAGCAATAGATAGTTTGGATATGAACTGGCTTAAGCAAGCCAAGAAAACGGCGAAGTCTTATCTTCAAGATTCGGGTTTTTCACGCAAGGGTTTGATTGAGCAACTAGATTATGACGGCTATACAATTAGTGATGCGACCACAGCAGTAGATAGTTTGGATATGAACTGGATTAAGCAAGCCAAGAAAACAGCGAAGTCTTATCTTCGAGATTCAGGTTTCTCACGAGATGGTCTGATTGAGCAGCTAGAGTATGACGGTTACTCAGTCAATGATGCGACTGCAGCAGTAGATAGCTTAAATTTAGGTCAAGCTAAGAGCGACAAACCTAAGCAGAGCCACACAGAAAGAGCAGAAGTAATCTGTAAGAATCCTGGCGATCTAACAGGCCCTCAAAAGAATGCGGCCAGATCAGCTAAAGAGTGGCTTGATTGCTCTCCCTACTCACGTAAAGGTCTTATCGAAACGCTTTCTGAGAGTGACGGGTATGGCGTTAGCGATGCCACCTTTGCAGTAGATAGTCTAGATATGAACTGGACTAAACAAGCTAAGAAGGCAGCTAAAGAGTGGCTTGATTGCTCTCCCTACTCACGTAAAGGTCTTATTGAAACACTTACTGAGAGCGACGGATATGCTGTTGATGATTCGACTGTAGCAGTAGATGGCTTAAATATTGATTGGAATGAGCAAGCGCTGATGTCAGCAAAAGAATGGCTTGAATACTCTGGCTACTCACGTAAAAGTCTTATTGAAACACTTTCTGAAAGTGATGGTTATAGTCAAAGCCAAGCAAGTTATGCAGCAGAAAAGGCTGGCGCTTGATTATAGTTGAACATATCTCTTATAAATAAACCGAAATAAGTAAGATTTTTATCAAAAGACAGCTAATTAAGGTAACTATTCAGCTTAGCCTAATTTTATAACAATGCATAAAAATAGTGAAGGTTTTGGTAGCACACTAATTTTGGACTGTGTTTAAGAGAAGAAGTGCTGCCCACAAAAAAGCCGGACAACTTAATCTGTCTGGCTTTTTTGACGGTCAATACTAATTTGTTTTATTTATCCGTCTGTCACAAAGCATACTCACATATTGCGCATAACTAACTATCTTTTTTGCACATATGAAGAATGTTTTCAGGTACTTCAATCTGACAAGCATAACCGCAGCATTCACATACAACATCGTCTAAGTCACCTTACTACCAACACTACCCAAAAATCGACTGACAGTTTCTGATACATCAGACAGGGGGTTTTCCCTAACATCGAGCTGCTCCAATGCTTTTAGATTGGTAACACTATCAGGCAAACTTTGTAGGCCATTATGATAGAGCCCAAGACTTTTTAATTGATGTAGATTGCCTATAGAACTTGGCAGGGTTTTGAGGTCAGAAGCACGTATCTCTAGTTTTTCAAGGTTTGTTAGATTTCCGATACTCTCAGGCAAAGCCTTTAATGCTTCATTGGCATACAGCTCAATACTAGTAAGCTTGCTTAGATTGCCAATAGAGTCTGGTAACTCCTGAACCTGCGTTCCTCTCATATCAAAATGGGTAAGTGAGGATAAATTACCGAGCTCATCAGGAAACCGCTCTAAGCTCTTTGAAAAAATATTAAGCGATTTAAGATTCTTTAACTTACACAGTACTTTTGGGAATTCAGTGAAAGCGCAGTCCGTATAAACCAGTGTCTCTAAGTTATCTAATTGAGCAATCTCGTCCGGCAGCTCATCAAAACCTCTGAGCCTAAGATACTTTATATTTGTTAAATGGCCGATAGCGCCAGGTAACGGTTTAGTAGATTCACTTTTGCTTTGTAATACTGACTTATTATCAATATAACTATAACTTGTAGATTTTCCATATCCCAAATCCAGTCGCTCTAACTGGCGCAACGCTTCAGGTTCACGAGGGACGCTGCTATCAGGGCTGCCTGATATATTATGGTTGTCAATCCAGTCCCATATCTCTATCATCCAGTCTTCAACGTGCGTATCTTGATTGATATTTGTATTGTTATTTTGGTTGGTTTTATCGCTATATTCTGTCATAAGGTTACCTTTTAATACTTGTTAAATAATGATGATTAAATGAGGTGAATGCATTCAAATTCTTAGCTAGTCTTATTGCTATGTGTCAAACTGCAGATTAGTTGGGCACAGTAATAAAACCAAGGTAAGCCATATTCTTAACAGAGCTTGGTATCTCAGTGACTGAGACTGATAAAGGTTTATGAAGCGGTTTGGAGGATTTGCTTAAAAAAGCGGAATAGCAGAAAGCGCTCATAAGACTCAGTCGCTGAGTATGAGGAAAATGATTGAGAGGTTTAAAGTTTGGATGTAATTGACTAGAAGTAGTCATAAAGAAATCTCCTGTTGCTCTGTCTGTATCAAATTGAAACGACACAGTCACCTTACAGAGCGAAAAGGAGGTGTGCGTTTTACCAGTCTTTGTTTTTCATCGCGCTGGAAGTAGCCGTAAACCCACGATGTTTTTTTATCATAGCAAGCTGTTTATTATTTGTCAAAAGTGACATTGAGCTATGCTGAAGAAATTCTAGAGAACAATGGCAATATCTTAGCGACTGCAAAGCAGTTAGGCATAGCCATGCAAACCTTATCTAACTGGCAGAATAAAGCGAATGAAGGCTATCGTATTGTCTCAGCATACTGAGTCTTTGATAGTACTGGGGCAGTCTGTTATAAGTGTTTCCATTAGAGCAGTCTATTTTAAGTGGTCTATTAACAGGTTTCAAGAGTAAAACGACTGGTTCTGTTGAGATATAGATCGCCAAGACAGGTGTGGTTTGATTTTTATCGTCATGCTGCGTAATCAAAATCTCCCAAGTTTAGTTATACGGATTTGACAGCAGGGGTCATAGAGAGTGGGATGAATTTCATAATAGAAAATACATTTACGATTGAACCTGTCCAAAACTTAATTACTGCATCTACTGCAGCGCTAGGTTGTGGACTACTCATTGGTCTAGAAAGAGAGCGTAGCAAACAACGTGAAAATCAACACAGCTTTGCAGGTATTAGATCTTTTGCAATTTGCGCTCTATTAGGGGCAATTTGTTTTGCTTTCGGTTTATTTATGGGACTCATAGGAGCATTGATAGTAGGTGGTATAAGTATCATCTCTACTCATAAACAAATTGAAGATCCAGGTGTAACCACTGAACTTGCTTTTATACTCACCTATTTTATAGGTGGACTGTGTTTATGGCATATTCCTTATGCAGCGGCACTTACAGTCGTCCTTACCTTCCTTCTAGTGACAAAGCATTCAATGCATGGAGTAGCGGTTAAATGGATTACTGAGCGTGAATTCAGAGATGGTATCTTTTTACTTGCTTTACTTTTAATTGCACTTCCTTTAACCCCCAATAGGGATCTTTGGGGTTCAGTACTAAATCCTTATATTATTTTAAAATTATTGATATTGATTTTAGCCATTCAAGCACTAGCACATATGGCAAAGAGGCTTTTACCATCACGCCACGCCATGTTTTTATCTGCTTTAGCATCAGGATTTATATCCAGTACAGCCACGATTGCAAGCCTTGGAATAGAAGTTCGTCAGGGTCGTGCAGATGCAAAAGAAAATGCTGGAGCTGCCCTTATATCCTGTGTCGCAACAGTGGTACAGCTTCTTATTATTGTTGCAGGTGTAAGTTTTAGTTGGCTTAAAATCTTATTATTCCCCTCTATTATTGCCATGATAGTTTTAATTATTCCTGGGATATGGTTGATGAGAAAAACTCGATCCGAAGAGAAAGCTAAGTTAACTGATACACCCATGTTTAGTTTAAAAGAGGCGGGTATCATTGTAGTCACGCTTACTATTATTCAAGTACTTGTTTATGGTTTAAGTTTATGGCTGGGTGACGCCGGTCTTATTGCAGGAACCGTACTGAGTTCTATGTTTGAGGTGCATGCAGCAATGGCTGCTGTAGTAATGCAAGGGAACCCAACTGACCCTATTTTATTGCTCGCCTTATTATTAGGTTTAGCGACACATGCAATTTCTAAATCAATTAATGCGGCAATTACGGGTGGTTTTCAATACGCACTTGCTTTTGTTCCAATCCAAATTATTCACATGATTGTTTTAATTATCTTGATATATACCATGACAAATAATTAAAAAAACTCAATGAGTAAGGCTCATTCACCCGCTTTAGAAACCGATTTTCGGTCTTGTTGATGGTATAAAAGAATTATAAAAATGACAAGTCATACGAATGGATAGCTACGACCGATAGTTTCGATTTAAACAAGAGATGCTATACAAAAAAGCCAGGTAACTTGGGTTGCCTGGCTTTTTTGCATCTATAGCTTTTATCTAAAAGATAGCTTAAGGCTTAGGTGATAAATAACATATATATTGATATATGAATAAAAGTTGATTACTATTGTTGCCTAAATTTAATACCTTTAGTAGCAGTGTTGCATAGGCCAGTTTTTATCAATGCTATATCGCTTCCACACCTTATAATCGAGATTAAAAAATAAGCCTAGTGTTGGCAGTAGCTATAGTTACCTTAGGTATAACCTATACATTCAATGTTGCACCTAAAACCAAATACGGTGTGACAGTGATTGAATGTGATTTTGACTATGAGGATGAAATGAATACTCACTAATATTTAATTTTAGGAAAAAGTGAGCAATATTAAACAAGCCATGCTCATATTCTCAGTAGAGCAAAGATGGGCTTTAACAGCTCAATATTTATATAACTCTTAAACTTACTTCTAAGTATCCCCACTTAACAAGGACTGTTGCATTGAAACCTATTTATCTACCCTTAGTTTTTAGCCTTCTCGCCATATCAGGATGTAGTGACAAAAATAATGCTGAAGTGACGCCTTCATCAGTTAATGATAAAGAGACAGTCAGTACCGCTGAAGTCGAAAGTGATAAAAAAGAAGAAAAGTGCGTTATACCTGAGGTAGAGGACTACGATAAAGTCGGTTGCTTAAGAGACGGGCTTGCAGGGGTGATTAAGCAGAGTAACGATGAATATGACAAAACCAATAGAGTGGGCTATATCGATAAAGACGGACAATTAATTATTCCGTTTGAGTTTGATGCGATCGTTGCAGGAGAGGGTGGAGAGTCTTTAGAGTTTAATGACTTTTCAGAAGGGTTAGCTGCCATAAGTAAAAACGATAAATATGGTTTTATTGATACCAAGGGTAAGGTGGTCATAGAGCCAAAGTACGAGTGGGCAAGCAGTTTCTCTAACGGACTCGCTATTGTGAGTGCTGAAGGTCTGTATGGTGCTATTGATAAACAGGGTAAAACCGTTATCCCGTTTGAATACCAAGCTTTAGCCAATTTCCATGATGGATTCGCCACAGCAGCTCGTCCACCTAAGGACCCGGAAGATTATGAAAGTAAATATGGACTGATTAATAAACAGAATGAAGTGGTCATACCCTTTATGTATGAAAGTATGGGCAACTTAAGCGAGTCGCTCATCGCCTTAAGAAAGACGGTAAATGGGGTTATGTTGATACAAAAAACAAAGCGATTATTCCGATAACCTTAAAGTATGAGATGGTCAATGATTTCTCAGATGGCTTGGCTGCTGTCTTTAGCTACGAAGAAAACAGTGACAATCTTAAATACGGATACATTGATAAGACAGGTAAGCTTGTAATCCCCATGCAGTTTATTAAGGCTTATTGGGATGATAGTGAAGGCATCATAGATTTTAATAACGGTATTGCTGTTGTTAATGATAAAGAGGGCCGTACCTTCTGCATTGACAAAAAGGGTAGTGAAACTCAATGCCCAGATGGTATAGGCGTTACTGATAATCAACTCGATGATGAGACGGACGACTTAGAAGAGGGAACTCTAGATGAGAAGAGTGCTGATGCCCCACAATTTGTTGCGATAACTGATTATATTGCCTTAAAACCTAATGAAAATTGGACATGGGATAAAGTAGCGGCACTACCTAATGTGCAAGAGTGGCTTGAGAAAACCCCCGTTAAAAATGAGTATGAGCCTGAAGATCCAAACTATTCTATCAACGCTAGATTGAACGAAACCAGTTCGATGTCAGCATATGGTAATAAGAGCCGGCCAAATATTATTACTCTAGGTTCAAGTCAGGGTGTTATGGATGACAGTTCTCTTGGAGGTATTTACGAGCTTAATGATTTCTTTAATCAAAAAGATTTAACTCGCATTCCGTCTAACTGTGATGTTGATTCAGGTTTTGTCCAAAAGTTTTATAAATGGGAAAAGAAAGGATTTCAACCCTTGTATATTTATGATGCAGAAATGTCTGGTAATTCTGGCTCCGATAGGGAATTTGGTATTGCGAAAAATTTAGAGGAGTTTTTTAAACCTGTGTATGAGCATGTAAACCTAGAACTACAAAGTATTGATAACAATAACGATGATGTTATCTGTACTTTTAAATAGTGAGAAATGTGCTTTTAATATTATGAGCAAGGACAGGTAAGTTTATATTTTAAAGATAATGACTTACATATTCTATTCAGAAAAAAGGACGGTTACTTGCACTTATTAAGCCTCATACTCACGGAATAACCCTCTTAACGTCGTCAAGAGGGTTGCTTTCAGCAAGCAATATTAGCGTTTTCAAGTAAAAGTTTATCAGCTCAATAAATTTTTTAAAATAATCGAGATACAATTATGAAAAAATACCTACTGGCATCACTGTTTTTGGTACCGGCGTTAAGCTTTGCGAGTAATTTTTCTGAAGTTTTTGATACACGTCCAGTGATACCAACCGTCGAAAAAATGCGTAACAATACTTGGACGTGGAAAAACTTTGCTAATTTGCCAAATATGGGAAAATTAGAACGGGATAGTGAAAGCAAAAATCGTTATATGATGACGCAAACTATTCGTGAAGATAACCCTCAGACCACGATTACTTTTTACGGTAGTAAAGAGCGTCCAGAAGTTGCCGTAATAGAATCTCGTACATGGGGAGCGGGCAATACCCAGAGCTCAAAATTTGTTAGACTGGATAAACTAAAAGGTAATATTCCATTAAAAAGTAACTGTAATTTTAAAGATGTCTCTACTAGCGACAGAGATGATGACGGTGAAGGCCATAGCTATGAAACAGGAGCATCAGTAGACTTTCAACAAGCTTACGTGATGCCAAAAAATATCGCCGCGCTCTCTCCTTCTAAAAATGACTTATATTTAGCCAGCTCGCAGATTGAGAGCTATGTGGTAACAAGTACATTTCAAACCCAAGGTTACACTATGTCTATAGTCACTCCTGAAAAAAATAAATTGGGTCAGTTTATTAATAAGTATGGCTGGGACACCAATAGCAAAGGCAAAAAGATAACTTGTAATGTAAGTTAATTAATCCCAATGAATGTCGAAACCTTGTATTTATCAAGGTGAAAAAAGCCAGGCAACCCAAGCTGCCTGGCTTTAAAATTTGAACAACTTATCTATGATTATGTGCCCGCCATACAGCATGCTCACATACCTCACAGCACCAACTGTCTTTTGCTCGCATATACGGAATGTCTGCTGGTATCTGTAAAGGGCACACATAACCGCAGTATTCGCATCGTACATCATCTAAGTAAGCAAAACATTCACCGATTGTCTTGAATAGTACTTGTGCGCCAATCTCATACTTCTCACAGATGGTTTCTACATGTGCGATATAACCACTTTCGTTATCATAAGGCGACTTATCAGATGTTGCCTTAATGTGGGTAATCAATGAAGCAAAAAATGCTGGAGTCAACTTCACTGTGCCAAGCTCTTACAAGAAAGTGACCAACGCTATCGTTCATGACAGTGTTGCGGCATTGAAAGTATTGGGAATTAAGGTAGGTATAGCTCAGTTTGACCCTTCAAGAAAGTTTCTATGGGCGGAGCAGAGCGTCAAAGGACCTAGCCAGTTTTTTACTCAGTCCCATCTAAAATTAAACTGGGTAAATACACTAGGTTTCCAAGCAGCGGGTGAGAAAAAATTTCAAGAGATAAAAGTAATTTCAGAAGCAATGGCGACAGCGAAGTCTTGTAGCAGTGGTCAGCTGGTTTGTCTTGGTAAGTCTAAACAGCAATATCGAAAAGAATATAAGGCGCTGAAGGCCAAGGCAAACGATACTATTTTATATAATAGTAGCGATGAAAAAATAAGAATAAACTCATACGTTCAATGGCTAAAGGATAAAGGCTATGCAATCGGCACTAGTAACAATTTATCAATTAATTAGGCAGCATATTCATCTTATAAAGCGATTCAGTTTTTTACTGTTGAGTAGTATAACCTTAACAGCTTGTGGATCAACGCAGATAGAAGGCGTAAGTGTGGGGGGGGGAAGACTATTACACTGTGATTAAAAACACCCCAATTTTTAAAAAATGTAAGCCTGCATATTCTCACTATGAAAGTAAAGAAAGTGATTACTTTTTTGGTGTGAGATGTTCATTTGAAAACACAGCCCCACCAGACAGTTTTGAAATTGTTTATGCTGTTTGGCCGAATGATGATATAGATTTTGAACGCTTTTTTGGAGAAGAGGTTTGGAGGTATGAACCAGGAGAAAGTAATATATATACTAGTGCAGATGGTAAAAGAGTAAGTAAAGAAGAATGGATGAAACTTGGTAATGAAAACTTAAACAAAGCCATCGCGCAATTACCTGCCTCGGCGTGGCAAACCTATACTGTTGATGTCAAAAGTACCTTAAAGAAATATGAAGGTAAAACGCCTGAGGGTAATCCTATGGGTATCGCTATACCAATTGGCTGGGGTATATATTACCCTAGTCTATTTCCCAGTCTACAAGACAGGATTATACAGTTTAATCTACTTATCGATAAAGAAGGCAATGTTAAATTAAAAGAAGAGTACAGATGGGAGAATGAGCTGCAAGGGAATCCTTATTCTTAGCTCTGCAATAGTGTAGTGGCACACTAAATTTGGACTATATTTAAGAGAAAATATATTGCATACGAAAAAGCCAGGCAACCCAAGCTGCCTGGCTTTAAAATTTGAACGACTTATCTATGATTATGTTCCCGCCATACAGCATGCTCACATATCTCACAGCACCAACTGTCTTTTGAGCGCATATACGGAATGTCTGCTGGTATTTGTAAGGGACAAACATAGCCGCAGTACTCACAAAGCACATCATCTAAATAAGCAAAACACTCACCGATTGTCTTGAATAGTACTTGTGCGCCAATCTCATACTTTTCACAGACCGCTTCTACATATGCGATATAATCACTTTCGTTATCATATGCCCAGTAATCTTCACAGATTCTTAGATCTCGCGCATTCTGCATCATATTCGGCTGAAGTTTTACACTCATCACATTCTCCTTAGTAGCCGCCATAGCCAGACTGCGGTAATAGCTCGTAAAGCTCGCTCTGAAGCTGACAACACATATCCTCAATCACATAGTCAAGACTGGCATCTAAGCGCTTCTGCACCCATACCCGCACCGCCATATCGTTATTAAAGCAGTGCTTCACTCCCAAGAAGCGAGCTAGGTTATGACCCGATGAAATATATAACTCACGCATTAATGCATTAGCAATCTCATTCGCATCATCACTGATTGCACCGTCCCGTTTAAACTCGCTAAACAGCTCTTCATAATTGATGATTTTCATAGTGACGTCTCCTTGTCTGTTTGTGCGCTCGTAGCTGTTTCTTCAGTTTCAAAGCTATTTGATGCGCTGGTTAACTTCTCCTTGCTCGCTAAGAGCAAGTTATCCATTGCAGAGCCATCCTGACGGGTAATATCAGGAACATAGCGGCTGTACACCCGAAACAGCATCTCCGTACTACTGTGACCCATCTGCCGAGCTATCCACTCAGGGTTCTCACCAGCAGCCAGCCAAAGCGTCGCTGCCGTGTGCCGAGTTTGATAAGCCCGCCGATGTTTAAGACCGAGCAGGGCAAGCGTGGGTTTCCATACCCGCCGGTTCACATTGCGGTACTCCATCGGATTGCCTTGTGAATTGCAAAACACAAACTCTGACTTACCAAAGGTGCGTGCCTTCTGCTCTAGTAGGGCGTCATACACTAACTGTGACATCGCAATATCACGTTGCGAGCCTAACGTCTTCGTTGGACCCATCTCACCATTTACTAATGCACCACGGATACTGATCTCACGCCGATCAAAGTTAATGCAGTCCCATTTCAGCCCATCAATCTCACTGGTACGCATCCCGGTAAAGAAGCGAATGGTGTAGTAGGGCTTATAATCCGCACGGACATGCTTTAAAATCAGCCATACCTCACTCAATGTAAACGGGTTTACATCCGGACGAGCTTGCTTGAGGTTCTTAATATTTTTATAAGGCATCTCAAACTCATGGCGATCTGACGCTTCTTCTAGTATCATACGAAGAAGTATCATGATCTGGTTGATCCGTGCTACTGACAGACTTGACTGACCATCTTTACCGTAACGAACTTTGGCGAGAGAGCTACGGAAGGTCAGCAAGTCTGGTTTTTTTATGGCATGCACTGCTTTACCACCAAACTCAGGCAACAAGTACTTATCAAGAATAATCTTTATTTTTTGCCGATAGCTCGGCCGCCATTCAATTTTCTTCTCCTCATACCAAATCTCTGAAAACTGCCTAAAGGTTGGATTACGACTGATACAAGCTTCCGCTCTATCAGCCAGTGCCGTCATCTCTTTTAAACGCGTACTCTTCGGAAAGTAGGCGCCATAGTCAAAGATGCCTAGGGTTATTTTTGCATCTATCTCTTTTGCCACTAAAGTCAATTTTTTAACGTTTGCGGGAGTATCAGGGAAGATTGTTGTCTCACGGCAACGAATATTCATATATGTGAAATCTATGAATAGCTTGCCACGCCTTGCTCTTACTGATGCCATTGTTAATCTCCTTGTTTAAATAAAACTTACTGTAAAGCCATACCGTTGATAGCACTCATAACCGGCTTGCACATATCTTCTTCGATACGCTCCCATACGTACAAAATCTTGCGACCGCCAAAAGGACGAATGTAATGAATGTTTTCAATCAAAACGGTGTCTTTCATTTGATTGCGGATAGTACGGGCGTCGTATTTGATACGGTCGGCTAATTCTTGAGTAGTGAGATAAGTCTGTGACATAATAGTTCTCCAGTCAGTATTAAATAGTTTTTAATAAACACTTTGTTGTTGCCAACGAGTACTATATTATCAGAAAAGTAGTCATTGGCAAGTACTTTTTACTTACCAATAAGGATTTTATTGTGATTTCATGTAACTTACCTGTTCTTTTAGCAGAAAGAAGGTTACGTGTAGCAGATTTAGTGAGAATGACGGACATCAGTAAATCGACGCTGCATAGAATATATAATGACGAGACGACTAGAATTGAGTTCGATACTTTGAGTAAGCTATGTAATGTATTAGAAGTAACGCCAGGGGATATTTTGAAATATGTTCCAGATGAAGTTAATGATGGGAGCTTTTCAGAAGAGGAGTAGATTGACTATCGTGATAACCTCTGATAGGAAATTGCTAGCTGAAGGCATATTAGGGCTGAAGCATACTTGTAAGGCTTAATGATTTATATTGTTAGGTTGGAGTCATGATTTTTTAAGTCACGATTAGCCTTGAGCACTATGTATCTTAAATATATTTCCAATAAACGAGGCATCTAAAAAGCACATTTTTTGCTGAATTGAGGTTGGGTTCAAAAATCAGCATAGTGCCAAATTTACTAGGTTAGGTGTCATGATAGTTTTTGAACCAAAAATAGCTAGGTTGTAGTCAGATACGTATACGCAGTTTTAGGGCAGGGCACGGTTTGGGCACCAAATGGGCACCGCACCGAAAATGAGCTTTTTGATTGAGTAGCTAAACTTAACTATATTCAAAAAGATATCTCGAGAATTTCTCTACAACCCCCGAAAATTGGACAAAAAAAAGCCTCACTGTTAAGTGAGGCTTTTTAAGTATTTGGAGCGGGAAAAGAGATTCGAACTCTCGACCCCAACCTTGGCAAGGTTATGCTCTACCACTGAGCTATTCCCGCTAATGATCAATTAACTATCGTCAGTTGATGATGGCGTATTATACGCAGTTTTATTTATCTGTCAACACCTATCACGAAAAAAAGTAAAAGTTAGCAAAACAGGCATGTCATCTAGCCATAATTTTATGTTATAACAGTTTATTATAATATGTATTCCAAAAGCTTTGTATGGAAGAAATAAGCTGGTGTGCATTTTATAAGAAATCCCATTTTTATTGATAGTTATCAATACTTATAATCTTAAGCATTAAGGATAAAAAATGAGTCAACAATATACCATCGCGGATTATTTATTCGATCGTATCGCTGAAGCGGGTGCGACTGAAATCTTTGGCGTGCCCGGTGATTTTAATTTAACGTTTTTAGATAATATTATTGCGTCTGATAAGTTGCGCTGGGTCGGCAATACCAATGAGCTAAATGCTGGTTATGCAGCCGACGGCTACGCACGTGAGCGTGGTTTTGCTGCTATGGTGACGACTTTTGGCGTGGGTGAGCTGTCGGCGATTAATGCTACTGCCGGCTCTTTTGCCGAGTACGCACCCGTGCTGCACGTGGTCGGTGCGCCAAGTACCGCCCTGCAAGATTCGAAACGCCGGATTCACCATACTTTAGGTGATGGGGTGTTTAATCATTTTATTAAAATGGTGGAACCTGTCACCGTGGCACGCGCGCAAATCACGCCTGATAACGCTGCCTCTGAGATTGATCGTGTGATTCGAGTTATTCTGAAAAAGCATCGTCCCGGTTATTTGTTGTTATCACCAGATGTGGCGAAGATGCCGATTTATCCGCCAACGACCAAGCTTGATGATAGCCAAGAAGATATCACCAGCCAAGCCGCGTTGGCAGACTTTAAGCAAGCATTGATAGAGTTTTTACCTAATAAAACCACCACACTGATGGCAGATTTGATGGTGCATCGTTTGGGGTTGCAAAACCAGCTAAAGGCTTTAATTGCTGATACCGACATTCCTTATACGACGTTATCATGGGGCAAAACCTTGCTTGATGAAAACAGTGAGCGTTGGGCAGGTACTTATGCAGGCGTGGCATCACGTCCTGTGGTTAAAGATGCGGTAGAAAATTGCGAATGCTTAATTAAAATCGGCGTGCAATATACCGACACAACCACCGCAGGTTTTAGCCAAAATATTGATGAAAAAGTTGTGGTTGATTTGCATTATGAGCGGGCATCTATCAGCGGTCAAAACTTTGCACCGATTGCGCTCAAAGATGCGCTGCAAACCCTGCATGAAGTCATGACCTCAGGCATTAATATCGTACCGAAGCAATTTTGCAAGGCGATGCAGCCGCATGAGCAAAACGGCAAGGATGACGAGCCGATTCGCCAAGATGACTTGTGGCATATCATCGCCGATGCGCTTGATGATAAAAACCTCGTATTTTCTGACCAAGGCACGGCGTATTTTGGTATCAGTGATGTGCGGCTGCCAGAAGGGGTGACGTCTTATGGGCAACCGATGTGGGGCTCAATCGGCTATACCTTGCCAGCGAGTTTGGGTGGCGCTATTGCCTCACCGCATAAGCGTAGTATCTTATTGATTGGTGACGGCTCGGCTTTGTTAACCATTCAAGAAATCGCGGTAATGATTAAAGAGCGCATCAATCCGGTTATTGTCTTGATTAATAACGATGGCTATACCGTTGAGCGAGCGATTCATGGTGAAAATCAGCGCTATAATGATATTCCTAAGTGTGACTGGCAAATGATGCCAAAAGCCTTTGGCGCCACGGAAGAAAATAGCCTTATACTTAAAGCAGAAACCGCTGGCGAACTAAAAGCAGCGCTCGAAAAAGCAGCGGCCACCAAAGATAAACTGGTAATGTTAGAAGTGATGACAGATAAACACGATATCCCGCCTTTATTGGCTGATATCAGCGCTGCCCTTAAACCAAAATAGCCTAAGTAAAAAATTTCATTACTATAAATTTATATCTTTTATTGATGAAAGAGAATAATTAAGCGTTTATAAAACAGAAAAGTCCTATTTAGCGTCATGCTAAATAGGACTTTTTTAATATTCTCAGACGAAGGTTTATAGTGGCGCTAAAAGTCTTTATGATTGAACAAATAAAGAGCCAATAGTTAATGTTTTCTATAGGAATTGCAGGCGTGCGACGCTTAACACAAACTACCGTTAGGATTCTATGTTATACAATAGAGTAGGCTTTTATAGATTGGGTTTTTAAAGTTAGACAGTTAAGAAAACTACAATAAGACTGTTTAATTTAAAGCATTTCAATTTGAAGCTTTTGCAACAAGTACGCTAGAAAAGCTAAAGGACACACTTACATAATAATGATTAAAAATAGGGCTTAAAAAAGATGGATACCTTAAATATCCTGTATTTCGTAGGAGCAGTTTTAATTTTTGCCAGTATCATGGCAAGTACCTTGTCGGCGCGTTTGGGCGTGCCGCTATTATTGTTGTTTTTAGTCGTGGGCATGCTCGCCGGTGAAGAAGGTATCTTGGGTATTGAGTTCTCTCAATATGGTCTTGCTAACTTTGTCGGGCAGGCGGCGCTGGCTTGTATTTTGTTAGATGGTGGACTGCGCACCTCCTTTAAATCTTTTCGAGTGGGGCTAAGACCTGCTATTACTCTTGCCACGTGGGGAGTGCTGGCAACGGTCATGATACTGGGCGTCTTTGTCACGTGGCTACTCGATGTCGATTGGCGCTTTGGGCTATTGATGGCAGCTATTGTCGGTTCGACCGATGCGGCAGCGGTATTTTCATTGCTGCGTAATGGCGGGGTTAAACTTAACGACCGCGTACAAGCGACGTTGGAGCTTGAATCTGGTGCCAACGATCCACTAGCCATTTTATTAGTCACCGGATTGATTGCGCTAAATGTCGACCCTGAGGGACAAACGGTACTGGGCTTTATAGGCTTGCTATTACAGCAGCTGAGCTTCGGCCTCGGTATGGGTTTATTATTTGGTTATTTATTGGCAAGGCTATTACCGAAGATACATTTGGCAGAAGGCATGTATGCCATTTTGATATTGTCGGCGGGCTTGGCAGTATTTGCGGCGACCAATTTAATCGGTGGTAGTGGGTTTTTGGCAGTTTATCTGGCTGGCGTGCTGATAGGCAACCATAAAGTGCGCTCAACCGAGCATGTCATGCGCGTGATGGACAGCTTTGCGTGGCTATCGCAAGCAGTCTTATTTGTGGTCCTGGGTCTGTTGGTGACGCCATCAAACGTCATTAATGTTTGGTATTACTCGGTTGCGATTGCCGCCTTTATGATTTTAATTGCTCGTCCTATCGCCGTTTACAGCAGCGTAAAACCCTTTAAGTTTAAAGACCGAGAAATCGGTTTTATTTCTTGGGTTGGCTTGCGCGGTGCCGTACCGATTACCCTTGCTATTTTGCCCGTAATGGCGGGTATTGACGGCGCCTTTATGCTGTTTGATATTGCCTTTGGCGTGGTGGTTTTATCCTTGATTTTGCAAGGCACAACCATTCCCTTTATGGCGGATTTATTTAAAGTACGCATTCCCAATAACAAAGACCCCGAAGAGAAGCATGAGGTTTGGGTATCGGACAAGGCAAGTATTACTTTATATCAGTTTCAAGTAAAGTCTGGGGCGTTTGCGATTGGACGTCATCCAAAAAGCATTTCTAACCACGTTAACCCTGATGAAATTAGTGTGTTTGCCTTGGTACGCGGTCAGCAGATTGTCATTGTCGACGAAGACACTAAGCTAAAATTTGGTGATAGCGTTTGGTATGCGATGCGCGGCAATCATGCCAGCCAAATTGCGCGGATTTTTAATGACACCACCTTAGACCGCAAAGCTATCGATGATTTTTATGGCGATTGGCTCCTATCACCGAGCGTTAAACTGGGCGACTTGCCATTTTTTACCGGTGTTATGACTTCTGAGTCTTTGGTCGATAAGCTAAGATCCAAGCCAGAAGATAATGAAAAAAATATGTGGCAGCAAACGGTTGCTGAATACGTCAAAGGTAACCTAGATATGGCGCCGGTATCGGGCGATACAGTGGCGATTAATGATGAATGGTCACTGGTCATCAAAGAAGTCGATGATAAAGGCAAACTTAGAACGATTGGTTTAAAACGTGAAGAGCTACCAAAAGCAGGGTAGCTGTTTATCGTTATTTTTTGCCATGACTGTTTATCGTTATCCTTTATTATTATCCATTAAATGCTTATCACTCTATAAAAGCCCAGTCATTTGCTGCAAAAAATCAGCGACATGCTTATGCAGGTTTTCTCGATAGGCCCAATGATGCTTGACCTCGTAGCTTGCCTCATTGGGCAACAGTATTTTCATCATTCCTTTTTCTTCATAGCGCTTGGCCAAATCATTGGGCAAGTAGCCGACATGATGACCCGCCAAAATTAACTGTGCAGTCGCCTCCATATGGTAAGTGGTGGCGCTTAACGTTTTTGGGCGGACATGATTGATGCTCAAATCGGTAACATAGCCTCGTTTTATCCATGGATAATTTTGTTCCAAATCCTCAAAGGTTAAACCAGCTGACTTATCAAATAACTGATGCTCACGGCCGCAGCAGACGACTTGCTTTTCGATAAATGCTGGCTGGAAGGTTAGTAGGGGCGGGAAGCTGCCAAAATATCCCACGCCAATGTCACTTTCATTGCTAAGTAACTTATCAAGCATACTCTCAGGGCTTTGCACATCGATAGAAAAGTGAATAAGTGGATTGTCGCGATAGCTCGCAGCTAAGCACTGACGCAAGACATCATAAAAAATCGTTGGCATCTGATCGATAAGACATAATCGAATATGACCGCCGCGTACTGAATCTAGCTGCCGAATATAGTGTAGTTGATGTTGAAAGCTGGCCACTGCCTCATTAAAGCTTAAGCACGCCTCGTAAACTGCTGCGCCGTCTTCGGTGAGCTTAAAACCCGCGCGCCCGCGATGACAAAGCGTCATACCCAAACGATCTTCTAAATGGGTTAAATGACCGCTGATGACAGACGGGGTGACATTTAAGCGTGACTGCGCGGCGGTCACGCCTTGGCATTCTACGATGGCCATAAAGCTGCGCAAGGTCTTGATATCAATTTTTATCAATTCATCTAGCATTAAAGGTCATGTTCCCATATCTATTATCTTAATCTGTCTTAACCAGATTTTTTATAAAACTTCTACAAATAACGAATAAATCAAAGTTACTACGAAAAACCAGAAGTTTACTTCTGAATTTTACCATGGTCTCGCCTCTGATATTTAGGTATTGTCAGAGCTATAGAAAAAACGGCATAGACAAAAAGTAATATAGATAAAAAGTAATATAGACAAATTGTCTGTTTTGACCAATCGATACAAGGATGTAAGTGATGAAATTTAACCAACCACTAAGTGGCAACGACATGCCAAGATTTGGCGGCTTCGCTTCTATGATGCGCCTACCAACCCAAGCCGATGCTGAAGGGCTAGATGTAGCATTCGTTGGGGTGCCTTTAGATATTGGCGCCTCAAACCGTAGCGGTGCAAGATTGGGTCCGAGACAGATTCGCGATGAATCACGCATGATTCGCCCTTATAATGTCGCCACTCGTGCCGCGCCTTTTGAATCTTTACAAGTCGCTGACATCGGCGACGTGCCTATCAATACTTTTAACCTACTAAAAAGCGTCGATATTATTGAGAAATTCTATACCGATAAGATTCTCAGTCATGGCGCTATTCCTTTGACATTAGGCGGCGATCATACGATTGCCTTGCCTATTTTGCGCGCGCTCGCCAAAAAATATGGCCCTGTTGGGATGGTACATATCGATGCCCATGCCGATATTAATGATGAGATGTTTGGCGAGCAAATCGCCCATGGTACGCCGTTCCGCCGAGCTGTCGAAGAGAACCTTATCGATGGCAATCGCGTCGTTCAGATTGGTCTGCGTGGCACGGGTTATAGCGCCGAAGAGTTTGATTGGTCAACCGAGCAAGGCTTTCGCGTCGTGCCTGCTGAGGAGTGCTGGTATAAATCATTGACACCACTCATGGCAGAAGTGCGCGAAAAATTAGGCGACGGCCCTGTCTATTTAAGTTTCGATATCGATGGCATCGATCCGGCGTTTGCACCCGGTACGGGCACGGCTGAAATTGGCGGCCTAACGTCAACGCAAGGTATCGAAATCATTCGCGGTATGCGCGGACTTGACGTAGTTGGTGGCGATTTAGTAGAAGTGTCACCGCCGTATGACCCGTTTGGTAACACCTCGGTACTAGCTGCGAACCTGCTATTTGAGATGCTATGTATCCTACCGGGTGTGCGCTATGACGATAAGGTCAAAGCCATTTATTAAGCACAATTTATACACTTAAACTGCCTTTTATAAGGAATTAAAGGGCAGTTTGGGTTTAGCTTGGATTTGATACTGAACGACTTATTTAATTGCTATTGAATTTTTTAGGATGATTAACTCATGACGCACTCTCTGCAAACGCCTTCTTTATTGCCAAATTCCGCGCCAACTGCCTCATCTTTGACTTGCGGTGAGCTACTTGTCCAGTGGTTAGAATATTACGGGGTGGAGACGGTATTTGGTATTCCGGGCGTGCATACGGTCGAGCTATATCGTGGCCTGCCGAATACCAATATTCGCCACGTGACGCCACGTCACGAGCAAGGTGCTGGCTTTATGGCCGATGGTTATTACCGCGCGTCTGGCAAAGTGGGGGTTTGTTTTATCATCACTGGTCCCGGCATGACCAATATTATGACGGCGATGGCGCAAGCATTGGCGGATTCTATACCAATGCTGGTGATATCTAGTGTCAATAAAGTGCAGCATACCGGCAGCGGTGAAGGGCACTTACATGAGCTGCACGATCAGCAAGGTATGATCAGTAAGGTTGCGCTTATGAGTAAAACCATTTGGCAACCTGAGTCACTACCCAAAGTCATCGCTGAAGCTTTTGCGTTATTTAATGGCGCGCGTCCGGGACCGGTGCATATCCAGCTGCCCATTGATGTGATTACCGCTGATGCCAGCCATGTCGCCAAGCCGCCTAAACTAAATAAGCTAGATAAGCTAGACACTTCTCTAAACAGCCAATCTACTAATAATATTTTGGCGCCATTACAAGCAAACAAACCGCTACCTCATCCTGCGCAATTAGATTTGATTGTTGAAACCTTAAAAACGGCAAAAAATCCAGTCTTGCTTTACGGTGGTGGCTGCGCTGATGTTAATCATGACGCACAAAAACTGGCAGAACTTATCGATGCGCCAACATTTTTGACCATCAATGCCAAAGGTTTACTGCCGCCTGCGCATCCGCTGAGTTTGGGTAGCAATCAATCATTGGCCGCTGGTCGCGCCGTCATTAGCGAGGCCGACTTAGTATTGGCGATAGGTACGGAGCTTGGTGAGACTGATTATGATGTTTTTTTTAATGGTGGGTTCAAAATCAATGGCACGTTGATTCGTATCGACTGTGACGCTCAGCAATTACAGCGTCCGTTTAGAGCGGATATTGCGCTATTGTCGGATGCGCAAATGGCCATTAGTGGTCTATGTACGCGCTTAGAAAATCAACCGCTGCATCATCAAGCAGCACCGCGAGTAGCAAAGGTAAAGCAAGCGTTGATAGAAGAAATGACGCCAGATTTTGCTGGTCAAAACGCGCTGCTACAGCTGATTCGAGATGAGGTGGAGGACGTTATCTTCGTTGGCGATTCAACCCAGCCTGTTTATAGCGGCAATCTTGGCTTTGAAGCTTTAGCTACGCGTCGATGGTTTAACTCATCGACGGGCTTTGGCACCTTAGGTTATGGTTTGCCCGCCGCGATTGGTGCCATGATTGGCTCAAAAGCGCCCGTTATTAGCCTGATGGGTGATGGCGGCATTCAGTTTACTATTGCCGAGCTAATCTGTGCCGCCGAGCTTGAGCTGCCATTAATTGTGCTGTTATGGAACAACCAAGGCTATGGCGAGATTCGCCGCTATATGCAAGAGGGCGGCTTGCCATTGATTGGGGTCAATATTAAAACCCCGAACTTTGAGCGGTTAGCCGCAGGATTTGGCGCCGGTTATCGTCGAATCACAGATAAGCAGCAGCTGATCGAGGCATTAAAAGAAGACATCAAAGGCAAACAACCAATTATTTATGAAGTCGATGAAGCTGATGCATTTCTTCTTGAAATGGGTAAAGGTTTTACCTGCTTTAGCTAAAGCATAATTGCTACTAAAAATAACTTATAAAACGTTATCTAACTATTTGCGCAATGCGCTCAATCTATGGACAGAGTGAGCCGCGAAAGAAAAAATTTGCGCTCGACGCCTATCAAGGAGGATTGAATGACGAACTATATCGATAAATCCCAGCAGCCAATCTTAGGCAACAATATCATTGTTTCAGGCACACCAGAAGGACTACATTGGCGCGCCTCCATGTGGAAGTTTTTGCTATTTTCAGCACTGGGTATTGCGCTGTTTATTATTCCCTTTCAGTGGGATGGCAAAGTAACCATTTTATTGGGCGTATTAACCGATACCTTGCAAGCAGTGCTGGGCAGTTATGTGGTTTACGCGGTATTAGCGATTGTAACGGCTTCCTTTATCGGGGCGCTGGCTGTTAAGGTTTTAAGACCCAATCTGCCCGCAGGCTCCATGTGGGTAAAGCTTTTTGATGTCGACTGGTTTTGGCTTGCTGCCCGCTTTTTGGGCGTACTGTTTGCGTGGATGATTTATTTACAAGTCGGCCCTGAATTTATCATCAATCGTAATACCGGCGGCGTGATTTTTGAAGACCTGATTCCTATCCTTATTCCTTTGTTCTTTTTTGCCATTTTATCCTTACCATTTCTGACTGATTTCGGTTTAATGGAGTTTTTGGGTACTTTATCTAGTAAAGTGTTCGTTAAATTATTTAGATTGCCGGGTCGCTCTGCGGTCGATGCCATGTCCTCTTGGTTTGGCGCCGCCTCTATTGGTCTGCTGGTGACCATGCAAGAGTATGATAAAAGCTACTATAGTCAGCGTGAAGCGGCAATTATTGCCACCACCTTTTCGGTGACGTCCATCGCCTTTACCTATGTCGTTGCCAAAACCATCGGCGTCGATAACAACTTTGTTTTCTTTTATCTGACCATTGCTGCAACTGGTTTTATCGCCGCGATTATTATGCCGCGTATACCGCCGCTGTCATTAAAACCTGACACTTATCATTCTGGCAAAAGTATGCTCGATGAAGAAATTCCTACTGAGTATTCTACTTACCAATGGGCGATCAATCGTGCCGTCACGCGCGCGCATTCTATGCCAAGCTTAGGGAAAGTGTTTAAGCATAGCCTAAAGAACTTATTTGATATTTATTTTGGCTTAATTCCAGTAATTTTTGCTATTGGCGTCATTGGTCTTGGTTTGGCAGAATACACGCCGGTATTTAATTGGCTCTCTGCGCCGCTCGTGCCATTACTTGAATTATTGCAAATTCCAGAGGCAGCAGAGGCCGCGCCTGCGATGATTATGGGCTTTGCCGATATGTACTTGCCAGCCTTGGTTGGTAAAAGTATCGAGAGTGAAATGACGCGTTTTATCGTTGGTGCAGCTTCTATTACCCAGATTATCTATATGTCTGAGGTAGGCGCGCTGATATTGAAATCAAACATCAAGCTGAACGTCTTAGAGCTGTTTATGATTTTTATCTTGCGGACGCTGATTAGCTTGGTGGTCATTACGTCGGTGGCGCATCTATTGTATTAGTCGTGATTGCAACGCCTCATTTTGGCATTAAAAAATCAGTGAACAGTTAGCGTAAAGACAACTTTATTAAACAATATAAGGCAACTAGTCATCATGGAAATAACAAATTCTTTATCCTTAACGAGAGCCGCCGCTCAGCAAAGCATGAAAAATGAAGTTAGGTTAAATGCCGCCTACATAGAGGGTGATTGGGTCACGATTGCAGCATCTGATTCGGTAGGTGAACATGCTTTATATGATCCAAACTCCGGCGAAGTCATTGCAAAAACTCGCTTGTGTCGTAGCGCACAGGTAGACAGCGCCGCTTATGCCGCATCACGCGCTTATGCAACTTGGTCGCAAACCAGCGTCAATGAGCGCGCGCGTTATCTGCAGGCGATTGCAGATACGATGGCGCAGCAGTTTGAGAAGCTGGTTGCGTTGTCGGTATTGAATAATGGTAAGCCGATTGCAGAGGCGAAAATAGACGTGAGCGACGCCATTGATTGTTATCGCTATTATGCCAATCTTATCACCGAGCAGACGACTTGGTCTAAGGTCACCACCAACGAGACAGGTATACGCTTATTAAAAACCTACGCACCTGTTGGTATTTGCGCTCTTATCGTGCCTTGGAACTTCCCGATGGTCACTACTGCTTGGAAATTAGCACCAGCATTGGCGGCAGGTTGTACTGTTATTCTCAAACCATCAGAGGTGACACTATTACCAGAGTTGATGCTGGGCAATATATTGTCGGCTATTGGGCTGCCAAAAGGGGTGGTCAATATCCTACCGGGCGCAGCAGAAGTGGGCGCAGCGATGAGCAGTCATCCGCTGATTGATAAAGTATCTTTTACCGGTAGTAATATCGTCGGTGAAAAAGTAATGCGCCAAGCAGCAACAGGTGTCAAGGATATCAGTCTAGAGCTTGGTGGTAAGTCCGCTATCGTAGTGCGCGCAGATGCTGATATTGATTATGCTTGTAATTTAATCATCGGCGGTATCTTTACCAACGCCGGTCAGATTTGTTCTGCAACCTCAAGGCTGCTTGTCCATCAAGACATTGCCCAGTCGTTATTTGACGCACTGAAAACAAAAACAGAAAGTTTAAAAATAGGCGATGGTTTTGCTGTCGATACGCAAATGGGTCCATTGGTTAGCGCGCAACAACTTGCGCAAGTCGAAAAGTATATCGATATCGCGGTTGGTGAAAATCTTATTTGCCTAACAGGTGGCGAGATACTAGACCGTCAAGGATATTTTGCAACGCCGACTATTTATACGAATGTGCCAGTAAGCAGTCAGTTATGGACAGAAGAAGTATTTGGACCAGTATTGGTCAGTACTACCTTTGCAGACGATGCACAGGCGATTGAACTTGCCAATGATAGTAAGTATGCCTTGGCAGCGACTATTGTCAGTGCTAATGAGACTGCAGCGTTAGAGATGGCGTTACAAATTCAAGCTGGTCATATTTGGGTTAACGAGCAGCAAATTGTAGTACCTGAAGCAGGTTGGGGCGGGTTTAAGCAAAGTGGCATTGGTCGCGAATTGGGTGCTGATGGCTTGTCTGCTTATCAGAAGAGTAAGCACGTTTTGCTACCATTGTAATTACTGTTTTTATTGCACTGTCAAAAAAACCCCTATATAGATATCTTATACAGGGGATTTTGGTTAATGTTTAGTAGATTACCACATCAAATCATCTGGAATAACATAAGCGGCATAAGGGTCATCTTCTGCCAGCTCGACCTCTGACTTGTCATTCGACACCACAATGAAACCTTCGAGCTTGGCGTTGATACGATCAGCTAGTGGACGAGGAAGCAGCGCATAATCGTCTTCTAAGCGTGCAATCACCACATGACCTGCTACGATTTGATCATAGAGCTTTTGGGAGATATAAATCTTTTTAATTTTGCCATTATCAACAAACTGATAAGTGATGTCACCCTGCGTTTCTGTGATTTGATGTTGCCTAATCATTTGGATAACGTTGGCTCTTAGCGTTTTTTCTTCTAAAATCTGCTGTTTTTCTTGATTGAGCTTTTGGTCTTTTTCTATTTTTTTGGCTTGAGCGTCTGCCAAGGCTTTTTTGGCTTCAAGATTTGATGCGTCACCTGTGCGCTTGGCATGCTGTGACTGTTTGCTGATTTTTTTGGCTTTTTTGCTATCCACCAATCCAGCTTTTAAGAGTTGTTCTTGTAGGGCGTTTTTGGCCATGTCTGTATTACCTAAGTACCTAAGTGAAATTGCCTAGATCCAAAATTATAGTGTTTAAAAAGGTTATGGTAGCAAATTTTGTGCAGTACTGTCACAGTCTGGCGTAAAAATCGTTCATTACGCCTTAAAAGAATAATTTTAAAAAGTAATTGTACATAATATCTCTCACATAAGGTTTAAAGATAAAGAGCTAAGCTTTTATTCAAATTGTCAAAAAGACGCACCCACATCGTGAGTACGCTAAAAGCTATATAGGTGTAATATAAAAATGCTTAAATAAAAATAGAGTTTAGTCAGATTTAGGTTGCTATAGGCGTATCTAAAGTTACTGGTTGTACCTTGCTTGTTTTGCCATCCACTGCTGCGCTTAAATTCACAAGGAAAATAGCAGTGGCTGCAATTAATCCTGGTATCGCGATAAACAAAAAGTTCGTCTGGTGGCTTAGCTCTAGTGTAAGTAACGCGCCAGTTAAGATAGGACCTACGATAGCACCAATACGACCAATACCTGATGCCCAGCCCATAGCTGTTGTCCGTACACTCGTCGGATAATACTGTGCGACAAAGGTGTAGAGTAGTATCTGTGAGCCGATAGTCGTAGCGCCTGCAATCGCGATCAGAGTATATAGTACTAGCTGAGGGCTGTTATAGCCAAGCAGTATCAACGCCGCAGCGCCTAGGGCAAACATGATGGCTAAGACAGGTTTAAGATGAAATTTATCAGCCAGTATGCCGCCGCCGATAGCTCCCACCATGCCACCAATATTGAGTGCAAATAAGAACAGCATGCTTGCACCTAGTGAGTAACCTGCCTGAATCATTAGTTTTGGCAACCAACTAGCAAGGGCATACACCATCAGTAAGCACATAAAGAAAGCGAGCCAAAACATGATAGTAGTGAAACCACGGTTTTTCAGAAATAAGGCTTTAATTGGTGCATCATCGCCTTTGGTCGGCTCGTCCAATAGCAAACTGGTAGAAGTGGTAATCGTTTCTTGCGGTGCCAATTTTTTAACAATAATTTTGGCTTCTTTATCTCGCTTCTCTTTTACCAAATACATCAAAGATTCAGGCAACATTTTCCAAATGATTGGTAAAAGTAGCATTGGAATGCCAGCGATATAAAACATAATCTCCCAGCCAAAATCTACCACCAAAAACGAGCCTAATAATGCCGATGCCATGCCTCCAATGGCATAACCACTAAACATTATAGCAACTAAAGTACTGCGAATACGTTTTGGTGCATATTCGGAGGTTAAAGCCACGCAGATAGGCATAACACCACCGATACCTAGGCCTGCAATAAAGCGCAAAGTGGCGAACTGTATTGGACCACCAGCAAAAGCACCAAGAAAAGTAAAGCTACTGAACAAGCCGACGCAAATCATAATGGTTTTTTTGCGTCCAATCTTGTCTGAGAGTGTTCCAAAAATCATGGCGCCAAACATCATGCCAAAAAGTGCAGCACTGGCAAGAAAACCTGCTTGTACTGCGGTTAATGACCATTCCTCCATGAGTAGGGGCAATGCTACACCATAAATAATAAGATCATAGCCATCAAAGATAATAATCAATAAACACCAAAATAAGACTTTCCAGTGAAAAGGTGCAAATTTGGCTTCATCAATAACTCTATTGATGTTTAAAGTAGGTGAGTCCATTCTTTTTTCTCCGTGGGTAATATCCCTATAAGTCTTTATTAAGCTATTGTTTTCTATCAAGAAAGTCAAAAACCATCTGAGTATTAATTTATACCTATAAGGTATAGATTTTGACGTAACTTAATAAAGGGCGGTGACATGTGGTAAAAGAGAAAAGCACCTACATATCCTTTAGATATGCAGGTGCTTTTCTTAAACCAAATGAAAGATTTAAACTCTTAATTGTTAGACTATTTTTTTATTACTAAAAAATCTGATGGTATCCGTAACTCTATTAGTCATGAAAATATTGTTTGATTAATTGATTGAACACGTCAGGCTGTTCAATATTTGAGATATGTGAGGCATTAATGGTCGTGAGTGTTGCATTTGGGATATGATCAACCATGTATTGACCATCCGCAACTGTGGTCACAGGGTCTTCAGTACCTGCAACCACCGTAACTGGCACGCGGATATCTTTTAGCTGTTCACGTGTATCAGCGTCAGATAATGCCTCGCAGCAGCTGGCATAACCCTCGCTACTGCCAGCTACGAGAGCGTCAGATAATGCTTTAACTACATCTGGATAATCATCGATAAAACTTGCTGTAAACCAACGCGAAGCAGCTGTCGATGCAATAGGTTCTAATCCTTTCTCACGTACCAATTTTGCCCGATCTACCCAAGCATCCTCATTGCCAATCTTCGCGGCGGTATTGCAAAGCATTAAGTGATGGAAGCGGTCAGGGTAATTGATAGCTAACCATTGACCAGTCATGCCGCCCATAGAGATGCCACAAAGAAACGCTTTATCAATATTCAGATAATCAAGCAAATCAATCACATCTTGTCCAAGCTGATCTAAACGATAAGGGCCTTTTGGTGCGGAAGATTTACCATGGCCACGGGTATCGTAGCAGATAATAAAGTAATCGTTTTGTAAGGCATCGATTTGCGGCTGCCACATATGATAGCTAGTGCCCAAAGAGTTAGAAAATATCAGAGCAGGATTGCTGCTATCGCCAAAAGTGGCATAGTTTAGGGCAACGTCTTTGTTGTCAAATATGGGCATCATTATTATCCTTTTTAATCATGGTAATGTCATTGCAGTAGTAATGGTGGGTGGTTTGAGCGATATTTATGAATAGCACTATCTAATCGTTGACAACCCGTTCAATAATCATCGCAATGCCTTGTCCAACCCCAATACACATCGAGCAAATAGCATAACGCTTATCAGTTTTCTCAAGTTGATTGAGTGCTGTTAAAATTAAACGTGCGCCTGAGGCACCGAGTGGATGACCAAGGGCAATGGCACCACCATTAGGGTTGACGCGCGCGCTGTCATCAGCTAACCCTAAGTCACGCGTACAAGCGAGAGCTTGAGCGGCAAAGGCTTCGTTTAATTCAATGACATCCATCTCATCAAGTGACAGTCCAGTTTTTACCAGTAGTTTTTTTATCGCTGGTGCTGGAGCAAAGCCCATAATACGTGGCTCAACGCCTACCGTAGTTGAGGCCACAATACGTGCACGCGGTTTTAGATTGAACTTTTTCACCGCTTGCTCTGATGCCACTAAAAAAGCCGCTGCGCCATCATTGATACCTGACGCATTGCCAGCCGTCACGGTGCCATCTGAGATGACGATAGGGCGCAGTTTGGTCAACTTCTCAAGCGTGGTATCAGCGCGAGGGTGTTCATCGGTATCGACAGTGATAGGCTCGCCTTTGCGTTGCGGGATGCTGACTGGAGTAATCTCATCTTTGAAAAACCCTGCCTTTTGCGCCGCTGCGGTCCGTTGTTGACTACGTAGGGCAAAAGCATCTTGGTCAGCGCGATTGATATTGAATTGCTCTGCGACATTTTCAGCGGTTTGCGGCATCGTTTCCGTGCCATATAGCTCATCAAGCTTTGGATTGATAAAGCGCCAGCCCATAGTGGTATCTTCTAGCTTTTGACTACGACCAAACGCTTGATCTGACTTGCCCATTACTAATGGCGCACGGCTCATGCTCTCAACGCCACCTGCAATAATTAGATGAGCTTCACCGGCTTTGATAGCGCGTGCCGCTATCGCTAACGCATCCATTGAAGAGCCGCATAAGCGATTCACGGTGGTGGCAGGCACTTGATAAGGTAAGCCAGCTAGTAACGATGACATACGCCCGACGTTGCGATTGTCTTCACCGCTCTGATTAGCACAGCCGTAAATAACGTCATCTACTTGCACCCAATCGACATTGGTATTACGTTCCATTAACGCCTTGATAGGGATAGCTCCCAAATCGTCAGCGCGTATCTGTGCTAGAGCGCCGCCGTAGCGTCCAAAAGGGGTGCGAATGGCATCGATAATATAAGCATCATTTAAACCAGTGATTGAATCAGTCATCATCCTTGTCCTTTTTATTATTTTGAATTTGTAGCATCAATTAGCGTCGCACCCGTCAATGCTTGTAAGTCCGCAAAGCTTAAGCCATCGACCATTTCAGTGACGGCTAAACCTTTATCAGTGACATCAATGACACATAAGTCAGTATAAATACGATCAACACAGTTTTTGCCAGTCACAGGGTAGGTAAGCTTGCTAACGATTTTAGGGTCGCCAGTCTTGGTGGTGTGATTGGTCATGACAAAGACTTTTTTGGCACCGACGGCTAAATCCATAGCGCCGCCAACAGCCGGTATTGCATCTGTCGCACCGGTGCTCCAATTGGCTAGATCACCATTTTCAGCCACTTGAAATGCACCTAGTACGCAGATATCAAGATGACCACCGCGCATCATGGCAAAAGAGTCGCCATGATGAAAGAAGCTGCCGCCATCGAGCATTGTGACGTACTCTTTTCCGGCATTAATCAGCTCGGGATCCTCTTCACCTTTGGCAGGTGGTGGCCCAAAAGCTAATAAGCCGTTTTCTGAATGCAAAAATACATCTTTATCATCCGGTAGGTATTGGGCAATTTTGGTCGGTAGTCCGATGCCTAAATTGACATAGGCACCATCTGGAATATCTTGTGCAGCACGCTCGGCGATTTGATCGCGGGTCAAAACGGTGTAGGAAGTATGGCTCATGATGACGCTCCTTATAGTTGGCAGTATTAAGCGGTGGCTGTAGTAGCTGTGCTAGAAAGTTAAGCGCTAGCAGCTTCAGTGCTAGCAGGCTGAATTTGCACCACATGCTGCACAAAAATACCCGGTGTAATAATGTGCTCAGGATCAAGCGCGCCAAGCTCAACCGTTTCGGAGACTTGGGCGATAGTAATATCAGCCGCCATTGCCATGATTGGGCCGAAGTTACGGGCAGACTTGCGGTACACCAAGTTGCCCCAACGATCGCCTCTAGAAGCTTTGATTAAAGCAAAATCAGCCTTGATCGGATATTCAAGAACATAGTCTTTACCATCGATTTCTCGAGTCTCTTTACCTTCTGCGAGTAAAGTACTAAAGCCTGTGGGCGTATATACCGCACCGAGTCCCATACCTGCTGCTTGAATACGGCAAGCCAAATTCCCTTGTGGTACTAGCTCCAGCTCAATCTTGCCAGCATGATAAAGCTCATCAAATACCCAAGAATCCGATTGACGCGGGAAAGAGCAAATGATTTTACGCACAGCACCCGTTTTTA
Organism: Psychrobacter sp. CLB018; assembly: GCF_041222815.1. Classification (NCBI taxonomy): domain Bacteria; kingdom Pseudomonadati; phylum Pseudomonadota; class Gammaproteobacteria; order Moraxellales; family Moraxellaceae; genus Psychrobacter; species Psychrobacter sp. CLB018. Next base: position 1,264,861 of record NZ_CP166085.1, read on the forward strand.
AGAGCTTGGCAAGGCCATGGTCGCCGTTACCGGCATTATTATTAATGATGACCAAATCCTTTACGCCTAAATTAATAAGTCCATCAATGAGTTCAGCTGGTTGACCTGCTGTGCCAAAGCCACCAATCATGATGGTGGCGCCATCTTTGATTTGACTAAGTACGTCAGAGATACTTTTATCTGCTTTGTTAATCATGTTTATATCCTATAAAAAGTCATATGAGGTAGTGTCTTTAGAATTAATAAGTGGTACATGGGTTGGACTCATTGCTCTGACACTACTTAATTTTTTTCGTAAGAGACTTGCTCTTAATTGGCTTCATTATTAGAGGTCGTTAATGAGATAGATGATGTTGGTAGTAGGCGTTTTTTGGTCAGAATATAGTGAGCAATCATGCCAATAAGAATGCCCCAAAACACAGAGCTTAATCCCAAAAAGCTCATACCCGATGCTGTCGCTAAAAATGTAATCAATGCAGAGTCTCTTTGCTCATCATTTTTCATAGCAATGGTGATATTGGCAGAAATGGCACCGATTAATGCAAGGCCGGCCAGTGCCGCGACAAGCTCTTTTGGAAGCAAGCTAAATACCATCACGATACTGCCAGCAAATAAACCGCCAAATAAATAGAAGATGCCATTGGCGACGCCTGCAATATAGCGTTTCTCTTTTACCTCATGAGCATCTTTACCAGTACAAAGCGCCGCAGTGATGGCAGCAAGCACAATGGTAATACCACCAACGCAGGCGACTGCTAACGACGAGAGACTAGAGATGGCGACAATGGGTTTGGCTGGCGTGTTATAACCGCTAAGATTTAAAATAGCCATTCCCGGTAAAAACTGTCCTGTTAAGCTCACAAGAATAAGGGGTATAGCGAGGTTAAACGTTGAGTTCCACGACCATTCAGGTGCAATAAAAGTAGGTATGGTAACGGCTAAATCGAAATGGACAGGGTTCATTTTGCCAAGTAAGACGCTTAAGATAACACCGCATATCAATACCCAGATCATCGTATAGCGCGGTGAAAAGCGTTTAGCCAATAAGTAGCAACCGAGCATGCTAAAGACGATAAATGGCATACTATCAGTGGCTTTAAATAATTCTAAGCCGAACTGAAATAAAATCCCTGCCATCATGCCAGCGGCAATACCGTTAGGAATCCATTTTAATATTTTGTCGAAGTAACCTGTTGCCCCAACAATAAATATGACAATCGCTGAGATGATATAACCGGCAACAGCTTCATTAATACTCATCTGTGGAAATAGGGTAACTAGTAAAGCGGTACCAGGGGCGGACCATGCTGTAATAACCGGTGTTTTATATTTAATGGATAAATAAATACCAGGAATGGCAGCACCGATGGAGACACCCCAAATCCAAGACGCCATCATGGCATCCGATACTCGTGCGGCTTGTGCGGCCTGAAAAAAAATAATCAAAGGACCAGCATAGGAAATAAGAACCGCTAAGAATCCTGCAACCGATGAGGAGAGCGACCAGTCGTTTTTTAAGGTTTGGATTACAGAGGCCATATTGCTTCCTTGCAAATTAGCATTCGTTACGGGGTTGCAAATTAAGATGCATGCTACTAATTGGCAGATTTATTATTAGCCTTCGTCGCCACCGCCCACAGGAATGGTACTACCAGTAATATAAGAAGACTCATCGGATGCTAAAAACAAGATGGCATTGACTTGCTCATCAATCGTGCCGTAGCGTTTCATAAAGGTGCGATCAATGGTCTGATCAACCACCGCATTCATCCATGATTTTTCATCATCAGTTAATGGTTTGGCGTTACGTGGAATCTTTCTGGGCGGCGCTTCAGTACCGCCAGTTGCCACAGCATTCACGCGTATACCATCGTTTGCATACTCAAAAGCGAGCGATGCGGTCATGGCGTTCACGCCGCCTTTCGCTGTCGAATAGGGTATGCGGTTAATACCGCGAGTAGCGATAGAGGACACATTAACAATAGTGCCTGATTGCTGTTTGACCATGGTTGGTAAAACAGCATGACAACACCATAATGTTGGAAATAATGAGCGGCTGATTTCCTTTTGGATTTCTGCTTCAGAGAAGCTGGTAAAAGGTTTCATCCATATTGCGCCGCCGACATTGTTGACCAATATATCGATACGCCCATAGCTATCAAGTGCCTTATCAATAGCCTCTTTAGCACCTTGATGGGTTTCAAGGTCAGCTTGAATGGTAACGGCTTCTCCGCCATCAGCGATGATTTCAGCCAGCACCTCTTCTACTAATGGAGAAAAGTCTGCCATGACGATTTTTCCGCCCTCACTTGCTAAGCGTAATGCGACTCCGCGTCCGATGCCTTGAGCGGCACCAGTAACGATACATACTTTATTATCAAATCTTTTACTCATGACGGTCTCCTAAAAATCTTGCTCATGCTTTGCTAGTAGAGTAATACGGCTAGGCTACGTTATTGTTCACTGGGCGTGAATTTTTCATAGTAAAAATTACTTGGTTTTAGATTGTTGCTGTCTAACCAATTACTCACCGCATCCACCATCCCTAACGGACCACACAAGTAGACATCGACGTCACCATCGTTCAGCCACTCATTATCAACATGACTGGTAACATAGCCTTTACGCTCATGATTACTGTCTTCAGCGGCGACACAGGTGCGGTAGTCAAACCAAGGGTGGTTTTGTTTGACTTCTTCTAGTTTCTCAACTTCTATCAGATCAAAGTCGTTGGTGACGCCGTAGACCATCCTGACAGGATGATGAGCACCAGACACTTCTAAGCTTTTTAGCATCGATAAAAAAGGTGCGATACCAGTACCACCTGCTAGAAATAGGGTCGGGCGGATTAGAGGGCGCAGGTAAAAGCTACCAAATGGGCCTTCGAAATCAATATCTTGGCCAATCTGAGCGATGTCAGATAAAAAAGTACTCATCTTACCGTTAGGAATATTACGAACGACGAACTCAGCCTGCTTGGCATTGGGCACAGAGCTGAACGAGTAAGAGCGCGTTTCGTCAGAGTTAGGAATGTTAATGTTGACGTATTGTCCCGGAAGAAAGACCAAAGCCTCGGGATTATCAATATCTACACCAAAATGAATAGTGGATTCTGACAGCACATTCAGCTGTTGTAGTTTGCCTTTGAATACAGACTTGCCGACTTTACAGGCTTCAGAAGAACTTGGCACTTTGATCACGCAGTCGCTTTCAGGAATCATCTGACAGGTGAGAACATAACCTTCATCGGCTTCAGCTTCTGTCAGTGCATCTTCGATATACATATCAGGGTGCATGTCATAGCTGCCAGATTCACAATGGCAACGGCAAGTACCGCAAGCACCATCAAGGCAATCCACAGGGATATTAAATTTTTGACGATACGCTGCTTCGGCGACCGTTTCGTCGGCTTCACATTTGATGAATCCTGTGACGCCGTCTTCGAACTGTAGAGCAATATTATATTCCATGAGAAATATCCCTTTTCAACACGTATTAATTAAAAGCTAGTGGCTAAATAATGAGTGAATAATGTTTAGACGTGATAAACATCCATAATTTGATGCACATAGTCGTCTTTTAAGACCACATACTTATCCAAAATTTTTGGTTGGTCTTGAGTCATGTCTATTTTGTACTGAGAGTAACCCCAATAGGTATTGGTCTCATGATAGCGAAAAGATTTGTTGATCCAGTTAAAACGCACCGATACAATACCGTCATTGTCTTCGAGTAGTTCAATATTCGATAAATTGTGCGTGGTACGCGTATCAGGAATGGTCGCTGATGAACGTTCAGTCTCAATGCGGAAGATACGATCTTCAAGACCACGGCGATCCGGATAATAAATCAGCGAGATTTCTCGTTGTGGGTCGCTGATGAGCTGACCATCATCATCCCAACTTGGCATCCAGAAAGGGCAGTCTTCATCGTAATAAGTAAGCCATTCTTCCCATTTTTTCTCATCCAATAAACGCGCTTCACGATATAAAAACTGTCTAATGTCTTCAATGTTAACAGTGGCTTTTTTCATGATTGATATCCTTATATTTTTGTCAGTTCTACAATAAATAGCAGAGTAATAATAAAAATGTATCAGTCGCTATTAACACCGTGTAGCTGCTGCTCTTGCTCTAGAGCTTTTTTCATCTCTTCATGCCAGTAGCGATGTTGGACGGTATATAGTCCTTCATCTTCAGTCTTAACACCACTCATTAAAGGTTTGAGGTCAATAGCGGCCGCGCCTTCATCTGCACCTTGAATCCAGTGCTCGGAGCCTCGGCACATATCATTCCATTCAAGCTTGATACCGTTATAACCTTCTTGGCATGAGCGGAACTCTTCTAAGTCATCAGGGGTTGCCATACCAGTAACGTTAAAGAAATCTTCATACTGACGGATACGGCGTGCACGTGACTCATCGCTTTCGCCTTTTGGTGCGATACACCAGATGCTAACTTCAGTTTTGTCAACCGCGATAGGGCGGAGCATACGAATTTGTGAGCCGAACTGATCCATGATGTAGACGTTTGGATATAGGCATAAGTTACGTGAGCGTTCAATCATCCAGTCCGCCATGGCTTCACCGTAGCTGGCGACATACTCATCGCGATAAGCGTAGTTTGGACGGTCTTGTGGGTTTTCCCACTGTGTCCATAACAGCATGTGACCGTTTTCAAAAGAATAAAACCCACCGCCTTGTCGACCCCATTTGCCAGCGTTCATGGCTTTGATATTGTCTTCTTTGACAGCTTCAGCTTCTTTACGGCGCGCAGTTGTCGCAGCGTAGTTCCAATGGACGGCTGATACGTGATAGCCGTCGGCACCGTTTTCAGCTTGCAGCTTCCAGTTACCATCAAAGGTATAGGTTGAGGTGCCGCGTAACACTTCTAGACCTTCTGGCGATTGATTGACAATCATGTCAAGAATTTTGGTAGAGCCACCAAGCCAGTCTCCGATTGGCTGAACATCATCATTTAAGCTGGCAAAGATAAAGCCTTTATAATTAGCCATCTTCACTTGTTTTAAGTCGTGTGAGCCTTCTTTATTGAAGCATTCTGGATAGCCTGCATGTCTTGGGTCTTTAACTTTAAGCAGCTTGCCTGAGTTGTTAAAGGTCCAACCGTGGAATGGGCAGGTGTAAGTGGCTTTATTGCCTTTCTTATGACGGCAGAGCTGTGCGCCGCGGTGTGAGCATGAATTAATCATGCAGTGCAAATCGCCTTCTTTATTGCGGGCAAGAATGACGGGCTGACGGCCAATGTATGAGGTGTAGTAGTCGTTGTTATCAGGAACTTGAGACTCATGAGCCAAATACACCCAATTGTTTTCGAAGATGTACTTCATCTCAAGCTCGAACAACTCTTCGTTAGTGAAGGCGCTACGATGCAGGCGATAAATCCCTTTTTCGCTGTTTTCTTCTAAAAAATCATCAATAGTGATGTCTGATCCTTCAGGTACTAGATTGATACGCTGGCTCATGGCTGCCTTCCTTGTATAATAACGGTGTTAAATGAGATTCAGTGTTACGCTTGATACGGCAGCTTGGGACGTACCAAACGTAGAGATTTCATATTTATAAACTACTAATATCCAATAACAAGCCCCGATTAACCTTGGGCACGGCGACGTTCGACTTCACTGCCTTGGACGTTTTGGTCGATATCTTTTACTAAATGAAAGTCGAAATCGATACTGGCATATGGTTTATCGAGACCTTTTTCTTTTAGCTTGTCCGCATCTTCGACCATCGTTACCTCTGGTACCAAACCTTCGCGGCTTGCAAAAGCAAAGTCATCCCATAGGTACTCATCGCCATCGATGTTAATCTGCGTGGTCAGTTTGCGATGACCGTCAGCACTGGCAAAAAAATGAACATGAGCTGGGCGATGACCATGACGACCCAGCGCGCCCAATACTTTTTGCGTCATTCCTTCTGGTGGTACCGAGTAACCTAGCGGTACGATACTGCGGAAGGCATAATTGCCGTTTTCGTCAGCGATAATGGTTCGGCGTAAATTAAATTCTGACTGCGATTCATCAAAGAAAGAGTAATTGCCCAAGCTATTGGCATGCCATGCTTCAACTTTTGCATGTGGCAGTGGCTGGCCATCTTCGCCGTAAACCGTACCTTGCATAAATAAGACAGTGCCTTCACCATCTTCGCTACCATCATCGAGACGCGCAAAGCCCTTTTCTTCTGGCGCACCAGCGACATAGAGTGGACCTTCAATAGTACGTACAGTACCACCGTCAAGACCGGCTGCTTTTAAATCCTCTTCAATCATTAAATCCATGAAGTGATCGAAACCCAAGCCTGGTGATAATAAACCAGCTTCTTTGCCCAAATCACCGATAAACTCAACGCCAGACCAATATTCATCGGCAGTGATTTTTAAGTCGTTAATGGTTTGCATAAGGTCGGTCACGATACGCAAGACAATCTCTTGTACGCGTGGATTGACTTGCTCAGGGAAGTCGATTTTGCCTTTGATGAACTGAGTGGCTAATGCTTCAATTTGGCTGCGTTCCATGTCTCTCTCCTTGTTGAGGACTGTTTTATTAAGGGGTAATTACAGTGAGTATTCTTACTCAGTTTTTATAGATTCTGATATCAGCTGTACTGGCTTGCTTTAGCTGTCATCACTACGAACAGATGATGGATGACGTAACAATGGTGTCACTTCAACCTTCATGTACGGATAGAGCGGTAATGACATCATAATGTCGTGTAGCTCTTCATTACTCTCAACATCAAAGATACTGAAGTTAGAATACTGACCGGCTATGCGCCAAATATGACGCCATTTACCTTGCTCTTGGAGCTTTTGTGATAATGCTTTTTCGGTGGCTTTAAGCTCGTTGACCTTGTCGGCGTCCATATCTGTTGGGATTAAGACATCCATTCTGACGTGATATAACATAATTATTTCCTTATATTTGATGACGGGTAATTTTTTTAGCTGTTACAGTATTTCAGTTTGAGCATTAGTGGCAAATTGCGGCTTCGATGATTTAAGTGAATTATTGATTGCTTGTTTGGCGTAGTGATAGACTTTATCGCTATCTACTTCGATACCAAGACCTGCGCCCGTAGGTACATTTAAACCAAAATCTTGATAATCAAGAGGCTGTACTAAAACGTCTTCGGTTAATAACAACGGACCAAACAGTTCGGTGTCAAAATTTAGACTGGGATAGGTTGAGAATACATGAGCTGAGGCCACCGTACCGATAGGCCCTTCAAGCATAGTGCCGCCATACAGCTCGATACCTGCTAGATGTGCCATTTGTCCAATAAGACAAGCTGCTCTCAATCCGCCTGCTTGATTAATTTTTACCGCAAAGACATCAGCATAATGATCTGCTGCTAAATGAAAGGCATTCTGAGGATCTTGGACAATTTCATCCGCCATAATCGCCACATCAAAGCGATCAGTTAAACGTTTTAGAGCGGCTTTATTACGCATTGATATAGGTTGTTCTATTAAATCAATGCCTCCAGCTTGTAATAGGCTAATACCTTGCATTGCCTCAAGTTCTGTCCAAGCCTGATTGACATCAACGGTAATGCGGCAATTAGGCAAGGCTGCTTTTATGGCTAATACGTGGGCCACATCATCAGTAATCGGATTGCTACCGATTTTTAATTTAAAAATGCGATGGCGCTTTTGCTCAATCATGCGCTTAGCTTCGGCGATATCGGTCGCTGTATTGCCGCTGGCAAGCGTCCAAGCCACTTCGATACGGTCACGAACACGACCACCAATCAGCTCACTTACTGGTAGGTTTAGGCGTTTACCTTCAATGTCGAGTAGGGCAGTTTCGATGGCACACTTTGCAAAGCGGTTGCCATTGATATGAAGACTTAGCAGCTGCATAGCTTTTGCTGGACTAGTCGGCTGCTCTTTTAATAAAAGAGGGGTAAAGTAGGTATCGATATTAGTTTTGATGCTATGAGGGCTTTCTTCTGCGTAGCTTAGGCCGCCAATGGTGGTCGCTTCGCCCCAACCTTCGTAGCCATCTTCTGTTTGAATGTGTACCAAGACCAAGACTTGTTCGTTCATAACGGTACAAGCGAGCTTATGAGCCCTTATAGTAGGTATTGGTACCAATAAAGTATTAATTGAACGAATCATGACAGTCCCTATTGAATAGATGATGCTTCCTTATGCTTAATAAGAACTATAGTTATTAGATAACGACATGTCTAAGACCTATTTGGTCTGATATTGATACCTTTTGGGTATTTTGATAATCAACCTTCACCGTGTTATGTTCTTTAGGTATCGATAGGCTTATAGGTCACTCAAGGAATAATGTTCAATGGAATTGAGACATTTACGCTATTTTGTAGCGGTAGCAGAGGAAAAAAGTTTTAATAAGGCAGCAGAGCGTTTGTTTATTTCACAGCCCCCACTGAGCCGTCAGATAAAACAGTTGGAAGAAGAGATCGGCGTCACGCTCATTGATAGGGACAATCGCCCTTTAAAGCTTACAGAAGCTGGCGACTTTTTTTATGATCATGCGCTTCAGATAATAAAAAAATCAGATGATCTGCGGGCGATGACCTTTCGTAAAGGCAGCTTTGACAACACATTATCGATAGGTTTTGTGTCGTCGATACTGTATGGCATATTGCCGAAAGTGATTGCGCGCTTCAGAGAGGTGTATCCAAATATAGAGATTAAATTATATGAATTGAACTCTTGGCAGCAAAAGCAAAGCTTAGTAGAAGGCAAAATAGATGTCGGTTTTGGGAGGCTTTTATTTGAAGACGCTTCTATTAGGCGATTATTACTAAGACAGGAGCGTTTAGTGGTTGCGGTTCCTAACAAGCATCGATTGGCAAAAGAGCAACAAAAGAGCATTCGTTTAATGGATTTAACCAATGAAAATTTATTGTTATATCCAATGGCACCTCGTCCTAGCTTTATTGATTTTGTCTTAGAGCTCTTTGAGTCACGCAATCTAAAAGCAAACTATTTTACTGAAGTACGTGAGCTGCATATTGCTTTAGGATTGGTAGCAGCAGGTGAGGGCTTGACTATTGTACCAAAAACGCTTGAGCATCTACGGAATCAGGAAGTGACTTATATTCCTTTCGAGGACGGGCTTTTAACCTCGCCTATTGTTATGAGTGTGAGGCATTTTGACAAATCAGAGCTATTAAAAACATTGTTGGAGGTGACTTATCAGATTTACGATGAAGAAGGGTTTGATTATAAGCTTGAAAAAATTTAAGAAGATCAATTGCTTATTAATAACCTTAATATGAACTCATAATAGGATAGTTTTATGCCAGAATTCCATTACAAACCCGAAGCAGGGCCGGCGGAAGTAGCACGGCTCGTTTGTGGTAGCCCTTATTATAATCGTCGTGAATACGATTTTGCTGAACTAGAAGACTGACTATAAAGAGCTGATAAAGGTTTAACGCATGCTTAAGTAGCATTATAAATCTGCAACTTCTAAAGTTGAACTATTTTTAAATTATCAAAGAGTAAGTGCTTTGAAAGAGTGTGCTAAGCTTGGGTTTGCTAACTTACCCTAATATGATTATTCGTTTACCAGATTCCGTTATGCGCTTGATGCAGCATATCTCAACGATATCTAAGTATAAGGTCCGCCACAGTCTTATACATTCTAAAAACCTTGAAAATACCATAAAAAGAGACTTGTCGTATCGCTGCGAACAAGCCTTTTTTTATGAAATATAAGGAACAGTCTTAGGGTATGTGGTCAAATCTACCCAGCACGATTTTATACAAGTTTATTGAACAAAGCTTTTGGTTAATTTAGTATGTTTTTGCGAGTTGTTAAATATATGGCTTTAGAGAGTTAACATATATGGTAATTATGATTACCGTATATTGGCTATTATTCTAATAAACGTTAGTTTTAATCGTATCAATTTCATTATTTTTTAATTTATGTCTGTTAATTTACGTCAAGGATGACCCGTATGAGTATCAAAGCATTTCCAGCAAAATGGATGACTGAAGAGCACGAAATGGTATATGACAGTGCGCTAAAAATGTTTCAAAGCTGGGAGGACAGAGACGAGCAGTGGCGAGAAAACGGTATGATTGACCGCGCGGCTTGGGAAGAGGCCGGCGAGATGGGCTTTTTATGTGCGTCAATACCAGAAGCGTACGGCGGCGGCGGCGGTGATTTTGGTCATGAAGCCGCGATTCTTTTGGCGCAGGCTCAGGCGAACCGAGCCAGTTATGGCGGTATGGTGCACTCAGGTATCGTGGCGCCATATATCTATAAGCTTGGAACTGAAGAGCAAAAAAAATCATTGTTGCCTAAGATGGCGACGGGCGAATATATTGGCGCTATTGCGATGACTGAGCCGACGACGGGCTCTGATCTGCAGGCCATCAAAACTTATGCGATAAAAGAGGGTGATGACTATATCATTAATGGTTCAAAAACCTTTATTACCAATGGTCAGCATGCCAATATCGTGCTATTGGCTTGTAAGACAGACCGCGATAAGGGCGCACAAGGCGTCTCGCTGATTCTTGTTGAGACCGACGATTTAGAAGGCTTTACACGTGGCCGTAACCTAAAAAAGACGGGTCTTGCTGGACAAGATACTTCAGAGCTTTTCTTTAGTAATGTGCGTGTGCCACAAAAAAACGTACTAGGCGGTGTCGAGGGGCTCGGCTTTATACACATGATGCAAGAGCTGCCGCAAGAGCGCCTGATTATTGCTTTAAGTGGCTGCGGCGCGATGAAACTGGCATTAGAGCTGACGCTTGAATATGTCAAAGAGCGTGAAGCCTTTGGCAAGCCAATTTGGCAATTCCAAAACACGCGCTTTAAGCTTGCTGAGGTACAAGCGGATTATTTAGCGGTAAAAGCCTTATGTGATTCAGCAGTTGAGGCGCAAATACAGGGTAAGCTTGACGCCGCGCAAGCATCCTTAATCAAGTACTGGGTGACAGAAAAACAGTGTAAAACGATGGATGAATGCTTACAGTTATTTGGTGGTTACGGTTATATGTCAGAGTACCCAATCGCTCGTATGTATGCCGATGCTCGCGTACAAAAAATCTACGGCGGCACTAATGAAATCATGAAAGAGCTGGCCTCGCGCTTTATGTAATCGCTTATGAGTGAGCAGAATGCGCGCTTCTCAACACTTCCTTATTTAAAACTAGCTACTTAAAAATTAAAGGGATTTATTATGACCCAGACCGCTTATATCTATGATGCGCTCCGCACTCCACGTGGTAAAGGAAAAAAGGATGGCGCTTTGCATCAAGCATCGCCAATTTGGTTGACACGTACGCTACTTAAAGAGATGCAGCAGCGTTATCACTTAGATACCAGCCTCGTCGACGATATCGTGCTTGGTTGTGTGACGCCAGTCGGTGAGCAAGGCTCAGATATCGCTCGTATCGCTGCTCTCGATGCAGGCTGGGATCAACGTGTAGCAGGGGTGACATTGTCACGCTACTGCGCCTCAGGCCTTGAATCTATCAACCTTGCTGCTGCCAAAGTCATGTCCGGTATGGAGGACATGGTTGTAGCGGGCGGCGTTGAGTCTATGAGCCGCGTACCGATGGGCTCAGATGGCGGTGCTTGGTATATGGATCCACGCGTTAATGATGCTACTGGTTTTGTCCCACAAGGGGTTGGCGCTGATACTATCGCGACCCTAAAGGGCTTTAGTCGCAGCGATGTTGATGAGTTTGCCACTGAGTCACATAGAAGAGCCGCCGCCGCTTGGGAAAAAGGCTATTTTGATAAATCAGTGGTGCCTGTTAAGGATATTAATGGTTTATTACTATTAGACAAAGACGAAACCATTCGTCCAAATACTGATGTTGCCACTTTAGCAAAGCTCAATCCGTCTTTTGCTATGCCCGGTCAGATGGGTTTTGATAGCGTTATTTTGGATAAATACACCACGATTGAAAAAGTAAACCATGTGCATCATGCTGGCAACTCATCAGGTATCGTCGATGGTGCTGCGATATGTCTTATCGGTAGTGCGGCCGCTGGGGACAAAGCTGGACTTAAGCCGCGAGCGAAGATTACTATGGCAGCGGTCATTGGCTCAGAGCCTTCTATTATGCTGACAGGTCCGACACCAGCTTGTAAAAAAGCGCTAGATAAAGCAGGTATGACTGCTGCTGATATCGACCTATGGGAGATAAACGAAGCCTTTGCTGCTGTTCCGATGAATACCGCTAGCGACTTTGGTATTTCATTAGATAAAGTCAATGTTAATGGCGGCGCGATTGCGATGGGTCACCCACTCGGCGCAACAGGTGCGATGCTAATGACGACGGTGCTTGATGAGCTTGAGCGCTGCGATTTAAAAACCGCCATGGTTACGCTATGCGTCGGCGGCGGTATGGGGATTGCAACTATCATTGAGCGTGTATAAAAACATTTAGCAAAAACGATTATAAAAATGATTATGGATGATTAACAAGGATTTAAAATGAGCACCAATAGCGTAGATGCCATCAATGCATTAAAGAATTTTTCTGCCCAATCTGATAATGGAATTATCACCGTCACTATCGACCAAACCGAGCGTAAGATGAATGTCATTGGAGAGGGCTTTAATGAAGCCTTTGCTACAATAACGGATGCTTTTATCAATGACCAGGACGCAAAAGGCCTAATTCTAACGTCTGGTAAATCAACCTTTGTGGTTGGCGCAGATATTGACCAATTGGCTACTATTGAAACGGCCGAGCAAGCCTTTGATCTGGTTGAAGACTTAAAAACTAGCCTGCGTAAACTTGAAACTTCAGGTAAGCCAGTCGTTGCTGCTATTACGGGTACGGCGCTTGGGGGCGGTCTTGAGCTTGCCTTAGCCTGTCATTATCGTATTGCTATCGATTCACCAAAAACCTCGTCTACAACCAAGCTGGGTTTGCCAGAAGTTAAGCTTGGCTTGTTACCCGGCGGCGGCGGGACACAGCGTCTACCGCGTTTGATTGGTATTCAAAAAGCCCTTGAGCTGATGACCCAAGGTAAAGAGCTGCGTCCACAGCAAGCGCTAGAAATTGGCTTTATCGATGACGTGGCTCATGACGATGACGAGCTTATCAGTAAGGCGAAAGCATGGATTAATGACAATCCAAAAGCGCAGCAACCATGGGACAAAAAAGGCTTTAAAATTCCAGGCGGTGATAGCAATCATCCAAAAATGGTGCAAGTATTTTCTATGGCCCCAGCGATGGCCAATCAAAAATCCCACGGCAACTATCCTGCGATTACCCATATTTTATCTAGCGTGTTTGAAGGCTGCTTAACCGATATCGACAACGGCCTTAAAATCGAGTCGCGTTTTTTTGTCGCCTGCGTGTTATCAGACGTATCCAAAAACATGATTAATAGCCTTTGGACGCAGCTCAATAGTATTAAAAAAGGACAATCACGCCCGCAAGGGTTTGAGCGATCTAAAGTCAGCAAAGTCGGTATTTTAGGCGCTGGCATGATGGGCGCTGGTATCGCTTACGTTTCAGCTAAAGCGGGTATGGAAGTGGTATTGCTCGATACGGCGATTGAAGGTGCCGAAAAAGGCAAAAGCTACTCTACTAAGCTGCTAGACAAAGCCATCAGCCGAGGGCGTTCAACAAAGGACAAAAAACAAGCATTATTAGACCTTATCAAGACCACCACGTTTTATGATGATTTAGAAGGCTGTGATTTAATCATTGAAGCTGTTTTTGAAGACATTGATATTAAAGCGGAATGTACGCGACAATCTGAAGCCGTTATTCCAGAGACTGCCGTTTATGCATCGAACACCTCAACCTTGCCAATCACTGAGCTTGCTAAAGCCAGCAAACGCCCGAACCAGTTTATCGGTCTGCATTTCTTCTCACCGGTCGACAAGATGCCACTCGTTGAGATTATCGTTGGTGAAAAAACCGACGATGCCACGCTAGCAACAGGTTTTGATTATGTTGGCCAAATTGGCAAGACGCCCATCGTTGTCAATGACAGCCGCGGATTTTATACATCACGTGTTTTTGGCACTTATGTGTCAGAAGGCATTGCCATGTTAGCTGAGGGTGTTCACCCACGTAGTATAGAAGTGGCTGGTATGAAGTCTGGTATGCCGATGCCGCCGCTGGCACTGCAAGATGAGGTGTCACTCAGCCTGTCACTACACGTGATGGAGCAGACTAAAAAGGCAATGGAGGCAGAAGGTAAGACTTTTACGCCGCATCCTGCGATGTCAGTAGTAGAAAAAATGGTCAAAGAATTTGGCCGCGAAGGTAAAAAGGTGTCTAAAGGTTTTTATGATTATCCAGAGAATGGTGAAAAACATCTATGGTCTGATCTCACTGAATTATATCAAACGACAGATGAGCAGCCCTCGCAGCAAGACTTGGTAGACCGTCTACTTTACGTGCAAGCCAATGAGACTGCCAAATGCTATGAAGAAAACGTCGTGCGTACGGTGGCCGATGCCAACATCGGCTCTATCTTTGGTTGGGGTTTTGCGCCAAACCAAGGGGGGACGCTACAGTTTATCAACTCAGTAGGCGTCGATAAATTTGTCGCGCGTAGTCGTGAGCTGGCACAGAAATATGGCGCACGTTTTGAGCCTGCGCAGATATTAGTGGCAATGGCGGCAAAAGGCGAGGTTTTCTCAGATGACTGAATCGATGGTTAATCAAGCGGATGCTATGAAAGACTGCTTACAAGGGCTGCGCGTCATTGATTTAACGCGCAACCTGCCTGGGCCATTTGCGACCAGATTGCTTGCGGACTTAGGCGCGGACATTATTAAGATTGAACCACTCAATGGCGATCCGGCTCGCGCTTTTGGGGATTTGTTTACCGCCCTTAATCATGGCAAAACCACTTTAAAAGTTGACTTTCGTGACTCGCAAGGTATTGAGACTATCAAAGCGCAAATCAAGGATAGCGACGTGATGCTCGATAGCTTTCGCCCTGAGGTATTAGAAGGCATGGGGCTTGATGCCAAAACCTTGCATGCCATTAATCCAAAGCTGGTCATGGTATCGATTACGGGCTATGGCATGGCTAATAGCGATGGCATCACTCATGATTGGGCGCATAAAGCCGGTCATGATATCAATTTTATGGCGATGAGCGGGGTGCTTGACCAGCTCAAGACGGCAGATGGCGAGCAGGCAATGCCCAATGTTCAGTTTGCAGACTTAGCAGGCGGCAGTGACACGGCGGTGATTGCTCTATTAGCGGCTGTATTTGCAGCCCAGCGTACGGGGAAAGGTCGCCACGTTGCGGTCAGTATGACGCACAGCTTGTATCAGCATCTGGTCATGCCAAAAGCGACTGGAAAACTGGTGGCCAGCTTTTCTGGCAAAAACCCAGAGCCGCAACAGGATTTCTTAGGCGGTTTATTGCCTTGTTATCGGTTGTACAGAACTTCCGATGATCGCCATATGGCGGTGGGTTCACTAGAGCTAAAATTCTGGCAAGGGCTGTGTGAAATATTAGAATTGCCTGAGCTTAAAGATGTGCATTGGCAGCGTGGGGTTATGCCCAATACTAAGGCCAGCCAAGAGGCAGCACAAATGGTTGCCGATACCTTTGCCAATCAGCCTTTAAGCCATTGGCAGCAGGTTTTTGCATCCAACGATGTGTGCGTCACGCCAGTATTGAGTTTAGAGGAGGCAAGAGCACATCCTTTATTTGCCCATCAAGATGAGTATGGGGCGACACTGGGTTGGCAGTAAGGTAATGAAGCTGAAGTAACAGCATTGTTAGTGAATCAGTTAATAGCTTAATCATTTAGCCACTTAATCTCTTAGCCATTATATTTTTAGCATCTACGGCATTCTTAAGCGACTGAAAAAACATTCCTCTTTTGCGTTAACCCCTTTATGAACTTATCACTATTGGCGCGGTAATCGACTTATTGCATGCAATTTTAGAGAAAACGGCAGTATTTCTAGGCAAATGTATAAGCAATCAAGTTTAAAGCCGTACTGACTCAAAATGATTTGTTATCTATTGTTAAACATGAGCGGATGCTAGGTATAATGCAGCCCTAGCATCGTTTTCACTCATACGTCCTTAATAAGAAGATTTTATTATGTCAAACAAGCGTCCCTTATATATTCCTATTGCTGGCCCCGCGCTATTAGAAACCTCTTTATTGAATAAAGGTAGTGCTTTTTCATCAGAAGAACGCGATAGCTTTAATTTAACAGGGCTATTACCACACAACATTGAGACGATTGAAGAGCAGTCTCTGCGGGCTTATCACCAACTGCGTTCATTTACCAATACGATGGATAAGCACATTTATTTGCGTAATATACAAGATACCAATGAGACCTTGTTTCATCATCTGGTTGAGCAGCATATTGAGGAAGTCATGCCGCTCATCTACACGCCAACGGTTGGTCAAGCTTGTGAGAAATTCTCGCAAATTTATCGCCGGAAACGGGGCTTATTTATCTCGTACCCTGAACGTCATAAAATCGACGATATGCTGCAAAACGCCACCAAACAAAATGTCAAAGTAATCGTTGTTACCGACGGTGAGCGTATATTGGGCCTTGGCGACCAAGGTATTGGTGGTATGGGCATTCCTATTGGTAAATTGGCGTTGTACACAGCTTGCGGTGGCATCAGTCCCGCTTACTGTCTGCCTATTTTGTTAGATGTCGGTACCAATAACCAACAGCTACTTGACGATCCTATGTATATGGGTTGGAGAAATCCACGCATTTCTGGCGAGGAATACAATGAATTTGTCGATTTATTTATTCAAGCCGTTAAGCGTCGTTGGCCAGAGGTTTTATTACAATTTGAAGATTTTGCTCAAGGAAACGCCACGCCGTTATTAAATCGTTATCGTGACCAGTTATGCTGTTTCAATGATGATATTCAAGGGACTGCTGCGGTTTCGGTCGGCGCTTTGATTGCCGCGTGCCTCAATAAAGGGCAAAAACTCAGTCAGCAAAAAATAGCTTTCTTAGGGGCAGGTTCTGCGGGCTGCGGTATTGCTGAGCATATCATTCGCCAAATGCAGCGCGAAGGCTTAACCGAAGAGCAAGCGCGCAGCCAAGTATTTATGGTTGACCGTTACGGTTTGCTCATCGATAGCATGACAGAGCTACAAAAATTCCAAGAGCCACTGGTGCAAAAACAATCAGCAATTGAACATTGGGATAAGAGTCAAAAACTCGGTTTAGCGCAAGTGGTGAAACAAGCAAAAATAACGGTATTGTTCGGCGTGAGTGGACAAAAAGGTTTGTTTACTCAAGAGGTGATCGAGTCCTTATGTGCTAATACTGAACACCCAATTGTACTACCGCTTTCAAACCCGACCTCTCGTGTGGAAGCCACACCGCAAGAAGTGATGAACTGGAGCCGTGGTCGCGCCATTATCGCAACGGGTAGCCCTTTTGCTCATACCACTTTTGACGGTCAGTCTTTCGAGGTTTCTCAATGTAATAACAGCTATATATTTCCTGGTATTGGTCTTGGTGTTCTCGCAGCAAGGGCGAGAGGTATCAGCGACAATATGTTAATGGCGGCAAGCCAAGCGCTTGCAGATATATCAATGGAGTACGAAAAAGCGCCCGGCGCCATACTACCGCCTATTAAAGTTATTAAAGAGATCAGTAAAAAAATAGCCTATGAAGTGGCACTGCAAGCGGTTCAAGATAAGCTGGCACTACCTATCACGGCTGAGAACCTACAGCGCCGATTGGAAGCGAATTTTTGGTTGCCTGAATATCGCAATTATCGTCGTACTTCTTTCTAGTTTTTAGAAGGTGTTTATAGGTAAATGATAAATAAATAGTAGATAGCTGGTTCTATGCTAGGGCATGTCCTTGCTTGAACGCTAACTGAAATTTGCTAAATACAGTTGGTCGGTTGCGGCTGATTTGATTTAGCATAAAAATAGCCATTAGTTCAGTAGGCGCAGCGGCGTCTTTTTATAGTTATCAATTATTCATTCATTAAAATCGTAAAAGCCCTCTATACTATTTTATATAGCGTAGAGGGCTTTTTGGTTTCTTAGGTAGCTTTTTATTATTTTTATACCAACGTCATGGTATTAATTTCTATATAGTTTGCCATCTACCTATATGTTCTGACATTTCTAAAATTCCCATAAAAAAAGGCTTGCCGCATCGCTGCGAACAAGCCTGATTTAAAATGTGGTGGGCCCAGTAGGACTTGAACCTACGACCAAAGGATTATGAGTCCTTGTTCTTACAACAATAATACACAATGGATGGCGATAATTAGCTGCAATTATTGTCTGAAAGCCTTTCCTGTTAAAGGATTGGATTAAAAGATAAATATACCTATCAACAAGTAGAGATGCATATCAATAAATTTAGAGTATCAAAATAGTATCAAATTAATAGTATTGATACTCTCTAAAAGTCTAAATAGTTATGGCTGCTATCTACTGGTACTTAACAGTAAGGGACAAGTATTCAGTTTAAGGTATCAAAAAAGCTAGCAGCTAGCTGGCTTTATTTATATGTGGTTGAAATAAAGTTATTTTAGTAGGCCTCTTACAAAATTAGCAGAGTATTTTACAATAAATAATACATTTAACACCTATTAGAAAATATGACAAATATAGAGCCGGCAATGCTATGATCTTAGATTGAAGCTATTAGACAGTATTTTTACCCTGCTTACTTACACCATTGACCTTGAATCATAATACCTTCAATAGGATTTAAACCCATTTGATAGGCAAGATCAGCAAGGCGAGTGATATCCCATAATGCTAAATCAGCATCGTAACCAACTTCTATTCTGCCTTTTTTGGCTAGACCTAATGCTTGTGCCGCGTGAACAGTTGCCCCTGCCAATACTTCTTCAGGTGTTAAATAAAATAGTGTACAGCCCATATTCATTGCTAATAACAACGACGTTAATGGGGAAGTGCCAGGGTTGCAATCTGTCGAAACGGCAATCGGTACTTGATGTTTACGTAACTCTTCAATCGGTGGTAACTTAGTATCACGTAATGTATAAAAAGCGCCTGGTAATAACACGGCCACTGTGTTGCTTACGGCCATCTTTTTAATATCTTCCTCTGCTAAGTGTTCAAGATGATCGCTTGATAGACCTTGGTATTCTGCCACCAAAGCACTAGCGCCTATATTTGATAGCTGTTCAGAATGTAGTTTCACTGGCAAGTCTAACGAATGAGCAGTATCAAAGACGCGTTTAATTTGCTCAGCAGTAAAAGCGATATTTTCACAAAAACCATCAACCGCATCTATCAGACCTTCAGCATGTAAGATTGGCAACCACTGGCAAACTTGTTCAATATAATCATCCGCACGGTCTTTATATTCAAGCGGTAGGGCATGAGCAGCTAAATAAGTGCTGCTAACATGAATGTTGTGCTTGTCACCAAGTTTGCGCGCCACTATCAGCATTTTACGTTCAGTGTCTAAATCTAAGCCATAGCCCGACTTAATCTCGATGCTGGTTACACCTTCTTTTATCAAAGCAAGCAGGCGCTTTTCACTTTGTGCAAATAATTCATCGCTACTGGCTTCGCGAGTAGAACGAACCGTTGATACAATACCGCCGCCTTGAGCAGCGATATCTTGGTAGCTAGCCCCATGTAATCGTGCTTCAAACTCATTACTGCGATTGCCGCCATAGACAATATGAGTATGACAATCAATCAATCCCGGCGTTATCCAATGACCATTAGCGTCTGTGATTTGTTGATTTTGATAGTGCGTTAGGTAGGGCGTTACTTGCGTATGTGCTCCGATCCATGAAATTCTACCATCTTTAATACCAATAGCAGCATTTTCTAGCTGACCATAAGGTGTGGCTTCATTTTGACCATTGTTTTGATTGTGGCTATAAATATCAAATCCGTAGTGTGTTGAAAAGGTTGCTAGATTGGCATTAATAATGATGTGATCGAAGTCAGCCAAGCTATTCATAGAATCTTTGGTATTGATAGATTCTTCGAGTATTTGTGCATTAGAGTGGTTCATAATAAGCTCCTGCTTAATATTTAAAAGCCTTTCTTTATTTATAAGATCAGTAAATGCTGCTCTATAATCGTCGCCAGTAGTCTTGCTGCAACTTTGCAGCTACGCGAATCAATATCAAAGGTTGGATTAATCTCAGCAATATCCGCTACTTTTACTTTCCCTGAGGACAAAATAAGTTTGACCGCGCGCTCAACGAAACTGAGCTCAATACCGTACGCAGCTGGTGCACTAACACCAGGTACAACGCTAGATGGTAAGCAGTCCATATCAATGGATAAATAAATAATATCAACGTTATCGATGAAACTGGTTATTTGAGTAGCAATTTTTTCCCACTTCTTATTGGTGCACTCTTCATCACTGATGATATGCACGCCCAATTGCTCAGCACGGTCAAAGAGAGCGGCAGTGTTGGAAAAACGACTGACGCCGATACAGCAATAATGAAAAGGCTGACCATGTTCATCAAGATGCTCAGCAATCTGTCGAAATGGCGTGCCAGACGTTGCGACATCAGACTGACGAATGTCCAGATGCGCATCAAAGTTAATAATGCCAATACGCGGCAGCGCATCTGTAGCATTGGCAGCATTGGTAATATCTGTCGGCTGTAGCGCTTGCCATAATCCTAAAAAGCTACCATAAGCAATAGCATGACCACCACCAAGACCGATGGGTAAGCCGCCTTGTTCAATAATATGGCTTACCTTATCGGCATAATTAACTTGTGCTTGTTCTAGAGTACTCGCAGAAAAATCATCATTATCATGACAGTGAATATCACCTGCATCACCTAGTAGGGTTGATAGTTGATTTTCAAAGCGCTGCTGTAACTCAGAGATGACCGGCAGCGCAGCAAATGTTTGACGAATCAAGGGCGGAGCAGCTCTTGCACCCACGCGTCCTTGATTGCGTCTGACGCCTTGATCACAAGCGAAACCGACCAGCCCAATGTGCTGGCTTGTATTATCAAAGGCATAAGGCTGCGCTATTTGATACCAATAGCGGGCACGAGCTGTCTCAAACGGCTCTGCACGCCCTGTCCAGCGACTCATATCAGCTGCCGTATGGCTCACAGATTGCGTATGGATAATCTTGCTCGCTGCTTTATTTGTCAGAGAGGTCATTGCCAGCTTCCTTATATTATTCGCTTTTATGCTATTGGCTGTTATCAACCAGTTTTTATCAGTCAGCCGTTATTTAGAATCATACCAATTACTACGTAATGACTGCCAATGCTCAGCAAGCGTACCGTCTAATACCAGCTGCTTTGCTGCTTCGATATCAGGGGCTAGATAGCGGTCTTTACCATAAAAGGTCACTTGCTCGCGCAGTTTCTGATGTGCCACTGTCAAAGGCTCTGAGGTTTCTAATCCGCGATGGAAGTCGATACCTTGACCTGCAGCCAATAGCTCAATACCGATAATAGTCGCGGTGTTTTGTGCCATCTCATATAAGCGACGGGCGCAATAGGTTGCCATCGATACATGGTCTTCTTGGTTAGCAGAAGTTGGAATGCTGTCGACACTACCAGGATGGGCGATAGATTTGTTCTCTGAGGCAAGCGCTGCTGCGGTCACATGAGCAATCATAAAGCCTGAGTTGACCCCAGCATTATCCACTAAGAATGGCGGTAAGCCACCTGATAAAGTCGCATCGATCAGCAAAGCAATACGGCGCTCAGACATAGAGCCAATCTCGGCAATGGCCAATGCTAAAATATCGGCAGCAAAAGCCACTGGCTCAGCATGGAAGTTACCGCCAGAGATAGCAACGGGACCGTCTTCATTGTTAAAAATAAGTGGGTTGTCCGTGACAGCATTTGATTCAATCAATAGCGTCTTGCCTGCTTGATTGATGATATCAAGGCATGCGCCCATCACTTGCGGCTGGCAACGTAGGCAGTAAGGATCTTGTACTCTGTCGTCTTGCTCGCCATCATGTGAGGCGCGAATAGCACTACCTTTGATCAGCTGACGGTGCGCTTTGGCGATTTCGATTTGACCATGATGACCACGTACTTCGTGGATACGCGCGTCAAATGGGGCATCCGAGCCTTTGGCTGCATCGATAGATAGTGAGCCGACGATGGTTGCCGTCTCAAGCAAATCACGTGCTAAGAAATAACCACGTAGTGCCAATGCCGTTGATACTTGGGTACCATTAATAAGAGCAAGGCCTTCTTTTGCCGCAAGGGTGATTGGCTCAAGACCATGCTGCGCTAACGCATCAGCGGCCAGTACTTTTTTACCATCAACATAAACATGACCTTCGCCCATCATCGCTAGTGTCATATGTGATAAAGGTGCGAGGTCACCAGAGGCACCTACTGAGCCTTTGGCAGGGATATTTGGGGTAATTTGATTATTAATTAAACCCAGTAAGCTATCGACCACGGCGCGGCGTACGCCAGAGACGCCTTGTGCCAAACTGGTCACCTTCATCACCATAATCAGTCGAACCACATTGGCTGGTAACGCTTCGCCAGTGCCCACCGAGTGAGAGACGATAAGGTTACGCTGTAGCAACTCTAACTGGTCATCGCTGATACGGGTTTTTGCCAATAGACCAAAGCCGGTGTTGATGCCATAAGCGCTTTTATCACGGCTAATAATCGTTTGTACATCTTCGTGTGAGGCATCTATCGCCTTATAGGCGCTCTCAGGCAAGGTCAATATGACGGGCTGCTCATAGATATCGCGGAGTATTTCAAAGCTAAGTTGACGTGGCTGTAGGGTTAGTTTCTTGATAGCAGTCATGATGGTAGTCCTAATGTTAAAGGTTATTAGCTGTATTTATTATATGGTGGGGTAGTGATGTTGTGCTTGTATTAATAGGTGCAATCTATCCTAACTTATCCAGCCAAACGACATTGCCAAATGTCCAAAAGCTGCTGCCAACAAGATACTAAGTGCCACACGCTGGAACCAAACGATGACCATTTTGCCAACAGAGATGGGAATTTCAGTTGCTAGTACACAAGGAATCATGGCAGAAAAAAACAGCACACTGCTAATAGAGATGACACCTGCGACGTAACGGGTCAACATATCCGCTTCACTGAGCAATAATGCGGGCAAGAACATCTCAGCCAATCCTGCTGACATGCCTTTGGCAGCGACGAGCGGCTCTGGCAAACCGCCCAACCAAGTAAAGGGATAAAGTAGCAATCCTAGGGCGTCAAATACGGGCGTATACTTGGCCAATAATAAACCAGTGAGTCCAACGGCGATGATAGAGGGCACAATCGCTGCCGCCATGATCAAACCATCACGAAAGTTGCTCCATAGAATGTGTTTAAAATCCGATGCATGGCGTGACGTAGATAAACCCAGCTCATAAGCTGCTTTTAGGCGCGTGCCTCTTTTATAGTCTAAAGTTGGACGCTCTACTTCATTACCAAATAGGCTAATTGGGGGAATGCGGGCAGTGATGGCGGTGACGATAAAGGTAATCACTAGCGTTGACCAAAAAAACAGATTCCAAAATTCCATCAGCCCCAGTGTTTTGGCGACAATGACCATAAATGCGGCAGACACGGTAGAAAAACCTGTGGCAATGATAATAGCTTCACGCGCAGAATACTGCTTTTGTAGATAAACACGATTGGTAATCAATAGCCCAATCGAATAACTGCCCACAAAAGAGGCAACGGCATCAATCGCTGATGCACCAGGCGTTTTCCAGATAGGTTTCATGATCGGCTGCATCAATACACCAACCATCTCAAGCAAACCAAAACCCACTAAGAACGCCAGAATCAATGCCCCAAGCGGCACAATCATACCAACAGGTAATGCCAGTTTTTCAAACAAAAACGGCAGCATATCCTTTTCCATCATAAAGGCTGGCGCATTACCGGTGATATACATCACGGCTAGCACTAAGCCGAGCACTTTAAAGACCGTTAAAATTTTATGCGTGATATTTTTGCGCCATGAGCCATCGATAAATGGTTTGCTCACCCCAAATATCATCAGCACAAATAATAAGGTCACAGATAACGTATGCTGCTGATTGACCAGATAAGTGGCACCATGGTCGAACAGAATCGTACTTTTGTCACCAATGCTAAAAGGGACAAAAAACATCACCAAACCTATCGTACTAAATACAATCAGCTGTAGTAGGGCAATAGGTTTTGATAGCAGGGTCTCTGATGCGGTTGTATCCGGCATGATGTTGGCATCTTGCTCAGTTTGCCCAAGGTTTATGGTATCTTGCTTGGTCATATTATCGTCCTTGATAAAATCATGTTGTCTGTTTTTCTATGAAAACTACTTAATCATCGGTAGATTTAGACCATAATCCTGAGCAGTTTTAATCGCCAGCTCATAGCCGGCATCCGCATGACGCATCACACCTGAGCCACAGTCATTGACCAGTACGCGTGACAAGCGTTTGGCCGCGCTATCTGTACCATCAGCGACGATGACCATACCAGAGTGCTGCGAGTAGCCCATACCAACACCGCCGCCATGATGCAATGACACCCAAGTTGCACCGCCTGCGACATTTAGCATACCATTTAATAATGCCCAGTCAGAGACTGCATCTGAGCCATCTTTCATACTTTCGGTTTCGCGGTTTGGACTGGCAACCGATCCAGTATCCAAATGGTCACGACCGATGACGATAGGGCCTTTTAGCTCACCGTTTTTGACCATCTCATTAAAGGCAAGGCCTGCTTTATCACGCTCACCAAGTCCTAACCAACAGATACGTGCTGGTAGACCTTGGAACTGAATGCGCTCTTTTGCCATATCAAGCCAGCGATGGATTTGGGTGTTTTCAGGGAACAGCTCTTTAATTTTTTGATCGGTTTTATAGATATCTTCTGGATCACCTGATAGTGCCACCCAGCGAAACGGCCCTTTACCTTGACAAAACAGTGGTCGTACATAAGCTGGGACAAAACCTGGGAAGTTAAAGGCGTCTTTTACCCCTGCATCGAAGGCCACTTGGCGGATGTTATTACCGTAATCAGTCGCAGGAATCCCCATGTCTTGTAGGTCTAGCATGGCCTGTACATGTACGGCACAAGAGGCAGCGGCAGCTTTGGTCAATGCAGCGTGTTGCTCTGGGTTTTCTTGAGCGGCCTTCCATTCTTCAACGGTCCAGCCGCTTGGTAAATAGCCATTGATTAAGTCGTGCGCCGAGGTCTGATCGGTCACTAAATCAGGTTTGATTTCACCAGCTTTGGCGCGCTTAACTATCTCGGGCAAGATGTCCGCAGCGTTACCGAGTAGAGCGATAGAAACCGCTTCACCTGCCGCAGTATGTTGTTTGATGAGCTCATAAGCATGGTCTAAATTGTCAGCTTGTCTATCGACGTAGCCGGTACGCAAACGAAAATCAATACTTGATTGCTGGCACTCGATATTTAAAGACGTCGCCCCAGCGAAGGTCGCAGCCAATGGCTGCGCGCCGCCCATACCACCTAGACCGGCGGTCAAAATCCAACGTCCTGCCCAGCTACCGTTATAATGCTGGCGACCTGCTTCGACAAAGGTTTCATAAGTACCTTGAACGATACCTTGGGTACCGATATAGATCCAACTACCCGCAGTCATCTGACCGTACATCAATAAGTCTTTACGATCCAGTTCGTTGAAATGCGCCCACGTTGCCCAGCGCGGTACAAGGTTAGAGTTGGCAATCAATACACGCGGCGCATTTTCATGAGTTTGAAAGACGCCAACCGGCTTGCCAGATTGCACTAACAATGTCTCATCGTCTTCTAATTCTTTGAGTGACTCTAGGATTTGATCATAGCTTTCCCAGTTACGAGCGGCGCGTCCGATACCGCCATATACAACCAAGCTTTTTGGGTTTTCGGCCACATCAGGGTGTAGGTTGTTTTGTAGCATACGATAAGGCGCTTCGGTCAACCAGCTCTTGCAATTCAGCGTACTGCCAGTCGGCGCTGCGATATTGCGACTCTCGTCACGGCGAGTATATTCAGGGGTTTTATTTAATCCATTATTAGTGGTCATGAGCCTATCCTTGTGATATCTGTTGAGACAATGTTGTAATCAAAATGAGCTTTTCACGGTCAGTATGCTAAATTTATTTGCACTAACGTAAAGTTGTATATACAAATTATCAGTAATTATTTTTTCATGCAAGGTTTTTTTATAGTAGCCAACCTATTCATAAGGTCAGCTTGCTCGAAAGGCTGTGCTAATAGTGATTATAATAATTCTCATGATATTATGTCAGCACTTGCACAGTTTGCAGTCAGCATTTAAAGATGAGCATGACAAAGGTGAAGCGTGAAATGACGAAAGCAGTTCCAGCATATCAGCGGATTAAAAGCGCCATATTGGATAATATCCATTCGGGTAAATGGCAGGCAGGTGAAGCCATCTCCACCGAAATGGCATTGGCAAAAGAGTTTGGTGTGTCGCGAATGACCGTAAACCGCGCCTTAAAAGAATTGAGCCAGGAGCGGGTATTAGAACGTAGACAAGGGTCAGGGACGTTTGTTGCTCAGCAGCAGTTCAATCATACCTTTGTAGAAGTGCGCAATATAGCCCAAGATTTAAAATCAGCCAATCGCAATTACCAAGTTCATGTTGTGAGTAAACGTATTATTACTGCAAGCATGTTAGACGATGAAATGCGAGACAAGTTCAATATTGACGAAGAATTTGTGGTTTCTGATTTAAAGGATTCTATTAGCACTACTGATAGCAATGAAGCAGCTATTTTATATGAAGTAAAGATCATTCATTTCGCTGATGGTCAGCCGATTCAGTTTGAAGAACGTTGGGTGGATGCAACAAAAGTACCAGATTTTATTGAGCAGGATTTTAATGTGGTAAACACCAGTGACTACCTCATTGCTAAGAGCCCACTTGAGCGTGGTAGCTATATCATTCAGGCATTAGCGGCTCCTGAAGAAATTGCTAAGGCTTTACAAATTCCTGTGCAGTCACCGACATTGGTGCTGCGACGTCGGACGTATTCAGCAGGGCAAGTACTGACCTTTGTAAAAATGTGGCATGCAGGAGATCGTTATCAGTTTGCAGGAGAGCTGTAGGCTTTATTTTTAAATGAAGTTTTCACTGACGTATCTGATAATCTCTTAGTATAAGGTTTTTGATTTCGAGCACTATAAATCAACTCACCCATCTATTTTTATCGATATCGTATCTAACTAGGGCGTTTCCTCATTTTAGAAATGGTGATAAAAATGAGATAAATTGCCGCCAAATAAGGAAAATAGCGTAGTTAATATCGGGATATTGTCCAGCTATGCAAGCAAAATTTGTACCAGTCTAGCGTATATATTCAAAGTATGTATCTTATTTACTATCTTCTATAACCAATTACCGTATCTCCTACGCGTTATTTATTCTGCAATTAATCCTCACTGATTTTCTTATTGTAGCTGTCTTCTGGACAATTTTTGCTATAGGAATGATTTCAATTTTATTTCTTAAATAGACTTAACAAATACTGATTTATTGGGTATTAGCAATACTTATATTCACTATTAATTTATAACGTTTGACTGTCGCTTTGCAGCAACATATATTAAATCAATGTTAGTAAGTATAAGGTTTCGTGCCGCTGGCAACAAGATAGATCGAGATAATCATGAGAGAGATATTAGAATTTTTAATATGAATTCTTAAGGCTTTTAATAGATATCAAGGGTTTTGATAGAAAGCTAACAGGTTTATCAACCGAGAAAATAAGTTTTTAGAAACAAAGGAATGTATAGCATGAAAATTTATAGTCATGAAAATCAAAAGCTTCACCATCCGAAGACTTACTTTTCGCGTGGACAAATGCGCGAGCCTCAAGAAAAACCTGAGCGATTGGTTGAGCTTTTAAAGGCGCCAAAAGAGTTAGGCTTGGCAGTAACAACTGCTAAAGAGATAGGAATCGCACCGATTTTAGCCGTACATGATTTGGATTATGTTGACTTCTTAAAGCATGGCTACGATGAATGGATGGCGATAGATGAAGAGATGGGTGAGGAGGTTCAAACCACCATTTATGCTCGGAATAATAACTCAGGACTTGGTATTTTAGCAAAAGCGGCAAAATATCAAGCCGATGGTAGTGCGCCTATTGGCAAGTACTCATGGACCTCCATTTATTGGTCGGCTCAAACAGCACTCAACGCTGCTGAAGCTTTGTTAAATCATGAAGATAATCAAAATAACATTCAAATATGTCTAACCAGACCTGCAGGCCATCATGCTCGTAAAAACGCAGCAGGTGGCTTTTGCTATCTAAATAATGCTGCCATCATTGCACAGCACCTCCGTCAAAAATTTCAAAAAATTGCCATCATCGATACGGACATGCACCATGGTCAAGGTATTCAAGAAATATTCTATGACCGTAAAGATGTGCTATATACATCTGTACATGGTAGCCCCATCAATTTTTATCCTGTAGTCGCTGGTCATGAGCATGAGAGAGGTGAGGATGAAGGTTATGGTTATAACATCAACTTTCCAATGCCTCATGGTACCGATGAAGTGGGATTTTTTCATTATGTAGATCGCTCAATCGAGTCCTTAAAACTATTTGAACCAGATGTCATTGTTCATGTCTTAGGGTTTGACGTCTATAAAGATGATCCACAAGCCAAATGTCACGTTAGTACGGAAGGCTTTAAAACCTTAGCACAGAAACTTAAAGTGTTAAATAAACCTATTATCGTGCTGGTTGAAGGAGGATATTGCATAGAAAAGCTCAATGAAAATCTACAAGCTTTTTTATCTGGTTTTATTTCAGAAAAATAATAATGATTAATGAGAAATAAATATTTAATCGCTACCCATGTAAAGGATTTATTAGGGTAATTGCTCGATTAACTCACAACAACAGGGATGTTTAATATGAGTGTTTCAATTATCAAAGCGATCAGCTATGCCGGTGTGTATGTTGGTGCAGTCATTGGTGCAGGATATGCCAGTGGACAAGAAGTGCTGCAGTTCTTTGCAGGCTATGGCTTTATCGGAATGTTGGGCGCTGTCATTACTATGATTATGTTGGCATGGTACGGTACGGTATTTATGGAGTTAGGTCATCAGCTTAAAACCAATAGTCATCGTGTGGTTCTCAATTATTTATGTGGCAAAAAAATAGGTTTTTTTGCTGATTATATTCTTTTATTTTTCATGTTTGGCGTCATTAGTATCATGTTTTCAGGTGGTGGTGCAGCTATCAATCAGTACTGGGGGCTACCTCCCGTTGCCGGAAAAATAATTATCGCCTTAATGACACTATCTACCGTAATTTTTGGTTTTACTTCGTCTGTTAGAGCCCTAGGAATCATTTCTCCCTTAATGATTTTGGCGGTAGTTATTATCTCTGTCATTACCTTCACTACGTACTCTGATCAACTGGCAACCGTTGACGCTACTATTCAAACCCTTAAACCCGATACAGCCACTACTTTTTGGTGGACGTCAGCGATAGTTTATGTTTCATATAATGTCATTCCAGGCGTATCCACTTTTGCCTCAATTGGTAATAAAGAGCCAAACTTAAAGACAGTAAGAATGGCTGGCATAATTGGTGGTATGACATTAGGTATTTGTTTGTTATTCATTATTATGGCGCTCTTATCTGATCTTGAGAATGTGATGAGCTATGAGCTTCCCTTCTTAGAAATAGCGCGTGGTATTGGTCCGACTACTGGGTTTTTATTTAGCATCGTGCTTGTAGTTGCTGTATTTACAACGGCGGTCTCTAATCTTTATGGCTTTGTGATCCGCTTCTTTGATTCAGATACGGAAACGTCGAAGTTTCGTATTTTAACTATTGTGGTCGTTGTACTCTCTCTGCTTGCTTCACTATTCCCATTCAGCACATTAGTAGGCACATTGTATCCAGCTTTAGGCATTCTCGGAATGTATGTTCTGCTCTGTGCTTTATATAAGACTTTTAAAGGTCAGATATTTATGGCTGAACGACCAAAGTTGTAATAAAGAAAATGAAGGGGAATGGTATGCGATACAAAGTAATTGTAATTGGTGCTGGTATGGTGGGTACGTCCATCGCTTGGCACCTACAAAAAAATAATTCTCAGGTTCTATTATTAGATAAGAAGCCACCGGGATCAGAGACATCGTATGGTAACGCAGGGTTGATACAGCGAGAAGCAATTCATGTGCATCCATTTCCCAGACATCTTGCGGAACTCATTAGAGTGTTACCGAATCAGAATACAGATATACGTTATCGCTGGCCTGCGGTCTTCCGTTATCATCAGGCTTTGTTAAAGTACTGGCAGTTTTCTGCGCCTTCTTCTGTCCAAAAAATAGAAAAAGAGTGGAAGACTCTGATTGAGCATTGCACAAGTGAGCATCAGGAAATGATTACGGCAGCTGGTGCTGAAGACTTGATAAGACGAGATGGCTGGATTGAGATGCATCGAGACGAGGATAAACTTAAAACAGCGAGCGTAGGTGCTGAAAGTTCACAGCAACAAGGTATCGAGCACAAAGTTTTATCCATTGCCCAATTAAAAGAATTAGAACCCAATGGTAATTTCGATGACTTTATCGGCGCTATTCATTGGTCTAACTCTTGGCAGGTATCAAACCCCGGAGCCTTGGTAAAAGCCTATGCAAAAAGCTTTCAAAGCATGAATGGGACAATAGGCGAGTCTACGGTTAAAGAAATACGATTAGATGGTGATGGCTGGCAAGTGATAACTGATCAGGAGACTTTTTATAGTGATGACGTCGTTATTGCGGCAGGCCCTTGGTCTAATCAATTGATAAAGCCTTTAGGATATGATTTGCCTTTATTCCCTATGCGTGGCTATCATCAGCATTTTGAAACCACAGAAAAAAATAAGATTTATCATAGTTTGGTTGATATTGACAAAGGTTTTGTGATGGGACCGATGCAACAAGGTATTCGTATTACTACCGGTGCTGAAATGACGACCATGGACGCACCAAAGAATTTTGATCAATTGAACGCTGTGTTGCGTTTTGCGCAAGCTGTTTTACCTTTGAATCAACGAGTAGAGACAGAAGCGTGGGCAGGCTCACGGCCGTGCATGCCTGATATGAAGCCGATTATCGGAGCCGCTGGTAAGCATAATAATTTATGGTTTGCCTTCGGACATGGTCACCAAGGCTTTACTTTAGGACCTATCACTGGACGTATTATGGAAGAGTTATTACATAAAAAGCCTACAGTAGTGGATATTAAACCTTTTAATGCTCAACGATTTTCTAACACTTAATACATATTTTTTTAACTATTATATTTTAAAAACATAAGGATGAATAAACATGAAGAAACTTCACAGTAACCAACGTATGAGCCAAATCGTTACTCATAATCAGACGATATATTTATCAGGCCAAGTTGGCGCTATCGATGAAGATGTGGCTGCCCAAACGTTAAGCTGTCTAAATAAAGTTCAAGGTTTATTAGAAGAGGTAGGTAGTGATAAATCAAAAATTCTGACGGCAACCGTGTGGTTAAAAAGCATGTCAGACTTTGAAGCGATGAACGAGGTGTGGGATAGGTGGTTTGCAGATACGCAGCCACCTGCTCGAGCTTGCGGTGAGTCAGTATTGGCACATCCTGACCTATTGGTAGAGATTACGGTCATTGCTGCTGAGTGAGCCATTTAGATACTTAAAAAGAATAAAGACTTTTATTAATATAAAAAATATTAAGGGACTAATAATGAAGAATATCATCCATGGTGGTCAAGCGATCGTAGATAGTC
This sequence comes from Psychrobacter sp. CLB018, assembly GCF_041222815.1. Lineage (NCBI taxonomy): Bacteria > Pseudomonadati > Pseudomonadota > Gammaproteobacteria > Moraxellales > Moraxellaceae > Psychrobacter > Psychrobacter sp. CLB018. The sequence continues at coordinate 1,296,565 of NZ_CP166085.1, forward strand.
TGCAATTACATGGAGTCAGTCGCACCTATGTCGTTCCTGGTGAGAGTTATCTCTCGGTATTAGATGGATTATACAACGCTGATATCCAAACAATTATATGCCGACACGAAGCCGCTTGTACCTATATGGCAGATGCTCATGGTAAGTTTACGGGTCAACCAGGTATTGCCATGGTGACCCGTGGACCGGGCGCTGCGCAAGCTTATACTGGTATCCATACTGCATGGCAGGATGGTGTGCCACTTATATTATTCATTGGACTTATCCCTGTTGCTGATAGAGATCGCGAGTCATTTCAAGAGTTTGACCCTAAGCAGTGGTTCTCTAGTCAGTGTAAGCGTGTATTCATATTAGATGAAGTTTCAAGAGCATCTGAGATTGTGGCAAAAGCATTTCATGCGGCTTTAGAAGGACGACCAGGTCCTGTCGTTGTGGGACTGCCTGAAGATATTATTCAGCAGGAGTTTCACGGGCAATTGCATCCAGTGATACCTGTTGCTGAAGGTTCTATATGCGATGATAAGCTTGAGGTAATATTAAATGCGTTATCGAATGCTGAAAAGCCGCTGATTTTTGCAGGAGGACAAAATTGGACGACAGAGGCTTCTGTACAGCTAACAAAGTTTGCCGAAGATAATTGTATTCCTGTTATTCATGATTGGCGAGCCTCAGACAGAGTGACTTTTAACTCTCCTGCCCACGCAGGCTATCTAGGTTACGGGCGCTCGGATGAGTGTGCTGCTCTTATCGAAACGGCTGATGTGCTGCTGACGATAGGTACTGTGTTAGGTGATGTCGCTAGTGATGGCTATAAATTGCGACAGTCTTTTGATAAACCTAACTACATTGTCAATTTAGATACTAGTTTGCGCGGTCATAGTGGCTCAGTTACTGCGCATATTGTCTCTAGCCCTATTAGTTTTGTTAAAGCGATGAGTAAAATGTCGTTGGCAAATTCAGCGTCTCGTGAGACTTGGTTTAATTATTGTCATGAACAACAAAGAAAGGATTGTGCTTTTCCAGAAAAAGCAACAGAAACTCATCACATCACTGATGTAGCCGCTGATCAAAATTATGCCAGTATGACGCAAGTGATCCAGCAGGTCACTAAGCAGTTACCTAAAGATGCCGTATATAGTTTTGGTGCCGGTAATCACTGCTTATGGGCGCAGCGTTATCTGCCTACGCATACTTTCCCAAGTCAGCTCAGTACTAGAAATGGCGCGATGGGCTATAGCTTGCCTTCAGGTATTGTTGCTGCTTTAGAGTCGCCAGAACGCCTATCGATTGTGGTCACTGGCGATGGCGAATTTATGATGAATGAAGCGGAATTATCAACATCCATTCGTTATGATGCCCCTGTTTTAATTATTTTGATGGACAATCAACAGTTTGGTACTATCCGCCAGCATCAAGAAGCACATTATCCTGACCGGGTGTCTGGTACGCAGCTACAAAATCCTGACTTTGCAGCACTCGCTAACGCCTTTGGTGCTCATGGCATACGAATCACTAGTAATAACGATATTAAAGCGAGTGTCACTGAGGCGATGCAGGTCGTCACAGAAGAACGTAAAACGGTATTGTTGCACGTGATTACTGATCCTGAGGAGCTAATGCCCTAGCTGTTAATTTAATTAATATCTTATGCTAATAATTATTCATAACAAGGAAGTATGATGACCAGCTATCAAGTAACGAATCCGGCAACTGGAGAGATAGAAAAGCAATATACCAATCATTCTGATCACGAAATACAGGCTATCATTACCGAATCAGATGATGCTTATCAGGTGTGGCGTACAAGTGACATCAACTCGCGTGTACGAATATTAAATAATATTGCTGATCTGTATGACAAGCAACGGCAAGCCTTAGCGAGAATTATGGCACGCGAAATGGGTAAGCCTGTGGCGCAAGGTGAGGGGGAGCTTGCATTAGTCAGTGATATATTTCGCTATTATGCCAAGTATGGTGAGCAGTTCTTAACGACAGCAGATTTGCCTAATGCTCAAAACGCCGTAGTAAAAAAAGAACCTATCGGAGTATTGCTGGGCATCATGCCATGGAATTATCCTCATTATCAGGTAGCACGATTTATTGCACCGAACTTGATGCTAGGTAATGCGATGGTGTTGAAGCATGCGCCTTCATGCCCAGAGTCGGCTGTAGCTATTACTACTATATTGGCACAAGCATGCTTACCTAAAGGTGTTTATAATAATATTTTTGCAACTAATGACCAAGTTACATCGATCATTAATGACAAGCGTATTCAAGGGGTTTCCTTAACAGGATCGGAGCGGGCAGGTGCGGCTGTTGCACAGACAGCAGGTGCGGCACTGAAAAAGGTAGTGCTCGAATTAGGAGGTTCGGACCCATTTATAGTCTTAGCAGATGCAGATATCGATCAAGCAGTAACCTGTGCATTCATTGGTAGATTTGGTAATGCTGGTCAAGCCTGTAACGCGGCAAAACGTATTATTCTACAAGCGGATATTTATGAGGAATTTGTAGAAAAATTAACCCATAACGTTGAGTCGTTAGAGCCTGCTGATCCATTATGTAAAAAGACTTTTTTAGGACCATTATCTTCTAGCCAAGCTTTAGAAACACTTCAAGCACAATACGATAATGCCATAACGCAAGGTGCTACAGTACTAGTAGCGGGTGGACAGATAGAAAAATCGGGGGCATGGTTTAAACCTGCGCTATTAGCTGACGTAACCCCAGATATGCAAGCCTATTATGATGAGCTGTTTGGACCAGTAGCTGTCGTATATAAAGCGCTTGATATTGAGGAGGCTATAAGGCTTGCTAACGATACGCCATTTGGTCTAGGAGCATGTATTCATACGCAAGATATGGCACGTGGACAAGCAATCGCCGAGCGGCTGAATGTTGGTATGGTGACGTTTAATCAAGCACCGGGGACAGCAGCTGAAATGCCTTTTGGTGGTGTTAAGCGCTCAGGTTTTGGCCGCGAGCTTGGTCCTTGTGGGATGAATGAGTTCGTAAATTTTAAGCTATATAATAAATAAGCGTTTATACAGTCCCGTTATCTCTAGCTATATTGTATTATGAGCTGAGGACAATGATGAAAGGTGCGTTAAACATTCACAGGCTGGATGAGTATCATAAAAACTAAATCCTCTGTGTTTTTAGCAGGCCTTTCATGTTGATTGGTTATCAATATATCTAGAGTATAAGTGCTGAAACTACCATGCTGCAACAGAAATTAGCCGATAGCTTGAATTGGACATTACTTCATGTATTAATTGTTATCTATGAGGAAGGGAGTATTAGTACAGCTGCAAATCGCTTAAATATTACCCAATCAGCGGTCAGTCAAAACCTTAAAAAGCTTGAAGAGCAGCTCGAAAGTCAGCTGGTCATTCGTAATACCAAACCGTTAGAGCTTACACCCATCGGGCATTACTGTCTTCAAGTTGCCCAAACGATATTTACAGAAATAACCTCAATTGAGGCTATGAAGGGTAGCAATTCACATCTCTTAGAAGGCGAGATTAAATTGCTGGTCGCCAGTCGACTCCATAATCCAAAATACAATGATTTTTTAGTATATTTCAAAAAAAAATATCCAAATATAACTTTAGATTTGACAGTAAAATCAAGTATGGATATTTTAAATAACCTCAAACAAAAGACGCCTGCTGTAGGTATCTGCTTAGCCCGACATATCCCAGAAATCCTTAATCACCAATTATTATTTACTCAGCGGTATTACCTATACTGCGGCTATCACCATCCTCTGTTTTCAGTGCCTGATTTGAGTTTTGATGACTTGTTGACGGAGGATTATATCGCTTTTAGTAGTGAAGATATTGGGGATGTTCTTTCGCCAATTACGGTATTTAAAGAAAACCATGATATCACTGGCCGCATTAGTGCTTATACCAACAATTTAGATGAAGCGGTCCGTTTGATTTATACTGGCTATGGAATCGGCGCGCTACCAGATCAATTTATTGCTGCAACGCACCTAGAGTTTAAGCTGAGACGTTTACCGCCAAACGAAGGTATCGCTGATATACCCGTTTATCTTTTTTGGCATAAAGACCGCGCTTTATCACCTATCGAAGCTAAATTTATTGAAGAGATTATAGAATTTGATGTTTCTCTTTAATTAAAACCCTCAAACCCCAATATTAACAACACCATCTGAGAAAAGTGATTTCATACCTAAACCTTCTAGACTATACAAACGATAGTATTTAGGTCTTTTTTGAATCATCAGTGTAAAATAAATCCATTGTAATGGAAAGGTTAATGATATTTCGGGCACCATAGTATTGGGTGTATGCCACCTAATAAATGATAGTTTTAAATTAATATTGGGTTTACTCTAGGGCGTGTCTTCAATTCAATCGATGGACATCTAAATGAACTAAAAATGGCTAAATTTTGCCAAACTTCATCAAATAGCTAGGTAATATCCCGATATTAACGGCGCTATTTTCCTGTTTGACTGCAATTTATCTCATTTTTAAAATGAAGACACGCCCTAATATTGAATCTTTCTTCGCTATCGCTATTAACTTTAAAGCTATCCCTTAATAAGAATAAATATCAGTTCAAAAGTTTTCTTTTTAGGTGATATTAACATCATTGGGGGTCTGACTATATATACTAATATATTCAACGAATTCTTTTATTTGCTATAACGCCTGTTATAAAAACAAAAGTTAGCCCCTTATACAGAGATTTAACTACTAGCATAGCTCAGATATCTAAATTAGTTGACCCTTACACCTTTTCAACCTTTTTAATTTAATTAAAGGAAGTCAATGTATTTAGGTCATAAGTTAGATATCTGAACGTAATTCTCTATTAATTAACCCGTATTGCGCAGACCCGCTGCCAAAGCATTGATACTACGGATTAATGGATCTTCAACAGCAAGATTATCGTCATTATCTGTAGCGTCTTTTTGTCTGGCACGTTTCAACAACTCGATTTGTATGTAGTTAATCGGATCTAAATAAGCATTTCGCCACTGCAGTGACGCGGCAAGGTTTTGCTGATGTGCCAATAATGATGTCTGGTTAAGCAAAGAATTTAAACCTGAAAATGTCAGCTCGTGCTCATCGATTACCGCTTGCATAATCTTTTCACGTAATCCCTCATCTTCACATAACTGACTATAAGCCTGAGCAATGCTCATCTCAGACTTGGTAAACGCCATTTCAATATTACTAATAAATACGTTAAAAAATGGCCAGCAACTGTTCATCTCCCTCATTAAAGCTTCGTCTTGTTTAACACTATGAAGAGCACTACCTACGCCATACCAAGCTGGTAGGGTAAAGCGCGCTAAAGACCAACCAAATACCCAGGGAATCGCCCGCAAGGTTGTCTTACTAGGCAGACCTTTGTTACGGTGCGCTGGGCGTGAGCCGATATTTAATAAAGAGATTTCCTGCACTGGCGTCACTTGTGAGTAGAACTGATAAAACCCTTCGGTATGGTCAGTAAGCGTACGATAACTTTGTTCACCCGCATCGGCTAGACGCGCAAAGAGTGCTTCATAATTTGGTAGTTCAGGCGGTTGCACCACAAATCTTGTTGAGCACGCTTTGAGGGTACCAGTGATGCCCATGGTTAGCTCAAACACAGCGGTATCGGTGTTGGCATATTTGGCATAAAGGACTTCGCCCTGCTCGGTGACTTTAATTTCTCCATGCAGTGTCCCTGCGGGCTGAGCGGCAATTGCATTATGTGTTGAGCCGCCACCACGACTGACAGAGCCACCACGGCCATGAAACAAGCGGGTTTTGATACCATATTCCTCAGCGATACGGTTAATGGTTTGCTGCGCGCTATACAGCTGCCATGCAGAGGTGATAATACCGCCATCTTTTGATGAATCTGAATAACCCAGCATGATTTCTTGCGTGTTATCTAAGTGTTGCAGCAACCCTCGATAAAGCGGATTATCCAAGACGGCAGGTAAAATCTTATCGATATTTTTAAGGTCTTCGATGGTTTCAAACAAGGGTGCGACGGGTAAGTCAGCGGACAGTTGCCCTTCGTCATTCACTGTACATAAGCCTGCAAAGCGCATGAGTAGTAACACTTCTAATAATTGACTGGCGTTATTGGTCATTGATATGACGTAACTGCCGAAAGTATCTTGCCCGACCAGTTTACGTAAGGTTGCCACAGAGTTCATCAAAGCCAATTGTTCGCGTGTTTTATCACTCAAGTTATCGGTATAAATGAGCGGTGTACCGGGCTTTTCAAGTAAGCGCGTTAGCCATTCTTGGCGCTCAGTTTCAGTGAGCATTTGATAATCTGGCAGATTAGAGGCATTGGCAAAAATATCAGCTATCACCTCGCTATGATAAGAGGACTCTTGACGAATATCGAGCGCTGCCAAATGAAAACCACAGGTTTTGACCAAACGAATCATATCAAGTAATAAGCCTTCGCCATGTGCCGTATCGTGAGTATTGACACTTTTCCGAATGATGCGTAAATCTTCTAACAATTCTTGCGGATTGGTGTAAGCATCTTTTTCAGCCTCGCTATCACTACCTTTGCTTTGAATATGGCTATTAGTCGATTTTATTTTGGCAAGAATAATCGATAACAGTCTTCGGTACGGCTCATTGTTGTAATCGTCAGTATTGTAATCAAAGACTCGTCTGTCGAGCTCACGATAACTTTCAATTTTTGTATACACGTCAGGTTCGATAGCGACAATTGTATCGCTGTGAATCAGTTCACGACGCAATTTTTTGATCAACACTTGATAGTGACGCAAGACGGTATTGGCATGCATCAATACGGCCATTTCTGTGGTGTCATGAGTGACAAAGGGATTGCCATCTCTGTCACCACCGATCCAAGAACCAAAGCTCATGAACGCCGGTAAGGGATAGTCTGTTAGCTCAGGATAGATATCAACAATGGCGTCTTTAATATTACGGTAAACTTTGGGAATGGCGCTGAATAAACTGGCATTGAAATAATGCAGGCCATTATTGATCTCGTCATAGACTAAAGGTTTACGCGTCCGTACTTCATCAGATGACCATAATAAATCAATGGTTTGCGCCGTTTGTTCTTTCGCTTGCTCATAGGCGAAACTGTTTTCAGGAAGATTATTCAAAGCATCGCTATGCTTGAATAAACTCTGCAATAGATTCATCGTCGTACGGCGACGCGCTTCAGTCGGATGGGCGGTGAATACTGGGATAAATTTTAGTTGCTCAATCAGCTCTTGCATTTGGGCGGGTTCAATATTGCGCTCACGACATTCAAGCAGCGTACGCCGAAACGAGCCTTCCCAGCTATGTTCCGATTGCATACGCAAGGCTTGACGTTGTTCTCGTAAGTAATTTTCTTCACTGAGATTGGCTAAGAAGAAATAGATAGAAAAGCTGCGGATGACATTTTTTAAGGTTTGGTTGTCTAACGAGGCAATAAAGTCGATGAGTTGTTGCTGGTTCGCTGCGTTAGGCGCCCGGCGTTGCTGGATAAAACCTTGGCGTAGGGTTTCAATCGTGTTGAGTGTTTGTTCGCCCGTTTGCCGAGAAATCGCCTCTCCTAGAAATGAGCCTAATAAGCTGATGCGTTCACGTAATACGTCATTATTTATAGTCATCCTTAACCTTCTCGTTAAATTAGTGGGTGAAATAGTCCTGATAGGCTAATTTATATCGCAGTCTATTGTTTAAAACAATAGGTAAGACCATTATTTATGACCATGTTCATCACTGTAGCCTATCCAGAAGTCTGCATTATCCACGCCAGCCTTTCTAGGATCAAAGATAGGATTAACCCCTAACTTCATCTGCGCATCGTAGTCTTTGAGCACCTTTAATGCAGTTTTGCTTAGGAGTAAAATGGCGATAAAGTTTAGGTAACACATACTGCCAAAGCCAATGTCGCCTAGCGCCCACATCATACCGACAGATTGGACACTGCCTGAGAAGCAAACAATTAAAAAAATCAGTTTTAGTAAGTGCTTAAAGATGGGGTAGCGCAATTTGTTATCCAAATAGACCAAAGTAGTTTCGGCAATATAGTAGTAGGCAATCAAACACGTGAATGCGAACAGGAAAATAGCAATAGCGACAAATCCACTACCGTATTGGCTAAAAACAGTAGATACCGCTGCTTGTGTAAATGCAGTGCCGGCCTCAATGCCAGGCATATTCTCGACCAGCGCCACCCCTTCTGGGGTAGTTACGTTATACATTCCGGTTGATAGAATCATCAAAGCGGTAGCGGTACAAACGAGTACGGTATCAATGTAGATAGAAAAGCTCTGTACCAATCCTTGCTTAGCAGGGTGAGAAACTTCTGCTGCGGCTGAGCTAAAAGTAGCTTCTCCAGCCCCGGCGACATTAGAGAATACAGCGCGACGTACGCCCCATGAGATAGCAGTACCGACCATGCCGCCGAATATAGCATCCATACCAAAAGCACTTTTGAAGATGAGCGCAAACATAGAAGGAATATTGTGAGCATTAAAGGCCAACACAATGACCATCATAACAATGTAGCCAATGGCCATGACCGGAACCACTTTGCCAGCGAAACTAGCGATACGCTTGACGCCACCAAATATGATTATGCCTAGCAGTACGACAATTAGGATACCAGTCACGAATGGAGGGATGTTAAATGCGGTACTAAAAGAATCCGCGATAGTATTTGCCTGAACCCCAGGCACTAGCACGCCATAAGAGAGACAGGTCACGACAGCAACGACGATAGCAAAAGGCTTTAGCTTGAGACCTTTTTCAATATAAAACGGCGAACCGCCTCGATATTGGTCGTCTACCTTATGCTTATAAACCTGTGCCAAAGTGGATTCAATAAAGGCACTGGCGCCGCCTAAAACTCCCATGACAATCATCCAAAATACCGCCCCAGGGCCACCAGCTGCTATAGCCGTTGCGACCCCAGCAATGTTACCGACACCGATACGTCCGGATAGGGCCATACAGAAAGCCTGAAACGAGCTAACCCCTGCTGATGAGGTTTGTTTATCGAATAACAGCTTGATCATCTCTTTAAAATAGCGAATCTGCACAGCGCGGGTCATGATAGTAAAATAGATACCGACGCCTAGTGCAAGATATACCAGCGCGTCGCTCCAAATATACCCGACGATGGTATTAATGATGTTTTCCATAACTTTACTTCCTTGTAATGTTTTTGGCTACGCTGACATTAGTTCTTGGGACGTCCTTGCTTAATTTACCAACCAAATAGTTTTAGTTTGTGTGTATTGAGATAGTGCCTCAAGGCCATTGTCACGCCCGCCGAAGCCAGATTGTTTGTAGCCGCCAAAAGGTGTCGTAATATCTCCTTCTGAAAAGCCATTAATCGAAACGGTACCTGCTTTAATGGCCGCTGCCACACGAAAAGCACGGTGGATATTTTGAGTATAAAAAGACGCAGCTAAGCCATAGCTACTTTGATTAGCAAGCGTGATGGCTTCTTCTTCAGTCTCAAAGCTGGTGATAGCGAGAATCGGACCAAAGACTTCTTCCTTGAACAACGTCATGTCTGCGCTGACATTATCAAAAATAGTGGGCTCGATATACCAGCCACTGCCAACTTCCTCATGGATACGACCGCCTGCAACCAAAGTAGCGCCTTCAGCTTTAGCGGTATCAAGGTAGGAAACTACCTTGTCGAAATGCGCCCTTTCGATCATAGGGCCAATAGCGACTTCAGGGTCATAGGGAAGACCTACTTTCCATGACTTGAGACCTTCTTGTAGGAGGCTCAATAAAGCTTCCTTTTGGCTAGAGTGCACTATTAATCGTGAGCCACAGCTGCAGTTTTCGCTCATATTCCAAAAAGCCGCTGACAAAATATGCTCAACGGTTTGCTCATTGATGAGGGCATCGGCAAACACCACTTGTGGACTCTTACCACCACACTCTAAGACCACTTCTTTTAGGTTGCTTTGCGCAGAATATTGCAGAAATAATCGACCTACTTCGGTAGAGCCGGTGAAGGAAATCATATCGACATCCATGTGCTGCCCGAGTGCCGCGCCGACTTCTTCACCAAGGCCGCAAATCAGCTGTAAGGCCGCTTTTGGTACACCGGCTTCATACGCTAATTGCGTCAAGCGATAAGCTGATAGTGACGTTAGTTCGGCAGGCTTAACAATCACTGAATTTCCGGTTATTAGCGCTGGCGCGACCTTCCAAGCGTACATTTGTGCAGGGAAGTTCCAAGGTAATACTGCGCCAACTACTCCAATTGGTTCTTGTACGATAAGCCCTAGTGCATCAGATCCAGTAGGTGCGACCTTACCAAATACTTTATCAGCAGTTTCGGCGTACCATTCAAAGGTTTCGATCGTAGCGGGTAGATCGGTGTTGAGGCATTCTGTGATTGGCTTGCCCGCATCGACACAGTCTAATGCCGCAAGCTCATCAATGTTTTCATGCATTAACTTGCACCAGCGCTGCATTATAACTTTGCGCTCTGCAGGCGACATCCGACGCCAATCTCCAGTATCAAAAGCATTGCGAGCTGCAATCACCGCAAGGTCAACATCTTGACGATTGCCTTTAGCAATAGTACCGATAGGGTTATTGTCGATAGGGCTATAGTTAGGTAGTGTAGCCTCGGAAACTTGCTCAGAGGCTATAAGATGGCCTGCCCAAAGCTGTTGTTTTTTTGAGAGTTCGAATACTTGCGCAGTGGTCATACTCATTAGATTGTCCTTTTATATAAAGTAATATTCTCAATACGGAGGTGGTTTAACGACTATGACAATAGCGTTAAGAACGTTTGGGTATCTTCATCGGACATGGGAGTCAATGGTATACGTACGGGTCCGACATCGATGGTACCGTTAATGCATCCGGCTTTAGCTTTTTGATTATAGTTACCAGATTCCATAGAATGAATCGCAGGGTACATACCACTCATCAGCTCTTTAGCCCCATCCCAATCGCTTTGCTGTGTCGCTTTAAATAGGGCAACTTGCTCGCCAGGGAAAACGTTGGCCGCACCTGCGATCCAACTTTTTGCACCCCAAAAGAAGAAGTCAACCGGTTGATCATCACAACCACAAATTACTTCGAAATTGTCAAAGTTGGCTTGTAGCAGGCGTAGCGCATGGCTAAAATCGCCACTACTTTCTTTAATGCCTGCAATATTTGGGTGCTTGGCTAGATGAGCAACCGTTTCAAATTCAATGCTTACACCTACGCGCGCGGGAAAGTTGTACATAACGATAGGCAGGTCTGTCGCATTAGCGACTTTTTCGAAATGAGCGATAATACCTTCTTGATTTGGAAGGCTATAAGGATTGGCTGATAGCATTAAACCATCGTAGCCCAGCGCTTTTGCTTGATGTGCCAGCTCAATGGAATGATCGGTCGAAAGGCTGTTAATACCAGCGATTAAAGTGACTTTCCCCTTGGCAGTATCAGCAATAGTGCTTAGGACGAGCTCGCGCTCTTCAGGTGAAAAAGTATAGTATTCGCCAGTAGTACCGCAGGCTACGATACCGGTGACGCCTTTTTCTATAAAGACATTGACTAGTTCGGTTAGAGTTTGCGTGTCAATGTCGCCATTGGCATCAAAAGGGGTAACGATAGGGACTAAAACGCCATGAATGTTCATATAAATATCCTTATTTAATGATAAAAGTCGTTAGTAGGCAGCATGCCAATAGCGACAGTGAAAATTCTATGAGTGATCATAGAGGTAAAATTTGAATTATTTAAAACGATTTAAACGATAAGAAGTAGGGTCTATAGCGGGAGTCTCACCAAAATATAAAGCCGTGATCATATCGGCACTGACGACGGCTTGTGTCAATCCCAGATGCTGGTGACCAAAATTTAAAAGAACGGAACCGCACTTGTCGATAATGGGCAACGAGTCGGCGGTCGAGGGTCTAAACCCCATCCACTGCGTGCTATTTTGACTATCAAGCGGGGTTTTTATCATTGCTTGTGCTTGCTTTAGCAGCATTTGCGCCCGGTTCATATTGGCTGGAGCCTCGAGCCCTGCATATTCTACTGTGCCCGCTAAGCGTAGCCCGGTTTCCATTGGTGTCATGATAAAGCGACGATCCATACTTGAAACGGGTAGGGTTAAGCGTGTGGCTTCGTTAGGCAGCATGAGATGATAACCACGTTCCGTATCGAGAGGAACTGAGATGCCCGTCAACTGTTTGGCTAAAACTTTAGAGTGCGCGCCTGCCGCTAGCATGACTTTTTTGGCATTAATTTGTCGGTTGGCCGTCGTTAAAGTGATGCTATCGGCCGTCACTTTCGCACCCAAAACACGGCAGTTCTCAAAGATTCGACCACCAAGCTCTTTGAATGTATCAGTTAATTTCTGAGCCATGGCTTCGAGGTTAGTGATGTGTCCGGTCTCTGGGAAAAGCAAAGCGCCCAACTGGTTATCTTTTAACTCAGGCTCAAGGTCTAAGAGAGCCGATTGAGAGAGTAGTTCGTTATTCACTCCAAGGTCATTGAGACGATGGCCATGTGCTTTCAATTCGTACAGGCTAGTGTTCTTTTCGACTGTTAATAAAGACCCTTGTACCTTAATCCAGGATGTTAATTGCCATTTATCGGCAAAATCCTGCCAAGCTTGTAGGCTTTGACTATTGAGAGCTAAGAGTGCTTGATGGCTCTGCGCAAAAGGTTCTGAGCGCATATTCAATAGCAGCTTAAAAGCCCATGGCATTAAGCGTGGTAGGTAGCGCCAGTCTATGCGTAGCGGTCCTTCAGGGTTTAATAACATGGCTGGTACATGCTGCAATATATTGGCATCAGCAATAGGAAAGACCTGCTCGGTGGCAATATGACCGGCATTGCCATAAGAGGCTCCGCGGGCGATTTTATCAGCTTCTAGGATAGCGACTTGCACTCCACGAGCTTGCAGACTAACGGCAGCGCATAAGCCAATGATACCGCCACCGATAATATGTAAATCAAACTCTTGATTGCCCATGCTGCTCTCACTTCCTTGTGATTATTAATATGATGCGTCTTGCTCGATCTAATACTGCTTTTAGTCCCTACTTAAAAATCTTGTAAATATCTCTTAGAAGAGGTTTGTAAAAGAATCTATACTGTTATAAAGATATACCCCATTTAAATGGGTCGCTATTTTGGACAATTAGAGAGGTCTCTGCGCAGACATGAGCATAACCACGAATTGTAGGGATGATAGTATTGTCAGGATAAGGGTGAGAAACGGACTGATTTTCGCTAAGCCTTTCAGCAGGTTGATAGCTGGCGCTAAATATACTACCGATAACGCTTTCTTGAACCCAAGTCTGCCCAGGAGCTAATAGGTTATCCGCTGCCAAACAAGCTAATTTGGCACTGGTACCGGTCCCACAAGGAGAACGGTCATAAGCGGCACCTGGACATAAAACGAAGCTTTTGCTATTGGCGCTGGCGAGCTCACTCTGACCAAACAGCTCTATATGATCTATTTCGCCATTATTAGCGCCAGTAATGCCAGCTTCATGAAGTGCAGATTTGATTTGTAAGCTGAACTGGGTAAGCGATTGGACATTACTCGCTTTGATGGCTTGAGGATGCTCACTCACTAAAAAGAACCAATTGCCGCCCCAAGCGATATCTCCATACACAGGGCCAATATTCGGGACTTGAACTGCGACTTGTTTTTGGTAGCGATAAGAAGCTACATTTTGTACACTACAACTGCCGTCTTCATGCAGAGTAGCTTTTACCAAACCAACAGTTGTCTCAAGGTAATGCTCGCCTGGAGTAATCTTTTTCTGATAAGCAAGTGAGGCAATTACACCGATAGTGCCATGACCACACATACCTAAATAGCCACAATTATTGAAGAAAATAACGGCAGCCTTGGCGCGAGGGTCAGTGGGCTCACACAGTAAAGCGCCAACAAGTACATCGTTGCCACGTGGTTCTAGAATGATGCTTTGGCGTAAATGATCAAAGTTTTGTTTAAAGTCGTGGAGTTTTTCTTGAATGGTATACCCACTAAGGTTTGGGAAGCCTTCGTACACCATGCGAGTAGGCTCACCGCCAGTGTGCGAATCAATGATTTTAAAATTAAAAAGTATGGCAGACATAATTAACTTCCCGATTCATCCATGAATTAAGGTGTGTTCGTAGCACTTAATTATTAATAAATAGTGCATAGATATAGAATGCCCCGTTTCGTAAAAGGGGGCTTGTTGTTTTTCCATGAATAAATGCGCATTTCTGCATAGGTTATAGAGCGATATAACGGTATAAAGGTCATATGTTATTTACCTAACGTGCTAAATAGTTATTAGGCTCTAGGGAAGCTCAGGGTAAAATGATTTTAAAGTTTATTTTTCTAATGAAGTATTTATGTACAGAGCCTAAATGGTAATAAGGTTTCTTTAAAATGTTTTTAGGGTTTAGCAGGAGAGCCCAAGAGAGGCTATATGGAAAATGTGCAAATGCTATCGTTAAGAGAGCCGACAAATGGATTGTCAAAACAGCTACAGGCTTATCGACCAAAAAACTTGCAGGAGTTTGTTGGTAACGTATCATTATTAATACCTTTGCTTGATACTATGGCGAACACGGTATTTTTTGTGAAAGACAGCCAAGCATGTTATCAATTAGTAAGTAGGACACTGATTAAACGTAGTGGGTTCAAAGATAAAAAAGAACTTGTAGGGCTAACTTCAGAGCAAGTGTTTTCAGAGCCTCAAGGCAAAGATTACCTTAATCAGGATATGAAAGTGCTGAAAGAGGGCAGGGAGATTACTGATAGACTGGAGTTACATAGCTATGCTTCTGGACAGCTAGGGTGGTGTATCACGCAAAAGCTACCGGTATATAATACAGAACGGCGTATTGTAGCAATGGTGGGCATATCGGTCGATATCGATGAAGATAATGAGCGAATATTGCGTAAGCACGCTCGCTTGGCAAGTGTAGAGGAGTATGTACGAAACAACATTGATCAAAAGATTCATATTGTGCATTTAGCGACGCTGGCGAATCTTAGTCAATCACAACTAGAGCGTACTTTTAAGGCAGTACTTAATATGTCGCCGATTCAGTTTGTACAAAAACTTCGTTTAGAGCATGCGATTCGTCTTTTGGCAGACCATAAGCTCACAGTGACGCAAATCTCTTTAAATTGTGGTTATGGTGATCATAGTGCTTTTAGTCGGCAGTTTAAGCAATTTACTGGAATGTCACCTATTAAGTTTCGTAAGATGCATTTTAAAATATAGTGACCAAGGTTTTTCTTTCGTATCATATTATAGGGTTGTGTAGTAGTACCATTAAATTGGATAGCTACTAAGAAGTTATGCTAACTCAAAGAATGAACATAGTATGACCAGCAAACGCAATCAATATACCCGAGAATTCAAGCTTGAAGCTATTAGTTTAGTCGTTGATCAAAAACGTAAAATACCTGACGTGGCCGATTCCTTAAGGATAGGCAAATTTACCTTTCAGAAATGGCTGATCTAGTATCGACAAGAAATGAACGACCAAGCACCTACAGCTGGCAATTCATAAAACGCATGACAATATCCTAGCTCGCAACTTTAGCCCAACAGCGTCCCATCAAGTTTGCACGGATGATGTGACTTATATCCGTAACAAAGGTGGCTGGTGTTATTTAGCCGTCGTTTTAGACTTGTACGCTCGTCGTGTGGTGAGATTTGCCGTGCCAGAATTTCTGACAGTGTGCTGACCGCTAATGCGTTGCAGATAGCATATCAAAGTAGAATCAGACCCAGTGCTGTGTTATTTCACTCCGATCAGGGAACCTATTATACCAGCAAGAAATTCGCTGAATCCGCGGCAAGTTGTAAGGGTATGACACAAAGTATCAGGCGTCGTGGTAATCCACTATGGGCACAGCTCTTCGTCTTGCACTTGGGCAAAGCAGTGCTTTGCTAAACCTCGCTCATGGGACAACGCCCCAACTGAAAGGTTCTTCAGGAGCTTTAAAATTGTGTGGATGCCAAAGGGCGGCTTCGAGGATATAGCTGAAGCATCAAATGCTATTAGCGACTATATCTGGGGCTACTACCAAACGGTGAGACCGCACAGCTTCAATAATTATTTACCGCCGGCTGAAAAAGAAAGACGTTACTTTAATCAAAACCTCTTATCAGGTGTCCTAAATTAGTTGACCACTACAGTGATACCACACCGCTTTAATGATTATTTGCCACCAGCATAAAAAGAGGAACGCTACTTTAATAAAAATCTCTTATTAGTTGTCTTAAATTAGTTGATTACTACACAGCCTACTTAATCAAAATCTTCCAAGTTTCTCTATGGCAGGCGCTATATCCTTTGTAGCACTCCAAAATTCTTTTTCGAACATTACCTTTTATTTAAATATTAATAGGGATTACAGATGATGCGTTCTAGATAATGTAGAGATTATCTTCTATATTATTTTTCATATGCAACAGACGAGGTGCGATATCTTCCTCTAGTTTGTCACGGCTAAGGACAAAGTTTGGTGCGCCGCAATTAAAAGTTAGTAAACCCTCAGTAGGATGCATCAAGGCCGTAGCAACTGCATTGACGTCTTTTTGCCACTCACTAATCGAGAAGCAGTACCCATAATCTTCATAATCTTTAAAGGCTTTGTCCAGTCCTCGCCTAATCTTTAGCCAATCATCTTTATGCTTAGTACGAATGGCATCAAGGATGAATTCTTGCTCTGCCTGCGGCATGCTGGCCAAGCAGGCTCTTCCCATTGAACTTAAATGAATAGGTAAGTATGAGCCAACATTACGCCGCATCGTAGTCGTACTTGAGCTTTGTACGACATTTAGATATACCATCGTCAGGCGATCACGAGTTGCCATAGCAACGGCACTGTTAGCATAATCTGCAAGCTCTTCCATGTACGGTGTGACCAGATTATTGATAGAGATATTCGCCATCATTGTGTAGCCAAATCCCATTACGCCTACAGAGAGTTGATATTTACTACTGTTTGCCGATTGTTTTAAATATCCTAACTTAACCAATGTATACGTAAGACGAGTGATTGTGCCTTTCGGAAGCCCTGTTAATTGACTTAAGTCTTGATTGCCAAGATATGGACGCTGCGGAGTAAAACAACGCAGTAGTTCAAGTCCTCGAGCCAATGCCGTGACAAACTGTCTATCATTTTGATCTCTCATCTCTGCAATGGGTTCTAGCAATTCAATATGCGTTGTATTGTTAGTGCCTTCATCCACTAGGTTTTTAGTTGTCATATATTATTTTTAATCTCAATTAAGTTAATATAAATATGATAGTAAACGCACTATTTTCCGTACTTTATAATCAAAAAAAGGATTCTAAGCTGATAGTAGTCGACATCTTTAATAATACTATATTAAAGATGCCATTAAATTCTTAGCACAGGTATTATAAGCTATTTCGCTATGCGGTATATATATTGGATAATATTACGCCTTTTGTGGGTCGTACTGTTGTTCTTTAATGAATAAGGTTGGAATAAGACCACATAAGAAGTACGCACCTGCCATCAGTAATAAACCTGCGCCGATAGAGTTTTGCATAGCCATATAACCAATAGCGACAGGGGCG
The DNA here is from genome assembly GCF_041222815.1 of Psychrobacter sp. CLB018. NCBI lineage: Bacteria > Pseudomonadati > Pseudomonadota > Gammaproteobacteria > Moraxellales > Moraxellaceae > Psychrobacter > Psychrobacter sp. CLB018. The sequence goes on from NZ_CP166085.1 coordinate 1,314,141, forward strand.
ATAACTGAGCCTAATCGTCCGATATTGAATGCGCCACCAATAGCAGTTCCTCTAATAGCAGTAGGGAAACTCTCGGTTAAATAGGTAGCGTTGATAGCATAAGGAATACCATATAGGAAACCAAAGGTTAACATAAGCCAACCGATATTTTCAGGAGTATGGAAATATACTAATACTGGGATAAAGAGCGCCGTGCCCATAGTACCGAAAGCAAAAACTATCTTGCGACCAATTTTATCAGCTACAAAGCCTGCCACCACTTTTGCAAACATCATGGTTAGATATGTACCTGCCATATATAGAGCCATTTCCTTAAACTTGATACCCAATTCAGTTTCTAGGTAAGAAGGTAGCCAGTTACTGACTCCGAAATAGCCAAATAGTAAAAGACCTGAACTCATTGACCATAAGATGAACATGATGCGATGTTTGGGATTTTCAAATATGGCTTTATAAGGATTTTCAGGTTTTTGAAGAGAGTCTTTTGCACCACTGAGTTTAAGAGCGTGTGCCGCTTTCCAAGAGTTTGGTTCAGGTATAAGAAAATACATTGCTATAGATAGAGTAATAGGTAAAAACGTTAACAGGTATAGTGTGCGCCAACCATAACTTGGAATAATCCAAGCTGATATGCTGGTAATAACCAAAGATCCTAAGGTAAAACCTGTCATCAATGCGGCAAGTACCGTCGTTCGATGTTTGGTAGGTACCATCTCAGACATCAAGGTATTGGTGGCAATGTATAAGCTGCCAAGACCCAAACAAGCGGTGAATCTTAATGCTACAAACTGCTCATAGCTTTGCACAAATCCGCTAAAGCCAGAAAGAAGGGAGAAGAGTGCTGTCGCAAGCACGATCACACGTACTCGTCCAAAACGGTCACAGGCCCAACCACCGAAAAACCCACCGATGGCCATGCCAAATAAGGACCAACTGCCTAAAGCACCCGCTTGTACATTGGTCAACCCAAATTCTAGCTTTATACTTGAAAGTGTAAAGGCGAGAATACCAATATCAGCTCCATCGCATAATAGAACTAAAAAACAAAAAAAGAAGGCCAATTTCCAAGGCTGTTTTTGCACAGGAATTAAGCTCGGATTTGAAATTATAGCGGCACTTTTCACAATTTATATCCTTATTTTTGTGAGAGTAAAAGACTATGAGCATATGGGTATAGTGACGTTACTCAGGTATCTGCATCCCAGCAAATACATGAGTACGCTTTAATAATGTAAATACCTGTTACTAATCAAATAACTAGCATTTAAATAAGTGAAAACTACTCGCTCACCTCTTTAATCATATTGCGAGCAATGATGATTTGCTGAATCTGAGTAGTCCCTTCATATAAACGATATAAGCGCACATCACGATAAAAGCGCTCAATACCATAGTCGGCGATATAACCAGCACCGCCATGAATTTGCACCGCTCTATCAGCGACGCGGCCGCACATTTCAGTGGCAAACATCTTGGCACATGACGACTCGGTAACGACGTCTTTACCTTCATCGCGCAGGCGTGAAGCATCTAATACCATAGATTTGGCCGCATAAATCTCTGCTTTTGAATCAGCAAGCATCGCTTGAATAAGCTGGAAGTTGGCAATCGGTTGCCCAAACTGCTTACGTTCGACAGCATAACGTAGCGCATCATCTAGCATTCGAGTAGCTGCTCCGGTACTTGCGGCGGCGATATGTAAGCGCCCTTTATCAAGGACTTTCATTGCTGTTTTGAAACCTACACCCTCGACACCACCTATCAAAGCGCTAGCAGGAACGACGCAGTTATCAAAAATCACATCACAAGTATGAGCGCCTTTTTGCCCCATTTTTTTGTCAATTTTGCCAAGCGTAATACCAGGGGTATCGCTCTCGACGATAAATGCTGAAATACCGCCCGACCTTTTATTATCGGGGTCAGTGCGTGCCATGACGGTAAATATACCGGCTTGAGGAGCATTGGTTATATAACGCTTGGTGCCATTAAGTACATAGTTGTCACCATCTTTAATAGCCGTGGTTCGGAGTGAGGCAGCATCTGAGCCTGACTCTGGTTCGGTCAAGCAAAAAGAGCCGATGATTTCACCACTGGCAAGTCTTGGTAGATATTTTCGTTTTTGTTCTTCGGTGCCATCAATCACAAGACCAGATGAGCCGATACCGTTATTTGTCCCTATTAATGAGCGAAAAGCGGGTGAGGTGCGTCCCAATTCAAATGCCAGTGTGACTTCTTCTTCCATAGTAACGCCAAGCCCGCCGTACTCTTCGGGAATGGTCAGTCCAAACAGCCCTAATTCACGCATCTGGCTGATGATCTCTTCTGGCAGACGGTCGTTTTCTGCTACCCAATCTTCTTTCGGTATCAACTGGTTGTTTACAAACTGACGAACAGTTTGGACGATATGGTCGAGTACTTCCTTATCTCTAATCATGTAGTTCTTCCTTGTTGAAATAATATCTAATATTGCTAATAGGGACTTTATGGTTAATTCGAACAAACAGCATAATGGATAGTTTATTAAATTACAATACTTTTGGTTTAAAAAACCGCAATGCGGTATTTATTAAGAGTATATATCTTTGACTTAGGGTTTATTTCTGAATTTAACTGGGTTTTTCTCTTCACAAATGGAAATAAACAGTATATATTGGCACTAGATATCGCTATGCGGTATTAATTACACAATTTTAAGGTGTTTTAAGGATTGCAGTATTTTGCTTTTAAGAATTGCAGTATTTTGCTTAAGGGCACTGTTTAAATTAAAGGACACTATTTAAAGGATGGCATCATGGAAGAGCAAATAATTTTAATTGAGCAGCAAGTAAATGGCGTTTGCGTGATAAGGCTTAATCGTCCTAAAGTTCGAAATGCTTTAAATACCGAATTACGTCAGAAACTGGCAGAAATTTTTATCCAATTAAACGATGACCCTCAGATTAAAGCTATTGTGCTGACGGGCGGTGACAAAGTGTTCGCCGCGGGCGCTGATATTAATGATTTCTTAACCGCAAAAACGGTTGATGTGTATCTCCGTCATAGCGAACGTTATTGGGATGCCATCACCAATTGCCGTAAGCCGATTATTGCAGCGGTCAATGGTTATGCCCTTGGCGGCGGCTGTGAGCTTGCTATGCATGCCGACATCATCGTCGCTGGTAAGTCGGCTAAGTTTGGACAACCAGAAATCAAAATTGGATTGATGCCAGGAGCAGGAGGCACGCAGCGGCTGTTTCGCGTGATTGGCAAACATAAAGCCATGAAGCTGATATTAACGGGCGACATGATAAGTGCTGATGCAGCGGATCAAATGGGATTGGTTTCTGAAGTGGTCGAAGATGAAGCGACTATTAATCGTGCTATTGAAATCGCTGAACAACTCGCAGGTTACTCGCCTATTGCGTTAACTCAAATCAAAGAAGTTGCCAATCTCGGGGTGGACATGCCGCTACAAGCCGCATTGGCTCTAGAGCGTAAAGCCTTTCAGATTTTATTTGATACAGAAGATCAAAAAGAAGGGGCGAAAGCTTTTTTGGAAAAACGTAGTGCTGAATACAAAGGACAGTAGCTTGTTGAGACAAACATAGGCATAGCTAAATCAATTTTCAAAACGAGAGCATATAAAGGATTATTATGACCTTGAACACATTGGCCATTATTGGTACAGGCATTATGGGTATGGGTATCGCCCAAATCGCAGCGCAAGCGGGCATTCAAGTACTTTTATTTGATGCCAAGGCAGGATCTGCTAAGCAAGGACGCCAATCCCTTCAAGCGACCCTAGAAAAACTGGCCGCCAAAGGTAAATTCACCGATGAGCAGCTACAGTCTACTTTAGCCAATCTGACCGTGATTGAAAATATAGCTAAAATTGCTGAGGTAGATGTCGTAATCGAAGCGATTGTCGAAAATTTAGAAATAAAACAACAGCTGTTTAAACAGTTAGAAAGCATTGTCCGTGCCGAGACGATTTTGGCAACCAATACTTCATCACTAGCAGTGACCGCGATTGCCTCCGATTGTGAGCACCCAGAGCGCGTAGCTGGATTTCACTTTTTTAATCCAGTACCTTTAATGAAAATCGTTGAAGTGATTCCGGGTATCTCAACCAAGCCTTCAGTGGTCGAGACACTTACAAGTTTAGCCAAACGCATGGGGCATTTAGGGGTAGTGGCAAAAGACACCCCAGGGTTTATTGTCAATCATGGCGGCAGAGCTTATGGCACGGAGGCCTTAAAAATACTAGGCGAGGGAGTCGCTAGTTTTGAGGATATCGATCGTATTTTACGTGAAGGGGCTGGCTTTCGAATGGGACCGTTTGAGCTGCTTGATCTCACTGGTATCGACGTATCGCATCCAGTTATGGAGTCCATTTATAACCAGTATTATTCTGAGCCTCGCTATCGTCCGCATCCCTTAACCCGTCAAATGCTAATAGGAAAAAAGCTTGGCCGCAAAGTCGGTGAAGGCTTTTATTACTACACAGAAAATAAAAAACAAGATGGTCAAAAAGTAACAGTAGATCCTTCCAAACAATTACCTTTTAAGACAGATTCCGATATCTCAAACATCTCAGTTTGGATTGGGGCGGATTTAGCAGAAGATAAACAACAACTGGTTGATTATCTAAACGCTAATGGTATTACTATCGACGATAACGAGAAACCAAATTCTGACAGCTTAATATTGCTGGCTATCTATGGTGACGATACCACCAATGCAGCTATCCGCTATCAGGTTAATCCTAAACAAGCGGTTGCCATCGATATGCTGACTGACTTATCCAAGCATCGTACGTTGATGCCAAGTATCGTCACGCAAGATAACTTTATAGCGCAAGCTTATGCCCTATTTGGTAGAAGTAATAAATTCGATAAAAGCTCGGATGAGGGTTCAAATGTTGCTGTCGATGCCACACTAATTACCGAAAGCACGGGTTTTGTGGCGCAGCGAGTCATTGCCATGGTAATTAACTTAGGCTGTGATATTGCGATGCAAGGTATTGCGTCTCCTGAAGATATCGATAATGCCGTTAAGATTGGATTGGGTTATCCGTATGGCCCTATCTCATGGGGGAATAAGCTTGATGCCAAGCGAATTTTACTGATTTTAGAACGCATTTATGGGTTAACGGGTGATCCGCGTTACCGTCCAAGCCCATGGTTACAACGCCGCGCTAAGCTGGATATCTCGCTATTTACTCAGCAGAGCAAGTATTCACGCTAATGACCTAGTTATTTAACGATATTACTAAACCATATATTTTAATAAAAGAAACTCTGAGAACACAACAAGGAACAGTTATGTTAGATGCCTATATTTATGATGGATTAAGAAGTCCTTTTGGTCGCCACGCAGGGGCATTAGCCACGGTTCGTCCTGATGATTTGATCGCTACAGTGATAAAGAATTTAATCGAAAAGCACCAACTGCCTAACGATATCTTTGATGAAGTATTGATTGGTAATACCAATCAAGCCGGTGAGGACTCACGCAATATCGCCCGTAATGCTGCGCTGCTAGCAGGGTTAGATGTCAAAACACCCGGTCAAACCGTCAATCGCTTATGCGCTTCAGGACTATCGACCATTATCGATGCCGCTCGTAGTATTACTTGTAATGAGGGGGATATATTTTTAGCAGGTGGCGTTGAGTCAATGACCCGCGCACCCTTTGTTTTTGCTAAGACCGAAACGCCTTTTAGTCGTGAATTTAAAGTATTTGATACCACCATTGGCAGCCGCTTCCCCAATCCTATCATCGAAAAACAGTTTGGTAGCGATAGCATGCCGCAAACGGGTGATAATGTCGCTCGCAAATACGGTATCACTCGAGAAGAAGCAGACAAATTCGCAGCAGCCTCACAAGCTAAGTACCAAGCAGCCAAACAAGCTGGGTTTTTCGACGATGAAATAACGCCCATTATGGTATCGCAAGGTAAAAAACTGCCAGAAAAAGCGATATTGGATGATGAGCATCCTCGTGCCAGCTCTACTGTTGAAGCGTTACAAAAACTTAAGCCTTTAAACAACGAAGGTGTCGTCACAGCAGGCAATGCGTCAGGTATTAATGATGGCGCAGCTGCGCTGATTATTGGCTCTAAGCAGGCGGAGGAAAAGTTGGGCTTTAAGCCTATTGCCCAGATTCTTTCATCTGGTGCCATGGGTGTTGAGCCTAATATTATGGGCGTAGGACCTGTTGAAGCCATCAAACTGGCATTGAAACGCGCTGATTTGACCCTTGATGATATGTCCATCATTGAGATTAATGAAGCATTTGCCTCGCAAGTACTCGGCTGTCTAAAAGGTCTAGAAATTGACTTTGATGACAAGCGTGTCAACCCTAATGGCGGTGCGATTGCTGTCGGACATCCGCTGGGTGCATCAGGGGCAAGAATTGCGTTAAGTACGGCGCGTGAGCTACAGCGTACGGGCGAAAAATACGCGGTGGTCAGTTTATGCATTGGCATTGGGCAGGGGCTTGCCATGGTGATAGAACGAGTGTAAGCATTTTAAGCTACCTTTACTATTACTGCCCTCGCCATACTAATTTATTATCAAGGACGACAATAATGACTTCTATACTCAACCAACATGAGGACTACCAGCAAGCTCAAGAAGCGTATGGTTTTCCTCTGATTATCAAACAGCTGCTAAACCGTGCAAGAATTGCCTCTACTGATCAAACCATTAGTTATGCCGATAAGGTCACTTATACCTATGCTGAATTTTTTAAGCGGGTTAATCGCTTGGCAAACGTCCTTAAAAACATGGGGTTGCAAGCAGGTGACGTGGTTGCGGTTATGGACTGGGACAGTCATCGTTACCTTGAAGCGTATTTTGCTGTGCCGATGTCTGGCATGATTTTACAAACGGTCAATGTACGCTTGGCCGAAGATAAAGTGCTGTATACCATCAACCACGCCAAACCCAAAGCCTTGCTCTTAAATGCTGAATTTGAGCCAATGGCGAAAAATTACCGTCATGAAGCGCCTTCTATTGAGAAGATTATTTGGCTCGATGATACTGGCTTTGATGATGCTAAGTATGGCGAAGACGATACAAAAAACGGTACAAAAACTGAGCAAGCTAGCATGCCAGATTATGTCGAAGGTGAGTATGAAGCCATGCTAGCGGCGGCCAGCGATGCGTTCGACTTTCCAGATTTTGATGAAAACACCATCGCCACCACATTTTATACCAGTGGCACGACGGGAGATCCAAAAGGGGTTTTCTTTACCCATCGACAGATCGTATTACAGACGCTGGCGAGTACACTAGCATCCGCGCTAAACGCCGAAGGTCAAGGCGCTCGCTACAATGATGTGTACATGCCAATGACGCCATTATTCCATGTGCATGCATGGTGTTGGCCGTATGGGGCAACCATGATAGGGCTTAAGCAAGTATACCCAGGACGCTATCTAGCCCCAATGTTGGTGGATTTAATTGAGCAGCACAAAGTTACGCTTTCACATGGTGTTCCTGCGATTTTACAAATGCTATTAAAAGAGATGGCCGCACGAGGACGTAAGTTTGATGGTCTGAAGTTGTTACTCGGTGGCTCAAAGCTGAATGAAGGTTTGGCTAAAGCGGCCATTGAAAGCGGTATTGAGTTTATGTCTGGATTTGGCATGTCAGAATCGTGTCCTGTGCTATCGAGAGCGGTATTTGATGATAAAACTGACTCGATGGAAATGAAAGAGCAGCTTAATTATCGTTGTCTGTCTGGCTCACCGATTATGCTCGTCTCAATGGAAATCTGGGATGAGAATGGCAAGCCACAACCAATGGATGGTGAGTCGACAGGGGAACTTGTGATTCGAGCACCATGGCTTACTCAAAGCTATTTCAAAAACTCAGATGCTGGTAATGAGCTATGGCGCGGTGGCTGGATGCATACTCAAGATATCGCCTCTATCTCCTCTGACGGTACTCTAAGCATTACGGATCGATTAAAAGATGTGATTAAGTCTGGTGGTGAGTGGGTATCCTCGCTTGAAGTTGAGACCATTTTATCCTTTCACCCGAGTGTCGCTGATGTTGCCGTGATTGGAGTGCCAGATGAAAGATGGGGCGAACGACCTTTAGCATTAGTGGTTTTAAAACCTGAATATGTAGACACCAAAGCGGATGACATTTTAGCTTTAGGCCATCAAGCCGTAGAAAAAGGCCATTTACCAAAGTATGGCGTGCCAAGTGAAATCAAGTTTTTAGTAGAAATGCCAAAAACCAGTGTGGGTAAGCTTGATAAAAAAAGAATGCGAATGATGTTCGCAGAAAAACTGATTTAATTTAAAAAGGTCTTTCAATGACTTTAAAACAATCATTCAAGCTTACTGATAATTTTAACGTGTGTATTAATAACATGTATGTTTATTAGTATGACGAGACGAGAAAACTATGAAGGCTTTAGCTATATTACCGGAAATACAAGAGACACTGAATAAAGACAAACACCATCCCATGCATGGCTTTGCGGTTATCTATTCTCAACAAGTAGAATGGGGCGATATGGACTCCTTTGGTCATGTTAATAATGTGGTCTATTACACTTATGCCCAAAACGCTCGTATTTACTATAACAGTCAATTAAATCTATTTAATAAAAATACCTTTTCAGTCATGGCAGCATCTTCATGCCAATACTTTAAACCAGTGATTCACCCTGACATCTTATGGATTGGGGTTCGAGTTAAGAAGATTGGCAACGCTAGCTTGATTCATGAATATACCTATTATAGTACGGTGTTAAATACCATCGTTGCTAAGGCTGAGTCCGTGTTGGTATATCTTGATAAAGCCAGCGGACAAAAGAAAAATATCGATGAAACAAAAAAAGCCGCGATTAATGCTTTTGAAAGTTTTAATTAAATCAGGAGGCAAGTTTTTTATATAAGGATATGGTGCTGGTATTTATAAGACTAAAAAATGCGGTATCAGTAGAGATTCAAAAGGATTGAAATGGATTTTGAAACAAAACAAGGAATGTATAGATCATGCTTTATATCAAACAAATGTCTTTTGGTTTGGCTGTCCTTGGGGCATGCGTACAGGCACAAGCAATAGAGCTTGTCACAAATGGAGACACCACTTTAAGTATCGGTGGTTATGTTAAAGCCGAAGGTATATTTTATTCTCCAGATGAAGGCGAGTCTGAGTTCAAAGGAAATGCGCGGCAAACTCGGATTAATCTCAAAACCACGAAGAACGTAGAGGATAAAAAACTAACGGGTTTTATTGAAGGGGATTTCTATGGTAATGCTGCAAATGGCGGTTCAGACTTGCGGCTGCGCCATGCCTATGTTCAGCTCGATGATTTGACCGTAGGTAAGACATGGAATGGCCAGTTCTTAGCGGTCTACCCACTTTTAACTGAACAGCTCGACTTTAAAGGTACGGGATTGGGCACCATCTCTGGTGGCGGCGCTGATATTCGTCCAGATTTAACTGTACATTACACTCATAAGGGGCTTCGTTTTACAGCTCAAAACCCTGTTTATCATGAAGCCAACCTGCCTGATATGGTGGTCAGCTATAAAAATAACATATCTGATCTTAGCTATAATGTGGCGGTCACGGCGCGTGAGGCTAAAAATGGAAACGATTCAGATGTAGGCGTCGGTGCTTCTTTAGCTGGTAAACTCAAACTGGGTAATGACTCATTACATGCGAGCGTATACAACGGTAAAGGGATGGGAGCTTATTCTACAGTATGTGTCGGAAAAGACCTTGGGTCGACCGGTGCTTCAGATTGTGATGCAGAAGACGGCAAGCTTATATCGCAAACTGGCTTTACGGTAGGCTATAGACATAAATTTACCGAGAAGCTTTTTAGTAACCTGCGTTATGGTGAGATCAATGTCGATGATGCGTCTGATACCTCTGTAAATGTAAAAAGCATCAACCTTATCTATAATTATTTACCCGATTTGGATTTTGGTATTGAATGGAGAGATCGAAGCGATAAGACGTTATCATCAGTAAAAGAAGGTCAGCAAGTTGAAATAATGGCCAAATATAATTTCTAGAGAGCTCCCTAAAAATGTGTAATTACTTATGAATCATTAACTGGAGAGTAGTTATAGCCAAATCTGAGTTATGCTGAAGAAACCGTAGAGATAAACTTGGTAAACTAACGACCCGATGAGGAGTTTACCATGACGAAGAAAACCAGAACTTATAGCACAGAATTTAAAGCAGAAGCCGTTAAGAAGATAGTAGATAACAACGGTAATGTTTCAGCCACTACACATAGTGTTAGTAGTCATCATACTTTAATTACTACAAGGGTCAAAGTATCAAGATAGTATCAAAAAATTAATTACATCAATGCGTTCACATGAATTTTAAACAATAAAAAACCCTTACAAGTCAATGACTGTAAGGGTTTTAATTTGGTGGGCCCAGTAGGACTTGAACCTACGACCAAAGGATTATGAGTCCTCTGCTCTAACCAACTGAGCTATGGGCCCTTTAGACGCACAATGATACCTGATTTTTATATATTTTCAAGTAAAAGATAGAAAGTATTACCGATTTTTTTAGTAAAACATTAGTTCTCTGCTAAACATGACCGCCAGCCAATGTCAGGCTACGACCACCATCGACGGCAATTATTTCACCAGTCACATAACTTGCCCGAGCCAAATAAAGCACACTATGGGCGATTTCCTCAGGCTTGCCTATCCGCTGCATAGGAATAGAGTCGATGATGCTTTTTTGCTGCTGCGGGTGAAGTGCTTGGTCGCTATCTGCTTCTGGCAAGATATTGACGCCGGGAGCGACGCCATTGACGCGTACCTCAGGTGCCATATCAAGCGCTAAAGACTGTACCATCATTCGATGCGCCGCCTTTGCCATATTGTAGACGGCATAATTTTTAAAAGGTTTATTATGCGCATGGATATCGAGTAGGCTAATGATGCAGCCCTGCTGTGTCCTTAAATAAGGATATAAGGCTTGGCTTAATAATAAAGGCGCTTTGGCGTTGGTTAAAAATAATTCATCCCACTGAGCGTGATTGATATTACCAAGCGGACTTGGGTAAAAGCGAGAGGCGTTATGCACTAGGACATCAAGCTGGCCAAAAGCTTGCATAATGTTGCGAGTAAATCGCTGTAGTGTCTGACTATTATTAACAACTGCCAAATCTGTGATGATGACGACCGCGCTATCAGGGCGACTGTTATTCAGCGCATCCGCTAGGACATTGGCTTCTTGCTCACTATGATGACAATGAATAATGACGCGGTAGCCTTGCTCATGGGCGGCACGAACAATAGCTGCACCAATACGCTTAGCGCCACCGGTGACTACCATTACGGGCGCTGAGGTATTAGAATATTTTGATTGGCTTAAGCTAAATTCTTGGTTCATATTAAAGGTGTTTTTATTATGTATAGTAGAATTGCTCTAAAATCGATACAGTGCGACTGGGATGAATTTTTCGTAGCCTCTGTGATAACAGCAAGCAAGGAAAATTTATACCAGTCGCAAAAATCTATAACGTGTCGCTTTTATTTTGCACTGACTATAAATTGCTAGTTGAAAGTGCTTGTCTACAAGACAGGTTGTGTTTGTAAATGCTCAATTCTACGTTGGCGTAATGCTTCGCCAATCGCTGGACCTTTTAGATTCTGGTCAATATTATCCATGCTAATAGCATGAAAGCTATTTAAGGCGAGCATCATTTGGCGGTGCTGTATCGCCAATTTTAAAACATGACTGGTGACCAAAAGCTGCGACAGTTTATCCGGCGCTTTATGAGCGCTACAAGCTTGAATAAGATCGATTTTCTCGGCGGCGCTCAGCTGGTCTATGCGGCTAAGATTTTTCGCTTGCTGCACAAATAAAGTGGCAAACTGGCTATGCGCTTTTGGCACCTTTGTACTGTTTCCTATCCCATGAATACCTTTAACCGCTGCCTCTATATTAACCGAAAGAGTTTCTGTAGAGTTTAAAGTAAATAAATCTGTGTTCAGACTGGCCATTAATAACGCCCAGCGCTGCGATAAATTTAATTGCATTTGACCGGCGAAATACAATGCGGTTTGTACAATCTCTCGTATTTGATCGTACTGTTTATCATTCCAAACTTGCTGTAGTGGAGCAAAATACTCCGTCAACGCCCCAATCTCAAACAGCTGTTGCCAATATACCTGCGGCGATACTTGCATCATAGCACGGCTCGATTCTTGCCAAATACGCTCACTACTTAGATGCGCAAGCTCGCCTGAACGCACCAACTCACGCATCAATAGCAAGGTTTCATCGGCAATACTAAAGCCCAAATCATAATAGCGGCCATAAAAACGGGCGGTGCGCAGTACCCGTAATGGGTCTTCACTAAACGCGCTTGATACATGACGCAAGGTTTTGCTATGAATGTCGTTCAAACCGCCATAGTAATCGACAACGTCGCCACTTATCGGCGTATCATCCATAAGGCTTTTAACTTCTATTGCCATAGCGTTGACGGTCAAGTCGCGACGTTGTAAGTCTTCACGTAACGTCACATCAGGGCTGGCATGTACGCTAAAGCCTTGATAGCCCCGCCCTTGTTTGCGTTCTGTACGCGCCAGCGCATACTCTTCATGACTAATAGGATGCAAAAATACTGGAAAGTCTGCGCCCACTTGCTGAAATCCTGCATCCAGCATATCTGCGACCGTCGCGCCAACGACGACAAAATCCTTGTCTTTGATAGGACGACCCAATAATTGGTCACGGACAGCGCCGCCGACGAGATACACTTGCATAATAGTCTCTTTATAATTATTCAATATTTGCCATATTATTCTACCCAAAAAAAACCAGTCAACACCGATATAAGTATTGACTGGTTTTAGTATAGCAGACGGTTTCTATAAATGAACGCTAGAAGACCGTCGTAATAAGGCGTTTATATATGACATAAACGACTATTTTTGCTCATTGATTAAGTCTTGAGCTTCAGTAACTGCAAGCGCTGTCATATTGACCACACGGCGTGCTGTCGCTGATGGAGTTAGGATATGCACAGGTTTGCTCGCGCCTAGCAAAATAGGTCCAATAGACGCACTGCCAGTTGCCGTTTTTAGTAGGTTGAAAGCAATATTTGCTGAATCAAGCGTTGGCAAGATAAGCAAGTTTGCTGAGCCTTTTAGGTTGCTTGATGGTAAGTCATTGGCACGGATATGCTCATCAAGTGCTGCATCCCCTTGCATCTCACCGTCGAAGTCAAAGTCCACATTCATTTCTGTCAGTAGCTCATACACTCGACGCATTTTTACTGCGCTTTCGCGGTCTGAGGTACCAAAGTTTGAATGCGAAACCAAAGCCACACGCGGCGTAATATTAAAGTGACGTAACTGATCGGCTGCAAGTACCGTCATTTCAGCCAACTGCTCAGCCGTTGGGTCTTCATGGATGTAAGTGTCGGCAATAAAGATATTACGATCTTGCATCAATACCGCGTTCATCGCATAAAAATCGCTGACGCCTGCTTTTTTGTCGATAACTCGGCTGACGTATTTTAAATGCAGATGATAGTAGCTAAAAGTACCACAAATCATGCCATCAGCATCACCGTTTTCAACCAGTAGGGCACCGATTAAAGAAGTCTTACGGCGGACATCACGGCGCGCAAGCTCAATACTGACACCATTACGTTTATTTTTCTCGTAGTAGCCTTGCCAGTAGTCTTTATAGCGTGGATCATCGTCTTGATTAATAATGGTGATGTTTTCGCCATCTTTTAGACGCAGCGCCAATCTTTCAATGTTCTTTTCAATGATGGCAGGGCGACCAACCAAGATTGGATGCGCCAATTGCTCATCAACGACCACTTGTACGGCAAGCAGTACGTTGCGGTCTTCGCCTTCACAGTAAACAATGCGTTTAGGATCGGCTTTCGCGCGGGCAAAGATAGGCTTCATCACGAACGCTGAGTTATAAACAAACTCAGACAAGCGTTGACGATAGGCTTTCATATCAGAGATAGGCAGGGTTGCTACGCCAGAATCCATCGCCGCTTTGGCAACCGCAGAGGCGATTTCGATGATTAGGTTTGGCTCAAGAGGGCCTGGGATAAGGTAATCACGGCCAAAGCTTGGCGTACTCTCAACGTTTTTCACGTTATTCATTGGTGTCGCTTCAACATGCGCCATAGCCGCGATGGCTTTTACGCAAGCGATTTTCATCTCTTCATTAACCGCTGTCGCCCCAACGTCAAGTGCACCGCGGAAGATATAAGGGAAGCATAGCGCGTTGTTTACTTGGTTTGGATAATCTGAGCGACCGGTTGCCATGATAACGTCTGGACGTACGGCGTGCGCCACTTCTGGCATGATTTCAGGCGTTGGGTTGGCAAGGGCAAAGACGATTGGGTCTTTTGCCATACGGCGCACCATGTCTTCAGTTAAGGTGCCAGGCATTGATAGGCCTAAGAACATATCGACATCATCCATCACTTCTTCGATGGTAGTGGCGGTAGTATTGCGCGCATAACGCTGCTTGGTTTCATCAAGGTTTTCACGGCTGGTGGTAATGATACCGCGTGAATCTGATACAAAGATATTGTTTCTATCTACGCCAAGCGCACAAATGATATCCAAGCAAGATATAGCTGCCGCACCTGCGCCAGAGCAGACCACTTTAATCTCTTCGATTTTTTTGCCAGTGATAAGTAAAGCGTTTAGCATCGCTGCGGCAACAATGATTGAGGTACCGTGCTGGTCATCATGGAATACCGGAATGTTCATGCGCTCACGCAATTCGCGCTCGATTTTGAAACATTCTGGGGCTTTGATGTCTTCAAGGTTAATACCACCAAAAGTAGGCTCAAGCGAGGCGACGGCTTCGATGAACTTATCTGGATCATTTTGGGCAATTTCAATATCAAAAACGTCAATACCAGCAAATTTTTTGAATAAAACCCCTTTACCTTCCATGACAGGTTTAGAGGCCAATGGACCAATATTCCCTAAACCAAGCACCGCAGTACCGTTGGTTATCACGCCAACCAAGTTGCTACGAGCAGTATATTTAGCCGCTAACGCTGGATCTCTTTGAATCTCAAGACAAGGTATCGCAACCCCTGGAGAGTAAGCAAGTGCCAAATCACGTTGGTTGGCCAGTTGCTTGATAGGCGTAACTGAGATTTTACCGGGGCGCGGAAACTCATGGTAGTGTAAGGCAGATTGTTCAAACTGCTCTTTTTCCGTAGTAGGGGTGTCCGTATTCAAAGTGATATCGTCATTCATAATAATTGCCATGGTTGGAATAATTGGAATAAAGTAAATGGTGATAAAAACCAATGTCTATGCTTCATTATCATGACTATGATAATTAAGGCACATTTATACTAAAAAGGTCGTGCTCGGCGACTAGACATCAGCGTAAAAACAGCAATCTCACAGGAAGCGTTATTCTAGCACTATTGGTATTTCACTGCCTAGTCAAGTCATCTCAATTAGGTGAATAATATAATAAAATGATATTCGTTATTTCGCTGTTTGATAATGGCAAAAAACGCCCCTCGATATCAACCATAATTGCCTAATGTTTCAAAACATTACAGAATAGCAGCTTGTCCGTATTCTCTTACGAAGAACAGCTGATTGGCATTTGCGGCGCATGTGGCGCGGGCGGCATGGTATCGAGCTCAGTGGCGATGTCTTGGACGTTGTAAGGATTGGCAAGTAAGTCAAAGACTCGATTTAACTCTTCAAATTGGCCTTGTTCCGCCACCGTAATCGCCCGCTGTGCCACACTATTACGTAGTACATAAACCGGATTATTGCTATGCATTTGTTCAATAGAGGCTTCGCTAGATAACGGCTCTAGCGCTGCTAAATACCTTGTTGACCATTGTTGCCAAACGTGCTGTGCCTCATTATTAAACTCAGCAGTCATTTTTGCCAGCAATTCTTGCTCATACGGATATTCATTTGGCGCGACCAAACCCAATAGCGCGCGGAAACTGTTGCTATAGTCGAGCAAATTGTCTTCTAACAAGGTTAACCACTCAAAAGCAAGGGTCAAACTTTCTTTAGTGTGAGGCAGCCCAAGCTTACGGCAGAGTCCTTGCTGGTAATGCTGCATAAAGGTCGCTTCATACGGCGCTAGGCAATCAGCCAAGGTATCGCGTGTTACACCATTTAAGCGCATAAAGTGCGGGAGCCAAATATTTAAGTTCCAATGACCGATAGCAGGTTGGTTTTGATAGGCATAACGACCAGTATGGTCGGAGTGATTGTTAATCCACGCAGGGTTAAAGCGCTCCATAAAACCAAACGGACCAAAGTCTAAGGTACTGCCCGTAATCGATAGGTTGTCAGTATTCATCACCCCATGGGCAAAGCCAATCAATTGCCAATCGGCAATCATACGTGCGGTTCGCTCAACCACCGCTTGTAAAAATGCTAAGACGGGCGCTTCACTATCACGGCATTCTGGATAGTATATATCAATCATATAAGCGGTAAACTCGCCAAGTAAGTCGGGCGCAAAGCTGGCAATCCACTCAACATGGCCGAGGCGAATATGACTGTCAGCGACGCGCATCAATGCCGCGCCCGCTTCCATACGCTCACGGCGGACACGCGTATCAGACACCACAAAGCCTAAGGCATTGGACGAAGGAATGCCAAGCTGGGTCAGCGCATGGCCGCATAAATACTCGCGAATGGTACTACGTAACACCGCGCGCCCATCGCCCATGCGAGAGTAGGGGGTCAGACCAATGCCCTTTAAATGCAAATCTTGCAATTTATCATTATTATCGAGTACTTGCGCCATCAGTAAACCGCGCCCATCGCCCAATTGCCCCGCCCACTGTCCGAACTGGTGACCGGCGTAGGCCATCGACAGCGGTCGAAACTCAGCTGGCACGTATTGACCACCTAATATTTCAACCCAACGCGCCATCAGCTCATCGTCATCGAGCCAGCCTAATTGCTTGGCAACTTCGGTGTTAAAGTGACCAGCGCGCGGATTGTCAAGCGGTGTCGGCTGCTGTTCATGATAAAGGCGAGTATCTAATGTGACGTAAGTATTTTGATAGCGCATAGGTGCGTTCCAATATAAAGGTATGTATTTTTAATATAAAAACTTAAGGTTAAAAGCGAGTAATAAAAGCATTTAAAGAGAGTAATAAACTTACTATAGCATAGCCTTAATAATGCCGCGTTTCACTCTGTCCATCTCTTGTAATTGCTGTATAAACAGTGAGCGAGCAAAAATAATGAGTGCGTAAACGAGTAGCGCACAACTCATGGCTGAAAAAAACCCCCTATCTTTACAGATAGAGGGCAGGAGAAACGTACGATAAAAACTAAGGCAATAAATCTATAAACGCTTACGCCGCTTTTGGACTTTGGCCGATAGAGCGAAACGCCGTTTTTAGATTGCTGTTATGCGCCAGTATTTTTTGCTCAACTTTGGCATAGTCGTGCTTTAGCATCTCTTCAACTTCATGCAGGCGATCAGCAAACTCGGTCTTTTTTAGCTCAATAGTTTTGGCTTTTAGCGCTTGCCATTCTTCGACCGTTTGCGTAAAGGCATCATATTCAAACTTAATACGATCTTGGAAACTCTTCATCGCATGCGGAATATCAAGACCACCTAAGGTTGCATTATCAATCTGCTGTTGAGCCTTTTTGAACTGCATTTGCACTTCAGCATGCTTAATGGTGGTGTCGTCAACCGTGCGTAATTCACTGGTTAGCCCAAGTTTAGATAAGCCCAAGATAAGCCATTTAGTTGGATCATATTGCCACCATTTCACGCCATTACGATAGTCGTATTGGAAGAAGTGATGATAGTTATGATAACCCTCACCCCACGTAAAGATAGCAAGGAAAAAGTTATCGCGCGCACTATTGGTATCCGTATAAGGACGCGTACCAAACATGTGGCATAGCGAGTTGATAAAGAAAGTAAAGTGGTGGGTCAGCACCAAACGCAGTAGACCTGCCAATACGAGCGTGCCCCAAACGTCACCGATTAACCAACCAACTGCCGCAACCATCGCCACGTTGGTAGCCAGTACCCATAAACCATAGTATTTATGCTGAATCTGTAGCACTTTATCTTTGGTCAAATCAGGAATGTTTTTATAATCAAAGCGACCACTAGGATAATTGCGTAACATCCAACCGATATGACTGAACCAAAAACCACGTCTTGCTGAATAAGGATCCTCCATGCGGTCATCAACATGACGATGATGCGTACGGTGGCCCGATACCCAATCAAAAGCAGAGCCTTGAACCGCAAGGGTTGAGCCAAGTAATAGGAAGTTTTTTACCAAGGGATGGGCTTTATAAGCGCGATGCGACAATAGGCGGTGATAGCCTGCAGTGATACTAATACCGGTCCACACCATAAAGGCACCAAACACGCCCCAAACCGGCGCACTAACTTGATGGGTCAGTAAGTACCATGGCGTAATAACGGCAGCAGCAATAGGCGTCGCAATCAGAAAAATCGCTGGAACCAAGTTGATTGGCGACTTTTGAAATTCAAGCTCAAGCGGATCAATGCCCTCATAGTTAGCGACTGCATTGGCATCTTTATAACCACTCGTCGTCGCAAACTGCGTATCGGCAGCCTCATCAGTTTTGCTTTTGCCAGTATCAAGCCACGTCTTCACGCGCAGCGCCTGAGTGCCAGCATGCTGTATAAGCGTATCACCCGACTTCATGGCGAAACGCAAGCCCTTAAGTGGTAAGCCTATTACTTTTTTAGCAATCATGTAATATTCCTAATGATATTAATTTCAGCCTCCATATTACCCTAAAAGACTAGTAAAGTGAACAGTTATACACTAGAAAAATATTGCTAAATAACAATAACTTGTAGGAGTTATGGTAGTGATCAACCCAAATAATCCCTTACTTATCAGCAATTAAGTGAAAGTGTAAGTAAAAAGATAAATATGTGTGCAATAAAAATGTATAAATGACTATCGAGCCAATTAGTTAGCTGGCTTTTTTAAGCCATTTTCAAGCAAGATTTTTGGATATAAAGAGAAAGAGGGCGTGGGAGGTTTACTTACTTAGCGCGTGAGAAAATAGGTTGGATAATCGGTGATGATGACGTCGACTTGCCACGTAATAAGCTGTTTAATCGTTTCGCTATCATTGACGGTCCACGCGCTGACTGGCAGGTGATAACGATGACAGTGCTTAATGACTGCTTGAGTCAGCAATGGATAGTGAATACCTAGCTGGACGCAGCCAAGTTGCAGGGCAGTTTGCGGTGCGCTTAGCAAAGTTTTAGGGGTGCGAATCAGTAAACCACGCGGAATGTGTTGTAAGGTTTTATTGCGTTGCAGCCGCGCGTGTAATTCGACATCGAAGCTGGTCAGCGCTATAGGCAAGCTGGCAAGCGGACTGTCGATTAAATCGTGCATTAACGCCTTGATTAGTTTGCTGTAATCGGTGCGCTCATGCGTCTTAATTTCCAGCTCAATATAGCCAAAACCTGTTAGTACAGAGGATATTTCGGCCAAAGGGGTAATCTGATGGCCGGACTGCAAATAGCGTCCAATCTCGGCAAGACTCAACTGGTCGATGCAGGATTGCTGAGCGCATAGGCGTTGTAAATTATCATCATGAAAGACCAGCAAGTGACCATCGGCGCTTAATTGCACATCAAATTCAACGCCTATCAAACCCGCGCTTTGTAGGTTTTGCGCCAGTTTAAAGCCTGCTAAGGTGTTTTCTAATGCTTCACCGCGCGCCCCGCGATGGCCCAATAAAAGGGTATTTTTAAAATTTATCATTATTATTTATCATTATTAATAGCTATCAAAAATTCTTATCGCTATCATATCGTCTCTGCAAAATGGGGTCTAATAAAATATTTATCTGAGAACAGAAGCATTACTTATATAGCGTACGTAGGAGCTGCAGCTACGATATAAAATATGTCTTTGTAGCTTTTTTGCAACCAAAGCAAGGTTTTGTACACAATGTTGGACGTTATTTGTATATCAATAGGCTACACTGATGACCATTTAAATCAAACGCCGTATAATAACGTGGTTTTCAAAACTTGCATGGCAATCTTTACTATACCGTCGTTACCATTTAAATGTCATGATGCGCATGTAAGTTTTTGAATGTTAAAATACTGACCGTCAGTAGCGGTACGAATCAGGAAATTGGAGCAAAAAGAAGATGAGCGTAGCAAATAAGAGTTTGAGCAAGTGGTATAAGGTTGCTGGTATTGGTATCGCCTGTAGTTTGGTACTTACAGGCTGTAACCGCTCAGAAAAAGAAGAGACCACAGAAACTGCCGAGCTAACCGAAGAGACCGCCACTAACGAAAACGCGGCTGCTACAGCGGTAAGTTGTGATGATCCAATGGTACAAGATCGCCTCAAATCAGCCTTAAAAAATATGCTCAATCAACAAGCGCAAACCTTGGCAGCAAGTTACGCTAATGATGCTGAAATTGCTTTAAATGGTGGCGTTGTCAGTGGTAAAATCAATGGTATCGTCATCGATGTGCAAAACGCTGCGGTATTACAAGCCACAAATGATAATGGTATGACTACCTGTCAGGCGAGTGTCAGCATGACTCTGCCAAGTGAAGACTTATACCAAGCCAGCCAGCTGCAAGCCGCTAACAATCAGCCAAGCTTACAATCACGCCTAGCCAATGACAATATTCGTATCAATAACAACATGCTTGTTGACGATGCCTTTACCTATGTCGTTGGTACCCAAGGCGGTCAAGTACGTACGCGTATCGCTGGACAGCCAGCACTGCTGACCGTGGTATCAGAAGTAGTGGCAGGCTCAGCCTTTCAGACAGCGCTAGAAGAGCAGCGTGCCGCGCAAGCAGCCGAACGCCGCCGTCAAGCGGCACAAAACAATAGCGAAAACCAAACTCGTCAACCGAGACCGGTAACGCCAGCGGCCCCTGTACGTCCAGCTGAGCCTGCTACGCCACCGACTGTCAATCAAAATAGCAGCAGTCAAAACAGTAGCCAGAACACGAGTAATCAGGATAACCAAAGCAATAACCAAGCTGCCCCAACGCCTAGTACTTCAGCGCCTGCGACTCCAGCTGCACCTAAGTCAGTCCCTAAAGATGACAGTATCGATATGGTGATTATCGAAGATAAAGACGCGACTTATTAATTATTAATAACCTCTCAGTTTTTTAATAAAATGTCAGTATCGATTATTTAAGCCTAGCGTTTGAAATTTAAAAGCCCGCAACTTACGATATTTGCGGGCTTTTTGCTTGCATGGATTTTTAGCGGTCAATTTTTGAAGGTCAGTAAAAGCTAAACTATTTATTCTCAGCGAATTTTTGTAATACTTGACTGTCCCATAGCACTTCAGAAACTTGCTCAGGGTCAGTGCAAAAACGCGCAGCAACAAACAGCCAGTCAGACAGGCGATTGATAAGGCTAACTGCCGTTGGACGAATAGCTTCTGGGCGCTGCTGTTGCAATAGCACCGCTTGACGCTCAGCACGGCGACAGACGGTACGGGCGACATGCAGTTGACTGACCAACACTGAACCTGTCGGTAGGATAAAATCTTTTAGCGCCGGCAAGGTGCTATTCATCGCGTCAATCTGCTGCTCTAACCATGCAATGTGCGCGCTATTCACGCCTTCATATTCTGGCATGGCAAGCTCGCCACCGATATTAAATAGCAGATGCTGAATAATCACTAATGCTTGGGCAAAGTCGGCTTCTTTTGTCGCGTCAGTCGAGTTTTGCGTCAACTGCGCGCGTACCAAACCAATATGTGAGTTAAGCTCGTCGACATCACCCATAACGCTAAATAGATTGTCCGCTTTACTCACGCGGCTGCCATCTGCCATGCCTGTGGTACCGTCATCGCCAGTACGTGTATATATTTTGCTTAAACGATTGCCCATGTTTTTATCCTTAAAGGTTAGTGTTTGTTAAAAAGTCAGTATTTTTTAGCATTGCGAATGTTAGTTATGCGCACATTGTAGTATTTTACGAGCATTTTCGCTAAGATAATGGGTTAAGTTTTATACTGCTGCTTTTTCAAAAAGAATAATGACGCTAAATATTGTTATAACTAAGCTATAAATAAGCGTTTTCATTATTTAGTGTGCAGTAAGAATATTCTCGTTTCACTCTTATCTTTTTTATCAAAAGGCTTTTTTACTATGACCACACCTCTTGCAGACGCGATGTCTCAGCTTGCCATTTATGACTCACTTAACGGACGCAAGCAGGTATTTAAGCCGCTGGTTGCGGGCAAAGTCGGCATGTATGTGTGCGGAATGACGGTCTACGATTATTGTCATATCGGTCATGCGCGAGTGGTGGTTGCTTTTGATATGGCGGTGCGTTGGCTTAAGCAATTGGGCTATGAGGTTAATTATGTGCGTAATATCACCGATATAGATGACAAAATCATCGCTCGCGCAGCCGAAAACGGCGAAGAAATTGGCGCATTAACGCAGCGCTTTATCACAGCGATGCACGAAGATTTTGCGGCCCTTGGCTGCTTAGCACCCGATGCCGAGCCACGTGCGACCGATTATATCGATGAGATGCAGCAGATGATTGGCAATTTGGTCAGCAATGATTACGCTTACGCTGGCGATAATGGCGATGTCTATTATGCGGTCGATAGCTTCCCTGATTATGGCAAATTATCCAAGCGTAACTTGGATGATATGCAGGCGGGCTCACGCGTCGATGTCGAAAACGACAAGCGCAATCCGTTTGACTTTGTATTGTGGAAAGCGGCGAAACCTAGTGAGCCACAATGGGCATCGCCATGGGGTCAAGGGCGTCCGGGCTGGCATATCGAATGCTCGGCGATGTCAACCAAATGCCTTGGCAATACTTTTGATATTCATGGCGGTGGTCATGATTTACAGTTTCCACATCATGAAAATGAGATAGCACAATCGGAAGCGGCGACGGGCTGCGAGTACGCGCGTAATTGGATGCACGTTGGCTTTATTAATGTCGATGGCGAAAAAATGTCCAAATCGCTAAATAACTTCTTTACCATTCGCGATGTGATTGCCAAGTATCATTCTGAAACGGTGCGCTTTTTCTTGTTATCAAGTCACTATCGCAGCCAAGTCAACTTCTCAGACAAAGCCTTAGATGAAGCGCACAATAGCCTAAGCAGACTATATCAAGCATTAAAAGCGGCTGAACAGCAAAAAGGACAGGAACTTGTCATCGATGATGTGCTAACAAACTCTGCTTATGATAGCGCGGCAGGACAAGACTTTATCAAAGCCATGAATGATGATTTTAATAGCTCAACGGCTATTAGCGTATTATTTGGGCTAGCACGTGACATTAATAAAGCGCTCAAAGGCGAAGATGCAGAGGCTGCATGGCAGTTAGCGCAGCAACTAAAAGCTTTGGCACAGACATTAAATATATTGCAGCTGCCGGTACAGCAGTTTTTACAAGCGGTCGTGGGTGAGGCGCAAGAAGGTGGTTTGTCCGATGATGCTATCGATGGATTAATCACCGAGCGTGCCGATGCCAAAACCAATAAAAACTTTGCCCGTGCTGATGAGATACGTGAGCAGCTAAAAGAGGCGGGAATTGAGCTTGAAGACAGCCGTGCGGGTACGACTTGGCGCCGTGCTTAAATCGTATTCTTGCTATAAGCAATTGTATCAATTAACATTTTACCCTCAAATTAAGTCAGCTTTATGCTGGCTTTTTTTGGTTCAGTGCATTAGCTTTATCTTATATTCAAAATTAATGCTTAACTCTACTAAATCATTTCATTAATCAGCCTAGAACCTTAACGTATGAAACATTCCTCTCAGTCTTTGATGGCTAAAAATACCCAAGCTCCGTATATGGGCAATATGGGCGACGCTGGTGTTTCTGGTTGTAAGAGTCTAGACACTATTAAAGGTAGGCAGAAATTAACCGTGAGGCATTTGAACATACGTCATTTTATGTTCAGTATTTCCGTTATTATCCTAAGTATTGTTTATCTGCCGGCTTATGCGGCTAGTCATTCAGCGAATGACAATGCAACGATCAACAATCAAAACGAAACAACTGCGCCCATCACCGACGCGCCAGAAAATATCGTTGATTATGCATCACAACGGATTGATAATCTCAAAAAAGAGGGCGTCAGTGTCTCTGCGCTTGCCGAAGAGGTCATTAGTCCGTTTGAGAAAAAAACCAAGCAGCAAGCGGGGGCATTACAGGGTGATTCCGGTCTGACTGGCGACTATAACGAAAGTTATTATGCCTTAAATAAGCTCAATGTCGGCTTGCCGCCACTATCTGAGCCACCGAATTTATCGACACCACTGGCAACACTAGAGTTTTTTCAATCGGCAGTTATCAAGCAGCAGTATGATTTGGCCGCTTATGCGCTCAATATGAACTTGATTGACGAGGAGTTGCAACGTAATCAAGCAATAGAGCTTGCCAAACAGCTCGATTTTTTATTGATGGAAAAAAAGCTGTATGCGTTTGATAAGTTGCCTGACCGTCCTGATGGTTTGATAGAACCGCCGCTTGGTAGCAATAATAGTATCCAAGGCATCCCTCGGCGCTCAATCCAGTTGGGTTACATCGACTATCGTGATCGCCGTGTGCCGCTGTATCTTGAGCGCGTACGCATTGATGACAGTCCGCCTTTTTGGGTGTTTTCCGCGCAAACGGTTGCCAATATCAATAAGCTGTATGAGCAATATCAGCCTGCTAAATTTGAGCGTTATTTACCCGACTGGACCAAATTAAAAGTTTTCGGCATTGCCATTTGGGAATTTATCGCCTTATTTTTGTTCTTTTCTTTTACCATGGGCGCTGGTTGGTTGCTCAGTAAAGCAGCCGGTAAACTGCTCAATTGGTACGTTTTAGACAAAGAGGGCAATCGACTCGCCACCATTCATCATAACGGCGTCGAGGACTTGGTCAATAAGCTGACCGTGCCTTTAACGTTTACCATCAGTTTTTCCGCTGTTTATACCTTGGTATCGGGCGGTTTTCCTTATCTAGATGCGCTTGCCTCATCGACACGCCCCATTATTTGGATTGGGCTGGTGCTAAGCGCTATGTGGCTGGGTACACGCGCCATTAATTTCTTTGCCAATCGTTATAAAGATTTGCAAATCGAGAATTTGAGCGAAGAGCAGTTTGATAAAGGCCGCAGTCGCCGCACCTATGTGTCTATTTTTCGCCGCGTCTTTATCTTTGTGATGATTTTAGGCGGTATTTGGATAGGTTTGAGTGAATTTACCAATATTGATGGTTTGGGTAAAACCTTACTTACCTCCGCAGGTATTGCAGGTGCGGTGATAGGTATTGCTGCCCAGCCTATTTTGGGTAATATCATCGCAGGCATGCAAGTCGCCATTACCCAGCCGGTGCGTATCGGTGATACGGTGATGATGGAGGACGAGTGGTGCACGATTGAGGATTTGGGTTATACCTATGCGGTCCTAAAAACCTGGGATGAGCGCCGCTTGATTGTGCCGATGCGGCATTTTATCACTGAGATTGTAGAAAACTGGTCACATACCGAGTCGCATCAAATCTCAGTGATTTATTTATATGTCGATTATGGCGCTGATATCGAAGCGATACGACAAAAATATATTGAGCTGGTCAAAGACAGTGAGCTATGGGATAGTGACACCGAGCCTGAGATGTATACGGTATCGGTAACAGAGGCCACTATCAAGCTGCGCTGTAGCCAAGCGTCCGATAGCCCGCTCAATGCTTGGTTACTTGAATGTGAAGTGCGTGAGCAAATGCTAAGCTACTTATATAGTGAACAAAAGGATTATCTACCAGCGGAACGTTTTATCGTTAAAACAGAAACATAGTAACGATGTAAGAGCATGGCAAAATAAAGGCATCATCTGGCAAAATAAGCTGACAAATATGTTATGCGAAGGCTTGCTTTATTTGTTATAATATGGCGTTATTTTTAAGGGATAATTCAGTTATTAAGCGTCGGGTAATCAGATGTTAGAAGGTTTAGAAGCGCGGTATTAGCAATTCTACTTTCCTAAGCATTTTTTTACCGCTGATAAACAGATAACATGCCGAGTGATATCCGTATTTAAGGTTTGTTCCTCATGGTTTTTTCACAATTCTAGCCGCTTTATTTTGGCGTATTGATTTTGATAAAGCTTTTGTTTATCGACGTGATACTGCATTGCCCACCCATCAAAATAACCACCACTAGGGGTCTGTATGTTGCGAATTGTCGATGAAGCCTTAACCTTTGATGACGTTTTATTATTACCAGCTTATTCTGAAATCCTACCAAAAGCTGCTGATTTAACGACCCGCCTAACCAAAAATATCACTTTAAACTTACCGATGATTTCGGCTGCGATGGATACCGTTACTGAATCTGAGATGGCCATCACTATGGCGCAGCTTGGTGGTTTGGGTATTTTGCACAAGAGCATGGATATCGATAAACAGGCCATGCAAGTACGCCGCGTTAAAAAATTCGAAGCGGGTACAGTTGTTGATCCCATCACCGTGCACCCAGAGATGACCATCGGTGAGCTATTAAGATTGACCCAAGATAACAACATCTCAGGGGTGCCTGTGGTTGAGAAGGGTACCGATAAAGTCATCGGTATCGTCACCCACCGTGACTGGCGTTTTGAGACCAATTTATCCTTACCCGTCAGCCATATCATGACGCCAAAAGATCAGCTAGTTACTGTTAAAGAAGGTGAAAGTAACGAAAATATCAAAAGATTACTTCACGAGCACCGTATCGAAAAAGTGATTGTGATTAATGATGATTTTCGTTTGCGTGGTTTGATTACGGTCAATGATTTCTCTAAAGCAGAAAATAACCCTAATGCTTGTAAAGATGAGCAGGGTCGCCTGCGCGTTGGTGCGGCTGTCGGTACTGGCGCTGATACCCAAGCCCGTGTTGAAGCTTTGATTGCCGCTGATGTCGATATCATCGTTGTCGATACCGCGCATGGTCACTCAAAAGGCGTGATTGATAAAGTTTCTTGGATTAAAAAGCACTATCCAAACGTTCAGGTTATCGGCGGTAATATTGCCACAGGTGATGCCGCTAAAGCATTACGTGATGCCGGTGCAGATGCCGTTAAAGTAGGTATTGGTCCTGGGTCTATCTGTACCACGCGTATTATCGCGGGTGTTGGTATGCCGCAAATCTCGGCAATCGATAGTGTCGCAAGCGCGCTACAAGGCAGTATTCCACTGATTGCTGATGGTGGTATTCGTTATTCAGGCGATATGGCCAAAGCCATCGCTGCCGGTGCGTCGTGCATCATGGTTGGCTCATTGATGGCGGGTACCGAAGAAGCGCCGGGTGAGGTTGAGCTATTCCAAGGTCGCTACTATAAAGCCTATCGCGGCATGGGGAGCTTGGGCGCGATGTCAGGTCAAAACGGCTCATCAGATCGTTATTTCCAAGATGCCAAAGATGGGGTAGAAAAACTGGTACCAGAAGGTATTGAAGGCCGCGTACCTTATAAAGGCCCAGTTTCTGGTATTGTCAATCAGATGATGGGCGGTCTACGCTCATCGATGGGTTATACTGGTTGTGCAACCATTGAAGAGATGCGCACGAAGCCGCAGTTTGTAAAAGTCACTTCAGCGGGTATGAAAGAATCTCATGTCCATGATGTGCAGATTACCAAAGAAGCACCTAATTATCGCGTTGATTAATCATTTCTTAACGCTAGTTATGTGTAGGTTATCGGCTCTGTAGCGTTGCCGTGATACCAAGATACAAACAGCCAACAATGCTTTGTTATTGTTGGCTGTTTTTTTTGTAAAATACAACATTAAACTCTTCTATCTATAACTTAGACGCCTTGTCTAGGTTTAAGGCTTATACTTGATGTGTTTTAAAAATACTTCGGCATTGCTGGAGTGAGTTTTTAGTAGCCTTAAAAAGGATAAGGCGCATAGAAAGAGAGCAAAAAAAGAAAATTTATAGCAGCAGATAGTTTTAAAAGGGTTTCTAAAAAAGCGATTGTCTATCAATTAGCTTCTTTTAAACCAATGACAGTCTGGGCGTCCGTTTGATTTTTTACTTTATAAAATTGAGGAATAATAATAATGAGTTACTTTGGCACTGATGGTATTCGCGGCAAATTTGGTGAGTTACCGATTACCCCTGATTTTATTTTGAAGTTAGGTTATGTGACGGGGCTGGTGCTGATAGAAAATAATAATAATCCTGCGCGCAAACCCAGTGTGGTGATAGGTAAAGATACGCGTCTGTCCGGCTATGTGATTGAAGGGGCGCTGCAGGCAGGCTTTAATGCAGCTGGGGTTGACGTCCATATGCTAGGGCCGCTACCGACGCCTGCTATCGCGCATTTGACCCGCAGTTTTAACGCCGATGCTGGTGTGGTGATTTCTGCTTCGCACAATCCTTATTTTGATAATGGCATCAAGTTCTTCTCAGGTGATGGCAAAAAACTGACCGATGAGATGCAAAGCGCGATCAATGATAAATTGTCCGCAATTATGGACGCCTCAAATTCCGCTAATAATGCCATCATGCCAATCCTTGATCCGGCGCAACTGGGCAAAAACAATCGTATTAATGATGCGAAAGGCCGCTATATCGAATTTTGCAAAGGCAGTTTCCCTTATCAATATGACTTGGACCATTTAACCGTCGTCGTCGACTGTGCCAATGGTGCAGGTTATAGCGTTGCGCCGCGTGTTATGCGTGAGCTTGGCGCCAATGTTATCGCAATTAATAACAAACCCGATGGTATCAATATCAATGCCAATTGCGGCTCAACCCATCCTGAGAGTCTGCAAAAAGCGGTACTCGAATATGAAGCCGATGTCGGTATTGCTTTAGATGGCGATGGTGACCGTATCGTGATGGTCGATGAAGCCGGTGAGCTGGTCGATGGCGATGGTATTTTGTATGTACTTGCTACTCAAGGTCAAACCAAAGCTGAAGGCGTTGTGGGGACCTTGATGAGTAACATGGGCTTAGAGTTGGCGTTAAAAGACGCGGATATCGCCTTTACCCGTGCAAAAGTTGGCGACCGCTATGTCATGCAAGAGCTTGAAGCCAATGGTTGGATATTGGGCGGTGAGCCATCTGGTCATATTTTATGCTTGGATAAAAGCCGCACGGGCGATGCCATTATCGCAGGCTTACAAGTGCTGGCAGTGATGCAAGCACGTGGTAAGGCGCTTAGCGATTTGACCGAAGGCTTTGAAGTGTTACCACAAAAACTGGTCAATGTGCGCTTATCGCAAATGCAAGATCCGTTTGAGCATGAAGAGCTTGTCGCAGCTTTTGATAAAGCGCGCGCTACTTTAGAAGGTCGTGGTCGCCTGCTTATCCGTCAGTCAGGTACAGAGCCGATGATTCGGGTCATGGTTGAGTCAGACGATGAGATAGAATGCGATGTGATGGCCAATGATTTGGCCGATAAAATCAAAACGGTTTTAGGCTAAACGTCTTGGTTAAATAGACTTATATTAATAATATTCGAAAGTTAGCGAGAAACAATCATGAGTATGGATTTTACCGATCAGCGCTTATCGTATGAGAAAGGGCAACTCGACCAGCAGTCAGTACCAGACTCACCATTTGAGCTGCTACACGCGTGGATGAATGAAGCGATAGCAGCAGAAGTGCAAGAACCTTATGCGATGAGTTTAGCGACGTGCGGCGCGGACAATAAGCCCAGCGTGCGTATCGTTTTGCTGCGCGAAATTACCGATAAAGGCATCGTGTTTTATACCAATTATGAAAGTGCCAAGGGCCAAGATATCGCCGAAAATCCCAATGCCGAAGCGCTGTTTTTTTGGCATAAGCTTGAGCGTCAAATCCGTATCAGCGGCAGTATTGCTAAAATAGACGCTACTAAATCAGCGGCTTATTTCCAAAAACGTCCGCATGATAGTCAAGTGGGCGCGTGGGTTAGCCAGCCGCAAAGTGGTGAGGTTGCCAATCGCGAGGTCATGGAGCAAACGTTTGAGCAGTTGCAAAATGATTATCCAGCAGACAGTCAAGTGCCAACCCCTGAGTTTTGGGGTGGCTATGAGATTACGATTGAGAGCATCGAGTTTTGGCAAGGCCGCGCCAATCGTATGCATGACCGCATTGTTTATACGCAAGATAAGAGTGGCACGGGCGACGCGGCAAAATGGACAACCAAACGCTTGTTACCATAAAATTAGCTCATTTAAGCTAAAATCTACTGAAAATAAGATATTGCAAAAATCAAAAAGCCTCTTTAAACCTAACACGTTAGGCATTTAAAGAGGCTTTTTTTTGCGCTGATTTTTAGCCTAATTTCTTGCATTAATTTCTTGCATTAACTTTTTGCTTTGGTATCGACATTCACTGACACTGACATACCTGGACGTAACTGCGCAAGGTTAGGCTGGTTTTGGTCTAAATCAATTCTAACAGGAACGCGCTGGGCAATTTTGATATAGTTACCCGTCGCAGGGTTGGCCGCGCCTGCGCTAAATTCGCTGCCCGTTGCAGGCGAGATATTACTGACATGACCGCTAAATTTGGCACCGCCAAGGGCATCGACATGAATGGTAGCGGGCTCACCGATACGCATATTGGCTACTTGCGTTTCTTTAAAGTTGGCAATAATCCATATGCCTTTTGGTACGATATACATCAGCTGCGTACCAGCGCTCACGTATTGTCCTTCTTTGACACTGATTTGACTCAGCTGCCCAGATTCCGGTGCCTTAATAACGGTATTGTCTAAATTAATCTGAGCTTGCTTAGCACCGGCTTCTGCACTCTTAATATTGGCATCTAAAGATGAGCGGCTACCGCTGGTCTTCTCGCTTGCCTCACGAGCCACTTGTAAATTCGCTTCTGCTTGTTGCACGTTGGCCTGCGCTTTTGCAAGTTGCGCTTTGATATGCGCCACTTCTGCCTTTGAGACCGCGCCGATAGCGTCTAAACCTTGATAGCGTTTGACATCCTCACGCGCACTGTCGACGCTGACTTTAGCACTATATAAGTCCGCCTCGCGTGCTTCGATTTGCGCTTGGCTGCTTCCTGTATCCTGCGCATTACTAGCGCGATTGGTCACAGCGATTTCAATGTTTGCCTGCGCTTGCTCAAGCTGCTGCCTAAAAGTACGATCGTCTATTTTGATTAATAAATCACCTTCTTTAACATTGGCAAAATCCTCAACCGCCACCTCAGTCACGTAGCCAGATACTTGCGGACTGATAATGGTGGTTTGTCCTTTAATAAAGGCATTATTGGTCTGCTGGACCGTCGGGGTAAAAGGCGGCAGCTTCCAAGCGTACAAAATTAATGCCACACCAATAACAATCAAGGCGATTAGTATGCCTAAATTTAAATAAGACTTCTTCTTTGGCGACCAGCCGTCGCTGCTAGGAATCGGCTCCTTTGGGGGCATAGGCGGCATGGACGACTCATCACTGTCAGTAAGACTCTCATTAACAATACTCTCGTCATTAACAATACTCTCGTCATTTGCGAGCCTGTCGTTAGCTGATTTATCTAGATTGACCGCAGCACTTGGATGATTTGTTGCATCAGGAGCATGATTGTCGTTGGTTAGCGCGTCAGAGGCGGGCTTAGGGTTTTGGTTAAGCTCATCAGATTTTTCTTGACTCATGCCGCGCTCCTAAAGTTTGAATAGTTATCATAAGTTTTTTTTGCATTTGTTAATATGTTAAAGTGGCATTTTTAAATGAAGAAAATGCTTTAATTATTCGGGCTATTTTGCTTCGCGCATTTTTGCAATCGCTGCCAATTCTTTAGCCAATGGATTACGTTTATGGTAGCGATGATACAAGTAATTTAGTAATAAAATCAGCGTTGTGATGGAGGCGATAATTGCCATAAGAAAAAATAAATCAGCATAGGCGGCGACAGTCGCTTGGCGCTGAATACCTTGCAATACTTGTCCCATCGCTGCGACATTTGCTTGATTGGCATCCGTGATTTGGGTAGATAACATACGACCTGCGCCTGCAACTTGTGCCATTAAGGCCGGGTCGCCTAAATTAAACGAGCTGACCATATCAGCGTAGTGTATCTGTGTACGTATGGTGGTAAACGCTTGAATCGCTGCCGCGCCTGCAAG
The DNA here is from genome assembly GCF_041222815.1 of Psychrobacter sp. CLB018. NCBI lineage: Bacteria > Pseudomonadati > Pseudomonadota > Gammaproteobacteria > Moraxellales > Moraxellaceae > Psychrobacter > Psychrobacter sp. CLB018. The sequence goes on from NZ_CP166085.1 coordinate 1,346,216, forward strand.
TCCGCCAATGGTCTGCGAGATGCTAAAAATAACCGAAAAACTTATAATGTAAGCAGGGCCGTTAGCGATAGCGCGAAACATCCCTTCAAAAACCATGGGACCCATAAAGTAAACGGCAGCAAAGGCAATCATAAATTGACTGACATAAAACATATAAGGGGCAGAATTTAGCGAAATATCTGTATCTAGCCAGGCGCCAACCGCAATCAGGGCGACAGCGAAAATGACTGGACGGCGTAAATCCATCGCATTGGTCCTAAAAATACTGATGACCAAGGCCAGAACGCTGGCGGCAAGTATCACCGCATAAAAGGTGATCAGTTGATCATTTCCGTAGCCCAAATTGGCCAATAAACCTGCTGCACCGACATTTTGCTCGGATAATAAAATACGCATCACTGCACCCGTTATCGTAAAAGCGATGATATTGCGGCTACGCATCCAGCGCACTTGTAACATTGGGTTTTTACGGTGCGTTTCAATCCATAAGGCGATGCTAATCGTCACCACCGCGATGATGAGCGGATAGCTCAGCCAAGGCGTCGTCCACCACTGGATACGCCCTTGTACCAAAAAGACTGCCAAGGCTGCAAGACCGCTGGCAAAAAACGCAAAGCTTAAAAAATCCAGTTTTTCGAATACTTTTTCGGTATTGCCGGGTGGTAGCTCTAAGATATTAATCAGGGCAAAGCAAATCAGGGTTAAGCCCAATTCAAACAAAAATAGCGTTTCAAGCTGGCCGTCGGCCGCAAGATATGGCGAGATAATCCTTGAGAGAGGAATGCCAAATTGTACTAAGCCAAACCCCAAAATCAGACCGCTAATGCGTTTTGCGGTTGGCATACCTTGCAGGCAATAAAAAATAGCCAATACCGTCATGGCACTAGCAACCATACCACTTAAGCCGCGGGCGATGATTTCTAGATAATAAGGCTCAATGATAATAGCGCTGGTGTCTAAGAGATGGCTACTGACCAACCATTGTAAACTGGTGGCCGCCAACAGTGAGAACAGGGTGATTTTGCTAAAGAGCGCCATACCAAATTGCTGACGGATTTTGTATAGCAGCACGGTGATACAAGCATTGGTCATATTATAGGCGACCGATATCCAGCCACCTTCGACTGGCGTCAAGCCCATTTCACCTTGGATTTGGGTCAGATTTGCCACCAATAAACCATTTTGAAAGCTGGCGGTGATGCCAATAAAAATACCAATCAATAGATAAAATACTTTGCGGCGCGTAGGATGGTCGGGTGTGGCGGGAGAACCCACCATAAAGGGTTGTTCGTGCGGTTTGAATTGGTATTCATTGCTCATTGTCTATCGCCACCTGCTAAAAGTAGAAAGATAAAGTGACATCGTAGGATTCCTAGACGAGCAATAATTGGACGAGCTATTATCAAATTGAGCCATAAGTGCTTCATTTAGTAGCTATAAATAGTAGCTATAAAAAATAAAAAATAAAAAACAGTCAAAGGACCGTTTGCATTATTTTATCATGATTTCAATTTGAGACTATTTAGTGTTTGTACTTTTTTAGTTTAAAAAGGTGAGAGCGTCATAGTTATTTTTATGCTTAAAGATATAAATAATTCCACTTTTATTTAGAGTTTTTGCTCGAAGGTCTTCTTAGCTAAACTTAATTTTACAAGTAACAAATGTCGATTTTTTATAAATATGGCGCTTGACTGGGCTAGGCTCTGGGTACAAACTATGATGCTGACATATCCTCTTTTTTAGAGGCATAATAACAGTATTATAAGAAATACAAGGTCGTATTCAATGGCCGTTACAAGGAAAGTAAAATGGATTTTGCCCACATTATTCCGCCGAAAGCTCCGAGTGCGTGGCTTGATATGGACGCGCTCGATCATAATATAAAACTGGTCAACCAAAAAACTAAGTCTGTTCAACTACGCTTGGCGACCAAATCTATTCGCTCTATCGACGTTCTGCACTACATTAAAGACAAATCTCCTAACTTTATCGGCCTGATATCTTATGCGGCCGACGAATCAGTGTATCTGTTAGAAAATGGCTTTGGTAATATTCTCTGCGCTTATCCAACTTTAGATGCGAAAAGTGTCGCCGCAACTTTTGACTTTACCAAACAGGGCGCAACCATGATTTGGATGGTCGATCGCCCAGAGCATGTGGATGTGCTGAATGAAGTTGCCAAAGCGCACGATGTCATTATTGATGTTTGTCTCGATATCAATATGTCGATGCCGCTGCCCAAGCTGTATTTCGGTACCAAACGTTCGGCATTAATGAGCATCAAAGACGTAAAAAAACTACTAAAACATATCAAAAAATATCCCAATATTAAGGTCAGTGCGGCAATGGGCTATGAGGCACAAATTGCGGGTTTGCCCGAGCATTTACCGGGTAAAACTGTGTTGTCGCCTGCGATTCGTTTACTAAAAAGCCTCTCACAAAAATAAGTGAGTAAGCGCCGCCGCTCAATTGTTGCCTATCTGGATAAACAAGGTTATACGCTTAAGCTCGTCAATGGGGGCGGCAGTGGCAGTATGGATTTCACTTCAAGCCAGCCTGAGGTTAGCGAAATAACGGTCGGTTCTGCCTATTATAAACCGGCGTATTTTGATTATATGGATAGCATGCATGAGTTTCAGCCTGCCGCGGGCTTTGTGCTGCCTGTGACGCGTCAGCCGGAAAAAGGCGTGATTACCTGTCATAGTGGCGGCTTTATTGCCTCGGGTGCGACAGGTGCCGATAAAGCACCGGTCATTCATTATCCCAAACATTTATCCCTATTGAACGATGAAGGTTTTGGTGAAGTACAAACGCCGATGGCAATTGGCAAAACGGGCAATGATGATGAGATGCCGCGTCTTAATATTGGCGATATGGTTTGGTGCCGCCATGGAAAAGCAGGCGAGCTGTGTGAACATTTTAATGAACTCATTTGTTATCGACAATCTGGTCGGCCTACAGTGGCAGCAAACAAAGTAGAAAAGCAGCAAACCATGATAACTTACCGAGGAGAGGGCAAATGTTTTCATTAAGGCAGTGGCAAGGAAGCAATGATTGGCAAAATTGGGTAGGGTACGAGCGTGCTGCCCCTGAGCAAAAACTCACGCCTTCATCGGTTGCAGAACTACAAGAGATTGTGAAAAATGCACGGGCAAATAAAAAGCGCGTTAGAGTCACCGGCGCGGCGCATTCTTTTAGTGGCTGCGCGAAACCTGAAGAAATTGCCGTCAGTTTACATAATATGCGCGGTCTCATCTCAGTCGATAAAGAGGCGAAGCTTGCCACTTTACATGCTGGTACTTACTTATATGAAATTGGCGCAGCGCTCAAAGAGCATGGTTTGGCATTAGAAAACATGGGTGATGTACAAGCGCAAACCATTGCTGGCGCTGCCAGTACCGCAACTCATGGTACAGGGATTACTTTAGGCTCAATTGCCAATCAAGTGGTAACCTGGGAATGGGTCGATGGTAAAGGCGAGCTGCACACCCATCATCGCGGCGACCCGAAAACCGATGAGCTGGGTAATGCCTCACATGCCAGCCTTGGTATGCTTGGTATCTTTACCAAATTAACGCTTAAAGTGGTCGATATCTACGGACTTAAAGAGTCCAACGAAGTCTTAGATTTTGAAGAAGGCTTGGCGCGTTTTCATGAAACCGCGTACAGCCATCGGCATATGGAATGGTTTTTATTTCCTGGCACCAATAAAATTCAGCAAAAGACGCTATCAGTGACAGCACCCAAAGCGATGACGGGCACGCAAAAAATCAAAGATCATTTCGACAGTGTAGTCACTTTAAATGGTGCTTTTTATGTGCTGTGCGAGCTGGCTCGTATGAAGCCGTCGCTGACCAAAAAGGTCAGTGAAATATCAGCAAGCTCTATTCCTAATACCAAGCGTGAAGGCTATAGCTACGAGGTGTTTCCGACACCGCGCGGCGTCAAATTTAATGAATCTGAGTATTTTATCAAGTTATCTGATTTTGATGAATGTATCTCAGAGGTCAATCATATTTTATTAAACGACAACAAAGGCTCGCACTTTCCTATTGAGGTGCGCACGCATAAAGGCGAGACGGGCATGCTCAGTCCTACGCAGGGAGAGGATTGCGCGGTATTATCGTTCCACGTCTATAAAGGTATGGACTGTGAGCCATTGTTTAAATGGCTGTACGAGTATATGAAAAAATGGCAGGGTCGCCCGCATTGGGGCAAAGTGAATAAATTGAGCCGTATAGAGCTGCAAAGCTTATATCCTAAGCTCAATCGCTTTTTGGAGATACGCCGTGAGTATGACCCTGATAATGTCTTTATGAATAGCTGGCTTGAGCAAAAGTTTTGCCTTTAAAGCCCTTATCAACTTAGCCATAAAAAAAACAGCTCATAAAGAGCTGTTTTTTCATATTAAACCATTGAAATGTCTTACTTAGCGCTTAATAGAGTCATCATAGTTGGCTTCCAAACGCATGGCGCGTTGGTAGCTATCAATGCTCGTCAGTTGCAAAGCATACTGTTTGATATGGGTGTAGTCTTCTAACGCGCCGCGCTTAGCGAGCATGATTAAATCAAACGACAGCATAAAGTCAGCGCCACTGAGTTTGTTGCCGACGATAAATGTTTTGTCTTTCACCTCATTATCTAAATAGCTCAGGAGTTTGTGCTTTTCTTGAGCGATATAACCGGTCAAAAACGCATTATCGCCAACACCTGCTTTAGTGGTAAACAGCTCAAGCAATAACGGCAACATCAGCGAGCTTTCGGCAAAGTGAATCCACTGCAAGTAATGACCATAATCAGTGCTGTCGGTCGCAGGGCGTAATTGCTCTGGCGCAAAACGCTCAATCAATAGCTCGATTATCGCCCCAGATTCGGCGTAAAGCTCGCCATCCATCTCAATAACCGGAGATTTACCGAGTGGATGAATTGCTTTTAGGCTATCAGGTGCTAGATGCGTGTTGGCATCGCGCTGATGGCTAATGATTTCATAAGGTTGCCCCAATTCTTCTAGTAGCCATAGCGTACGTAGTGAGCGTGATTGATTAAGATGATGTAAGCGAATCATGATGTCAGCCTTGTTGCGGAATTTTATATTAAGCGTTCAGTTTAGCCAGTAAGCGTTTGGCAGCTTCTTCTGATGAGGCTGGGTTTTGGCCGGTAATCAATAGACCGTCTTCGACGACATAAGATTCCCAATCTGCGCCTTTTTGATAGTCACCGCCATTGGCTTTTAAAACGTCTTCCAATAAGAAAGGTACGACGTCAGTGAGCTGTACGCCTTCTTCTTCGGTATTGGTAAAACCAGTAACTTTTTTACCTTTGACCAAATACTCACCGTCGATTTTGACGTTTTTCAGCGCTGCAGGAGCGTGACAAACAAAAGCAATCGGCTTGTCTTGCTTAACAAGGCTTTCAATTAAATCGATAGAATTTTTATCGACTGCCAAATCCCATAATGGACCATGACCGCCCGGATAAAAGACAGAATCGAAGTCTTCGGCTTTTACGTCGGCAAGCTTTTTGGTATTGGCAAGACGCTCTTGCGCCTCTTTGTCTTCTTTAAAGCGTTTGGTGTCTTTGGTTTGCGCATCTTCCGTATCGCTACTCGGATCGAGTGGTGGTTGACCGCCAGCAGGAGAGGCTAGGGTAATATTGACGCCAGCATCTAAAAAAGCATAGTAAGGGGCGGCAAATTCTTCGAGCCAAAACCCCGTCTTTTTGCCAGTATCGCCTAATTTATCGTGTGAGGTTAGTACCATTAAAATATTCATAATTGTCCTTATTTATTATTGATATTGGTATTGACGCTTGTTGGTATTCATCGTTAAATATTTCTGAGAGATTCTATTGCTCTTAGCGTTGCGCTATTTAAAATAAGCACTACTGAACATCGGCAACTTTAACCACGGTTTTACCGAAGTTCTTACCGTCTAACATGTCAAAGAAAGCTTGCGGCGCTTGTGCTAAGCCATCGACGATATGCTCTTTGGTTTTGACTTTACCTGACTCAACCCATTCGCCCATGGTTTTTAAGAACTCTGGGAAATGATCGCCGTACTCTTCAAAGATAATAAAACCTTTGATAGTCAGGCGCTGGCTCAGAATAAGACCCATTAGCATACCGAGGCGGTCTTTGCCATCAGGAAGTTCAGTCGCATTATATTGTGACACTAGGCCGCACACTGGGATACGTGCATGAGCATTTAGTAATGGCAATACGCCATCGAGTACTTTACCGCCAACGTTTTCGTAATAGATGTCGATACCATCTGGGCAAGCGTTTTTCAGCTGCTCGGCAAAGTCGTCGGCTTTATGGTCGATACAAATATCAAAGCCCAGCTCTTCGACCGCATAAGCGCATTTTTCCGCACCACCTGCCACACCAACGGTACGTAAGCCTAAATGCTTACCGACTTGTCCGACGGTTGCACCAACAGGACCAGTTGCTGCTGCGACAACCAAGGTTTCGCCTTTTTTTGGTTTACCGATATCGGTTAAACCCATATAACCAGTAAAGCCTGGCATACCGAGAACGCCCAAACCATAAGAAGGGTTGGACATATTCTTATCAAGCTTGACCACGCCTTCGCCATCACTGACGCTATAATCCTGCCAACCTGAGTTTGATACCACTAAATCACCAACGGCAAATTTATCAATGTTAGATTCGACCACTTGGGCGACCGTACCGCCAAGCATCACATCGCCGACTTCTAGTGGGTCAGCATAGCTTTTTGACGCACTCATACGCCCGCGCATATACGGGTCAAGCGACATATAGACCGTGCGCAGTAACATTTGCTTGTCGTTAGGCGTTGGGATGTCGCTGGTGGTTAGCTCAAAATTGTCTTTGGTTGGCGCGCCATCAGGGCGGCTAGCAAGCTTGATTTGACGATTTTGTTTTTGGTTTTGTTGTTCATTAAAGCTCATGTTAAAGCTCCTTATTTTAATTATTGGTTGTAGTTATTGGCTTTTTTAACGTTTTAAAATTCTTAAAGCCAGTAGCCAAACTAAAGTGGTTGGCTACTGATTGTTGTGGACATAGAAAGTTACGATGATTAGACTTTAAATAATTAGGCTTTACTCGTCAAAGCGCGCTCTAAGATGCGGCGTGAGACGTCTAAATCATTTTTACCATGTTCACCCAATTTCACCATTTTGTGTGCTTCAAGTTGCTTAATGATAGGGTCAATCGCCGAATTATCTAACTCTGCGTTTTCTAAGCTCACTGGCAGTCCAAGCTCGCGGAAGAAGTTCTCAGTATGCACAATAGCAGTTTCGATGACGGTATCGTCGTCTAAATCTGTATCTGTAATGTTCCAAACGTTACGCGCATATTGGAGCAATTTGTCTTTTTTACTATCTTTAAGCTCACGCATGACTGACGGCAGTACAATCGTGAGCGTACGAGCATGGTCAATCGCGTGGAGTGAGGTCAATTCATGACCAATCATATGCGTCGTCCAATCTTGTGGCACGCCCGTGCCAATCAGGCCATTTAATGCCATGGTTGCCGTCCACATGATGTTTTTACGCGTTTCTAAATTCTCTGGGTCGGCCTTGACCGCTTTACCTTCTCCGATAAGAATTTTTAATAAGCTCTCAGAAAAGGCATCTTGCACTTTGGCATTAATAGGATAGGTAAGGTACTGCTCCATGACGTGAACAAAGGCGTCAGCGACACCGTTCATCACTTGGCGTTCAGGTAATGTCAAGGTTTTGGTAGGGTCCAAAATTGAGAATTTAGGGAAGGTAAGCGGGTTACCAAAGGGTAGTTTTGCTTGGCGTTCGCTATAGTTAATCACGCCGCCAGAGTTCATCTCAGAACCGGTCGCTGGAATGGTCAATACTGCGCCTAAATCAATCGCTGAATCGATGTTTTTGCAATAACTGGTCAATGCGTCCCATGCTTTTTCACGAGAAACCGTCCCATCTGTGCTGCCTTCTTCAGTTAATGAAGACACAAGGGCGACAAACTTACTACCATCGATAACTGAACCGCCGCCCACTGCTAATAAGAAATCAATATTATGCTCATTGACCATGTCAGCAGCTTTTAGCAGCGTGGTAAATTCTGGATTGGCTTCAATACCGCCAAACTCAAATACTTCACGGTTGCCGTTAGCAGCGAGTGCATTTTTTACTTCATCTAAGGTACCAGTACGCTGCGCTGAACCACCGCCGTAAGTGATTAATACGCGTGCATCGGTTGGCACCAGTTCTGACAATTTTTTGATTTGACCTTCGCCAAAGACGATACGAACGGGATTGTAGTATTGAAAGTTATTCATAAAATTCCTAGTTGCTAATGAGAAGTAGTAAGGTGAGTTTTAATAAGTATGTAGGTTGTGAGCGCAAAATATTGATCGTAGTAACTTTTGCTGTTTGAGCGTATTTTACATCAATTAGACCGGTCGTCTAGTATTTTATTAAGAATTTTACAAAACTATCGTATAACTGAAAATCATTTTTTATCAGTTAGCGGTCTAAATGGTTGCTCATGGAAATCCTGAATAATATTTAGCGACCAAGTTGCGAGGTGGTCATCAGCCAAACTTCTGCCAATGGTGTATCGGTTTGACTGATTTTAGCGATTAAGCTGGCGCCTAACCACGCAAAGTACCAACGTTTAGCCATACTCTCAGCGGCGATATTATCAGGGTGAGGGATTGAGCCATCTGCCCAGCCGGCTTTTATTTGCTCAGCAATCCAGTTGATAGTTTGCTGATAACCCGCATATAGGGCTTTACGCATGGTTTCTGAGATATCAGCCACTTCAGCGCTGAGCTTAACCACCAAGCATTTTTCATGGTCGCAGCCGTTTTGCTGGGTGTCATACCAGTTTTGAAAATAGTTATAAATCTTTTGTTGCGCGCTAATGTCTTCAGCTGCAATCGACTCTAAGCGCTTTTTATAGTTAGCAAAATAATGCTCGATAATGGCTTCGCCAAAGGCTTCTTTTGAGGCAAAATAATGATAAAACGAGCCTTTAGGTACACCAGCAGTATCGAGTATTTGTTTGATACCGACAGCGGTAAAGCCTTTTTGCGCGATGAGCTTATAACCTACTGCTAATAGATGCGCCTTAGTATCGGATGGAATAGGAGTGGTAATATCGGACATGAAGAGGATGTTCTCCTTAGGGTATTATTTGGTTATGTAATCGAATGGAAATCAGTTAAATGGAAATCAGTTAAATAGAAACTAGGGTTGAGAGCGCTTCTTTAATACTAGTTTTAAGCGTTACGTTTTCTCAACAATACATAATGATAAATTATTCTTGTTTTTGTGCTTACTATGTTAGCATTAGACCAGTCGTCTAGCAAGTTACGTTTGGTAAGAAGGCTTTTATTTATTAACGCAACTTATGAATGAAACTTTTTATTAATGAAACCTTTTATTAACGCTCAGTAGCAAGTTTTTTTGCACAATAGTTATGCCGACTGTTTATAAAGTGATACAACCGACACAACTTATACAACCTAGAGTTTTATATAAGTTTCTATCTAGAAAATACTTTTAATTGAATGGCTCTTAAAAACAAACTTAAAATAAATAAGGATAATTATGTCAACCGATACTAAGAATACTCAACAAAGCGCCTATAGCGATTTTCATTTGCAATATATCGCCGGTATGTGGCAAAAAGGTCAAGACGATAGCGTCAATACCGATACCAACCCTTTTAATGGCGAAACCTTGGTAGAGATTCAGCAGGCAACCGATAAACAGCTTGATGAAGCTTTTCAGGCAGCAACCAAAGCACAGGCAGAGTGGGCGAAGCAAACGCCAGCCCAGCGTGCAGCGGTATTATATAAAGTCGTCAATATCTTCGATGAGCGTCAAGAAGAAATCGTTAATTGGTTAATTAAAGAGTCGGGCAGTACCCGTATCAAAGCCATGGTCGAGTTCGGTAGTGCCCGTGCGATTACGCTTGAAGCTGCCAGTTTCCCAAACCGCGTGCATGGTGAAATTCGCCCTTCTAATACGCCGGGTAAAGAGAATTTTATTTATCGTGAGCCGATGGGCGTGATTGCCGTGATTAGCCCATGGAACTTCCCTTTACATTTAACCCAGCGTTCTATTGCGCCTGCGTTAGCTTTGGGTAATGCCGTGGTGCTCAAGCCTGCCAGTGATACGCCGATTACCGGCGGTCTGCTATTGGCAAAAATATTTGAAGAAGCGGGTCTGCCAAAAGGGCTGCTGAGCGTGGTCGTTGGCGCGGGCAGCGAGATTGGCGATGCGATTGTCACCCACGATATTCCAAGCTTGGTGTCATTTACTGGTTCAACGGCGGTTGGCAAACATATCGGCGAGCTTGCCAACGGCGGCGATTATATCAAGCAAGTGGCGCTTGAGCTTGGTGGTAATAGCCCATTTGTGGTGCTAAAAGATGCCGACATCGAACAAGCGGTAAAAGCAGCGGCTTTCGGTAAATTCCTGCATCAAGGACAAATCTGTATTGCGATTAATCGCATCATTGTCGAAGACGAGATTTATGATGATTTCGTTGAGCGTTTCTTAGCGCATGTAAAAACCCTAAACGTGGGTGATCCTAGCAAAGAAGACACCGCAGTTGGCCCTATTATTAACAAGAAACAAGTCGAATCGCTGCAAGGAAAAATCGCTAAAGCGCAGGAAGAGGGCGCTAAGATGCTATTAAGTGGTGAGATTAAAAGTCAGGTAGTGCCGCCGCATATCTTTAGTGAAGTGACGCGTGAGATGGACTTATCCTGTAACGAAGTTTTTGGCCCTGTGGTTGGTATCATTCGTGCCAAGGATGAAGATGATGCGCTGTCGATTGCCAATGATTCTATGTATGGTCTATCGAGTGCGGTCTTTACCCAAGATATGGAAAAAGGTCTGCGTTTTGCGCGCGGTATCAAAGCGGGCATGACCCATATCAACGATATCTCGGTCAATGATGAAAGTAATGCGCCGTTCGGTGGCGAGAAAAACTCTGGTATCGGACGCTTTAATGGTGAATGGATATTAGAAGAATTTACCACTTTACATTGGATTTCCGTACAACATGAGCCACGCGAGTATCCATTCTAATTAGGCATGGTAGATAAATTAAACGCTCGACATAGAAAAGACCGCCTTGATGGTGGTCTTTTTTCTTACTAATGATGTCGTTATTCTAAAAGTTGATTATTCTAATGTTGCTTAGTATGAAAACCCAATAACGCTTCGATTTCTTCAATAGACATACGGCGGGTCAGAGCTTGCTCTTCTACCGTCAAGCGATTGGTGTGCTCTCTAATCATGGTATGGATACTGCGCGCGACCTCTGATGTCGTGGCATAATACATTTGTGGTTGTTGTTCGGTCAGTAAGGTTAAAAAACGATTAACAATTTTACGTTTTTCAATTGGTGCATGTGCTTCTGTCATGACATTCTCCTCAAGGTGGACCATTTATGTAGTCAAATTAGCCGTGGTCACTATTTATGATGGTAATAATGAAAGCAAATATCAAGGTATGGGCAGCTTTAACGTTTGGTTTATAGCGCTTAATTTATAAATTTTAGTGTTTAAAATTCGATTTCATACTGCCATAAATCAGCCAATGCCAGTTGTTTTCATTGACTTATTTGCAATAACTTATTTGGTAGCAGCTCTTTAATACCAGCTCTTTAATATCAGTTTCTTCATACAAGTGATAGAATATAGATTAATATAATATAAGTTATCTAGTGTAGCGCTTTATATAAATCAAAGCTGTATATAATAAGTGCGTTAATTCATCGTAGCAGTCATATAGTTTCAGTTGTATTATGTATAACATTCATTTAAAATATATCTTTAAGGCACGCCTTCTAACTTTGACTATAAGAAGTCTGTTATGCAATCAATCAATTTACCTACCAAACCGCCAAGCTCGCCGCATCCTATTCTCAACCTGAGCTTTCGGATATTTTTTAGTGCCGCGGCTTTGTTTGCCATTATCACAATGACTCTATGGGCGTTTGTGTTTACCGGACACACGGATATCGATGCGCAAACGCTAAATCCGCTGTATTGGCATGGCCATGAAATGATTTATGGCTATGCGCTGGCAGTCGTGGCAGGTTTCTTATTGACCGCAGTGAAAACCTGGACGGGTGTGATGATGCCACATGGTTATAAGCTGCTCGGTATCTTTATGTGTTGGTTGCTGGCACGCTTGGGCTGGGTAGCTTTCGGCCTCGGTATCACGGTTGCTGGTAGCGGGGCAGCCTTACTATATGCCGCGGCGATATTTGATTTATTGTTTGTCGGCTGGATGGCATTTGTGATTTCTCGGGCAGTGCTACAAGTGAAGCAATATAAGCAGATGGGTATTTTAGCCAAGCTTACGCTTCTAACACTCGGTAATGCGCTATGCTATTGGGGCATTATCAGCGCCAATATGAACTTGACCAAGTTAGGTATCTATTTAGGTTTTTACTTGATTATCGGCCTAGTGTTGACCATCGGTCGTCGCGTGGTGCCGTTCTTTATCGAGCGTGGTTTAAGTATTCCAAACGCTAAAGGCGAAAAAGAAGAAGTCACAGTACGTAATAATAAAGCACAAGATATCGCAAGTTTACTGTTTTTCTTTGTTTTTTTCCTCGTTGATTTATTTTACCCCAATAAATACTTGCTGACCATCAGTGCCCTTGGGGTCGCGGTGGTCAATATCGTGCGCTTAGCGGGCTGGTATCATCGCGGCATTTGGCAAAAACCACTCTTATGGTCGTTATATATCGCGTTTTTAGGCATGTGTCTGAGTTTTGTGTTATATGCACTACAGCCATGGCTCGGTTACAGCCACAGTATCGCCGTCCATGGATTATCCATCTCTGGCGTGGGTATGATGACAGTAGCAATGATGGCGCGGGTATCGCTCGGACATACAGGTCGCAGTATCCATCAACCGCCCAAAATCGTCAATCTTATGTTTGCAATGATGGTATTGGCGTTTGTCAGTCGGGTATTTTTACCATTAGTCGATATGAGCCATTACTTATTATGGATTATGACGGCGCAAGGTGCTTGGATTGCTTGTTTTGCACTATTTTGCATCAGTTATTTACCGATGCTGGCACGCCAACGGCCAGATGGCTTATTTGGTTAATAAGGTTTTGACGTGATCAACGTTATTTTACAACGTCAAGTTAATATTCATCTCAAACAGGGGAGCGCAAAAAATGCGACTGACCAACTATAGTGATTATGCGCTGCGCTCATTAATATATTTGGCGATTAAGCCTGAGCCGCATCTATTGGCAAACATTAGTGACATTGCCAACAGCTACAATATCTCTAAAAGTCATTTAACCAAGATTATTCACAAACTGGGGCAGCTTGGTTATATCGACAGCGTACGCGGTAAAAATGGCGGTATTCGCTTGGCTTGTCGGCCAAAGGATATCAATTTGGGCGTATTGATTAAGCAAATTGAGCCAGATTTTAATTTGGTTGAATGTTTTTCGACTGATTTACTAGTAACTGCCAAACCCGATGTTAATACTAATAGCACGGTGAATAGTCCGGTTATTAATGACGACAGCGGGGTTGCTAAAGATTTGGCTTTGACGCTTATCGATGAAGAGGCCAGTGCGGTGGTCAAATCAGGCTGTATCATCAGCCCTGTTTGTCAGTTAAAGCAGGTATTTTTTGAAGCGCTGACTGCTTTTATCAACGTTCTTGAGCGTTATACCTTGGCGGATATTATCAGTAATGAGTCAGAATTGGCTGAGCTATTGTTTTATAGAAATAACCTCAATAGCTTAAATAGTCTGGTAAAATAACGCTCATCTAAAAAATAAAGCTGATATAGACACTCAAAAATAAAAAAGCTGCCTCGTCCATCATAGCGAGGCAGCTTTTTTATTATCAATTTCTAATTCATTCAACTTAAGCAACTAATCGTCTAATCATCTAAGCGTTTTCAAGCTTCGGACGCGCTTTATCAATGGCTTTTAATAAAGCGTTTTCAAACTCGCCTTCCTTAAACTTAACCAAATAAGAATGCGCGGCGCAAAAGTTTCGTACCTCACGCCATTCGTGGGCAAGATTGGTCGCCCAATCGCAGTATTGCTTGCCAGCATCAGGCTCATCTTTGAGCGCTTTTTTGGTGGTTGGGTGCAATAACAGCTCAGGCAACACCGCTTCTAGGAGTTTGGTTGGCGGACTCATAAAGGTGTCATCGACGTGTAGGCTTTTACTGGCAGGATGAAAGGCCAACAGCGACCCTGCATGAATCATCTCATTGGGTGAGATATAGTGAATGCCTTCTGACATAGAAAACTTTAGCTCAGGATAACGCTTGGCGACGGCCTCGCTTTCGACCAAATCGTCTGCCCATTGCACCTCAGGGATTTTTTTATGATGACGGCGACTGCCATAAAAAGTCGCTTGCGGGAAATCTTTTGCCATCTGCGCGCAGTGAATCGTATGAAAAGGATGGACGTTGAGCACGGCTTCGACATCTTGCCCATTATTGGTTAAGGCCATTACCTCATCGCGTACGTCGCTGGTAAGCTCATAGCTATCTAAAAAGACAAAACGCCCTGAATCTAACTTAATCAGTGAGCATTGAGTACCTATATTAAGGACGCCGCCTATGCGAAACGTACCGCGAATATTCCAAAATCCTGCGCCTAAATCATGTATTTTATCGGTCATTAATATTCTTCCTTAATCATTATTTTATGAGTTTTTTTAATTGTTAGTCATAGCAATAAATATGCATAGTTTTTGATTATGATTTTTTGAGCATGCAAAGTCTGTAAGCAAAAGGATATCAGCACTATAAATATGTAAGTTTAAAAAAGATAAGTGAGGAAAAGTATTAAATGCAAGGCGATTTAAGAGCAGTGCTTATCCACAATCTTTATAATCGTAAGCGGATATACGAGGGCTGTTGCCATAGTTTTCGTTATGGCATAAAAATTTATCGAAGCGAGTATCACCATTGATGTAGCGATGCATCCAAGCAATACCCGGTTTGCTGAGTAATATCTCATTAAAGCGATAGCTTGGACAAAAGTGGCTGCCGTTTTTTATCTCAAGCTTCATTTTTGGCCCAGCAGCATGATTATAAAACGCACTGCTGTACTTCTTATTAGAGGCAATGCGGTCATTTTGGCAGGTAATAAATAACGCGGGCGTGTCCATAATGCCGTAGTCTTCATCATGATAGGGCGTTTGCGGAATAATGGCGCGAACGTCACTGCGCTGGGTTGCTAACTGCAGCGCGCCACCACCACCCATCGACCAACCGATGGCGCCCAAACGTGTGCTATCTATTTGCGCACCTACCGTACTATCGCTCAGAATATGATCGAGGGCGACGCTCAACTGCGTTGCACGGCTATTTGGGTCATCATAAATAGAGTTGGTGTCGATAGTAATCACCACAAATCCCCAAGATGCCAGACGCGGACCCCACCATTTAATAGACGCTTCATAAGACACATAACCGGGAATCACTGCGATGCCGCCTAACAGGCCGCAGTCTCCAGCATTGGTAGGATAATGAATGGTGCCGCCGCCGAAGCCATTGGCCAGCTGACGGGGAACGACTTTACTCGCCACAGTAAAAGGACCGTTATCACGCGTAGCTGACAGCTCAGCTGCGGTAATGACACTATCAGCGATACAGTTTGATCTGGAAGCTGTAGATGTTGTGGTGGTTAAAGTTGCTTTACTTGCAGGAACTTTGGCTAATGATGCAGGGGTTAATCATGTTTCGTTTGAAGTCGCTTTGGTTGCTGTGGTTGGTAAGGTAACGGTTGATTGCTCTTTAATTGAAAGGGTTTGAATTGAGTCTGTTGGTTGTGCTGCGATTGCTGTCATATTCACAGAAATAATCAGTGTGCCGGTTAGGGTAATCAATCTTAGATAAAAAGGGTTGTTTAACATGATAAAGGGTCTGTTAGATGATGGTTGGTTTTAATAGCAAAGCAAAATAATAGTAGACAGTAATCTATTCACTGTCAAAAATAACAGTCACCTCTCCAGTGCTAAAACGGCTTTTATAAAGCCGCATTTAAAAAGCTGGCGTCAATAACATACCGAAACCTGAGTCTGGTATTTGCTATGATAAAATCACCAATCAGGCATCTTTTTATAGTCCGTTATAAGTTTTATGGTAGGCATGATGTAATTGCTACCACTTATTTCTATCACCCATGCGTCATTTAGTACGAGCCAGCACAAAAGTCAGCTCTAGCTAAAAAAGCACTCAATATAGTAAGTCATACTTTGAACAATCATATAAATAACAGTATAAATAATGATAGCGATGTTAATGGCAAAGCCGCTGGTATTAGCCAAGATAATAGCGTCAGCAATCGCCGTATCAACACACCCTTTGCCGCGCCTTCATGGGTACTTAAGCTGACGATTGGCTTGATTGGGATGTTTGCTTTTTTGCAGGTCTATTCTATTCAAGCTATTTTACCGGTCTTGATGATGGATTTCACTGCAACTGAGGTGCAGGCGGGCATGATTGTTGGTGCCACCATATTGGCAATTGCTATCATGTCCCCATTTTTGGGCATGCTGTCTGATGCAGTAGGACGCAAGTCATTTATCGTTGGGGCGTTATTGTTTTTAGCGATACCCACTGCGTTAATTGCCCAAAGTCCAAATATCGGCTGGATGGGCATGTGGCGCTTTATGCAGGGATTGTCTGTGCCCGGTATTACGGTGGTGACGATTGCTTATATCGGCGAAGAGTTTGAGGGACGGGCGCTCACTGAGCTGATGTCATTTTATGTGTCAGGGTCGGTGCTCGGCGGCTTTATGGGGCGCTTTTTACTTGGGCACTTGCACGAGCTTATCGGTTGGCGCGCTGGCTACTATGTGATGGCAGGTATGACGCTGATCGGGGCGCTATGGGTGGGTAAAATGCTGCCCGCATCACGGCACTTCGTTGCTAATCCTAATTTTCGCTCAGCCATGCAGACCCTCGGTGAGCATTTGGTCAATCGCTATGTTGTCACTTCCTGTTTGCTTGGTGCTTGCGTGTTGTTCTCGTTGGTTGGCTGTTTTACCTTTATTAATTTACATTTGGCCGATACACCTTATGAATTAAGCACAGGTGCGCTTGCCAATATTTTTGCGGTGTATTTAATTGGCGTTGTCATCACGCCATTATCGACGACGTTGCTGCGCCGCTTTGGTTCGGCACGTACGGTTCGCGTGGCAGTTATTATCTCGATGTTTGGCGTGCTCTTAACTCTCGTGACACCGCTTTGGGGCATCGTACTGGGGCTTGCCATCATGTCCAGTGGCGTCTTTATTACCCAAGCGGCCACCATCAGCTATATTGCGGTCAATGTCAAAAAAGGACGCTCATTGGCCTCAGGCTTATATTATATGGGTTATTATGCGGGCGGCACGATGGGTGCGTGGCTCTGCGGCATCGCTTACGCGCGTGGGCAATGGTCGCTGACGGTTTGGTTGTTATTGTTTGTACAAGTGCTAGCGTTATTGGTCGCTAGTATTGGGATGGTCAAAACAGCGGCTCGCGCGGAGTAATATAGATTTTTACTACCCTTTAACATCACATTTTTAACATTACTTGACCCTATAACCTAACTTGCCATAACACAATAACCCAAGTATTTAAACGTCAATCAAAGAACCTATAGTCGTCAGCGACTTACGCAAGCACGCTTTACATAGCCTAGGTTTTTTCTTACTATCAATGAAGCTTATCAAGAATGACGATAAGTATTGCCATCAATAATAGCCACGCGTATACCGATAAAAATGCTCTGTTTTTATATGTTTCTTAAACCCTATTAAAAGTGCTTTAAAATAATTAAAATCACCCACAAGGAAGTCAAATTTATGTCAAATATTTATCATAGCGCGCCGTCAGCCTACGATTATCCCTTAATCGTCAAGCAACTCTTAAACCGTGCCAAAACAGTGTCGCTAGAGCAAGAAATTATTTATGCCGATAAAAAACGCCTCACGTATAAAGAGTTGTTTGAGCGTATCAATCGTTTAGCCAATGTCTTAGCCGACTTAAACCTTGATGCCGGTGATGTGATTGCGGTGATGGATTGGGACAGTCATCGTTACTTAGAATCGTATTTCGCCGTACCGATGTCAGAATATATTTTGCAAACCGTCAATATCCGCCTGTCACCTGAAAAAATTCTATATACCATTAATCATGCTAAGCCAAAAGTATTGCTACTAAACTCTGAATTTGCGCCATTGGTGAAAGACTATCAGTTTGAAAACTCTAGCATTGAGCATATTATTTGGCTTGATGACAATGGCGTGCCACATGAAGGCGTCTTTGGCGGTAATCAAAATCGCGTCACTGGAGAATATGAAGCTTTGTTAGAAGCTGCTAGTAGCGAGTTTGATTTCCCAGATTTTGATGAAAACACTATTGCCACGACTTTTTATACTTCAGGTACAACAGGCGATCCAAAAGGGGTGTTCTTTAGCCACCGCCAATTGGTCTTGCACAGCCTAACGGAAGCCGCGACCTTGGGTATGCTGCCTAATAAGCAGGGCGTCAGCTATGGCGATGTTTATATGCCAATGACGCCGATGTTCCACGTTCATGCGTGGGGTTTCCCGTTTACTGCCACGATGGTTGGTCTAAAACAAGTCTATCCGGGACGCTACGCACCTGACGTGTTAATGGATTTGATTATCAATGAAAAGGTCAGTATCACCCACTGCGTACCAACGATTTTGCAGATGGTACTCAAAGAAGCACAAGAGCGCGATGCCAGTTTTAATGGTTTAAAAATGATTATCGGTGGTTCGAAACTGACTGAAGGTTTAGCAAGAGCCGCACTGGCGCAAGATATTGAGGTTTATACTGGCTACGGTATGTCTGAGACCGCGCCGCTGATTAGCTTGACAGAATTTAGTCTCAATGAGCCTGAGATGTCCGAGGACGAAGATATTGCCCGCCGCTGTATGACGGGTAAGCCAGTACTGATGGTCGATGCGCAAATATGGAATACTGATAATGAGTCCGTCGGTACGGGCAAAGACAATACCGGCGAGTTGGTGCTGCGCGCGCCTTGGCTAACCCAAAGCTATCTAAAAAATGACGATGCTGGTAAAGAGCTGTGGGAAAATGGCTATATGCATACCCAAGATATCGCCTATATGCGCCCCGATGGTTATATTAAAATCACCGATCGTTTAAAAGACGTCATCAAGTCAGGCGGCGAGTGGATATCATCGTTAGAGATTGAAACGATTTTATCCTTGCATCCCGCAGTCGCTGACGTATCAGTGATTGGTATCCGTGATAAACAATGGGGCGAGCGTCCGCTAGCTTTGATTGTACTCAAACCTAATTGCCAAGATACTAACGCCGATGACATCAAAGCGCTTGCTGAACAGGCGGTAGCGCGGGGAATTATTCCTAAATACGGCGTGCCAAGTCAGTTTAAGTTTGTCGATGAGCTACCAAAAACCTCGGTTGGTAAACATGATAAAAAAGTCATGCGCGAAATGTACGATGAGCAGAAATAAGACTTCATTAAATAGTCAGCTGTTTAAAACGCTTGCGTTAAGCAAAATATCAAATGGCTGACATGCGTAGTAGTTGACCTTTATCTCTAGCTCTGCTACATTTTAAACCGATACATAACGTATCGGTTTTTCAGTTCTGGCAGGGACAGCCAGTTTTATATTATGATAGTATTGAATAAGAGCGTATCTTATAAAGCGTCATATTATAAATATGATCTCTATAAAAGCGCTTTTTATAGTTTATAAAATCATCTCTTATAAAAGCACTTTTTATAGTATCGCTTGTTATAAAAAAATACAGCATTACCCATCGTTTACGCTAAGGACAGCCATTATGAACGAGCAAGCCATTCGTCAAAATTCTCAACAAACTAGCCAGCCAGCTATAAATCACAATAATAATCAAAACTTTAATCAATCCTCTAGCCAAGAGTCTCCCCCATCATTTAATAGCACGCAAAGCTTTGCCGATATTTATCAGTCCTCTATTGATAATAAAGAGCAGTTTTGGGCAGAGCAAGCCAAGCGGATTTATTGGCATAAAGAGCCTGAGCAAATCCTTGATGACAGCAATTTGCCATTTGCCAAATGGTTCGTCGGCGGTGAAACCAATCTTTGCTACAACTGTGTCGATCGCCACCTTGCAGAGCGCGCTGAGCAAGATGCTTTTATTTGGCTATCCTCTGAAATTAACCAAGAGTTAATCGAAACCTTTCCTGCCGTAGTCGATGCCTTTAAAGACTTGGGCAATAACGTTGAGCTTTATACCGATTATACTAAGCGGCGCCTGACTTATAACGACCTTTATAAAGAAGTGAATTACTTCGCCGATGTGCTACAGCGTCATGGTATCGAGAAGGGCGATCGCGTCATCATTTATATGCCGATGATATTAGAGGCGGCTTACGCCATGCTAGCCTGTGCGCGTATCGGTGCGGTACATTCGGTGGTATTTGGTGGTTTTGCTGCCCATAACTTGGCTATCCGTATGGATGATGCCGAGGCAAAAATGGTCATCACTGTCGATGCAGGTCTACGCGGCGGTAAAGTTATTAATTATAAAAGCCTCGTCAATCAAGGTGTTGAGCAAGCGACAATCAAGCCCGAGCATGTACTAGTGGTCAATCGTGGTGTATTACCGTTCGAGAAAAAATCTATCGATGTCGATTATGCAACCCAGCGCCGTATCAGTTGTGAGGCCAACGCCATTGTTGAGCCAGTTTGGTTAGAGTCAAATACGCCCTCTTATTTGCTTTATACTTCAGGCACCACTGGAACGCCAAAGGGTGTGCAGCGCGATACCGGTGGTCATGCGGTGGCGCTAACGACGTCGATAGATTATATCTACGATGGCAAAGCCGGCGAAACTTTTTGGGCGATATCAGATATCGGCTGGGCAGTTGGGCATTCTTATACCATTTATGCGCCGTTGCTCGCTGGCATGACCAGTGTCATGTATGAAGGTTTGCCGCATCGTCCAAATCCAGGTATTTGGTGGCGGATTGTCGAAGCAAACAAGGTGAATATTTTATTTACCGCACCGACGGGTGTGCGTATGCTGAAAAAACAAGATGAAACGTGGATGACGCGCTACGACGTTTCTAGCCTTAAGTCATTCTTTTTGGCAGGTGAGCCACTCGATGAGTCAACGGCCAATTGGTTGACCAAGCATTTAGGGGTGCCGATTTTAGATCATTATTGGCAGACAGAGTCTGGCTGGCCAATCCTAAGTAACACGCCTAAATTTAATCATAAACCGCACAAACAAGGCTCACCTGGTTATCCTATGTATGGTTATGATGCCCACGTCATCAATGAAGAAACCGGTGAGCTTTGTAAAGCTGACGAAAAGGGCTTGCTCGCCATTCGCGCACCACTGCCGCCTGGTTGTCTTACCACCGTATGGCGTAATGATGAGCGCTTTATCAGCAGCTATTTTGGTCTGTTTGATGGCAAGCACTACTCAACCTCAGACTATGCCGTGACCGACGACGACGGCTATTTTTATATCTTAGGACGCACCGATGATGTGATTAACGTCGCCGGTCATCGTATTGGCACGCAAGAGATTGAAGAGGCCATCAGTACCCATCCAGAGATGGCTGAATGTGCGGTCGTGGGTATCAAAGATCAATTAAAAGGCGAGTTGCCGATTGCTTTTTGTGTGCTAAAAGACCATGAGCAAGTGGCGACGACCGAAAACCGTTTCCGTATTGAGCAGCAAGTGATTGGTGCGGTAGTAAAATCCTTGGGCGGTATCGCTCGTCCAGCGGCGATTTATTTCCCGCAAGCATTACCCAAAACACGCTCTGGCAAAATCTTACGCCGCGCTATTCGTGCTTTAGCGGAAGGTAATGAAACGGGAGATCTGTCGACGCTTGACAATCCAACGGCGATTGATGCGATTAAAAAATCGATGAAAGATTATTAAGATCAAAAGCCATTGATTGAATTACTGACATGGCCTTGTCAATTCTAATCAAAATTTAATCACATTTTTAAATACAACTTTAAAAGTAATAAAAAGCTCATGTACCAGCATGGGCTTTTTGGTTTTTAGACCGATAAATTTTATAGATGGCGATTATCGCAAATAAAAGTTTAATAAAGCGCTTGACCCTAAAATTGATTTATTGCTATAGTCAATAACGATACGAAATAAATCATTTTAAAATAACATTTAAAGGTTAATAACGGACAGTTTTTTTATCCCTTTTAACAATATTCTTGTATGAATACTTTTTTATAAATACTGGCACACCATTAAATGGTGAGCAAACAAACAAGATAAGGATATCTTATGCATCACGTTCAGCAGCTTATCGATGGTCAATTTGTTGATTCTAATACCAGCGAATGGATTGACATCACTGATCCCGCCACCCAAGAGGTTATTGCCAAAGTTCCGCAAACTACTGACGATGAAATCAATCAAGCCGTCGCTGCCGCCCAAAAAGCGTTTCAGACATGGCGTAAAACGCCTATCACCACACGTGCGCGTATTTTTTTAAAGTATCAAGAATTGATTCGCGAGCATATGGATGAGCTGGCAGAAATCTTAACCGCAGAGCAGGGAAAAACCATTGCTGATGCGCGCGGTGATGTATTTCGTGGTTTAGAAGTGGTTGAGCATGCAGCGGGCATTGCTAACTTGCAGATTGGTGACTTTGTTGAAAACGTCGCAACAGGCGTCGACACCTATAGTATCTGGCAGCCACTTGGCGTCTGTGCTGGTATCACGCCGTTTAACTTCCCAGCGATGATTCCACTATGGATGTTCCCAATGGCGATTGCCACGGGCAATACTTTTATCCTAAAACCTTCTGAACAAGATCCAATGGTTACTATGCGTTTGGTTGAGTTAGCAGTAGAAGCTGGCGTCCCTGAAGGCGTGTTAAACGTCGTGCATGGTGGCAAGGCGACCGTTGATGCCATTTGTGATCATCCAGATATCAAAGCAGTTTCATTCGTTGGCTCAACCAACGTCGGCAAGCATGTCTATGAGCGCGCCAGTAAATCTGGCAAACGTGCCCAGTGTATGATGGGTGCCAAAAACCATGGCGTTATATTGCCTGATGCCAATAAAGAACAAACACTCAATCAACTAGCGGGAGCTGCATTCGGCGCTGCTGGTCAACGCTGTATGGCGTTATCTGTCGTGGTGCTAGTTGGTGAAGCAGGTGAGTGGATTGATGATATCAAAGCTAAAGCTGAAGGCTTAATCGTCTCAGCAGGTAAAAATGACAAGGATTTAGGTCCGCTCATTTCACCTGCTGCAAAAGCGCGTGTCGAGCACTTAATTGGTACGGGGGTAGAAGAGGGTGCTAGTCTACTTCTTGATGGTCGCGGCATCACGGTTGAAGGCTTTGAGAAAGGCAACTTTGTAGGCCCGACTATCTTTGATAACGTCACTGCGGATATGCAAATTTATAAAGAAGAAATCTTTGGCCCTGTTCTGTGTATCATGCGTGCAGCTGACCTTGATGAAGCGATTGAGCTGCTTAATGCCAATCCACATGGTAATGGTACCGCTATCTTCACTCAGTCAGGCGCTGCTGCGCATAAGTTCCAACAGGATATTATGGTTGGTCAAATCGGTATTAACTTGCCCATTCCTGTGCCACTACCGATGTTCTCATTCTCAGGCTCACGTGCTAGTAAGCTTGGCGATTTGGGTCCTTATGGTAAGCAAGCGGTACAGTTCTATACCCAAACCAAAACGGTCACTGCCCGCTGGTTTGATGACGAGGCAAGCCGCAGCGTCAATACTACTATTTCAATGTAGTCGTCAATCGACTATATTTGCAGCGTCCAAGCAATATAGCGACACTCTTGCTCAGTATTTTTTAGCAAAAGCATAATTTATGATTGTCGTTATAGCGCTGCTATACTGTATAACCAGCACGGTTTAAACCACAGTAGACTGACGGCTTATAATCTTTTTTCCCATATTTGCTATACATGCACAAGGATGACCCTATGGATTTTTCATTGACCGAAGACCAAATCGCCTTTCGCCAAACTGCCAGACAGTTTGCGCAAAAAGAGCTAAAGCCCAACGCGGCTGAATGGGATCGTACTTCGCACTTTCCAGTCGATGTCATCAAAAAAACCGGCGAGCTTGGCTTTTTAGGGCTGTATACCAACCCAGAATATGACGGCTTAGGTCTACCACGCCTAGATTCTGCCATGGTGTTTGAGGAGCTGGCTTGGGGTGATACCGCCGTTGCCGCCTATATGAGTATCCATAATATGGCGGGTTGGATGATTGGTGAGTACGGTAGCGATGCTTTGTGTAAAAAGTATTTGCCCCATATGGTCAGCGGTGAATGGCTTGGCAGTTACTGCTTAACAGAGCCGAATGCCGGTTCTGATGCCGCCTCATTACGTACCAAAGCCGATAAGCAAGGTGATTACTATGTGCTTAATGGCGAAAAAACTTTTATATCAGGGGCCGGTTCAACCGATGTGTTAGTGGTCATGGCACGTACAGGCGCTGCAGGGCCAAAAGGGGTTTCAGCATTTGTGGTAGACGCTGACAGCGCTGGTATTGAGTATGGTAAAAACGAGCATAAAATGGGCTGGAAAGCGCAACCAACGCGAACGATTAGTTTTAAAAATGTTAAAGTACCAGCAGGAAATCTCATCGGCGAGGAAGGTCAAGGCTTTCGTATTGCGATGAAAGGCTTAGATGGGGGTCGTATTAATATCGGTATCTGTGCAGTTGGTACAGCGCAGTCGGCGCTAGAGACCGCGACCAATTACGTGCAAGAGCGTAGCCAGTTTGGCAGCCCGATTGCCAGCTTACAGTCAGTACAGTTTAAACTTGCTGATATGCTCACCCAAACCATTACTGCAAGGCAAATGCTGTATTTAGCGGCTAGCAAAATCGATAATAATGACGCGCAAGCCTCTACCTACTGTGCTATGGCAAAGCGTCTGTCTACTGATCTTTGTTTCGATGTTGCCAATGAAGCCTTACAGCTGCATGGTGGTTATGGCTATCTCAATGAATATCCGCTTGAGCGCCATGTACGAGACTTGCGTGTGCATCAGATTTTGGAAGGCACCAATGAGATTATGCGGGTGATTGTCTCGCGCCAGCTTATGCAAGATGATGCGTTGAGTCAATTACGTTAGCCCAACAATATTATAAAACTGCTTTATTAAGCGTTTTGAATAAAGCCATTTTATAGAAAGATAATAACAAGGATGTTCCATGACCGATTATACCAATTTAAAGCTCTCAATCGACGGCCATATTGCTACCGTCACACTGAATAACCCACCAGCCCATACGTGGACGATGGAAAGTCTGCCGGCACTCAAGCAGCTGGTCACTGACCTCAATGCCAATGATGATGTTTATGCCTTAATTATCCATGGCGATGGGGAAAAGTTCTTTTCAGCAGGTGCGGATTTAAACAATTTCTCAGACGGCGATAAAGGACGCGCGATAAGTATGGCTATCGCGTTTGGTGAAGCGTTCGAAGCGCTATCAGCGTATCGCGGCGTTAGCATCGCGGTTATCAATGGCTATGCTATGGGCGGTGGACTTGAGTGCGCGCTGGCCTGTGATATTCGTATCGCAGAAGCGCATGCACAGATGGCTTTACCAGAGACGGGCGTGGGCTTACTGCCCTGTGCAGGTGGGACGCAAAACCTACCTTTACTGGTTGGTGAAGGTTGGGCAAAACGGATGATATTGTGTGGTGAGCGCGTCGATGCCGAGACCGCATTACGCATTGGCTTAGTCGAAGAAGTCACGGCAAAGGGTGGGGGTTTATTAGCGGCGCAAGCCTTAGCGCAAAAAGTCGCTAAGCAATCACCTGTGGCGGTCAGTTATTCTAAGCGGCTTATCCAAGCAGCAAGAAATACCCCGCCTGCCCAAAACCTTATCCATGAACGCGAGGCTTTTGTTAAGTTATTCGACACCAACGATCAGCGCGAAGGCGTACAAGCATTCTTAGAAAAGCGCACACCCAATTGGCAAAATAAATAGCCTGTAGGCATGTCTTAATATTTACTTTACTCATTTTAATTTTGGTAGGTCTCTTTTATGACAGCAGTAACAGAAAACACAGAACAAGAAGCGCCAGTCCTGTTCAATACTGAGCCGACAGAGTGTGGTCACCTGATTGGCATAATGACGTTAAATACGCCAAAGTCTCTGAATGCGCTCAGCGTTGAGATGTGTCAGTTATTAGCCAAACAGCTAGAGCAGTGGCAAAACGACGATCAGGTAGTGGCATTGGTATTAAAAGGGGCAGGCGACAAGGCGTTTTGTGCTGGCGGCGATATTCGTAAGCTCTATGACAGCATGTCTATTAGTGCGCCGTTACCGAATCCTTATGCGACAGAGTTTTTTGGTCATGAGTATCGTCTTTATCGGCAGATGCATTTTTATCCAAAGCCATTAATTCTGTGGGGTGACGGCATTATCATGGGTGGCGGCATGGGTCTGATGGCAGGTTGTAGTCATCGTTTAGTCACCGAGCGCACGCGCTTTGCCATGCCAGAAGTGACCATTGGACTGTTCCCTGACGCCTCTGGTAGTTGGTTCTTGCAGCGCATGCCTGCTAAAACAGGTTTGTTCTTAGGGCTAACAGGTGCGATGTGTAATGGCAGTGACGCTTTATTAGCCAATCTTGCAGAGTATGCTGTTGCCAGTAGTGATTACGATGCTGTCATACAACGTTTAAAACAGAGTAATTGGCAAGGAGCAGCTGACAACAATGATAAATATCATAATAATAGCGCTCATAGTATCGTTAGTCGTGCGCTTACCGCACAGCCTGTTGCTGAGTTGCCTGCAAGTAAGCTTGCGATATATTGGAAACCTATCCAGCAATTAATGAACAGCGGTGGCTTAGGAGATATTGATGCACTTCTACAAAGTGACGAAGCGCTTGAAAAATTAGATACAGACTTTGCAGCAGATAGCTGGACGCAGCGCGCAGTAGCTACTTATCGTCACGGCTGCCCTGTAACTGCCGCTTTGACCTATGCGCTTTACCACAAAGTCACCGACTTATCGCTTGAGCAAGTCCTGTATTTAGAGACCAACGTAGCTGTGCATTGTGCCGCCAATCCTGATTTTAAAGAAGGCGTACGTGCGCTACTGATTGACAAAGACCGTAATCCGCAGTGGTCACGTTCACTGGCAGACTGTCTCAGTAGCGAAGGGCAGGCGTATATACATCAGCACTTTGTGAATCCTTATGCTAAAGGTGAGCATCCGTTAGGCGATTGGTTGGGTGAAGACGCTTTAGGC
Source organism: Psychrobacter sp. CLB018 (assembly GCF_041222815.1). NCBI lineage: Bacteria > Pseudomonadati > Pseudomonadota > Gammaproteobacteria > Moraxellales > Moraxellaceae > Psychrobacter > Psychrobacter sp. CLB018. The sequence continues at coordinate 1,373,486 of NZ_CP166085.1, forward strand.
AGCCAGCTTGTACGCTAAGAGCTTATCGGCTCATTATAAGAATCAGGTATAAATTAAAAAACGTAAAACTATGTGTAGCACTGTCTGCATAAGCAATCATCAAGGAGCGATGAGATGGGTACAAAGGATTTGAATTTAAGTAATAAAGACACAAATAATACCGCTGCGAGCGTTAATCATACTACTAAGCCAAATATAGCCTTTATTGGGCTTGGCAATATGGGCGCACCGATGGCAGAGAACTTGTTAAAGGCAGGTTATACGCTATCGGTTTATGATTTATCTGAAGAGGCAACCGCGCGCTTGCAGCAAACAGGTGCCAGTGTGGCTGATAGTCCTAAAGATGCTGCGAGCAATGCACAAGTTATCATTAGCATGTTGCCTGCGGGCAAGCACGTCCATTCTGTTTATCTAGGAAATAATGGCGCTGATGGTTTACTAGCAGAATTACCTAAGGGTACGTTGGTCATCGATAGCAGTACCATCGCAGCAGCTGATGCAAGATTGGTGGCAGAAGCAGCAAGTAAGGTTGGTATCGACTTCTTAGATGCGCCAGTCTCCGGTGGTACTGGAGGCGCCATTGCTGGCACTTTAACTTTTATTGTCGGTGGTAGTGACGATGCATTCGCTAAAGCCGAACCAATACTCGCCGTTATGGGCAAAAACATCTTTCATGCAGGCGAGCATGGTGCCGGACAAGTGGCGAAAATCTGCAATAATATGCTGTTAGGTATTCTCATGGCAGGGACGGCAGAGGCGATTAATTTAGGCGTAAAAAACGGTCTCGACCCTAAAGTGCTATCAGATATTATGCTACAAAGCTCGGGCCGTAACTGGACGCTAGAGGTTTATAACCCTTATCCGCAGGTGGTGGAAAATGTGCCCTCTAGCAACGGTTATAAAGGCGGCTTTATGAGTAAACTCATGCAAAAGGACCTTAATCTTGCGATGCAAACGGCTAGGGATACCGATGTTGAAACGCCGATGGGAGCCAAGGCTACTGAGCTTTATAAATCTCACATAGTAGAAAATGGCGATAAAGATTTTTCTAGCATTATGGCGCGTCATGACAGTTCGGTCTTGTCTTAAAGCACGAAACGCTTCAAATCCTTAATCGATTTTGCATAGAGTGTTTTTCTAATTGCCATCATGTTATTAACAAAGCATAAAAAAGGTCTGCGCTGAACTGACCTCCAAATGTTGGACGGTTTAGTTTATAACAAGGACTGAGTTCTGTATTGCACAGGACTCAGTCCTTTTTACTCAGTCATATTTTTTCTTAATGTCACACACCCTAGTTTTGTAGCTCATACACCAATGCTTGAATATCATGCGCTGCCTTTTGCAAGCGCGGCACATGCTCCATTAGCTCATCTAATGACACGCGAATGGTTGGTGCGTGGATATATAGCGACGCCAGATAGCGAGATTTTTTGTCTAGTACAGGCACTGACACCCCTACCATCTCTGAGATAAATTCCTCATTATCGATACCAATGCCTGTCTCTGCGATACGATCAAGCTCGGCATTTAATGTATCAATATCGGTAATCGTATTTTTGGTAAATTTATCTAACGGTAGGCCTTGTAGTATTTTAGCGCGGCTGGTCGCAGACAACTGGCTTAAATATAACTTACCCGTAGCCGTACACCACATCGGTGATTTCGCGCCGACAGGCAGATATATTTGCAAAGGCAGCGAGGTGTTAGCGCGATTGGTATACATCATGTCCATCTGGTAAGGAATGGCGATACCGCAAGTCTCCTTAATCTCATCAACCAATTTTTGTAAAATAATTTGCCGCTCATTAAAAAATTGACGCTGCTGCCAAAGCTCAACGCTCAAATTACGCACCCGCTTGCCAGGAATAATACCGCCGCCAATATCGACGGTCACAAACCCTTCATCGACTAAGTTTTGAATCAAGCGATGGATAGTAGGTTTTGGGATATCAAGCTCTTGCGACAGTTCAAGTGGTGAGAGGGGTTTTGACGCATAAGACACCGCTTCGATAATCTCTAAAACACGGGTAATCGACGAAACTTTTGGCATAAAAATGGCTCAATAAGAATAATAAAGGTAAAGCGAAAAGTAGAAAAAAATCATTAATACGCTAATGAAAAGTCCAAAAATGCGAATACTAAAAAGACATCTATTAATAGCTCTAATTTAGCATAATAACGCACTCAAACAAGCTATCTTATTAGATGTAAACGATATATTTACGTTTTTATAGTTCAGACTAATTTCCCGCACTTCTGTTCTAGATCTTATTTTGGGTAGCATTGGATACGTTAGCTCACAAACCACAACAAACTGTAGTAATAAACTCTATAACTGTAATTGAGTTAAAGAGGGAGGTAGGCCATTATACTGACATGTTTTGTAATACCTTTACATGAGCGTTAAGCGATGCAATATTCATGTTCTGACTATTCAGTTGCTTTGAGAGTATTGTGTAACAGGAAAGCGAAGTTTTGCAGGTTGGTGTAGCAAATATTACAATATCTATGCAATCTTTACATAACGGCAAATAAAAAGTGCATTCATGGGGGTGACTTTTTAGGCCAAAATTGTTTTAATCTGCTCAACAAAATGGTTGTTTATAAAAAAGTTAAATTATCATTTTTTTACGGGCGAGTTATTTCACACTTTAGGAGAGTATTTATGAAACTTATTAAATTAACAGCAATTTCTGCTGCTGTATTAGCATCTACTGCTGCACTAGCAGCTGAACCAGTTATCGTTGTTGATAACAACGATGCGGTTGTATACGAAGCAGAGCCAGTTGCCGTAGCTTATCAAGCAGAGCCAGTTGCCGTAGCTTATCAAGCTGAGCCAGTTGCTGTTGTACAACCAGCAAACTCATATAGCGACAGAACTTTTTTCCAAACTGTGACTCATCCAGCGGCTATCAGCGCTGAAGTAGGTACACTAGGCTATGGTGCTAACATTGGTTGGGGTCTTAACGAAAAAACTGAATTGCAAGCTGGTTGGGCTGGTGGTGATGTAGCTGATCTATTCGGGGGCGACTTTGATGCGAAAGGTATCAACTATGATGTCGATACAGATTTTAGCAACCCGTACTTAGGTGTACAGTTACGTCCTACTGGTAACTGGTTCACAATGGGCGCTGGTATCATCGTTCCTGATAATGATATTGATGTTCGTGCAAATGCTGAAGGTGAAGGTTACTACAGTATTGATGGCAACAAGTTCTATGCTGGTAATGCAACTCTTGACCAATCTTTAGCTGAAGATTTTGGCGGTGATAACGTTGGTAACCTAGAAGGTAGTATTGAGCACCGTAACAAGTTAGCCCCTTACTTAACTGTAGGCTTCCGTCCTAATATCACGAATAACTTTGGTTTATTTGGTGAACTAGGTGCAGCTTATATGGGCAAAGTAGATGCAAACGTTCGTTACACTGGTGAAGGCGGAAATGCAGTAGCGGCGCAAGATGCAGCGCGTCAAGCTGAAAAAGATCTAGAAGATAAAAGCTGGTTAGAGTGGATGCCAATTGTTAAACTTGGTGCAACTTACCGCTTCTAAGCTAATCACAGTTTAACGACTGTTATTAGAAGAGAAGTAGCAAAAAAAAACGATCCTTTTTAGGGTCGTTTTTTTTTGGTCTAAAATATAGTTCTCATTCATTTTTTTTAAAGCATTAGGAAATATTTAATAAACAATCACGGTTTGCTGATGAGGTAAAAGAGCGATACGGTAATTGCTTTTATTGTCGTTAATGTCCAGTAAAGGTGAGTTGCTTGTAGCCCCTTTTATTAAATCAGCAATGAGGTAAGAGTAGTCCTTTCCTAATCCTTGTGCCAGCTTATACTGAAAAACCTTAATAAAACTTTCTTTTATTTGCCATAGTAGCTTGGCGATTACATTTCTTTGCATGGGTGGTAAGGTCTGCAAGATAGCCATTTCATTAGCATGGTAAAAGCGCTGCGCAACCTGCCATTTAACGGCATTTATTTCTATATCAATACCTACAGGACGATGAGCGCTAATGATCACCGCGGCTTTATTATCCAAATGTTCAAATAGATTTTCGTTTTTATGCTGATTAGAAATAATTTTGTTATGGGTGCCAGTATGACTAAAGCAGACGTAGTATTGACTATTGGCAAGTCGATATGGAAAGCTTGCGTCATTCAAGGTATCAATCATCTCTAGCTTATTAAGTAGTGATTGTAATAATAATCGTACGCCAGTGCGCTGCTGTTGGCGCTGACGATGAGCTATCTCGCGTGTAGATAGAGACACGGTAGAAATGCGATATTGCCATTGCATGTGACGCAATTTTTCCACGCTCGTATCTAAAAATAGATTGGGATTAAATAACAGCGGTAAATCGCTGAGTAAAACGGGATAATTTAAAAAACAAGGCGTGATAATCTGAGCTGACGCATACCAGGTTGTAGCGTCAAGTTGTTGGTAGTGAATATCACGTAATTTTAAAGTTGACATAATTTATCTGTAGAATATGAATAGAATAAGAAAAGCCCAACAATAGATTGCTGGGCTTCTTTAAATTAGGGCTGATTAACGCTTATTAAATGCTATTAGTAAGACAACTCAGCACGGCGGTTTTGGGCATATGCATCTTCTGTAGTACCGGCAACAGCAGGGCGCTCTTCACCATAGCTGATGATACGGACGTTGTTTACCGCAACACCTTGAGCGGCAAGATAATTACGTGCAGCTTGGGCACGGCGCTCACCTAGTGCCATGTTGTACTCGCGGCTACCACGCTCATCGGTATGACCTGCGATAACGACACCAGCGTTTGGATTTGAGCTTAGGAGGCTAGCGTGTTGGTTTAATACACTGGCAGCTTCTGAGGTGATTTCACTGCTATCAAAAGCAAAATAAACCACGGCTTGTAGATTTTCTGCACCAGTGATAACGGCATTTGAATTATCAACGATAACCGCACCGTTATAACCAACTTGACCACCTGGGATACCTAGTGGGGCAACGACCACTTCTGATGTCGCACGTTTGTTAGCACAACCTGACGCAAATACGACAGCGCTTGATAATACTGCGAGGGCAGCAACTTTTGCAATACTGGTAGACATATAAGCTCCTAAAATTTTAATAGCATTGATTTTAATGGCATTTGTTGTTTTTGAACTGCTTACGGTAAAACTTAGGTAATTACTATCTACCATATACTAAATGTTACTTTATGTAAGTAGTATTACTGTAAATAGTTCGAGAGTTTACCTAAAGATATGTAGCATTATGATTAAAACCTTTGAATTGATTTCTACCTTAACCAATTTAATTACTCATCGTACTTGAAATTTCATAGTTTAGGTCAATGTAACTATCTTAAAAACTTTGTTTATAACGAACACCGTGCTAATTAATAGGGCACTGTAAAATAATCAATTGACTGTTTAAAACGTGAATAATAATAGGAATTTCCATGTCGACTACTGAAACTGACGCACAAATTATCAATCCTGACATGCCAGATGTGCCGCCACATGCGCCAAGTAAAATACATTTGAAAGACTATCAACCGCCAAGCTTTGCGGTCGAAACCGTCGATTTGGATATTAAGTTATTCGATGACCATGCTATTGTGGATAGTACTTTGATGATGCAGCGCCAGACTGAGAGCGACTTAGTGCTGTATGGCGAAGGACTTGAGCTGTTATCTATTAAGCTGAATGGTGAAATACTTAACAGCGAGTGCTATACGCAAACGGATGGTAAATTGACCATTACCGATGCGCCGGAGCATAGCAAATTACAACTACAAGTACGTATCCATCCGCATACCAATACCGCGCTTGAAGGCTTATATATCGCCGGTAGTGGTGACGATACTATGTTCGTCACCCAATGTGAGCCTGAGGGCTTTCGCAAGATTACCTTTTATCCAGACCGTCCCGATGTGCTGGCAAGATTTACCACGCGTCTTGAAGCCGATAAGCGTTTCCCGACGCTATTGAGTAATGGTAACTTGCTCGAAGCGGGTGAAGTGTCGGATGCGCCTGAGCGTCATTACGCGATATGGCAAGACCCGACCAATAAACCAAGTTATCTGTTTGCTTGTGTCATCGCCGACTTAGATGTATTGACTGACAGCTATACGACGAGCGAAGGACGCGAGGTGAAGCTTGAGCTCTATGCAAAATCTGAAGATATTGATAAATGTGCTGTCGGTATGCAAGCATTAAAAGACTCGATGCAGTGGGATGAGGTCAATTATGGCCGCGCGTATGATTTAGACCGTTATATGATTGTTGCCGTCAGTCAGTTTAATATGGGCGCGATGGAAAACAAGGGTTTAAATATCTTTAACACCGCTTGTGTCTTGTCTAGTCCTGAAACGACCACAGATGCACGCAGCTTTAGTGTCAAATCTATCATTGCTCATGAATACTTTCATAACTGGACAGGCAATCGTATCACGTGCCGTGATTGGTTTCAGCTGTGTCTAAAAGAAGGCTTTACCGTTTATCGGGATCAATCATTTTCGGCCGATCAGCAGTCAAGTGCTGTCCAACGTATCGATGACGTGGCAACCTTGCGCGCGCATCAATTTGCTGAAGATGCCGGACCATTGGCGCACCCTGTACGTCCTGAGAGTTTCGTTGAGATTAATAACTTTTATACCACCACTGTTTATGAGAAAGGCGCTGAAATCGTCCGTATGATTGCCAATACGTTAGGGCCTGATAACTTTCGTAAAGGTACGGACGAGTACTTCCGCCGTTATGATGGGCAAGCGGTCACGGTTGAAGACTTTTTATCGGCGCTTAGTATTACCGATAGCAAGATTGAGGACTTTATCGCCTGGTATCGTCAGCCCGGTACGCCAGTGGTGTCTGGTCACCAAGATTATGACAGCGCGACGCAGACATTGACTATTACTTTGAGTCAGCAAACCCGTCAGGTTGCAGGTTTTGATGCACCAAAACCCTTGCCGATACCCGTAGCGACCGCATTATTTGATAAAAATTCTGGTCATATCATCGCTGAACGTATGCTGCTACTGGATCAAGCAGAGCAGACTTTTACCTTTGAAAATGTAATGAGCGAGCCAGTCGTGTCGTTGTTACGCGATTTTAGCGCGCCAGTACAGCTGAATTATGATTATCAAGATGAAGACTTGGCATTTTTGCTCAAATATGAAACCAACGGTTTTAACCGCTGGCAAGTTACGCAAATGCTGGTCAATCGTATTTTACTGCAAGGTCACGGCGCGAAAAGCAGTCCTGAGGTGTATCTACAAGCAGTGGCGCAGGCCTTACCTGAACTGGCTGCTAATGATGCGATGTTGGCGGCACGTTTGCTAGATATTCCATCATCACAGGAGCTGGCAGCTGCTATTCATCAAGAATACGATCCAGAGCTGGTAAAAGCACAACGTGAAAGCTTATATCAACAGCTGGCGACAGCGCTAAAAGATCAATGGTCTGAGCTTTATAAGCAGTTACCAATACAGGCTTATGAAGACCGTGCGGAAGCTCGTGGCAATCGCGCTTTACGTAATGTGGCCTTAGATATGGCCTTGACCGCCAACGTTATCGGTGCAGATGAATGGGCAGAGCAGCAGTATGATAACGCCAGCTGTATGACCGAGCGTTTTGGCGCGTTAAAGGCGATGGTCAATCATCAACTGGCAAATGCTGATAAGTATCTGGCGGATTTTTATCAGCGCTTCCAAAATAATGATTTGGTCATCGATTTATGGTTTAGTGTGCAAGCCTCTGCTGATGCGGTTACGCCCGATACTATTAAATCCTTACTTGCGCATAACGATTTTGATTGGAATACGCCCAATCGTGTACGTTCGGTCATCAGTGCCTTTACCTCGCAGCCTACGGTGTTGTGGACACCAGAGGGTTTAGATATTTATATCGCTGTGATTAAAAAGCTGGATGACGCCAATCCGGTGTTAGCGTCACGCTTATTACAAGTGCTGGCACGTTGGAATACTTTGGCGGAACCGCGGCGTCAAATGGCGCATGAGCAGTTGCATGAACTACAAAAGCAAGCGACTTCTAAGCATGTAATTGAAAGCTTAAACAGTGTATTAGGTGCTGCAAATGAAGGTTCTGCAACTGCGTAAAGAGCAGTACTTTATAAGTTAATACTTATAAAACAAGATTAATCAGTTAAAAGATATAAAAAAGGCCCGTCTGATATCTGATATCAAACGGGCTTTTTTATGAATGGTCGATAACGACTAATTCTGACCAGTCACTATTAACGATTCGGCAAAACGTCTTTAACCATATCGCGTAGATTGTGTAGAGCGCTAACGGTGCTTTCCCAATCTAGGCAACCATCGGTGATAGATTTACCGTATTCAAGCTGGCTTAAGTCAGTCGTTAGCTTTTGATTGCCACCTTTTAAATGACTCTCAATCATCAAACCGATAATAGATTTATTACCGTTTTTAATCTGCTCGGCAACGTTTTGAATGACCATTGGTTGCAGATACGGGTCTTTACCTGAGTTGGCGTGGCTTGAGTCAATCATAATTTTGCTATTGGTTTTGCCTTTTGCTAGCTCATTTTCAACTTGTGCAACAGCGGTTTCATCATAGTTTGGCTTACCATTACCACCGCGTAGGACTACGTGCGCGTAGGGGTTGCCTTTAGATTTGATGATAGAAACTTTGCCATCTGCTGATAAGCCGAGGAAGCTATGACCTTCTTTTACCGCTTGCATGGCATTAACCGCAACGGTCATGCCGCCATCGGTGCCGTTTTTAAAGCCAACTGGACACGACAAGCCTGAGCTCATTTCACGATGCGTTTGGCTTTCGGTGGTACGCGCACCAATCGCTGACCAACTAATCAAATCCTGAATGTACTGCGGCGTATTTGGGTCTAAGGCTTCGGTTGCGCACGGCAGACCTTTTTCATTCAAATCAAGCAGTAGCTTACGAGCAGTGCGCAGACCTTTTTCGATATCAAAGCTGTCGTTCATATCAGGGTCATTGATCATGCCTTTCCAGCCAACCGTAGTACGCGGCTTTTCAAAATAAACGCGCATCACAACGAAGATGCTGTCTTCAATCTCTTTTGCCAATACCGCCAAGCGATCGGCGTATTCGTGGGCGGCTTTAATATCGTGAATAGAGCAGGGGCCAATAACCACAAATAGACGCTTGTCTTTGCCATCGAGGATATCTTGGATGGTATTGCGACCTTTTAGAACCGTGTTATAGGCGTCATTCGACAAAGGTAGCTCAGACTTTAGCTCAGCGGGTGTGATTAAAGGAATGAATTTTTCAATATTCACGTCGTCAATATCTGCATTATGAGTAGCTGGTGTTGTCATGATTATATATCGTCTAGCTGATTTATAGGGATATTCATTATGCGGACAAAAGCGCTGGTTGACAAGGGCAGTCGTACAGTTAATTGACTGCTAACTGGAATGTGGCGACCAAAACTTTGTTATGGCTAATGGCTGCATCCCGTCTTAACATGCTGTCACTCATAGGTATATAAGAATAATAAGGCAGTGTAAAGCATAGGTGAAATGATGCTTTATCGCTAACCTAAGTCCAAATTTGCATTAAACAGAACGTTTATAGGCAGATATAAATGAGTGATACTGAATGGATTTTGTGCACTAATTTCGCTATTTTTAGCTATTTCCAGCACTGTCACGTATGATGGCAATATAAACGACTAAGTTCGAGCATTATAGAATGCTATCAAGATGCCTTTTAATGGGCATCTTATTACGGTTAAGCTATGTTATATTTTATATAATCATTTTTATGATAGACGCATTTTATCTTTTGTTTCATTTAACTGTGCTACTCAAATGGCACCAATTAAATTGTACCACTTTAATATTGAGAGCTTATCATGACAGATCCTGCTACGCCTCACCAACCTGCTGATACAACGCCAGCACCGGATGCTTATGGTGCTTTTGATAAATTGCCTGAGGTTACAAGCTCGCCACTGGTGATAGGGATTGTCGCCGGGGAAGTGTCAGGCGACAGTTTGGGTGCAGATTTTATGCAGCAGATGAATAATCTGCGTGATGATATTATTTGGGTTGGGGTTGGCGGCGCAAAGATGCAAGCGCAAGGGCTACAAAGTATTTTTCCGTTATCGCGCTTAGCTGTGATGGGCTTGGTCGAAGTAGTGGCGCAGTTACCGGACTTGCTTAAAGCGCGTCAAGAGCTGCTGACGGCATTTAAAACGGCAAGTATTGATTGGTTTATCGGCATTGATGCACCCGACTTTAACCTTAGAGTGGCAAAGAAATTAAAGCCGCAGGGCGTGTTTTGCGTGCAGTATGTCAGCCCTTCTATTTGGGCGTGGCGTGAGTCGCGTATTCATAACATTATGGCAGCGACCAATCTGGTACTTTGCCTATTCCCATTTGAGCTGCCGGTCTACGAGCGTTATAATCATCCCGCGATTTGCGTCGGTCATCCGCTACTACGAACCATTGATCAGACCTTACTTGAGACGCCCATCAATCAGCGCCGTAGCGAATTGGTCTGGCATAATGATGGCTTGCAGCAGTTTTTCATCGACCGCTTTGATGAGGTCAGTCAGCTTATTTGCGTCATGCCCGGCTCTAGGCGTGGTGAGATAACGGCTATTTTGCCGCTTATGCTCGATGGTATCCAAAGACTTTTGCTGTTAGATCCTAAGCTATGCTTTATCATTCCAACTGTCGATCAAAACCATCAATATATCGTGCAAGATGTGATCGATAAGCGCTCAGAGCAACTGCGGGCGGCGATTGCGGTGGTCTATGATGAAAGTCAGCCAGCCTTTAGTCAGCTGGCGATGGCGGCATCAGACATGGTTATGTTAGCGTCGGGTACTGCAACCTTGGAAGCCATGCTGCTTGAGCGTCCAATGGTGGTGATTTATCAATTAAATCAGCTGACTTATCAGATAGCAAAACGTTTGGTGAAAGTCCCTTATGTCGGTTTGCCCAATATTTTGGCAGACAGCGCAATCGTGCCCGAGCTTATCCAAGAGCAGGCAAGTGGTGATAATATCTGTCGTACCGTGATGCGTTTGTTGCAGCCGCGCGCGTACGCTGAACAATTAAAAGCGCTGATTGATACCAAGTATGCATTGCAACAACAAAGCAATCATGACCCTGCGCATAGCGTCATCGAACAGTGGTTTTTTCAAAACCGCGACAGTTATCAAAGTCATGATTTTAATGGACAAGACGGTCATGTCAGTCAAGAAAATTACGACAGCCAAGACAATTATCAAGCTCAGTAATCAAGATTAATAACTAAGCTCAGTAATCAAGCGCTAATTATGTTAGGCACGCAAAAAATTCATTAAACCGTAAAGTTAAGAAATAATAAAGTTATGAGTACTATGTCTTCTACAGAAAATAACCCTATAAAAAGCCCAGCTATGCCTAAGCATACCGTTCAGACTGAAAGAGTTATTGAGCAAGTTGATATTAAAGGACAATACATACAACTGGCGGCTCCCATACAGTTATCAGGGCAAATCAATATCGCAGAACTGATTGCGCAATACTCATTAAGTTTAGAAAACTTGCAACCAGCAACCTTACAAATTGGCGTGGATGAAGCAGGGCGTGGCCCGCTGCTAGGTAGCGTTACTGTCGCTGCGGCAATATTACCTGCGGCGTGGTCAGGTTTAATTGAAAATGAGCCACTAAAAAATACGCCATTGTCTATACTGACGGACTCGAAACAGCTGAGTGAAAAAAAGCGCGATATTCTTTATCCGTTGGTTCAGCAGCATGCAGTCGCGCACATCGTCGCTGATATACCGCCAGCGGTCATCGACCAAGTCAATATCTTGCAAGCAACCATGCTTGGTATGCGCTTATGTACTGAGATTTTATTGGAAGTAGTTGCTAAATACCTTGATGAAGAACAGAAAGCACGTTTTGAGATATTGATTGATGGCAATCGTTGCCCGGATTTAGATTATGTAAGCATTGCTAAATATGGTATTCAAGAGCCAGCGATTGACTGTCAAGCGTGGGTAAAAGGCGATGGCCGACATACCAGTATCGCGGCGGCCAGTATTCTAGCAAAAGTCAGCCGTGATAAGACTATGTATGCGCTTGATGCCGAACATCCTGAATATGGCATCGCCAAGCATAAAGGCTATCCAACGCGCGCCCATATGGAAGCGATTGCAGCTCATGGCGTATTAGCCGCGCATAGACGTAGCTTTGCACCGGTAAGAAAAGTGCTTGAAAGTTAATATTGCCTGACCTAAAAATGATCATTAGCTAGCAGAATGAGACTGCTTAATAAAATAGCCTAAGCAAATAAATTTAAATAAGAAAATGCTTTTAGTCATAAAAAAACCCTCTGTTTATTAAGAACAGAGGGTTTTTTTATTTAAACCTTTAACAACAGAAATCTTCAAAGTCCCAAAAATACTTAGAACGATGAGTTGGGCTGCTTTAAAAACGCTTCTTCTTCGTCAGTCGTTTCACGATCCAACGTGTCGTTACGATGTGGATAGCGTCCAAATTTATCGATAATCTCTTTATGACGCTCTTCAAACTCTAAGGTTGTTGCATCATTTAATTGCTTAAACAGCGGCAGATAGCGCTCATGAATCATGGCCGATTCAGAATGCATAAATGGCATGATAATAAATTTGCGCCACTGCGCTGGCAGCGTATCAAAATATGGTTGTCCAATGGCTTCTTGTGCCAATGCTAGCGCCATGCCATCTTGGGCAAAAGCGCACGCTTGCTCACGGCATAAATTACGCGAAAACTGATCTAACACGATAATTTCTGCCAAGCGTCCTGCTAGCGCTGTGACTGAGCTATTGCTATCAGTCGCTGCATCTGCGATACGCCACGACACGCATTCACCCTGTTTTGCTGCCTGCCAAATATCATAAAACTTGTCTTTTATCTTTTTATCAAAAGCATCATTTTGCGCAAACCAATACTGCTCATTGTCTTTATCGAACCAAAAATCCAATACCGCACGCGCATCCGCAGCAAGATGTTCTAAGCTGATGTTTTGTGGGTCTAGCTGGGATAGGTTGGCTGGGTTTTTAGCCGTAGAATAATCGGTCGAGAGTGCCATAAGATATTCTAATTATGATGAATTTAGTCTACTATAGCGCAATTATTTAGGTCTGTCATGATACCGACCGCAGCTATTAGGTAACCTCTTATGAATACAAATTTACCGTTACAAACCAGCCCTTCATCTTTGCCTGCAACGCCCTATTATCTACTTGATGAAGCGGCAATCGTTGCCAATATGCAGATTATCGCGCGTCTGTGCGAGCTATCTGGCGCCAAAGCCTTGCTCGCGCTCAAATGTTTTGCCACTTGGGGCGTGTTTGATGTCATGCAGCCTTATTTGCATGGTACAACCTCGTCTTCATTGAATGAAGTGCGGTTGGGCTATGAGACCTTTGGTAAAGGTAAAGGCGGTGATAATAAAAAAGAAACCCATGCTTATAGCGTTGCTTATAGCGCCGATGAAATCGACGAAGTATTGAGCTATGCCGATAAAATAATCTTTAATTCCATCTCGCAGCTGAATGCTTTTAAAGACCAAGCCAAAGCACAAAATATACCAGTAGGGCTACGCTTAAATCCAAAGACCAGTAATTCGTCCTTTATTATTGCTGATCCTGCGCGTCCCTTTAGCCGCTTAGGTGAGCATGATAAAGATAAGATTACCGCCGTACTTGCTGATATCACAGGCGTCATGATTCATAACAACTGTGAAAATGATAGCTTTGAGGCATTTAGCGCAAGCTTAGCCGATATCGAAAACAGGTTTGGTGAGGTGCTGGCGCAGCTTGAATGGGTGAGCTTGGGCGGTGGTATTCACTTTATCGCGCCTGATTATCCACTCGAAAAACTGGCTGATAGATTAAAAGGCTTTAGCGAGAGATACGGCGTACAAGTCTATCTTGAGCCGGGCGAAGCAAGTATTCATGGTGCTGGCTCATTAGTCACGACCGTCTTAGATACCATGCACAATGAAAAAAATCTCGCCGTCGTCGATGCCTCTATCGAAGCACATATGCTTGATTTACTGATTTATCGCGAGTCTGCTCCCATTGTGTCCATTAATGAAGAATCAATAGATATGATGCCGGTAAATAAAGATCAAAAAGAGGGCGCTGCAGACAATACTATTATTTACGGTCGTTCTTGTTTGGCAGGCGATATCTTTGGTGAGTACGCCTTACCGAGTAATTTGAAAATTGGCGATACCATTGCGTTTGGCAATGCTGCCGGTTATACCATGGTCAAGAAAAACTGGTTCAATGGTGTGGGCATGCCTGCAATCGTTATCCGCCGTTTAGATGGGTCGATAGATGTGCAGCGTGAGTTTGATTATCAAGATTATAAGGCCAGCTTGTCTTAATTTTGCTATTAATAATAAGCTGGTAAGATTTGAATAATAAAATTGCATGTCATCTTATCGATTAATTATTGCCGAAAGGTGGGTAAAAATTGTTATAATCGCCGCGGGTAAAAGCAAGTAGCCAAATACTGCTTTGCCCGACGGGTGCGTGGGTTTTCCTCGGTCTTCCTTTTTAATTCACGCATATCATTCACTCGTTTCTGTTTTGACTCGCCACCATCGATGGTATCGACAGGGACACAAAGGAGGATTGTTCATTGAACACAAATCAAACTAACCCTAGCAAAAAAGACGTGCTCATCATCGGTGCAGGCGGTGTGGCGCAAGTGGTCGCGCATAAATGTGCGATGCATAATGACGTCCTTGGCGAGATTCATATTGCCTCACGCACGCAAGATAAATGTGATGCCATCGCCCAAAGTGTCAAAGAGAAGAATAGCTTTAAGCTGCCTGCGGTATTACATACCCATCAAGTCGATGCGATGGATACGCAAGCGCTGATACAGCTGATTGAAGAGACGGGTATTCAAATCGTTATCAATGTCGGTTCGGCATTTGTCAATATGACCGTTTTAGAGGCTTGTATTGAAACAGGCTCGGCTTATATTGATACCGCCATTCATGAAGATCCGCGCAAGATTTGCGAGACGCCGCCATGGTATGACAACTATGAATGGCAGCGTAAACAGCGCTGTGCCGACAAGAACATCACGGCGATTTTGGGTGCTGGATTTGATCCTGGTGTGGTCAATGCCTATGCGCGACTTGGCTATGACATGATGGATGCAGGCTCGGTGACGGATATCGATATTATCGATATCAACGCTGGCAGCCACGGTAAGTATTTTGCCACCAACTTTGACCCTGAGATTAATTTCCGTGAGTTCACTGGTACGGTTTATTCTTGGCAAGACAGTAAGTGGCAGTCGAATAAGATGTTTGAAGTCAAACGTACCGATGATTTGCCAGTCGTTGGCGAGCAAAACAGTTACCTAAGTGGTCATGACGAGATTCATTCTTTATCGGCTAACCTAGATGTGCCAAATATCCGCTTTTGGATGGGCTTTGGTGAGCATTATATTAATGTGTTTACTGTGCTCCAAAACCTAGGTCTATTGTCTGAGCAGCCGGTGATGACTGCTGAAGGGCAAGAAGTGATTCCGCTTAAGGTGGTGAAAGCCGTACTGCCGGATCCAAGTTCGCTTGCGCCAAATTATACGGGCAAAACCTGCATCGGCGACAAGGTTAAAGGCAAAATTAACGGCGTTGATAGCGAGGTATTTATCTACAATATCTCCGATCATAAAGACGCTTATAACGAAGTCGGTAGCCAAGGCATCTCTTATACTGCAGGCGTGCCACCCGTTGCTGCTGCAATGTTGGTCGCGACGGGCGAGTGGGATGCGGGCAAAATGGTCAACGTTGAAGAACTTGATGCAAAGCCATTTATCAACTTGCTAAATGAGATTGGTTTGCCAACGCGTATCCAAGACGCCAACGGTGATAGAGCGCTTGAGTTTGATATGTAATATATATTAAGCCATAAAAAAGCCCGTCTAATTTCTCGATAAGAGCGTTAGGTGGGCTTTTTTATGCAAGAAACTTTATAGTGAATGCAAGTGCCCTTTTTCATTACTTTGGCTTTAACCTTTTTCATTACTTTAGCTTTAAATAGTTTCATACGTATGATTTTCTCTCACGATGCTTTACTACTGACGCTAAGCCTATATCATCATTGGATAAACACATTCAGCATAATGACATTAAACTAGGGGTAGAATATAGTGAACCTAATACGGACAGTCATATAAAAATAAGGAATATAAATGAGCGACAAACCGAATGACGATGGCTTAAGGGAGGCTGACGAGTCAAATAACCCATCAGTAAATGAGCCTAGCGAAAGCTCGCGCCCGCCGTTTGAGCGCAGGCAGTTTGGCGGTACAGAACGCCAATCAAAACCGTTTGATGAAGATGTGCCAATCTCCCGCAGCGATCTGAAAAAAGGAGCACAGGAGCTGTCAGAAAACAGTGTGGCTCATATTAATTGGAGCGTACTGATTGTCTCATCAGTTGTGATTGTGGCGTTTTCGATATGGGCAATTTTGATGCCTATCAATGCCAGTACAACGATGAAAACAGTCGTTGATTGGATTGCGACCAATCTTGGCTGGTATTACGTGATTACCATGGTGATGGTCATCGGTTTTGTGCTGTGGGTAGCACTGTCTAAAGCAGGTAGCATACGCCTTGGGCCTGATGATTCGCGGCCACAGTATAAACTGGGAACGTGGGCAGCGATGTTATTTGCCGCTGGGGTAGGCATTGACATGCTGTTTTTTTCAGTCACTGGCCCCGTCGTACAGTATTTGACCCCGCCGTCTGGTGAAGGAGCAAGTGCTGCTGCTATGCAAGACGCTGTGGTTTGGACAATGTTCCATTACGGCATTGCCGGCTGGTCTATTTATGCACTGCTTGGTATGGCAATGGGTTATTTTGCCTACCGTTGGGGCATGCCTTTATCCATTCGGGCGGCGCTTTATCCGCTGCTCGGTAAGCGGGTAAAAGGTCCTATCGGCCATGGTATTAGTATTCTTGCCTTGGTCGGCACAGTGTTCGGCGTGGCGACGACCATGGGTATCGGCGTGGTACTCTTAAACGTTGGTTTCTCAAAGTTATTTGGTTTTGAAGAAGGCTTAACGTTACAGATTGCCCTCGTGGTTGGTGCGGTTGTTTTGACCATTTTGGCCACCACTTCGGGGGTTGATCGCGGTATCCGCTGGATCTCCGAGCTCAATCTATGGAGCGCGGTGGCAATGATGGCGTTTATCCTAATCGCTGGCGAGACGGCGTTTTTGTTAAATGCCTTAGTTGAAAATTTGGGTCAGTTCTTTGTCACGCTACCTGCTCGGATGTTTAAAACCTTTGCCTATGTTCCCGGTAGTAGCGATTGGATGGGCAGTTGGACGCTATTCTTTTGGGCGTTTTGGCTCGCATGGGGGCCGTTTGTTGGGGTGTTTTTAGCGCGTATTTCGCGTGGACGCACATTACGTGAGTTTGTCATTGCCGCGATTACAGTGCCGGTATTATGTGACTTTATCATCGTTTCTTTCTTTGGTAATTCCGCCCTTTATGAGGTATTACAAGGAAATACCGCCTTTGCCGAGCTTGCGGTTCAAAGCCCAGAGCGCGGATGGTACGCGCTACTTGAGTTGTTTCCGGGGGCGACTATTTTGATAGCGTTAGCGACGCTTTCAGGATTGCTGTTTTATATCACCAGTGCTAACTCAGGGGCGATGGTGATGTCGAACTTTTCAACCTCTATCCCTGATCCAAGCGAAGATGGCCCAAAGTGGCTACGTATTTTTTGGGCGGTGTTGACGGCAGTATTGACCATCTCTATGTTGATTGCAGGCGGCGTCATTACCATGGAATATGCCACGCTTATCTTTGCTCTTCCTGTGACGATTATTGTTTATCTGGTGATGTTCTCTTTTTCTAAAGCGTTAAAAATAGAACGGGCTGAGCGCGAAGGTACGGTGCTGCGTCGTCCTTCTGTTACGCCAAGTGGCGGGCATATACCGGAGCGTTCTTGGAAGCAGCGCTTGGGACAAATGCTGGCTTATCCGAGCAAACGAGAAACAGAGCAATTTCTTGGGCGTGTCGTTCGTCCGGCGCTAAACGATGTCGCCAATGAGTTTGAGCGCCAAGGTTATAAGATTGATCGTGATAATATTCCTCATATAGCGGGCGATATTGATGTTGGTGGGCCATTATTAAAGGTATCTACTGACGCGCAAAACGACTTTTACTATCAAGTGTCTATGGTCGAGACGCCGTCACCGACCTTTAGTGGCAAGATGTCACCAGTTAGCGATGTTTATTATCGTTTAGAAGTAACGACGCAAACCGGCTCCGGCGGTTATGATTTGACGGGCTTGACCAAGCAGCAAGTGATTGATGATGTGCTTGAACAATATGAAGCGTATCTGACTTTTATTACCAGTCCGCCAGCGACAGATGTGAACACAGCCACCGCGGCAGTAGGAATTACAGGTAAAGGTTGATTGTTTATAACGGTCAAACGATGCAGATAATAGCGGCGCTGTTCTAGCCATCCGCTATCATCTGTCATGTATGTTAGGGCTGCGGCTTAAGCCTTGCTAGGATTATACTTTCTCAACGCCGCGATACGTTCATCAAGCGTTGGATGTGAGCGGAAAAGGTTAGCGATACTAAAGCCCGTAGACTGCCCAGACGAGATTGCAAACGCTTTCATGCTCTCAGGCATCTGGTCTGGACGCTGCTCAGAAGGACGCAAGGCATCCAGTGCGCTAATCATTTTTTCACGGCTGGCAAGCTTTGCCCCCATCTCATCAGCACGGAATTCACGTAGGCGCGAGAACCACATGACGATGGCAGACGCCAAAAAACCCAGCAAAATATCCATCACGATACTGGTGATGAAATAACCGATACCCGGGCCGTCCCCTTCATTTTTAAAGACAGTACGGTCGACGAAGCTACCAATAATACGCGCAAAGAACATGACAAAGGCGTTTACCACCCCTTGAATGAGCGCAAGGGTCACCATATCGCCATTGGCCACATGACCAATCTCATGCGCGAGCACCGCTTCTATTTCATCGGGTGTCATGCTTTGTAGTAGCCCTGAGGAGACCGCGACCAATGCTTGGTTTTTGTTCCAACCGGTTGCAAAGGCGTTTGGCTGAGAATTATTAAAAATTCCTACTTCCGGCATACCAATATTTACCACCTGTGCGTGTTTGGCGACAGTATCAACCAGCCATTTTTCCGTAGCATTTCTTGGCGTTTCAATGACTACTGTGCCCGTTGATTTTTTTGCCATCCATTTTGAGATAAACAGCGAGACCATCGAACCAACCATGCCATATATACCGCACATAATGGCAAGGCTAGTATAATTTAGCCCGCCTGCGCCATGGACGCCGCCAATCCCAAAAAATCTGGATAAAATACCAAACACGATGCTAAAAACCACAATCACCGCTAAGTTGGTTAATAAGAACAATCCGATACGCATCATGACGCTAACTTCCTCATTTAAGTTCAACTACATCTTAGAAACAACACCTTCACTAGAGTAAAGGGTAAAAATGAAACAAATGGCAATTATAACCTTCTATGGATAATAAAGCCGCTCATTCTAATATCAATCGTCACTTAAAACTTGTAGAGTAGGGACAACAGCGGCGTAAAGTGTTTAACTAATGAAGAATAAAAGGCGAAAAGCTAAATAAACACTGAATACTATAATAAGTAATTAAGCGCTCATTTATTATTTAATTCTATATAAGGTCTCATTATGAAATCTCTAGAACTAAAAGTACCGCCAGTCGCGCAAGTTATCGTTACTGCAGCGACCATGGCTGGTGTCTCTAAAGTCGCACCTGCTTTGAAATTTTCTTTGAAAGGTTCTGCGGCATTGGCAATGGGTTTGGGCACCATAGGAGTGGGTAGCGCCATTTTAGGTGTTACTCAATTTAAAAAAGCGCAGACCACACCCAATCCGCAAGCGCTTGAAAAAGTTTCAAGCTTAGTGACTAGTGGTGTGTATAAATATAGCCGCAACCCTATGTATGTAGGCTTGGTGCTTGTATTATTTAGCTGGGCACTATATCTGTCACACTTTCTTGCCTTTGTGTTGTTGCCCATTTTTATACTTTATATGACTCGTTTTCAAATCCAACCAGAAGAGCGGATGTTGGCACAGAAATTTGGCAAGGCTTATCAGGTTTATAAGGCAAAAGTCAGACGTTGGGTATAAACAGCGGGATAAAAAATAGCCAAAATTAATGTTAATAAAAAAGAAGAGCATGCTATGCAACTAGAAATCAATGTCGTCGACGCTTTTACGGATACCGTTTTTAAAGGCAATTCAGCAGCCGTTATTATCACAGATAATTGGCTTTCCGATAAGTTAATGCAGTCTATTGCTTTTGAAAATAATTTGTCAGAGACAGCTTTTATTGTATGTGACGATGATGGCATTTATCATATCCGCTGGTTTTCTCCTTTGACTGAGATTGCGTTTTGCGGGCACGCAACCTTGGCGTCAGCCTTTGTGTTATTTAACAAAAACCCTGATGTAGAAACCATTAAATTTTACGCAAAAGCGGTTGGTATATTGACCATCGTGCAAACAGACGATGGCAAAATACAAATGGACTTTCCTAATACTAAGCCTGAAAAGGTTGAAGATATTCCCGATAGCTTGCTGGCAGGATTGTCTGTTGCACCAGTCGAAGTTTATAAAAACACCCAAGCCTATTTTGTGATTTATAATGCTGAAGCCGATGTCTTAAACGTAGCGCGCGATAACGAGCAATTAAAACAACTTGCGCCGTTAAATGTGGTGGTCACCTGTCAGGCCACCTCCGCTGACTATAAGGATTACGATTTTATTTCACGTTATTTTTGGCCTGCCAATGGTGGCGATGAAGACCCAGTGACGGGTTCGGTTCATACGGGGCTCGCACCACTGTGGGCAGAGCGTTTGGGTAAAGATGAATTAATAGCTTATCAAGCATCAAAACGAGGCGGTATTTTAAACTGCGTCGTTGCAGGCGATAGGGTGCTAATTTCTGGTAATGCCGTGCAATATATGACAGGATTTATCACGGTTTAGGAGTGGTTGGTTTGACTGAATTAAAAACCGTTGGACTGTTTGCGCTGACCGCACTGGCTGAAATTATCGGTTGTTATTTGCCTTATTTATGGCTGCGGGAAGGTAAGTCGATTTGGCTGCTGGTTCCTGGTGCACTCAGTTTGGTCGCTTTTGTTTGGCTGCTGTCCTT
This sequence comes from Psychrobacter sp. CLB018, assembly GCF_041222815.1. Taxonomy (NCBI): domain Bacteria; kingdom Pseudomonadati; phylum Pseudomonadota; class Gammaproteobacteria; order Moraxellales; family Moraxellaceae; genus Psychrobacter; species Psychrobacter sp. CLB018. Next base: position 1,394,706 of record NZ_CP166085.1, read on the forward strand.
ACATCCCACCGCCACTGGTCGAGTTTATGCCGCTTACGGCGGTGTCTATATTTCGATGGCTATTATTTGGCTGTGGACGGCGAACGGCATCAGGCCAACCACGTGGGATATTTTGGGTTCTATCGTCGCGCTCTTAGGCATGGCAATTATTATGTTTGCACCACGTCATTAGTGAATGGATTTTGCCAATATTGCTATTAGTAAGTGACTACTTACGCAGTCATTACGATTTGCTATAATGAGCCGCACGCCGATGTGTCGTCGCGGCAAACCCTTATAATATTCATGTTTAACACAGTAAAGCTTACTGTTTTGGTCAATTATTATGCGTATTCGTAAACTGTTCAAATTTGAAAATGCGCATATCGTGCGTAATTGTAGCTCTGAGCGCTGCAAACATTCTATTCATGGTCATAGCTATCAGATTGAGCTGATTCTTGAAGCTAAGCGATTAGACCATGGGCAGATGGTATATGATTTTGGTCTATTAAAATCGTCTATTAAAGACATTATCGATAGCTTCGATCATGCGATTTGCTTTTGGAATAAAGACGACCCTGAATATGTCGCCGCCTGTAAGAAATTCAGCGCGCGCTGGATCAGTTTGCCGGTATCGCCGTCAGCAGAGCAGTTCTCACGCGTTATCTTCTTTTGGGCACAAGAAATTCTCAAACAAACCCAAATGCAAAACGGTGAATCTGATGTCAGCGTTTACTCGGTGATTGCCCACGAAACCGCAACCGGTTACGCACAGTGCTTTGCGGACGATGTGGCAAACGCGCAAATGGGTGAGCTTCATCTAGAAGACTTTGAATTTAGTGAGCAAGTAAAGGCAGAATGGCATGACCCCGAGCTATATGCCAAATTGATTCGCGGTGAAAGCTTTATCAATCCATCCGTGACTATGCAAGTACAGACGCAAGTAAGGGAAGGTAAGTTTGATGCCTAATAATATAAAACAAGACCAACATGTGAAAACCTTGACGCTGCATTCTGAAGCAGATACCCAGCGCTTGGCGGTGCAATTGGCAGCGTTGCCCTTATCGGGTAGTGTTTGGCTGTCGGGTGATCTAGGCGCTGGTAAAACCACCTTGACGCGTTATTGGTTGCAGGCGCTCGGCCATACAGGTGCGGTCAAAAGCCCAACTTATACCTTAGTCGAGCCTTATAGTATTGAGCAAAAAGATGGTTCAATTAAACCTGTTTATCATGCAGATTTATATCGTCTGCAAGACCCAGAAGAGCTGTCCTTTATTGGTTTTGATGAATATTTGGATGAAGCAAATGCCTTAGTTATTATTGAATGGGCCAGCCGTGCGGACAGCTATTTACCCCCACCGAGTTTGTTTATTGATATGACGCAAGCCGATCGCGATGATAATGATAAAGAAGCGCGTCAGGTTGAGCTGCGACTATCGAAGGCGGGCCAAGCGCAAGGCTTAGATTTGTCTTCTCTTAACCTTTAGGTTAAACCGCATCACAGCCACTGAGGTTTTATAAAAGTATGACGCTCATTAATGCCAGATAATCCCTCCAATAGTCGCATCAAAAAACTATCGCCGCTGCTTATCAATCAATTGGCAGCGGGCGAGGTGGTGACGCGTCCTGCCGCTGTGGTCAAAGAGCTGCTTGAAAACGCGATAGACGCTGGTGCGAGCAATATTGAAATACGTATTACCCAAGGCGGCATGGGTATGATTGAAGTGCTGGATAACGGCACGGGTATTCATCCTGATGATATGGTCATGGCCATTACTCGCCATGCAACCAGTAAAGTGGCCGATGTGGCTAATTTGCATGGTATTACCACACTGGGCTTTCGCGGTGAAGCGTTGGCAGCGACGGCGGCAGTTTCTCGTTTGACTTTAACTAGTAGTCATGACGACAGTGGGATTGGTCGCCAATTGCAAGTTGCCGGTGTATTGGACGAGGTGCCAAAATTGTTGCCAGTTGTGCATCAACGCGGCACGACTATCACGGTTAAAGATTTATATTTTAATGTGCCCGCACGCCGCGGCAACTTAAAATCTATTGCGACCGAGTTCGGTCATATCGAAACCATTGTCCGCGAAGTGGCTTTGGCGCGTGCAGATGTGGCGCTAACCTTGTTTCATGACAATAAAAAGCGGTTATCGCTGTCTTCAAGAGCAATGTCTGCAAATGATAACGATAATACCAATAGCAGCAACAATAACGCTCATCGTTTGCCTTTACCACGTCTTGAGCAAGCGACTGGGTTGCCATTAACGGACAACGCCTTAGAAATATCCATCGACCTTACCAGTTTGATGCAATTGCCTAAAGACTATGTGAATAATAACTTTGCTGGTCAAGCGAACATCAACGGTTGGTTATGGCTTAGCAATGACTCTCAAAGTACTTTTCCAAAATTAATTTATGTGAATGGGCGATTGGTAAAAGAAGCGTTGATTAGCAATCAGCTGCGTCAACTTGCCCAAAGTGCGCAGTTATCAGGTATTGGCTATGCGCTTTATTTTGATTTGCCAACTGAGTGGCTCAATATCAATGTCCATCCGTCCAAACAGCGTATCAAAATCAGCCCGCTAAATAACATCATGGCGCATCTTAGTCATGCGATGCAACCAAAGCTTAAAACGGTTGCTACCAAACAGAACATCAATCAGACCATCAATTCCGCTGATGATAATAGTCAGGTATTAGATAATAATCTATCCATCAATAATGCCTTCGCTGCTGAAAGGCAACAGACGTCATCGGCCATTTATTCAGCGAAAAGTCAGCAAGTACAAGCGCCCAAACAGCCATATCAGTTGTCAGAAAATACCGATAATGCGCAATCATCAGAACAGGCAACTTTTACTGAAAATATAAATCGGGGTAGCACATTAATAAGCACGGCCAATACGTCACAAAATCTATCGATAAAAAATGCTCCTTTACCATATTGTTTGGAGGTTATTTTAAATACGAGTCATGATTTAGATGCAATTAAAAATGTCAGTGATAAAACGCTACCGTGGTTGCTGTTTTATAATCGCAGCCAATTTTTTCTGATTGGCGCTGAAATATGGCAGGCGCAATTAAGCTTATTGTTTGAGTCGGATATATTTAGAAAAAAGGTTTCATTTAATGATGCGAATGCTGTCAATCAGCAGCTTACTGATTTAGCAGCAAAAATGTCTACAGAAGATTTATGGGCATTTAACGCAGATATCGAAGAATTACTTGCTAAGCATGCTTTTAAGTCTATAAATAACCAGCGTTTAATCGCATTGATGCTATCATCTACAGCCATTTAGATGTCCATCGATTAGATTGAGGACACGTTTTAGTAGTCACATAAAAATAAAGGTAATCCTATGCAAATCTCGTCTGCTAGCTCATCTTATCGCCTCAATCCCAATTTGGCATATAATAGCGTGGTGTGCTTGATGGCACCGACGGCGAGTGGCAAGACAGCTCTAGCGTATGAGCTATACGATACTGGGCGTTATGAGCTGATTTCGGTCGATTCAGCATTGATATATCGTGATATGAATATCGGTACAGCCAAACCAACCGCTGCAGAGTTGGCACGCTATCCGCATCATTTGGTTGATATCATTGACCCGATGCAAAGTTATAGCGTCGCTGAATTCGTTAATGATGTTGCTCGTTTAATTGATAGCTGTCATGAGAGGGGCAAAATACCTTTGCTCGTTGGCGGTACTATGATGTATTACATGGCGCTTATTGATGGGCTATCGCCCGTGCCTGACAGTGATGATGACGTGCGCGCGCGTGTGGAGCAGTGGCGGCAAGACGAAGGTATTGGTGCACTATATGATTATCTAGGAAAAATAGATCCGATAAGCCACGAGCGTCTTAATGCGACCGATACTCAGCGTATCACGCGCGCGGTTGAAGTTTATCTGCAAACCAATATACCCATCAGTGACTGGCAGCAAAAGCCCAAACAAGCCTTGGCGCATAATCCCAATCAGCAATGGCATGCGCTGGCGGTGATGCCAGAACGTTCATGGCTACATCAGCGTATCGAGCAACGTTTGGATATAATGTGGCATGATGGGCTAGTGGCGGAAGTGATCGGATTGCTTGAGCAGTACCCTTTGACACCAAACTTACCCTCTATGCGCTGCGTCGGTTATCGCCAAGTATTAGAATACCTAGTCCATATTAAGCATCCAATATTTAAACAGCCGCACTTGGATAAAGCGCAATTTTATGACGCCTTTTCAGAAGTAGAAGCGGCGAGTGCAAGTAAACGACCACAAGACACCACTACTCAAGCGCTCGATCAGCCATTGACGCTCAGCGCTCAAACCGAGGCACTTGCTTGTCAGCAAATGCAAAATAAGGCATTATATGCGACCAGACAGCTGGCGAAGCGTCAATATACTTGGCTGCGCAAACTTACTCAGTTGCCCAATTTGCCTGATAATGCGTCAAATATTGTAACCAAGCTAAATGAAAACGATGACAAGCTTATGCGCGGTGATATCAAAATAAAAACGTTTGCTACTATGACCCAAGTAAGAGAGTATTTATACTAAAACCAAATCATATAAAGCGCGTTAATTAGCCCCGTAAAAAATAATGACAATTAGTTTCAAAATAAAGGTTGGATAACTGCTATAATTTAAATCATAGTAAAATAGTGTGAATTATATCGGTATTATTGCTTTTTTAACGGTCGTTAATTAACTTTTGTTGGTAGGAAGTCTTAAAAAATAAGCGGTTACTTAATTATTTACAATAATAACGTATTCACGGTAAAGTGAAATTATTTAACAAGAATTACTGCTTATTTAGATACGTTTTATAAATAAAACTTATTATTGTATCTGCCCTTAGCCATTATAATTAAAGCAATACTTATAATAATTGGCACTAAAAATAATTATATAATATTTAGGAGAGATGTCATGTCAAAAGGACAAACTTTACAAGACCCGTTTTTGAACTCGTTGCGCAAAGATCGCATTCCTGTTTCTATTTTTTTAGTTAATGGTATTAAGCTGCAAGGTCAAATTGAATCATTTGATCAATATGTGGTGTTGTTAAAAAACACAGTGAGTCAAATGGTTTATAAACATGCCATTTCAACAGTCGTGCCAGCTCGTAATCCTAGAAGCAGCACGACGACTGGCACGGGTACGCAAACCTCAACGGGCGCACCTGCTGGTTACCAAGGTGGTATGAGTAGTGGGTTTGAGCGTGGTAGTAACCTTGCTGGTAGTGGCGGTTTTGAAGAGCGCGGCTTTGCCAACCGTAGTGGCTTTAATCGTGGCGGTTTTGGTCAAGGCCAAGATCGTGGTTTTGAGCGTGGCAGCTTTGGACAGGGTCAAGAGCGCGGCTTTGAGCGCGGCGGCTTTGGTCAAGATCGTGGCTTCGACAATTCTTCAGACAATGCTATGTTTGAAAACAAATCAAACGATGATATAGACGATAGCAATCAATAAATAACGCTATCTGACGTCTATTTGATTGAAAGTATGTTATTAAAATGTTGTATAGCTGATTAAGACCTACTATTAATTATAGTGGGTTTTTTTTGTATAAATAGACGTATAATCATGGCTGAGCAAGCGACTATTTACACTACTTAGTAAGTGGGCAATGATGAAAGCGACGTCTTGCCCTATATTATTAATATCAGCCATAGTATAGTAAAATGTTTCATTGATTCACCGAAAATATAGAGCTAACGTATGAGTAATCCGCACCGCAACCTGACCCATCAACAATTTATTAGCACTGCCATCGAAGCGATTCATACGGAGATGGCGGCGCTAGCATTGTTAACGGAACAAATCGATGATAGATTTGCTCAAGCCTGCGATATTATCCTAGCCTGCAAAGGACGTGTGGTCGTGACCGGGATGGGCAAATCGGGTCTGATTGGTCGTAAGATAGCCGCGACTTTTGCTTCTACGGGCACGCCAGCGTTTTTTATGCATCCTGGGGAAGCGGGGCATGGCGATTTGGGGATGTTGGTGCAGGGCGATGTCCTACTGGCTATCTCAAACTCGGGCGAGTCAGATGAAATTAGAATGCTGCTGCCCGTGGTTAAGCGTCTAAATATTCCCCTGATTAGTATTAGCCGAGACAAACGCGGCATGCTACCACGAGCGGCGGATATCATTTTGACGCTGGGTAAATCACAAGAAGCTTGCCCGCTCAACCTTGCTCCGACTTCTAGTACCACAGCGACCTTGGCATTGGGCGATGCATTGGCTGTGGCCTTGGTGCATGCGCGTAATTTTACTTCAGAAGACTTTGCCTTATCGCATCCTGCAGGCGCCTTAGGACGCCAGCTGCTGACGCGGGTCGAAGATTTAATGCATACCAATTCAGAAAATTTACCGCTTATTAATCAACAAGCACCGTTACAAGACGCTTTATTTACCATGTCTTCTGGGCGTTTAGGTATGACAGTGGTAACTGACGACGAGCAAAAAGTCGTTGGTGTATTTACCGATGGTGATTTGCGCCGCGGCTTAGAAAAAGGCATTGATTTGCAAACCCCGATGCGTGAGCTGATGGTCAGCAATCCACGCCGCGTCAGTAAAGATATGCGCGCTTCCGATGCTTTAAGTGTGATGAATGAAAACGGCATTAGCCAGCTGCTGATCATCGATGAGGAACAGCGTTTGGAGGCCATCATTACGGTACATGACTTATTACAAGCCGGTGTTAAGTAGCCCTATTTTAATAAACGCTGTATTAAGAATTGGCGCAATTAAGATGTAACGTAGGAAAAAGCCTTAATAAAAGAGTGTTTAATAAGAATACGTCTCATAATAAAATCATTAATAAGAGAAAACTGATGCAAGACTTAATAAAAAAGGCCGGACAAGTAAAGTTATTGGTCATGGATGTTGATGGTATCTTGTCAAACGGTCAAATTATTTATGATGCCAACGGTACTGAAACCAAAGCCTTTTCGGTACAGGACGGTGTCGGCGTCAAATCGTTGGCGCGCTATGGTATTTTGACCGCTATTATTACTGGTCGTAGCAGTCCTATGGTAGACAAGCGTGCTGCTGAAATGGGTGTCAATTATATCGTCCAAGGTCGTGATGATAAGCTGATTGCATTGAATGAGCTATTAGCGACGCTTGATGCTGAGCTTAATATTACCGCTGCTGAATGTGCTTATATGGGCGATGATTTACCAGATATTAAAGCGATGCAAACGGTAGGCTTTGCGGCTACTGTCCCAAATGCCCATCAAGAGGTGATAAAGCGCAGTGATATGGTGACTACCCGCACAGGTGGCACCGGCGCAGTACGGGAAATATGTGATCTTATTTTAAAAGGTCATGGTCACTATCAAGATTTTATCGCGCACTATACGCTTGATGCAACAAAACCTGAGGATAACTTATCGTGAATACTCGTGTTTTAATCGTTCTGGCGTTGATTATTGCTGTAATTGCTGGCTGGTTCTTCAAACAGCAAGGGGAGATTACGCCGCCCGTTAGTATGGAACCGAGGGATGTGGATTATGAAGCCACCGACATTAAAGCGGTGCAAACTAATGAAAAAGGTGAGACTGAGTACGAGCTGAGTGCAGAATCCTTGACCCATAATCCTGTGACCAATAAAGATGAGATGAAAGGCATCACCATGAATTGGGAGCCATCAGACGAGCAGCGTTACCGTGTTGAAGCGGGCAGCGCCGCCATCAGTCAACAGACAGGTGAGATGGGCTTATCAGGTGGTTTTACTTTAGTTAGCGAAGGCAAAGCGGGCGAGTCTGATATTGAGCCGATTAAAGTCATGGGCACTACCTTAAAAGGCAATACCAAAACAGGTCAAGTCTATAGTGATGAGCCAGTAAAAGTTGAACAAGGGATGAACCGCTTCGAGGCGTCAAGCATGAAAGCCAACCTTGAAACTGGGGACTATGAATTTGGTCAAGTCGCGGTTGCATTTACGCCCGCGAAACGCCAAGATAAAGCTTTATTTTAACAGCAGCACCTAGCAGGAAGTTTGCAAACGCCACTACCCATAATGATACGAGTAACTTTTATGAAATCTACTTTTTTGCCTACTTTACGCTTGCTATCGACACGCTCTATCCAAGTAACACACGGTTTGCGAACGCTACCGATGCTAATGTTGTTAGCATTGCCGTTATACAGCCATGCCTTGCCATCAGATGCCAATCAGCCGATTAAGCTGCTAGCAGATAAGGCGACTTATAGTGAACGTACAGGTATCACCAGCTATTCAGGCACCGTTGTAATTACGCAGGGTACGTTCAAAATGACCGCCGATGATATTACGGTCAACCTCTCGCAAGGCCGTAGTATCAACTCGGCAGTCGCCACCGGCCGTCCAGCGACTATGCAGCAGGTAGTGACGCAAGAAAAGGGCTTGGCAAAAGGGCAAGCCAATAAGATTGATTATAATGCGGTCACGGGTATCGTGACGCTCACAGGTAATGCAAAATTGGTACAAAATGGCGCCAGTTTTGCCGGTAATGTCATTCGCTATAGCTTAAAAGCGGGCGATGTAGAAGCAACTGCTGGTGGCAGTCAGCGCGTAGAATTGGTCTTCCCGCCCAATAGCGGCAGCAACCGAAGCAGCATACGCTAAGCACAGTATTTTCAATATAAAAGTAAGCGATAGTAATACTAAAAATTTTGCAACTTTAACAGTAATTGACAGGTAAGTGATGAGCGATATTAAAAACAACGTTGTTAAGACCAATGAAATCCACAGCAACGAAATTCATAGCAACGAGCTTAATAATGGTTCTGTAGCAGCAACCAATAGCTCCGAGCCTGTCGCCCGTTTAACGATGCAAAATTTAGGCAAACGCTACGGCAAACGCTGGGTGGTAAAAGATGTATCATTTTCTGTTGAGCAAGGGCAAGTTGTTGGATTATTAGGACCAAATGGCGCGGGCAAAACTACTAGCTTTTATATGGTGGTCGGACTGGTCAATATGGATAAAGGCCGTGTCACTCTAGGAAAAATGGATTTATCAAAATATGCCATGCATGAGCGCGCGCGTGCTGGTATTGGCTATTTGCCGCAAGAAGCTTCTATTTTTCGTAAATTATCCATTGAAGATAATATCTTAGCCATTCTGCAAACCCGTAAAGAATTAAGTACCGCTGAGCAGCGTCAAGAGCTTGAAAAATTGATCGGCGAGTTCCATTTAGAGCATGTACGCAAATCATTGGGTATGAGTGTCTCAGGCGGTGAGCGCCGCCGCTGTGAGATTGCGCGCGCGTTGGCGGCCAATCCAAAATTTATCCTATTAGATGAGCCTTTTGCCGGTGTTGACCCTATTTCTGTTGGTGATATTAAAGACGTTATTTTAACCCTAAAAAATCGCGGTATTGGTGTACTCATCACCGACCATAACGTGCGCGATACCCTCGCCATTTGCGAAAAAGCCTATATCGTTTCAGAAGGCGCTATCATTGCGGAAGGGACATCGTCTGAAGTGTTGGAAAATGATTTGGTAAAATCTGTCTATCTTGGTAAAGACTTTCGAGTATAAAAAACTTCCCTGGGTCTTAGATATTGTTCTCTATAAACCTTTATCTGAAACTTTAGCCAAATATCTAATTACTGCATGATGCAACGGATATTTGGTTATTTAGTCTTAACATCTATAACATATTATAAGTTACTGTCTGCCTTTCAACATCTCTTGTCTGTTTATAAAAAAAGGCATGTATAGTCAAAATATCCTAAAAACGCGACGGTATTGCTGATATCAATTTTTTGTAGCCTCTGTCTGCGCAGGCACAGCAAGCAAGAAAAATTGATATCAGCAGTGCGTGATGTCTCTATATTACTTTTCACTCACTATACATCCTTTCTTGCATTTTTTCACTTAAGCTCATATAGAGCATTCTAAAATTCTACTTATTATTCGCAATTTATTACTTTCGATTGACCAGTTCAATAAGGTTCATACGTTATGGCAAAAAATAAAAGCAGTTATGTCTGTCAGCAGTGCGGGGCGCATTTTGGCAAATGGGCGGGGCAGTGTACAGACTGCGGTGAATGGAACAGTTTGGTCGAAGCGCCAAATGTCAGTATGCCACACCACAATAAGAATACTTCAAAAGCGAATGCTAGCCGAGCGGTTTCTCGTAGTGCGGGTGCACCTGCTGGCAATTATTCGGGTACGCACAGTGCGGTCATGCCACTCAATGCGGTAAGCGTGACGCTAGATACACGCCTGCCCACTGGCATTAGTGAGTTTGACCGAGTGTTGGGCGGCGGACTGGTGGCCGGTTCGGTCGTTTTGATCGGTGGTGACCCAGGAATCGGTAAATCGACGATTTTGCTGCAAACTGCGACCAATATGGCAAAGGCTGATTCATTGGCAGGTAGCGCGCTGTATGTGACAGGTGAAGAGTCGCTCGCCCAAGTAGCGATGCGCGCCAAGCGTTTAGATTTGCCAGCGGATAGATTACGTGTGCTCGCGGAGACCAATGTTGAAACCATTTGTGCGGCTTTAACCCAAGAGCAGCCGGCGATTGCTATTATTGACTCGATTCAGACTATTTATACCGATGCCATTAATTCTGCCCCAGGCGGCGTTAGTCAAATTCGTGAGTCGGCAGCTATTTTGACCCGTTATGCGAAGCAAACTGGCACGGCACTATTTTTAGTCGGGCATGTGACCAAAGAAGGCACGCTGGCAGGGCCACGTGTGCTCGAACACATGGTTGATACGGTTTTATATTTTGAAGGCCAGTCCGATTCACGCTTTCGTATGATTCGCGCGGTAAAAAACCGTTTTGGTGCGGTTAATGAGCTGGGTATTTTTGGCATGACCGATATGGGGCTTAAAGAAGTCGCCAACCCCTCAGCGATATTCTTAAGTCGTTATGATAAGCCCGTAGCGGGTTCTGTGGTGATGGTAAGCCGTGAAGGCACCAGACCCCTGCTGGTCGAAGTGCAAGCCTTGGTCGATGACTCACAAGGCTCACCAAGGCGTATGGCTTTAGGGCTCGACTTTCAGCGCCTATCAATGCTGCTTGCGGTCATGCATCGTCACGGCGGTATTCATACCAGCGGACAAGATGTGTATGTAAACGTCGTTGGTGGCGTTAAGGTGATTGAAACCGGGTCTGATTTGGCAGTGCTACTGGCTTGTGCTTCTAGTATCAAAGAAAAGCCTTTACCCTCATCACTTGCCGTTTTTGGTGAAGTCGGCTTATCAGGGGAGATTCGACCGGTTCCTAACGGACAAGAGCGCCTAAAGGAGGCGATGAAACACGGCTTTAAACACGCGATTATCCCTAAAGCCAATGCGCCTGCCAAAGATGCGCCGCAGTTTAAGGGTATCAATGTCATCGCGGTCGAGCGTCTCGATGATGCGATTGAAAGCGCATTTGAGTTATAGTTTTTAAAAGCTATCCTATGTTAACTATTTAGCGTTAAACGTTAAAAACGAAAAAGCGCCTAACTTTAAATGAGTTAGGCGCTTTTTTTAAAACTAACGTTAAGCAGTCTTTTCGATAAAAAACCGTTAAAGGTTTAAACCGCGAATGGTCTAAAACGTTAATGGTTTAAGAAGAGGGGCCTGAAACACGCTCAATAGAGACGTTACCCACACCTTTATTGGTAATACCAAGTTGCTTGGCAGCACCGTAAGATAAATCCATCACACGGTTACCATGGAATGGACCACGATCGTTTACTTTAACGACGACGCTTTTGCCATTGGTTTTATTGGTAACTTTAACGTAGCAGTTTAAGGGTAACGAGCGGTGAGCAGCGGTTAAGCCATTCATATCAAAGGTTTCGCCACTGGCAGTTTTACGGCCATGAAATTGACGACCATACCAAGAAGCCAAACCAGTTTGTTTAAATTTGCTTACAGAATTAGAAGCGACTGCCGTTAAGCGCTCTAAAACATCTTCATCATTAGATACTTGGGCAGTGTCGCTGGCGAGCAATGAGCTGCTAAGGGCTAATGAAGTAGGCTGACGAGCAGACTTAACTAAGCTTGATGCGCCGTCATGTTGACGACTAAGTTCACCGAGTACACGGTCAATACGGGAGGCGTTATCTTGCGAAATCGTTGCAAGGGAGGTTTTTGATTCTACAGCATTTGCATTAGTAGCGATTGCAGAGCCAGCAAATAAAACGGCTGACATTGTAAGTAAACCAGATAAACGCTTATTCATAAATACCTCTATAGCGTATACACTAGAACCTAACTCTAAAACTTCTTAGAGGGAGCGAGACAATATTAGACCACTCTAACAGTGCCGCAAACTCAAAAGCCGCTCTATCATCTATCTGTTTTATCACGATGATAGTAAATATGGGCTTTTATAAGCTCTAACATATGGTAATTTTCATTTATATCATCATAAGTGGCTCGGGAATTATCGTTATATACGACTCGCAAAACCCACTTATGACACGCTCAAATGATAGTTAACAATAGTAATCAAACAACTAAAGTAAGATTGCACCAATCGATAAAGGACTTTTTTGCATTGCTAAGTTAATAAAGGGTTTAAAGTATGTTGCGTATTACTTTGTTATTAAACCGTTAATTAAGTAGTGACTTTGCAAGCCCAAAATCTACAATTTGCTAACTATACGGACGAGCTACAACTGCAATATAATTAAATGATATCTTTCTTAGTAGCTATGTACGCGTTGTGTATCAAACTACAATAAAACGAGGGTAACGCAATTATTTGTAAAAAACAAGGGATAAAACCTAACAGTACTAATCGGTCACTAATAGAGCTTTACCAGTGTTTTAACAAAAAATTAATAGGGTAATGGCTATAGATAACAACAACTTATGGTTATTTTTGAAGCAAGAAAGTTAAGGTTTCAATAGTAATTTATGTAGAATTAATGACAAATAAGAAAGGCTTAAAAAAGTAGATATTCATTTAATTTTAGCAATTTCGTTGTTACATTCGATTACTTAGCCAAGCACATTTTGCTTCAGTTTCTAGGCTAATTTGTTAACGTATCATTTTAACCCTGTCTATATAGGGGAGTTATATAGACGTTTCAACCCAAGTTTATAGTGATTAACGAATGTAATATTGGCTATTAAAAATGAACTTTACAGGTGAATAGGTTGTAAAAAATAAAACCATGACTTAGCCAGATTTGTGGGTATGAATTGACATCAGTAAGCCAAAACCTGCCATTAATGTCACAATAGCAGTACCGCCATAACTGATAAAAGGTAAAGGCACCCCAACGACGGGTAAGATGCCGCCGACCATGCCGACATTGACAAAAACATACACGAAAAAAGACATCGCAATTGCACCTGCCAGCAGTCGACTATAAACATCAGGGTGCGAAAATGCGATATATAAAGCACGCATAAGCACGCAAGCATAAATAAACATCAACAATATCACGCCAAGCAGACCAAACTCTTCAGAAAAAGCGGCAATAATAAAGTCGGTGTGACCTTCTGGTAAAAAATGTAGATGCGACTGTGTGCCTTCTAAATATCCTTTACCGGTCAGACCGCCCGCGCCAATGGCGGTTTTGGACTGAATAATATTCCACCCGGCACCTTGGACGTCAGCTTCAGGATTGAATAGCGTTAAAACGCGCGTACGTTGGTAGTCGTGTAATAAAAAGTTCCAAGCAAATGCCACCAATGGCACGGCTAATGCTGCTGCACTAGCAATCAAGCGCCATGATAGACCCGCTAAAAACAATACAAAAATGCCACTGGCTGCGACCAGCAAGGAAGTACCAAGGTCAGGCTCTTTGGCGATTAATAATACCGGCACGACAATTAACGCTAAGGTGATGGCAATACTTGATAATGAAGGCGGTAAGTCACGTTTGGATAAAAACCACGCACACATCATTGGCATACCAAGCTTCATAAACTCTGAAGGTTGAACGCTACCAAAACCAGGTAAGTTAATCCAGCGCTGCGCACCCATACGCACCTCGCCAATGATATCGACCAACACCAACAATATCAGCCCCAATACATAAAATATGGGCGTAAAGGTACGATAAAGGCTAGGCGGTATCTGCGCCATAGTAAACATCACCGTAAATGCCACGCCATAACTAATGACTTGGCGGATGACCATATCAGTGTCTTGGCTTGCTGCGCTATATAAAATCGTCAAGCCAATGCAACAAACGGTCAATAGCAATAAGGTCAGCCACGGATCAATATGGATACGTTGCCAAAGCGTCGGCGCACGACCTCGACCAAAGTGATGGCTTTGACGAGAAAAACGGTACTGGAGGTTAGAAGGCATAGGTGATATGTGACTGATAATTGGCGTGAAAGAAAAGTCTGCTTTGACAAACGATAAGTAAGCAATCAGCGAGGGCAAAATGTTTATCGGGCAGCTTAATTAAGAATTTGGTAGCAAAACGCATAATTTACCCGTAATAAAGTAACGACAATATAAACATTATAAGGATAAGTGTTAATAACGAATCAGTGACCATCAATTCGCTGCGATAGTTTAGCTTGCTTGCTTAAAATTTGATAGTATCGATAAAACGTTTTTAGCGGTAGTTTCTGGTAATGATAAAGACAAAAAAATTTATTTATGGGCACATTTATAAGCCTATTATCGTCCTAGGTATTTGTGCCAGCAGTATTTCCGTGCACGCCGCTATTATAAGTGATAATAGTGAGCGCCGCATCCAAATCCGTCATGGCAGTGGTACGACCAATAATAGTGGCAATGCTTATATCACACCCGCTAGCAGTTATGGCAGTCAAAGCAATAGCTATAGCGGCGGCGCAACCATCTTGAGTGAAGGCGCTCGTCGGTCAAATGGTATTAGCGGCGACAGTATGCAAGGGCTGATTCAACAAAAACAGCGCGAGTTTAACTTCGATAGCGCAGTATCGATAGAAGAAAACAAACGCGTCATTACCAATAGAGGGACGCCACGTTATAGCAGCGGTAATAATAACTTTGGAAATAGTAATTATAACGATTTTACCAGTATGGATTTTAATGTATGGTTAAATAGTAATAGTTACCGCGCAAGCCAAGTGGCCAATTATCAACAATATTTAAGCTCACGCGTCGGCGCAAGAAATGTACCGCCCTTATCTCAGCTGTTGACGACCGCTCGTAGTTGGGATAAATGTGGTTATGAGCCTTATCAGCTACCACCGCAGGAGTTATGGGCAAATATTGTACCGACCTTGCAGCTTTATAGTCAGCTAAAACGCCAAGGTATTTTACCTGCCAGTACCGAGATACGTTCAGTATATCGCAGTCCGGGGTTAAATAATTGCGCGGGCGGGGCGAGTGCGAGTAAGCACATGACCGCAGGCGCGATGGATATCTGGGTGCCTGAATATGAAGGCAATTTATGGCAGCTAAGTCGCATGCAAGATAGTCTCTGCGAGTTTTGGCAATATCAAGGGCAGTCGCATAACTTTGGTTTAGGACTGTATTCTACCGGTGCTATTCATCTTGATACCGATGGTTATCGCAAATGGGGCTTTAATCATGCCAGTAGCAGCTCCGCTTGCCGCTATTAAAAGCAGACTCTTCAATTTAAAAAGCTCAGCCAGTGATTACTGATTGAGCTTTTTTATTGAGCTATTTTTTAAGCGTCTGTAAAAATAATATTGGCTCTACGACTTTTTCTTAGGTTTCTTCTCATCCCATGGATTGACCTCACCAACAGTCACGATCAAAAAGTTATCAGGCTTTAGAGTGTCGCGCAGGGTTTGGTTGACTTCTGAGAGTTTAACCTGTTCGATGCGATTGACATAGTTGGTCAAGTAGCTGTTAGGTAGCTGATAAAAATTCATCATACCAATTAAGCTGTTGATTCCAGCATTACTGGCAAATCCCATCGGAAAGCTGTTTTTTAAATTATCCGTGGTCAATTTCATCTCATCGCTGGTAATACCTTTATCTAATGTCTCATTAATCACATTTAGGCTGACATCAATTGCTGCGCGTGCTTTGTCATTACGGGTTGAAAATCCAATTTGATAAGGACCGCGCGCCAACATCGGGTTCATAGAACCTGATATGCCATAAGTATAGCCGAGGTTTTGCCTGACTTCGGTCATCAGACGCGCGTTAAAATCGCCCCCTGCTAGCACTTCATTACCGACGGCAAAGTTGGTTTGCTTTTGCTGCGCTTGCGGGTCGGTGGCACGCTTTTCGCCCAGTTGTCCCATCAATACCGTAGTTTGAGTGCTAGGAAACGGAATATGAATATGTTGAGGCTGGTTTAGTGGCTTTGGTTCGGGCAGGGCCGCCGCCGCTTGACCCGCTGGCAAGTCTGCCGTAATTTCTTCCGCCAAATTTTTCGCTTGTGCCAAAGTCAAATTACCCGTCATGGCAAGCGACGCATTGGCAGCGACTAGATAGCGATTTTTAAAATCAATTAGCTGTTTTCTATCAATATTAGGAACGCTTTCAAGCGTGCCAACCGATGGATGCGCATAAGGGTGGTCGCCATACAATGCCTTACTAAAGGCGATACTGGCAAGACTGCCAGGGTCTTGCTTTTGCTGTTGTAAACCGACCAATAAGCGTGCTTTATTACGGGCTAAGATTTGCTCATTAAAGCTCGGTTCAGTAAGCATTTGCGTCATCAAGTCAACCGCAGGCAGTAGATGTTTATCATCAGATAAGCTACGCAACGACACAATAAACATGTCTTTATAGGCGCTACTACCTAAACTGATACCCAAGGTTTCGACCGCCCGCGTGAACGCGTTTTCATCTAAGCGTTTGGAGCCTTGTTCAAGCATCGTCGCGGTCATATTGGCAATACCAAAGCCTGATTTACTGATACTGCCGTCACGTGCGCTACCGGCGTTAAAGCGCAAGTCAATATCGACAATGGGCAAGGTAGTGGTCGGCACGAAAAGCACAGGAATACCGGCTTTGGTCTTAAAGCTCTGAATTTTTGGAACCGTGACTTCTAAAGGTTTGGCATTTTCAAGACTACTCAGCTTAGACAGAGCGGCAATTGGCGCACTGGTATCGACTGCAGCAGCTGGCGTACGAGCATCTTCGCTACCTGCCATATCTGCCTGCGCTACAGTGGTCAAGCTCATCATCCCAAAGAAGGCGCAAGCACCCAAATAGGGCAGCTGCTTGAAGTGAGAAGATAGTTTGGTTTTTTTGAGAAAATGTATTTGCGTCATGTCTTTCTTCTTATTCATAAGGTCATCAGTATTGGGTTTTTGCCAAGATAATTGCATCGCACATTGATGTTATTTAGCTTTGCTTGCCGCTTCTTTAGTAGCGCTATCGGTAGCAACATTTTTATTAACAGTGTCTTTGCTCATTTTATTTTGGCTAACTTTATTTCTATTGGCAGTCTCTTTAGGTGGGATGATATGCATGACCGTTAAATTATCTTTGACCAAATACTTTTTACTTGCCGCTTGGATATCTGCAATGGTTACGCTATCAAGCTTGGTTGGCAATTTGGCCAGTAACCTGTCATCAAGACCGATAGACTGCAGGGAGCCTATCATACGCGCCTGACCTTCCATGCTATCCTGTGCGTATATCAAGCCGGTGACAGTATTGGTTTTGGCGCGCTCGATTTCATCGGCAGCAATTGGGTCGGTTGATAGCTTATTAATCTCATTGATAATGGCTTGTTGTGCCTGCGCCAAGCTGATGCCTTCGCGCGGGGTTGCTTGTATCAAAAACAGCCCATCGCCGCGATCGAGCAAATCGTAAGACGTACCAACTGTGGTAAGCAGTCCTTGCTCGCGTACCAGCCTGTTCTCTAGCCGCGCTGATAGACCACCATCCAATACATCTTGCGCAAGTGATAGCGCATAGGCTTGTTTTTCATTATTAGCACCAGCGCTCACCAGACTGGGTACGTTATAACCCATTAATAAAACTGGCACTTGTACCGCTTGCTCGGATTCTACTTGCTGATAACCGCGAAAGCCCTTTTGCGTGACCATAGGACGCTTAGGTAACGCGCTTGGTTTTAGCTCCCCAAAATAGCGTTTGACCTGCTCTAATACGTCGGTTGGTTCGACATCGCCGACGATAACCAACGTCGCATTATTAGGTGCGTACCATGTTTTGTACCAGTCTTTTAAATCGCTAAGGGTGATTGATGCTAGCTCATTCATAGGGCCAATGACCGATTCGCCTTTTGGACTGTTTGGCATTGCCAGCAAGCGAAATGACTCATAAGCTTTGGCAATCGGATTGTCATCCGTACGCTGACGACGCTCTTCCATGACCACTTGATGCTCTTTGGCAAACGCTTTGTCATCAAAGACCAAATTGGTCATGCGATCTGCTTCTAGCTCTAAGGCTAACGGCAAGCGATTGGCAGGGAATAGCTCGTAATAACCGGTAAAATCGTAACTGGTAAAGGCATTATTGACGCCGCCAAATTTGGCAATCAAACGCTCATAATCGTCGCTTGATACATCGGCGGTGCCTTTGAACATCATATGCTCAAGCACATGTGAGATGCCGCCTTTATCGAGAGGCTCATCTGCTGAGCCGACGCGATACCAAATTTGGGTCATGACCACAGGCGCGCGGTGGTCTTCTTTGACCACTATCTTTAGACCATTTTCGAGCTGGTATTCGTGGCGGCCAGACATATCCATGGTCAATGCTGAAGATTGTTCGGTATTTTCTAGCGTTTGATTTTTATTCACTACCTGTGTTGTTGCGGCATTTTTAGTCGTAGCAACTTCATTTGTCGAAGAAACTGCGCTGGTTTGGCAAGCCGCAAGGGTAGTCGCCATCGCTAAAGCGCAGGCAAAGCGTAAAGAGATAGTAGGTAAAGATGAGGACATGATAGGTTCTACTTATATAAAAGGTAGCTGATAAGTGACTGAGTGATAAAATGAGAATGGCGTATATTTATGCTTAGATGAATATGCCTATTTATGATAAACATAACGCCATTATAAAGACTTGTGTGCTCCAACCATCACGCTAGCAGTCGGTTTAAATTCTTGTGTAGTGCTACAGCCAGTTGAAGACAACGCGATAGTAGCAACAAGCAAAGCGGCGCCCATTTGGGTCATTTTTTTATAATCGTTCGATAGTGATAACATAGGTCATTTCCAATATAAGTGGCCAAGTAAAGTAAACAAAATAGGGTGGCATAATCATGCTAAGGGTAGGCGAAGTTTGGCTTATTAAAGGTCAGATTTTTGTGTCCAAACCTTAAGCGAAACTTGCTTAGACAATTATAAGATTTATAAACCTATCCTTAGGAAGATTATTCTTAATTACTAAACGCTTTTATTATAAATTTATGGGTTTTTATAATTTAATCATGCTCTGCGATGCTAAAGGCTAAGCGCCGCTTGAATTATGCTAAACTAGGCTAAAAATAATCGTCCGTTAAACACCAAAGGCGGGCGGCACATCATTTTAAAAACTACTGATAATGATAACTTTTAGGGCAAGCTTATGAATAATCCCAATAATAGCAATCGTGTGGTCATCAACCTCGACGGCGGTCTTGATGATTTGGATGACGATGATATTACCTTACCCAGTCTGCCAGCGCAATCGGTGCCTATCATCGAGGAGTCTGAAGATACTTCACTTACCGATACAGCGGCAGACCTACCACTAGCGACGCTGATTATTGAGACAGAAAAACAAAGCCCTGCTGCAAATACTATAGAGGGTACTGTAGAAACAACGGCAAAAAGTGCTACAAATACTGCTGCGTCGCAGTCTACAACTTCAATTCCTACGATGCCTTTGCAAGATCATCTGGGCGATAGTGCGAGCGTCACCTCTAAAAATAATAATAGCAGCGCTATTGATAAAGCAAAAACTGAGTTACAGCAGCCGACAACAGCGCCAGAAGAGTCGCAACAGTCAGAACAGACTGAGGAAAATAAGAAAAAAGGCAGCTGGTTTAATCGCATGAAGACGGGGCTGAGTAAGTCACGTAAAAATCTTGCCGAAGGGATGGTTAGTATCCTTATCGGTGGTAAAGAGATTGACGATGAGCTCTTAGAAGAAGTGGAAGACCAGCTGTTGGTGGCTGATATCGGTGTCAATGCAACCAATCGTATTATTAAGAGCCTGACTGAACAAACCGCCCGTGGCGATTTGATTTATGCCCATTCATTATATAAAGCACTGCAAACTGAGCTGGTCGATATCTTAACGCCAAAAGTTGCGCCATTAGTCATCGATACCAGTAAAAAGCCCTTTGTTATCTTGGTAGTGGGCGTCAATGGTGTTGGTAAAACGACGACTATTGGTAAACTTGCTAAGCGCCTGCAAGGTGAAGGAAAATCCGTCATGTTAGCGGCTGGTGATACGTTCCGTGCCGCGGCGACTGAACAGCTACAAATTTGGGGTGAGCGCAATCACATTCCTGTCGTTGCTCAAGGTCATGGTTCTGATAGCGCCTCTGTTATCTTTGATGCGATGCAATCTGCCAAAGCAAAAAATATCGACGTGTTAATCGCTGATACGGCAGGGCGCTTGCAAAATAAAACCCACTTGATGGCCGAGCTTGAAAAAGTCGTGCGCGTGATGCGTAAAGCTGATCCAAGCGCGCCGCATGAAGGCATGATTGTCCTCGACGCTGGCACGGGTCAAAACGCCATCAATCAGGTCGAGTTATTTAATGAAGTCGTGCCATTAACCGGTATTACCATTACCAAACTAGACGGTACGGCGAAAGGTGGTGTGGTGTTCAATATCGCTGAAACCACGGATGTGCCGATTCGTTATATTGGGGTCGGTGAGTCGATTGATGATTTGCGCGCCTTTAGTCCAAAACAGTTTGTCGCCGCTTTATTTGAGACTGACGATAAAGAGTAGCGCTCTATAGGTTTTTTACAATAAGTAAGTGTCAAAATTATGAGTGTTTAGAGGAAGGAATAATGATAGTCACCATCGCAGCGGTTGAGTCGCACCAGTTGGCGTTGATTGCCAGTACTCATGAGCATAGCAGCCCTAAGCTGGTCGAAGTCAATTGGCTGCAGGTGGGTGATTCTTGGCACAGCTCAAAATCTATTCCCAAGCTTAAAAAGCATTATGGGCTTGTCGATGAGGATTTCACCTTTATCGCTCAAAATAACCTGAGCAAAAGCGAGCCTGCTGAGGCGTTACTTCTAGAAGCGCTTGAGCAATTAGCAGCGTATTTTAAAGGTAAGCGTCAAGCATTCGACTTGCCATTAGACATAAGCTTAGGCACTGATTTTCAGCAATGCGTCTGGCAACAGCTGCAACAGATACCGCATGGTGAAACGATTAGTTATGCCACACTGGCGCAGCGAGTCGGTAATCCTAAAGGCTTTCGCGCCGTCGCCAATGCCAATGGCAAAAACCCCTTTAGCATCATCATTCCTTGTCACCGCGTTATTGCGAGCGATGGTAAATTGGGCGGTTATACCGGCGGCTTAGATAAAAAAACATACTTGCTGACGCTCGAAGGGGCTGAGGTTAAACGCTAAGGTTTTTCTTTACTAAGCCAAAAATTCTGACTATAAGTTTTTTGGCTATTTAAAACATTTGCCGCAGCCATTGCAATCCTTCGACTTTTTAAATATCACCTTGGTCCATACGTAATAAATAGATAAAACCACCATCATAAACACCAATAAATACTCGACCCATGTACTCATCATTACCTCTCTAAAATCCGAAAATTTGTCCTGTCACCCGATAGGTTAGCCACGCCATTAAACAAGCCAATACGAATAAATAGCTGGCGATGGCGATGGTTTGTTTCAAAGAATTGGTTTCGCGGCGAATAACGGCTAGCGTGGCCAAGCACATCGGCGCGTAAACATAAAATGCCAAAAATGAAAACGCAGTAGCCAATCCCCACTGCGTATGAATAATAGGAATAAGCGTCTGATTGACCGCTTCATCGCCGATGCTACCGACCGCATATACCGTGCCAAGCGCGGCAATGACGACCTTGCGCGCGGCAAGCCCTGGGATTAAAGCAATACACATCTGCCAAGTAAAACCAATGGGCGCAAAAATTGGCTCAATCATATGCCCAAGCATGCCCGCAAAACTATAATCAATCGCTGGGTTTGTCGCGCCAATCGGGGCTACGGGAAAAGTCACCAATACCCACAATATTACCGTCAGCGCAAAAATGACTGTACCGGCTCGCATTAAAAAAGCGCTTACCTTGTCCCAAAGCTCACTGGCAATATGTTTGATATTTGGCAGACGATAAGTAGGGAGCTCCATCAATAAGGGAAATGCTGCCGCTTTTGCCGTCGTGCTATGAAAGCGTTTGAATAGCCACGATACAAACGCCGCTGAAAAAATACCGGCGATATACAATACAAATAAGGTCATACCTTGTAAGTTGAAAACACCTAGGACGGTTTGATTGGAAATCACCGCTGCAATAATCAGCGCATAAATCGGCAAACGCGCCGAACACGTCAGCATGGGCAATACCGCAATCGCCACAAAACGTTCTTTATGATCGGGAATAGTACGGGTCGACATAACCGCTGGCACCGTACAAGCGAAACCTGACAACAAAGGGATAAATGAGCGTCCAGATAAGCCTACTTTAGACAATAAATTGTCCAGTAAAAAAGCGGCGCGCGGTAAATAACCTGAGTCCTCTAGTATTAATAAGAATAAAAATAGCAGGGTGATTTGTGGTACGAACACCACGACGTAATACAGTAAGTCAGGAGCAAGTCAGTAAATTAGACTGAACACTTACCTTGAATCTATAGCGATACAGCTGATTTTAATGAGCTCATCGGCGTGTAAGCTAAACTGCGCACCGGTACTCAGTTGCACCGCATAAGGCGGCTTGCCAAACAGACCTTTGGCAACGATTTAAATAGTGGTATTGGGCAGAAAGCCTAAATCTTTGAGTCGTTGACTGATAACGCCGCCGATATCACCAAAGTGCTCATTAGCGACGATGTCATTAATAATGGCAGGCTAATGCTTAGCCAAATCGAGTAACGAGCACAGATGAGTCGCTTTAGGGTTAAGCGTATGAATATTGACGACAGTGGCGGCTGGATAAGAGGGCAGAAGGGAGGTGCGCATAAAGAATCCTTATCCATTCTTATATGTTAATGATAATTATTACTGTTAAAATCGAATTATATGCCTCACTTATTGACGATACAATACCTATAAAGGATGATGCAAATAACAAAAAAAACCAGAGAGTATGACACTGTCTGGTTTTTATTTTTTGCTACGGATAATATGGTTTTTGACGTATGCTAGTTAAATTTGCCAAGGTTTTTTGCTAGTAAATCTTAGACTAAGCTCAGACACATTAGGCTACTGTTCAAGCTGCGCCATGACTGCATCGGTAAAGCTCACATTACTATAGACTTCTTGCACATCGTCAATATCTTCTAGCATATCGATCATTTTCATCACTTTTAGCGCGTCGTCGATATTATCAATCTCAGCGCTGGTGGCAGGTGCCATAGTGACTTCGGCATTATCAGAGACAAGCCCTGCTGCATTGAGCGCATCTTTTACTCGACCGAAATTTTCCCATTCAGTAATAACCAGCAAGCTTTCACCATCGTTTTCGATGTCCAGCGCGCCAGCGTCCAAAGCCGCGAGCATGACTTCTTCTTCTAAGCTGACATCGTTAAAAACGATTTCACCGCGTTTGGTAAACAAATAAGCGACCGAGCCTGAGGTGCCAAGGTTGCCTTCATTTTTGGTAAAGGCATGGCGCACTTCACTGACCGTACGGTTCAGATTGTCAGTCATGGTTTCTACCAGTACCGCGACGCCGCCGACGCCATAGCCTTCGTAGCTGACTTCATCCATATTGTCATTATCATCGCCGCCTGTACCACGAGCAACCGCGCGGTTGATGGTATCTCGAGTCATATTGACTGATAAAGCCTTTTCGATAACCGCCCGCAAGCGTGGGTTTTTATCAGGGTCGGGGTCACCTTGCTTGGCAGCAGAAACAATTTCACGAATAATCTTGGTAAATATTTTACCTTTTACCGCATCCTGACGGGCTTTACGGTGTTTGATATTTGCCCATTTTGAATGGCCTGCCATATGACGTCCTTACGTTTTACGGGTTGTTTATAGTGCGTATAAAAAGTTAGTAGGCTATGCCTTGTTAACAACTTTTCATACTTGATAAGGTATTGTTATTATATGATTGTGCGGTTAATACAGTGTAATAGACCTATCGGCAAGTTAACGATATGTATGTCGTTTGGCGCGCTTTTTTGCTACACTGCTATCTTCTTTGTCTTGAGCGACTATTGCCTAAGGCGATGAAAACCGCTAGTAAAATATTGGCAGTATTATAAACCACTTTAGCGCATTTTGACCAACCTTAGCTTGCCCATATCAGCTTAAAGCGTTCGGTTTTTTATAACCATTGATTTTGTGACTATACCGACTTTATGAAGCAACCAACCGCCGAAGCCATTACCCATTTGCGTAACCGCATTCATATCATTATCGAAGGCACGGATACCCGTTTGGGTAAGCTGTTTGATATTGTATTGTTGATTGCGATTTTGGCCAGTGTTGCCGTGGTAATGCTCGATAGTGTGCTATATATGCGTTTGCAATATGGTACGCTATTTCGTTATGCAGAATGGTTTTTTACTATTTTATTTACCATTGAGTATATTTTAAGGTGGTTTTCGGCGCCCAATCGCTTTCGTTATGCGTTTAGTTTCTTTGGCATCGTAGATTTATTGTCAGTATTACCCAGCTATTTAAGCCTTGTATTTGGCGGTGTGCAGTATCTGCTCGTCATTCGCATCCTACGTATCTTACGAGTATTTCGGGTACTCAAGCTCAATACCTACATGCAGCAAGCGGGCTTTCTTGCCTCAGCACTTAAAACCAGCCAACAGAAAATCACGGTATTTTTCTTATCACTCGTTTTGCTCGTCACCATTTTTGGTTCGGTTGTCTATGTGGTAGAAGGGCCGGAAAATGGTTTTACCAGTATTCCTATCTCTATTTATTGGGCAGTGGTGACGGTTACGACCACGGGCTATGGTGATATGTCACCAAAAACGCCAATCGGCCAAGCAATTGCATCGATGGTGATGATCACCGGTTATGCGATTATTGCCGTGCCGACAGGTATTTTTACCGCCGAGCTGGCACGTAACATGCGCCCACAGCTAAACCCGATTGCCTGTCCAAACTGTGGCAAATTCGGTCACGCCGTAGGAGCGGATTTCTGCGATCGCTGCGGTCATGCATTGCACGTTTAGTATTCTATGTATTCTGCCACCAGTGGCGATAAGTCGATAATCACGCCTAGATTGACCAAATTCCAATATTGACCTGAAATGGTACGGTCAAGCATCATCGTCGTTGCTGATGGCTGAAACTGACCAAAATACTTTAACGACGTGCGCATTTGGGCAATGGCTTCATGATGGGTTTGGCTGCTGCCAAAATCAAAAGGACCTTGCTGATAAGGTTCTATGGATAAGGGTTTAAGTCCAATCTCTAACCACTCTTTATAAAATTCACCCGGCACGACTTTATCATCATCGCGGCGGATATCAAGGGCAATCAAGTCTTGCTCAAGCGCGGTCACATCGCCTTTTAAGGCATGCTTAGCAAAGCGGCGAAATAATTGTACTTCGCTGTCACTATAACTGCGGATACCACCAAAATCATAAGCGACAACGCTACCATCGGTGCGAAAGGCAAAGTTGCCAGGGTGGGGGTCGCAGTGCATACGATATAAACCAAATAGCTGTCCGGCGCTAAAATGAAACAGGCGCTTAGCGATTTTTTGCTTAACGTCGTTATCCCAAGTTGCAGCAACAGCAAGCGGCTCACCCATCTCTTCGGTCAAGGTCAAAATGCGCTTGGATGAATGGCTACTGATCACTTTAGGGATAATTAGCCCTTCATCATCGGCATGAAAGGCGCCAAATACCTGTAGATTGTGCGCCTCTTTAACGTAGTCGAGCTCGTCATGCAAACTTTGGCGAATCTCATTAAACAGCTGCTCTTGTAACTGCTTACTCATATTGAGGACGCCAGCTATTTTTAGCGCCATGCGTACTTGTTTTAGATCGCTATCGCAGTTTTCATCGACATCAGGATACTGCACCTTTACCACCACCCTTTGTCCAGAGGGCAAAATCGCTCTGTGCACTTGGCCGATTGATGCCGCGGCAAATGGCGCTTCTTCAAATTGGGTAAATAACTCAGCAATAGGCGCTTTTAATTCACGCTCAACTTGCGCGCGTATTTGTCCATAAGGCATCGGCGGCGCGTCTTTTTGGAGTTTCTCTAAAGCGGTCGCGACTTCAGGCGGAAACACGTCTTTATATTGGGAGGCGATTTGTCCCACTTTCATCACCGCGCCTTTCATTTCACCAAGCGTTTCAGCGATTTGCACACCGACGTCTTGCATCAGCGCTGAGCGCGCTTCTAGACGTTTTTCTTCGTCACTTGAGAGGTGCTTTAATGAGTTTTTAGCAGCTTTACCGGCAATACTTGCGGTCATGCCAGCGAGTTTCATAAAGCGTTTTCCGGACGATTTTGCCATTCATATCACCATATCGTGGGTTGTTTTTCATGCGCTCATATTATTACTTTCATCATATCATTGCTGTTTGACTAATGTGCCAAAAGCAACTTGATCGCAACTTCAATGCTAATAGTCTTGTGCTTATTTGACGTTTTCTTTATATAGATAAAGTCATAATCTCTACGTTAACCGTCTAATTTTAAAGCATAAGTATGGGTTAGCCAATAATCCAATGCCATCTGATAACCCAAATGCCCGAGACCGCAAATCACGCCGACGGCTATATCGCTTAAATACGAATGCTGCCGAAACGGCTCACGAGCATGAACATTGGATAAATGCACCTCTATAAAGGGTTTTTGTGTTGCCAATAGCGCGTCGCGTATCGCCACTGAGGTATGGGTAAAAGCAGCAGGATTGATAATAATTGCATCTACTTGTACAGCGGTTTCTGCTAAAAGACCATAATATTGAATCTCATCGACCAGTTTGCCCTCATGGTTTGATTGGATACAAATCAGCTCGATACCGTATTTGGCGGCACGCTCGATCAAGTTTTTCTCAATATCAGCAAGGGTCGTATGGCCATAGATTTCTGGCTCACGTTTACCAAGTAGGTTAAGATTAACGCCATTGATCAGCAATAATTTATGCATCAACGTCTTATCATTTTGTTGTAGATTGCTATTTGCTTTTATTGGCTGAGAAGTGGTTGTCATAGTTATAGTTGGCTCTACAATTATTAAGGTAAGTGGGTTGCTATTATTAAAAATAAGCGGCGCCGTACTTTTATGACGGTGCTTTTTTGGAATTTTGAGAAAGAAAATACATTAAATATACGATGTTTTAGTCCTTTATCATAACAGTTTGTCAGCATGGTTATAAAAATAACCGCAAAAACTGCTATAAGGGCTAAAAATCATGTGAAAAGTCTTTATGTTGCCAAAAACCCATGCTATGATATTTTTTACGCAACAAATATTACTTGTTTGTTGCTAGCGCTGATATAAGCAATTAATATAATGCTTAGAGTATTTTGATAGCTGCTTATGTTGGTGAGGACGAATTTACTATACGCTGATTCATAAAGAGAGTAATAACAGGCTTTATGAGGCGATGATGGTATGTAGAGTAGTACTCTTACATTTTGATTTCATAATCTTCAACCCCGTTTATATGCAATGTCGCAAAGGAATTTGGGGTTAAGTGACTTTTTAGGAAGTAATATTATGTCAGCTCGTGAGCAAGGTATCGTTAAGTGGTTTAATGACTCAAAAGGCTTTGGTTTCATTCAACGCGATAGCGGCGAAGATATTTTTGTCCATTTCCGCGCGATCCAAGGTGATGGTTATCGCTCTTTAAAAGATGGCGAAAAAGTTGAGTTCAGTGTGGTTGAAGGCGAAAAAGGCCTGCAAGCTGAAGAAGTCAGAAAAGTAGAAGAGTAATCGCTACCGACATTAATGCCGTTTGGCTATAATGTCGTTACAAACTACTGATATACTACTAAGTCAAGCCCGTCTGTCTTGCCTATGTTGAATAAAACGCAGCATATTTGGTAAGTTTAGATGTTAGGCTTGGCTTTTTTATGCATGCTTGTTTTATTGTTTGTCTGCTTAGCGCGGATATGCTATTAATGGCAAGCAAATTATACAAAAGGATATTTTTTTTGAGTACTTTTAAGACGTTTACCGATTTGCCGTTATCAAATGCCACTTTGCGAGCTGTAAATGATTTAGGCTTCACTGAATTGACGCCCATTCAAGCACAGATATTACCGCATACATTGGCAAATCAAGACGCTATCGGACAGGCGCAAACCGGTACTGGCAAGACGGCAACGTTTTTATTGACTATTATGGAAGCACTGCTTAAGCGTCCCTTTGCTGCCGATGAAAAACGCTATTTGGGCGAGCCAAGAGCCGTGGTTATGGCGCCAACGCGTGAGCTTGCCCAGCAGATATTTGATGACTGTATTGCTCTGACCAAATATACCTCGCTTCACAGCGTTTGTATCATGGGTGGTACCAATTATGAAACTCAGCAGCATGAGCTTGAGCGCCAATATGTCGATATCTTAATTGCCACTCCAGGGCGTTTGATTGACTTGATGCACAAGGGCATGGTTTATCTCGATCGCGTTGAAGTGTTGGTATTAGATGAAGCAGATCGTATGCTCGATATGGGTTTTATCCCAGATATCAAACGCTTGGTTGGTCGTATGCCGCCCAATACCGATCGTCAAAGTTTGCTGTTTTCTGCCACCTTTAACCAAGATGTGATGAATCTTGCCTATCGCTGGTTACATGAGCCAGAATTTGTAGAGATTGAGCCTGAGCATAAAACCAGTGAATTGGTCGATCAGCATTTTTACTTATTAACCGAAGATCAAAAGCTCGCTGCGGTCGAGCGTTTCATCACTGATGAGACAGTAGAGAAGGTGATAATTTTTGCCAACCGTAAAGACCAAGTGAAGCGTTTGTATCATAAGCTGCGTCAGGCGCATAAAATCGTCATGTTATCAGGCGATGTGATTCAGCAAAAGCGTGAAAAATATCTGCAACGCTTTAAAGATGGTCATGCTTCTGTGCTGGTCGCAACTGATGTGGCAGGACGCGGCATCCATGTGGATGATGTCAGCCATGTGATTAATTATACTTTGCCAGATCAGCCAGATGATTACGTACACCGTATTGGTCGTACGGGACGCGCCGGACAAACCGGTATCAGTATCAGCTTTGTCAGCGAAGACGATGCTTTTAATATCCCAGCGCTAGAGAAGCATTTAGATACCAAGTTTCGCCTTGAGCAATGGCAGGAATGATTTTATTAAAGCAACTTTTATTTTGATAAATATTGCTGCATAAAAAAGCCCTTAACGTCATCATGATGTTAAGGGCTTTTTTATAGGGTCATGATATTTTTTATGCTGCTATTGAGCAGTTTCTGGCATAGCTTCGTGATGATGGCTATTCATTTGCTGCTCATCTGTCATATTATGCATATTGTGATTCATAGCGTTATCTGCATCATGTGGCATATCATGCATACTATGATCCATCGAGCCATTCATAGCGGGCGTCATCTCGTGCTGCACATTGTTCATATTATGATGGGCGGTGGTTGCTGTTGTCGCTTCAGAGGAAGTATTGCTATCGGCCATCATAGCGGCGTGGCTGCCATGATTCATTTGAGCATGCTCACCATGTCCATTACCGCCGCCGTGGCCACCATGCATGCTAGCCATTAGCATAGGAACAAAAGCAACCGCTAAACCAGATAACACCATGATAGCGCCGTTAATTTGTCTTAAACGCATACGGCCAATTTTTTCACGTAGCCAACCAACTGTCTCGTGGGTAGCCACCAACATCGGTACAGTTCCCAAACCAAAGACAAACATCAATGCCGCACCGCCCAGTGGGTTATGAGCAACGACAGCGATAAGTAGCGCACCATAAACCAAGCCGCAAGGTAAAAATCCCCATAATAACCCTGCCGCTAAAGCACGCGGGAAGGTATTAAGTGGAAATACTTTTTGGCGAAGCGGACTAAGGAATTGCCAAAAACGCATGCCGACGCGCTCAAGTTTGGCTAAAAATGGCGCACCAAGCATGGTGACGCCCACAAAGACCAAGACCAAACCCAATAGGATACGAGGCATACTGTTGCCCGTCATCAACGGCTCTAAAACAGTGGTGCCAACAAGTCCAGCAACCAAGCCCAAAAATGCGTAACTGCTTAAGCGCCCGAAATGATAGGTCGCTATCAAAGCACGGCGCTTAGCAGGGCTGACATCTTTCATCGATAAACTAAATGCCGCGACCAAACCGCCACACATGCCTAAGCAATGCGGTGAACCTAAAAATCCCATTAGTAATGCCGCAACGAGTAAAGCTGTGGTCATGGGGGTTTCTCCTAAAAATGGTAAAGGGTGAGCCTGCTTTTATTCTTGCCCTAAAGAAATGATAAAAACAGTCAGGTATAAATGAGATATAAAAGGCTAAAGGATTGAGTTTTATTGATAGCTATTTTCATGATAAAGACGACATCAGCACGCAGTGCATCGTTAGCATTCAATCATCGGTTTTGTTAGAGTCTGCTGGATCATTGGTTTGCGGAGCTTGAGGCGTATGCTCGTTAGGCTCATGGGCTTGAATGGTTTGGCGACGCTCTTGGCGATCATCCAAGATGATACGCTGCGATGCATTATCTAAATCTTCAAATTGGTTTGATCGAACCGCATAGCGTATTGCCCAGATGGCGACCACAAACAGCATTAAACTTAAAGGAATTAATAAAAATATACTGAGCATGGCAAACCTCTTTCATAGCAGTTTCTTATATTATACACTTATTGCAAGTGTTATAAATATTCTATAAAGTTCAAAAATAAGACAGTGGATAATGGGGCAATAATAGGTACCTAATGATATTAAAACTAAAACTAAAATTAAGACAGTAAATGTCAGCTGGCTATTGCTCAGTAGGTTTTTTAGCGACATTACCCCTTGGTGTTAATAGTTGCTGCGAGGTCACATCATTTGCTTGGCGACAGTTTGCTTGCGGACGAATGACATCACGTAAGTAAGCGGCAACTTCATAAACGGCCCGCCGCGAATGGCTTAAGTTTTGCGCTGGTTCCATCCAATCACGCCGCACCGGTAAGGGCGCGTTAATTGGCGTACTATTAATGCCATTTAAAGCAAACTGTCTGCGCGCGCGCGCCATGTGATAGCTGTCGGTGATAAGGTACACATGATACAGAGGAATGCGCTTGGCAGTAAAACGCGCATTTTCACAGGTATTCATACTGGCATTTTCGCTGATAAGCCCGTCAATACCGTGTTCAATAAGCCATTGACCAAGCCAAGGCGCTTCGGCGCCGCTCAGGACGATAGGTAGCGGCAAGTCATGATAAGCGGTTGCTGCTGTACGGGCGCGATTAAGGCTATAACTATTGAGAATAGTTTGATTGTTATTGTCATTGGTCAAGCCGCCGCCCAACACCACATAAGCGGTCGGCGGAGAACTCATGGCGGCAGGTTGCATCTTTGGTAAGGGTAAATGTGCTAAGAGATAAACCACCGCTTGCGAAAATAGCGGGGTAAACAAACTGATAAGAACGAGAATAACGGCCGTTGAGCCAAGCAAAAAAGTGGCATTAATAATACGAAACAGCTTTATCATACGCTCAGCTGAACGTAAATAAGAGCGCCATAAGCGCTTGGACCATGATCGCTTAGACCACATGCTCATCAAATCCAATAGAGCCGTCAGCATTTACCCAAACCGGCTCGCGCGCCAATTCAATCGCAAACTTCTCATGGACAATGTCAGCGATATGCTGCTGCGCTTTTGCCACATCCGCTTGCGCCGCTTGATATGGGCTGTGATTAGTCAACACTAACGCTTGCTGCTGATGGGTGAGTATTGGCGCTAAACCATGCCCCTTTAGACCAGCCTGTTCAATTAACCAGCCAGCTGCCACCTTAACCATGGCATCGGGCGTTGGATAGCCAACGATGGTAGGATGGATGGCTTTTAGCGCTATAAATTGCGCTTGAGAAATAATAGGATTTTGAAAAAAGCTGCCGCAATTGGGTAGCTGCTTAGGGTCGGGCAGCTTCTGCTGGCGAATATCTATAATCGCTTGCATGACATCAGCAGGATTGGGCTGGCTGCGTCCTCGCTGCTCGGCATAGCGCTGCGCGACCGTCTGCACATCGCCGTAGCTGGCAAGGATTTTGCTGGGATCGGTATGCAGACGAAAACCAACGCGCGTAATCAGCCAAGTATTGGGCGTACGCTTAAAGAGGCTGTCGCGGTAGCCAAACTCGCAGTCTGCTGCTGTTAGCTGATGCCAAGTTTGGGTTGGGAGATGATAGGCACGCACGTACTCTAGACAGTCTTCTAACTGCACACCGTAAGCGCCGATATTTTGTACCGGCGCTGCGCCAGTCAAACCCGGTATCAGTGCCAAATTTTCTAGGCCATACCAACCTTGAGCAACCGTATGCATGACCAAGTCGTGCCAATTTTCACCAGCCATCACTTCGATATCGACATAACTGTCTGTCTGCGCTGTCACGCTAATACCGCGCATCTGTGGTCGTAAGACAATCGCATTTAGCTGTGCGGGCAATAAAACGTTACTGCCGCCTGAAAGAACGAATAACGGCTTAGTAGGTGCTGCCTCTTTTTCATAATTTGCCATAAAGGCATCAAGCTGTGCCTCATCCGTTAGTGGGACGACCACATCCGCTACAGATGCTAATGCCATGGTATTGCTATGCGACAAATCGACTAAATTATCCTGCGATATATTCACTGCAAGATGGGTTGATGTCGCAGGTTGAGCACAGAAATCATGGCGTAAAGCTGAGGTCATAACATAGCCTATAGGGCAAATAAACAAAAAATCATGCGGTGTTTATTATAAAGGATGAGCGGCATAAAAGTAGCAGAAATATAGCACTTTATCGCTAACTATTATTAAGTGTGGTTAAACATTTAGCGCTAAGAACTATTAAACTAAGCAGTTTTCCAACTTTCAATCCAAGCTTGTGAACTGGATTCAATACGTTCAATTACTTCTTCGAAAGCATCGGCGTCCCCTTGATAAGGGTCTGGTACATCGTCGCCGCCGTAAGTTGGGTCTTCTTCACTAAATAATGCCAGTTTGGCAAGCTTGCCATCTGTATCGCTGATACTGTCTTTTATGGCTTGTAGGTCAGCTAAGTTTTGCGAATCCATCGCCAAAATCAAATCAAACTTACGAAAATCGTCAGCGCTCACTTGACGCGCGACCAGCTTATTGATGTTGTAACCATGGGCTTTGGCGTGGCTCTGCGCCCGCTCATCTGGCGCATGACCAATATGCCAATCCCCTGTACCTGCTGAATCCACTTTCATCGCCAGCCCTGCAATCGCTGCTTGCTGGCGGAAAATCTCTTCGGCAGTCGGTGAACGGCAAATATTCCCCAAACAAACCACTAGAACAGAAGAAGGAGTAGACGCTTTGATTGGCATATAATGACCTTTTATCACAACAAAAAAACATGCCATCAAGACCAGCATGATAATGCGGTTGCTTAGCATGTTATCGAATAAATGAATTGGTGGCTAGCGTAACGGTTAATACCTTGAATGGCAAGAGCAGAGGTAAACAATAGGGTCACGCTAGGCAACAAATAATAGAATACTGCTGTTACTGGCAGCCTTTATTCTTGCTTGTTTTTAAAGCGTTGTAAATCACGACGCTCTTTTTTATTGGGTTTATTATCAGGGCGGGCAAGATTGGCCAGTTTGCGCTGTTCGGCATAGTAGGCGCGGCGCTCTTCGCTTTCCTCAGTTTCAGAATACAGCACTTGGGCGGCAGTTGCATTACCACGTTGGGCACTTAGCGCTTCGACAATCACGGTTTTTTCAGTCATGGCGGTGGCTGAGCCTTGGCGAATACTGAGTTCATCTCCGACCGCAATCTCTTTACTGGTTTTGACACGGCTCCCTGCATAATGTACACGACCGCTTTCGATAGCTTCTTTGGCAAGGGTGCGGGTGCGATAAAAGCGCGCAGCCCATAACCATTTATCAAGACGCATACGTACCGTATCTGGTTGGCTATGGCTTGGCTGATTGTGGTTTTTGTTATGTTTACTCATCAAAACCTCATAAATATCAATAAACTAAGATAATAATGGTGGTTTTTTTGGGAATTAAAAGAGTGATAAGTGATTAAAGTTTTTCAAAATGGGGTTTTATGGTGAATGAGTAAAAAAATTAGCCTTTATTCTGATGTGTAATTTTAACAGCCATTTCTTTAGCGTCATTTGTATGTAAATTCTCTAAGCCGTTTATCACCCCTGTGATGTTTTCTACAGTTTTATTTTGGCTTAATTTAAATTGGGCTTGTATCGAATCGATAGAAAATCTAAAGCCAATAATACCGCGACACATGGCATCGATATAAGCAGCTGGTGCGTCATCTAACGACCAAGGGTTATTGCTTATTACTTCTTGCCGTGCGGTCATGGTAGCTAATATCCATTTAAGGGTATTATTGTCTTCAAGCAGCTCAATTTTAGATTGAATATGGACGCTTTGATAGTTCCATGTCGGCACTTCTTTATGAGTTTCGGCTTTGCTAGGATACCAGTTAGGGCTGATGTAGTGTCCAGAATCTTGAAAGATAATTAACCATGAACTGTCTGCTAAAGCCTGTTGGTAAATAGGATTTTTACGACCAAAATGACCATAAAGGTAGCGTTGATTACCTTTAGAATCAGAACGTTCTTCATAGAGAAATAAAGGAATGTGACAAGCTTCTATGCCGTCTTTAGTTTGAGCGATAATAGTTGCCAATGGCTTGGCGGTAATAAAGTCGATAATACTATCGAAATTTTCTTCGGCAAAAACAGCAGGGATGTGCATGTGTTTCTCAATATAAGTAAGCGCCTAATCTTGGCGAGATAAGGCGCTTATATTCTGTTGTCATCGTTGTTGATAAAAATATTTCAGCACTTATTTCAAGAACAACTGATAGCCGATATTGTCATTGAGCATGGTGCAGTCATAACCAATATCAAGAAGCGCATCTTGTAGCTGGCGAGAGTTACCCTCAGAGGCTTGCAAGCCAACCAACACGCGACCTTCAGCAGCACCATGATTGCGATAATGGAATAAGGTGATATTAAAATCGTCGCCCAATTTTTCTAAAAAGGTCAATAAGGCGCCCGGCCGTTCAGGGAATACCACACTTAATAACTGCTCGTTTTCCACATGGGCATGACCGCCAATCAAATGACGAATATGAGATTTGGCGATGTCATCATCGGTTAAATCATGCGCTTCATAGCCATCGGCTGCCAATTGGTTGCTAATCGTTTGACGCTCTTTCTCACCTTCTTTTAAGGCGATACCGACAAAAATAGACGCAGGTTCCATAGAGTCGGGTGATTTTTTGCTATCGGCACGATAGTTAAACTCGGTGATATTACGGCCATGTAGGCTGCGGCAAAAGTTTAAAAACGCGCCGGTTTGCTCAGGAATCGTTACGCCAAAGATGGCTTCTTTTTTCTCACCAATCTCCGTACGCTCGGCGATATAACGTAGGCGGTCGAAGTTCATGTTGGCACCGCAGATGATACCAACGCAGTTTTTGCCCTGTAAATTGTTGGCTTCAATATATTTTTTCATGCCTGCAACGGACAAAGCACCAGCAGGCTCAACGATACTACGGTTTTCTTCAAAGATATCTTTCACCGCCGCGCAGACTTCATCATTGGTACAAGTGACCACGTCAGTCTCGACTAAAGGACCTGATGCATCGCCCTTTTGCATACGCACGATATCAAAAGGCAGCTCGCCAATTTGAGCAACGGCGACACCATCAACAAACAGTCCAACTTGTTTGAGTTTAACGCGTTCATTCGCTTCAAGCGCCGCTTTTAGTGAAGCTGATTGTTCCGCTTCGACGGCGATGACTTTGACATGCGGCGCCACTTCACCTAAAAATGCTGCCACACCAGAAATCAAACCGCCACCGCCTACGGCAACGAAGACATAATCCATGTTGCGCCATTGCTGGGTCAATTCCAGACCAATAGTGCCTTGCCCTGCAATCACCAATTCATCATCATATGGCGGAATAAAGGTTAAACCCTCGGTCTCAGCACGATTAATCGCATAACGGTTGGCTTCATCAAAGCTGTCGCCATGCAAATCGACATTACCGCCAAGCGCGCGTACCGCATCGACTTTGATATCCGGTGTGGTGGTTGGCATCACAATGATGTTATTCAAGTCAAGCTTACGGGCAGAGTAGGCAACACCTTGCGCATGATTACCTGCCGAAGCACAAATAACGCCGCGTGCTTTTTGCGCATCGCTCAATTGGCTAATACGGTTATAAGCACCGCGCAACTTAAAGGATTTAACCGGTTGCAAATCTTCGCGCTTAAATCGAATATCATTAGCAAAACGTTGGGTCAGCTTCGGTGCAGCTTCAAGTGGTGTTTGAATGGCGACGTCATAGACGGTGGCTTGCAAGATGGCTCGTACCCAATGTGACAGCATAATGTTTCCTAAACAAAGTGAAGATGAATAAAAGAAGTGCAAATGGTTATAAATTGGTATTTAATAATAAACAGCAATAAACCAGTAAAGATAAGCACAAAAACGAAATAGATTAGCCTATGCTGATTTTCACTATCTTGCAAGACACAATTGCAAATTTCGTCGAGAGTTTATTAAAGTTTAGATGCTCATTTATGAATACATTAAAGTAAGTATGCGTAATGAGAGGGTTCAATGAGTATTTAGAATAGGTTTTACGCTAACATCGCTTAGAGCCATCGGTTATAATAAGCGCGCCTTTTACTTCCTTTATCATTTTAGCTCTTTTAGAGTAAGACGTTTATTTTTCCAAGGATTTATGATGAGTGATCAGCAAGCACAAAAGCAAGCCGCAGCCAAAGCTGCCCTCCGCTATATCGAAGATGACATGATACTTGGCGTAGGGACAGGCAGTACGGTAAATTGTTTGATTGAGTTATTGCCGACGTTAAGGCTTGCTGGCGCGGTCGCAAGCTCACAGGTCACCGAAGATAAACTACGCGCCTTGGGTATCGACATCGTCGATTTAAACTTTGCCGGTCAGCTTGATGTCTATATCGATGGCGCTGACGAGGTAAATGAACATTTGCAATTGATTAAAGGGGGTGGCGGTGCGCTCACACGTGAAAAAATCGTCGCTGCGGCTTCCAACAAGTTTGTCTGTATGGTTGATGAAAGCAAAAGTGTGCAATGCTTGGGGCGCGAATTTCCCGTACCGATAGAAGTACTGCCACAAGCGCGCTCGTATGTAGCAAGGCAATTAGCCCGTTTGGGCGGTGAGCCGGTTTATCGTGAAGATTTTGTCACCGATTATGGTAATGTGATTTTAGACACCTATGATTTGGATGTCAGTAATCCATTGGCGTTCGAACAAGAGTTAAATAATATCGTTGGCGTGGTCTGTAATGGTATTTTTGCTGCCAATCAAGCCGATGTGTTGCTTAGAGCGGGCAGTGATGGGGTGACAACTTTGACGCGTTAATGCATTATTGATAGAATTTAATGCTATAACTTATCGCTAAATAAAGTCATAAACAATAAAAAGGCAGCGCATTAAAATATGCGCTGCCTTTTTCGTATCTGTTCATCTGCTGCTTGCTGGTTTAGCAAAATATCACCATATGTTTTTAACAACCTATTTTTAGGCAGGTAGCTTAATTTTGTCTTTTAATAAAAACTCCATTAAGGCTTTTTGCGCATGTAAGCGGTTTTCAGCTTCGTCCCAAACCACTGAACGCGGATCATCGAGCATATCGTGAGAGATTTCTTCGCCGCGATGCGCAGGCAAGCAATGCATAAATACCACTTCGGGGTCAGCTTTATCAAGCAGTGATGGCGTGACTTGATAGGGCGCAAAACGGCGTGCGCGAGTGTTTTGTTCAGACTCTTGCCCCATGCTTGCCCAAACATCGGTGACGATTAAGTTTGAATCTTTTGCCGCATCTTGGACATCTTCGACCAAGCTCACGCAATGTGAGAAGCGCTCCATCAGCTCAGGGTCAGGCTCAAATCCATAAGGGGCAGCAACACGCAGCTCAAAGCCAAACTGATTGGCCGCTTGCATGTAGGAGGCGCACATATTGTTGCCATCGCCAACCCAAGTAACGATTTTGTTTTCGATACTGCCGCGATGCTCATAATACGTTTGCATATCAGCAAGCAGCTGGCAGGGATGAAATTCGTCAGTGAGCGCGTTGATAATCGGTACACTAGAGTATTCCGCAAAGGTTTCAACTTTTTCGTGCCCAAAGGTACGAATCATAATGATATCGACCATGCTTGAGATAACACGCGCCGAATCTTCTAGCGGCTCACCGCGCCCAAGCTGGGTGTCATTTGGCGACAAAAAGATAGCGCTGCCGCCAAATTGTCCCATGCCCGTCTCAAATGAGATACGCGTACGGGTGGATGATTTCTCAAATATCATGCCAAGCGTGCGCCCAACAAACGGCTGATAGATCTCGCCGGCATGTTGCATTTTGCGCAATTCACAAGCGCGTTTGATGAGGTTTTCTAGTTCTTGTTTGGTTAAATCAGATAGGGTCAAAAAATGGCGCAAACTCATAGTAATCCTAGCAGTCGATCACAATCGATGAAAAATCGATAAAAATGTTACGTTGTCAGTCAGTAATCATATCGCGTCAGTGCGTATACTGTGGTGACAACAAACTTTTAGTATAGCGCAATTGGGCTTAATGTAAATGTTCAATTTGCCATGATTTGGCGCTGTCTCTTTTATCTGGCAAACTGTCATGATGTTCATATCTAACGATTAGGATTCTGTTATGTTTCGAGTAGGGCGCGCGCTTAGGCGGCATAGCAGCTCATAGCTAATGGTTTCTGCATTGGCGGCGACTTCATCGACATGCGGCGCATCACCCCATAGCAATACTTTACTATTTAACGCCACGCTGTTTGGCACAGCGCTGACATCAATGACAATCATATCCATGGCTACGCGTCCGATGACCGCACATGGGTAGCTTTGGTTGTTGGTATCGTCAATAACAGAAACATAGGCATCAGCACTCACCACGCGTGGATAGCCGTCACCATAACCGATGCTGACTAACGCCGTTCTGGTATCTTTCCCAGCAGTCCAGCGGCTGCCATAACCAATGCCGTCACCTGCGTTGACTGTTTGTAGCGTGATGATTTGGGCGCTAAATTCCATTGATGGCTGTAAGTCCAAATCACGCGCACTTTTGTCAATGACAGGCGTACTGCCGTAGAGCATGATGCCCGGACGTACCCAATCGTGATGATGCTCGGGGAAATTGACGATACCCGCTGAGTTGCACAATGAGCCTTTTACATCGCTGCTCACCGTTTCTCGTAAAGTCTGCAGCATGTCGTTAAAGCGCTGGATTTGAATGGCATTTAGAGGATGAGCGCGGTCGTCGGCATTGGCAAAGTGAGTGGTTAAAATCAGCTGATAACCGGCTTTATGCAAACGTTTGGCGGCTGGAATCAGCGTTTGGTCATTAAAGCCTAAGCGGTTCATGCCAGTATTATATTTTAGCCAAACCACTCGAGTGGCGCTGGTAGTCGGTGGGGTTTTTTCTAATGCCCATATTAATTGCGGCTCATGATGAATCACGCAGCTGATATCATGCTCTATCGCTAGCTGCCATTCATCGGCGGTAAATGCGCCTTCAATCAGACCAATGGTTTTATCCCAGCCAAGTTGTCGCGCTTCCAAGGCTTCTATCAAGGTTGCAACGCCGATACCATCAGCCTGTTGCTCGCCTTGTTGCAATGCTGGTAAGACAGCAGCGACGCCATGACCATAAGCATTGGCCTTGACCATAGCAAGAACTTTAGCCGTCGGTGCCAGTTTTTTAACTTGTGCCAAATTATGAGTAATGGCGGCTGGATTAATTGTGATAGTGCGCATAATTGCCTTCTTTATTGACAAAGTTATTTTTATTAGTAAAACGATTTCATTAAACAAATGATGTTATTAATAATGGGGTAAAGCAATAAAGCCAGTGCGTCATCAATTTGGCTGATGACGCACTGGCTAGTTTTATTCATAGTCGTTTTAAAGTTAAAGCTTATTATATGTATTGTTTAGTCAGCCGATTATTCATCATTCTCAAAGCTGACGTTTTGATAGTATTCTGGTGTCAGGTTAATAAAGCGGGTAAATTGCCCTTCAAAGCCTAAGCGGACGGTGCCGATAGGGCCGTTACGCTGTTTACCGATGATGATTTCAGCCACACCTTTGTGGTCTGAGTTTTCATTATAAACCTCATCGCGATAAATAAACATAATCAAATCGGCATCCTGCTCGATCGCCCCCGATTCACGCAAATCCGACATGATAGGGCGCTTATTTGGACGGTTTTCTAGACTGCGGTTAAGCTGGGACAGCGCAATAACCGGACATTCAAGCTCACGAGCCAAGGCTTTTAAACTCCGAGAAATTTCCGAGATTTCGCCCACACGGTTGCCGTCAAGACTAGGTACTTTCATTAGCTGTAGGTAATCGACGACGATAGCGCCAAGTTTACCATCATGATTTTTGGCAATACGGCGACAGCGCGAACGCAGCTCAGAGGGCGGCAGGGCGGTACTGTCATCGATATATAAATGCTTAGATTGCAAATGCTGAATGGCATTCATCATTTTTGCCCATTCATCTTCATTCATTTGCCCAGAGCGCAAGTGCGTCTGATTAATCGCACCCCAAGATGAAAGCAAACGCATGACGATGGACTCCGCTGGCATTTCCATCGAAAATACCACCACGGGCAAATCTTCATTAAACAAAACGCCTTCTGCTAAGTTCATAGCAAAGGTGGTTTTACCCATAGACGGACGCGCCGCTACAATGATTAAATCGCCCGCTTGTAAGCCTTGGGTTTTGTTATTTAGCTCGACGAATGGCGTTTGTAAACCTATCATGCCGTCAGGATTAGACTTTAGCTCTTGAATCTTATCAATGACATTGGTCAATACTGAGGTAATACCAACGGGACCGCGTTGCTCTGCGCGTTTATTATGCTGCTCATTGATACTAAATATTTTTGCCTCAACATTGTCCAAGATATCGCTTACCGTTTGGTCTTTAGGATTATAGGCAAGGGTCAGCATGTCATTGCCCGTGGTAATGAGCTGACGTAAGGTCGACAGCTCACGCACGCGCTGTGCATAAGCAGTGAGGTTAAACAAAGTGGCAGGACTTTGGCTCAAAATATCGGCCAAATAGCTGTCACCGCCGGCACCTTTAAGCAATTTTTGTGCTTCCAACCAATCATGCACCATTACCGTATCGTAAGGCTCGTTGACCGCTGCCAAATGCGCAATTGCATCAAAAATATACTGGTGACGCCCCGCATAAAAATCGTCTTTGGTGACGATATCTGCAATCTTATCGTATGCCTCTTCGATGCTCATCAAAGACGCCAGCAAGGCCTTTTCAATATCGATATTGTGCGGCGGTGTCTGATTGAGTAAGTCGTCGGTTTTTTCGTTGTCTGCCATGGGTGCCCAGTGTCTTAAAAGTCAGTTTCAAAAGTCGGTATAAAATTAATTATATAAGAGTATAAATAGCTATTTGCTATCAGTATTTATTTTAGGAGTGATACGGTCAAGCAAGCGCGACATAGCTCTACGAGAGAAGTACCAAAAGGTGGTCTCAGCGCTTGCTGGTAAATGCTACAATGAAAGGCGAAAGT
Source organism: Psychrobacter sp. CLB018 (assembly GCF_041222815.1). Classification (NCBI taxonomy): domain Bacteria; kingdom Pseudomonadati; phylum Pseudomonadota; class Gammaproteobacteria; order Moraxellales; family Moraxellaceae; genus Psychrobacter; species Psychrobacter sp. CLB018. The sequence goes on from NZ_CP166085.1 coordinate 1,436,456, forward strand.
TTAACACATTCTAGCGTTTTTTCGGCTGCTATCAGTAACTATCTATAAAAATGCTATCTGCTATGATATAAAATTTGCGTCACCTTAAAACCTCTTGAACGCTCGTTTTCGTAATAATAAATACAATAAAATCATATTCTTAATGTCGAAATAGGATATTTTACTATGCAAAAAAGACTACCATTATTAATCACAACCGGTGAGCCTGCTGGCATTGGTATGGATATCGTGCTGCTATTAGCAGCTGAGGGTAAATTGCACGATTTTAAGCGTCCAATCTGGGTTACTGCCGATAGCACCGCAATGCAAAAGCGCGCTGATATGCTGGTAACAGCAGGCGTGCTCGAGAGCTGTCCATTTTGGCAAATTGTCGATTTAGACATCGCAGCCGATGACTTTTTAGAGCAGATGTCACAGCAAATTACGGATGACAATGATGATAATGCGTTCATTTTGTTAAATACGCCTTGTGCTGAAGCCGTTGTCTGCGGAAAAATTAATACTCGCAATTCGGCCATGGTTGCCAAACAATTGGACATCGCCCATCAGTTAGCGACTAATAAAACAGTCGCTGCCATCGTCACAGGGCCATTGCAAAAATCTGCCTTAATAGATGCTGATATTAAACTGCTCGATGGCACCATGTTTAGCGGTCATACCGAGTTTTTTATGCAGCAAAGTGGCTGTGAGAAAGTCGTGATGATGCTCGCCAATCAAGCCATGAAAGTGGCGCTTGTCACCACGCATTTAGCATTAAAAGACATACCTGCGGCTATCACCGCTGATAATGTACGCCAAACGGTACAAATTGTCATTGATGATATGAGAGAGAAGTTTGGTTTAACACAGCCACGTATTTTGGTTTGCGGTCTCAATCCGCATGCAGGTGAGGGCGGTCATTTGGGCGTTGAAGAGATTGAGATTATCAATCCCGTATTGCGTGAGTTTATCGACGTAGGCGTCGATATATCAGAAGCAATGCCAGCGGATACCTTATTTACCCCAAGACATTTAGCCAACTGTGACGCGGTCATTGCTATGTATCATGACCAAGGTTTACCAGTGCTCAAATCGCACGGCTTTGGCGATACAGTCAATCTTACCTTGGGGCTGCCCTATATTCGTACCTCAGTTGATCATGGTACGGCGCTTGATTTAGCAGGGCGCGGCGGCGCAAGTGCAACCAGCTTATACCAAGCACTCCTGATGGCTAATGAGATGGCAGATGAATCGCTTATTGATAGATCTCTTGCATAAGTCGGTACCTTAGCGGCATTTGTCACGCAGTACTGGGTAACTTTGTTGTGAATAACGGCTATTTATGAATCATCAAACACGGTCTAATATAAGTGGTTCTATTATACCAGTCTGTTATAAGTGGTCTGTTAATAGGTTTGAAGGGTGAAATAGGTGGTTCCCTTGGGGTATACCTTATTCAAGTCTTAGTTGAATAAATAACTATCAGTGCAGCATACGGCCTGAAGCATTTTTTATCATTCTATTTTTTACTCATCTTAAAGCGTCACTTCCGCCTTCAAAAACTCAATAAATGAGCTAACACGTTCTGACAACTTTCTATTTTTGTAGTAAACCAGATTAATAGGCTGTTGCATTTTGATCGTACTAGACTCAAATAGCTGAATCAAATCTCCTTTTTGGATATCTTGATAAGTCATAAAATCAGACAAACACACTATACCGATCCCGCATAAAGCAAGCTGTCTTAGCGTCTCGCCACTATCCGCTTTTATATTCGTATGAATATGAAATAAATTATTAGCAGCATCGTAGATAGGCCAATCATTTAATTTCTCCAATGAATTAAAACCTAATAACTGATGATGGACCAAGTCTTCCACAATTTTAGGCGTGCCGTGTTTTTTCAAATAAACAGGACTGGCTAAAATACGAATCTGACTTAAGCCTAGTGGTGTGGCACTCAATGAAGAATCTTTTAGTTCGCCGATACGAACGGCCACATCTGTGCGTGCTTCTAATAAATCTACTAAACTTTCATTACTGACCAACTCGATATCGATTTGTGGGTAAGCATTACTATATTTATCGATCAATGGTGCAATCACATGCAACATAAAAGGAGTAGCTGCATCAATACGCAACTTACCAGATGGCACCTCTTTATTCTTCACCATCATATCTCCCGCATCTTCTAAGTCACTGAGAATACTCCGCACACGTTCCAGATATTTTTCACCCTCCTGTGTCAGCTCCAAACGCCGTGTTGTGCGCCTAAATAGTGAGGTATTTAGTTTCTTTTCTAACCTTGATAACGCTCTGCTTACTGCTGAAACCGTAACCCCTAAGTGTTCAGCGGCCTGACTGATTGTGCCCTCATCAACAATACTAACAAAAGTATCAAGCTCATTAATCGTAACTTTCATTATTGATCCTTATGCAAGAGTATTTTGATTTTTTGTGCCTTCTTATCAATTATAAGCGTCTATATAATGATTGCCAATCCAACGATAACTTTCATAGATAAAATATAGGTAAAGCATATGACACTACCAAAATTCGGTTTAGGTACCTTTAGATTACAAGGTGATACGGTTATACACTCTGTGACAAACGCCTTAGATTTAGGATATCGAACGATAGATACGGCGCAAGCATACGATAACGAAGAGGCTATCGGTATTGCTATCAAAAATAGCGGTATATCTTCTGACTCAATATATCTAACCACTAAGATTTGGGTTGATAACTTATCAAAAGAAAAGCTCATTCCTAGCTTAAAAGCCAGCTTAAAAAAATTAAATGTCGATGCTGTAGATTTGACATTGATCCACTGGCCAGCGCCTTCAAGCCCAGTAGCTGTCGAAGAGTATATGACAGCTTTACTCGAAGCAAAAAAATTAGGCCTCACCAAAAAAATAGGGGTTTCTAACTTCAATATTGATTTGTTAAAACGAGCTATAGCAGTAATAGGCGCTGAAAACATTGAGACCAATCAAATAGAGTTAAGCCCTTATCTACAAAATCGCCGCTTGGTAAGTTTTATGAAGCAGCAAGGTATTAACGTGACTTCATATATGACACTGGCATATGGCAAAGCTTTAAAAGATCCTATCATTCAAGAAATAGCCAATCACAATCAACAGACACCAGCACAGGTGATCTTAGCGTGGGCACTCGCTAAGGGCTACGCTGTGATTCCCTCTTCAACTAAAAGAGAAAACCTAGCGAGCAACTTAGCAGCACAAGGCATCACATTGAGCGATGAGCAATTAATGAAAATTGACCAACTCGATACCAATAGTCGTGAAGTCAACCCTGAAGGTTTGGCACCTATTTGGGATCCATCTATCTAATTTGTACAAGGCAGCTGATAATGAAAAAAATATTGATATTAAATGGTAGCAAACGTTTTGCTCATTCAACAGGTGAGCTCAATGACACCCTGACCAATATCGCTGAGCAACAATTACTCAGTTTAGGTCACGACGTAAAAGTGACCAACATTGATGCAGGTTATGACATTGAGGATGAAATTGCAAAATGGCTGTGGGCAGATATCATCATTCAACAAGCTCCTGCTTGGTGGATGGGTGTGCCATGGACAGTCAAAAAATATATTGATGAGATTTTCACCATTGGTCATGGCAGTCTCTATCAAAGTGATGGACGTTCTCGTCAAAACTCAGAAGATAAATATGGTTCTGGTGGTCTGCTGCAAGGTAAACAGTATATGCTTTCAGTAACTTGGAATGCACCTACAGAAGCATTCACTGATCCCGAGCAGTTCTTTGAAGGTGTTGGCGTTGATGGCGTATATATCGCTACTCATAAGGCATATCAGTTTCTAGGAATGGAGCCAATGCCAACATTCATGGTGAATGATGCCATTAAGAATCCGACCATTGATCATGATATTGCGCAGTATGAACAACACCTGAAAATCCTATTTGCAATATAAATATTGCAAATAGGACTCTTATTGATAATGAGTTGATAGCATATTTGAATATGTTGCTGTAGGGATACTATGCCATTACAAAGTCTAAAAAATAGTAGTGGCTAGTTATCTTTGGCAAGATTGGATTTTTTTCTTATACTACTCTATATCGATTGTATAGCTTGATAATGGTGAAATACGCTATCGCTTTTTTCATTATGGAGGCTATTTTTCGCGTTCGAAGCCTTTATAGCGCACAGATCACGAACAGAATATATATGATAAGTACACCATGAAGTACACTGTGACTATTTCAGCTAGTTAAAACGTTGATATCGTTAGCCCACAGCCAAACATTCAAGTCCTCACTAGGGTACCATGCTTATTCTCATAATCGTCGTTATAATAAACGATTTTAGAACAAAAAAAGCAATGTGTCGGTTGTGATAAGGTATGGGTAGTTTATTAATAAAATGTCTCAAGAATACAGTGTAATTATGAGCTGTGCTATAATTTCGTATTACAAAGCCAGCAAATAAAAGCGCATATAAATCCAGCACATTGCTGCCATAGCGCTATAGCCCATTTATCTTTTATCGATTAAGACCTTTTTATGTCCAAAACTACGTTTGATGCTCAATCTATTTCTAACAGCCTACGCGCTGCCAAACACCAACCGCGTAAACGCTTTGGTCAAAACTTCTTACATGACCGTAGTGTTATTCGTGAGATTGTTGAGAGCATTCGTTTAGAGAGTGATGATAATTTAATTGAGATTGGACCCGGTATGGGCGCGCTAACAGAGCCGCTATTAGCAGAAGTCGATGCGATGACCGTGGTCGAGCTGGATCGTGACTTGGCAGATAGTTTGCGCATTCGTATTGGGGCTAACAGCCATCCAAACTTTACGATTATCAAAGACAATGCCATGCATGTTGATTATCGTGAACTATATAGTCCTGAGCGCGGTAAGCTGCGCGTGGTGGGCAATCTACCGTATAATATTTCTACGCCGATACTGTTTCATTTGCTCAGTTATGCCGATGTCATTCAAGACATGCACTTTATGTTGCAAAAAGAAGTGGTTGAGCGTATCACCGCTGACGTTGGCAGCAAAACCTATGGTCGTCTATCGGTCATCATGCAATACCATTGCGATACCGATTATTTATTGACCGTACCGCGCGGCGCCTTTAATCCGCCGCCAAAAGTCACCAGTGCGGTTTTTCGCTTGACGCCGCATATCAATAAACCAATCGTAGCAGAAGATGAGGAATATTTCGCACTTGTGGTACGTGAGACCTTTAACCATCGCCGTAAGACACTACGCGCTATTTTTAAAAATTCTACGTTATTGCCGACGCTGAGCGAAGCCGATTTCGCCGCTTGCGACATCGATCCACAAGCGCGTCCGGAAGTGTTAAGTGTGAAAGATTTTGTCAATTTGAGCAATCAAGCGCGTCACTTAGCGTCTTAATTTATTAGAAGCTTAATTTATCAAACAAAAATGATAGAGGGTTTATGAGTTTTCGCCATCAATATGTCATCGGTGATTTGCAAGGTTGCTATGCGGCCTACCTGCAATTACTTGAAACTTTAGATTTTGACCCAGCGCAAGATAAGTTATGGTTCGCAGGTGACTTGGTAGCACGCGGTGAAGATTCGTTAAGTACCCTACGTCATGTCAAAGCACTATGTGAACAAGGGGCTGCAGCAACGGTATTGGGTAATCACGATATCAATTTAATTGCGGTTTGGCGCGGGGCAACAGCGCTCAAGAAAAAAGACAAAACCGCACCTATCTTTGCTGCCGATGATTGCGATGAATTGTTAGAATGGCTACGCCATCAGCCACTACTGGCTTATCCTGATGAGCAGACGGTATTGGTACATGCAGGTATCCCACCGCATTGGACGATTAAGGCGGCGGCGAAATATGCACAGCAGTTAGAGGCCCAACTAAAAGGCAGCTTAGAACAGCTTGATCGCTTATTGCCGAATCTATATAGCAAAACTGCCGATGAATGGCATGCAGACATTCATGGCTATACCAAAATGCGAGCGATTGCCAATTATTTCACCCGTATGCGCTTATGCAAACAAGATGGCACGCTCGAATTTGATTTTTCAGCAGGATTAGATGAGCCCATGCCAAAAGATTTTTTGCCTTGGTTTGAATGGCAAGTACCACGTGCACGCAAGATTTTATTTGGTCATTGGGCGGCGCTTAAAGCTGAGGTTGATTTACCGCATGCGCGTGCGCTTGATGGTGGCTGTGTTTGGGGTAATTATTTATTTGCTTATCGCTTGGGCGACGGTAAAGCCATCACCTCAAGTGCTCACTGTATAGCACCAACAGAAGAGCCAACAGAACAATAGTCATGCCACTTTATATGCTATAGTGAGTGAAAAGTAATATCGATACATCACGCACTGCTGATATCAATTTTTCTTGCTTGCTGTACCTGCGCAGACAGTGGCTACAAAAAATTGATATCAGCAATACCGTAGCGTTTTTAGGTTATTTTGACTATATTGTCTGAGATAAAATCTGTAAAAAACTAATTTATCACTTAATTCGTAAATCAAAAAAACCGTTAGTTAAGCTGCTATTTAAGCCACCAACACCGTCCCCTTAACTGGGTAGGTTTGGTGGTTTTTTCGGTTTAGGCAAGGGCGTTTTGGCATCGCCAGCAGCTTTACTATCAGGATTGCTGTCGTCGTCTTTATACGACTTATCGTATTGGATGTCATTACTATAAGGGACGCTATTTAGCTCCTCATCTATTAGTCCATCATCGAGGTCAATCGTTTTTTTGGCGCTTACTGGCTTAGTAGTACTGTGCGTTTCTCGACTTTTCAGCGCCGCGTCAGCATGACTATCCGATATGTTATTATCATAATCTATATCAGTAATCGCCTGCTCATTTTGCATGCTTTTTTGCTTAGATTTGGGCAGAATTTTGACGTCAGATAAACGGCGTACCACATAGTTATGCGGTATGGTCTGTCCGCCTTTATGAGCATTGGTATCATCAAAAATCATATGACCTTGGCTATCGATACGAGCGTATTTCATAGGTTTGTCACGTGGCCAAAAAAAGTCGGACGGGTGGGTTAGCATATGACTAAAAAGCTGCTTGGTTAAACGGCTCCATTCCATAAACTTGACTTCTTTAGAGCGCAGGGCGACAAACAATGCCAGCGAAAAACTGACCATGAGGTTGACCATACCGATAAGGGCTACGCCCAAGATAGAGATGAAAAAAACCGTCCAATCCCATTGATTGGCAGGTATGTGAAATAACCCATGCGCCAGATTCGCCGAGGCAAAAGCGATATGACGTATGTCAATCGGTAAGCCAAATATAAAGCCTATGGTAGCCGTACTGCCTAAGAACACCCCGAATAAAAAGTTGCCCATAATGGCGCCGAGATTGGCTTCGATAAAGCCGCCTAAACGCTGAAGCCAAGCTTTGGGTAATAAGTATTGCAAAAGCTTATGACGCTGAATTCGGGCGCCGATCTGATTATAAACCGCCAGATTATCATAGTAACCTGCGATAAGACCGGCTAAAAATAAATACACGCCAGCGATAGCCGCATGAGGAAGCGCTAAGGAATGAAAAGGGTCAAGGTCATGCAATAAGTGTGCGGCTTTGTCAGTATTGATCATCGGAGTACCAGTATACTGTAACCACGCAAACGAGATAATCAGGGCAACGGGTATGGCCAACATGACGTTACCCATAATCGCAACAAACTGGGTACGTAAAATATCGACCACCAGCTCTGATAACTTGTTTAATTGGTGCGATTTCTTACCAGAACCATCAGAGATTGTAGAGGCGATTGCCGCTGCTGTCATAGCCGGCTGTTTGGTAGCGACCGTACCGTGGACGATGTGAATAAATACAAAGCCTAAACCATAAATCATACTATTGATAAAGGCGCGTCCCATCGGCGCCAGCGCCAGATGGTAGGCCAGTATCTTAGTAGTTGCCATAAAAGCAATGATAAAGCCACCGATGGAAGCTTTTTTAAACATTTTCTGGTAGCCAGCCTTGTCGGTACTAATATAATGCTCACCGACGCGGCTGGCGTTTTCGGTAACTTTGCGCGATAGCAGCTTGGTATTATTATCAATCAAATAACCAATACTATAGCGGCGACTGGCACTCGTAATCAGCGCTTGAATGAGCTCAATAATAGCCTGATCACGCTTATCATAGTTATCTGCTACCAGCTCAGTTAAAATGCGCATCCGTTGTAGGCTTTGATCCAAGCGCAGCATCATGTTGGTTAGGCGGATTGAAATACCCGTTTTATAGATACGTTTACGGATAGTGGCAACGATATCTTCACATTGCTCAATCATTACTAGTAATGGCGCAGGATCGACCGCTTTGTCAGGGATAATATCGGTTAGAGTGTCGAGCTCATGCGCTTCTCGGTATTGATTGACGTACAGCACAGCTTCTTGATTTTGTGCCACAAATGACGCCGAGTAATTGAGCATTTGCGGATAAAATTCCATCAAATCTGGATGCAAGCCGATGCCGCTAATCCGATACGATAAAATGATAATCGCGTTTAAGATACTGTTTTTTGCCGTTGCGACCAAATTTAAATGCTGCTCATTGACCTTGAGTAGGCCGACCATCTCATCCCATTTGTCTTTGTCAATATTGGCAAGCCAGCGCTCATCCGAGCGTCTGTCAAATAAATAACCGACCAATTCTATGACGGAATCTTCTTGTGGCAACAAGGGCAAAAAACGATGACCGATAAGGCGCCGCAGACTATTAAAAAAGCCTTGATCTGACATGATGCCCGTATCGGTATATAACGCAATTTGGCGATATTCAATGATGAGTTTTAAAACGAAGCTTGACAGTCCATCGGCGTATTCTGGATGCTGACGTAAAATATCAATCAAATCTTGCATCTTTTGATTGGCTAATGCCGGCTCTTTGTCGCTGACACGTAGCTCATCGATTAAGCGCTTGAGTACCGCAGGATCTGGCACATCACTTAAGGCAGTAATCTGTTGTAAAATGTGTTTTATTTCTGACACATTGCATCCCTTATGGTAGTTATTTCAATCATTGTTATTATTGAGTATGGGCAAGGAGATATTTTTTTTAGCAAATGCTGTGTTTATCAATATTGCAATAAGTGAGGGGAGTTTTTGAGTGTTAATTTTTAGCGTGCCAATGCATCACTTTACTGTTTAAAACTAAAAACCCTTATTAAAGTTAATGCGCTTAGCTCTGCGTTATTTTAATCGTAACCATCTCTCGGCGCTTAATTATTTTGTTAACAGTTATTCTGACCTTTACTATGCTGATTTCTCTTCTTTCTTTAATTCGTCTAATTTCTTTAATGGCTGCCACAATATTTTTGGCAAAAAAAGGGACAGTAGCGTGACTGTCCCTTTTATCGTTGTACGGTATGGCTTACTTTATTATAAAAGTAAACAATTAGCTAGCAGGTACATCAAAGTAACTAAGATCAAAGTTCATCATTGGATCACTGCCAGCTTTTACCATCTGCGCGTGAGCGTCGATACGTGGCAAGATACGACCAACGAAATAATCGGCAAGCTTGGCTTTATTGGTGTAGAACTCACCTTCTTTACCATTCGCAGCTTCGACCATGAGTGCAAACATATATGAGTAGGCAAGGTAGCCAAACGCATGCATGTAATCAACGGCACAGCCATTAATTTCACTCTTACGTGCGCCAATATTGCTAAGTACTGTAGTGGTTAACTCTTCAATCGTATCAGCAGCGTTTAGCGTTGCTTGCTTGATACCATGATCCGCTTGCATATTATTGACAAAATCACGAATCTCACCTAAGAAATGGGTGACATATTTGCCGTTATTTTTTGCCACTTTACGACCTAGTAGGTCAAGCGCTTGGATACCATTGGTGCCTTCATAAATCTGAGCAATACGGGTATCACGGACGATTTGCTCCATACCCCATTCGCGGATATAGCCGTGACCGCCGAATACTTGCTGACAATCAATGGTTGCTTCTAACGCTTTATCGGTTAAGAAAGCTTTAGCAACTGGCGTCAGTAAGGCAACGCGTGCAGCGGCTGCTTGAGCGGCTTCAGGATCGGTACTAAATTTCTCTTGGTCTAGGTTTTTGGCGACGTACATCGCAAAACAACGTGACGCTTCGGTGTTGGCTTTGGCATTTAACAGCATACGGCGTACGTCGGCATGATAAATGATGGCGTCAGCAGGTTTTTCTGGGCTTTGAATTTGGGTATCGCTACGGCCTTGACCACGGTCATTGGCATATAGCGCCGCATTTTGATAAGCAAGCTCAGAACCACCCAAGCCTTGTAGACCCATGGTCACGCGCTCATAGTTCATCATGATGAACATTGAAGACAGACCGGTGTTTTCTGCGCCAACCATCCAGCCTTTGGCATTATCAAAGTTCATCACGCAAGTCGCAGAGGCTTTGATACCCATTTTATGCTCGATAGAGCCAACCGCCAACGTATTGCGCTCGCCCAAGCTGCCATCTTCATTAACCAAGAATTTTGGTACCACAAACAGCGAAATACCCTTTGAACCTTCTGGCGCATTCGGGGTTTTTGCCAATACCAAATGAATGATATTTTCTGTGAGGTCATGCTCACCGCCGGTGATAAAGATTTTGGTACCAGAGATGTTATAGCTACCATCATCGTTTGGTACTGCTTTGGTTTTGATAATACCTAAGTCAGTACCAGCATGCGGCTCAGTCAAGCACATAGTACCCGACCATTCACCGTTGTACATTTTCTCTAAGTAAGTTTGCTTTTGCTCTTCAGACGCCGCCGCATTTAAGCAAAGCGTTGCGCCTACGGTTAGGTTTGGATATAGAGCAAATGCTTGGTTGGCGGTAAATACCATCTCTTCGGTCAACATAGTGACCATTTTTGGGAAACCTTGACCGCCGTATTCAGAATTACCACTTAAGCCAACCCAACCTGATTCGGCATACTGCTTATAGGCGTCTTTGAAGCCAGTAGGGGTGGTGACAACGCCATTACCTTCAAAGGTTGCGCCTTCTTCATCGCCACTACGGTTGATAGGTAATAAGACGTTTTTTGACAGTTTTGCCATTTCTTCCAAAATCATATCGACAGTTTCCATATCGACATGAGCAAGGTTTTCGTTGTTTTGCCAAAATTCAGGCGCCTTAAATACGTCGTTTAGGATAAAGCGCATGTCGTTAAGAGGGGCATTATAAACAGCCATAAACATTCCTTTGGTTTAAATAAATAAAAGTGAGTAGGGCAAAGCGTTCAATTTTCTTGTGAGTGTAGCTTAAACATAGATAGTTAAAGTTTAGCAAATTAGCGTAACGCCGGGTGGTTTTCTTCGTGAATTGTGCGTCCACCAAAAACTATTAGCAATAAAGCCGCTAAGAAAATCGGCAACACACCTAAGTATGTTGCCGATAGGAACTGCTTATTAAAATAGATACTACACTTGCAACGTTCTATACATTAAAACGCAAATTGATCAACGTCCATGGTCATGTACGGCTCAACACCTGTGCTGATGCGCTGTACGTGCGTGGTAGTACGCGGCAATAATTTTGCAAAGTAGAATTGTGCTGTTTTGATTTTGGCATCGTAAAAGGCTTTTTCGCCAGTGCCGTCAGTCAATGCAGTTTGCGCGACCAATGCCATACGCGCCCATAAATAAGCTAGCGTGACATAACCGCTAAAGTATAAGTAGTCAACAGCCGCACCGCCAACTGCATCTGGGTTTTCAGTCGCTTGCATGCCAATACGCGCGGTCAAATCGCCCCATTCTTTGACGTGTTTGGCAAGTGGGCGGATAAATTGACCCATTTGATCGTTGTCTTTGTTTTCTTCGCAGAAAGTTTGGATAACTTTGACAAAGTTGGCCAGCATTTTACCTTGTGAGCCCAATACTTTACGGCCGAGTAGGTCAAGCGCTTGGATTTCAGTGGTACCTTCGTAGAGGCAAGCAATACGGGTATCACGGACGTTTTGCTCCATGCCCCATTCGCTGATAAAGCCGTGGCCGCCATAAACCTGTACGCCATGGTTAGCCGCTTCTAGACCAGTTTCAGTCAAGAATGCTTTAGCAATCGGTGTCAATAGTGACAGCATTTGGTCAGCAAATTTAAGATCATCGCCTTCGCCTTTTGCAACAGTATCCGCAAAGTGTGAGAGGTAATAAACGAGGGCACGACCGCCTTCAGCAAAGGCTTTTTCGGTCAATAGCATGTTACGAACGGCTGGGTGAACGATGATAGGATCAGCGACTTTTTCTGGTGCTTTTGCCCCTGATAATGAACGCATCGCTAAGCGGTCTTTGGCATAGGTTAATGAGCCTTGGAACGCATATTCTGCTGCCGTTAAACCTTGAACGGCGGTACCGATACGGGCCACGTTCATAAAGGTAAACATGCACTGTAGACCGCGGTTTTCTGGGCCAATCAAATAACCAGTTGCGCCATCAAAGTTCATCACGCAAGTCGCTGACGCTTTGATACCCATTTTGTGCTCGATAGAACCACAAACGACGTTGTTGTTTTCGCCAAGGCTGCTGTCTGCGTTGACCATGACTTTAGGCACGATAAACAGCGAGATGCCTTTAGTGCCAGCAGGCGCGCCTGGTAGACGGGCTAGGACGATATGAATGATATTGTCGGTTAGGTCATGCTCGCCCGCTGAGATAAAGATTTTTTGACCAGTGATGCTATAAGTGCCGTCATCGTTTGGCTCAGCTTTGGTGCGGATAATACCCAAGTCAGAACCCGCATGCGCTTCAGTCAAGCACATAGTACCTGACCATTCGCCGGTGACCATTTTTTCAAGGTAAGTTTGTTTTTGCTCTTCAGTACCATGGTGCTCGATGGTTTGAATCGCGCCATGTGATAGGCCAGGATACATAGAAAATGACCAGTTCGCCGTGCCAACCATCTCATTGATAACTGTTGATAATGAGAACGGCATGTTTTGACCGCCGAATGCTTCTTCAGCAGACAAGGCTGGGAAGCCAAGCTCACAATAAGCTTTATACGCTTCTTTAAAGCCTTTTGGCGTGGTAACAGTGCCGTTGTCAAAATGACAGCCTTCCGCGTCGCCGCTTTGGTTCAATGGTGACAGCTCATTTTCCGCAAAGCTTGCCGCCATCTCAAACAGACTGTCCATCAACTCACGATCCGCTTCTTGGAACGCTGGTAAGGTTTTGTAGTGACTTTCGCTGTCAAGTAACTCATGCATCACGAATTGGATATCACGTAGGGGCGCTTTATATTGCATAACTTCCTGTCCTTTTTTAGGATGCGACCGGCAGTAAAACAGCAACTGTCATCGACTATTATGAATAGTCTGAGTTGCCAACTATTTACTGTTAAAGGGTTTGTCTGTATCAATAACGGACAACAACACCGATCATATGAAATAAATTGAGAAGAGTGAAAAAGAATTATGATTGTATTCGTAAATTCTTGGTAAAAGATAGGCGTTCACTGGCAAATATACAAGTTTGGTGACAATACTGATAAGTCATCAACCTGTGTTGCATCCTATATATCATCGAGCTTATACGCTAAAAACTTAAGCATTATTTAATAATAATAGTAGAAAAATTCAAACAATATCGCTTTAATAAATCTCGCTTTAATAGATAATCCTAAGGACGGTCGTTTTTAGACAAATGTTGCTGCATAAGCATCTTAGTGGCCTCGTCCGCCGTCATCGGTTTACCAAACCAATAACCTTGACCGTACTGACAACCCATACTAAGCAGTAAATCGCGTTGCTGCTCGTTTTCAATACCTTCGGCGATAACGTGCATATCAAGCGCTTCTGCTAAATCCAAAATCGCTTTAACAATGGCGCGCTGCGTACGGTCATTGGTAATCTTAGAGATAAAGCTTTTGTCAATTTTGATAAAATCAAACGGATATTCTTGTAAATAGCTTAACGAGGCAAAACCTGTACCAAAGTCATCGAGCGCCAGGCAGATGCCAAGTTCTTTAAGTAAATCCAGTTGTTTTTTGACATTGGCATGGCGCTGTATCAATGAAGATTCGGTCACCTCTATGTGCAGTTGGTGAGCGGCAAGTTTATGGCTGTCTAACAAGTTACTGACCAAGTCAAAAAAATCAGGATGGCTAAACTCGGCCGCATCGGCGTTGATACAGATGTGCTGCTCAAAGCCCAAATCTTGCCAAACGGTCAATTGCTTGGCAATTTGGTTCGCCATTTGTGAAAATAGCTCAAACGATAACTTATGAGAAATGATGGCATCCATAAAATCGGCGGGTCTTAGTAAGCCGCGAGTAGGGTGTTGCCAGCGCACCAACGCCTCAAAACCGCTAATCACACCCGTATCTAAGGCGAATTTTGGTTGGTAATAAGGCACAAATTGACATTCGTTGCTGGCCGTCCTAAGCTCAGACTCTAACTGTATATCGTGTGCATTCCTCTCGTTAATCGATTTATGATACCAACAGACATCATCGCCCCCTTGCTGCTTGACGTAATTCAACGCTTTTTCGGCTTTGGTCAATAAGCCGATGAACTCATTGCCGTTTTCAGGAAAATAGCTGACCCCAACCGAAATATGACAATAGACTTGTGCTTCTTTTGCCATGCTGTCATTTAAGAAAAAAGGCCGCTCGCACATTTGCATTAAACTGTCTAATTGATGGCGAACCATATTGGCATCGTTGCATTCAAATAATAAAGCAAAGTCGTCACCGCCAAAATGCGAAAAGCAGCGTAAATTGTCCAGCTCTAACTCGGTGATACGTAAGACAAAATTTTCTACCAGTTTGTTGATATTATCTGGTCCCAATAAGATAGCAAGGTTGCGATAACGGTCAATGTTAAAACGCACGACCACCACTTCTTGGTAGCTTTCTATTAACAACTCACTGGTTTGACTTAAAAATACTTTACGGTTTGGCAGTCCAGTTAGCTGGTCATAATTTAACAGATGGGCGACCTTTTTTCTGTTTTTAGCCAGCGTCGCCATATTACGTATGGTACCAACGTAATAAGGGGTGTCTTCTAAGTAAATTTTGCGATAGGTGATATGACAGTCAAGTACTTCGCCATAGCGATTTGCCATCGAAAAATCAATTTCACAAAATCCTGTACTGTCTAAACTGTTAATCAGATTTCTAAGCACACCTTGCTCTTCTTCAGACAAAAACTCGGCTGCATAGATACCAAGCGGACGGCCAAGCAAAAATTTTTCTGTATAGCCAAGCATCAGCTCATAGTTCGCATTAACGGATAGATAGCGCAGTTTGTCGTCCAATATAAAGATAGCGTCTTCAAATTGCTCGCACAGCTTGACCAATAATTGCTGTTTATCCGATATTGGCATAGGGGTAAAATCGGTCATAATAGGACTCATAACATCAAATTAAATAATAAATGGCGATGTAGCGATGTAGCGATGTAGCGATGGCAATTTGATGCCTACATATGTAAGGTGTGCAGGGTTGCCAATGAGCCCAATGTCGCTAAGGCAACGACAGGCGCAGTTTCGGTACGCAGCACCCTTGGTCCAATTTGCCACGCTGCAAAACCAACGTCAGCAGCTTTGGCGCATTCATCAGCGCTGAGCCCGCCCTCAGGTCCGATTAGTAATTCAACATAAGGCGTCTGTTGTTTCAAAACGACGGGCAGCGCCTCAGGCATCAGCGGTTGTCCTGCTGCTGGCACGCTTAGCTGCAGACGTAAATCTGCTGGTTGCTGTAATGCTTGATAGTAGGCATCTTTACTTAGCTCAGCGACGATTGGGCTAACTGCCATCTCTTTGTCGTTTTCGTTGGCCGCTATATTTGACAGCCAGTCATCAATCGATAATGGCGCGAGAATAAGGGGCGGGCGATTAAGGCCGCATTGCTCACAAGCAGCAATAGCCACTTGCTGCCAATGTGCCAGCTTTTTCTCCACTTGCGCAGGTTTTAGGTTGACCTCACCGTGGTGGCTGGCGAGTAGTTGAATAGCGGTGACACCAAGCTCAGTGGATTTTTGAATGGCGTAATCCATGCGCTCGCCGCGACTCATCACCAGTCCGATTTTTGTCAAGACAGCGGCATTGCGATCGGTTTCTAGGTGTGCCAGTAACGTCGCAGTGGCGTGTTTTTTGCTAATGCTATTGAGCTGTACCTGATATTCACCGCCAAAACCGTCAAATAAAATACCTGTATCGCCGATATTGGCGCGCAGTACACGGCACCAATGATGGACAATACTTTCGGTCAACTCGACGCTAGCACCGATAGCTAAGGTGCTCAGTTGTGGGTAGGTTGGGGCATTTTTATCACTGCTATCGCTACTAGTGGCATAAAAGAAACGTCGCAAAATTACTTATTCCTATAATGGGAGTCATGATATTTTTCAATATCTTAGCAGAATATCATTTGGGTGGGTAAAGGGATTATCATAAGTAAAATTGGTATAAATGCAATTCCCATACCAAAAAAGACCGGCGCCCCTAAGAACGCCAGTCATTCAGCAATACATTCGATAAATATTTAAGCAATCAAGCCTAAAGCTTCGACTAAGCGTTTATTTGGCTCAACCTTATTCATGCTATAAAAATGCATAGCAGGTACGCCCTCAGAGATTAGACGCTCACACAAACGATAAACGACATCAAAGCCGAACTCTCGGATAGCAGCTCGGTCATCGCCAAAATCCGCCAAGCGCTTACGCACGTAACGCGGAATATCAGCGCCACAGCTATCAGCAAAGCGTACGAGATTGCTTGAGTTGGTAATCGGCATGATGCCAGCGACCAAAGGCTGCGCTACCGTGTCAATACCGCGTTTTTCTAAGGTATCACGCAGATATAGATAGCTATCGGCATTATAGAAAAACTGGGTAATCGACGCATTGGCGCCCGCTTGATATTTATTCACCAAATTATCGACATCAAACTCAAAGCTACGTGCTTGCGGATGCATCTCAGGGTAGGCTGCGACCTCGATACGGAAGTGATCGCCTGAATGTTCGCGGATAAACTTTACTAAGTCTAAGGCAAACGGTAACTCACCCATACCTACCTGACCTGACGGTAAATCACCACGCAAGGCAACCAAGCGTGTGATGCCCAAACTTTTATAAAGATCGAGTAGTTCAGCGATTTGACTTTTGTCATCACCGATACAAGACATATGCGGCGCAATATCCGTGTCACCGCGCGCACACAACGCTTGCACGATATCTAACGTACGGCCACGGGTTGAACCGCCAGCCCCGTAAGTCACCGAAAAATACGCAGGTGATAGCTTATTGAGCTCATCATAAGTACCGAGTAGCTTTTCATGGCCTTGCTCGGTTTTGGCTGGGAAAAACTCAAAGGAGAAAGCAGGCTTAGTCACAGTCTGACTCCTATTAGTATTTATAAGCGTCAGGCTTAAACGGACCTTCGACAGGTACGCCTAGATACTCGGCTTGTTTTTCAGTCAGTTTCGTCAATGTACCGTTAAAACCAGCAACCATCGCCGCCGCAACTTCTTCATCGAGTTTTTTCGGTAACACTTTAACGTATAAATTATCAAAACGCTCATCGACTGGCAGCTCAGCGAATTTTTCTTCAAACAAGTACATTTGTGCCAATACTTGGTTAGCAAATGAGCCATCCATCACGCGCGATGGGTGACCAGTAGCGTTACCTAAGTTCACCAAGCGACCTTCAGCAAGCAAAATCAAATAATCGTTTTCGTCATCCGAGCGGAATACTTGATGCACTTGTGGCTTAATCTCAACCCAGCGCCAGTTATCACGCATAAACTGCGTATCAATTTCGGTATCGAAGTGACCGATGTTACAGACGACCGCACCCGGCTTCAGCGCCGCTAGCATATGTTTGTCACAAACGTGATAGTTACCGGTAGTGGTAACAATTAAGTCAGTATCTTCAAGCAGACGAGTATTGATGTTTTCTGCGCCGCCGGTGTTATCGCCATTGATATAAGGTGACAATACTTCATAGCCGTCCATACAGGCCTGCATGGCACAAATAGGATCAACTTCTGAGACACGAACAATCATGCCTTCTTGACGTAAGCTTTGCGTTGAGCCTTTACCCACATCACCATAACCGATGACCAAAGCACGGCGACCTGCAAGGAACATATCGGTAGCACGTTTGATGGCGTCATTTAAGCTATGACGGCAGCCGTATTTGTTGTCATTTTTAGATTTGGTAACCGCGTCGTTAACGTTGATAGCCGGTACTTTTAGCGTACCTTTACCCAGCATTTCAACCAAACGATGGACACCTGTAGTAGTTTCTTCAGAGATACCATGGATGTTATCAAGCATTTGGGCATAATCATTATGAATCAAAGCGGTTAAATCACCGCCGTCGTCCAAGATTAAGTTTGCATCCCAAAGTTGACCGGACGCTTCGCCGCCAACGTGGATTTGTTGACGCAAGCACCACTCGTACTCTTCTTCGGTTTCGCCTTTCCAAGCATAAACAGAAATACCAGCAGCAGCAATCGCAGCAGCAGCATGGTCTTGAGTTGAGAAGATGTTACATGAGGTCCAGCGTACTTCCGCACCGAGCGCAACTAACGTCTCGATAAGGACAGCCGTCTGAATAGTCATGTGGATACAGCCAGCGATTTTTGCGCCTTTAAGCGGTTGGTCGGCTTCGTAGCGACGACGCAAACCCATCAGGGCAGGCATTTCGGCTTCAGCTAAAGTGATTTCACGGCGACCGTAATCAGCAAGGCTGATGTCGGCGACTTTATAGTCAGTGAAAGAGGGGTCGATCGTATGGGCAGATGGGGTGTTAGACACTGCGTCCATAATATGCTCCTATCAGTTAATAGATAAAAAGAATAAAAACGCAGGTGCCGTTATTTGCGCTGCTCATAACCCAAAATGGTAATAAACAGTTAACCGAGCCTAACATAATGATTGATTTGCAAAGCAATAAAGCTTAAGTGCAGTAATCGATGATTATGGCGCAACACCTCTCGGAGGTCGTTATTGTAATTGATGGTGATTAATTTGTCACCTATTGGCTGCGGAAAATCGTAAGTGCTTGCGTCATAAAAAAAGGCCATCGATTGATAGCCTTGATTATTTATATACATGCTATGTTATGAAGCTAAATATTTTTAGAACCAGTTATAGGTGAGTGAGCCGAAATAGCTGGTGCCTTCTGTGGTATAGACGTTACCATACTGGCTTGAAAGCGTATAGTCTTCATCAGTGATATTATCTACCCGCAAGTTAGCGCGAAGATTAGGATTAATATAAACTGCGCCGCTTAAATTAAGCAAGGTATAGCTATCAAGTTTATTGTTTTCGGCCGTGACTCTATCATCCGTATGTTTGGCTTCAAGGCGAATATCAAACATCGGTTGTTGATAACCCACGTAAATTAAACCACTGTTTTTAGGACGATAGGCAAGCTGTTGATCGTAGCTGGCGCTATTTGCCGTTTTGTCTTTTGCATCTAAGTAGTCATAACCGAGACCAAAGATAAAGTCGTTCATATTCCAGTCTGAAGTCAAACTTAACCCTTTGATTTTCGCTTCACTGATATTTGCCGCATTAGAAATCAGGTCTTCTGCATCGGTGTAATAGCCTGTCAATCGTGATGTTTGAGCATCATTTGCGTATTCAACGAATACTTCGGTGTTTTTCGTTCTTTCGGGTTTAAGGTTGGGGTTACTAAAACCCGGCCAGTATAAGTCATTAAACGTTGGGGCACGAAAACCTGTAGCATAGTTGGCGCCAATTCGCATACCTGCCAACGGACGTATAGCCGCTCCCAAATTGTAGGTACTCTCATTGCCATACTGAGAGTTGTCGTCTAAGCGATAGTTGGCTTGTAGGTCGTAATAAGTGTCCGCGAGCTGATAACCAACAAAGACACTTTTGACCGTTCTGTCGTTAGGGTCATAAGGGGTCTGTACAGGAGGAGTGGTGTCAGGGTAAGGTGGATAGACTAAAACATCTGACGCGTCTAGCTTTTGTGACAACCATTCTGCGCCAACAGTTACAGTACCCGGTTGCGCGTTGATACTGGTTTCTAAACGTGCTTGCTCTTGTGTGGTATCGTACTGACTGCCTTCTTGGTAATTGATAGAGTAGGTGTCATGAGAAGTCGATTTGTCGATACTTTGACCGTAACTAAGCTTACTGACCGTCAAAGGCGTTTCATATTGAAGATAGGCATTGGCACTGCCATTCTTTTGGTCTGAATAGGCATTTGGAAACGCATTTCCTGCTGAGTCAATATCAGTGGTAGAGTCAGTATACAAAGCACTCAATCCCGCGCTTAGCGAGTCTGAAAGCTTATGCTGCAATGCCAAACTGGCGTTAGTAGATTTAAAGCCATCATCGTCCGCATTAAAATCAACAGACTCGGGGTTGGCTATGACGTTAAAGCCGTCTGTTTCGTTGCGACTGACGCCCAAGCTCATTGATGAAGTCGCATTTTTAAGCTGACCTGTAATGCCTATTTGGTAATGATTGTTACTGCCATAACCAACAGTCGTAGAAACATTGGATTTATCGACGCTATTGCCCTTAGTAAAGATTTGAATGACACCGCCCATGGCATCAGAACCATAAATACTAGAACCTGAGGCGCCGTATAAAATCTCAATACGATCCAGTTGATCTGCTGATAATAGATTTAGAGAAGGGCTACCCAAGGAGATAGAACCATAGCGTATCCCATCGATAATCACCAAGACTTGCTTGCTATCAAAACCGCGCATATAAAAATTACTGGCTGTGCCCATACCGCCACTTTGCGTAATATTAATACCAGGCTGATTCTTTAATACGTCAGTTACTGTCTGACCCTGATAACGCTGCAATTCTTCACTATCAATGACTCGAGTTTGGGCAATGACATTACTGGTCTTAGTTGGCGTCCGCGTCGCTGTCACGACAATCTTATCAAGCTCAACTTGTGGCAACTCGCTGTGATTGATAACGCTACTATTACCAGTCGCAGCTGTGGCACTCATAGCAAATCCGCCTAAAGCACTTAAGATACATAACCGCAGATAGGTGGTCGAAGATGAACGTGATAAAGCCATATTGAATTCCAAAGTTAAATGACAAGTTGAACAAAGTAAAAAGTTACAGAAGCGAGAGCCTAAAAGTAAAAAATTACAAAAAGTAATACGAATTTTACATGCGTTTATTATCTATAAAAGCTACGTACTTATAAACCACTTTGTCTTAATATTTATTCAGCATACGCTGAGTGATGCTCATGATGACGGGGAGTTATTTGGGTTGTTTAGCCATTAGTAGTGTTTTTTAAGCCTTTAAATAAATATTATCTGCATTAAAGGCAAGCACTATTTTAACCAGTAATAAAAACATGCAATCAAACGCATTGCTGTGATTAATAATTGCTATTATAGTGGCGGATTTCATTTATTTACTATGCTGCTCTTCCTAAAGCTAAGAGGTTTGTTTTGTCTATTCAGCGTCATCTGAGTGCTCGTACTGCGCCATCTGCATCATTTATATCTTTAAAAACAAAAACGCCGCTCATGATAACGGTGTTTTTCTTTGCGATGCTATTGAGTGTATTAAGCGTGGTTTTTTCACATAAGGTGCTTGCTGCCGAAGCCAACATATTGGGCGTGGGTGGTCAAACTGAAGAGGTGGTCAATACCTCGGTGCCCGATTCTTTCGGACGTGATACGCCGCGCCATACCGTACAAGGCTTTATTAAAGCGTTGGGCGATAACGACTATCTGCTGGCCAGTAATTATCTAAATTTATCCAAGTCTGATAATCCAACCACTGTGGTGCGCCAATTTAAGCAAGCACTCGATGCGGGCGGGCGTTTTCAGCCTGATTTGCAAATTAACAATACGCCTGAGGGCAATTTAAGCGATCAGCTACCGCCAAGCCAAGAAAACGTCGGCGTGATTAATGTCGGTGATAAGAGTGTGCCGCTGGTGCTCGAAAGAGTGGCCTCTAAGCAAGGCGAGCAGTATTGGCAGTTTTCAAACGATACCCTAAGCTCGATACCAGAAGTGATAGAGAATTATCAGCCGACGCTGGTTTCGCGCTACACCATTGACTCATTAGATGGTAAAAAGCTATTTGGTTATCAGATTTCCGATATATTGGCGGCATTAGCCATTATAGTCAGTAGTTTTATCTTCACTTACATCGTGGTTTGGCTGCTCTATTATTTATTAAAACTGATTTATCCTCGCCTACGAGGTGAGACGTTACCTTTACCCAATAATGTGATATTGCCACTGACCGTCGTTATCACGGCGCTGATATTGGCCGAGGTGATGGTTTATGCCGGCATATCAGTGACACTGCGTGAACCGATTAAGCGCTTTACGGACATTGCCTCTTGGGTAGCGACGACATGGCTATTACTGCGTGTTATTGATTCCATATTTACCCGCGCGGTCAATTTAAGTTATAAGAAAAACTATACCGAGCGAGTTTCTATCTTGGGTTTGATGCGCAAGGTGGTCAAAGCGCTATTATTAATCTTTGCCGTTATTGTCATTTTTGGGAATTTAGGATTTGATTTGACCACAGGGATTGCCGCATTAGGGGTCGGTGGTTTAGCCTTGGCACTAGGTGCGCAAAAGACGATTGAGAACTTGGTCGGCAGTGTGGTGGTGGTGGCAGATTCGCCAGTACGCATCGGCGACTATTGTAGCTTCGGCAACCAAGCAGGTACGGTGATTGATATCGGTATTCGTTCATCACGGGTGCGCACGCTGAACCGGACGATTGTGACGGTGCCTAACAGTGACTTCTCATCGATGCAAATTGAAAACTATACCTCGCGGGATATGTTTCACTTTTTGCATAACTTATATATCAAACGCAATGCGGATATTGATGTGGTCTTCAAAATGGTCAAAAAATTAGATCAATTTTTGGACGAGCACGAGCTGACCAATCAGGAGTGGAATCAGGCCAATATTTCAGAGCTGCGCCAAGACTGCTACGTCATTCAACTGCGCGCTTATATTAATGCTGTCGACTCGATAGAGTTTTATCGCAAGCAAGATGACTTGTTGGTCGATGTGTTGACCCTGGTGAAAAAATACGATGTCGAGCATGCGCTGCCGACGCAGCAGCTGATTGTCAATCAAGCCGAGCTTGAGCCACAACCTCAGCTAGAAACCGTGACCGATGATTCGATAAACGAAGCAGTGGACGCAAGCGATGCGGGTGAAGCAGACACTGATGCCAATAACGACAATGCTGCTGATGAGCAAAAGGCGCTTGATTTAAATAAAAACGCTGACAGTGCGACGAGTGAGAAAGAGGCTCGTAAAGACACCACTAAAAAGCAAAAAATACAAAAGCATAAACATCGACTATTAAAAAAAGGTAAGTTTAAACACGCCAAAAAGAAATTTGGTTTTTCTATTTGGAATCAGCCTTAATATTTTGTGTGGTTATTTTACTTAAGGTTTATTGAACGTTTTATTTATAAAGCTATGGCTTATAAAGGTATAGCGGTTTTTTGACGTAAAAAACCATAATATTGCCATAACAATAAGCTGGCAGCGCTACGGTGCGGTGACCAATCTTGGGTCAGGTTTTTTAATTGTTTTGGCGTTGGGCGCTCTTCTAAATCTAACAATTCCATCGCTGCGACTTTAATGGCTAGATCATCAACTGCCAGCACATCAGCGCGCTGTAACGAAAACAGCAGATACATCTCAGCGGTCCAGCGTCCAATACCGATAACAGCCGTCAGAGTGCTGATAACTTCTTCATCGGGTAAGGTCTCTAAGGCAGCAAAATCTATATTGTGCTCGACCAAAGAGCGCGTATAACGAATTTTTTGCTTAGATAGCCCTTGCGCACGTAAATCCTCGTCTGTCGCTGCCCGAATCGCTGATGGCGTCGTCAAACTTGCCTCTACTAAGCGTTGCCATATACTGGCTGCCGCCGTGACTGATAGCTGTTGCCCAACCATCGCTCTCATTATTTGTGTAAAGCCGCCTGCGTTATGGCGTAAATCAGGCATACCCACTTGCTCATAAACAGGCGCAAATTTTGGCTCGAGAGCAATCAAAGCGTTGATATGTGCTTTTAATGCTTGTTCATTTTCGATGATTTGTATATTCATAGAGAAATCACTTACTAAAAAATATGCAGCAAAATGATAGGAAGGTTTATCAAAGCGCGACTACAAAACGAGAGGGTAAACCTTTGATATAAAAAAGGACTGCGTCATGGCAGTCCTTTTTTTTCGAACTATAATTTTATTCTTTATCGGTTTTGGTCTTTTTAAGTAGTACCAGTACCGCACCATTGCCACCATCTTTCGGCGGAGCCGAGCAAAATGCCAGTACTTCTGGCAGTTGACGTAACCAACCGTTGACGCAGGTTTTTAAAATGGCTTCAGAGCCTTTACCGTGGACGATTTTTACCACAGTTTCATTGTTTTGCTTAGCTTGACTGAGCAGTTGCGTCATTGCATCGCGCGCTTCTTCGATGGTGCAGCCATGAATGTCTACCGCATCATACCAGCGTAGCTTACCTTTTTTAAGCTGATCAAAAATTTTGTTTTGTAGGGTAGGCTGCTTATAGGATAAATAGGCTTCGCCTGCTACAGGGTTTAATAGCGCCTGCATATCTGATAAACCTGCGCCCAAATCACCGGCCTCACTCCCTTGAGCGGCAGCGCGTTTTGATAACGTTGCAGCGTCAGGCTTACCCGCTTTAGAGGCGTTGGCAGGTGTGCGCACGTTTTTGTCTTTTAGCTGGTTGACGCCATGCATCGCTTGCATAAATAGCACTTTATCGTCGTCGATATGTTCGCTATCTAATTGCTTGACCGTTTTTTTGACTTGTTTTTGGGTCAAGAGTGAGACAGGTTCGGTTGGCTTTTCATTTTCACCTTCTGGTGAATTGGTATCGCGACCTTTACTCAGTTGCCCTTTAAGTTCTTTTAATTGGTCTTGCATTTCTTTTGAAAATAGGGAGTTTGACATAATAATTAACGTATCGTTGGTTAGTGAATGAGTATCTTAATGGTTTATATCGTACATAAAATAGATGTGGTTTACTTTACGCCTGTGCTGCGACGCTCGCAAGTAAGGATTGTAACGCTTGTCCGGGATGCTCGGTCTTCATAAACTGCTCGCCGATTAAAAAGTGCTGAATATCATTATTGAGCATCAAACGAATATCATGACTGCTATGAATGCCACTTTCGGTGACAATAAGCGGCCGTTCTAGACGGTCATTAGGATTGGCAGCGAGGGCATCATCGATAGCTAATTCGCGCAGCAGGGTATTTTTTAAATCAAGCGTCGTTTGTAAGTCGACATCAAAGGTATTTAAATCGCGATTATTAATACCATAGATATTATGCGCTGAACGTGGCAACTGTAGCGCACGCTCAAGCTCATCTGCTGTATGAACTTCAATCAACACATCCATACCCAGCTCAATGCTTAGCGCATGTAGCTCTTGTACTTGCGCGTCATCAAGACAGGCCATAATCAATAAAATACAATCAGCGCCCATTAAGTAAGATTGGTAAATCTGATAAATATCTACCATAAAATCTTTGCGCAATATCGGCAAGCTGCAAGATTCGCGCGCTTGGATTAAGTAGCTGTCATCACCTTGAAAATAATCACGGTCAGTGAGTACTGATAAACAACTGGCTCCCGCTTGCTCATATTGCTTGGCAAATAGCGTAGGCGCAAAGTTATGATTGATAATACCTTTAGACGGCGAGGCTTTTTTAATCTCCGCAATGATACCAATATCGGCGCTGCGTAAAGCATTGGCAAAACCGCGACGTGGCTGGGTATCAGCAGCAACTTGAGACTTTAATGCCTCAAGCGATACTGCCGCCCGAGCAGCAGCGACTTCCTCGTGCTTGGTGGCGACGATACGCTGCAACACTGAAGGAATCGCGGTGTCTGATTTTGGCTTGGCGGTCATGGCTATATTCCGTTATTTGGTAAAAAAATTAGGGTAACAATTAAGCGAATAAATTAAGGCGGCATACATATTTGCGATTAACAGGGTTATGAGCCACGTATTTTTTATTAATTTTAGGCATTTAGCTTATTAAGCTTGGCCAGCTAATTGCTGCGTATATTTGGCTAGGTCATCAAGCTTAATCAAAGCGTCACCATTTTGAATGACTTTTTGGGCGCGGCTCACGCCATTCGGATAGTTGCTGGCAAGTCCTGCGGTATATATTGCAGCTCCGGCATTTAAGGCAATCATATCACGGGCTTTTAGAACAGCGCGGTCATTAGTATCTTCACCTGATAAAGCGGCACGAATCAGCTCAAGACTCTGTGATGGGGAATCGACATCAAGGCCAATTAAGGTTTGTGACTCGACGCCCGCATCTTCTGGCATCATCTCATAAACAGAGATTTCACCGTCTTTTAACTCGGCTACCGTGGTTGAAGTTGCAAGACTGATTTCATCCAAACCATCTTTTGCACCGACCACCATTACATGACGCGCGCCCAGATTTTTCATCACTTTTGCCAAAGGCTCACATAACTGGGCGGTAAAGACGCCGATGACTAGATTTGGCGTGCCAGCAGGGTTGGTCAGTGGACCTAAGATATTAAAAATCGTCCGCGCTTTTAGCTCACGGCGTACCGGATTGGCGTAACGCATTGCGCTATGGTGGTTGGGTGCAAATAAGAAGCCAATCCCTTTATTCTCAATACACTGCTGCGCTTGCTCTGGTGTCAAGGTTAGGCTAATACCGGCTTGCTCAAGTAAGTCTGAGCTACCAGATTTGGTCGAAACGCCGCGGTTACCATGCTTAGCGACTTGCGCCCCAGCTGCGGCTGCGACCAAGGCAGCGGCTGTCGATACGTTAAATAAGTTAGCACCATCGCCACCAGTACCAACGATATCGACCATATAATGACAGTCTCTTGGGTTAATGTTGGCAGCTAAGTCACGCATCGCACTGGCTGAAGCCGTAATCTCGTCGATGGATTCGCCTTTCATTCGCAGGCCCGTCAAAATCGCGCCCATCATGGCATCGCTGCATCTGCCTTGCATGATGACGAGCATGACTTGATACATCTCATCAAAGGTCAAATCAATATGCTGAAAAATCCTGCCTAATGCGGTGGTCAGAAGCTTATGAATACTCTCATCTGGCAGCTGATTGATGCTCTCAGCATTTTGCAGGCTTTGCTTATCCTGATTCATGATTGATTTTTTGTCCTGCATAGCGGCAGCGGTCATAATATTCTCACTTATTATTATCTTTTATAGTTGTCGTTTAAATACATTCATTGGATTAAAAAGTGGGTTCGTCTTTTAAAGCGCTTATCCTACTTTTGGTAAATTATCTGAGGACAAAACTGCTAATTGATGCGTTTGTAAAAAGTTATTCAGCAGCTGGTAACCGGCTTCGCTTAAAATCGACTCAGGATGAAACTGTACGCCCTCAATGGCAAACTCGCGGTGGCGAATGCCCATAATTTCTTCGATATTGCCATCAGTATTTTGAGTCCAAGCGCTAACTTCAAAGCAGTCGGGTAAGCTTGCTTGCTCAATCACCAATGAGTGATAACGGGTAAACTGGGCTGGATTTGGCAAGTTGGTAAAAGCGCCTTGACCATTATGATAAATAGCCGATAACCGCCCATGCATGACTGCGCTTGCTTTGACAACGTTACCGCCAAAAGCTTGACCGATTGCCTGATGACCCAAGCAAATACCTAATATCGGGATAATGCCTTTAAAGGTCGCAATCACCTCTAGCGAGATACCAGCACTGTCAGGGTCACAGGGGCCAGGACCAATAACAATGGCATCTGGCGCAAGTGCTTTAATCTCATCAATACTGATTTCATCGTTGTGCCAAACGCTGATGTCCTGCTGCAATTCACCGAAGTACTGTACAATATTGTAGGTAAAGCTGTCGTAATTATCGATCATCAAAATCATTATTTGTTCAACTTAGTCTCTTTATCTTTACCTTAGTATCTTTAACTTAATAGGTTCAACAGCGATGTGATTTTAAACGCTGTTATCTTAACACTATTTCGTTATCTATCAAACGTAGCGCCGTTGCACGCTGATAGCAATAAATGCTCTATAAAGGTGCATTACTAAGTTAAACTTTCTAAAGTTTGCACTGTTATGAGACGTTATTTAATATATTAATCTTTGAGTTTGCTAGCTATACATAACAATTGCTATGCAAATAACGCTTTAATATAAAAGATTTATATTATGTAAATGCTTGTATCTATTATAAATAATTATTACTTTCAGCTTTTGGATGTTTTAAAAACTTGATGGCCCGAAGATGAGTTGGCATAGTAGCTGCAATTCTTATAGATGTGAATAGCTCGCTATTAAAGCGATATAATATTATTTACCAAGATGCATTTGAAGAGTTCAGCATTATCGGTCAGATGTTGCTAAAATAGCACCTGCATTTATTTGGCTCATAAAAATACTTAAAGCTTAACGCCAGAAAATCAGCTGCGCTTTGAGCAAAAAATAACTTTTAAAAAAACTTTCCGTCTAAAATTTTCATTCTACGTTTCAATTTTATTACCACGATAACCATAAGGGAAACTATCCATGTCGAACAAATTACTTGATCTTATCGAATCATCCAACGCTAAATGGGTTGATTTTCGTTTTACTGATACCCGCGGTAAAGAGCAACACATGACTTTTCCAGCGCACAGCGTTGATGAAGAAGTGATGGAAGATGGCAAAATGTTCGACGGCTCATCGATTGCTGGCTGGAAGGGTATTGAAGCCTCAGATATGATTTTACGTCCTGACCCAGAAACTGCTTTTATTGACCCATTCTTTGACGCAGTTACTGTGGTGGTGACTTGTGACATCATCGAGCCATCAACGCTACAAGGCTACGACCGTGATCCGCGCTCTATTGCTCGCCGTGCCGAAGAATACTTAAAATCAACGGGTATTGGTGATACCGCTTTTTTTGGTCCTGAGCCTGAGTTCTTTGTTTTCGACGAAGTAAAATGGTCGGTTAATATGTCTGGTGTTAGCCATGAAATCGTCGCTGAAGAAGCCGCTTGGTCAACCAATAAAGCCTATGAGTGGGGCAACATGGGGCACCGTCCACGCGTCAAAGGCGGCTATGTACCAGTACCACCGGTTGATAGTTCACAAGACATGCGTGCGGTAATGTGCGAGCGTATCGAAGATATGATTGGCGAAGGTTGTATCGAAGTCCATCATCATGAAGTGACTCCTTGCCAGTTAGAGATTGGCGTGGCTTTTAATACCTTGGTTCGTAAAGCAGACGAAGTACAAAAGCTAAAGTATGCCGTCCATAACGTCGCCCATCAATTTGGCAAAACCGCCACCTTTATGCCAAAACCTATCGTTGGTGATAACGGTTCTGGTATGCACGTGCATATTTCTATCTCAAAAGACGGCGTCAATACTTTCTCAGGTGATGAATATGCGGGCTTGTCAGAAACCGCGCTTTACTTTATCGGCGGTATTATCAAACATGCCCGTGCTTTAAATGCGATTACCAACCCATCGACCAACAGCTATAAGCGTCTTGTGCCACATTATGAAGCACCTATTAAGCTTGCGTACTCAGCATCTAACCGCTCGGCGTCTATCCGTATTCCACACGTTAGTAGCCCAAAAGCGGTACGTGTTGAAGCGCGTTTCCCTGATCCAGCAGCCAATCCGTATTTAGCGTTTGCGGCGTTATTGATGGCAGGTCTTGACGGTATTCAAAACAAAATGCATCCAGGCGAAGCCGCTGATAAAAACTTATATGACTTACCACCAGAAGAAGAAGCACTCATTCCAACGGTTGCTGAAAACTTAGAAGTGGCCCTACAAGCGTTAAAAGATGACCATGAGTTCTTATTAAAAGGTGATGTATTCACTAAAGAGATGTTAGAAGCCTATATTGCACTGAAGCAAGAAGAAGTGCAGCGCGTCAATATCACCGTACATCCTGTTGAGTTTGACTTGTACTATAGCTGCTAATTAATAATTAATAGGCTCAATTGTTTTAAATAAGAAAAACCAGCTAAATTATATTTAGCTGGTTTTTTTGTGGGTAATTAAAGTAGACGCTTAATTGTTAAATTTACTGTAAAGTCATTATAGTAGAGCCTTTATAAAAGTGGTACAGTAGTTTTAAAATAAATGAAAAGTAAAAAGATTATGACTTATTCAGCAGACTTTCGAGCTCAAGTGATTAAAAGTGTTGAACAACAAGGCATGAGTATCAGGCAAGCCAGTGTATTCTATGGTATTAGTAAGGCCACGCTACAGAATTGGCTCAAAGATCCTAGTATCAAACTAACTCGCAACAAACCACCAAATAAAATACCTAATGAAGCGCTATTAAAAGATGTTGAACAGCATCCAGACGATTACATGTACGAAAGAGCACAGCGTTTTGGATGTAGTAAGTCGGGCATCGAGGCCGCTTTAAAACGTCTTGGCATTAGTCAAAAAAAAGACCTTAGAGCATCCAAAAGCTTGCCCATTAAAGAGAGCTAAGTATCTAAGTAAACTGGGCGACTACATCGCTCAAGGCTATGCAATTGTATACATGGATGAAAGCGGCTTTGAGTCTGAAACCATTCGTTCTCATGGTTATTCACCTATTGGAACCCCTTGCATTGATTGCTATAACTGGCAAGGTAAAAAGCGCACCAACGTTATTGGTGCCTTATATAAAAAAGCGTTATTTGCCCTAGATTACTTCGAAAAGAATATCAATGGCGATATATTCTACAACTGGTGCAAAGACACGCTAATACCAAGCCTTAAAACTAAATGCGTGATTGTCATGGATAACGCTAGCTTTCACAAACGCGTTCAGAGATTGCTCAATAGACATGGTCATCGCCTGCTATTTCTACCGCCTTATAGTCCCGATTTAAACCCTATTGAGAAAAAATGGGCACAGGCGAAGTTTTTGCGCCAAGGGTGGATGGAGAATAATTTACCTAAACTGTTTCATGATATGGGTTGTATCAATTTTATTTTGGATTGACTATACTGATTTAATGGCAAAAATATCGCATAATGGTTGCATCTATATATTAATAACAAATCGCTTTAGGCTGATTGACTATGAGTTCATCATTAAAAAGTACTGTTTTTTTAAATAAAGGGTTGTCGCTAAGTCTGCTGACAGGGCTGGTTATTAGCACCGCAAGCCTTTACGCACCGATGGCAAATGCCGCTGCTATTTATAAAGTTGTCGATGAAAAGATCGGTCAAGTGACCTTTACCGACCGTCCGCAAAACTACGAACAGCAGGCTGGCAAACAAATTAGCCAAACCAGCGTGATGACTGGCAGCGATAGTGTGGGTGCAAATAGTTCTAGTCAAACCAACAATGCCAACAATCAGCCTGTCAATACTACTCAAGCACCTGCTACTAACACCACTGGCACCACTGCTAACAGTGACAAAACCGCTAATAAAGCGCCTATTAATTATCAGCTGACCATGACAGAGCCTAGCGAAGAGCGGGTATATCGTCGTCCAGTACAAAGCATCGATGTCAAGGTGCAAGTAAAACCAGCACTACAAGCAGGCGATAGCGTGAGCATTTACTTAGATGGTAACGAAGTGGCGCAGGGTTTGAGCGCTTCGATTGCCACCGTTGATATTCTACCGGGTGCGCATAACATCAAAGCGGTGATAAAAGATAAAAAAGGGCAGGCAGCAAAACAGGTCGAGCGTACCGTTTATGTCATTCAAAATACCCAAACCTTGCAAAAAAAGAAGAAATTAGCAGAGCAGCTGTTGGCGTATCAGCGTCTGCCTTGGCACCAAAAAGTGTTATTAAAACTGCGTCAAGATGGCAAGCAGCCCAATATGTTGTCATTTACTAAGCCAATAGTTGATAAGCCAATAGCTGATAAACCCATGACCCTTGAAGAACCGATAAAGAAATAACCTTGAATCTCTTGATTAAGTGTTAATAATAAAAATATAGCTATAAAATAAGGGCAGTCGCTGAATCAGTGGCTGCCCTTATTGTTAAAAACCATTTTTTATAACCGTCGTTATCTTATTTAGACAACTCAATCGTGCCATTGGCAGTGACTGAAATGGTACTGTTGCCCGATTCAAAATTTTGGCTTGGGACAGCGCTATCCATAGCAACTGATTCGGCTCTCATGCTATACATAGGGCGAGGGTAATTATTATTGTTGGTATTTAAGTTAACGGTTACTACACGATAGCCGCGCGCATCCCATGCACGGGTCAGGTTTTTAGCCTGCTGCTGAAAGGCGCGTGAAGCATCGGTCATAAGCTTTTGTTCAAGCGCATCTTTTTTAGCATCTGAAACCCCAAAGTTTAGATTTTCCATCACTAAGGTTTGCTGTAAGTCTGCAATCAGCTGGCTGGTGGCGACAAAGTCCGTACTCTTTAAGTCGATACTTGCTTGTCCTGTCCAACCAATGATTTTGTCATTTTTATCGTAGCGCGGATAGGTGCGCTGCTGGCCAGTACTGACCGTCACGCTCGGGTAGCGTTTGGCGATTTTCATCGCGTTATTGATCGAAGTATTAAGCGTGGTCGCTAGCGTTTTAGCATCTGATGCTTGCGCTTTTTTATACATAGTGGCGCGAACTTCGTCGTTTTGGACTTCCTCTTTGACTTCTGTCTGAAAAGTCAGCTGATCGTAGCCTGTGGGTTCTGCATGGGCGTTACCTATCATCGCTGTTAGTAGGGCGGCGGTACCC
Source organism: Psychrobacter sp. CLB018 (assembly GCF_041222815.1). Classification (NCBI taxonomy): domain Bacteria; kingdom Pseudomonadati; phylum Pseudomonadota; class Gammaproteobacteria; order Moraxellales; family Moraxellaceae; genus Psychrobacter; species Psychrobacter sp. CLB018. Next base: position 1,469,115 of record NZ_CP166085.1, read on the forward strand.
GTAGCAAGTGCGGCTTTGTTCATCCAAGTGTTTCTCATGGTTATCTCCTAATTAGTGCTCGTAATGGTTATCATAGTTGTATGAGGGATATCATAATTGTATGAGGGATATGGTCAGAAAACTCATTCTTATATGAGTATTTTTTGTATTGTTTTTTATGCAACATACCCTGACTAAAATAGCAAAAAATCAACAATTTGCTATGAGAATTTTGTGATTTAAGTTGCTGTTTAGATTTGGCCGCATTGTCGCTTGCACGTAGTACTGATAAGGTTGTTTATCGCCTAAAGCAAACAGTTTGACAATGGGGGTTGTAATAATAAAAAAATCTTGTATAATCTGCAATTGGTGGCTCCATTGGTAGCCTCGCAACATTGTTCTATGAATCCCGCCAGGACCGGAAGGTAGCAACGGTAATAGTTATAATGTGTGCCGAGGATGTGCTGATGGAGTCGCTTTTTTTTGCCTAAAATTTGCTGATAGTCGTGCTATATCGCTTTAAACGAGTCAATCCTAACAATAAGTCCTTCATTGTAAAGGGCTTTTTTTTCGCCTGCATTTCGTCTGATTTTAAACTTCAAACAAAATATATGGGTTAAAATACAATGTAGTAACCTTTAATAACAATATTGTGAACAAAAAACCTTTTGGAGTCTGATAACGAAAATGTTCGTTTGGCTATTCATTGCAGTGGTGGTATTGATCGTGGTCTTTGGGGTGTCAGTATTTAATAAGCTGGTACGTGCCCGCAACCAAGCAAAAAATGGCTTTGCACAAATCGATGTGCAGCTAAAGCGCCGTCATGACCTGATTCCAAATTTGGTCGAAATCGCCAAGCGTTATCTGAGCCATGAAGAAGAGACGCTGACCCGTGTGATTAATGCGCGTAATCATGCCCAAAGCTTACAAGATTCTACTAAGCATCAGCCAGATTCCCTTGAACATATGGCGTTGTTTGCCAAAGCAGAGGGTATGTTGTCAAAAGCCTTGGGGCAATTTTCAGCGGTCGTAGAAGCCTATCCTGAGTTAAAAGCGGACAGTATGATTAAAGAGCTGATGGATGAGCTCACCAACACTGAAAACCGCATAGGCTTTGCCCGTCAGCATTATAATGACAGCGTGATGTTTTATAACAATGATCGCGAAGTGTTTCCCAATAATCTTGTCAGCACAACCTTTGGCTTTCGTCCACTTAGCCCATTGGTATTTGAAGATAGAAAACTCATTGCTCAAGCACCTGTCGTCGATATGGGCTGATATTTGTATCATATTAAATGCAGTTAGTTATGGTTAGGTAAAATACATAGATGGATTTCTTTGGTGCACAACGTAGCCGTACTCAGCGCAGCTTGTTGCTTTATGGGTTATTTTTTCTGATTGTCTTTGCCCATATTGCGGTGGCACTTGGTGTTATGGCGCTGCTGCTCACGCTATTCACCGGTGGCATTTATCATTGGGTATTAATACTGGTTGCTGTCTGGACAATCGGTAGCTTTATCGTCGGTAGTTTTTTAGAGTATAGACGCTTAAAAGCAGGTGGTCGGGCGATTGCTCAACGTGTGGGTGCAGTGCGCTTGTTTATCGACCACAGCCAAGACACTTGGGAGCATAGCCAAGGAGTTGCCCATCAGCATCAGCCTGTATCAAAAGTTCGCTTTAGTGCCCGCCAGATTGCCGTACGTGATGAGCGGGATTTCCCGCCTGTTTATCGGCGTTATTATGAGATTGCCCAGCAGCTAGCCATTGCTTCAGGTTTGCGAATGCCAATTTTATATGTGCTGCCTGAAGAACAAGGCATTAATGGTTTTGTGGCGGGTCGCCATAGCCAAGATATGGTACTCGTCGTCACCCAAGGCGCCCTCGATAAGCTATCTGATGAGGCGCTATACGGGCTAATAGGGCATGAATATGGTCATATCTTACATGGTGATGCGACGTTTAATTTACAGGTAATGGTGGTGCTAGCAGGATTGCAATTACTCTATGACTGGAGTGATTCTATTAATAATTTTGGTTCTGGTTATAAAGTCAGTTATCAAAACACTCAGCAAAACAAGCAGCAAAACTATTTTGATGGCTCTTTTATTAATAGTGCGGTCAATCAAAGCAACCCTTTACCGCAAAGAGCAATCGATAGCCATGCGCGTCGCACTGAGGCGCAGTCAGCCAACTTTACCACGCATAGTGAATGGGTCGCCTACTGGCAAAGCCAGTCGCAAAGCCAGCAATCTTCAGCTAAGAGTCAGTCAAGATGGCTACAACATAATGATAAGTTCAATAGTCAAGCGCCGCGTAATATCTGGACATTATTAATCCATGGATTGAGTTTTTCTAGTATGGCCAGTGCGCAACTGATTAAACACAGCTTTAATCGTGAGCGCGAGTTACTTGCCGATGCGACCAGTGTGCAGCTGACACGTTCGCCGGCTATTATGGAAACCTTAAAGGCCATTCACCAAGATGCGCTTGGTTCGCGCTTAACTTCCATCGCCGATATCAATGGATTAAGTCATTTCTTTTTTGCCAGTAGTGGTGCCGATTTGGGTGATGTCTCTTGGTTTGCCACGCATCCAAGTTTGGCTGAGCGTATGAGTGCCATCAATGCCAACGCTTATCATGATTTCGCCGTGCAAGTGGCTAAAGAAAAACGTCTCAATCAGCAAAAGATAAAAGAAATTTATGAGCAGCGCCGCTTGGGTGATTGGGGTGTGATAGTAGCAAATAGCCTAAGTAAAAATAAATTCGCTGATAAAAATATTGATAATATATTCAATGATGTTATTGACGAAGATGCGATTAAAAAAGATGCTATTAAAAAAGAAATCGCTGCCTTTTCTACTAGTGAAATGCAGAACGAATTGCAAGGCGATAACGGGCTTGAGTTTGTTGTAGAGCAAGATATTGTTATTGATGGGCGTTTGCAGGTGCAAGCACAAGATATTGGTACTCATCAGCTGCTTAAGCCGTGGCAAGCCAAACCTGATCGTGATTTGCCATCAGATACCTTGATTGCTATCGAAGATATACAAAAGGTATCGCTACCGCAGTATGTGCTCAATCACAGTTATCACCCGCTCGGGGCGCAGGCTTTGATTGAAGCCGTGCTACTTTGTCATCAGGGCTCTGTGCTGTCAACAGCAGCAACTTATGATTTAACTGATATCTGGCTTGGGCTTGATGAGGATAAGAGATTTTCTGCTGAAACTAAAGTTGATATAAATAACACGCGAGTTTTACCGCATACACTCGATCATAAATTGTTAGCGGCAGTGGCAAATCTTGACAGACGATTAGACAGCGCTTTGATTGCGTTGGCGTTAAAGCAACTACGCCAGCATGATTTATCAGAAAGTGTTATTGATGAATTGCTCTTAAAATATGAAGCCAGTCACCGTAATCAAGATCATCAACATTACGTGCAGCAAAAAAAGTGTCGTACGATGCTATTGCGTTATCAGCAAGGTATCATTGAGATGTTTGAAAACTCCCTAACGGCTGATTTAAGCCAAAATATCGCTGATAATATAGATAATGATGATTCTATTGATAAGTCTACATCCGTATTAAATCCTTTAGAGAATACGTACTCGCGATTGTCTCGGTCGCCTTCGATTTTGTCCTTATGGCAGGCGCTACAGCTACAGCAATTATTACCCATAATATCTGCCGTATTAAACGATAAACAGGTGCAATCACATCTTCATCGCCAAACCCCTTCATACTATCAATGGCAGCAATTATTGCACGCTGGCACGGATGATATTTATGCTCAGCTTGACCCGTCAGGGCAGGTGTTTGATGGTCTTGATGTTGCCGCAAAAACCATGCTTACTTTATTGGCGTATCGCTTAGCAAAGGATGCCAAAGGGCAGGTAATATCTGCACTAGATGGCTCAGTACCTATCTCAACACCTATTTCAGTGCTCAGCTATAATAGTGCTAGCATTGCTCATTATCTTGTAGATTTACGCCGCCATGCACGTTTGCTTGATATTGATTTAGCTGCCGCTAGTGAGGCAAATTTGCAATGGCTATTATTGACCGCGCAAAATCTAAATAGCGTTCAATTATTAGCATTAATAGCAGCAGTGCCTATTTTTATAGCGCCTGCCAGTCAATCATCTGGCTCTCAAGCCAAAGGTGATGATAATTATCGACAGAGGCAACAGGGCGGCGCTCAAATAGATTATAATGCGATTAATAATAAGCCTTATGGTTATAATGATTACCGGCAATGGCTGAGTACGTTGCATACAGTGATGTTACACGATACGATAGTCAGTCAAGATGAGTATGATTGCTTGACCGAGCTTGCCAATCATTGGTTAGGCGTTCGGCAGCTTTTTTGAGCCATTTAGTTGATGGTATTTAAGTAATGGTTTTGCTTGCAAGAAACGATATGTTCTTGACCTTTTCTTAATAGTATTTCTTTTGACAATAAAAACCTGTAAATCCATTTTAGATAAGTAGGATAGTAAATAAGCATGAGTGATGTCCAAGACCCGCTAATTGTATTGCAGCATCGTATGCAGCAGCGCCAGATTTTAGCGATGATGGGTATCAATCAGTGGGTGCAGCCGAGCTCTGAGACATTGAGTATCGCTGATATTTCTGCGCCTGCCTTGCCTGATGCGGTTGCAGCTAACTCAACTTTAGCTAATACTAGGACTGCTTCTACAACGAGTACTGAACAGCCAAGCATTGAATTTTTGAATAATGAATCTTCTCATATTGCATCCCCAAATATTAATGCCATAGCAGATATGGTAGATGATGAGTCTAATCATTCTTATGATGACGCTAATGAGACAGATTTAAGTCATTCTGACCCACAAAGCCCCGTCACCTATCATTTTGACTCGACTGCCCCTGATATCTCTAAGCCCGCCGTTACCTCACTTGTAAATACGGTCGTTCAGCAAACTGCTCTTGATGACATAAATAATGCTGCAAGCTTTGAAGAGGACAGTTTTAAAGATAGTGGTTTTAACAAAGAGGGCTTTCAAGAGGAAAGCTTTAAAAAGGTAGCACCTTTTGATTTACAAGGTGGTCACTATGGCGATTGGGTAATTTTGGTTGATATCCAAGCCCTTAATCATAACAGCCAAAAACTGTGGCAAAATATCACCCAAGCGCTATCCATCAGTTGTGAGACAACCTCATTTCCTATTTGTGAAGGTATGGATACCGCTGAGCTTGCCAATGCCAGCCTTGCAGGATATGTGTTTAAGATTGGTCGTCGCGAAGAGATAAAAGTGGCGGCATTGACCGTATTACCTGACGGCCTTGAGCATCCGAACTTGACTACTGTGCCGACACTCGATGAGATGCTTGCTGATAGCAAACTTAAACGTCAGCTCTGGGAGCAGTTATCAAAGTAGAATTAAAGGCTTGCCACTTACTATTATTACGACTACTACGACAGAGAGTAAAAGATAACGATAACATTCACCTTTAACAGTTAACCTTTAATAACCACGATGATTTCATCATATTTAGGATAATAATTATGACCACTAAAGCCGCTCCTAACCGTGTACCCAATTTTTCAGCGGGACCTGCCACCATACCGACCGCCGTCTTATCACGCGCTCAAGAAGAGTTGCTTGATTGGCAGGGACGCGGTATGTCGGTCATGGAAGTGAGTCACCGTAGTAAAGAATACATCGCGATTACCGAAAAAGCGGAAGCCAAATTGCGCTCGCTTATGGACATTCCAGATAACTATAAAGTGCTGTTTTTACAAGGCGGTGCCAGCTTACAGTTTTCAGCGATTCCATTAAATCTGTTAAATGGTGGCCGCGCCGACTATCTAACGACGGGTACTTGGTCTGGTAAAGCGGTCAAAGAAGCACAGCGCTATGCCAAACTAGGTTTGGGCGAGGTTAATGTGGTGGCAACGGGTAAAGACAGTAATTTTACCGACGTGCCAGCCCAAAGCGACTGGAACCTGAGTAAAGATGCGGCGTACTTTCACTACTGCGCCAATGAAACCATTCATGGTGTACAAATATTTGAGCCGCCACAAGTCGATGCGCCAATTATCGCCGATATGTCCTCTTGCATTTTGTCACAGCCAATCGACGTCTCTAAATTTGGCATGATTTACGCCGGTGCACAAAAAAATATCGGGCCAGCAGGATTAATTATCGTCATTATCCGTGAAGATTTATTAGGGCAGGCAAGTGAGTGGTGCCCACTACTGATGAACTATGAACATCAGGCTGAAAAAGAGTCGATGTCAAACACGCCAGCGACGTATTCTTGGTATTTAGCAGGGCTGGTGTTTGATTGGTTAGAAGAGCAGGGCGGCGTCGCTGCTATCGCTAAAATCAACCAGCAAAAAGCTGATTTGCTGTATAAAACGGTTGATGACAGCAGCTTTTATAGCAATCCAGTTGACCCCAAATATCGCTCTATCATGAATGTGCCGTTTACCTTAGCGGACAGCAGCCTTGATAAAGTGTTTTTAGAAGAGTCGGAAGCGGCGGGCCTTATGAACCTAAAAGGTCACCGCGATGTTGGTGGTATGCGCGCCAGTATTTACAATGCAGTGTCATTAGAGTGGGTACAGCAGTTGGTTGACTTTATGATAGACTTTGAAAAAAAGCACGCTTAAGTTAGCACAGGTTTTAAAATAAAAGACGCAACTTTTATGAGCTGCGTCTTTTTTTATGCGTATTAGTGTTTTTTAAGCTGCATAATCCGTCATGTAGCAACCTTAACGCTGCAAAGCATTAGGTTAAAAAACCTAAGTTTGTTATGATAAAATTTCGTCAATCGTCTATTTTGCCGTCAGTCGCGCATTTTTTATCCCAGTTGGTTTAGAGTAGAGGGTCGTTATGAGGGGTATTACATAGTCATGATGCTAAAAAACTCTATGCTAAAAGCCGTCTTGCTTGTCATTACGGTCAGCTGGATACCTGTTAGTATCGCAGCGCCAATCACCACGACTGCGCTTGGGCATAATAGTACCACTGAGTATATTGATGTACCGTATATGCCTTATGCCAATCCAAAGGCGCCCAAAGGTGGTACGCTGTCGCTAGATGCACGCGGCACCTTTAATGCGGCCAATAAATGGATGACCACAGGCGTGGCGATGGTTGGCACCGACTATCTGTACGATACCTTGATGACGGGCTCCCTCAATGAAGCCTTTACCATGTATCCGCAGCTGGCTGATAAAGTCACCTATGATCCTGACGATACCAGTTGGATTATTTACCATGTTAATCCTGCTGCGCGCTTTTGGGACGGCTCGCCCGTGACCAGTCATGATGTTAAAGCCACTTATGATGCGATATTGACTAAAGGTCCGATGTATATCCGCAGCTATTTGGGCGATATTAAAGACATTGAGATTATCGATAAGCAGCGGGTAAAGTTTGTTTTTAAGTCTGATGATAATAAAGAGATATTATTAACGGTTGGGCAATTCCCTATTTTTGCTAAATCCTCGATTGATACAGATTTTGAAAAAATAACATTGACGCCGCTCATGGGTAGTGGTCCTTATAAGCTTGGCCGCGTCGATGCGGGGCGTGCGGTCAGCTATGTGCGTGATCCCAATTATTGGGGTCGGGATTTGATGGTCAATCGCGGTCGTTATAATTTTGATATGATTAAGTTTGTCTATTATCAAAGTGATGAGATTGCTTTTGAGGGTTTTAAATCTGGGCAATATCGTTTTCGCCCTGAGAATAAAGCGTCGAACTGGGCAACGGGTTATAACTTTCCTGCAGTCAAGGCAGGTTTGATTTATAAAGAAACTATAAGCAGCGAAAACCCAGTACCAATGCAAGGTCTAGTCATGAATATGCGACGTCCCATCTTTCAAGATATTCGCGTTCGCCAAGCCTTGACGGCAGCTTACGATTTTGAGTGGATGAACAAAACTTTATTCCATGGCCAATATGAGCGCTTACAAAGCTTTTTTCATGGCTCAGAGCTAGCAGCAACTGGCACGCCATCTGCGGCTGAGATGCAGGTATTAAAACCATTGCTAACCAAGCTTGAACCAATTCAGCGGCAAGCGGTATTGACGGAATGGCGATTGCCAACCAGCGATGGTAGCGGTTTTAATCGTCAAGGATTGTTAGAGGCGCGGCAGCTATTGCTAGAGGCTGGTTTTTATTATCAAGATATGAAGTTGTATCAGCCAAACGGTAAGCTTGCTCAGATTGAGATCTTGATGACGGGTGAAACCATGGGGCGGGTATTGTTGCCTTATATTCGTAACCTAAAGCGTTTGGGCTTTGATGCGACCTTACGCCAAGTCGATGGGCCACAATATTATGAACGTGTGCGCCGATTTGACTACGATATGATGGTCGACATCTTTGCCCAGAGCTTATCGCCTGGCGCGGAGCAATTGGGCTTTTGGGGCAGTGCTGCCGCCGATGAAGCGGGTAACGCCAATACCATCGGTATTAAAAACCCTGCGATTGACAGTGTTATTAAAAAACTGGGCGATGCTAAAAGTCGCGATGAGATTGTCTTATATACGCACGTACTTGATCGCCTGCTACGGGCAGGACATTATTTAGTCCCTTTATATGGCAAATCTAGCACCAATGTTGCCTACTGGAATCAATATCGGCATACGGCAAAACTGCCGACCAATGCGATCGGTATCGATTATTGGTGGTCAGATAAAGAAGCGGAAGCCCGTGTTAATCGATACTTAAAGCAATAGTTTAAGATAATGGCTCAAAACAGTTATTTAAAAATTATCATTTAAACCAATAAGTAAAATCTCATTTCATTTGGTTTTTAAAATTTAATAAAAAACATCAGTAATAAAGACAATCACTGCTAAGGATTTTATATGAGTATTCGTATTCACCCCATTAAAGCGTTCAATGACAACTATATTTGGACACTCATTAATGAAAATAATAAGCAGGCGATTGTCATTGATCCGGGTCAAGCCGAGCCAGTTATCGCTTATTTAGAAGAAAATGGCTTGGAGCTGACGTCTATCTGGACCACGCATCATCACCATGATCATATCGGCGGTGTTGCCGAGCTACAAGAATCTTATCCGATGACCCATTTGGTTGCGCATACAGAGCATAACGTCGATGAAGACCAGACCATCAAGGATGGCAGTACGGTCAGTGCGTGGGGCTGCGCCGCGCAAGTGTGGGACGTGTCTGGTCATACCGCAAGCCACGTGGCGTATATCTTAGATATCGATGGACAAAAACATTGTTTTTGCGGTGATACCTTATTTAGTGCCGGTTGCGGACGTGTCTTTACCGGCACGATTGAGCAATTGCATGACAGCTTTAAGCGTTTAAATGGCTTGCCAGCTGAGACGCTGCTGTATCCAGCCCATGAATATACTGCCAGCAACTTACGCTTTGGCTTATCTATTGAACCTGCCAATGAAGCGATGCAGCAAGCGCTTGCGCAAGCAGAAGAAAAAACTGCCCAAGGTATCCCGACATTGCCTGTGACATTAGAGCATGAGCGCGCAATCAACGTGTTTTTACGCAAGCAAGAGCCCAGTGTGATAGCAGGGGTGAAATCTAAAGTCACTATCGATGATGATAAGTCTTTGACTATATTTGCTGCGTTACGTGAGCTTAAAAATAACTTCTAAATGCTAGGGCGTGTGCTCACTTCAAGCGATTGTATCTAAATGGGCTAAAAATGGCTAAATTTTGCCAAATATCGTCAAATAGCTGATTAATATCCCGATATTATTTGCGCTATTTTCCTCATTTGACTGCAATTTATCTCATTTTTATGACCATTTTTAAAATGAGGACACGCCCTAAGTTGTCATATCTCTATGTTTTAGGAAGCCGTCATTATGGGTCGTTATATCTTAAAAAGGTTGTTACTGATATTACCGACGCTATTTTTGATATTGCTGGCGAACTTTGTCATTGTCCAAGCGGCGCCGGGCGGCCCTGTCGAGCAGCAACTGGCGCTTATCGAACAAGGTGCAAAAGACGGTGCGCTCAGCGGTAATATCGGTGCGGGCAGTGCCGGCGGCAACAAGAGCACTTACCAAGGCACGCGTGGTCTATCTGAGGAGATGGTAGCGGCAATTAATGCGCAATACGGCTTTGATAAGTCAGCACCTGAGCGCTTTTGGCTGATGCTAAGGAATTATGCCAAGCTTGATTTTGGTGAGTCGTTTTTTAAAGGTCAATCGGTCACCGATTTGATTGTCGAAAAGCTGCCAGTATCAATCTCGCTTGGGCTATGGAGTACGCTACTAATTTATATGATAGCGATTCCACTGGGCGTCTATAAAGCCATGCATCATGGCTCGGGAATTGATAAAGTCACTGCCATGCTGCTTGCTATCGGCCATGCGATACCCGTTTTCGTATTTGCCGTCATACTATTGGTATTCTTTGCTGGTGGCAGCTATTGGAATATTTTTCCGCTACAAGGATTAACATCAGAGAGTTTTGATCAATTAAGCGCCCTTGGCAAGGTGAAAGATTACTTTTGGCATTTGGCATTGCCGCTCCTAGCAAGTACCGTTGGCGGCTTTGCAGGCTTGACTTACTTGACCAAGTTTAGTTTTTTAGAAGAGCTCGGTAAGCAATATGTCCTTACCGCGCGCGCCAAAGGCTTGGGCGAACGGCAAGTGTTATACGGTCATGTTTTTCGTAATGCGATGTTGATTATTATCGCCGGTATTCCAGCGGCCATCGTTGGGATTTTCTTTGCCGGCAATTTTTTGATTGAGATTATCTTTAAACTTGATGGTTTGGGGTTGTTAGGTTTTGAAGCCATTCAGCAGCGTGATTATCCGGTGATATTTGGTACGCTGTTTATCTTTACTTTGCTCGGGCTGTTACTACAGTTAATCAGTGATTTGAGTTATCACTTAATTGATCCGCGTATTGATTTTGAGGGGCGCTAATGTCAAGTCATCCATTATCTTCTGTACCCTCAAATACATCTTCCATTGTCCCAGAAAAAAAACGCCGCCTAAATCCTATCTGGCAGGCACGCCTCAAGCGTTTTCGCCACAATCGCCTTGGGGTGATATCGCTGTTTATTTTTGTGCTGATATTTGTCATTTGTATGGCAGCCAATGTGATTGCTAATGACAAGCCACTACTGGTTCACTATCAAGGCGATTATTATTTCCCTGTCCTAAAAGCCTATCCCGAAACGACTTTTGGTGGGGTGTTTGAGACTGAAGCCAATTACAAAGACCCTGCAGTGCAAACGCTGATTGATGAGCAGGGCTTTTATATTATGCCGCTCATTCCTTTTGCCGATCAGACACCCAACGTTGAGTTAGGCATTCCATACCCAGCCGCGCCCAATAGCCAAAACTGGCTGGGTACCGATGACTTAGGTCGCGATGTACTGGCACGGATACTTTATGGCATGCGGGTGTCGTTGTTGTTCGGTATCGCCTTAACGCTTGCGGGTGCACTCATTGGCATTATCGTTGGTGCGATACAAGGTTATTACGGTGGCTGGATAGACTTGGCAGGGCAGCGCTTTATGGAAGTATGGGGCGGGATGCCGCAGCTGTTTATGATTATCATTTTGGTCAGCTTGTTTAGCCCTAGTATCTTTATGCTATTTGCCATGATGTTGTTATTCGGTTGGATGGGGCTAGTCGGTTTGGTACGGGCAGAGTTTTTGCGTGCGCGTAATTTTGATTATGTTCGTGCCGCGCGTAACCTTGGGGTGTCAGACAGTCAAATCATGCTCAGGCATATCTTACCTAATGCATTGGCATCAAGCTTGTCACAACTGCCATTTATTCTAACCGCTAATATCATTGCTTTAACAGCGCTAGACTTTTTAGGATATGGGCTGCCACCTGGTTCACCGTCGCTTGGTGAGCTGATGGTACAAGGGAAAAACAACCTTGATGCTCCTTGGCTTGCGCTATCAGGGTTCTTTAGCTTAACCTTTATTTTATCCTTGCTCATCTTCGTTGGCGAAGCGCTACGTGATGCCTTTGATCCGAGGCGCTCCTGATATGACAACTGATGATGTGATAACCACTAATATGACGACTACTAAGCAAAGTGCTACTGAGCAAAATGCCTATTTAAATCATAGTCATAGCAACAGCCAAAATAAGCTCATGCTGAGCGTAGATAAACTTAGCATCGTCACGGACGCAGGCATGGTTCTGGTCGATAAGCTATCGTACGAGCTACGGCAAGGGCAGACATTAGCGATAGTAGGTGAATCGGGTTCTGGCAAGTCAATTGCCAGTCTTGCGCTATTAGGTTTGCTACCGGACAGTTTGACCGTTACTGGCGATGTACAATTAGCAGATGTAACAGGAATGGTGACATTACCGGTAGCTAATAATAAGGCACGTAATGCGGCGCTGCGCTCTATTCGTGGGCAGCGTATCGGTATGGTGTTTCAAGAGCCGATGACCGCGCTAAACCCACTACATACGGTCGGCAAACAAATTGCAGAATCCTTGCGTATCAGCGGCGTCCTCAAAAAACACTGGCGTGAAAAAAGCATGGCTTTGCTAACTGATGTCAATATGACTGACCCTGCTGATAAATTAAATCGCTATCCGCATGAGTTATCAGGCGGTCAACGTCAGCGGGTCATGATTGCTATGGCATTGGCGCAGCAGCCTGATGTTTTAATCGCCGATGAACCGACGACCGCGCTTGATGTGACCTTGCAACATGAGATTCTTGAGCTGTTAGATAACCTTAAGTGTCAGCATAATATGGCAATGATATTAATCAGCCATGATCTCAATCTGGTCAAGCGCTATAGCGATGACGTCATCGTTATGCGCCAAGGACACACGATTGAGCAAGGGCAAACGGCAACGGTATTTAGTGAACCGAAAGCAGAGTATACCCGCTCGCTTATTCAGCAAGACTTTGGACAGGCACTCAGTTTATTGGACGATGAAAGTCAGTTACCAACCGTATTGCAGGTCAGTAACCTACAAGTGCAGTTTCCTGTAGAGAAAAGTCTATTTGGTGGTACTAAACGCTGGTTTGATGCGGTAAAAGATGTCGATATGACTCTGCAGAAAGGGCAGGCATTAGGTATCGTTGGTGAGTCAGGTTCTGGGAAAACCACGATTGCCCTTGCGCTAAGTCAATTGCTCAGCAATCAAGCGCGTGTCAGTGGTCAGATAATGGTCAATGGACATGACATGACGGCATTGTCCAAACGTGAGCTGCGTGCTTTTCGCTCACAGATTCAAATGGTGTTTCAAGACCCCTTTGCCAGTATCAATCCGCGCATGACAGTTATGCAGATAGTCGAGGAAGGATTGCTCGTGCAAGGTGTCAATAAAGCAGAACGCCAGCATGCGGTGATGGATAGTTTGGCGACTGTGCATCTACCAGCTGATTTTACGCAGCGATATCCACATGAGTTATCGGGCGGTCAGCGTCAGCGCGTCGCCCTTGCCCGTGCGCTTATTATGCAGCCAAGTTTATTGATATTGGATGAACCAACGTCTGCGCTTGATAGCACCACGCAGGTTACGGTGGTTGGCCTGCTACGGGAAATTCAAGCAAAATTGAAAATCAGCTATGTGTTTATCAGCCACGATTTAAAAGTAGTCCGCGCCTTATGTCAGCATATGATGGTGATAAAAGACGGCGTGTGTATTGAGTCGGGCCCTAGCGAAGATATGTTTAATAATCCACAGCACCCGTATGCGCAGCAGTTGTTGCAGGCGAGTTCCTTATAACGATAAACGCTATCAATTATTATAAGTAAAAATCATGAGAAAATTATGCTTGATGCTTTTATCTAGCGCTCTATCGCTTAGTGGTTGTTCGGAAAATTCAACCGTAGCTAATACAGAAGAAAAATATGCCATTGGCGATCTTGGTGGCGTTTCTGTAAATCTACCTAGAGAATTTGTCGAATTGATTGAATATGATGGGGATCCTAATTGGGGAGAAAAGCGCGTGGGCAAAAAGCCTGAACGGACCTACAACAAGTTGCTTCCGAGACTATTTTAAGTTTTCGTAAAGAAGCAAGTTGATGGCTGATTTTCTTTGTATAAGTAAAGATGCGACGCTAAATAACCAGAACATCGCAGTTCATAATAATCATGACATCCTAAAAATGGCGGTGGTACAATAAGTTTAAACAGTAGTCTGCTTTATGTAGACGCTGATGCAGCACTTTTATAAACAGTACTTTTATTTTGACAGCATTTTTTATTTTGACAGCATTTTTTATTTTGACTGCGGTGATGAATCACTGCTTTAAGTTGTCGTTATTGCTAGTATTAGCATCATTAAAAAGGATTTTTATACCTATGAAAAAACAAAATACTATTTCTAAATTGGTCAGTAGTACAGGCTTACAACACGCTGGTTATTTGGCGGTTGCTAAGACGCGTGCCAAAGTACTAAAAGCGTTCGCTTACGTTGTGCCAATCAGAAGACCGATGTTGTTTGTCGGTGAGACCTCGTGTGAAGATTTGTGCGACATGCTCATCAATGAAGGCAATACCAATGTTTTTATCGTTACGGACGCGGTATTAAACAAACTTGGTATCCCTGCTAAAGTCACAGATTATCTAGATAGCAAAAATATCAGCTATAAAATCTACGACGGCATTACCCCAGATCCTACTTTTAAAGTAGTCGAAGAAGGATTGCGCAAGTCTGTCGACGCTAAGTGCGACTCAATTATTGCCATCGGTGGCGGCTCGGTTATTGATGCGGCTAAAATGATTGCCATGTCACAAGGCAATAACTGCAAGCCAAAACAGCTTATCGGTATCTTGAAAGCCAGAAAACCTTCGATTCCGCTTTATTGTATTCCAACCACAGCTGGCACCGGTTCAGAAGCGACGTTGGGTGCGGTGGTGTCAGATGACAAAACGCATCAAAAAGCTCTATCTATCGACCCAAGAATGGTGCCATTAGCAGCGGCTATCGATCCGATTATTATGAAAGGCATGCCGGCGCATATCACAGCAGATACCGGTATCGATGTCTTAACCCATGCTTTAGAAGCGTGGATGAGTGCCAATGCTAGCGTTGAGACCGATTATTATGCGGCTTCTGCAGTTAAAACTGTAATGCAAAACCTACCACTGGTTTATAAAGATGGCGGCAACTTGAAAGCACGTGAAGAGATGGGTATCGCCGCTCATTACGGCGGTATCGCCTTTAATAAAGCCGGTCTAGGTTACGTTCATGCTATCGCTCACCAGTTGGGGGCGCACTATAGTATCCCCCATGGCCGTGCCAATGCCATCGTCTTACCATATGTGCTTGACGTCAATCGTAAAGGCAGTAAAAAAAGATTGGCAGAGTTAGCTCGCAAGACTGGTATGGTCAAATCGGGTCAAGCTGGCAAGAGTGATAGCGATATTGCCGATAGTCTCATCGCACAAGTACGCGAGCTGATTGCTACCTTAAATATCGATCCAACCGTTAAAAATATGCAAAGCAGTGATTTTAATGATATTGCCAAAGCCGCGGCAAAAGAAGTCAGCGATACTTATGCGGTGCCGACTTATCTATCTGCTGCTGAGATTAAGGATATTTTAACCAAGATTAAGCAAGCCAGTGATGAGCACGCCAGTCGTGATGCAAAAACTGGTAAGGTTGCTTAAGTTATTTAAGCTACTTAATAAGTCCGATGAACAATCTCTAAAAATAAAAAAGAGCGCATTGCGATATCAGCAATGTGCTCTTTTTCTTTACTTCTCTGCTGCTTATAACTAGCACTGATTTTATTTTAAACGATATTAAAACGCAGGTTTACGCTTTGGCACCGCATCTAAAAACTCATTACGGGCTTGATTGTCGTGTACATACTCACCAAGCATCGCTGTACTGCGCGTGGTTGAATGCTGCTTGTTAACGCCGCGCATCATCATGCACATGTGCGCTGCATCCATAACCACTGCCACACCGCGGCAACCTGTTACATCCATAATCGTTTGTGCCACTTGTTCGCTCAAATTCTCTTGAATTTGCAAGCGACGAGCAAACATATCAACGATACGGGCGAATTTTGATAGCCCTAATACTTGACCATTCGGCAGATAGCCGATGTGCGCGACGCCATGAAATGGCAACATATGATGCTCACATAATGAATAAAATTCAATGTTTTGCACCAAGACCAATTCACGATTGGTCGATGGAAATACCGCGCCATTGACCACTTCTTCCAAGCTTTGATGATAGCCTTGCGTCAAATGCGCAAACGCTTTTGCCGCGCGTATCGGGGTGTCTTGTAAGCCAGGACGCTCTAAGTCTTCGCCAGTTGAAGTAATTAGCTGGCGATAGGATTCAACACTTTCTTGAAAATCTGTTGCTATTGTTGGGGTATTGCTCATAAGTTTGGCAGCCATCCAAAATGTGGGTGTAGCTTAACGCTAATCCTTGTTTACAAACAATGGTTGTAAAGGATTTTTATAAAAATTGTGCAAGCTGGGAGGGCTGTGATTATACTTGAAAACAGCTTAACTTCATACTGCTATGCTTAGTAGATAATAGTTTTATCCATATTAGCTATTACTATGAAAGGAGATTAAGCGTTTATACCGTGTAAGTAAATACAGTATACGACTGTTTACTTAAATCAATTCGTGTATAATAAGTCATCTTTTCATTGGTACTTTTCCTCGCTATTTATGAGCGAGCTATTAAAAATAATCTCTTATTTAAACCGATTTACAGGGAACTATTATGCTACTACAAGGACAACGCTTTGTCGTCACCGGCATCGCAAGCAAACTTTCTATCGCTTGGGCAATCGCTGAAGCGCTGCACCGTGAAGGCGCGTCGTTAATTTTGACTTATCCCAATGACAAAATTAAAAAACGCGTCGATATGGCCGCCGAAGCCTTTGAAGCGGACTTGGTGCTTGAGTGTGACGTGGCATCGGATGAGTCGATTGCTGCATGTTTTGAGCAAGTGACTGCGCATTGGGGCGATGGTATTGATGGCGTTGTCCACGCGATTGGCTTTGCGCCGATGGACCAGTTAGATGGCGATTTTGTCAATGCCACCACTCGTGAAGGCAGCCAAATTGCTCATGATATCTCAAGCTATAGCTTTGT
Source organism: Psychrobacter sp. CLB018 (assembly GCF_041222815.1). Taxonomy (NCBI): domain Bacteria; kingdom Pseudomonadati; phylum Pseudomonadota; class Gammaproteobacteria; order Moraxellales; family Moraxellaceae; genus Psychrobacter; species Psychrobacter sp. CLB018. Next base: position 1,486,150 of record NZ_CP166085.1, read on the forward strand.
GGCCTTGGCCAAAGAAGCACGCGCGCTGCTAGCCATGCGTCATGGTTCTATGTTGACCTTGACCTATGAAGGCAGTATTTCAGTGTTGCCAAATTACAACGTCATGGGCATGGCAAAGGCCAGTTTAGAGGCCAGTGTGCGCTATCTTGCTACCTCGATGGGCGGTGAAGGTATTCGTGTCAACGCGATTTCTGCTGGACCTATTCGTACCCTTGCGGCAAGCGGTATCAAATCGTTCCGTAAAATGCTCGATATCAGTGAAAAAATCGCCCCGTTACAGCGTAATATTACCCAGACCGAAGTCGGTAATGCGGCGCTATTTTTACTATCACCGTGGGCATCTGGTATCACCGGTGAGATTATGTTTGTGGATGCAGGTTTTAATACCGTTGCTATCAGTGAGCAATTAATGATGCTTGATGAGACAAAATAATGGTTGTAAGCAAAGTTAATATGAGTTAAGCAGTAGAGAAGACGGCCAATTGGCTGTCTTTTTTGGTTATAATAAGGGCTTTTTGGTGTTAGGCCATTAGGCAACGAATATGATAACCAGATTACCAAAATGGATATTGTGGGGCGGCGCTGTACTGGCATTTAGCGCAGGCTGCGTCAATACCGCCGCATTAATGGGCTTTACCAATTTATCTGTCTCGCATGTGACCGGTAATGTCAGCTTGTTTTCAGCGGCGATTGCCCATTTAGACGGTCGCAGTATTTTATATATCGGTGCTTTGCTGCTGTCTTTTTTGGCTGGGGCAATATTAAGCGGTTTTGTGATTGGGCAACGATCATTAAAGCTGGGTCGGCGTTACGGCAGTGCGCTGTATATAGAAGCGGCGCTATTATTGATTAGCTATTGGTTATATCAGCAGCATGATTACTTAGGACAATTGGCAGCGGCGATGGCGTGCGGCTTACAGAATGCGATGGTCGCTACCTATAGCGGCGCGGTTATTCGTACCACCCATTTGACCGGTCTGACCTCCGATATGGGCGCTGCCATCGGCAACTGGCTGGCAGGTCGCCGTATTAGTAAGCCTACATTGGGTTTTCAAGCGATTATTTGGTACTGCTTTTGCGGTGGCGGCGCAGTCGGGGCGTTTTTATATGCCAAAGTTGGCTATGGCGCGTTATTTGTCCCTATTAGCATTGTTTTGAGTGCAGCTTTTTTCTATAACTATATGTCAGACCGTTTGCCAGAAAAAAGACAGCCGAGACAAAAAAAGCGACCATCTGCTTGATGAGCGCTTTTTATTTTAATTTTCTAATTCAAATAAGCTTAATGATACAAACTACTTATCGTTTTCTTCGTGATCTTCATGTTCATGCAACCCTTGCATCATATCTAATGCGGAGTCGTCGGTACGCTGCTGATCTTTTTTATCCAAGCCGTCTTGATTGATATCTTTTGGTGCCATTTTTGTGGTCGCATCGGTTTTATTTGAATTTGGCATAACATACTCCTGTTTGTTTTTATCAGTGTCCAATAAAGTCCAATAAAAATTTTAAAAATATAATGGGTAAATTTATCGGCTTTTAGCTTTAATTAACTTATTTAGTATGAGATAGCACTGTACGCTTGTACATACACGGTGTACGCTTGTTTAGTGACGATGTGTAACCATACATCACAAGGATTACTGCTTAATTTTTCTATAACCACATTTATTGCAAAATTATTAGCAGCACTCTTAAATCAGTTTTTTGTTATATATCTGCTATGATGACGGCGTATTTTTTGCGGTTACCAATTGATGAAGGGTAAATCGCCAAAGTACGCTTTTGTTTCAGGTTTTTTACACTGTCTTTGGGGAAAATAAGGACATTTTATGTCAGAGCAAAAACTAGATAGCCATCTTCCTGATGATGGCAACGAGTATTTATTTACCGATACCTTTCCAAAAGGTACAGGTAAAGGGTTGATAGTGGTCGCTATTGCGGCGGTTATCAGTATGATTATCTATAACGTTTTGCCGTTTGATATCAATGCCAATAAAGGCCTTGCGATGTTGTTTTTCATCGGGGTGCTGTGGCTGACAGAGGCGGTGCACGTTACGATTACGGCGCTTTTGGTCGTCGTCGTTGGTGCGTTGATTGGCATTCCAGAGTTTGATGCGGAGATTGGCTTACAAAGCTTTGCCAATCCGACGATTTATTTATTCTTTGGTGGTTTTGCTTTAGCTGCAGCACTACATGTACAGCAACTGGATAAAAAAATTGCGTTAAAGATTTTATCGATGTCAGGCGGTAAGCTCAGTACGGCAGTATTTTTGATATTTGGTGTGACAGCGTTTTTGTCGATGTGGATATCGAATACTGCGACCGCGGCGATGATGTTGCCACTAGCACTCGGTATTTTGACCCAAGTTGACCGTGAAAAAGACCGTGGCACCTTTGTTTTTGTATTACTGGGTATTGCTTATTCAGCGAGTCTTGGTGGTCTGGGTACGATTGTTGGTTCGCCGCCAAACGCTATTGCCGCAAAGGCGCTTGATATTGCGTTTGTAGACTGGATGAAGTTTGGTATACCGATGATGTTGGTGCTCTTGCCATTATTATTGGGTGCCATGTATGTGTATTTAAAACCAAATCTAAACCGTAAGATTGTACTGCGTGAAGACGAGCCTATCGCTTGGAATAAACCGCGTATAGTGACGATTATCGTCTTTATCATTACCGCCCTTAGTTGGATATTTTCCAAAAAAATCGGCGCTGCATTAGATATCACGGATACTGATGCCGTAATTGCCTTATCCGCTGCTGCTGCTGTAGTGAGCTTGGGTTTGGTGTCATGGAAGCAAGTGTCTGATAATACCGATTGGGGCGTACTCATGCTGTTCGGTGGCGGTATCGCGCTATCGACGATTTTGAAAGTATCAGGTGCGTCTTTGGTACTGGGCGAAACGGTTGCCAATGCGCTGTCTTCAGCACCGCTTATTATCGTCATGATTGCCGTATCGGCATTTATTATCTTCTTGACGGAGTTTGCTTCTAATACGGCTTCTGCTGCTTTGTTAGTACCAGTGTTTGCTGCTATTGCTGAGCAAATGGGACTGCCACACGAAGTGCTCGTCTTGGTCATCGGTATTGGCGCCTCATGTGCCTTTATGTTACCGGTTGCCACGCCGCCGAATGCGATTGTCTTTGGTACGGGGCTGATTAAGCAAAACGAGATGATACGTGTTGGTGTTATTCTTAATATTCTTGCTACCCTAGTCGTCGGGTTGTGGGCGTATTTTTTCTTAATATAGCCTAGCAATTAAGTTCATCATAATCCCTAAAGCCCGATATTTACTTAAATGTCGGGTTTTTTATTTCCTTTTATTTTCAATGACTGTATAACTAGAACTTTAACGTTAAGCTTTATAGAAGAGATTGGCTATGGAATGGGTAAAATGCTAACACTGTTTATGGTACAACTTGGTGGTCGCCCAAAAGGTCGTTTGATTGAGCAGCACGATATGTTTTTTGGCGTGGCCAATCAAGTCAGCGAGCTGATAGACGATATCAATCAGCACTGGCCTGAGGTTAAAAATAAATGGCACATTGACTCGTATCGAGCGATTAGCAAAGTTGATAATTATGCGATTAAATTGGTCGAATCAAGTAGCCAAACAGAGAGTGCCAACGATGTAGAGAATACCAACGATTTAAAGTTATTCTTTATCAATCTAGGGGGTTATCAGCGCGGCAGTTTCGAGGAGTTTCATTATAAGCTGCTTATCGTTGCTGCTACTCAAGCGGACGCTATTAAGCAAGCAAAACAGAGCGAATTTTATAAAGCCTTTACTTATAAAGATAAAGAGTCGCCTTTTAATGCCGCCTCGCATATTGATGATAAGTTTGAGGTAGATATCGACGATATTTATAACGTCAATGACCTTATTCCAAATGTTCGGTTGTTAATTAAGCCGATTACTAACGATAACAATGAATTTGCGAATACTGATGATAAAGAGTACGTTGGTTATCTGAGTATCAAGAATTTAAGGAGGTTAGGATAATATGGCTTTAAATATGTACTATAAAAACGGCGTTATTCGCAAAACACGTAGCCAGATATCTGATGAGCTATTGACCACGCTTTATCAGGTTCATAATAATGCCAATTTTCCACAACTGACGTGGTTAATTGATAGTCTTTATGAAAATCCACAGATTCAGCCTGATGTCGCTAAATTATTAGCTGATGAGGTGGTGGCATTTGAAAGACTGTTACTTTCGTTGCACCTGCCTTTTCCTATGCTGCCTCTGCAAAAGCTCCATACCTTTTTTACGGGAGCTGCGATTAGCAGGCAGCTCATTTATACCAGTAATTAGTGAGTTTTTTGCTTTAGCCTGTTTCTATAACTATCTTGAATCACGCCCCAATTACCCCCATAATCTAAGCACTTCCAAATAATAAATAGCCTAAGTAAATATGCCCAATACTTCTAAGAATGCCGCAGAAACTGCTACTGAAAACCCAACCAGCGACCTAAGCTCTAATGAATTTAGCTCCAACGAAAATCAAGCAAGTAAAGCCGCCAACCCAAATAATGATGACTCGAATATCACGGTAAACAGTGATAACGCATCTTCGTACGTGAAGGTTGCCACTGACTTACCAGTTTTAGCCAAAGATAGCTATTATCTCAGCCGTTTAGAGCGTGAGCTGGCGCGTGCCGCTGTGGCTAATAATAAAAGAGATCAGAAGGGTTCTGATAATAAAGCAGAGGACGGGCTAACCAAAAAACGTGCGCAGTATGACAAAATAAAAACCCGTTCACAGCAAGCGGTGCAAGCGCGTATTGATAGTATTCCAGAGAAATTGGCAGAAAAACTCAATCTTGATTTGCCCGTGAGTCAACGTGCTGATGACTTGGTTCAAGGTATTATCGATAACCAAGTGATTATCGTGGCAGGTGAGACCGGTTCTGGTAAGACGACGCAATTACCAAAGCTTGCAATGCTGGCAGGTCGCGGTATCACAGGGCAAATAGGTCATACTCAGCCAAGGCGACTGGCAGCACGCAGCGTAGCAAACCGTATCGCGGAAGAATTGGGCGAGCAGCTCGGTAATACCGTCAGTTTTAAGATTCGTTTTAATGAGCAAGGGTCGGCACAATCTGTCGTGAAGCTGATGACCGATGGTATCTTACTGGCTGAATTGGGTCATGATCGTTTCTTGAGTAAATATGACACCATCATCATTGATGAAGCGCATGAGCGTAGCTTAAATATTGACTTTATTATGGGTTATTTAAAAAAACTGCTGCCCAAGCGCCCTGATTTAAAAGTTATTATTACCTCAGCGACCCTTGATACTAGACGCTTTAGTGAATATTTTAGCCATTATGATAAGAAGCTAAAACGTAACGTGCCTGCGCCGATTTTTAATGTCGAAGGTCGCAGTTACCCTGTGGAAGTTCGTTATCGTCCGTTGACCGATGAGCCAGTAAACAGCTCGGATGATGATAGCTATGATGACTTTGAAGAGAATCTGCCTCGCGCGGTAGTTGCTGCCGTCGAAGAATGTTTTAGCGATGCACAAAACAAAGGTCATGCCGATCAAGCAGATATTTTAATATTCGCGGCGACAGAAGCTGAAATTCGTGAGCTCCAAGAGGTGCTTGAGCGTCATGGGCCAAAACATACCGAAGTATTGCCCTTGTTTGCACGGCAGACTTATGAAGAGCAGCAGCGAATCTTTCAGCCGTCAGGTCGCGGCCGGCGTATCGTTATCGCCACCAATGTTGCCGAGACGGCGCTGACCGTACCCGGCATTCGCTATGTGATTGACTTAGGATTTGCGCGGATTTCGCGTTATTCGTATCGCTCACGCGTACAGCGTTTACCGATTGAAGCCATCTCACAAGCTGCGGCCAATCAGCGTAAAGGTCGCTGTGGTCGTGTTGCGCCGGGTGTTTGTATTCGTCTTTATTCTGAGGAGGACTTTACTGGTCGTCCAGAGTTCACTGAACCTGAAATTTTACGTACCAATCTTGCCTCTGTTATTTTGCAAATGGCCAACCTGCGCTTAGGCAGTGTCGATGACTTTGCCTTTATTGAGCCACCTGATAGTCGCTTGGTCACTGATGGGCATAAATTGCTCGATGAATTGGGCGCGATTACTTCTAAAAAAGAAGCCTCTTCTGCTAAGCAAACCAACAAGCCCAAAAAAGGTCTCGACCATCTGGTTCTGACACCGACTGGGCAAAAAATGGCACGTATGCCCATCGACCCAAGGCTGGCACGTATGCTAGTTGCCGGTAGCGATTTTGATTGTATCCGTGAGATGCTCATCGTTGTTGCGGCGCTTGCCGTCCAAGACCCGCGCGAGCGTCCGGTAAATAAGCGCCAGCAAGCGGATCAAAAGCATGCAGAATTTCGCCAAGATGACTCCGACTTTTTATTCTATTTAAGTCTCTGGAAAGCCTTGTTTGAAAAAGACGAAGACGGCAACAAATTGTCTGGTAATCAGCGTAAGAATTTTACCAAGAAAAACTATTTGAGCTTCCCGCGTGTGCGCGAGTGGAATCAAACCCATCGTCAGCTGGTACAAATGGTCACTGAGCTAAAACTGACCGATGTTAAGGAGGCAAAAACCACTAATAAAGGTAGCAATAAAAAAGCTTCTTTAGAGAATGTGACGAGCGACCCTACCGCGATTGAAGATGAAGAACTCAAAGCCGTTAAATATGCCAATTTACATCGTGCATTATTAACGGGTCTGTTATCTACGATTGCGCATAAAACTGAAAATCGTGGTGAATACTTAGCCGCGCGCCAGCAAAAAGCCAAGATTTTCCCAGCCAGTACGGTGTTTAAACAAGTACCGCCTTGGGTTATGGCCTTTGAAGTGGTGGAAACCTCGCAAGTGTTTATGCGTACCGTTGCTAAGATTGAGCCTGAATGGATTATCTCAGCGGCAGGCGACTTGTTAAAATATCACTACTTTGAGCCGCATTGGTCGAAAAAGACGGGACGTGTTAAAGCTTACGCGCAGATTAGCTTATTTGGGCTGATTATTATCAGTAAACAGCTGACCAACTATGAACAAGTCAACTTAGCTGAGTCGCGAGAAATCTTTATCCGTGATGGTTTGGTGACCGGTAATTTAGGTCGGCAAGCGCCATTTTTACAGCATAATATGGATAAAATCGCTGATATTGAACGCATTGAAGATAAATTGCGTCGCCGTGATTTATTGGTTGATGAAGAAGCACTGTATCAGTTTTATGATAAAAAAATCCCTGAGCATATTGCCAGCCGCAAAACGTTTGAAGATTGGCGTGCCGAGGTGGAAAAAACTGATACTAAGTATCTATTCTTTACCGATGATGACGTGCTTAATAGCCAAGCGCCAACGACAGGCGATTTTCCAGAAGTGTGGAAACTGGGTGATTTAAAATTACCGCTGCGTTATGTCTTTGATCCGTCAAGCGATGATGATGGCGTGACCATTCGTGTGCCACTGGTAGCGCTACCGCAGCTTGATGCGATTGAGCTATTGTGGGGTGTGCTCGGTTGGCGCTATGAGCTGGTATTGCAACTGCTCAAGTCATTGCCCAAGGATATCCGCCGTCAAATCGTCCCCATTCCTGATACTGCCGATAGCTTGTTTGATGAATTGCAGCCTGCTGGTGGTCAAGGTTTATTAAAGCAGCTGTGCCAAGCTTTAAATCGTCGCGGCATTATGTCGGTGACGCCTGCGAGTTTTAATCCTGCTAGCATCGATCGCTATTTACAGCCGCAAATCTGCGTGGTCGATGACAAAAACCGCATTATCGAAAAAGGTCGCGACCTACAAACGCTACAAATTCGCCATGCTAGTGAAACCCGCCAGGCGGTGAATGAGCAACAAGGTACGCATACGGAGTTTCCTGAGTATTTTGCCTTTAGCAAAAACCATCATAGTGCAGGCGTGGTGATGAAGCAGTTTGCTGCCTTGGTCGCAGACGCGTCGGGCGAGGCGGTATCGATTCACCAATATACCGATGTCAATGCAGCGTTGCAGGCACACCGTGTCGGAGTTTTGACTTTAATAAAAGCTAAGCTTGGTGCGAAGAAAAAGCAGCTCACCAGTCAAATCGATAAGATATTTAAATTGGCTTTTGCGCCACTTGGTGATATGGAGAAGCTAAAAACCATCGTTATCGATGCGGCATTGGATGCTGCGCTTGAGGAGCACTATGTGCTATTCGATCATACTGCCGATTTACCTGAAAGCGCTGATGATACTGCCGTAGCTCTTGCGGAAGAATTGCCTTTTACGCCAGAGGAGTTTGAGAAAACCTTAGAAGTCGTCGCTGGTAACTTCCTATTAACGGGTCAAGATGTCATAAAAACGCTTAAAAATGTCTATACGCGTTGGCAGCGTATCCGTCAGAGCTTACTCATGCTTGATAGAGAAATATTTGGCGAGTCTATCGAAGATATCGAAGACCAGCTAGAGGATTTGCAATTGGCTGATTTTGTTTATCGCATGGATTATAGCCATTGGCAGCAGTATCCACGTTATTTGGAAGCATTAGAGATTCGTCTTGAGCGCCTTGAGCATAATCTTGAAGCGGATCTTGATGGTGTCTACGCTCTTGATGAGCATATGGAGCGGCTGGCAAATCGTGCTAATGATAAAGCCATTAGTGAGTATCGCTGGATGGTTGAGGAGTATCGCATTCAGCTATTCGCGCAGCCGATGAAAACCCGCATGGCGGTATCACCGAAGCGTCTAAATAAAATGTGGGAGAAAGTGAGTTAGTAACTAGGAATTTTACCGAAAATCCAGTTATCCTAGATAGCTAGTGAGTAGGGTGCGCCTAGCGCACCATTTCCATGTAATTTACTTCTTATCGGTGCGCTTGGCGCACCCTACAATAATTTCCATATCTAATGATAAACAATAAAAAAGGCTGGATTAGCAATCGCTAACCCAGCCTTTTTGTTTAACCATAGATAAACTATAGCAATGCTCTAACCTTTGGATACACCATATTGGCAGGAGACAAGATATCATCTAGCGTCTCTTTATCCATTAGTTTTTCTTCTAATACGATGTCGTAAACACTGCCACCAGTCTCTTGAGCTCTTCTCGCAACAAAAGAAGAGGCGTCATAACCAAGGTGCGGATTTAGCGCGGTGACCAGTCCGATATTATTGAATACCTCGACACTACACGCCTCGTTGTTCATCATCAGACCATCGATACAGCGCGTGGCAAACATCTCACAAATATTGGCCAGCATGCTCATACCGGTAAACAAGTTAAAGGCAATGACGGGCTCAAAGACATTGAGCTGTAGCTGACCGTTTTCTGATGCCATAGCAATGGTATGATCAATACCCATGACATGGAAGCAAGCTTGGTTCACCACTTCTGGGATCACAGGATTTACTTTACCCGGCATGATGGAGCTACCAGGCTGCATTTCAGGCAAGCGATATTGCGCTAAACCTGCACGCGGACCCGAAGACTGCAAACGTAAGTCATGGGCAATCTTAGATAAACGCGCAGCAAAAAGACGCAAATTGCCAGACAAAGCCACATAAGCACTGGTGTCTTGTGTCGCTTCAATCAAATCTTCAGCAATATAATAAGGTCTGCCAGTCAAATCAGACAAGGTTTTGGCAACTTCCTCAGAATAGCCCGCTGGTGCATTCAAGCCCGTACCAATTGCTGTGCCGCCCATATTGATTTCATGAAACAGCGCACGAGTAGATTCGATACGATCCATCTCTTTTTTGATCATGGTTGCAAAGGCGTTGAACTCTTGACCCGCGGTCATAGGCACAGCGTCTTGCAAATGCGTGCGACCCATTTTTAATTGATCGGCAAGCTCCGCGCTTTTTTTCTTAAGGCTGTTATACAAGATATCCATTTTACTTAATAGATGGACACAGTATTCATCTAACGCCACATTCATCGCTGTAGGGTAGGCGTCGTTGGTTGATTGTGACAAGTTGACATCGTTATTTGGATGCACGTGCTGATAGTCACCTTTCTCGTAGCCTAGGATTTCTAAAGCACGGTTAGCAATCACTTCGTTGGCGTTCATATTGGTCGACGTACCTGCACCGCCTTGGAACATATCAACGATAAACTGATCATGATATTTATCAGCAATTAAATCATCGCACGCCGCCGCGATAGCGTCTTTAACGGTGTCATTGAGTACGCCTACTTTATTATTGGCAATTGCTGCTGCTTTTTTAACGGTGGCAAAAGCACGAATAAAGGTCGAAAACTGGTTTAAGCGCACTCCACTGACAGTGAAGTTTTCAAAAGCACGTAAGGTTTGGATACCATAGTAAGCATCAGCGGGCACGTCACGATAGCCGAGTAGGTCATGTTCTTGGCGAGTAGCAGTTGTCATGCAATAAATCCTTTCAATAAAAAGCCCTGATTAAGACGCAAAGATACCGTCATTTGTTAACATGACAGTAGTAGCCTTGCATTGGTAAGTCTATATGGTTGACCTTATAGCATAAGCCTTTTAGGTAGGGATTAACAATGAATATTTATTACATCACGCATAATAAAATAAAAAACTTTATATTATAAATACCCCACTCTCAACTTGAAATAAGCAAATCAAACTGAAGAGGCGGGTTACCAAGTTTTTTGTTGAGTACAAAGCACAGATTATGTGACAGGATTTTACGAATCAATCGATGAGACAAATGCCATAAATCTCTTGCTCGTACCTTTTGTATATTAAATCGTTCTGATAACTGACCAATGACTGTTTCAACGATACGGCGGGCTTTCATTAGCCGCCTTACCACAGGTTTGGGTCTATCCTCTTTCATATTAGCTCTGAGTGGCGTTTGTAAATCCACGCCTTGAGCGTCGTAGTACGATGTCAGACTAGGGCTGATATACCCTTTATCAGCGCCAAGTAGCCCATGAATATGAGTGGTGATTTCTGCAGCAACTGCTCTTTCATCAACATTGGCAGGAGCAAAGGTAAAGCCTTTAATCATGCCCGATAAATTAACAAGCAAATGGCCTTCAAAGCCATAGTACCTCTCTTGCTTAGTTGCACAGTAGCTAAAAGCCGCTAAGTCTTGATAATTCTTATGCCGATAAGCGCGTCCATAATGACAGACGGGTACCCAAAAGCCATCCATAAAATGAATGTTGTCACGGCCTTCAATTTGACTGACGTTATCTTGTATCTGCTGTTTGACTTGCCACAGATTGGCGCAGTGCTTTGCGAAGTTAGGGTATGAGCCGATGGCTGGAAACCAGTCTTGCCAATGCTGGGTAAAGTATTGCCAAATTTGTTTGTCTTGATCAAGGTGTAAAAATTCACCGACCATCTCCATGCAAATAACCTCAGGATCACTTAGCTTTGGCGCGTAACCTGCACTTCGCAAGGGTTTGGTGACGACTATTTTGTAATATTGCTCTACCATTAAATAGATATTGATGATAAATTCGTCTATGGGCATCTCACAACTCCATTGTATTCTTGGTCGAAAACAATAGATTAGTGAGGTGCTCTTCTTTTTTCAATCACTTTCGAAGTTGAGAGTGGGGTATTATAAATAGTAAGCGCTAAACGTTTTTATCTGAAGAAGGCCGTAAACTCATTAAATCCACCTTCAAAGTAAAGATAATATGATTTTATCTCTACTTTAATATAGTCAGTGTAAAATAAAAGCGACACGTTATAGATTTTTGCGACTGGTATAAATTTTCCTTGCTTGCTGTTATCACAGAGGCTACGAAAAATTCATCCCAGTCGCACTGTAACGATTTTAGAGTAATTCTACTATAGTTAGTTTAAAGCACTTAATAAAAGCCAAAATTTGCTTTAGGGTTTTGCTCTTATATTTTCTGTCACCACGCCCATCGCATAAAACAGCAAGGCGATAAGGGTCATGGCGACGATAAACGGCGTTAAAACCCAAATTACAATGTTAATGAGTAATGATGATAATAGACCATTAAAGATAATGCTGTGCGGCGCGATCAAATCGGTGATGACATCGACTGCGCGTTTGGCAATCGGGAAAAGTAGGGTGCTGACAGCCAGAATATAGAGATATTTGGCGAAGTCAGGATTGCTTGAGAGGACGATAAAGTAAAAGCCTACATAGTAGCTGATACCTAATGCCCAGCATTTGAGAGTGTAGCTAAAATGAATCATGTGACTTCCTCCCTAAATCTGACGGTGATGTGTCCATCCATGGATAACACATCAATACCCAATACATTCTAATAATTGAATATATTATTATATGTTATATTACGAATATACAAGTTAAGTCAACTGTTTTTTATCACCATCTTTATTTAACTAACAGCACACTAGCTACGAGATTACACCCTAAGATTTTATCAATAGAAAATAAATAGCCTAAGCAATAATTAAAAACCAATGCAATAAAAAGGAAAAAACCATGTGGAACGAGCGCTACAACAGAGCAGAGTATGTTTTTGGTACAGAACCCAATGATTTTTTAAAAGAAAATTTTCAAAAAATACCGCTAGGTGGCAAAGTTTTGTGTCTGGCTGAAGGCGAAGGCAGGAATGCAGTTTTTTTAGCAGAACAAGGTTACCAAGTGACCGCCATGGATATGTCTAACGTAGGATTAAATAAAGCTTTAAAGCTGGCGCAAGATAGAGGCGTTGATATCATCACTCAAGTTGCTGATTTAGCTGACTATGAGTTTGGTCAAGCACAGTGGGACAGTATCGTTGCTATCTGGGCGCATCTGCCGCCAGCCATACGCCAGCACGTTCATGGGCAGATTGCACCAGCGCTCAAGCCAGAGGGCATGTTTATCTTAGAGGCTTATACCGAGCAGCAGCTAAGCATGGACGCTGTCGGCGGACCTCCTGCAACACAAGAAGAGCGCTTTGGTTCGTTAGCAGTTTTGCGTGCTGAGCTGGCACAGTTAGAAGAAATAACGGGTATCGAAAAGCAGCGCATGATTTCTGAAGGTAAGCGCCATCAAGGTTTGAGTGCGGTGGTACAGTTTATTGCTAAAAAAACAGATGAGCATGAATTTAGGCGCTAATTTATGAACGTGATTGTCAGTTTTGATAATACTTATATTCTTTGATTTTGACTGCTTAATTCTAGACATGTAATTCAGCACTCGGGCTGATGCCAAATAAGCGTTTATATTCTCGGCTAAATTGGCTCGGGCTTTCATAACCGACTTGCATAGCGATTTGGGCGATTTGAGTGTCATTTGCTTGGATCAGTCGTCTTGCTTCCATCAAACGCAGGCTTTTTTGGTATTGAAGCGGGCTTAACTGAGTAATTTCCTTAAAATGATGATGAAACCCTGAGACACTCATCCCGCAGCGACTGGCCAATTCTTCGATAACTATTGCCTCATTTAAATGCGTCTTTATCCAATCGGTAGCTTTGCTAATACGGTGCGTATGGCTGCCATTGACCACCAGTTGGCGCAATTTATTGCCTTGCTCTGCTATAAGCAGGCGATAGTAAATCTCCTGCTGAATTAATGGAGCAAGAAAACCAATATCATTTGGATAATCAAGCAAGTGTATTAGGCGCTCAAACGCCGCCATGATGGTACTGTCCAATTGCCACTTTATTCCTAAATGTCTTTCAGTATTAGGCGGTTTCGGCGGTATTTTTGCTAAAACCTCACCAATCATGACAAGGTTTAATTTCATAGACAGCACGATAACCGGACGCTCTACCGTCGCATGCCTTATATGCATGCTTAAAGGGATATTAACGGGGCAAAACATGAGATTACTTTTGTCAAACCTTTGACAGTCGGCACCTAAGTAAATCTCGCGCGCACCTTGTAAAACGATGCAGATACTAGGTTCTTGAATATAGCTGACGGCTTTACTGGGTTTATCAGCACAGTAAAAAAACAAACCTGAAACGGCGGATTCAATGGTTTTGTTTCTAGGTAATAACGATAGGAGTTGCTCAATGGTTGATTGATTCATTAGCTTTTCTTATTTTATACAATTACTCGATACTATAGAGTTTTGTAGGATTGGGCAAGAGGTTTGGAGCTGTGTTCTAACAGATTGTCGCGCTGAGTCTTATACTAGCCTTATTGAGACTGATGCAGCCTCATGATTGATTGAATCAAATTTTGTGTAAGTAAAACATAAGGAATAGATAATGAAAATATTTTATAAAACTCGCGCCACAGCAACCGGCGGTCGTTCTGGTCACACCGGTCTTGATGATGGTTCGTTAGGTTTTGATTTGGTGTCATTTCAAGAGCAAGATAAAGAAGGTGTCAATCCAGAACAGCTTTTTGCCATGGGTTACGCCGCTTGTTTTGATAGCGCCTTAAATATGACGGCGCAGCACATGAAACTGCCGATCACTGCGTCAAAGACCTCGACCCAAGTTGGTATTGGTATGAAGGCCGATGGCAGCTATAACTTAGATATCGATTTGTACGTTGAGGTGTCTGGTATCGATGAAGTACAAGCGCAAACCCTTGTTGAGGCGGCTCACCAAGTATGCCCGTACTCCAATGCTACTCGCGGTAATGTGGATGCGCGTTTGCACGTGACTGTGGTTTAGATATCATTTTATTAAACAATGGCTTTGATACCTGAGTGAGTAGATACACTAATAACTATAAACAAGTATAAGAATACCGTGACTTTCAATTGCTTGGATATATAACGTATCCAAGCAATTTTTTTATCCAAACAAGATAAAGGTCATTTGTTTAACTCTATAAACGAATAAAGCGCTCTTTGAGCAAAATAAAAATAATATCAATACTAAAACTTTGTTCGAAATTAAATAATAGTGACGTTTGCTCTCTGTTCTATTTTGTGTGAATAACTTGCTGGGCTTCGAGTTTCTCTTTATGTCTGTTATGGTAAAAACTAATAAGTTGATAGCGAAATGACAGCTTATTTTTATAGAGTATCTTTTTTACAAAGTGCTTTTCAAATAATAACAACATAATAAAAGGGCGAATATTATGAATAATGACACTAAAAACAATAACGCTAAAAACGCTGATGCTAAAAATAACAAAAAGCGCATTATCGATAATTCTGAAGATTTAAAAGCCAAAATCACCGAATCTATTGATGATTTTAAATTGCGCGCTGAGCTTTTGATAGCTAATTTAAAAGAGGGCGGAGATGATGGTTATGACCATTCGACGACCACTGCCGGTGAAAAAGGGCTTAAATCCGGAAAAGTTTCAGAGCTAACAGTGATTGCACCGTTAAAAGAAGGCGGGGCAGAACGGCTAAAAAAAGTCTTAGAGATTGCTGGCGGTAATTTGGCAGGGGCAACGCGGGTTGGCACGCTGCACGATTTACGCTTTGTGTTTTTAGACAATGACACCAGAGTGTTGTTTTGTACGGCTTATGATGGCGATTGGGACCCTTATATCGACGACTTTGCCACTAAAATTCCTGAACTGATGGATATTTTATTCGGTAGCGTTGAAGGTTGGCCTGGCATTAAAGACCCGAGTGTCAAACAGTTCATTTTAGATCATCAAATCACTGCCGCTGGTTGGTATGTAGGAGTTCCGCATCTGACTATTCAAGATATTCGCCGCCAAGACCGCATCGTTAAAGGCATTAATAAAGCGCTGGATGAAGCACAGTCTTAAAGTTTGTGATAAAACAATAAGATATCACTAATTTATGCCATCCTTTTATATCACCATTTTTAAATGGGCTGGGTGATATAAAAGGTAAGGGCAAAGTAAACTCAGACAATGATAAAAATAGGGTTAACAATGAGTAAAAACACTGGAAATAATAATAAAAATGATAGTACTTCAAAAGATAATCATCCTTTAACCAGCAAACTGCATGAATTAAAGGATGACTTTGGCAATCGTATCGTAGATAGCAATTTTGAATCGTGGTTAGCAGATATTAAAAAAGAAGTCGGCGATGGTATCGAGACTTTAGCGAATAAAGCACGCGGCGTCTTTAATCCAAATACCGTCACCATGCAGCTAGAAGACATTCAATCCATTATTTTACGCGATCGACCAACGCCTTATTATGGAACAATCGTTGCGCTGAAAATCAATAATGCAGAAGCTGGGCGCCAACTTTTGAAAACCGTTTTACCTGACGTGACTGGCAGTAAGGCGTGGCATAAAGACATGCAAGCGACGCTATCTATTGTCATGACTTATGATGGTTTAGAGGCGCTCGGCGTGCCGCGGTCGTCATTGGATAGCTTTCCAGAATCCTTTAAAGCAGGTATGGCGAAGCGCGCAGAAAAGCTGCGGGATTTCGATATCAATGCCCCCGAAAACTGGGCTTCCCCTTTTGGTGATAAAGGCGATATCCATGTCGGTGCGGCCATTATTGCTGATAGTAAAGAGAAATGGCAAATAAAGCTGAAGGAGCTGCAAGACAATATTCAGTCGTATATCAATGAAGATAATCCTGCCAATGGCGATATTGAAATTCTTATGCAGCATGCTTTTGGTTCAGACAATAATGTCAAAAACGTCTTTGGCTATCGTGATGGTATCAGTAATCCAGAGATTCAAGGCAGCGGCATTCAAACGCCGCCAAGTCTCGACGGTGAGGCGATTGCAGCAGGCGAGTTTGTATTAGGTTATGAAGGCGAGGCGGGCACGATAGCACCAATGCCGCAGCCAGAAGTTTTGGGTAAAAACGGCTCGTTTATGGTATTGCGTGCCTATAACAGTCATGTCGCCGCCTTTAATAAATTTTTAACAGAAAATACGCAGAGTGACGAAGAAGCGGAGTTACTGGGCGCAAAAATGTGGGGACGTTGGCGCTCAGGTGCGCCTGTGGTCTTATCTCCTGAGCACGATGATAAAGCACTGGGCGATGACCCCAACCGCAACAATAACTTTGGCTATAAAGACGATCCTTATGGCAAAAAATGTCCATTTGGTGCCCATGTACGGCGTATGAATCCAAGAGACAGCAAAGACTTTATTTTATCAGACGTACGTATTCACCGTATCGTTAGGCGCAGCGTCGGTTTTGGCGAGGTGTTGCCGCCCGATGTGACTGAGGACGATGGCAAAGAGCGCGGGCTATTTTTTATTGGTATCAATGCTCATGCTATGGAGACTGTTGAATTTTTACAATCGCAATGGATTAATGATGGTAATTTTATGAGCTTAGGAGAAGAGAAAGATCCGATGCTTGGTGTCCATCATGGCGATAAAGACGACGCTGCTGATACCTTTACCGTACCTGCTGACCCAATTCGTCAGCGCTATCACGGTATCGAAACTTTCAATACCTTGTACGGCGGTGAGTATTTATTTATCCCAAGCTTATCGGCGCTAAAATGGATGAGTGAATTGTCTTAAAAGCTTAAAAATACCGTTTCATTTACAAGAATAACTACTGATAAAAAAGGATTAAAAAAATGTTAAAGAAATTATTCAAACCTAAATATGTACCTTATGACGCAAAATATATTGCGCTGAGCGCAGAAGACGAGCGTAATATTCGCACCATTACCGACGATATCAAAAACTATATTGCTCGAAGTGATAAAGCCAGTAACGTCGATTACCATACGCGTGATGCCCATGCCAAAGGCTACTGCGCCCTTAAAGCCAAGTTTGAGATAGTAGATAATTTGCCTGCTGAATACGCGCAAGGTCTGTATGCCAAAGCAGGCATTCATGATGCCGTCATTCGTTTTTCTAACGGAGCCTCGCGCGTTTCGACTGATCGTAAGCTTGGCTTAGCGCAAGGTTTAGCGATTAAGGTCTTTGACGTAGCGGGTGGAAAACTCGCTCCCGGCGAAGAAGATAGTCCTAACTTTGATTTTAATTTAATCAATCATCCGGTATTTTTCTGTAATCGAATCGAAGATTATGCGTATATCTCTAAGCTGTTTTTAGAGCTGCCAGAATACGCTGAAAAAGGCGCAAGAGGCAAAGCGCAATTGGCTTTTAATTGGTTGACCAATTACGGCTCAAGATTACCGACCAAAGAGTCTTTTAAAACCTTTAAAGCACTGGGCGGATTTATAACCATTGAGCCAAAAAACACCTTGCTTTATGATTTTCATTCGCAAGGCGTAGTGCGTCATGGTGACTATATGGCAAAGATAAGAGTCACGCCAACCAAAGCCGCGGCTAAAAAAATCACCCGTCGTGAGCTTGATGTAAATGCACGCGAGGAAGCAATTCGCCCGCTGATTATCGATGAAATGCGCGAGCATGATTATCAGTTTGACGTCCAGATTCAGCTGTGCCGCAACCTTAAAAAGCAGCCGATTGAAGAGATCACCACCGAATGGAAAGAGAAGGACGCGCCATTTGTGACGGTAGCGAGACTGACAATTCCTTGTCAAGATGTGCCGGATGACGGTCATTTTGAGATTATGGAAAACTTATCCTTTACACCGTTTCGCTGCCTAGAGGAAAACCGTCCGATTGGCAATTTGCAGCAGTCGCGACTAAAAGCCTATCAAATAGCTTCAGAAACTCGTCATAAGCTAAACAATGTCAAACGGCGCGAACCTAAAAGCTTAAAAGAAACTTTTGATAAGTCATTCTTTTAATTGCTTATAAATGCCTAAATTGGTTTATTAAAGATAAGTTTAAATAAAAAAATAAGGCACAAAAAAGAGCCAGTAGTTTGACTGCTGGCTCTTTTCTTTAAATAGGTTTAAGTAAAAATACAGATGTTACTTAAGTCACTGTTTATTAAGTACCAGTCATTATTTATGATTATTATAGTTGGCAATTAACTTGGTATTCTTGACCTTTGTCTGTTTTGATGGTCATGATGCCGTAATCTGCTTTAGTGTGCCAATCGTAAGTGGTCTGTGGGTTCACATCGTTGACATAGCGAGCGCCAGAACCTGAAACGGCTTGTTTCATGCTAACTTTAGCGTTGTCTAAGCCAACTTTTGGTAAAGTAACGTTTAGGTTGGCAGCTTCACCGTTTGCAGTATACGCAGCAGTGATTTGACCGTCGTCTTCACAAGTAAATGATTGAGTTACTGGTTGAGTATTGGCTGGTGGCGTTGTGGTGGTCGGCGCGCTGGTCGCACAAGCAGCGAGTAGTACGGCAAAAGGGGCAACAGCGAATAATTTTTTCATAATAGTCCTCAAAAATTAATGTGAATTTTATTTGTTACGTTAAGGGCGTATCATACAATAAAAAATGTAATTTCGTGTTGTGGTTCGTATTTTGGCGAGTAACATCAGCTGGCGGCTTTATCACTGCACGGTCTATTCAGTAAGGTCTTGCTTGTCCTTTGTTTAAAATGAAGACCAACACTGCGCCTAATATCACTACGCTTGCGATAATAAAATCTAAGGTCAATTTCTCTGACAAAAATATCATACCGAGTAGAGCAGCAAGTACTGGTACGCAAAGTTGCACCACCGCTGATTGGGTCGTTTTTAAGAGTGGCATCGCCATATACCAGATACTGTAACCGATACCAGAAGCGATAGCACCCGATGCGACTGACAATATGACACCTGTTATGCTGATATCATTTAAATAACCCATGCCGATTAATGCCAATATCGGCACTGCAATTAGACTTCGTATAAAATTAAAGCCCGTCGTTCTGAGCGGCGAAACGCAGCTTTTACCACGTATGCTATAGATACCCCAAGCGCTACCGCTTATTGCCATTATAAGCGCCGCCGACAAGGAAGGTGTGCTAGCTGATGGCAGCATCAAGTACATAAAACCTATCAATGCGATCAAAAGTGCTGTCCACTGTACGCGAGTTAATGGTTCTTTGTGATAGATGCCCCAACCAATCATCGTAAGCTGCACGGCAGCAAATAAAATAAGTGCCCCCGTCCCTGTATCAAGCGCTTGGTAAGCCACTGAAAAACATAGCGCATATATGACTAAGCAAAGACTACTAAACCAATCGCCTGTGTCTTGTAAAACGGTCTTATCAGTATTAGTATTGCCAGTCTGTTTTAAACTGCTATGCTTACTTTTTAGAGCGTTTCGTTTTAAAAAACGCGCCTGCAACAGCATGATAAGACCAAGGCACGCAGCAGCGCTAAGCAAGCGGATAACGGTAAAATTCCAGGCATCAATCGCGCCGTCTGCCAATGCCATTCTACAAAGCAAAGAATTGGCGGCAAAGGCTATTAAAGCGATTATCGTAAATAGGGCAGCTTTCAAAAATAATTCCTACAGACACGATAGGTTTTGCTTAATATTTGGGGTTATTTCTCTATTCTATTTAGCCATTTAGCCACTTGCTGCACCCGTTGCACTCTATCGCCACCGATGCGTTGAATATCTTTATTATGCAAAGTTAACTGACTGGCAAAGTAAGCGCTGATATCTTCACGCTGATGCGGGCTATCACGCAAATCATCGGCGACCCACGGGATATCCACTTTGGTCAAGAGTATCAAATCGTAATGGTGCGTTAATGCCGCTTGAGTAAGCGCTTTAGGGCAGTCGCCGTAATACCAGTTGGCATACACCATCAGCTCAAATAAACTGGTATCACAGAATAAATAACGGTTATTATCAGGCAATTGCGCGGCTTGTTTGGCAAGTTTATTTTCTAAGTCAATTTGACCTTGCGCGATAGGTAGTAAATCATCCCACGTGCAAGTCAGTTGCTCGTTATCCCATTTTGCTTGCAGGTAAGTGCGCATATATTCTGGTACCCACGGACTGCCAAAATGCGCAGCCAAATCGCGGCATAACGTGGTCTTGCCGGTGCTTTCTGCCCCTAATATCGCGACATTAAAGACCGATTTAGGCGTATGCTGCGTGAGATTGTACGCGGTAGCGTCGTTGCCATTCATAGTATGCCCAGATTGCGATGAGAGTGAAGACTACGTACTGTAGCGCGGTAAAAGTTAGACCTTTATAAAAATACAGCGGCACGGAAATCGCATCAGCAATAATCCAAAGTAGCCAGTGTTCGATTTTACGCCGCGCCATCAGCCACATTGCCATTAAAAACAGCGCGGTGGTCAGCATGTCGGTGTAATCGACCCAGGTAAATAAGTGCAAGCCCAATACCGCGCCATCAAAGCTAAAGTTATTATTGATAACAGGTCTAAAATAATAGACCAAAGCGACAAAGGCGACGGTCGCTGCCGCCAGTACAGTGAGAATAGGGAGATCTTTTTTGTTTAAATGTTCAACGTCAATGGCAGAGTGAGCGTCCGCATTATAGGTGTGTTCATCTTGCTGCTGGCTGGTTGGATTTATATGGTCATGATGCTTTTTGATGTCTGTATTGTGCTTATTTTGCGTCCAATTTATCCAACCATAAATACTCATGATACTGTAGTAGGCGTTGATAAACATATCGCCGAACAGTTGCCATTTCCAAAGTAGATAGACAAAAATAGCGGTGCTGACCAATCCAATAGGAAAAACCAAAATATTGGTTTTGCTGGCAAGTAAGACGCTACTGACCCCAAATATGACCGCAATCAATTCTAAGGCAATAAATAGGGTCGAGTAGTCAGCATACTGCCCAAATAACCAGTTTAAGAGTTCCGCCATTGCTATTCCAAAATTAAAAAGTAAAGCGAGAGTTAACAAACAAGTTGCAACCAAATGATGATAATTCACAGCAATTATAGCGCAGCTGTCGACAAATGAAGCCAATCTTTACTTATTCTCATTAAGAAACGGATTATTTGTAACAAAGTATTAGAAAAATTATATTATTCAGGCATAATAAAGGCACTTATTTTAAGTTTACAGTTATTCACCGAAAATTAGACGACTGTTGTTTTTCTCCACTTTTATGCTTATTGCAAGCACCATCGTAGTAGACAAGGAAGCGTATCATGACGACTTGTATCACGGGCACTGGCCTATATATCCCCCCTTATAGCATTAGTAATGAAGAGTTAGTAGAGTCATTTAACCAGTATGTTGATAATTACAATGCCAAACATGCTGACGCGATTGAAGCAGGAACGGTGACGGCGCTAGAGCACTCATCAGCGGCCTTTATTGAAAAAGTATCGGGCATCAAATCACGTTATGTGATGGAAAAGGACGGTATCTTAGACCCTGAAATTATGGCACCTGTCATTGCCTATCGTAATTTGGGCGAAGAGCTGTCTATCATGGCAGAAATGGGCGCTGCTGCACTAAAAGATGCGCTCGCTGATGCAGGTCTTGAGGCCAATGATTTAGACGGTATTATTCTTGCGTGCTCAAACTTCCAGCGTACTTATCCTGCGGTCTCTATCGAGATTCAAAATGAGATTGGTATGATTGGTGGCTTTGCTTATGATATGAACGTTGCTTGTAGTGCGGCGACTTTTGGTCTATCGCAAGCACATGGTTCTATCGTTTCGGGTCTTGCCAAACGCGTTGCGGTTGTGAACGTTGAGATTACCTCAGCGCATCTAAACTGGCGCAACCGTGACAGCCACTTTATTTTTGGTGACGTTGCAACAGCTTGTATCGTAGAAGAGCTTGATACGCCAAAAGGCTACGAGATTCTAAATGCCAAGTTATTTACTCAGTTTTCGACCAATATCAAAAACGAATATGGCTTTATGGATCGCTCTGAGTTCTTAGCAGCGCAGACTGAGATGTATCCCGATATCAAAGAGCCGGTCACTGACAAACTTTTTTTACAAAACGGCCGTAAGGTCTTCCGTGAAGTCTGTCCAAAGGTATCAGAAGTTATCACCGAGCACTTGCAAGAAAACGACATCCCAACGTCTGATGTGAAGATGATGTGGTTGCATCAAGCCAATGCCAATATGCTGGATTTAATCTTGCGTACCGTTATCGGTAAAGAAGCTGATAAAGCGATTGTACCAAGTGTCATTGATGAGTTTGCCAATACCAGCTCCGCAAGTCCTATGATTGTGTTTCATCGCTACAAGGATCAGCTAAACTCTGGTGATTTGGGTGTGATTTGCTCATTTGGCGCCGGTTACTCGATTGGCTCGGTACTGGTTCGTAAGGTTTAATAGTTAATAGAAGCTCTGTTTTAACCATAAAAATAGCTAAGAGTATTCTTAGCTATTTTTTTTGTGCCGTATTTTGCTTTAGCTATAGAATAAGAGAAAAAGTCAGCTCAGATTTGAGTGTAATTAGGCATAAATCGGACAGTTTGTGAATATAATGGCAAGATTGCTGAGAGGTTTTAAATTAAGCGCAAAAATTTGCTATAATCACTCTCTTATTTTACTCATTTTAAAAAAGTCCTTTTATGAAAGAATCCTTACGCCTGCGTTTAGACCAGATGGTAGACCGTTATGAAGAGGTCACCGCCTTATTATCCGACCCAAGTGTCATCAGCGATAATAATAAATTCCGTGAATTGTCCGTTGAGCATAGCGACTTGATGGAGATCACGACGTTATGGCAGAACTATGTGCGGGCAGAGACGGATCAAGCGGATGCAGAGGCGATGCTTGCGGAATCATCAGACCCTGAAATGAAAGAGATGATGCAGGATGAGATTGACAGTGCGCGTAAGACCATTGCTGAGATGGAAGAAGCGCTTAATGTCATGATGTTACCAAAAGACCCCAATGATAAAGTGCCTGCTTTCTTGGAAATTCGAGCGGGGACAGGCGGTGATGAAGCAGCGATTTTCTCGGGTGATTTGTTCCGTATGTACCAGAAGTATGCGCAAAATCAAGGCTGGACGGTAGAGATTTTATCAGCCAATGAGGGCGAGCATGGTGGTTATAAAGAAATCATTACTCGTGTGTCGGGCAATAGCGTGTATGGTCGTTTAAAGTTTGAGTCGGGCGCGCACCGCGTCCAGCGTGTGCCTGAAACCGAGAGCCAAGGTCGTGTTCATACCTCAGCCTGTACGGTTGCCGTTATGCCAGAGGTTGAGATTGATGATAGCGTCGATATCAATCCTGCCGATATTAAAATGGATACCTTTCGCTCAAGCGGCGCCGGTGGTCAGCACGTTAACACCACCGACTCGGCGGTACGTTTGACCCACATTCCAACGGGTACCGTGGTAGAGTGTCAACAAGAACGCAGTCAGCATAAAAACCGTGCCCATGCGATGAAAATGCTGGTGTCCAAAATTCAGCAAGCAAAAGTACAAGCACAAGTCGATGTGGCGGACTCAATACGTCGCGATTTGGTCGGTAGCGGCGATCGCTCAGAGCGTATCCGTACCTATAATTTCCCGCAAGGCCGTATGACCGACCATCGAATCAATTTGACGTTATACAAACTTGATTCGATTATGGAAGGTGACTTGGATGAAATCCTTGATGCGCTGCTGCGTGAACACCAAGCAGACTTGATGGCCAGTATCGGCGGCGGTGATTAAAAGCACAAACTGTCTAAGTTCACTCAGATATAAGCCTAAACCCAGAAAGATTTTGCTATTTTTTTGTATTAAAAATAAGTTTTATTTGAACGTCTTATTTTAATTTTACTTCGTTTATTCCTTTAATTATCTAATAATTTTGAGAGTATTATGTCAAAGCACAACAATCAAAATCCGAATCAAGAGCAAGCCCCAGAAGACGCGAACGAGCTAATTGCTCAACTGCAAACCAAGCTGGATGACATCAAGGCGTCAGGTAAGCAGCCTTATCCGAATACCTTTAAGCGCACGGACTATGCTCAGGATTTACAAACCGCTTTTGACGGTATCTCAAAGCAAGAAATCGAAGATAAAATTGCCAATGGTGAAAAAACTCAAGTAAATGTAGCCGGTCGCGTGATGCTCAATCGCGGCGCGTTTATCGTGATTCAAGATATGACCGGTCGTATTCAGTTATATGTAGCACGCAAACAGCTAGACCCAGAGACACTAGCGACGATCAAATCGCTAGATTTGGGTGATATCGTTGGGGTATCTGGTTATATCGGTCGTTCTGGCAAAGGCGACTTATATGTCCATATCGAAGCGCTGACTCTATTGACCAAAGCCCTACGTCCGATGCCAAATAAGTTCCATGGCTTGGCCGATGTCGAAGCACGCTATCGCAATCGTCATCTTGATTTGATGACCAATGAGACCACGCGCGATACCTTTGTGATTCGCAGTCAAGTCATCAGCGGTATTCGCAAATTTATGCTAAATGAGCGTTTTATGGAAGTTGAAACGCCGATGATGCATCCTATTCCAGGCGGCGCGGTTGCGCGTCCATTTGTGACCCATCACAACGCTTTAGACATGCCGCTATACTTGCGTATCGCCCCTGAGCTGTATCTAAAACGTCTGGTGGTTGGTGGTTTTGAAAAAGTATTCGAGATTAACCGCAGTTTCCGTAATGAAGGCGTCTCAACCCGTCATAATCCTGAATTTACCATGATTGAGTTTTATCAGGCGTATGCCGATTATCATGACTTGATGGATTTGACCGAGCGCTTGTTCAATGAGCTGGCAATGGATATTTTGGGCACCACGGAGCTGACTTATCAAGGCGAGGCGATTAGCCTAAAAGCCCCATTTATCCGCTTGTCGATGTCTGATGCCATCGCTAAATATGCCGAAAACTTCGATATATCGCGTATCAACGACCGTGATTATCTTGCAGAATATGCTTCAACGACGCTTAAACAACAAGTCAAAGACGTCTTTGGCGTGGGTAAATTGCAGACCATTATCTTTGAAGAAACTGCTGAGCATCAGTTACGTCAGCCGACTTTTATCACAGAATACCCAGCTGAAACCTCACCGCTGGCACGCCGTAACGATGACAATCCTGAAATCACCGATCGCTTTGAGTTATTTATCGGTGGTCGTGAGTTGGCCAATGGCTTTAGTGAGCTCAATGACCCTGCCGATCAAGCGGAGCGCTTCCATGGTCAAGTCGCTGAAAAAGATGCAGGCGATGATGAAGCCATGCATTTTGATGAAGAATATATCGAAGCCTTGTCTTATGGTTTACCGCCAACAGCAGGCGAGGGCATCGGTATCGATCGCTTGGTGATGCTATTTACCGACTCGGCCAGTATTCGCGATGTGATTTTATTCCCGCATATGCGCCGCAAGTTCGAAAGCTAGATTGCTTTACTTGCCATAAATCGACGCTGGGACTAAACTGAACATAAGAAGGCTTTTTGTACTTTTAACGGAATGGTTTCAAGTGTTTTATGAGACCTTATGGATAGGGATGTTATGGACACTCAGCAAGTACCAGCGTCGATTTGGCAGCAGATGATTCAGCAAAACTTTTTATCTTTGTACGATTTAACTCCAGACAAAATCACTAATCCTGAATATCTTCAGGGTTATGTTTTTGTCTTTGAGTTTTCTAATGCTGTGGTCTACCTTATCGTCAATGATGTGACGATACAGACTGATAGACAGGATATCGATAGCACTCAGGTGCGTACGTGGAGAAAAGAGGTTGTCAATCAACTGATTAAGCAACACGCTCAATTGTATCTGAAGAATGAACAGGCGCTTGCCTATCAAAATGATTCTAAAAACCAATCTAAAAGTAAGTTAGCATCTGACCAAACGGCAGACAAAGCGATTTATTTTATTGGTTTGACCGCACTTTCGGTGCAGCATCCAGAGATTACTGAGAGAAATGCTAAAAAGAACAATGCTCAAAACGTTTATCGAAACAGCTATCAGAATAGTTATCATAATAGCCAACAGAGCAAACCTGTAGAAACCGCCTCATATGCGGTTGGCTATGAATATGGCAGTCAGTTTTTTGCAGAAGACTGTGTGCTTGATTTGGACGATGAAGAAAGCGTCTTGCAAGTATTCAGTTATCAAAACTTCACTGAGATACTCAAGCAATTGGTGACGCCCAGTGATTTAACGGCATTTTTAGATTTTCATCGCCGTAAGCTTGCGGGATTTGACGCGTTTCAAGACGAATCAACCTTACTTGCTCAGTTTTTACAGTCGCCAGATTTTCACCAAAGGGCGATTGAGGTTCAAAAACAACTGGTCAGCCATAATTTGATAGCAGAGATTGAACCACGACTGCTAAAAGCGGCAGAGCCTGAGCAGGCGGAGTTTGCTCAAGCACTGATGGCAGAGATTCAAAAGAACACGCGCATGTGGTACAAGCTGTTTAATAGCTTGGTCAGAGCGTGTTATGACGCCGGTACGCCGCTGCCAAAAAAGCAGGTTGATATTTTGGTCGATGAGTCCATGTACACCTATGCTTGTTTGGTAGAAAAAATATTGGCGCATAGAACGATTGACCAAGATTCACGCTGGAATGGCTACGTGCGCCATGAGCACTCTTATAATGTCTTTGGGCGTCATTATCTGCTGGTTTTTTATGCGCAAGATGACAGCAGCTCGTTAAGTGCGGACAAAGTGCGTGCCGGTCATCAAGACTTATTATTTGAGCTCAACGCGCAAATGCAGCAGCCGGTCATGCAAGATCTGTTTTTAATCGGTGTCGATGTCAGACCCTGTGAAGACAGCGTAAATACCGAGGTGCATCTTGACGCCTTTCATCAGCAAGGCTCGCTCATCGATGCCAATACCCAGCGTTTGTATGAGCAATTGGCTGAGTTACGGGCGCAATCATAAGCTATGCTAGAACCCAGTTTCGACGTTTGGTTTCAATATCTACTTTGGTAGTTAGTTTTAAGCTAAATCGCTGATTTGAAGCTTTATTTATATCATTACTCACATTGGCATTTATTATGACGCAGCAATATCAAGTTTTAGCGCGCAAATATCGTCCAAAAAACTTTCACGAGTTGATTGGGCAATCGCACGTCTCACAAGCACTGATTAATGCGATTGATTATAATCGTCTGCACCATGCTTACTTATTTACGGGTACGCGCGGTGTCGGTAAGACCACTATTGCGCGTATTTTGTCTAAATGTTTAAACTGTGAGACGGGTATCACTAGCACGCCATGTGGTGTCTGTGATAACTGCGTGGCGATTGATCAAGGACGGTTTATTGATTTAATCGAGATTGATGCGGCCTCGCGTACCAAAGTTGAAGACACCCGCGAGCTACTTGACAATGTGCCGTATGCGCCAAGCCAAGGTCGCTACAAGGTGTACCTGATTGATGAGGTGCATATGCTGTCGACACACAGCTTTAATGCGCTGCTCAAAACCTTGGAAGAACCACCTGAGCATGTAAAATTCTTACTAGCCACCACCGACCCACAAAAGCTGCCCATCACGATTATCTCGCGCTGTTTGCAGTTTGTGTTGCGTCCTTTATCGCAAAGTCTGCTTAGTGAGCATCTAGCCAATATCTTAAATCAAGAGCAGGTGGATTATACTCAGCCTGCGCTTTGGCAATTGGCCAGTGCTGCTAAAGGCTCGGTGCGTGATGCGTTATCGCTGACCGATCAAGCGATTGCATTTGGACAAGGCGCGCTCGATGATGTAACAGTTAATGCCATGCTTGGCTTAATTGATGCCGCTGACTTGGTGCGTTTAATTACAGATATTTATAATCATGATAAATCAGCAGTCGCCACACATATCGAGCAAATGCGCGCGCAAATGGTCGATGCCACTAGCATGTTTGATGGCTTGGCTGAGCTGTTACATCAATTGGCATTGACGCAACTGCTGCCTGAGGTTGCGCTTAACGTAAACGAAGCACAAGCGCAGCAGATTAATCAGCTTGCGCAGCACATGAGTCCTGACGTTTTACAGCTATATTACGAAATCGTCGTCCAAGCGCGTGAAGGCGTAAAGCTGGCTAGCACACCGATGCAGGCGCTTGAGATGTGTATTTTACGTCTATTGGCGTTTCGACCTTTACCCGTCGATGAGATTTTAGCAAACGTACCGGATACTACTATATCTTCTGTCCCTAGAGCATCTAGCTCTGTATCAACTGTTTCTAGAGGCTCGATAGAAACTAACACGGCCGATAATGCTAAGGCAGAACTCAATACAGTATCAATAAGTGCCAGTACTGCTGATGCAGCAAACACCAATGCACTTTTAAATACTAATGAGCATTCAGTATCAGCGTCTTTATCAGAGCAAACCTTAGCAGTAGTAGAAGCGCTATCAGAATCGCAGCCAGAACCACAGTTAGAGCCAGCAGTGGAATCCATCCCGCCATTACCAGACTACGATGCTGATTATCAGACCTCAAGTCAAAATGAGGTCGAGCCATACAATACAAGTTATGATGATGCTGAATTTGACCAATATAATAGCTACGGTAATGATGAAGGATTGGATTTATTAAGCAGCAATATTAAGCCTGAGCCTGTTGTTGAGCCTGAAACTGTTATTGAGCCTGAGCCTGTTATTGAGCCTGAACCTGTTGTTGAGCCTGAACCTGTTGTTGAGCCTAGCGCAAATGATTCCCAATTAACTGCGCAAGTTGATGATCCGCGTACTTTGTTACGCTGTGCGCCGCAAGAATTAACGGGCGAGTGGACGCCAGAAAAATGGGACTACTGGTTACAATGCGCCCGCGAAGCTGGTAGTTTGGCACCCGATGAATTGGCATTAGCGCGCCAAGGGATGATGACCGGTCACTGTAACGCTAAAGCGGTCTTTGTCACGGCGGTAGATAGTAAGCATCTGCAAGCTACTTTTCAGCAGCTGGCGGCAAAATTACAAGAACAGTTTACGCAAGCAGACATTAGCTTGCAGATAGATGGCAGTATTATGCAAGCCGATGATAAGACGCCTGAACGTCGTCAACAAAAACGCCTTATTGAAGCGCGTACAGTGGCAGAGTCCAGATTACTTAATACACCCGTCATGCAATATCTGACGGAGCGCGGCGAAGGAAAAATGGGTAAGGTTCAGTTGTATTAAAGCGTTCAGTTATATTAAACAATGTTCAATTTTATGATTGGCAATCTTTAATCAGTAAACCTTTATATATTTTATTATAATTCTCTAAATATCAAGGCGACATTAATTTATCGCCTTGATATTTTTCGTTTTATTAATGACTAAATAGCTTTAGATGACTAACAGAGTTATAGTAAAAAACTGTAAGATTTATTATAATCCGCTATAATGGTTAAGTTATATTAAAAACTAAAAAGCAGCTTAGGTGGAAATATGTTAGATAATTTACGTGGTATGGCTGTGTTTGCCAGTGTGGTCGGACACGGCTCTTTTAGTGGTTCAGCTCGCGAATTGGGTATTACGACCAGTGCGGTCAGCCAACAGATACGCGCTTTAGAAAACGAGCTTGGGGTAGTACTCCTGCATCGCTCAACTCGTAAGCTCAGCTTAACAGAAGCGGGCGCCAGCTTTTATGAAGCGGCAAAAGATGTGGTCAGTGCCGCTGAACAAGGGCGTATTAAAGTCAATCAATTACGTGATGAGCTTGCGGGTAGCTTACGCATTGCAACCACGCCTGAGCTTGGCGTTCATCATATTTTGCCCGCTCTATCGACTTGGATGTCGGCGCACGATGACCTTAGCATTACTTATTTTGCCGACAATCATTATATCGATATGATTGATGAGCGTATCGATATTGCGGTACGTATGAGCCCTAATATCAACGACTCAACCTTGAGCAATTACCCATTATCTGATGTGCGTCAACTGTTGGTTGCCTCACCGCAGTATTTACGTCAGCATAAAAAGATTGAAACGCCAAAAGATTTGGCAGACCATCAGCTGATTTGCATCGATATTATGAAAGACGCAAGTCATGTCGAGCTTACTCAGACCGAAACAGGCAAGAAAACACGCATCAAAATGAATTCGCGTATCCACACCAACAACGTCTTTATGGCGATGACTTTAGCAAAGGAAGGTCACGGCATGATTCGTATCATGGAGATGGACGTCAAAAGAGAGCTTGAAAATGGCAATTTGGTCGAAGTGTTGACCGGTTATCAGCTGCCAAGTTTTGTGCTATATGCCGTCACCTTAAACCGTGATCAGCAACCAGCAAAAATTACCCGCTGCTTAGAAGTATTAAAAAAGTACTTCCATGCCAATTAAGTCAAGCATTTAGTAATATCTGATTTAAAATGGTTTTAAAGTGTCCTAGATTCAAATAAGAAGTGCAACGTTTTAAAAGAATGAGTTGAAGAGTAAGATGTGCCGTGTTGCATTTCAAACTTCAACTCCTACATATCAGAACGTTATGAAACACTATACACATCTTACCCAAGAGCAAAGATATCAAATATCAGCACTATTGCAAGCTAAAAAAGGCATGAGTGAAATAGCTAGAATTATCGGCTGTCATAAATCAACGGTGAGTCGAGAGATAAGGCGAAACCTGGGACAAAGGGGTTATCGCCCCAAACAAGCCCATCGTTTGGCAAAAGCGCGCAAAGTTAAGAATAGCACACAGATTAGACGCTTTGGCTGGTGCTATATTGAGCATCTACTCAGCAAGCACTACTCCCCTGAACAGATAACAGGGCGACTGAGGATGCTGGGTTGGGAAGATGTCCCAAGCCATGAATCGATATACCAACACATCTATACTGACAAAAAGGCAGGGGGTGCTCTACACACCACCCTCAGATGTCAAAAGCGTTATAAGAGACGGTATCTGCAAGGCAATGATAGGCGCGGGAAAATAGCGAACCGCTGTGATATCACTGAGCGTCCTAGCATCATTGAGACACGCAGTCGTATGGGCGATTATGAAGGGGATACGGTGGTTGGTCATGGACATCAAGGTGTTCTGGTTACTTTAGTAGATAGAACGACTCGAGAGACTAAGATCAAAGCGCTACCCAATCGTAAGGCAAAAGCTGTCACACAAGCTTGTATTGACATGTTAAAAGGTGAGCAGGCGTTAAGCATCACCTTTGACAACGGTAAAGAGTTTGCTGACCATGAAGCGATGGCAACCGCGTTAAAGGCTGATATTTACTTCGCTCAGCCTTATCATTCTTGGGAGCGCGGAACGAATGAGAATACCAATGGTTTAATTCGTCAGTTTCTACCTAAGTCGATGCGTCTAGATAACCTATGCAGGCACTTAGTTCAGTCGATTGAAGACAGTTTAAATAATCGACCAAGAAAGGTGCTAGGGTTTAGAACACCGCTTGAGGTAAAATCTAGCTTCGGGTGCGTTGCACTTCAATGTTGAATCTAAGTGTTAAAAAGCAAAAGGCCTATAGATAATGTATCTATAGGCTTTTTTTGGTTTTAAACTTTGATTAAATTAACCGTTTAAAACGAAGGTTTTAATAAATTAACCAAACGCTCAACCACTTGTGAGCTTTCATCACGGCTCATATTAAGCGGTGGCAATAGACGAATCACATGACCGCCTGTGACATTAATGATTAATTTTTGCTCATCACGGGCACGGTCAACTAATTTGCTACAGTCTATCTGCTGAGGAAGGGCGATACCAATCATCATCCCAGCTCCGCGGGCGCTGACGCCATATTGTCCAAGCGCGTTAACCACGCCTTCACGGATGAACTGTCCTTCAGTGACGGCATTGTCCATGATACCGCCATCGGCAAGCACTTCATACACGCTATGTACCACACGACTGGCTAGCGGCGTGCCACCATAAGTTGAGCCGTGACTACCAGCGCCAAACAAGCCATTGGCACGCCCGCGCACCATGCAAGCACCGACCGGAAAACCATTGCCTAAACCTTTGGCGGTCGTCAAGACATCAGGGCGCGCGTTGCTATGCTGATACGCAAAGTATTTGCCCGTACGGCCGTTGCCAGTTTGCACTTCATCAAGCATAAATAACCAATCATGACTATCGCATACGGCTTGTAGTTGCTCAAGATACGTAAAGCCATTGGCTGCGGTATTCAAACCACCTTCGCCTTGGATAGGCTCGACAAATACTGCACAGATATCATTATTGTCTTGAGCCGCTTGCTCAATCGCGGCGATATCACCAAAGGGCACACGAATAAAGTCTTCATCCAAGGTATAAAAACCTTCACGGGCTTTAGGATTGGCAGTTGCTGATAACGACAGCAAGGTACGACCATGAAAAGACTGTTCCATCACGATGACTTTTGGGCGTTTAAAACCTTGCTGGTGCGCATAGAGTCGTGCCAATTTTAATGCCGCTTCATTGGCTTCAGCACCACTATTAGCAAAAAATACGCTGTCCATTTGCGCGGCATTACATAGAGCTTCGCCAGCGCGCTCTTGCCAGTCAATGCCAAATAAATTACTGGTATGCACCAAGGTTGCCGCTTGCTGCTGAATAGCCTCAGTTACTTGTGGATGACAATGCCCCAAGCCGCATACTGCGATACCCGTTAAGGCATCTAAGTAGGGTGTCTTATCTTTGGTATAAAGCCAGCTTCCTGAGCCGCGGGTGAAGCTGATTGGTTGACGATTATAAGTGGGCATCAGGTAAGTAGCAGACATGTAAAACATCCTTGGCATAATAAAGAGTTAGAGGATAAAAAGTTTAATGGGAGTGAATAGATAATTAGAGTTCATCAGAAAACGGCGTCGATTCGGCAGGTAAGGTATATTCTTCACTTGCCCATGCGCCTAAGTCAATAAGCTTGCAGTGATGACTGCAAAACGGCTTATATTTATTGTCTTGCCACGCAGTTTGATTGCCGCATTCTGGACAAGGATAGGTTTTGGGTAAGAGGTTGGTATTGTGGACGCTGTTGCTAGAAGTAGATTCAGTCATAATAAAAGTAGGTATATCCTATGGGCTATCAATAAATGCTGTCATTTAAGACAGCGCTTCTAATCAATAGCAAGTATGAATAATGTGAGTTTTTTGGCTTTATAAGCAATCGCCCTGCGGCATTAATAATTGTCGTTCGATAAGCATGGACGTTGTATTACTATTAGGCTGGATTGACTATATAATAGCATGCGGTCGGATAATGACAAATGACAAATCCCTTAAGGATAGTAGATGACTGACAATCTTGAGCTTTCGCATCAGCAGCAGCGTGCCTTTCAACCCCAAAAACTTTCAGCACCGCGCGATTTTATGACTCCAGAAGTATTGATGAATAGACAGCTGCCTTTGGTATTGGAGATTGGCGCAGGGAAGGGCAAGCATGCGCTTAGCTTTGCACTGCAGCATCCTCATAAGCATCTAATAGCCATCGAGCGTACACGTAATAAGTTCGATGCTTTTGCTAAATTGGTCGGGCAGCAGAAATCAAGCAATCTCAGCGCGATTCATGCGGATGCCATCGCTTGGATTGTTCA
Organism: Psychrobacter sp. CLB018; assembly: GCF_041222815.1. NCBI lineage: Bacteria > Pseudomonadati > Pseudomonadota > Gammaproteobacteria > Moraxellales > Moraxellaceae > Psychrobacter > Psychrobacter sp. CLB018. Next base: position 1,520,126 of record NZ_CP166085.1, read on the forward strand.
TGCTGTCGCGCCAAACAGTATCGAGCGTATTTTTATCTTATATCCCAATCCTGAGCAACATAACCCTAACCAACAGTGGTTAAACATGCCTTTTTTTGAGTTTTTGCTTTCTCGTTTGCAAGTAGATGGAGAAGTAGTGCTGGCGACTAATATAGAAACGTATATGGATAATGCAGAGCAGCAAGCCAATGAAGTCTGGTGCTTACCGAATACGCGTCATAAAGTCGCTAGTGATAGTCAGCGTACACACTTTGAAGTCAAGTATCTAGCGCGCGGTGAAACTTGTTGGCAGCTAAACATGCGTAAGCCTGACGGTTATCAAACCAGATTCGACAATTGGCAAGCAAGTAATAAGGCATAAAAAATAGCCTAAGTAAAAAAATGTATTATACTAAAAATTACCGAATAAAGAATTAAGGACAAAGAGTATGAAACAAAAATGTATTATCAAGAAGATAATTACATAAAATAGCCTAAGCAAATAAAAATAAACCATAAAAAGACCGCCACAAAAAGGCGGTCCAAAAAATATCAACCTTCCTATATCACAAAAAAGGCTTCACCAATTTATTAGAATCGGTATAAGCATCTAATACCGTCAAAAAGGTATAGGCACCGATAAATTTTCTACTGATAAACATAAACTCTTTAGGCGGCAGGTTAAACTCAAAAGACTGCATCGCTTGCGTGGCGTTATTTGAGAGGCGAGTATGCAACTTACTGTTCGCCCAGATATAACGCTGCTGTTCATCTAAGCAATTTTTGGGAATATCAGGGTTTAAAGTAGGGTCACTAAAGGGTTCTGTCGCTAATAAAAATAATGAAGCGATATCGGAGCGTACTTTATCACTCATGCTATCAAAAAAATCATAACCGGTCATGGCGCGTTTCATTGCTTGATGGTCATGATGATAGCCAGCTCGTAATAGCCCGTGAGCAATGGTTAGTAAGTTATCGTCGAATTGGCGAATGGCACCAAAATCTAGCAATACCAGCTTATCGATTTCGTTTTCATCAGCAGCGACACGAACGAGGTAATTACCAAAATTGGGATCCGTTTGCATCTCGCCCCATACAAAAATCTCTTGCATCATGATTTCGATAGCGGCTTGACCGATAGCGTTGCGGCGCTCATGTGACAATAACTGTAGCGCTTCCGAGACCACCGTAATGCCTGGCTCATAAGACATGCATAACAAGCGTTTGGTTGAGTAAGTACGATTGATTTTGGGTACGATATAACGTGGGTCGCCCAGTAAGCGCTCATAAAAACGCTCCGTGGTCGCTGCTTCCGCTTCGTAGTCAACTTCATGATGGAGGAGGTCGCGTATCTCTTCAAACCACGCATCGAGGGCGCGTGTTTGCGGTACGATATTACTGACTTTTAATAAACGCTTAAATAAAGCCAAGTCAGAATTGATGGCATCGGCCACACCGGGATATTGGATTTTTAACACCACTTGCTCGCCCGTTGCCAATACCGTTGCGCGATGAACTTGGGCGAGGGAAGCGGTACCAATAGGAACGGGATCAACTTTTAGCTCATTTAACTTCGCGCCCAATAATTGGCGTAATGTGACCTCGATTTTTGGCCATGCTAAGGTGGCGGTATCGTCATTGAGTGTTTGCAGGGCGCGCGTGATTTCAGGCGGTAATATATGTTCGCCATAAATTGCTAGCATTTGACCAATTTTTACCACCGACCCTTTTAATTTACCTAGCTCTTCTGCTAGATAGTGCGCCTGTTCTTCCATAAAAATTTGATTGCGCGCCGTACGTGCTTCTTTATTCAAAAACATACCAGACACACTATTACCTGCCCAACGACGACCGATATTTAAGGAGGTTTTCGCAATAGACATCCGACGCTCAAACCCTGAGGTCTTCAGGTTGTCGATGGATTGCTTGTTATTAGACGGTTTATTATTAGAGGGTCTAGAGGTATCATTTGCCATAAATATAATCATTCATCCGGTTGCTATTGATGTGCGGGCGTAAACCGACAATACAAGGAGATGCGACGTACTGGTACAAAATTGTATCATATAACGGGCGGTAGATTGAGATGCCCATGCTTAGCATGAACCGTTACTTTGTAAATTAACGTATGCTTATTAAAAGTAAATCTATGAATTGCTATGTTACATGCTACGACCGAGCATTAAAGCGCTCAAAATCAAGCGCCACAATAAATAGCCTTATTCTAACACTAAGCCGCCAAAGATAATTTTTAAAATACGCTCATAAAAAATGAGCAAACGAAAAATCCGACCTAGCATTACACTAGATCGGATTGCCATAAAAACAATATAAGAAAAACGATATAAGTTTTAAATTGGCCTAACCATATTAAACATTTTCGCGAGCAATCGCCTGGTGACCGATATCACGGCGATAATGAGCGCCATCAAAGCTAATCGCGCCTGTCACGGTCAATGCGGCTTGCTGTGCACCAGAAATGCTATCAGCCAATGCCGTCACGCACAATACGCGCCCGCCATTGGTCACCACTTCTTTCTCATCATTATCATCACTAAACGTATCGTTATTAGAGAAAGCCGTGCCAGCATGAAAAACTTTGACTGACTTTTGATTATCATTATCCAACTCTGGCATACCAGTAATCACATCACCTTTGGATGAGGTTTCAGGATAGCCTTTTGAAGCAACGACAATACCGAGAGCAGGGCGCTCATCCCAATTGGCGGCGCTTGGTAATTTACCATTTAAGCCTTGGGCTACCAAGTCAACCATCGATGATTGTAAACGCATCAAAATCGGCTGCGTTTCTGGGTCGCCAAAACGGCAGTTAAACTCAATCACATACGGGTCGCCCGCCTCATCAATCATTAGTCCAGCGTATAAAAATCCGGTATAAGGATGGCCGGCAGCTTTCATGGCATCAACAACAGGTTGGATAATTTGCGCCATTACCTTATCGTGAACGTCTTGGGTGACCACTGGCGCAGGGGAGTAAGCACCCATGCCGCCAGTATTTGGTCCCGTATCGCCTTCAAACGCACGTTTATGGTCTTGGCTGGTTGCCATCGGTAAGATGTTGTCACCATCTACCATGCAAATAAAGCTGGCTTCTTCCCCTTGCAAGAATTGCTCGATAACCACACGGCTACCAGCATCGCCAAATTTATTATCCGCAAGCATATCGTCAATTGCTTCGTGCGCCTGCTCGATGGTTTCGGCGACGATAACGCCTTTACCCGCAGCCAAACCGTCGGCTTTGATCACAATCGGTGCGCCTTGCTCATCGATATAGGCTTTGGCAGCAGTAGCGTCCGTAAAGCCTTGATAGGCTGCGGTTGGAACATTGTTTTGTTCCATAAATTCTTTGGCAAAGGTTTTTGAGCCTTCAAGCTGCGCACAATAAGCGGTTGGCCCCCATGCTTTGATGCCGGCTGCACGACAAGCATCAACGATACCGGTTACCAACGGCGCTTCTGGACCGACAATCACCATATCAATGGCGTTATTTTGGCAAAATTCGATGACCGCACTGTGTTCGTCAGCATCGGCTGTATCTTCTAAGGTGACGTTTTGGCATTTGGGCTCAAGGGCGGTGCCAGCATTACCGGGAGCGACGTAGATGTTTTGTACCTTGTCGTCTTTTGCACACTGCCATGCGAGTGCGTGTTCGCGACCACCTGAGCCAATCACCAAAATATTCATCATACGTCTGCCCTTAGCATCAAAATTCATTGTGAGTTGTTTGTGAGTTAGTTTTTTGGGAGTTAATAGCGAGCCAGCAAAATCTGCTGCAATATACTGCGGTATTCTAACAAAAAAACGCCATGATTGTCATGAGTATCCACCTGTCAGCAAGTTTTAGATGAGGTTAGGATGTTATTGTCTTAATTATTAAAGACTCTCTCATTAACTGTCTCATTATCAAAGGTTATCGACATATTGCTGATTCATGAAATGATGTTGTACGCTTTTGCTAGACGCCGCAGTGCGTTACACTTTGATAGGTTGGCACTAGTAGATACCAATGATTGGTTATTGCAAAAACGAGAACGACAAACCTATAACAAAGGACAATGGATATGCCTCACAACTTAAATATCGCAAAAGAGCGGATCAGCCAGATAAGCGATATTGCCACCAGTTATGTACAAAAAGACAAATCGCTATTTGACCATTTTATTCATAGCTATTATCAGACGTTGCATCAAGAAGTGGCGAAAGATATCAGTAATATGGATTTGGCTGGTATGGCGCTGCATCATTTCACCTTGCTCAAAGCTTATGACGGCAGTCAGCCGCAGCTTGCTATTTTAAACCCCATCGCAGAAGAGCAGCATTTTCATAGCTCGCATACGGTTATACAAATAGTCGCTTACGACAGACCATTTTTGGTCGATACCATTTTAATGAGCTTGGAAGCAGAAGGTATCGACGTCCATCGTACTTATAATATTATTATTGGCGTCGAGCGCGATGAAAATGGCGATATCACTCATGTCGAAAGTGCGCATGAAAGCGACACCTCAAAAATGTCTTTGATTCATTGCGAAATCGCTTATCAAAACAATGACGAGTTGGCGGCATTAAAGCAGATGCTGCTGGCAAAAATCGATACCCTTGATATCGTCGTTGATGACTGGCAGCAGATACGCGGCAAGCTGACCGATATAAAAGCGGAGCTGGCTGGTCAAAATCTACCCGAAGTGTATTATTCGCCGCAAGAAATTCAAGCGTTTTTGGATTGGGTATTAGACGAGCATTTTATCTTTTTAGGCTATCGCGAGTACCGCTTAGAAAATGATGACAATTTAGACTTATTTGCCATTGGTAATAGTGGGCTTGGCCTGTTGCGCGGCGGAAGTGAGGATACGCTCTCAAAAAGCTTTGATGAGTTGCCTCATAATCTAAAAAAGTTATTAACCGAGCCACGCGTATTGATGTTGTCTAAATCAAGCCGTGTGTCACCCGTTCATCGCCCGGTATACATGGATTTTTTAGGCATTCATAAGTTTGATGACCATGGCAAGCTGATTGGCGAATATCGCTTTATCGGTCTATTTACCGCGCAAGCCTATCAGCTAAGCGTACAACAGATTCCGCTGCTACGTGAAAAAGCCAATAAAATCATGGCGATGGCGGATTTACCACGTGATGGTCATGCGTATCATAAAATGATGCATGTGATTAACTCTTTACCGCGCGATGATTTGTTTCAAGCCAGCGTTGAAGAGTTATATCCTATCGTCTCTGGTATTAGCCAATTGCAAGATAAAAAAAGCTTGCGCTTATTTAGCCGAGTCGATCATTATCAGCGCTTTGTATCCTGCTTGGTCTATATTCCACGTGATAAATTCAATACCGAGCTGCGTATTAAAGTACAAAACGTCTTAAAAGACGCTTACGGCGGTACGTCATCTGGCTTTACCACGGAATTTAACGAATCAGAACACGCCCGCGTCCACGTCCATGTGCGTACGATACCGGGTCAAGTGAATGACGTGGATACGGCGGCGCTACAGGATAAGCTGTCGGCTCTCATGCAATCATGGCGCGATAATTATCAAAAAATGCTGCTCGATAATGTCGGCGAGCAGCAAGCAAATGCCTTAATGCGCCGCTTCTTAAGCTATATTCCAGCAGCCTATCAAGAACGCTTTGATGCGCGGACGGCGGTCGAAGATACCAAACGTCTGGCGAGTTTAAATGACGAGCAGCCAATGATTTGGCATTTATATAAGTCAACGGGCGGCGCCAGCAATCAGCTGCACCTAAAACTATATGGTCGCCAAAACCCTGTGATTCTCTCAAAAGTCTTGCCGGTACTAGAAAACTTTGGCGTATCGGTCATTTCTGCCCAAACCTATGAGTTCGATTTACCAGAGCAGCCGATTTGGATGCAAGAGTATGAGCTGGTATTGGAACATGTTGACACCATCGATATGCAAGTGGTACGCGCGCAGTTTGAAGATAGCCTTAAGCAAATATGGGCAGGGCGCGTTGAGAGTGATTCCTTTAATGAGCTGGTATTAACCACCAAACTCGATACGTACGATGTGGTGGTACTGCGTGCCTTATCGCGTTATATGATGCAAGCAAAAGCGCCGTTCTCTAGTGCTTATATTCAGCAAACCGTGGTAAAAAATAGTGCCATTAGCATTGCCTTAAGCGAGCTATTCGATGCGCGCATGAATCCTAAATACAGTGAAGAGGAGCGCGCCAGCAAAACCAGTCAAACTCGAGAGCAAATCAACAGCGCCTTGGCTGGTGTCAGTAGTTTAGATGAAGATCGTATCCTGCGTTGGTATTTAGATTTGATTAATGCCATGGTGCGTACCAACTTCTATCAAAGAGAAGCAGATGGTCAACGTAAAGACCGTTTATCGTTTAAGTTTTTGGCGGCAGATATTCCAAACTTACCCAAACCTAAGCCTATGTTTGAGATATTTGTTTATTCACCGCGCGTTGAAGCGGTGCATTTACGCGGCGGTAAAGTCGCTCGCGGCGGGCTGCGCTGGTCGGACCGTATGGAAGATTTCCGTACCGAAGTACTTGGTCTAGTCAAAGCGCAAATGGTCAAAAACGCGGTCATTGTCCCGGTTGGCTCCAAAGGCGGTTTTATCGTCAAGACCAAAACCATGGCTGATGGCCGTGAAGCTTTCCAAGCAGAGGGCATCGCCTGTTATCAAGCGTTCCTGCGCGGTATGCTGGATGTGACCGACAATATTGTCGATGGCAAAATTGTCCCGCCAGCCAATACGGTGCGTCACGACGAAGATGACCCGTACTTAGTCGTTGCTGCTGATAAAGGTACCGCTACCTTCTCAGATATCGCCAATGCCTTATCAAGCGAGTATAACTTTTGGCTCGATGATGCCTTTGCTTCAGGCGGCTCGGTCGGTTATGACCATAAAGCCATGGGTATCACCGCTCGCGGTGGTTGGGAGTCGGTCAAGCGCCACTTCCGTATGCGCGGTATGGACATTCAAAACCGTGATGATTTCACCGTTGTTGGTATTGGCGATATGAGTGGCGACGTTTTTGGTAACGGCATGCTCAGATCCACACATACTAAGTTGGTCGCAGCCTTTAACCATCTACATATCTTTATCGATCCAAACCCAGATACCGCCGCGTCTTATACCGAGCGTGAGCGTTTATTTAATCTGCCGCGTTCAACGTGGGACGACTATGAAAAATCGCTCATCAGCCAAGGTGGTGGCGTGTTCTCACGTCAAGATAAAACCATTGTTATTAGCCCTGAGATGAAAGCATTATTTGATATCAGTGAAGATAGCCTTGCACCCAACGAGTTAATCAGCGCGCTGCTAAAATCGCCAGTTGATTTGATTTGGAATGGCGGTATCGGAACTTACGTGAAAAGCGCCAATGAAAGTCATGCCGATGTTGGTGACCGCGCCAATGATGCCGTGCGCGTCAACGGTGGTGAGCTGCGGGCGGCGGTCGTTGGCGAAGGCGGTAACTTAGGCTTTACCCAGCAAGGGCGTATCGAATACGCACAAACGGGCGGGCGCATTTATACCGATGCCATTGACAACTCAGGCGGCGTCAACTGCTCGGATCATGAAGTCAATATTAAGATTTTACTGGGTAAAGTGGTTGAGCAAGGCGACATGACGCTCAAGCAGCGTAATGAGCTGTTAGAGTCTATGACCGATACGGTCGCTGAATTGGTACTGCGCCAAAACTATCTACAACCACAGGCGCTTGAGCTCAGCCATCTACGCGCGGCGGCAAATTTAAGTGACCATCAACGCTTTATTCAAATGTTAGAAAGCGAAGGACGTCTTGATCGCGCCATTGAATATCTGCCATCGGATGAAGAGATTGCCAAGCGTCAAAAAGCGGGCACAGGTCTCACCAATCCAGAGCTGGCAGTTGTGATGGCTTACGGCAAAATGTGGGTGTACGATAATTTGTTGGCGTCAGATTTGCCTGATGCGCCGTATTTCGTTAATGAGCTGCGCCAATACTTCCCTGATGAGCTGGCAGCAAACTTCTTTGATGAGATGAAAGAACATCGCCTGCACCGTGAAATCATCAGTACTTATTTGACCAATAGCATCGTCAACCGTTTGGGTATCGAAGCCTTATTCCGTTTATTTGAGGAAACGGGGCAAACGCTTGCTACGATTGCGCGCGGCTATGCGATTGCTCGTGATGTCTTCCATGTATCAAAAGCTTGGGAAAAACTTGAGTCACTAGACAATCAAGTCGATGCCACCTTGCTACTTGAGCTTGAGCTACGTTTGCGTGATGCGCTTGAAAATGGCGTAGTGTGGTTTATCAATGCCTTTGGTCAGGATTTACAAGTTGCCGATATGATCGAGCGCTTTGAAGACAGTGTGGAAAAATTGACCAAAGCAGGCGGTTTTATCGAGCAGCAATTCTCAGAGTATTTGCAAGAAGACATCACAAGCTTAACGGAAGACGAGCTGTCTGCGGATGACGCGGCGATGTTCGCGATGTTGCCGTACCATGTCGATGCGCTAGATGCCGCGCTGTTGGCTGAGCAGTATGAACGCCCAGTCGATGAGATTGCCACTTTATACTTTGAGGCCTATCACGTTTTACAGCTAGATTGGATGATGGACAATATCGCCACCTTACCGCAGCAAGACCACTGGGATCGCCGTGCGCGTCATGCCCTTGTCAACGAAGTTTCGCGCAGTCTGCGTATGCTGATGGATACTTTATTAAAGCAGCCTGATGCCAAACAAGCCTTTAATGACTGGAAATCTCGTCATGAAAGTCAGCTTGATTCCATCACCGCTGAGATGCAAAAAATTGATAGCAATGATGAAAGTGATATTAGTTTATCAACGTTATCGGTATTGATGAGTGAGCTTAGTGGGCTGGTAAGTAAGTAATAAGCTAAAAAATAAGCCAGATAGCAAATTACAGAAAATCCAGACTATATGTTTATAGAAAAAAATCACCGTTATGAGTTAACGGTGATTTTTTGTTTTTCAATAATAAAAAGAAAACTAAAAAGGCTAATTTAAGGTTATAAAGGTATTTAAACGGCGCATTTTGCCGTCTTTTTCAACCCAGACTTTCTCACCATCGTCACGATAGCTAGCAAATTGAGGTGTTAGTATCACATCACCTTTATCATTCATAATGCCAAACTTGCCCGCTTGCTTATAAGTATAAAGCTGATGGTATAGCAGCTTTCTGATGGGGGCGTCTGATGCGAGGATTAACTTACCATTGGCATCGATAATCTGCGCGCTAACAATCTCGTCTTGGATATCTTCGCTCATGCCTGTAGCGGTGCTACCATCGACTAACGTACTGCGCAAAAATAGCGGCGGCTTAGCAGAAGTATTAAACGCTTCGATATGTTGATGGGCGGCAAACGGAATGATGACTTGGTTATGTTGGTCAATGAGTGCTGTCTCGTCGTTTAAGCTCACTTGCAAATATAAAAGCTGACCTGTACAAGCATTTAACGGATGAATCGCCTTATACTTTGGCATGATTGCCCAGTAGCCTTTATCATCAAGCAGTCCTGTGCGCCCTTGATTGCTAGTTATTTTAAAATAATCTTGGTCATGATCAGAATCGTAGTGCGCATGCTCGATAGGTGCCGTAGTTAGTGGAAAAATCCAATCACCATGACGATTGATAATACCTTGTCTGGTTGTCGCATCTGATGATTTGACGCTGACAATAAAGCTGGTTGCGATATCCGGCTCGGTTTGAATAGCGTCATATTCAAAAGGGACAATAATCTTGCCAGCAGCATTGATAACGCCGTATTTACTATCCTGCTTAGCAAGCACATAGCTGTCCATCACGATATAAGCATCGGACAAATTATCCATGACAACATGACCACTTAGGTCTTGCAGCTGCTGCGACCCGTCAGCTTGTTCGATCAACTTGCCAGCAAACGGCGTATTATTTTCAATACGCTCAAAGTAGCTACTGGGTAAAGTTCCGGCGCAATTAATCGTCGCCTGCGCAGACGTCAAACTTAAAGTAAAAGCAGTAATGGTAAATATAAAAGCAGTAAGCAAACGCGCATTAATATAAATAATTTTAAATAGAGTATGCATAAATGTGCCACCTTAAAATTACTTTAGCCATTAACTGGCAATATGATAACAGCCTTGTCCAGTGATTTTACTAAAGCCACCTGAGAGCTTAGTGACTTGAATTTGGGTCAAAATACGCTCTTTTAGCGCCTGCACGTGCGAGATGACGCCAATCAATTTGCCTTCTTGCTGTAAGCTGGTCAAGGTATCGAGGGCGATATCCAGTGATTCCTCATCAAGGGTGCCAAAGCCTTCGTCCAAAAATAACGAATCGACGCGAATATTATGACTGGCCATCTGCGACAGTCCGAGCGCTAATGCTAGGCTGATAATAAAGCCTTCACCGCCAGAGAGATTTTTAGTGCTGCGTCTCTCGCCACCTTGATAGTTGTCAATGACATTGAGCTCGAGCGGACTATTGTCGTCACGCGCCAGCAAATAGCGATCGCTCATTTTATGCAGTTGGGCATTGGCATGGGTCACCATGATATCAAAGGTCAGACCTTGGGCAAAGGTACGATACTTTTTGCCACTGCTTGAGCCTATCAGTTCATTGAGCTGTCGCCAGACTTGCAAGGTGTCTTTTTGATGAGCAATGGCTTGGCGCTGAGCCTGCTGGTTGCCTTTTTTCTCTTCATTGTCTTTGAGCTGTTGGCTCATGGCGCCGATTGCTTCAATCAAGCGCTGCAATTCATTTTGTGCCAATTGCTGCTGCTCAGCCAGCGACTCTCTATCTTCAGTGGTTAAAGGGTTGGCTTTTTTCTCCGCCAGTGCTTGCAAGGTTTGAGTCAATAGGGATTGCGCTTGCTTGAGCGTATCGTTGATTTGCTGCTGCTGCTCGGTTAAGTGATGACGCTCGGCAGCTGGCAGGCGCGCGCGCATGAATTCTGCTTCATCGCTAAAGTCAGAGCTGGCGAGCGCGGTTTTAAAAATATCTTCTTGCGTCGTCAGAGCAGTGCTAGCGGTCGTTAATTGCTCGGCAAGCAACTGCTGCTGTCGTTGTAATTGTTTGAGAGTGAGCTCAGCACTATCTAACTGCCGCTGCGCTACTGCTTGTTCGCTATGCGCCTGTTCAAGGACAGTGCGTAACCTTGCTTCTTCTGCATCAGGATTGATATTCATGTTGCTATTATCAACACCAATGTTCGGCACGTTATCTGCAAAAATATTGTCTGCAAAAATATCACGCCGCTCAGTGGTTAATTGTGCCAGTGTCTCGGTTTTCGCAATAATTGCTTGCAGCAAATCATCAAGCTCAACCTTTTGTTTATCCAACTGGGCTTGCTTGGTTTCGATTTGCACGGTAATGCTGCTAAGCGCAGTGATTAGGTTTTGTTGGGCATTTTTATAAGCAGTAAACTGCTGCTTTAATTGCACCAAACTACTACGCTGCTGACGCAGCGTATCAAGGTGAACCTCATAGTCAGCTTTATTTAGCATAACTTGCTGGTCAATACTCGCTAGCAGCGGCTGTAAAGCAGCAGGTTTGGTAACGGCATCTAGCTCATACTTGCCCGCAAGATATTTATTTAATATCGCCAATATAGCGTCTTTAAGCTGCGTTAATTCGGCAAAATTCGTCGAGATTTTTTTCTCGATAGCATCCAAAGCCAGCGTGCTTATTTGACTATTGCTCTTAATCTCATGAATATCAGTGGCAAGCTGATACTGCTGCTTTTCAAACGTCTCAATGGTTTTATTCGTTTTAGCAAGCTCATCGCTTAGTGCTTCATGTTGTGTAAGCGTGTCTTTTAAAGACTGCTTGCGCTTACTGAGTTGGTCTTTAATCGTCTCTAGCAATAACAAACCATCTTTTATTAAGCGCTCTTTTATCAGTGTGCAATCTGTTGAGTCGTCAGCTATTTGTTCACTCAACAAATCCATATCTATGCCAATTTGGCCAAGCTGAGTCATGCTTTCAGTCACGGCGTTAGAATAGGTTTTAGCCAAAAGCGGCTGTATTAAGTCATTGCTGTCCGCGCCCAGTTTTTTTATCTGCTCATAGAGTGGGGTTTTTTGCTTGTGCAACTGCTTAATCTGATTTTGTGTGGTGGCATATTCAATACGCTGCTTGGAGATGGTTTGTTCTAGCGTATTTATCGTCGTATCCAGCTCGCTTATTTGCTGCTGCGTTTGAGCCACTTCGGATGGCTCTTTGTTCAATACAGGATGATGGGCGCCATAAGGATGCTCGCGCGCACCGCAAAGCGGGCAAGGATCGCCCTCTTTTAGTTGGGTAATATAACGCTCTAAACTGGCAACCTGTTGCCATGAATCGAGCAGCTTTTGCTTATCTTGACGTCGGTCTTTGGCGTCTGCCATAAGCGCTTCGTTGTCAGTAATGCTCGCCGCCAGTTTGGTCAAGGTAACATTAATGGTCGGCAGGACAGTGTTTATCTTATTGATTTGGCTAGCAAGCGCTTCAATTTGCTGTGCCTTAGAGCTCACTTGCTCTATCTGGCTGTGCGTGTGCTCAATCTGCTCTTGCTCATCACGTATAGCAGCCAATGACTGCGTTTGGGTTAATGCTGCCTGCTGTTTTTGCAAAGTGGCTAGCGCTTCACGCGCTTTGGCAATCAAAGCGTTGGTCGCATCTTGCTGCTGCTGACATTGATCAAGATTGGTTTGATATTGGATTGATTGCTGATGATGAGCAATTTTTTCGTTTGCCAAAGCGGCATTATCTTGCAGCAGCGCTTTTAAGCGGCTGCCATGACTATCAAAATTTGCCGCATCGGTATCTATATCGTGCAAAGCGGCGGCGTTAATCAAATATTTTTCTATCGTTGCTAACTGGGCCTTGTCCTGATTGAATTGGACGGTATGATTTTCTATCTCTTGGCGTAAGCCTTGCGTATTGGTCGCCAGGCGTTGTTTTCTTTGCTGCTGATCGTCTAACACCTGCATTTGCTGGGCGATTGCCCCATCGAGCTTACGAGCGTGAGCAATTTTTGGTAACGTGATTTGCAGCTCGTCATAGGCGCTCTGCGTATCAGTGTCAGCTGCTTTTAGCGCATTCACCGCGTGCGCAAGGCGCTCTTGTTGCTGCGGCAGCTGATGATTTAGTGCCTGCTGATCATTTTGCAAACGTTTAACGTCATTACGATTATAGGCAAGTTGACTGTATTGGCTGTCAATCTCCAAGGCTTTATTGGCGGCGTTAAGACGCTTAGCGTCAGGAGCGAAATCTGCCTGCGCTTGCTTGGCAACCGTAACCTCGTTTTGATGATTATCGACGTTTTTTTCTAATTCTGCCACCGTATCGAGCCAATTGATTTGCGCTTGCAGACGTTGATACTGTTGTTGCTGCTGGGTTTGCGCGGTTTGATGCAAGGTTAATTTTTCCTTAATCAGCGCTTCTTCATCGGCGTCTAACAAAGTTAAACCCTCTAAGCCAAACTGTAGTTTATTTAAAATTTCTTCTTCCGCGCGTTTTTTTTCAAAAACATGGGTCGATATCGTCGCGTAGATATCTGTACCCGTGATTTTTTCTAAGATATCGGCGCGCTCATCGGCCTTAGCCTTTAAAAACGCGGAAAAACTGCCCTGCGCCAGTAAGATTGAACGCGTGAACTGCTGAAAATCCATTCGTGTCAGCTCAACAATTTTTTCTTTGGTGCGTGAGAGTTTGCTTTCTAGTATTTCATCGCCTTTAAGCTTGTCATCTTTGCTATCGGCATTACTGTCATCGTCAGTTTTGGGCGTTACCAAAGCAATCTCATGGGTGGCATCTTGCAAGTTACCATCCGCCTTGCCATAAGCGCGGCGCTGCCCCCAGCGGCAGCGATATTGCGTGCCATTTAAATCAATGACCACTTCCGCGAAACACTCTGCCGTTTGCCGCGTCATGACCTCGTTGCTACTTTTACTGATGTTATTGATCCGCGGCGTCTCACCATATAGCGCCAGACAAATCGCATCCAAAATCGTGGTCTTGCCAGCGCCGGTCTGTCCAGTAATGGCAAATATGCCTTCATTGATAAACGCGGAATCAGCGAAATCGATATGCCATTCGCCCTTTAAAGAGTTTAAGTTTTTGAGTCGCAGTTCGATTAGGCGCATGTGTCGGTCTTTGTCGTTTGAATGGATGGTTGTGATTGGGCTTTGGAACTTATGTTTTGATGCCGCGCTCATTGCTCATTTATTCAGCTTGAACGTCATCATGGTAGATATTATGGAGTATCTGCTGATAGGCGCTGCGTAATGAGGCTTTTTGGGTATCGGCAATGCCATTGATTTCTAAGCATTTATCAAACACATCAAGCTCATTTAAATCTTGTAAGGTTACAGAAGATTGCTGCTGATTGAGGACTTTATTGTAGGTGCGCGTATTTTTGATTTTTAACACTTCGCAAGTGAAACCCTCGATCATGGCATTCACTTCTTCACGCAGCTCATTGACGATTTCATCACCGTCATAAATCACTTCTAGCCAAATAGACTCTGAGGGCTTTAATGATTTTATCGTAGCAGCGATGGCGGTCAAATCGCCCGTTATCTGCGCCAGTTTTTGAAAGCAAGGAATCGGCAGCGAGATTACCTGCATTTGCCGTGACTCATCATGATGCAGTCGTTGGGAAGTTAAATCAGACGTTGTAAAAGTAGAATCAAGCTGCATCGCCTTTGACTGAGTAAAGGGTTTTTCATCGACGTTAATTGCGGCGCTTTCTTCTTGCTCAACAAAAGCAAATAAATCATCCATAAATTCAGGCGTTTGAATGGCTGCTTTTTTCGCGACTTTTTTAACCTTACTTGTAGTATTGGCAGGCTGAAGAATAGTACTTTCATCAGATAAAGATTTTTCTACTTCGCCAAACTCTACCAATAACACTTGTTTTTGCTGCTTTGCTTCGCCAAAACCCATGGCGATAGGCGAGCCTGAATAGCGGATATGCTCACAGCCGCCGACGCGTTGCGGCACATGTAAATGCCCCAGTGCCACATAATCAAAGCACTCATCAAACATATCAGCGGAGATTTGACCGAGCGAGCCAACATAAAGATCGCGCACGCCATCATCTTCTGTAGTTTTACTACCTGCGGCGAATAAATGTCCCGTCGCAATAATAGGAATATGGCGCTGATGAGCGTCGCTTAAATGCTCCTGTCTTGCTTTGGCAATGCTAGCCACTTCATCATAATGCGCTCGAATACCCTTGATAACATTGGTATCTTTGCTATCCGCTGACTCGCCAGCATGGCTACCACGCACATCGCGGTCGCGCAGATAGGGTACAGCGGCGATAATACAATGCGGTGTGCCATCAATCGCGTCTAAAACCAACACTTCATCATTTAAATCGTCACAAGCAGTACCGATGACATGGACATTTAGAAACTTTAAGACTTGACTGGGGGCATCTAAAAAAGTCGGGGAGTCGTGGTTGCCCGCGACGATGACTATATGCTCGCAGCACAATTTTGATACTTTACCTAAAAACTCATAATACAGCGCTTGGGCTCTGTTACTTGGGGTCATGGTGTCAAAGATATCACCGGCTACGATAAGTACGTCCACTTTTTGCGCGCTAATGGTCTCTTGTAGCCAACTTAAAAAGGCTTCAAATTCCTCATAACGCATGCGCCCATAAAGTCTGCGTCCCAAATGCCAGTCGGAGGTATGAAGAATAGTAAGCGGTTTAATAGCAAATGCAGGCATAAGTGAACTTAATAATGGTTAAAAGACTGCGATTATTCTAGCAAGAATTGCTGTGGTTTGCTTTGCTTATAAACTTGTGATTGATTCACTGTGAAAAAGACGGAAAGACTTATTCAGCATTGATGAGTAAATTGAACTTTGGTCAGTAAAATGCTCATCAAATGCAAGAAAATGGGTATCGGTGATGTCATAAGAGTAAGAGTTAAAAAAGTCTAGCGGTCTATTATTAGTAGTTCCATTATACCAGTCTGTTTTAAGTGGTCTGTTAATAGGTTTTAAGGGTGAAATTACTGGTTCCGTTGGGGTATACCTTAAACATATGTAATTCAAAATAAATATATTACGTTAACCCTACACAGAATAGATACAATCACATTGAATTAGATAATCATTAGCCGTAGCCTAAATAATATTTGGCTTAATAATTGTTAAACTCTATTGGCAAACTACGTGTTTTTTAATAAACGAATTGTAGGTTTACCCCACTCTCAACTTATTTTTCTAAGGTATTGGTTTACTTAGTTTTTAAAATTTCAGTTAAAACAATTAAAATTTTAAATTCTATAAAAATCAAAGGCCTACGATAAGTTGAGATTGGCGTAGGTTTATAGAATAAATACAGGGTATTAATTTTAAAAAGATTACAAGCAAGTTAAAAATTATTGATGTTATTTTTAAAAACCTCCAGCTAAAATTGAATTTTCTTCAGGTAGATATTTTTTTATCTACTTTGTTTAGGACTGACGATATCTAGAATCTTGCAACTTTTAGATTATTGAAACCTCCAAAATGAAAATCAAGGAAATCATCATGGATAACTTTAAAGCTCGCAGACAGCAGATGATAGATGACCAGCTCGTAGCGCGGGGTCTACATGATCAAACGGTACTGGATGCACTAGGTAGCGTGCCGCGTGAAAAATTTATACCTGCCGATCTTATCGATTCTGCTTATAGGGATGCCCCTTTACCTATTGAAGAGAGTCAGACCATCTCGCAGCCTTATATTGTGGCCTTAATGACAGCCGCGCTTGAGCTGCAATCAGGTGACCGCGTGCTTGAGGTTGGGACAGGATCAGGCTATGCCGCCGCCGTGCTTGGGGAGATTTGCGATACTGTCTATACGATTGAGCGCCACAAGGCATTGGCCGATACAGCGAAGGCCAAACTCAACGCGCTGGGGTATACCAATATTCAAGTCAAACACGGCGATGGGACGCTTGGCTGGGCGGACAAAGCACCTTTTGATGCCATCATCGTTGCCGCAGGAGCGCCTGAGGTTCCGCAGACGCTTAAAGAGCAGTTAGCGATTGGTGGGCGATTGGTCATTCCTGTCGGTGCCTCCTTAAAATCACAAAAGCTGCTTCGCTTTCGGCGCGTCAGTCAAGAGGACTATCAAACAGAGGATTTAGGCGGCGTTCGTTTTGTCCCCTTAATTGGCGCGGCAGGTTGGCACGATAAAAGCAGTAAAGAAAAAAGCGAGGACACGTCAAAGGCGTCAACTTTGCCTGAATTGATTGGTCAAGCAAGTGAGTCTTTTGCCAGTATCGATGAGGTCAATCTAGACAATCTTTTAGAGCGTATCGGCGATAGCCGTGTGGTGCTGCTGGGCGAGGCGTCACATGGCACTGCTGAATTTTATGATATGCGGGCAAAAATCACCAAAGCGCTTATCGAGAAAAAGGGCTTTACCATTGTTACCGCTGAAGCGGACTGGCCGGATGCGGCGCACATCAATCGTTATATTCGTGGGCAAGAGCAAGATGCGCGGCGTCAACATAAACCGTTTTCTAGATTCCCGACTTGGATGTGGGCCAATCAGTCTATGCTCACATTTACCCATTGGCTTCATGACTATAATAAAGGCAAATCTACTGAGCAAAAAGTAGGGTTTTATGGTTTGGATTTATACAGCTTATACGGCTCTATCGAAAGCGTCTTGAGCTATTTACAAGACGTGGATCCTAAGACGGCAGACATTGCCCGCGAGCGTTATGGCTGTTTGATGCCTTGGGCGGATGAGCCTTCTTTATACGGCCGTGCTGTGATTACTCAGCAACATAGGGACTGCGAGACCGAGGTACTCAAAAACCTGCAAGATTTACTCAAGAAGCGTTTAGAGTACGCTGCCGCCAATGAAGAGCAGTTTTTTGATGCCAAACAAAACGCTAGGCTGATCGTCGATGCCGAACGCTATTACCGAACCATGTATTACGCGACAGACAGCTCATGGAATCAGCGCGATCAGCACATGATGGACACCTTACAGGCGGTGCTTGACTTTAAAGGGTCTGAATCAAAGGCGGTCGTTTGGGCGCACAATTCCCACATCGGCGATGCTCGAGCCACCCAAATGAGCGCTCGCGGCGAGCTAAATATAGGTCAATTGGCACGGCAAAAATTTGGCGACAAAGTCTACAACATCGGCTTTGGCACCGATCATGGTACGGTGGCTGCAGCTTCTGACTGGGATGGTGCGATGGAGATAAAAAAAGTTCAGCACGCGCGACCAGACAGTTATGAGCGCCTCTTTCACGATGCGCCCGCTGATAACTTACTTTTACCGCTGCGATATCCTTTAGATGATGAGGTGCGTAAAAAGCTACTTCCAGAGCGACTTGAGCGCGCGATCGGCGTCATTTATAGACCCCAGACTGAGCGACAAAGTCATTATTTTTATGCCTCTTTGCCGGCGCAGTTTGATGAGTATATCTGGTTTGATGAATCGCGCGCGGTTGAGGCGTTAAGTAAAGAGAGGGAAGAAGGTGAGCTCGATATCTTCTCGTTTGGATTATAAGCACTAGGGTGAACAATGACATCATTTATACCAGAAAACCAGCCATTATTCGTCTTAACTGGTCTGATTTTTCTGGTCATCATTGTTTTGTTGTTATGGCAGTACGTGGCTATCCGCTATGGCCAGAGTCTTTTTACACAAGTGACTCGTTATGTGGCGCGGACTCATCGAGATTTTGCACAAAACCAACGTTTCATACAATTTAAAGACAAGTATCCCAAGTCTTATAGAATACTGTCTCAGCAGTTTGATGTACAGCATTTCTATCGTCTACCTTTGACACTGTTATGCGTGATGATGGCCTGCATATTAGTGTTATTTATAACGCTAATCAACGCTGTGGCCTTACCAAATCCTGTTGGGGCTGTCGTAATGATAGATCATTTTTTATCAGCGCGAATAAGTTTGCGACCAGATTCTGATAGTGTCGGTTTTTTTGTGCTGATAACCAGCTTTGCGTCTACTCCTATCTATGTTTTGGTGGTTCTGCTTGCTGCGCTGAGCTGCTGGGTAAGGCAGCAACGCTATATCATAGTAGGGTTATTGATTGCTACTTTAAGCAGTACTACCGTGACTTATTTGCTAAAACATGTATTGGAGCGCGAGCGTCCTGATAATAGCTTGCTTGCCGTACAAACTTTTTCATTTCCAAGTGGTCATGCGACGACTGCTATGGCGTTATATGGCTTTATCGCTTACCTGCTAATTCGATTTAACCAAAATTTTGCGCAAAAAATTCGTATAACGACCATAGCCATACTTTTTATCCTATTGATCGGCTTGAGCAGAGTGGTACTGAACCAGCATTATTTAAGCGATGTACTGGGCGGCTATCTTGTAGGTGCGTTTTGGTTGACGCTTGGCATTAGTATTACGGAGTGGTTAAGCGCTAAAGATAAGATCGTATGGAAAGTCGAGTGGTCAACTTCTCATGTATACATAATCTGGCTGAGCGGGTTAGGCGTATTTATTAGTACGTTGATTTACGCAAAAATCTATCAACTTCCAATGTTATCTTAACCATTGTAGTAAGCTACTATGAAGTATCGACACAAATAGCACACTGATAAAGGATCAAGTCCTAATTAGATTGACTAAAAAAGCCCGTGACCATAGCCACGGGCTTGTTGCGTTTTAAGGGTATAACTATTAAAGACACTATAATCAATAGTTATTTTGGTTACGCCAGTTGTCTACATCACGTTCAGCATCTTCTTTTGATTGACCATAACGCTCTTGGACACGACCGACTAATTTATCGCGGTCACCTTCGATATGGGTGAGATCGTCATCTGTTAAATCTGCCCATTTTTGTTTTACTGAACCTTTGAGCTGGTTCCATTCGCCTTTTAGTGTCTGGTTATTCATATCATTATCCATTTTTTGATTGTTTTTGTACTGTTCATCCATACTTTTTTCGTTCACATTTTGATTGTCCATTATGGTTTTCCTTTTCCATTTATGAGTGGTTGAGTCAACGCATCTATACCAAGACTAAGCTCATCCATCTTTTATTTTTTTTATTTATAAATAAGCTATCAGCAATTATTAAACTTCAAGCTGACATATCTAATATAGAGAGACTCAATTGGGCTGTCTGTATAACGAATGTTTAAAGTGTTGCTGAACTATTGTTAAGTCCGCTGATTTGTTATGACGGTATAAGTTATGATTTTAATTAGACCGTTACTATCAGCAGCTTAATGAATCACTTATTCCGAACTGGGATTATAACCATCATTTTGACTCCTCTTTTACCATCGCTCTAAATCTATCGGAAAAGCCAGGTAAAACGGAACGCACTGTAATCCATGGAGAGAGGGATGTCACACCCATTGGATCCTCACAAAATTCAGCTGCAGCTTCTTTGATAGCCTCTTCAAAAGCTTCGACTGCCCTTATCTCATTTTGGCGGTTGTACTCAAGGGCATTTATCTTACTGAGTGTATTGTACTTTGAAATTTCAATACGCGACTGCTGGTAGTATGAAGCAAGGAGTGTTTTAAAAGAGGCTTCTGAAAAAACCACTCCCTCTTGAGCTAAAATTCTAAAAAGAGTTTTAGCTATATCGTTTGCCATCTTGTAAATGCCACCACCTTCACTTTTTGAGCCTAAGTCTTGATGTTTATGCTCATAACTCTCCATGATTTCTGTTTGACAGATACGACGGTTTGAGGTGTTGTTATAAACTTCTGAGAGTGTTGAAACCTCAAGCCCCCAAGTAGGAGAAATCGCAATACCACGACCAAGAGAGCGGATAAATGCGAACTCTCCAGAGAGGGCATAACGAAAACTCTGCATATACTCCAAGTACTGGTTTGAGCCAAAAGTGATCTTGAGGGCTTTTATGAGTGGTGTATAAAAAAGACGGGTCACACGACCGTGGAGCTTGTTTGTAACGCGAGAGTAATAGCCTTTGTTAAACTCAAAATCAAGTCCGGGGTGTACTATGGGGTAAAAAAGCCGTGCAACAAGCGCTCGTGAGTAGTTTACTATGTCACAATCATGCAGGGCAAAAGCATAGTTATCTTGATCTGTGAGACCATAACCTATCATCGTCCAGACATTACGACCTTTTCCTGGAGTGTCTAAACCAGGAAAACCCTCATCTGTAAGCTCTTTATATATCTTTTTTACGTTTGGACCATCATTCCAAAGTACCTCAACACTACACTCCAAAATGCTCATACGTTTCTTTACTTCTAAAAACTGCTCCTCAGTTGCACCATCGAGTCCAAGTATAATTTTATAGAGATACTTCACGTTTTTAAGCTCATCAATAATAGTCTGCATCGCTGGCGTTTCAAACTCTGAGTAGAGAGCGGGAAGCAAAAGCACCATGTTTCTGCGTTTTGAAAAGTGCAACAACTCTTCTTCTATGCTTTCTAAGGAGCGATTTCCCACATTTTGTAGTGTTGTTATAACGCCGTTTTGGAAAAAATCTGACATCTTATTCTCCCTTTTGATGTTATCTCATATAACTATGATCAGTTGAAAATAAGACGGTTATATAAATTTAAACGCGCTACTAGCACAAATTTTACTTGCGTGCTGTGCCTACGCAGACAGAGGCTGCGTAAAATTCATCCTAGTAGCGATATAACACTTTTTAGGTGCATCGACTATAGACTGCCATTATTTTTCAAAACCTCGCAGTGACAGCAAGTGTCATTGCAAGCGAAGCGTGGCACTCTAACCTGCACGGTTACCTTTTATTATTATCGCTACATCTATCATATTTGTGCCACTACAGCCTTATGTTTAGGGGGGTACCATATTTCTTGCTACCTACACCTAAAATCTTTTCTTTAAGCTAGCCATATTTTGTGACGAATTTTTTTAGCAAAGACGCCTCAAGTGCATCGACAAATATCTCTCTTGCAAGCGCTTTAGAGTCCATCAAATATCTCCAGTATAGAGCTATTCCAACCTTTTGGTCCTGGATAGGCTGCTCTTTTTATATCTGCGTTTCCTATGGCACTAAAAGAGCCATCATAGAGGGGAACTAAAACACCAATATCTGCTTTTTTTATCATAGTAAAGTCATTTGCACTATCACCAAGGGCTATCTTGGTACACTTTTGGTTGTAATACTCTTCATACATGTGAGCAAGTGTAAGCATGGCATTTGCTTTGTCTTGTAGGAGTGAGACAAGGTGATAAAATCTTCCCCCTTTTACTATATCAAAGCCCTCTTCATTTGCCTCTTTTTTAAGAGCCTCAAATCCTCTTTCGTCTTGCATCAAAAAAGGCTCACTAAAGTCGCGTTTCATGGCATTTAGGCTCTCTTCTCTTGGCAAACCTGTATGCTGCATTACTTCATCAACACTCATATCTCCAAAACCTTTTATAGAGTAGCTCTGTTTCATGTGTGTGAAAAAAAGTCTCAGTTCTATGTAGGAGTGCGCTTTAGAGAATTTTATCCACTCCTCTTTAAACGCCACCTCTTTTGCAAGTACAGACTCTGAGGGCACAAATATCCCAGCACCATTTTCAACAATAAAAGGCTGCCGCATGCCTAACTCTTTTTGAAGCACTACTACTTCACTAAAGGTTTTGCTCGTAGCGATAATGAGAGGAATTGAGCGATATTTTAAAAGTGCTAAGGCCTCTTTTGCAGGAGCGAAACTATAATCCTGGTGATTGAGTAGTGTTCCATCTAAATCGGTAAATACAAGATATCTATTTTTCATAGCAGTAGGATACAAAACAATTATTTGTCATGGTCGACTTGTTTCAGACCATTTCTTAGCGGTTTTTATTGAAATAAACGCAGTCGAAAATGCCATGAGATCTCTCATGACATCCAGCACTTTAGAACAACCCCTTGAGCAATTACTTTATGGACTAATAACTTGGGTTTATTACAACTTAGATTGGGGGCAGTATAGAATTCAAATCAAAGGCAACCAAATAAAAACACAAGCTAGTATGATCGCAGCCCCGTAACTGTCTTTAAGCTTATCATAACAAGTGGCGATGCCTCTAAAATGCTTCAACCTAGCAAAAGCATTTTCTACCAAATAGCGGCAGCGATATAAATATCAATCCAAGGTATCGTTATTGCTTTTAAAGTTAGACTTAACCGGTATGACCGACTCAGCACACTGCTTAAAGTCACACGCTCTAATGTCGCTACTATCATAGCCTCTGCCTGCTACTACCGTCTGAGTCTGTTTCTTAGTCGTGCTTTTAATTAATATATTGACTACCTTAGAGTCATGTACCTGTTCGCCTGTCAGCTGAACATAGATAGGGTTACCGCAAACATCAACCACTAAGTGCAGCTTGCTGCTATGATCGGCCACGCTCCTACTATAGCTTCATCACGACAACTGGCTGCACCTGTACTATGCTGATGGGCTTTGACCATACTGCCACCTATAAATAACCATTCGCTATCATAGTCTACTGTTACGATTGCCATAAGTTTTTGCCACTTACCTGTTTTACGTCAATAGCGGTATTGGTGATAAACGCTAGACCAATTGCCAAAACAGGACAGTAAGTCACGCCATGGACAGCTCAATCGTATGCGATATAACATCGCTTCAACGGTGAGTCTTAGATTGGGCTTGGTATATATGTTGATTTGTCGCAATATATTAGACAGCTTGTGCCAGTACTCATTAGTGAGCTTAGGGCGAGCCATAAGTGACGCCTTTTTTCTTTGCTGTGGTAAACAAGAGGGTAAGGCGCTGCTTATTTTTTTCAATTAGTGAATTCTATACAGTCCCTAATTAAAAAAGACTATAAAACATGCTGAGTGACATTAATTTGAATTGAATTATAACGATAATTGTTAGTCCAATAATTAAAATAAAGACTGCTACTGCCCGTATGATGAGCCTTTTATCTCTCATAGATTACCCCTCATGCTTTCATATAACTATAACCTTAAAATCCTTCTTTTATTAGCCTTTACTTCTTTTTATCGTTTGTCATTAAGTTATAAAAATAGATGAAGGCACTTACTATTTAATATCGCAAACATACAATCAATTTAGTGAACACTAGTTTATCAAGAGAAATCTACTTTTGGGGCTTAGATAATTCTAAACGTCTTTATACTGAAGGTATCACCATTTTATGTTCAAAATTACACTTCTATGTACACTGAGCTGCTATAAATAATTTTGGCTACTAACACCAATAGCATACAGCCTAATGTTCAAGTCCTCACTAGGGAACCGAACCAGTGAAATTGGTTTGTCATAGGCATACTTACAATAGATTATAGTGCAATGGGAAGATAGAACTAAGACAATTAAAGAGCTGATTAAAGAACTCCAAAGTTTTGAGGATCAAAACTTGATTGTTATGATAACTAATGATGAAGGTGAAACATTTAACTCGGTAAAGTTGGTTAGCAAAGGGTTTGTAGCTAATAAAGATGATCCTGATAAATATGAGAAAGTTTATTGTGCTTTACACTTCTAAGCTTTAAGACCATCTAAGACAGTTAGTTGGTTTTTTAATCCCTAAACCCATGAAAATCGGTTGGGGGGTGATTTTTTTGCCGTGTGCAGAGAAAAGCAAGTCAAAGATTTTTTTACTAGCTGCTTTAGCGATAACCATTATTTAAGATAATCTCGTTAAAGCAGCTATGACCTAACCTTTAAATGTTAAAGGTTAAGGGTAAATTTGAAAAATTAAGGAGTTAAAATGACTTTACGACATTCTTCTTCACGCTTTTCGAAAATTTCATAACCTTTAGCAGCGTCAGACAAATTCATACGGTGAGTAATAATAGCTTCAGGTGATAAATCACCATTTTCAATATACTCTAATAATTGTGGTAAATACTTGTGTACATGGGTTTGGCCCATTTTGAAAGTAAGCCCCTTATCAAAAGCGTCACCAAATAAGAAACCATGAATGGGTCCTGCATACACACCAGGAACACTAACGACCCCGCCACGACGCACAGCTGCAATACATTGACGTAAAGCTGCACCACTTGATCCTTCAATTTTCAAATTGGTCATTATTGTTTCTAGCATACTGCCTTTGGCTTCAAAGCCAATCGCATCAATAACGCTGTCAACGCCGCGATGCCCTTTGGTCTGTTCAATGATGAATTCAGCAGCATCTACCTTATCGAAATTAACCGGAATAGCCCCGTACGTATCTTTGGCATACTGCAAACGGTAGTCATTATGATCTACCACGAAGATCTGCTCAGCGCCTAACATTTTGGCACAAGCTGCTGATAATAACCCCACAGGACCCGCACCATAAATAGCTACGGTTGAACCTTTAGTAATATTGGCATTAGTCACGGCCTGCCAAGCAGTCGGTAAAATATCTGATAAAAATAAAACCTTCTCATCTGACAGTGAGCCAGGTACTTTGAACGGATTAAAATTACCTTTAGGAACCCGTACAAATTCTGCTTGTCCACCAGGAATCCCACCATATAAATGGCTAAAACCAAATAAAGCAGCCGGTGGCGGAATTATTTTTTTATTAAGAGCAGCGCCTGGGCCTGTATTTGTAGTCTCACAAGCAGACATTAGGTCATGCTGACAGAAAAAGCAGTTACCACATGCGATAACAAAAGGAATAACAACTCTATCGCCTTTTTTAACAGCAGTGACTTCAGAGCCTACTTCTTCAACCACACCCATAAACTCATGACCGAAGATATCGCCTTCCTCGGTTGCAGGCATTTTGCCACGATACAGGTGTAAATCTGAGCCACAAATTGCAGTCGCAGTCACACGTAAAATAACATCATCTTTTTCTTGCAGTTTAGGCTCTGGGACATTGTCCACTCGCACATCTTTAGCACCGTGGTAAGTTAAAGCACGCATAATTTCTCCAATTAAGTAAAGATTGCAAAATCGCGATAAACCAATAATCTGTGATAATACAAGATGAAAGTTATTAGAATCAGTGGTTTATGTTATCTAAGTTAAGTATTACTCAATTATATTAGCACCTTGAAAAACAAGATTTATAATCAACGTGTGTTAAAAAGGTTGCGTGTTGTAAGTGAAAAGTTGGGTGGTGTGTCAAAAAGTATGCTGATTAAAACTTGAACAGTTTTTGAAGCCTTGAAAGCCCTATAGAATCAGAGAACTTAGCATAGATTTTTTATTGGCTTCTATCGCCAGCATACTTTTTAGAACACCACCAAAACAGAATATATTAAAGGAGCTTTGATAACAGACTACTTTTATTTGACAAGAATGACTACAGATCCTCAAAATGATTTTGAGTATTTGAGTATTTGAGTATTTGAGTATTTGAGTATTTGAGTATTTGAGTATTTGAGTATTTGCTTAGCTATAACAGCTATCAACTGACGCGAGCACTTAGATGTAGCTTGTGTTTCAGAATAACTACGCCCAGATTTCAGAAGGCTAGCGATAATCTTACGCTTCTCGGTATCTTTCCTACGTCCCGAATACTTACTTTCTAGCTTAGCACGAGAAATACCTTACATCTGACGGTTACGTCGATCTTCATAGTCCTTTCTAGCAATAGCAGCGAGCATATAAAGCATCATCGAATTGATGGCTTGTAATACGCTGCTCATAAATTCAATGCTGCTATCAGATTGACGCGTTATATAAGAGGTCGGTAGCTCTTCTGATTGAACCGCCCCGGGATTGTCGGAGACTCAACATTCTGAGAGAATACGACAATCCCGGGGCGGTTCAGGTTTTGCGAATGCAAGGTTTGAAACGGATATAGAGGAAGGGCTAGATGTGTTAGAGGAATATTATCCTGAACAAGAGCGAAGCTTTTTGGTAGAGCAACAAGCTTCGCATGAAGGGGTTGTGCAGGATATTCAGCAGAGTATCAGAGCTGTGAATTGAGCACAGTTGAATTATCTAGTCAGCTTGGTAAGTCAATTAATGGATTCTGAACAAGTTGGCTAGTCACTAATTGAGGGGAGCTTGGGCTCCCTCATTTTAGAAGTTTTCTAGTACAATTTTGCCTTTTGACTTGCCTGATTCAAGTAACTTATGCGCCTTCTCCAAGTTTGAAGCGTTAATTTTGCCTAGATTTTGGTTGAGGGTACTTCTAATTTTTTGCTGGTCAACTAATTGGGCAACCTGTTGCAACAGATCACCTTGCTTTTCAATATCATCGGTTTCATACATTGAACGAGTGAACATCAACTCCCAATGGATAGAAATAGATTTAGTCTTAAACGGCATAATATCAAATGTTTGTGGATCATCGATCAATCCAAGCTTGCCTTGTGGTGCAATCAGAGAAACTATTTGCTTGATATATGTTTCTGTATGATTTGTAGAGAATACGTATTTTGGTTTTGCAATGCCTAGTGTCTCGATTTGTGCATTTAAATCTTTGCTATGATCAATGACATGGTCGGCACCAAGTGATTCCACCCAAGATTTCGTTTCTTCACGTGAAGCTGTTGCTATAACGGTCAGATTTGTTTTTGCTTTTAGGATTTGGATAGCGATTGACCCTACACCGCCTGCACCACCAATAATTAAAACACTGCCAACTTCTGTTTCTGAAATTTGAAACCGATCAAACAGCATTTCCCATGCCGTTATTGCAGTTAATGGCAATGCTGCTGCTTCTGCATTAGATACTGTAATTGGTTTAAGACTGATAACTCGTTCATCGACTGCTTGAAACTCAGCATTACTACCATCTCGGGTTAAATCGCCAGCATACCAAACAGAATCTCCTACTTTAAACGAGGTAACTTTTGAGCCAATTTCAATAATTTCCCCAACGGCATCCCAACCTAAAATACGATTATTTGCTTCAGACGAATTTTTTCTCACTTTGGTATCAACTGGATTCACAGAGATTGCCTGAACTTTTACCAGTACATCACGCTCCTTAAGCATAGGCTTCGCTTTTTCAATATCTACCAATGAATTTTTAAAATCATCATGGTTATTTATAACATACGATACGGCTTTCATAGATTTGTCCTCAACTTTAAAAAAATATAGTAAAAATGGGAGCGAAGTGCTCCCATTTTATGTTATTCAATAATTAAAACTCTTGGCTCGTTGGGCGCAAAACAATTTCATTAATATCTACATCCGCAGGCTGTTCAATTGCATAAGCAATTGCTCGAGCGACTGAGTCAGCTGGTATGGCTTGTTTGTAGAAATCAGTAACAAACTCTGAACTTTCTTTATGAGAAGAACCGAATTTTAGTTCTGACTCAATTGCACCAGGCTCAATAGTAGTCGTTCTAATTGTTCCCCCAACTTCATGACGAAGGCCTTCAGAGATGGCTCTTACAGCAAACTTAGTACCGCTATAAACAGTACCTCCTGGACTAAATACTTTTAACCCTGCAACAGATGCGAGATTAATAAAGTGTCCAAAGTTTTGTTTTTGGAAAACAGGTAGAGTAGCTGCTATACCATAAAGAACACCTTTAATATTAATGTCGATCATACGATCCCATTCATCAACTTTTAGCTCACTTAATGGTGCAATAGACATTAATCCAGCATTGTTTACCAATACATCGATTTGACCAAATGCGCTTAATGCCTTTTCAATAAGTGCTTGTACTTCATGTGGTTTGGTTATATCCATACCAATAAATTCAGCTTGACCACCTTCAGCACGAATGTCGTGAACAATAGCCTCTAATTTTTCAGTACGTCTAGCACCAAGTACAACCTTTGCACCTTTCTTAGCAAGTAAGCGAGCAGTAGCTTCACCTAAACCACTACTTGCACCAGTGATAACAATAACTTTATTTTCTATATTATTCATACAAGTGCCCTTCAACCTATCTGTCAATCATATTTGATGGATTAAGTATTACAGCCTTGTTAGGTATAATAAATGAATAATATTATCTTTCAGAATTCCTATTTACGGAATAATTACCAGACCACAGGATTGGACATGCAGAACAAATTGGAAATGATGCGTATCTTTTGTGTCGCAGCAGAGTCTCGAAATTTTAAAGAGGCAGCCACTCAGCTCGGTATTTCCCCGCAGCTAGTGACACGGGCAATAAAAGAGCTAGAAGAGCAGCGCGGAGAGATTCTGTTTTACAGGAGTACTCGACAAATTAAAATTACCGCTGATGGGGAGCGTCTGGCAAAGCAAGCACGTTTTGCGGTGGGATCGATCGATGCTTTGCTTGTAAAAGACACCAAGGAAAAACGAGATGAAATGCGCGGGACTGTCCGTCTTACTGTGTCGTCTGTGTTAGGGCGTAAATTGGTAGTACCTGCACTAGCAGAATTTGCCACACGTTACCCAGATATTGTCGTGGAATGTGTGCTAACAGATTCACACTCGGATGTGATCGATGAGCGGATAGATATCGGGATCAGATTTGGATTTTTGCCGGACAATCGATATGTGGCAAGGGAATTGGCTAAAGTGAACTTTTATTCTGTGGGTACGCCAGAGTTAATTGATAAGGTCGGAATGCCTAAAAAAATTATTGACCTTGATAAATACCCTCTAACAGCACTATTCGATCATAAAACAGGGCGTTACTGGCCATGGACATTCACCGAAAGTCGAAGCTTCACGCCATCAAAGCCTCGTTTTATTACAGATGATCTAGAAGCTGAATTTCAAGCTATTCTCGCTGGAGTTGGATTCGGACACATGCCTGGATTTCTAGTTTTGCCGTGGCTTAGGAGTGGTAAGCTCATTCAGATACTTCATGAGGAAACCTCTCCCGTTTGGCGCCTGTATTTATATCGTCCACAGCGGGGCCCGACACCTTTGCGAATCCGCGCATTGTTTGATTATTTAGCGGAAGTGTTGGGCCATATAGAAAACTGAATCAGATAAGACCATCATGTATTTAGAGTAACTACAATTTTTCCTATTTGCTGATTTGATTCAAGATAGCGCTGAGCGTCATGCATGTCCTCAAAGTTAAAGCAACAGTCGATCACTGGACGAAGATATCCTGCACCTATACTGCTAAGAATAAATCGTCTGGCTTGCTCCCTTAGAACAGGGTCATGGAGAACCTCAAGGAACAAAAAACCTCGCATGGTTAAGCTCTTGCGTAATGCAATTTTTAGGGGAAATGGTGTGATGTCCGGGCTAAGTGCACCATGCATAACCATAGTTCCTCCTACAGACATCGCTTTTGCAATCTGTTCAATATGTGGCCCTCCTACAGCATCGAAGGCGACATCAAGATGTTCTCCACCCAAACGTAAAACAAGCGCCTCATACAAATCTGGTTCATCTTCACTGGCTATAACATTTTTAACACCGAGATCCAGTAAACGTTGCTTTTTCTCTATCGTCTGTGTACTTGCAATGACCTTAGCACCCGCTGCTTCAGCTATCTGTATCGCAGCTAGTCCTACGCTACTTGAAGCTGCTGTGATCAAGATCGTTTTTCCTTTCGAAACTCCACCAGCATGGATTACACCACCCCAAGCCGTCAAATACTGCATCCAGATTGAAGAAGCTTCTTCCCAGCTTAAACTATCGGGTTTGTGAACTAAAAAAGTTTCTGGAATCAGAAGCTTGTCCGCATATGTCCCATATTTGGCTAGATTGTCAGTTGGAAGAATCGATACTGCATCTCCTGGAGAAAATTGGCGTACACCTTCACCTATCGCAAGAACTATGCCTGCTCCCTCATATCCCAGACGAGAAGGGAATACTGCCTTTTGAATATAAGTACCACGCCGAAACATTACATCAGCCCGGTTGAGTCCGATCGTTTTCATCTGTATTAGAACTTCTCCTGCGGCTGGTAAAGCAACAGGAAGTGTTTCTAATGTCAGAACATCTGTATCTCCAATACAATTGAAGCGCCAAGTCTTGGCCTGAAGTGCGTTAAATGACATCAATAACTACCTTAATATTGGCAGAGCGATCTTGAACAGCATCATGAGCCTCAATCGCTTGGTCTAGAGTAAAATGACGAGGATCAACAATAGGACGCAGTTTACCTTCCTCAACGAGACGAGTAGCGATCTTAAGGACATCACCATGATGAGAACGGCGATTGCCTGTTAACATCGGCAATAGGATGAATACGCCAGACAGTGTGGCACACCGTAGAGATGAACTCGCTAAATTATGATTGCCAAATGCAGCACAGCTGGTGATGTGGCCATAGTGAGTCGTCATGGAAAGTGAAGCTTCGAGTACTGGACCACCCACAGTGTCGTAAACAATGTTAAAACCTTGACCCTCAGGGCTTGCAGCAATAATGTCATCGGTAGATGCTGATGTGTAATCGAGAGGTGTTGCACCGAGTTCTGAAATCAGTGATTGATCAGCTGTACGACCAGTCGCCCAAACATTTGCATCAAGTGCTTTTGCAAGCTGAACCACCATATAACCAACGCCACCAGCACCACCCTGAACCAGTACAGTTTGCCCTGGTTGGACCTTAGCATTATCCACTAAACCTTCCCAAGCGGTGAGGAACGTCAATGGTAGTACTGCTGCCTCGCGCATAGAGATATTCCGTGGCTTTAATGCGATCAGATCAGCATCTGCTACAACATATTCTGCTAAAGATCCTTGAAGATTACGAACGCCACCAATCAGACCGTAAACTTCATCTCCGATGTTGAAGTGAGTGACACCTTCACCAATAGCAGTTACAACCCCAGCCATATCTGTTCCCAACACGGCAGGAAGCTCTGGCATAGCATATGGTGCTTCACCAAGACGAATTTTATAATCAATAGGGTTTACACCACTAGCATGAATACGTACTAGAACTTGCCCAGCCTCTGGTTGAGGTATAGGGAGTTCTACACGTGTAAATTCATGATCACCAAAATTTTCTAGGATAAGAGCATTCATCATCTTATTCATAGTTGTTCCTTATTCTTAACTGGGGGATGATATGCACAGTACCAAAATAAATTAATCCAATAAATGATATTTATAGGATTTAATAATTCCTAAATAATGAATAATAAACATCATCCGCTCACTAAAAATATTCTAGTACAGTCTGTAAAGGCAGTTTAATCTAAATTGTCGGTAGTATCTTCAAGGCTTGAAACGTTCAAAATATCTACAAAGTGGCTAAAATTTGAAACATAATTCTAGAAGGTCACAGCATTACAAAGAACACGAGCCAAAATAAAAAATGGGAGCTAAAAGTCCCATTTTTTTGTGACTTTCGCATAAGCTCTATGATGTTAATTTAAAAAAAACTAAAAACAGGGATAGAAAATTTTCGCTAAAGAGCTTTTTGATTTTCGATTTATAAAAAATATTGCTCTTTTTATACTATGGGGTACTATAGTATAAAAGCTAGCAAATAAGGAGGTCTGATGCCTAATCAGGTTGAAGACAAAAAAAAGATTCTTCTACGCGTCAGAAAGATCAAAGGTCAGACGCAAGCGATTGAAAAAGCGTTAGAAGACAATGTGGAATGTGGTGCAATTCTGCAACAAATATGCTCTGTGCGTGGTGCTATTAATGGTTTAATGAATGAGATGTTAGAGGTTCATTTAAAGGACACTTTAGTATCAGGTGAAACCACAGAACAACAACGAAAAGAAGAATTGGCTGAAATCGCCAAGATTCTAAAATCATATTTAAAATAGATCTGTATAAGGAGTTATTCCATGAAGTCACGTGCTGCCGTTGCGTTTGGTCCTGGTCAACCTCTTCAAATTGTTGAAGTTGATGTTGCACCACCGAAGAAAGGTGAAGTATTAATCAAGATCTCCCATACCGGTGTGTGTCATACAGATGCATTTACTTTGTCTGGCGATGATCCTGAAGGTGTTTTTCCGGCTATTCTCGGGCATGAAGGTGCTGGTGTTGTAGTTGAGGTTGGTGAAGGCGTGACTAGCGTCAAACCAGGTGATCATGTAATTCCACTTTACACCGCTGAATGTGGCGAGTGCGTATTCTGTAAATCTGGAAAATCGAACTTGTGTATTGCCGTTCGCGAAACTCAAGGTAGAGGCGTAATGCCAGATGGTACCACTCGTTTTTCCTACAATGGTCAACCGATTTACCACTATATGGGCTGCTCAACGTTCAGTGAATACACTGTAGTGGCAGAAGTATCATTGGCTAAAATCAATCCTGAAGCCAATCACGAACATGTCTGCTTACTGGGTTGTGGGGTAACAACGGGTATCGGTGCAGTACATAACACGGCTAAAGTACAAGAAGGTGATAGTGTTGCGGTCTTTGGTTTAGGTGGTATTGGTTTGGCAGTCGTACAAGCCGCACGTCAAGCTAAAGCAGGGCGTATTATTGTGGTTGACATGAATCCAGATAAATTTGCGCTGGCAAAAGAGTTTGGTGCAACGGACTTCTTGAACCCTAAAGATTACGATAAACCAATCCAGCAAGTAATTGTCGAAATGACTGGCTGGGGTGTAGATCATTCATTTGAATGTATTGGTAACGTGAATGTGATGCGTGCAGCCCTTGAAAGTGCACACCGTGGCTGGGGACAATCCGTAATTATTGGTGTAGCTGGCGCAGGTCAGGAAATCTCTACCCGTCCATTCCAGCTTGTTACTGGTCGTAAATGGCTAGGTTCTGCCTTTGGTGGCGTAAAAGGTCGTACGCAACTTCCAGGAATGGTTGAAAATGCCATGAAAGGTAAAATTCAATTAGAACCATTTGTGACACATACGATGGGCTTGGATCAGATCAATGAAGCCTTTGATCTAATGCATGAAGGTAAGTCAATTCGTACTGTAATTCATTACGAATAATTCCGTCAGACCTTATACTTTTCCATGCATGTGAATCATGATTGACATGCATACATTAGCAATGTCAGAATCAGTTTTAATTCTAATCAATTGTGGAGTTTTAATTATGCTTAAAACAGCTTTATATGTCCGTCTTGAAGCTAAACCGGGTAAAGAAGACGAAGTGGAAGCTTTCCTTAAAGCCGGTTTACCTATTGTAATGGAAGAACCTGCGACAGTTGCGTGGTTTGGCCTACGTCTTGGACCTACAACATTTGGTATTTTTGATGCATTTCCTGATGAGGCGGGTCGCCAAGCACATTTATCTGGCAAGGTTGCAGCTGCTTTGATGGCTCAGGCCGATGAGCTATTTTCAGAGCCACCGTCTATTGAAAAAGTAGATGTTTTGGCTAGTAAGCTACCAGCTCATACCAACGCTTAAATGTATGAGGGTGCTGCCTGAAATTTTGAATGAAAGGCAGCACTTCAACCCTGTGAGGTTTGTCAGAGGCTTTTTATTCAAGTTGGGCTACTTTATTTAATGGCTTAATCTCATCATTTACATGGGTCAATATCCAAAACAGGGTAAATAAACGAATGCACCTATGTACATGCTTTATTTAGGACGATGGGCATTAAAGTTACGATTGACCAAGTCATCAGCACGCTCTTGGTCGTCACGGCTGTTGGTGGTAATCTTACCGTTACCGCGCCAGACACCTTGTAAGCCGTGCTGGCTCATTAAACGCTCGACGGTACACCGAGCAACCTTTAACCCGTCAGCTTTCATCTGCTACCAGACTTTACGCGCACCATAGCGGCATTTGCTGTCCTGCCAGATGCGTTTAATCTCGCTGAGATAATAGTCGTCATGCTGACTGCGCAGTGAGCGTTTTTCAGGGTAGCTCTCCAAGTCTTTAGCACGGTGATAGGTTGATGGGGCAATCGGTAATACTCTACAGATCAGCTCGACCCCATAACTACCTCTATAGTCATCAATAAACTGAACCATTATCTGGGTGGACGGCCCATCCCCGCCTGGGCGAAAAAAGCGGCAGCCTTACGTATAATCACATTGGCTTGCTTGAGTTCTCTGTATTCGCGTTCAAGCTCTTTGATACGCTCTTTGTCACTTTGAGCCTGCACTGAGGCGGGAATGGTTTGGTCTATGTGCTTTTTATGCCAGGATCGCAGGGTCTCAGGCGTACAGCCAATCTTTGACGCTATGGCTTGAATCGCTAACCATGTGGAAGGATAGTCGCTCGACGCTTCAATCAGCATGCGAACGGCGCGTTCTTTAATCTCAGGAGTGTAGGTTTGTCTTTTCATTGTCGTATTCTCTCAGAATGTTGAGTCTCCGACAATCTCGGGGCGGTTCAATCAGACGGTTAGTTATATAGCACTCACTTTATTGAACAAATATAGGGTATTATTAATGCTTGAAAACAGTGTTTTGGGTATTAAAGAAAGTAGGTTCTATGAAAAAAAGTTATTCTAAGTATGGCGTTATCTCTCTTTGGCTTATCTGCTCAGGCAGCAGTTACTGTCACTGATAGAAACTAAAAGGACTGAGTCCTGTGCAGTACAGGACTCAGTCCTTGGGGTAAACTAAACCGTCCAATATTTGGGGGTCAGTTCAGATGGGCTCCTTTTTTCATTCTATTAGAGCATCTCAGGTTAGACTCTCTTATTTAGTAACATTCGTATTGCTAAGCTTAGCGCTAATCTCACGAAGTAACTGCACTTCTTCTGAAGGTTTTTCTGTCACTTCTTCCTTTACTTCATCTGCACGACGTAATCTATTGACCATCTTCACCATCATGAAAATGATGAATGCTAAAATCAGGAAGTTAATAAGTACCGTAATAAAGCTACCATAAGCTAATACAGGAACACCTGCTTCTTTCAAGGCGTCATAGGTCATAGCAATACCTTCAGGCACATCGCCTAATATCACAAACATATTCTTGAAGTTGATTTCACCGCCAGCAATAAAGGCGACGATTGGCATCATGATGTCCTCGACTAACGATGTTGTGATGGTTCCAAATGCACCACCTATAATGACACCGACAGCTAAGTCCATTACATTACCTTTTAAAGCAAACTCTTTAAACTCAGATACCATACTCATAATTTCTCTCCTAAAAATTTTTGTCTGTAAGTAGATCGGCGTGTAAATATACGATTGAAAACTGGATACATTGATAATGATCGAACAGCCCAGTATTTTAATAAATTCTGTTTGGTTATATATAAAACACAACACAAAAAAAGCTAGATAGAACGAGATATTTTCTACTCATCCTATCTAGCTAGATATAACACTTAATGCTAATACAGAAGATAATAATTAGGGTGTATTGAACATTCACAATTTGAACCAAAGATAAACGCGAGCCACTGTATTCTCATAGCTCTAATTTAACTTATCAAATCTTGTAGCAACAACTGTTCTGTAGTTTTTATTTTAGCAGAATTCTATGCAATTATGGTCGTTTCTTCTCTCTAGAGCCTATTTAAGCGTCTTCTAAGCCTTAACTAGCGTAATACAGATATAACTGTTTCAGAAGGTCTAACAACACTATAAGACTTATAAGGTTTACGAAGCAGCAGCAGAACAAAAAATAAAGAAGATTAAAGATGAGTTTGGAAGATAGCTATACCCATATAGGTGGTGTGTCAAAAAGTATGCTGATTAAAACTTGAACAATTTTTGAAGCCTTGAAAGCCCTATAGAATCAGAGAACTTAGCATAGATTTTTTATTGGCTTCTATCGCCAGCATACTTTTTAGAACACCACCCAAAAATTTTATCTAAACATCAAGAATGATGCAGGTTGTGGTGGCATGGGCATATAATTTGCCATCAGGCCCTACAATTTTGCCTTCAGCAGTCGCTGTTCTCCGACCAGCATGAATGACTTTGCCTTCAGCCCGTACTAAAGGTGTTGCCACTGTCAAAGCTCGCACCATATTTACTTTTATCTCTAACGTTGTATAGGTTTTTCCTGCTGGCAAAAGGGTATGGACAGCGCAGCCAACAGCGGAATCTAAAAGCGTGCAGAACCAGCCGCCGTGGACTGTACCCAATGGGTTGTAATGATGACGCTTTGGACGCCCTTGAAAAACGGCAATACCTTTTTCCATATGGATAGGAGTGTAGTCAAGTGTCAGACCAATAGGAGGATGAGGCAGCTCTCCTGCAAACATAGCATTAAAAATATCCATACCACTGCGAGTGGTTAAGTCTGATAATGGAATAACATCAGCGTTACCTAGCTTTTCTCTAATACGTGCTTCTTCTGCTTCCCATGTTGCTATTGTTTCTTCGACATTCATTTTCAATTCCTTAAAACGATAAATAAGAGGTTAGGCTATTTTTATAAAGGCTAAAGTTTCACCAATTAGTACTCTTAATGCCCACTTTTATTTTTAAAGTACATCGTTACATAGGCGATTAACCAAAAGGCACAAATTGCTTGAAACCAGATAAGACTGTGCATGGTAACAGTCATGATATTATCAGTCTCTATGTTGTAGTGCAGTAACGACAACAACCCCATTAAGGCGTACAAATAAAGCCACCAACGTCCTTTGGTCATCTGGCTTTTGACAGCCACAATCAGGCCATAGATACCAATTGGTGTCATGACGAACCAGAAGGCATCTACAAGCTGAGGAGATAACCAATCAGGCTCAGGATAGTGATCGAAATGAATCACATTATGAACATAGTGTAAAATGCTCGAAAACACATTAAGTAATACAATGAAAATCAGGGTTTTATAGTGTTTGTAACGGTTTATCATGATGTACCTTGTTGATCGTCTCTAAAATATCTTGCCAAATATGAGTGTTTTTACTTCTAAAGTAGCCAAAATGTCCAACTGATTGGTCTGAGCCCCTGCCAATGCTATAGCGTTTAAAAGTGATAGGTCGATCGCTGGTCACATTTTTCCAAAAATTATGCAGGTTGCGTTCAGTACAGATTTCATCATCATCGGCAGTGAAGACGAAAGTTGGCACATTAAAATTCTTGTAAGTCCCAAGGGGAATGGTTTTCCCATAGAATTTATCCGAGAAAAACAGCTCTTTTTCTCGGCACCAAGCACCCCATTCCTCTGTAAAACCAGCTGGCAAATCTTCCATGAGTTTGAAGCTTTTAGCCGGCACATAATTAAAGACTTTATTACTAAGCGGTGCTAAAAAACGGAAAAAGAAGTTAGCCTTAAGACGATAGCGAAGCGGC
Organism: Psychrobacter sp. CLB018; assembly: GCF_041222815.1. NCBI lineage: Bacteria > Pseudomonadati > Pseudomonadota > Gammaproteobacteria > Moraxellales > Moraxellaceae > Psychrobacter > Psychrobacter sp. CLB018. The sequence continues at coordinate 1,558,019 of NZ_CP166085.1, forward strand.
ATATAGCTAAAGTATCCTGCTGAGACAGCCACTGCGATTAAAGCATCCAATTGATCAGCATTATGAGCAAGGCCAACTTGTTGACCTCCAGCGCTATGCCCTACGCAATACAAGGGTAAGTCATTGAACAGGCGCTTAGCTGTATCGATGGCAGCTGGAATGTCGTACCGTCCGATATCAGAATACTGATAATGACACTCCTTTAGATGACTTGTTTTAGAATCGCAAAAACCTCTATAGTTCCAAAGAATGACATGAAAACCATGCTCTCTTAAGTATTTAGCAAACGGCAAATAATAAGAAGTTTTAGTAGCGGTTCCTGGATTTATTAGAACAACGGCCTTAGGGTTATTCGCTTTATAGAGGGTTGCACGCAGCTCGACGTTGTCGTCCGTCAGAATATTTATATCCATAAAAGAACCTACTTGTTGTTAATTAACGCCTACTATAAACTATGGACATTACTCCATAGTCAAGCGTTAATTGAGGGTGCTCGATAATGAATATAAAAGAATTAACTGAAACAGTCGGACTAAGCAGAGATACGATCCGTTTTTACGAAAGGGAAGGATTAATTTCGTCACCATCTAGAAAATCTAATGGTTATAGAGATTACGATAACAGGATTGTGGAACAGCTCAATATGATTATTATGGCGAAGGAGTTAGGTTTCACCTTAAAAGAGATTAGAGAGCTAACAGAGCTATTGTATTCAAACAACCTGACGCAATCACAAATGGGTGAAAAGCTTCTAGAAAAAAACAAACAGCTAGACATTAAAATTTCAGAACTGTCTAAGATGAAAACGTTAATCGATAATGCATTAAAAGGTATGTGTGAATATAAGGATAAGTTGGCGCTTTGAGACCTTCCTAAATTTTGTGTAAGTATTTAATCTAAACGTCAGTTACACAGAATCTGGGATGGTCTCTTCAAGTCCTCACTAGCGCACCGATCATAGATAGAATATCTATGGTAAGTACATCATGAAGTACACTGTGGCTATCTCAGCAAGTTGAAACCTTAATACCATTAGCTCACAGCCAAAGATTCAAGTCCTCACTAGGGTACCGAATTAGTTAAAGCACCTAATTGGTTCCTCGTAGGTATACCTTTAACAAACTATTATTATGTCAACGTCATAGAGGTTTTTGATGCTCTCTACAATCTCGATAGTTGCTTGACCTTAATCGCACTTAACCAATTACTAGTTGCTCCACATCATCAGCGGTCGCCAAATTAGCGACCATTGATAGCGCATGTGCTTGCTGGCTAGTAGGGGCTTTTGCCGCCGCTGTCTTGCCACCGCGCAACCAATTGTTATCAGTATCAGCAGCATTTTCGTTGTTTTGCTCATTGTCTACATGATACCAAGCCAGATCATGATGCAGTCCAACCACATCTCCCATAATCAGCAGAGCAGGCGTGGGTAGCTGGTTTTGTTCTTGCAACTCAACGATATTGGCAAGCGTACCAGTCAAAACTTGCTGATTGGGCATACTGGCATTAGAGACAATGGCGATAGGGGTATCGCTACTACGTCCAGCATCAATCAAACCTGTCGTCAAGCGTGGTAGTGAATGCAGCCCCATATAAAACACCACCGTCTCGTCGGTATTTAAAAAGCTTTTAAAGTTGCTGTTTGGCGTGCCAGCCTTCAAAAACCCCGTGACAAAACGTACCGACTGCGAGTGATCACGGTGCGTCAAAGGAATACCTGCATAACTTGCAGCAGCATTAGCAGCAGTGATACCAGGCACAACTTGATAAGGGACGCCATGCGCACGCAAGCTTTCAATCTCTTCACCGCCGCGGCCAAAGATAAAGGGATCACCGCCTTTTAAACGCACCACACGGCGACCTTCTTTTGCACTATTGACAAGCAGCTCATTGATGCCAAACTGAGCGACGGCATGGTTGCTACGTTTTTTACCGACAAATACTTTGTCAGCATCGCGACGGCATAAATCCAATACTTGCGGTGATACTAACGCATCATAATAGACGATATCGGCTTGCTGCATGAGGCGCAGCGCTTTAAAGGTCAGCAGCTCTGGATCACCGGGGCCTGCACCGACGATATAAACTTCACCCATTGGATTTTTTACGGTGTGAGATTCTGTAGATGTATTATCTGCTGTACTTTTTTTATTGATAGCGGATGCAGTGTTATCTAAATCCGCTTGCAGTCGCGCCGCTGCTGCATCTTCATTACCAGCAAACATCAGCTGACTGACTTCACCTTCAAAAGCGCGCTCCCAAAACTGACGACGTCCTGTCAGCGTTGGGATTTTGGTTTTTACCTCATTCCGAAAGTCACCAGCCAGCTTGGCCAATTTGCCATAACCTTGCGGGATTAACGTCTCTAAACGTGCGCGCAGTAAACGTGCCAGCACCGGCGCTTTGCCATTGGATGAGATGCCAATCACAATTGGATTACGATCAACGATGGCTGGGAAAATAAAGTCGCATAAATGCGGCGTATCAACCACATTAACGGGAATATTCAGCTCGCTGGCATCAGCGTGAATCTGATGATTGAGCGTTTCATCATCGGTAGCGGCGATAATAACGCGTGCGCCAGTCATATAAGCTTTATTGTAGTTTTCATAAATCAGTTCGTGCTTGGCTTTGTCCTTAGTATGGCTGAGCAAAGCTTGTATTTCAGCACTGATAGTTGGTGCAAGAATCGTGATCGCAGCACCAGCGCGCCTGAGTAAGTCTGCTTTACGTAACGCGACATCACCGCCACCAACGATTAATACTTTGCGGTCTTCTAATTTAAAAAATAGCGGAAAGGTGTTCATAGCATCACCAATGATTCAGTCAATATAAAATATGTCATCATTATGCGGTATCACGCGCAGCGTCTCATGCAGCGAATTGGCATTAACATATTCGTTTTTGTCATGTTGCTGATGGTTTTTGCTAAGATGTGGAATAGCTGGGGAATAAAAACGTAGAAACGTGGCAGAAAAAAACCACAAGCTCACTTTTAAGCTTGTGGCTGATGTGGATTCTAAATCTTATATTTACATGGATAGAGTTTAACGTACTGCCAAAGTCTACTCAAACTCACTTAGCATCTTAGTAATACGCGCATCTTTTTGTTGCCAAATGTCCTCGAGCCAATCAAACATCATTTTTTTAGTGGCTTCATCACGGTCATAGCCACCATCCATAATGGCCGCAAATAACTCGTCCGGTATGGTTAAGCGCGTCACATCGACGCCCAAGCGACGGATATTACCTTTCCATAAATCATCATAGTCAGGCGCACCGTCGGGATAGACGATAGTCATGTCTAAAATAGAATCCAATTCATCGCCTAACGCATTAAGCGCTAACGACAACCCGCCAGCGCGTGGTTTTAATAAATGCTCATAAGGTGAGCCTTGCTTATCATGTTTTTCTTTAGTAAAGCGCGTGCCTTCTAAATAGTTTAATAGCGCAAAAGGTTTGTTTTTTAATTGACGACAGGCGCGCTTTGCTTCTTCGATATCCTTACCTTTGAGGGCAGGATTTTTGGCAATCGCTTCTTTAGAGTGGCGGCGCATCATTGGGAAGTCTAAGAAATAAAAGGCTTGACCGATAACGGGAATATAAATCAAATTAAACTTGGTGAAAAACCTTGTTAGAGGCAGGGTGTCTTGGCTGATATATTGCACGATACTGGTATCGACCCACGACTGATGGTTACTGACCAAGAGATACTGCTTATCTTCGCTTAGATCATCGGGCAGGTTGATGCGCCAGTCTTTATGAGGTAATGCGTGGTCGATAACGGCATTATTAGTATTAATCCAATATTTGGTAATTGCAATTAAGGCATCATCGGTCAGTTTTGACCCAGTCAATACTTTCGCCGCGCCCATAGTCCAGACCGGTAGACCAACCAACGCACTATTGGCAGTGAGGACGCCAGTACCCGTCAGAAAAGAAGCCGCTCTGCCTACGACTGGCAGCTTATCGTGCAGTTTTTCATAGAATGAATCAATTTTTTTTATAAAGGGCATAACAACTATCCATATTGTTGAGGGTGGCAAAGCCATGATCGAGCTTGATGATAAATAGGCGCACAGGTAGCCGCAACGACGGGCAGCTTCGTCCATAGTTTAGCTTTAAAAGGTTGGCTTAACGTTTAATGTGATGTTGCGCCAGCTTTGAAGCTATAGAATACCTTAATGTTAGCCGATAAAACGTTAAGAAAACGTTATTTATGCAACTAAAAGGCTAGATAAGTGCCAGTTATTGGCTGATTAAAAATGTCTAACATAGCCTAACATTCACAGTTAGGTGACTATGTTAATCTAACCCAGATGTTATCAGATAGGAAAAAGTTTCATTTACAATATAAAAAACAAGGATGAACATGATGAAATTACAAGACAGGGTGGCTATTATATTTGGCGGTACCTCAGGACTAGGCGAAGCGACTGCAAAAGCGTATGCCGACGAAGGGGCAAAGGTTGTCGTCACGGGTCGCGATGAAGAAGACGGCAAACGTATTGTCAAAGACATAACCGATAAAGGTCAAGACGCTCTCTTTGTGCATGCCGATGTGACCAAAAAAGCAGAGATTGAAGCGGTGGTCGATAAAGCCTTAGAAGCTTATGGTCAAATTGACATTTTATATAATGGTGCGGGCATCCACGACGCTTATGATAATGCCGTCGAGTTAGAAGAAGACTTATACGATAAATTGATGGCAATTAATGTCAAAGCGCCATACCTCGCCTCAAAAGCGGTGATTCCGCACTTTATCAAGCAAGGACGTGGAGTTATCATCAATGTTGGCTCGCAAGCGACGCAAATGGCAGGACCCGGCGGTTCCGCTTATGTGACTTCCAAGCATGCGGTGTTAGGATTTACCAAACAATTGGCATTTGATTTTGGCAGTCAAGGGATCAAAGTAAATATTCTATCACCGGGCTTTATCGAAACGCCTATGACCGATGGTATTGATGATGAGCGCTTAAATCGTATACCAGCTAAGCGTGCTGGCAAGCCCGAAGAGATTGCAGCGCTCGCGGTATTTTTGGCGTCTGATGACTCAAACTATATGCATGGCTCGAACGTCTTTATGGATGGTGGCTGGGTTCTCGGTCGTAAATAACGTTCTAAAAAGCTATAAGCTATCGAAATTAAAAAAGCCCTTTCATTTAAAAGGGCTTTTTACATTCAAACATAGTGATTTCTTAAGTCAGGAATATTATAACTGCGTGTGCAAACCGCACTCACGGCTCTCTTCAACCTTCGTCGGATCAAAGTAATCAAACTCATTTGGTAGATTATGCTCTTCAAGATACACGTCTAAATCAGCATCAGTTTTTTCAAATAACGGCGCTACTTTTAACACGCCATCTTTTGATAAGCTAAGCACATCAAGACCTTGGCGGAATTCAGTTTGATCTTTACGAATGGCGTTAAACCAGACATCAGGTTTTAGCTCATCTAACGCACGGCGAAATGGCTCAAGTTTTACTTGATCAGTGAATTCATCATGTTGCGGATTATCAATGCCTGGGATACCGTTCATGGTTGCGTCACGATAGGCAGCGGTTTGTTTAGGAATATAAGTGATGACGTTTAAGTTCAAATCACGGATAACTTTATTGGCAAATTGATAGGTCGCATCGGTGTTATAGCCAGAATCTACCCACAATACCGTGATGTCAGGGCGCTGTTTAGCAACCAAATGCAAAATCGCTGACTCATATGGGCGGAAATTGGTGGTAATAATTGGGTTTTTCGCTTGGGTCAGTGCCCATGCGACGATTTCTTCTGGTGATTTACCTTTTAATTTTTGGTTGGCTTGATCGATATCTAAGTTTGGGTGTAATTGGCTCATGATGGATTCCTTAAGGGTAAAAAAATATATAAATGATTGATAATAAATAGGGTGGTAAATATGAATATTAAGCACCAGCAAACATCGGTAAGTCGGCGGCGTTACGACCGTCATAACTACTGGCAAGTGCATTAAATGCTTGGCTGATATCAGAGATAGACTGCAGGTCATGCGCGCTTATCACAAAACTGTCTGCGCCTGCGCGTAGCAGATAGGCGATTTGATCGCGACCAAACTTGCCAGCCATACGAATCTCGCCTTGATAGCCCATTTGGCGTAAGGTTTGGGCGTAACTAAAACCGCGTCCGTCAGTGAAAGCGGGGACGTGAATCACAATCAAATCTTGCTGTAATAAAAACTCTGGAATACGCGTCAGCACTTCGGTATCGCTATCTGATGTCACCCAGACACCGGTACGGCTAATATGCTTGGCTAACAATTCACGTACTTGTTGTAATAGTCCGCCTGCAATATTGCCTTTAGCATCTAATAAATCAGCAAGCGGTAAAACGATTTCAAGTTTTTCTTGTTTTTGCAGCAGCTCTAGCAGTGATATATCGGTCAGGGTAATACCATCAGGCAGCTCATTGGTGCTAAGCGCAAGCCAAGTGTCAGTCTCACTGATATCGGTGCCATCGTTATTGAACACATGATGATTAGCCATAGACCTTCTCCTTAAAAGGAGCAATACCAATACGGTCAACTAAATCACCAAAGCCTTCGACATCATTGTCATTACTGACGCGCTGCTCAAGGTAGACGTCGATTATCTTTTGTATCGTTGTTGCTACGGCATCGGTTGGTACAGCCTTGCCCAATATCTTACCGAGTTTGGCGTCGTTGCTAGAGTTGCCGCCGAGGCTGATTTGATACCAGTATTCACCTTTTTTATCGACCCCAAGGATACCGATATCGCCGGTATGGTGATGGGCGCAGGCATTCATACAGCCAGACATATTGAGGCGAATCTCACCTAAGTCATAAAGGTAGTCGAGATCATCAAACTGCTTTTCGATTTGCTCAGCGATATTGTGGGTTGTGGCATTGGCAAGCGAGCAAAAATCCCAGCCCGGGCAGACGATCATATCGGTTAGGGTGTTGATATTTGGACGGGCCAAATGTAGTGCCGCCAGCTGCTGCCATAATTCGTACAAGCGGTTGGTTTGTACATCGGCAAAGACCAGATTTTGCTGATAGGTACCACGTAGCTCGCCAAAGCTATGTTCGTCAGCGAGGTCGGCGAGGGCGTCCATTTGCGACTCAGTAATATCACCTGACGGTACGTAGCGTCCGTCGACCAAGCCCGCTTTTAACGAAATAACCACCGCGCGATAGCCTGCGATTTTATGCGCCACGGTATTTTGCTGATACCAATTGGCAAAGTCTTTATCAGCCTCTAGTTGCTGCTGCAAGTCCGACTGTACCTGTAGCGCATCAAAGCTGAGATAATCAGGCTCGGTAAAATAGCTGCTGGCCTTGTCAAAGTTGGCATCGGTCAAGGTCAACGGCCCATCTTTGATATTGGCTTCCCATTCGGCATCGACCAACTTGGCAAACGCTGGGCCGCCCATGCTATCAACCAATATCTTGATACGCGCTTTGAATTTATTGTCGCGGCGACCATGCAGATTATAGACACGCAAAATCGCATCTAAATAGCTGAGCAGATGCTGGCGTGGTAAAAATGTATTAATGGTTTTGCCAATCACGGGCGTACGCCCAAGTCCGCCACCAACTATCACTTCAAAGCCAAGCTCGCCTGCGTCATTTTTCTTTAAATGCAGTCCGATATCATGCACCTGCGTTGCCGCGCGGTCTTTTGCCGTACCGATGACGGCAATTTTAAATTTACGCGGTAAAAAAGCAAATTCCGGATGAAAGGTTGACCACTGGCGAATAATCTCGCAATAAGGACGCGGATCGGCGATCTCTTCTTTATGAATACCCGCATAAGGGTCGGTGGTGGTATTACGGATACAGTTGCCCGAGGTTTGGATAGAATGCATTTGCACCGATGCCAATTCGGCCAAAATATCTGGCACTTCTTCAAGTTTTGGCCAGTTCAGCTGCATATTGGTACGGGTGGTAAAGTGGCCGTAACCTTTATCATATTTACGGGTAATCTCAGCCAATTTGCGTAATTGATAGGTTGCCAGCAAGCCATATGGCACGGCGATACGTAGCATCGGTGCATAGCGCTGGATATATAGCCCGTTTTGTAAACGCAGCGGTAAAAACTGCTCTTCTGGCAGTTCACCTGCCAAAAACCGCTCGGTTTGGTCGCGAAACTGGGCGACTCGTTCCTCTACCAAGGTTTGGTCAGCGTAATTATATTGATACATGACGTAATCTCAATTTTGTTTTTAACTTAAAAAGCCGCGACGAAAATGATTTGCGTGTGATCGCTTGTATTGCCAATCGCAAGGTAAACAATTCAGAGTCACATCATATAAGCTTAAACCCATAAACATAAATTCCTTTAAGACATATCCATATCCAAACACAGCATAAATTTTCATAACCAAAGTTAGGTAGCCTATATTTATCAAATTTAAGCGCTCATTCTCCTGACCAACTATCTCTCAATTTCATTATTAAGGTTTTAAAAATGACATCTACCAATCCCAATCTTTCCTCATCAAAACTTGTTCCGCCGCACGGCAGTAGCGAGCTAAAACCATTACTATTAAAAGGTGAGGCGCGCAAGCAAGCATTAAATCTTGCCAGCACGTTGCCGACGATTACCTTAAGCTCTCGTGAGCGCGGCGATTTGATTATGCTTGGGATTGGTGGCTTTACCCCGTTAAATGGTTTTATGAATCAGGCAGATTGGCAAGGCGTCGTGGATAATATGCGCCTGCAAAGCGGCGACAATGTTGGCTTGTTTTGGCCGATTCCCATTACCTTATCAGCGCCTAAAGCGACTGCCGATAACTTAAACCAAGGTGATAAAGTCGCGTTAGTGGCGCAAGATGGTGAGGTTATGGGTATCTTGACGGTAGAAGAAACTTATACCATTGATAAAGCCCATGAGTGTCAGCAAGTCTTTACCACTACCGATAGCGAGCATCCGGGCGTACAGCAAGTACTTAACCAGGGTGAGGTAAACATCGCAGGTAGTGTTGAAGTACTAAGCGAAGGTGAGTTCCCAACCTTATACCCAGAGATTTATAAGACGCCTGCTGAAACTCGCGAAATTTTAGACGCCAAAGGCTGGAAAACCGTTGCTGCCTTTCAAACGCGTAATCCGATGCACCGCTCGCACGAATACCTTGCCAAGATTGCTATCGAGATTTGTGACGGCGTATTGATTCATTCACTACTCGGCGCGCTAAAACCGGGCGACATCCCAGCTGAAGTGCGCCAAGAAGCCATCAAGACCTTGATTGATAATTACTTTAGAGCAGACACCGTTATTCAAGCCGGTTATCCGCTCGACATGCGTTATGCAGGACCACGTGAGGCATTGCTACATGCGGTATTCCGTCAAAACTACGGCTGTAGTCATCTGATTGTTGGTCGTGACCATGCGGGCGTCGGTGATTATTATGGCGCCTTTGATGCGCAAACCATCTTTGAATATGTTGGTAAAGACGACTTGATTACGCAGCCGCTAAAAATTGGTTGGACGTTTTGGTGTAATGCTTGTAATGCCATGGCTTCTGATAAAACCTGCCCGCATGAAGCATCTGAGCATGTCAAGGTTTCAGGCACCAAGCTGCGTAAAGCATTGTCAGAAGATCTTGATGTACCAGAGAACTTTAGCCGTCCAGAAGTGCTAGAGATTTTACGCAATTACTATGCAGGTATCGCAAAAGAGGAACGTGCTGAGGTGAAATTGGTCGGTGCTTCTGCAGTATAAGAACCTTAATATTTAAAAAAGATAATGCGCAATAAAAAAGGTGTCAGAATAAATATCTGGCACCTTTTTTCTCTTATTTCATTTTATTATCTAAAATAGGCAATTAAAGCTATTGGTGGTGTGTCAAAAAGTATGCTGATTAAAACTTGAACAATTTTTGAAGCCTTGAAAGCCCTATAGAATCAGAGAACTTAGCATAGATTTCTTATTGACTTCTATCGCCAGCATACTTTTTAGAACACCACCAAGCTATTAATTGAGCGCTAAATCACCCTCAAGCTTTTGATATTCGCCAACGAGTGAAGCTCCACCCGAACAAAAATAATTCAATGCATATTTATCTTGGCTATCAATGGTCAAGATATCGTCTTTAAATTGAAAAAAGGCGGTACTGTCATTAACCTTAGTTTGGAAAATAACACCGTGCGCCTCGTCTTGACCCATTAATGTCGCTTTACCATCGAAGTGACAAGTTGGCTTTTTCACATCACTACGCGCCCGTACTTTGATATCAATTTGCTCGCCATTGTCTGCGCCGTCAGCTCTTATCATCACACCCACCCAATCATAGCCTTGTGCACGCTTGGCATAACCGTCAGAGGCGTAATCGCCAACGACCGTCTGCACCGCTGGCGTGACAGCAGCGTTTGGTTGCTGAATCGTTTGGTTATTAACGCTTGGCGTTACGCTATTACAGCCACTTAAGGCCAATAAAGTCATAGAGGTCGTTAAAATACCAACAAAAAAGCGTGAGTGACGAGCATGGCGAGGTGGAGACTTGATCATTGCATTACCTTTAATAAAGGGGTTAGTAAACAGAAAATAAGTGAAAGCGCATCGACTAAGTTTTATCAGTGCAGCGCCTGATATACAACAAGCTAAGGGATAATATCGACTCTATAGAGGCTCGTCTAGAGCCTAAGCAATACCGTAACTTACTCAAAAGTGTCTGCTTATCACAAAACTACAAAAATACCGAGGAAAAACAAGCACTTTAGAATAACTAATAAAATTACTTATGCCAAGTTAATCACTCGATAAGCGTATTTGTCACTAAGCAATTGTCTCGCAGGCTGTTAGCATATTGCTCATTATCCATAGAACCGAATTTCGAAACGCAAGGTTTTTATCCCTATTATTAGAGAGCAAATATGCAGCCAAATAAAAAGAGCGGTCAAAAGATACCTCCTAAGCACATTAATGCGCGTGCTTCTTTCGCCATTCAACCTAAAAGCATCGGCACAGTGCTCACCAATCGGTTTAGTTTTACTATCAATTTTGCCAGCAGTTTTGGTCTTGGTAGTGTGCTCGCAGCGGCGGTAATGATCACAGGCTGCAACCCTACCGAAGCCAACCAAAACGACGCCGCCAATAAGGTAAAAAATATTGATTTATTAAATGTGTCTTATGATGTGTCACGCGACTTTTATAAAGACTACAACCCGTTGTTTAATGCAAATTATCAGCAAAAACACCCAAGTATCAAGGTGAATATCAACCAATCGCACGGCGGATCGAGCAAACAAGCTCTAGCGGTTGCTAATGGCTTGCAGGCAGACGTCGTTACTCTCAACCAAGAAAGCGATATGAATTTGTTGGTTGAAAAAGGCTTGGTGGCTAGCGATTGGCAACAGGCATTACCGAACAATGCCGTCCCTTATACCAGTACCATGGTGCTCTTAGTTCGTGCGGGCAACCCAAAAGGCATCAAAGACTGGTCAGATTTGGCGCGTAACGATATTGCCGTAGTATTGCCAAATCCAAAGACCAGTGGCACGGCGCGTTATGCCTTTTTGGGCGCTTATGGCTACGGCTTACATCATTTTAAAGAAAAGGTGCAAAGCCCCGCCAAAACCGATACTTTTATCAAAAAACTACTGGCAAACGTCGTCACCTATGACAATGGCGCGCGCGCTGCCACCACGACCTTTACCCAGCGCGGTCTTGGTGATGTTTTAATCACCACCGAAAACGAAGCGCATCTGGCTGCTAAGCAGTTTGCCAAAGGTCAGGTCGATATCGTGTATCCAAGTTACTCTATTGTGATTGCCAACCCTGTGGCGGTGGTGAAAACCGTAACCGATAAAAAAGGCACCACCGCCGCGGCAAATGACTATTTAGCAGGCCTATGGTCGACGCCCGCACAAGAGCTGATGGCACAGATGTATATGCGCCCTAGTAATGCCAAGGTGCTTGCCGCCCACAGCAAGACCTTACCTGAAATTGCAACCTTTGAGCCTGTGGCGGTATTTGGTGATTGGGACAGCATCATGGCGACGTTCTTTGTCGATGGCGGGCGTTTTGATCAGCTGGCAAGGGTGAAGTAGAGCAAGTTTTGAATAGTTATAAACAATTTTTATTAGCAAATAATACAAGTGTAAAGGCTATTTAAGAGATTGCTCGTTTAAGTGCTTGATAAGGCTGTATTTTAATCACCATTACTTCATTATTCCATTTTGGCAATAACATACGCATATTCATCATTAAACATAATAAGCTGGCGCTGTTAGCATACTTGCATTCACCAATTAATCCCTTTTGAGGCTGCCATGACATCATATACCACAGGTTATAAATATAAAAACAAAACGCTTAGCGTACTAAGTATCGCCGGTGTGGCGCTTACGTTGGGTATCGCCGGCTGTAGCAATAGTGAAAAAGCTGAGCCAACTGCCAATGCAGAAGGCACGCCAGCCGCTAGTGAAGGTCAAGATATTGAGCTATTAAACGTTTCTTACGATGTGGCCCGTGACTTTTATAAAGACTACAACCCATTATTCGTTGAGCACTATAAAAGCGAGAACCCAAACAGCAATATCTTAATCAAGCAATCGCACGGTGGCTCTAGTAAGCAAGCATTGTCTGTGGCTAACGGTTTACAGGCCGATGTGGCGACCATGAACCAAGGCTCTGATATCGAGCTACTTGAGAAAAAAGGCTTGGTTGAAGCGGATTGGGAAAGCAAATTCCCAGATAACGCCGTACCTTTTACCAGTACCATCGTATTTTTGGTGCGTAAAGACAATCCAAAAGGTATTAATGATTGGCAAGACTTGACCAAAGAAGGCGTTGAGATTGTCATGGCCAATCCAAAAGTCACGGGTAATGGTCGTTATGCGTTCTTAGGCGCTTATGGTTATGGTTTGCATGCCTTTAATAAAGATGAAACTAAGGCCAAAAACTACGTCAAAGACATGCTGAAAAACGTCAAAGTCTATGAGAATGGCGGACGTGCAGCGACGACGACGTTTGTTCAGCGCGGTATCGGTGATGTCTTGGTCACCTTTGAAAATGAAGCCAACTTGGCTGCCAAAGATTTTGGTGCAGGGCAAGTCGATATCGTCTATCCAAAATACTCTATCAAGTCTGAGAGCCCAGTCGCTGTTGTGAAAACCGTGACTGACAAAAAGGGCACCACCGATGCGGCAAAAGCCTATCTTGATTACTTATGGAGCGAGCCTGCCCAGCAATTGGCAGCTAACTTATATCTTCGCCCAAGTGTAAAAAGCGTTCTTGATAAAAACAGCGATAAATTGCCACCTATCGATACTTTCCGTCCAAACGATGCCTTTGGTACGTGGGATGAAATCATGAGCACTTACTTTAGCGATGGAGGCGTATTTGATCAATTGGCCGTTAATGCGCCAAAGTAAGCCACTAGTATGCTGATTTAATAACCATTTATGAGCTTTATAAATTTTCTTAAATAACGTTTGAATAGTCAGTTTTACCGTAACGTCCAAGCACCTAAAGGACATGGCTACCCACGCTGTGTCCTTTATCGCTTACAAAGACCCATAATAAATACATCTGATAGCACGTGGTGCTTACAAGCAGCAAATAAGCGCCAGCAGTTAGGCAATAGGACATCACTATGAGTGCAACAACTTCTCCTGCCAGCAAACCCATCAAAAAAAGGTGGCTAACGCGCTTGCGTCAACGCAATGTGCTACCAGGGTTTGGACTGAGCATGGGCATCACCGTCTTTAGCTTATCGTTACTGGTGGTGCTACCGTTTGCCATGATGGCCTATACCACGACACAAATGGGCTGGACGGGTTTTTGGGAAACCATTACTCAGCCGCAAGTCACTGCTGCTATCAAACTCAGTTTATGGATGTCGTTTTTGGCGATGCTCACCAACATGGTGTTTGGTACGCTGGTCGCTTGGGTGCTGGTGCGCTATGAGTTTTGGGGTAAATCGTTGATTAATGCCTTGGTTGATTTGCCATTCGCACTACCGACAGCGGTTACCGGTATCTCGCTTGCGACCCTTTATGCACCCAATGGTTTAATCGGCCAATGGTTTGCCAAATTTGACATCCAAGTTGCTTTTACGCCACTCGGTATTTGGCTCGCTTTAGTGGTCGTCAGCTTCCCGTTTATCGTCCGTGCGGTGCAGCCAGTGCTTGCAGAATTGTCCGTTGAATTCGAAGAAGCGGCGGCGGTATTGGGTGCCAATCGATTTACGACCTTTCGTAAGGTAATTTTGCCAGAGCTATTGCCGGCTCTACTGATGGGCGCGGGTATGATGTTTGCCCGTGCCACTGGTGAGTATGGCTCGGTGATTTTTATTGCTGGTAATATTCCGATGCAGTCTGAGATTTTACCTTTAATCATTATTAGTAAGCTTGAGCAGTTTGATGTGCAAGGCGCATCCGCTGTCGCACTCTTTATGCTACTGATTTCGTTTGTGATTTTATTGACCATTAACATCGTACAGTGGAAGCTGTCGCGCCGCGTAGGAGCCCGCTAATGCAAATCTCTAATAGCTACGACTACCAAAGCAATCCAGCGACCAAAGACACGCCGTGGATACGCCGTACTTTTATCGGTATCGCTGTGTTGTTTATGGTGGCGATGTTGGTGGTGCCACTTTTAGCAGTGTTCTATGAAGCCTTTAAAAACGGCTGGCAGTTGTATATCGCTTCACTGGTTGACCCTGAAGCTTTGCAGGCAATTAAGCTAACTTTAATTACGGCGGCGATTGTGTTGCCGATTAATATGGTGATGGGTATTGCAATAGCTTGGCTAGTGACCCGTTATCAATTTAAAGGTAAGCAGCTGGTGACTACCTTGCTTGATTTACCGTTTTCGGTATCTCCGGTGGTTGCTGGTTTGATGTTTGTGCTGCTATTTGGTCTAAACTCTAGCATTGGCGGCTGGCTTGAAAGTATGGGCTTTCAGGTGATTTACGCTGTCCCAGGGATTATTTTAGCGACTCTATTTGTGACCTTTCCGTTTGTCGCGCGTGAGCTGATACCATTGATGCAGACCCAAGGCGATAGTGAAGAGCAAGCAGCTTTAACCTTAGGCGCTAGCGGTTGGCAGACCTTTTGGCATGTGACACTGCCTAATATCAAATGGGCGCTACTGTATGGTTTGATTTTGACCAACGCACGGGCGATGGGCGAGTTTGGCGCAGTAAGCGTGGTATCTGGTCATATCCGCGGTGAAACCAACACTATGCCACTATTGGTTGAGATTGCTTATAACGATTATAACTTTACCGCCGCCTTTGCCTTGTCGAGCTTACTGGCTGCCTTAGCGCTGGTAACGCTATTGATACAACAAGTGATGACCAAGCTGCAAGAGCGCAAATTTGCTAAGTCTGAGCGTCTAGCAAGTGCGCCTGAATTGCCAGTAAGTGCCAACGCTCACAATGCTAACAACGCTGGCAATGCTAGCAATACATCAAACACTAAAGGTGCTAAGAAAGCGCAGGATACAGATGCCACTTTAGCAAAAAGCACAGGTAATCTATAAGCGCTATTTTACAAATCCGTCAGCAAGAAAGGCATCTGCTAAGCCAAAAATATAATAAGAGAACCCATTATGAGTATCGAGATTCGCAACGTTAATAAAAAATTCGGTAACTTTACCGCCTTAGATGATATCAATATCACCGTGCCAACAGGCAAGTTGACGACGTTGCTTGGTCCGTCAGGCTGCGGCAAAACCACCTTGCTGCGTATCATTGCAGGTTTAGAATACGCGGACTCTGGGCAGATATTATTTGATGAGCTCGATGTCACCAATACGCCAGTGCAAAAGCGCCATATCGGCTTTATGTTTCAGCATTATGCGTTATTTCGCCATAAAAACATTGCCGACAATGTCGGCTTTGGCTTAACCTTGCTACCGAAGAATGAGCGCCCGAGTAAAGCGGATATCAATAAGCGCGTTGCTGAATTGCTAGACCTAGTACAGTTGCCGCAAGTTGCCAATGCTTATCCGCATCAATTATCAGGTGGTCAGCGTCAGCGTATCGCGCTGGCACGAGCCTTGGCAGTAAAGCCAAAACTATTATTACTCGATGAGCCGTTTGGCGCGCTAGATGCCAAAGTCCGTAAAGAGCTACGCACTTGGCTAAAAAATATCCACCACGAGCTGGGTATTACCAGCATTATGGTAACCCATGACCAAGAAGAGGCGCGGGCGGTATCGGATGAGATTGTGGTGATGAATCAGGGCCGCGTCGAGCAAGTAGGGACGTCAGAGGAGCTGATTCACCAGCCAGCAAACGCCTTTGTCAGTGATTTTTTAGACCTAGTCTAATTTAGGCTTAAAGGCGTATTTATATTAAGGGCATATTTTAAAACAACGCTTAAAAAAGAAGCTTAAAAACAAAAAAGACCTATCAATGAGAGGTCTTTTTTTGCGCTTAATTATTTGTCGTTAGAATTTCTCAATCTGCTTTTTTTGACATTAAGCAGGCTTTGGCATATTGATGTCTTTAGTTGATATCTGCTTATAGGTGATTTCTAAAATATCTTGGCACCATTCTGGCAAATCATCAGATACCTCGTACCACATCCACGTCCCATCACGAACACAGCTTAAAATGCCCAGTTTTTTCAAATGATTTAAGTGACGCGAGATGGTCGGCTGCGGCTGATCGAGTATTTCTACCAATTCACCAACACAGCGCGACTCTTTATTAAATAAGATTTGAAAAATCTTTAAGCGCGTTGGGTCAGACAAGACTTTAAATAACTCAAGCGGCTGTATCGTAGAATTATTATTAGACATAGAACAATTCCAATATAGATTTAGTTAATAGGGGGTCAATATAACAGCAGTTAACGGTAAAATCGATTAAAAAATGAGCAGGTTTACAGTTCGTCGCCATTTTACTACCTTTGGTACTTTGTGGTTACACCTAAGACTGTATTCAGTTACATGGATAAAGTTAGGGTAATATATCTTTTAGCTGTACCTGATATGACGGATAAATATACCAAATACTATTGTAAATGGTAATAATTATCGTTATTATAAAGCATAATTAGCTAGATATTCATAGTAGGAGCCGCACATGTACGTATGTATCTGTAACGACGTCAAAGACAAACAAATCAAAGCTGCCATTGCTTCAGGCATTGACACATTAGAGGGGTTAAAAGACACCCTTGATGTAGCGACGTGCTGTGGCTGCTGCGAACCTATGGTCAACGACTTTCTTGACGAACATCATGCCAAGCTTGATGCGTTGGCCTACGCAGTTTAAGAAACAGTTTAAGCATTTGCTTGTATCCACTTCTATTGCCAATCCGTTCAAATCCCGTTTCTGCTTTCCCTCTATCTGTAGTGTTTTAGCCGCCAATTCGCCTTTATCCGCGTTCAAATCATCTTTTTATGGTTATTTATGGTTAAAAGCCATCACCATGAAAGACGATAAGTAACTCAAAAGGCGAGTGCGGCTATCCTTTATCTCTGTTTGCCTTCATAAATCACCTATTAAGATTACTCGCTAAACGCTATCGGTGTAAGCGAGTTAATTATAATTCTCAATTAGCATCTTATTCTTAGTTCATATCGTTACAAGCGCTACGGCGTGCCTATGCTACTATATCTATCTAACTTTGTAAGACGTTTGATGGGTTTTAATCTTTACTGATTGGTTTACGAATGGTACTTTAACTATATTTATTATTGTGAATGTATTAGTAGCCAAATAAAAACATAGGAGTATGAGTCATGATAGGCAGCCAAAAGGTCATTGATTATTTAAATTTTTTATTAGGTGGCGAGCTTGCGGCTCGTGATCAGTACTTCATTCATTCTGAGATGTATGCAGAATGGCATTACGGTAAATTATACGACCGTATCCACCATGAGATGCAAGATGAAACGCAGCACGCGCAGGCGATTATCCGCCGTATCTTGATGTTAAGCGGTACGCCGAAGATGCGCGTCAATGAGATTAATATTGGCGCAACGGTACCTGAAATGCTGCAATTGGACCTAGACTTAGAATATCAAGTACAGCAGCATCTAAAAGACGGTATTGCGCTTTGTGAAGCAGAGCACGATTATGTGACGCGTGAGATGTTGGTTGAGCAGCTCAAAGACACCGAAGAAGATCATGCCCATTGGTTAGAGCAGCAGCTGCGCCTGATTGATATGGTTGGTCTGCCCAATTATTTACAAAGCCAGATGGCGGAAGTGTCTCCTGATATTGTTTAGTATTTTATATATTAAGCAGTTTTCACGAATATTAAATTGATAAACGAATAAGCAGGACAGGGAGAACAGCATGAAAGGGGATAAAGAAGTTATTCGCGCACTCAATCAAGTGCTCGGTCAGTCATTAATCGCCATCAATCAGTATTTTTTGCACGCCCGTATTGCCCGTCATTGGGGTTTAGAGGCATTAAACGAAAATTTCTATAAGCAATCTATTGCAGAGATGAAATGGTCGGATGACCTTATTGCGCGTATTTTATTGTTAGGCGGTCTGCCAAACCTGCAAGATTACGGCAAAATGTTCATCGCAGAAGATGTGCCTGAAATGATTGACTGCAACTTGCGCTTAGAAAAGCAGAAATTTTCTATCATAACTGATGCAATTACCTTGTGCGAGAGCAAGCATGACTATGTCTCGCGTCATTTATTGGTTATCCTAAAAGATGGCAATGAAGAGTATCAAGACTGGCTTGAAACCCAAGAGGACTTGATTAAAGACGTTGGCATTGAAAATTATATTCAGTCACAAATGGATGATGACCACACGCCTTAAAGTTATAAGAATTGCCGTTACTTGCCAGCGTATCCTAAGATAAGTTTTAGATTAACTGATTTTAGGTTACGCTGGCGTTTTTATATTTAATGCTTTTTTAATGTTTGTTACTTTTAGAGATAAGTATCTTTCAATACCAATAACTTAATATAAGCCACGACCGTCTTCAGGTTTGAGGCGTAAAAAGTATAAACCTGAAAGGATGGTTAAAATACCCAGTATCCAATAGGTGGTCTGAAAGGCGACCAAGGTATCAAGCTCGAAGCGTTCCCGCAGTAGATTCAAGACCGCCGCCCCAAAAGCGATGCCAAAGCTAATCGCCAATTGCTGATTGACCGCCATTAAGCTGTTACCGCTACTGGTCTGCGCGCCCTCTAAATCACCGATAGTAATGGTATTCATGGCACTAAACTGCATGGAATTACAGGCACCCATGACGGTCAAAATAGGGATAAACCAAATCCAATTTGCCGCATCATTAAACTGCGCTAAGACAATAATAAGCAGGCCTATCAAAAAGGTATTGACCACCAACACCTTGCGGTAGCTAAAACGCTGAATAATTTTACTGACCCAAGGCTTGATACCGATTGCACCAACGGCAATAGGTGCAAGCAGCCAACCCGCTTGCGACGGTGAGTATTCAAACACCACCTGTAGTAATAGCGGCAATAAAAAGGGCACGGCGCTGATGCCTAAACGGGTGAATAAGTTGCCAGTAATACCGATACGAAAAGTGCGAATATTAAATAAACTTAGTGGAAATAATGGCGCTGCACGGCGTTTGGCATGCCACACATACGCGCCTATCAAGATGCTGGCGCCGAGTGCGAGTAGCAAACCGTAAAACCCACGCCCAGTCTGTGAGCCAAACTCGACCGCCAAAGTAAATCCGCAAGCGGCGGCAGCAAATAAAGCAAAACCCGTCCAGTCTAAACGCTTGGTGTCCTCAAACAAAGCGGGTACCAGCTTTTTACCCATGATAAAACCAAATATACCCATCGGGATATTGATGAGAAATATCCAATGCCAGCTGGTATATTGCACGATATAACCACCCAATACTGGTCCAACTAGGGGCGCGATTAACGCGGGTATCACCGCAAAGTTCATCACGGTTAATAGCTTATTGCGCGGATAAGATTTGACCAATATGAGACGCGCCACAGGGGTCATCATCGCGCCGCCAATACCTTGGATGACGCGCGAACCAATCAATAAATTCAACGTTGGGGAGGCGGCACACAATAGTGAGCCGATACAAAAGATGATTACAGCATATAAAAACACCCGCCGCGTGCCATATTTATCAGCCAAAAAGCCGCTTATAGGAATAAAAATCGCCAAGGTTAGCGCATAGCTAATAACCGCCCACTGCATTTTTAATGGTGACTCGCCAAGGGCTTGCGCCATTTGCGGCAAAGAGGTGTTTAAGATGGTAGCATCTAAAATCTGCATAAATAGCGCCACCGCCAAGACATAGGGTAGGTATTTATCTTGCGTTGGGGTTAGGGTTACCATATTGTCATCACCATGTCTTTTGACCTCATCTTTTGACTTCTGTTGTTAAGCCTATCTCTAAAAAGCTGTTAAGTTGGGCTAGTATAAAAATAACCGCCTATGAGTTAAAGAGTAGCAAAGTAACGGTGTAAGCTCATTCATAAGAAGTGTGTTCTCAAACGCTTTGATACTCGTGCTCGTTACTTTTAAAAATGGGTTACAAGACAGGGCTTTAACTAAAGATTTGCTATAGTAGAATTATCATATAGGACGACGTGAGACTAATATAAATCTTTTGCCGCCTCAGTCTCGCTTTGGCTCTGTTTTATACAACAAAAAAATAGGAATTATTATGAGTAGTGACAATCATCAATCAAACAATGACGAAAATAATGACACTCAAAACAACCATACCAAAGCCTATACGCCGTCTAAAGTATGGAAAAACGACAGCGAAAATGGTGGTAAGTTCGCCAGTATCAATCGCCCAACAGCTGGCGCGCGCCATGAGCAAAAATTACCGGTCGGCGATGCACCTTTACAGCTGTATTCACTAAATACCCCGAATGGCGTCAAGGTAAATATCTTGTTAGAGGAGCTTGCCGAGCTGAATGTTAAAGGCGCTGAGTACGACGCCTACAAAATAGATATCTCTGCGGGCGATCAATTTGGCTCAGGGTTTGTCGCTATCAACCCCAATTCTAAAATCCCGGCGCTGGTTGATTATACTGATGCTTTAAATGATAAAAATGCTGGCGAGCCTATTGCGCTTTTTGAGTCGGGGGCTATTTTATTATATTTAGCGGAAAAGTTTGGCAAATTTATCCCGATGCAGCAAGGTAAAGCGCGCGCAGATTGTCTGTCTTGGCTGATGTGGCAGATGGGTAGTGCGCCGTTTTTAGGTGGCGGTTTTGGGCATTTCTACGCCTATGCGCCCGAACCGCTAGAGTATCCTATCAATCGCTATACGATGGAGACCAAACGCCAGCTTGATGTGCTAGATAAGCACCTCAAAGACCACGAGTATATGTGCGGTAATGATGAGGCGGACTATAATATCGCTGATATGATTATCTGGGCGTGGTACGGTCAGCTGGTGCTGGGCAAGCTTTATGATGCGGCAGAATTTTTACAAGTAGATGATTACAAAAACATCAAACGTTGGGCACAAAAAATCGCCGACCGTCCAGCGGTAAAACGCGCCGTAGATTTAGAATTAAAGCCTATTGTTTAAAGATTTAACTTTATCAGTTTATATTTAAATAGTCGTAGCAAAACATAAGTTTTCATAAAAAGGTTAATAAGCCATTGCTTGTTAACCTTTTGCTTTTTTAATATCCGTTATTCCAAATATATTTATCGGTATATCGCTCTTTGACTATACTTTCGTCTTTACATAATGGTACATTAGCATAACAGATAGAAACATTAGTACGTTAAGATAGTAGCCACCGCCTTCTTGGGCAGGTGTTGATATTTCTTCTATTAATGAGTAATGACTATGAAGAATAATAAAACTCAGCCTATACTACTACCTCTATTCAACGAGATGGTTTTTCTACCTTTACCATTCACTCGTCAATCCCCAAGCGCATGTAGTCTGCTAACAGACAATGCTCCTAGCAAAAACAACCCGCATAGAAAAAACATTTTGATAAAAATAAAAAAGTTGCCTTTATTCATGACAAAAAAAATGATATTACCGTTATTTGCTGCCCTTAGCGCCGCTTTATTGAGTTCCGTGACGCAGGCTGCCACGCCTGTAAGCTTTAGTAATCAAGATTGGGAAGTCGCTTGCGACAATACGCGTACTTGCCGGCTGGCAGGTTACCAAGCGGAGAATAATAGCGATTTACCTGTGTCTTTACTATTGGTACGCCGCGCAGGAGCAAACGCTACCGTCGATGGCAAAGTAAAGCTTGGCGGCGCTAAAGAAAGCTCTGCTAAAGCGCTGATGCAGCTTGGTAATCGCCATCGTATCTCACTGTTTATTAATGATAGAGATTATGGAGAAACCAAGCCTTACTCAGTAGCCGCAGGTCATGCCGAGCTAACCTCAGCGCAGGTGAGCGCGCTGCTTGATGCCTTGACCAAATCGAGCAAAATTGAGCTGGTGATTCGTAACACGCGCTGGCAGTTATCGGATAAAGGGGCCAGTGCAGTGATGCTCAAAGCCGACGAAGCTCAAGGCCGGGTAGGGACCTCAAGCGCTTTTATTAGCAATAACACCAGTAAATCTAATAGCGGCATCTTGTCGCCGCAAGCCGCTCCTTCATTACGACTGGTCACTCCTAATCCTAACGCCCTCTCTAGTAGTAAGAAAAAATTTGCCATGCGCTCATCGCAGTTGGCAGAGATGATGAAAACCACCATGAAAGATGTCAACACTGAATGTCCAAACTTAGCGGATAAGACAGCGTGGCGCGTCAGCCGTTTAAACAGTAAGCAGCTGCTCGCCCAGCATGATTGTTGGACGGGCGCTTATAACACGGGTACGGGTGTTTGGGTATTCAATGACACTAAGCCTTATAAGCCGAGCTTGGTGACGACAAGCGCGACCGATTATGGCGATGGTAAAATAACCTCGGTGCAAAAAGGCCGCGGGCTTGGCGACTGTTTAGCCAAAAGTGAATGGGTATGGACAGGCAGAGCGTTTGAGAAAAGTCATGAAAGCACCACAGGTATGTGCCGGCTGATAGAGGCGGGCGGCGCTTGGCAATTGCCAACCTATGTGACGGAAGTGAAAATGTCGCGTTAATAGCGCGTATGTTAGAAATTATTACATTAAAGATAAAAGCGTTCAAGCGGCTGTATTAAAGACTGGCGCAGCGGTTTTTAAGCCTAAATTGTTTGAGATCTGACCTATTTTTATCATAAACAGAAAAATAGGTACTGTTTGCGCTTATGTTGTGCTATACTGCGTCGCCACGTTAGCATAGACTAGCGTGAATTATGAGATTGATAACATCGCCTGCGATTTTGGGTCTAGGATGACCATAAGTAATTGTTGCCGATGATTTTGTGTACTTAAATAACCTTTTCTATTAATAGTGAAAAATCCGTTATTTTTGACTCATATCTTATCTACTGACCGCTATATCGGTTAGATTGGTTGTTACCAGCCTTTATCTGCTTTGGACAAAGCATTGATAATGCGCTTTTAGCAAACAAGGATAAGACACTCGGCACTACCACCAAAATACGTCAGACAGCACGAACGCCTTTATAATATTGACAAGCTTTATGGCTTGGCTTTTGATTGTTAAGCCTTTTAAGGTGAGACAATAATTTTATAAATGCGGCGTGATGAACGGTTATCAGTGGTATGCATCAAGCTTGCTGAATTTACAGCAGCTTATACTTACCAAGGATTACTATGACTGACATCTTATCTGCTATCGCCGCTGAAAACGGCATCATCGACAGCACTGATACCCCAAACACCACTGCAACTGCTGATACCAATAATCAAGCGGCTACTACTGACGCTGCTGAAGAAAATAAAATCACTTTTAGCGACCTTGATATTGCCAAGCCAATTTTGACCGCGCTTGACCGCGTTGGCTATACCAACCCAACACCTATTCAAGAACAAGCCATTCCTTTTGCTCTAGCGGGTCGCGACTTATTATTGTCAGCGCAAACCGGTAGTGGTAAAACTGCGGCATTTGTTATCCCAGTACTTGACCGTTTAAGCCGTGCCACTAGCTTTGACAAATTAACCAAAGCCCTTATCTTAACGCCAACGCGTGAGCTTGCTCAGCAAGTACATGACAGCGTTCGTACCTATTCAAAAGACATGCGCGGTCTGTTCTGTGTGCCATTAGTCGGCGGCGCACCGTACAACGGTCAGATTACTGCGCTAAGAAAAGGCGTTCAAGTGATTGTTGCGACGCCTGGTCGTTTACTTGACCATATCAAAGCCGGTCGCGTTGATTTATCAAACCTTGAAGTGTTGGTACTTGACGAAGCTGACCGTATGCTAGACATG
Source organism: Psychrobacter sp. CLB018 (assembly GCF_041222815.1). Classification (NCBI taxonomy): domain Bacteria; kingdom Pseudomonadati; phylum Pseudomonadota; class Gammaproteobacteria; order Moraxellales; family Moraxellaceae; genus Psychrobacter; species Psychrobacter sp. CLB018. Next base: position 1,582,245 of record NZ_CP166085.1, read on the forward strand.
GGTTTTGCTGATGATATCAACGATATCTTGAAAGCGGCACCTGATAATCGTCAAACGATTATGTGTTCAGCGACTTGGGATGGCCCTGTTGGCAAGATTGCGGCGAGCTTCACCAAAAATCCTGAGCGCGTTTCAATCAAAGTTGAATCGGCGCATATCGAAGAAAAAGTATACTACTGTGATGATTTTGATCACAAAAACCGTTTGCTTGATAAAGTTGTTTGTGACAAAGATATGGAACAAATCATTATCTTTGCAGCGACCAAACGTAGTACAGAAAAATTGGCCAAACAGCTGCAAGAAGCTGGTCATAAAGCCAGTTTCCTCCATGGCGATTTGCCGCAAAGCAAGCGTAACCGTATCGTACAAGACTTACGTAATGGCAAGGTTAAAATCCTAGTAGCGACCGACGTTGCTGCTCGCGGTCTAGACGTACCAGCGATTTCACACGTTATTAACTATGACTTGCCACGTCAAACCGAAGATTACGTCCACCGTATCGGTCGTTGTGGCCGTGCTGGTCGTACGGGTATTGCCATCAGCTTATGTAGCATGGATGATCGTCCACAGCTAAACGCTATCAACCGTTACTTAGATCGCAAAATGGAAGTCTGTGTTATCGAAGGTATGGAACCTAAGAAGACTTATGTACCAAGCGAAAACAAAGGTAATGGTCGTGGCCGTGGTCGCGGACGCTCTAACGGCGGCGGTAACGGTCAAGGCCGTGGTCGTTCAGCAGGCGGTTATGCAGGTCGTTCAAACGGCGGCGGTAATGGTCAAGGCCGTGGTCGCTCAAGCGACAGCGCGCCGACTGGTCAACGCGCAAGCAATGACAGCGGTTACCAAGGCAAGCCAAGTGAGCGCTCAGGTGGCAAACCCTATCAAGGCAAACGCACAGGCGCGCCTAGCCGTGGTGACGGCACCAGCGCACCACGTGGCGATCGCGCTGCAACCGGTCGCGGTCGTCCAAGTGGCAGCCAAGGTCGCCCAGCAAATCGCTCTGACAGCCGTGGTCAAGGTCGTCCAACAGGCGGTAATCGCGGTAGAAACTCGTAATAACGTTATAATGAATGGTTAATAATGGCTTAAATAAATGTCATTATTAATCATATAGCGTCATATTAAAAAGCCAGATACTTGTTATCTGGCTTTTTTGTGCGTCAAAATACTTGTATGTTTCACTAATAAAAAGTCAACAATGCTATATCGTTGCTTGCGCGTCTTTTTCGCCTTGTCTATACTGACAGGCTTTTAATCATCGTGTGCTGCGGAGCTGTCTGATGCCCGATATTTCTCATTTAGCCATTGATAATTTGCCGTTAGCCTTTGGCATTATCATGGCCATTATTGGTTTGGTGTTTTATACCCAAGGGCTGCCTGGTAAGTTTTGGCGCCGCTTTTATGCCGTCCTGCCGGGTATTGTGCTGTGCTGCTTCATTCCTGCAACCCTAAATAGCTTGGGTGTCTTTGCTGATGGTATTGGTTCGCAGATTTATGGCTTTACCGCCACCTATCTGTTGCCAGCCAGTTTGCTATTGATGACGTTGTCGATGGATGTGCCAAAAATCTTAGGGCTTGGCTGGAAAGCCATTGCCATGTTTTTTGCGGCCAGTGTTGCCATTGTTATTAGTGGGCCGATTAGCTTAGGCATTGCCAAATGGATATCACCTGATATGTTTACCGACGATACCTTATGGCGCGGGTTTTCAGCGGTCGCGGGTAGCTGGATTGGCGGGGCAGCAAACCAAGCGGCGATGAAAGAGCTGTTTGGCGTCAGTGATGATTTATTTGGCATGATGATTTTGGTCGATACCACCAACGCCTCATTATGGCTATTGGCGATTTTGGTCATGGCCAAGCACAGCGCGAAGATAGATAAGTTTTTACGGGCGGACAGCAGTAGTATTGATAAAGTGATTGCTGCGGTGGAAAGCTATGAGCGAGACCATGCGCGTCCTGCCACTATCAATGATTTGATGGTGATGTTTGGCTTGTGTTTTGCCATGGTCGGGGTGGCGCATTTCGCAGGTGGGCAAATAGCAGGCTTCTTTGCACCTTATAGTTGGGCAGTGCAATATAGCTTTGCCAGCTCATTCTTTTGGATGGTGGTGATTATTACCTTAATAGGGGTAGTTTTCTCCTTTACCAAAATCCGCCGCCTTGACCATGTTGGCGCCTCCAAAATCGGTACGGTCTTTATCTTTGTCTTAATCGCGGCTATTGGTATGCAAATCAATCTAGCGGGCATTGTCTCGCAATGGCGCTTACTACTCATTGGTCTGTTATGGATGAGTATTCACGTTGTGATTGTTTTTGCGGTTGCTAGAATGATTCGTGCGCCATTCTTCTTTTTGGCAGTTGGTTCTAATGCCAATACTGGCGGCGCGTCATCAGCACCGATTGTCGCTACGGCATTTCACCCGTCACTGGCGCCAGTTGGCGTGTTCTTGGGTATTTTAGGCTATGCCGTGGGTACTTTTGGCGGTTATATCAGTACGCAAATGATGCGGCTGGTGGTGGGGTGATAGCACTTAACTAAATGCTGGCGTGTTTGGATTTTTCAGGTTTTAATACGCATTACCTCATCGATATCATTATCAGGACAGACCAATATGCCAACACGCCAGCCTGACGCCATTGACTTTAAAAACCCTCTAGGATAGGCACATGACCCCAATCCACATTGCTTTAGCCGTATTGGTTACCTTTATATGGGGCGTGAACTTTACCTTTATTGCCTGGGCGCTTGAAAGCTTTCCGCCACTGATGCTAACCGCGTTACGTTTTTTCTTTACTGCCGTGCCGTTGGTTTTGTTCCTTAAACCGCCTAAGTTCAACCGTACACTATTTATTTATGCTATCGGCACCTTTGTCATGCAATATGCCTTTGTATTTACCGCCATGCATTTAGGCGCTTCGGCAGGGTTGACGGCGTTATTATTACAAGTTCAGATTTTCATCACCGTCTTGCTGGCGTATATCATATTAGGTGAAGCGGTGAGTCGCATGCAGATTATCGGTATGTTGGTCGGTGTACTAGGGCTGGGTGTGATTGCGCTAAATCTCGGCGGTGATATGCCCTTGATTGGCTTTATCTGCATATTGATTGCGGCTATAGGCTGGAGCTTTGGTAATATTGCTTCAAAAAAGGCCTCAACGCAGCAAAGTATTGGTAATATTTCTACTACCTCGCCTGCAAATAGCAACAAAGCTTCAAATAAAACATCGGCCCTGTCAGCGCTATCACTAGTCGTATGGGGCGGTCTGATTGCTTGTGTAATTTTGACTTTAACTTCTCTGCTATTTGAAAATGAAGCATGGACGCTTGCGACATTTACGCAAGCGTCTTTCAAGTCTTGGTTATCGCTTGGATTTATCGTCTATGTTTCAACCCTGATTGGCTTTGGACTTTGGGCGCATCTGCTTAGCCAAAATATCGCCTCTAAGGTAATGCCATTTGCCTTACTGGTGCCCGTGTTTGGGATGGCGACTTCAGTGTTGTTTACAGGAGAGGTGGTCACATGGTGGAAGATGCTAGCGATGATGCTTATCTTATCTGGACTGGTATTGGCTAATGTGAAGATAGGTCTAGGCAGGAAGTCTGCTCACGTATAGTAGTAAATAACTTATAGCTTCCTATAGAGTTAGTAAGAATAGACAAAAAGAGCAATGCCTCATATGTGAGGCACTGCTCTTTTTCTATTCTGAACGCTTTATATCCCACTATGATAAAGATGAAAACAGGCTATTTATCGTTACATCTGTACACTCACAGTCAAAAACTCTGCACGCACAGTCCATCTATTTGACCAAAACCTCGCTATAGTGAAAAAGCTTGATCATTAGGATAGATGATAAGCCAGATAAAGCGCACGCTGAAAGGTAAGGATAAATGGTCATATAGACCGGAATATTCTTTTATTTCGCCTATATAAATGCGCTTGTTCTGACCCAAATTTCTCGACAAGGAGTCTTTTATGAGCAACGCTCACCCTTCTATAGATCCCATTACCTTGTCTGTCGTACGTGGCGCCCTAGAAACGGCGCAGCGTGAGATGACAACCACCTTAGAAAAAACCGCTCGTTCGAGTGTCTTTAACTTAGCTCATGACTATAGTAATGCGCTGTTTGATCATTTGCCTGAGATGATTTTGCAAGGGCAAGACATTCCCATTCATTTAGGCTCACTGATGCCCGCCATGAAAGCCGTCGCCGAATATTATGGTGATGACATTCATGAAGGCGATGTCATTTATCATAACGACCCTGTGATGATGGGCAGCCATATCCTAGATTGCTGTATGTATAAGCCGGTGTTTTATAAAGGTGAGCTGGTCTTTTGGACGGTCTGTAAAGGTCATGTCACTGATATCGGTGGCCCTGTACCAGCCGGCTATAACCCCGATGCCAAAGAGATATATGCCGAAGGCTTACGCATTCCGCCCATTAAGCTTTGGGAAAAAGGCGTCAAACGCCATGACGTCATTAATTTGCTGCACAGCAATATGCGCTCACGCCGTAATCAAGAAGGCGATCTCAATGCCCAGTACGGCGCGTGCGCGGTCGGCGAGCGTAATATGATTGCGCTGCTAGACAAATATGGCATTGAGACGGTACGTGGCGCGATTGAAGAGCTAAAGAGCATGGCTGACCATCATATGCGCTCGTTAATCTCGTCTATCCCAGATGGCGATTATCATGGCGAGGCGGTATTAGAAGACTCAGGTCATGGCTTGGGTGATATGACCATCAGCGCCGACATTGTCATCAAAGACAGCGATGTACATATTAAAATCACCAGTCCGCCGCAAGTCCCTTATTTTATCAACTCTTATGCTGGTAACTCGATGTCTGGGGTATTGCTTGGGCTAATGATGTTTGCCCAAGTAGAGCCGCCGTATAACGAAGGTTTATACCGCTGCGTTACCGTTGATTTGGGTGAGCATGGCACCTTATGTAATGCCAGAGAACCTGCGCCGCATGTTAACTGTACAACCACACCGATGGAAACCTTAACCGATGCGGTACGTATGGCATTTGAAGCAGCAGCACCTGAGCGCGTTACCGCGTCTTGGGGGCATTCATCAGGGATTAATATTGCTGGTATCGACCCAAAAACTGGCGAGCAATACGTCACCATGATTTTGGCGTCTATTATTTCAGGCGCAGGCGCCACCCAGCAGATGGATGGCTGGCACGCTTGTGGGCCATTGAGCTGCTTTGGCGCGCTAAGTTCGGGAGATATTGAGCTGTTAGAGTACCAGTATCCTATTTTAATCCATAAATATGGCTTGGCAGAAGACAGTGGCGGCGCAGGCGAGTACCGCGGCGGTTGTGGTACGGTTTGGGAAGTTGAGCCATTAGACCATACTATGACGGTTATTGCCTTTGGCGAAGGTCGCCAGCATCCTACTATGGGCGCCGGCGGCGCGGAACAAATCTCACCTGAGCTCAAAGTTGGGCGTCTAGAGATACTACATAAAGACGGGCAAACGGACTTATATAGAAAAAACACCGTTACGGAAATCACGCCGGGTGAACGCGCGCGCAATATCAACCCGGGTGGCGGCGGTTACGGCAGCTCATTTGATCGCGATATTCAAGCGGTCATCAAGGATGTAAAAGAAAGGATTATCTCAATTGCTGCGGCAAAGATTGAATACGGTGTGGTACTTGACCCAGAAACTTTGACGCTAAATGAAGCTGAGACTGATTACTTACGCCGCCAGATAACCGCATAAAACACACATTGAACTTTCATGATTGAGTTAAGGATGACTTATGAACAACGATTTTCGTATTGGCGTTGATGCTGGCGGGACTTTTACAGATTTTGTCTTGGCAGAAAAAACCGGTGACATTCATCTGTTTAAAGCGCCATCGACCCCAGAGGATGGCACCTTAGCCATTGCCAATGGTCTCCAGCAAATTGCCAACAAGTTTAACCGTCCTATCGAGGACATCATTCAAGCCTGCGATTTGTGCATAAATGGTACGACCGTCGCACTAAATGCGTTGATTCAGATGACGGGCGTAAAAGTAGGATTGCTATGTACCAAAGGACATGAAGACAGTATCGAGATACGCTTAGGGCACAAAGAAGAAGGACACCGCTATGATGCCAGTTACCCGCCGGCACCACAAATTGCTACGCGTGACCGCCGCTTTCCTATCCGTGGTCGTATCTTAGCAGACGGCAGCGAACACGAGCCGTTAAATGAGCAAGATATCCTCGATGCGATTGAAGTGTTAAAACAGCAAGACGTGCAAGCGGTTGCCATCTCTTTTGTGTGGTCTATCCGTAATACCGAGCACGAACAGCGTGCCAAAGAGCTGATTGAGCAGCACATGCCGGGGGTGTTTGTCTGCTGCGGTAGTGAAGTATATCCGCAGATTAAGGAATATACGCGTACCTCAACGACATTGGTCAATGCCTATTTAAGCCCCGTTATGGCGTCTTATGTACATAAGATTGATGATTACTTTAAGGCGCTCGGCGCTGAGCAGCCTGTTCGTTACTTTCAGTCGAATGGCGGGCTTGCGGTCGGTAACATCATGCGCGAACGGGCGGTTAATGCCATCAACTCAGGACCGGCATCAGCACCGCAAGCAGGACTGTATATTGCCAGCGCCTTTGGCATTGATAACATTATCACCGTTGATATGGGCGGTACGTCTTTTGACATCACGATGGCCAAATCTGGCCGAACCAGCCTAAACCGTGATATTGATTTTTTACGCAATCGTATTGGCGTGCCGATGATTCATGTCGAAACGCTGGGCGCAGGCGGCGGCTCTATTGGTCATGTGAATAATTTTGGTATGTTAGAGGTAGGGCCGCAAAGTGCTGGCGCGACCCCAGGTCCAGCTTCTTATGGTAAAGGCGGTGAGTTGCCAACGGTCACCGATGCCAATCTGGTGTTAGGCTATCTTGAGCCAGATGCGGTGCTAGGCGGCTGCGTGACTTTGGATAAAGACAAAGCGCTGCAAGCGGTACAAAAACATATCGCCGATCCATTAAAGATTGAATTGGCACATGCCGCCTTTGGTATCAGTGCCATCGTCAATCAAAACATGGCAAATGGGATTCGCCGTATTACCATTGAAAAAGGCTATGACCCTCGCGACTTTGCCCTTATCTGTGCCGGCGGCGCAGGTGGTATGCATATTGTTGATTTGGCAGAAGAGATGGGGATTGGTACTATCTTGATACCAAAGATTGCCTCATGTCTCTGCGCCTTTGGTCAAATCATCTCTGATATTAAATATAACTATCTTGCCACGCAGATGATGATTATTGCGCCAGATTCAGAGCTACAGTCGCTTAATGCCACCTTACACGAGCTAGAAAGCCTAGGCGTACAAAAGCTGCTAGAAGATGGCTTTGTAGAAGATGATATCATCATTGAGCGTACTATGGAGATGCGTTACGTCGGGCAGGTGCATGAGTGTAATGTGCTGATACCCAATGGCAAGCTTAATACCGATAGCGTGCAAACGATTTTGGAAGCCTTCCATCACCGTCATAAAGAGCTCTATACTTATGATGAGCGTGACAATAAGGTCGAGCTGGTCAATATCGAAGTCGCTGTCATCGGTAAAATCAGTAAGCCCAAGCTACCAGAGCTTGCTAAGCAACAAGGTGATGTCAGTCAAGCGCAAGTCGGTAGCCGTGAGATGATCATGGATCAAGAATACGAATGGATTGATACGCCTATTTATAATGGTGAGGAATTTGGTGCAGGAGCATTGATTGCAGGTCCGGCGCTTATTCAAGAGCCAACCACCACGATTGTGATTAAAAAAGGCTGGCAAGCAGAATTGCATGAGACGGGCACTTATAAGCTGACCAAAGCCGCTTAGCTTGCTGTTTTTATCGTTATCGCTTTCTAGTTTTCCCATCAGGCATTAACCTCATTTAATGCCTGATTTTATTTTTGATATCGTATTTAGTACGCATCATATTTAGAAATCCAGTCGTCATACAGGTATGATATAAAGGAGAACGACATTTTATTAGCTGGCATGATACCTAAATGCCTATCAATTTTGTGATAGCTATTTTTACACACAGAGTATTCAAGGATGAATGCAAAATTAACCCCTTCCTTATGGTTACCTTCAACGCCTCCTATAAGCACGGCACAAACATTAGACGCGTTTGATTGGAAGCGCACCATCAATGACACCTATTTTGATCTCAATGTCAGCTTTCGCCAGCCAAGTCAGTTTTCTGGTTACTTGCAACACGCCAAGCTTTTGGATATTGGGGTATCGCATTATCATGCCAATACCGTCCATTATAAGCGCAGCTTAGCAAGCAATCAGTCTAGTCACGGCAATAGTAATAACCGTAGCGACGACAGTATTTTAATCACCTTTCCTGTGACCGGTAGCGTCCGTTTTGCGCAAAAAAACCGCCAATTAACCTCAAACCCGGGTCAGTTTTTTATTGAATTATCAAACTTACCTTATGAGTTTTATCACCTGCAAGAAGTATCGTTATATGTGATTAAGGTGCCTTTAGCGCTATTAAGCCCGCAAATGGGCACCATAGAGCGGCAGTTTGCCCGTAGCCTGTCTATTGATGAAGGGGCTGGCAGGTTGCTGGTTTTTCAAATCAGACAGATATTAGAGCTGATTCAACAACATAGATTGGCGGCTTTAGAGATTAAAATCCTAGAGCAGCAGCTGCTTAACCTTATTATATTGGCATTGAGCGCCCCGAAAGATGTGGTGATGAGTAGCAGCTCGTCCATACAGTCGGTACACCTAAAGCGCATCGAGCATTACGTCCATCTGCACCTAGAAAGCTCTACTTTAACCCCAGCGATGGTCGCTGCTGCTTGTCATATATCGGTCAGATACTTGCATAAGCTATTTGCTGAGTTGCCCTATAGTTTTTCGGAATGGGTAAAAGAACTGCGCTTAAAGCAAGCCAATCATATTTTAAAAACCAAAAGCTACGTAACCATCGATGAAGTGGCGCATAGAGTCGGTTATAGCGACCAAGGTTACTTTGCTCGTATTTATAAGCAGCATTTCGGTTATACGCCACGAGATACTCCAAGCATCGGCACAGGCACAGAATAGTCATTGTTATGTACTCTATCATGCAGTCGCTGTATGATTTACCTATTAAGAATAATAAGCACAGCGTAAGCATTTATATTGGGATTAGGATTGGGGGAGAGCTGAGATGATTAACGTTATGAATGATGACGTGGCAAAGGTAGAGATATATGAAAGCGCTGATGGAAAGGCACAGGTAGACGTTCGCTTTGAGCAAGAGACTGTCTGGCTTACGCAAGCACAAATGTCTGAGCTGTTTGGTCGTGACCAATCAGTGATTTCGCGTCATATTGCCAATGCTATAAACGATGAAGAAATTGCTGAAAAAAGCAATACGAAAAAGATGCATATTACAAATTCTGATCGCCCTGTGACATTTTACGACTTAGATGTGGTTATTTCGGTAAGTTATCGAGTTAACTCCAAAAAAGGTATACAGTTTAGACGCTGGGCAACGCAGCGCCTACGTGAATACTTAGTCCAAGGCTATACACTCAATCAAGAGCGCTTTGATAAAAACTCAAGCGAGCTCCAACAAGCATTAAATTTAATTAGAAAAACCGCGCAAAGTCCCGAGCTTAAAACAGATGAAGGACGCGGCTTGGTTGAGATTATCAGCCGTTATACGCAGACATTCTTATGGTTACAGCGCTATGATGAAGGCTTGCTTGATAATCCCGCAGGGCAAGAGGGTGGGTTCTTGCCCAGTCCGACTGAGGCAATGGCAGCGCTGACGGATTTGAAAGCGCAGCTGATAGATAGAGGTGAGGCGACTGAGCTATTTGCCAAGCCTCGCGGTGATGGTTTGGACAGCGTGCTAGGTACTTTAGAGCAAACGGTGTTTGGCGCGCCTGCATACCCGACCATCGAGAGTAAAGCGGCGCATCTGCTGTACTTTATGGTCAAAAATCATCCCTTTACCGATGGCAATAAACGCAGCGGCGCTTTTTTGTTTGTAGATTTTTTGCGCCGTAATAATCGACTGCTCAATGATAAAGGTGACATGGTTATTAATAACACGGGGCTTGCCGCATTAACCTTGTTGGTCGCTGAATCTGACCCCAACCAAAAAGAAACCTTGATTAAATTAATTATGAATATGTTGTCGTTAGAATCTTGATAAATATACTTATTGTCAGCACCACCTAACCCCTTAAAAATACATAACGCCAATAATAAAAAGCACAGTCTAAAGACGAAATTAAAGGAAATTCAATATGTTTAGCATGATAAAAGACTGGCGCGAGCAGCGCATATTAGACAACAGCGAGTTTACCCATGCTGACTGGCTGCAAGCGGCTAAGCGTATTGTGATACTTGATAGGCTAAACGAGGATGAGCTAACACGCCTGTTTGAACTGGCGACGTTATTTTTGGCGGATAAGTCGATTACTGGCGCACAGGGTTTCGAGATTACCAATGCGGTCAAGCAATCTATCGCCTTACAAGCTTGCCTGCCTATTTTAAACCTAAGCCTTGAGTGGTACGCTGGCTGGTCGGCCATTATTATTTATCCGGGTTCCTACAAAAGCGAAACCACCACTGTCGACGAGATGGGGGTTGTCCATGAGGGCAGTCAGCACCGTAGCGGCGAAGCGTGGCTGCGTGGGCCTGTCATTCTGTCATGGAAAGATGCCAAACACTCAGGTGAGCGCGATGGCCATAACGTGGTCATTCATGAATTTGTGCATAAGCTTGATATGCTAAATGGTCGTGCCAATGGCTTTCCGCCGCTGCAACCGGATATGGATCCTGCGCGCTGGACTGAAATTATGACGCGAGATTTTGAGGATTTTCAAAGCCATCACAAATCAGGTCTCGACCGTTATGGCGCGACCAATCCTGCGGAGTTTTTTGCGGTACTGAGCGAAGTGTTTTTTGAGACGCCGCAAAAGCTGGTCGATGCTTACCCTGATATTTACGACATAATGGTTAAGTTTTTTCGCCAAACGCCGCTCTAATCAAAAGTGAATATATAGCAATAAAAGCAAATAAAAAGGGCAGGGTATCGATTTAATCACACTGCCTCTTATTATCTTTTATAGGTGTAAATATCTGTTTTTGCAGATAAAATTATTTAAACCGTCCATTGTTCATTGACAATAGCGACCAAATAACGTTTGCCTTGGTACTCATCAAACACCAAGCGCATGACACGCCAATCCATACCAGAGTATTGCTCTGAGCCTTTATGGTAAAACTCAACAAACTCGGAATTGGGATAAATTTCTTTTAAATTATTAATCATATTACCGCTGTGCTTAAACTCATTAACGCTGATACTGGCATTGTTATAGGTATCCCCAACGACCCACGTTTCCAAGTATTCTGGGAGCGGAATCACTAACGGCTCACCAGAGCCATCACGTTCACCCCAAGTAAAGCGGATTTTAGATTGTTGTAAGTACTGCGCAAACTGCTCGCGGCTAAAGACTTTATCAGTCTCAGGGCGCACATAGGCATACATGGAAAAACGCACGCCGCGCGTCGGATGAATGTCGTTGGTAATGCGCGCAAAGTCGTTGTTCGCTAGGGCACGCTGGATACGTAAGGCTTGCTGCCTAAGCGTTTGCTGGCTCATATCGGAGATAACGGGTGCTGAGGTATTGCCATTTTGTTGACTCGGTATTTTGACGCTAGACTCAGCGGAAGATGAGCAACCAGTCGCGACAAGTATGGAAGCAAAGCACGCAGCAGTGGTTAATTTATACAAACCTGACTGAAAAATATTAAAACGAGATGATGACATCATAAAAATATCCTTATCGTAGCTTATTAAAATTAGAATAGCTTGAAACCTAGGTCATTACTGGTTTACATCGGTGTTCGCTTATCAGTAGCGATTATTTATCAATAGTACTCATAACTGCCCAAAGTTGATAATGTTGCTGTGTAAACGGGGTTTTGATTTAAAAGCTTAATTGACATAATAATAGCGTAAAACGATAGTTTATATTCTTTTTTATGAATAATACATTATATGTCGTAGCCGATGGAGAGCGCCATGCAGAAAACCATATTTTCTATCATGATGTTAATCATAGGATTTTTTGCCATGTCTGCGACCGCCAATCTAACAGAGACCCTGCAGACGACGTTTGCCATGAAAGTCACGACCATCGCAGATATGTACCAGCAAGATGTGGATAATCAGGGTCAGGATTATCCAGTGGTTTTGCACCAATATGGCAGCCCAGAGCTAAAAGCGGCCATGCAGCTTGAGCGGGATTATTTTGCTAGAGAGCAAATGTCTTGTCATATTGGTTATGATGTTTTATGGAGTTCGCAAGATCCTGATTATGAGCAAGATAAGCAGTTTGCAGTGACCGAGCAAGGATTGGTGCAAGTCAGCTTGGCACAAGGCGATGATGTGTATTATGAACTGTCATGTAAAAGCGTTGATAATGACGTGGCTTGCCAAGTGACGGATGTCATCCTAGATGAGGATGGAAAATCTTTACGCGAGTATTTGCTAGAGCATTGTCGTTAGCTGGCGCTGAGGTTTTAAATGAATTTTAAAGTCGGTGCTGGTATTAATATTAAATGCGAAGATGAATATTGTAGATGTTTAAGTTTGGCTGGAAACGAACGACAATTATTGCAGATGAAGTTAGATAAAAATATTGTGCACGTAACTATTAAGCCCGTTGGTTTGTTTTCGCATAATGTATATTATGTTAAATAGACAATACCTGATGATAAGCTTATGGAGTCATCATTATATGATAAACCCTTATTAAGGTTGGTTGATGATTGATTAATTCTCATACCTACTAACTATTCATAAAGTCATCTTCATCAACATCCTCGTTTGATTGTAGTACAACTCGATATATCTAATGATATTGGTAATAGCGGCAAACCTTGTTTTATAGTCTTGGTAATATACTAGTTCGTTCTTCAATATGCCCCAGAAGCTTTCTATGGGTGCGTTGTCAAAGCAGTTACCTTTAGCGCTCATTGAGCTTGTAAAGTGAGGCTGCTTGATGATCTTATGGTACGCGTGGCTACATACTGGCTGCCTATTTTAGAGTGAACGACTAGCCCTTTACTGGGTCGTTTGTTCTTGATGGCCATGTTCAATACTTTGCATACTAGATCTGCTGTCATGCGTTTGATGATGGCGTAACCGACAAGCTCTTTAATGTATAAGTCTTTAACGCCTGCTAAATACAGCCAACCTTCATTTGTCCAGATATAGGTGATGTCATGGCCTTGCTCGGTGAGTGTTGCATGCAAACGTTCATAACCATAACGTTCTTTACTTTCACTGTGAGCGGCTTTAACTAGTAGCTCACAATGGTTGCGATGTATCTGCTGCTCGCTGATATCGCGACTACTCCAGTCGTAATAGCTTGATGGTTTGACGCTTAACACACGGCACATAGAGACGATACTAAAGACCTGTCTATTAGTTTTTATAAAGGCGTACTTTACTAGCTGTGCTTGGCAAAGTACGCCGTCGCCTCACTCGAGCATAGCTCTCCCCTTGCGTCGGGGCGAAGCAATGCTCCGCTTTATCCCTCCTCATTTAATATCTCTCGCTCTTCTTCAGCAACTTTAAGTTGTCGCTTGAGCTACTTTATTTCTTGAATAGCTGCCATAAGATCAGGTTCATATTGCTGAGTGCTGATAAGCTTGCCTTGATTGGCTTTATTGTGCCAATTAGATAAGGTCTGCATGGCGATGCCAAGCTGCTTTGCGGTCGCTGAGATATTGCCATTATTGTCTGCTATCTTCTTGACTGCCTCGGCTTTAAATTCGTCACAGTAGGTTCTTACTTTCTTGGTCATGATAAACTCCGATTAATACGCTTAGTTTACCAAATTTACCTCTACGGTTTCTTCAGCATAGCTCAAACCATTTTTTAGTAGTCATGGTGTTTAGTCGCACGCCTTCGCCTTTGACGTATATCATCCTAAGCACATATTAGGCATCAGCATCACCTTGATTAGCTTCGCGTTGAACTTGGCTAAAATCAGTAACCATAGCTGACACAGACAGCATCGCTGCTGCTAAAAAAGGATATATTTACGTGTTAAAGAGGTTTTAGGGAGGGTCATAGCAGATTTCTATAGATAGTTTTTTGGAACTTAAACTTATGTATTATTCTCATGATAGCAGAGCTATTTTCGAGCACTCGAACCGATGACTTTTTTTGCATGAAAACCATTTAACGTAACATCTCTAGGAAGAAGCTCAGTCTGCTAGTGAGGACTTGAGTCTTAGGCTATGCATTTATGGATTTATATCAAAAACAGTTTAGGGCGTGTCTTCAATTCAATCGATGGACATCTAAATGGGCTAAAAATGGCTAAATTTTGCCAAACTTCATCAAATAGCTAGGTAATATCCCGATATTAACGGCGCTATTTTCCTTGTTTGACTACAATTTATCTAATCTTTATCACCATTTTTAAAATGAAGACACGCCCTAGTATCTAAAACACTTACCAAACAGTTTTTCCTATCTTACCTTACCTTTACTGATCTTGTGTATAAGTGATAAAATAAAGTCCAAAACGTTATTCGACGTTTGATTTATTTGTTAATTACATAGGTATGTAATGATGGACGCCTAGTTTTAACTGGTCGTCCATCATTGCATGCCAATCTGCTTTTATATAAACAGGTGGTTCCGCTCATGGAAAAATTCATAGCTATTATTATGGCGGTTTTTGCCGCACCTTTGCTTATTGGAGGTACCTACTTACTCTCGTTAGGCGGTAGCGCTTACTATGTTATTGCTGGCATTACGATGCTTGTCACAGCATTCTTGCTATTTAAAAGACATTGGAGCGCCTATGGGCTCTATACTATTTTTATTATAGCGACCCTGGCTTGGGCGCTTTGGGAATCTGGGTTTTATTGGTGGGCACTGGCAACTCGCTTGGGCTTTCCGCTGATATTTGGTTTATTAATGTTATTGCCATGGGTATCTAACAAGATGCAGGGTAATAAAACTCGAGTATCAAAGAGCTCTGATAAAAATTTAGTTGCTAATGGTACATCGAGCTTACATTCCGAAAATCTTATTACAACTCCCTTCAAAGACGCCAAAAATAACTCAAAAAACCCTATTTATTATTGGGGATTGCTGGCTAGTGTGGTTGTGGGCGCACTGATCTCTTTTGGTAGTATGGCTAATAATGCCACCGATAAGTTAGGTGAACTCAATTTAACTGCCAAAGATGGTGCTGATCAAAATTCAACACCTACAAATCTTGGTGTTCCGTTATCAAATGGCGAGCAAACGCCAGAGGGTGAGTGGAGCGCGTATGGTGGTACTGACTATGGGCAGCGCTACTCGCCTCTGACTCAAATCACCACTGATAATGTCAAAGACTTAGAGCTTGCTTGGCAAATTCAAACAGGTGATGTCAAAGGTCCTAATGATATCGGTGAGACCACCTATCAGGCAACTCCTTTAAAGATTGGCAATGCCCTATATATGTGCACTCCACACAACTGGGTATTAGCTTTGGACGCAGACTCTGGTCAAACATTATGGAAGTTTGACCCCAAAGTAGGAAAAAATCTACAACGCCAACATCAAACGTGTCGAGGCGTGTCCTATTATGCAGGTCAAGCTGGTACTGATAGTATTTCTCCAGTTATTAATGATGAGACAAATAGTAATAATGCCATCAATGGCGCAAATACCAATAATGCAGCTGTGACTAACACAACTGTCAAGACCGGCCATACACCAGTTCAGAAAGTAGCTGGTAATACCTTTGAAAACGCGTCTAAGCAATGCGATGCAAAAATATTTATTCCAACTTCCGATGCTAAGTTATATGCACTTGACCCAAATACTGGGCAACGTTGTCAAGATTTTGGTAAAGATGGTGCTTTAGATTTAATGCACAATATGCCATTTAAACAAGCGGGTTATTATTATTCAACGTCGCCTCCGATAGTGGTAGGCAATACGATTGTGGTGGCAGGTGCCGTTAATGATAACTACGACGTCAATTCACCTTCTGGTGTTATTCGTGCGTATGATGTCAATACTGGCGAGCTACTATGGAACTGGGATTCAGGAGATCCTGATAACACAGCGCCTTTCGATGTCAATGATCCAACTCAGATGTACAAAACCAGTTCACCAAACTCATGGGCGATCGCCAGCGCTGATGAAGAACTTGGTTTGGTCTATTTCCCTATGGGCAATCGTGTACCGGATCAATTAGGCAGCTATCGAACCGCAGATGAAGAAAAATATGCGACGTCTGTTGTCGCTTTAGACATTAAAACAGGTAAAGCGCGCTGGGTTCAACAATTTGTTCACCATGATCTTTGGGATATGGACACGCCAGCTCAGCCAAGCTTACTTGACTTAAAAACCAAAGAAGGTGTTCAGCCTGCACTGGTTGTTCCCACCAAACAAGGCGATGTGTATGTATTGAATCGTGCAACAGGCGAGCCAATCGTACCGATCAAAGAACGCGCCGCGCCGCAAGGTTACTTGGTTGCAGGTGAACATGTCGCTCCAACGCAACCTTACTCTGGTTTGAGTTTTGAGCCGCCGATGTTGAAAGAAAAAGACATGTGGGGCGCTAGCCTCATTGATCAGATGATGTGCCGTATTGAGTTTAACCAACTCAATTATGATGGTCGTTATACACCACCATCGACGAATGGCAGTTTGGTCTATCCTGGTAACTTCGGTACCTTTAACTGGGGCGGCCTCGCCGTTGATCCTGAAAATGGCGTAATGTTTGGTATGCCAACTTATTTGGCATTTACATCAAAACTCATTCCTAGAGACAATCTTGGTGAGGGAGAAACCAATACAGGAGAGCAAGGAGTTAATGAAAATAAAGGTGCAGATTACGCGGTAGAGCTGGGACCATTTTTATCACCGTTAGGCATTCCTTGTCAGCAACCACCATGGGGCACAGTAGCGGGTGCTGACCTAGCAACCGGTGAGATTGCCTATCAACGTAGAAACGGTACCGTGCAAGATTTGTCCCCTATTCCATTGAAGTTTGAGCTGGGTGTTCCTGGTATTGGCGGACCCATCATCACAAAAGGAGGCGTAGCATTTTTGTCAGCGGCTACTGAAAACAACTTCCGCGCCTATGATTTAAAAAATGGCGATGTATTGTGGAATGTTCGTATTCCAGCAGGTGGCCAAGCGACGCCTATGACTTATCTAAATTCTAAAGGTGAGCAGATGGTCGTATTGGTAGCTGGTGGACATGGTTCAGTTGGTACTACTATTGGGGATTATGTTATGGCTTATAAACTTGCTGACAAAGCCAAGTAACATCATACCTGTTTAATGAAGCGGTAATGATTTGATTCATTGCCGTTTTATTACTAAGGCATATATCCAATTTACCTTACAATGAACAGTGGTATATGCCAAGATAAGTATAGTTTGATTACTACTGTTAGACTGCGTAACTAAAATGTTTTCCGTCTTTTTACAGATTTGACAGCAGGGGCTAGATTAGAATACCATTAAAGATTCTTTTTACTAATCTTACTTATTAGCTAGTGAGATCTTTCCGGAGTAATCCTATGCAATGGACTAAACCAGCTTTTCAAGATATCCGTATCGGTTTCGAAGTCACTATGTATTTTGAAGCGCGTTAAAATTTACTAGACTTAAATACATTAAAAGCCCTAGATGATTAGGGCTTTTATTTTTTTGGAAATATTGATTTATGTATATTCACGTTTTAGGCTCAGCGGCTGGTGGTGGTTTTCCACAGTGGAATTGCAATTGCTATAATTGTCATGGTGTTCGTCAAGGCACAATTGAAGCAAAGACCCGCACCCAGTCTTCGATAGCCATATCAGAGAATGGCATAGATTGGATTTTATTCAACGCGTCACCTGATATTCGTCAGCAATTATTTGAATTTAAGGCGGCACAGCCAGCACGTAACCTGAGAGATACAGGCATCACGAATGTGGTTTTGATGGACAGTCAGCTTGACCATACGACTGGGCTATTGACCCTGCGAGAAGGGTGTCCGATTCCTGTTTGGTGTACTGAGATGGTCTACCAAGATCTCACGACAGGGTTTCCTATTTTCAATATGTTGAAACACTGGAATGGTGGCCTGCAATATCACCAAATTGATCCGAAACAGACCTTTAATATTGAAGGTTTTAGCAATTTAGAATTGACGCCTTTGGTGATTAGAAGCTCGGCACCACCCTACTCGCCACATCGTAATAACCCCCATGATGGCGATAATATTGCGCTGATTGTAAAAGACTTAAAAACGCAAAAACAACTCTTTTACGCGCCAGGTTTGGGCAAAATTGACGATGATATTATGCAGATTATGGAAGCCTCTGATTGTGTGATGATTGATGGCACTTTATGGACTGACAGTGAGATGCAAGAATGCGGTGTCGGTACAAAAACAGGCCAAGACATGGGGCATTTACACATTAGTGGTGAAGATGGATCACTGCACTATTTAGATCAGCTCAAAAACATTCGTAAGGTATTGATCCACATTAATAACACCAACCCAATATTGAATGAACAATCTGAACAGGCTGCAACATTGAAACAACACGGTGTTGAAGTGGCGTTTGATGGTATGCAGATTGAATTGTAAGGCGACAGCAAAATGAAGATAATGCAAGAAGAAAAAATAGCCCTAAGCGTAGAGGCCTTTGAACAAGCGATTATGGCTAAAGGTCAGTATTACCATATTTACCACCCTTTTCATATCATGATGCATGAAGGACAAGCGACTCAACAGCAGATTCAAGCGTGGGTCGCCAACAGATTCTATTATCAAATCAATATTCCCTTGAAAGATGCGGCAATCATGGCGAATTGCCCCGATCAGCGGGTGCGTCAAGAGTGGATTCAGCGCATGATTGATCAAGATGGCGTGTATCCTGATGGTGGCGGTCGTGAAGCATGGTTGAGTCTGGCAGAAGCGGTTGGTCTTAGCCGCGAACAAGTGATTTCTGAAGAATTGGTGTTGCCGGGTGTACGTTTTGCAGTCGATGCTTATGTAAATTTTGCGCGTCGTACCTCATGGCGAGAAGCAGCCAGCAGCTCACTGACAGAGCTTTTTGCCCCGCAGATTCATCAATCGCGCTTAGAGTCTTGGCCAAAACATTATCCTTGGATTAAAGAGCAAGGTTATACCTATTTTCGCTCGCGCTTAAGTCAGGCCCGCCGCGATGTTGAGCATGGCCTAACCATTACGCTCGACTCATTCAAAACAGTTGAACAACAAGAGCGTATGCTAGAGATTCTACAATTTAAACTGGATATTTTGTGGACCATTTTGGATTCTTTGAGCTTGGCCTATGTCCATAATCAAGCCCCTTATCAAAGCGTCACTGATGATAATGTCTGGCATAAAGGATTGTTCAAATGAGTTTACCTGAACTAGATCACTCTATCGTCCCAGTATGGCGTCATGGTTATCGCTTTCAGTTTGAGCCTGCACAGAACGCTTATGTGTTGCTGTACCCTGAAGGGATGATCAAATTAAATGAGAGTGCCAGCATCATCGGTCAACACATTGATGGTCAAGCGTCCATTGCTGATATTATTAAAAAGGTGAAGGCTATGTTTGGTGATATACCTGAAATCGAGCAAGACATTATCGAATATATGTTGGTGGCTCAACGTGAACATTGGATTGATTTAGTATGACTGCGCCAGTAGGACTGCCATTATGGCTATTGGCTGAGCTTACCTATCGCTGCCCATTACAATGCCCTTATTGCTCTAATCCTGTTGATTATGCTCAGTATAAGCAGGAACTGACAACGCAAGAATGGTTCGATGTTCTTGATCAGGCGCGGCAAATGGGCACGGTGCAGCTCGGCTTTTCTGGCGGTGAACCACTCGTTCGTCAAGATTTAGAACAATTGGTCGCTTATGCTCATAACAAAGGTTTTTACACCAATTTAATCACATCAGGCATGGGATTGAACGAATCTCGGATTGCTCGATTAAAAGAGGCTGGCCTTGACCACATTCAGATCAGTTTCCAAGCCAGTGATCCAACGGTTAACAATGCATTGGCTGGCTCAAAACATGCCTTTGAACAAAAGTATGAGATGTCACGTCTGGTCAAGCAGTACAACTATCCTATGGTGCTCAACTTTGTCATTCATCGGCAGAATATTGATCAGATTGATCAGATTATTGAGCTGTGCTTAGAGCTGGAAGCCGATACCGTTGAACTGGCCATTTGTCAGTTTTATGGTTGGGCATTTGAGAATATCGAAGGCTTACTACCAACCAAAGCGCAAGTGGTTCGAGCCGAGCGTATTACCAATGAGCACCGCAAGAAAATTGAAAAACGTGGCATCAAATGTAAACTCATTTTTGTCGTTCCTGATTATTACGAAGAACGTCCTAAACCCTGTATGGATGGTTGGGGTAAGATTTTCTTGACTGTGGCACCGGACGGCACAGCCCTACCTTGCCATGCCGCCAGACAATTACCAATACAGTTCCCTAACGTACGCAACACCCAACTTGCAGATATTTGGTATGAGTCTGCGAGCTTTAATCAGTTTCGCGGTGACGATTGGATGCCTGACATGTGCCAAAGCTGCCCAGATAAAGAGCGGGATTACAGCGGCTGTCGTTGCCAAGCGTTTATGCTGACTGGGGATGCCAAAAATGCCGATCCTGTGTGTGGCAAATCACCTTATCATTATCTGATCGAGGAAGCGCGTATAAACAGTGAAACGCCAGTTTCCTTTGAAGAGTTACGCTTTAGGAACCCTAAAAACTCAAAGCTATTGAGTCAAGAGCAATTAATTCCTACTCGTACGGTAATGGATGAATAATGAATGCTCAGCCTGTGATATTTGATGGACATAACGACCTATTGACCCGACTGTGGCTGAGTGCAGCCGCAGATCCTGTGCATGATTTCATTTATGGTACGCTACCAGGACATTTGGATTTACAACGTTGTCAGAAAGCGGGATGGATGGGCGGCTTATTTTCTATTTTCCTGCCGCCCTACGCTTATGTTAAAAAAAACCATCCTGACAAGTTATCAAATCTCTCAGGCTTAGATTTTGAGCCGCAAAAAATCGTGGATATTTGCTGTGCACAGTTGGCACTTGTGCAACAATTACAGGCGCGATCAGACGGTCAGATTCAGATTTGTAAGTCTTTAGCGCAAATTCAAGCCTGTCAGCAGAATCAGCAATTAGCCATCATCCTTCATTTGGAAGGTGCTGAGTTTTTAGCCATTAAACCTGAGTTATTGGATGTTTTTTATGATGCAGGTCTTAGAAGTATAGGGCCACTCTGGAATAGAAAAAGCCTCTTTGGTGATGGCTTAAATGCCTCCTTTCCTCATTCTCCCGATACAGGATCTGGTCTCACGGATCAAGGTAAAGACCTCATTCTAAAGTGTCGTGAAAAACATATGCTAATCGATGTGTCGCATATGAATGAGCGTGCTTTTTGGGATACGTTAGAGATTATTGATCAGCCCATTGTCGCGACACACTCTAATGCACACGCGTTATGTCAGCAAGCAAGGAATTTGACTGACCAGCAACTGGCTGCCATTAAACAAAGCGGTGGTATGGTTGGGGTGAACTTTGATGTTGCATTTCTTCGTGCTGACGGTCAACGCAACACGCAAACTTCAGTTGATGTGATTGTCGATCATCTTGATTATCTAGTTGACCATTTAGGCGAAGATCACGTCGGTTTTGGCTCTGATTTTGATGGTTGTCTATTGCCAGATGAGTTATCTGATATCAGTCAAATCTCTATGCTGATTGAGCACATGCAACAACGACATTTCTCCGATCCACTCATTGAAAAGATTACGTCAAAGAATTGGTTCACTGTGCTGGATAGGATATGGCAGTGATAATCGAGCTTTTTGAGAGGCAATATTTTTTTCTAACATCTTGTCTCAATTGCTGCCTAATTAATAGACTGTAGTGGCATAATCAAGCATCTGTTTCACCAAGTTACATACGGGTCGTCTCGATAGCTGGTAGCTGACTGACCCCTACCGTCAAATCCGTATAAAAAAATTCGGGAGATTTTAGTTAGGGAGCCTGACGATAGAAACCCACCCACATCTAAATTAGTTGACCCTTACACCTTTTCAACCTTCTTAATTTAATTAAAGGAAGTCAATGTATTTAGGTCATAAGTTAGATATCTGAACGTAATTCTCTATTAATTAACCCGTATTGCGTAGACCCGCTGCCAAAGCATTGATACTACGGATTAATGGATCTTCAACACTAAAGTCACCGTCATCATATATAGTGTCTTTTTGTCTGGCACGTTTCAACAACTCGATTTGTATGTAGTTAATCGGATCTAAATAAGCATTTCGCCACTGCAGTGACGCGGCAAGGTTTTGCTGATGTGCCAATAATGATGTCTGGTTAAGCAAAGAATTTAAACCTGAAAATGTCAGCTCGTGCTCATCGATTACCGCTTGCATAATCTTTTCACGTAATCCCTCATCTTCACATAACTGACTATAAGCCTGAGCAATGCTCATCTCAGACTTGGTAAACGCCATTTCAATATTACTAATAAATACGTTAAAAAATGGCCAGCAACTGTTCATCTCCCTCATTAAAGCTTCGTCTTGTTTAACACTATGAAGAGCACTACCTACGCCATACCAAGCTGGTAGGGTAAAGCGCGCTAAAGACCAACCAAATACCCAGGGAATCGCCCGCAAGGTTGTCTTACTAGGCAGACCTTTGTTACGGTGCGCTGGGCGTGAGCCGATATTTAATAAAGAGATTTCCTGCACTGGCGTCACTTGTGAGTAGAACTGATAAAACCCTTCGGTATGGTCAGTAAGCGTACGATAACTTTGTTCACCCGCATCGGCTAGACGCGCAAAGAGTGCTTCATAATTTGGTAGTTCAGGCGGTTGCACCACAAATCTTGTTGAGCACGCTTTGAGGGTACCAGTGATGCCCATGGTTAGCTCAAACACAGCGGTATCGGTGTTGGCATATTTGGCATAAAGGACTTCGCCCTGCTCGGTGACTTTAATTTCTCCATGCAGTGTCCCTGCGGGCTGAGCGGCAATTGCATTATGTGTTGAGCCGCCACCACGACTGACAGAGCCACCACGGCCATGAAACAAGCGGGTTTTGATACCATATTCCTCAGCGATACGGTTAATGGTTTGCTGCGCGCTATACAGCTGCCATGCAGAGGTGATAATACCGCCATCTTTTGATGAATCTGAATAACCCAGCATGATTTCTTGCGTGTTATCTAAGTGTTGCAGCAACCCTCGATAAAGCGGATTATCCAAGACGGCAGGTAAAATCTTATCGATATTTTTAAGGTCTTCGATGGTTTCAAACAAGGGTGCGACGGGTAAGTCAGCGGACAGTTGCCCTTCGTCATTCACTGTACATAAGCCTGCAAAGCGCATGAGTAGTAACACTTCTAATAATTGACTGGCGTTATTGGTCATTGATATGACGTAACTGCCGAAAGTATCTTGCCCGACCAGTTTACGTAAGGTTGCCACAGAGTTCATCAAAGCCAATTGTTCGCGTGTTTTATCACTCAAGTTATCGGTATAAATGAGCGGTGTACCGGGCTTTTCAAGTAAGCGCGTTAGCCATTCTTGGCGCTCAGTTTCAGTGAGCATTTGATAATCTGGCAGATTAGAGGCATTGGCAAAAATATCAGCTATCACCTCGCTATGATAAGAGGACTCTTGACGAATATCGAGCGCTGCCAAATGAAAACCACAGGTTTTGACCAAACGAATCATATCAAGTAATAAGCCTTCGCCATGTGCCGTATCGTGAGTATTGACACTTTTCCGAATGATGCGTAAATCTTCTAACAATTCTTGCGGATTGGTGTAAGCATCTTTTTCAGCCTCGCTATCACTACCTTTGCTTTGAATATGGCTATTAGTCGATTTTATTTTGGCAAGAATAATCGATAACAGTCTTCGGTACGGCTCATTGTTGTAATCGTCAGTATTGTAATCAAAGACTCGTCTGTCGAGCTCACGATAACTTTCAATTTTTGTATACACGTCAGGTTCGATAGCGACAATTGTATCGCTGTGAATCAGTTCACGACGCAATTTTTTGATCAACACTTGATAGTGACGCAAGACGGTATTGGCATGCATCAATACGGCCATTTCTGTGGTGTCATGAGTGACAAAGGGATTGCCATCTCTGTCACCACCGATCCAAGAACCAAAGCTCATGAACGCCGGTAAGGGATAGTCTGTTAGCTCAGGATAGATATCAACAATGGCGTCTTTAATATTACGGTAAACTTTGGGAATGGCGCTGAATAAACTGGCATTGAAATAATGCAGGCCATTATTGATCTCGTCATAGACTAAAGGTTTACGCGTCCGTACTTCATCAGATGACCATAATAAATCAATGGTTTGCGCCGTTTGTTCTTTCGCTTGCTCATAGGCGAAACTGTTTTCAGGAAGATTATTCAAAGCATCGCTATGCTTGAATAAACTCTGCAATAGATTCATCGTCGTACGGCGACGCGCTTCAGTCGGATGGGCGGTGAATACTGGGATAAATTTTAGTTGCTCAATCAGCTCTTGCATTTGGGCGGGTTCAATATTGCGCTCACGACATTCAAGCAGCGTACGCCGAAACGAGCCTTCCCAGCTATGTTCCGATTGCATACGCAAGGCTTGACGTTGTTCTCGTAAGTAATTTTCTTCACTGAGATTGGCTAAGAAGAAATAGATAGAAAAGCTGCGGATGACATTTTTTAAGGTTTGGTTGTCTAACGAGGCAATAAAGTCGATGAGTTGTTGCTGGTTCGCTGCGTTAGGCGCCCGGCGTTGCTGGATAAAACCTTGGCGTAGGGTTTCAATCGTGTTGAGTGTTTGTTCGCCCGTTTGCCGAGAAATCGCCTCTCCTAGAAATGAGCCTAATAAGCTGATGCGTTCACGTAGTACGTCGTTATCAATAGTCATCCTTGATCTCCTGATCAAATTCATTCAAATATAGTCGTGCGGTCTTAAATGTAGGTTTTCTATGGTGTAAGCCATTTAACCTGTTTATGTGGATCTCGAAGCTCTCGCTTCTCATCAGCCAAGACGTTGTCAGCTTTATGTATTAATCATTTATTTTTTGGTGATACTGGGTCAGCCATTCCTGTAATGGTATATCTGTCTATCCCTAGTCAGCCAACAATATTATGAGTTTCATTATTACGATTGATGACTAAACTAACGGCTTCAAGTTTAATTCTCCAGCTTTACTAAACAGTCAGAATTAATATCAGCAATCGTTTTGGCACCAGTCAAGGTCATTGCGACGCGTATTTCTTTATCTAGCAGTTCTAACAAATTGCTTACCCCTGCACCGCCATCCGCTGCTAAAGCATAAATAAAAGCGCGCCCTAGCATGCAAATATCAGCGCCCAAAGCCAACATACGCACAATATCTAAGCCATTACGTATACCAGAGTCGGCTAAAATTTTAATCTCTCCTTTAACTGCATCGGCAATAGGAGGCAGAGCACGTGCACTGGATAAAACACCGTCCAGCTGTCGCCCACCATGATTCGATACGACTATGCCGTCGGCTCCAAAACGCACCGCATCTTTGGCATCTTCTGGGTCCAAAATACCTTTGATGACCATAGGCCCATCCCAGTACTCGCGAATCCAATCTAAATCTTTCCAAGAAATAGAGGGGTCAAAGTTATTACCTAGCCAGCCTATATAGTCTTCCAATCCTGTTGGCTTACCTAAATAAGTAGAGATATTGCCCAGATCGTGCGGACGGCCATTTAGCCCTACATCCCATGCCCATTGCGGATGCGTCATAGACTGTAAGTAACGGCGCATAGCAGCATTTTTACCGCTCATACCAGAGTGCATATCTCGGTAGCGTGCCCCTGGTACTGGCATATCTACCGTAAAAACCAAGGTCGAACACCCCGCCGCTTTGGCACGCTCCAAGGCATTTTTCATAAAACCTCGGTCCTTTAATACATAAAGCTGAAACCACATCGGACGGTTAATTTTAGGCGCTACTTCTTCAATCGGACAAACCGAAACTGTCGACATGGTAAACGGAATGCCTTTTTGATCGGCTGCCATAGCGGCCTGCACTTCTCCGCGGCGGGCATACATACCTGTCAGACCCACGGGTGACAACGCGACAGGCATAGACAGAGTTTCATTAAATAACTGCGTCTCGAGACTAAGCAGTGACATATCATTTAGTACACGTTGTCTAAGGGCAATTTTCGATAAATCTTCAACATTATGTTTTAAGGTATATTCCTCATAAGCACCGCCATCTATATAATGAAATAGAAATGGTGGCAGTCGGCGCTTGGCAGCAGCCCTGTAGTCGTTTGGAGATGAAATAATCATACGCTTGCCCTTATTCTGTTAAATATCTATGTAATATTTTTGAATCTCTAATTATTTATTGATTAGTGCTAAACGATGGATGCAATTGGCTTATTTTTGAAGCGGCAAGCTCAACCCACACTCACTATTACACACAGCACGAGCAGTTACGTTTGGTTTTCGACATTTTACCGATGCCGGGATTAAAGCTATTGGTTGGGTCTAGGCTTTTATAGAAATTCTGCAAATCAGGCTCTGCTTCGTATAGATGCCCTACATTATGCTCAGCAGGATATTTGGCTCCGCGTGCGCTCAATAGCTCTAACATCATCTTTTTAACAAGGTGTGCATCACTGCCCTTCTTCAAAATATAATCTTGATGAAACACATAGCAAAAGAAGTGTCCGTAATACAGCTTCATCTCTAAGTGTTTTTCAATTTCTTCAGGTAGGGTTTCAAGCCATTCTAATTCATTACGCGGTATGGCAATATCTAATGCCAATATCTCACCAACTTCTTTTTCATGTATGATTTCATAGCGTAATGCGGCACCGGCTGCCGCAAAACGATTTAAAAGCGCGCTTTCTGACTCTTCCTGGCTACATTCAAAATAGTTACCCGTGTCTGAAGCAGCAAAGAAGGTCTTCAGAAAATCCTGTGCCTCTGCTATCCCTTCATCACTCATTTTTAAGATTAGGTGATGCTCATATTGTTCACGATACTCAATCATGCGCTTCGGTAAATGCTTTGGAAATAGAGTAGCGATGAACTGCATGACTTTGTCAGTAAAATGCTTTGGCATCCATGACCACTTATGAAATTTAGCGTCAATAGCGCCTTTGATAGAAAACAATCTAGGTAAGGCATCTGTGCCGAGATGCTTAATACTTAGGAACGTGTCTTTACCGTATTTAGCGGAGACATCAAATATATCACGATGCATATACTCGCCCACTTCAGGGATATTGTCGAAGCTTGATAGTATCTGCCTTCTGAGCTGTGCAAGCTCACTCACACTGTTAGTGCCTATGTAAAAGGTTTTCTCTTTTGCCGCTATTGGATAAGTGTCAAGACGTACTGCAAACACCGCAAGCTTGCCAGCGCAGCCACTGGCTTCATACAGTCTGCGCTTGTCCGCATTAAAGCGACTGGGCGTGCTTGCATCAACGTCTTTTACTCTGGCGATGTACTCTTTGTCAGATGCGAGCTTGCCACTATCAGGTAATTCTCTTTTATCAAAATTACCATTTTGCAAATTAGTCAGTATTTCTTCTGGCGTATCACCTAGCTCTACGTCTAGATGATTAACCAATACCAGCTGTCCTTGTTCGTTTATTTGGGCAAACAACGCAAGCTCGGTATAGGCGGGCCCTCTTTTGACCAAAGCCCCACCAGAGTTATTAGATATACCGCCAATAATAGACGCGCCTAACGTCGAGGAACCGATGACGGAATGAGGCGCTCTATTGACAGCATTAAGCTGACTTTGTAGCTGATGCAATGTCGCACCAGGCAAGCTGATCACTTGCTCGTTGTCATTCACCAAATACAACTGGTTCATTGCAAGCGTATTAATCACCACAACTGGTCTATCGTAGTCATTACCGCTCGGTGTTGAGCCTTCAGTCAGACCTGTCTTAGCCGCTTGCATGATAATGATGCAGTCGCCTTCAACGCATACTTCTAGGCTACGCCAAATCTCCAGCAGTGTTTGCGGAAATAAAACGGCTAAGGCACTGCCACCACCAGAGCGCCACCCCATTCTATAGTGCTCATTTTTCTCTGGATCAGCCTGTACATTACTAGCACCCAGTAATTGTGTTAGCTTGTCTAGTACTTGATCAGGACTAAGCATGCCTTGAGAATCGCGATTTGACGAAGATATATGATGCTCCTTATCTTGTGATTGTGTGTCATTCATCATGCTAAGGGCCCTTGAAAACCAAAAATGTAAATGGCGGCCATGACGATGATGCCACAGAACAACACATAGTATATGGTGGGTAAAATAGTACGCCTAAGTGTGGCGCCCTCCATACCAAGTAAACCCACCGTTGCTGATGCAGCCACCACGTTATGTATGGCAACCATATTACCGGCTGCGGCACCAACAGCTTGAGACGCTATGATTAAAGAAGGTGAAATACGTAGGCTCACCGCCGCTTCATACTGAAATTGACTAAACATCATGTTAGAAACGGTATTAGAACCCGCGATAAAGGCCCCTAGTGCACCAATGGTAGAACTAATTAACGGAAAAGCGTTGCCAAAAGTACCCGCAAACAACTCGGCACTGGCGACTGGCATACTCGCCACATCTGATAAGTTTACCCCTGAATTGATAAAGATTCTGACCATTGGAATCGTAAAAACCAGTACAAAACCAGCTCCTAAGACCGTTTTAGTTGATTCTTTAAAGGCATTATTTAGTGCACTACCTGGTTTTTTAGTTTGCAGAGCAGCGGCAACCAAGGCGCTTATTACTAACAAGCCTCCAGGTAAGTACAGAGGACTAAAACTAGCGCTTACATCTGCCTCTCCTAAAACCGTCGTAAAATCTAACGTTGCACTGGTTAATAAGGATTCAAATCCAGCGAATACTCTTGAGCACACCAGTAAGACTGCAACGAGTAAATAAGGGAACCACGCCATAACCGCAGACATCTTTTTACTGGTTAAATCAAGCGTCACATCTTCTTTACTGACCACCAGTTTACCCATCCATTCGCTTGGCCAGTTTTTCTGAGGCGCAAAATCCCAAGTTGTTTTTGGGACTAAAAACCCTCTTTTAGCAGCGTTTACAACAATGGCTATACTAACTAAACCTCCGACCAGTGAAGGAAACTCTGGCCCTAAAAAAACACCGGTTATCATATAAGGGATTGTAAATGCCAAGCCTGCAAAAATCGCAAACGGCCAAATAGCGAAGCCTTCTTTCCAGCTTTTATTCTTACCAAAAAAGCGGGTGAGCATCATCACCATAAAAAGTGGCATAAACGTACCAATGACACCATGCATGATAGCCACTTGACTGGTAATCAGTTGTAAAAAGTCGCCCCACTGTAGTCCTTCTTGTGCCAGTTGAGCGCTAATGGCCGCTTTATCTAACCCATTATTTACCCCAATAACGATAGGCGTACCGACCGCACCAAATGATACAGGTGTACTTTGTATCATCATTCCCATCAACACCGCACCCAGCGCTGGAAATCCTATCGCCACCAGCAAAGGCGCAGCAATAGCGGCAGCTGTACCAAAACCTGAGGCACCCTCAAGAAAGCAGCCAAAGCACCATGCAATAATAATGGCTTGCACACGCCTATCTGGCGATACATTGGTAAACCCAGCACGGATAACGGCGATTGCACCAGTATGTTTTAATGTATTCAACAGAAAAATAGCACCAAAGACAATCCACAACACCGAGACAGTTATCACCAAACCCTGAATAATAGATGATGACACTCGGTTAAGCGTCATATCCCATATAAAAATGGCAAGCGCAGCGGTAACAACTAAAATGATAGGCATTGTTTTTTTAGCTGACCATTGCAAGCCTATAAGAAAAATACCACAGAGAACGATTGGCAGTAATGCCAAAAGCCCATATATTGTTTGATTCAAAATTACATCCTTTTGATTGTGCGATCTTCCCTGAACCAAGTCATCGCAGCCTTTATTTTGACGACTCAATGATGACTAAGTTGTATTAAACATTCACAAACAGGGACTGCTAATTTATCCAAGCCGTCTTGTAGACAAAACCGAGCACGACTTGCGACAGTCTATGGCCCATGTTCAAAAAGCCCTAAAATAGTCTACGCCTTGTTAATTAATTGATATATTGCATCAATGGACAATATTATTTTCCTTTTTTGCTATAATCTAATCCGCATTACGCCAATTGGAGCACAAGTATGGTCAAAGCTGACGATATGGTTTTATTTGTCCAAGTTGTTGAGGAAGGGTCATTTTCTAAAGTCGCTGAAAAGCTATCATTAACCAATTCAGTAGTGAGCAAGCGCATTGCAAGATTAGAAGAGAACTTAAATACTCAACTCATTTATAGAACCACTAGAAAGTTGAGCTTAACCGATGCCGGCAGGACGCTTTACGACAAAGCTAAAATTGCTAAACATGCCTTTCAGGAAGCTGAAGATGCAGTAACGGGTTACGGCGAAGATATGAAAGGCCATATACGTATAACCCTGCCTGTGGTCTCTGCGAATTTCATATTGAGCGAATCTATTGCTGAATTCTGTAAACAACACCCTGAAGTATCGGTAGAGTTACAAATTACCAATCGATTGGTTGACTTGATAGAGGAAGGATTTGATTTGGCAATAAGGACCGCTGAGCTTGAAGACTCATCGCTCATTGCAAGACGTCTTATAGATAGCCGATGGGTGATATGTGCGACGCCAGACTATTTAAAGCGATATGGTACGCCTCAAACCCCTGAAGAATTAGACAATCATGAGTGCATAATCTATAAGTTAGATAATACCTCTAACAACATATGGCCAGTATGTATAGACGGCACAGAGCAATTAATGCCTGTCCATGGTAGGTTTCATAGCAATCATCTTAGTGCGATTAAACAAGCCACGCTCAGCGATTTAGGCATTGCTTTTTTGCCCCAAGCGTTGGTCCATGAGGAGATACAACAACATACACTTACTCAGATTTTGCAACGGTTTACACGAAAGGAACTGGGCATGTATGCAGTATATCCTAAGGCCAGGCAACCAGATCAAAAGTTAAAACTGCTCGTTGCACATTTGCGAGACTCATTACATCGGAAACAGGCTTACTACTGCTAAGTAAAAAGCCTATTTTGATGTCTATAAAAAGATGAATGAAATAAAAAAGCTAATAGAGCCTTTCCTAAAAACTGTGTAACTGCTTATAATCCAATAACAGGAGAATAAGCAATGACTACTCAATCTGACATCAAGAAACTGGCCGAGCAAATGGCTGGTAGCATGAACAGTGAACCGCCCCGGTATTGTCGGAGACTCAACATTCTGAGAGAATACAACGATGAAAACACGACACTACACTCCCGAGATTAAAGAACGCGCTGTTCGTATGCTGATCGAAGCAGCAAACGACTATCCCTCCACATGGTCAGCTATTCAAGCCATTGCCCCTAAGATTGGCTGCACGCCTGAAACCCTGCGCTCATGGCACAAGAAGCATATAGATCAAACTATCCCTGCATCGGTACAAGCTCAAAGCCAAGAGCAACGTATTAAAGAGCTTGAACGCGAGAATAAAGAGCTCAAGCAAGCCAATGAGATTATACGTAAGGCTGCTGCTTTTTTCGCCCAGGCGGAGCTCGACCGTCCACCCAGATAATGGTTCAGTTTATTGATGACTATAGAGGTAGTTATGGGGTCGAGCTAATTTGTAGAGTACTACCGATTGCCCCATCAACCTACTACCGTGCTAAAGACTTAGAGGACTGCCCTGAGAAGCGCTCATTACGCAGTCAGCATGATGACTATTATCTCAGAGAGATTAAACGTATTTGGCAGGACAGTAAATGCCGTTACGGTGCGCGTAAAGTATGGCAGCAGATGAAAGCTGACGGGTTAAAGGTTGCTCGGTGTACCATAGAGCGTTTAATGAAGCAGTATGGTATGCAAGGCATCTGGCGCGGTAAGGGCAAGATCACCACCAACAGCCGTGACGACCAAAAGCGCGCTGATGACTTGGTCAATCGTAACTTTAATGCCCGTCGTCCTAATCAGCTTTGGGTTGCAGATTTTACCTATATCAAGACACTGAGTGGCTGGGTTTATACTGCTTTTATTATTGATGTGTTCGCTCGTGCCATTGTGGGCTGGAAAGTATCCAATCGCATGAACACCGATATGGTGATGGCCGCGCTCAATCAAGCGATAGCAGATAGGAATAATCCCAAAGATGTGATTCATCACAGTGATCGAGGGGTTCAGTATTTATCCATTCGCTACACAGATAAGATGGCTGACTGCGGTGTGATTGCCTCTGTTGGCACTACGGGTGATTCTTATGACAACGCACTGGCTGAAACGGTCAATGGGCTGTACAAGTCTGAGGTGATTCATTATTTAAAGCAAAACTGGACTGGTGTGAACGATGTTGAACTGGCAACCCTTGAATGGGTCGATTGGTTTAACAAAACACGACTGCATAGCACGATTGGATATGTGTCGCCCTTTGAGTTTGAAAAGCGGTATTATGATAATTTAATCCTGTCAGGCATTGCTGCCTGACTAAAGTAAATCAGCCTCCGATAAAGTCGGGGCGGTTCAAGATCATCAAGCAGCATCAGTTTACAGGTTCAATGAGCGGTAAAGGCAACTGCTTTGACAACGCACCCATAGAAAGCTTCTGGGGCATATTGAAGAACGAGCTAGTATATCACCAAGACTATAAAACAAGGTTTGCAGCTATCAGAGATATCATTGGATATATTGAGTTATATTATAATCAGACTAGGATTCAAAAGGGTTTAGGCTATAAATCGCCAAGACAGGTGTGGTTTGATTATTATCGTCAGGCTGCGTAATCAAAATCTCCCAAGTTTATATATACGGGATTGACGGCAGGGGTCACTATCTTTTGCGAGCAGCTCAGGAATCATCTGCTTGGTATGTTTGGCAATGGTCTTATTGATAGTCTGACGGGAAGGTTCAGGACTGTTTTTAAAATCAAGAGTGGTGACTTTACCACCGTAATAGCGCTGCACCGTATCCAAATAAGTTTGATTGGGGCTCAAGCCTTGATGTATCCATAAGTCATTAACCGTGCTTAAGTCATAATTTGAATTGGGTTTATTAAATTGATTGTAGAGCGCGGCACTATTGGGATTAAGGATAGCTGGCGTTGGATAATGAAAGGTCTTTTGGATTTGCTGCTTTGTTTCACCCTCTGCTGCGGCATAGAGCATAGCCATGGCAGTGGACAAGCTATAGGGCGAGAAGAAGATGTTTTTATCTGATTGTGCAGGTTGCTTATTTATCTGCTGATACAGATCAATAGCGAATTGATTGTTGGCATTAACGACTTGCTTGATACCTTCAGGCGTTGAAGCAGAGTCGTCAGCAGCGATATAGTTCTTATCAGTCTTTGGGGTTGAAGGGTTCTCAGTCTTGCTAACTACAGGTTTTTCGGCTGCCGCTTTTATCAGTTGATTGTCAACCAAGCTATTATTACAACCAGCGATTGCCAGTAAACTGCCTAAAGCAAGCATACCCATGCTGAGCTTAATCGTAGGCTTTTTATAAATGTAATAGTTACGGTTTTTCACGGCGCTGTACCTCTTTATAATTCGGATGATGTCCTGATTATATACAAGGGTTTAGGCTGATTTAGTAAACATATGCTAATAAATTTAAGGATGATATTTCAGATGAATACAGTGTATAAGGACAGCCATAAGCTTAAAAAATACTTAATCAT
This sequence comes from Psychrobacter sp. CLB018, assembly GCF_041222815.1. Taxonomy (NCBI): domain Bacteria; kingdom Pseudomonadati; phylum Pseudomonadota; class Gammaproteobacteria; order Moraxellales; family Moraxellaceae; genus Psychrobacter; species Psychrobacter sp. CLB018. The sequence goes on from NZ_CP166085.1 coordinate 1,616,108, forward strand.
ATTTTTAGCAATCTTAATATCAGGTTGTATGACACCTTCAAAAAACATGATGAATAAAGCCACTAGTGAGAATAAAGTCCTGAAGACTGAAATAGAGGATATCTCTAATATATTAACACCGACATATGCAGATATATTTACATACCCTTTTGATCCTGAGGAACCCCAGTTAGACATGGGGGTCGGTGGACGATTGGTTGTAATAGAGGGTTGTTTATTAATAGAGTCAAGTGATGGCATGTTTTCTACGCCTATACTGCCTGAAGGAGTGACCTATTGGGATAAAGGTAAAGGCATTGTCTATATTTATGACAGAGGCTTTTTAATAGGTAATATTATTCGTTCAAATGGTATTGCTTTAGATAGTCAGTTTCAAAAAGTACAAGATATTTTTATATCAAAAGCGAAGCCCTCGTGCCTCAAACGTAGCTCAATATTGTTCGGCACTAAATTTGACTAGCAGGCAAATCAGCTTAAGAGGTCAATTATAAAGAGAGAGTGCTTTACAAAAGCCAAGTAGTGAAAGTGCTTTGCCATGTATGAAAAACTCAAATACTCATTTCAAGTATCTACTGAAGAATCAGAAGTATAATTCATTGATATAAATGATGATTTATTCACTCTAACCAAGAAGCAATCAGCAAGAATTGTGCTAATATCGCTACTTTTTCAGTATGGCTGGTTTTCTCATTTTGTAATGAAAAACCCCCTTAAATAAAAAAGCTAGGAGAATGAATGAACGATCATCTTGATTTTTTAGCGTAATTCAGTGTCTCAGTTGAGACTCCTAATAGTTTAAATTAAAGTTGTTGTACTCAGGCTATGTCACATACCAAGGTTCATGAACCACTTATTTTTATATTAACTATAGGTCATTGTTTTTAATAGAAAATTAACTCTTTTAAATCGTGAACCTAAATTTAGGTAGCCATAAGTTAAATAGGCTGTTTTAGAGTCACTGATAGCATGGGTTTTAGATTATTATTTTATTGCGCTATGAATGCTCGGCTGAAATCTAGATAAGTTATTTATCTGGTTTATAAACCGACCCCTTCCATCAATCATTTATCATCTCAATCAATAATATTAAAAACCCATATCCAAACTAGGCAAAGAGCAACAACTGCTACCTTCTTAAACGCTCAATGAGCCAGCCTGCTAGTGGGAATGACACCATCTGCGTCAACGGCACGAGTATTATGGTCTCAATCAATACCACCACTGGCAGACTTAGACCATGAGTTCACAGGCTTTAATAACGTTAATACGATTAAGAGCGTCGGATAAAGTCCGACATATCCTACTAATATGCGTATCAGTCTGTCTTTCAAACTTTTATTCATTGCGTCTACCAACTGATAAATACTGACAAATAAAATATCTTTAGAATTATGTGCATTTTTACAGTGTCATCGCACCGCTTATACCGATCGCTTGCTGCGGTGAAAACAAGGCCGTGATCGACCTTGTTTTATGCACTACTTTTTGACTATTCTTGATAGCGAGGATAATCACTATAGCCAATGGCAGTGCCACCATACATCGTGGCAGGATCTGCCTCATTGAGTGGCCAATGATTGGCTATGCGTTCAGGTAAATCGGGATTAGCAATAAAAGGACGACCAAAAGCAAATAAATCCCCATAACCTTTAGATAATATATCGACCGACTTCTGCACAGTGTACTTACCGGCATAAATAATACGTCCTGAAAACTCAGCTCTGACCGCTTGATAAAAAGGCTCTGGCAAATCAGGCGCATTATCCCAATCAGCCTCTGCAATGGATAAGTAAGCAATGCCCGCCTGTTCAAGTACTTTAATCGCTTCAATATAGGTATGATGCGGGTCTGCTTCTACTAAGCCTAGATACACACGAGTTTCATCCGTGCTGGCAAATAAAGGCGCAAAACGTACGCCTAAACGATCAGCACCAACCACATCACTGACGGCAGCGACCACTTCTTTTAAAAAACGCAGACGATTGGTCAACGAACCACCATATTGATCATCACGTGTATTGCTATGCTCAGAGATAAATTGATTCACCAAATAGCCATTGGCACAGTGTAGCTCTACCCCATCAAAACCTGCTTCTAGTGCGTTGCGCGCGGCTTGTGCATACATAGCGACCAATTCACCCACTTCTTCTGTGCTCAGTGCCCGTGGCTCACTTGGGTCGGCTAAAGCGCCCTCGCCTGGACCTGTCTCAATAAATACTTTGACGTTAGTGGCAGTAATGGCAGATGGAGCGATAGGCTGAGCTTGGTTTGGTTGTAAGCTGGTATGAGATACGCGGCCAACGTGCCATAACTGAGCAAAAATAATACCGCCTTTAGCATGTACTGCTTGCGTAACTTTTTTCCAGCCTTCAATTTGGGCTTGCGAATGAATACCCGGCGTCCACGCGTAGCCTTGGCCTCGTGGCTCAATCTGCGTACCTTCAGTTACCATAAAACCTGCTGAGGCGCGCTGTGCATAATAGCTTGCCATTAAATCATTAGGGATATTGTCAGGTTGCGTGCTACGAGAGCGCGTCAAAGGCGGCATCACGATACGGTTTTTAAGGGTATAAGGTCCAAGTTGTACAGATGAAAATAACGCACTGGTATTTGGCATAGCTTGTTTCATAACACTCTCTTTTAAAGCAAACGGATAGGCTTATTTTTTGAGCCACTGAATCTATTTTTAGGTTTAATGGGCTGCTTAAGTAATGTTGGTTAGCATAGAGTTTTATAGGTACAATTAGAAACAAGCCTTTCTTGTTTAGGGTACAACTATTAATGGTAAGTGTTATGAATGGTATGAATCGGCTAGATATCAAGCAGCTTAGAGTATTGCAGGCACTACTTGATCTAAAAAATCTCTCGCAAGTTGCGCGCAAAATGGGACTGACGCAACAAGCGATTAGTGAGCAGTTGCGTAAGCTACGGGATTTGTTTGATGATCGTTTGTTTATTCGTCAAGGTAATAGCATGGTGGCAACACCAAAAGCACTAGCGATGCGGCAACCGATTGACGAGATATTAAAACAGTTGGAAGTATTGTTAGAGCCAGAAGTGTTTACGCCGCAAACCTATAAAGGCGTCTTTACGATTAGTGCAACCGACTATGCTACGCAGGCATTATTGCCGCAGTTATTTAGTATCACACGCCGTGAAGCGCCTCATTTAAAGCTGATAGTGAGAGATTTTGCCTCAGACAATATCAATCAGCTTATTGCGGCAGGTGAACTTGATTTGCTGATTACTTTTCCAGAGTTTATCCCTGATAATTTATCGTATGTGACGCTATTTGAAGAACAGCATTTATGTGTGACGGGTTACAAAAACACCTTTGCAACAGAGATATTCACACTGGCGCAAGTTGCCGCACACCCGCAGCTGGTGGTATCGCCTTCGCGTGCCAATTTGCGCGGATCGCATGATCAATGGTTTGCAGAAAAAGGGCTTAAACGCCATATTGTGATGTCAGTTCCTAGCTTTTCAGCCGTGCCAGATATCCTACACACCACCGACATGATTGCCTTTTACCCTGCGCGACTATTACCAAATAATAAAGTCAAAGAGATTGAAATCGAAGCATTGCCGCCTACCTTTAAGGTAATCGCAGCATGGCATCCACGTACCAGCGACAGTGGTATACATCGCTGGTTAATTGAGCAATTACGAAATTTATAGTTATAGGATTAGTCAATATTAAAGCTATCTTATTGAGTATTTAGACTAAACTCATATCTTATGCAACACTGACAGGCGTTGAAATTAAGACCGTCTCAGATTATTTACCTGCTTTAATCTCATCTCGATATAAGATGCTCTTAGCTTCTGCTTTAAAATCCTGTGGGTTGATTTCTGGCTGAGTCGCAATATCAGGCTTCTGGCTGGCCTGTTTTTCTGAGTCACGGAATAAGGTATTCTGCGCCTCTTGTCTAAAATCATGCTCACTAAGCGTTGTTTTAACTTTTATAGCATTTATAGCCTTCATAGTATTGATTTGCTCATTACCATTTTGCCTTTCATTTTTTGTCTCATCTCGTGGTGCAATGAAAGTAGGAATAGAATTAGGGTCGGTTACTAAGTCTGCATTCATTTGCTTAGCAACTGACGCGCTGTTAACTCCTAGTGGTACCTAAGAATTTTTTGAGAGTAAGTAATTGAAGGCAAATACGGCAAGCAAGAAGACAGCGCAAAAGATAGCCATGACACTGAGAAACTTGGCATGATTAAGCGAGCTACTCTTTCTAGGTTTCTTTGTAGGTTTAGCGGTGTCAGCACAAAATGGAGAGGTTGATTGGTGAGAGGTGACTGTTTCGTTAGAATGAATGATATCTGAGGATTGATGGTTCTCGCTCTGCTCATGCAAGGTATTCGCATCATCTCTAGTATTCTCTAACGATTTTTGCATGGCTTGCTGCTGCATGTAGCGCTCATAGGGCCGACGCATACGCTTTCGACCCTCAATATTCAAGATAACATCATCACTGTTAAGGCTATTGGTAGGCAGCTTTGTAGCGGTATCAGGATTTATGTCATTACTTGAGGGGCTCATAAGTCAGTACCGTATCCATATATATGATGAGCGGTATATATCCGCATCTTTATATGATGATACGTAACCTATGACACGATGCAACGGTTTTTGGTATGAGCGCTAGGATTAGCGGATAAACGGTATAAAAGCACAGATTTAATGCCTTTTTAGTATATTAAACCTTCTTAATCGTTAGTCTCACGAAATAACGTACTTTGTGACTCTTCTCTAAAATCCTCGTATGTAATAGCTGGCTCAGATGCCGATTCATTTTCTGAATTATTGGTCGTGGCGGCGGTAGATTGACCATCGGCACCTTGTGTATTCTTGGCAGTATTTTTATTATCAAGGTCTTTATTGCCAGTGCTTGGTACACTGGTTTGAGCATCTACGGTCGACTGATTGCTAGCTTCAGCCGTATTACTTGCTGTAGCTACCTTATTGCCACTGCTGTCATTATTACTTTTAGGCGTGCCAGCATTAATAGGTAGCGCCGGCTCAGTCGATGTGTTGGTTGATAAGAAGCCGGTAAAGATAAGGGTCAATACGACCGCCGCAATCAATAATGAGCCAACTATCATCCCAATGATAAGCGGTTTTTTGCTGCTTGCCAGCTTCTTATCTTTTGCTGGGATTAATATAGTCGAGCTTTGTGTGGCTATATCGTCGATATCAAGACTTTTAATATCAATACTTTCGTTTTTCTCATAGCTTTCAGAAATGCGATTTGCATCATTTAAAGGCGCTGTACTAGAAAACGAAGATGCCTCTCTGGCAATAGTATTATTAGCCTCGTCTGCATAGTCATCATCTGCTTCAGTATTTGATGAGTCATTTATATCAGCTATTGCTACACGACTTTTACCCAAACTCTCATTTTCATCGGAAAAGTCTAAATTAACACCCGTGCTTGTGGCATTCGTTCCCTGTAGACTGCTCTTCTGTTGTCGCAACTCATCTTGCTGGCTAGCAAATAATTCCAGCTCTGCGGCGCTCAAAGGCTCATATGATGACAGCTTATCGGCGTTTTTTAGCGGTTTTAATGGCGCAAGCTTGCCGTCGTTGACATTCGCTTGTTCGCGATGGGTATTATTATCGCTGCTGTCTACATTTTCGACACGCGTGATAAAGCGCTCATAAATGTTGTCTTTACGAGAGCGTCTTCGTGGCTTAGCATTAGCAATTTTCGCTAAATTGGCCTCTAAATCCGCACTTTGGTTGCTTTTTTTATCGCTCATGAAGTGATACCAGAACAGTTAATGCCACGAAAAATAGAAAATTGCTAGAATGAGGGTAAATACAGCTTGTTTGCACGTTTTGTTGGTATGGCTAATTTACATCAATTGTTTGCTAAATTGTAACACTATCGTTACCACACAATATAGTGGGTCGCCTGCTCTCCTTCAAGTATAATTTTACGCTTGTTCCTCCTATTTATATAAAATAGCCAACATATCCGGTTAAATAAGCGTCATAGACAGATGGGCATCACAATATGGATTTAAAACAGCTCAATGCTTTTATTGCTATCGCTGACTTAAGAAGTTTTAGCGCCGCTGCCACTAAAACAGGGCTGTCACAACCGACGCTCAGCCGGCTGCTCAAACAGCTTGAGACCGACATGGGGGTAGAATTGGTTGACCGTTATCATAGACCGCTACATCTGACAGAAGCGGGTGTCTTCTTTTACGATAAAATCAGCGCCATTCTGACAGAGATTGATACGGTTACTAGCATGACGCAGCGCTTATCGGCGCCAAGTACTGCCTTAAATATTGGCTTTGTGCCATCGGTGCTGTACGGCTTATTACCCGAAGTCATCGCTAAGCTAAAACAGTCCAATCCTGATATTGAGGTCAATCTCAAGGACATCAGCTCCTATCAGCAAATTGAAGCCTTAAAAACCGGTGAGATTGACATAGGGTTTGGGCGCTTTGCCCATCAAGACCCATGGATTCAGCAAATATTATTGCGTCATGAGCGTTATATGGTGGCGCTTCCTAAAGCGCATGCGCTTGCTCATATTGATGAGCAACGTCTGATTGATCTGGCAAATAACCGTTTGATTTTATATCATCAAACCCACCTACCTATATCAACGACCACCCAACCTATTAATACGCCTATTAGCAACTCCACTAATAACCCCACTAACCATATCTCTGCTAACGATAAAAGCAGCAGCCGACATAAACAGTCATCTAACGAGCAGCCTTCTCTTGAACCGGTGACCGAACCCTTGCTACATCTGTTTGCCCAATATGGCATCTCGCCCTTTATGACCACCACCGTCAGTGATTTACAAGTGGCGCTTGGCTTGGTTGCCGCGGGCGAAGGTATCACCTTGGTACCTGCCAGCTTAAAAACGGTGCGCACCGAGCAAATAGTCTATCGACGCCTGCTGCATGAAAACGCCACCTCTCCTATTTACCTACATACCCTCAAAGACTTTGTTCACCCTAAAATCCCTGACCTGCTGAGCGCGATTTATCAGGTATATGAGCGCCGCGGTATCACTTATCGCAAGCAAAGCTTTACCTTACAGCGTTAAAGCGCATTAAACCGCTCTAAATAGCGCCAAATGGCAGATATCGGCGGCGTATTGTGTTATAAAGAACCGGCAAAAAATACCTGCTCAAAACCCTTGATATTCATAACTTATTATGCTAACTATCGAGAATGGGCATGCAAACTATTAGTAATAATAATTAGAATAATCATTATCCTGTCTAGCAGCATTATGCTAAAGTCGAGACAAGACGAATCGTTTTATATTTAGATATCTGATAAATCGTTTCTCTCATGATCATTGGCAAGCTGACACAGGTAAGTGATAATTTGCCGTTTTAACCATTTCGAGGTATTCATGACCACACAACCACTCAACAACCCGAGCGCCACGGACGATGGCGCTACCGTGACCGCGCAGCAAGAAGGATTTAGCTGGCGGATTTTTGGACCCGGTATCTTAATGGCGACCGCTGCTATCGGTGGCTCGCATCTGATTTCGTCGACACAGGCTGGTGCACTTTATGGCTGGCAGCTGGCGATTATGATTATTCTGGCTAACGTGTTTAAGTACCCGTTTTTTCGCTTCGGTACCGATTACGTTTATGACACCGGCGAGAGCTTAATCGCAGGTTATGCCAAACGCTCAAAAGCCTATCTTTGGATTTACTTTCTCCTCTCTATCCTATCAGCGGTGATTAGTACCGGTGCGGTATCCTTGATTGCAGCGGTGATATTGGGCTTTATGCTACCCGCCTCTCTTGGTCTATCCACCATGAGCTTGGCTTTAATCATCGTTGCGGTCTCATGGTTCTTTTTGATTGCCGGTCATTATAAGCTGCTCGATGGCGTGACTAAGTGGATTATGATTGCCCTGACGTCAGCCACGGTAGCAGCGGTCGTGATTGCCGCGGGCAAGCCAACGGTTATGGCGGTGGATTTTGTTGCCGCCTCTCCTTGGAATCTTGCAACTTTAGGTTTCATTGTGGCACTGATGGGCTGGATGCCAGCGCCGCTTGAATTTGCTGCTATTACCTCGATGTGGACCTCAGCAAAAAGAAAAGCTGATAACACTACGCATCGCCAAGGCTTATTGGACTTTAACGTTGGCTATGCGGTCTCGGCTATTTTAGCGCTGTTTTTCTTAGCGTTAGGAGTGTTTGTCCAGTATGGTTCAGGTCAAGAGATTGAATTGGTTGGTGGCGCTTATATCAACCAGCTGATAAATATGTATACGGCAACCATTGGTGAATGGTCACGACTACTGGTCGCGTTCGTCGCCTTTATGTGTATGTTTGGTACTACCATTACTTGTGCTGATGGCTATGGCCGTGCCAATGCCGAATGCTGGCGTTTGATTAAAGGTCAAAGCGAAATTAATAAGAAGCAAATCGCTTTTTGGACCACTTATGCGATTGGTGGCGGACTGGTGATTATCACCTTCTTTACCGGACAATTAGGCTCAATGCTGAAATTTGCCATGATATCGGCGTTTGTCTCTGCGCCTATCTTTGGTTGGCTCAACTACTCACTGGTACGCAGTCATCAAAAAATATCAGCCGGTATGAATGCCTTATCCATTGCAGGGCTGATATTCTTAGCAGGTTTTGCGCTATTGTTCCTAGCCAATCTTGCAGGATTCCTTGGTTAAATTTGGTTAACTTTGATTAAAAGTACTTAGAAAGCCTTTTATCATAAAAGCCCTTTTAGCTTAGCTATCAGGGCTTTTTATTTATAAGCCCTCTCATTTATTATTTATTGCCAAAGGAATAAGCAGATTAAAAAACCAAGCTATTTGTAACTAAATGTAAATAATAGTATGGCTAAGATTTTTTTAACTTTAGCAATATGAATAGTAATCTCAGTAAATCTCTAAAAAATGGATATAGCTATTCTTAATATGAATGAATTTAACTATACTACTAATTATATTAATTATTACTAATGAGTTGATATAAAACACCGCTTTGTAATCATGGATAATTGGGTATAATCAGGCACAACAATAACACCTTGCCTCATATTAATAAGATTATCCCTCCACGTAAGGACTACGACATGACTTTATCAGCTGGCGCTCGCTTTCGCAGTGCAATGAAACAAAAAAACGATAACAACCAACCGCTACAGATTGCTGGCGTGATTAACGCCTATACGGCGATGATGGCAACCCAAGTCGGTCATCAAGCGTTATACCTCTCTGGTGCTGGCGTGGCCAATGCCTCATTTGGTCTGCCGGACTTAGGTATGACCAGCCTTGATAACGTTTTAGAAGACGCGCGCCGTATTACCGATGCGGTTGATACGCCATTATTGGTCGATATCGACACCGGCTTTGGCGGCGCATTTAACATCGCTCAAACCATTAAGAAAATGGAAAAAGCAGGCGTTGCAGCGGTACATATCGAAGACCAAGTTGCGCAAAAACGCTGTGGTCATCGTCCAAATAAAGAAATCGTGAGTATCTCTGAGATGGTTGATCGCCTAAAAGCGGCGCTTGATGCCAAAACGGATAAAGACTTTGTGGTCATGGCTCGTACAGACGCACTATCTGTTGAAGGTCTTGATGCAGCGGTTGAGCGCGCGGTTGCTTTCCAAGAAGCTGGTGCTGACATGATTTTTGCAGAAGCATTGACGGATATCGAGATGTACCGTAAGTTTACCGATGTACTCGATATTCCAGTCCTTGCCAATATGACTGAGTTTGGTCAAACCGACCTTTATACTACCGAACAGTTATATGCGGTTGGGGTTGATATGGTACTTTATCCATTGTCAGCGTTTCGTGCGATGAATAAAGCGGCATTAAACGTTTATCAGCATCTGCTTGATGATGGCACGCAAGAAAAAGTCGTCGATACCATGCAAACGCGTATGGAGCTTTATGACTTCTTAAACTATCATGAGTTTGAGCAAACGCTAGATAAGTTGTTTGCCAATAGTAAATAAGCATTAAGTCAACCATAAGCAAAATCATCTATCTTTGGTTTTGCTTATTCACTTTTAGTCATCTTTATTTTTTAACTCAAAAAGAGCTACCAACAAAAGGAATTTAAGCATGGCAGCACAGAAAGAACTTTCAGGCGCCGGTCTACGTGGTCAGGTCGCTGGCAAGACAGCACTATCGACGGTCGGTAAATCAGGCTCAGGTCTGACTTATCGTGGTTATGATGTGTCAGAATTGGCCGATAAATGCGTCTTTGAAGAAGTGGCTTATTTGCTACTTTATGGCAACTTGCCAACCCAAAGCGAGCTTGATGCTTATCAAGCCAAACTCAAAAAAATGCGTGGTTTACCGCAAGCATTAAAAGACGTCCTTGAGCGTATCCCAGCACAAGCGCATCCGATGGATGTACTGCGTACCGGTTGCTCGATGCTTGGTAACCTTGAGATGGAAACTGACTTCTCACAACAGAACGATAAAACCGACCGCATGCTGGCGGTATTCCCATCAATCATCAATTACTGGTACCGCTTTACCCACGACAATGTGCGTATCGAAACCGAAACCGATGACGATACGATTGGCGGTCATTTCTTACATCTGCTTAAAGGTGACAAACCAAACGAGCTACATACTAAGGTGATGAACGTCTCGCTTATTCTTTATGCTGAGCATGAGTTTAACGCCTCAACCTTTACCGCGCGCGTTTGTGCCTCAACCTTATCAGACATCCATTCTTGTATTACTGGCGCGATTGGCTCACTACGTGGTCACTTGCATGGCGGCGCCAATGAAGCAGCGATGGATATGATTGAAGGCTTTACATCAGCCGACGAAGCTGAAGAAGAGATGATGGCAATGCTGGCGCGTAAAGACAAAATCATGGGCTTTGGTCATGCTATCTATAGCGAATCAGACCCACGTAACGTCGTTATTAAAGGTTGGGCGGAAAAACTGGCCGCTGACGTTGGTGATGAGGTGCTATACCAAGTATCAGTACGCTGCGAAGAAGTGATGTGGCGCGAGAAGAAACTCTTCTGTAACGCCGATTTTTTCCATGCCTCTGCCTATCACTTTATGGGAATTCCAACCAAACTGTTCACGCCAATATTTGTCTGCTCGCGTCTAACCGGCTGGGCGGCTCACGTCTTTGAACAGCGTGCCAATAATCGTATCATTCGCCCAAGTGCGGAATATACTGGTGAAGAATTGCGTCCTGTACCAGAGATGAGTGCGCGTTAATTTGTCTTGAAATAATAATGTTTCTTAAAACAATATGTTTGTAGGGTGTGCTTCACCTTCAGTTTTAGTAAAACAGTTGAAGACACGCCCTACAAATCCCTACCTTCAATGTTTAAAAAATTAATGCTTAAAAGTTTTTTTAGCAAAGTCTGATTTTATTTTGACGCTTTTACTAAAAAAATTTACCCCTTTTTAGCCTCATTGCAACCAGCCAACAGCCAAAGGTGACTTATGGACAACGCCCTCGTACAACCGATGAATGAACAATTTAAAAAGCCATTACCTGGCACAGACTTGTATTACTTTGACGCCCGTGAAGCGATTGAAAATATCGAAGCTGGCGCCTATGACAAACTACCGTTCTGCTCAAAAGTATTGTGTGAAAACTTGGTACGCCGCTGCCCACCAGAAGACTTAACCGCAGCGCTTAAGCAGCATATTGAAGGCAAGCAAGACCTCGATTTTCCGTGGTACCCTGCCCGTGTCGTTTGCCATGATATTTTAGGTCAGACTGCGTTTGTCGACTTGGCAGGTCTACGTGATGCCATCGCTGAGCAAGGCGGTGACCCATCAAAAGTAAACCCTATCGTACCGACTCAGCTTATTGTCGACCATTCACTAGCCGTTGAGCATGCAGGCTTTGAAGAAAACGCTTTTGAGAAAAACCGCGCCATCGAAGAGCGCCGTAACGATGACCGTTTTCACTTTATCAACTGGTGTCAGTATGCCTTTGATAACGTCAACGTCGTACCGCCTGGTAACGGCATCATGCATCAAATCAACCTAGAAAAAATGTCGCCAGTGGTGCAAGTGGTACAAAACAAAGCCGGTGAACAAGTGGCGTTTGCCGATACCTTGGTCGGTACCGATAGCCACACGCCGATGGTTGATGCTTTAGGTGTGATTTCAATCGGTGTTGGCGGGCTTGAAGCCGAAAGCGTCATGCTAGGTAATCCATCTTATATGCGCCTGCCAGATTATGTTGGTGTTAAGTTAACGGGCAAATTGCAAAAAGGCATTACTGGTACGGACTTAGTATTGGCAATGACCGAGTTCTTGCGTGATGCAGGCGTAGTCTCTACTTATATCGAATTCTTCGGTGAAGGGGCACGCCAATTAAGCGTTGGTGATCGTGCGTCTATCTCAAACATGACCCCAGAATATGGCGCAACCGCCGCGATGTTCTATATCGATGAGCAAACCATCGATTATTTGCGTCTAACGGGCCGTAGTGAAGAACAAATCAAACTGGTTGAGCAGTATGCTAAGCAAACCGGTCTGTGGGCTGACGGTATGGAAAATGCCATTTATCCACGCGTTCTTGAGTTTGATTTATCAAAAGTCGTTCGTAACATGGCAGGTCCTTCGCGTCCGCATGCGCGCGTTTCAACCACAGACTTGGTTGCGAAAGGCATTGCTCACGGTGAAGGTGACAAATTACCTGAACCAAAAGATGGCTTAATGCCAGATGGCGCCGTGATTATCGCCGCGATTACCAGCTGTACCAATACGTCTAACCCGCGCAATATGGTTGCTGCTGGTCTTGTCGCCCGTAATGCCAATAAAAAAGGTTTACTGCGTAAGCCTTGGGTGAAATCGTCATTAGCACCTGGCTCAAAAACGGTCAAAATGTACCTAGAAGAAGCCGGCCTGATGCCAGAGCTACAAGAGATTGGCTTTGACGTGGTTGGCTTTGCTTGTACTACCTGTAACGGTATGAGTGGCGCGCTAGATCCTGATATCCAACAAGAAATCATCGACCGTGACCTATTTACCACCGCGGTACTATCTGGCAACCGTAACTTTGATGGTCGTATCCACCCGTATGCTAAGCAAGCGTTTTTAGCGTCACCGCCATTAGTGATTGCCTACGCTATCGCCGGTAACATTCGCTTTGATATCGAAAAAGACTCATTAGGTAAAGACACGGATGGCAATGACGTGTATTTAAAAGACATCTGGTTTGATGACGATGAAGTTGATGCTATCGTCGCGGCAGCCGTGAAGCCTGAGCAATTTAATGCCGTGTATATCCCAATGTTTGATGAAGCCAAAAAAGACACCGGCAAAGCGCTAAGCCCACTTTATGACTGGCGCGAGATGACCACTTATATCCGTCGTCCGCCGTATTGGGAAGGCAAAATGGCGGCAATGAATAAGCTAAAAGGTATGCGTCCACTGGCGGTACTTGGTGACAATATCACTACTGACCATTTATCACCGTCTAACGCGATTTTGGGCGATTCGGCCGCTGGCGAGTACCTTGATACCATGGGTCTGCCTGCGGAAGACTATAACTCTTATGCCACCCATCGCGGCGACCATTTAACTGCCCAGCGTGCGACCTTTGCCAACCCTAAATTGCTCAATGAGATGGTACGTGACGAGAAAGGTGAAGTCATCCAAGGCTCATTAGCCCGAGTCGAGCCAGAAGGTCAGGTCATGCGCATGTGGGAAGCGATTGAAACCTATATGAACCGCGAGCAACCGCTGATCATCATCGCCGGTGACGGCTATGGTCAAGGCTCAAGCCGTGACTGGGCTGCCAAAGGTGTACGTCTGGCTGGCGTTGAAGTCGTGGTTGCAGAAGATTTTGAGCGTATCCATCGTCAAAACTTGGTCGGTATGGGCGCGCTCCCCTTGCAGTTTAAAGAAGGGGTCAATCGCAATACCTTAAATATCGATGGTACTGAAATATTCGATATCGAAGGCGAAGTATCTGCTCGTGGTGAGATGACGTTAGTGATTCATCGTAAAGACGGCACCGTCGATAAAGCACCTGTTATCTGCCGTTTAGATACCGCTGATGAAGTCAAAATGTATAACGCTGGCGGTATGCTACAACGCTTTGCCAAAGAGTTTATCGATGGCACGCTAGATATTGCGTAATCCGCATGGATTTTGAGTAATCAAAGAGCCGATGTTGTATAAATTATACGGCATCGGCTTTTTAATCTTTAGATATGAAAAATAATGAGCCTAGTGCTTTATAACGAGCATTAAAGTATTAATTTAACATTCCGATAAAAGTTCTCATGTGGGCCAAACATTAACAAGGTAAGGACAAGTTGACCATCATCGATTTGATAAGCCAATAATGTTAACTGCTTTAGCATTTTAAACTTATAAATTCGTACTGATGATAAGTCACCTACCTTTTGCACACCTATATCAGGATGGTCAATGATGGCACGTACAGCATCATCTAAATCAGCTTTCTGATTATTGTGCAATTTTTTAACGGCTTTTTTAAAACTATGCGATTGAATAATACTTAAAGACTGAGTCATTGTTTATCCAAAGTAAACTATCCAAATTCGTAGGGTTCAACCATACCAGCATCAACTTCTGCTTGCGCAATCAAAAGCTGACGAACAAATTCGTAAGACAGATCAGGGTTGTCTTCCATAATTTGTCCAATGGTAGCCCAATGCTCTATTTGCTTTGGCGGGGTACGATGTTGTGCTTTAGATATCGCATAGGCTTTATCAACCAGCGCCTTGTTAAGACGTATGCTTGCAGTGGACATAACTTTCTCCATATTCAAAATATTAATCCTTGTGGTATTTTACCACAAAAATAGTGTATTAACGACTCTCATCCTCATAAACAGATATAAGGAATAAGAAATGACCCAATCAACTTTAGAAAACACACCAAAATTTGCCCCACAAGTCTCAGTTCCTGCTACCTATATGCGCGGCGGTACTTCAAAAGGTACTTTCTTTAAACTATCTGATTTACCAGAGCGCTGCCAAGTGGCTGGCAAGGCGCGTGATAACTTTTTATTACGAGTTATTGGCAGCCCCGACCCTTATGGTAAGCAAATTGACGGCTTGGGTAATGGTAGCTCTAGCACTTCAAAGACGGTGATTTTGTCTAGAGCATCACGCGCAGATCACGATGTGAATTACCTGTTTGGACAAGTCAATATCGCCAAACCTATGATTGATTGGGCGGGAAATTGCGGTAATTTAACCGCAGCAGTTGGTGCTTGTGCGCTTAATATGGGCTTAGTTGATGCTGATAAAGTTACTAATAGTATTGATGACAGTAGTGAGAGTGGCATTTGCGAAGTACGCATTTGGCAAGAAAATATCAGTAAAACCATTATCGCTCATGTGCCTGTTTACTTAGATGCGCAAGGCAAGGTACAAGTGCAAGAAACCGGCGATTTTGAATTAGACGGTGTGACCTTTCCTGCTGCCGAAGTAAAGATTGAATTTATCGACCCGGTAGATTCATCAAGCGATATGTTCCCCACGGGCAACCTAATCGATGATTTTGATGTGTCTGGCTGTGGTCTAAATACCGATAGCGTCAAGGCCACCTTTATCAGTGCCGGTATCCCAACCATCTTTATGAAAAGCGCTGATTTGGGCTTTACCGGTACTGAGCTGCAAGGCGACATCAATAGTAGTAGCGAAACCTTAGCTAAGTTAGAGGCAATCCGTGCCAAAGGTGGCGTTGCGATGGGGTTATTTAAAGACGTCAGTGAAGCACAAAGTAGTCAACATATTCCAAAGATTGCTTGGGTTGCCCCTGCACAAAGTTATAGCGCCTCAAGTGGCAAAGCCGTTGATGCCGCAGATATCGACTTAGTCGTACGCGCGATGAGTATGGGACAATTACATCATGCGATGATGGGTACGGCAGCGGTGGCGATTGCCGCAGCAGCAACGACGCAAGGTACATTGGTCAATGAAGCAGCTGGTGGTAGCGAATTAGGTGAAGTGCGCTTTGGGCATCCATCAGGAACGCTACTCGTCGGCGGTAAAACCGAACGCGTGAACGGACGCTGGCAAGCCAAAAAAGTCTCCATGAGCCGCTCTGCTCGCCGTATTATGGTTGGTGAAGTTTTTGTACCAGCGGATGCTTTTTAATAACGACAATTTTTAGGAAACGAACTTAAAAGAAAATTAAAGGTAACAAGGTTTAAGATACTGCTTAAAGTCTTTATACTGGTGGTCGCTTATTATTATGAATAATAAGCAGTTAATACATGCCAATATCAAATTAAATAGCGCCTTAACCCTATGAGTACTCCGCCACGCCGTGTTCCTTTAGACATCAAGCCGCCCACCAAAAAAAAGGAACGGGGGGCTTTGCTGTGGTCGATTTTAAAAAGGCTCGGAGAGTTTGCAAGACCCTATCGCGGGCTCTTTATTTTAACCTTAATATTGACAGTGCTTGGGTCGTTTACCGCGCAGGTGAATGCCTTTGTCTTGCAATATACCATCGATACTTTGACCAATATTGTTGGTTTACCTGACCCATGGGTAGAAGGTATAAAATTACTGACGCTCATTAGCGTGATTTTATTGGTGAAAGAAGTCCTTAACGTCATCATTACCTTTGGTCAGCGCTATTTTGGTGAGCGTATCCGTATTAACCTATCGCGTGATTTGTCACAAAAGGTGGTTGACCGTATTTTGTCTTACAAAATGGCGTTTTATACCAGCGACGAGAACGCCAGCGGTAAGTTGCAAACCCGCATTGATTTGGGGGTCAGCAGTCTCACGCAATTGGTACAAAACTTCTTTATTGACATGCTGCCGCTGTTTGCCAGTGCTATCGTGTCATTAATCATTATGTTTAACGCCAATTTTTGGGTCGGTATGGTCGGTTTGATTATTGTGCCGATTTACTTTTTTGTCAGTCAGCGCCAAGCCAACCGTCTGCAAGGGTTTCGCAAACAAATGCGCCAATATCGCGAGACCAAAAGCGGCTTGGTGATTTCGATTATTGACTCTATCACGGTGATTAAATCCTTTGTGCGCGAGCCGATTGAGTCCGGTAAGCATTGGGACATCCAAAAGGATATGACCGCCAATCAGCTACGTATTCGCAGTATTGCGTTTATGTATAACGCTGGCAAAACCTTTATCGAGCAAATCGGCGTGGTGGCAATTATTGTCCTAACCTCATATTTTGTGCTCAACGGACAGATGACCATTGGCGCCATTATGTTCCATATCCTACTGTTTCAAAACGTCGCGGCTCCCATTCGCGAATTGCACCGCATTTACGACCAAATTAATAATGCCCTCACCTATGCCGAAGGCTTCTTTGATATCTTGGACGACGACCAAGCAATTGAAAACGAAGGTAAAGTCAAATGTACCGATTTAAAAGGTCATATCGAGCTAAAAGATGTCAATTTCTCCTACCCCAATGGCAAGCAGGCGCTGCATGATGTGAGTTTTAATATTCATCCCAATCGTATCACCGCTTTGGTCGGATTAAGTGGCGCAGGTAAAAGCACGATTATTAATTTATTGGTCAAATTCTATGACCCAAGCAGCGGTACTATTTGCCTCGATGGGCGTAATTTAGAGGACTACAGCACCCATGACTTGCGTGAGCAAATCGGCTTAGTGCTACAAAAGAACCATATTTTCTCAGGGACGATCGCCGACAACATTCGTTACGGGGCGATGAATGCCACCGATGAGGAGATTATCGACGCCGCCAAACAGGCCTCTATTCATGAGCAAGTCGTTGGTATGCCTGAAGGTTATGACAGTGAAGCCAAACTACTCTCCGGCGGTCAGCAGCAGCGTATCGCGCTGGCAAGGATGTTTTTAAAAAACCCACCGATTGTATTTTTGGATGAACCAACGGCCAGTCTTGATGCCATTGCCACCCAGCAAATTAAGCACAGTCTAGATTTAATTAAAAAAGACCGTACGGTGATCATTGTCTCACACAATATCTCGCAAATTATTGATGCTGATGATTTGGTGGTGATTGAAAATGGCCGTGTGATGGAGACTGGCACGCATGAAGAGCTTTATGCCAATCACGGTAAATACTATGAGATATTCAATGCCATGTCCGATAGTTTGAATTTAGATAAAATCAGTCAAACCTTAAATAGTTAATATAGGGCGAAATCGTTATAATGCTCAGTCTTTAAGACATTAAAAAACCCTTTAAATCGTTAGAAGCTAGCCGACTATGACCTGTGAATTTTCTATAAAAACCTTTGATGAGCTGACCACCGTTGATGTTTACCATATTTTAAAAGCGCGCTCACAAGTATTTGTGGTCGAGCAAAACTGCCCGTATCAAGACATGGACGAGGTCGATTTTGATTGTCTGCATCTGGTCGCTCATCAAAATGAAGCCTTGATTGGCTATTGCCGCATTATTCCGCCGTCATTTAATCATAAAAGATCCTCGGTTAATCCATCAGGTCCGATACCAGCGATTGGCAGGGTTTTGGTGCTAGCAGAGCATCGCGGCTATGGCGTTGCCCGTCAAATGATGCTTGAAGCCATCAAATACTGCCGCAAAAAGTATGGTAAAAAAACCATCATCATCTCCGCGCAGACTTATTTGCTAAACTTTTACGAATCACTTGGATTTATCGTTGAAGGTGAACGCTACCTTGAAGACGGTATCGAGCATGTCACCATGGTTTTACCTGTCATTAAAAAAGTAAAGGTGAAAAAAGAAAGCTCGGGAATGGTGAGTAGTATTCTCAGTTTTTTACTCTTGATACTGGCACTTTTATTCATTGTCGGTTTGGTTTATCTCATGGTGTAACTCATGAAACGATAAAACAGTCTTACACGACTTCACTGTTGTTCGATATGAGTATGTTATTTTTGTTGCATCACTGATTGATAAATCATGTCGCTTATCAATCACTCCAATATTGGACTCAAGGAAGAGGTAACAATTATGTCTACGACTCAAAACGCTACGGTAGAGAGCAATATCCGTCCAGAGTATGACGATGAAATTCAAAAAATCGCCGACTATGTGCTTAATTACTCTATCGATAACGACTCGCCCAATAGTGCCGATGCTTGGAATACTGCTCGCCACTGTCTTATGGACACCCTAGGCTGCGGACTGCTGGCACTGCGTTTTCCTGAATGTACCAAACACCTCGGACCCGATTGCGCCGATCAAATCACTCCGAACGGCGCGCGCGTCCCTGGTACGCCTCATAGACTCGACCCCATTAAAGCCGCTTTTGATATTGGCTGCATGGTGCGCTGGCTTGATTATAATGATACGTGGCTTGCGGCTGAATGGGGACATCCCTCAGACAACTTAGGCGGAATTTTGGCAGTGGCGGACTATATCAGTCAGCAAAACGTCAGCCATAATAAAGACCCACTCACCATGCGCGACGTATTAGAAGCGATGATTATGGCGCATGAGATTCAAGGCGTGCTTGCTTTAGACAATTCATTTAACCGCGTGGGGCTTGACCATGTGTTCCTCGTCAAACTCGCCTCAACGGCGGTGGTCGCCAAACTCTATAAATTACCACGCGAGCGCATCATGGCGGCGATCTCGCAAGCGATTGCCGATGGTCAAGCGCTGCGTACCTATCGTCATGCACCCAATGCTGGTAGCCGTAAATCATGGGCGGCAGGCGACGCCACCAGTCGTGCGGTACGCTTGGTCGATATTACCCGCCGCGGCGAGATGGGCATCCCGGGAGCTTTAACCGCGCCGCAATGGGGCTTTTATGATGTGTTGTTTAGCCATACCAATAAAGACCTAGCACTCAAACCTGCAGGCGAGCGCCGTTTTACCTTTCAGCGCGAGTTTGGTAGCTATGTGATGGAAAATATCTTATTTAAGATAAGCTTTCCTGCCGAATTTCATGCCCAGACCGCCTGTGAAGCAGCGGTTATCTTGCATCCTATGGTTGATGATAGAATCGATGATATTGAAAAAATCGTCCTGACCACGCATGATTCAGCCATTCGAATTATCTCCAAAGAAGGCGCACTTGCCAATCCTGCCGATCGTGATCATTGTCTGCAATATATGGTTGCCGTGCCTTTATTGACGGGCGACTTGATGGCAGAAAACTACGAAGATGATTATCACGAACAGCATCATATCTTGATTGATGGGCTGCGCCGTAAGATGGTGGTCGTTGAAGATCCCAATTATTCAAAAGATTATCATGATCCAAGCAAACGCTCGATTGCCAATGCCATTCAGATATTCTTTAAAGATGGCAGCAGTACCGATAAAGTCGCTGTCGAATACCCGATTGGTCATAAGCGCCGCCGCGCAGAAGGTATCCCCGTATTAGAAGCGAAGTTCCGAGCAAGCTTGGCAACGCGCTTTATTGACAGTCGCTGCGCGGATATCTTTGCCTTGTGTGATGATCAAAAGCACTTAGAGCAAACCCCGGTTAATGAGTTTATGGATTTATTTGTCGCTAATTAATGTTAAAGCGTATAAATAGTTCAGCGCGTTTTTGTTTTTATGAATCGTGTTTTTACCAATTTTTTACCAGCCTTTTACCAAGCTATCGACTCACCTGCCCAATCGACAAAACTGCCAGATTGGGCGGCAGTCATGCTATCAAGTACTTCTAGTAAACACTGAGCGCTATAAGCTGGCGAGAACAATTTTTCGTCAGCCACATTGCCCTGAAAAGGTGATGACAACTGGGTATCGACGGTGCCTGGTTGCATGACGACCACGCAAACATCCTTTAGCGACCGACTCCATTCAATGCTCAAATTTTTCATACCCATATTCAGTGCCGCTTTACTCATACGGTAGCTGTACCAACCGCCAAGCTCATTGTCACCGATACTACCAACCCGAGCCGATATGGTCGCAAAAATCGCCGGTGCGTTTGTACTGCGCTCAGCTTTAGCCAGTAGTGGCTTGATATGCTTGGCAATGAGCAAGCTGGCTAAGGCGTTAATCTGCATATTTTGCAAAAAGAAGTCCGTCTCCAGTTGTCGTAGTGCTTTTTCTGGTTGATTATGCGGCGTATGCAATAGCCCCACACAATTAATCGCCCAATCAATATGAGTGGTTTGCTGCTTAATATCAGCAATGGCTTGCTCGATACTTTTCTCATCGCTGACATCCATCGGTAACCAATACAAATTATCGGCTGCAAAGTCAGGCTGATTTGTATGATAAGTGGCAAATATTTTTCCACTGCTTTTATTATTAGCACTCATCTCTATCAGCTGTTTAACCATCGCTTTGCCGATACCACCGCTAGCGCCAATGATGAAGTAGTTTTTTTGATTCACAAAGCACTCCTTATTATCATATATATGCATTCTTGCATTCATTTTGGCGTATTTACTTTACATTTACTATGCTAAAACGCTAAGAATAATAGAAGTTATCGCTATTCTATATAGGCTACAATAATCACTGACGGGTAAATACTCGACATCTATCAATTGAGATGTCTAACTGCCGTTAACCTTTAATCTTAACCTTTTAAATTTAACCAACGCCTTTATACGGATGTCATCGCCCTATGCTATCGCCCCAAGACCAATTGACTGAGCTGGTACGAACGCTTGAGACGCAGCAGCATGTCTTTGCCACTGACCCGCTACTTATCACAGAAAAGCTGCAAAGTGAGGATGGGAAGCCCATTCAAAAGTTGCATCGCCGCGCCTCGCGTATCGATAGTAACGGTGCGCTGGCACGTGTGCTTGGTAAAATTGATGGGCGCATCAAAGGTATTATGCTGGTTATGAGTGTGCTGTGGTGCATTTCGGGGTTTTTGGGGCTGTTTACCTTGCTGCAGACCAATGTGGTGAACTTCTTTTATGTGCTGGTTTGTCTGCTTGGGTTTCATACCATCATGCTCTTAGGCTGGCTAGTCATGACTTTGATTAATCAAGGTAAGCAGTCGTCAAATTGGTTTGCCAGTTTTGTGAGTCCAAGTTATCTGATACGCGGTAAGGACGATGTCACCAAAGCGGCGGTTGATTTGTACGAGCGTCAATTACAACACAGCGGTATGCGTTGGTATCTGGGGCGCTTTAGCCATCAATTGTGGCTCGCTACCTTGACTGGTATGCTGCTTGCGATCATATTTTTGTTGATTGTGCGCCAGTATAGCTTTAGTTGGGAGTCGACATTACTCTCTGATCAGGCGCTGATCACTTTGACTCAAATACTCGGCTGGTTACCAAGCAAAGTTGGATTTACCGTGCCGGACAGTGCTGCTATCGTGCAGAGTCGTTTGGTGACGGATGCCATGCCATTATCGATGGCGCGGCAATGGGCAGGCTTATTGGTCGGTAGCTTGCTGATGTACGGCATTGTACCAAGGGCGATTGCTTGGACATTTTGCGCCTTGATGTTCCGCCGTAAAAAAATGCGTTTGGATATCAAGCAGCCGTATTATCAAAAGATTCTAAACTTTTGGCAGCGTCATGTGGTCGATGAAGATGATTTTAAGGCAGCGCCCGCTCCTGTCGCGCCAAAAGCGACAGTCAGTACTGGTAAAAAACTGGTTGCTCTACTTGAATACCCATCACAGCAGGATCATTGGTGGCAATCAGGACTGAATGCCGACATAAGTAGCCATAGTAATAGTAACATTAGCAATGTCGAGAACTTCGGTATTGTTGACGACCGTGATGATATGGAGCGCTTAACGACTTATTTGGACAGCCATCCGGTTCAAGTGCTACTAGGTATACATAGCAAGGCTTTACCTGACCGAGGTACACTGCGTAAACTTGATCGTATTGCCGAACATGCCGCAGACGGCCTTATTGTACAGCTGCTCGGTGATGCCAACACCGCTAACACCAACGAGCAAGAGCAAGACTCAGAAATCCCAAGCTCAGAAAATCAGGACGTTCGTTATCAGCAGTGGCAGACCGCCCTTGCCGCTCGAAAAATCGGCTTGGTTTAGCTTGCTTGTTTAGATACTCTAATACCGATACTCAATAATATTAATAATAAGATTCTATTATGAACAATGACAATAATAATCAAAGCAACCATCAAGATAATGCCAAAGCTGTCGGCCTGTTCGCCGATAAAGCCTATGAGCCCGTACGCGACTCAGAAGCTGATTTTAAAAATGAAAATGTGAATGCTGATACAGAGCTATCGCTGGATAAACCAGCGTCAGATGATCAAGCGCTATCGGTTAATACTGCCTTTAATAATAATGTCTCTAAAAAGACCATTGCCAGTGGCGAAGCGCTCAAATTAGCAGTCGTTGGTCATACCAATACAGGTAAAACGTCACTACTGCGCACGTTACTACGCGATGTTTATTTTGGGGAAGTGAAAAACGAAGCAGCAACCACCCGCCATGTCGAGCAAGCAAAATTGACCGACAGCCAAACGGGCGAAGTATTGGTGGTTCTTTATGACACACCGGGTTTAGAAGATGCTTCAGGGTTAATGGATTGGCTAGAGGACAACACTGCCAATCGCCGCGACGGTATTGAGCGCTTGCAGCAGTTTTTAGCAGCCGACATCGCCCAAGGCGGCGATGCGCTAACTAGCAATGGTAGCAATGAGGACTACAGCCAAGAAGCCAAAGTGATTCGGCAGCTGCTGGCAAGTGATATGGCCATCTATGTTGTCGATGCGCGTGAGCCGGTACTCGGTAAGTATAAAGATGAGCTGGCTATTTTATCGTGGGCTGCAATACCGGTTATGCCGGTATTTAACTTTACTGACAGTCAAGATGCCAATATCGACGCATGGCAGACGATGCTCGCAAGACGTAACTTGCACATCTCAACGCGTTTTGATTCCGTGGCTTTTGAGTTTAAGGATGAGATGCGCTTATGGCAAAATCTTGCCACCATGCTCACTCACTCTGAGATGCTTGAGCAACTCATGGCACGCCGTACAGAAAACTGGGCGCAGCTCTATGAGGAGGCGAATATCATCATTGCCGATTTTTTATTAAATGTTGCCTCATTTGTGCGCGAAATTAGTGAAGATGATGATCCAATGCCCGTACTTGCGCAAATGCAAGAAGCGGTCAGGCAGAGTGAACGGGCAATGCAGAACAGCCTGCTTAACTTATATAAATTTTATGATAACGCCGTGGCAGCAACGCCACTTGAGTTACAAGCCTATCAGCAAGACCCGTTTGACCCTGAACTGCTCAAAAGCTATGGTATTCGCACGACATCTGGTGCAGCAGCGGGCGCATTATTAGGATTGGGCATTGATGCGGCGGCACTCGGTACAACGTTAGGTTTGGGCGCTGCCATCGGTGGTATCGCAGGTGGGCTATTATCCAATACCAGTAGCATCGCTGATAAAATCACTGGCGTAAAGCGCTTATATATCGACCCTGCCACCCTAACCTTACTCGCCACGCGAGCGATAGATTTGCTCACCGCACTGCGTCATCGTGGTCATGCAGCAACCGATGCCACCCAACTGATATATAGCGGCGCAAAAAACGATGCTGATATCTCAAATAACGACAACCTAAGTAACGATAATGAAGAAAGTGTCGTGACGCCGTGGCCGCCACATAAATTACCCAGTGAGCTTAAAAAAGCTCGCGGCAAACCGCAATGGTCATCACTTAGTAGCGGTAAATCTGAACAGGCTCAGCTACTACGTGCAGATATGGCGTGGTCGCTGGCAAGTAAATTACAGTTATATAAGCCTGAGCGTTAAGTATTAACGGTCGGTTTCTTTTATTTTTCAAACATATGGCTTTCAAGCGACCTTTACGATGAGGGGCGTAATAGCATACTTAATGCTTCAGTACCGCGTACGTCTGTTTGCTGTAAATAAATCGGATACAGTGGATAATTGGGAAATTTTTTTTCGATGTCTTGCAGCAATTGCTGTTGCCGCTCGGCACGAAGACGCCAAAATTCATCTGACTGCGTGGGTGCTATCAGCTGATTGATGACTATCGCGGCTGGTGTGAGTTTACTTTCTTCCAATTGTTCGATAGCGCGTTTGGTTTCTGCTAATGGCAATACGTCGGCTGTCATCACCAATACAATCGCTGTTTGGCTACGGTCATGAAGCAATATCCCTGCTTGTCGAAACAGCTGTTTGCGTTTTTCTAGGACGGCTACCGCTTGCTCCCAGCGGTCAGATTTTTTTTGGGCAAACGGATTTGGCACATCTTTTTTATTGATGTCTTTTTGACTGCTCTTTTGATTGTGGCTATCTAGATGGTTCGCGACCGAGCGTAATTTTGCCTGTCGGCGCTGCTGTGCTAGCAGCCCATCTGTCCATGCGCCCATCATCTCTGGCAATACGAGTAAGCGCAACGTATGCCCAGTGGGCGCGGTATCAAATATGATATGTTCATACCTTTTATCAGAGTCAGCATATGCAGCCGTGATTAAATGCTGACACATAGATTCAAGCATGGCTGCTTCTTGTGCGCCAGGCGCTGACTTTGATAGACGCAGGTGCTCACGGATTTTGGGCATCATATCTGGATTGGCATAAGATTTAATGGTAGATTCAACTTGAGCAAAATGCGCATCGACGATGACATCAGGGTTGAGCTCAATGGCATCAAGATGCGGCGTAATCGCAGTTTTTTCATTATTGAGCCGTACATTTAACACATCACCGAGGCTATGCGCTGGGTCGGTTGAGACAATCAAGGTCTTTTTTTGCTGGCTAGCATAATAGCTGGCAAGTGCCGCAGCCGTCGTGGTTTTACCGACACCGCCCTTGCCGCCAATAAAGATAATAGGCTGGGTCGATAGTTGATCTACTAATCCGTGTAGAGGGTGTAATGCCATATTTTTATCTCAATTTTAATTCATTCATTTTTTATCATTTTTTCTTATAAATCTAACTAGCAGTTGACTTAACAACAACCAACGTGGTCAAAGGGGCATTTATCCAACCCCATGCGCGTATGCCATTCATGGAAATTTTCCAAAAATAACGGCTGCAACTCCAAGGTATAAAAGCTAGCAGGATTATCAATGCCTAAGCTCTCTGCAAACATCAGCAGCATAAAGAAGTCTTCTTCATCACGTGCCGCGCGTGCCATCGTCTGGCGATAAGGCGCATGATAAAACTCATTGAGTCCTGCCGCAAAACGTTGCCACCATGGTGTTTCGTTTTTTACTTGGTTTGACGGGCTTTCTATTTGTTTTGGTATCGGGTTATCTTCCATAATTTATTCACCTCTGCTTATTTCTTATTACCTATCAATCTAACGAAAGAGGACTCCACCCGACGCTAGGGTGGAGGTGAATTTCGTATAGCCTAACTCTGCTGATTTTGAATGTATTGCTTAATAATCTCCAACGGCGCTCCGCCACATGAGCCGGCAAAGTAAGAGCGTGACCACAAAACAGGCTTATTATAAGCCGCCCTTAAGTCAATGAAGTTGGCTCTCATGCGCCGGCTTGTGACCGACTTTAGATTATTAACCATCTTACTTAGTTGTACCGTTGGTGGGTATTGAATTAGCATGTGGACATGATCGCCCTCGCCGTTACATTCCTTGAGTTCTGCACCAAAATCCTTGCATATCTCAGCAACAACTTCTTTAAAGTATTGAAGATGATTGTCAGCTAAAACCTTTTTGCGGTACTTGGTGATGAATACCAAATGCACATGCAGATTATAAGCAGAATGACGGTTTTTATATATCTCACTCATTATAATAAATACCCTTTATTGTTTATGTTATATAGTATAACATGGTATAAATAACAAACACACTGACTAATAAAGCATTCATTATGAAAATTAATAAAGCGTACAAATTTAGGCTTGAGCCTAATGCAGAACAAGAGGTTATCTTAACTAACCTTGTTGGTTCTGCACGTTTTGTTTGGAATCAAGTGCTTGCGGTATCGTTTGAGATGTTTGCTAAAAATGAGTTTATTAATGCAACCAATTTGGTTAATAAAATCATGGATATTAAAGCAAATCCTGAGTTTGCCTTCTTAAAAACAAGCTCTAACGCGGTGTCTTTACAACAAAAAATTCGTGATCTCGCTTCTGCTTGGTCACGCTTTTTTGACTCTAAAGTTCATGCACGATTGAAAGAGAATAAGAAAAAACCTAAAAAGCCTAAGTTCTTCAAGCTTGCTGATGGCACAGAAATCCAATTACGCCCGCTTATGCCGCGCTTCAAGCGCAAATCAGATGGGTGTGATTCAATACGCTTGGTACAGTTTGATAAATATTGCCGTGTTGAAGGCAATCGTGTCAAACTACCGAATGGTGTAGGTTTTGTAAAGTTTAGAAAATCTCAAGACATTCTTGGGATAATTAAAAACGTCACCATCAGCAAGAAATCCGGTCATTGGTACGTGTCGTTTGGCACTGAGCGAGAGTTGGAACAGAACCCAATTCACCCTTCTAAAACCGCCATTGGTATTGATTTAGGTGTCAGTAAATTAGTTACCGGCTCAAACGGTCAGTGCTTTAAACCTAAGAGCAGCTTTAAAGCCAATCAAGGCAAACTAGCAAAGCTACAGCGCCAATTAAGTCGTAAGGTCTTATTTAGCCAAAATTGGAAAAAGCAAAACCGTAAAATCCAAAAGCTTCACCATCACATTGCCAATATTCGCCATGACTACTTGCATAAAATCAGCACTGACATCAGCAAAAACCACGCCATGATTGTCTGTGAGGATTTAAAAGTAGTTAATATGTCGGGATCTGCAAGCGGGACTCTTGAAAATAAAGGTCGCAATGTCAAAGCCAAGTCAGGATTGAACAAATCAATTCTTGATCAGGGTTGGTCGATGGCGCTGACTATGCTTGAGTATAAACAGCAATGGCAAGGCGGGTTACTGATTAAAGTAAACCCGCGTTATACAAGCCAAACCTGCTTTGAATGCAAGCATGTTGCAAAAGAAAATAGACGTACCCAAGCAAAATTTGAGTGCGTTGAATGTGGTTATATTGCGAATGCAGATGTTAATGCAGCTCGTAATATTCTTGCGGCAGGACATGCCGTTTTGTCTGTCGAGGGAAGATGCAGTAAAGGTCGCCCGTTGAAGCAGAAAACTTGCGACGGTCGTGAGAAAGTCGCCTAAGAGCTTTTGCTTTTAGAATCCCCCGCTTGAGCTTGTCGAAAGTGGCGGGAGTATGTCAACATGCCTACCTCATACAAAAAACGCCAGCAATTGCTACTAGCGTTTTTTTGATAAAAGTAAAAATGATAAGGTTTAATCTCAATTACGAATCCGTTTTACCTTTATGCAATGTCCATTCTTTACGCAGCACAGATAGACTCTCGAACGTTACTAGAATCGTTGCGATCAAAATAATAATGTCCATAATAATCAGCAGCCAATTGCCCTCGGTAAAAAAGGTTTTTAGCTGAATCAATAAGGCAAAAATGGTCATAACTAGCAAAAATGACAAAGGTGCTAAGGTGTACCAAACCGCTCTGCCTTTACGTAATAAAATAACCGTGACAATCATAAGGGTTAATGCTGCCATGAGCTGATTGGTGGTACCAAATAGTGGCCAAATAATCATGCCACCTGCACCATCAATACCACCGGCGCCAAATGCTAATAATAGACAGCTACCGACGGCAAGGAAAGTAGCCACGACACTTTTACTTAGCACTGGAATGTTATAAAACTCACCAAACTCTTGGAATATATAACGTTGTAAGCGGACACCCGTATCCATCGTGGTGCCAGCGAATAATGCTGCCATAACAGTGAGCATTGTTTGAGAAAGCACCATATCGATACCAACACCTGCATTTAAGATGGTCGCACCACCATCAATAAAAGCACCGATAGAGCCGTCGCCAAATTTTTGATAAACCGCTTGCCAATCACCGAGTGTCGCAAAACCTGCGGTGGCCGCAAGAATGGCGCCCAGTGCGAGCATACCTTCACCCATAGCGCCAAAATAACCAACAAAACGTACATCGCCTTCTTTATCAATCTGTTTAGAAGTCGTTCCGGTCGCCACCAAACCATGGAATCCTGAGATAGCGCCGCAAGCAATAGTGACGAATAACAATGGCATTAATGACGGCGTGCCGATGGGTAAATCATGATTAATCGCTGGCGCGACAATGTTTGGTGTCGCAATAAATACGGCTGCATACAATAAAATCAAACCAACAAATAATTGTAACCCATTAATATAATCGCGCGGTTGCAGCAGCATCCATACTGGTAATAATGAGGCAATCGCCGCATAGGCGAATAAGATAATAATCCATACGGCGTTATCCGGTAGCCCCATAAAAGTCTCTGGTAACACGACTGGGAACATAGGGCCAAGATAAATAAGTCCATATAGAGCGACAACGCCAATAATGGATACCCAAACCAGATTCATCTTATAGCGATAGATACATTGACCGATGATGAAGGCCACGACCAATGCGCCCCAGACAGGTAACACAGAAGATGGGGTCTTAATCATCATATTGGCAATAGCGACGCCAAATACTGCGTTTACCATTAATAATAATAAGAAAATAACTACCATCATTAAGCTACGTACACGTGTGCCCATGACGGTACCAGCAATCGAGCCAATAGACTGACCCTTATTGCGCATACTGGCCCAAATGGCTGACATATCATGGACGCCTGCCATAAAAATGGTCCCTAAAACCACCCAAATAATGGCCGGCACCCAGCCCCAAATAACCGCAATTGCAGGACCGATAATCGGCGCCGCCCCTGCAACCGAGGTAAAATGATGCCCCCACAATACATATTTATTGGTGGGGATATAATCTACCCCATCTTTCATCGTATGGGCTGGCGTGGGACGACTGTCATCCAAGGCCAAAATCTTAGTGGCGATAAATTTTGAGTAAAACAGATAACCGCAAAGCATTGCGGCCACACCAACCAACAGTACAATAGCACTATTCATCTTATCTCTCCCTAGACAAGTATTAGATAGCCTTACAAGTTCAAGCTTTTTAAATCAAAATCTTAAAAATATGCTAGATTAGTGAGCAGTGAAAGACTCGGCTCACTGTTCTTCAAGAAACAGTTGCTAAGAAAACAGCTATCAATGAGATAACAGCATATCTTCTTGTGATTACTGGCTAATAAAGCATAGTATTTTAAGGTCAAAACGCTTAACCAATTAGCCATGAAGTATGGTGAGTCTTTACTTCTTGTGTGACTTAGCATTCTATGCCTTAAATAGTAACTCATTTGGCAGTAATTGTAACGTTGGTGAAACATTAAAAACGATAAATACAGGAGTTAGAATGGCCCATTATTTTGGATTTATACCGTCAGATGAATTAAAAGCGCTGATTATTGAGGCAGAGCAAATCTTTGAATCAAACGTAGAAACAGATTACTACCCCTATCGTGATGCCTTAACCCACCAAACGGCGCGTGACCTCACCGATAAATTATTGGTTGGACTGGTAGATATTATTCCAAATCCTGAGCGCCAAGCCGCCATGCGTAAAGTGGTCGGTACGGTCGAAAAAGCAACTGACACGCTGCTTAATATTTTATTGGGTAAAGAGAATAACGAAGAAGTGTTGCCGAGTTTTCATTTTTTACGTGATAAAGCGACCTTTATCGATAACGAAGGTGAAAAGCGTATCGGTTTTAAATTGTCAGATGCTGACGCCAAAATCATTGATGCTGGTTTTGCAGCGGTTACTCCTGAACACGTAGATATGAAAACGTTTAAAACGGCACTTGAAACGATGAATGAAGAAACGTTAACGCATTTCATTAGTCGCTATGCGGAAACGTTGAAGCTTGGCATGATTAAGCGCAAATCTGTGCCAGTTGCCAAAGCAGCTATCGATAAAGGAATGACCATGGCACTAAATAAATTACTGCCTGATCTACCTGATGCATCATTGAATCGTTTGGCCAATTATTATCGCCCATTTATCGTAAAAAAACCTGAATAGCGGTTGTATTAGCAACTATTATGTTTTTATTAAAACGGTAGTGTTGGGCAAATTTGCTAAAATTTGCTAAAATAGGCGGCACTTTTATCAAAGGCGCAACTCATGACCCAAATTAACAACCAAGAAATTGAAAAAACCCTGCGCAACTCAGAGTGCCTGATCAGCAGTATCGAAGTAGCCGCTGCTTATGAGCGCTTGGCCGCCCAGCTCAATCTACATTATGCCGGTTTAAATCCAATCGTGATGGTCGTTATGAACGGCGGACTTATCCCAGCCGGTCAACTATTGACTCATCTAACCTTTTACCATCGCATGCATTATATCCATGCATCACGCTATCGTGATAATGCGGGTACCAATGAGCTTGATTGGAAATTTAAGCCTGACGTAAGTATCGAAGGCGAACACGTTTTATTAATCGATGATATTTTTGACGAAGGTATTACTTTAAAAGCCATTGTTGAAGAATTAGGTAAAGAAAAACCCTTATCGATTGAATGTTGCGTATTACTCAATAAAGAGCATGATCGCAAAGTTGCAGACTTTGATGTTGATTTTGTTGGTATCAACGTTGCAGATCGTTATGTCTATGGCTGTGGCATGGATTTCCATGGTTACTTGCGTCATCTGCCTGGTATCTACGCTATTAAAGAAGACAAAATCTAGTCATTCTTTGGTTGAGTGTTTTGAATGTATCGCATAATAAAAAAGCATCCGACTGGATGCTTTTTTATTGCTTATTGCTTTGATTGTAGTCAGTGGCAATTAAAATTGCAATGCCAAACCCGTATGGCGCTCAGTGGGTGTTTGGACGGCCTTTTCCAAAGCGGATTTCGTACTATATATGGTTACCTGTTTTTTGGCACGGGTCACAGCGGTATAAATAAGTTCTTTACTCAGCAATCTTGCATGACTATTATCAAAAGTAATGGCCACATGATCAAACTCAGACCCTTGCGATTTGTGAATAGTCATCGCATAGGCTGTGGCGATCACCTCTTCATTGAGAAGATTGACGGCTATCCCCTGCTTCTTGTTTTCAAAAAACACTTCGAGTCGACTACGCTCATTACCAGTTTGCAAACAAAACCCAATATCGCCATTAAATAATCCTAGCTCATAATTGTTTTGAAGGACCATAACGGGACGACCATGAAACCATGTGTTTTGACCCAGTGGTAGCTTAAGCTCAGTAAGGTGCCATTGAGTAAAGTATTTATTAATATAATGGTCGCCCCACTCGCCATTATGGCCAGCAGTTAACACCCTGAACTGATTAAAGGTTTCCATTAATGAAGCAATGGTATCTTTAACTGATTCTGGCACGGATTTTTCTATCGGATTTATCAGCAGCGTTTTTATTTTGTTTATGTAAGTGTGGTAGTTTGATGTGAGGTTTGAGATATTTTTATTTTTGCTTAGGCTATTTTCTATTTTATTATGTAGAGAAGCTTCTGTTTGTAAGGGGTTAATGTTATTCACATATTGAAAACTCAGTACCTTATCATGCTTTAACAGCTGCCAAATAGTATGAGTATCTGTCTTTGCCTTATTGATTTGATAAG
Organism: Psychrobacter sp. CLB018; assembly: GCF_041222815.1. Lineage (NCBI taxonomy): Bacteria > Pseudomonadati > Pseudomonadota > Gammaproteobacteria > Moraxellales > Moraxellaceae > Psychrobacter > Psychrobacter sp. CLB018. The sequence goes on from NZ_CP166085.1 coordinate 1,648,513, forward strand.
CAAGCTTACCAATACCCGAATCTGATGTAAATCGACGACTCTCTGTTAGCTCTGCATGGATAGGCTCTAACCGCGGAATGCGGCACAAGTCAGCCAGTACCGCCCCTGCATCTACAGCTGCCAATTGGTTCGCATCTCCTAATAGTATCAGCCTTGCGCCAGGCTTTACCGCACTCACAAGATAGTTCGCCAGCTCCACCCCTAGCATCGACGCCTCATCGACGATAATAATATCCTCGCCCAGTGGATTATTAGCATCATAACGCGGTCTGCCAGTACGTCCGATACCTAGCAAGCGATGAATGGTTTTGGCTTCTTGTAATTGTAGTTCGACATTCGCGGTGCCTAACGCGGCTTGCAAAGACTCTTGCATACGCTGTGCCGCTTTACCAGTTGGTGCTGCTAATGCCAAGCTGGCACTGTCAGTGCTAAATCTAATGCTTTTAGACGCATCTGCCCCACTCTCTGTTGCCTGTTGCAGTGCAATCACTAGCTGAGCAACGGTGTAGGTCTTCCCCGTACCTGGTCCACCAGTAATAATGCTAAAGGCGTTGTTATTGGCGACATTAATTGCCTTTATCTGATTTTCGTGTAGGTTTTCGGGTATTGCTATCTCTAGCGGTGTTACCTGATGGTCTAAAATAGTGTTGATGCGCGCGGCTAAGTTAAATTCTGCTTGCCAAGCTCTGTGTAACCAAAAAGTGATTGCTGCGTTTTGTTTATCAGCCTTTTTGTTATTTACAAGCTGATAAACGATAGGTTGATTATTTTTGCTTAGGCTATTTATATTTTCATTCTGGTTTGTATTAGCATTAACGTCAGCGAACAAAGTGTGCTCATCGATTAACTTAGAAAAAAACGTTAAGTTACTATTTTTCAATAATTGGTAGAGTGCCGCTACTGTATCAAGCCTTTTAACCAAGATCTCTTTTTCATGATTACTGAGTGCCAGCTGCGCCCATAGCTGGTCTTGCTTAGCAAACAAGTTCTCTAGCAGTACGAATATTGATACCTCAGCCGTAATATCCACCTCTGACTGAACCTCTATTTGAGTGTCATTCAAGGCAATAAGCGGCATCGCTAGCATCTCTAACAGCTGCTGTTGCCAAGCATATAGTGTCACCACTTCGTCATTGATATGACCGCTGAGCGGTACTTCGTGCTCAGTTTCCTGAATGGTGAGTACAGTATGCCCCTCTTCTAAATGCGCGGCTAACATAGTAAATAAGGCTGCAAATAAACCGCTGTCTGGTGTTCTGTCTATTTTTTCACTACCAGTATTAAGCTTGGCATCGGTCACGTTATACGCTAAATGCGTTTGCTGACGGCGCAGCAAAATATAATCACTGATGTTGCTGGCCCAGCTTTCTTGTAAGCTAATAGCAGCGCTGCTCTTATTATTATTCATAAATTATTACTCATGGTCTGTTTTTCTCTATACTTATAGGATTAATCGCTACAGTAATTTGTTGCATCAAATTCGTAATTGCATTCATTTTGTGTACCCTGCTAACTGGGCATGCCAAACAATGCATCTAAGGCCTTAATAAAATCAATAGGAATATCCCACGTCACCAGTCCATAGCGGGCCCTGTTTGTTGGTTTGTCATGCATTGTCTCACTGGCTATTGAGTCGCCGCCACTCAGTACATTCGCCTCTTTTGCTTTAGTCACCAACTGAGAGGTTGGATCATATACGCCTCGTAAAAAGACATACTCCACCGCGCCCAAATACTTAGCTTCATTGCCTACATAATCAGCAATTCGCATCGACAAAAACCGATGCAATGCCACTTGATAAATGGCTGCTTGCAACCAATACCCTGCTTTAGACATCGCTTGCTTGAGCGTAGCTTCGTTATAATCGCTTAGGCTATTTCCTAAAAAGTTACTTTTATAATCGACGACATAATACTTGCCAGCATGCTCATACACCAAATCGATTTCACCACGTAAATAACGATATAAATGCGCTTTGTTTTGCGGAACCAGATTGACATGTTTGTCGGTTTCATTAGGCAGGTACTGCTGAAAGAGTCTATTAATATCTTGTGCTTTAAAACGCTCTGACAGTCCCATATTGAACTCTAATTCAGCGAACCTCTGACTTGCATCGATAGAGCGTAACGGCTGATCAGACGCTAATAGCGGCGTATGTAGCACCTCTTCAATCCAGCCAATGAGAGCTGCATGCTTGCTAGCATCTATCGAGTCCGAATCCAATGAATCAGTATTTAATGAAGCACTATCGCCTTGCTCTTGCTTCTTCGCTTGTAATCGACGGCTTTGGGTTTCAGCACTGCTATACACCAACGGCAGCTGATAGCTACTAATAGCTCTATCGATAACCTGAGACCACTGGGATTTATTATTAAAATCAATTTTTTCAAATATCTCATGCAAAAATGTACCCGCATTGGCACCTTTCACAAAGGTAAAACGAATATCATCCTCTAACTTGAGACTTGCCTGATCGACTTGCGCGGCAGCGTCATGACTATCTGATGCATGACCACCCAGTGACGGTGGAACTGACGTTTCGGTGATATTGATATCAACATCAATATCTATCCCATCATCAATACGCTCATCCATCACAGCCATTGTCTGCGTTGACTCATCTAGCTGACGGGCTAAGGCGGTAAAACTGGTCTTAGCCCAACCGTAAAAGTAATTGATTTTCATAACTTCTGAAAAATCATCATACTCAATAGGTTCGGTTTTGGGCGTAATAAAATCGGGCGATCCACTTTCTGTTAATTTGCCTGCTTTAGTAGCAGCACAGTTATCGTTATAGAACTCATTGACCTTATGCCCTCTAATCATACCTATGGTGCCTTTGAATCTATCTGGCAATTCAAATTTTGGCTCTGGTGACTCAAACCAATAGAACACCGGCTTTAATTCAAACCCTGTTTTGTTGTGGGGATCTCGCAGTACCACATAAAGCTGTTCACTGGCGCGCGTAAAGGCCACATAACCAAGCCGGCGCAGCTCCTCGAAGCCCTCCTGCGTTTCAATATCGGTATAGTAACCCTTTGTGGTCGCAGAGCCTTGTACAGGAGAGAATCGGCGCTGATTGCCTGTCGATTGCTGCGCCAACGCTGACTGACTTTGTTGAGTAGCATCTTGTTGGGTAGGGTTTTGTTGCGAGTTGTAGAGATACAACCCATAGTCTTCTTTATTACCTGACTTCCTACTGGCATCACCCATACCCAGCACATAGACAATAGGAAACTCCAACCCTTTTGATTTATGAATGGTCATTAGCTGCACGCCAGATTCTGTCGGTAACGGATACTGCTTGGCCCAATCGCTGCTAGGCGCGCTATCTATGTTTTGTCTAAACCAGGCCAGCAGCTCGTACTCACCCATGCCGATACCATACTGCGCTAATATATCCATTACATGACGCAAATCCATAATATGACGATCGCCTTCTGGATGGGCGGCTAATGCTTGCCAAACGCCTTGCGGCTGCACAGGGCTTTGATCTAACAAGTAATGCATGGCCGATAATACGCCAAAGTGCTGCCAAAGCTGGGCACCTTCTTTTAAATAGCTAATAAAGTCTTGATAGCTTTTCTTATTGTCGATGGCTTTTATATTAGCGCTATTTAAATCTACAGCTCCTGCCTCATGGTCAATCATCATGGCTTTAATATCTTTGATACTCAGGCCATACAAATGACTGGTCAGCACCCGATTAATCATGTCATGACGATACGGATATAGCATAGCACTCAGCAGCGCTGCCACATCCTCTGCCATGACGGTTTCGAAGATACTCACATCACTGGTGGTCAAGGTCGGCACATTGAGCTTTACCAGCTCATCTTCTACTTGTTTTAAATCTTTTTTGGCACGTGCCAGCACACCGATATCGCTCGGCTGAATCGGCTTGCCTTTTAATGTCTGACCACTGCTGAGTAAGGTCGCAATATGACGCGCTGCGATCTCGAACTCATCATACTCAAGCTCCTTGTCCTTATCATAAGGCAAGTGCAACACACTCACTGGCTGAGCAGAAAGTACGTCATTTACCAAGTCGCTATTTAGTATGTTTGAATCATTAAACCAAGACAGCTGATTTTCTTGCTTTTCAGCTTTAATGTGCTGGTAATAAATACCACTACCTAACTGTGCCAGCCTATTCTCTTGAGTCACTGGCGCAGGCATACCGAACCAACAGTTTAGGGCATTAATCACACTGGCGTTTGAACGACGATTAACATCGAGCGTCCATAGGCTGCTTTTTTCAAACTGGGCTTTCATATAATTGTAGTTGGCGACATCACCGCCGCGAAACCCATAAATGGCCTGCTTAGGATCGCCTACCAACAACAAAAAATCATGGTTGGTTTTATTAGTAGCCTGTTTGTCATTGGCCAACGGTTTACGTTTATTTGTTGGCAAATAGATGCTTTCAATCATAGTGGCTTGCTCGCCATTGATATCCTGCGACTCATCAATCAATGCCACGGGATAATGATGACGAATATAACGTGCCAGCTTCTCTCCTTGCCGACCCGTTAATGCTTGGTTTAAACGCACCATCTGCAAGCTAAAGGTAGTTTCACCGCGCTCTTCTAATATAACCGGTAGCCTGTCACGTACCGCCAACACGATATGGCGATTGAGATTGGCTAAAATAGTAATAACGTATTCATCGAGCTTTTTGCTTTCTTCAATATACCGTTTAAAGTCACGAACCACCTGCAACTCATTAAATATCAAATTAACTCTTTCACCATCTTTTGGCTTGTAGAACTGTTTGCCTATATCATCAGTTTTCTGAAACGCTTCAATTAACTTTCTAGTATAAGTTTTTTTGTCTGATATGAACTTATAAGCGGCGGGACCAGACTCTTCTAACACTTGAACGATTTTCGGCCAAGACTCTCTGTTATTCTGCAACTGTCCTTTGGGAACTTCATAGTATTCGCCATCAGGCTTAAAGAAAGCATCAAGCTCATCGCTGCGCTCAATGATACTATGGATAAGCCGCTCGTAACCCTCAAAAGAAAAATCACTGCTCACAACTTCATCAATTGGCGCAGAAATAAAATTCAGCGACCGAGTTACATAGTTTTTATGATCGCCCACCGCCGTCAGCTTACCTTGCTGATCCATCAATGCATACAATTTAGGTTGCTCGTGATACAGCCTACTTTGAAACTGACGCAGCTCATCATGAACAATACTGTCCGTCACTTGCTCAATGCTGCTGTCTTCAATAATAGCCATCCCTTGCTGATGACCGGTCTCGCTACTGTACTCCTTCAACCATTTTTGCGCCAAGCTATCAAGGGTTCCGACAAACAGCTTGTCCAAGGTGGTTAATACAAGCGCCGTGCGTCGAATGGCTTCTGTCATAGGATAGCTGTATACATGATCAAGCAAGTAGCCGACCAGATGCAGATTGATAGGGTCTTGCATGATGTCATCTAAGCGCGCATATTTAGCCTGAGCGACTAACCAGTCCTCACGATCTTTTTTTGCTTGTGCACGCTTTTCAGCAGCAGCTTTTTTGTCATGAACGTTGTTATAAACAAAGTCTTGATTTAGTTCATCTGCATCTATTTCAGCGTTTGAATCCGTATTTGAGCTATTGACTGCTTGCTTATCACTATCAGGTGTCACCTGTAATATATGTGGATACAAACTCTCTTTATTAGCGCGGTCAGCACTCAGGCTATTCACCCATTGCAGCAGCTGATAGAAATCCACCAAACGATCATGAATGCGCTGACGCATCTCAGCAGCCGCAGCGCGAGTAAAGGTCGTCGCAATGATTTGCTCTGGTGCACGCCGTGCCTCAATCAACAGACGCAGTACAATGCCAGTTAGTGTCCACGTTTTACCAGTACCAGCTGACGCTTCGATAAGATGCCGCCCCGTCAATGCAACATCAACCGCTGGTATCACATCCGCATTATTCTTAGGCTTAATCATGTCGTGATTCGCAACCTCACTGTCAGTCATACCCTGATATGTATCAGATGCGTGTGGCTGGGTAGAAATGTCCATCATGTGAGTGGTGGCGGTAAATTCTGTCATAGGGGCGTACACTTTTTATTATCAATTAAACCAAAGGGCAAAAAACGAACCGTTTTAAACAGTTTTAAGTAACCAGCTAGCCTGCTAACTATCTAAACCTTGTAGCGCTGTAAACATTGGCTCATAAAGCGGCTGTGCTAACGTCGTTAATGCTGCTGATAAGGTTTTAAACGCGTCTTGATCACGCAGTACGTATTGCCAAATGGCATGCTGCGAGCAGGTATCGTATACTGTATCTACGTGATAGCTAGGTCTTAGCCAATCTGAGAAGTCTGCGCGTTTTGGCCAATAGCTGCCGCTCTCATCTTCACTCTCTGCCGCTTTTGCACACTTATCAAGATAACTGAGCGCATATTCTGGCAATAAGGTAATCGGCACTTGACCTACTAGCTTGCCAAATATCGCCCACTTTATCAGCTCGGTCACGGCATCTTCATACACAATAGGGCTTAACTTAAATGTGATTACATCTTTATATTTACCAACTTGCGAGTTGGATTTGTTAAAGCGCCAAATACTCACGCCATCATCTGCTGCGACTTGCTCGGCAGTGGTACGTCTGGCAACTTGCCAATACAGATGCGACAACCAAAACTTGATTAAATGCTTGGGGCTAGCAGAATTGGGCAGTATGTTTAACCACTGCTTGGGTGAGTTTTCCGCATAGGACACGCCAGCCTGTAGATTAGAGGAATGGTGATTGGCATCTATCGATACTGATGTAGGAACTGATATTGGTACTGAACCTTTTATTTTAACTATTTTAGGCAATAGCTTCGGTAGTGGCGCATTATCAGCATGGTTCAACACAGTCGCTAACTCTAGCTGAACGGGATGCTCGGTGGTTGGAGTCAGTAGCTGCAAACCACCTATCTCGCTTGCCTCTAATATCTGGGCATCATCCAAGCCATTAGCAACTAGCTGTTCTTTAAATTCCTGACATTGCTGCTGCAGTTTTTGTTTTTGATTGGGCAATGTCGTTTGGCGCGCCACACCTGCTGGCATGATTTTTTGATACATCAAGATTGGACTGTCTTGCGTGGCGGTGCTGTCGGTACTATTATTTGCTGCATCGCTCGCCAGCTCGTTAATCAGATACTCTTTTATCTGATAAGTCGTTAGATTGTCTAGGAATAGTGGCTCTTGATGTGCCATCGCTTCCTCACCCTGCACCACATGCACCTTTTGAGTACGCAAAAATGCCTTGGCAGGATGGCGCACTTGATAGGTCAATACCCCTTCAACGTCTATCTCTCCAATATTAAATACAGTTTCGGAAAGTGCCTTTTTAGTAAGGTCATTAACCTCACCAGAATCATTGAATACAGCTGTTGCGTCTAGTGACAACATCTCAGCTATTACATCTAAGGTTTGATTGTCTACTTGTCCTAACTGACCTAGAGATTGACCAAGCAGCTGAGCAATTGATTCGTACTGTGCTTTGGTAGGCAAGCTAACCAGTTCTGCATGCTCACTAAATGCTCTGCCCTTTAAGGTATTAAACACTGCTTGCCAAAGCGGCGCCGGAGGAAACTGACGTTTTTGCGCAAGCTTGGTTCTGCGCATGGCTGTATTCAAAAGAACATCTAACTCATCTGCATTATCAATAAGTCTGTTGTCTTGAATATCATTTTCAGTGTGCATAGCTGTGCTTTCATTCAAATTGAGCTTAGGAATGTCAGACGCTTGCTCACAAACATCTGCGTCTTCAATGTCTGTTTCAAACAAACTCTCATGAAACGGCAGTGCCGGATGCTCAGTCAGCAGCCACTGTTTAATCAATTTAGGTAAATAACGCTTAAGGCTCTCGGTGGTAGAATCAACATTCTCAGGTAATGTGTCTAACGCTTCAAGCGAGTTGACCTGCCACTGCACCTCACCTTGCAAAAATTGTAATAGCTCACTAACTGGGTTGGCTGGCAGGTGCTCGTGGGTATCCAACAGACTTTGACCGTTATAAAATATCCAGCAAGCACTGCGCGCACACAGCAAGGCATCTAAAAATGCACCATTATCATCATCTTCACTGACTCTATCACCGCGGCGGGCATTGGTGGCTTTCATCAAATCATAGCGATTATCAAGATCACGCCCAGGAAATTCAGACAGATCCATATTGAGCATCACCACCAAATCAAAAGGCACATTTCTGAGCGCCCCAAATCGACCAAAGGTAATCACCCCAGTCGGCTCGGCACTGACCTGCTGACTCTCAAGCTCTGCTTCAATACTGTCCAGCATAAAATTCAGCTTTAATGGCAACTGCTCAACGCCTGCCAGCCTTTGCTCTACTTCTTTTTTGTTAGCATTACTGACACTATCGCTACTGGCGTACTGTCTATAGTGACGATTGGCCCTCAGGCTTGATTTAAAGCCATTCATAGCGTTATAGATGGCGCGCATCGTACGCGTTTGATCGACATCACTAAAGTAGCGATGAATGACTTGTTTCTCAATCTGATCAAGCCAATCTTCCGCTTTTAGTTTTTGTGTATGATCATCACGGCGCGCAGTCAAACCGGCATAAATACGACAAAGCGCTTCAATAATTATCGCATCATTTAGGCTCACTTGCGGCAGCGGCAAACTCATTTCCGGCAAGGCAGTGCTTGGCCACTCTTCCTGTGCCAAAGGATATAAGCAATCGCTTAAACTGGCCTCTGGCATCACGAGACCCAAGGTTAATCTATCTAACGCTTGAGCAAAGGTAAATCGGTAGTCATAGTCGTTGCTATCTAGGGTTTGTTTAAGATGCCATTCATCAAAGCCGCGAATAAAGCCTGCCTCTACCAGTAAATCACAGCCACGGCTCATCTGATCATGGGTTAAGCCAAAACTTTCATGCAGCGGTGGCAGCATTAGCCAATCAAGCACCTCGGCGGCTTCAAAGCGGGCACTATGACTGCCTAACAGCTTATAAAAACCAATGATGGCTTCCCATAGCTGACGAATATCTGCATCGACCACACCAGTTACCTTTGCAGGCAAGGTCAAACCGTCTTGGCCTTTACCACTAACGAAAATAGAGCTGATCAGCGCATGGTGACGCTCAACATCGGGCAGCAACACGACAATATCGGATATATGGCGTTTTTTCTTACCAGGTTTTAATGGCTCATTCAACCAGCGCCCAATCATGATGCGCAGTACTTCAAGTTGACGCTGTAAACTGTGGCATGAATGAATACTTAGGCTATTATCTTGCGCAGACATTTCCCAAAAACGCTCCTTCTCAAAGCGTTTATTCTCTAATGCTTCATCGACATACCACGGCGTCTCTTGCTCATTTTGATCAGAGCCGGTCTCTATTTGTTTACTGACTGCTTGCGATACTTTGGCCGCGGTCGCTTGCTGGGTAGACTGCTCATCGAGCATCAACACATCATTTTGTAAACGTCTCAATAAGCTTACGCTCTTTTGCAGCTGTTGCGCACTATCATCAAAATCAATACTGAACTCGTCGCTCAAGCCATCATTGCTATCATCGCCCTCATTAAAGATATCTTGCCACTCGACGAGTGCGTCTTGGTATTGCTCATTACCCGATAAATTTGCGAGCATCGCAAAAGTATCACGCGACTGTTTACCCAAACGTGATAGCAAACTGTGCCCATAATCACGCAGAAACACGCTTTCAGGGTTAATGATCTGTTGACGCTGTAGCCATGATTTATCAACAATATCCGCCCAAAACAGCTTGGATGGGTTGTAGTGCAGCAGTGTGATATCCATGTATTGTGACAAGCGCTGTAAAAAGTCGAGCTCGGTTTGTGGCAATTGCTGAATGGTAAAAATGCGCAGAACTTTGGGCAGTTGAGCACGCTCATTCGCCTTGTTGCTTTTTAGCGCTGACCAAAAAGTATCCTCAAGTGCCACCCGGTGCTGATGCACATCGGCAAACAAATGCGACCATAAGAAACGCTGCGCGACCTCTAACTCTACATAGTGCGCCACCAACCATTCAGGGGTGCCACGTGCATACTTATCGAAGCGCAAGGATAGTGCATCCTTATCCGCTATCAGCGCATCCACATTAAGCGGCTTATTATGTGACCACAGATCCAACCAGTCCTCACGATGGGTTAAATAGCGGTTAAACACCCTCGCCAAATCACTTGCCAGCTGCCAAATACGCGCATCTTGCTGTGCCTTATCCTGCTGAACTTCTTCTTGCGGCTCATCAATCAAAGACGCCAGCAGTGGATGAACGGGATGTTTTTCATCAGCGACAATCGCCTCTTGATAGTAAGTCAAATAACCAAACAATCGCCACTGCATTACCGTTGGTGACAGTACTGCCACCTCAGGCACATTCAACGTTGACGCTACAGGGTTTTGTTCTAATAAATAGGCATTGTGGCGGCTCAACACATCCTGCATCAATATCCACTGATACTGACCCCAAAACGTCGTCGTCACTAAGGTACTGATACCCGCTTGGCTTGCAATAGACTTGTCTAGCCAATCACCAAGTACCATTGATGGCACAATGACAACAAACTCTTCAAAAATGGGTTGATTTTTGGACTTATAGGCCTCCAACAACTGCTCAACTAAAAGCTCGGTGCGGTGCGACTGAATAATGGTAAACATAAATGAGGTAATCTATTTGAATGAATAAAGCTGGAATAGTAAAAATTGAGTATTAAAAACAACACGACGAGCGTGTAAATTTTACGGCAAAGCTGATGATAGCGTATGGTTTCATACTTTTTCTGAAGAAGAAACGTGGTAGGCAACACTCATCAATCTATGTTTGCTGCTCGTTAGTCTGTTGCATTTCTGCTAGCATAATATCGATTAAAAACAGTAGATATTATAGTACCAATTCATGCATAACACCCTGTGTTTGGCAGTAAAACTGTCGCTAATAATAAACGATGAGTATTAATAACACGGTTGGTAGTGAGAAAAGCTAATAACGTGCGCAATCTGCTGATCAGTGTGCCACTGTTCGCGGTGGTTTACCAGCACGTCACCTATAAAGCAAGAGCGCTTGCGACAACGGATGTCGCTCTACCCTTTACCTAAACTTTTTTGTTAAAGAGATAACAGAATACTATGCCCATGCGCCCCATTGATGCCATTTTCGTTCATCCTAAACGCCGGTTGTATGTTGTATACTACCGCGGTGAGCTGTGGGAATTGCCCCGCATGAAAATTGATGATAGGTCATGGCAAAACAGGCAGCCTTATACTGACGATAGCAGTGGTCTTTATCTTAGCATCCATCAAGCCATTAGCGACCCGATATTGACCCAAAAACTTCGTACTTTAAACTTGCCAGCAGCGGTGCGTGGCAGCACGTTACCACGCTTTGAAGCATGGTGGGAAGCCCACGGTTTTAAATGGCTTAAAGACAAACTTACCACCGGTGAATCGCCATTGGCCGCGCATCAGGCTTTGCAAGCATTGTCTACTAATATGGCAGCTGCTCAAGCGACTGATAAACAAAACGCGCCTGTTTCAGGCTTCCAAGTAGTATCTAATGATGCTAGCAGTAATAACGAAAATAATCCTACCCAACAAAAAACTAATGAGCCAAGTACGGCAGCACCTGTAGCAAAAGACGCGGACATCTTTGCTCATATGCTGGCAGATTTAGTAGACGAAGTATTAAACCATCAAGAATAAATCTGTTACCATTTATCATCTACTCTATCAATTAACCACATTAACCAAAAAAAGAGCGGTAACTTATGAGAGATTACAAGCTGCTATTAGCGGGGCTTATTTTACTGCTGCTGATTATTTTTATCGCCATCTTTACTTGGTTATGGACCAGTAACCGCAAAAATATGGACCCTTTGCCGATTATGGCAAATAACAATGATACATCGTCTGCGGATAATGACGAAAATACCATTGCAAAAAGCACCTTGCACATCCAAGCAGAAGATGGGCTGCAAGCACCTTTAGATGCGGTGATTGCAAGCTTTCAAGCACGCTATCCAAATATGCAAATATTAACAAACTATGTGCCTTCGGCTGCCCTTTTAACGTTATTCGTTAATGATTTTGCCGACAGTCATCGCACCGACGATGAGCGCGCGTCTTTTCTCATAGATACCGATTTAATCATTGCGAATGGCAAGCTGTCAAAAGAGCGCCTAGCGCCTTTGCAAGAACAATTAAAAACCGCTCAAGACAAGCACAACCAAAACAAATTAAATGATAGTAGCGCCCAAGTTAAAAAAGCAGAAGATGGCGTAGATGAAGCTGATGCAGAAGTGGCGGCTCACGCCAAAAGCGATAATACCAATACCCGTAGCCTGAGTTCTTTTGGCTATGCCCTACAAGGCGAGCAAGCGGTAGATGGCGTGGTATTAACGCAAAACCCTGCGGCGATTAATTTTAGAAATTTTTTGCTCTCAAGTACCGGACAAGATATCTTAAGCCAGCATAATTATACCAATATCGACGGTTATAAGAATGATATGGACAATTTATTTCAACCAAGTTCACGCGCCAAACAAGCAACCGGCGAGCTCTCGGTAGATGTATCCGACGCGCTTAGCAATGGTAAATAAGTCTAAGGCCCGCTGCCTGATGATTACGCATTGCTTTTGTCAGACCTTTTTTTTACAATAGCACTCCACCACGCGCCTATAGCTCAACAGGATAGAGCAGTTGCCTCCTAAGCGATCGATCGGGGTTCGAGTCCCTGTGGGCGCACCAATCATTGTATTTAGACATAACCTCGCATTACCTAAAGTGACCCCTGCCGTCAAATCCGTACAGTTAAACTTGGGAGATTTTAATTACGCAGCCTGACGATAATAATCAAACCACACCTGTCTTGGCGATTTATAGCCCAAGCCCTTTTGAATCCTCGTCTGGTTGTAGTACAGCTCGATATATCTAATGATATCGTTGATGGCTGTAAATCTGGTTTTATAATCTTTATGATATATCAGCTCATTCTTCAATGTACCCCAGAAGCTTTCTATCGGCGCATTGTCATAACAGTTGCCTTTAGCGCTCATTGAGCCTGTAAATTGATGCTGCTTAATGATCTTGTGGTAGGCATGGCTGCAATACTGGCTGCCTCTGTCAGAGTGGACTATTAGCCCTTTGGCAGGTCGTTTGTTCTTGATTGCCATAGTGAGTGCACGGCAAACTAAATCAGCAGTCATGCGTTTATTAATGGCGTAACCGACAAGCTCTTTAGTGTATAAGTCTTTAATGCCTGCTAAATACAGCCAGCCCTCGTTTGTCCAGATGTAGGTGATGTCACTGACCCAAGCTTGATTCGGTCTTTGCATATCAAACTGCTGATTTAATACGTTGTCATAGACTAGCTTATTGTGATTAGAGTCAGTGGTGACTTTAAAGCGCTTGTGGCGACGGCATTTGATGCCATGCTCCTCTTTAATGCTTCTAACCATGTAAGGGCTGATATCATGTCCTTGCCCGTTTAGGTGCGCCTGTAGACGCTCAAAGCCGTAGCGTTCCTTGGTTTCACTGTGCGCGGCTTTAACCAGTAACTCGCACTGATTACGATGTATCTGCTGCTCGCTTAAGTCACGACTTAGCCAATCGTAGTAGCTTGAGGGCTTAACGCTCAATACACGGCACATAGTAGTGACACTAAATATCTGCTGATTGTCTTTAATAAAGGCGTACTTTACGGGCTGTTTTTCGCGAAGTACGCCGTCGCCTCATTCGAGCATAGCTCTCATCTTGCGTCGGGGCGAAGCAGTGCTTCGCTTTATCCCTCCTCATTTAAGATCTCGCGCTCCTCTTCAGCCACTTTGAGCTGACGCTTGAGCTGCTTTATTTCTTGAAGAGCACTCATAAGATCAGGATCATATTGCTCAGTCCCTTCAAGCTTGCCTTGATTGGCTTTATTATGCCAGTTTGATAAGGTTTGCATGGCGATGCCAAGCTGCTTTGCAGTCGCTGAGATATTGCCGTTATTATCTGCTATCTTCTTGACGGCTTCTGCTTTAAATTCTGTGCTGTAAGTTCTAACTTTCTTGGACATGGTAAACTCCTCGTTGAGTCGTTAGTTTACCAAGTTTACTTGTACGGTTTCTTCAGCATATAGTCAATTCCACTTAAAAGTGTTATAAACTAATTATTAAATCCAATTGTTATCATAAAGATTATGACTTACTCACTAGATTTTCGTATGCAAGTTCTTAAAAGTATAGATGACGGTATGACCTTTGCCGAGGCGGCTGAGTTTTATAATCTCAGTCCAACCACGATACAGAACTGGAAGAGACGTATTCATAGCAAAACAACCAGGCAAACCAAACCCTATAAAATACCAGATGACGTGCTACTTAATGATGTCAAAGAACACCCTGATGATTACCAGTATGAGCGAGCCCGTCGTTTAAACTGTAGTAAAACAGGCATTTATCATGCCCTAAAGCGGTTAGGCATCAGTCAAAAAAAAGACCTTAGAACATCCAAAAGCCTGTCCGATCAAAAGAGCGGCGTATCAGAATAAGCTTGAGCACTTTAAGCAGCAAGGCTACCCCATTGTATATATGGACGAAAGCGGCTTTGAGTCTGAAACCATTCGCTCTCATGGTTATGCACCGATTGGTAAGCCTTGTATCGATAGCTACAACTGGCAAGGTAAAAAGCGAACCAACGTTATTGGTGCTCTGTATGAAAAGATACTGTTTGCGCTTGATTACTTTGAGACAAACATCAACAGCAGCATATTCTACAACTGGTGCAAATTCACGCTAATCCCAAGTCTTAAAACCAAATGCGTGATTGTCATGGATAACGCCAGATTTCATAAGAGCAAGCGTATTCAAAAGCTACTGAACAGACATGGTCATCGTATTCTATGGTTGCCGCCGTACAGCCCTGATCTGAATCCTGAGCGAGGATAAAGCAAAGCACTGCTTTGCCCGAGCGCAAGACGAGAGCTGTGCTCGAGTGGGAGAAAAAATGGGCTCAGGTGAAGTTTCTACGCCAAGGCTGGATGGAAAACGACTTATCCAAATTGTTTTATGATGTTTGTCCCAACCATAACAATTTTATTTTGAGCTGACTATATATAACTATCAACCAACTAAAATACATCGAATCCGTGTGTTACCACCATTAGTTTCTTCTATAGTTGAATAGGTTAATTCTATATTATGCTTCTGTAAAACACTCTTATTGAATGAAGGTTTACCTTTCAAAATAATGTAATATCCAAAATTTTCACTATCTCCATTTTGAGCAAAACTAGAAATCCTGAGTACTCTAACACCGAATTTATTGAAGTCAGTATCCATATTCTTAGATATTTCATTTTTCGTTTTCTTAAATGTGCTATTTATTGATTTTACATTTTTTACTTTATATTTATTGCCAATGATAAACTGACTGTTTTTTTTCTCTATTGATGGATTTTCCAAAAGATTCGTATAAAAGCTTATTAGTTCTCCACTTGAGGTGTTAAAAGAACAGCTCAACGTAGATTTGCTTATTAAGTATTGAACATCAATCACTTTGCTTGAGTTCAATTGTTTATCGTGTATTTCTGCCTGTGTGCTGGCAGATGTGGTTAGCAGTACAATCCAGCTGCTAACCGTTTTCTTTACACTATCGAGTCGAGGTAGAGTCATGGAAGTTTAGTCCTTGATCAATTAAAGATTGGGTATCAACTATAGGTGCTGATTGCTGAGACTGTGAACCCCAAGCTTTTTTAGGATAGTAATAAATATACGTACTACCCCACTCTCAACTTGAAATAAGCAATTCAAACTGAAGAGGCGGATTACCAAGTTTTTTGTTGAGTACAAAACACAGATTGTGTGAAAGAATCTTACGAATCAATCGATGAGACAAATGCCATAAATCTCTTGCTCGTACCCTTTGTATATTAAATCGTTCTGATAGCTGACCAATGACTGTTTCAACGATACGGCGGGCTTTCATCAGCCGTCTTACCACAGGTTTGGGTCTATCCTCTTTCATGTTAGCTCTGAGTGGCGTTTGTAAATCCACGCCTTGAGCGTCGTAGTACGATGTCAGACTAGGGCTGATATACCCTTTATCAGCGCCAAGTAGCCCATGAATATGAGTGGTGATTTCTGGGGCAACCGCTCTTTCATCAACATTGGCAGGAGCAAAGGTAAAGCCTTTAATCATGCCCGATAAGTTAACAAGCAAATGTCCCTCAAAGCCATAGTATCTCTCTTGCTTAGCCGCACAGTAGCTAAAAGCCGCTAAGTCTTGATAGTTTTTATGCCGATAAGCGCGTCCATAATGACAGACGGGTATCGGAAAACCATCCATAAAATGGATGTTGTCACGGCCCTCAAGTTCACTGACGTTATCTTGTATCTGCTGTTTGACTTGCCACAGATTGGCGCAGTGCTTTGCGAAGTTAGGGTATAAGCCGATGGCTGGAAACCAGTCTTGCCAATGCTGGGTAAAGTATTGCCAAATCTGTTTGTCTTGATCAAGGTTTAAAAATTCACCGACCATCTCCATGCAAATGATCTCAGGATCACTCAACTTTGGTGCGTAACCTGCACTTCGCAAGGGTTTGGTGACGACTATTTTGTAATATTGCTCTACCATTAAATAGATATTGATGATAAATTCGTCTATGGGCATCTCACAACTCCATTGTATTCTTGGTCGAAAACAATAGATTAGGGCGTGTCTTCATTTTAAAAATGGTGATAAAAATGAGATAAATTGCAGTCAAACAAGGAAAATAGCGCCGTTAATATCGGGATATTACCTAGCTATTTGATGAAGTTTGGCAAAATTTAGCCATTTTTAGCCCATTTAGATGTCCATCGATTGAATTGAAGACACGCCCTAGTGAGGTGCTCTTCTTTTTTCAATCACTTTCGAAGTTGAGAGTGGGGTATATTACTATCTATCAGTAAGAATATTCGCTTGCATCTAGCTGGCTTTCAAGATTTTGTATTGAACTGTCCACATCATTAAGTTGAGACTTCAATTGGCTAGCCTCACTATCTAAGTCAGACGCTAAATCGTCAAGTTCTGATTGTGATTGAATAAAGCTGAATTGATAATACATTCCACTAATATTGTCAGCTGTCTGATGAGCATTGTACATTTCACTTTGAAGATTTTCGATTTCAGCTTTGCTATTTTCTATAATCAACTTATATTCTTCGATAGCAGCGTAAGCATCATCTAATGCAATCTCGTTTGATTCTTCGGCTGATTTCAGACTGCTTGAATAAGACCAAACAAAAAATAAAACTAAAACCCCAATTATACCAATGCTAACTTTTTTATAGTTCACTTCGTTCTCTCAAATACAAACAAAAGTAAATTATAACAACATATTATCGGGTGTAGCTATATAACTTATAAAAAACCGCCCAAACCATTCAAGGAAGGAAAACTGATTAATTTAACATAATGAAGACGGCAGGATTTGAACCTGTGACGTTAGAATTATGAGTCCTGTCCTCTGACCACTACACCCCCAGTGTATTGCGCTACCATCTGCGCTATGGGCCCGTAATTAATTACAAAACTCAATCTTATCTACAAAACCTTGAGCACCTTCCACGCCTCTATTTGCTCGGTCCTTAAGAAACTGCAGCCAATAATCTTTGTCGCACGACTCGGTTACCTCTTGATAATAATCATAGGCCTCTTGGTTGGTTAGATCGCACATATCAGCTTCCATGCTAAATCGTAGACATAAAAAAGCCCGATATGGAAAATCACATATCGGGTACAAAAACGTAGGCAATAAAAAAACGAAAGAACCGGAGAGTTATCTTTCGTTCAAGACATTCATATTTAAATCAATTTACAATTACTGCCATTGTAGAAAATATAACACTACAGTGCGGCATGGGTCAAGTCATATAATAATACCTAGACAAGCCTGCTCTTCCTTGCTTTATTTTTTAAATTTTATTAAGTGGATTAGTACCCTACATCATCATTTCTTCACTAATAGAGTCTCCTTCGTGCAAAGCATTAAAAAGCTTTACCTCTGCAACCTTTATTAATGCCTCTCGCTTAGCATAGGTGTAATTTTGAGTAGCATTCGAGTCAAACAAAAGATCTTCGCTGTTCTGTTTTTGCCATTCAACAATACTTTGTAAAAGCTCAGCGCAATAAGCCTCTCGAGCTTCATCAAATAATGGCGTGTCAATGGTAGGAGCATCACCAATATCATCTGCGACCGTAGTGATTGCTAACATCATAATGGCATCAAAACTTTGTGGGCTAACTTGTATGTCTTTTTCCTGTTTTATATCTAACATCATCTTACCTGCTATTTTCTAATCAAGAATTTGTATGACGCTATACTAGATTCTTAATGTGACAGACTAATGACATCATCATAATTACATGCTTTCAACCAGCTCACAGCTTATTGCTAGGTTAGATCTATACTTGGCAATATCATTATTAGGGCGTGTCCCTAATTGGCAAAAAAGTATATATCTTCTAAAATAAAGCATACACTTTATAAAATAAGAGGTATATAAGAAAAATGGCCAGACAAGCATTGACCGATAATCTCTGGGAACAGCTACAAGTGACTATGGCACAACATGGTTGCTACCGAAAAGATAAGAATCGTGACGTGATGGAAGCCATTCTTTGGAAACTACGTACAGGTGCTCCTTGGCGTGATATACCTGAAGAATTATGCCCATGGAAAACCGCTTACAACCGTTTCAATCGATGGTCAAAAACGGGTTTGTGGGAGAAATTTTTTTTAGCCTACGAAAAGAAGTTGATACGGAATGGGTATTCATCGACGGAAGCTATGTTCGCTGTCACCAGCATGCAAGTGGAGCTCGGCGTGGTGAAGATCGAGCAATTGGACGAAGCCGTGGCGGAGCAACTACAAAGATACACCTATCCTGTGATGCCGATGGATATCCGCTCGATTTTAAAATCACTGGGGGTGAAGTCCACGACAGTCAAGTTGCAGGTGAATTGATTGACATGATTGGTCAAGCTGATTACTTTATCGCTGATAAAGGCTATGACTCAGAAGCCATCAGAGACAAAGCCCGTACCCACGATATGGTGCCTGTCATCCCTAAAAGGAAAAATGCCAAACAGCCTAATCCAGAGTTTGATAGCTATTTATACAAACTGCGCCATTTAGTAGAAAATATGTTTGCGAGACTCAAGCACTTCCGTAGTATAGCCACTCGCTATGAGAAGTTGGCTCGTAATTTTAAGTCAATGCTTTATCTGGCGTGTACTATCATTCATTGCAAGATGAATTGAGGACACGCCCTAAAACTGCATTAGACCCTAGTGATGCCCCAATGAGCTATAGCAGAATCAATCAAGAACTATTACAAAAACGTCAAGCAGATAGCGTTAATGCGGCGTTACGTTATGAGCCTGGGGTGAGTACTGAGAGCCGCGGTACGGTATCTATTTTTGATGAATACAACATTCGTGGTTTTAAGACTTATTCCAATTTTTATGATGGATTGCGCCTCCCCTACGACGGCGCTTGGAACCTGATGCCGCAAGTAGACATTTATGCGACTGAAGCGGTAGAAGTGTTAAAAGGCCCAGCATCTTCACTTTACGGCTACGCGGCACCAGGTGGCATGGTCAATCAGGTCGCCAAAACACCAAAAAGCACCCAAGAGTCTGAAGTACAGTTGCGCTTTGGCAATCAAAACCTCAAAGAAGTGGCAGTCGATATGACCGGCCCTATCTCAGATACGCTTAATTATCGCTTGGTGGCATTAAAACGTAAAAAAGAGGGTCAGATGCAGACCACAGAAGAAGAGCGCACTTTAATTAATCCGTCACTTGAATGGCGACCGACAGAAGATGTCTCCGTTCTTGCCAATATTTTTTATCAAGACGATCCAGAGATGGTGCCTTCTACCCCGCTGCCGGCTGTTGGGACAGTCTACAATGCCAGTTATGGCAAGCTAGGCAGGGATGCCTACGCAGGAGACGAATGGAATCATTTTAGCAAAGAAGTTCTGATGCCAAGTGTGACTGTCAACTGGGCTATCAATGACAAATTAACCTTTAAGCATATCCTACGCTATACCGATGCCGAAGCGCAGCAGCGCAATATGTACAATCAAGAAGGGTTTATCACGGGTAGCGATAAGATTTTAAATCGTGTGGCCTATACCACTGATGAAAAGATGAACAACTGGACCACCGACAATCAGCTGGCTTATCAGTTAGATACTGCCAATACATCGCACAATTTATTATTCGGTGTGGAATATCAAGAAACGGACAGTAGCGCCACTTATTACGATGCTGGCGCAGATGGCACCCCCAACCTTGATTTGTCCAATCCCGATTTTTCGCAAATCGATGCTGGCACACTACCATTAGATATTTATCGACAGAAACAAGACATCGAACAAAGCCAGCTGGGATTTTATTTACAAGATGAGATGCAGTGGCAAGATTTGACGGTAGTGGCAGGATTACGCCACGATAAGTTCGACAGTACTACCGAGCAAACCGACGCCTCTAAAGGTGCGGTTTATAGTAACAAAACGATTGATAACAGCGCATCAAAAACCAGTGGTCGCCTTGCTGCCATTTATGACTTTGATAATGGCTTCTCTCCTTATGCCAGCTATTCACAGTCGTTTCAGCCTGTTGTCGGTAGCAACTTTGTTACTAATAAGGCATTTGAGCCCACCACCGCTGACCAGTTAGAAGCTGGTATCAAATATCTGTCCCCAGATCGCGCCACACAAGGAACGTTGGCGGTGTTTGATATTACGCAAAAGAACGTCGTGGTGGCTGATGAAATCAGTTATAGAAGTCAAACTCAAACGGGTGAAATCACCTCTAAAGGGTTCGAGGTTTCAGGCAGCCACATGCTAAGTGATTGGGTAGATATTGCTGCAAGCTACAGCTATACCGATGCTGAGATTACCGAAGATGAATTCAACCCTGACGTGGTCGGCAATACGCCAGCACAAACCGCTAAACACAAAGCAACACTGTGGGCAGACTATTACGCCACAGATAAGCTTACTCTCAATGCAGGGGTTCGATATGAAGACGGCATGCAACTTGATAAGCAAAATTCAGACGAGCTGCCAAGTGTGACCTTGGTAGATATTGGTGGCAGCTATCAAATCCATCCGATGCTCACCGTTGGCGCTAGTATCAATAATTTGTTTGATAAAACCTATGTCGGTACTTGCTACGATAGTAATAACTGCTGGATGGGACCCGAGCGCCAGATGTCCGTCAGTCTAAAGGCCAACTTTTAAACAATATAGAGCTTATCATTACTAGAGAATGTCCGTTTTATATACTGGCGCTATCTAAACTGATAACTTAAAAAATGAAACACTTAAATTAAGAAAGGCATTAAAATGGCAAAACCCGCTCCAAGAACATTGAATGTTGTTCGTACCAAATACATCACGCCACAGATGTACCGCGTCACGCTTGGCGGTACTGGCCTGCTTGACTTTCCAAAAGATCAAGAAAGCGCTTATATTAAACTCATATTTCCTCAAGACCATGGGGCTCGGCCACTGATGCGCACTTATACCATTAGCGGACAACGTGAGGATGAAATAGATGTGGATTTTGCTTTGCATGACGCTGAAGGGCCTGCTTCAATGTGGGCACGTAACGCCCAAGTGGGTGAGCAAATATTGGTCGGCGGCCCAGGGCCAAAGAAGCTGATTAATAATGAGGCAGATTGGTTTTTATTGGTTGGTGATATGACAGCGCTACCAGCCATTAGCGTTAATCTTGCCCAGCTACCTGCTGATGCCTGCGGCTATGCAGTCCTTGAGGTCACCAGTGAAGCGGATAAGCAACTACTCAAAAAACCAGACAACGTTGACATTCACTGGGTGATCAACTCACATCCAAATACCGAAAGCAGCCCATTACTTGAAAGGGTTAAAACGCTTACGTGGCTAGCAGGCCAGCCTGCGGTGTGGGCAGCATGTGAATTTCATAGTATGCGCGCCCTGCGCCATCACTTTAAAACATATTTTTCAATACCAAAAACGCATTTATACATATCCAGCTATTGGAAAGTCGATAGCACAGAAGACCAGCATAAAGTTGAGAAGCAGAAAGATGCAAAAAATCTAGGGGCTGTATAGAATTGAGGAACCATTGAAAAACATAAGCAACGCCTTACTCTACTGTTTACCACAACAAAGAAATAAGGCATCACTTATGACTCGCACCAAGCTCAACGATGAACTTTGGCACAAGCTATTTATTATATTGCGACAAATTAACGTATATAACAAGCCCAATCTAAGACGTACCGTTGAAGGCATGCTGTACCGCATAAGAGTAGGCTGTCCATGGCGAGACTTACCTTCTTATTTCGGTCATTGGTCTCGCATATATCATCAATACCGTTATTGGCGTAAAACCGGTAAATGGCAAAAGCTCATGAAAATAATCACTTAGATTAACACATGAAGTGCAATACCAAATGCAAGGTGAAAAAAAGACCTAGATGCGCTAGCATCAAAGTTTTTATCCACCGACCAAAGTGAGATTGCAACCATGAGCTATACACATCTAAGCCTAGGTGAACGATACCAGATTTATGCCCTTAAAGGGGCAAAACATAGTATTAATTTTATAGCGAGGGCGTTAAACAGAAGTCCCAGTACCATATCAAGAGAGCTTAGGCGTAATAAAAGCCTACGAGGTTACCGAGCAAAGTATGCTAATAACAAGGCTTGTGACAGACGGGCTAACAACGCCACAACTATTGTGGCTGACCTCTGGGCATGGGTGACAGACAAGCTTAAAGAGAACTTGCGTCCTGAGCAAATATCTGGCGTTCATGGTGGTATCAGTCATACCCGTTAAGTCGAACTCTAAAAACAGCAACAATGACACACTAGACTGGTATTTGTATCGTTGCCGTCACTTGGTAGAAAACGCTTTTGCTAGGTTGAAACATTTTAGGGGCATTGCCACGCGATATCATAAGCTCAAAGATAGCTATGCAGCAGCGGTAATGCTTGCTTGTGTCTTTATCTGGTTGCCACTCATTTGAATTCTATACACATCCTAAAAGGTATTGTTAAATTATCATAATCGCTATGTTGAATTGACCGAGGAAGGTAAACGATAATAAACCTAAAGGCTAAAAGCTAAAAGGTAAGAAACTCAATCTATAACAGCTGAACGAATATGAGCGGCGGGGAAAACGGCGCTAAATGTCGAGCCTTTGCCTTCTGACGATTCAATTTGCAAAGTCGTGTCATATTGATATAACACATGCTTTACAATCGCCAGCCCCAGCCCCGTACCACCTGTCGCACGACTGCGCCCGCTATCCACTCGATAAAAACGCTCGGTCAACCGTGCGACATGTTGTGGCGCAATACCAATACCATCATCACTGACGGCAAACCGACAGCCTTCTGCAGTCTTTGCCCAGCTGATGACGATATTACCTGCTTTTGGCGTGTATTTAATCGCATTAATCACCAAATTGGATAACGCACTGTTCAAATACATCTCCGAGCCGTAAAGACCATCATAGGTATCTATCTGTAAATGCAGCGTATGGCCATATCCTTGGTTGTAAGCCTGCGCATCATCATAGACATGCGTGAGCAGCTTGGTCATATCAATATAATGCAGCTCATGTGTCTCTTCGATTTCAATCCGAGACAGCAGCAGCAAGTCATTGACCACTCTATTCATGCGCGCGGTCTGCTGCGTCATTAATTCAAAGCCGCGTCGCCATTGCCGCGGCATGTCTTCCTGATCTGAGAAATTTTCCAGATAGCCCATCAGTACAGTCAATGGCGTTCGTAACTCATGCGAGACATTTGCCACAAAGTCGCGGCGCATTTGCTCTAAGTGTTGTAAGCGGGTCACATCATAAATAATCAGCAGCTTTTCATCGCCAAAAGGCGTGAGCTCACATTTAAGATAACGGTTAGGATCTTGCCATGACTTCATATGTACACCATCATTGGGTGTCACCATGCTCTGATAGTATTGCCGAAACTCAGGGACGTTAATAAAGTCAAAAATACTTTTGCCATGATCCGCTGACTGCAACAATAACAAATCCTCGGCGGCCTGATTCCACCACTCCAAACCATCATCGTCGTTTAGCAAAATAACCGCATCTCGCAGTGCGCGTAAGGCACTTCTGATTTTTTTCAGCTGATCGGTGGAGTATTGCTCGATGTCCTGTTGCTCAATATCCCTTGGCGTTATCATGTGTTTCTCTCTTTTTTATTACCAGTATGATGCTTAGCACTTATTATTAGCACTGACTATTCTTAGCACCAAATATTCTCAGTACTTATGCTTCTCAGTACTCAATATTCTAAATATTTATGCCTCTGGGCACTGAATGTTCTTAACGCTGGTTTCCTGCCTCGTAAGCTGCCTTGTAAATAATGGGCTATTTTTCAAAATCGATAGCGTTATTCAACCAGACTCGAAAACCGATAACCGGTACCGCGAACCGTTTGAATCAAGGCACTGCAACCATAAGGCTGTAGTAATTTGCGTAAACGCCGGATGTGCACATCAATCGTACGATCTTCGATATAGACATTGCCGCCCCAGACCTGATCTAGCAGCTGGGTGCGCGTATAAGCACGCTCGGGATGACTCATAAAAAACGCCAGCAAGCGATATTCTGTCGGTCCGATATCAATGACTTTATTATCAGCGGTGATACGCTGGCTTTTAGGATCGAGGCTAAGCTTGCCTATTTCAATTGGCTTATCGCTACTAAGCGCACGACTACGGCGTAATACGGCTTTGATTCTGGAGATTAATTCACGCGTTGAAAAGGGTTTGGTCATATAGTCATCAGCGCCCGCATCAAGCCCATGAACCTTACTATCTTCCTCACTTTTGGCCGTCAGCATAATCACGGGTATCTCAGCCAACATCTCATCATTTTTAAGCATACGGCAAAAATCAATACCACTTTTATCACCCGGTAACATCCAATCTAGCAAAATCAACGCGGGTCTATGATCCACCACTTGTTGATGCGCTTCTGCGACGTCAGCCGCTTGTAAACTCTCAAAGCCCGCCATCTCTAGCGTCATTACCACCATCTCACGAATTGCAGGTTCATCTTCGACAATCAAAATCTGCTCATTGCGCATACCATCGCCTCATTATTGAAAGACAAAAAATTGGAAAACAAAAATACTAAGCCCTTATCAACGTCTGCCCATTAAACGGCTTAATTATGACAGTTTGATGACACAGTGACTCGATACGTTAAATGCTGCGCCTTAAACATTGCAGCTCAAACACTGTACTTTCAGCCCTATACTTTAAGCGCTGTGCTTTGAACGCTTAGCCTTAAACCCTTACGCCCCAAAAAAAACCAACGGCTCATCATAACGAATTTTGCGCTAGATAGCAGCCGCAATCCCCTTAAACGACTGCTTTATTGGGCTGCGTTTTTAATTGACCAACTTTTTTCATAAAAATGTCTTATTTCATCAAACTGTCATATTTGCTCGGCACAATGTGCTCATTGACTACCGAGCGTCTTTGTAGCAAAACCTTGCTAACCAAACATCGTTAGCAATACATTACTAAAAACCTGGGCAGCGACATTGTTATTCATAAACGCCCCATACTTAAATCTGATTACTTTCTAGGAGAAACAATGCGTTATTCATTAATGGCTTTAGCAGTCGCGAGTACCTTTACCTTAGCTGCTTGTAATCAACCCCCCAATAGTAATGAAAGCAATGAGCCCGCTACTTCGGCGCAATCAACCACCGCGCCTACCGACACCGCAAACGTTCAGTCGACAGACGTCCAATCAACAGACAATGTGTCGATGAATATCACCGGCGCTGGCGCCTCTTTCCCGCAGCCTATCTATGCTAAATGGTCAGATGCCTACAATAAAGCAACAGGCGGTCAAGTGAACTATCAGTCGATTGGTTCATCGGGCGGTATCAAACAAATCGTCGCAAAAACGGTGGATTTTGGCGCGTCCGATGCGCCGATGACGCCAGCGGAATTAGAGGAAGCCGGTCTGATTCAATTCCCGACCGTTATCGGCGGCGTGGTACCTATCGTCAATATCGATGGCGTTGCGCCTGGTCAATTGAAGCTCGATGGAAAAATGCTCGCTGACATCTATCTTGGTAAAATCAGCAACTGGAATGACCCTGCCATCAAAGCTATGAATCCTGACTTAAGCCTTCCTGACGCCGCCATTACCACAGTGTTCCGCTCAGACGGTTCGGGCACAACTTTTAACTTTACCGATTATTTAGCCAAAGTGTCAAACGATTGGAAAGACAGCGTTGGCGTCGATAAAACCGTGAAATGGCCAACCTCGGCAACCGGTGCTGGCGGTAAAGGTAACGAAGGCGTGTCAAGCTATGTGACGCGTATGAAAAACTCTATCGGCTACGTTGAATACGCTTATGCTAAGCAAAACAGCATGGCACACGTTGCTCTAAAAAATGCCGCTGGCAACGTCGTGCAACCATCTGCGCAGACATTCGCCGCCGCTGGTGACATCGATTGGTCAAAGCAAGAAGGCTTTTATAAAGTCATCACCAACTCTGAGACCGATCAAGCATGGCCTATCGCTGCTGCGACCTTTATCTTAGTCCATAAACAACCGCAAGATGCCAAACAAGTGGCAGGTGTCCTTAACTTCTTTGACTGGGCTTATGCTCAAGGCGATGATGACGCGATGAGTCTTGATTATGTGCCTTTTTCAGATACGGCCGTGGCTTTATTTAAGGCGAAATGGAACGAGGTGGTAGACAGCGAAGGTAAGCCTGTCTATACCTCAGCACAGTAGCTCGAAGCTTTTTAATTCGAAGCTTATTAATTCGAGAAGAAGCCAGTCGAGAATAAGCTAACTAATGCCATCAAGCAAATACTGAAAAGCGTGTTTGCTTGGTGACGTCTTAGCCGTAGTGAACTTAAGATTCGGTCGTTAGATGATACAGTTTATTACGGTAAGACGCTAAAGCTAAAACCCCTAAGGTTTTTTACAATCAAGCTTTCACACTAGCAAGCGTTAACACAGTTAATCATTAACATAATGAAAAGTTAGAGCGATAAACAACAGAGGCTTTTATGGCAGACCTAAAATCCCAACTGGCAAAACAAAAACGCTTTGACGCGGTTTTTGTTAATGCCACTAAAGCATTTGCAATCTTGGTGCTCTTGTCGCTTGGCGGCATCATGCTGTCATTGATTGTCGGTGCATGGCCAAGTATCACTGAGTTCGGTTTGGGATTTTATACCAGTAATAACTGGGATACGGTGAACGATCAATACGGTGCGCTTGCACCCATTTACGGTACGGTGGTCACTTCACTCATCGCTATCTGTATTGCCGTACCAGTCAGCTTTGGGATTGCTATCTTTTTAACGGAACTTTGTCCCAATTTTTTGAAAAAGCCATTGGGTATTGCTATCGAGCTGCTGGCAGGCATTCCTTCTATCATCTATGGCATGTGGGGCTTGTTTGTCTTTGCACCGTTTTTTGGTGATCATATTCAACCTTGGTTTATTGAAAATATTGGCCCCCTACCTATTATTGGTAAAGTTTTTGCCGGTGCGCCGATGGGACTGGGTATGTTTACCGCCTCGTTAATACTGGCAATTATGATTATTCCCTTTATCGCTGCCACCATGCGCGATGTTTTCTCTGTGGTGCCAGACCTGCTAAAAGAGTCCGCGTACGGCATGGGCGCAACCACGTGGGAGGTGATGTTTAAAATCATCTTACCTTATACCAAAGCAGGTGTGGTTGGTGGCGTGATTTTGGGACTGGGTCGAGCGCTTGGCGAGACGATGGCCGTGACCTTTTTAATTGGTAATGCCTTTAATATTAGCCCAAGTCTATTCACATCTGGGGTGACCATTACCTCAGCGCTGGCCAACGAGTTTGCCGAAGCGTCAAGTGAGCTGCATCTCGCGTCATTATTACATTTAGGGTTAATCCTGTTTGTCATTACCTTTATCGTTTTATCAATATCTAAACTCATGCTCATGCGTATTGACCAAAAAGCAGGCAATTGAACACACTATTCTAAATAGCCAAAAAAACAAGCCAAAACGAACTAAGACACGTTATTTGCAGCCATTATTTGACCTAAGAAGGACAAACACTTCATGACTTTCGCACCAGTCACCACTCAAACTGCCGAACCAAACCAGTCTTCTGTACGCTTTGAAGATCGATACAACAAGCGGCTTTATAACAAGCGCCGTTTTATCAATAGACTGGGACTTGGTTTTGCTTTATCAGCGCTTGTATTTGGTTTGGTTTGGCTGATTTGGATTTTGATGACGTTGTTTGTTGAAGGCATGCAAGGTTTAATCGAGATGCCTGTCTTTATGGCAGATACCCCGCCACCGATGGGCGAAGGTGGTCTACGTAATGCCATTGTTGGCTCAGCAATGTTGGCTTTTTCGGGCTTAGCGATTGGTGCGCCAATCGGCATGATGGCGGGCATTTATTTAGCAGAATTTTCACAGGGCAGTATGTTGGGTAAAGTCACCCGATTTTTAAATGATATTTTATTGTCTGCCCCATCCATTGTGATTGGTTTGTTTATTTATGCCTTGATGGTCAAAGGACAGAGCTTTTCGGGTTGGGCTGGTGCATTAGCGTTGGCGCTAATTGTGATTCCTATTGTCGTGCGTACGACGGAAAACATGCTAAACCTTGTACCTAATACACTACGCGAAGCGGCTTATGCATTGGGTACGCCAAAATGGAAGCTGGTCAGTACCGTGACCCTGAAGGCTGCCAAAGCCGGTCTGACTACCGGTGTGCTGCTCGCTTTTGCGCGTATTACCGGTGAAACCGCGCCCTTGCTATTTACCGCGCTAAACAACCAATACTTTAGTACCGATATGAGTGAGCCAATGGCCAACTTACCCAACACGATTTATCAGTTTGCGATGAGCCCTTATGATAACTGGCATGCACTGGCTTGGGCGGCGGCGCTACTCATTACCGCGACAGTATTATTCTTAAATATTGCGGCGCGCTTTATCGGTGGCAAAGACCATAGCAGATAATTCAAGGCTAACAGAAGCACAGCTAATAGTAAAAAAACACCCCCATTTAATAAAACTTTAAAACAGATGGATACCATTATGACTGATTTATTAGAGAGAAAAGCGACTAAGCCGATGACAGATACCAGCAGCAAACGCCGTTTACTGGATGACGCTATGTTTAACAATGGTCAGCATAAACAGCCAGATATTGCCCATCTTATCAAGCAAACCATGGCGGACATGCCCGACAATATGCCGCCTGCCAAGATTACCATTCGCGATTTAGACTTTTATTATGGCGATTTTCAAGCATTAAAAAACATCAATATCGATATTCCAGAAAAAAAGGTCACCGCTTTTATTGGTCCCTCAGGCTGCGGTAAATCAACGCTGCTACGTACCTTTAACCGTATGTATGACTTGTATCCGAGTATGCATGCTGAAGGTCAAATTACCCTTGATGGCCAAAATATTTTGGCAAAAGATACCGATGTTAATTTGCTGCGTGCGCGTGTCGGTATGGTTTTTCAAAAACCTACACCCTTCCCGATGTCCATTTATGACAACGTCGCATTTGGCGTCCGTCTCTATGAAAAGCTCAGCAAAGCAGAGATGGATGAACGTGTCGAGTGGGCACTCAAAAAGGCGGCGTTATGGCTGGAAGTCAAAGATAAACTCAAAGCGTCAGGATTGTCATTATCTGGCGGTCAACAGCAGCGACTTTGTATTGCCCGCGGAGTAGCAACGAAACCTGAAGTCTTGCTATTAGATGAGCCAACGTCCGCGCTTGACCCTATATCCACTGGCGCGATTGAAGATTTGATTACCGATTTAAAAAACGACTATACCATTGCTATCGTCACCCACAATATGCAGCAGGCCGCGCGCGTCTCCGACTACACCGCTTATATGTATTTGGGGGACATGGTAGAAATGGGGGAAACAGATCAAATATTCACCAACCCAGCACAAAAAGCGACTGAAGATTATATTACCGGTCGTTATGGCTAAGTCGCTGTTCGCTTAAAGCAATCATTTCTAGCAGTCATTTATCACGCTACTCATTTTGGCAATATTTTTATGAGCAACACCAATACGATTAAGGAAGCAAGCATGGCGATAACGGCAAAGCATTTATCAAAGAGTTTTGATAATGACTTACATGACGTGATTGAGCTGTTTATGCAAATGGGTCACATGGCAGCAGAGCAAGTCATGGTTGCGACACGCGCCTTGATAGCTGCAGATGAGGCGACCGCGAAAAAAGTGATTGAAGATGATCATCTGATCAATCAGCTAGAGATTAAAATCGATGAGCAAATCATTTTGTTGGTCGCCAAACGCCAACCAGCTGCCAATGATTTGCGTTTAGTCATGGCGCTTAGTAAAGGCATTGTTGATTTTGAGCGTGTCGGTGACGAAGCAGAAAAAATTGCCCGTATGGCCTGCAAATTGATTAAAAATGGTGCATCTCCAAGAGGCTATTCAGAGGTTCAGCATTTATCCAATCAGGTGCGCCTGATGCTGCTTGATGCGATTGACGCCTTTTCGCATATGAATCCTCAGCAAGCGTTTTCGGTATTGCAAAGTGATACAGTGGTTAATGAAGAGTACCAATCTGCCACTCGAGCCTTGATGACCTATATTATGGAAGACAGCCGCCATGTGTCCAAAGTGATTAACATACTTTGGGTATTACGCGCCTTAGAACGGGTGGGCGATCACGCTAAAAACATTGCTGAACTGGTCATTTTTTACACCAGCGGCAAAGATGTGCGGCATACAGATTTTATGCAAGTCGAACAAATCGTCCAGCAAACAACTGATGCTGGCCGGCATGAGTAATAATATTAATAAATAGACAAAAAAATTTTCTCAATTAACCCCTCTTCAAGGCCTTTATATATACTTAGTTATACATCTTTCTTAAGCGCCGTTACTTGTATTAAAAACAGTTTATGCCTATCTTTTCTAGTCAAGAGTTTGCCACGCTCTCATACTTATTCAAAAAAGCCATTATAGGCCTCATAAATAGAGATCTATAATGGTTTAATCCTATCTTTTCTCAGGTGGTATAAGAATTTTCTGATGTAAATACTTTCTCTTTACATAATTTCCTTATTATTAATAAGTTAGCGATGGACAGTAAAAATCATCCTTTTCAGCTATAACTGGGCATTGGCGCTATCAACCTCAGCATATACCGCTGTGCTACCGTCTTTGTTGATTTGCATCACTTGATAAGGTGAAAATTTATTTTGGTACTCCATCCCGGGGCTACCCATTGGCATACCGGGTACGGCAAGACCAATAGCCTCGCTTGGCGGATTGGCTAAAAACTGGGCTATATACTTGGCAGGCACATGACCTTCGAATACATAACCGTCGCTCGTGACCGCCGTGTGACAAGAGCGCATATTGCTCGGGACACCATAGCGTTCTTTAAAAACTGCTAAGTCGGCGACATCTTGTCCCGCCGCAGTCATACCGTGATGTTCGGCATGGCTAATCCACTCCTTACAGCAGCCACAATTGGCATCTTTATAAACCGTCGCAGAGACGTTTCTCAGCGCATCACTGTTACTGCTAGAGCTCGTCGACTCAGTTTTAGACGTTTGGACTTTTGAATTCTGGCTGTCTGTTGCCGTCTCTACAGGCGCTGTGGTTGCAGCAGTGGTATTGGTGTCGTTACAAGCAAATAACGACGATGTCACTGTCAGTAGGATAAGCGCACCAAACAATTTATGCTGCTTAAAAGTTAAGTTATGGTTATCAGGTTTCATACATACCCTCTCGTCATTTATTGTTTAATGTCGCATGTGATATTTATAATCAAAAAGAGCTGTCTTTCATTTTTAAATTTGGAGCAATACGTTAAGCGTTTGACCCGATATCACGACACTATCATCATACATGCATGATACATGAATCCTTCTGACTAACAGGTGACGTTAAGATTACAATATTGTCATTCTCCCACTTTGAAATTTTCACAGATAATTTATTTGACAATTTTTAAGAAAAAACAAAAGGGCAGTACTAGGGCGTGTCTTCATTTTAAAAATGGTGATAAAAATGAGATAAATTGCAGTCAAACAAGGAAAATAGCGCCGTTAATATCGGGATATTACCTAGCTATTTGATGAAGTTTGGCAAAATTTAGCCATTTTTAGCCCATTTAGATGTCCATCGATTGAATTGAAGACACGCCCTAAAAACAATCTGCAAATAACAATATTTAAAGCAGCGGCTATAACAGTGCTCTTGATAAGAAAAGCGATGAGATCTTGCATAGGATATAGAGAAAGGATTGAGGACTGCGTCACTGCTTATCCTCCATTAATAGAATAAGCAGCGATTATTTATATAGACTGGACTTTATCTCTTATACACCCCCAGCCCCTTTATTTGACGTCTCATTATCTTCGACCAATATTGCCGCCGCGCTTTTTTGAGCGTCGCCCACTGCTCATCATCGACATAAATGCCTTCTTTCCAAGCGCGCTGATGGGTTTCAAACAATTCATCCGTCGAAATCTTACGATCAAAATGCTGAATATCCTGCTCAATATCAAAGTTAGCCGTCGATAATTCAATCACCATATCATTGGTATTGTAGTTGTCCTGCGCCTCATTAAAAAAATACAAATCAGGATAAACAAACCTTTTATCTAAAGTGAATACCGTATGCTTAGGAGCGCTACCATTATCCCATTTAGCGAGACATGCAAACCCTTTTGAGGCCAGTTTTGCAAGCTCGCTGTAGGCTAGCCAGCGGTTATGACAGTTTTTTAGATAGATTTTAAAATGCTCGCGATCGCCCATTTTTTCAAGCGCATAGTCCATCACGGCAGGCAGATGACAAACCAGACTGCTACC
Organism: Psychrobacter sp. CLB018; assembly: GCF_041222815.1. NCBI lineage: Bacteria > Pseudomonadati > Pseudomonadota > Gammaproteobacteria > Moraxellales > Moraxellaceae > Psychrobacter > Psychrobacter sp. CLB018. Next base: position 1,681,423 of record NZ_CP166085.1, read on the forward strand.
ATACAAATCTAAAACAACCTCACCCTCTGCTTGATGCACAATATCGATAGGCATATCGCGCTCAGATAAAATAAACGGACTGGCATTATTAAAATGCAAAACACCATTAAGCCCCGCCATCTGTAGCTCAGCCACCATAGAGGCGATCAGATCTGCCTCGCCTACTTCACGCTGCAACCCTAAAAAAGCTTTATTGACCATGGTCACGATTTCATTGTGCGATACAATAATGTCTTGATACTCCTTATTGGGCGGCTAATGGTAAAGTTGATAAGTCATGTATTTTTGGTACAAGAGGAAATAGCCATTCATCGCTATCTACTTCATCGAATAATGGCGCGCCTTGGAACAGGGTCACGCGTACCCAACGATCGGATCTCGGATCAAACTTGGTGGCCCCAAACATGGACAATTTACAGCGCAATAAATGCATCGGTAGTGCGGTTTTTTGCAAGACATTAATCTGAATGTCACCCATCTTTTTATGACCCAACGTCCAGACGCGTCGGGCGATGATGCGGTATTTTGGCTGGGTTAAAATGAATTCAGACAATAGCTGCTGAGAATTAGCTTGTTTTAGTGCTAAATACAGGGTATTCGCTTGGCGGCCGATATCTAACAAAAATTCTTTATCATCGCCATGCTCTTGGCCGCGCACGCCCATTCTCGGCTCTTCTTTATCTTCAGAGCGATACCAAAACCAATAGACATTCTCTTCGGCAGAAAAATCAATACTAATCGCCCACTGATAACGCGCTTCCAATACTTCAATTAAGTCTTGAACCACTTTACCACTAGGCAATGACATGGTTTCATCAGCATTTACTTGGCCGGCAAATCCATCCACACGCTCAGGATATAGCTCCATCATAAAAGAGATAATAACCTCTTGGCTCTCAAAACTGAGATGATCGTTGCGCTGTAAAAAATCCGCCCACGTGTTACATTTTTTCAGCTCAGATGTCAGCTTGCTTTGTAATTGGGTTAGCTCCGTCACAATCGTATGGTTAAGCATAATTTGTGGCTCATTGATGGTAACGACTTCTGAAAAATGCTGAATGGCGCGACTCATCAAGGTTGAAAATTGCGCTATTTGATTATCATCGGCTTCAAAGTCGATATCGCAAACCAATACCGCTTGCAATGCCGCTTCACGCGTACTTAACCATTGATCCACCACACAAGGATGATTGATCAAATAAGGCGCCATACCAAGACCGGTGGCATTACCGATACCTAAGTAGCGTTTAATCTCTGGATGTAGGCTGACAGCCTTATTACCACCTCTTTTCTTCGCCAAATAATCCACCCAATCAAGACTAAATTCTCGGATAAGATACACCGCACACATCTGCGCGCGAAAAGATTGGTTAAAATCTTCACTATGATCTAGAGGTTTGAAATCGTAAATACCAAACTTACCATTGCCATAAACCGCGGTGGTGCGCAAGATATAACCGACTTTGGCTAGTACTTCTAAATCAGGCTGTTTGCCATCGGCAAGTGCGCTGACAACATGATCAAAGACGCGCACGCTTTTATTAGCACGAGCCAGTACCATGACCATGTTTGAGTTGCGACCGGCTTCTTGTAGTGGCACATTAACTTTTAGATTTGCTAATAGCTCATCGCCGATTTCGCCGTAAACCAAAGCAAAGGTCACATCCCACTTTTGCGCAATCACGCGGTCATTACGCTCTTCATCAGCGATTTGATTGCAAAATACCACCAAATGATAAATATGCTCCGGCGTTTTCAAACGATAAATCACTTGTCCGTAGCCGTCATCATCTAAATCCCAAAGATGCTTACTGAGTGTCCAATTTTCTTGATCGATTTTACGCAATAGCGTACGCACAAAACTGATACGCGTTTGGTGCATCGCGCCCAGTCTTTCAGAGTGCATCACCACATCGGGGGTACGAAAGCTGACCGCGTCTAGCTTGGCATTTTTCAGCATTTCGCTGTTTGGCAAAGTATGTTCCATATAACTATCACCTTAAATATATCTCAAGCTCATCACTTATCGGGCAATTTTAAAGACTCACTATTATTTATGACTTTAATGTGCAAATAAGTTATGCGCTTTATTAATGATGCATTCAATCGATTTTTTTCACAATCTCTTGAGTAGCAAGTTTTTCTTCCGCAATTTTATGAGCCGTCTCAACACGGTTAGGACGATAAAGGTCTTGGTCGCGCGCCATTTGTTGCGCAATTTTGGGACCATTCCATAACGACGGTAGGAGAATGAAAGATACCGGCACCGCGGTAATGACAATAAAAGACTGCAAAGCTGTGACGCCCATCATAATGTGATACAGCAAGCATCGATAATCGCGCCCGTTTGACCCGTGAGTACGCGCTCGCCAAACATAGGATACAAAAGCGTACGAGGTTTGAGCGGCAAGCCTTTGTCATAATGCAGATGCATCACCACAATGGCGGTCAAGCTACCGACAATCGACCACGCCAAAAAACCCCAGTGCATAAAGGATTGCGAAAGTGCATTAATAGCGCGTTGTTGGATATCAGCAAATTCGCCGTAAAGAGGCGGTGCCGATACAAAATGCGCAATAGGTTCAGCGGCCGCCCAAAAGACACCGCCGCCCGCAAGCAGTGTACAAAATAGAATCGCCATCCATTTAAAGCTATCCATTTCAGGCTTAGGCAGATTACCTAAAATGACCCGTCCTGTGCGGCCTGCCCCAACTGCTAAAGCAATCACAAAAGTAGCTAACAATAAGATTTGCCAAAACGGCCCAAAGACTTTAGCCGACCAGACAAAACCTATATTGACTATTTCTGCTAGGCGCTCTTCGGCAAAAATTGCCATCAGCACAAAGACAATGATAAAGCCGCCGCTGTACCAAAACGCTGGATTATAGAGCCCTAAGGTATCAGATGAGTCTTGGTTCAAATCCTCATGTACTTTTACAGTATTATGCGAGCGTCCATGCTCATTATTTCGGTTAAGTCCCTTTAAGTAGGCCATGATGTGGCTCCATATGATAATCTTGCGTCATTTAAATTAGCGTTACATCTAAATTGTGTTATTGCACCTGTCCATACTTTAATGTTTCTGGTTTACATGCTATTTAATGTTATCTAACACCCACTATCGCGTGAGCACTTAGGTTAAAGGCTTGATGCCAGCCTCAAGAAAATTAAACCAGTTTTGTCCGATAATCTTGCCAGCGTCTGTGTCATCAAAACCATGTTTGAGCAAACCGTTGTAGATGTTCTCCATACCGTCCTTGCCAGCGAACCACGGCAAGGTGTCCGGCCAGCCTGAATTGTTGGCATTGCCTTCACCATAATCCATGGCCTTTGACCAACGTCCATTGCGCATCCATTCAAGCACCGCTTGTGGCTGGTTTAAGCACAAATCACTGCCAATGGCTAAATGCTCTACGCCATACTTATCGGCACAATCAGCAATCATGCGACAAAAATCATCAAGCGTACAGTTGCTACCATTCGGCAAATGGAAGGGATATAAGCTAAAACCCAACAGACCACCTGCTTGGGTTAAGGCGCTAATGACCGTATCGGATTTATTACGTAAGGCATCATGTGCTGTGGTTGGATTGGCGTGGCTGATACAAATTGGACGGCTCGATATCTCAATAGCCTCAAGCGTTGATTGCTCAGCGCTATGTGACATATCGATAATCATGCCGACGCGATTCATCTCTTTGATGGCTTGTTGACCAAAACGTGTCACACCGCTATCGTTTTGCTCATAACAGCCGGTCGCTAGCAAGCTTTGGTTGTTATAAGTTAGTTGCATAATCAGCAATCCCAAACGGCGCATGACGCTAATTAAGCCAATCTCATCATCAATAGGTGAGCAGTTTTGCGCGCCAAAAAAGATACCGACTTTGCCTTGCTCCTTTGCAGTCTTAATATCAGCGACCAAATAAACGGGCAAAATCAAATCGCTATTTTGCTCAAAGCGCCTATGCCATTCGCTAAAGCGCGTCAGGGTTTGGCGCGCATCTTCATGATAGACCAAGGTCGCATGTACCGCGTCGATACCGCTGGCTTGTAGCATCTTAAAGTAGTCTCGATCCCAGTGGCTATACTGCAATCCGTCAATGACGATATGGTCTTGGTACATATCAAATTCCCTTTTTATACTTTTTAAAATGGTGTCGATATAAAATAAAGCAGTGCCATAAATACCGACACATAACTGGTATAATTTTTTTTCGCTTGCTGTTCGCCATGCTCGCCGAGGCTACAAAAAATTTATCCCAGCCATACTTCCTTCTACGCTAGAGCCACTAAGTGACCAACTCTATAGTGATTTTGCTTAGTACGCTTTTTGATAAGCCGTCTTGACGATGGTATAAAACTCTTTGGCATATTGGCCTTGCTCACGCGGACCAAAGCTCGACTCTTTACGACCACCAAACGGCACATGATAATCGGTACCTGCTGTCGCCAGATTGACCATGACACAGCCCGCTTGCACTTGTTCTTTAAATAGCGAGCTGTTACGCAAGCTTTGGGTGATGATGCCGCCGGTTAAGCCAAAACGCGTGTCATTGGTCATGGCAATGGCTTCTTCTAAATTCTTGACACGCATGACGCAAGCGAGCGGCGCAAATACTTCTTCTTGGTTGATATCCCAGCTATTATCAGTATCGGTAAACAAGGTTGGCGACATATAATAGCCGTCATGGGCCATCTCTAGACGCTCGCCACCAAAGGCTAAATTGGCACCAGCCTGCTTGGCTTTTTCAATCCAATCCATGTTAGACGCTAGCTGCTTGTCATCAACGATAGGACCCATAAAGATACCGTCATCCAGCGCATGACCGACTTTTAAGGTTTTCATTTTTGCAATCACGCCATCGACGAACGCATCATGAATACCGTCCATCACAATCAAACGTGAGGATGCGGTACATTTCTGACCTGAGCCACCAAACGCGCCAGCAACCGCCGCATCAATAGCCACTTGCAAATCGGCATCATCAGCGATAACCAAGGCATTTTTACTGCCCATCTCAAGTTGGCAACGCACAAAGTTAGGCGCCGTTGCCGCCGCAACTTTGCGGCCGGTTTCTACTGAACCGGTAAAGCTGACTGCATCGATATCTTTTGAATTGATAAGCGCATCGCCAACTGATGAGCCGCCACCGAGCACTAAGTTAAACGTACCTTCTGGCAAGCCTTGACGGTGAATGATTTCTGCTAAAGCAACGGCGCTGGCTGGCGTTAAATTGGCAGGCTTCCAAATCACACTATTACCAAAGGCCAACGCTGGGGCGATTTTCCATACCGCGGTCGCCGTTGGAAAGTTCCAAGGTGAGATAATAGCGACGACACCGACAGCTTCGCGGGTGACTTCAACTTTGACGCCAGGGCGGACTGAATCAGCAAGGTCGCCCATTTGGCGCAGCACTTCGGCGGCATAATAGTGAAAGAACTGCCCTGCGCGATAAATCTCACCGCGACCTTCCGCAAACGGCTTGCCTTCTTCGCGTGATAATAAAGTACCTAGCTCATCACAGCGCGCAATCATCTCATCGCCAATCGCTTGCAAGATAGCTTGCTTTTTTTCCAACGGTACCGCTTCCCACTTTGGCTGGGCACGGCGCGCGGCAGCGATCGCATCTTGTACTTGCTTACTGCTGGCTTGAGCAAATTCACCAATCGTTTCTGTGATATCAGAGGGGTTAATATTGGCAATGGTATCGCTACCTGCCTGCCATTCACCGTTGATATAAAGCGATTTTTTTGGGTCTTGTTTGAGCGCTTGAGTTGACATAACAACATCCTTTATAAAGAGTTTGGGTGCGTTTATTTAAAAACATACAATGAAATTAAGTGATAAAAACCGTCTAACGCTTATAAATTAGCGTTTAATCTTAAGGCACAGCCGCGTAAACGACCAATTCGACCAGCATTTCTTCTCGTGCCAAGCCTGAGATGACTAAAGCTGCGCGGTTGGGGTAAGGCGCCTTGAAATATTCTGCATAGACTTGGTTGACGGTTTTTAGATAGTCGCGGTCAGTGACATAAATGAGCACTTGTAATACCGCATCCATACTACTGTTAGCACATTCTAAGGTGTGCTTTAAATTATCAAGGGTTTGGCGGGTTTGCGCTTCGATGCCAGCTGCGACTACCTCACCGTTTCCATCAATAGGAATTTGCGCGGTGTATAACGTGCCATTATTGGTGATTGCCCACTCAAGTGGCGATTTTGAGGCATAAAGTGCGGTATTAACCGCTTGTTTGGTTGAGTGAGTGCTCATTTTTTCAATCCTTGTCGTAGGTGGCTTTATCAATCCTTTATTTCTAATCCTTATGCTACCCATTTACATACGATAAATCTAACTAATTAAATATTAAATATGATAGATTTAATCTATCACTTAGATTTGTATTAATTTAACGACTTATGACGTTATGAAAGTGCGTAAAATTAAACAGTAAGCAACGCTTATAAAGGTAGCCAATATTATGAAATTACAACAATTACGTCATTTTTTAATCGTGGTAGAAGATGGCGGTTTTCGAGCGGCTGCCAGTCGCGCCAATCGCTCGCAAGCGGCTATATCTGCATCGATAAAGGAGTTAGAAAAGACATTGAACCAAAGCTTATTTGAAGTTGGCAATAAAGCGACACTGACGCCGTTTGGTGAAAGCTGTGTACCCAAAATTCAGCAGTTCCTGAGCATTTATCAAACGTTAGAAGATGATTTGCAAGCGATTGCAGCTGGAGAAAAAGGTAAGATTAGGATTGCAAGCGTACCATCACTGGTCACAAAGCTGCTGCCAAGCGTTTTGGTTGCTTATTCTAAAAAATATCCTGATATCGAAATTGTCTTGATAGACGATAATGCGGTGGGTGTGGCGAATCGCTTACTGACGGGTGAAGTGGATTTGGCATTGGGCAATTGCACCAGTATCGATCAAGCTGACATTGATTTTACGCCGCTTATATCAGACCCTATCGGCGTGGTTTGCTTAAAAAGCAATGAGTTAAACCAGTTAAACAAAAACGGCGAGTCAAACCAAACATCAGGATTACATTGGCAACAACTGATGTCGCAGCCCTTTATTTATAATGGCACTTGTAGATTACTTGAAAACACGCCTGCTGAAGCCCTAAATCGTAAAGCGCGTTATACAGTAGAAAATATTACCTCCTTGTTTTCATTATTAAGGAATGATTTGGGCATCACTACCCTACCAAAACTGGCTTTCCCAGCTAATGAGCCCGAGCTGGTCTGGATAAAGTTGCTGGAGCCATCTTTAGACAGACAAATTGGTATTTTTAAACGTGCGGACAAAACCATCTCTGTGGCTGCTCAAGCTTTTTATGAGCTATGCATTGACTATGTGCAAAATCATTATCTGATGTAGTCTATAGAAAATAATCGGTGTTATATTTTATAAATAAGAATGCAAAATTACTGCTACCCGCCATTTAATAACCTTATAATTGCCTAGAGCAAAAGCTAAAAACTGAGTGTTTAAGCCGCTGCTCTAAGCAATTCAACCCTGCCAATTAAACCATCACTATTAAATTATTGTCATGAAACCATCTGATTAACTCACAAAAAGTTTATGACTAACGCAACTCATCAACGACCGCCAGCATAGCGACCAATGAAGCTTCCCCTAATTTAATAGAACGCTCAGGTGACCAACCTGTATCTTCAAAAGGTAAATTGGCATTCTCTTTAAATGGCATCTCTAAAGTGTTGGCAAGGCAATCAAAACGCTCGGCTACCCAGTGGGTGGCAATCGTCATATTTGCTGTGCCCGGCGCATCAATGTCATAACCAAATTCAGACTGAAAATCGGTACTGGCCAATTTTAAGACTTCTGAGAATTTATCACGTAGATGGGCAAGGCGGTCGTTATAGCTTGGCGTGCCCTGCGAGCCGGCAAGGAACACATACGGCAGCGCTTCATCGCCATGCACGTCATAAAACAAGTCCACGCCCGTTTCTTCCATTTTATTGATGACATGAAACACTTCAGGGCTTTTTTCTAAGCTTGGGTTTGCCCATTCACGGTTTAGATTCGTCCCTACCGCATTGGTACGCAGATGCCCGCGCACACTGCCATCAGGATTCATATTCGGTACGATATAAAAATTGGCTTTTTCCAATAACAACTTAGCCGTGGCACTATCCTCGTCTAACAAACTGTTCAATAGCCCCTCAACCAGCCATTCAGCCATTGTCTCGCCCGGATGCTGGCGCGCCGTAATCCAAATACTGCGCTTCTTGCTATCACCATTACCTACTTTTACTAAGGTTAAGTCGCGTTTATCAAGCGTTTCGCCCAAATGCTCCAAACACGCGAGCGGATGCACTTGCACCGCCGCTAACAAGTCTTGATGACGCTCATAGCTATAGGGAGCGAAATACGCAATTTGAATACTTTCGCACGCAAGCTCTGCCGTTATCGTTAACTTACCATCCTTATAAGAGGTTGGCAGACGGAACCAATACTCGCGATCATAGGAAGCCACCGCTTGATAATCCTCCCAGCCTGCAAGGTAGGAGGCCTTCCCTGCATTCATAATATTGAGTACGTACTGCTCGCCAACTTCGCCTGATAAACGAAAGTTAAACCACTGAAAAAACTCTCCGCCCACGTCTGGACGAATCGCCAATTGAATGTTGGTTTGATCTTCTGCATTGATAACCTCAATATTACCGGCATCGAAATTTGCGCTGATATGCATAATTTTTTCCTAATGATTTTTGTAAATTAAAAGACAGATACTAAAAAAACTTATACTAAATACCATATTTTGTCCATCGTAGTAAGATGGACTTTATGGCAAACTTATGAGGAAGCTTAATTGCTAAGCTTCGTTAATAATTTTTATTTACTTAACTTTAATGACTTAGCCTTCATTACTTAACTTAATTGCTTAACTTCGATTAAAAGATACCCGTTTTAGAGCATCATATAACTGACACGTTAAAATAAGGATAACATGTGACTTCAGGAAGAAGCGTCCCAGCAAATAGCGCCCTTATCAGATGTCCTATATACGTTGCGCCAAATCACTTCGCTGATTATCTCTCTCATCAGCAGCGCTACTGCTTGTTTTTAGATATCGACGGCACGCTTGCTAGTTTCACCTTGAACCCGAAAGACAGCTTTATCCCCGCTACCACTTTAACACTTTTACAAAACATACAAGATTATGGCGTCAAAATCGCTGCTGTTACTGGGCGCAGTCTAGCCGAAGCAAAGCAAATGCTGGCGCCGCTAAGCTTACCCATCGCCGCAACGCATGGACTAGAAATAGACTTTGAAGATAACGAATCTAATAATAATATGAGCGTTTCATCCGTCGACAGCGTTGAGCTTGCTGCTATAAAACAAGCGCTTATCCGCTCTTGCTTGCGCTATGACGATTTTATCATAGAAGACAAGCCCTATTCTGTTGCCCTACATTATCGTCAAAATCCCGCCTTAGCCGATATCGCTTATCGCATTATAACCACAATCGTAAAAAACCATGGTGATTGGATAGTAAAACAAGGTAAATATGTCTGGGAAATCGCGCCTAAAGACGCCGATAAAGGCAGTGCGATTTTGACCTTACTAAAAAAATTTCAGGCTAACAATAGGCTTTGTCCTATCTTTATTGGCGACGACATCACCGATGAAACAGGATTTATGGCAGTACAAGGCGACAAGCACATGACAGAAAAAAGTCGCTTTATACAAAATAACGAACCACGAGAGGATTCTAAACCACCCATAAAAGGTATGGGTATGAAAGTAGGTTATGACGGCACTGAGCCAACGTGTGCGCATTATTATGTCAATAATATTTTTGAGGTCACGGTATTGCTTGAGAGCTTTTTGAAGTTTTGCCAACAGCGCCCAACCTTATCGTCCAAGTTACCTGGTTTAACAGAGCAAGAGCAAGTGGCACCGCCGCTAATAGACACTAACCGACGCCCATTAAAAAATACAGCGAGACCACTGACATGAGCCGCTTAATTGTCTTATCTAATCGCGTAAAGATGCCCGATAACCACCCTATGGCGGGCGGGCTTGCTGTCGCACTGCAAGACGTCTTAATCGGCAAATCAGTCGTCTGGATGGGCTGGAATGGCGAAGTCGTCAATGACAACAGCGCCAATAACACCGACGCCAATACATTTAGCAGTATTCAACAACGCTTTATGGCGAGCAGCAAGGCAAAAACCCGCGCCACACAAATCACTTATATGACCACCGCTTTTACCACCCAGCAATATCAGCATTTCTACTGCGGTTTTGCCAATAATGTATTGTGGCCTCTACTGCATGAGCAAACAGCGCTTATCAGCCAAGCTACAGATGATTATGCGGGTTATCAGGCGGTCAACCGTTTATTTGCGCGCCAATTAAAAAGCATCATCCAGCCTGACGATGTCATTTGGGTCCATGATTATCATTTTTTAAGTGTGGCGTATCATTGCCGAAAGCTTGGCATCAACAATCGTATTGGGCTTTTTTTACACATTCCCTTTGTGGCGCTGGATTTTTGGCAACAGCTTGAGCAAAGCGCTGAGCTCATTCATCATCTGGCGCATTATGATGTGCTCGGCACCCAAACCCAGCAAGGATGCACCAATTGCGTTGACGCTTTTCAGCATTATTTAAAAGACAGGTTGTCAAAAAATCGTTTGAGCGAAGAGAGAGTGGAAAAAGAAAGTGTAGATAAAGAAGACGTGCTAGCAAACGGTTTAGCAGAAAACAGCGATGTCGGACTTACCCCCATCAATATCTTACAAAAAAACCAACCTTTTGCTCATACTTACCCTTACCACTCATCTGGGACAGCATTAACGCTTAATTTAGACTTTAAACCTCAGCATTGTTTATTGATTAATGCCTATCCGATCGGTATTAGTGTCGCAAGAATCCAGCAGCAGGTCAGTCAGTTAGCCTCGCCTCTACCTGCACATTTGGCGCAGCATAATGTATATAAAAAAACCGACAAGACGACGACACAACAAATTATCGCGGTAGATAGAATTGACTATTCAAAAGGCTTATTAAGACGTTTTTCAGCCTATCGTGACTTTTTAGAACACTATCCAAGCTATCAAAATCAGCTGCAATTATTACAAATCGCTTGTCCTAGTCGCTTAGATTTGCCAACTTATCAACGGCTTTATCAGGAAGTTAAACAAACAGTCAGTGATATAAATCAGCAATTTTCAACTAACAACGGTGCTTGGCAAGCGATTAAATATAGCGAAAACGTCTTAAACCATGAGCCCTTGATGGCAGCATTTTGGCAAAGTGATATCGGCTGGGTCAACTCCTTAAAAGACGGTATGAATCTGGTGGCTAAAGAATATATCGCCGCGCAAAATCCTGATAATCCGGGCGTGCTCATGCTCTCGCGTTACGCAGGTGCCGCTGAGCAAATGCAAGCGGCGGTCATTGTCGATCCGCACCAGCCCACGAGTTTGATAGAAGGCTTGAGGACGGCATTGACGATGCCATTAAAAGAGCGACAGTTACGCTATCAAGTATTGCTTCAAGGGCTACATCAAGATGACTTATACGCTTGGCAGCAACGCTTTTTAGACGATTTGTATTTAGATGGCCGATATGATAATAAAAAACGGTCAGCAGATGATGGCGCTTTTGATGCCATTCAAATGTCTGATTCATAATAATTAGGAGACTGTATGCAAGTGCCCGATGCCAAAAACGCTGTATTAGTAAATATAAAATCTGCTATAAAAGAAGTTATACAAGCAGAAAACCAAACTATCGGCAGTTTTGCTATGACCGATAAGTTACGCCGTGAGATATTAACGATTCTAGTCGGTTATAGCGACGAAATTCCTCACCCTGCTAGTGGTGCTAGGGCTATTGCCGGTGCTGAAAATGTCATAAGCGAAGGCGATACGACGAACGCTCAAAACAATAAACAAGCAAGCAAGCCAAATCAGTCTAACACCTTGATTCGATGGCAAGTCTTGGCATACGTGTCGAGCCTAGATTTAACGCTTGCGAAATGGTTTGAATCGCATTTAGATGCGTTAAGTATTTTGCATGAAGTCGGCTACGATAAAGCGCCTCAAGGCTTATGGGCGGTTTGGGCAGCAGAAGGACACCCCGACCCGATACTTTATAAAGAGGGCAAAATCAGTGGTAGCAAAGCATGGTGCTCGGGCGCAAACCTCGTAGATTATGGGTTGATGACTTATCGCGATGAGCAGGGACAAGCGCAACTATTGATGGTGGATATGCACCAATCTGGTATTGATATTGATAATAATGCTTGGCAGGCCGTCGGCATGCAAGCCACTGATACGGCAACCATACAGTTCCATGAGGTAGACGCCATTAATGTAGGTGCGCCAAATGCGTATTTAGAAAGGGTAGGATTTTGGCATGGCGCGGCAGGCGTTGCCGCTTGCTGGTATGGTGCGGCCGCTTGCATTGCCAATTATTTAATAACTGCTTATCAACATAAACCCAATGACTATAAAGCCATGTATTTGGGTCAAATCAGCACAGCATTGGCCGTTACTCAGCAGTATTTTTATCATATTGCTGACTTAATAGAGAGTAAGCCGCTGCAAAACCATGAACTTGCTATCCGTCAATTACGCGCTAACGTTGAGCAAGTAGCACGCCAAGTGATGGAAACAGTCGGACAAGCATTAGGGGCCGCACCATTTTGTGGCAATGCCCATTTTGCGAGGTTAACCGCAGATTTGGCGGTATTTATTCGTCAAAGTCATGGTGCCTTTGATTTACAAAAAATCGGCGAGCTATCTAGCGCTTTAGACCGCGCCGCAATCAGCGATTTGACAGACAGGCAGGACAATATATGGCAACTGTAAACCCCAAGGTAAATGTAGCACGAGACTCTTCTGATCTTCATGTGCATCAGGCAGAAAATAATACGCAAGCCTTAACAGACCATAATGTGATGTCGGCGCACTCAGCATCCTTAGCGCACTTAGCCAAGCCTGAGCATCCGATTGTCGGTGACCGCGTCATTGAAGGCGATGGTACTAGCGCCGATGCTTGGCAAAACTGGCAGGGACTGCACGATTTACCTCGACTAGATATAGCAAAAAGCTTCCCGCCACAGCAGCGCGTTTGCGTATTTGCGCCGCATCCTGACGATGAAATATTAGGCTGCGGCGGACTGCTGCAACGATTGGCAGCCAACGGTAATCCTATCGTCCTTGTGCACGTGACCAACGGCACACAAAGTCACCCTGACTCGCAGATTTATCCGCCGCGCCTGCTTGATACTATCCGTCCGCAAGAAAGCTTAGCGGCATTAGAAGTGTTAGGCATTGCGCAGCAGGTGACGTGTATGTCTTTAGCCCTAACCGATGGCGACGTCTTTAACCAAAAGTATCAATTTTATAAAAAATTGGCCGCTCTTATTCAGACGGGCGATATTTTAATCACGCCTTTTGTACATGACGGTCATCCCGATCATGAAGCAACAGGACAAGTAGTCGCCGCTTTCGCTAAGCAGCATCAGCTCGCCTGTTATCAAGTGTTGATTTGGGCGTGGCATTGGGCGAAGCCTGCCGATAGTCGTATTCCTTGGCACTGCGCGCTCAGAGTGGATTTGACACCGGAGCAATTACAACGCAAAACCGAAGCTATCGCCTGCTTCAAAAGCCAAATAACCGTTGATGAAAGCACAGGCAACCCGCCTATTTTATCGGCTCAAACCATCGCTAGAATTAGCCAACCTTGGGAAGTTTATTTATATGAGCCACAATCTTAAATTGACACCGCCAATGCATGAGGTCGGTAATTTGCAGGTGTCTAAAACCGACTTACATACTGTTCATACTGATTTGCCGAACGGTAAAAAAGAGATGACAGCCACTGCTTATTCAGAAAGCTATTTTGATGCCTTATATAACGACAATAGCGATCCGTGGCAGTATCAGACCCGCTGGTATGAAAAGCGCAAACGCGATATGTGTCTAGCGGTGTTGCCCCAAGCAAAATATACCAATGCCATCGAGTTAGGCTGCGGTAACGGTGTGTTTAGCGCCCTACTTGCCAGCCGTTGTCAGACCTTGGTCAGTATTGACGGTAATAAACAGGCGGTGCAACTGGCTAAGCAGCGTTTGGCAGATGTCAGGCATGTAAAGGTCATACAGGGTGTCATTCCTAAAATATTACCGACTGCGAAATCGCATTTTGATTTAATTGTGATTAGTGAAATTTTATATTATTTATCGGCAAATGATATTGATACCGTCATCGCTTGGATTCAGCAAAATCTTGCGGTAGGCGGCACGTTACTATGCTGTCATTGGCGCTATGACATTGATGGCTTTACCATGACGGGTGAAACGGTACACCAACGTCTGCACCGCGCATTTAATAGAATAAGTCACGACGTAAACTCTGTGCAAAGACAGCAAGTTGATAGTCAAAACCCTACCTTTACCCATCAAAGTAAAGTCGTCGATAGCGATTTTTTATTGGATGTGTGGCAACGTTCGCCCGAAACAGTGGCTATGCAAGAAAACTTGGTTTAACAGTAAACCCGCCGAGGAAAATGCATGAATACTACAAATATCGCTATCGTCATTCCTGCTCATAACGAAGCGCTGACCATTTCTAAATGCTTGGCATCGGTGCAGACGGCCATTGAGCAGCTGCCCTCTACCATTACCGCCACTGTGCTCGTGGTGCTAGACAGTTGTAGCGATGACACGCTCACATTGGTCAAGCACGCTGGCGTGGATTACCTATGCTGTGATTACCAATGCGTGGGACAAGTACGAGATTTGGGCATTCGTCATGCGATCACCTCTGGCGCGACTTGGCTTGCCTGTACCGACGCTGATTCGCTCGTCACGGCAGATTGGCTAACGCAGCAAATCGCTCATATTAATCATCATCCGACTGCTATGATATGCGGCGTTGTGGACGTTGATGACTGGGCGCATTTAACGCCCCAAACACGCAAAGACTATATCGCTCACTATCAAGATAAGATGGGACATCGTCATATTCATGGGGCAAATTTGAGCTTTAGTAGTGTAGCGTATCTCGCCGTTGGCGGTTTTGCTGCCCTGCCTTGCCATGAAGATGTCGATTTGGTTAAAAAATTCGAGAAGCAAAATTTTGCTATCACTTGGAGCAATCGCGTTCGGGTCATTACTAGCAGCCGATTACAAGCGCGAGCGACAGAAGGGTTTGCCGCATTTTTAGCAAACTTAGAAACCAGCAATTCACAGTAATTCATTTTAAAAAGTGCGACAGATTTTATGAAAATAGTGCATTTATGACACGGCGTATACCTTGCTAACACAATGAATCTATCGCTAAGGTTTGGGTAACACTCTACACATCGGGGCTACAGACAAGGCAATTATCCATGTTTATATTAGATTTGTCAGCTAAGGATTTATGCCTGCTGATAACCCATAAGTGAGAAATATAACAAAGCAAATTGATGGGTTTTAGAAAAATCAATGCAATCTAATAATAGGAAAAGGAATACCACTATGAATGAACATACGCTAAAAGGTGATTGGAACCAACTTAAAGGCTCAGTAAAACAGAAATGGGCCGACTTGACCGATGACGATCTCACGCACATCGAAGGCAGCCGCGATAAATTGGTTGGCCGCGTCCAAGAACGTTATGGTCATAGTAAAGAAGATGCCGAACGTGAAGTTGACGATTGGCGCAGCAGTAATAACTACTAATCTTAGATTTTAAGATCAATTTTAAGATTTAAACATCATTTAAGACTTATTAGTTATTGATGATAAAGCGTATTGGGCATGATGGGTTTTTACCTATAAGTGTCTAATGCGCTTTTATCGTTTATAAAGTTCATTATATTTTAAACAATTCATAACCGATTATGATTTAGCGTTACCCTCTTCGTCACATTTCCCTTACTTCTCTTTTCCTTATCTTAAACTCTCATCATTTTTTCCTAAAAATTTTTTGAAATTATTAAGTCACTATATTTCGGAAATTTTGCTACTCGTCCAGTAACACAAACCTCTTCTAAATCGTGTTTTACGTACTGACAGCCATAAAATCGGCTGTATAAATTACGTAGTATTACACTCTTAAATATTTACCAACACTTAACAGTCTTAAGGTTACCGAGTTTTATATTACTATTTAACGGGTAATCAAAAAGACAATAATAACTACTACATTATAACTATTAATACTTTTTTCGTTTTCGCATGTGTCTTTCACTCATGCTTTTTTCCCTATTCTCGTCCGTCGTATGTGCCTAAGGATAAGCCATGACAATTCATAAAAAAAATCTTTTAGCTTCTGCGTCTCTCAGCTTTCAGTTAATGACACGGTCTGAGCCACCAGAACTGGTGATTGCGACTATCCAATCTTTGCTGGCTGTTAAAGAGGCGACTGATGAGATACTTATTATTGATAACAACAATACAGACACCTCACTATATCAGCCTTTGGCCGCTTTTTGCGCCAGTCTAGATCCAGCACTTAATGTCCGCTTTTATCATATTGATGCGGTAGAAGGCTTTAAGGCAGGCGCGTTAAACTTGGCGTTGGGGCTGATGAATCCAGACTGCTCACACATTGTGGTGGTCGATAGTGACTATCAAGCTTTGCCCCACGCCAGAGATTCGATTGCCCACGCTATTAAGCAATATCCAAACCATACGCTTTTGCAGTTTCCACAGTTTTACCGCAGTGCTGGGCAAGTGGACACGCACAGCGAGCTTAACCATTATTTTAATCATCATTTATATCGCCCCTTTAATCGTAAGCGTGCACTATCAACAGGCACTTATGCAGTGATACGCCGCGCAGATCTCTTGAGCTTAGGCGGTTGGTCGGGTGCCTCTATTACTGAAGATGCACAAATGGGCGTCTTGATGCATAAGAGAGGATTTCGCAGTCAGTTCATACCAGAAGTCATTGCGACAGGTCTCTTACCTACCTCGTTAAATGATTTGATGTGTCAGCGTCGGCGCTGGATCTATGGCAATATGCAGGTGTTAAGCAACTATTTTTCGATAGCCTTGCCCACTAAAATCCAAGATACGAAAAGTCTGGGTAAACGTTTAGCGTATACGCGCGCGCACCTCTCGCAGCTCAGTGCTTGGATAAACTTTACGGGTTTATTTATATTTTTGCAGCTAGCGACCTTATTTATCCTTGGCTACGCACTTCTAAAAGCTCAACTTTCGGACGCCACGCCCGATATGTCGCTACTCACACCTTTGTACTTAGTCTATGCCAGCTATGGCATTTTTACTATAAGGCGATTATGGGCATATTTACAGGATAAAGCGCCACTGAACAAACAACTCAATCAAAACCATCAGTCTAGTATCAAAATGCGTGTCAGAGCATGGCTGATGCATCTGAACTTTTGGGAACTTGGCGCGCTATCGTGGTTGCCTGTGTTATGGGGTAGTGAAAAACCTTTTGTCTGTACGCCAAAGCAAGCATACATTCGCACTCAAAGCTCATTACGTCGCGCCAATATGGTGGCGTTACCCAAGCTGATTTTGCTGCTTAATATCATCACTGCCGTTATAGTGGCACCGTTTTCGCCGCTTTATTCTCCGTTATTATTTATCTGTGCTTTGATCATTTGTACGTTAAAAATCGGCGCAGCGAAAGTGGCATTTGATAACTTTAGGGTTCCTGAGAAAAATCCGTCCACCATTAGCATTAAGTCTAAACCTACGGTTGCCTTGGCTACTAGTCAGCCTCGCAAACCAACCAAAAAGCTAAAACCACTGCAACCTGAAATGCATACGACATTTGAAGAAAAAAAGATTATCAATTCTTAATGGTTGGCTTTAGGCATTGATTTTATTAAATCCTTTTTTACTTATCTACCATAATCGCTCGTTTTACTTTGAGGTACTTATGCCCGTTGCTGACCCTGTTAATTTTATAGATGCTATTGATAATAATGCTGAACGCCCTGCCCTTTTAGCGGATAAACCTTTACGCATTGCGATGATTGCTCATTGTTTATATCCTATTGCGCAGCCCTTTGCTGGCGGGCTTGAGATGATTACCCAGCTTATATGTGATGAGCTTGTTGCCCAAGGTCATGAGGTTTTGCTTTATGCGCATCAAGACAGTCAAACGCAGGCCCGCCTCGTCCCAATGCTAACCCGAGAAGCATTTGATAAGATGGTCTATCGGAATGAGCATGAGACTTTAGGCATGAGCCGCGAGGAGATGTATCAGTATTTGGTCTATCAGGATGTGCTACGCGATATCATCGAGCGCGATGAACATGGTGAGATTGACATCGTGCATAATCACAGCTTACATCATATCCCGATGATGACCGGTCAAGCGTTTGGCGCGCGGTTTTTTACCACCTTTCATACGCCTATTTTCCCGCAATTGCGTTTGGCACTATTGACCTTGCGTCATGGTACAACCACCCAGTTTACCGCTATCAGCAAACACCAACAGCAGCTTTTTTCAGAGTTTGTGCCATCACAAGTGGTTTATAACGGCATTGATGTAAAATCCTTTAATGCTAATATTACATCTACGGATGATTTTACCCGTGAAAATGGTGAGGTTTATTTTTGGTTTGGACGTATTTGCCCTGAAAAAGGCACGCATTTGGCCATGCAATACTGTATGGAAGCGGGAAAAAAACTTATCATCGCTGGTCCCAAAAGCAATGAAGCGTATTTTGATGAGCAAGTTGCCCCACTCTTGGCTCAAGATGGTGAAAATGGCGCGCAAAAACTGTTTGATTATGTCGGTCATGTCACCAAAGACGAGGTAAATCGCTACCTCTGTCAAGCGACTGCCATGCTATTTACCAGCACATGGGATGAACCGTATGGTTTAACACTGGCTGAGAGCTTAGCGTGCGGTACGCCAGTGATTGGCTTTGATGTTGGTGCTAGCGCCGAGATTGTCACACCAAGCACCGGTGTTATCGTCGCTAAGGAAGACAAAGACGCTTTTATCAAAGGCTTTACTAAGATTCAAAGCATCTCACGCCAAGCCTGCCGAGAACGCGCCTTACAGTTTTGTTCCGTAGCAGCCATGGTAGCAGGCTATTTAGACTTGTATAAAGCAGCAGTAGCAGAAAGCGAGCAGAAAAAAGGCGTTGAAGCTCCAACAGATGCACATTTAAAACTGAATCCATTTATCCACAGAAATGGCAAAAGCAATAAAGCAGAGTCAATAATCGGTTCAAGCAGTGGCTTAAATAACATAATGGAGCGAGGTTAATGCGGCTTGGTTATTACGCTCATCATCACGGCTCAGGGCACTGCCGCCAAATCGATAAGCTTGCTGCCTTATTACCCACTGAAGCAAGACAGCAATTAACGGTATTTACAAGTTTAACGTCCGATACCTATACGTTTGCGGCTATAGATGAAGCGCAAGTTGTACGACTACCCGCCGAAGATGAACGTGCAGATGATGTACTCGCTGGGCGCGCAGGGCAATATTGGCAACCAACCAGCCTGCATTATTCGCCCGTCGGTAATAGCGATATTCAACAGCGCAGCCATAAAATACTCGATACGATTTATCAGCGCCGCATTGATTTGATGATTATTGATGTCAGCGTTGAAGTCGCCATGCTATGCCGCGCCGCCAGTGTTCCTTACCTTTATGTCAGACTGCCAGGTATTCGCGATGATGTGCCGCATCTAAACGCTTTCGCTGGTGCGCTTGCTTTGCTTGCCCCCTATCCTCGCACATTAGAATCCGCGATGACACTTGATTGGCTGGCTAAAAAAACCCTCTATCTTGACTTTATCAACACTGAGCAAAGGGATGCGCAAACTTACCAAGTTTTTATAAAACACTTAATGCAGCTTACCACTGATGAAAAAGCACTCTCTTTGATGCTAAATGATAAGGATAAAGATACGCCAACTATCGTTACCGTCATTAAAGGCTATGGTGGGCATCAAGCCATTGATGCAAAACTGCCCGAGCTGCGGCAGCTTTTACCACATGCCTTTATTATATCGCTTGGCCCTATCGACGAGGATAAACGGCATTATGTTGACATCGCAGTCGATGTAAGTGATGTAACGCCATTTATCGTACATAGCGATTATCTACTAATGGCGTGCGGTCTAAATGCCGTCGCCCAAGCCTGTGATTATGCAACGCCACTGGTCGTTCTACCTGACGACCGTCCCCATCAAGAGCAAGAGGTAATGGCAGAGGCCTTGATAATCCAAGGACGCGCCTTAAGTTGGCAGCAATTTAAAGACTTAATGATTGCAAGCGTCACACACAAGCTAAGTGGCAAAACTGTCAATCAATCTGCACGAATCCAATCCTTATCAAAGCCTGATAATGCAACACTTAAGCAAAAATCTGTACAGACAGCTCAAGCGTTTATGCAGAGTATGGCCGAGTACCCAACGACTAAAGCTTGGTTTGAACAATGGTTGCTGCCGCAGCTTGCCTTAAAGCCTGAACGTTAAATGCAATAACTATCAATAACGTCACAGCAAAAATATAAAAGCCAAATTAACAAAAGAGGCACTGACAAACAATGACCGTAAAACCCATCACAAATCCCAATGAGGTTTCTGAGCATGTGCCGGTAACGGTAATCACGACTTGTTATGGACGCAATCGCCATCTGTATAATCTGCTCAGTAGTCTTGCGAATGGCAGCGTTCAGCCCGATGAAGTTATTATTGTCAATGACGATGCCGACCCTAAACGTCTGGCTGAGTTTGCTTTAAACATTGTCAAGATTCCCACGAACGCAGGTTTAGTGGACAGCACAAACCATCAAACGTTAGGAAAATCGGACAAAACCGAATTTGATATCGGTCATAATCGTAATATTGGCGCCGCACGTGCCAGCCATGGCACGCTGATATTTTTGGATGTTGATTGCATCGTAGCGCCGAGCTTTATTGAACAACTAAGCACAAAATTAAACCAGTATCCAAACGCTCTACTGATGGGACAACCGCGCTATTTGACGCGACCTTTATCAAGCGAGGAAAGCTTGGCGTTGCAAAAGGGCGCGCTGACTAATAATTACTTAAACCATCTATCTGTTTATAATCCTTATCGTGATAACTTCGATGCGAAACAATCGATTTCTACTGAGGCAGCACCGACAGCTATTAAAAAAACAAATGATTACGGCGCTTTTTGGAGTTTATGCTTTGCGATTAAACGTGAAAAGTTTGAGCAAATAGGGGGTTTTGATACGCAGTACACTGGTTATGGCGTAGAAGATACTGACTTTGCCTTTACTGCCTTTCAGTTAGATATTGATTTTTATCTGACCGCCGACCTTATTTATCATCAGCAGCACGCTGTCTATCGCCCGCCTCTCAATCATTTGGAAAGCATTATCGTCAATGCCAATCGTTTTTATCAAAAATGGCAATGCTGGCCTATGGGCGGCTGGCTTGAACAGTTCTGCAAAATGGGATTGATTGATTGGACGCACGAGCAATCAAATTCGATTACGCTGTTACGCCAGCCTAGCAGTAAGGAGATAGAGTTGGCTTATTGTCCCGATGCCGCCTACGTTTAAATTACCAATCTCCCCTTGCCTAATACTGGCGTATGATCTCCACCTCTGGCGGCGGCGAACTCATTTCACGGCGCTCAAATTCCCAATTATGCCCTTGCCAAAAATGCGCGGTTTTATCGTTGTCATTAAAACCTATCATTAATAATTGCAGCGGTAGCGGTGCTTTTTGCAGCAGCTGCACATGCTCTCGCGCCGCTAGCAACAAGCGATACAACAAAAAGCCTGAAGAAGGGGCTGAAGAGTGAATATCTGTAAAGTAAGGATAGTCCTCAACGACCGGATGGCGCTCCGATAACACGCTATGATGCGCCGCATCCTGCAACAACACTTGCACCGCCGGTGGTAACGTCAGTATGCGATCATCATCAATCGGGTCATCATCGGGACTTGGGTCATCACTGGGCAAAGGAAATTGATAAGGCCGATTGCTCAGTAAAATACCTAATGGTGCCGCTTTTGCCATGCGCTTCATCACCGCGACATTGTTGCTCCTTGGTGGCAAACCAAAATGCAGTTTACTATCGCCAATTTGGCGAAAAAACAACAATTTAGGCAGGCTACTGGCAAGCGGGTGGTTGGCAAAAAAATCAGCATTAATAAAATGGTTAAATAACACCAAAACATCGTCAGGGCGTAATAACTGCTCAAGTTTATCAGTGCAAATAGAAGGGTTATTGGCGATAAAGACGATGCGTTTATTTTGCTTTAACGCGGTTTGGATGTTGAGTGGCAGGGCTGTAAATGCAGCGGCTTCTTTGCTTATTTTATTCAAATTATCCTCATAATTAGGGGCTGGTTATTGCGATATTAATAATTTGTTATCGAACAAATTTTCAAAAACTCAAGTCTGTATAAATGACTTACCTTTCTACCTTAATATACCTCACTTTTTCATAGATAAAAGCCTATCCAAAAATAATATTCATTGTATTGTATTGACTATTTACCTTAAAACTCATTTTCTAAAACCCTTAACTACCCTTATATAAAAAACACTTATCTTCAATCCATCAAATCAACATTTTTATTTATATATTGATAATAATTATCATTTGTAATATTATTCGCATCCATAGTTACACCCATTTTACGCTATGTTGCTATTTCCTATATTTAAACACCTATTCTTTTATTGATCATTTATTGAGGTTTTTATGCGCTTATCCCGTCTTAGCCAAGTAGTGGCACTTATCAGCGCGACTTTGATGCTAACTGCTTGTGGCAATGATTCTGATGACACCACAATCATTGATGGGACGCCGCCACTTTTGACCACTGATAGCAACTTTACCGATGGCTATAGCGCGGTGGCGGCAATATTTGTTTCTGGGCAAGTGCAAGATAGCAGTGGCATCAAATCGTTGACATATAAGCGCAACGAAGAGCCAGTGCAAAGCTTAGACTTTGATACAAACGGGGATTTTGACGCGCGTATTTTATTGGCATTGGGTAGCAATAAAATCACTTTAGAAGCCACAGATAATAACGGCAACATCATGCGCTCGACCAAAACTGTCTATCTAGGCGATACTGTCGCGGCGGGTGGCTCACATACGGCTGCTCTGCGCGATGGACAACTGTATGGTTGGGGGCGCAATAATTATGGACAAACCGGTCTGGGAATGACGACGAAAGTTGCCGACGTCATGGGTCATCCAGCTACCCCCATGCTGATGCACAGTGCGCCAAAAGACCTGGTGTCTATTAAGTTTAATCAAAATCATTCGCTGGCGCTAGATGCTAAAGGTCAGGTTTATAGTTGGGGCGAAGATATTTCTGGGCAATTAGGACGCGGCGAGACTGGTCGCAATGACTGTAGTAAAACAGAAGACTGCCGCCTAGATATTGGCGCTATCGCTGGTATTGATAATGCGCTGATGGTAGCAGCAGGTTACAATCATAACTTGGTACTGACCAAAGACGGCAGCGTGTGGGCGTTTGGTGCCAACACCCAAGGACTGCTTGGTAATGCGACAACGATAGAGAGCAGCACACCAGTAAAGGTTGATTTTTCAGCAGCCGCTGACATCGGGCATATCGTGCAAGTGGTGGCCAGTGCCAATAGCTCGTACGCCTTAGATGATAAAGGTCAAGTTTGGGGCTGGGGCAGCGACGCCTATGCCAATCTAGGTCGCGGGCAAGAATGTAACCAAGCCAATAACTGTATCAATGTTAATGCAAGGCCGATTCGTATTGATGTTCTGAGCGGCAATACCAACGCTCATACCAATGTTGACGTTCATACTACTAACGCTATTGTCCCTACTCCTCAGCTTGCCTCTGACCCAAACATTGGCCTTGAAAAAGTGACCCAACTTGCCGCTGGACGCGACCATGTATTGGCGCTAACCAATAAGGAAGCGATCTACGCTTGGGGGCTTAATGCCAGTAGCCAAATAGGTTATAACGGTAAGCATTTCAAAGGCACTCAAAGCGCTTGGAAAAGCACCATTGTTAAGCCAACCAAACTTCCATGGTTTACTGATAAAAATATTCGCCGTATCTATGCCAATGGCAATGCCAGCTATGCGCTGCTGGACGATGTGCCATCGAACAATGGAACAACAGAAAATGGCTCAGCGACAGACGGTATCCTTTATGCGTGGGGTATGTTTGGGGAAACAAATAGCGCAGGCAAAACTGTCTATAAGGATTTAGATGAGCCGACCAATAAATTACCTAACTTAAAAAATATCGACAATATGGCGATGGGCGTCATGCACTTGATCGCCCATGAAAAACCTCTGCAGCAAAATACCAATACTAATACCAATACCTCGCATAGAGACGGTCAACTCTTTACATGGGGTTGGAGCTTTGAGGGCTCACTCGGTAATAAAGACACTACCCACGTTTGGATGTATAACACTCCTATGCCAGTCAATTTACCAAGCCAGCTATAAACGCGACTTATCTTTAACATGAGTATGCAATAGCAAATGTAGTGAACAAGGGCAGCCAAATTCATGTTGCCCTTGTTAAATTATGGTTTTGTTAATTTCTGCTTACTCATCTTTGGTATTTTTTTTCATAATTTAATAAATGATATTTTTAGCCATTTTAGGTCTTACCATGTCTCTACTGCCTCATTCACCAAATCACTGCTCACCAAACCTTTCAAATCCTCTCTCTACTCTTTTATTCCCTGTCATACGCCGTGCGCTATTTTGTTTAACGGTAACTTTACTACTAAGCGCTTGTGGCGGCTCGGACGGTTCCGATAACTCAAACAATGACAGCTCTAACACCCCGAATTTACCTAGCCAGCCTACGCCGCCAACTATACCTGAAAACCCAGACAGCCCAAACAATCCTGCAACTGATATCAATTGGCTACCAGCCGGTGGCAACGCGACCATCGCTGCCGATATCTCAAGGCCATTTTTACAGATTATGCCCAATCTGCCAAGCAGTGCCTTGGGCGGCGTATCGTCAGGTCGTGAGCTCTTTATCACCGAATGGACACCAGCCAATCAAGGTCGTGTGCTCTTTGATGGCGTTGGCCCCTTATTTAACGCCAATGCCTGCACCCAGTGCCATAGTGCTGAAGGACGCAAACCCATTTATGCGGCAAATGGCGAGCTAAGTGACGCCATATTATTTAGGCTCGGCAACAAACAAGGGATTGCGCACACTTATTACGGCGAGCAAATGCAACATCAAAGTATCGATGCCAGCATCGCACCCGAAGGTAAAATGCGCTACACCATCACAGCGAGTAATGGCAACCAACCTGCCAGTATCCAGTTTCACTTTAGCGCAACCGACCCCAATCAGCCGCTGGGAGATACCGCTATCAGTGGGCGCATCTCACCGCAATTGGTCGGCATGGGTTTGCTCGACCTAATTCCTGAGGCGGATATCATTGCGGCAGCTGACCCTGACGATAACAATCAAGACGGCATCAGTGGGCGCGTACATTGGGTACAGGATGGCAAACAGCGGCGCATTGGCCGCTTTGGTTGGAAGGCGATTAACTCAAGCCTACGCACCCAAAACGCCAATGCCATGTCACAAGATATGGGTTTGACCACTTCCGTATTTATGGAACCTAACTGTACGGTCAATCAGCCGATTTGTTGGACAGCGCCCAATGGCGGCACGCCTGAGGTTTCAGACAGCAGCTTGGATGCAGTGACCGATTTTATGACTGCCTTGGCAGTGCCTGAGCGCCGAGTGGCTGATTTATCGACCTTTAATAAAGGCGCGCAGCTCTTTACCCAAGTGGGCTGCGCGAGCTGTCATACGCCAAAACAAAAAACGGGCGCTAGCGTGCGCTTTCCGCTGCTCGCACAGCAAACCATTTATCCTTATACCGATTTATTGCTGCACGATATGGGCGAAGGTTTAGATGACGGCGTTAAAGAAAAAAATGCCGAAAGCTATGAGTGGCGTACACCGCCATTATGGGGTATTGGTATTGTCGCACGTGACCCAGAAGCACGGTTTTTGCATGATGGTCGCGCCAGCAGCTTGACAGAAGCGATACTTTGGCATGGCGGTGAAGCAGAAAGTGCTAAGACACGTTTTAGACAATTACCTGCCACGCAACAACAAACGCTGCTAAGTTTTTTAAACGGCATTTAATAATCATTATGACAAGGTGAAATAAAAAAGACCGCTAGAGTGGTCTTTTTTATGCCATAAATGTTAATAGCGTAAATTTTGTTGCCATATTCATTTTATGATAAAAAGATTATTGCAAATAGCCGTTTTTAGCCATGATGTTTGGCGGCAACTCGGTTTCACCCAAGGCTTCTAGCAAATTAATCTCGATATTCCTGGATAAAGCGGTCAGCGGTAATTGGTTGGCTGCCAGCCCAAAAGGCTCTTCCAACTCTTCACTTAGCGCATCCAAACCAAAAAAGGTATAAGCAATAACGCCGCAAATCAAAGGTGTCACCCAGCCTAAAGAAGAAACCAAACCAAAAGGCAGCATAAAGCAGTACAAATACGTCGTACGATGCACCAGCAGCGTATAAGCAAACGGCAATGGCGTGCTATGAATACGCTCACAGGCGGATAAAACCACCGTCATCGAATTGATGCGCTCGTCCATATTTTGCAGCATAAGATCTGACGTCAAGCGCTGCTGCCGACAATAGCCAAGCTCCTTACCAAGCAGACGCAGCAGATAATCCGGCAAATTTTGCGCCTCCTTCATGCTGGTATGATGAATAGGTTCGACAAAGCGCTCAACATCTTGCCAAGGCGCACTGTCACGTAGTCGATGGCGCAGCGCATGGGTAAAAGCGATGCTCAGATACACCAGTCGGCGCTGGCTATCGCGCCCTTTCTCACCCTCATCATCTATATCATCTATATAAGACAGCACTTGACGAGTAAAGCTGCGCGTATCATAGACCAATTGCCCCCATAGCCCTCGAGCTTCCCACCAGCGCTGATAACTGGCGTTATTGCGAAAACCTAAAAACAGCGATAAGGCTATCCCAAGCAAGGTAAACGGCGCGACGCTATAAGAAGAAAAAGAGCTGGGAAACCCATGCTGGATATTGGTGATAAAGGCACTAATTAAACTAATGAGCAAAATCTGCGGATAGACCTTGGGCAGAATGGAGCCACGCAAGGTAAAAAGCAGTTTGATGGCGCTTGGCTTTTGCTTGACGATCATTTTAACGTCCTAACGAATGGTGCTTATAATTGGTGCTTATAGAGTAAAACTGGCGTTATTGCAGGACGAAATGATAACAGACTAAAGAGGTATGAGCAGAAAAAACAGCGATTTATCCTATTTTAATTGGTTAGGGATTTTTACCACGCGTTTATTTAATAAATTTCTACAAAATCATCGGTTGTTATAATGATGTAAGAATGGCAGGTACAAGGATACACGGCAGCTGTCAGCGCTTAAAAATTCGATTATAGTAGGCAGGTAATAACTATTTAAATAAAGAAAACTCAAATAAATCGAGGGAATACACCATGAAAAAATTAGGATTGGTTATCGCGGTATCGGTAGGCTTAAGCGCTTGTGCAGGCGGCATGAACGGTGGCAGTACGCCGGGCAATTCAAGCAATATTGTCACTCAATATCCCGTTGAAGCGGCCATGCTCAATATTTATACCAAAGCCCGCAGTCAAAGCTTGGTAGCAAACGTTGGCAATCAAACCGCCTCTGCTGACATCAAAGTCACGCCCAAAGGCAGCATGGTATTTAACAATAAACAAGTCCAAGGTGCTGAAGTAAATACCATCAATAAAGTCAACAATCAAGTCACTGATCAATCAGTCGCCATTAATTACTTTACCCTTAATCCATTGGTATTTCATGGTTTCACTGACAGCTCAGGTAAGTACTCAATTTCCAATCAGACCACAACCATTCCTAAAATGGCAACGGTTGGTTCATCAAGCAAATTGATTACTGAAGATGTCTATGCCGATAGAAGCATGCGCAAAAAAATAGGCACTTATAATCAAGATTGGTCTTTAACCAGAGACAGCAATAATACCGCGTGGTTTTGCATAGAAACCTCGGCTAACTTACTGCTCAATAACGATCCTAACGGCAGCTCGTCAGAATGTTATAAAATTAATGCGCGCGGCGATATTTTAGACAGTAAAGTAACGATTAGCCAGCCGTCTACAAATGGCACAAAAACCATTACCTTTACCAGCCGATAGTTTTTATAAGCTGACAGCCATCAATTTGTCAATTATTTAGGAATTCTATGGACCAAATGAGTGAATGGGTACTCGGCATCATGGCAAAGTTTGGCTACTTTGGCATTATATTTGCCATGTTTGCTGAAAACGTATTTCCGCCTATTCCCTCTGAGGTTATCATGCCCGCTGCTGGATTCGCCGCTTCTAAAGGCGATATGAGCATTGTCTTGGTTATTTTAACTGGGACGCTTGGCGCGGTGCTGGGTGCGCTACCCTTATACTATTTGGGCCATAAATTCGATGAACCGCGCTTGGTCGAGTTCACTGAGAAATACGGCAAATACGTGTTTATTAAACCTACTGACATCACCGATGCCAACGCATGGTTTGACAAACATGGCAAAATGGCAGTGTTTTTTGGGCGTATGGTACCGGGCGTACGTTCGCTCATTTCAATCCCTGCCGGTATGAATAAAATGTCGTTATTACCGTTTTTGGCGCTAACCGCTTTAGGCGCCAGCATTTGGACCGCGATATTGGCGCTAGCTGGGTATTACTTGGGTCAAAACTATGACGCTGTCGCAGGCGTGTTAGCCCCTTATTCTAAAGCTATTGGTATATCAATCGTGGTTGTTATTATCGGTTTACTCATCAAGCGGCGTTTGTCTTATCGAAAAAATAGCAATAATGACAAAAATTCCGATCCGCGTTGAATATAAACTGTCTGCCACTCTCGTAATACCAACCCAACTTAATATAATAGCTAAGTTTAATAACCACTTAGCTTTACTAATTTCGAGCAGAATTTTCAAATCCTAAAAAACCTATCTCAGTGTTTAAATCTTAATCCTTACAGTCTTTACTCCTCTCCTTTCTAGTGCATCAAATCGTAATAACACCTAATTAAATTTATAACTCATCAGTATAAAAAGCGTGAACAAATCTTGCGCAAATAATTCGCTTATTTATAAACATTCATTTAAAATATATCTTATGGAAGCCAATTTAGAAGCTCACCGCTTTTATAGTTTTGTTGTCGAATCTTATCATTTCTATAGTGATTTTCGCTTTATCTAACTATCACATTAGGATGCTAATAAGCGATATAAATCGAGCTTTGTTAAATAAGCCACTTATTTTCAATTTTTGGAGAGCCTTATGCGTCTTTTTAACTCTACAACCTCTCAGCCTCAAGCCCTCAACTATTCTAAACTTGCATTAGCTTGTCTTCTTGCCCTTGGTACGGTAGGAATGGTCGGTTGTGATAAATCAACCCCTGATAAGGCGACGGCAACCAGCGCGGAAACCACTCAAACCACAAAAGACAGCAAAGCGCCAACCACCAAAAATGGCGAGCTACCAGTGATTGATGCGGTTATCACCCATGCGCCTGAAGTACCACCACCTATCGATCGTGACTATGCGGCAAAAGTCATTGTAAAAATGGAAACCGTAGAAAAAACCATGCGTCTAGCGGATGGCGTTGAGTACAACTTCTGGACATTTGGCGGTCAGGTACCGGGGCAATTTATTCGCGTACGTCAAGGCGATGAAATTGAGTTCCATTTATCAAACCACCCTGATTCAAAAATGCCGCATAATATTGACTTACATGCGGTGACAGGTCCAGGGGGCGGCGCTGCCTCTTCGTTTACCTCTCCTGGTTATACCTCGGAGTTTAACTTTAAAGCACTAAAACCAGGCCTATATGTCTATCACTGTGCGGTAGCGCCCGTTGGTATGCACATCGCAAACGGTATGTATGGCCTAATTTTGGTTGAGCCAGAAGGCGGTTTACCGAAGGTTGATCGTGAATTTTATGTCATGCAGGGCGATTTTTATACCAAAGGCAACTATGGCGATAAAGGCCTGCAACCTTTTGATATGGAAAAAGCGGTAAAAGAGCAGCCAGATTACGTGTTATTTAACGGTTCAGTTGGGGCGCTTACCGGTGAAAACTCGTTAAAAGCCAACGTCGGTGAAACGGTTCGTCTATTCGTTGGTAACGGTGGTCCTAACTTGGTGTCATCATTCCACGTGATTGGTGAGATTTTCGACAAGGTCAATATGGAAGGCGGTAGCGCTGAAAACCATAATGTTCAAACCACCCTTATCCCTGCAGGGGGCGCCGCGATTACCCAGTTCAAAGTAGATGTCCCAGGCGAGCTTGTGATGGTTGACCACTCTATTTTCCGGGCATTTAACAAAGGTGCGCTTGGTATCATCGATGTCAAAGGTGCAGAGGACAAAAAAATATATTCAGGAAAAGTGCGTGAAGACGTCTACTTACCTGAAGGCTCAGCAGCACAAAGTCTTGGTAAAACCAATGCGCCTGCGCCAGTCGTAACCGCTGCCAACAAGCAAGAAAGAATTAAAATGGGTGAGTCTATTTACGCTAGTAACTGCGCGGCTTGTCACCAATTAAATGGTGCTGGTATACCAAAAGCCTTCCCACCATTGGCCAAGTCTGACTACCTCAACGAAGACCCAAAACGCGCCGTCAATGCTATCTTGCATGGCTTGACTGGCAAGATTACCGTCAACGGCGAAGAGTACGACAGTGTCATGCCAGCCGTTGCCTTGGATGATGAAAAAATCGCCAACGTCGTCACTTATATTATTAACAGTTGGGGCAACAAAGGTGGTGAGGTAACGCCAGAAGAAGTCAAAGCTGCTCGTAAATAACCTAGAAAGCTACGCTAGTTAATAGGGTTACAATTAGACTGTTCGATGAAAAAACTTTCATTGAACAGTCACTTTCAATACAGTATCTGATTGAATAAGCGTTTGGCACCGTCCTCTTTTTGGTTTACTAGGAGATTAGTTATGTTATGGACTTACATCACTAACACTCACAGCATTGAGATTCACAAAAATAACACTCTAAAAATGAACGCTCGGAAGATTGTGCATACAACCGCTCGCCCGCTCGTCCTGTTATTGGTCGTTAGTGCTCTGAGCGTCACAACCGACTTTGCGTTAATGAGCACGCAAGCGCAAGCAAAAGAGCTAACCATTGAGCCCGGTACTTATCGTCCGTTATATTTGAGCAAAAACTCACCGTTAGTGGCAGTCGATACATTCAAAATTGATGAGCTACCCGTCACCAATATACAGTTTTATCAATTTATAAAAGAAAATCCAAGGTTTCGCCAACGTGCCATTGCACCCATTTTTGCCGATTCTGGTTATCTAAAACACTGGATTAATACCAAAGATATCTCTGTGCCTAGAAAGGCGGATTTTCGTAAGCCTGTGGTCAATGTCTCATGGTATGCCGCCAATCAATATTGCCGCGCGCAAAACAAGCGCTTGCCAACGGTTGAACAATGGGAATATGTCGCACAGGCGTCTACTACCAATAAAAATGGCAGCGTGGAGGCCGGTTACAACCAGCGCATTCTTGATTGGTATGGTAAATCTGCTGGCAACAAAGACCAGCTTGCCGATGTCGGACAAAGCCCTGCCAACTATTGGGGCGTCAAAGACATGCACGGCTTGATTTGGGAATGGACAGAGAATTTTAATAATAGCTTGGTCACTGGCGAATCACGTTCAGACAGCAATCTAAACCAAGAAATGTTTTGCGGCTCGGGCGCAGCCGGTGCGGTCGACCCAAGTGATTATGCAGCCTTTATGCGCTATGGTTTTCGCTCAAGCTTAGAAGCCAAATACACGGTCAGCAGCCTAGGTTTTCGCTGTGCTAGTAATTAACTTGCCCTAACATAGCGCTCTACTTTAACTTAGCACCCTTTTAACACAGCGCCCTACTTTTTATGCTCAATTGAATTTAATGGTATTTAAGGATTGTCTTATGAAAACAATAAAAATTATGCAAAATACAAGATTGCAAAATACAAGTCCAAAAAATACAGTAACTCAGCCATTGTCTCATCTGGTTTATGCTATCAAACTGGCTTTGACTACTGGACTCTGTATTGGCTTACTCGCCTGTAGCAATCCTGACGCGCCTAACTCGGCGGCGACGCAAGACAGTCAACCTGATACTACTTCTGAATCTAAAGTCGCGACAGACAATCATCACGACATAAAGAACATGGATCATCAACAGATGAATCATGCCGATATGAATGCCCAAGAACCAGCAGAAGCGCTCGGGCAAGAGTATTCTATCTATCAGGCAGGCGGCGACTGGACAGACCATCGTGGCAATACCTTTGAGCTTGATAAGCTTGAGGGCAAAAATCAAGTGGTGGTGATGGCTTATACCAGCTGTCAGCATACCTGCCCTATCTTGGTGCAATCGATGAAACAGATGTATAAAGAGATGACGCCTGAAGCGCGTGCACAAACAGAGTTTTTACTGGCGACATTGGACACTGAGCGCGATACGGCCGAAGTGATGAAAAACTTTGCTGAGCATAATGAGCTTGGTGATAACTGGCGCTTGATTCGTAGCGATGAAGCCAGCACCCGTATGCTTGCCAATACCTTAAATATCAAATATCAATTTGCCGATAATGGTGATATTAACCACTCTAATCTGATATCTGTATTAGATAAAGACGGCCGTTTGGTCGCCCAAGGCGTTGGGGTTGCCGACTCTGGCATTAAGCCATTGATTGAATATTTAAACAGCCATAGTTAAACCTTTAAAAAACATACCTATAAAGCCACATTTTTAACCTTTACCTTAGTTTTAAATTATCTGTATTTTAAAGAAAAAAACACCGCTCATCTAAATAGACAAGCGGTGTTTTTAAAGGCGTCATCAGCTACGGCGCTGATTTTGGCGTTAAGCCTTTCAGTAAGCATTTAGTTAAGCACTGAAACCTAAACCGCCAAAGCCAAACCTTTTTTGACGCGCATATCGCCAGTTTCAACATAACGCTGATGCCAAGATAAAGATTCATCGAGCAAATGCGGCGTTTGCATGCCAGCCGTCTGTGCAGCACGGTCATAATAATCTTGTAGCATTGGGCGATAGTCTGGATGCGCACAGTTATCAATGATTTTTTGCGCGCGTTGACGTGGTGACAAACCACGCAAGTCCGCCAAACCTTGCTCAGTGACAATAATCATCACATCATGCTCAGTATGGTCAACGTGTGACACCATCGGCGTGATGCATGAAATAGCGCCGCCTTTAGCAACTGACGGGCTGACAAACATTGAAGTAAAGGCATTACGCGCAAAGTCGCCAGAGCCGCCCAAACCATTCATCATATTGGTACCCATGACGTGGGTTGAGTTGACATTACCATAAAGGTCACACTCAATCATCGCATTGATAGCGAGCACGCCAAGACGACGCGATA
The DNA here is from genome assembly GCF_041222815.1 of Psychrobacter sp. CLB018. Taxonomy (NCBI): domain Bacteria; kingdom Pseudomonadati; phylum Pseudomonadota; class Gammaproteobacteria; order Moraxellales; family Moraxellaceae; genus Psychrobacter; species Psychrobacter sp. CLB018. The sequence continues at coordinate 1,714,864 of NZ_CP166085.1, forward strand.
CTTCAGGGTGGTTGGTGATTTCTTGTGGGCGCAAAATAATACGTTTGCGCAATTCTTCGATATTGGCATTAAAACGCGCCAACGCCTCTGGGCTTAACGACATCGCCGTTGCCGACGCTTGGGTCATTTTGCCTGACATAATCAAATCTAACATACCGTCTTGCAATACTTCGGTATAGCCAGTTAAGTTTTCAAACGGACTGGCTTGTAAGCCCGCCAATACCGCATTGGCAACGTTACCAACCCCAGACTGAATCGGCAATAAGTTGGCTGGCATGCGGCCTTTTTTCACTTCTTCATGGAAAAAGTCGATAATGTAGCCGGCAATTTTGGTTGAGCACTCATCAGGATCGGCAAACTTACTATTGCGGTCAGGTGAATCGGTTAAGACCACGGCGACGACTTTATCCAAATCACAAGTTAGGTACGGCTCGCCAATACGCTCACCCGGTGTGGTAATCGGAATCGGTTTACGATGCGGTGGCAAACCAATGTCATCAAAAACATCGTGCATACCTTCTAACAATAAGCTTTGGCGGCTATTTACTTCTAAAATAATTTGATCGGCATTGTGCAACCATGCGTTATTGGTACCGATAGAGGTAGATGGAATCAGGCGACCATCTGGCAAAATACCGGCCACTTCAACCACCGCCATGTGCATGTCGCCATAAAAACCAAAGGTGCTTTGCTGAGCGACGTGTGATAAGTGCATGTCAAAATAATGCGTTTCACCAGCGTTGATTTGCTTACGTAGCGCAGGCTCTGACTGATAAGGCGTGCGCATCTTGATACCATTGGCTTCAGCCAAGACGCCGTCGCATTCTGCAGCGGTCGATGCGCCGGTTAATAAGCCGATTTTGAATTCTTCGCCGCGAGCTTGCGCCGCTTTTATACGCTCTGCCAACGCAGCTGGGATGGCTTTTGGATAACCTGCCCCTGTGAAACCACTCATTCCAACATTCATATCATGCAAGATAAATGTTGCTGCTTGCTCTGCTGACATGATTTTTTCACGCAAACCTTCGTGACGAACGCGCTCTTCGTGGCTAATTGCACTCATACCTTTTTTCCTAGTAACTTCCCTATTAACACCAAACCCTCAAAATAATGAGACGTTTGATACCGAAACAGCAATAAAATACAATGGAGTATATTAACAACTTTGGTATAAAAGACAAGCTGCTTGTCTTAAATTTTAATTTACGTCCTCAAAAACTACTTTAATTAGTCAACAATAGTTCATAAAATTACAAGAGATAAGATTTGTTTTTTGATTATTTTTAAAGCAATAACTTGAAGCTTTTTATCTATGCAAAGTTAAAAAAACTCAAATAACTATACAGTAATTAAAAATACTATTAACTAAATTTTAAAAATACTCTAAGATTAATTTTAGTCTTGATGGAAGTCTAATAGGGATAGAGGGTGCTTAACTGCCAAATTTATGGAGAAACCTAGATAAGCGCTTGGTGTTAAAGAGAATTATATCTTTGACTTTTAATGAGTTAGCAAATGCAAACATCTAAAAGATAGCACTTATTTTAAATAAAATGATAATAATAAACATAAATATTATTTTTCTTACTTTAATAATCGTATAACTATTAACTATCAATCTTTAGGGATTAAGAGTTGGTTTTTAATTTGTGTGCTTATTTAACACTCTCTAAAAAGTGACCGTGTTTTTAAATAAAGGCCTATTTTATATCAGTCATATAACCTGATATTTAATTATATTTATAGTAGAACCAATATTTTTTTAGTGAAATATTGTTCTATAATTAAAGAAAATTATATTTATAAAAAGGCATTTAAAACCTAGCGCTTTAATCTTGCCATGACTATATTTGAGGTAAGATGATGACCCCTACTAGGTCATTTTTAATGTGATGAAAAAGTCGGTTTATCAAAAGATAAATGCAAAACTAAGGACAGATTATGATAACGGAAGAGCACGTTTTGGCTTGTATTGATGGTTCAGCGGTGACTGGCTCAGTCTGTGATTATGCCGCGTGGTACGCAAGTAAACTGGACATCTCAGTAGCTTTATTGCACGTGAGCGACGTAGCAGCTTCGGTCAGACGCGATCTGTCTGGCGCCATTGGCATTAATAGTCGCCAGTTTTTGCTCGATGAGTTATCGGAACTCGATGAGCAAAGGGCGCAGGTGGTCAACAATTACAGCAATTCCTTGGTACAAGATGCAAAAAGCCATATTCAAAATGGCTTTCAAGACATGAAGGTTTGCATTTATCAACGCCGCGGTAAACTGCTGCCAGCGATTGAGCATTTTCAAGAAAAGAATCGCGCTATCGTCATGGGACGGCGCGGTGAGGACCATAAAAACAGCCGTATCAATATCGGCAGCCAAATCGAAACGGTTGCCCGCGCCTCGAACATACCGGTGTTGATTTGTTCAGAGAAATTTAAAGAGCCGCAGTCATATATGGTGGCATTTGATGGCAGTAAAACGGCGATAAATGCCATACACATGCTTGCAAAGAGCAACCTGTTAAAAGGCTTACAAGGTCATATCGTTATGGTCGGTCATCATAACGAAGCCTCTAAAAAAAGCCTTGATAACGCGGCTGCACACTTACAGGCAGCTGGTTTTAGTGTCGATACCCATCAGCTCTTAGAACTTGATGCGGTTGAGGGCTTACTCAGCTTTCAATTTGAAAATAACATCGATATCATCGTCATTGGCGCTTATGGGCGCTCTAAGCTTCAGCATTTATTTCTGGGCAGTACCACGACAGAAATCATTGCCAGCACCTTATCGCCTGTTATCTTGGTACGCTAAATTTTCTTAATTCAATGATTTTTAAACGGATAGCAAATATTGGTTATTTTTATTGAATAGGCAGTACGATTTGTACTATTAAGCCTTGAATATCATCTTTACGGTTACAAATATTAATTTGGCCTTTATGAGCGACGATAACCGCGTGGACGATTGCTAATCCCAATCCGTAGCCGCCCGTTTCGCGATGGCGCGCACTATCAAGCCGTACAAAGGGTTGAAAAATACGCTCTAAGTCTTTTTCTGCTACCCCGCCACCCTCATCTGTGATGCTAATTTGAATAGCATCTCTTTTATTATCTAACGGTGTTTTTGTGACTTCAGCCGTGACAGTTGAGCCTGCAGGAGTGTGCATAAAAGCATTACGAATGATGTTTTCAAGGGCGCTATGCAACTGTTCTTGATTGCCAAGTACAGTCAAAGACGCATCAGATGATGACGATAATAAAACATCGGGCGGCGTCCATTGCCAGAGTACGTTTTTATGCTGAAACTCAAAACAGACGTCTTTACCAATCTCGGTGATGATTTCAACTATATCTACGGCATCATTTTCTAGATTATCGATGGTATATTGCTGCATTTGCAGGGATTGAATATGAATGATTTGCTCAATCAGCTCATTCATACGTGCCGATTCCTTATCGATACGGTCAAGGTAACGGCTGGCATCGGGCGCAAAGTCACGCGTCAGCTCAGTAGCCACATCAAGGCGCGCCAGTGGCGAACGCAGCTCATGCGAGATATCACTTAACATCTGCTTGCGCGCAAGCTCACTCTCCGCCAATCGGGTTGATAATTGGGCCACATCTTTTGCCAATAGTCCTAGCTCATCAGAGCCTAATGTTGATAACTGCGGATTGGCTTGATAATCGCCATCGATCATACGGTGCACGGTATCTTGAACTCGACCAATGCGCTGCGTCAGCGTACGACTGAGCCAAAAACAAACCAACACGCTAAACAGAATAATGAGAAGCAAACGCACGGTAAAATTACCGCGTTGCAGCGCCAAAACATCAGCAAAACGCAGGTGCGGGCGCAGTTGTATAATGGCCGTTTGCCCGTCCGGCAAATCTACGGTGATATCTGCCAGTTCTGGGCGACTATTAGGGTCAAAAATTACTTCTCTATTCGGCATCGCTGGATGCAGGATTGCATTAATAAAAGAAGGCTTTTCGTAGGCGCTGTCATTTTTATCATGATGCGCTCTACGATTCTCAAACATAGGATACGATGGTAAGTCACGCGCCACTTCCTGACCGTTTGTTTGACGCTCTTCTCTATAACGATAGCGCGGAAAAATAATAGCGCCCTGCTCATCATAAATCCTGATTTGACTCATCAGCCGTCGGTCTTGCCGGTAAAGTTGCCTGACTGCTAATAAATCACCAGCCTGTAGCGCCGCAACCACTTCTTGGCGCTTGAGTAAAAGATTGTCAATTTGTACATCCATCCGAGCACTTAACTCTTTGCCATTGAGCCAACGTTCTACCATGACAGAGATGATAGAGGTGATAAGTACCGTCAATAATAGACTGAGAAATAGTCGCCAAAATAGCGTGATTCTTGGCTTGAATGTCGAGGTAAGCATCGATGCGTCCGTCATTACAGCACCAGCTGATAACCTTTACCACGAATTGCCTTGATAGGCTCGTCATGAAAAGGTTGCAGTTTTTTACGCAGGCGCGACACATGCACATCAAGGCTGCGATCAAACGGTTGCAACTCACGCTGTAAGACATGTTGTGACAGCCACGCTTTGCTGACCACCTCGCCTTTTTGTTTAAGTAACGCCACCAACAAGTCAAACTCTGTTCCTGTGACTTGTAACTCGACGCCATCTATTTGGCAAAGTCGTTGGTTTTGGTCCAAATGCAACCGGCTCTCTGGCAGTGGCAAGTGCTCTGAGGCGGCAGCACCCGATGCGGTAATACGGCTACGTTTAATCACTGCGTTAATACGTGCCAGCAGCTCACGCGGATTACAAGGCTTAGTAATATAATCATCGGCACCAAGCTCCAGCCCAATAATACGATCAATCTCCTCACCTTTTGCCGTCAACATAATCACTGGAATATCGCTAATCGCTGGTAGCTGACGCAGGACACTGAGCCCATCTATCTTTGGCATCATAATATCGAGCACCAATAAATCATAAGGCGCACTATCATGCATGGCTGATTTTAAGCGTTCGATGACCGCCTCGCCATCATGCACACAGTCACTTTGGATGCCATGATTATGCAAATACTCTTGCAGCAGTTGGGTCAACTCTTCATCATCATCACCCAATAAAATATTTGCCATCCTCCTCCTCTCCTTTCTACTTTATTGCTGTTCAGTCAAATGATTCTAAGCATGCCATAGTATGGCTGATATTATCAGGCAAGCATCCATCAATGCGCCACAAACGTTACCTTTCTTAATATTTCATAAATGTTCGCAACTTCTAGCTGTCGTATGATAGCGGCTATCAGCAACAAATACTGATGGCAATTAATGATTCATAGTGGCTATCCGGGACACTTGCTAATCATTAATTATCAGATAAAAAATCTCTTTTCGTAATAATTAACGTTTGCTCCATAATTTAAGGTAACTATTAAGGTAATGATAATGAAAAAATTATTGATAGGCTCAGTACTCGCGATATCTAGCGTCTTAACGGTTACGGGCTGTACCAGTGTCAACGCCACCACCGATACGACGCCAGCAACAACGACTAACATGCAAAAGCAGCATAAAGCTGGCATGAAAGACGGCATGCGTAAAGGTGGTATACATAAGGGTGGCATGAAAGGCACTATGGCGCAGCTAGATTTGACAGCGACGCAGCAGGCGCAAATCAAAGCCATTACGCAAGAAAAATATAATAATCGTAAAAACGACCGTAGCAAATATCAAGCAGAACGCGCGCAAATGCAGCAACAAATGCAAACGTTGACCAATGCCAAAACCCTAGATACCGCAGCGGTGAACCGCCTAGCCGATCAACAAGCGGCAAAAACCAAGCAGCGCTTTATTGAACGCGTGCAAACTGAGCATGCTATCTCGCAAGTACTAACGCCTGAACAGCGTCAAAAAATGGCGCAATTAAAATCAGAAAGAAAAGCAAAAGGTCATCATGGTTCAAAAAACCGTCAGATGCACAGCAAACACCAGCAGTAAGGTCAGTACTGGCAGTAAGATGTGTCATTGACGGCCACTCTTAATGAAAAATATTATATTTAAAAGATATATTCTAAAAAACGCATCGGTTAACCGGTGCGTTTTTTTATTGTTTCTTTTTTTATTGTTTCTATAAGTACTTCACTCATTTAAATGGACTATAAACCTAAAATTTAGCGCCCGACACTTATTCTACCGAACCAAAACGCTGTTGATACATTGGTAGCATGTTAAAGAGCATTTTGCCCATTGCGGTACCATTACCTTGACGATAATACTCGCCAAGCTCAGCGCTATATTCTTTTAAATCAATGCTGTTATTGGCGGTTGGTATCTGACTATTACTCGGTAAGTTGGGAAACGCCTTATCTTGAGCACGGATAGGCATATATTGCGTAAGGGCATCGACAATGAGACTGCTCTTTTTTGTGGTTTCCATACTCAACTCACCATTTGACTCACCACTTGTTTCATCACTGGCATCGGTTGATAGGTAATGGCGACTGTGCTGCCATTGCAATCGACCGCCTTTACTAAAACCGTATAATTTTTGCACAGGCAGATTTGCAGCTGCAGATAAAGTCGGTGAGTGTGTTTCGAGTAAACCTGTTTCTTGTGTTCTCAGCATTTTATCATCAGCAAAATCTTTCATTTTTACTAAAACTTGTTTGACCATCGATTTACTGGTGATTTTACTGTCCGTAGGATAAAGGTCATCTTGCGTATCAGAAACATTTTGGGTTATCAGCTCAGGATATTGCTGAGTGATAAGTTTATAGAAGGTGCCCATATAGTCTTTATATGCCTGTTCATCGCTCGCACTACTTTGGACACGGCGAATGATTTTGGCACTATTGAGCATGGGTGCTAGCTGCTTTTCAGGTAATTTGGGTGATAGCGACGTCAAAATATTTGGGGCAATAAAATCAAACTGGCTCACATCAGCTTTGGCATAGATGCTGTCTTCTGCTTGAATGTGGCTTTTTATTACGGCACGACCAAAATCTTTCGGTAACGTACCATCATCAAGGGCTATTTTTAGCCATTTATTTTGCCATTTGGTGCCCAACTTATCATCGGCCAGCTTTGATGTCAGCAAAGCAAAATTGTCCGCCCACAGATAGAGGCTACCAGTTTTAAAATCGATATAAATAGGTTGATTGATACTACTATGATGGTTACGCGCCGAATACTGCGCACTACCCAGCATGGTAAACTTGCCTGCCAGCGGCTGATAAACACCCTGCGCATTCATAGATAATGGCTTTAGCAGATAAGCATCCAGTAATTGCGATTTTTTGATATCTAGTGTAGATTTTTTGCTGTCATATTCATTAAATAGCTTTTGGTAATAAGGTGAGATGGTAGCGGCGCTAGCAGAATCTATAGCAGATGATGCTGACACCGCGACCTCGGCCGCCGCGTCTACCACGTCCTCCGCTGCTTCCTCAACGCTATAAGCCGTACTATCATAGTGGACCTCAGCCCATGCTTCATAGGCTGCTGAGCAGGCTAGGTACGATTGCTTAAGTGCCTCACGCTGGGGCGCGTAATCGATCGACGCAACCTCTTTTTTCTGTGCTTCTGCCTTTGTTAATAAGGCTGCATAAGCTTGATCGTGATTATCTTCGCAATAGCTATCAACATCGTCTGATGCCACCAGTTTTGTGCTATCGATAGCTGTAAATTGATGCTCATTACTAATCTCAATATTACTATGATAAGCAAAAGACTGGCGGCGCTGCTGTTGTAATGCGCTGGCCAATGCGTTTTTTGCAACGCTTGGCGCATTATCTGCCTGTAAATTTTTTGATTGACCAAGATTGTTAGATACATTGGTAGACTGGCAAGCCGTTATCAATAATGTACTGGCAACTAATGTACTAGAAACCAATGCACTAGAAAATAAAGAGCTTATCGTCATCATTGATTTAGAGCACAAGGGATTTATCTGCTTTGCTGTATTAATGGATAAGGCCACATTTAATTTTTTCATTTTCTCTATCCTTGAAAGGCGTTATATTTTGCTAACCGTTATATGTTGCTAAGCGTTGGGCGACGATGATGGATACTGAAAATATATCAGCGTATCAGCGCCTATCATCAAACGAGGGGCTTAAAACAAGGTGTCTTCTGCTGTGTCTGTGGCATCATCATCAGCATAATCCACACTTTCCTCAGTTACTCCTGCCTCAGTTGCTTCCACATAATCATAACGCGCATAACGTGCTTTCTCTAACCTCTCTTTTTGCTGACGCTGTGCTGCAAGCCAAGCATTGCCATCGATAGCGACCGGTGCCTCTGCGCCAAAAGACTGTGCCAACAATGTCGCTAATGGGTGTTTATTAAAGCTGGCATTATCATAGCGCGTCTGATTCAAGACTGTGTTTTGTGAACCAAAAAAGTCACTGCCGATATTGGTTCGTTGCTGTTTTGCCAATAAATGGTCTGAGCCATCTAAATAATAGTAATTAATATGATTAAAAGAAATAGGACTCACCGCTTCTATCAGCTGTAGCAATCCGCCAACATCTGCACTTTGATAGCCTTTGTCATATAATTCCATCTTAGCAATCGCAGCTTTCAACACATGATCATCAGGATAGTTTTGTGGGTTTTGGTCAATATGCTTTTGCAGCGAGCGTGAGATGTTTTTAAATATTTTGCCTATCATCTCGCCGCTTTGACGACTGCCAAAATAGACTTTAACCGCCCTATCAGCGCCTACCTCTTTAGCAAACTCATCATCCCGTATATCTACAGCACTGAAATATTCTGGCTCTAATTCCGCCATACTGTTTTGTACGGCGTTAATGACCGCATCATAAATAACGCTTGGCGGTATTTGAGCAATAGAAGTAACCGCTTCAGGTAAACCAAAATTCACCGTATGGGTAGTCATTTGCTCGGGTAACGGCGTATGCTCAGGATTGGCTAGCGCCAAGATAGGCATCAATGCCGATGGATCGATCGTCGCTGCCCCTTTGTTAAAATCAAGAGCAAGCGGTAGTTGAATCGATGAATGGATGGTCGGCGCAACATAGTCGTAGCTGTAGACACTCTGTAGCTGCTTTTGTTTGGGCTTATAATGACTGACGCTATTGAGAGTCAGGTATTGATAATGGTAGGCATTCATTGCCTGAACTTGTTCAGGGGTACGGATAAACATATTGATAAGATTGGTCATTAACCCCGGATAAGCACGAACAGCGTTTTCATCTTGAATACCCTTTGCCGTTTTACTGGCTTGCATGTCTTCATAGTTACGTAACCAATCTTTTGATTTGACGCGACTTAAATTAGATAACAAACCACCAGCGTCGCTTTCGTATGGACTATCATCTCTCTGATTGCCGTATTCATTGTAGCTATTCTCGTCATAGCCCTCTGTATCGTAACCATACTTATCGTGACCATATTCATCATAACCTTCACTATCATAGCCATATTCGTCGTAGCCGTTTTGATCATAACCTTCCTCATCATAGCCATTTTGATCATAGCTATACTCATCGTAATGACGCTCTTCTTCGGCATTGCGCGCAGCGACGGCGGCAGCCACCGCTTCAAAGGCAGAATCGCCACTATAAACCTGATCGTTATCCTCAATATCATTATAGCCGTCAATGTCTTCTTCGACCGCCGCCTCATCTGCTTCTGCTAGATTTTCATACTCATTAATATCTTCATCAGTAGCACTGTTATAAAGATACAGCTCGAGCAATGTTCTAAAAAAACTGCTTGAGCCAGCGTCAATACTATCGGCTTTAATATAGGGAGTTGAATGATAATTAGCCTGCGATACTGACACGTGCTCCGTCGCTAAATGCTGACGAATAGCGCTCAGTAGACGTGCCTTAGCTTGCACTTCTGGGTTTGGGCGTTTAGTTTGGTCAAATAAACGCTGATAACGTTCAGCATTCTTATCCAATTTGCTATTAAACATTTTGCCCTGAGTTTGGTTTTGCTGAGTATCAGCAATACTAAAATCTATGCCTGTCATGGATAAATTGGACTGTGATGATAAGCCTGTCGTCGTTTGACAACCCATTAACGTCACGGTGGCACTTGCAGCAGTAAGCGTATAAAGCACACAGACAGCAAACTTAGTAGAAGACTTTTTATAATTTGTGAATGATTGAGCTACCAAGCTTTGAAAATGAGGCGGCAAGGTGCGTTTAGAAGAGCTAAGCGGTGACATAAAAATCCCTTTATCCAAGCTGATAAACAATTGTGAAGGCAGTATTAAGGCTGCTATTTATAACACAATATATTACAGATTAGTAACGCAAAGGAATTATTTTCAGCAAAAATGATAAGCTGATTAGATAAATATTGAAGCGCTCTCAATTCTCTAAAAGCTAATGCATTGTTGTTATTGCAAAAATTAAAAAATCACCATCAAATATGCTCTTTCTGTATACAAGGGTCTTTACCACAAGCAAATATGCGCTTTATAGTTTTCATTAATAATGTCTAAGCCTTTGGTACAATCTAAAATTTGACGATTGGTTTATTCATAATAACCTCTAGAGATTTTGCTAAAGTAAAGCTCATAACAAACTTTCGTTGTCATACAATGATGAATATTTGCATTATTTTTAGTTGAAGCAATTTGTGTATTTCATGAATAGCAAGCACAATAAGACCTTATCTTCTTATCTACGTAAAAAGGAATTTACGATGCGCCAATCACTCTCAAAAATCCATCAAAACGTTCACGGTGATACTTCTCGTTATAAAACAAAAATCAAAACTGCTATCTTATTGATAAGCAGCACTCTATTAATTTCTGTCTCTGCTTATGCCGCAGAAACCAAACCTACGACCGCAAAAACCACTATTAATCCAACCTCGATTAATACCAGTGCGATTAATTTAGCGATTATGGCTGATAATCCGACTGTATTGTCCGAAACTCAGCGTATTACAAAATCCAAATCCTCCACCCTAGCGCCAAAGACCGCCACAGGCACAGCCGTCGTTAGTGGCAAGACAGCCAAAACCGACCAAGCTATCTACTCAGCTGACGCCATTCATCACCCTGTTTGGGCAAAAAACGGTATGGTCGCCACCCAAGAAGCGCTTGCTTCTGATATCGGCTTAAAGATTTTAAAGGATGGCGGTAATGCCGTTGATGCTGCTGTCGCCGTGGGCTTTGCGTTAGCCGTCACGTTACCGCGTGCAGGCAACATCGGCGGTGGCGGTTTTATGATGGTCTATGATGCCAAGCAAGGCAAAACGGTTGCACTCGACTATCGCGAAAAAGCGCCGAGTAGCGCCTCGCGAGATATGTATCTCGATAAAGACGGCAATGCGATCAGTGATTTATCCCGCTATCATGGCTTAGCCGTTGGCGTGCCGGGCACCGTAGCAGGCTTACTCAAAGCCTTAGAAGACCATGGCACCATGAGTCGCGGACAAGTCATGGCTCCAGCGATTGCATTAGCAGAAAACGGTATTGAAGTCACCGCTGGATTGTCCGAATCGCTAGAAGCGTTGAGTGACCGTTTACAAAAATGGCCAAGTACCAAAAAGATATTTTTTAAACCAGATGGCAGCGCCTATCAGCCGGGTGAGCTACTACGTCAACCTGAGCTGGCAAAGTCACTTAAACTGATTGCCGCAAAAGGGTCTGATGGTTTTTATAAAGGCGAAACCGCGCGTAAATTGGTCAAAGCCGTCAATGAAGCAGGCGGCAATATGAGCTTGCAAGACTTAGCCAATTACAGGGCGATTGCTCGCGTGCCCGTTAAAGGCGATTATCGTGGCTATGAGATTGTATCCATGCCGCCGCCGTCCTCTGGTGGTATCCATATCGTGCAGATTTTAAATATCTTAGAAGGCTATCCATTAAAAGACTACGGTCAAAACAGCGCACAAACCATTCATTTAATGAGCGAGGCGATGCAATTAGCTTACGCCGATCGCGCAGAATATTTAGGAGATACTGACTTTATTGACGTGCCTGCCAGCGGTTTAACCTCACAAGCTTATGCCGATAAACTACGTAGCTTAATTAATCCTAATAAAGCCACACCCGCAGCAACGATTAAAGCGAATAATCCATTACCATACGAGAGCGATCAAACCACGCATTTTTCTATCGTTGATAAAGACGGCAATGCCGTAGCCAATACTTATACGCTGAATTTCTCTTATGGCACGGGACTCGTCGCTGAAGGTACAGGGATTTTGTTAAACAATGAGATGGATGATTTTTCTGCCAAACCCGGCGTGCCCAATGGTTATGGTTTAATCGGCGGCGACGCTAATGCGGTCGAGGCCAATAAACGCCCGTTGTCTTCGATGAGCCCGACGCTGGTATTCAAAGACAGCAAACCTTATATCGTTACCGGTAGCCCTGGTGGTAGCCGCATTATTACTACCGTCACGCAAGTCATCTCCAATGTCATTGACCACGATATGAATATCGCTGAAGCCACACACGCGCCGCGTATCCACGACCAATGGCTGCCCGATGAAATTCGTATCGAAAAAGCCTTAAATGTTGATACGGTTAAAAAACTAGAATCAATGGGGCATAAGGTTAGCCCGCAAGCAGCGATGGGTTCAACCCAGTCGATTATGCTTACCCCAAATGGCGTTTATGGTTCTTCTGACCCACGTATCGTCGATGCCGCGGTAGTGGGTTATTAAAATTTGATAGTTTGTTTTAAAAGTTAATCTTTTAAAAACGATTGCAAATAATGCCCTTCTCTAGCCTTTATCTTGCCCTCTATTCTTTATTCTTAACCCTATAGAGGGCATTTTTGGCTAAACTCATTAAAACTGTTTAATCCTGATTAAACTTGCTTTTTCTACCCTCGCCCTCTCTCTTATACGTTTGAATCGGTGGCTGTCTGCGCCAAATAATGCTATTATTGACGACCAGCTTTAAAAGCTCAAAATATCAATTTTCGCGTCCTATCACTTCTTAAAAAACCATAAGGTATTGATAATAAAAAATTTATTATCATACAGCTTATTCCCTTTTGATTGCACCAGTAAGAGTCTTCTATGGCATTTGTACACCTTGGTATCCACAGCGAATATTCCATTACCGATTCTATCGTGCGTATCAAGCCGCTGATTAAAGCGGCAGCGGCGGACAATCAGAGTGCGCTGGCATTGACTGATTTATCCAACCTTTATGCGACGGTGAAATTTTATCGTGCCTGCTTAGGCGCGGGTATCAAGCCCATTATCGGCAGTGAAATCATTATGGATAATGAGGACACGCGCTTGGTGCTACTGGCGATGGACAATGAGGGTTATCAAAATATCACCCGTATCGTCTCGCTTGGCTTTACCGAGGGGCGCGCCGATGCTGCCAATCATGGGGTGCCAGTCGTTGAGCGTCGCCATGTTTTAGAGCACGCCGCTGGTGTCATCGTTTTATTTACCGAAAAATCCGATGTCGGTCAGGCATTGGTGAGTTCTATGCCAGAAAAAGCTGACGAGCTGCTGACAGAATGGCAAGCACAGTTTGGTGATCGCTTATATTTCGCTATCAAGCGCACCAATCGCTCGGGCGAAGACGCTTTTATAAAAGCGGCTATTCATGCCGGTGCCAAGCATCGTATTCCTATTATTGCTCACAACGATGTGCGCTTTTTAGAGCAAGATGATTTTGACGCTCACGAAGCGCGCGTTTGTATCGCAGGCTCGTATGTCCTTGCCGACCCCAATCGTCCACGGCTGTATTCAGATGAGCAGTATTTAAAAACCCAGCAGGAAATGACGGCGCTGTTTGCTGATATTCCGCAGGTCATTGATAATACCTTACGTTTAGCCACGCGCTGTAATGTGACCTTGACCCTTGGCATTAATGTCCTACCTGAATTTCCCGTGCCCGAAGGTGAAACGATTGAATCGTTTTTCCGCGCAGAATCAATACGCGGTCTTAATCATCGATTGGATAAGCTCTTTCCGATTGAAGCACGTACTGACAATTGGAGTGAATTTCGCCAAAAGTACGATGAGCGCTTAGAATATGAGCTTGAAGTTATCTTATCGATGGGCTTCCCAGGTTACTTCTTAATCGTCATGGACTTTATCCGCTGGGCAAAAGCCAACGGCGTACCGGTTGGACCCGGTCGTGGTTCTGGTGCTGGCTCTTTGGTCGCTTATGCGCTCAATATTACTGACCTCGACCCCATTCATTACGACTTGTTATTTGAGCGCTTCTTAAATCCTGAACGTGTTTCTATGCCTGACTTCGATATTGACTTTTGTATTGAAGGTCGTGACCGCGTGATTGATTATGTGGCACAAACCTATGGCCGTGAAGCGGTGTCGCAAATTATTACCTTTGGTACCATGGCAGCAAAAGCGGTGGTACGAGACGTGGCGCGGGTACAAAGCAAATCATACTTTTTGGCCAATAAAATCTCCAAATTGATTCCAAAAACCCCAGGAATTACGCTTAGCCAAGCACTTGAACAAGAGCCGCAGCTAAAAGACTTAATCTCCAACCCCGATAATATGGACTATGAAGATGCCATTGAGATTTGGGAAATGGCGATTAAACTCGAAGGCGTCTGTCGAAACGTTGGTAAGCATGCGGGTGGCGTCCTCATCGCTCCCCATAAAATTACTGACTTTAGCGCGATTTACTGTGATGACGAAGGTCACCGCGTCAGTCAGTTTGATAAAGACGACGTCGAAGCCGTTGGGCTGGTCAAGTTTGACTTTTTGGGTTTACGTAACTTAACGGTGATTAACGCCGCAGTAGAAAACATCAATCTGCGCCGCGCCCGCGAGGGCAAAGATGCCTTGGTGTTAGAGGACTTGCCTTTAGACGACAAAAAAGCCTATAAGCTGCTGCAAGAAGCCAAAACCACGGCTGTCTTTCAGTTAGAAAGTATGGGTATGAAAAAATATCTATCCAAATTACAACCAACCAATATCGAAGACGTCATTGCCATGTGTGCGCTCTATCGTCCGGGTCCACTCGATGCAGGCATGGTTGAGATGTATATCGACCGTAAGCATGGCCGCGAGGAAGTCATTTATGACCATCCTAACCTTGAGCCAATTTTAGAAAATACCAACGGCGTTATTGTCTATCAAGAACAGGTGATGCAAATCTCGCAGGTCATGGCAGGCTACAGCTTGGGCGGCGCTGATATGCTACGCCGCGCCATGGGTAAGAAAAAACCTGAGGAAATGGCCAAACAGCGCGATATTTTTGTCACGGGTGCGACCGCGCAAGGCATCGATGAAACGACATCGGGCGGCGTCTTTGACTTGATGGAAAAGTTTGCTGGCTACGGTTTTAACCGCTCGCATTCTGCTGCTTATGGCGTCCTTGCTTATCAGACGGCTTATTTAAAGCAGTACTACCCTGCCGAATTTATGGCGGCGGTACTCACCTCTGATATGAACAACACTGATAACGTGGTGTTCTTTATCAATGATTGCCGCGAAAACTTCGGTTTAACCGTCGTTAATCCATCGGTAAACCGTAGTGAGTGGCATTTTGTCGCCGATACGCCGACCAATATTATTTATGGCTTGGGTGCGATTAAAGGTGTTGGTGAAGGTGCGGTTGAGTCTATCGTTGAGGCGCGCCGACGTGAAGGACCGTTTAAAGATTTATACGACTTTTGCCGCCGCGTTGATATTAAAAAAGTCAATAAACGTACATTGGAAGCCTTAGTCAGTGCGGGCTGTTTTGATGATTTTGCCGCGACTTTACGACCAGACTTGCCAAGCGACGAAGCATACGAGATTCGCGGGGCGCTGATGAGTCAACTGCCAAGCGCCGTACAAGCTGCGGAACAAGACCGCCAAAACAATGAGCTTGGCATGATGGACTTGTTCGGTGAAATGGATGGCGTGGTCGCAGCGCCACCACTGATCATGACACCAGAGCTGATTTGGGGTGATAAACATCGTCTAAAAGCGGAAAAAAATACCTTAGGTTTATACTTAACTGGACATCCTATCGATGAATATCGCGATGAGCTTAAACGTTATACCTCCGGCGCTCGCCTCGATAAGCTGGCAGACACGGGTTATAACGGTAGCTGCTACTTTGCGGGTTTGATTATCGATATTGCCAATTTCGGTACGCGTAACGTCATCACTTTAGACGATGGCACCTCACGTCTAGAAGTCAGCTGTTATGCCGAGCGCTTTAACCGTGTAAAAGAGCAGTTGAAGATTGATGAAGTCGTCGTCATTAAAGGCAGTATCCGTGAGCGTGACGGGCGCATTTTTGCCCGTCTTGATAATGCCATGAGTATGGTTGATGCACGCCTGCGTTGGATGAAAAAAATTAGCATCAAAGTCCACGGTAGCGATATTAATCTGCTCACACGTATGCAGCCTTTGCTAAAATCCGCTCAAGCAGACATCATACCAGCGCCGCGCTTGTCTTATCACGATGAGCAGGACGAGAAAGGTAATAACGGCGGTGCAAACGGCGCTTACGATCCAGCGATGGGCGGCAGCTTATACGATGAAAACGGCAATGATTTATTGGCGCTAGAAAATGACATGCATCAAGATGCGCTGCAAAACGGCGGCTATGCTAATAATGCCCTTAGCAACACCGATGATTCTATTAATGATAACTGCTTGCCGCTTGGGCTGAGCATTTATGAAGAATACGGTATTGCCAATGTCGGGCTATCTGAGCATTGGCGCATCTACCCTAACGATGACAATTTGCAGCAATTAAAGAGCATGGTTAATGAAGACAATTTACATTTTCATTATAGCTAACACCTTTATAGTAGCTAAGCTGAGCCTTTAACTTTTAAAATATTGGACACATGATTATGACTGAACATCCTAACAATACAAATACGCAAAACGATGATGAGATTATCAATGACGAGCAATTTGATGACATGCGTGAGTTGTTAGAAGAGGACTTTGTTGATTTGATACAAGTGTTTTTTACCGACAGTCACGAGCGCATTGTCAAACTAAGACGCGCACAACAAGAAAAGGATAATGCCAACGGCTATGAGCTTGCGCATGCGCTAAAAGGTGCCAGTGCCAATTTGGGTGCGACTCAGTTAACTCGCCTTAGTAGCCAATTACAAGAAGCGTGCCGTGAGCGCCTTATTGGTGACCAAGCTGGTTTAGTTGAAGACGTCGCCGTAGCATTGCAACGGGTTGAACAAGAAATCAAACAAAGACTGGGGCTATAATGCGTAACGACTCTGCCTCAACTTTGATGCCATCGAAAAAATTAGCGCTCTCAACCGGCAGTCTTACGGTAAGCGATTATCTGTCTTCCTTACAAATTGTCATGGTCAATACCACTTTACCTGCCAATATTGGCTCAGCGGCGCGCGCCATGCACACCATGGGTCTATCGCGTCTGACCGTTGTTGACCCCAAGCTGCCCATTGATGAAATCAGTGTTTCGCACGCGGCAGGCGGTAGTGAATTATTAATGTCAGCCACCATAACGCCGACGTTAGAATCGGCGATAGCGGATTGCCAGCTGGTATTTGCGGCCAGCAGCCGTAGCCGTCACATGCCGCGTCCTGTGGTCACACCGACGCAAGCGGCCAACATCATGTTTGACTTTATCGATAAGCAAACTGCGCTTAATTTAGCAAATAATAGTGAAAGCCCGCAAGCTATTAGCAAGCCCAACATCGCTATCTTATTTGGTCGTGAAGACCGCGGTTTGACCAACGAAGAGCTGGCGTACGCCGATTATCATATTCAAATCGATGCCAATCCCGCTTATCCGGTGCTCAATGTTGCCTCTGCCGTACAGGTCATTGCCAGCTTTATCTTTGCTTATGCGCAAACCCATGCTCAAAACCCTGATGAAAGCTTAGACGATGTAAACCCAGTTCAGCCCATATTAGACGTGCATTTACGTCAACAATGGGATGAGCCGGCCATCACCCAGCAGCAACTACAACAGCTCGTTCAGCGTACCACCAACTTGATGGTTCAACGCGGCTTAGCAGACAGTGAACATTTAAAATCCTTGCCAGCGCGACTGTCGCGACTTGGCTCACGCGTGCAGCTGGATCAAAAAGAGTATCAGCTATTAAGCGCACTGATTGCTAAGCTTAGCAAACATTAGAAAAATGGTTTTATCATTACGTTTTTAGCGCCATTTAGCATTTATTTGCGGGACTTGTCTTTGAACAGATAGAAGCCTGAGCCACACAGATAAGACAACACTGTATTTTACAACTCAAAGCTGTTATAACTTTAAAAGATGTCATTGTGATTTTTCTGACACTATTTTCCTGACAGTATTTTTCTGACAATCGATAGGACGCTTTATGTCATTGCCAACCTCCTTGTTCAAATCGCTTGCCCGTATCAAAAAAGACCTACAAGAAGATGTCGAAGCGGTATTCAATCGCGACCCTGCTGCGCGTAATAGCCTAGAAGTCATCTTGACCTACCCTGGCATTCACGCCCTGATTTTACATCGCGGCGCGCATTGTCTTTGGCAAAATGAGCAAAAACTGGCGGCGCGCGCCGTTTCTTATGGCTCGCGTATCATCACTGGCATTGAGATTCATCCTGCCGCTAAAATCGGCAAGCGTTTTTTTATTGACCATGGCGTCGGCGTAGTGATTGGTGAAACGGCTGAGATTGGCAACGACGTTACCCTTTATCACGGCGTCACCCTTGGCGGCGTTTCATGGAATAATGGCAAACGTCATCCTACTTTAGAGGACGGAGTCATTGTCGGTGCTGGTGCCAAAGTATTAGGACCATTTACGGTTGGTAAAGGCGCTAAAATTGGCTCAAATGCGGTGGTGGTCAAACCCGTACCCGCAGGTGCAACGATGGTTGGTAGCGCCGCTCGTATGATTTCAGACCATCATGACGAAAAAGGCAATCCTATTACAACCAAAGTACAGGACGCCAAACAACAAGAAAAAGCCGCGCAAGCAGGTGCAACTGCTGACCAGCAAGAAACAGACCCTACTTCTAACACTGCACGAGCGACGGCGTTTCAGGCTTATGGGATTGACCCTTCTTCACAAGACCCAGTGGCTGAAGCCTTTGCTAAAATGCTCGAACATATCCAGCAGTCGGAAAATCGACTCGATCAACTACAAGCGGCCATGTGCAAGATAGACCCAAACTTTTGCAAAAAAGAATACGATAAACTGTGCTTAGAAGACTTAGATGTCATCGGTCGTGCTGATATGGATGCAGCTGGCACTGAGCAGAAGTAAATTGCTCGCTAGCTTGGAGATTAAATAAAAAGAGGCCAATTCAATTGGTCTCTTTTTATTTTAACCAATAGACAAATAGCGCTTTAACGACTAACTATCGTCAAAATATTCTAAAAACGCAACGGTATTGCTGATATCAATTTTTTGTAGCCTCTGTCTGCGCAGGCACAGCAAGCAAGAAAAATTGATATCAGCAGTGCGTGATGTCTCTATATTACTTTTCACTCACTATAGTTAACAGACAACATTTATAAAAATGACGAGTCAGGCTGGGTCAAAAACTCTATTTCCTCGCTACTCGACACCCGTCCTAAAATGTCATTACGATGCGGATAACGGCCAAATCGATCGATAATTACTTTGTGTTTGAGCTCAGCATCTATGCTGTCTGCATTGGTATATTGTTTAAATAACCTTTCTGCTTGCTGATGAATCAGTTTTGATTCACTGTGCATATAAGGCATCAATACAAACTTACGTTCATCAATCGTTTCAAACGCCTCTAATGCTCCGGCAGCCACCGCCTCTTGCGCAAGTACAAGGCACATCGCATCTTGGGCAAAAGCCGCTGGCGTATTACGGTAAATATTGCGCGAGAACTGGTCTAATATAATAATTTCTGCTAAGCGCCCTTGTATGCTGCTACGCCACGTATAAAACTCTGCCGCCGCTGCTTGCTCAAGTATATCGCTGTAGCGCTCTATTAATAGCTTATCAAACGCTAAGTCTTTTTCAAAAAACTTCTCACTACCTGCCTCATTAAAACAAAAATCCAATATATCGTTGTACATCGTTTTCTCACTATCATGATTTAAAGCTATGCTTTAAAAACATTGTTTAAAAGATAAAATATGCAGTCAAGACTATATAACTGTTAATGAATATTTAGTCATTTTGTCTTATACTCTTTTATTATTCATAATTAAAAAAAGGCACTATCATGGCGCGTTTACAAGACAAAGTTATCATTATCACGGGCGCAGCTCAAGGCATGGGTGAAACTCATGCGCGTTTATGTATGGCGGAGGGTGCTAAAGTCGTCTTGACCGACATCAATTCTGATAAAGGCGACGCCTTGGCCGCCGAACTTGGCGCTGATGCGCTATTTATCAAACATGATGTCACCAATGAAGATGATTGGGAACAAGTCGTTAAAGAAACACAGGTAAAATTTGGTCAAATCGATGTCTTAGTAAATAACGCGGGTATTACC
Organism: Psychrobacter sp. CLB018; assembly: GCF_041222815.1. Lineage (NCBI taxonomy): Bacteria > Pseudomonadati > Pseudomonadota > Gammaproteobacteria > Moraxellales > Moraxellaceae > Psychrobacter > Psychrobacter sp. CLB018. The sequence goes on from NZ_CP166085.1 coordinate 1,735,237, forward strand.
ACGCACAAATCTATCTTGGATACTTCTTTGGAAGACTATCGCAAGATTTTAGAGATTAACCAAGTATCGGTCTTTTTAGGCATGAAAGCGGTTATTCCAACGATGAAAGCCGCTAAGCAAGGCTCTATCATCAATATATCATCGATTAACGGTTTGGTTGGCGGCGCTATCGGTTATACCGATTCTAAATTTGCGGTACGCGGTATGACTAAAGCGGCGGCATTAGAGTGCGCCCCTTATGGCATACGTGTGAACTCCATTCACCCAGGCGTCATCGCTACCCCGATGATTATGCAAGGCGATACCAAAGATGCAGTTGAAGCTTTTGCCAAAACCATTCCGATGAGACGTGTGGCTCAGCCCGAAGAAGTCAGCGGTATGGTGCTATTTTTAGCATCAGATGAATCGAGCTACTCAACAGGTTCAGAATTTATTATTGATGGTGGTTTGACGGCGCAGTAAGGATTTTTGCGCTAAACCATATGAATTAGATAAAAGCTGGGTAGTACCCGGCTTTCATTTTGAGATACTTGAAGGAAAATACTAAGGATTTAATAGCTTTGACTTATTCTTAATAACAGCTCAGCCACTGCATTTAACTTCTTTAAAGCCCACTCAAAATCAACTCTTCAACCCCTGCCCTTTCATGGGCCTTAAATGGATAACGATCTGCCATGATTATCCATTGCTCTGAATTTTTGACTATTTTTTTAGGCGCCAAATAATTGCTTAGGCTATTTTCTCTATCGTCTAATTTTATTAGTAAAATATCAATATCCATAGCGACTTTTTTTATAGGGTTTTTTATTGATTCAGAGCAACGCTGTCTACCGCAATCACTCTCAATTTTTTTAAAAGTCTGCTGCAACTGCTGCAGGGTCATGGCAGATGTAAGGGTTAAATAAACACACTGATTGGTATAGTCAGGTTTTGGTAGCTCAGGTGTCGCGGTAAAATCAGGATTTTGAAATGCCGTTGATAGCTGTATTTCACCTAAAGCCGCAAGCTGTTCTCGAGCGCGTGGTAAGTATTTCTCAGCTTGATAATTACTACCGAGGGCGAGCAGCACTGCCGATACAGAATGCGTTTGCAGCTGTTCAGGCGCGCACTGTTTTAAGTCTTCAAGATTCAAATCAGCCAATGCTCTATGTGTCATCAGATTAACTATCTTGGTTTACATTGGATTCGGCTATTGAGCCTTTGGCATAACGGGTGATCTGCACCCCAACCGCATCCGCTTGTTGAATAGCAGTTGGCTTGGCAACGCTGAGCGTTATTTTATGACAGTTATATTTTGCCAGTAGCTTATCAGCGATTTGACCAGCCAAATGCTCAAGCAGCTGCGCTTGAATGGCTTGGCACCATGCGCTCACATCATCGCAGACCGCTTTGTAATTGAGCGCATCATTAACATCGTCTGACACAGCCGCTTTACTAATATCCGTCTCAAGCGCTATGTCAATCAGGAGTGGCTGCGTAATAGCGCGCTCCCAGGCATAGACACCAATCACCGCCTCTACTGTTAAGCCTTTGACAAATACCACATCAGATTCGGTATGAAACATGCGCTTATCCTTATTTATTATACTTTTATTTTAAAACAATTTTACGATAACGCCTCGTCGCGCAGGCGCGCAGCTTTTAACGCTTTACTCGGACGATGGCGCCATAGGTCAATACTGAATAATAATAACCCAAGCCAAATCAAACCAAATACCGCCAGACGATGTAAATCAAAAGGCTCGTTATAATAGAATACCGCCAAGAAGAAAATAAAGGTCGGGGTCAGATAATTCATAAAACTTAGAATACTAAAAGCAACCATCTTAGTCGATTTATTAAACAACAATAATGGTATCAGCGTAATCGGACCTGCCAGCATCAGCAGCCAAATGTTTGAGGTAAACCAAAAACTTAACTGACTACTCACTACGTCAGCTTGCCAAAACCACCATAAACAGATCGGTACTAACATGGTGGTTTCTACAAACATGGCATCGACCGCCGTGAGCGGTGTTTGGCGCTGGATGGTGCCGTAAGTACTAAAACTAAAGGCTAAAATCAGCGATATCCATGGCAGGCTACCAATCATAACGACTTGAATCAGCACGGACAATAGCGCAAAACCAATAGCTACCCATTGCAAGGGGCGCAAACGCTCTTTAAACAAAATCATCGAGAGCGCCACGCCGACCAATGGTCCGATAAAATAACCCAAACTGGCCTCAAGAATGCGGTCGTGGTTGACCGCCCATACATAAGTAAGCCAGTTGGTGGCAATAATCAAACCCGATATAAAAGAAAATGCTATCCATCTCGGGTTTTGCTTTAGCGTATCAATCCATTGCCAGCGCTTGGTCAGCACCAATACGATAAGCAAGCAGGCAAAGGTCCATATAATGCGATGGCCGATAATCTCGGTCGCATCATAAGCAGCGAGCTGCTTAAAGTATAACGGAAATGCACCCCAAATAAAGAACGCTGTTAGCGCGGTGGCAATACCGCGTCTGGTGGTTTGAATAGGAGCAACGGGTTTTTTGACAACATTTTGAGTGGCCATAAGACGATACAACTTTTTAGAGCAAAGCGCGCCCTTACCTATTTTTAAACCATTATCAAATGATAAAAGTAAGAGCGCAGGGTTACTACGTAGAGGGTAGAAAGTAAAAAGCAATGCGTTGATACCAACTAAGTATCAACACATTGCTCACGACAACAACTATTATTAAATAAATTTTATAACAAGTTTAAAATTTAGCTTTTGGACTTTAACAGATTCAGAAGATAAAGCTTTAAATTTTAGAAGTTAATAATATTTTGTCAGGTAATTAACAACTTCAATATTAAGCCGCGCCATTATCGACCTTGATAGACATACCAATTTGATTGGCAAGCTCAGCAAATCCTGGGAAACTGGTATTGACGGTTTCAACGCCTTCAATGGTAATCTGCTTCGCTGCACGTAAGCTGGCAACCGCAAAACTCATGGCAATACGATGGTCATGATGCGAGGTAATATGTCCGCCGCCAAAGACAGGCTGGCTGTTATTCACTTCATTAACGTTACTGCCCTTACCTTCGATGCCTTTACCTTCAATAATCAGGCCATCTTCAGTCACCGTACAATCAATGCCTAGTGTTTGTAGACCGTCTGCCATCACGGCGATACGATCTGACTCTTTCACACGCAACTCTTTTGCACCGGTTAACACCGTACGACCTTGGGCACAGCTAGCAGCGATAAATAATACGGGAAACTCATCAATCGCTAAAGGTACTAAATATTCTGGAATCTCGATACCTTTTAGGCTTGAGCTGCGAATAGTAATGTCCGCCACTGGCTCGCCGCCGACATGGGTTTCATTGCTTAGGCTAATATCAGCATTCATCAATTTTAAAATATCAATGATACCCGTACGCGTCGGATTAATACCCACTTGCGTTAGGGTCAGCTCGCTGCCCTGACTGATAGCTGCGGCTACCATAAAGAAAGCCGCTGATGAGATATCAGCAGGAACGGCGATATCGCCGCCTGTAAGCGTACCGCCACCTTTGACGCTGACACGATTGCCATCAACCATCACAGGATAACCAAAGGCTGAGAGCATACGTTCGGTATGATCGCGGCTAACTTCAGGTTGAATAACGGTCGTGGTACCTTCTGCCCAAAGTCCCGCCAATAATAAGCAAGACTTAACCTGTGCAGAGGCAACTGGCATATCATATTCCATACCTTGGAGCGGCTCACCAACATTCGCTCGACCCGTAATGCTAAGCGGTGCGGTACCATTATGACCGGTACTTTGAATGACGGCTCCCATTTCACGTAATGGTGCGGCCACACGTTCCATCGGACGCTTATTTAGACTGGTATCGCCTGTCAATACACTATCAAATGACTGCGCTGCTAATATACCGGCAAGCAGGCGCATACTGGTGCCTGAGTTGCCCATATATAAGGGCGTTTTGCTTGGTTTTAGACCGTTCATACCGACGCCATGAATGGTTAATTTACCTTTATCAGGGCCTTCAATACTCACGCCCATATCACGAAATGCTTGCAAGGTAGCCAGCGCATCCTCTCCTTCCAAAAACCCTGTGACGTTGGTGACACCTGTGGCAAGGCTACCAAGCATGATACTGCGATGCGAGATAGATTTATCACCAGGAATAGTAATGGTGCCAGAGACGGTGTTGCTAGGAGTAATATTATAAGAAGCTGACATGGCAGAAGTATCCGTATAAGGGGTGCTGGCTAACATATGGCCAAAATGTCGCCGTGCGGCTTGCGCGCGGCCCAAAAGCCCCATGAGGGCGGTCGAATCTTTATCAATGATAAGCTGGCGCATATTCTGTAGATAAACGCCATACTCGTCAAGAGCGCTTATAATCGCGCTTTGGTTGGCAAAAAATATATCATGCCACATTTTAGGGTCGCTGGCGGCAATACGGCTAAAGTCGCGAAAACCGCCTGCGGCATAGCGAAACATATCTAAATTGTCATCATGACTTGCCAGCTGTTCAACCAAATTAAACGCCAGCAAATGCGGCAGATGACTGGTATGTGCCAATATTGCGTCATGACGTTCAGCCGCCATCGGCATGACCGTCGCACCAACTGCTTCCCATAACTGACGAAGCTTAGCAACAGCGTTATCATTGGTCGTTGGCAGCTCACAGATAATCACGCTATGATTGACAAATAGAGTGGCGCGCCTGGCATGATAGCCTGAATTTTCCGCTCCAGCAATCGGATGCGCAGGGACAAACCCCGTTGGTAGCGAGCTAAAGACCGCTTTTGCCGCCTCAATGATATTAACCTTGGTACTACAGACATCAGTAATGAGGCAATCAGCAGCAAGCTGTCCATGATCCATCGCGGTTTTGATATCGACAAACACAGCCTTTACCGCTTGCACTGGCACGGCGATGACAATTAAGTCGCTGCCCGATACCACTTCACTTAAGACGGCACTACCCGCATCTAGCAAACCATGTTGCATGGCTTCATCGATGCTTGGTGCATGTCGATCAACCGCCACCAAGCGCGCACTTAAACCAAGGTCTTTGATGGCTTGGGCAAGACTCGCGCCAATCAGCCCGAGACCGATAACACAGACTTGCTCAAATAATGGCGGCTGAGTATGTATAGACGATTGCATATGATTGTTTTGGTTGGTTATGGGTTGATTGCTTAAGTTTCGATTACTTATATTTTGATTGCTAAGGTTGTTTTGCTGGCGACTCACGGCGTTTCTCTTTCAACAAACCAGCATCAGTAGGCATAAAGCATGCTGATATTGGCGTCGTAAAATTGATTTATTTTTTGATTAAAATACGGATAACTACTTTTTTATTAATCTTCAGTCAGTATTGAGCGCAAGGTATCAATCAGGCGCATATTATCTTCTGCAACCCCTACCGTAATACGCAGCCAATTGAGCAAACCATAACCTGCTAATGGACGCACTATCACGCCTTGCTCTAGCAGTGCTTGATAAATGGCAGCCGCGTTTATGTCTTCCATCTCAACTTCTATTTCAACCATGATAAAGTTGGCATGCGACTTAATAAACCCTAGCCCCAAGGCATCAAACTGCTTTTCTAACCAGCGCATTTGCTCTTGGTTATTAAGTCTTGTTTTTTCAATAAAGTCTTGGTCTGCAAGCGCAGCATTGGCAGCAGCTAAAGCGACTCTACTAACGTTAAAGGGCTGACGAATGCGATTGAGTAAATCGGCGACAGCGACTGAGCTTAGCGCATAACCAACACGCAAACCTGCTAGCCCATAGGCTTTTGAAAAAGTACGTACAATAACCACATTCTCAAATTCATCGAGCAGCGCTCTATTATTACTCTCAGGACTATATTCGATATAGGCTTCATCTAGTACCACCAACACTGAGCTTGGCACACTAGCCACAAATGCACGTAACTCTTGCTGCGTAAGCTGCGTACCCGTTGGGTTATTAGGATTGGCGATAAAGACCATTTTGCTATTAGGATTGTCCGCTACCGCCTGACTCATCGCCTTTAAATCATGACCAAAACGATTGGCTGGCACTTCCACGCCTTTTGCGCCTTGCATTTTGGCCAGCATCGGATAAACGATAAAAGCATACTGACTATAAATAATCGCATCATCGACGCCAGCAAAACTACGCGCTAAGATATCAAGCAAATCATCAGAGCCATTACCTAAAGTAATCTGGTCGACACCAACATCGTTAAAGTCAGCAAGTGCTTGTTTGAGATAATAACCATTGCCATCAGGATAACGTGCCAGCTGACCCAGTTGCTCGGTAATCGCAAGCGTGACATGCGGTGAGCAGCCCAGTGGATTTTCATTACTAGCAAGCTTGACCACATCTGAGACACCGTACTCGCGTGTCAACTCTTCAACCGGCTTGCCCGTCTGATAAGGCATTAGCTCTAAAATACTGTCATAGGCCGGCACTAGCGGTGATAAATTTGACTCTGTCGACTGTGATGACTGCATGATTTATCCTTGGATGTGATAAGGCATTTACTGTTGATGAATCCCTACTGTTAAAACCATTCTATTAAGCCAGCTTTATAGCACGGCTTTTGGATAAGAACCTAAAATGCGCAAATCTTTGACCAATGGACGGATATCAGCAATTGCTGCACTCACATTTGCGTCTTCGATGTGGCCATCCATATCGATAAAGAACACGTAAGCCCATTTATTTGGACGTTCAGGACGCGTCTCGATACTGGTCATCGACACGCCATGATAAGACAAGGGCTTTAAGATTTCGATCAGGGCGCCTGCTTTATCATGCGCTGAAACCATAATTGAAGTTTTATCTTGACCCGATGGCGCAATCGCCTCGTGACCGATAATTAGGAAACGCGTGGTATTGCTAGGATTGTCTTCGATGTTTGAATACAGCTTATGTAAATCGTACTCTGCCGCTGCCACATCACCGGCGATTGCCGCTGAATGCCATTCGTTTTTGAGACGGCGGGCCGCTTCACCATTGCTCGATACCGCCACACGCTCAACATTTGGGAAATTAACATCGAGCCAATGGCGGCACTGCGCCAATGACTGCTGATGTGAGTAGATACGGCTTAAGCCATCAATTTTGGTGTGTTCAGCAACCAAGAAGTTTTGATGAATAGGCAACTCAACTTCACCGATTATCTTTAAGCTAGAAGATAAGAAGCCATCTAAGGTATGGTTAACCACGCCCTCTGACGAGTTTTCAACTGGTACCACGCCATACATTGCTGTGCCTGCTTCAACTTCTCGGAAGACGTCAGTAATAGTATTTAGCGGCACGGTATCGGCGGCTTTACCAAAATGCTTTAAAGCGGCGGCATGGGTAAAGGTGCCGACAGGGCCTAAGAACGCAATACGCTGCGGTGCTTCCAAATCAAGGCAGACTGACATGATTTCGCGGAACAAACGCGCCATTTTTTCATCGGCGATGGGCCCAGTATTACGTTCCATCACCGCCTTTAACACTTGCGCTTCACGCTCAGGACGATAAAAAATAGGATTGGTTTTTTCGGCATCAGGACTATTGGCAACGTGGTCTTTTTTTACCGTCGCTACTTGCTGCGCCAATTTGGCACGGTTATTAATGAGCGTTTGAATTTCGCAGTCAACTGCATCAATACTTTGGCGCAATGTGTTTAAAAACGCTTTATCAGTTGCAGCCCCATCAACACTTGCAGGGGTTTGGTTTAGATTGTCTACATTTTGCTCTGGTGACTGCTCACTCATTACCGCCCATCCTTTTTCTAATATTATTGCTAAAGTTATTGCTAAAGTTTATGACTGTTGTCTATTAGCTAGGTAACCTGCTTATTTTAATAATAAATGCTCGCTTAGTTCTCATGTTTAGCGAGCCAAACAGTGGATCGGCTCTACTATAGCAAAAACTATCGACAGTGCCCATTCGTAAATACGCGCAAATAAGCAATTTGCCATAAATCTTAGCACAGTTATGCACGATAAACGCTATACCCTATAAAACTATCAGGCTACAACCGTCCAAATATATGATACAGTTTAAAGATAGCCGTTAAATTCACCATACCGCCATGATAAATCGCTTTATCAATGAAAATTCATAAGCAACTAACTGAAATAACCAATCTAAATAACACGGCTAAATAAAAACATCAAAACGTAAATTAATCATAGGATATCTGATGAGCGCATTACAACAGCTTCGCACCATGACCACTATTGTCGCTGATACGGGCGACCTTGCCGCCATTGCGCGTCTAAAACCCATCGATGCCACGACCAATCCAAGCCTTATTACCAAAGCGCTGATTCATCCGGACAATGAAGCGCTGATGTCAGAAACCATGAGTCGCCATCGCGGTGATGTCGATGCAGTGATTGATGAATTAACCGTTCAAATCGGCTGTAATATTTTGGCATTGATTGAAGGTCGCGTTTCAACCGAAGTCGATGCACGCTTATCTTATGACACTCAAGCCACCATTGATAAAGCGCTCAGCTTTATGGAAGCCTACCAAAAAGCAGGTATTGATTCAGAGCGCGTATTGATTAAGATGGCCGCAACCTGGCAAGGTATTGAAGCGGCGCGTTACCTTGAAACTCAGGGAATTCACTGCAACTTGACGTTATTATTCGGTCAACATCAAGCGATTGCTTGTGCCGATGCGGGCGTTACCCTAATCTCGCCTTTTGTTGGACGTATTTTAGACTGGCAAAAACGTCAGCAAAACCGCCAAAATGTCCCTGCTTCAGATGATATGGGTGTGCAATCGGTCAAGCTTATTTACCAATACTACAAACAACATGGCTATAAGACCCAAGTGATGGGCGCAAGTTTCCGCTCGACCGAGCAAATATTAGCACTAGCTGGCTGTGATCTATTGACCATCGCGCCCAATCTGATTGATGAGCTGGCAGCCATGGATGTCGAAGTGACACGCCAACTGTCACCAAGTATGTCAATGGATTTGCCCGACATGGCGAAGGTCAGCTTAACCCATGACGAGTTCAGTGCCGCTTATCAGCAAGATATCGTCACCCAAGACTTATTACCCAAGGGTATCGATGGCTTTATCGGTGCGCGTGATGAGCTTGCGCAAATGCTCGCGGCGATGCGAGATTAACTGCGATATTTATATATTTTATGCGTTTGCCTGCTAATCACGAGTGCTGAGATTGTCTCAGTATGAACCCCTTGTCATAAAAGTAATTTGCCTGCTTCTATCAAGTTGGCTATGATAAGCGACTTTATATAACAACAAGCAAGGCTCGATTATGAAACGGCTAGCAGTGATATTAGCAGGTAGTACGCTTGCAATGAGTGGCTATGCGGCAAACTGGTTAGAGGTCTCAAAAAGCCAAACTGGCTCTGTTTTTAGCTTGGATGTGGATTCTATCGAACGCTCAGACATTCATATTATTGATGAAAAAGAGGTCGAAAACATTACCGTCTCTATTCGTAGAACCTATCCTGCGCCAAAGGATAGCGCAAAAGACGCTAAAGAAAATGAAGCGAAAGCAAAAGAGAATAAAGACAAAGCCGCTAATAAAACAGTGAAAGAAACCAGCATTCATCATAGCGACCAACAATGGCTTATCTCATGTAAGGATGCAAGCTATTATCGTCGCGCTTATGTCAACTATGCTGCTGACGATAAAGTGTTAAAATCTTGGCAATCCGATAAACCGATACTGACAACCAAAGACTTTAAGCTGACCAAACCAAAAACGATTAGCCGCTTGCTCGTCGAACAGGCGTGTAAAAGTTATCAGCAAGACAAGTAACGCAGGTCAAGACGAACCAACAAAGTACATGCCATTAAAAAGCGCGCTGAACTATTAATTCAGCGCGCTTTTTATTATGCTAAAAACCATTTCTCTAAGCTTTTAAAACCGTATAAACAGGTACAGGAAACTCGCCATGCAGAGCAACCAAATCTAACAATACCAAGGCGCCAACTACCGTATGCTGTGCAGATTTACAAAGCTCATAAGCGGTCATCAGCGTGCCGCCTGTCGCCAATATATCGTCGACCAATAATACCCGCTCAGGCGGCAAATTATTTTGCATCTCAAGCGTGTCTTTGCCGTATTCTAACGCATAAGCTTTATTGGCAACCGGTGGCGGTAATTTACCGGGTTTACGCAGCAAAATCATGCCTTTACCCAAACGTCCCGCCAGCAAACTGGCAAATACAAATCCACGCGCCTCTACGGCGCCTAAGCAATCCACTTCATCAAGCAAACCTTTAGGCAAAGCCGCTAACATCTCATCAATCACCGCATTGATATGACTGCGTAGTAACGGTGTAATATCATAGAAATCGATACCAACTTTTGGGAAGTCTGGTACTGTGCGAATGATTTGCCAAAATGGATGGTCAGTATTGAGCGTATTAGATGAATCGGTTGTGGTCTTAACTTCAGCTGATGTAACGGCGGCATTCGCGCTCATAGTAACCCTTAACTTATAAAACTTAAATAATGATATGACGGTGGTAAATGAGGTAGGTGATAAATGAGATGACAATCGCTAAAAATAGCGGCGATAATTATAGCATAATCAGCTTTATCGTGGCGGCAAAATCGGCAATGACAGCCCTGCTAAAACCTTGAAAGTGACGCATAGGCACTTGATAAAAGCTGGTGAATCTCAATATACAAGTGTAAACTTAACTATGAAAATAACCGCTATATGCTAAACTACGTGCGTTTTTACACGCTAAATGTTGGCTAGAATACTTAATAATTGCTTTAAAAATGCCGATTAATTTAGTTAACGCCACTGGTAATAGCAAAAACGCTGGTAAAAGAAACATTAGTAATCGTAAAACTGGAAATAATCGATAGGACTATTTATGAAACGTTATGAATGTATTGTCTGCGGTTGGATATACGACGAAGAGCTTGGCTGCCCAGAAGAAGGCATCGCGCCTGGTACCAAATGGGAAGACATTCCAGACGACTGGACGTGCCCAGAATGCGGCGTTGGCAAGCTTGATTTTGAGATGCTCGAATTTTAAGCCAACGACCATCTAAATAGGATACTTCATGACAGAATCAAACCCCACCAATCACACAAACGCGTCTGTAAATTCAGAAGAAACCGACAATGCTTTAGTGCTTAATGACAAAATGACCAATGATACAGTGCTTAGCTCTTCACCATCTAATTCTTCAGCACTTAGCGCTGCGACAATCGACTCTCCAACAATCGATTACCCGACGCCTGAATGGCAAAAGTTTGGCGATCATGCTTGGTATCCGTCTGATTTGAGCGAACAACTTTATCAAGCAATGATAGATATTGGTGATGGCATTGAGCTGTGCGTTGAAGCCGGTGGTGATCCCAAGAATCCGCCATTGCTTATGATTATGGGGCTGGGCTCACAAATGATCTTCTGGCCCGACAATTTTATCAAACGCTTTATCGATGCTGGGTTTTTTGTGATTCGTTTTGACAATCGTGATATCGGCTTGTCATCTAAAGTACAGATTGATGGCTTGCCGCGTATCAGTCAATTGAAAATGATGATGCGCTTGCAAACGGGTCTGTCAAATAAAGGCGCACCGGTTGCTTATAATTTGACCGACATGGCAGAAGATACGGCACGTTTAATCAAAGCCTTAAAACTTGGTAAAACGCATCTGCTTGGCGCTTCTATGGGCGGTATGATCGCTCAAATCGTCGCCGCGCGTTATCCAAGTTTGGTGCAACGTATGGCGTTGATGTTTACCACCACCAATCGAGCGTTTTTAAAACCGCCGAAACCTAAGCAGTTATATACCCTTATCAATCGTCCTGAGAGCCACTCTGAGCGCGATATCGTCCGTCATAGCGTCTGGTTTATGAAAACCGTTGGTACGCCAGGACACGTCAATGTGCGCATGGTACGTGACATTGCTAAGATACGTTATCAGCGTAATTTCCATCCACTTGGTACGGTACAACAGCTCAATGCCATCTTAGCTTCTGGCTCGATTAGCAAATATAGCAAACAAGTTAAAGCACCGACGATTGTGCTGCATGGCAGCGCTGATGGCCTATTACCCGCCTCGCAAGGACGGGTGGTTGCAAAGACCATACCCAATGCAACTTTTCATTTAATCGAAGGCATGGCACACGATATTCCCGAATACTATCAGCCTTATATGGTCGATTTGATTAGTAAGCACTTGCTAGAAAAATAACCATTTAAGTTTAATGCTAGTCCGTCTCAAGCAAAAAAAGAGTGTCAGAACGATGAATGATCTATCGCTCTGACACTCTTTTTTTTACCGGCAAATTTAAGCGTGATATTAAATGATAAGTCTTAAGTATTAATCACAAGCAATGCTGTCACCCTCTTTATCAATACACATTTTATTGCCGTTTTCTAAATTGCCAATCCAAGCTTTGCCATTTGTAAATACAAATGCAGGTTGGTCTTTATAATAATCACTCACACTCACAGTGCTATTATCAAAGCGAAAAGGAATCACCAACTCGCCGCCTAAATTGACAAAGCCCCATTCATTATCGATACGCACGCCCGCCAAGCCTTCAGAAAATGGTCGCACTTCATCGAAAGAATAGGTAATCATAGAGATGTTATTCTCATCAACAAAGCCCCATCTGCCGTCTTGTTGACGCGGCTGCAAGGTGGTAAAACCACGAGACGGTTCTAGCTTCTGCGATTCTTTGGCATTACTGCTATTATTCTTGATGTTATTAGCAGCGGCACTCTTCGCTGTTTGACTAGCAGCACTACTATTTGGGTCAGATATAGGTTTACCATTTTTATCCAACCAGTTGATGGCTTGATTTTTACGTACTCGCGTCATGCCGCTACGATAATCGTCAATGTCACTAATTGCAGCGGCAAATGGCACGATGGTTTTATTGCCCGTATCGACAACCCCATAATGACCGTTTTGCTTGACCACAATCCGATTTTCAGAGACGGGACGCGCCCAATTTTGTCCTTCTTTGAGCATATCGTACACCGCAGGGATCACCTCGCGACCTTGCATATTGACATAGCCCACCCGACCATTGCGCAGCACTGGTAACAAGCCACCCGATATTTTATCGGCATCTACTTTTTGATAACGGGTTAAATCAAGCACACTTTTGCCTTGCTTATCAATCAAGGCAACTGGTGCACCGAAATCTTTTATCGCTAAGAAATAGCCACTACTAGAGGTACAAGAGACATTTTTATAATAGCTTTTGGGTATTTTGCAGCTGGCGGCTTGTGCATTTGACATCCCAAAAAACGTAGCAGCTATGGCGCTCATGACAAATAGACGCGCAATGAAACTGCGACGTGGCAGCAGTGTAGATAAGAAGTCTATTTGTCGTTTCGATATAGAACGTTGCAGCATAAGCAAACCTAGGCTAAAAGTAATAGAAGCACTGTGAATATATGGGGAGTTCATTGTAAAAACGATATAGCGGAACTGTCATAGATTTTTTGAAGCCTCTGGAGAGCGAAGCGCACAGCAAGCGAAGAAAATTTACGACAGTTTCGCACAAAAATATCATGTCTCTATTTTATATAAAATTCACTATATTAAGTTAAGTATTTGAAGAGTATCACTATTTTAAAACAGGATGTGCTTCAAAATACAAATAGATGATAGAATAACAAATGGCAGCTTGTGCGCCAATGCTATTGCTGTAAGAAGGTGACCGCTTTATTTATCTATGGTGAGTGATAAGTCATTATAAAATAAATTGCACCAAAGCATTCCAATTCAAGAGCAAAACACTGACAATATGGCCTGTCTATACAAATCAACTCTTTAGCAAACCACACTTAAAAAGCATTTTAAAAAAGTAACATAGTAATGAGATAAGGATATTGCATGGCTATCGCCTCTTCACGCTCCGCCGCTACTGGCTTGGTCATTGGTTGCGTTATTTTTGGTTTGGGCAGCTTAATTGTCGCCCATGTCGATATCGGTGGCTGGGCAATGTCATTTTGGCGACTGGCTATTTCTGGCGTGGTGTTTGCTATATTGGCTAAAATGACAGGGCAACGACTTCCGCGCTCAAAGCGTGCTGTTTTTTACGGTCTATTATCAGGCGCGTTTTTAGGACTCGATTTGGCACTATGGCATGAGAGTATTTATGCGGTCGGTCCCGGTATCTCAACCTTGCTTAATAGCTTGCAGATTTTCTTTTTGGCGGCCATTGGCTTTTTATACTTTAATGAGCGGCAATCTATTTTGCAGCTCATCAGTTTATTTTTAGCCATGCTAGGCGTGGCAATGATAGGTAGCCCTGAGTTTGCGCAAAATACCGCTGCGACTTGGGGGTTTGTCACGGGCATCGTCTCAGGTGCCATGCTTGCCGCGTCCATGACCTTTATCCGTAAAACCCATGATACTGAGCCAACGCCGATATTTATGCTGATGCAGCTGGTGAGTATCGGCGGCGTCATAGCAATGATTCTGCCGATGTTTATCTTTGATATGGGTAATATTTTGCCCAGTACTTGGTCTGAGATTGGTTGGATATTGATTTATGGCACGGTGATGCAATGCTTGGCGTGGGGGCTTATCGCCTACTCGATTCCTAAGCTGTCTTTAGCATTGACAGGGCTGCTCTTATTAACCGAGCCCATTGCGGCCTTGGTGATTGATTATAGCTGGCTTGATAAACCGATTAATACGCTGCAATGGAGCGGCGCGCTACTGACGATGTTTGCCATTTATTTAGGGTCGTTAAAACCTAAGCCACGCGCACTACGCCGTTATCGTTTTTTTGCCAGATTCTATAAACGAAATTATAAATAAAGCGGTAATGAATAAAAGCCACAATAAGTAAAAGCCACAATACTTATTGTGGCTTTTTTTACGATGAACAAATCAATCTTTTTGACGGTTAATCTTTTTGTCGATTAAATAAAGCATTTAGCACAATAGCCGTTAAAGTAGCCGTTCCGATACCGCCCAAATCAAAGCCGCCTAGATGCAAGCTAAAATTACCCGTACCCATAATAACGGTGACCGCGGCAATGATTAAATTGCTGTTTTTGCTAAAATCGATATGATTGTCTATCCAAATTTTTGCCCCTGCAATCGCAATCAAACCAAATACCACAATAGATGCGCCGCCCAATAAAGCCGCCGGTATCGTTTGAATAATTGCGCCAAACTTTGGTGATAACCCAAGCAAGATAGCCACCAGACCTGCTACCACAAAAATCGTCGTGCTATATACTTTGGTCACAGCCATGACACCGATGTTTTCTGCATAAGTGGTCACACCTGTACCACCAAAACCCGCTGAAAACGTCGTTGCTAAACCATCAGCAAAAAATGCCCGACCCATATAAGGCGTTACTCGTGCTTTAGTCATACCTTCGACCGCTTTAAAGTGCCCTAAGTTTTCGGCCACTAAAATAAAGGCAACAGGCGCAATTAATATAATCGCACTCATCTCAAAATGCGGCGTATGAATACTTGGCAGACCAAACCATGATGCTGCTGATACACTAGTAAAGTCAATCGGAACGCCATAACCGAGCACATTGGTCATAAAGAAATAAGCGATATAAGACAATATCAAGCCAACCAACAGCAGCAAACGGCGCAGCATACCGCGGGTAAATACCGCCACCCCACTGATAAACAATACCGTCAGCGTAGCCATCCATGCATCAAACTGGTTGGCAGATACCCCTTGAATGGTCACTGGTGCTAAATTCAAACCAATAATCATCACAATGGCACCGGTAACAATGGGCGGCATCAAACGCTCAATCCAGCCTGTACCCGTCTTCATGACCAATAGACCTATCAGCGCATAAATGATGCCGCATGCCATGATACCGCCCAAGGCGACATTCAAATTGTCATTAAATCCCACGCCTGCATAAGCCGTCACCGCAATAACCGGCCCAATAAAGGCAAAGCTTGAGCCCAAATAACTAGGCATACGCCCACCGGTAATCATAAAAAACATCACCGTACAAATACCGGACATCAAAATGGCTAAATTGGGGTCAAAGCCCATTAATAATGGCGCCAGCACCGTCGCCCCAAACATCGCAAAAGTATGCTGCACACCTAATAACACGCTCTTTGCTGGCGGCAAATACTCATTGATACCGACCGGATCACGATCCAAATCACCGCCATACGGACGCCACGTTGGAAACCAACGACCATTATCAAAGTCTGGATTGTGCGGATAACTCGTCGCAGCTGCATCAATACCAGCCGCTTCTAATGCATTGTGCGAAGCAGATTCTTGGGTGCTATTTTCGGGGTTTGGAGAATGAGGTTCGGGAGTTGTCATGCGCTGTCCTATTTGAGCTGAGAGAATATTAGTCAGCTAAAAAACTGTGAGAAATACAACTATGAGAATACAGATATGAATTCAGTCAAAACGATAACAACTAAGTCATGCCAATCATCAACAACTATAGAGGAATTAAAAAACGATAACAGCAGGAAAGTCATTTACTTTGACCAAATGCAGACCGTCAAATAGGTTCTATTAAAAGTAGTTTAAGGATTTCTGCGACGTTGTTCACTATATAGTGTTAGCAAGATTACAGGATGTTACACAGGTAATGGCTGCGAGCATGATAACGGAGTTCTATGATAAATAAAAGTTATTATTCAGCAGGCCTCTGTACGCCTATACTGGGAGACATTTATAGATAATATCCCATGTTTTTTAAATACTCACATTTATTAAAGTGTGCATTTAAATAAATGCCTGCTCTTGTCATTGTGCTGTATTTATCAAGGCTTTGGGGGCCGTTATCTATTATCTTTTTTCACACCAGTACTTAAGCCTATTTATCACATACGCTGATGCACTGACAATTTATTGGTATTTATATGATTAGTGTTTTCGACTTATTTAAAATTGGTATTGGACCGTCGAGCTCTCATACGGTCGGGCCCATGGTGGCGGCCAATTTATTTTTGACGTCATTGCTTAAGCAAAGCCCATTAACGACGATTAAAAATATTGAAATCGAGCTTTATGGCTCTTTGGCCGCTACCGGTAAAGGACATGCAACCGATACGGCGATATATTTGGGTTTACTTGGACATACGCCGAGTACCATTGATACTCGCTTGACTGGCGAATATCTAGCGCCTATTTTTGCTGATAAACAGCTTAATTTATCAGGCAAACATATTATCTACTTCGATAGCGAGCGCGATATGTATTGGTACGATGATACGGTATTGCCTTATCATCCTAATGCCTTGACCATCCGCGCGTTATTGGCCGATGGTAGCAAGTACCAGCAAACCTATTATTCGGTTGGTGGCGGTTTCGTTATCAACGAAGATGACGCAAACAATCCCGATGAGGATCATGCCAGCCCAACGATTGATATCGTTCCCTACCCTTTTAATACTGCCGCAGAGTTGCTTGAACAATGCCGTGAGCATGGGTTAAGTATCAGTGAGCTGGTACTCGCTAACGAATGTCACTATCGCAATCAAGCAGATATCTTTAGCTATTTAGATACGATTTGGGAGGTGATGCAGGACTGTGTGACTCAAGGTTGTAAAAACAGTGGCATTTTACCGGGCGGACTTGATGTTAAACGCCGCGCTCACGATTTACATAATCAACTATGCGCTGAAAAAGACTTGCCTATCGCCAAAACCGATAAGCTTGCAGCGATGGATTGGGTTGATTTGTATGCACTTGCCGTCAATGAAGAAAATGCCAATGGCGGTAAAGTTGTCACAGCACCGACCAATGGTGCGGCGGGTATTATTCCTGCGGTCTTGCACTATTATCGTGACTTTTTACCCAATTATAACCAAGATGGCGTCCGTAAGTTTTTATTAAATGCCACCGCCATTGGCAGCTTAATTAAACAAAACGCTTCTATCTCTGGGGCTGAAGTGGGCTGTCAGGGCGAAGTCGGTTCAGCCTGTGCCATGGCAGGTTCGGCATTGGCAGAGATTATGGATGGCTCGCCAGCGCAATGTTTGAATGCCGCCGAGATTGGTATCGAGCATAATTTAGGTCTGACTTGTGACCCGATTGGCGGCTTGGTACAAGTCCCTTGTATTGAGCGCAATGCGATGGGCGCGGTAAAAGCCATTAACGCCGCTCGTCTTGCCTGCCGCGGCAATGGTCAGCACTTTGTCTCATTGGATAAAGCCATTGAAACCATGAAGCAGACAGGCGCGGATATGTCTGATAAATATAAAGAAACCGCTCGCGGTGGTCTTGCTATTTATGCTGATAACCGCATCCCCACTGCTACCCGCGGCGTTAGTGTCAATTACAGTCAATGTTAATTTGACTTCCTCCCCTCCCTAAAGTGAGGGATTCCTACTACTAGACGCTCAAGCCCGAGCGCGAGAATGTTTTTTGCCGCATTAATATCACGGTCATGAGTGACACCGCACTCGCAAAGCCATTCTCTTATTCCTAAATTTGCTCTACCTTTCGGACTATTTTGGCGTGAGCCACAACACGAACAAGTTTGGGTGGTGTAACTTTCATTTACCTCATCATAGTAGCAACCTGCGTTCTCGCACTTATAGGTCAGTTGCCGCTTAATCTCAAACCAACCTGCATCATAGACGGACTTGGCGAGTTTGCCCCTAGTGAATGATTTTGATTGAAGTTTGCCAATGATGATTATTTTATTAGTCTTGGTAAGGTTGGTGGTAAATTTATGAATCAAGTCTTGGCGTGTATTTTTAATCTTGGCGTGAATCGCCTTAACTCTTTGTTTGTTTTTAGCCCGCTGAGCAATGCCTAGTTTTTTAGCGTATTGCTGGGTGACTTTGGTTTTTAGTACCTCACCATTACTTGTCGTTGCTGAGTCCCTGCAACCTAAATCAATACCAGTTTCGCCTGTACCGCACTCAATTTTTGGGTACTCTTTAATGGTGATACAGGCATACCAGTGGCCGCGACTGTTTTGTACAAGCTCACAGGTGTTGATGGTGTAGAGTGCTAGATTATAGCTATCCCACACGTCGATGGTCAGCTTCTTGCCTTTAGCCAGGCTAAATTGAATGGTGGATTTAAGACTTTTCTTTCCTGATTTTTTGACACCTAAGTATTTGATTGCTGCTTTTTTAAAAGGAATCCAACCAAGTGATTTACGCTTAGATTTTGGGTTATTGGTTCGCCAGTTTAGTTTGGCTTTTTTGAATTGCTTGCGAGATTTAGCATGGGTTTCGGTGATGGCTTGTAAGGTTTGACTGTGCAAATTCAAAAACTCGCCACTACCTTTTACATAAGCTGCAATATTATAAGCGGAAAAGAAATGATTGGTGCGTTGAAGATGCTTAAAACTCAAGTCATTCACATAGTTCCACACAAAATTAACCGCACCAGCCAGTTTATTTAGCTGATTGGCGTGTTTGTCTTTGATGCGACACTTGAGCGTTTTCATAGAGTGATTATGGTCTTAATAAGTTTGGTTGACAAGTCTGTTTTAAGGCTGAGCGACAATAGCTGACGCCTGATATCCACGCCCTAGAAGGGACGTGGTTTTACAGCGCTTTTTGATAAAATACGTTTACCTTTTTCTGTGACTAAAAAAAGCCTCTAATGATTAGAGGCTTTTCTATAATAAGCTACAACTAAAATTATTCAGCAGTTTTTGAAATCACTTCATTTAAAATCCAAACCGGCTTAACCACTTTCGTTGCTTCATTCATAACCGCTTCTTGACGCACATCTAGAATATAGCGATAGTTTGGCTCATAAGTAAAGCCTTGAATATCACCATTTAGAGGCGTGTAGTTTTTCTGATAAGTCTGGCGATATTGTAGGCACTCTGACTCAACCATAGTACCACTCGCGGTGGGCAGCTCACACACCGCTTTAAGTGGTGCTATTTCAATTTTGAAACTTGGAATGTTAACCACTTTCACATTCACAGGTTCGCCTTCGACCACCATAGTACGCTCATCATTCATACCCATGGTAGAACAACCTGACAAGACAAAAGTCGTCATCAATGCCGCAATTGCTAATTTTTTCATTATTAAATCCTCAGTTTATTTATTAGTATTGATCATTACCTTTCAAACTCATTTTAATCAATTATCACTATTCAAAAGGTAGCAAGCAGTCATAAAGATACTGTTAATCAGAAAGTCAATCTAAGCTCATCTAAAATAAAAACGAACACAATTGATATAAATTTCCTCAACTATTAATAGTACCGTCTATTGTTTACTGCAATCAGTATAGGTCGCACCGATGCCTAGCCTCTATAACTGCTTTGTAAAGTAACGTCAGCTTTTGCAACTGCTGTTAATAAACGGTTTAAATTAGACCGTATTTAATACAAAAATATTGAACATAAAAAAACGCTCAAAGCTAACATTATAATGGATGGCTTTGAGCGTTTTTATAAAATGATAGATAACTTTTAACTGCGATAGTCCGCATTTATCTTAACGTAATCATAAGACAAATCGCAGGTATAAACGGTATCCTCGGCATCACCGCGGGCCAAATTAATATGAATGGTAATCTCAGGCTGGCTCATGACTTCTTTGCCCGCCGCTTCCGTATAACTTGGCGCCACACCGCCATTTTGACAAATCATCACTTCATCTAAATAGACATCGACTTGCTCGGTATCAAGGTCGTCGATACCTGCATAACCAACCGCTGCTAAGATACGTCCCCAGTTGGCATCACTGGCAAAAAACGCCGTTTTGACCAGTGGTGAATGGGCGACCGCATACGCCACATCGCAGCATTCTTGCGTAGTATTGCCACCCGTGACTTTTACCGTCATAAACTTGGTCGCGCCTTCCCCATCTCGTACAATCAATTGTGCCAAGCGCACAAACACTGCTGTTAAGGCGTCAAATATCGGCTGATAATGCGGATGCTCTGGGCTATCAATAATCTCCGAGCTCGCTGTTCCGGTTGCAATCAAGATGCAGCAATCGTTGGTTGAGGTATCACCATCGACAGTAATGCGGTTAAAGGATTGCTCATTAATTTTGCTCAGCATTTCTTGCAATAAGTCAGCGGCGATATTGGCATCAGTGGCCACATAGCCAAGCATGGTCGCCATATTGGGGCGTATCATTCCCGAGCCTTTTGACATGCCCGTAATATGATAGCTGATAGCATCGACATCAACCTTTTCACTGGCAAGCTTTGGAATCGTATCCGTCGTACGAATACCATTGGCCGCGGCCAGCCAATTATCGGCGGCCAAATTGGCTAAGGCATTGTCTAAGCCTGCGATAACAGCATCACTGTTTAGTGGCTCGCCTATCACGCCTGTCGAAAATGGCAAAACAGTACTGACATCCACGCCCGCTTTAGCAGCTAGGGCGCTACAGATATCAACCGCGCGGCGTTTACCATCAGCGCCCGTACCGGCATTGGCGTTGCCGGTATTGGTGATTAAATAACGCGGGCTGGCTTTAGCAAAGTGTTCACGTAAAACACGTACCGGTGCGGCACAAAAGGTATTTTTAGTAGTCACAACCGCAGTGTTGGCGCTATCAGCAATCTCTATCACCACCAAATCATCGCGGTCTTTGTAGCGTACGCCTGCAGCGGTGGCGCTTAGTTTAATCCCATCAATAGGATAAATCGTATTAGGTACTGCAACGTTGCCGACAGCCATCATTCAATCCTTATTCATCAATGCTGATGTATTATTGGTTATAAATTATCTTTATAAAATTCTAGTTATTCGTTTTTAGTTCTTAAAAACGAATGCTAAAAATCTGATATTAAAAGTCTATGGTTCAAAGCCAGTTATTATACTTTATTTAAATCAAACGCTGCCCAAATTGGCGCGTGGTCAGACGGTTTTTCCATGCCGCGTAGCTCATAGCTGATACCAGCATCGACACAATGGTCGATCAAATCTGCTGTACATAAAATATGATCTATACGCAGCCCGCGCTTAGGATCATCATTGAAACCGCGACTGCGATAATCAAACCAGCTATATAATTCGGTGCTGTCTGGATAATGCAGACGATAAGTATCGGTCAGCTCTCGCGCCATCAAGTTACCATACCATTCGCGCTCTTCAGGTAAAAACGAGGTTTTTCTATTTTTAAGCCAGCGCTTGGCATTGGCCTCGCCGATACCAACATCGATATCTTCTGGGGCAATGTTCATATCACCCATGATAACCAGCGAGCGCCCTTCTGCCTTTAGTGTATCAATATAGGTTATCAAATCCGCATAATAGGCACGCTTCATAGGAAACTTAGTCGGATGGTCTTGGCTCTCGCCTTGCGGAAAATAACCGTTAAGCACATCCACTTCGCGACCGTCGAATACATAGCGGGCATGGATAAAGCGCTTCTGTGCCTCTTCATCTTCTCCCGGAAAACCTTTTTGCACAAAAATAGGGGCAATTTTAGATAATAATGCGACGCCGTAATGCGCTTTTTGACCAAAATACTCGACGTGATAGCCCAAACCTTCCACATCTGCGAGCGGAAACTGCTCGTCGTGTACTTTGGTTTCTTGCAGACCGATCACATCAGGGTCGATAATCTCTTTTATCGCTTCTAACTGATGTTGACGAGCGCGAATACCATTGATATTAAAACAAACAAAACGGGTCATAAACTATCCTATCATTATGAATTGAAATAAAATCTTTCTATAACAAGTATTTTTATAAAATAAAGCAAGCAGCAAGAGATGATAAATAAAGGCTTATCATAACAGACATCGCCACAGCTAGCTGTTGCGCGCCTTTATCTCTTACGATAGAGTAGCTGTCATGAGTAACAATCTAAGCATTGTTATTTCTTATTTTTTATTTTTATAACCTTATATATCAACCTCTTAAACTCTACATGCTATTAATGGCGCAAATTTACTGAGTAACCTGATGACAACCATGAATAAAAATACCGCTGCACAATCGATGCACGCAAGCACCCCGCTATTTGCTACTGATTACAATGTCTATATTAACCATACTGATGCTGGCGGCATCGTCTACCATGCCAATCATCTGGTGTTTTTTGAAAACTGCCGCCGCGACTGGTTCACCAAGCTTGGTTTAAATGGCTATTTTTTGCAGACCGATGATGGTGAGATTCAGCATTTTGTCGTTAGCCAAGCAGATTTGCAGTATAAAAAAGCCATTTTATTAGATGAGGTCATCAACGTACGCATTGATAAGGTTGAGCTAAAACCTGCCAGCATTATATTTTATCAAAGTATCCATCGCTTAGCGCCGAATGACAATGATATTCCTCAGAAAAGTACTGCCTTTTCAAACACTACTTTATTAAGTCGCGCTAAAATTGTCATCGCTTGCGTGCAAAACCAAGTCACGCCAGACTCTGCAAGCAATAATAGCGCACCCATGCGCCCTATTCGTGTACCGCAAAAATTAAGCGAAACCATTAATCAAGCAATAACCGAACATAGTGCCGATTCAGTCTCGTTTAAAGTTTAAGTAAAAACGCACTACTCTTTAACCTATCGCTATTCCTTTGCAGTGATATTTTTAGGCACGACTTAAACGGTTTTTAAGTTATATATCGTATTTATCCAAAGACCATCTTAAATTTTTATCCAAATATCAGCATGTTTCACTACCACCTCATTGATGGTCTTTTTTTTCCTATAGAAGCATTTATTTATAAACTTTTAATGTGTACTGGGCAGTACTCGCATGCTAATATTGCCTTTACTTAGATTCATGCTAATGTGTTGCTTAAATGTATCATTATATCGTCGATACATTATATTTTAGTTGCAAAGAAACTTAGTAGTCCGTCAATAGATAAGGATGTTATCAAACTCAGCGGCCATTGCTTTACGTCAGCGCTGATTTTTTATTGACACGGATACGACTGCTTAACGATAGAAACTTAATTGAAATTCCAGGACGCTGACTATGACGTTGAATAAACCTTGGCTTGCCCAATATACCTAAGAGTGTGCCGAAAACGATCGATCCAGATAGATATGGCAGCATCGTGGAGCTGTATGAAGAGTGTTTTGATCGCTTTCGTCTGCATCCTATGAGTATCTGTATGGGCGTGACTCATACCTATGATGACATTGATAAGGCTTCTCTTGCCGTCGCCGCTTGGCTACAAGCACAAGGACTGCCTCAAGGCAGCGTGGTTGCGCTGATGATGCCAAACGTGCCGCAATACTTGCCAACCATGATTGGTATTTTGCGCGCAGGTTACGTCTGTACGCCCGTTAACCCTCTTTACACTGGCCGTGAACTGCGCCATCAGTTAAATGACTCAGATGCAAAGGTTATCTTTGTGGTGGATAATTTCGCTCAAGCGCTCGAGCAAGTGATTGATGAGACGCAAATTAAGCGTATCGTCTTATCAAAAATGGGCGATATGATGGGCCTCAAAGGTATTTTAGTAAATACCATTATCCGTCAAGTCAAACGTTTGGTGCCCAAATACAAGCTAAACGACCCTAAGCATGAAGTCACAAAGTTTCCCGATGTGCTCAAAAAAGGCAAAAACCTACCCTTCCAAAAGCCAAAAATGACTTTGGATCAAAAAGCATTTTTACAATATACCTGTGGTACGACCGGACTCTCTAAAGGTGCGATTTTATCTCAACGTAATATCGTCGCAGGAGCCATGCAATCAGAAGCATGGACGCGCCCTATCACGTCAGAGATTAATGAAGTTTATATCAATATGGTCATGGCCCTACCGCTGTATCATATTTTTGCCTTTATGCTAAGCTCACTCGGTATGCGTTCAGGCTATACCTTTATCCTGATACCCAATCCACGCGACATACCTGGATTTATCAAAACCTTATCTAAACAACCGTTCCATATTTCCCCAGCAGTTAATACTTTGTTTAAAGGCTTGCTTGATAATCCAAACTTTAAAGACCTTGATTTTAGCTCGCTACGTATCTCGCAAGCAGGCGGTATGGCAGCGACCGAACAGACGGCAGCGCGCTGGCTTGAAACCACTGGTTGCGCCATGATTGAAGGCTGGGGTATGACTGAGGGTGTGGCTGTCGGCACTGCCAACGTTGTTACCGACCGTAAGTTTAACGGCACTATTGGCGTCCCAGTTCCGAGCGTTGATGTCATCATCATAGATGAAGACGGCAAGCGCGTCGGTGTCAATGAAGCTGGTGAGATGTGTGTTAAAGGTCCTAACGTCACCTCAGGTTATCTGAATAGAGACAGTAGCGAAGACTTTACTGAAGATGGTTACTTTCGCACGGGCGATATCGTCAGTATGGATGAAAAAGGCTACTTTAGATTATTAGACCGTAAGAAAGACATGATTTTGGTCTCAGGCTTTAACGTCTTTCCTAACGAAGTAGAATCCGTGATGCTTGATTGTGAAGGCATTCTTGATTGCGCGGTGATCGGTATTCCTGATGAGCGTCAAGGAGAAGCGGTCAAAATCTACGTCATCCCTGCCGACAATAACGTGACCAAAAACTCGATTAAAGAATTTGCTCTAGACAATTTAACCGGCTATAAATGTCCGCGTTATATCGAGTTTGTTACTGAGCTACCAAAGAGTAACGTTGGTAAAGTACTGCGCCAAAAATTGCGTGAAAAACACATGTCAGATAATCCGCAAACCTTATAGTCGTTAAGACTCTCAGTAGTTAAGACTTATAAGTTTCAAAAAATAAAAGCCCACTATATACAATGTAGCGGGCTTTTTGTTGCGTTAATTTTTCTTGATTAGTTTTAAAATTAACCCCAGTTCGGGATAAGCCACATTGTAACTTATTGATACTATTTACAATATGACTACCTGTCCCTGCTGAGGCATGTTTTTGATGGTGGGTTTATAGGGAAACCAGCAATAAGCAATCAAACCTGACAGCAAGTTTGTGATAAACCCCGTGACACTACGATGGCGTGAGTGTTCGATTTGGCACAAGTTTTTAAGCTCTCCAAACACCGTTTCAATCAAAGAGCGATGATTGAGTAGTGCCTCATCTATAGGCTCAAGCAATTGGGGTTTCATATTACGCCGAAGTTTGGTGATCAACATGGTATCACTGTGTTTTGTGAGCCACTCGTTTAGTGCTTTACTGATATAGCCTCTATCCCCAAACACCTTGCCAAACACAGACGTTGCCATATCCTTAACAGGCACTCTGTCATCCGTATTACCCGCAGTGACTTTAACAGATACAAGCTCGCCCTTATGATTGATAATGGCGTGCAGCTTAAAGCCATAGAACCAGCCCATGCTGCTTTTGCCTCGGGTTGCCATTCTTTCAAAGACTTTATGACGGTAGATACGCTTGTTATGACAAACTGCTATCTTGGTTGAATCAATATAGCTGATACCTGTACAGTCGCCCATCATGCTTTGCAAGTAGGCACATAATGGCATGATACTGCGTGGTATCAGCTCTATAAACCGTGAATAACTGGGCAAGTTTGGAAACTCCCGCTTCATCATGCCAAGCATGTGATGGTAGTAAAAAGACTTAAACTGTCGATACCGCAGTTGATGAAACAGTACCAAGATGGTAATCATCTCTGATACACTTATCTTGCATGCTCTTAGCCGTTGACGGCCCGTTGCGATTAAGTGAGCCTCAAACTCAGGTTTGAATTGCTGATAAAAGTCGTCAATATGGCAGTATAGTTCGGTTAGGTTGTCCATGTAAGAAGTCCTTTTTGCTTAAGTGGTCTTGGTAAACTTACTTTAGCAACTTTGGACTTCTTTTTTTATCTTTTTTTGAGCCCTTATCCCGAACTGGGGTTAAAATTAATAACAACACAACCGCTATCAGCTGACTCTATTAACCACTTGTAATGGCAAATGCTTCATCGCTTGACCGACAATCGACCATGGCAGGCTTGGCACGCAAGCTTCGTCTACTTCTGCCTCAATCGCAGCAACGATCGCTTTGGTGCCTGTTTCTGCATCTACTTCAAACGGTAAAGGTTTGGCATTTTCATTGATTTCGGTGCGCACATAACCTGGATAAATGGTCGATACCTTAATCGGCAATTTGGTCAATAGCATATCGGCACGGATACCTTCTGCAAGATGTGCTAAACCCGCTTTACTTGCGCCATAAGCGGTCAAATGCTTAGGCAAGCCGCGCATCGCTGACATACTAGATATCACCACCAGATGACCGCTATTTTGAGCTCGGAAAATATTCATCGCCGCTTCACATTGGGCAAGCGCTGAGATGAAGTTAATCTCGACGGTTTTGCGATTGGTATCAAAGCGCCCTTTGCCAATCCGGCGGCTATCACCGACGCCGGCATTGACCACCACGCGATCAATATGACCAAAATCCGCTGCGAACCCATCAAACACCTCGAATATCGCATCGTAATCACTGACATCCAAGACACGGTATTCAATACGGATATCAGGATACTGCGCCGATAGCTCGGTTTTTAAATTTTCTAAACGATCAGTACGGCGGGCGCAAATGGCAAGATTATAACCAAGTTTTGCAAAGAGTCTTGCCATACCCTCGCCTAACCCTGAGCTTGCGCCAGTGATTAAAACCGTTTTACCGCGGCCAACCTGTTGCTTATTTAAACCTTTCAGATAACGCGCTGGCTGAATGGCACTAAATAACTGATTTTTATGGTGGTTAGCGCTACTGGTCACTAAGTTTATTAATTTATTTTTCATAAACCATCCTATTGGTATTCATATAAATGACGTCGACTGTCTATCGTAACGTAAATCTACAGAGTAAGTTTAGCAGTTATAGCCTAAAGCAAACACGCAAGCAACCTAAAGCAGCATAGAATCAAACTACTTTCACCCTGTAATGATTGATTTTAAAACCATAAAAAACGGCTACCTAGTTACAGTAACCGCTTCACGATGTTTTTAATTAACTGGCTTTAAGACTTTGATCTTTGTTTTTTAGCGCCAAGTCACAAAGCGTTTGCCCTCAGCAAATAAATGACTGTATTCGTTCAAAGACAACAGGCGACTCCGTTCATTTTTAAGCGTCAGCGATGTCACGCCAGTGTTGACCAAACTTTTATTGATTTGATAGGCTGTTGAGCTGCCCTGCTGTAATAACTGCGCAGTGATCGCAGCGATAATACCACCCGAGGTAAACACCAAAACCGTACTGTCAACGCCTAACTGCAAATTGGCAACTTGTTGACGTACTTGCTCAAGCGCTTGCTTGGCGCGCTCATTAAACTGTAGCCAGCTTTCGATATAATCACTGTCGTTTTCGCCCGCATGCCAACGCTGCATCGCGTCGTCAAACAACTCTGCCAGCCGTGTGACTGGCACCTCTGCTTTAGCAATCTCAGCAGCAATTCCCACACGGCTAGCAAAAGCAGGATTAGATTTTATCAGTACATCTTTATGATTAAACTCATCAAACTGCGGCAGTACATAGCTATCAGGCTCATCTAGATTGATGGCAGTTACGCTTGGTTTTTCGTTACTCTCGCCAAAAGATGACTGATAACTTTGCCAAAAATGGCGCGCAGAATCTTGCTGCCTAACCAAACTACCGCTAAAAATCGCATCGATTCGGCGCTGGGTCGTTGCATAATGCTGACCCAGCATTTGCGCCTGCATACTACCAAGCTCTGAGAGCTGGTCGTAATCTTCTTGCCCAAATGACGCTTGACCATGACGCGCTAAAAGTATGGTTGTCATAAAACATTGCCTTATTAATCGTACTTTTTTAAATTTTTTAGATTGAATCAACGGCTATAAATTTGTGCATTTACTATGCGTTTAAAGCGTTTATTCTTTAGCTTTAGAATTACTTTGTCCAAAATAGCTTTTTGGTAAAATGCCCTTGATAACCGTTTGAATCGGACTTGGTAGTTGCTCGACCATCGCCGCATCGACGCCTATATCTTGCAGATGCGGTTGCACGTGGCTTATAAATAAAGCCTCGCCTTCATACTGAGCAATCAGCTTGAGACATTTAGCATGTAAGACATGGACGATAATCCAAAAGTTCTTAAAAGCTGGATTGCTGGTTTGTTTATTATAATAACGATAATAAATCTGCTGCACGATACCGGCTAGGCGAAATAGTCCAAACACTTCATAAAACGTCCAGTTGTCTATCTTAAGGCCCGTCTTTTTAAGATAATAGGTTACCACTTCATCACGGGTCATCATGCCTTTTAAATGCGTTGGCTGACGGCGAGATTGCTGCATGATGATGTTGTCATCTTCTTCAATCCAATACGCTAAAGCGCTACCCAAATCCATCAAAGGGTCGCCTAAGGTAGCCATTTCCCAATCGAGCACACCGATGACCTTGGTCGGATCATCAGCCGCCAAAATCACATTATCAAAGCGCCAATCATTATGGATAACACAAGTTTTACTATCGGCAGGCGTGTGCTTGCCAAGCCATTGTCTTACCAAAGCAAAGCTTGGCACATTGGGCGTTTTGGCTTTGACATAACGCTTATCCCAGCCCGTCACTTGACGCTCACAATAACCTTCGCCGCGACCAAGATTTACCAAATCAGGGTGCTTGGTATAATCGACTTCATGCAACTCAATCAAAGCGTCGATGACATTGGTACATAACTCGCGTGTTTGCGCTTCGTTTAAATCGACGCCTTTTGGCAAATTAGCCCGCGGAATGATACCTTCCATTCGCTCCATGACATAAAAGTCTGCGCCAATAACGTCTTCATCAGTACACAGCGCGACCATTTTTGGTACATAGGGATAAGCATCTTTTAAAGCTTTTTGCACGGTATATTCGCGCACCATATCATGTGCCGATTTGGCTTTGGTGCCTTTTGGCGGACGGCGTAAAATCAAATCTTGGCCGTCACCTTCGCCTTCATATTGCAGCCGGTAAGTCCAGTTTGAAGCGCCACCTGAGAATTGTGTCACCGTTGGCTCGCCTTTTATATCAACGCCTTGCTCGCGTAGCCAGTCGCTGACCGCTTTGGCGTCAAGCTCTTCGCCCTCGCGCACTTCGCCGCCTTTATCTAAAACTTTATTAACGGTTTGATTGTCAGCATCAGTATGGTTGGCATGATGTTCAGTTTCCATAAGACATTCCTTATCGTGTGGTCGTTTATTTTTTACCAGTTATTTGTTGTTTATAAAAGCTTAAGAGTTAAAAATTCACTATCAAATCATCAATAGTGAATTTTTGGTCATATAATTTAAATGACAATGTAGCCGACTTTTTAAGATTTAGGAGGTTTAGACGAGCGGCTAAAACCTTGGCGTTTTAATTCTAATTTGGCAATCATGGTTTTATGTACTTCATCAGGACCATCGGCTAAACGTAGTGCGCGAGCTTGTGCAAAGAAAGCAGGCAACATCGTATCTTGACAAACACCCATGCCACCGTGAATTTGAATCGCCATATCAACCACTTCTTGCAAGACAGTCGGTGCAACGACTTTAATGGCAGAGATTTCAGTCAATGCCGCTTTGGTCCCCTTCGCGTCCATTTTTTGCGCCGCGTATAGTGTCAATAAACGCGCTTGGTCAATTTTGATACGGGCGTCAGCGATACGCTCAAAGTTACCGCCTAATTGTAGCAGAGGCTTACCAAACGCGGTACGCTGCATACCGCGCTTAACCGCGAGCTCAAGAGACTTTTCGGCAGCACCAATACAGCGCATGCAATGGTGAATACGACCTGGTCCTAGGCGACCTTGCGCAATCTCAAAGCCCATACCAGGCCCACCGATAAAGTTACCAGACGGCACACGCACATTATTAAAGCGGACTTCGCCATGACCGTGCGGCGCATCGTAATCACCAAATACCTTTAACATACGTTCGATGTTAACGCCTGCGGTGTTTGCTGGCACCAAGACCATCGAATGCTGATGGTGACGGTCTTTATCCTCATCAGGAGTATAAGCCATGACAATCAAAACATCGACGGCAGGGTCGCCAAGACCCGATGACCACCACTTGCTACCATCGATAACAATCTCATCGCCATCGACGACAGCAGTCGCTTGCATATTGGTTGCATCACTTGACGCCACATCAGGCTCAGTCATACAAAATACCGAACGCGTTTTACCTTCTAATATCGGCGTTAGCCATTTATCTTGCTGCTCCTGTGAACCATAACGCCATAACAGCTCCATATTTCCGCTATCAGGGGCATTACAATTAAAGACATAAGGCGCGAGCAAACTGCGACCGGTGAGCTCGGCAATCGGTGCATAATCAGTAACCGACAGCCCAGCCCCAAGCTTATCATCAGGTAAAAATAAATTCCATAAACCCGCTTCACGCGCTTGTTTACGTAGGCTCTCGTACTTTTCTGGCCAGCGCCAATTTTTCCAATTACCATCAGGGTTTTGCGCATGACAGTCCGCCCAAAACTGTGCTTCTATTGGCTCGATTTGGGTTTCGATAAACTCTTTGACTTTGGCATGCATGGCTTGACCATGTTCGCTGGCGGTAAACATTAATGTGTCGGTAGACATAGTTGACATCCTTTTCTTTACTGATGATTAATGGCTTTTATGAAATTCACATCAAAATTCTATGTGTTGAGATTGCATAAAAAGATTAATGAGATTTTATAGTGTACGTACGTATACTCTGTTTTATCTGCCCCATTTATAACACAGCATTTGCGATTAAACAGCAAAAAAGGCGCGACCCGCTAGGACACGCCTTTTACAAAATACAAACAATGCACGATTCGCTGTTGAAATACTAGAACGCTAGCTATCAATTAACCTCATGATATTTAGACTTATTTTAGGATGTTTAAGCGGCTCTCTAAATCAAAACGCGCCAGTGCATCTGGTAGCTTATCAATCGCCATGCTGAGTGTGGCTTCTGCGGCTTGTGATAAACCCAATTTTTCGGCAAGCGTTGGCTTTTGACGTGAATGCAGCGCATACACTTCATTATTTTCCATACGCTCTAAAATATAACTGTCAGAGGTTTGCAAGCTATCAATTAAGTTAAGTTTTAGCGCATCTTCACCATACCAATGCTCACCAGTAGCGACTTTAGCGACATCCAGTGTTGGACGATAGGTATTAACGAAGTGCTTAAATAACTCGTGCGTCTGCTCCAGCTCCTCTTGATATTTAGCGCGGTCTTCGGCGTCATTTTCACCAAACACAGTCACGGTGCGCTTATAGTCACCTGCGGTGAACATCTCGTAATCAACATCATGATTTTTGAGCCATTTATGGAAGTTTGGTAATTGCGAGACCACACCGATTGAACCAATTATCGCAAAGGGTGCGGCAACGATATTGTCGGCGACACAAGCCATCATATAACCGCCACTGGCCGCGACTTTATCGACACAGACGGTAAGCTTTAGACCGGCGTCTTTTAAACGTGCTAATTGTGCCGCTGCCAAGCCATAACCATGAACCAAACCGCCGCCCGACTCTAAGCGTACGACGACTTCATCGCCTTTATTAGCGGTACTGATGAGTGTGCTGATTTCTTCGCGTAAATGCTTCACCGCTGTGGCTTTGATATCACCATCAAAATCAAGCACAAAAACTTGCTGCTTCTCATCGCTATTATTCTTTTTGTTTTTACTCTTATTTTTTACTTTTAATGCTTGCTTGGCTTTTTTCGCCATGGTTTTTCTAAGTTGTTTAAGCGCCGCTTTACCTTGCGTCGCCTCCATCAGATCTTCACGACGTTGCTCTTGGCTTTTATTGAGATGGATAACTCTTAGCTCAACAGGATTTTTAGAAGGATGAAAAAGCATGAGCAGGATTCCTTGATAGTTGAAATAAATAATTTTAATAGATAATTGAAGTGGTTTTAATACGGTTTAATAAGTTAGCTTGATATGCGCACAGTGACTAGCATTTTCAAGCAAAATGACAATATTTAACCCAAGACAAATATTACTGAATAAATACCACCTCTACTGATACGTCCCTGCCCTTCGTTTGAACACTACTGATTGGACGCCACAGGTTGTATAACAAAGGCAGATTAGGCATAATATGCGTTTACATCAAATTTTCTGCAGCCAACGTGATGACCATTTGTCTTATATCGCGTTATTCGTGCTTTTTTGGCTAAATGCTCAAAGGCACGGCGCTTATATTACACGCTAGCGGCTGCATTATTGTATTTCGAATTGGGCTGACAACTGGATAATTATATTATGACGCAAAGCACTATGACGCATAGCGAATACCGAGACGAATATTGCGGCGCTGTAACCGAAAGCTTACTTGAGCAAACCATTAGCATCGTAGGCTGGGTACATCGTCGTCGCGATCACGGTGGCGTGATTTTCTTAGACATGCGTGACCGCGCGGGTATCTTGCAGGTCGTCGTTGACCCAGATACGCCAGAAGCATTCGCGACTGCTGATGCGGTACGTCCTGAATATGTGCTAAAAATTACCGGTCGCGTTCGCCGTCGTTACGAAGGTACTGAAAACGCTAATATGACCAGTGGTCAAATTGAGCTATTGGGCAAAGAGATTGAAGTATTGGCAAAATCTGAAACCCCGCCTTTCCCATTAAATGATGAGAAAACCACGGTATCAGAAGATCTGCGTTTAAAATATCGCTACCTTGATATGCGTCGTCCGCAAATGCAAGAGCGCATGGTTTTCCGTGCTAAAGCCACCTCAACGATTCGTCGTTATCTAGATGACCATGGTTTCTTAGACGTTGAAACGCCTATCTTGACTCGTGCCACACCAGAAGGCGCACGGGATTATCTGGTGCCTTCACGCACTCGCCCGGGTAACTTTTTTGCTTTACCGCAGTCACCACAGCTATTTAAACAGTTATTGATGGTGTCAGGATTTGATCGTTATTATCAAATCGCTAAGTGTTTCCGTGACGAAGACTTACGTGCTGACCGTCAGCCTGAATTTACCCAAGTCGATATTGAGACTTCTTTCTTAAATGAAGAAGAAATCATGAATATCAACGAAGGTTTGATTAAGCATCTATTTAAAACCATGCTGGATGTTGAATTTGAACAATTTCCGCGTATGACTTATGCTGAAGCCATGCGCGACTATGCCTCAGACAAGCCTGACCTACGTATTCCATTAAAATTGGTCGACGTTGCTGATTTAATGAAAGACGTTGATTTTAAAGTCTTTGCCGGTCCTGCCAACGACCCTAAAGGCCGCGTTGCTGCCCTTCGAATTCCTGGCGGTGCTTCATTAAGCCGTAAGCAAATCGACGCTTATACTAAGTTTGTGAGCATTTATGGTGCACGTGGTTTGGCTTATATTAAAGTCAATGACGCCAGCAACATCAACAACGGTGTCGATAAAGAATCTGGTCTACAATCGCCTATCATCAAAAATATGACTGATGACGTCCTAGCGAGCTTGATTGAGCGTACGGGTGCCGAGAGTAATGATATTATCTTCTTCGGTGCTGATAAAGCCAGTGTCGTCAACGATGCCATCGGTGCGTTACGTCAAAAAATTGGTCTAGACTTAGACATGCTGACCTGCGAATGGGCGCCACTTTGGGTGACTGACTTCCCAATGTTTGAAGAAACGGATGATGGGCGCTGGACATCAATGCACCATCCGTTTACCAAACCAAAAGGCTCTGTTGAAGAATTGAAAACCAAACCTGAATCAGCGCTTTCTATCGCTTATGATATGGTGTTAAACGGTACTGAAATCGGCGGCGGTAGCTTACGTATCAATACCCTTGAGATGCAAAAAGCGGTATTTGAAGCGCTAGGTATCGATGAGGCTGAAGCCGAAGAGAAATTTAGCTTCTTACTTGATGCTCTAAAATTCGGTGCGCCTCCGCATGGTGGTTTAGCCTTCGGTTTGGATCGCCTCATTATGCTGATGGTCGGCGCAAGCTCTATCCGTGACGTGATCGCCTTCCCTAAAACCAAAACTGCTGAAGACCCATTGACGCAAGCGCCTGCTCCGGTAGATAGCAAACAGCTACGTGAACTTGGTATCCGTGTACGTGAAAAGGCCCAGCCTGATACCAATAAACCTGCACAATAAATGGTTTAGTCATGCGCAGATATTGTTTATATTGTCCGTTATGTAATGTATCACCATGCGAATGGTCATGAATCCATATCATCTCTTCAAATTCGTGCCACTGTCTGTTTTGCAGATGCTGGCACGTTTTGTTGCCTGGGTAATATTACGCCTACCAAATGCTAGTATCATGCGCACTGTGCGTATCAATATGGCGCTGATTGCGCCGTCGTTATCTGCTCATCAAAAACGCGCATTAACCAAAGACATTATTTATCATCAATGTTTAACCAGTATCGAATCTATCAAAAGCTGGGCGATGCCACCGCAGTGGAGCATTGCCCAGATTCGTGACGTGCATAATAAAGAGTATTTATTAGAAGGGCTTGCCAATCCTAATGGAATGCTGGCGATTGTCCCCCATCTGGGTACGTGGGAGATGATGAACGCGTGGCTTAATCAGTTTGGCGCGCCAACGATTATGTATAAGCCTGTTAAAGGCGAGCTGACTAACGATTTTGTCTTGCAAGGTCGCTCGCGTCTTAATGCCACACTGGTTCCGACCGATGGTAGCGGTGTCAAAGCGGTTTTTAAAACCTTAAAACAAGGCGGTTTTAGTATTGTATTGCCTGATCACGTTCCTGAACCTTCAGGTGGCGTAATTGTGCCCTTTTTTGGTATTGAAACTTTAACCAGCACATTGGCGTCAAAACTGGCAAGCAAAACCAAGTGTGCCTTGGTTGGCTTATCCTGCATACGTCGTGACGACGGGCAGGGTTTTGACATTTATTGTTATAAATTAGACGATCCAGCGCTCTATGACCGCAATACTGAAACCGCTGCTCATGCGCTCAATATTGCCATGCAGCATATGATTGAATCTCATTACAGTCATTATATGTGGGGTTATCGCCGTTTTAAACAAATCCCTTTATTAGACAACCCTTATAGGGCTGACGAAAAAGCTTTGGCTGATTTTATCAACGGTAATATCCAAAAACATGCCTTACATGATAATAAGCAAATGTCTAATAATTCTGAAGTTTAATTCTAATAAGCAACATTCGTACAATCAGTTAAGCATCTAGAAATATCGTCAATGATAGCTATGCTAATATGAGCAAGCGGTTATTTATTAGGATATTTTTTGGCTGACTAGTGACTGAACAAATCTTCATTGACTTTAATATGAGTACATTATGGCGACTGACGTGACCAGCCTTTCATCGACCGAGCAACTACAAACCGATCCTAGCACTGCCGAGCAGCGTTATATTATTTGTATGAAATGGGGCGATAAATATGGTCCTGAATACGTCAACCGTCTTTATAATATGGTTAGTCGGCATTTGACCTTAGATTTTCAAATGGTTTGCCTAACCGATGATAGTACTGGCATTGACCCTGCAGTTGCTTGTTACCCCATTCCAGAAATGGATTTACCAGCTGGTCCTGAACGTGGCTGGAAAAAACTGACCACTTTTAAGCCTAAATTATATGATCTAAAAGGTGTTGCCTTATTTTTAGACATCGATATTGTTATCGTCGCTAACATTGATGCTTTTTTCACTTATGAAGCTGAGTATGAAGACAGCGTTGTCATTATTCGTGACTGGAAAAAGCCATGGCGTATGATTGGCAATAGCTCGGTTTATCGCTTTAATATAGGTATGGGTTCCTATCCTGATTTGCTCGCAAACTTTGAGCGCAACTTTGAAACCATTCGCACACAGGTTCGTCATGAGCAGGCTTATCTTTCTAACTATCTGCGTGAGCATCACCATTTAGAGTACTGGGATAAAAACTGGTGTGTCAGTTTTAAATATCAGTGTATGGCGCCTACTCCTTTGAATTTTGTACGTGCACCGACGTTACCTGAAGGCGCAAAAATTGTTATCTTTCATGGTGAGATTAATCCACCAGACGCCATCAAAGGTGGCGGCGGCAAATGGTATCGTCATGTGAAGCCTAGCCCTTGGTTGCAAGAGTATTGGGTGTAACTAAGTCATAGAAACATCTGGAACCCAACATGGAATTACCTCCTAGCGCCACTTTTAATATTGACAATCAGAGTGTTGGTATTTCTGCTTTTGATGCAAGAGAAGCCGAGCAAAACCTTCACCAGCAAGCAGTCAATATCATTGCTTCTGGTCCATCTATTACAGATTTATCATTTGCGGACTTAGTAGATACGGCGACTATTTTTGTGAATGGCAGTATTAGCCTAATGGCTCAATACAATTTTACCAATGTCGTCGGTTATGTCATTAGTGATGCGCGCTTCGTCAAACATCAACCAGATATTTTAAACAAGTACTACACAGGCCAGCCTTTGTATGCAACTCTAGCAGTGTTTGAGGCATTAGCAATCTCACACCCCAGCATGATAAGCAAATACCATAATGCAATGCGTATTATCTATCCTGCCGATCGAGCTTGGAGCGTAAAGACAAATCAGTCTTGGTTTGGTAGGCTGCTATCAAAACCACTATCACATAATAAAAAGATACCGCTAGCATTATTGGCCAATCAACCTAACTTTGTTATAGATACGCAGCATCAGCCTGCGCCTATCGGCCTATCTTTAGATATGACATATGGGTTTATAGAGGCAGGAACAGTAGCTTACGTCGCCGCCCAGTTGGCTTATTCACGTCATGCTGGCACGATCCACTTATATGGGATTGATTTATTGAATAATAACCAACCTCGATTTTATGAGAATAAAAACGATAGCGCGCCTTGTAAATTAGATAAGGCAATCACTGATCGGATTGTGCCGTCTTTTAACCTGCTAGGTAAGATTTATAAAGAAAATAACGTTCGTGTTGTAAATCATTCACCAGTCTCTCAGGGTCTATTTAGTGCACTAGATTAATTGCTATTTTTTAAATGAATTAGTAGATAGAAAGTTTTGGTCAGATACACGCTTCAATCAATATATAAATATTTACAAATAGGGTTTGCATTAAATGACAGCACCGAGTGGATGGCGAAGAAAAGCGATTTTACTGTTTAAAAGTGAAAAACGGTTAAATGCAGGAAAAATCGTCAAAACCTTTATGAATAAAAGCCTTGATGAGATGAAAGCCTCTCTAATCACAGAGGCTATGTGCGATGCTTCAGCCTTAACGCATAAACCGCGAACCAATGATTTAACTGCTCATTTGGAGAATTTAAAACATCAGTTTATCGGGCAGTCAGAGCTTTGTTTTTATCATGCCACACTCGTAGTATTACTACGTCGCAATTATAAGCCCAAAGAAATTTTTTCTGAGTTTGAGCAGTTATGGAATACAGAAACAGACTATTTGTTAGAGCATTTATCTTTACGCTGGGTTGTTTCTGCTTGTGACACCTTTGTTGATCATTCAACCGATAGCATCAGGGCTGCTATTTTGATGAATATCACCACGCTTGTGACTACTTTAAGAGTTTATGAAAGTAAACAGTTTTTGCTACGACCTGCTAATTGTGAATCTTTGCCCCTACTCGACGACAATATTGAGGCGTTTTATCGGAATGACATTCCTTTATACGACGGCTTGACTTATTTTCGTATTGGCTCTGATGATACTTTAAAAAACATGCGTAAGCGTTACGAGAGTTTTTATGGGGCCGATAAGCTAGCGACGACAATGCTATTATCCGTTTTTGACAAGCTTCAAAAAAACAACAGTGCTTTTTCTACTATGCGCTCATTACATAAGAGTAAAAACTCTGAGTGGTGGTTAGATTAAAATCAGTTACTAATACTACTGGATATATTTGAAATACTTATCTAATATAGCGCCAGAAAATCTCACCATCCATGTTTTATTATTAAATTTACAGAGCTTTCCATGACTTCAGCTTCAACCCCATTATTCTTCGAAAAAATCAGTGCACCGGATAGCTTTATCGTATGTTGTTTTTATACCGATAGTTATCGCAGTCATGCTTTAAATCTAAAGCAATCGCTCGATGAATTTAACCTCAATTACTACTTTAAAGAAGTGGAAGATGCGGGTTACTGGGAAGCAAATACTCGCATCAAACCACACTTCATTTTAGAATGTCTAAAAAAACTCCCTAATAAAAATATTTTATATTTAGATGCCGATGCACTGGTCAAAAAACCTTTAGATTATTTTAATACTATTACTGCTGATGTCGCTTTTTATAAGACTAAAGGACTGCCGGGCATGTCGCACGACTATCTAGCTAGTACTATGTTTTTTAGCAATACTGCCAATACTATAAATTTAGTAGAACAATGGATAACCGAACAAGTAGACGGCAAACTAACACAAGTGGACCAAGACAGTTTGGATGTCGCTATGGAGAAGCTTGGCGACACTTTAACCGTAGAAGCACTCAATCCCGGTTATATAAAAATATTCGATAAAGACTATGATGGTGATATTTATATTGAGCAATATCAGGCCAGCCGTGGTCATACTAAGCTTAAACGGCAAAAGATACGACAGCGTAATAGATTTATAGGCGGTATTGTATTGTTAATTGTTATAACTATCGGTATTTTATTAAATAAATAACTATTGTCTAGAGTATATCCTAATTTTGAAAATACCAGAAAATGTTAGGTAAGTTTTTTCGAGTTAAGAACTTATCCTAAATACAGTTAAATACTCATCACTTAGCCCATGCTTGTTTGTTTAGCACAGCTTTCTGCAAACGCCAAATATTTTTTAGCGATGGGAATAGGAAGAAGCGCTTCATTAAAAGGAGCAGAGAATTGTTGTGAGTCTTTCATAGCTTGGTTTAACTTCTCACTGATAAGGGTGATATCATCTGTTGGCATCAAATTCTTTTTTGGTAGCATCTCTTTAGGTCCAGACTTGCAATCAGTACTAATGATTGGAGTTCCAACCGCTAATCCTTCTGCAACAACTAAAGGACATCCTTCCCAGTTCGAAGTTAATATTTGAAATCTAGCATGTTTAATATAAGGAAATACATTTTCACAAAACCCGAGAAGAACAACTTTATCTGACAAATCGAGATCTATAATTAATTGTTCTATTTCACTTTTAAGCTTACCTTGACCCGCTAATAACAATGGCAAAGACTGATCTGTCTGTGCATAAGCCTTTAATAAAATATCGTGGCGCTTTGCTTCCTTAAAACTACCAACGTGAATAATATAGTTTTGATACTCTGGAATAAAAGCTTCAGCTAAATTCTGAATACCATCTCTATCAATTGGGTTATGAATAGCAGTTACTGGGATACTCTCACCAAAATATCTTACAAAATCTTCTTTAACACCCTCGCTTACACACACGCAAGGATGTTTTGAATATCTATCTCTTAGTGTTAACTTCAAATTATCACTATCTGTTTCATTAAACTTATAATATAACGATAACGTATTATGGATAACATAAATAATATTTGGCAGCTTACTATAACAAAAAATACTGTCTGAACGCTCCAGATTAGATAAAAGCAAAGTAGGCTGACCAATATTCTTAAGAATATAGTTGTCTACTTTTTTGGCAATAACTGAATAGCGTATCTTACCTTTTGGTAACCAACGATAACGCTCGTAGTCTATTAAATGATAAGTTAAATTTTCGTCTAACGTAAACTCTACTTTAGCATTAAATCGCAATACATGAACATCAAAGCCTAATTGATGAAAAGCTGCCCCTATTGTTAAAACAAATCGCTCGGCACCCGCGCCTTGTAGGGAGTTGATAGATAGGACAATCTTATCTTTTTGTGACGCCATAGCACGCATCAAGTATCCTCAATCGTTTTTTATAAAGTTGCATGCTACCTGCATTTCAATAATATTGACAGTTTATAAGTTAAATAAACGCGAAAAAAATGACTTAGTATCTTTTTGACGGGTTATCTTATTGCCTTTATAACGCTTATGCGTTTTTTTCGGAAAATGACCAAACGGCGAAACGCGATAATCATCTAGTTTATATCCAGCAGCAAGTGCTTCATTATAATAGCTATCAAATAATTCACTAAGCTCAGTTCTTGGATGTGGCATTATTTTACCATCGAACCAATGTTTAAACCCCTCCTCCTCGACTCTTGCAAGCGCGTATTTATGACTAAACTGCGTGCCCATGTCTGAATAATGTAATATCTTAATCTGTTCTAATGCCAAGTCTTCACCATCGATACAATTATAGCTATCTTCATAAGGTTCAACGAGTTGAGGGTTAAACTTAATTAAATCCATCATTTTTTGATGACTATCAACATCTTGTCTAAGCTGGTCAACTGGCAGTATCTTGCTTTTCGCTTTGGTACAATCCCATAGGCAGGTACATAACCTCGTCATATCAGCATTCGTTTTAGCAGCTACGATAGCTTGGCCTTCAATAGGATGTTGCCATAGTTGAGCCAAGTCGCTCAAGATGACCACATCGGCGTCCATATAAATTGCTCTGCCAGAATAGTTACAATATTCTGGAATTGCCCAACGGAATCCTGAAAAAGGGGTTGCCCACTTAGCCGTATTCCAACCTTCTCCTGTTTCAGTGTTAGAATACCAATAACTATCTGGATTGCGTGATAGCTGCATCCATATGATTTCGACTAGCGATTTGGTATGTTTACGAATACTATACTCTAAAACCATCATTTGCTCTAAATCACAGTTATTAGGATCGCACCCTACAAAAACTTTGATAATCTCATCACTCATAATTAAATCCTAATAATTAAGTATAATAAAAATTATTATATGTTAATGGTTTTTAATAACGAAAAACTCATAATACGACAGATAAAAATCGTGCCCGACTATGCCTATCTATCAATTGTCTCTATAATACGGAAAAACTTATAGACCAGACTTACTTTAAGTTGGTTGTATTATTATAAGGCTCGTATTATGACACCCGCTGAACAATCGTCCTCTTATGCTCAGCCTATAAATAATGGCATGGATATTCTCTCTAAACAACAGCCTGAAAAACCTAAATCTTGGCGCGGGTTTGGGTTGTTTTTAATGGCTTACTTTTTGGTTTGGTCTATCACTCCAAGCTTTCTAGCCAGCAGTGTACCCTTCGATGTTAGCGAGGGTATAAATTGGGGCAGCGAATGGCAATGGGGCTATTATAAACATCCCCCATTATCGTCATGGATATTATACAGCTTTTATCAATTGTTTGGTCATGTTGGCCCTTATTTACTCAGCCAATTATCTGTCTTACTGACCTTAGTCCTAATTTATCAGTTAGGTAAGAAGATTTGGTCACCAACCACCGCTCTAATCGGTAGCGCGTTAACTTTAGCGGTTCTGTACTACACTTACCCTAGCCTTGAGTTTAATCACAACGTCGCTCAGTTTCCCATTTGGGCAGGGTTGTACTTAGCGTTTTATCAATCTTTGACTCAAAACCGTCTCAGAGATTGGATATTACTGGGTGTGATTGGTGGACTTGGCATGCTAACCAAGTACACCGTGATATTCTTACTGATACCAATGGCATTCTATTTAATGCTGCCAAAACAGTGGCCATTATTAAAACAACCGAAACCGTGGATAGCGGCTTTTATTATGTTGGCTATCTTCGCACCGCATTTATATTGGTTAGCAACGCACGATTGGTTGCCGCTTAGTTATGCCAGTGGACGCTCGCAAGAGGTTGCTGCGGGGGCATATAACATCAAGCGGCATTTTAGCTGGATAGGATTTATCATTGCTCAGCTTGTCGCCCATATTCCGCTACTAATTATGCTTGCTGTTAATCGCAAGCGTTTATTAAAGACTGATGACTACAAGCACAGCTTACCGCAGGACGCAGGACTGCTTTGGTATATGTGGTTATCACCAATCGCGGTATTGGTTGTTTTAAGCTTGGTGTTTGGGGTGGGCTTGCGTGATATGTGGGGCATGCCAATGTGGGCACTGTCAGGGTTGCTCGCTGCCTCCTTGATAGCACCTGCCACTCAATTATTAACCGCCATCAAGCTACGAAAAGCTCTGACTATTTGGTTGTCCCTTGTTACCGTACTAATGGTAGTATATGTGGGCTTCGGCGACAAGATTCGTCATAAGCCTTCTCGTATGCAGTGGCCGGAGCAGGCATTGACAGTTCAAGCACAGACT
The DNA here is from genome assembly GCF_041222815.1 of Psychrobacter sp. CLB018. Taxonomy (NCBI): domain Bacteria; kingdom Pseudomonadati; phylum Pseudomonadota; class Gammaproteobacteria; order Moraxellales; family Moraxellaceae; genus Psychrobacter; species Psychrobacter sp. CLB018. The sequence goes on from NZ_CP166085.1 coordinate 1,778,185, forward strand.
ACTTGGCAATCATTGAGTAGCTGTACACTTGATAGCGTTTCAGGTGATCGCTGGCTTGGCGCATTAGTGGCGATGAATAGCGGCTTTCCCTCACAAATGATATCCGGTCCTGCCAGTCACTCGCCCTGGATGAACACCCAGCGCCTACAAGAAAATGGCACGTTAGTCATGTGGCAAGAGGGCGAAGAAGATATCGTCCTGCCGTTGCTTGATGATGTTGATGCTATTGCCAATACTGAAGTAGAGAATAGCCATAACAACGCTAATGCCTTAATTAAGCAGCAAGGTCAATGGCAGATTGATTGGCGTGACGGTAAGATAGAAAAACCGTTATTGATAAACTGGGTGGCTTATGTCCCAAGTCGCTGCTTTAAGCATTCTAAATAAAACTTTGCCTATCAGCATTTGCTTATCAGCGGCTGGTAAATAGCCATTTATATGAATAAAATAATTGAGTGTTTATGCTAGAACAGTTGTCACAATCTCGCCCTTATTTGTCAATTATTATGCCTGCGTATAATGATGCTGAAGCCTTACAAGCCTTTTTGCCAGAGGTCTTCGCCTTTACGCAGACACTACGCGCGCCAGTAGATATAGCATCGGCCAAGCAAAATCTAGAGAGCTCAACAGCAAGAATAGCAAACTGTGAGATTATTATTGTTGATGATGGTAGCCGCGATAACTTAGTCGAGGTAGTCACACAGTTAATGCCTACTCGTCCAGCAAATACAGAATTAGAGCTCATACGTTTATCGCGTAATTTTGGTAAAGAGCCTGCGCTCAGTGCTGGTCTAGCAGCTGCGCGAGGCGAGATGGTTGCTATGATTGACGCCGATGGACAGCATCCCTTAGCAGTATTAGCACAAATGCTAACGATGATTGAGCAATCAGATATTGATATGGTCGCGGGTATTCAAGCCAATCGCCCGCATGAAAGCCGACTTGCAAAAACTTTAAAAGGCAGTTTTTATCATTTTATCCAAGACAGTCAGCGCTACGAGATTCGTCCTAATGCCGGTGATTTTCGGGTGATGAATCTCAAGGTGCTAAATGCTTTACGCTCATTACCAGAGCGCCAACGCTTTATGAAAGGCTTGTATGCTTGGGTTGGCTTTAATACGGTCTATTTGCCCTTTACCGCTGCCAATCGCGATACTGGTGAAAGTAAATTTAACTATGGCAGCTTGTTTGAATTGGCACTTGTAGGTATTACCTCCTTTTCTCAGCGACCACTGCGGCTGATTTCCCGCATAGGTTTTGCAGTCTCTGCATTGGCTTTTTTATACGGCTTATATATCGTGATAGATACCTTAATATTTGGTAGCGATGTCGCAGGCTGGGCAACGGTTGCCGCAGGAATTATGTTCTCTACTGGTATACAACTGGTTTGTATTGGCGTGATTGGCGAATATGTCGGTAGACTCTATGAAGAGGTTAAGCAGCGACCACTGTATTTAATCGATGAAGTCATCAATAGCAAGTCTGCGCATACTACTCATCAATACGCTGATAATTACCTACAGGCGACGGCCAAAAGTGCAATGGACAAACCAGCTGATGAATAACACAGCAGAAACGCAATCGAATGCTATGCAAGCCCTTTGGTTTTTAGCCGTTGGTGCCAGTGCGGCTTTGGTGCATTTTTTAGTATTGGTCAGTATTGTTAATTTCACGACTGCCACGCCAGCATGGGCAAACGTAGGCGCTTTTTTACTTGCTTTTATGGTCAGCTTTTTCGGGCATTTTTATCTTACCTTTAAACAATCAGAGTATTCAGATAAGAGCATTCAGCACAACAATAATCATATTCATAAAAAAAAGCATCTTCCTGCTTTAGGAAAATGGTTTAGTAGTTCTGCTGCAGGATTTATTGCCAATCAAGGCTTATTTGTTTTAGGGTTACGTTGGTTTGGCGAGCAGTATTATATAGTGATATGGCTACTGGTCACGGGCGTTATTACCGTTATGACCTTTGCCTTGGGCAAGTTTTGGGCGTTTAAATCATGAGCCATCCTCATTATAAAGAGCAAGCTGCTGCGCTATCTAACCATGCCCGCCCTGTGATTATTAACGTTGATGATTTAGGATTGTCGACTGCCGTTAACGATGCCGTCATTCATCTTGCTGAACTTGGACGTATTGGTGCCAGCAGCTATATGGTTGGCGGTACAATTACGGATAGCGATATCAATCGTCTGAACCAACTCAATGTCGATATTGGCTTGCATTTAGATTTGACGGGTATATTTGCTTCCGCCCTGCGTGGTTCATTAAAATCAATCATTATCGCTAGCTACTTGCGTCGTTTTAATCCCATGCAAGTAACCGATATTATTAAACAACAATTAGATGGATTTGAAGAACGCTTTAATCGTGCGCCTGTATTTATTGACGGACATCAACATATTCATCAGTTTCCTGTTATTCGTGAGGGTTTGATTAAAGAGCTCACTAACCGCTATAGTGATAAGATAGCAAAAGGCATGCTGAGCGCACGCGTTACTACACCGCTTATCAATGACGTAAAGTCTTGGATCATTTATATACTAGGTGGTTATGCTTGGCGAAAATCTTGTCAGCATCATCGAATTATAACCAATGATAAATTTGGTGGGGTTTATGGTTTTGATGCTGATCGTCAGCAATTAGCAATGTTATGGAAAAAGTGGCTGCAAGCTGCACCCTGTCATACAGCTAACGTATCACCTACACTGATTATGTGTCATCCTGCTGTTCCTGAAAGTAGAAGTAATAGCTGGCAGGATGACATCAAAGGGGCTCGTGAGATTGAGTATAAGTGGTTAATCAGTGACGAGTTTGCAGAGTTATTAGCTCAGTATGAAGTAAAATTGATGCGCTGGTCAGATATAACATCACCCTCTTGAACCTTTAATAATTATCAAAGTCATAATAAAAGTGACGCAATGATAAAGAGAAAAAAGCTAAGACTGTTTCAGTCTTAGCTTTTTTATTTCATACAATATGGTTTTAAAAATAAAATGCAGCTTTAAAAATTAATCAATAAAGCTTAACCAATCCATATATTGCTCATTACGGCCATGGACTACATCAAAGTACAAGGTTTGCAACTTCTCAGTCAATGGACCACGACCACCATTACCGATGACGCGGTCATCGTATTCACGAATAGGCGTCACTTCAGCCGCGGTACCTGTCATAAAGATTTCATCGGCTAAGTAAAACTCGTCACGAGTGATACGGCGCTCAACGACTTTGATACCCAAATCATCAGCGAATTGAATGATAGTACGGCGAGTGATACCGTCAAGGGCGCCGCCGCCCAAATCTGGGGTATGCAGTACACCATCTTTGACTAAGAACAAGTTCTCGCCCGCGCCTTGGCAGACATAACCTTGTGGGTCCATCAAGATAGCTTCATCATAGCCATTACGCGTGACTTCTTGGTTAGCCATTATAGACACAGGATAGTTGCTTGAGGCTTTAGCTTTACACATGGTCACGTTGGTCATGTGATGGGTAAATGACGAGGTTTTTACACGGATACCGTTTTTGATACCGTCTTCACCAAGATATGCGCCCCAATGCCAAGCAGCGACCATCGCATTGATACTATTGTCACGCGATGATAGACCCAATTTCTCGGCGCCAACCCAAATAAGTGGGCGAATATAGGCTTCTGCCAAGTTGTTTTGCTTAACCACATCTTTTTGCGCTTGCTCAAGTGCGGCTGCATCAAACGGTACATTCATTTGAAATATTTTGGCAGAACCCAGTAGACGATCGGTATGGTCTTTTAAGCGAAAAATTGCAGTGCGATTGTCAGCCGTTTGGTAAGCACGTACCCCTTCAAACACCGCCATACCATAATGCAGGCTATGCGTAAGCACATGAACCTTGGCATCTGGCTGTTCAATCATCGTGCCATTCATCCAAAGCTTACCTTCTTGTGTTGCCATATTCATTTAATAGTCCTTATGCTAGCGCTGACGTCTAACTTTTCTTGTTGAGTGTTAATGGTTAAATAAGTGTTTTAAGTAAAATTGCCTGCTGACACTGAGTGCCTATTTTTAGATGCAATTTCAGATGCAATTTTTCTATCTGCAAATTTAAGGTGCCAGTGATTATAGCACCGGCACGAGAAGCAAATACAATATTTTAGTTTATCACTGCATGGCTTTTATTCATATACCATTCGTTACAATGGCTATCAAAGCCCTACGCTTATTGCAATGAACTTATAACGCCGCATTATTGTTTTATGGCAGGATTATTCAGCAGATTCTACGCCCATCAAATGCTGCCACTGCGCTTGTACCAGTGCTCGCGTTTCTGTCCATAATGACTCATCCACCAGTAACGATTGCTCAGATAGTGCCAATTGATGGGTCGCGGCGCGGATACGTAAATACGCATCGGTCAAATCTTGGCAAACTTCTACTTCCCAAATACCAAGCGCGGCAACTTCTTCAAAAATACGTACGTTATCACTCCATTTGGTCAAGCTTGGATGTTCATGCGAATAAGCCAATACCGCAAACTGCGCGAGAAACTCAATGTCTACAATACCGCCCGCATCTTGTTTAAGATGGAACTTGCCCGCTTGCTGCTGGTGCTGACTGGTGCCCAAATGCTTTTGCATTTTAATACGCATACTGGTTACTTCGATACGGACTTGCTCAATGGTACGCGGTAGCGCCAAAACGGTACGACGAATGTCACAAAAACGGGCGGTCACGCGCTTATCACCGCAGATAGCTCGCGCCCGTACCAATGCTTGATGCTCCCAAGACCAAGCCTTCTCAAGCTGATAGGTTTCAAACGCATGACAAGAAACCACCATCATGCCCGCATTGCCCGAGGGACGCAGGCGCATATCGACTTCATAAGCACGGCCATCACGAGTTTGGGTATTCAGATAAGTCATCAGCTTTTGCGCCAAACGGGCGGCAAACTTCATACCACTGACCGATTTTTCACCCGTGGTCATGCCCTGCTCTTTTATTTTATGCAAAAACACCAAGTCTAAATCGGATGAATAGGATAACTCAAGCCCGCCAAGCTTGCCATAACCAATAATCGCAAAGCCGCAATCCGCTTCGGTGACCGGATCGCCATCTTGACCAATTGGGTAACCATAACGTTTGACGATTTCCGCAAAGGCACGCTCCAGCGCCGCCTCTAACACCACAGCAGCAATGTAGGTCAGTGAGTCTGACACTTTCATGATAGGGCGCTCTGCCAGCACGTCACTGGCAGCCACTGCGAGCACTTGGTTCTTTTTAAACAATCGCAGTACGCTCAGCAATTCTTCTTCATCGTTAGGCTCTACGCGCAACAACTGCTGGCGCAAAATATCACGCAGCTCAAGCTTGTCTGGCAGATGTCGATAGCGCTGCTGCAAAAACGTGTCTAAAAGTACCGGATACTGCGCCAACTCTTTTGCAATCCAAGGGCTAGCCGACAACATCGGAATCAGCTCAACGGTGGCATTGGGGTTTTCTGCAATCATCACCAAATAAATAGAACGGCGGCAAATGGCTTCTAGCAAATTTATTAAACGCGGCAAAGCGATATTAGCAAGTTGCTGCTGCTCTTCATGGACAAGGAGCGCGTGGACAATCACAGGATACGCATCATCCAAACGCTCACGCGCTTCATCGCTCAAATTGGCGACCATTTTTGACTGCCAAAAACCTTGTAAACGCTCGCGATTTTCTTCAGTTAATACCTCATTTAAGCGCGCAATCTGCTCGTTTAGATGTTCAGGCTCAAACTCATCATCGTCTTGATCCGGTATCTGCCGTTCAGTAACCATACGCTCAAACGGCACATTGACATGATAGCGGTGATCATTCAGCGTCGCTAATAACCCAGCCCAATCATCAAAGCCAAGGGTCATTGCCAAATTATGCTGCCACTCTGGGTCATGCGGTAAGCGCTGCGTTTGCTGATCGTTAATCGCTTGAATACCGTGTTCAAGGCGCCGTAAAAAACGATAAGCTGCCTGCAGTTCTTGATAAGTAGTTTCTTCTAAATACCCAAGTTGACACAGTGCCTGCATCGCTGCCAAACAAGACTTAACCTGTAACTGCGGATGCCGACCACCATAAATCAGTTGAAAGGCTTGAACGATAAACTCAATGTCTCTGATACCACCCGCGCCAAGCTTGATATTGTCTAAGTCTTCGCGCTGAGCGACTTGATTTTGAATCAGAGACTTCATCTCTCTGAGGGCTGAAAAAGCACTATAATCAACGTAATAACGAAATACAAAAGGCTTAATCAGCGCTTGTATGTCATCGTAAAACGGCTGCTCGATGTGTCCAACCACGCGGGCTTTGAGCCAAGCAAAACGCTCCCACGCCCGCCCATGCTGGGCAAAGTACTTCTGCAATGCGGATAAATGAATCGCCAAATCACTGCCATCGCCCCACGGACGCAAACGCATATCAACCCTAAACACAAAACCATCAGCGGTATTATTATCGAGCAGTCTAATAATACCTTGTCCAAGCCGGGTCATAAAACGCTTGTTATCAATACTGCGCGTGCCTTTTGCTTTGTCACCGTCTGTTTCACCGCGCGCCTGATGCACAAAAATAAGGTCGATATCACTGGATAAATTGAGCTCATGCGCGCCAAGCTTACCCATTGCCATAATCGCCATATCATCGACTTGCACATTCCCCTTCGCATTAATAAAGGTCGGCTGCCCATATTGCGCAATCAGCTGCTGATAGGTATAGTCTTTGGCAAATAAAATGCAGCCATCGGCAAATTCAGACAGCTCATCGGTCAATTGCTCAAGCTCAATCATGGCCAAGGCATCTTGCCAAATCCAGCGCATCATTAGCAGCATACGCAAATGCCGCAAACCACTCATTACCTTGTCTTCATTGGCGAGCTGATAATTCTCATCCAAGGTATAATCTTGAATCAAATCATCAATTTGCTGGCGCGTTAACGTGCTCTGTAATGGATAACTGCGCAAAAACGTCTGGCAAGCGCCCGTTCGACTTTTCCAAACCTGATAAGCAAACTCGCTGGCAGTCTGTAGCACTTGTAGCTGCTCTGGGCTAGGCTGAAAGCCTGTACTACTAGGCATGGTAGATAGCATAACGACGACAACTCCTTGCAGCATAAAGCTATAAAAACCACATCAATCGCAAAAATTATTTTTACAATATTAACGCGGCTATAAACAATCTTATTTTAGGATTTTTATAGTAGCATAAATCCTCAGCCATGCTACTGACAGCACTTTACTGACTAAGAACTGACGAACATAAGAAAGTTTTGCGAATAATGCTACAATAGCCAATACTTAAAAGGACTTAAAACCTAAACCTAGAAATCTTGAGTTTTAAACACTTTGGGTCTTAAAAATCTTGAGACGCTGTGCTTTTTTCTTTATTCTCATTCATCATAAGTGACACCGCGATTATGACGACCACAACCCCGCTATTATTAATTACTGCTGATCCCAGCCATCCGCTGGCATATCTTGCGCTACGCTATGCGCGTACCTATCTAGCAAACACTGATACAAATAATAATGACACGAACAATAATGATGAGACCGATAACAGCAATAATAATGAAAACGTACCTGCGCCATTGAATATTTTTTTCTATGCCGATGCCGCCAATACCGCCAATCGCTTGCGCTGGCAGTCAGCAGACCAGATGAATATCACTCAAGAGTGGCAAAAGCTTGCTGAGCAATATCAGTTGACGCTGCCTGTTTGTGTCAGTACGGCGCTTAGCCGCGGTATTTCAGATAGCGAAAATAGCACTCGCCATCAGTTAGATAGCGAAAATCTGGCAGCTAGTTTTGAGCTGGTAGGACTGAGTGAGCTTGCGATGATGATGCAAGGTAACTGTCGTTTACTCCAGTTTTAAACAGCGTTTTACATGACAACTCGCTGTCAAAACAGCCAACTTAATAATAACCAGATGAATAATAGTGGTTGGCGATAATCAGATTAGGAATACATCATGAAATTACTCATTCGCTTGCATACGCCTACCGAGATGGTAAGTTATGAAGGCTGCGCGCTGGCTTTAACCTTAGCGACTTTTGGTCATGAGGTGCAGCTGTATTTGGATGCGCCGGTCTTTGGTTTTTTAATGCAGCCTGAATCACGTTTGCATGGCATGATTCAGTCGCTTGAGTTATATGATATGCCAGCCGCTTGGTTACCGGACGATGTGTTTAGCGGTTGGATTGCGGGCATGTTACCGGCAGATTTGGCGACGCAGCTGACCTTGATACCAGAGGTGGTAAATTCGCAAGAATTTGACCAGATCTTAGTCTTTTAGTAGCAACTTTTTGGGCTAGGACGAATTTACATTGTTAATATTTATTTTAATATGACAACAAATATAGTAAGTAAGCGGACACGATTATGGCAACTTTATATCAATTACATAGCAGTATGGATACGCTCAGACGCAGCACAGAACAAATGACATCGACGTGGCGTGCGGGTGATAGCATTATATTATTGGGCACAACGGTCGCTTTTATTGACTGGTTTAATGCTTATTTGGAAGACCTTGAGTACATTGAAACAAAAGATGTAGCGGCTATTTATGCTCTCGCTGAGGACGTAGCGCAGCTGAATGATAATACGGCGGCAAAGCTCAATTTATCCGCCAAATTAACGGCTGTTTTGAGCGATGATGAATGGGTCGCCTTAACTCAAAATACTTATGCGAATGGCGCTACCTTTGATAAAGTGGTAACAATTGCTCTATGATGAATCCTAAAGATGATATTACACCTGCTGAGAAGATGACTGCAGTGGACTTAGACCAAGACGGGCATTTATGCGACCATACAGTTTGGACGCCTGCGATTGCGCAGCAGCTCGCGAATACTCTAGATGTAACTTTAAATGCTGAACATTTAGCCATCTTACAGCAGGTACGCGCATTTTTTACCAAATTTAATCACGCGCCAGCGACCCGCCCGCTGATTAAATGGCTACAGCAAACCTTGCCTGAGCATGACATCAGCAATCAAAAGCTCCAGCAGTTATTTAATACGGGTTTGGTTGCCCGTCATGTCAATCGTCTTGCTGGCTTGCCAAAACCGCCAAATTGTTTATAAAACACGTGGTTTATAAAAAAAGTAGCAAAAAAGCGGTTAAAGAAAATTAAACGACTGATTTTCTTTAACCGCTTTTTACCCAATCACCCTGCTAGCTTCTCTATCTCTACTCTATTTTGGGTCATAAACGGTCAAGGTGTCATAACCGATACTGCGACCTTCATCGCCGTCAAATCCTTGCTGTCGCCAAACTTCATACAAGCATATTGCCACGCTATTAGAAAGATTTAAACTGCGCGAATCCGCAAGCATTGGTAAGCGTAGCCAGTTATCAGCGCCGATATCGGTACGGATATCCTCTGGCAGCCCTGCCGTTTCAGAACCAAAGACCAGCGCCACATGATGTGATGATGGGCTATTAGACGCACTGCTGTCTAAATGCTGAGTCGTTTGTCCACTAAAATCATAGTCATAAAACGGTTTACTCAGCTTAGTCGTCAGCGCGGTGATAATCTCGCAACCAGTCGCTTGTAGCGCTTGCTTGGTCATTGCCCAATCGTCATGTACTTGCAGATGAGCGTATTCATGATAATCGAGACCTGCACGGCGTAGCTTCTTATCGTTGAGCTCAAACCCTAACGGCCTAACCAAATGTAGCTGCGCCCCACTATTGGCACATAAGCGTATAATATTGCCAGTATTGCTAGGCATCTTTGGCGCTACCAACACGATATGAATGGTCATACAAACTCCGTAAATGATTTAAGCGTATTGTCTAAACTTATATGGCAGACGTAATCAAAAGTTACAGTTTACTGCCAATAATTACATTTTGATACTGGGCACTGATTTTAACTTTGATTATCATGACCCTAATGGATAACGAGATAATTTAAAAACATTGTCCTTGTATCCTGTAACCCCTCAGTGAAACTTAAGCAAAACGCTATAGTTTACTGTTATTACTTATAAACCCTGTCTTTTTTGAGGAAAAAATTATGAAAAAATTAGTTATCGCTTCTTTGACTGCTATGTTTGTACTAACTGGTTGCAACACGTTTAAAGGTCTAGGCCAAGACGTATCAAGTGCTGGTGGCGCTGTAACTGGTACTGCACAAGACGTACAAAACAAAATCTAAGTCTGAGCCTTTTTAGACTTATGTTAAAGAAGCTTATCATTTGGTAAGCTTCTTTTTTTATCTGCGAATTTTACAAAAACACTCTTAAGATCTGATTAAGATATCTTCTCCCCAGCGCCGTTGGCTGTAAGTGTTCATGTTCATCTACCAATAACCCTTGTTGAATAAGTTGATTTACTTCTAGAGCAATATTGTCATAGCTCAGCCCTGTTCGAGCTTCAAACAAAGACCATGTCACGCCTTCACGTAAACGTAAGGCATTAAGCATAAACTCACTGACCAGCTCATCACTCGCAATTGCCTGCCAGCCGACCATTTTTGGCGCGCCCTCTTTTTTTATATTATTCCTCGTGTCGATATCAAAAGTCATATAGTCTTTTGGCATACGAGATTTGCTAAAGCGATAAATACCCGTCTCTGTTGATACCTTTTTTAATACCTCATCAGACACTCTATCAGCCGTTAATGTTTGATTTCCATATCTATCATCAATGGTGACTTTACCGTGCGCACCAGCACCAATCGCTAAATAATCACCAAATTGCCAATAATTGACGTTGTGACGGCAAGGTTTATCGGACGCACCTGCCCAGGCCGACACTTCATAGTTGTCATAGCCCAAACGCTCAAGCAATGTCTGCCCCGCTTGCTCAATATCTGCCAAACTATCTTCATCGGGTAAAATCGGCTGACTGCGATAAAACACCGTATTTGGCTCAATCGTTAGCTGATACCAAGAAATATGTGTAGCACCTGCCTCATGCGCCATTTGAATATCGTTCAGGGCTTCACTCATCGTTTGCTGCGGTAGCCCATGCATCAAATCGACGTTGACACGTTCAAATCCAGCGCGACGAGCGGCTTTAATAGCTGATAATGCTTGGGTGGGATTGTGAATACGCCCCAGCGTGGTGAGCTGGCCAGCAGCAAAGCTTTGTACGCCAATCGACAAACGATTGATGCCTACATCTAAATACTGTGCAAATGGTGCATGCTCAAGGGTGCCTGGATTGGCCTCCATCGTCACTTCAATGTCACCTGCAAACTGAAAAATCTCACGCAAACCGTTAAATAAACGCTGATACTGGGCAATGGGCAGTAGCGACGGTGTACCGCCACCGATAAATATTGAGCTGATTTCTCGCCCTTGGGTTAACGCTTGCTGTGACGCTGCATCAAGTAATAGCGTATCGACGTATTCATCATACATAGATAGCTGACTGTCCATCGGCAGCTCATGCGAATTAAAATCACAATAAGGGCACTTTTTCACACACCAAGGAATATGGATATAAAGTGCTAACGGAATATCTTTCACTATAAGCGCACTTGTTTCGTTCCGATTAGTAGCGTCAAGATTATTCGAAAAATGAGCGGATTTGATATTTGACATAAGCGGACTTATCTATAAAGGAGTAGCTGCGGTCATCAGCAGAAAGTAGCGCTAGGATAACGGCTGGGCGCGCTAAAGAAAAGCCTAATCAGCATAAATTGGCCATAAAAGTATTGGGAACAATCGGCGTTTGCAGCAATAGCTGATAGTGGTAATGCTAGATAAGCTCGATAACTACAAAGAATAGAAATGAACACACAATGAAAATAAATGATGAGCAGCTTTTAAAGCCATCACTATTAAATCGTTATGATTACACTAATAATTTTACAAGGATAAAACCATGGCATATTGGCTTATCAAATCCAATCCTCGCTGTTTTAATATAGAAGATTTACAACGTGCGGGCACGGAGATGTGGGATGGGGTACGTAATTATCGCGCCCGCAACTTTATGCGTGACGATATGAGAGTCGGCGATACAGCATTTTTTTATCACTCTAGCGCCAAACCTTCTGGCGTCGCTGGTATCGTAATTATCAGCAAAGCTGGTTATCCCGACCCAACCCAGTTTCACCCCGAACATCGCCATTATGATCCTAAAGCAACTGAAGATGAGCCGCGCTGGTACATGGTAGATGTGACTTTTGAGCAAGCCTTTATCGATATATTGCCATTAGCGCAGCTTAAATTTTTGCCGGCGCTTGAGGATTCTTTATTGCTAAGAAAAGGCTGTGAGCAGCTGACCATTCTGCCGCTTGAACCCAAGCATTGGAACACGATTATGGATATGGCAGAAGAGCTGAATCTGTTGCCAGAGAATGATAGGATTTGACGGTAACGATGGCGTAAGAATTTTTATGGTATGAGTGCACATTTATCCACGCACATACCTGATAGATTTTGCTATATTTATGCACAGAAATTATTTTTTATTTACGCTTCTCTCTTATTGTTATAGCAATCGACCATCAGGACTCATTTATGAGCGCACCCAAGCTACTATTATCTGTGTTAACCGCCAGTATCCTCAGTCTAACTCTCAGCGCCTGCGGCAGTGATGGCGATAAAGTTAAGAAAGAATATGATCGCGTAGAAGATCAGGTAAAAGACGAATACGATCGCGTAGAAGATAAAGTCAAAGAGAAATATAAAGAGGTCGAAGATAAGTTAAGCGATGATGAAAAATCCATGGCTGAGATTTTGGAGTCGGTCTTTTTACCAGAAGAATCGCTTGATAAGTTCTTGGATAAGTTAACGCCAGAAGGCGGTCGCGGCGGTCTTTATGTGGGTCACTTTGTCGAGATTGATGATGGTGACGACAGCGATATCGATATCGGTGCGGTATACTTTGATATCAGTAAAGATGGCGCTGGTAGAGTTGATGGTAGCTTTAGTTATCAGCAGCAAGCTTGCCAAGAAAACAATGTGTTAGGTATCAATTCAGCAATTAAAGTCGACAACTATATCGCGGGTAAAGTAACGGGTAGCCTTGATACATTAAAATTTTTAGATATTAAGTATGTCAGCGATTTAGGCATAGAGACACCAAACCTATTAACAACTTTTGCTGGTAACTTTGCAAAAAATGAAGCAGGTGCGCCTTGGAAAGGCAGTTTTGAGTACCAAGACGGTCTGGGCGGCAAGAAATTATCAAGCGGGCAAGATAATTGTAATGTCAGCTATACCATCAGCGACCGCTCTAACTTTAAGACTTACCCACTTGATTATCAACTTGGCGAGCTAAACCTAGATATTACCGGTAATGGTAGTCAAAGAACCGTCATCTGGCAAAATTCTAGCAATACTAAGCACGTCTTAGTCAGTCAAATTGATGTTAATAAAGCAGAATCAGGCGCTAACGGTTATGTTCAGAATCTGCTATTGAGCAATCTTGAAACTCAGTTTGCGCCTGTTATTCCCGATCGCTCAACCAATTATGCGATTGTCGTACAAGCATTCGATGCCAATAACAGCTTGATTGGCTATCAAGCGCTGGTGCAAGATTTACCTGAATCGTTATAAATAGTTGCTTTTGTCTGTACTGCTACCCTAGCTAAAGGAGAGCCAAGTATGAACGAACACTGTTAAACCACTAACCTCATGCTTTAGCTTATTTACTATTTTTTCTGATGATGACCTGTCAATTCTACTTACAGATTGACGGGTCATTTTTCATTTTGGTCTTACCTGTTTAATTTTTTACTCTGTCGGCATGTTGATATTAATAATCATTAAAAATGGACTTGCTCATATTATTTATCGGAGTATTATCGTCGCACCAATCCTATTTCACTGTTTCGCTATTAACTTGTTGATGGCAGCATTTGCTCATCCACAATAATTACTGCAAAGAATAAAAAGTTGCTCATTATGGTTTTCCCATTATCCTTTAGAGATTTTAAAAGTTACAGCTTACGCTTAGGCGTACTCGCCCTCCCCATCTTAATTACCCAGTTTTGCCAAGCTGCGCTCGGTGTCGTCGACGCCATTATGGCGGGCAGAGTTTCTGCCCTTGATTTGGCGGCCGTGGCTGTCGGCTCCGGTATTTGGCTGCCGCTGTTTTTATTGGCAACGGGTATTTTGATTGCCACCACGCCGCTTATCGGCGAAGCCATCGGCCAAAACAATCATAGCCAAGTGCCGCATATTACCCAGCAATCGTTATGGACGGCCGGCGTCATTGGTATTCTCGGCTTTATCATTGTCAATCTAGCGCCCAATATACTTGGGGTGATGGGCGTACCTGAAAACATCCAACCCATCGCTGCGCAATATTTACATGGGGTATCGTTCGGTTTTCCGGCAATCGCGGTCTATGCCGTGCTGCGCAGTTACTGTGAGGCGCTCGGCCGACCAGAGCCGGTGACGGTTATTAGTATCATCGGGCTACTTGCCGATATTCCGCTTAACTATATTTTTATCCACGGTTTATTTGGTATGCCCGAAATGGGCGGCGCTGGTTGCGGGGTAGCAACGGCCATCGTACTTTGGATTAATGTCTTGCTGTTAGCGACATATACGAGCTTTACCAAACGTCAGCAATTTGCCAGTACGCGCTTCTTTTATGCTTTTGCCCGTCCTAACCGCACGCAAATTAAAAAATTACTAAAACTTGGTATTCCGATTGGTATCTCTATCTTTTTTGAAGCCAGTTTATTTAGTTTAGGGGCACTAGTTATCAGTCCGCTCGGTGAGATTGCGACCGCCTCGCATCAAGTGGCGCTATCAGTGACGTCGCAGCTGTTTATGATACCCATCTCGGTGGCGATGGCGCTGACCATTATGATATCCAACCGCTTTGGTGAAAAAAATCTGATGGCGCTGCGTCAAGTATTAGCCACAGGGCTTGTATGGACGGTTATCATTGCGCTGGTTTCTATGCTTGGCGTTTGGTTGTTTAGACCGCAATTGGCGGCGGCATTCACCGATAATCCTGTGGTACGCGCGCAAGCCATGCACTTACTCATTTTCGCCCTCGCTTATCAATTATTTGATGGCTGGCAAGTCAATGTCGCTGGTATATTACGCGGTATGCAAGATACCAATGTGCCGATGTGGGTGACGCTATTTTGTTATTGGTTGGTTGCTTTACCGCTTGGCGTTTATCTGGTGCGCTTCACCGACGTTGGCGCGCAGGGTTTTTGGATGGCGCTCATCACAGGCTTATTCTTATCGTCTATATTATTAAGTTTGCGTCTGCGCTATCAGCAAAAACGCTTGACAACATTATGGGCTTGATGCGCTCATACGCTTGGTTCGAACGTAGCGTCTAGTAACCATGACTGGCGCTACCTTATGACATCGACTATGATAAATCATTGAATATTTCTTACGCTTAAGCACGCTTACGTCATAATATGTAAAAAAACTCAGTTAACAACTGTACATCGATTGCTCATTGGCGTGAATATAGGTATCATTAGCAATTACCAATACAATATTTAGTTACACTATTTTTTTTCTAGAAATTAGTACAAGGCAAAATTAAAATTATGGATATTGAAAAAATACGCACCCTGATCGCACTCATGGAAGAAAGTGAACTGGTTAATTTAGAAATCAGCTCAGATGACGAACACATCAGTTTGACTCGTCACTATGATGCGCCAGCACCGACGATGATGGCTGCGCCTGCCGCAGGTGCTGCACCTGTCGCTGCCGCCGCAAAAGCCGCTGTCAAAGCTGGCAGCGTTGAAACCTCGCCAATGGTGGGTGTTTATTATTCAGCCCCAAGTCCTAATGACCCGCCATTTGTAAAGGTCGGTCAAAAAGTACAAGCAGGCGATACGCTTGGTATCATTGAAGCCATGAAAATCATGAATCCTCTTGAAGCGACTCAAAGCGGCGTCATTGATGAAATCTTAGTGGATAATTCTGAAGTGGTACAGTTTGGTCAGCCAGTCATACGCTATAAAGCGTAACGCTATCTACCAACCTTTACTTTGTAATGATTGAGACCTCGTTATTATTCATCGACATCAGCGCTCGATTTGTCTAAATTTGATGTAGCGCAGTTTGCTGTTACGATGTCCAAAATAGCGAGGCTATCAATGACTGCCGCTTTGACAAGGATGACCCCATGATAAAAAAACTGCTCATCGCCAATAGAGGTGAGATTGCCCTACGTATCGTTCGAGCTTGCAAGGCGCTTGGCATAGAGACCGTTGGTGTTTATTCAACGGCGGATGCCAATTTAATGCATCTGCGCTTTGTTGATGAAGCCATCTGTATTGGCAAACCCAACGCCAACCAAAGCTATCTCGATATTAGCACCATTTTGACCGCCGCTGAAATCACGGGTGCTGATGCTATTCACCCCGGTTATGGTTTTTTGGCAGAAAATGCTGAGTTTGCTGAACGTGTTGAAGAAGCTGGTTTGACCTTTGTCGGTCCCAATGCTGACCACATTCGCTTAATGGGCAATAAAGTATCAGCCATTAATGCCATGAAAAAAGCGGGCGTACCAACAGTCCCCGGTTCAGTGGGTGCCGTCACTTTGCATAACGCTGAAGAGCAAGCGCGCAATATCGGCTTTCCCCTCTTGATTAAAGCTGCTTCTGGTGGCGGTGGCCGCGGTATGCGCGTTGTTGAGCGTTTTGATGAGCTTATTGGCCAAGTACAAGCTGCCAAACAAGAGGCTGAGCTGTGGTTTGGTGATGATACCGTTTATATGGAGCGTTATCTCCAAAATCCGCGTCATGTAGAAGTGCAAGTACTGGGCGATGGTAATGGCAATGCCATTCATCTGTATGACCGCGATTGTTCATTACAACGTCGTCACCAAAAAGTCTTAGAAGAAGCACCTGCCCCAGATATCCCTGACGATGTGCGTCAGCCTATTTTAAATGCTTGCGTCAAAGCTTGTGAGCTGGTCAAATATCGCGGCGCGGGTACGTTTGAGTTTTTATTTGAAAATAATGAATACTTTTTTATTGAGATGAATACTCGCGTGCAGGTTGAGCATCCAGTGACTGAGATGATTACCGGCATCGATGTCGTCGTTGAACAGCTTAAAATCGCCGCCGGCTACGGTTTATCTTATCGTCAAAGCGAGATTGAAATTCAAGGCCACGCCATAGAATGCCGTATCAATGCCGAAGATCCAGCGACCTTTATGCCTTGTCCAGGTACGGTCAATCAGTTGTTTGCCCCAAGTGGCGCGGGCGTGCGTTTTGACTCGCACCTCTACCCAGGTTATGAGATTCCAAGCTATTATGATTCCTTGATTGGCAAGCTGATCTGTCACGGTCAAACACGTCAGCAAGCGATATCTAAAACCCTGCATGCGCTTGACGAATTGGTGATTGAAGGTATCAAAACCAATATATCCTTGCATCGTGATGTGATTTTAGCGGATGATAAATTTGTTAATGAAGCGCAAAACATTCATTATCTAGAAAGAGAGTTATTAACGTCTAATAAAGATAAATCTGATTCTGCTTCTTAGTTAGTCTTAGTCTTTTTGTTTAAGCAGAAATTAAAAAAAACCGCTACCTAAATGAACTGCCCCCCTAAACTTGGACGGTTTAAGTTTACAACAAGGACTGAGTTCTGTACTTAACAGGACTCAGTCCTTTTAGTTTCAGCTGAATTCTTTCATGATTATAATAATGCATATACTCATGAATCTGTTTCTCTAAAGCCTCAATCGAGGTCGGCTTTTCAAGATAAATAGTCTCACACTTTAGTGTACCGAAGAAGCCTTCCATCAATGCATTGTCTAAGCAGTTGCCTTTTCGGCTCATACTTTGCTTAATGTCATTCTCTTTAAGCGTATTCGCAAACGTCTTCATCTGATAATGCCACCCTTGATCTGAGTGCAGTGTTAGCTCCTCCTTGCGCTTTGTAGGTATGCCCTTAATTGCACTATCTAGCATCTGTTTCACCAAATCATACACCGGTCGTCTTGAGAGCGTATAACTGATGATCTCATTGTTGAAGCAGTCTAGTATCGGTGACAGATACAACTTCTCATCTCCTATTTTAAACTCTGTAATGTCAGTAAACCACCTGCGATTGGGCGCTTTCGCTCTGAACCTGCGTTTGACTCTATTCTTAGCAATGACGCCACACTGACCTTTATAGGATCGATACTTTTGCTTTCTAATTCTTGCACTAAGCTTAAGCTGTCCCATAAGCCGTGCGATAAGTTTATGATTATAAATCAAACCTTCATTTTTAAGTGTCTGGGTGATTCTACGGTAGCCATATCGACCTTTATGGTGATGGTAGATATCACGGATACGCTGTTTAAGATCGGCGTATTTATCTTTACTAGTAAGACTCGCTCTATGGTAGTAGAAGCTGCTCCGCGCAAGCTTTGCTATGGCGAGTAGATCAGATAATGGATGATGCTCTCTTAATCCTTCGATGAGCCTTGCTTTGTCTGGTTGGCTTTCCTCTCTTTGAGCAAGGCATCGAGCTTTTTTAAATAAGCATTCTCCGCACGCAAATACTCATTCTCGCGTTTGATCTCTTCTATACTCTTTTCATGGTCAGGTTTGTCAGTGAGATAAGGATGCTTCACAGTGGGTCGTCCTTTAGCTTTAGCAGTTAAGCCTAGCATACCATGACGGGCATAGGAGCTACGCCAAGCACTGATTAAAGCAGGTGAGCTAATGTTAAACCTCAAAGCGGCTTGTGATTGACTTAAACTTTCACCTGCCATTGTGGTCAGGACTTGAAGCTTGAACTCACGACTGTAGATGGCTTTGCCAGTTTTAGGTTTGATTGCAAGTATACCGTCTTTTAAGTACTGGTTGACCCACTTAAAAACATCTTTATCATTAATATTAAAATGCTTTGCGGTAGCATAAGCGGAATGACCTTGCTGATAATAGACGATCACTCTTATCTTAAAGTCTATGTCGTATTTCATAAAATAACCCCCAAAAGTTGTGTCCAACTTATGGGGGTCAGTTCAAAAAGATAGCGGTTTTTTTATATGTCTAAATTTTATAAAGTGCTGCTTAAATTTTATAAATAACGCTAAAAGAATGCTAAGGTAATATTCTGGTGAAATTCATAAAGCATTCTGTACCCTCAGGATCGGCGCACCACTGCATTTTATTGCCTTCATGGTTCAAAAACGCTATTAATGCCTCGCCAGTTTGATCTACCTGATTACCCGAGCAATCGACTTCGTTATTATCATAAACCGTTTTTAGCGCAATAATAGGTAAGCCTTCATCACGATGGGTGACTAAGTAACGCCCGTAAGTCCACTCTTTACCACTGACTGCCCACATCTCATTATCGGCCGCAAAATTATAAATTTCCCGACATTGAGTAGACTTAGCGGTTAGCAGGTTTTTACTGCTAGTTGGCTGCACCTTGACGATACGCTTTTCATTTTGGATCAACACGCCACCCTCAGCGCCAGTGCCTACTTTTGGTTCATCAATTTTGCCCAGCTCCATCTTTGACGCCGCCTGCTTAGCTTGCGCTTCTTTGGTCATCGTGATGCCACTGTCTAAATCTATCTCCCACTGTCCGGCGATAGCGGGACTGATATGGGTGGTAATGGTAGGTTTACTAACCGCTTCACCGTTCACTGGCAGTGACGCTAAAATAGAAGCCAATGAAAATGAAGCAAAAGATATAGGTTCCATAATTAACCTTTTTTAATATTATAATAATAAATAAGACGTACATTAGCGTAAGTCTTAGACACCAAAAACACAAGTAACATTATGCTATTAGTCGTACGACTTTGATCAACCATGACCTCAACGTAACCCTTCATCAATAAATTCATGCCCAATATTGTTTTTAAAACTCACCTACCAAATATTAAGTGTATATACACAAAAATAACGCCATGGCTAATTTGCAAAAGCCATGGCGTTATAGACTAACATCGTAAATCGAACTATTTTATTATCGGCTAAAGGCGATATTAAGCAGCAACTGGACTAGCCGCTTGAGCAAAAGCAGATAACGCGCCTTTCAGCATCGCTGATACCGTGCTACTACAAGTGCCGATGCCTGAGTAAACATCACCGTCAACATTTAGTTGAATGTAAGCCGCGGCATTGGCGTTGGTTTTATTGTCATTATTGGTATCATCATCGATACCATTACCGCTGTTGTGCTGCGGATTAATCGCATGCTCAGCGTAGTTGATGACATGGATAGATTTACCTGTGTGCTGCGCAAGCCCATCAATAAACGATGACAAAGGACCATTACCGGTTCCGTCAATAGTAATGGTGTCGCCATTCATCTGTACTTGACCGTTAAAGTAGACCTCGCCGCCTTTGTTATTGACACTATAATCTAGAAGCTCGAAGCTGCCTTGCTGTAGATATGTCTCTTCAAAGGCTTGTAAGATTTCATCGTTTTGCAATTCACGAGCAGCGCTTTCCGCTTGTTTTTGGACCACGCCGCTAAAGTCAATTTGCATCCAGCGCGGTAAATTAAAGCCATAATTGCGCTGCAAGATATAAGCAACGCCACCTTTACCAGATTGGCTATTGATACGCACCACATCTTGATAGCTGCGACCGATGTGCGCCGGATCAATCGGCAGATAAGCAACGTCCCAAACGTTATTGGTTTCATCTTGATGTTTTTCATTGTAATCAAGAGATTTTTTAATAGCATCCTGATGCGAGCCGCTGAAGGCGGTAAACACAAGCTCACCAACGTACGGATGGCGCGGATGTAGGGGCAAGTTATTACACTCGCTCACCACTTGTACAATCTCGCTCATATTACTAAAATCAAGCTCGGGGTCAATACCTTGACTAAACAAGTTCATCGCCATCACCATGATATCCATATTACCCGTACGCTCGCCATTGCCAAGCAAAGTGCCCTCGATACGATCGGCACCAGCAAGCACGCCAAGCTCGGCAGCAGCTACCGCACAGCCACGGTCGTTATGTGTATGTAAGCTTACCGTGACATGCTCACGCTGGGCAATATGACGACAAAAATACTCAACTTGGTCGGCAAATACGTTTGGCGTTGATGCTTCAACCGTCGCCGGCAAGTTTAAAATCACTTCTTGGCCGTTTTCAGGCTGCCAAACCTCACACACCGCGTCACAGACTTCGACCGCATATTCCGTTTCTGTTTGGCTAAAGCTTTCAGGCGAATACTGAAATACCCATTCTGTTTCAGGATATTTGGCTGCGTATTCAACCAATAAATTAGCGCCAGCAATGGCTATTTCTTTAATTTCTGCTTTATCCTTAGCGTATACTTTTTCGCGTTGTACGCGGCTGGTTGAGTTATAAACGTGGACGATAGCACGCTTCGCGCCTTTTAATGACTCAAAAGTACGGGCAATCAAATGCTCACGCGCCTGCACCAATACTTGCAAGGTCACATCGTGAGGGACATGATTTTCTTCAATCAACTTGCGAGCAAAATCAAACTCTACTTGCGCCGCCGACGGAAAACCAATTTCAATCTCTTTAAAACCCACATCGACCAAGGTTTTAAAAAAGCGCATTTTTTGTTCAATGGTCATCGGATCAATCAGCGCCTGATTGCCATCACGCAGGTCCACGCTTGCCCAAATTGGTGATTTCTCAATCGTCTTGCTCGGCCATGTACGATCTGCTAGCACAGGAGCAAACGCAAATGGACGATATTTACGGAAATCAAAAGCGGCATTTTTTGGGGTGACTTTTGCAGGCGCGCGGTCTGCATTGCGTGTTGCTTGATTAGGCATAATCAATCCTTAGATAACATAAAGAGCTGAGTTGAAGTATAGTTTTAACTGGGCAACTAATGACCAAGCACTCTTTATCATACGAGATAATAAAAGTTTATGCCATTATAATAACAAAGTTTCTGTTCTAGAAATCAGCTTTATTTAGCTACTATTTATAAAATTTTAGTGAAATAGACCACTGTCTCACCTATAATTAGATTATTCCACTAGATAGGTGATATCCGATGTTAAATAATCATACGAACAATGTTTTACCTATAGATATTGATGCTACCGACAAACAGTTATTACGCTTACTACAAACCCAAGCACGTATGAGTATTACCGAGCTTGCCGAGCAGGTGAATTTATCGGCGACCCCTTGCGCGCGCCGTATCAAACGCTTGGAAGAAGCAGGTATTATCACCGGCTACCATACCCAGACCGATGCGCAAAAACTTGGCTATCCTTTAGCCGTTTTTATTGCGATTAGCATGGATCGCCATACTGCAGATCGCTTTGAGCATTTTGAAGAGAAAATTCAAAGTTTCGATGAAGTGGTGAGCTGTAGTATTGTCACCGGTCGCACCGAAGATTATCTAATCAAAGTACGGGTGCGTGATATGGCACATTATGAAGAATTTTTATTACATAGGCTCAATCGCATCGAAGGCGTCGCTCAAGTGCATACCAGTTTTGAGCTACGAGAAGTCTTTAGCCGTAGCGTGGTCTAGTTTGACTGCTTTTGAGCTTGACGCTGAAAAAAGAAGACTAAAACCAATCCCACTAATAAACCGCTCGCTGCGACCAATAAACCCGCGTTAAAATTATCCTGTTTCCCTGCCAGCGCTACCGTGACCAGCGGCCCTATGAACTGCCCTATGGCATAGGCCAAAGTTGCCAGTCCAATCAGCAAATTTGAGTAAGCGGGATTGATATTTTTAATTAAATTTAGCGTCATTGACACCATACCGACAAAGGTTAATCCTAAAATCACCGCATTACCGTACAAGCCAATAGCGCCATCAAACCATAGCGGTAAACACATGCCAAACGCTTGTAATAACGTCAACCCCATCAAGGTTCTGCTTTCGCCAATACGCTTGGCAAGCGCGCCCCAAATAGGGTTCGATAGCATGGCAAAGATACCAACCACCAACCAAATCAGTAGCCCTGCATAGCTTTGTGCTGTCAGGCGCTGCGTTGCCATGACTGGCAAAAAAGTCGCCGACGTAATATAACCAAACCCCGCCAGCACATAACTTGCCGACAGTAATGCAATCGCCTTGCTATGACCAGCGGCCGCTTCATATAACGAACGTTTAAAATTACGATAAGCTTGCGGTACAGATAGGTTTTGATTGTTATGGTTTAATTCGGCAGGCTTCGATTTGAGAGCCTTTTGCTGAAAGGATTGTAAATTAGAGGACGTGGATTGAGATGAGTGTGAAGCGGACGAAATCAAGCTTTGTGGTCTGATAGCATAAAGTAGCCATAATAACGGCAGACTGATAACTCCTGCTACCAGCCAAATAATATCAAAATGATAACCGAGCGTTAATAGCCACCATGTCAAGACGGCAGAGGCACTGATACCGACGCCAATCCCCGCATAGTGCAAAGCTGAGAGCACTGAGCAGCGCTCATTGCTAAAGTTTTGAATAACCAGCGATGAGCTTAAAATCATGGCCACACCGCTGGCGATACCCGATAGTAACCGAATAACATACCAGCTATTTAATGACAGATTTGGCACCACCAATAGCATGGTGGTCACGATGCTGACGGCTGTCCATGTTATGAGCATTTGCCATGTCAAACGCTGGGGCACAAACATCGCAATCAGCGCCCCAATAAAATAACCACTATAATTGACCGAAGCCAGCCAACCTGCAATGACCGTCGATAACGATAATTGCGTCATGATATCAGGTAAGGTGGCGGTAAATAAAAAGCGCCCAAACCCCATCACTACTGCCAGACAATACAACCCTATGCAAGCAATCGCCGTTTGATGGGTAATAATAGTAGCAGCACGGCTTTTAAGAGCAGTCATCATGACAGAGCCATTTTGTGGCAAAACGCCCACAATCCTTTGTGTTAAAAAAAGCCATACCTAACCAATTAAAAATAGAAAAACGTCTCAATACAACACTTACTGCTATCACGTGCTTACTACTAAGAAATATTGCGAATTGGATTGCTTGCTTGTTCAGCTGCTTTTGTCTGCCCTAGCATTTGCACGCGCTGATCGCTAAACATATCCATGTCAGGGGCAAGCGTGCGCATAAAGCGATCAAAATAGAGCATTTGCTTGGTCAATAAGGCAAAGTCACGTGGGAAATGAATACCATGACGCTTGCCGACCTCAACAATCTCTAGCATCATTTTATTGAGCTCATCAGCTTGCTCTTTACTATTAAAAGGCACACCGCTGGTAAAGGCTTTGTCTTCTGCCATGATGGTTTTCATCATACGCTGCAAATCATTGCCCAATGCCGCGACGTCAACCTGATTGCCGCCATGAGTCATTTCCATATCAACCATATGGCGCGCCATTGCTTGATAATCACTGTCTTGCATTGCTTGCATCATACCCATACAGGCGCGCCAGCTTTCCGCTTTTAATTTACCAACGATACCGAAGTCTAAGAAACCAATACGCCCATCGGTTAATAGCATCAAGTTACCCGCGTGCAAATCTGCATGGAAACTATTACACAGCATCAAACTGGCAAACCAAGTATTAAGGGTATCTGCCATCACTTGCGCCGGATCATTACAATACTGACGCATGGCGGCTTCATCTACCATAGAAACGCCGTATAAGCGGCTCATAGTCAGCACGCGCTTGGTGGTCAGCTCCTCATAGACAGTTGGCGCAACGACGCGTGTATTTCCTGATATCGCTAAAAACTGCTGAAAATCACGGATATTTTGCGCCTCAGCAATAAAATCGGTTTCGGCAAGCATCCGCAGACGAATCTCATCGATGATTGGCGCAATACTGGCAAAGCGCATCGAAGGCATTAGTAGCTCAACCAACTTGGTCATAGCGTGCAAGACGCCCAAATCGGTTTGCATAATCGTTTCAACGCCTGGTTTTTGTACCTTTAGCACTACTTCATCGCCATTATGTAAACGCGCGGCATGCACTTGGGCAATAGACGCTGAAGCGAGTGGTTTTTCGTCAATATAAGCAAAAATCTCTTCAAGCGACAGGCCAGCGGCGGCCAGCTCTTCTTTTAATACCTGTTCAATATAGGCATAGGATAAGGGCGTCGTTTGATCTAAACAGCTTTGAAACGCCTCTACATATTCGCGCGGAAATAATGACGGCGTACTGGCGATAAACTGCCCGATTTTAATATAAGTCGTGCCCAATTGCTCAAAGGTTTCTTTTAACAGCATCGCATCGGGTTTTTCACCCTTTGCCACTCTCAGTGCTGACAAACCAGCAACGCTTGCGGTTTGGCGCACACGATTAACGACATTAAAGGTATGCTTTAATAAATGCGGACGATGAATTTTCATAAAAAAACAACTATAGTAATAAAAAGGAGGTTATGAGGATAGGAAGAGTTAAAAAGCTTGAGCAACTTGCTAATGTTTGGCACAAATCGGACAATGCACATCTTTGCGATAGCCCATCAGTCGTTGCTGCATCTGGCTACCATCCCATATTAACAGCTTATTTGTCAGTGGATTTTTGGTTAATCCTAGATATTGTAGCGCTGCATTGGCTTGCAAGTTACCCATAATAGCGGGCGTAGTGGCGAGTACCCCTGAATTGGCACAAGTACGTTCATCCGCTGCTGCATCGACTGTTACCGAACCAAAGACGCAATGATAGCAGCCGGTATTTAAGTGCGGCTCATATAGTGCCAATTGTCCTTGCGTGGCTATCGCTGAAGCTGATAATAACGGAATCTGGTAACGCACACTAATGCGGTTGATGATATCGCGAGTGGCAAAATTATCCGTGCAGTCTAAAAGTAAGTCAGGCTTACCAGATGCCATCTCAAGCAGCTCATAAGCATTGTCTTCACTCAATCTGGCCACGGTCCCACGCGCCCTAACCAAAGGGTTAATTTTGTTCAGCATATGAGCCGCTGTCAGCGCCTTAGGTTTGCCAATATCTTCAGGTAAAAATAGCGTTTGCCGTTGTAGATTACTGGCTTCAATCACATCATCATCAATCAGCTGCACTTGCCCAAGCCCTGCCCGCACTAACATCTCAGAAGCAGGACAACCGAGACCGCCTGCGCCAATCATCACGACTCGCGAGGCTTTTAAACGTAGCTGCGCATCGATATCCCAGCCATCAAGTAATATCTGCCGCGCATAACGCAGCAGCTCTGCATCTGTTAGCTGTCCTGTTTCTTTGGAGTGCGTCATACTTTCTACCACTATTTTTCACCACAAGTTATAAGCAAAATATCCATTATTAAAAACCTATTCTTAAAGACTCACCTTTAAAAACGTACTCTTAAAAACCAATTATAACAGCTGACCTAAAGTCACCCTGTCATTACCGCCAAAGTCCTGCACAGTATGAACAGACTCAAAACGATTGTCCAAAAATAGCTGACGAACTTTCGCACCTTGATCAAAACCATGCTCAATTGCTAAAAGCCCACCTTTACGTAAGTGTTGCGGCGCCTGCTTAACAATATGCGCTATATCGGCAAGTCCATGATTGGGGGCGCTTAAGGCGCTAATCGGCTCGGCGACCAGTCTTGCTAAATGCTCATCTTCTTCATCAATATAAGGCGGATTAGACACAATCACATCAAATAATGGCTCATCCTGAGCAGACAGCACTTCATACCAACTGCTTTGGATAAACTTAATATCAGCAGCAACCTCATTTACCATTGCATTATGCCTAGCGACTTTTAACGCTTCTAGCGATAAATCAACGGCAACCACTTGCCATTTCTCAGCCTTATTGTTTGGCTGACGCTTATCTAACTCATGCGCGAGGCTAATCGCTATACAGCCAGAGCCAGTGCCCAAATCTAAGAGGCGATTTGGTTTATTATTGCCATCGGCACTTTTTGGTTGAGAGTTTATCCAAGCTAATACTTGTTCGATCAATACTTCAGTATCGGGCCTCGGTATCAATGTATGCTCATTGACTTTAAAATTCAGCGACCAAAATTCTTGCTGTCCCGTTAAATACGCCAAGGGCGTGCCCTGCTGCATCTTAGTCACACCCGCATGAAATTGCGTAAGCTCGCTATCGGTCAGTTGATAGTTTTCATCCGTGATTAAAAAAGAGCTTGGCTGCTCAATGACAAACAACAACCAATCAGTGAGCCAAAACGAGGGCAAATGACTGCTTGCAGCTGCATTCGTCAATTGCTGAATTTTTTGTTTTATTTGCCCAATGGTAGCTGCTTTCATAGATAACTCGTAAAATTACTGTTTACTAAATAAGCCTGTTGAACTGGCTATATGTCATGCATTAACTACTCTGAAGCGCGGGGCGGCTCTTTGGTATCCGTTAGGTTTGGATTGGCTTTGGTTAACTTATCGCCAATACCGCTGCCGCCTTCACCATCGCTATCGCTATCGCCATAAATATCGTCGTTATCACCAATAACGATATATTTATCAACAAAGTAAATCAGCGCTAAAATTGGAATACCAATCGCAAAGGTAAAAATAAAGAAGAACGGATAGCCCATACTATCAACGATAGAGCCCGAATAGCCACCCATGACTTTAGGTATCAAAGTCATCAATGAAGAAAAAATAGCGTATTGTACCGCGGTAAAACGTATAGAGGTCAATGCCGATAAGAAAGCAATAAATACGGCGCTGGCAAGACCAGCGGCTAAATTATCAAATATCACCGCCATATACATGATCGGCAAGCTGCCAGGGTTGTAAGTCAGCACCACAAATAATAAATTGGTCGCACAAGCGAGAATAGCGCCAATCATCATGGCGTGCATGATACGAAAACGCTGCGCCAACAGCCCACCTAAGAAACCACCAGCAATCGCCATAATGACGCCAACCAGTTTGACCGCATTGGCAATATCGGTTTTACTAAAGCCCATGTCTTGATAAAAGACGTTTGATATCACCCCTGCCACGATGTCTGAGATACGGTACAAACCAATCAAGGCCAATAACAATAACGCCTTTTTACCATAGCGTCTAAAGAAATCTAAGATAGGCTCAATCCAGGTTGCCATCGCAATTTCTTTTTTCACCAGACCGACTTTTACCAAGGCATAACCCGCTGCCAGCGCTACGGCTAAGCTTGTTAGCAAATGCAGCGTCTCACTGATAAAGCTGACAAACACGCCTTCAAACTCAGGCAATCCTTGTCCTATCAAAACATAGGCGGCGATAAATGCGACGACGGCAAACACAAACAATAAAACCAATCTGACATAGTCTTCGCGGGTTTCAGCCACTAATGGCGCTTTATTAATAATTTTAGGTTGATTAATCATAAAATAAAGCAGCAGCAATGGCGCACAAGCAACCAATGCTAAAAAGTAGAACTTAATGCTCGGCATGGCTATCAGCGGTATCAGCGCAATGCTACTATCAAAAACTTTATTAATCAGAATATTGACAAGATATATAGCGCTAAACAACAACGCCGGTATTAATAGTAACGCTGAGTAAATTAAGAAAACTTTGAGGTTGTTTCTTTGCTTATTATTTTGCAGAATCTCAGCGGTTGGCTCATAACTGGCAAAGGTGGTCAATATGCCTAAAGTCATCACTCCGGCCATAATATAATAGGTATTACGCCACGCTTCATAACTATAAAAGCTTTCCGTTGAACCAAAATAATCTGCTAAATACAGCGCACCTGCCCCAGCGACAATCATACCAATGCGGTAACCTGACACATAAATAGAGGACAAAATAGACTGCATCGATGGCGGTGCCAGCTCAATGCGGTAAGCATCAATAACGATATCTTGGGTAGCAGAAGAAAATCCCAACAAAACTGCCGCGCCCGCCATATAAACCAACACGTCTTCGCTGATAGGGTTGACCGTCGCTATCAAAAAAATGGCCAATACAATCAGCAGCTGCGATACCACCATCCAGCTACGGCGGCGACCTAACCATTTGGTCAAAAAAGGGACCGGTAGCGCGTCGATTAATGGCGCCCAAATAAACTTAAATGAGTATCCCAATGCTGCCCAGCTGAACATGGTGACGACACCGCGGTCAATGCCTGCTTCTCTTAACCATAACGACAGACTGGAAAAAATCAGCAAAATGGGAATACCGGCCGAAAACCCTAAAAACAGCATGATAATAACGCGCGAATCTAAATAAGCCTTGGCGGCTTCTGCCCATGATTTTTCGGCAATCGGTTGTTCAGGCGTTACAGGTTGGACAGCAGACATAATCACTCACCAAAAATTGAGATAAAAAACACAACTGCGCACAATTTTTATCAATCATTTCTCAGTAATACGGATAAAAAGGATCGATAAAAATTGCTCAGCGTTGCACAAAAACCATCGTTAGCACAAAATTGAATTATGGTACTTGAGAACGCTAACCTTGACTAGATGTTTTTGCATTAACTTAATAACCATAGCATTTGGCAACACCATTTATTTCAATACGGTAACGTCGTGTATTAGTAGCTCACCTAAACATTAAAACAATCTTTCTCTCGTTGTTTATTGCTTTAAACATCTATTGTCAATTTAAGAAAAATAAATTACTCTATATTCCAAATTAGTATAAATTCATAGCCATTTATTATATACGAGAATAATAACTTTGATTTACACTAGCGACTTATTGAATACTTGTAGTTTTTTACTTTTATATACAGACGAGGTTTGTATATTTATATATAGGATTAAATGATGGCAATCGACGTAGTGGTCAATCAGCGGCATCTACAAATCCAGCTCAAACAGTTGGAAACAGTGTGGCATACGGTAATCAATGGCTATAATTTGAGTCAAGCAGCTACCGTGCTGCATACCAGCCAATCGAGTCTATCAAAGCATATCGCGGCACTTGAGAACCAGCTTAAAACCGAAGTGTTCGTGCGCCAAGGCAAACGCCTGACAGGGCTGACGACCATGGGCACGGCACTCATGCCGCATATCGAATCTATCTTTGCTGAAATCCGGACCATCGAAAACCTCAGTTTGGATTTTAATAATCCCAATATTGGCACACTGACCATTGCGACCACGCACACGCAAGCGCGTTATGTATTGCCAAAAGTGGTCAAAGAATTTAAAGATCGTTTCCCTAAAGTTAATTTAATTCTGCAACAAGCAGATCCCGAGACCATCGCCCAGATGGTTATTCGTGGGCAGGCGGATATTGGCATTGCGACCGAATCTTTGTTGCACAATGATTATCTACGCTGCTACCGTTATTACGACTGGACGCATCGGGTTATTGTACCGAGCGACCATGAGCTGGCGGGTTTAGAATCGATTGATTTACCAACCCTTGCCAGCTACCCGATTGTGACTTATCACGGCGGCTTTACGGGACGCGGCGCGATTGATAAAACCTTTAGCGATGCAGGCCTTGAGCCTGATATCGTACTCGCCGCTCTTGATGCCGATGTGATTAGCACTTATGTTGGATTAGGATTGGGTATTGGTATTATCGCTGAAATGGCATTTGAGCCAAGCCATTATCATAATTTAACCGCCATTCCTGTCAATCATTTTGGGCGTTTTACCAGTTGGATGGCGGTACGTGATGATGCAGAAATCCGTCAATACGGACGCGCCTTTATGGAGCTATGCCAAAAGCAATTTAGTCAGTAGTTATTAACTGAGCCAGTAGCTTTTTAAGGAGTAGCTTTTTAAAACTCAGCGCTTAAGCAATTCGTAATAACTTCAAGCACTTAGCTTAATCATCGTTTTTCTCATAAATACAAACGGCACCGTTCTCAATAGATAGCGGTGCTTTTTTGCTCTTATATACGCCGCAAATTATTATGATTTGTTACTATCTTAAGTGCTGACCTTTATATTCTCTATAACTGCCCCATCATATGAGCTATTGAATCATCAGCCTGCTTTTCATTCCTGATATTTAAAAACTAACTATAAAAACGTCGTTACAAGGCGACAACTTAAAAATAGGTGAATCATGAGCAACACAATTCCATTATCATTTTTAGATTTAGCACCCGTACCCGAAGGCAAAACCATCGCTGAAGGCATTGCCCAAACCGTTGCTATCGCGCAGCAAGCAGAAAAATCTGGTTTCAACCGCTATTGGATGGCCGAGCATCACAATATGCCGGGTATCGCTAGTGCAGCGACATCGGTGCTATTATCGCACATCGGTAGCCAAACCAAGCGCATACGTATCGGGGCTGGTGGCGTCATGCTGCCCAATCATGCACCGCTTATCATCGCTGAGCAGTTTGGCACTTTACAAGCGTTATACGGTGATCGTGTCGATTTAGGTCTAGGCCGCGCGCCAGGTACCGATGGTGCAACATTTCAGGCGCTGCGCCGTCAAATGCAAGATGCTGATCGTTTCCCGCAAGACGTCCAAGAGCTCATGTATTTCTTAGGTGATGGCACCGATGACAGTCCTGTGCAGTCATTCCCAGGGGCGAAATCAAACATTCCTATTTGGATATTGGGCTCGTCACTGTTTGGTGCCACTCTAGCGGCGCATTTGGGCCTACCATACGTTTTTGCCTCGCATTTTGCGCCGCAGATGATGACACAAGCGATTAATGCCTATCGCGAACAGTTTAAACCATCGGCGCATCTAGATAAGCCTTATGTGATGCTGGCGGCTAACCTGCTACTGGCTGACGACGACGCAACTGCTCATTATCACTTTACTTCAGCACAGCAAAGCTTTGTCCGCTTGCGCCGCGGTGAGCGTGGACAAATGCCAATGCCAACTCATGATATGGATAACATCTGGAGCCCGGCGGAAAAAATGATGGTAGACAACGCTTTATCGGTGTCATTTGTTGGTTCTGTCGAAACGGTCAAACCAAAACTGGCAGAATTTATCGCAAAGTATCAACCAGATGAGCTGATTGTCACTGCCAACGTTTACGATCAAGCAGCGCGTCTGCGTTCACTTGAACTTACATCTGAGTTAAACTTGTTTACTTTACAATAACCTGCGCCGCTTGCATAATTATTGATAAACCTTAAGGAGATTATGGTCATGGAACCTTCTGCCTTTATCGGCTCATCAATATTTTTATACATCGTCGCTTTTATTGTGGTCTTGATTATTGGCGGTTATTTGACGTATCGTGTTAGCCCTAAACGCAAACATCGCCGCGTGAATAAGCATGATAAAGACAATATGAGATAACGACAATAAATGTTAAAAGTCCCCTTTTCCAATTGGAAAAGGGGACTTTTTTATAACGACTGTTTTTATTTTTATTAAAAGCGAAAGCATTTCTCATATACCTAACATTATTATCGATGCTATATCCACCCTAATCCGCGTAATATCGCCGCGCCAATCGCCATACCAAACATTGCCACCACGGTGGTAAATGCTAAAATATTGGCCGCCAATATATCATTACCGCCCATGGCTTTCGCCATCACATAACTGGCCGCCGCCGTCGGTGACGCCACCATCAAAAACAGCACGCCCATATGCACGCCTGATAAGCCAAAACCCAATCCGACTGCAATAGCGATTATAGGCGCAATCACAATACGTCCAATACTAGCTTGCATAGACAGGCCAGATGGATGCAACATCGACTTTAAATCGATACTTGCACCCGCGCAAATCAGTGCCAACGGCAATGCCACCGCTGCCAATAAGTCGCCAGTCGTATGAATAACTCCGCTAATAGGCGGTAACGGCAGGGCTTTATAAGCAAAAGCTGCGACCAAGGCGATAATTAGCGGATTGGTAAACAGTTTTTTGACAATCATTATGCTGCGACTGATCCACGTATCGTCCGCGCTTTTAGACACCCGGCTTAAGGTAATGACCGCTAAGATATTAAATAATATCGTCACCACCCCCATATAGACGGCACCAATACTTAAACCCTGCTCGCCGTAGGCATTAGCGACGGTTGCCAGACCGATAATCGCCATATTACTGCGAAAGATACCTTGTACAAACACCCCTTGGTCGGCAGGCTTATCGACAAAAGCCTTGGCATAAATTTCTGCGCCTATAAACAAAATAAAGGTCACGACAATACCAGCAATGATTAAAGTCATTTGTTTGGCATAATCGACCTCACTATCAACCACGCTAAAAAACAGTAAGCACGGCAAACAGTAATTAAAGACAAAGCTGGATGCTTGATCGATAAAAGCTTGGCTTGCCTCGCCGCGCCTTTGCATAAAAAAACCCAACCCCATCAAAACAAGGTTGGGCAATACGATGGTAATGGCAAAAATAATAGCAGCGGTCATAAATAAGCTCAGGTTATGAATATATCCAAAGCTATATTGTTAAATAAACAGCAATGGTGAGTAGGTATTTTAAAATGGGTTAGCTTGGATAACGGAAAGCTATTTTATTATAGTGTATATAACGCCGCTATTGCTGATTTGAATACGAGGGCGTGTTCTCAATTCAATCGATGTATATCTAAATGGGCTAAAAATGGTTAAAATTTTAAAATGAAAACACGCCCTAATCAGACTTTTTCACCCACTTGCCGTCCGAGTTTTTCTCATAACTGTTTTCGACAGCGGCCCATGCGGTAGCAAACCAGCGTGATTCATCGTCATATTGTTTACTGGCGCTATTGAATGCGGCCAAAAAGATTTCTTGCGCATGCTTTGGCAGATCATCTTTTACCGAATCGGGTAATTCAGACAATTTATCGTAAGGCATAGATTTTCTCCTTGTTATTCACTTTTAATTATTTTTAAAGCTTTCTATTTTTTAAACCAGCACGTCTTAAATTATCAAGTTTTACATCGGCAAACTGTTTTGAAATTGTTAAGGTATTTGCCATAAAAAAGCCCATAACGCTTTGTCATTACGGGCTTCTTTTATAATCATAGGTTAAAGCTTCAAGATTTGCTAAACCATTATTACGAGTTTAACGCCGCTTGGGCTTTTTTCTGCTTCTTGACGGTCATCGCCAATAGCTGAATGGCAGCAGGCGTGACCCCGCTGATACGTCCCGCTTGAGCAAGCGTGGCAGGACGAATTTGCGCCAGCTTTTGCACAATCTCATTGGACAATCCTGATACCACACTATAGTCAAAATCCATTGGCAAGGCAGTATTTTCCAAACGCTTCATCTGATCGATATCTTCTTGCTGACGGTCAATGTAGCCGGCGTATTTAACAGAAATCTCAATCTGCTCACCGACTTGGCTATCAACCTCTGAGCCGGTGATAGCAGCGATATCAGTAAAATGTATTTGCGGACGTTTTAATAAATCATACGCAGTCGATTCTTTAGACAGCACCTCGCCTGTCTGCGCCGTGACTTGCTGACCTAAAGCATTAGCAGGGGTTGCCCAGATGTCTTTAAGGCGCGAGGTTTCGGTAGCAATGGCTTCCATTTTTTCTTGATAAGCTTGCCAGCGCACATCATCTACCAAACCAAGCTTGCGACCAGTCTCAGTCAAACGCTGATCAGCATTGTCTTCACGCAGTAGCAAACGATATTCGGCGCGGCTGGTAAACATACGATATGGCTCAGTGGTACCATGCGTAATCAAGTCATCGACCAGTACGCCAAGATATGCTTCATCGCGGCGCGGCGTCCAAACGTCAAACTCACTGTTTTCACAGGTGACCAATGCCGCATTGGTGCCGGCTAATAAACCTTGTACGCCCGCTTCTTCGTAACCGGTCGTACCATTGATTTGACCAGCAAAGTACAAACGATCGATTGATTTGGTCTCAAGCGTTGGTTTTAGGTTCTGCGGATCAAAATAATCATACTCAATCGCATAACCGGGACGGGTGATGTGTGCGTTCTCAAGACCTTTCATACTATGGATAAAGTCTAATTGCACATCAAACGGCAAGCTGGTTGAGATACCATTTGGATATAGCTCATGCGTGGTCAAACCTTCTGGCTCAATAAAGATTTGATGACTGTCTTTATCGGCAAAACGGTGAATCTTATCTTCAATAGACGGACAATAACGTGGCCCTACGCCTTCGATTTTGCCTGAGAACATCGGTGAGCGGTCTAGGTTTTCACGGATAATGTCATGGGTGCGCGCATTGGTATGGGTGATATAGCAATTGACCTGTTCAGGATGCATGGACACATCGCCCATATAGCTCATCACCGGCAGCGGTGTATCGCCTGGCTGTACCATCATGACACTAAAGTCAACGCTACGTGCATCAATACGTGCTGGCGTCCCGGTCTTTAAGCGACCAACGGGTAATTTCAATTCGCGTAAACGGTCAGCAAGCTTGATAGAAGGCTGATCGCCTGCGCGTCCGCCTTTTGAATTCTCCAAACCGATATGAATGACACCGCCTAAAAACGTTCCTGAAGTCAGCACCACAGTTTGGGTGTTAAAAATAATACCCGTTGCCGTCACAACAGCGGTCGCGCGACCATTTTCGACTAAGATATCATCAGCTGCTTGTTGGAATATATCAAGGTTTGGCTGGTTCTCAAGCGTATGACGAATAGCGGCTTTATAAAGGATGCGATCCGCTTGCGCACGCGTGGCACGCACGGCAGCACCTTTACGACTATTAAGCACTCGAAACTGGATGCCAGATTTGTCCGTCGCTAATGCCATCGCGCCGCCAAGCGCATCAATCTCACGTACCAAATGCGATTTACCAATACCACCAATCGCAGGGTTACAGCTCATCTGCCCTAGCGTCTCGATATTATGCGTCAAGAGTAACGTTTGCGCACCCATACGTGCGGCCGCCAAAGCTGCTTCTGTGCCAGCATGACCGCCGCCGATCACTATCACGTCGTAATTTTTTGGGTATTGCATGTATGCCTCACTTGACTCTCGACGCAACCGTGAGCCAGAGGCTATCGCTGCATAGCATGGCTGCTGGTCAATAAGCGTCAGTCGAATTTAAAAAAGAGATAACGACTCAGATGAGCCATTAAAGATAGGTAAAATAGCCGGTAATTATAACAATTTTTTACCGTTTAAAAAACGTTATACGAAAAACTATTTAAATTAACTGCTATTGCCATTAATCATAAAGGTGCATCAATAAAAGCTTGATAAACCTCGAATGGATTTATTTACCAGGACTGAGTGGTACAATGCGGTCAGCCTGCCCACTGGCCAGCATATGGTGGCTGCCGTAAGCTTCTGGGTTAATCTGCAAATAGGCATTCATCTGCCCAATAGCGTCGCCGTCATTGGTCGCCAAGATTTGCTCTTTAATCATCTCAACAGGCGGCAATGGCAAGTTTTTTAGCAAAGCCAAACGCTGAGCGTTATCACCCTTTAGCACAACCATCTCAATAAGTTGCCGCGCATCGATGGGTAAATCAGGGGTGTTTTGTGCCAATAATGCCAAATGATAAGCACCAGCTGCATCTTGATCCGCGACGATACGCTGCTCAATGGCAATATAAGTCGCTTCGGTTGCGCCGCCTGCTACGCTAAGCTGATGGATACATTTAAGGGCAGAATTTGGCTCACTGCCCGCCATATCGATTAAACGGGTTGATTCGTTTTTTAGATACTCGCGGCGTTTTTCGATAGCCGCTTGTTCAGCCGCCTCCTGCTGCTCCGTTAATTCTGTGTTTGGCAATTCCGTGTTTGCTAAGTGATTACTCATATAACTCTCGCTTTTAGGCAAAATATATTTATCTTGGACACTATATGGGGCTAAAAGCGATAAAAACAATAAATTGCATAGACAATAAAAAACCCGAATAGCCTTTCTTCATAAAGTAGAATGGCTATTCAGGTTTACTTTGCTGCAATTTCTAAATGATTTATTGAGGCTTATTAACTGCCCAATAAAAACGCTTAATCATTAAGCAGCAGGACTATTGGCTTCAACCAAAGGTTTTAGCTCGCCTGATTGGTACATCTGTAAAATGATGTCTGAACCACCCATCAATTCACCGTCAATCCATAATTGCGGGAACGTTGGCCAATTAGCAATCTTCGGTAACGTAGCACGAATTTCTGGGTTTTCTAGAATATTAACATAGGCAAACGGACGGCCAATTTGGGTCAAAACCTCAATCGACTTAGCAGAAAAACCACACTGTGGAAACTGCGGCGTGCCTTTCATATAAAGGATGACTTTATTGTCTTTGATTTGATCACGAATCAGCTGTTCAACATCGTTTGCAGCAGTATTTGGGGTTTGCTCACTCATAAAAGCTCCTATTTATTAAAACTATTATCAAAAAGAGATATGTCACGCTAAATTTGGCCTGTGGCTGCTACATGGGGCGATTGCCGTTTATTGCAACCCTCATCACTGACTACTAAGCCATTAGGGATTAAACATCAGGCATATTAACATCTGAAACGTTAACATCAGAAATAGTATTGCTAGCCATATTGTCGTCAGACATCATCATATTTGGTACCAATAATACCACGGCATTGGCCATAATACCCTCTTGGCGACCAGTAAAGCCCAGTTTTTCAGTCGTTGTGGCTTTAATGCTGACATTACTCACAGCTGTTTGCAAGTCACTGGCGATATTTTCGCGCATTGCCAAATTATAGGGTGCCAATTTTGGGCGCTCACACATCACAGTAATATCAGCATTCCCTAAAGTATAACCGGCAGCTTGGACTTTACCATACACATAACGGAGTAGTACGCGCGAATCCAAACCAGCGTGCGCGGCATCGGTATCTGGGAAATGTTGCCCAATATCCCCAAGTGCCAATGCACCAAGCAGCGCGTCAGCAAGCGCATGGAGCACCACATCGCCATCAGAATGCGCCAGCAAACTATGGGTATGCTCTATCGGCACGCCTGCTAATATCACATATTGCTGCTGCTCGCCCGTATTATGAAACGCATGGACATCGATACCTTGACCAATTTTTATCATTATTATTCCAAGTGAATTACTAAGTGAATGAAGAGTGATTAAAATAATTTAGAACCGCTATCTAAATTTCTAAAGCGCTTTTAGCCAACATGAGCGTGCATAGCTCGCCACCGCTTACGATTAACTGCTATAATATGACGCTTATTTTATCACAATACCCAGACCAAAATACCCTGTCCAAAAAACGAAATGACTTCATCAGTTGCCTAAGTTTATCACTCTTAGTCGTTTTATTGATGAATAGCGTCATGTCACACTTTGGATAAGGTATAAATTGTTGAGCAATTCTATGTCAGCCACGCCAAACACCTCAAGTCTACCCGTTTCAGACGCTTTTAGCATCCATCGTCCTTTGACGCTTGCCGATATTGTCAATCCTAGCAGTAAGCACGTCATCGTTGGTATGTCAGGCGGCGTCGACTCTTCCGTATCTGCCGTTTTGCTCCAGCAAGCAGGCTTTAAAGTGGAAGGTCTGTTTATGAAGAATTGGGAAGAAGATGACGGCACCGAATACTGTACGGCGATGGACGACCTAGCAGATGCGCAAGCGGTATGTGACAAAATCGGTATCAAGCTGCACACCGCCAACTTTGCAATGGAATATTGGGATCGCGTTTTTGAGCATTTCTTAGCAGAGTACAAAGCCGGACGCACGCCAAATCCAGATATTTTATGCAATAAAGAAATCAAATTTAAAGCGTTTTTAGATTATGCGTTGACTCTCGGTGCTGACTATATTGCCACCGGTCACTATACGCGCCGCAGCCTGAACTATGAAAATAACAACGGCGAAACCGTCGCCCAGCTCTTGTGTGGACTGGATAATAATAAAGACCAAAGCTACTTCTTACATGCGGTCGGCGGCGATAAAATCGCTAAGACGTTATTCCCCGTAGGTGAGCTTGAAAAACCAGTCGTGCGTCAAATCGCTGAAGAACATGACTTGGCGACGGCTAAAAAGAAAGATTCTACTGGTATTTGCTTTATTGGTGAGCGCCGTTTTAAAGACTTTTTGCAACAGTACTTGCCAGCACAAAAAGGCGATATCGTCACTGACGACGGTCATGTGATAGGTCAGCATGATGGCTTGATGTATTATACTTTAGGTCAGCGTGGCGGCATCGGTATCGGCGGCGTCAAAGACCGTCCAGAAGAGCCTTGGTTTGTACTGGCAAAGGATTTGGCTAAAAACCGTTTAATCGTCGGTCAAGGTCATGAGCATCCGATGCTAATGAGTAATGAGCTACAAGCTTATAAGCTTGACTGGGTCGATGGCTTGCCGCCTGCCGATATTTTCAGCACGGAAGGCTTACGCTGTATGGCAAAATCTCGCTATCGTCAGCCCGATCAGGCCTGCCGTGTTTATGCGCTAAATGATGACGGCAGTGAAGTCCGTGTGGTATTTGATGAGCCACAACGTGCCGTTACGCCTGGTCAATCAGCGGTATTTTATATCGATGAGGTGTGTCTTGGTGGCGGTGTGATTGCCGCTATCGATGCGCCTTGTGGGTTTTGATTTTAAATAACTTTCAACCTTTCTTCATTTTTTGCTTATTTTTATCACTTTTACTCCTGTTACTTTTGACAACTATTTGAGGCATCACTATGACTCCACTTACCGCACTCTCTCCAATCGATGGCCGTTACGCTTCTAAAGCCGACAGCTTGCGTCCGTATCTATCTGAATTTGGTCTGATTAAAGCCCGCGTTACCGTCGAGATTCGTTGGTTGCAGTCATTGGCAGATAATAGTGCGATTGGCGAATTAGCAGCGTTTGATGCCGATACCAATGCCTTTCTAAACAGCATCGTTGACGACTTTAGCGAAGCGGACGCGCAAGCGATTAAAGATATCGAAGCAACCACCAACCATGATGTAAAAGCGGTTGAATACTTTATCAAAGACAAATTCCGTGGTAATCAACAATTAGAAGACAGCTTGGAGTTTATTCATTTCGCTTGTACCAGTGAAGATATCAACAACTTGTCATACGCATTGATGCTAAAAGACAGCCGCGAGATTGTGGTTGCTAAAATGCAGCAAGTAACCGACAGCATTGTTGATTTGGCGATTACTCATGCTGACCAGCCAATGCTATCACGCACGCACGGTCAAACTGCTAGCCCAACGACGCTTGGTAAAGAGATGGCAAACGTCGCTTATCGCTTAGCCCGCCAAATCAAACAAATCGGTCAAGTTGAGCTACTCGGTAAAATCAATGGCGCAGTCGGTAACTATAACGCGCACTTCTCAGCCTATCCTAATATTGATTGGCAAGCACACGCTGAGCAGTTTATTGACCAGCACCTAGCGCTAACGTTTAACCCTTACACCACCCAAATAGAGCCGCATGACTATATCGCTGAATTGTTTGATGCGGTAAAACGTTTCAATACTATATTAATCGATTTTAACCGTGATATTTGGCAATATATTAGCTTAGGCTATTTTAAGCAGCGCCTAAAAGACGGTGAAGTAGGTTCTTCTACCATGCCGCATAAGGTCAACCCAATTGATTTTGAAAACTCAGAAGGTAACTTAGGCGTGGCGAACGCGATGCTTGCACATTTGGGTGAAAAACTACCAATTTCACGTATGCAGCGCGATTTATCAGACTCGACTGTACTGCGCAATATTGGTGTTGGGCTGGCGCAAAGTATGATTGCTTATGATGCGTGCTTAAAAGGCGTTGGTAAACTTGAATTGAATGCACAGCGTTTAAATGACGATTTGGATAACGCGCAAGAAGTATTGGCTGAGCCGATTCAGACGGTCATGCGTCGTTACCGTGTTGAGAACCCGTACGAGAAACTTAAAGCCTTGACCCGTGGCAATGCCATGACACGTGAGGCCATGCTGACTTTCGTAGAAAGCGATGAATTATCTGCGGTTTCAGATAGCGATAAAGCGCGCCTACGTGAGCTGACGCCTGCGACTTATACTGGTAATGCCGCTGAGCAAGCTCGCACGATTAAAGACTGGATTGCTAAGATTTAATCTCTGATCAAGCTTGAAGTAGCTAGCGGACATATTTTGAAATAGATATAAATGAGTAGGACTGCCTATTTATTTATATTAAGAAAAACATTAACCTTACCTACTATTACTTGTCTTAAAAGACAGTTAGTTAATGGGTAAGGTTTTATTTTTTATCTTTTTTATCCTCGTCATCACTGTCGCCCGGTATGATAGCTTTACCGACCGCCACAGTACCTTTGACCACGCCTTTGGTAGTTTTATAAGCGATCTTTGCCGGCACGGTTACAACCTTGTGCACACAAGCTTGTAATAAAAATACGCTGGCGATAATAACGATAAAATGTAATTTTTTCATAAACTTCCTACGATTGATGAGGTGTTCTGACAGCAACTATTCATACGGTAATACTCGCTATCAGCTAGGCGATAATCATAAACTATTAAAACTTTCCTATAAAGCATCTCTTGTTATTTCTCTTATACCAATTTTTAGATATGGATTTATCAATGACCACAATTCCTCTTTGCTTGCCCGACTCTCTCACGCCTGAGCAATTTTTAAGCGAATATTGGCAAAAAAAACCGCTCCTTATTAAACAAGGCTTACCGCAGCTAATTGGCATGTTTGAGCCAGACGATATGCTTGGCCTTGCTATTGAAGAAGACGCAGCTGCACGCCTGCTCACCCAAGCCGCTACTAAGCAAGACGGCCTAGCGCAGTGGCAACTTAAAAAAAGTCCCTTAACTGAAAGCGATTTTGACAATTTGCCTGAACAATGGACCGTACTGGTGCAAAACCTTGAGCAATGGTCGCCTGAGCTCGGACAATTGTGGCAAGCGTTTGACTTTATTC
This sequence comes from Psychrobacter sp. CLB018, assembly GCF_041222815.1. Taxonomy (NCBI): domain Bacteria; kingdom Pseudomonadati; phylum Pseudomonadota; class Gammaproteobacteria; order Moraxellales; family Moraxellaceae; genus Psychrobacter; species Psychrobacter sp. CLB018. The sequence goes on from NZ_CP166085.1 coordinate 1,819,679, forward strand.
CGCAGTGGCAACGCGACGATATCATGGTGTCTTATGCGCCAAAGGGCGGCTCAGTCGGCAAGCATTATGATGATTATGATGTGTTTTTAGCGCAAGGCTACGGTCAGCGTCGTTGGCAGCTCGGCAAATTTTGTGATAAAAACACTGAGTTTGTCGCCGATGAGCCGATTAGATTGTTCGATGATATGGGCGAGATTATCTTTGATGAGATATTAGAGGCGGGCGACGTGCTTTATGTGCCACCAAAATTATCGCACTTTGGCGTCGCGCAAGATGATTGCTTAACCTTCTCTTTTGGTTGCCGTCGTCCGAACTTGATGCAAATCATCGACAGTCTGGCTGATATTGCTACCAACGATAGCGATTTATTTATACCAATGCTACTGCCTCAATCTTTGCAAACGTCAGGTGAATTGACAGCAAGCAGTATCGAGGCGATTAAAGACCAGCTCTTACAAATGCTGCAAACTGAGCGCGGCGACGATATCATTCGTCAAGCAGTATCCGAAGTTGTCAGCAAGCGCCAATATGATGCGTTGGTGCCAGAAGAAACACTAGATACCGATGAGTTGATGCAGGCTTTATCAGATGGCGCGACACTACAAGCCGACTATAGCAATCGTTTGCTTTACAGCCAAACCAATGATGGCGCAACGCTATATGCCAATGGTCAGCGCCTTGATGGTTTGGATGCTGCTGCGGTCGCTGTGCTAATGCGTTTGGCCAATGGTGAGCATTTACAAACTCAAGATGTTAAAAATATTGACCCAGATGATTTAAGCGAATGGTTAGAGAATGGTTGGGTGTGGCTAGATTATCCTGAGTAATATACTGGCCATAACCACTCACTAATTATGAGTGTTGTTTAAAAAATTCACCTTAAGATAAGCTGGCTATTTGTCAGCTTATTTTATGTCACCCCTTTTTTATACCGCGCCTTTTTTATAACGGCTCATGCCAGCAATGACTGTTTCTTCAATCACTCTATCGTCGCCAAGCATCATCAGCACAAATAGCTGCTCATCGAGTGATTTTGTCTGCATCATACGGCGCGCGAGTAGCTCTGTCGCGCCCATGTCTATTATCACAAAATCCGCTTCTTTATTCGGCATAAAGTTACCAATTTTATTGTCTAATAATAGCGACTGGGCATTGCCTAAAGTAATCTGATACAAGCCTTGATGCGCGGATAATGGGTTGTTTTGTAATTGTTGCACTTTATAAGCTTCCGATAACGTGGTCAGCATCGACAAACTGGTTCCCGCCCCTACATCGGTAGCGATACTGACACCGGTATAGCGTAAAGTCTTAGATAAATCAAACAGACCACTACCCAAAAATAAATTAGACGTTGGACAATGGGCAATTTGCGTCCCCGTATCACGCAGCACCTCATACTCTAATGCTTCAAGATAAATACCATGCGCTAAAGTAGTTCGCCTTCCCAGTAACCCCAAATCATGATAAACGTCGAGATAGCCCGTATGTTTGGGATAAAGCTCACGTACAAAGGCAATTTCAGCAAGGTTTTCGGCCAGATGCGTTTGCAGATACACACTGTTATAGCTGCGATATAACTCACCCGTCATTTGCAGCTGTTTTGGCGTCGATGTGATGGCAAATCTTGGCGTAATCGCCACATGTTGACGCCCGCGCTCATGCCATTTATCAATGATATTTTGTGAATCGCGGATACCTTGCTCAGTCGGCACACACAAATGCTCAGGCGCATTTTGATCCATCAGTACATTACCAGTAATCATGCGCGTATTTAGGCGAGTACTTTCTTCAAAAAACGCTTCAACCGACTCAGGATGACTGGTCGAAAACACCAAAGCGCTGGTCGTACCATTGGCAAGCAGCTGGTTTAAAAAGAACTTTGAGGTATCATGCGCAACCTGTGGGTCACTAAAATTGGCTTCGGTGATAAAGGTGTAATTATTGAGCCAATCGAGCAATTGCTCACCAAAAGCGGCAATCATATCTATCTGAGGATAGTGGACATGAGTATCAATAAAGCCTGGCATGATAAGCTTGTCTTGATAATCGTGAATCTCTACGGGCGCCTTGCCCTCTTGCGCGTGACTACTGGCATATCGCGCCATGATCACATTTTTACTGCCATAATCTAGCACACGACCACTCACATCATCGACGACCAAAGCACCTTCGGCAATATACTCAGGATAAACATTAATGCCTGCGATTACAGGGAGCAATATGACGTTTTTATCAACCACTGGTAGTGTTGCATCAAGGGTATTTGTATCATTAGTGCTTGTATCACTGTTGTTGGTGCTTTTTTCTCTCTTAGCTAGATTGTCTTCGGTTAGATAATGCAGCAGTCGTGCTTGATAAATATGTATGGTCATAAAGGCGTCTCACCTAAATAGAGTAAAAGGCAATAAAGTTTTATTGCTAACTGTTCGCTTTAAATAACATTTATGCTTGATGATATAGCTGCAAAATTTGACTAGCGATAGATACAGCAACTGCCATTGGTTGTTTACCGCCAACCTCAAGGCCAATTGGCATCGTTACCTTATCAACGACTTTTTCGCTATAACCGCGCTGTAGCAACTTTTCTCTAAAGCGCTTGGCTTTGGTCGCCGAGCTAATACAGCCGATATAAGGCCGCGCACTGCTTTCCTTTAATGCAGTCTTTGAATCAGTAGCTAGCAAACAATCTAAAGCCGCGCGCACCAAGTCAAAATCAAGACTATGATCATGGGTCATGACTAAAATAAAATACTGCGTGCCTTTATTAATAGATAGCCTGCGAGCGCCATTAGCTAGAAATGGGCGAATAAAATCAACCGGATCGTCGTCAATATGCACACGAATATGCGCTGGTAATTGGTCATTTACCTGTCCGTCCGCTGTGCCAGATTCAGCGCTCAAATAACGCTCAAACATCTCAGGACGACTGTCTACCCAGTCCACTTGGCATGGCAGCTCAGCCAGCATACTCATTAATGCGGTAGCTACGTGCCCGCCCCCAAAAACCAATAGCGACATCGGCGGTGTCAAATGAAAGCATTCAAACATCACCGTCACGCTACCACCGCAGCACTGTGCTAACTTAGCGCCCAATGGATAATGTTTGCTGTAGACTGCTTCACGGCGTACCGCTTGTGCTTTTGCAGACCTGCCTGCTTTTAATGGTTGAGAGGAGGCTTTCGAATTATTTGGCTCAAGCTCTCCATTTAATAGTTGCCGCGCTGTTAGCGTCACATCATGCTCTAAACTCCCACCGCCCAGCGTATCGCAGCAATCATCGAGCGTGACAATCATTTTAGACTGTAGTTCGCGAGGTGCCGAACCATTGACGGCAACGACCGTCGCTAAAACATGGGCAACCCCCTGCTGCTGATATTGCGCCAGTCCCTCATACCATTTCGTTGGTGGCATCGGCGTGATAAGTGACTTATTCACTGTGCGCAGGTCCACGAGCCGTTGCGACGTTGGGGTTTTCTATCGCCTCAGGCTCTTCATCAAACAATTGACCTTCAGACGCAGGCGGTTCGATATCTTTACCATGCGCTACTTGCTGCGGCAGTACGCGATCGTCATCAATGCCGCAGTCATCGTCAGCTGGTGTTAAGCTTTCAATGGTTTCGGTGTCTGGTTTAGAAGCGATTTCCCACGCTTGACCTTGCAGACGCATGACGGCTTTTAGTACGGCCTCTGGCGTCGCAGGCATGGTCAGCTCTGGGTTCTGCTTATAATCACCCAAGCTTGCGATGGCATTATTAATCGCACACCAAACGCTCGCTGCTAGCATAAATGGCGGCTCACCAACAGCTTTAGAATTATAAATAGTCCGCTCTTCATTTTTACGATCAAACAGTTTGACGCGCCATTGTTTAGGCAAATCATGTGCCGTAGGAATTTTATAATTAGCGGGGCTGTTAGAAGCAAGCTTGCCTTTTTTATCCCAAATAAGCTCCTCAGTGGTCAGCCAGCCCATACCTTGCACAAAGCCTCCTTCAATCTGACCAATATCAACTGCAGGATTAATCGATTGTCCGACATCGTGCAAGATATCACAGCGCAGCACTTTGTACTCTCCCGTCAAAGTGTCAATCTCAACTTCCGAGCAGGCTGCACCTAAAGCAAAGTAAAAGAAGGGTCGCCCCCACGCTTTTGAGCGGTCGTAAAATATCTTGGGCGTTTTATAATAGCCGGTCGAAGACAAACTGATACGGTGCTGATAAGCGAGCAAGACAAAATCTGCAAACGTAAGCACTTCTTTAGTGCCAATGTGAACGTGATTGCGCTCAAAACGGACATCTTCGGCGTTGACTTGAAAATGCTCAGAGGCAAACTTAAGCAAACGATTTTTAATGGTGATACAGGCATTTTGCGCCGCTTTCCCATTCATATCCGTACCCGATGAGGCAGCTGTCGGCGAGGTATTTGGCACTTTATCGGTGCGAGTAGCAGTGGCTTTTACCGTATCCAAATCAACATCGAACTCGTTGGCGACGATTTGGGCAATTTTAATATATAATCCTTGCCCCATCTCAGTGCCGCCATGATTGACCTGGATCGTGCCATCGGTATAAATAAGCACTAAAGCGCCAGCCTGATTGAGGGTTTGCACGGTAAATGAGATACCGAATTTTACAGGCGTTAATGCTAGACCCCAGCGCTTATCATTGCCTTCAGCTTCAGCCTTTTTATTTGCTTCGATAATTTTTAGCCGGCGCTTATCGTAATCGCTATCCTCTGCGAGTGTCTGCATAAGAGTCGCCAAATCAAAATGCTCAATCGGCTGACCATAATGGGTGCTTTGACCATTTTGATATAAATTTGCCAGACGCACCTGCAACGGATCTCTGCCTAAGGTATAGGCGATATGATCCATCATATATTCGGCGGTTAGCAAACCTTGTGGCCCGCCAAAACCGCGATAAGCGGTGTTGGATACCGTATGGGTCTTGCAGCGGTGACCGGCTATCTGCGCGGCTGGATAATAATAGGCATTATCACAATGAAACATCGCCCGATCGACAATAGCATCGGACAAATCAGGCGAATAGCCACATAGTCCTGCCAGCTGCATATCGACGCCAAGTATCTGTCCGTCTTCATTGACGCCGACCTCATAACGATTGGAAAACTCGTGTCGTTTGCCAGTTACGACCATGTCATCTTGGCGGTCTAAGCGCATACTGACTGGCACATTTTGGCGCTTAGCCACGATAGCGCACAGGCACGCCCACGCCGCCGCTTGGGTTTCTTTACCGCCAAAGCCGCCGCCCATTCTACGCACAATGGTAGTCACTGCATGAAATGGTAAATCGACTACTTCAGCGACCAGTTGCTGCACTTCGCTTGGATGCTGCGACGACGTATAAACTTCAAGACCGCCATCGTCACAAGGCGCAACGTAAGATACCTGCCCCTCAAGATAAAAATGCTCTTGCCCAAGCATATGAATATGCCCTGCAATACGCGTCGGTGCTGATTTTAGCTCAGCTTGCGTATCACCGCGCTGCATAAAGTGGCTCGGCCGTACAAACTGCGCTTGCTCTAACGCCTCATCGATAGTCAATATGGCTGCTAATGGCTCATATTCTATCAGCGCATTCAGCACTGCCTTTTTGGCGGCACGGTGACTGGTTGCAACTACAGCAAATAAGGTTTGACCGACGTATTCGGTGACTTTATCTGCCATTAATGGATCGCCATCGAACACTGGGCCGATATCAGTCTTAGCAGGCAAATTCTGAAACCTAATAACGTCGACCACCCCATCGGCCGCCCATACTGCACTCAAATCCATATGTAAGATACGGGCATGGGCGTGAGTGCTTTTACCAATCGCTAAATGCAGGGTGCTTTGCGGTTTTAGCATGTCATCGACGTATGTGGCCATTCCCATCACATGGCTGATAGCACTGTCATGCTTGACTCCCGTACCGATTTTATTTTTTGGCGGGCGCTGTCGGCGTATACTATAACTGTCAAATAGTGAAGAATGATGGCTCATAGTGTCTCTTCCTTGTATTCTTTACAAATAGCGATAAACGTTAAGCGCTCGCAGGTTGTATATCCGCGACCAATTGCTTACCGCATTTAATCATTAAGCGCTGCACGACATGCATACGATACTCACGACTGGCTCTAACGTCCGTCATGGGCGAGACATCTAACGCCAAATTTTGCGCCGCCGCCTCAAAACTGGCAACATCAACAGATTGTCCAATCAGTATTTCCTGACAATTTGTCGCTAATAAAGGAATCGCCGCCATACCGCCCAGACCGAATTTTGCATTTTTAATCGTCATGCCATCTCCTGACAAATCGATTCTTGCTGCCAATAAGCAAGCAGAAATGTCGTCTTCATAACGCTTACTTACCTTATGAACATATAAATGCTGATGGTCTTGTAACAGTGGAATATGCAGCGCCACGATATAACTGCCAGCGCGCAGTTTGGTCTGTTTATAATCCAAAAAAAATGCCTGCAAAGGTATAATCTCATCAATATAACCATTTTTATTAGCATCACTACCATCAATAGCTGCGCAATGACGCAAATGAATTTGCGCATCTAGTGCCAATAAAACCGGCGGCAAATCGCCAATCGGCGAAGCATTAGCGACGTTACCGCCGATGGTGCCCATATTGCGAATTTGCGGCGAGGCAATGCGTTCAAATAAATGAGCAAATTTCGGAAAATAATCTTCAAGGACAGGTAGCAGTTGCTGATAGCTCATGCCCGCGCCCAATATTAAAGACTGTGCTGCTGATTTCATTTCGCCATTAACTTTGTCGCTGTTAACTTTATCGACATTAACTCTAGATTTCTCATCAGTATGTTGATGTAAGTCTTGTAGCGACCAAGTTTTTAGCGCCTCAACCGCTGACAGTTGCACAATCACTTCATGATCGACCAGGTGCTGGGTCACGCTTAACCCCAAATCAGTACCGCCCGCCCAAATAGTTGCGTTTGGATACGCGGCTAACACCTGATTAAGCTCGTCAATGGTCTGCGGAATAAAAAGTTTGCGTGATGCTTCGGTAAGTACAGGCTCAATAGTATTGCTAGCAGCATGCTTGCTGTTTGCCATTGCATCGGTTGCCAGCTTTATCGTTAAATCTTTAGCAATGATTTGCTCAGCATCGCGCTGTTTGCCAATTTTACCCATCGCTAAACCTGCATCGATAATAGGACGATAACCGGTACAGCGGCACAGATTTCCGGATATAGCAGCAACAATATCATTGTAACTAAGATCGTCCGACACTGTCCCTGCTGCCACTTGCAGACGATGGTTTTCATAAGTACTTGCAAGCGTCATGACAAATCCAGGCGTACAAAAGCCGCACTGCGAGCCATGACAATCAACCATGGCTTGCTGAGCTGGGTGCAATAAGGCGCGATCTGGGTGATTGGCGGGATTATCGGCGATATAAGCGGCCGTCATCAGATGATGACCATCCATCAATGACAGTAGCGTGATACAAGCATTAAGGGTATAAAAAGGTGCTTGCGTAGATTGGTCTGCGTCATGAGCAGGCAAGCGCTGTGCCATGATGGTACACGCGCCGCAGTCGCCACTCGCGCAGCCTTCCTTGGTATCGGTTTGCTTTTCGTGCAGACGCAGATACTCAAGAACGGTGGTGTTCGGGTTTAGATCAGTGACTTGTTTGTACTGACCGTTCAAATAAAAACGAATCATAGCAACGCTCGGCTGTCAGAATAAAAGGCAGATAAAAACTATAGTTTTATCTGAAATCGAATATAAAATGTTAACAATCAATATCTGCAAAGGTTAGGCGTGATTACGACACCGCCCTAAGGTAGTATTCAATTATCATGTTAATAAAGTTTATACGATGACGATCATCATACCTACATCAATACTGATAGTTATACGGGTATTGAATAAGCTGACTGCCTATCTGACTACTGACTTGCTCAGGCTTAATCGGTTTGCGGTTTGAACTTTTTAATTCACCAATCATCTATGCGTCAATTAAAAAGCGGTCATAAAGGTCGGGTATAGGTAAAGGTAAAGCTAACTACCCTATCGAAAAAACGGAGAATATAAGCATGGGTCACACTCCTTTTTAGCTTAAAGTACCTCAACATTCCGTGTTGAAGCTGTCTATTAGCATTCAATGAATAAATGCTGACTAAACGGTTAACTTATACTAGCATTAACTTTATTTAACTTACAACTCAAAAAAGCACATTATTTTGTTTAATAATTCAAAAACTTTTTAATACTATATATTTTTAGCCAACCTTTTTGATTAATTTTATCCTTAATTTTTCATAAAACAATAAAAAACGGTCAGTAATCATTTCCCAAATTGCTTGGAAAATGGCTACTGACCGCCGCTTATACAATACTAGTTTTTTTATTTAGCTTTACAGCACTTACTCAGTGCCAAGCTCGAGCAAGCTGGCATTACCGCCAATCGCTGTGGTATTAATGGTCCTTACCCGCTCAGTGACAAAGCGGTACAGATAATCGGGCGTTAGCATCTCTGACATCCCCTCCATATCAGTGACTGCAATAACTTGCGTCAAGATACCATCGGTCTTAGCAAGCTCTTGGCTGATGGCTTGCACTTCGCTTTGGTTACCAGCGACCGCGACTTGCGCCAATCGATCGATATATAGCAGTGTAATGGTTTGCGAATCATTGGCAACGCTTAATACATCATCACTGATGCCAGTGTCATGCAATATTTTTGCCGCTTCAATACACATCTCGCTCTGACTTGGACAATGCAGTATCACCTCGTTGCCAGTCAGTAAAGCTGCGACCAGCTGACCAAGTACCGCCATCGCGCGAGCAGATTCGCCGCCGATAACCATGGTTTTGCCGCGAGCAGTCACGTACAAGTCATTGGACTCACCTGTTGCGCCCGTCATACGCTGCACGTCATCGAGCATCGGCGCGGCATTTAATAAATGGGTAAATAAACGCTTGGCTTTATTGGCGTCACCAGTAAGCAAAGCCAATTTAGCAACAGCCGCTTGTAGATAAGTTGCTCGCTCTACCGCGCTTAATAACCGCCAAGCTTCACAAACTTGGGCATGATTCTTTTTAAATTCATTCGCCATCTTGCTACTCCTTATGCGATTTGGGTAAGGGTTTCAGTGCTATTATTTTCTACCGCCGTGTTCGGCTCAGTAATGACTGACTCAGTGCATAGCTGCATCAGACGCGCAACGTAATGCGGCCCGCCAGCTTTTGGACCTGTACCAGATAGACCACAACCGCCAAACGGTTGCACGTTGACGACGGCACCGATTTGGTTACGATTAATGTAAGTATTACCGACAAAGGCACGGCGCTCGATATGCTCAGCAATATTTTCAATACGGCTGTGGATACCTAAGGTCAAACCAAAACCCGTGCTATTAATCGCATCAATAAGCTTATTTAAATCGCGCGCTTGATAACGTAGTACATGCAATATCGGGCCGAAGTGCTCGCCGCCAATCACATCGATACTTTTTACTTCAATCGCGGTTGGCAAGACAAAGGTAGAGTGCTCTTCGCTAACCACTGAGCTTGCGCTCATCGGCGTCTGCGCCAAGATCGTCGCCGTTGGTTCAGCCGCCATACGTTCGATATGCGCGTCCAGACTTTGTTTGGCGTCGGCATCAATCACTGGACCGACATCGGTTGCCGCATACAATGGATTGCCGACGACCAATTCAGCCATCGTTCCTTGTAACAGCTCGATTAAATTGTCCGCTACTTCTTCTTGCACACATAAGATACGGCACGCAGAACAGCGTTGACCTGCCGAACCAAAGGCAGATAATACCGCATCTTTAACCACTTGCTCGGGCAATGCGGTTGAATCGACAACCATGGCATTTTGACCGCCGGTTTCGGCTATCAATACTGGCAACTCACCACTGATTTGCTGATGAAGGCTCTGATTGATATGCTGCGCCGTTTGGGTTGAACCGGTGAAAATAACGCCTGCAATATTATCGGAAGCGGTCAACGTGCCGCCAACTTCGCCAGCGCCAACGACAAACTGCAAAGCGTCTACCGGCACGCCTGCTTGATACATCAGCTGCACAGCAAAATGAGCAATCAAGCTGGTTTGCTCGGCAGGTTTAGCGACCACAGTATTGCCTGCGGCAAGCGCTGCCATGATTTGACCGGTATAAATTGCCAAGGGGAAATTCCACGGGCTGATACAAACAAAGGTGCCCCGCGGCTTATACACTTGACGTGATTGCTTGCCTGCTAAGTCGGTAAACTCATAAACCTTGGCGTCGAGACGTTCTGCTTCATCGGCATAAAAACGGCAAAAATCAACCGCTTCTTTGATTTCATCAATGCCGTCTTGCATGGTTTTACCCGCTTCGATTTGGCAAAGCGCCATCAATTCAGCATAGTTTTCTTCATACAAGTCCGCTACTTTGCGCAAAATAGCAGCGCGCTTTGCCGCAGGTACGGCTTGCCATACGCTTTGACCTGCAATGGCAGCATCAATGGCTTGCTGCGCAATATCAGCATTGGCGTAGGTGACTTTACCTGCGATGACTTCATGATTCCAAGGCGCACGTACGGTCTGCGACTCAAGTTTTTCAGAATTGCCATCGACTTTATGTGCATCAACTGCGTTGCCGTTAATAATAGAAGTTGCCGACCAGGTTTTATGCAAATGGCTATCGATAGCGGCTTTGAATAGTAGCCACTGCGACTCTACAAAGATATTAGGGCCAAAGCTGGCTCGGCGCGCGCCATAGATATCTAGCGGCAACGGAATATCAGGATTATGCAAAGTAGCATTGGTCAATAACTTATCGTACGGGTGTACCGTTAGCTTATCAATCGGATAAGACTTATCTAATAACTGATGCACAAACGAGCTATTGGCACCGTTTTCTAGTAAACGGCGTACCAAGTACGGTAGCAAGTCTTTATGAGCGCCAACGGGTGCATAGATACGAACAGGGATTTTATAAGCTTGCAGAATATGGTCATAAAGTGCATCACCCATGCCATGAAGACGCTGAAACTCAAACTCTCGGTGCGCGCTCATAGTCATCACTGAAGCAAGCGTGTGCGCATTATGGGTAGCAAACTGTGGCCAAATCAAACCGCGCAAATGCTCTGACAATAAGAAGCGCGCACAGGCAAGATAAGCGGTGTCCGTGCCTTCTTTACGGGTCCAGACCGGATAGCCGGACAGTCCCTTTTGCTGCGCCAGTTTGATTTCAGTATCCCAGTATGCGCCTTTTACCAAACGCACCGGAATACGGTCACCGACTTCAGTTGCCAAACGCGCAAGCCACGTCAGAACGGCAATCGCACGTTTAGAGTAACCTTGTACCACCAACCCTAAGCCATCCCAACCGGCGGTTAAATTATCACGGTAAAGAGACTCAAACAGCTTTAAAGAAATCTCAAGCCGGTCTGCTTCTTCGGCATCGATACTGATATCGACATTGACCTCACGAGCCGCTTCAATCAATAACAAGCAACGCTGACGCAATAGTCCCATCACTTGCGCTTCTTGCGTCGCTTCATAACGCGGGTGCAATGCTGATAGCTTAATAGACACTGACGGCTTTGGCATACCTTCTTTTACCTTGATGCTGGCCGTCGCTTTAATCGCATGCAGGTAATCGTTAAAGTATTTTTCCGCATCTTTATGGGTAATCGCCGCCTCACCTAGCATATCAAACGAATAGGTATAGCCTTTATTACGATAAGGCTGGCTGTTTTTGTTGGCGCCCTCAATGGTTTCGCCAAGCACAAACTGATGTCCCATAATGCGCATGGCTTTTTGCATGGCGCTGCGAATGACCGGCTCGCCCATTTTTTTGGTCATACGGTCCAAAAACCCAGCAGCGGTAGTATCACGATCAATACTGACAACGCGGCCCGTCATCATCATGCCCCACGTCGAGGCATTGACCATAAAACCATTGTCATTTTTGATGTGTTTTTTCCAGTCAGCGACGCTCATTTTATCGTGGATAAGCGCATCAGCGGTGTAATTGTCTGGCACCCGAATCAAGGCTTCTGCCAAACTCATGAGCAAGATACCTTCTTGGGTATCAAGGCTATATTCAAGCAATAATGAATCAACCATTTTTACGGCTTTGCCATCATTACGTACATGTTCGACCAATTGACGAGTTTGCGTAGCAGCCCCTTCACGCTCGGCATCCGTTGGCTTAGCGAGCGGCAACAAGTCCGTCAACCAGTGCTCCTCGTCCACACTATATAAAGGTGAAATACGGGAGAACAGCTCGTTCGACGATTGACTGAGATAAGCTGGCTTTAATATATCGAGCGGATTAAATAAAATCGGCTCTTGCGGGGTAAATTGGTCTACTGGGTTCATAACAACTCCATAACTATCGTTTAAAAACCATAATAAATGGTGCGGTGGGAGCTTTGATTGCTAAAGATATAGCGGCAACTATTGTTAAACATTCTTAAAATTTCATCCCTACTATTCTTGATAACAAACATCTTTGATATCGAATAGGGGATAAATAATAACTATAGAAATAAGCCAATTAGCAATATACAAAAGACCAAACAGCGCCATTATAAAACGAGAAAATCCAGCATAGGCTGGAAACGGTCAAGTAGGTCGTTTTAGTGTTAAACGGGCTACGTTAACAATATAAAGGCAACAACAAACAGCTAAGCGGCATTAGTGCCTTCTTCTTGTTAGTAGTGAAAGGAGGTGATGCTCAGAGGCAAGCACGTTTTATAGAAGCCTAAGTTTATACAATCTTACGTTCTAATAAACACTTATCTGTCATCTTATAGAATACTAATTCACTGTAAGAAAAACCTCTACGGCGTTGATTGAGGTGATGCGCTTAACCTCGACATGGTAGCATGAAAAAAAATTTCCAACTAACGAATTTACCTATTTTAACCAAACAAAATACTGTTTAAAAACAAATGGTTATTAACCACTTATTAGAAATGACGCTTTAGTTATAAATTTATATTTACTATGGCTAATTAATCGTTTTTGAATCAATGACTTGTCTTTATTTATCTCATCCATTTAACTTAAACCCATACAGAGTATGAGCGAATTAATAACGTAATCATTTTATTTCGTGCCGAAGATAGCCGTTTATAGTATTTTTCTTTACGCATAAAAAACCCTTCTCATTTAAAATAAGAAGGGTTTTTTATGCGTAAAGCTGAGCATTTATCAAATGACTAAAAATGACTGAAAATGATTGTAATTTAAACTGCAATCTTAGATAAACACAATCTTCGCAAGTAACACGGCCGTTAATATCCAAACGGGAATGCTCACGTCAGAGAACTTACCGGCGACGACTTTAATAGCAGCAAAGGTAATAAATCCAAGCGCGATACCATCAGCGATTGAGTAGGTTAATGGTGTAAACAACAACACAACGACAACGGGCGCCGCCTCTGTTAGATCTAACCAATCAACATCTTTTAGAGTACCCATCATCAGTACAGCGACATAAAAAATAGCGCCTGCTGTTGCATAGCCTGGAATCATACCAGCAAGTGGAGCAAAAAACATACTTAATAAGAATAGCACCCCGACCGTCACAGCGACTAATCCAGTACGTCCTCCGGCTGCAATACCTGACACACTCTCAACAAAGCTGGTGGTCGATGAGGTACCTAGTAGCGTACCCGCAACCGTGGCGCTCGAATCTGCCAGTAGCGCTTTGCCCATATTAGGTATTTTGCCATCCTTACCAATTAAGCCTGCTTGACTGGTCGTTGCAATCAAGGTACCGGCGGTATCGAATAAATCGACGAATAAAAAGGCAAAAATAACACTAATCATCGCTACGTCAAATGCGCCAGCAATATCAAGCTGCATCAGCGTTGGCGCTATCGGTGGCGGTGCCGATATAATGCCAGTGAATTGTGTGTTACCAGTAATTAAGCTGATAAGCGCTACCAATAAAATCCCTATCGTTACCGCGCCGGGTATTTTTTTATGCGACAAGCCAACGATAACAATAAAGCCCAATGCCGCCATCGCAGGTGAGAACGCGGTCATATCGCCCAGTCCCACTAACGTCGCATCATTATTGACGATGACGCCTGCGGTTTGTAAGGAGATAAAGGCCAAAAATGCACCGATACCAGCAACTACGCCTTGTTTAATACTGTCCGGAATAGAGTTGATAATCAATTCACGAATTTTAAAAAGGCTTAATAATATAAATATACAACCGGACAAAAATACGGCGCCAAGTGCCGTTTGCCACGCGTAGCCCATTCCTAAAACCACGCCGTACGTAAAAAAGGCGTTGAGTCCCATACCGGGGGCTAGCGCGACTGGCAGGCGAGCATAAATCCCCATAATAAAACACCCAACTGCGGCGGCAAGACAGGTAGCGACAAACACCGCACCTTTATCCATACCAGCGTCAGCAAGGACGTTAGGGTTGACAAAAATAATGTAAGCCATCGTCAAAAACGTGGTTACACCGGCTAAAATCTCGGTTTTGATCGTGGTGTTTTGACCATTGATACCAAAATAGCGTTCGATTGCGTTCATAAGAGTCGCTTCCAAATTGCAGTAAGTAAATTATCATTATTTAACTGTATTGATAAGTGTCGCTTCCAAATTGCGACGCTCGATACTGCGTTTAAAACAAACATATAAAATACACCCAAATTGCGACGATAAATGACGCTTCCAGATTGCGACTGTAAATGACGCTGATACACTAAGGTTAGAGACGATGTTTTTAATCCGTTAGCCACACATAATTTGGTAAATACGAACCATCATGAAAAATGACAGCAACAAACCATAACATTCTAGTGAAATTCGCTCAAAATTTCAATGAATGGCGCATCTTCTTAGTATAAGAGTGCAAATTAGTTGACCATATGGACAATATTATAAAATACTCGTGCTGTCATTATTTTTTTCATATATTTATTGAGAGCGATTTATGCACTGCTATTAACATATTATTAATGATATTTGCGTGATTTAGCAGTACACTAACGGGTTGATATAAAATCCCTTATTAGATTAACTATTATTCATTATCCATGAGCCGCTTACATGCCTGAATCCTTAAATATTATCGACCTAATCACCCAAGCCAGTTTATTGGTACAGATTGTGATGGCATTGTTATTATTGGCGTCATTGCTCAGCTGGGTGATTATTTTTCGTATGAGTGCGCGTCTTGGTACCGCCAGAAATTTTGACCAGCAGTTTGAAACCTGGTTTTGGTCAGGGGAAGATTTGGCAAAGCTGTATCAAGGCGTCCAAGGCTCACCTGAGCGCCAAGGGCTTGAGCAAATTTTTTATGTTGGGTTCTCTGAATACCTAAGAATGCATAAAAAACGTCAGCCTAAAGATGACATTATCGACGGCGTTGAGCGTAAGCTGCGGGTTGGATTGGGTCGTCAGCAGCAATTATTAGAGTCGGGGCTAACGACGCTGGCAAGTATTGGTTCGGTGGCGCCTTATGTCGGTTTATTCGGTACCGTTTGGGGTATTATGAATGCCTTTTTGGGGCTATCGCAAAGCGAGCAAGCGACCTTAGCGACTGTCGCACCGGGTATTGCCGAAGCCTTGATTGCTACGGCTATGGGTTTATTCGCCGCGATCCCTGCGGTATTGGCGTATAACCATTTTACCGCCAAAGCGAGCCGCTTATACGACTCTCGCGCCTTGTTTTGTGACGAGATGACAGGCATGCTACAACGCGAGACCAGTATTGAGATTCCGCAAGCAGGTACGCAAGTAAGCCAAACCAATCAAAGCATTCAAAATAGCCAAAGTACTCAGGTAACTGGTCTATGAAACAAAGCCCTTATCGCCGTGAGAAAAAAGCGCTAAATGCGGAGATGAACGTCGTTCCTTATATCGACGTTATGCTCGTGCTGCTGGTGATATTTATGGTCACCGCGCCAATGCTGATAACGGGCGTCGATGTTGATTTGCCAAAAGAGCAAACCAATACCATCAGTCAAAGTCAGCTGCCTGTGATTGTTTCCTTGACCGATAGCGGCGAGATTTTTATCAGTTATGAGAACAATATCGACCTGCCGATTAGTGAGCCGGAACTGATTGATACCTTAACCAACTTGCAAAATCAAAATACGGACGTCGGCGCTCAGCCTTTACAAGTGATGATTAACGCTGATAAAAACAATCAGTACGGCGCTATCATGACACTGATGGCAACCTTGCAACAAGCAGGCATCCAAAAGGTAGGACTATTGACGGGTGCACCGTTACCCGCGCCTTCTTTATAATCTATCTACCCTGCTCTTAGATTAACCTTGATTGGCTCAAGTGGTTATAATAAAGTCGTTCATTTGATAAATATCGTATTTGAGTATCCCAACTATGCGTAATGCGCCCACCGTTTATGTACCGACCGAACCTGAAGGTAACGGGCTGACTTTACCGACACTTTTAAGCTTGTTGGCACACGGTCTTGTGATTGGCATACTAGCTTATACGTATCAAAACATGGAAGTCGAGACCGCAGGTAGCATCGAAACCGTGATGATATCTCCTGAGCAATTGGCTGAGATGCAAGGAGAGATACTGGCCAATCGTGCCGCAGCGGCGAGCGCGATGCCAGCCGATAGTGGTGCAAGTGGCTCATCAACCAGCATGCCAGAGACCAGCTTTGATGACAGCGTCAGCTACGACAATCCAAGCGAGCCGACTTCGCAGCGCGTGCCTGTTTTTACTCGTTCTGACGAGGCGGTGAACCCTCGCCCAATGCTGATGAGCGAAGAGCAACACCAGCGCCTACTTGAGCAAAATCAAGAATATGAGCGCAATATGGCTGAGTGGGCAGCGCAGTTGGATGAATCTGTACTAGATGAGCATGATCAGGTTGAACAAGAAAGAAGAGCGCAGCTGATAGAAGAGCAAAAAAGGCTGCGAGATTTTCGTAATAAACAAAATAACCCTCCTAAGATTAAACGTCCTACCGCCAATGATAGAAATATAGAAATCAATACGGGCGGCTCAGGTAGCGCAGGACAGACCCTTAGTTTAGGAGATGATGGTCAATCAACACTATCTGGTGACACCACCACTTCCAGTACTGCAAAGGGTAGCAGTCGCTCGGCATCAAGCGGTAGTCGCGGCGCCAGTAATAGTGAAATCATCAATTTAATCAAACGCAACTATAATCCGCCGACAGCGGCAAAAGGCTCAACGCAGCGTGCCACCTTGACCATCACAGTCAATTCCAGTGGCGCTGTCGTGAATGTCTCAGCGTCAGGCCCTGATAGCGCGGTCAATGAAGCCGCCAAACAAGCGGTGCTCAATACCGGCAGCTTACCGATTGATGCTGATGACCCCAAATACCCCACTTTTACCATACAGTTTAAGGGCCGCAATTAAGCAGTTGCCCACACACGATATTATTGCTAACGTTACTTTAAGCAACTTGCACCCGCGGCGATATTATTTTAACGTTATCATTGATTTAGCATTTATAAAAACAATTATCCCCATCTAGGAGTTTGACTTGGTTATGCGCATTCATAAAAAACTATGCCTTTCTTTACTTGCCACTACCTCAAGCTTATTGCTTGCTCCTAGCGTCTTGGCGGCGCCTGTCGTTTTAGAATTGGATTATGAGATTCCGGTACAACAAAGCCAAGTGGCTTTTGTCTCCTTTGCTGGCGATTCTACCTTATCACCGATTATCTTAAATGATTTGAGCAAAACTGAGCTAAAAGTAACCAGTCAAAACCTACCGCAGCAGCCGCATAGCAGTAGCGAGTTAGCCGGTACCCTACCCGTTTGGCAAAGCATGGGCATCCCTTATCTTGTCATCGGTAGCACGCGCAGCAATCGCGGTAAAGTGGTCACCGATTATGAAGTCATTGAGGTTAAAACCGGACGCGTGATCGAAGGCAAGCAAACGTTAACCGCTGATAATAATAAGGAAAGTATGCGTTACGCCGCCCACGTGATTGCGGACAAAGTATATGAGCTGATCACCGGCATTCCCGGCGACTTCTCAGGGCGTATTGCTTATATCGAAGAAATCGGCACCGGCAAAGAGAAAATCTCGCGCTTAAAGGTCATGGATGCGGACGGCGAAAACGCCAAAACCATCACAGAAGTGGCAGGCTCTATCTTCTCGCCGACTTGGTCCCCTGATGGCAATCGCATTGCTTATTCAGTCCAGCGCGATAAGTCTCACCCTGTTATCTATATTCAAAGCGTAAGCGACGGCGGGGCTACGCCATTGACGCCATTCCCAGGTAGCAACCTTAGTCCGTCATTTTCGCCCGATGGTAGCAAGATATTGTTTTCTAGTAGCTTTGAGGGTAGCGCCGATATTTATGAGATGAGCGCTAGTGGCGGTCAACCACGACGTCTGACCAATTGGCCAAGCAGTGAAGTACAACCAAGTTATGCCCCTGATGGCAAATCTTTTGTCTTTGTTAGTGACCGTGCAGGGTTTAACAAACCACGCATTTATCGTTATGAGTTTGGTTCAGGCCGTACCACGCAAGTATCGAATAGTGGCTATGCAACCAGCCCGCAGTTTAGTAGCGATGGCTCGCAAATCGCCTTTTTAAGTGGTCGTTCAGCTGCCATCATGAACAGTAGCGGCGCCATCACTGCGAACTTAGGCGCGACAGGTATCGATGAAGCACCAAGTTTTTCACCGAACGGTAAGCGCGTGGTTTTTGCTTCAAAGCAGGGCGGTAAAGGCGTACTGACTATTAAGTCCTTAAACGGCGGCGAAGCGTTCGGTAAATCTGGTCAAGGTACTATCCGCTCCCCAGTTTGGTCATCTAGCCCTAGATAACTTAGATAATTTAGCCATCTTTATTGCGTAAAATAGGGTTATGCTATACTAAATGATCACAAATAAAAAAGCGCTCGATAAACATATCGGGCGCTTTTTTATTTTACCAAGAATGATAACTTGATTCTTATATCAGCCATCCACTTTTAAAAGTTATGAGCTAACATCCTAAGTGACATAACTCATCCCTATTCATCACTTGGATCACTAGCCGGCGGCACCGCGTGTCTCAATTGTTCAACATCTGCGGCGGTGACCGTATCCGTATAACCATTTAAATCAGTGACCACGTACTGCGTGACCGCGGCCATCTGTTCATCGTTCATCATGTGATGGAACGATGGCATACCGCGAAAGCCATTAATTAAGATATCAATGATGTAATACTTTGACTGCATTTTGCTGTTATTGGCAAGTGGTGGATAATAGCCGGCACCATAAGCACCCTCGCCTTTGTGCATATGACAAGCTGCGCAAGAGTCATGGTAGAGTTTTTTGCCATCTGTTGTCACAAAGGCATTTGTCCCTTCAAACTTGGTTTCCCATTCAGCAATACTTGGATCATTATCCATAGTAGGAAGCGAGCTGTGATCAACGACATTGACGGCTGGTGCAGTAAGCTCCTCACGACTCATGTAAACGCCGCCCCAGCTACCGGTATTACGGCTTGCTTGATAATCGTCCGTTACGATGGGGTCTTGCTCATGTAGAGTTGCCACCGTTTGTACATCGTCTGATTGTTGACTACAGCCTAAAAGTGCTGCACTACTCATCGCACCCAGCAACATCACAGTCAGCAGTTTAGGGGTCATTTCTCTCATGACTTTTTTCTTCACGATTGCCTTCTTTACGATTGCATTGTCCATGATAGCCTCTGAATTTTTATAGTTATTCATATTAACCCAGCATTTTTGCTTTTTTATGTAGGCGCTTGGCGGCATCCATGCCAGATAAAATAGCGCCTTCTTGCCATGCTGGAATGTGTGAGCAATGCTCGCCCGTCAGTACAATACGGTTATCGATACTGCATAAGGTGTCATAATGCTGACGGCGGGTAGACTCATTCCAAATACCATAACAACCCAGTGTCCAAGGAATGCGGTGCCAGACCACTGACGTACCAGCGCGGAACTCTTTTGGATACTGCGGGTGAATATATTTACCGTAGGCAAGTGCGACATTAATTCGCTCTTGCGGGGTTAACGTATTAAATTTATATGAGGTCGGTCCATAACCATAGGCCCCTAATAATACCCCAGTACCGTCTTTAAACATATTTTCTGAAGGATAAGCAATTTGGGCTATCGGCATATCGGTATAGGTCAAGCCGCCATAGATCCACTCGTCTTCTTCCCAAAAGCGGCGATTAAACTCTAAACCTACTTTATAAGAAGTCTCATAAGGTACCGCTGCCATCGCTTGTTTCATCGGCTTTGAAACATTAATATCAAGCTGGGTCAGTACAGTTAGTGGAATATTACAGACACACCAATCGGCACGGATGGTCTTAGTCGCGCCATCTGGACTGTTGCTGTCGACATAATTGACCGTAACGCCGCTTTCATCTTGATGAATCTTAGTCACTTTGGCATTAAACTCAATCATATCGCGGCATTCACGGGTGAAGGCATCACCGATTTTACCCATACCGCCAACCGGTTGAAACATCGTTGGCTGATGCGCATAGGTCATATGATTACCATAAATATCGGCCCACATGCCCGAATCTAATATTTCGCTGACCGGTAAAGGCTTTGATGGAGTTTCATCAGGCATCAAGCCACCACCTGGCAAGACACTATAACCACGATGCTTACTGGTCGCATTGCTGGCGCGGTAGCGGTAGTCTTTATCGAGCACGCCCCAACCTTTTAAGCCTTCAAGTAGCTTTTCTTTGTCTTCCTTATTCACAGAACGATCCAAACCGCCAACATTCACCGCTTTTGACAATAATTCTGCTACGTGTCCTTGGATGTCGTTTTTTACATCACCTAAGCGCTGCGGCACACCATTGAAATGAGTACTACGGTGCAGATAAGCACGGTCATTGGTTTGAATAAAGGGCTGCATCTCAACGCCAAACTGTTTGCAATAATGGAAAACGGCATAGTGATGACTTGGTAGACGCCACGGCCCACCATTAAAATAGTTGCCCTCTTCAAAATCACAAGTAACTTCTTCGCCGCCAAGCTCGGTATACCTATCGCCACTATTCAGCGTCCAACTACGACCGCCGCCACGATTTTGAAACTCCAGCACTTTGACGTCATAGCCAGCTTTACGCAGCTCATACGCCGCGGTCAGTCCGCCAAGACCGGCACCTAAAACGATGATGCTAGCACCGGGAGGCGCCCCTTTTAAGTCCATCGTTTCTTTAAAGCTTGATTCTGAGGCAAATCCTAACGTCGTCATCGCCTGATACATGGCGGTCGCGCCCGCTGTTTTACCAATCATCGAGAGCAGTTGGCGCCGCGTTGGTGATTGAAGCATGTCTTTCATAATAATATCCTTAAAGTAGACGTTCGTACATAACCGTAGGCACTTGTTCTATTTCTAGTAATAAACGCTTATATCATTTATAAGTCTTTGTAATTTGATCAGCTTGGCTTAACTCTGCGCTTATTTGCCAAGCTGTCATGCCCTACCGTTTTGCCGTTAATCCTTGTCTGGTAATAAATTCTAAACCCGTTGCAACTGATAAACTATGATTAACGGCGGCGTCTAGAACGTAAAATGGCGCGCACGATAAAGATAATAATCAATATCGCCACAATGATGCCGACAATCGCCAGTAAGCCTGCGTACTTAATTAAAAAAGGCTTTTCGACACCTGTAGACGCGATGCGCTCAATATCAGCGGCACTGACCTCACTGTTTGCATGACCGCCAAAGCTGGTACGGACGTAGTTAGTGATACCCGCAATCTGCTCACTGCTGAGCTCTTCTGAAAACCCTGGCATGATAGGCGAAGTATTGGTTGCACTCTCTACCCCATGCAAAATCATATTAACGAGAGCGTCAGGCTTTTCGCGGCGCAGACTGCTCAGTCCAACGATAGGCGCATAACGCGCGTCAGGTTGGCCATAACCATCAACCCCATGACAGCTACCACAAACGGCTAAATATAACGCTTCTGGTGAGTTACTACCGTTACTTACTTCTGACTTTGCTTGCGCCAAGTAGTCTTTTTGCGCCAGTAAGTCATGCGTGATTGATTCGTTCACAGGCGTTGGCAAGCGCGCCACATTGACGCTATTGACCTTGTCTTCTGTTTGGATAGCAGGGATGGCTTTTAGATAAGAGGCAATCGCGCTCAAATCTTCATTTTTAAGATAACGCGTACTGTGCGCGACCGCTTCACCCATCGGTCCACCTGCATAAGCGCGCTGGTCAAGTTCACCGGTGCGTAGATACGTGATAATATCCTGCTCGCTCCAACTGCCGATACCGCTCGACTCGTCAGGGGTGATGTTTGGCGAATGCCAATTACCAAGTGGTGCGCCTGATAAATACATTTTTTTATCAAAGCCCATGGTGCTGTTACGCGGCGTATGACAAGTGCCGCAATGCTCGAGATTGTTGACCAAATACTCGCCACGTTTTTGGGTCTCATTTAGACCGTCGCGCTTTTCAGTAGAGGGTATATTGAGCAAGTTCCAACCGATCATTAAGCTACGGAAATTAAAGGGAAAGGGTAGTTTGGTTTCTTGCTTAGGCGCTTCATCGACAGCCGGTACGGTTTGTAGATAAGCAAACAAGGCGCTGATATCCTCTTCTTTCATGCCGCTATAAGAAGGATAAGGCATGGCAGGATACAGCATATGGTCTGGCGCTCGGCCTTTTTGTAAAGCGTTCTTTAAATCTGCTTCGGTATAATTGCCGATACCGTAACGTTTAGAAGGGGTAATATTGGTTGAATAAATTTTCCCCATAGGGGTTTCAATCGCTGTGCCGCCCGTATAATTTTCGCCATGACAAGCCATACAGTCAGCGGCACGGGCAATATAGGCACCGCGGTTGACAAGCTCACTATTGGCGGGGCCTACATTAGGTAAGCTAGCATCGGGTAAATTGGCATTAGGAAGGTTAGCACCTTCAGCCATCGCGGCGCTGGAGGTAATACCAATGACAAGCATCGATAACATCACAGAAAGTGGCTTCATAATATCCTCATATAGCTGGCACCTAGGGTGTTGTAATTATTATTAGAACGATTGGTCAGGATAAGACATTTGATATTGAGTAAAATTATTGACAATGGCGTCAGTACTCAACGGATAATCCATTACATGATTTAGCAAATCGTCCAGTAAAATGCTTAATAAAGTGGCGTGATAAAACAACTTAATAGAGATAGTTTCTAAACAATGTCTGCTCACCCCACTAATGTAAAACTATTTCGCCACTATTACTTAAATAGTAACTCATTCACCGCACACTTTTACAAAAGTTAAAAAACCTCTTAAGAGATTTAATTTATATTTAATCACTATATATTTTCATATTATGAATTTGGGCAAGATAATTAATCCTTTAAAAAACAATTACTAAACCTAGAAAATTTATGAAATCCATTATTAAAGCGTGGAGATAAATCGCTATATATAGTAAAAAAGGACTTCTGTACTTGTTATTACAGGTTTTAAGCGTACATAATGGATACATAGCGACCGTTTGTCATCCACCTTACATTCCAAATAAGCGTTACCCTACTCGCAAAAACCCTTTTAACTGATGCAGCATTTTATTTATGATAAATGCTGTTTAATATCGCCAACCATTGCCATGTTGCCAATAACGCTCGAGATGTCCTTATGAAATCACTCTTCTTTATATTTACGTTGGCAGCGACAATTCCTGTAACAGGTTGCCAATCTTTTCAGTTCGTCGAAAGTCCGATACCTGTTAAAACTGTTTCTTCTAAAAGGGTGTCTTCTAAAACGCTTATTGTGGAAAATTTATCCAACGCGCGCCGACCCGCTAACGCTATTTCTATTCAAATCTCTTCTACTACAAATAATGGCCAATAAAAAAAGCAGCTATCGGTCTGATAGCTGCTTTTGTAACTTATTAATAATCAATAGAAATATTTAACTTTAATCTTCTGCAATGACTATTTGTTGTTTGGGCTGATGCTTGATAATGGTCTTGGCCAAATGATCGCCAAACCAAATGGCGGTATCAATATCGCCTGCGCCAGGCGTGACTTCAGGCGGTCCATCTAGCGACTGCGTCATCAAACCCAGAAAGCTCGAAAGACGATTTAAATCATGCGCTTCATGTCCTGTTGGCATCAGTGGTAAACCGATCCAATTCATTCCGTGCTGCATGGCATAAAGACAAATCTGCTGCAGGACGGCAAGCTTATCACCACTCAGACCGCCCGAATTGGCAAAACCTGCGGCCCACTTGCCTTCCCATTTACGGTGATACCAACGCTTAGAAGTCTCATCCATAAAAGTCTTAAAGCCTGCGGTCACGCTGCCCATATACACGGCACTACCAAACACCAATAAATCCGCCTGATCGACAAAATCCCAATCAACGTCATGCACATCGACCGCTTTAACCTGCGAATCTGGTAATTGTTGACGCGCGCCCGTCACCACTGCTTCGGCAACGCGTTTGGTATGCCCATAATTACTATGATAAATAACCGCCATCGATATATTAGCGAGATTGTTCTCATGCTCTAAAATGGCAGGCGGTGTGTCAGGTGTATTCATACGAACTCTAATAATGACAATTAAAAATGAAATAAAAATAGAAGCTCAAGAGCTGAATCAAGCCAACTCTCTAGAAGCGCTACGGGTAATAATCAATGCCATACGTCCGGTTGCAGGCTGGCCAAGATGCGTTTGACGTCGATAAGAATAATAATGCGAATCCGCATAGCTGCAAGGTATTTCGGATTGATTGCTAACGGTAATGCCTGCTGCACTTAATTGGTCAGCGGCAAGCTTTGGCAGGTTCAGTTTAATCTTGTCCGCTACAGATGCTAAGACATAACGTTGTTCAAAGCTTTCAAGATGCTGTGATGACAAGACTTGATTATCTACACAGCCTGCGAGCAACTTATCTCGTACTTGGCTGCCGACTTCATAATTTTCTTGACTGATACAGACGCCAATCCATGCCGTGATTGGTTTATCAGCATCAAAGCGCTCGGCGGTTGCCTTTATGACGCCGCACGCCAGCCCTTGCCAGCCTGCATGGATAGCAGCTATCTGCCCCGTTGCGGGCTGGTATAAAACTAACGGTACGCAATCGGCGGTCATAATCACAAGCCCCAAGTCCGCCTGCTGACTGACCATGGCATCGGCATCTAGCGGGCGTATAGGTAGCGCCGTCGCATCGACATCATAAACCTGCTGCCCATGAACTTGATTGAGCCAGTGCAAGCTATTAATTGGCGCACGCTGCCCCGCCGCTAATTGCTCATTAATCGCCGTTAATAGACGCATGCGATTGTTTAAGACTGTTTTGGCGTTATCATTGACATGCAAGCCTAAATTTAGCGCACCATAATTTGCCTGATTATCTACCTCATTAGCCGCTTCACTATCATCGCTGCTAAAAGCTGCCGTTTGAAAAACCGTCACGTCATCAAGCTGAGCAACTAAGGTGACAGGCAGATTGTTTGTTATGTTAGGCATGGTCAGTGCACCAGTCTTATCGTTATTATTAGAGCATTACAGCCAGATTGTTACCAGACGAATGTCATTATTTAATAGAGCTCATCAGATTTTATTCTTCGTCATAACCTTCGCTTAACACCGCCATCAATTGCTGCATGTCTTCAGGGATTGGCGTGGTAACTTCGATATCTTCACCAGTCGTTGGATGCACGAAACCTAAAGTATAAGCATGCAATGCTTGACGCGGGAAATTATTGATTGCCTGACGCTGCGCTTCTGTTAAGCCTGCTCGCAATTGACGACGCCCACCGTAGACACGGTCACCGACTATCGGATAGGTAATGTGGCTTAGATGCACACGAATCTGATGGGTACGCCCCGTTTCAAGACCGACGTCTAATAGGCAATAGTTATCGTTCAGCGGTGTGACATTCAATAAATGCGTAACCGCTTCACGCCCTGCCGTCATCACCGTCATTTTGGTACGTTGATTGCGATGGCGACCAATCGGCGCGTCAATACGGCGATGACGCAGTAAACTTGCCGCATCCCCTGCAACCACACATTGGTAATGACGATAGACAGATTTGTCCTTTAACTGCTCCATTAAAGCCATTTGCGTAGGCTTGGTTTTACCAATTAACAGCAGTCCCGAGGTGTCTTTGTCAATGCGGTGTACCAATCCAGCCCGCGGCAAGTGGTGCTGCTGCGGATAATGATAGAGAAGCGCATTGACCAAAGTGCCGGTCTGATTGCCAGCGCCCGGATGGACAACCATACCGACAGGTTTGTTAATCACTAGGACATCATCATCTTCATAGACAACTTCGATATCGATATTTTCTGGCTGATCTTCGCTATGCTGCTGCAGTGTCGTCGATAAATGCAAGACATCACCTGCTTTGACACGAATTTTCGGTTTTTGTACCGTCCCGTTATAAAGCAAGCTGCCATCAGTAATCCAGCCTTGCAGCTGGGCACGCGAGAAATCGGCAAATACTTTTGATGCCAGTTTATCAATACGTAAGCCCGCTTCGTCTTCTATGACGGTATGCGTGACATCAATAACGACCGGAACCGCTTGCCCAGCAACTACGACTGAATCCTCACTGTCTTCGTCTTCGTATTCGTCTTCGTATTCATCTTCATCGTCGACAATATCGTCATCGACCAATTCATCCAACTCATCATTGGATATGTCCGGCGTTTGCTCATCAAGCGCGCGCTGATGGTCATTTAATAATTCATTTGGCATTGGTAACTCTTGTGCTGATATATCGGTATCTAACGGTTGTTTCTTAAGGGAATTGGTCGTCATAGCATCATTATTCATAGCGGATTGATATAGGGCAAAGTCACTTACAGCTTTATAAGCCGACTTCATAAGAAAACGAGATAAGAAAGTGGACTGGCGCTTACAGACCAGCAAAAATAAGGACGGTCGAAAAAAGCAGCAGTTATATCGTCATAGTGTAACATGCCAAGCGCCTAAGCCCTACAGAAGCTGCGTGTTATCTGCGATTTTATCGTTACCTTCTTTTCAAAGGTGGTGAGCCGTGTTAAAAATCTATGAAAAGTGATAAAAGTTAAGCCGCCAGCCGATGGCATTGTTTGGTAGATTAGCTCTCTAAAATATGACATGGCTGTAATTTACTGTATATTTGTCCTTGTCAGCCATATTCAATATCGCTCGTGACGACGGCTCATGCTAAACTACAGACCGAAGCTAACACAGATAAAGCATTAGGCCTTTAACTACAAAATAGATAACGAAAAAATAGACGAAGCATGCGTTATTCTATAAAGTAAGCGTTGTTTTGCTGTATGCTATGGCACTGATTTTTAAAATAAGAACTTTTAAAATAATTTATTTTATTAATATTGGCAAAACTGCATTTGATAAAACGATGTGGATAATAAGTGCGCTAATTGCTAGCGCTTACTTAGTAGCCGACCGTTAATGGATGCCGCCAGCATCGTTTTTTATTATTACCCTTATTACCCTTTTATAATTTAGCCTAATAGCGTCGCTGCTATTACGCGTCTTGTGTCGGAGAAGAAGTATGCAAGCTGTTGGCAATACGTTTATCAAACTGTCCTCAATCACCTTACTGGCGTTAAGCGTCAACTTGGTGGGTTGTCAAACGTTTAAAAACCTAACTGGCGGTAAAGACGTGGATGCGGTTGCCACTGCTGAGAAGTCTGAGCAAGGTTATTATAATGACGCCATCGCTCAGATTGATAAGGGTCGCTATACGCAAGCTATCGAAGATTTGAACAATCTGCGCACTTTTTATCCAACGGGACAATATGCCGAACAAGCCTTGCTTGATGTGATGTACGCCCAATACGAAAGTGGGAAGTTCGAGGCGGCTGCGGCCAGCGCTGAGCAATTTATTAGCCTATATCCTTCTAATCCGCAAGTCAGCTATGCTTACTACGTGCGCGGCGTGGCCAATATGCAAGGCTCGTCTGAAGGTCTAAAATTGTTTAAGCTCAATCAAGCTGAGCGTGATACCGCCTATTTGCGTATTGCCTTTGCTAACTTCCAAGAGCTTATCAATAAATACCCAAACAGTCCTTACGCGCCCGATGCTGCTCAGCGTATGACCTTTATCTATAATCAGTTTGCCGAAAGCGAGATGAGTGCAGCCAACTGGTATGTCGAGCGTGAAGCCTATGTCGCTGCGGTCAACCGAGCTAAATGGGTATTCCAATATTATCCATTAAGTGAATCTGTGCCTGATGCCCTCGCCGTATTGGCTTATAGCCATGAAAAGCTCGGTCTTAATGACTTAGCAAATGAGTATAAGACGCTATTGCAAATCAACTATCCAAACATGCTCAGCGCTGATGGACGCGTCAAGCTCAATACCAAACGTGAGCGTACTTTATTTAATAAACTCACCTTTGGACAATTAAACCGCTTTAATAAAGATACCTCGGTTGCGTCAGGTAACTACAATGGCGCCACCAAAACCCAAGTGATTCGCAATGCCAATCAATTAAGATTGCCGAGTGATAATGCGGCTGCAGCAAATGCTAACGCACCGTTAAATATGTCTCCTAAGCGTGCCAATAGTGGTATCAATGTAGGCTTAGGTTTGCCTGAAGCATCGACCGAGCGCGTGACGAGCCAATCGAGCACTGGCGATACTGCTAGAGAAGCCGATGTCGACCCACAAAACATGAATCCTGTACGCCGTACTACATTACCTGCTGAGTAAATTGATACGGCTCGCGTCTATTTTAGACGCTTAGTACCTATCATCAAAAATAAGGTCAACGTTCTGTTGGCCTTATTTTTCTGTTTTTACTTCTTATAATTTTTATCTACTGTCAGTTTTTTGTAGCTGATTGTCGATGCTTAATATAATCGTCCTATGGTAAACTGTTTTTTGTATGAGCATTCCTAACCATATTCTCGAACAATTAAATAGCCAAGCTGACTTAATCAGTATCATTGGGCGTCATACCACGCTCAAACGTGCGGGTAGTGAGTACAAAGGCTGCTGCCCGTTTCATGGCGAAAAATCGCCGTCTTTTTATGTCAATCCACAAAAAAACATCTACCACTGCTTTGGCTGTAGCGTTGGTGGTAATGCCATCAGTTTTTTACGTGACTATGAAAACTTAACCTTTATCGAAGCGGTTAATGAGCTGTCCAAACAAACGGGCATCGAAGTGCCAAAAGAAGAGCAGCAAAACGTCAGCTATCAGCGCGCGCCCGTTAAACCAAAAGCTAAGCCGGTAACCAAGCCAAGACTCGCTATTCAGCCAACAACATCGGCAGCGGCAATGCAACCGCAAGCGTTTCATAGCCAGCCCGTAGCTGACAATTTAACGTCCACAAACTTGCCAACTGCTGATATGCAGCCGCCAACTTATAATGATAATTATGAAAATTATCCGCCATTAGACGCGTATGATTCGATGCCTTATACAGCCGATGACTACGATACTCATTATCAAGGTGCTAACGATCAAGACGATAATAGTTATCCGCCTGCATGGTTGACCAGTGGTGGTAGTGCTGCTGATACTACTGCTCTTTATGATGAAACTAGCGTCTCTGATAAAGACGGCAACCTTTACGAGTTATTAGAGCAAATCCAGCAGTTTTATCAGCATAATCTCACCACTCATCCGCATGCCAAGCATTACTTTTTATCGCGCGGTATCACCGAAGATATTTTTGAGGCTTTTGGTCTCGGCTATGCGCCCTTTGGTTGGCAGCATCTTGAGCATCAATTCCCGCAAGATATCGAGGGGCTTAAAGCGCTAGGCTTGGTACGCCAATCAGAATCTGGGCGCGACTATGACCTACTGCGTGACAGGGTAATTTTCCCAATTCGCGATAACCAAGGTCGCACCATTGGTTTTGGCGGTCGCGCGCTTGATGACGAAGTAAAACCCAAATATATTAACTCCTCTGACTCGCCCGTTTTTCATAAGCAGCACGTCCTATATGGCTACTATGAATCTCGCCAGCAGCGCGCTGATAAATGGTTAGTAGTCGAAGGCTATATGGATGTCATTGCCCTGTATCAAGCCGGCATTTATGGTGCGGTGGCGTCGATGGGTACGGCGATTAATGAGAGCCAAATATCACGGCTATTGACATTAAACCCTACCCTGACATTGAGTTTCGATGGAGATAGCGCAGGGCAAAAAGCCGCTTGGCGTACGCTTGAAGTCGCGCTGCCTGTGCTTGGCGATGATAAAGAGCTGCGGTTTTTAACCCTACCGAATAACCATGACCCTGATACCTTTATCAAAAGTCAGGGCGCGGACGCCATGCGCGAGCAAATCGCCAATGCCATGCCGCTATCGCAATATATCTTTGCTTATTTGAGTGAGCGTTATGACTTAAGTCTGGTCGAAGGCAAAGCCAAGCTGATGTCACAAGTGCGCGCCTTAACCACTGCCCTGCCGAAAGGTAGCAGCTTTCGCTATCTGTTGAACAATGATATTTATCAAAAGCTTGGCGGCAGGCGCAATCAAAACAAAGACGCAAGAGATGCGCTGTTAGATTTCGATGGTGAGATGACCATCAGTCAGCAGCTGCAGCTGTGTTTTTTATTCCAGCCGCGCACCTTAATCGATGACCCTATCGAAGCCATTTGGCAGCAGGCAGGTATTCATGAGCTGCAGCTACCAGCGCATATTAAACAAAAAGCCTCTGCTGATATATTGCGTCCACTGGCATGGGAAGATTTGCAAGATAATGCTCTGCTCGATATCGTCAGCACCATTAAGCGCTGTCTTAATTATCTGCCAAAAGACGCCAATGCTGCGGCGCACTTTATTTTATCCAATGTCAAACCAAGCACCCAAGAAACGCTTAGCGGTGATTGGGGCGCTTTTTATAAAGCCCTTACTGCTCGTAATATTTTAAGTTTAGATGGCTTGGTCGAAGAGCTGGTCAGTCAACTTCTTGAGCGTCATATGAAGAAAAAAATTCAAGACTTGGTTAAAAACCCAGACAACATAAAACTGGCAATTGTCCGTAAGCAATCACAGTTATTGAATGATTGGCTACGCGAACAGCACGCGGAACGCTCAGCACAAATGGCCACGGTGAAATCTTAACAGCTAGGCAAAATTTTATTTATCATCGGTGGCCCTTTAAAAGCACAGCAGTTGCCCCCACTATTAATGATTATGCCCAGTTGCATATTGAGCGCCAAAGCAAGCGCTGGTTAAAAAATGATAAAAACGTCATGGCTAAGAAATAATCATCAATACAGATAATAAATGCCTGCGAGATTCACTAGCTTGTGCTTGATGAGCCTGGTCTGTGTTAAACTGTGTCGCTGTATATTTCTAGCCCGATTTAATAGATGACAATACGCCCATATTATTGAGTAGCATTTTTGGTGCAAGCGCAATTTTAGCGAACAACTTTTAAAGCGTTTTTTAGACTATTCATTTTAAATGCTTTTAGATTTTAAACCGCCATTTTAAGCAAGTTTAAGTAACGGTATTTTTTAGGTAAGCGTGTTTTGACGTATTTATGCAGGAACAGTTTTTAGCGGTTTTTTAGTATTGTAATTGTCGTATTTTGAGCCTTTATTCATATCCACTCATTTTTGTTATTATTGACAACCTTTACGCCATATTTTGATGAATCGATTGATTATATCAACGCACCCCGTAAGCGTTAGCGAGTCACAATATAAAAATGTCCGATACAAGCAAGCGAGTATTTATGAACGATAAGTCAGTTTCTAAGTCCACATCTCAACTGGCCACCTTAATCCAAATGGGTAAAGAGCAAGGGTATTTGACCTA
The DNA here is from genome assembly GCF_041222815.1 of Psychrobacter sp. CLB018. NCBI lineage: Bacteria > Pseudomonadati > Pseudomonadota > Gammaproteobacteria > Moraxellales > Moraxellaceae > Psychrobacter > Psychrobacter sp. CLB018. Next base: position 1,851,404 of record NZ_CP166085.1, read on the forward strand.
TGCCGAGGTGAATGACCAACTGCCCGACTCTATTACTGAAAGTGATCAGATTGAAGATATCGTGCAAATGCTAACGGACGTTGGCATTAAAATTTTTGAATCTGCGCCCGACGCCGATGACATCTTGATGAACGATGATTCAAGCGATGATGACATGGCAGCCGATGAGGCCGCAGCAGTATTGGCTTCGGTTGAGACCGAACCGGGACGCACCACTGACCCTGTACGTATGTATATGCGCGAGATGGGTACGGTTGACCTTTTGACCCGCGAAGGCGAGATTGCCATTGCTAAGCGTATCGAAGAAGGTATTCGTGATGTGCAACATGCCATGGCCTACTGGCCGGGTACGGTACAGTTTGTCCTTGATGAGTACGAAAAAGTACAAGATGGCGAGAAAAAACTGTCTGACGTTATCACAGGATTTTTAGACCCTGAAACCGAAGAAGATAAAATCGCCGCACAAGAAGCCAAAGATGCTGCTAAAGAAGAGCGCGAGCGTATCAAAGAAGAAAAAGAAAATCCGCCTGTCATCAAAGCAAAAGCCAATGCCAAATTGGCGCTTGACGATGATGATGAAGACGAAGAAGAGGTTGAAGAAGAAGCCGAAGAAGAAACCGGCGGTATCGACCCAGAAGAAGTTCGTCTGCGTTTAGAAGAAATTGAACATCTATTTATCAAAGCCAAGCAAGCCTTGCTTGATTATGGCCGTGGTAGCGTAGAAGCTGAAGCGGCTTACGCCCTACTTGCTGAGCGCTTTATGATGCTCAAACTCAATAATCGCTTGTCAGACCAAGTCATGGCAATCATGCATGATGTCTATGATGATGTGCGTAAGCATGAGCGTCAAATCATGCGTTTGGTAATTCGCCGTGGCCGTATGCCGCGTGACGAGTTCCGTAAGACATTCCCAAGCAATGAAACCAACGTCGATTGGCTGATTGAACGTATTAAAGGTAAGCCTGCGTTTGCCGGTACGCTAGAAAAAGTCGCCGACGATGTGATTTTATTGCAGCGCCGCATTCGTGACTACGAGCAGCAGCTCGATATGAAAATCCACGATATGAAAGACGTCGCACGCCGTATGGCTGTCGGTGAAGCTAAAGCACGCCGCGCCAAAAAAGAAATGGTCGAAGCTAACTTACGTCTTGTTATCTCTATCGCTAAAAAATATACCAACCGTGGTCTGCAATTCTTGGACTTAATCCAAGAAGGTAACATCGGTCTGATGAAAGCGGTCGATAAATTTGAATATCGTCGTGGTTATAAGTTCTCAACTTATGCGACATGGTGGATTCGTCAGGCAATCACCCGCTCTATCGCTGACCAAGCGCGCACCATTCGTATTCCTGTGCATATGATTGAGACTATTAATAAGATAAACCGTGTCTCTCGTCAGTTGCTACAAGAAATGGGACGTGAGCCTACACCTGAGGAATTGGGCGAACGCTTAGAGATGGACGAAGTCAAAGTCCGCAAAGTGCTCAAAATTGCCAAAGAGCCTATCTCAATGGAAACGCCAATCGGTGATGATGAAGATTCGCACCTAGGTGATTTCATCGAAGATGGTACAATTTCAAGCCCAGTTGACGATGCGACGGCGGCTGGTTTGCAAGAAGCCACGCGTGATGTCTTGAGCAATCTGACTGAGCGTGAAGCACGCGTGCTTAAAATGCGCTTTGGTATCGATATGCCAACCGATCATACGTTAGAGGAAGTCGGTAAGCAGTTTGATGTCACGCGTGAGCGTATCCGTCAGATTGAGGCAAAAGCTTTGCGTAAATTGCGTCATCCTTCACGTTCTGAGCATCTGCGCTCGTTCTTAGAAAATGACTAATTTATCTAGACAGGATTCATTGTCTAAAAATTTCTTAAAATTACATCAAAAAAGCTGAGCATGTCTCAGCTTTTTTGTGCCCGTTATTTGATGGCGGTTATTTAATAGCTATTAGCTTATGCTATTAACTTATCTAATCAAAATATCCTAAAAACGCTGCGTTATTGCTGATATCAATTTTTTATAGCCTCTGTCTGCGCAGGCACAGCAAGCAAGAAAAATTGCTATCAGCAGCAGTATACTTAGAATTACTACAAGATGCGCTCGAGTCAGAATGTGCATTTATTGAATCATGCTTTGCGACGACTGGTGAATTTCCTGCTCCCGGTGAAGCATATTGCCAAGCGTTTGAAGTACGTTATAAAAGCGCAATTACCTTACGGTTTTTAATTCGCATGGCCTATGCCGCACCTGCGCATTTGACTAATACCAGCGCGGCGACTTTTAATGTCTATATAAAGGTGTTGACTGAGCAAATACAGCTGGCTCTGAAGCCTTATGAGCTTGATGCTGGGCAGCTAGCGCTTTATACCGACGCCTATTTAGGTGTTATCGATAGCTTAAGTGTGGAGCTGCTATATGCAGAAGGGTTATATGAGCGCCGTTTTAAAGCCATGCTAATGCTCTATCATACAGCTATTGCACAGCTTAATAAAAAATAGCTTTTTAAATGTAAAACAATTTTATTAATGGTTATTTGAGCATCACTTGCTAATGATGACTGATCTCGCCTATCATAGGGACGCTCGGTTGTCTTATAACCATAAAGACCAACATTTGAGTCATAAAAACCTTGTCGGGGTGCTTTGATTTTGACGCTTTAACTACCATCAAAATCATGGCTGAGAGTTACCCGCGAACCTGATGCAGTTAGCACTGACGTAGGAAACAAGCGTGTCGATATATAAGTCACAATTACTTTATATTTTGCCAATCTATTTAACCTAGACTGGCAAATTTATTGTGCCTTATTATCTCTTTTTTTCTGCCATTTTCTTACTGCACTTTATAACAGTAAGTGAAAACTATGGATTACCAAACACTACGCAATAACTGTCCGACTTGGGATGCTTATATTGGACATGATTTTGTCAATCAACTGGCAGCAGGAACGCTCGCCCCTGACAGCTTTCGCCATTACCTTGTGCAAGACTATTTATACTTAATTCACTATACCCGCGTGATAGCGCTGAGCGTATATAAGAGCGACACGCTGGCACAAATGCGCGTCGGTCAAGCCGGTATCAACGCCATGCTTGATTTAGAAATTGGCATGTATTTAGACTTTTGTCAGCAGTGGGGAATCGCGCTTGAGGAAGTTGAAAACGCTCCTGAATCGCCAGCCACCATTGCCTACAGCCGTTATATCTTAGATGCGGCAATGTCAGGCTCGCTAGCTGAACTGTATGCTGCAATTGCACCTTGCTTGATGGGTTATGGGGAAATTGGTAAACGTATTAAAGAACAAGGCTTTGTCGCGGGCAATCCTTATCAACCATGGATAGATGTCTTTGCCAGTGATGAATTCCAAACCATTACTGCACAAAATGAAGCGCATATTAATAAGCTGCTGACAGACGCTAGCGCTACTCAAGCAGACAAATTTCAACGCTTATTTAACACCGCATCTCGAATGGAAGTCAATTTTTGGCAGCAGGCGTTAGATTTGTCTTAATTTATAAACAATCTGACTTGGTTCTAAAAAAACCCTCTAGAATCAAAAACAATGATCAATAATAACGATCCACAAGGAAAAACATCATGGCAGCATTCGATGAACACGCAAGCGCGTATGACAGTTGGTTTTTTGACAATCAAAACTTGCTCACCAGCGAACTAAAACTGGTTGCTCATTTCTTGGATAAAGACAGCGAGATATTGTCTGTCGGCTGTGGTAGCGGACTGTTTGAGTCTCTACTGGCAAAAGACTGTGACATTCATATCAAATACGGTATTGAGCCGTCAAAAGACATGGCAGCAGTTGCAGAAAAGCGCGGTATGCAAGTCGATATCAGCCCTGCCGAAACCTGCGAGATTGAGCCCAATAAGTTTGACATCATCATGTTTAACGGCAGCGTCAGCTATATCAGCGATTTAGATGCCTGTATCAAAAAAGCCTTTGACGCTCTAAAAACGGGCGGCAAACTTATTCTGATTGATGTACCAAAAGAAAGTGGCTTTGCCAGCTTATATAACCTTGCCAGCGCGGTAGATACGTGGGAGCATCCACTACTTGCGCACATCTCGCCTGCTGATCCTTATCCTATCGAGCTGGTTAAGTCAGCTAACTGGCGTACCTCTGATGAAAAAATCGCCTTAATGCAAGCCAATGGTTTCGTTGATTTTGAATATGCGCAGACTTTATTGACCCATCCTATGTATGCCAACGACAAGGTACAAGAGGTCATCGAAGGCTATGATCGCGGCGACTACGTGGCAATTTGTGGTTATAAAAAATAACGGTTTTAATGTGCGTTATCGCTGGCTGACACTTGAATAATACGCCGAACGCCCTTATAAATGGTGCATAAAGCGCTTATCATATTTCAATAAAAAATAAGGACCACATCATGACTGATGATCCAAAAGACACCACTACTCCAAACACTGACAACTCGAGCACCGAAAGTCAAGGCAGCAATGCTAGTCCAACGTCGAAAAGAGAAGTTAAAGTGACAGAATTGGTCGCTAATGACGGTATCTTAAAAGGCAAAAAAACCGATGTGCAAAACCCTGAGCTGTGGGAGTTCCCAATGAACTATCCAATGAGCATCATCGGTCATGAAGGTGAGCACGAAAGCTTGCTTAATGAAGTGAAGCTTATCTTGGGTAGCCAATTCCCTGAGTTTGATTTGGCCTCTATGGAAGTCAAACCATCAAAAACAGGACGCTTCCATTCGGTACGTGCCAATTTATACTTAACCACCGTTGAGCAAGTGAACACGCTTTATGCGGCGCTTGATAATGCAAGAACCGTACGTATGGTGGTTTAACGGTAGTTTTGCTAATTTTATAAAATCTAGCCCGTTTTTCATCCGAATCGTCACTCATATGGGTGGCGATTTTTTATTGTCTGCGGTACAATCTCCACCCGAAATATAACTGCTATTTAGACAATTGGCCTTTATAAATTTAGCCAACAATAAAAAGTAAATTCGCGCCATTTTTTACAAAACTTTTATTATTTTTCTTATCGGCGTCTAACCCTTATCCCATCGTCCTTTGCCAAAATTTGGACACGCTTTACCCTCGCATCAACATAGTTTGCCCTTAAAATCAATATAGCATTTTCAAAATTTTCCCGCTATATTGTGTCCACCTGCTAACAAATACGCTATATGTAGTGCTCAGTGATTTAAACCGTCACTATGAGCTGCGGCATCGTTTTGCCTAAAAAAACCTACCATAACAGGATGTCTTGTCTTAAAACAGATAGCGTCTGAAAGATAGCGTGACAAAGCATGTCTGCCAGATTTAACCGCGCAGCAGCCTATAAAGCAACATTATAAATAACTACCTAGCAATCAACTTACGAGGTCAGCATGACACATATCGATAATATCAAAGTAACCAAACGTGATGGACGTTTAGAGCCCATTGATTTAGACAAGATTCATAAGGTTATCGAGTGGGCAGCTCATGATTTAGATAATGTGTCGGTATCGCAAGTTGAGCTAAAGTCGCATATTCAGTTTTATGACGGTATCAGAACGCGTGATATTCACGAAACCATCATCAAGTCAGCCGCCGACCTTATTTCTGAAAGCACACCTGACTATCAGTATTTAGCCGCGCGTTTGGCGATCTTCCATTTACGTAAAATTGCTTATAACAAATTTACCCCGCCGCATCTGTATGACCATGTCAAAACGTTGACCGATGCTGGTAAATATGACGAACATATCCTAGCCGACTATAGCCGCGCAGAATTTGATGAATTAGAAGAGTACCTCGACCACTGGCGCGATATGAATCTGGCTTATGCCGCCGTTGAGCAAATGGCGGGCAAATACCTTGTCCAAGACCGCGTGACCAAAACCGTTTACGAGAGCCCGCAGTTCTTATATATGCTCGTTGGCATGTGTTTGTTTGCCAATTATGACAAGGGCGAGCGCTTAAGCTATGTCAAACGCTTTTATGATGCGACCTCACAATTTAAAATCTCGCTACCAACGCCTATCATGTCGGGTGTACGTACCCCATCGCGCCAGTTTAGCTCGTGTGTCCTAATCGAATGCGGTGATAGCCTAGACTCTATCAACGCCACCACCAGTGCCATCGTCCGTTATGTCTCGCAGCGCGCTGGAATCGGCATCAACGCTGGTCGTATCCGCGCCCTTGGTAGCCCTATCCGTGGCGGCGAAGCACAGCATACTGGCTGTATTCCATTTTACAAACTGTTTCAGACAGCGGTGAAATGCTGCTCACAAGGCGGCGTGCGTGGCGGTGCGGCGACGTTATTTTATCCATTATGGCATTTAGAAGTTGAGTCATTATTGGTGCTAAAGAACAACCGCGGCGTTGAAGACAACCGTGTCCGTCATATGGACTACGGCGTCCAGCTAAATAAAACCATGTATACCCGTTTGATTAAAGGTCAAGATATCTCGCTGTTTTCACCGTCCGACGTTCCGGGTTTGTATGATGCCTTCTTTGAAGATCAAGACACCTTTGAAGAACTATATACCAAGTATGAAAACGACCCTAATATCCGTAGCCGTCAAATTCCAGCAACGGAATTGTTTAGTCTGATGATGCAAGAGCGCGCCAGCACTGGTCGTATCTATATCCAAAACGTCGACCATTGCAACACGCATAGCCCATTTGACCCGACAGTTGCGCCGATTCGCCAGTCAAATCTATGTATGGAAATCGCGCTACCAACAAAGCCACTTGATAATATCAATGATGAAACTGGCGAGATTGCCCTTTGTACGCTATCAGCAGTCAACTTAGGTAAAGTTGAAAACGTTAGCGACATCGAAGAGCCAGCCGAACTCATCGTCCGTGCGCTTGATGCCCTGCTCGACTATCAAGACTATCCGGTCAAAGCCGCTGAAAATGGCAGTATGCGTCGCCGTACCTTAGGTGTTGGCGTGATTAACTATGCGTATTATCTTGCGAAAAATGGCGTACGCTATTCAGACGGCAGCGCGCTTGGTCTGACCCATCAAACCTTTGAAGCGCTACAGTATTACCTCTTAAAAGCCTCGAACAAATTGGCCAAAGAGCAAGGCGCTTGCCCTGCCTTTAATGAGACTACTTACTCGCAAGGTATCCTACCGATTGATACCTATAAAAAAGACTTGGATCAAATCTGCCAAGAGCCGCTACATCTCGATTGGGAAACGCTACGAGGTGAAATCACCACTCACGGTCTGCGCAACTCTACTCTAACTGCTTTAATGCCGTCTGAAACTTCTAGCCAGATTGCCAACGCCACCAATGGTATCGAGCCACCACGCGGTCTGGTATCTATCAAAGCGTCAAAAGATGGTATCTTAAAGCAAGTAGTACCTGAGATTGACAAGCTAAAAGGTCAGTACGAGCTACTATGGCAAATGCCGAACAATGACGGTTACCTAAAGCTGGTCGCTATCATGCAAAAATTCGTCGACCAAAGTATCTCTGCCAATACCAACTACGATCCTGTTCGTTATGAAGGTGGCCGTGTACCGATGAAGATATTGCTTAAAGATTTGCTAAATGCGTATAAGCTTGGCGTGAAGACGTTGTACTACCATAACACTCGTGATGGTGCGAACGATGCGCAAGCGGATATGGAAGATGATTGTGCTGGTGGGGCTTGTAAGATTTAAGGTGAGAACCGTTAAAAAATTGCATGTCAATTTTAGGTTCGCAAGAGAAATTCTTTAAATAGAATTTCTGATGGATGGCGGGTTTGGCTTTTGGGTTAAACCTGCTCTTTTATTATATACAGATTAACTATTTATAACATATCCTTAAAATTATTTAATATGAAAATCAAGGAAGAGAAGCTGAAATGCAATGGAAACAGTTAATTATAGGAGCCCTTATTACTCTTGCAGTAACCGTTACAGGTGGTGTGCTTGTATACTACATTACTCAAGATAACGACACTATAAAATCAGAATCATTAACGTATCAAACTAAGAGTCAAATAGCTTTTGAAGGTGATGATAACAGTTTATCTATAGGTTTTATAGATTTTGCGAATATTGGTAATCAACCTGCTAAAGATGTTGTTGCAACATTCATCTCTGAATCCGCAGAAATCAAAGAATTTAAGCCTGAAAGTAAAGAGGGTGCAAAATTAAGTTTTGAAATTTCAGATGATAATAAAACAGCTACTATATTTATAGATAATTTACTACCTAAAGAAATAGTTTCAGTTAACTATTTATTAACTAATACTTCAGATGTTAATTTCAGTCTAAGAAGTAATGAAAGCATTGGTAAAGAAGGTCCCACTCAAACTATTAAGAAAAATAAAGATTTTAATTTTTCTACTTTAGTCGAAGTTTTTGTACCTTTGATTTTGTTAGCTATTTTTATATCGGTATTAGTATCTAAACTAGGCAGAAGTTATACTTACTCAATACCATCGTGTAAAAACAATGTTGCTTTTGCACTTCTTCATGAAGGAGAATTAACCGAAGCTGCATCTATACTATCTTCTGCTATATCTAATGGCGAAGACGGGTCATATGCACTTTCCAACTATGCAGTAGCATTAGCAGTTATGGGGGATTTAGATAGAGCAAGAGCATATATAAAAGCTTCTAATACTTTAGTGTCTAAAAAAAATGAACTTATATTCTATTATTTGAATGATGCTATAGTTTCATACTATGAAGGAAGAAAGACTGAATGTAATAATCTATTAAAAAAATCGCTAGATCTTAGTACAAAAAATATTATATCGCATTATAAAAATAGTGTAATAATAAGTAAAATTATTGAAGATAATGACATAGATATTAGTCTAGAGAATTAATCTAACAATATAATTTAAGCAGGATTTTCTATTACTTTAATAGTAACTTTGCGAGATTGAGAAGCTGGGTTAAAAACCCAGCCTACGCAAAAATACACTCGACTCTATAGTTGGCGTTTGCTCATAATATAGATAAACCGTGCAAACGGTGCTTAAAAAGCCCCCTACAAATCACGTTTAATTAGTAGATTTAATTAGAAAGAGCATCAATGCTACAGCAAGGCTTTTTAGCCGCGACTATAGCGGTATCCTGCTGACGACGATGGCGATGCAGTCCGTGACTGAGCGTAGTATCGAGACAACAGGAATGCGGTCAGACACGATAGACTGCACGCCAGCGGCTAAGCAGATACAAGCGGTAGGCGGGATTGGCTACCGCAAATATTTAATTTAACACAATAACAATTAAGACCTAATTTTCGTGCTAATATTAGCCCTATATTTAGAGCATATTTTTAGCGGAGAATGAATCATGCAACCAATATTTGCGACACAGACAGCCAGTATCTCAGAGCTGAAAAACAACCCTTCGGCACTGATTAGACAGTCAGACGGTGAGTCTATTGCTATTTTAAATCATAATAAACCGGTGGCTTACTTGGTTTCCACAGATATGTATGAGCGCATGATGGAAGCGATGGACGATATGGCATTAAGCCAAACTGTCAGCGCACGGATGAATGACGACCAAACACCTATAAAGGTAAGTTTGGATGACTTATAATCTTGAATTTCATCCTTTGGCGTTAAAAGAATGGAAAAAGCTAGCGCCCAGTATTCAGCAGCAGTTTAAGAAAAAATTACAGCAGCGCTTAGCAAGTCCGCGTGTGCCTGCGTCAAAACTCTCAGGACATACAGACGCCTATAAAATCAAACTACGCACCATCGGCTATCGTTTGGTATATATCGTCAAAGATGATGTCGTCGTGGTTTATGTATTAGCCGTAGGCAAAAGAGAAAATAACAAAGTATATGAGGCGCTTGCGACTCGCCAGCTATAATCGAAACACAGAAAGAATAAAAATGACGGAGGTCATAGACGTGCAATATACGGCAATCATCAAAGACGGTGGTTTATTTATCCCTAATGTATTTTCCGACCTAAATGATGGTAACTCGCATATCGTGCAAGTAGAAGTCGATATCGAGGACGTTCGTCAGCAATTAGATAGTAGCGCAGTAGCGAAAATGGACGCGCCAAGACCAGCAAAAAAACCCGTTAAAAAGCAGACAAAAAAAGAAGTTCAGAAAGCCGTAGACGTGGAGTTAAGTACGCTGCGTAAAAGTGCTATCGATGAGCTAGAAGGCTTAGACGATAGTGAGCTTAGCGAGATATTTAAAGCCTATATGAATGATGGTCAAGAACAGACGCAAATATCTTTAGAGAACCTATAACACCGTTTTGCCCGTATTCTTTAGACGGTATTTTAAAACTTTTGATTCACAACTGTAGCACTTATAAAGGTGGAACTATGACTTACTCGATTTTTTCCCAAACGCCAAACAATGCGCTAACAGAGCCGATGTTTTTTGGTCAGCCGGTCAACGTGGCGCGTTATGACCAACAAAAACACCCTATCTTTGAGCAGTTGATTGAAAAGCAGCTGTCATTCTTTTGGCGTCCAGAAGAAGTCGACGTTTCAAAAGACCGTATCGATTATGGCAACCTGTCGTCGCATGAGCAGCACATCTTTATCAGTAATCTAAAATATCAGACCCTACTCGACTCTATCCAAGGTCGTAGTCCAAACGTGGTGCTATTGCCGCTGGTGTCAATTCCTGAGCTTGAGACGTGGATTGAGACTTGGACGTTTTCTGAGACCATTCACTCGCGCAGCTACACCCATATCATTCGTAATATCGTCAATGATCCCGGCGTGGTCTTCGATGACATTATGCAAAATGAGCACATTTTAGAACGCGCCTCTGATATCGCCAAGTACTACGATGATTTGTACTACGACTCACAGCTTTACAATATGTATGGCGCAGGCACGCATACCGTCAATGGCAAAGAAGTGACCGTTAGCTTAAAATCGCTGAAAAAGCAGCTGTATTTATGCTTGATGGCGGTTAACGTCCTAGAAGCCATTCGTTTTTATGTGTCATTTGCCTGCTCGTTTGCCTTTGCTGAGCGTAAGCTGATGGAAGGTAACGCTAAGATTATTAAATTAATCGCCCGTGATGAGGCGCTGCATTTAACCGGTACGCAGCATATCCTAAACTTGATGCGTAATGGTCGTGACGATCCAGAAATGGTTGAGATTGCCAATGAATGCTATGCAGAAAGCATCGAAATCTTTACCAAAGCGGCGCAGCAAGAAAAAGAATGGGCGGGTTATCTGTTTAAAGACGGCTCAATGATCGGCTTAAATAAAGATATCCTTTGTCAATATATCGAATATATCACCAATTTACGAATGGAAGCGGTTGGCTTGCCAGTCGCGTTCCCGAACTCAAAATCAAACCCTATTCCATGGATTAATACTTGGTTGTCGTCTGATAACGTGCAAGTTGCGCCGCAAGAAACGGAAATCAGCTCGTACCTGGTCGGTCAAATTGATTCAGATTTATCCAATAGCGACTTTGACGATTTTGAACTTTAAACGTTTAACTTTACACACATTATTGTCATGGCTTAATCTTACTATTTTAAGGTTAGGCCGCTATCGTTTTAGTAAGATTTTATGATTAAAAAGTACCATTAAAGACAACTTTACATGCGATGGGAAAATTAAGATAAGGTTGAATTATGACTTGGGTAATGACGAGTAAGAAGCAATTCTACTTGCATGATGACGAAAGTCTGCTCGATGGATTGCTACGCACCGGACATGATATCAATTATCAGTGTAAGGAAGGCTATTGTGGCAGTTGCCGCATCAAGCGCATCGCCAGCTCACACGTTATTGATTATCCGTTTGAGCCACTTGCTATGATTGAAGAAGACGAAATCTTGCCCTGTTGCTGCCGCGTGCAAGGCGTCATTTATATCAATCACGAGCTAATAGAAAAGTAGCTGCCAAATTCATAGAGTTATGATTAAAAAAACATGCTAATAAAAAAGCGCGCTATCTTCAAAATAGCGCGCTTTTTTTATTTTTTAAATTCCACAGTAATATGTGTAAACCATACTTTTATAAAGGTGCGCCATCTCTTTCAAATAACTGCAATAGCTCTTCGCGCATACGGTCACGCTCCGCTTCTGACATCATGGGCACTTCTTCTCCATCATTTTGTAGACTAGGATCGCCCATACCACCTAGCGTTTCATCGTGAATAACGACAGGGCGCGCCATAGGTTCTTGCGCTGGACGCTCTTCTAGCAGGATTTTTACTTGCTTGTTTTTGCCTTGGCGCAGGACTTGAGCGTTAAGCGTGGTATTTGGCGCTTTACGAGCGACATACTGGATTAAGGTATTGGCATCGGTCATCTCAATACCGTCAATTGACAAAATAATATCGCCAATGCGTAAGCCACTCTTAGCCGCTGGACTTTTAGGCACGACATTAAATACTTCGACACCTGTTGAAGTTTCAAGCTGGGTTGGGTCGCGCAGCTGCGATTGGATTTCGATACCGAGCCAACCACGGCTAACCTTTCCATCTTTAATAATCGCATTCATCACTTGCTCAACGATGGCAGTAGGAATGGCAAATCCAATACCCATCGAACCGCCAGAGCGCGAGTAAATAGCGGTATTAATACCAATGAGCTCGCCGTAAGCATCAACCAGCGCGCCACCTGAGTTACCCGGATTGATCGCCGCATCGGTCTGGATAAAGTCTTCAAACTTATTAACGCCAAGTCCTGTTCGCCCTGTCGCCGAGATAATACCTTGCGTCACCGTCTGACCAACCCCGAATGGATTACCAATCGCCAATGCCACATCGCCAACACGAATAGGGTCTTTACGGAAACCAAGGGGCGTCAAATCAGTCATATCAACTTTAATCACCGCCAAATCACTGTCTGGATCGGTACCAATCAATTTCGCACGACTCTTGCGCCCATCATTAAAGGCAACCGTAATTTCATCAGCTTTTTCAAGGACATGAGCGTTGGTCACAATATAACCATCTTCTGAAACAATGACCCCAGAACCCAAGTTGGTATTGCCCTGCTCTTGGGACGGCCCACCATGAAACTCAAAAAATCGGCGCAATACCGGATCGTTCATATAAGGATGCTCGGCCATCGTCTGCGTGGTATAGATATTGACGACAGATTGTGACGCGCGAGCAACGCCATTATGATAAGAAGCAATCGGCGCAGGTGTATCGGACACTGGCGCTGATGCTTGCTGCTCGGCAGGCATGGTTCTAGGCGGCTCCCACGCTTGCTCTGATGCCGTCTTCATACTCGTAAACAACCAAATAAACGCTGCAACCACTATCAGCAACAAAACCCAAGGCAACCACGTTAACGCGCCGGCCTTGTTATTGTTATTGGTATTCCGAGATGACGACATATAAAAACCTCTCTATTTTAAAAATAGTTTTGTGAAAACAGTTTGGTAAAAACAGTGAATGAATGATAACTATACGCAAACGCTTCTCGTTGGGCAATGATGCCTAGTAATACCTAAGACAAGATTGAATAATATAAGCGCTACGGATTCTATAGATTCAGGTATGCAAATTATAACTGGCAACATCGATAAATAGTAACGTATCGTGTACCGTTTCAGTTATCCGCGTTATCTACTCTTTTACAGCACCATGCTAAAATGGCGCTATTAAACACCCTAACGACTTAGAGCAAAGTTAATTATAAACAGATATTTTGCTTATTTAGCGGCAATACTTACTGCATTGAACGCTTGAAATTTGTAAATAACAAACAATCAAGAACCGTCCGTAACGGCAACAATTATAAGGAAAGACCATGACCGAACACAATAGCTCGACCGAAACCTTAAACCAGCTTTCAAATCAGTTCTCAAGTCAGTTTTCAAGCCAAACGCCAAATAAGACGATTAGCACACAAGCTTTGACGGATTTTTGTGACGACTACTTATCAGCAGCAGCCTTTAAAGACTATGCACCAAATGGCTTGCAAGTAGATGGCGGGCGACCTATCGGTCGTATTGTCACCGGTGTCACCGCCTGTGAGGCGTTGATTGACGCCGCGATTGCTGATAACGCCGATGCTATCGTGGTGCATCATGGCTATTTTTGGAAAGGCGAGCCTGAGACCATCACAGGCATGAAAGGTCAACGTATTCGCAAACTGATGCAGCATGGCATTTCTTTGATTGGCTACCACCTGCCACTCGATGCCCATCCTATTATTGGCAATAATGCCAAACTTGCTGAGTTACTCGATATGAATATCATCGGTGCGCTTTATCCGCATGAGTCGCATCCGGTTGGCAATATTGCCAGCTGCCAGCCGCAAAGCGCTCAAAACCTTATTACCCAGATTACCGCTGCTTTAGGTCGGGTGCCATTACACATTCCCGCCACCTATAACGCCGCAACCAACGCTGAGCCTACGCAAGCGGACAGCAGATTGATTGAACGCGTGGGTATCTGCACGGGCGGCGCGCAAGATATGATTGAGCAAGCAGCATTGATGGGCTGTGATGCTTATATTTCTGGTGAAATATCAGAGCGCACTACCCATAGCGCCCGTGAGCTTGGCATTGATTACTTTGCCTGCGGTCACCATGCGACCGAGCGCGGCGGTATTCAAGCGTTGGGCGAACTACTGGCTGAGCAATTTGGCTTGCTCGTGACTTTTATTGACATTGATAACCCAGCCTAACCATTAAGCTCCGCTTGATAATCAAACAGTTTTATCTACCTACAATTGTTTTTTCTCAGTTGAAGCACTAAGTTTATTAAGCGTTAATATTAATATTTTGCGTCAAATACAGAAAATGCTGCTTAGGCGCAATCTTTTCTTATAGCACTTTTTGTCACTGGGTCAGCCAAAACAAAGGCGTTTTTTACCGTTTATAGTGCTATTGTTAAGTTTTATCGCTAATTTATTAAATCTACTTGAATAATATAATGAATATCCGCATATTAGTTCCTGAAGAAAGAATGTCTTGTCATGAGACTTCCCATTTTTATAGCTTCCGGTTATGGCGCTAAAATTTTTTTCATCGATTAAAGCTCTATTTTTTAATAAATTAATAAGGTTTTTAACGGTGATCATTTAAATACTCTCTTTGCCTTATTTAGCTGATGAGACAGTGGTTTTAAACAGTATTTTTATTTTAGCGTCGCGATAAGATTAGAGCAAAATTTCTCTGATGGTGTTTTTTTTACTCGCTAGCAGACAAGGGGTATTACTCATCTTTATCGCTGAGCAAACCATATTATTAGCCCGCTCCTCTACTACAATCGATTTAAAGAGTAGCTCGTGATTAATATAAACGCAGCAACGATTAAGTGCAGTTGTACGGCGCTTATGCTGTATATTTGTCTCAATAATTTATTCATGACCTTACCTATGTTTCATATGGTTTTATAGCCAGTCTTTTAATCACTAACTCATTTTATAGCGATGAAGGAATCATCCGATTTATACCCTTCGCGCTGTGGTGCGTCTTTTTTTAGAATGATGTTTGAAGTGCGTGTTTTATCTTCTAAAAAGTAGCTACCTATGCGTTAAATGATAAAAAGATGGTTGTGCTAACGGTTATATATTTGATGTTAGCAGCGCCATATGTAAACAAGATGACAGCGACCTTATGCTATTTATCAGGCTGATGTGATCTAAAATGTAACGCCAGTTTATGCCACTTATATAGCCATACGCTTTTTATAACTATATAAGCCGCATAAATTGATTAAGCATTTTTATGGTATGAAGGATGGCTAAAATCAGGAGACATCCATGCAGCGTATTACTTACCGTGTGAAAGTATCTGCGCAAGGGGCCAAACGCCGTATTTCTTATTTACTGCGTCCATCTAAGCGCTTACTGCACACCAAAAGTAACTTCGTTCCAGCAGTTGCACCTATCAAAGTGACTGGTTGCGCCAAAACCAAATTTTCCAAAACCAAGAAATTGGCACAAGTATCAAGCATCGCTCTGCTCTCTTTACCGGCTGAGAGCTTGACCACGATGAACGCGCCTGTGCCTGCCTATGCGCACGTTATGTTAGAAAACACTCTAACGGTTGCTGCTGTACCGGGTGACAGCACCTACTTTGCAACCGACGGCTTTCAGCACGGTTTTGGCTATGATTTAGTGCGTAGCTATGCAGATGGGCTTGGCGTCAACATCAATCTCAAAGCCTATGCTAGCGAAGAAGCAGCGCTCAGAGCTTTAAAATCAGGCGATGCCGATATAGCTTTGACCACCGCCAGCACCCAGCTAAAAAGCCAGTTAGATTTAGCTTCTGTCAATGTCAGCTGCGGCTATGATGCCAGCTTGACTAAAAATGGGCTGCATCCTAAGGTCAGTTGGACATTTAATTCTGCCAACGATCCATTATCGCAAAAAGCCAGTTACTTTTTATGTGATAGTATTAAGCTTGAACACACGCAAAAATTGGCGGCGTTTTATAATCAGAACTTATTAAAAGACGCTTATAGCCAAGACCATTTTAAAAAGACCTTGACAGAAAAGTTGCCTGATTATCAGTCATCGTTTCAAGAGCAAGCGCGCAATTATAATCATGATTGGGAGCTACTGGTCGCCATGGGCTATCAAGAGTCGCATTTAAATGCCAATGCCGTCTCTCCGACTGGCGTGCGCGGTATCATGATGCTGACCAATAATACCGCTAAGGCGATGGGCGTCTCTGATCGCGTTGACCCGTATCAAAGTATTGGTGGCGGTGCTCGTTATTTGGAGCAAATGAAAGCCGATTTCGCTGATGTACCAAAGACTGATCGCATCTGGTTTGCCCTTGCCGCTTATAATATGGGTCCAAATGCTGTAAAAGGTATCCAGCGTAAATTGAGCGCCAATGGCATCGATGATAAAAGCTGGGCAAACATATATGCTTATTTGTCAGAAAACAGAGCGTCAAACAGCCGTTATGGTCAGGCCATGCATTATGTGAGTAATATTAGAAGTTATCTTGAAACCATTAAAACCCAAACGGTTTAATATGATTTTGCTAAAGGCTCTAAACCTTGAATAAAGTCTTAAATCTTGAACAAAATAATGCCAACAAAAAAGCTGCTCTTAATTAGAGCAGCTTTTTTTAATGCTTAAAATTTGTCAAATGCGACTACATTCTACATTAGCGATTCGGTACGGTTAAACGTTGACCGCGTTGCAGCATGGTATCGACAGCGATATTGTTCATATCAGCGAGCTCTTTGGTAGATACGCCATACTTACGTGCTAGGCCAATCAAACTGTCACCCGAGCCTACGGTATAGCTGACGGTTGCTTTTGGTACTTTGATGGTCTGCCCACGTTGTAACTGGGCGTTGGTCGCCAAATTATTGGTCGCCGCCAAATCCTCTACCGATATCCCAAACTGACGTGCTAGCGCAATCAGACCATCGCCCGCTTTTACTTTATAGCTTTCGGTATTACCAAGTTTTTTACCAGTGCTGGTACTACTGGCTGTTTCTGTACTTGCGGTGCTGCTCTTACTATTGTTACTAGTAGCAGTACTGTTAGACGTACTAGTAACACTGACCGTACCATTTGCAGGAATGGTAATCGTACGACCCAATATCAGATTAGAATTGGTTTTCAAATTATTGGCGGCGGCCAAATCACTTAAACCGATATTATAGCGCTGCGCCACGCCCGTTAACGTATCGCCTGATTTCACTTTATAGCTGACCGCTTTGTCATTAAGTTGACGATCGACCAAATCTTTTGAAACCGGCACTTTGATTGTCTGACCACGTTGTAAGCGTGCCCTAGCATCAAAGTTAGGGTTAACGGCTGCTAGCTCTTCAGGACTGATACCAACACTATTTGCAATACCGATTAAAGTATCGCCCGATTTGACCTTATAGTTGGTCGTTGCCACTATACTTGTAGGAGCACTGGTTTTCACAGGATTGCTAGCGCTACTTGAGCTAGTATTTGCGGCAGTAAAGTCTACATTGGCAGGCACTTTTAAGATTTGACCGACGTATAGTGAGTCCGTCGTACCCATATTATTTAAGTTTGCCAAGGTGGTGGTCGGTACATTAAATTGACGAGATAGCGCAATCAAGCCATCGCCCGGCTTAACTTTATAGTTTTTGGTAGCCGTACTAGATTTACTAGGTTTGGTTGATGGCGCAGCAGGCGTGGCAGCAGGCGCGGTGACTTTACCAGGCACCAACCACAGTTTTTGTCCGCGTAGCAAGTCTGCTCTACTGCTCAAGTTATTATAGGTGGCGAGCTGAGTCACTGACAAACCAAAGCGATTGGCGGTACCGATTAGCGTGTCGCCACCTTGAACGATATAGCTTTCAGGCTGGCTAGTGGTATTGCTCGCACTACTCAATGGCTCGATAGATTTAGCGTTGTATAGGTATAAAGTACTGCCAGCCAACAGATTGGCACTCGCATCTATCTGATTCCATTCAGCGATATCACGCCAGCTAACACCAGCACGGCTGGCGATATTCGCCAAGGTATCACCACGCTTAACCGTATAGGTAGTACGCGTGCCTTGTGGTTTTGGTTTGCTAGCCGATTTTTTCGGGAAGCTCAGTTTCTTCTCTTGCCCAGTTGCCTCTAAAATAGATTGCTGCGTCTGAACGGCTGATAGGTTGATATTACCATCGGCGTTAACGACATTGGTTTCAGGCGTACTGATACGAATCTGATTGGCAATGTAATCACGCTCCGCTTTACTTAATGGCGGCTCTTGAATGATAGTATTGTTTTGCGTGATTTGCGCCGATGTGGTCGGTAAGCTGTTGCTGCTCTTTAACTCAGCGTTAATCTTTTTGGTTTCAGCAGACGTCAGCGGTGGCTCAGTACGGACGGTATTGTTGTTACTGTAAACGGAGCTGCTGGTCGGTGAAGCCGTCGGCGGAATATAACTGGTGGTCTGCTGTGGTACGCTTGCGCTCGCGGCATACTCTGCAAGGGCGCTGCCGGTAGTCGGTAACGAGCCACTACTGGTGTATGGTTTATTATTGTAGCTTGGTGTGGTTGAGCCTGAATAACTAGGCGTTGTACTCGTGCTCGTATTACTAGAAGCTATCACGTTACTGCTACCATTACCTCTTAACGAGCTCAGCTTAGC
This sequence comes from Psychrobacter sp. CLB018, assembly GCF_041222815.1. Lineage (NCBI taxonomy): Bacteria > Pseudomonadati > Pseudomonadota > Gammaproteobacteria > Moraxellales > Moraxellaceae > Psychrobacter > Psychrobacter sp. CLB018. Next base: position 1,870,395 of record NZ_CP166085.1, read on the forward strand.
ATCTGTCGTCAAGCTGACATCGTTCGGAATGATAATACGCTGCGGCCCTGATGCGTCGACGCGCGCTGATGTCAGCGCCGTATTCAGCCTTTCTAACTCATCGTAACTAACCCCTGTCACTTGCGACACTTCCGCTAGGCTCACACCATAATTGACCGGTACACTACGGAAATGCTGACGGTTAGCGATAGCAGGCAGATAGACGCCATATTGCTCAGGCTTGGCAACGATTTCGGCAACCGCTAAAAAGCGCGGTACATAGTTCATGGTTTCAGTCGGTAGTCTGAGCGACCAGTAATCGGTTGGCAAACCGCGCGCCGCATTGGCATCAATGGCTTTTTGCACCCGACCAGGACCGGCGTTATAAGCAGCTAATGCCAGCTCCCAACTACCAAATTGATTGTGCAATGCGGTCAAAAAGTCGTAAGCGGCACGCGTTGATTCAATCACGTCACGGCGACCATCATAGGTGCTACTTTGATTTAGACCATAAATGCGTCCGGTACTTGGAATAAACTGCCATAAACCGGCGGCGGCGGCACTACTGGTACCACTTGGATCGTAGGAGCTCTCAATCACTGGCAATAACGCAAGTTCGGTTGGAATATTACGGCGCTCAGCTTCTCGAACGGTATGGTAAAGATAGCGACTGGCACGAGCGGTCAAGCGGTTTAGATAGTCTTGGCGACTGGTAAACCAACCTTTTTGCGCTTCAATACGCTGATTATAAACAGGGCGTCCACCATTCATACGGTAGCCTGCGCGCAAGCGATTCCACAAATCACCATATTGTTGAATAGCAAGTTTATTACCTTCAACCATCGTCATATCAGTCGCTTCTAATAAATCTGCCAGCTCATCTAAGCTTTCAGCATCCAAAAAAGCTGTCGAATAATCAGCGCCCGTGCTTGGTTTAGTCACTTGGGTAGCGGGACGTTTGTTAACCACAGCTGAGCTGCCAGTCGTACCCGTCTTTTTTACCGCTGAGGTATTACTACAAGCACTGATAAGTAAAGTCGACACCGCCAGCGTCAATGGTAAAGCGATAAAGGAGCGAGATTTTGATGACACAGTAGACATGATAGTGGAAGTTTCCTAACAACAATAAGTGATAAAATAAAGTTAATCGACAGTATAGTACGCAATATCAAACAAAAACCAGCCTAATCGTAAAGATAATGCGCAAAAAGTCATTTGCCTTATCTTTTGATGGCTTACTTCATAATACAGAACTTGATATATGACTAATTTTTAGTTGATGGTCACTTGTGAGACCGCGCGTAAAAGCACCGCATTACCCGTAGATAACGTCAGTGTGACTCGCGATGAAGTAACAAATGAAACTTTTTGACCGTCTTTTACCCAGCTTTCATTGGTGGTGACATTGGCTTTTGCTTGATCGCCCGTAATCACAATGTTATCCACCGTAATATCGTAGTGATAATTTGACGTATCACGCCAGCTTCTTTGCAGTAGTTGCAGATAAGCGTCTTTATCAAGGCTGGTGGTTTTGCCTTTTCTGGACATCGAAATCAGCGCATCATCTGACACCAAGCGCGCCACTTGGTTGGAGTTTTGGCTATTGGCAGCTGACTTCATAGCAGCGGCATAGTTTTGTACCAGTGCATTGCTCATGGTCGCCGCTTGCGCGTTGATACTTATAGCGCTAGCAGCGGCCACTACTGCTGTCACGCCAGCACTTTTTATCAATAGAGCCAGCAGCCCTTTTCCCCATAGTCGTTTCATGATATTCCTTAGTAATACTTCATGTGTCGTTAAAGCCAAGTAATATTATGGCTATAGATTATGGTCATATATTGACTTAAGATCTAAATCTATCAGGCCCTTATAATTCTTTTGTGTTTAAAGGGTATTTGTGTGTAAAGCTTAGGTTAATTAACGACACATTGTTATGTTAGTTTTAGCCTATCACCCAATTCTCACAGCTATGTGACACCCTGTGTGATTATTGCGAATCTCACGCAAAACAGTCCTGTGCATTTATCTGCTTAATCCAATCTTTAATGACCATTTTTCTCATGCTTATGTTCATTATGACCGTCTTCATAACTTTCATCATCGCTGAGCTTCATGCCTAAACGCTCAACGCGTCTGTCCATCATCTGCCGAGCCAAAGCTTGCATGTCTTCGACGCGATCTATCTCATCGACAATTTCAAGCCCTAATAAAGTTTCAAACACATCTTCTAAAGTTACCAAGCCTTTAACTTCGCCGTACTCACCAACGGTAATAGCGATATGAATTCGGTTTTTTAGCATCAGCTCTAATAAATCAAACAACTTCATCTTTGAAAATACAAAGGTAATGTCGCGCTTAAACTGGGTCAATGGTTTATGAGCGGCATGGTTAAATTTTGCTAAGAGCATGTCGGTTTTTAAGACAAAACCGGTGATGTTGTCCAAATCGCCATCATAAATTGGCAAACGCGAAAAGGTCAGTTTTGGCCGATCAACCAATAAATCAGCGACGGTTTTATGCTCTTCAAATGCAAGCATCACCGAACGCGGGGTCATGATATCTTCAACTTTAATCGCCCCAAATGCCAATAGATTACGAATAATACGTGACTCTAACGGATCAATCTGTCCTGATTCTTCGCCGATGCTCGCGAGTGCCGCAAATTCACGGCGGCTAAACGCTTGCGGCTCTTTACCGCGTACCAGTAGTTTGGTTAATTTTTCTGAGAACCAAATCAAAGGATAGAGCAGCAAAATAATACCGCGGACAAAATAAGCAACCATGCCGCCCAATTGACGCCAATAGATAGTGCCTAGGGTTTTTGGCATGATTTCGGATAAAAACAAAATAGCCAAGGTCATGAACGCCGAAAAAAGTCCAAACCAAGCGCTACCAAAAACAATCGTCGCCTGCGCACCCGCGCCAATAGAACCTAAAGTATGGGCCACGGTGTTTAACGTTAAGATGGCTGCCAACGACTGATCGATATTATCGACCTTTAGGCGTTTGAGCATGTTGGATTTTTTTGGGTTCGTTTCTTGCAAGTCAGCAATATATGACGGCGTCATGCTGAGGAGTGCCGCCTCGGCGAGCGAACAGATAAACGAGATGCCAATGGCAATGAGCACAAATAAAATAAGCAGTAGCACGCTACTAGCAGTAGGATTTGCTACCTCGCCCGCCGCCCAAACCGTTTGTGGTAGCACAGAAGTTAGCAATAAAATAAACGCGAAAAACGATTTACTATTAAATCTGGTCACATAAGAGCGACCATTGCCACCCATCGTCGGGGGAGGTTCAGCAGAAGCGTCTTTGCGGCAAGCGCGCGGACGGTATAAGCGAGGTACAGACATAAAAAAGGTAAACAAGTTAGGTAACCTAAACAAAGAAGAAAAAGGAAATCACAATATATCATGCGCAAGCGCCAGCAGATAGAAAATAATAGCCGATAAATGCGAATGCATTTCTACCCAATCACTAAAAACGCGCTCAAACCACTCTATTATACAGCCATTTGGTTTATGATAAGAGCTTGTTTAATATCAATGTTAATAATAGCATTTCGCAATAAATCACTATACTTATCAATTGCCTAGAAATTTATGCCCACGGAATTTTAAACTGATAAAGTTAATATAAATTTATCATAGCTTTATGTTAACTTAACATTTGGCTTTTTTGTCTGCTCAGTAACTTATCCTTATATCCTTTATAATAAGAAAACGCCCACCATTATAACGGTCATGGTTAGTCCGTGAGTTTTAACAAAAACGCCCCCAGCCTATGATTAACAGTTACCAAGCCTGAGATTTTTTGTTACTATGCGTGTAAATTTATTCTTATCTATGACTTACTGAGAGAAATTATGAGCTTATTCATTCAAGCGGCCCATGCGGCACCAGAAACTGCCGGCGCTGCGTCAATGTTTGGTCAAATCTTGTTGCCGGTTGCCTTTTTTGCCATTTTTTACTTTTTGGTGATTCGCCCACAGTCTAAGCGTACCAAAGAGCACCGCGCGATGGTCAACGCTTTGACCGTTGGCAGCGAAATCATTTTTGCTGGTGGTCTTATGGGCCGTATCAAGGCATTGGAAGGCGATTATGCGGTAGTGAGCTTAAACAACCATACCGATGTTAAAGTGCAACGTGCGTCCGTGATTTCAGTATTGCCAGCTGGCACGATTGAAAGCGTTTAATTGTCATTTAGAATTTAATAATTGACAAACTTTTATTGAGCTTAATTGCTGCCAGTTATTAATTATTGGTTGTAATGACTGTAAAATGACCGTACATTATTTACGGTCATTTTTAGCTTAACTGTTTACGCTTAACCGTTTTTTGCTTTACTATCATCGCGGATGATCGCAGTGGTGCAGAATTTAGTACGACTACTACTATACAACAGTAGCTCTCCATTTAATCACCTGCCATTGTTATCGCTAACTTCCCATCTGCTAACTTGTGGCCTGCGTCGCCAGTAGTTTATCAACTTAAAGAAGTGATTATGCAATATCCCGCTTGGAAATACTTACTCATCGCCGTCGTGCTTATCATTGCCGGTCTATATGCGGCCCCTAACCTCTATCCTGATGAACCTGCCGTACAGATTACCAGTGCCGCAGCAGGTACACAGCTATCTGAAGGTATTTTGACCCAGTCTAAAAGCTTACTTGAAGAGGCTGGCATCAATAATCATGATGGTACCTTTGAGGGCAACAGCGCGCTGGTGCGTCTCGATAATCCAGTCGATCAGCTAAAAGCTCAGGAAGTGCTGCGTCAGAATTTGGGCGAGGACTATGTGGTCGCACTAAACTTGGCACAAACGACCCCAGAGTGGTTGCGTGATATCGGTGCAAAACCGATGAAGCTCGGGCTTGATTTGCGCGGCGGAGTACGTTTTGTACTAGAAGTGGATATGGATAAAGCGCTCGAGCAGCGTTTGACCAGTGCCAGTCGTGATATGCGCCGTGACTTACGTGCTGAGCGTATTGCGGTAAAAGGTATCAAAACCGAAAAACGTGGCGTGGTGCTGCATTTCGCTGATACCGATACCCGTAACCGTGCGCAAAACATCTTACAAGGCTCGATGGGAAATACTTTCACGCTACAGTCTTCGATTGATGAGCAAGGTCCTGCGCTGATTTTAGCGTATAACGATGCCACTTTAGATGAAATCAATAGCTACGCGGTCAACCAAAACTTGACCACTCTACGTAATCGTATTGCTGAGCTTGGCGTGACTGAAGCTTTGGTACAATCGCAAGGTGCTAGCCGTATCGTCGTTGAACTCCCAGGCGTACAAGATACCGCTGAGGCAAAACGTGTTCTTGGTCGTACGGCCAACCTTGAGTTCCGTATGGTTGCTGAAGGTGCTGAAAACTATATGGGCGGTATTCCGCCTGCTGGCACTGAAGCGTTTCCCTTTGAAACACTCGATGGTCCGCCAGTATTACTCGAGCGCCAAGCGATTGTCACCGGTGATAAAGTCACCAATGCTCAGACAGGCATCGATGAAAATGGCTCGCCTGAAGTCAGTATTACCCTAGATAGCGCTGGTGGTAAGCTGATGCAAAATGCTACCCGTACTGCTGTCGGTAAACAAATGGCGGTTCTGTTTATTGAAAACAAACAACGTATCGCTTATAAAGAAGACCCAGCGACTGGTGAGACGGTTGAAGTACGTACACCGTATGCAGAAACCAAAGTGATTAACCGTGCCAATATCCAAGCGGTACTAGGCTCGTCATTCCGTATTACTGGACTTGATAGTAGTGCGGAAGCGGCTGAGCTTGCTCTTTTACTACGTTCAGGTGCATTAGCAGCTCCGATGTATTTCGTGGAAGAGCGGACGATTGGTCCATCACTCGGTCAAGAAAACATTGAAAAAGGCTTATTCTCTACCCAAGTTGGTTATTTATTAGTTTTCGCCTTTATGATTGTTTTCTATCGCTTATTTGGCGTCATCGCCAACGTGGCCCTAGCAATTAACGTCATTATTATCATTGCCATCATGTCAATCTTAGGCTCATCACTCACCTTACCGGGTATTGCTGGTATTGTCTTGACCATTGGTATGGCGGTCGATGCCAACGTGCTGATCTTTGAGCGGATACGTGAGGAGCTGGCAAATGGTGTCCGGCCAAAATCCGCCATCGTCGCAGGTTTTGACCGTGCTTTTAGTAGTATTTTCGATGCCAATATCACAACCTTACTGGTCGCCTTTATTTTATTTGCGATAGGTACGGGTCCGATTAAAGGCTTTGCGATTACCCTCGCGATTGGTATTGTCAGCTCGCTATTTACCGCCATTTTGGTAACGCGTGCGCTGATACAAATTGCTTACGGCAAGCGCAAATCTATCAAACGTCTGAGCATCGGTTAGGAGAAAACTATGGCTATCGATAATAACAATCCGCTAGAACAAGAAAATAACCCAGATCGAAATGGCTCAAACGGTGAAGCAAATACTACTGGTACGCGCCGCCGTAAAAAACCGCGCCGTGATGGCAAAGGCAGTAATACGCAAGCTAATAATCCTAGAACCTCTAAATCGACCGGTTCAAAAACCCGCCGCGGTGGGGAAGAAAATCAAGCCTTGGCGACCCAAGCATCTGGTAACACAGCAGCGGTTGATCCTAATTTGATGTTAGGTGGTTCTGCCGAAGATGCCGCTGCTTACGCAGAAGGTGGTATCAAAGCCATTGGCGATCAACGTATCATCCCATTTATGAAGTTAGAAAAGCCGATGGCACTTCTATCGCTGCTTTTGGTCATTGGTAGTATTATCGCGATTGCGGTCAATGGCTTGAACCTAGGTCTTGATTTCACCGGCGGGGTGTCAGCAGATGTGCGTTATGAGCAGCCTGTTGAGCAAGTCGACGTGGTAAACGCCCTAGCTGATAATGGCTTTGACGATGCGGTCGTTCAGTATCTAGGTACGCGCCAAGAGCTTTTAGTACGTCTACCACCACAGTCTGACAACGTCGATGGACTGAACGCCAGCCTGAGCGAAGCATTGACTCTACCTAATAATAATGTTGAAATCAGTAACGTTAATATCATCGGTAGCCAAGTCGGTAACGACATCTATCTAAGCTCAGTCATGTCATTGGCCCTAGCATTGGCTTGTATGCTGGGCTATGTTGCCCTACGCTTTCAGTTTAAGCTGGCGCTTGGTGCCGTATTGTCGCTATTCCACGATGCTATCGTAACCATCGGAATTTTTGCATTATTTGGTTTTCCGTTTGATTTAACCGTCCTAGCTGCTATTTTGGCATTGATTGGTTATTCAATAAACGATACGATCGTCGTTTATGACCGTATCCGTGAGAACTTTCGCCGCGTGCGTGGTATCACGCCGCGTCAAACGATTGATTTATCATTGACAGAGACACTACGCCGTACGATTATGACTATCTCAACGGTACTGTTAGTTGTCATCGCGATGCTATTCTTAGGCGGTGATGGCTTATTCTGGTTCTCGGCTGCCCTGTTTATTGGTCTACTTGCGGGTACTTATTCTTCAACTTATATCGCAAGCTCTATTCCTTTAAGAATGGGCTTATCACGTGATGACTTTATCGTTAAAGTAAAGCCTGAGTTTGAAGAAGAAATCGTTACTTTTAATGATCCAAAAATGTATGAGCAAGACTAACGCTTGTATAAAAGCCAATCACTAGACTTTTAGTTGTTTAGCAAACGTTATCACGATAAAAGCACCTAAACTCTAGGTGCTTTTGTCTTTATACTATTTTTATCCATCTTTTAATACTATTCGATAAGTCATCACTAAACTTTTCTGTCTTATTATATGGTTATATAAGCGACTAAGCTATGTCATCTACCCTGCCGCCAAGTGCTATGCCGCCTATTGATACTCGCTATGCGCGTATCATCGCGATTGCCTTACCTGTATTATTGGCTAACCTTGCGATGCCACTACAAAGTGTCATTGATACAGCTATTGTCGGTAATATGAATGACACGGCCAAGCTTGCTGGCATGGGTTTGGCTATTCAGCTGCTGTCTTTGATATTAGTCAGCTTTAACTTTTTGCAATACGCGTCATCTGGACTGTCCGCACAAGCACTCGGTCAGCTGGCTCATAATGATGCGCATAAACAAACGCAATCGCCGCTGCTATCAATTTTGCAGCGGGCTTTGTTACTTGCGTTTATGATTGGCGCAGTGCTACTTATTGCAAAACCTTGGCTCATTGATTTTGGCTTGCAAGCGCTTTCTGCCAATCCTGATAGCGGTCGTGCAGCCAAAACTTATTTGGACGTCCGTTTTTGGGGCGTTATCGCAGAGCTGATGAATTTTGCCTTTATCGGCTGGTTTGCCGGTCAAGGCAAAACCCGCTATATGCTTTATCAGCAAGGCTTTATCGCCCTGCTTAATATTATTCTGACCTTGTTTTTTGTTTATGTGCTGCAGATGGGCTTGGTTGGGGTAGCATTAGGCACGACCATTGCCTTTTGGCTTGGGGTAGTCTTAGCATTGTGGCTCAGCTGTCGACATCTACAAATCTCTTGGCGCGCGTTATTTAATGCCAATAAAGACCACTTTACCAAAGATAAGATGCTTAGGCTATTCTCATTAAATAAAGATATTTTTATCCGTACGCTTATTTTAACCCTAAGCTTTGCTTGGATTACCCGACTGTCTGCCCAAAGCGGCGATGTTATTTTGGCCGCCAATGCTATTTTATTGCAGGTATTAAGCATCTCAGCCTTCGCTCTTGACGGCGTGGCGGTATCGGCAGAAACCTTGAGCGGACAAGCAGCTGGACGACGCGATTGGCCGCACTTTCGTATTATCGTCAAACGCACAGGCGTGGTCAGTTACGGCCTTGCCATGATGCTAAGCACGATTTGGTGGCTTGCGATGCCAACTTATTTGGATTTTATGACCAATATCGAACCCGTCTTTGCGCTGGCTTATGACTATCACCTTTATGCGGTACTACTGCCACTGGTTGGCGTTGGCGCTTATTGGCTCGATGGAATATTCTTTGGTTTAACGGCTGGTAGCGTCATTCGTAATGCCGCGCTGATATTGGCGCTTATCTTTTTCCCTTTAAGTTGGCTACTCTACCAGCAATGGGATATGACCGGTATTTGGCTTAGCGTTTGGTGCTTATTATTATTAAGATTGATGATTCTTGGTGGGTTTTTATACCGTGCCCATCAAACAGGCAGCTATGAAAAATTGCAGCCTGAAGCTTGACCATTAAAGTAATTAGCTAACATGAGGCGTTTAATAAACACAAAAGAGATAATAAACGATACATAAAAGTAAGAAAAATTAGGATATTACGTGACTACTCAATCAAATGAGATTAATCAAAATCAAGCTTATCATTACGAATGGGCAGAAGGCTTTAAAAAAAGCTTGCCAGTCGCCATGGGTTATCTGCCAGCAGGGATTGCCTTTGGTGTGCTCGCACAAGTGGCTGGTGTGCCAGTGTGGGCTACTATCATGCTAAGTGTGGTCTTATATGCAGGCGCTGCGCAATATGCTTGTTTGAAGATGCTGAGCGCTGGCGAGGCTATTAGCAGCATCGCCAGTAATATCGCGGCGATTAATTTGCGCCATGTGTTTTATGCGGCGCCACTGCTGCATGCGATGCCTAGTAATAAAATCGCTAAAATATATTGTTTATTTGCCCTTACTGATGAGACGTTTTCAGTGATGACCAGTTTACCTCCTGAGTCAAGAGCGCGCTTGATTTTGCCTATCAGTCTGTTTAATCAAAGCTGGTGGGTACTTGCTAGCGCTATTGGCGTGATGATTGGCAGCGCGCTCAGTGACTTGGTACCGCATTTAGATTTTGCCTTGGTGTGTCTGTTTGCCATTTTGGCTTATGAGCAATTCCAAAGTATCAAACGCTATTTCCCCATTGGTATTGCCGTCATTGCTTTAGTGATTGCCTCGTTCTTTACCAGTAATTGGTTGTTATTAGTAGCGATTACGATTTGTATGCTGCTGATTTTAGCGCGTGGTTTTTGGTTACAGCGCAGTGTGCAAGGAGGCAGCAATGAGCAGTAGTTATTTGATTCTTGCCACACTGGCGATGGCAGCCGTGACCTTTATTACCCGTGCCCTGCCCGCTTTAATACCTAAGAAGCTGCTAGATACGCCGTGGCTACATCGCTTAAATGAAAGCTTGCCGCTGTCAGTGATGGTATTACTTATTTTAACCAGCCTTTCTTATCAAGGTTTGTCAGGCGATGCTGGCTTCCAAGCTGGCTTAAATAGTGCCGAAGTACATTTATTTATGGCACAAATTGGCGCGTTATTATTGGTGCTACTTATCTATCATCTTAGTCGTCAATTGCTGGTCAGCATGATCGTCGGTATCGCGGCGATTAATGGCTTTTTGTGGTTATTTACGCGTTTTTTAGGCTGATTAAAAATTTAGTGTATAGCGTATATTGACCCTAAAAAAGATACAGCGCGGCTGGGATGAATTTTTCGTAACCTCTGTGATAACAGTAAGCAAGGAAAATTTATACCAGCCACCTATGGCTGTTTATTCATCATTTTATTTCATACTGACTACGTTTATTTGTGCTAATAAAAAAGGCTGGAATCTTTACGAATCCAGCCTTTTTACTTACTACCATTTTTGAGTTACTTATTCTATTATAACTCTTCTACGCCCATCATATCGACTGGGGTATCAGCAACGATTTGCACGCCTTTTTTGCCTGTTTTGGCGGTGTCGTTACGTTGCTCTTGTAGATGATCGAGATACGCTTCATTGATTTGCCCAGTGATGTAGCAGCCATTAAATACCGCGCAATCAAAGCCTTCAACCTTGCTATGCTTGGTATCTTTTACTGCTTCAATCAAATCGTCCAAATCTTGGAAAATTAGGCGGTCGGCACCGATAATCTCACGTACTTCTTCAACGCTATGACCTGAAGCAATCAGCTCGCTACGCACTGGCATATCGATACCGTAAACGTTTGGATATTTAACCGGCGGTGCAGCACTGGCAAAAAATACCTTACGGGCACCAGCATCACGTGCCATTTGGATAATTTCATGACAAGTCGTGCCGCGAACGATTGAGTCATCAACCAAGAGGACGTTTTTGCCTTTAAATTCAAGCGGTACCGCGCTTAACTTTTGACGCACGGATTTTTTACGTTGCTGCTGCCCTGGCATAATAAAGGTACGACCGATATAGCGATTTTTCATAAACCCTTCACGGTATTTGACATTCATTTTTAGCGCCAGCTCCATCGCTGAAGTACGCGAGGTATCAGGGATAGGAATAACCACATCGATATCATGGTCCTCACCCCATTCAGCAAGGATTTTATCAGCCAGTTTTTCACCCATACGTAGGCGTGATTTATAAACCGAGATATTATCCATAATAGAATCTGGACGGGCAAAATACACATATTCAAAGATACAAGGCGTGTATTCTTTTTGCTCAACGCACTGATGCGTATGCAGTTTATGGTCCAAATCAATAAAGATCGCTTCGCCTGGTTTGACATCACGGACAATGCTAAAGCCTGAACCTGTCAACGCAACTGACTCTGACGCGACCATATATTCTGTGCCACCGTTAGCTGCCATACGCTTACCAAAAATCAGCGGACGGATACCGTTTGGATCACGGAATGCTAGCAACCCATGACCCGTAATCATGGCAACCACGCCATAAGCGCCTTCAATACGGCTATAAACCGCTGTCACTGCTGCAAAGATATCCGTAGGCGTCGGGTGGGTTTTATTGATATTTTGCATTTCATGCGCAAGCACGTTTAGCAACACCTCAGAATCTGAGTCGGTGTTTAAATGACGGCGATCTTCTTGATACAAAGATTTTGCCAAACCTTCAGCATTGGTTAGGTTACCATTGTGCGCAAGGGTAATACCATAAGGCGAGTTGACGTAAAAAGGCTGTGCTTCGGCGCTACTTGAGGTACCAGCGGTCGGGTAACGAACGTGACCGATACCAAACTTACCCACCAGTTTTAGCATATGACGGTTCATAAACACGTCACGTACCATGCCATTTTCTTTACGTAAATAAAGACGCCCATCCTGTAAAGTCACAATACCTGCCGCATCTTGCCCGCGATGCTGCAACATGGTTAAGGCATCATAAAGAATTTGGTTGACCGGCTCATGAGCTGCGACCCCAACGACTCCACACATAGTTGTATCCTATTTTGTACCACACATTGATAACACAATAACGGCTGATAAGGTTGTCTTAAATGTTTGCCTATCTTTTGCCGCAACGCTGATGATCTTGCTAAGAATAACGACTTACGGACAATAGATAAGGCTAATTATCCATAAGACGAGTTAATGATGATAAATAGAGGTGTATTTTACGAATATTAAAGACGCTTGAATAGTTTTTTTTAAGTGCTTAGCATGCCTTTGGATCTATAAAATTTAAGACTGATTGACCTGATCCCATGCCATCCCAAACATATCTGAGACCAGCTCTTTACCCATGGGCGCATAAGGCAGTAATTCAGGCGCGAGCACTGAGGTTTCCCACTGCGGCATTTGTACCAACAATGGCGCGCTGACGCTAAGCACCACCAAAACCATAAGCACGTTTTTTGCCGCGCCAAGTACCCCGCCCGCCATTTTATCAAGGACGCCAAGACGTAAGGTTTTAAGTACGCCAGAAAACACAAACGCAACCAGATGCATAATGGCTAAAATAGCAATCACAATCACTAAAAACGCCAGCGCCATTTGTAAAACAGGATTCTCTACCATACTTGATAATTGCGGCGCGACCGAACCTGCCAGACGCGTGGCAGCAATAAGTGCGATAAACCAACCGACTAAACCGACAGCTGTCTTAATCAGACCTACCTGAAAACCACGCCATAAGCCAATCAGGACAACCACAGCAATTACAATATCTAAACCACTCATGTTTATCGCCTCATTTGCATCTTATTTGGTGTACTTCAGTGAAGGTGAAAAGCTTGCAGTTTTAACAATCTTAACCTTCCATCGCATCGTAATAGCCACCGATAGATTGAATGCAAGACTGTACCAGTCCCGGCCCTTTATAGATAAGTCCTGAATATAGCTGCACCAAATCTGCACCTGCTTCAATTTTTTTGACGGCTTTGTCACCGCTATCGATACCACCAACGCCAATCAACGTGACCTTACCACCCAACTGGTCAGAGAATTGTTGTAGAATTTGCGTACTAATGTGGCTGACCGGACGACCGGATAAGCCGCCTGCTTGCTCACTATCGGGCAAATCTTCGACACCCACGCGGCTCAACGTGGTATTGGTGGCAATCAAACCATCAATCTCAAAGTCCAGCAACTGCTTAGAGATGTAATCCACTTGTAATGGCTCTAAATCGGGAGCGACTTTTAATACCAATGGTACATAAAAACCATATTCGGTTGCCAGCTGATTGTGGCGATTTTTAATGGTAGCTAATAATTGGGTTAACGCTTCACCGCTTTGTAGGTCGCGCAAATTTTTGGTATTCGGCGAGGAGATATTGACCGTAATATAAGACGCATGCGGATAGACACGCTCTAAGCAATAGACATAATCATCAGCCGCATTTTCAACCGGAGTCGCAGCATTTTTACCAATATTGATACCGATATTGCCTTGGTATTTACAGCGTTTGACGTTTTCAATCAGGTAATCAACGCCTTCGTTATTAAAACCCATGCGGTTAATAATGGCATCGGCTTGTTTGATTCTAAATAGTCTCGGTCGATCATTGCCAACTTGCGGTTTTGGAGTGACCGTACCCACTTCGATAAAACCAAAACCCAACTCTGCTAATGCATCGATATAATCGCCGTTTTTGTCCAAACCGGCGGCAAGCCCAACAGGATTGGCAAACTGTAAGCCCATACAGTCGGTTGGCTGCATTGACTGACCATATACTAAGCCCAACACACGCGCTTTATGAGCTTTATCCAATAAAGACAAGGTCATCTCATGCGCGTGCTCGGGGTCTATATTAAACAAAAAAGGGCGAAGTAAGGCGTAAGACATAGTAATGACAGACCCTGCTTGAAAAGAAAGAATGAATAAGAAAAACGAATGCGGTCAAGCGCTGCGATTATATCAGCTTAACTGAAATAAGACCAAAGTTTCATCAGGAAAATTACGCCCTATCCTGCGAATAAATAAGCGTTAATACTGATAATTGACTGACTTAACCTAGTAAAGAAACCCCTATCAGACAGCATTTTTATCCACATCTACCACTTATTGATATTCATATTCTCAGATTAAGGCACTGGGCGGCCATCAGCAAGCGCAATCCAACCGCGTACAATACGGTACAGATGCCAAATAAAAGTAAAGCCCATAATAACAAAACCTAAAATAGCCAATAATACTGAGCCGATGGCAATGTTGTTGGTTTCAGCGAACATACTGACACCAAAACCGCCTAAGGCAAAGGCGACAATAAGCACCCCAATGGCGAACAGGACAATACTGTACCAAAATGTCTTGATTTGCCAATCAAAATGGGTGGCAAGCCAAGTACCATCCGCATCACGGCGTTTGGCATAGTTCATAAAGATAGGCACAATCCACAATAGCCCAGCGGTAAAGTAGCTGAGCACATAAAGCAAATAGGTGATATGGTTATATGTCGTCAAAGAGCGGCGTTTATCATCACTCATCGTATTATTAGAATTATTTATCATGCTGTCACTCGTTATATTCTGTGGTCTGTAGTTATTTTTATTGTGGCAAATTATCAGGTTTTCAATGTGGTAATTGTTAAAGCGTTAACGTGGTTAAATATTTTTCTTACATAATTGACTAAAAATATTAAGAAGTCACGGTCGCCTGTACTTGAATGGCCTTGGTAACCAAGTCTTGTTGCATCGACAGTTGGGTAAATTGCCAACCTTGCTGTTCAAGCTTACCGAGTGCGCCACTCACCACCGCTTGGCTTGGATGGGTAAAGCTCAGCTGCACCGCATCGCCTGCTGCAATGACCTGCGCATCAGCAATCCCTGAGTTATTTAACAGCGCACTGATACGGCTAGCCGGCGGCATCGCTTCAGCGCCATCTGCTGAATTGGTAGCATTTAACGCATTGCTATCAATATTACCAGCTTGGGCACGCAACCAAAAATAGTCAGCAACCTGCTTTTGATACTCATTTTTGCTCGCTTTTGCTGATTGATGGACGCTATAGCCGCCATAACCACCGACAAATAACAGCAAAAATGCCGACAATAGCAGTAAGGCTAATTGGTCACGCGCAGACAATGCTTGCCAACGTGTCAGTAAGACATTTTGAAAGCTACTCATCCGCGTTGATAATGCACTGCTTTTAGGGTCAGCCACCATAGTGCTGCGTTTGGCGAGGCGTTGTAATCTTTTCATGGTTACCCTTTATTGCTAACGCTACTATTGTTTTCTACCACATCAACGGTTACTTGACCACTAAACTGCCCTTGCTCATTGCCATTGACTTGTTCCAACTTAGCATTTAATCCTTGAGCAACTAGCGTATTGGTAAATTGATCAAGACTGCCGCGGTCTGGTGCAATCAGTGTAAAGCTAAGTGCAGTTGGCTGCATGACTAACGCCTGCGCGCGTAATGACGACCGTTTAATCAGCGGTGATATACGTGATAATACCGCTATGTGAGCGTTAGGCGCTTGGCTGTCACTACGCAGTTTTGGTTGCAACTGCACTTGTAATTTCGTGCGCGCACTAAGCGGCTCACTAGGAAACCAAGACTGGTACTGGGTGGCAATCTCAGTTTTGGTCGCCACTGTCGCCGCCTGATATTGATACCATTGCACCCCATCGGTCGCCATCTGTAATATCAGTGCTGAGAGCGCCACCATCATTGCCACCCGCAGATACGGTGATAATTGCGAATCGGTCGATTTAATAAAAAAGTTCAGCGCATGACGCTCAGGAATTTCAAGCGGTTTAGGCGCAGCGGCTAGCGTGGTTAATAATAATTGATGCTCGGCAATCATTGCCGCCGTTTGAGTAAAGGCATTGGCAGTAGTTTCGTGCTTGGTTAAATCCATATCATCGAACGCAGGCTCATTAACCCTATCAGCCGTGTGGCTCGAATCTACAAAGGCGTCATCGATAGCTGGTAATAGCAGCACTTCGCTTAAATGCGGAAAACGCTCAAAAATTAAAGGCAGATAACTGACCGCCATGCCTTGATGTAAGGATTGGCGTAGCAGCATGGTTTGCTGATCTTGGTACAATACAATCTGCTGACCTGCACCCTCTTCTGGCGTTGGCAGTAATAAAAAATCAGGCAATAATGCTACGATGTTCATGCCAGCAAGCTTGGCGCTTTGCTGCCATGCTTCGATATCGCTTTGAGCCAAAGCATAGAGATGATGACTGGTATTTTCAGTCACTTGGCGAATGGCTAATTGTTCAACCGGCGTCAGAGAAGTTTCTTCAAATAAATACTGTTTACCGCTCATACCTAATTGTTTGAGCTGAGCCGTATTTAGCTCAGACTCTACTTGTAAGACATGGCTTGATGGGAAATACAGGCAAACCGATTTTTGACTATTGGTTTTATAGCTACCATAGATATCATGTAGCTGTTGCCAGCCGTCGACCAATTGCCATTGTTTTATGTCTTCGTGCCAGACCGCTAGAGGACTGTGCTGCGCTCTTAACCAAACATGTAACACCAAATGTGTCCTTAATTATCAAAGCTGTTGTTTAGAGTCATTGCTGATTAAAGCTGTCATTTATTAAAGCTATGGTCTAGCAAGCATTTAAATGTCTTATGAGCATGTGTATGATTGATACTAATAAGGTTGTTCTGGAACAAAGCGGTCTATCTCGGTTGCCATACCCGCCAGCACAAAATCCATCTCAAACACGCGCGCTTCTGCTAAAGCAAACGATTCAGGGTAATCACCCGTCAGCAGGCCAGCGATATGAGCAACAATAGACATATGACAGACAACCACCAGACACTCCGTTTCAACATTACCAATGTCGATGAGCGCCTGATGGGCATCGTCGGACGGCGTGATATTCTCTTGTATTTGTGAGGGCACGTTAGGAGCGCGTAACTGTAATGCTGCTAGCGTCTGCTGCGCCCGCTTATAAGGGCTCACAACAAAACAATCAGGTTGATAATGAGTGGTAATATATTCTGCCGTTTCCGCCGCTTGCTGTTGGCCAAAATCCGTCAATTGCCGCGCACTGTCTGGGCGCGTTTCATCTTCTGCTTGACCATGACGTACTAAGATAATTTTCATAATCTTAACCACCTTGTTTGTTACGTTTACCTGACTATTTCAATACTAATGCTATTTAATTATTATGCTGAAGCGACGTTTTGCTAAGTACTTTACTTATTATCATCATCTTTTTTATCTTTAGCCTTGCTTGCCGTTTGCATTTGCGCCGTTAGCGCAGCATTGCTATGGTCATGCTCCATGACAAACTCAACATCGCTACGGAATCCTGCTTCCATGAGATGTAAAGCAACGCCAAGTGCCGCTTTATCTTCATAAATGACCGCATGCAAGGCATGAGTAATCGGCATATAAATGCCTTCTTTGGTGGCTTTTTCATGTACCTGCTGAATGGTGTTGACGCCTTCAGCGGTTTGACCCAATTTTTTGACCGCCGCATCAATGGTCATACCGCGACCGAGCATATTACCAATACGGTAATTGCGGCTCAGCTCTGAGCTACAAGTGGCATATAAATCACCGACACCCGACAGACCTAAAAAGGTCAGCGGATTGGCACCGGCATGGACACCAAAACGGCTCATTTCCGCTAAACCGCGCGTTAATATCATGGCTTTGGTATTTTCACCGACTTCATAAGCTGCCGCCATTCCCATGGCAATGGCATAAATATTTTTTAGCGCGCCACCAAGCTCAACACCGCGAACATCGTCACTGGCAAACACTCTAAAGAAAGCACTATGTAATGCTGCTTGTACCGCATGGCGTAGTGGCTCAGAGTCACTGGCAATGACCGTAGCAGACGGCATATTTTTCATGATTTCAATGGCGAGATTTGGCCCTGACATCACGCCAAAGTTCACTTCCGGCAGCTCATCTTTAATAATATCACTCATCAAAGCAAAGGTATCTTTTTCCATACCCTTGGTCAAAGAGACAATAGATTGCCCGCTAATAAAGGGTGCGATGCTTTTAAGGGTTTCGCGAAACGCGAGGCCTGGGACAGCGATAAAAATAATATCGGTATCTTTGACCGCCGCTTGCAAATCGTGGCTGTATTTGAGCCGATCATCAAGCTTATAACCGGGCAGATATTTTTTATTGGTCTGCGTCTTTGCCATAGCCTTAACAGTACGTTTATTGCGTACCCACAGCGTGGTATCACAGCCATTGCGGGCAGCCAAGTTTGCCATTGCCGTACCAAAGCTACCGCCACCTAAAAATGCCAAACGCAGCTTGGTTGGATTGTTATGGATTTCTGCCATGTTTTTTGCCACCGCAGACTCAACCGCGCTAGGATTTAACTTCTTACGCCCTAGCCCAGATTTGGTGGCACGCTCAATGATACCGGATAGCAAACTGTTTTGTTTTTCAGCACCTTGATTGTCCGTTTGACTGTCCTTTATATTTGCATCTGTCTTTTTATCATTAGCGCTGGTCATATTATTTTATCCGTATTGACTGACTGAATTATGAATAGAATTTGTGCTGAGTATACAGTGAGATTGAGGGTATGTTTCAACAATTATTGATATAGAACCGTTATTTTATTGAAATAACGTGACCAGTTTGGTCATTGTTTTGCTTTGCTGTATCACGTTATAGCAACGCTTACTATTTTGAAACATCGCCGTAATCATAGACCTGTCTGGACGCTATGACTCAAAACGCAGTAATGCCTCAATATCAATCGGCTTGCGCGTGGGCATATCGCACGGACTGCTGCCAGTATAAACAAAAGCCGTGACATAATCATCTGCCCCAACGCCAAAATAGGCTTTGACGGCAGGCTCATTGGCCAATAAACCCGTACGCCAAACTGTGCTAAAACCTTGAGCTTGTAGTGCCAAAATTAAGTTTTGCACTGCCGCGCCGGCACTGAGCATTTGCTCAAAAGGTGGCACTTTTTTATGAACTTGCATGTGGGTGACGACTGTAATAATAACCGGCGCACGCAGTGGCATATTGTAGGTTTTCTTGCGTGATTTCTCAGACATCTCTTCGCCCGCTTGCGCCGCTTGTGCTTCAGCAGCCGCTAAAAAGGCCCGGCCCAAGTCATGACGCGCATTACCTTGAGTGACGATAAAGCGCCATGGCCGCAGTTTTTTATGATCAGGAGCGGTAACCGCACAGTCAATAGCTGCTTTAATCTGAGACTCTGTCGGTGCCGGAATGCTCAGATTGCCGATGCTACGTCTTGATTTAATCCAGTTAATCAGCTGTTCATTGGTTACTTGCGCGTTTACCTCTCTCGGGCTTTCGGCTTGATTTTCTTCGCTATTACTGTTCAGTTCGTTACCGTTATCCATATTATTTTCAGAACTATTCATATTTTATCCTTATTTATTATTATGCAACTGCATTAGCGATATGCCTTACGCCGCTTCTGAGCCTTCGATGCGATGATCCATGCGCAAATAGTCCTCTGACTGCATTTCAAGCAGGCGTGAACGTGTACGCTCAATCTCAAAGGCCAATTTTTGTCCTTGATAAAGCTCGAGAATTGGCTGCTCTGCTCTTACCAATAGTTTGACGCGGCGATCATAAAACTCATCAACCAGATAAATAAAACGGCGGGTCGGATCACGCAAATCATCATCTAAAGCGGGCACAGAATTGATTAACACCGTGCTAAATTCTTTGGCAATCTCGATAAAGTCGGACGCTGAGCGTGGCTCCATACATAAATGACGGAAGTCACAAAATAAAATATCTTCGGTACGGGCATTGATTTTGATTTCGCGACCATTGATGGTAATAGGCGCGTTGCTGATTTTTTGATTGTTAGACAAGCTAGCGAAACGGTTGGCAAGCCAGTGGTGATTGGCTTTGGTCAACGGCGACTCATATAACTCCGCTTGCTGTAAGACACGTAGGCGATAATCAATACCAGAATCAATATTCATCACTGTGGTGTGACGCTCAACTTCGGCGATAGCTGGCATAAAGCGATCACGGTGTAGACCATCTTTATAAAGCCCTGCTGGTTCAATGTTTGATGTGGCGACCAAAGTCACGCCGCGATTAAATAGCATGGTAAACAAATCACCTAAAATCATCGCATCTGAGACGTTGGAGACAAAAAACTCATCAAAACAGATAATCAGTGCTTCTGCATAAATGATATCCGCGACTTTTTCTAGCGGATCGCTTTGACCTTGTAGATTATTTAGCTCTTGATGGACGCGCTGCATGAAGTGGTGAAAATGCTGGCGCATCTTACGCTCAATGGTCAAAGAGTCGTAAAACATATCCATCATCCACGTTTTACCGCGCCCCACCCCGCCCCACATATACAAACCTTTGGGAGCCGCAGGTTTTGACTTTAAAAAGCTAAAAAAGCCTTTTTTTTGCGCCACGCTATCATTAAGCTGATGATACAACCCATCTAAATAGCTCATTGCCTGATATTGCTGCTCATCTCGAGT
Source organism: Psychrobacter sp. CLB018 (assembly GCF_041222815.1). Lineage (NCBI taxonomy): Bacteria > Pseudomonadati > Pseudomonadota > Gammaproteobacteria > Moraxellales > Moraxellaceae > Psychrobacter > Psychrobacter sp. CLB018. The sequence goes on from NZ_CP166085.1 coordinate 1,891,003, forward strand.
AAACTCATCAGTGCTAATGGCCTGCTCATAACGTTGCAAGGGAGATAAACTCATAATACGACTCATTATTAGACAAAATAAATATAAAAAGCTAAAAGTATGCTTAGATAAATTGGTTAAGACACCAGCTGGTTTTACTGCGACTCTTTAGAGCCAAAACTATGCTCTTCCAACAAACCTTTTAGCTCAGATAAACGTCCATGGAAAAAATGCCCAGCACCATCAACGATACTAACGGCCAGTCCTAAACGCTCAGCGAATGCTTGCATATTATTTGGGTCAATCACTTCATCAGCATTACCATATATCTCAAAGGTTTTATCAATGGGTAAAGTGATATCACTGCTGTCATTTTTTTCGACTGAGGGCGCGATAAGCGCGACGTTTGCTATTTCAAAATCACCCAGTCCCCAAATATGCGGCGCTACCATGACTTGCTCAGCGACACGTGCTATCACATAACCACCAAAGGAGAAGCCACCTAGCCATAGCTTACGAGCGTTGGTCTGCTCTGCAATCCATTGTAGCACGGTCATCGCATCGACTACTTCACCATCTGCGTAGTCGTGCTCGCCGGTTGACTGGCCAACGCCGCGAAAGTTAAAACGTACCACATGCATGCCGCTATCACGCCCAAAACGATACATGGTCGTGACCACTTTATTGTTCATCGTGCCTTCAAATAACGGATTGGGATGACAAAGCAGCGCCACTGTATCGGTATTCGCATCTTTAGGATTGTCTTGTTGCCATAGCGCGTCGACTTCGAGCACGCCAGCAGGAGCAGGAATCAGTTGCATAAATTTACTTATTGGTTAAAGGTGAATACCTCAATTATCCTAGATATGGTTTATATTTCAAGTAATTTGCTGTGTACCTGCAACGTTGCACACAATAACCGCCTAGACACTCCTTGTCGCAATACGTTAGATTCATACAAGTTGTCGAGTAATATATTGAACTTATAGGAAAAAGGAAACTATTATGAATATTTTTAATAAAACCGCTACTTTAACAGCAACACTGGCTGCGGCTCTGGCTTTGAGTGCCTGTCAAAGCACGCCTTCTTCACCGGTAATTCAGCGCGCTAACTCGATTTATGAAACCACAGGCATCGCTGAGAGCAAAGTAAAAGCCCAGCAAAATGCGATAGACAGTGCGCAAAAAACTTGCGGAAGAAAACAAGTGATTATCGTTGATGATAAAGTCAAATATAACGGTATTTTAAATGAGCAAACGGGCCGTATGGTCGGACAAGCGGGCGCGGTCATCGGTTCAATCTTTGGGACGGGCACGCCAGATTTATCACGTAAAGATGATTATGAGTACATGATTAATTTTCGTTGCCAATAAAGCCGTCATTATTTAGCCTTTAGCCAATAAGTTTGTGAGATAGCTATTATATTCATCTATATTTATCGCGGCTTATTGGCTTTACTTTTTGTAGCGGCACTTTTGGGGTAAACTATCCTGTCTGGTCTTTTATACCTGCAACCTTTACTTTGATGAGTTAATCTAACGTCGTTAACCTTTCAGCCTCGATTACCTTTGGTCTCCTCTTATGCGCAAACCCAATCTAGCAAATATGAAACAAGCCAGCTCTAAAAAAGACAAAGTTTTGGTGCCTGCCAAAGATTTAGCGACCTTGGAAGCTGAACTGGCTGAGCAAGAAAACAGTCTGGAAGTCAGTTTAGAAGATACGGTTTTACGCCTAAGTGATTACTTGTCGGCGGTCGATATGGTCATCAAACAGACCTTTAATCACCGCGTATGGGTTAAAGCTGAAATTCGCAACCTATCAAGCAAAGGTGGGCATTATTACTTTGAGCTGGCAGAAAAAGATGACGACGGCAAAGTTATTGCCAGCTGCCGTGGTAATCTTTGGCGCTTTAAAGCGGCGCGCGTCTTAGCAAAGTTTGAGCGCGCAACCGGTATGCCGCTTGACCGTGATTTGACCGTATTACTCAAAGTATCGGCAGGCTTTCATGCACAATACGGTTTCTCACTGACTATTGAAGATATCGACCCAAGCTATACGTTAGGCGACTTGGCGCGGCAATACGCGGAGATGGTCGACCGCTTGACTGGCGAAGGCTTATTAAACCTCAATCAGCAGCTACCCGTCCCATTTGATATCGAACATGTCTTAGTCATTGCCCCTGAAAAAGCAGCGGGATTGGGCGACTTTCAAGCCGATGCGGACCGCTTAGCTCGTACAGGTGCCTGTCATTTCCATTACCATCACGCCACCTTTCAGGGCAATCACGCACCAAGTGAAATCCGACAAGCTATCGTCAGCGCCCAGCAGCAGTTTTACGACACCTATCAACGCCTGCCAGATTTGTTAGTCATTATCCGTGGTGGCGGCGCGGTTGGTGATTTGGCGTATCTCAATGATTATGAGCTTGCTGCCCTCGTTGCCGAGCAGCCTATCCCTGTCTGGGTTGGTATCGGTCATGAGCGTGATAAAGTGATTTTAGATGAAGTGGCGCATACCAGCTTTGATACGCCATCAAAAGTGATTGCCGCTATCATGGCGCATTTAGCCCAGCTCGTCACGCAAACGCTGCAATACCAAGCGCAAATCAAACAAGCAGCGCAGCGTCAACTGAATATCGCTGAGCAACAAACGACACGCCAGTTGAGTCACATTCAGTCGCAAACGATTGGTCAACTGACCGCCCTGCAAAAAGACAGTGATTATGCTTGGCAGAGTATTCAGCAAAGTGCCCAGCGCCAAGTCAAACAAGCAGCCAGACGAACCAGTGAGCTGCGAGTCCAAACTCAAAATTCTGCTTATCAGCAATTAACCATTGCATCAAGTTATAGCCAAAACCAAAAAAAGACGATTATACATAGTGCGCAGCAGCAGTTGCTACAAGCACGACGTGATAGCGAATATCTGCGCGATATTGTGCTCTTGCATCGTCCTTCTCGCGTGCTTAAACAAGGCTACACCATGCTCACTGATGCAAAAGACAAGCAGATACTGACCAGCAGTACGCAACTTTATGCTGAGAAAACGGTACATATCATCTTAAAAGATGGTAAGGCAAAAGCACAGATTATTGATGTGAAGACCAATTAGTTATAGTCTGTTTGCCATAAAAATACACAGCTGTTGGGATAAATTTTGCGTAGCCTCGAACAGTGACGAAGTCACACAGCAAGCAAGGAAAATTTATAACAGCAGCAGACTCCTGAAACTAAAATATTTAACAACTTTTTATCTACTTTTCTTTCTATGTTTTTTTCTTAAACTAATGTGAATATTAGGAAACCTTATGACAACCCCTACTCGCAAACGTAAAAAAGCCGCCCCAAAGACCTTTAAGGCAGCTTATGTTATTCTAAAAACCAATGCCGCTGAGCTACAGCAACAAGATGAGCCAGATATCGATAATCTGATGACAACGGTTGAGGAATCGATTGCCGCTTATCGCGTTTGCGAAACCCGTATCAATGCCGTGCAGCAAGCGTTAGATGCCGCTTTCGCCGAAGAAGATAGCACAGAGAACAGTGACATTTAAACTAAATTAAGTCAGCTCTATTCTGGCTCATCGACTTCAAAAACTTGGCGCAAATAGGCAAGATAGGTATCATTATTGATCATAGTCTTGCCTGGGCTGTCCGACAATTTGGCAACTGGCTGCCCATTGCACTCAACCAATTTTAGGACGATATTTATCGGGGTGATGCCCATATCGTTGGTCAAATTGGTGCCAATGCCAAAGCTGGTTCTTATTTGACCTTTAAAATATTGATGTAAATTCCACGCCTTATTTAAATCCAATCCATCACTAAAGGTCAAAATCTTGGTTCTTGGGTCTATTTTTAATTTTTTATAATGCGCAATGGCCTTATCGCCCCAAACATACGGGTCGCCGCTATCATGACGCAGACCATCGAACAGCTTGGCAAAATACAAATCAAAGTCGCGTAAAAATGCATCCATCCCAACGACGTCGGTCAGCGCAATACCCAAATCACCACGATATTCATGTACCCACGCTTCAAGTGCCGCTTTTTGTGAATCACGCAAACGCACATCCAATGCCTGAAATGCCTGCATAAACTCATGTGCCATGGTACCAATTGGCGTCATGCCGAGTTTTTTTGCTAAATAAACGTTTGACGTACCGCTGACGATTTTCGGTTCAGCGTTATGTAAAGTCTCAACCACATGCGCTTGCCAAACCTTGCTAAAGCGTCTACGTGTACCAAAATCAGCGACGATAAATGGCGGTGTATTATTATCATATTTTTCCTGTTTTACCGCATACTGATGCAATAACTCAACTTTCTCATCTAGCCTACGTTGCCCTTCTTCAATAACGCTGGCATTTGATAAAGCACTAAAATATAGCTCATTCACAATGGCTAGGACAAATACTTCAAAAAACATTGCCTGAATCATCGGCCCTTCGATGTCAATAAACAAGCGGCCTTTTTCGTCGGTGCTAACGGTGATAAAACGGCGCTTTAACTTAAACAATTCTAGATAATCAACGAAGTCTGAACGCATAAAGCGCAATCCGCGTAAATACTCCAGCTCATCTTCTAAGAATCGCAATTCACACAAGCTGTCTAGCTGTTGCTCTAAATCGTCTTTGATATCCGCCAATGGATACAGCGTATCTTCGTTATTACGGCAGCGAAAACGATAAACGCCATGGGTCTGCGGAAACTGATGTAGCATGGCTTGCAACATAGTAAATTTATATAAGTCGTTATCCAATAACGAGGTAATAATAGGTTCAAAAGGTTTAGAAGTTTGAGTAACGGTCATGTTACAGCCTTAAATACAAAAATGAAAAGTCGCTAAACAAAACGAGCGACGAAATAGGTAGCAATAGTTATCAAGATGCCAAAGTTATCAAAATGCCAATAATAGAAAAGGTTCAGATTTTGAGTATAACGAAGTTTGTCTCATTTTTCATAACTCAACGCTTATAAAAGCAAAACTACAACGATAATAATCGTATTTATCCTTTTACTCTGACTTATAGGTTTGGAATAACAGCCTTGACTTCCTCTCCTCCCTAAAGTGAGGGGATTCCTACTACTAGACGCTCAAGCCCGAGCGCAAGAATATTCTTTGCCGCATTAATATCACGGTCATGAGTGACACCGCACTCGCAAAGCCATTCTCTTATTCCAAGACCCGTCCTACCTTTCGGACTGTTTTGGCGTGAGCCACAACACGAACAAGTTTGGGTGGTGTAACTTTCATTCACCTCAACATAGTGACAACCTGCGTTCTCGCATTTGTAGGTCAGTTGCCGCTTAATCTCAAACCAACCTGCGTCATAGACGGACTTGGCTAGCTTGGTTGAGGTAAATGATGTTGATTGAAGTTTGCCAATGATGATTATTTTATTAGTCTTGGCAAGGTTGGTGGTAAATTTATGAATTAAGTCTTGGCGGGTATTTTTAATCTTGGCGTGAATCGCTTTAACGCTTTGTTTGTTTTTAGCCCGCTGAGCAATGCCTAGTTTTTTAGCGTATTGCTGGGTGACTTTGGTTTTTAGTACCTCACCATTACTTGTCGTTGCTGAGTCCCTGCAGCCTAAATCAATACCAGTTTCTCCTGTACCGCACTCAATTTTTGGGTACTCTTTAACGGTGATGCACGCATACCAGTGGCCGCGACTGTCTTGTACAAGCTCACAGGTGTTGATGGTGTAGAGTGCTAGATTATAGCTATCCCACACGTCGATGGTCAGCTTCTTGCCTTTTGATAGGCTAAATTGAATGGTGGATTTAAGAGCTTTTTTACCTGCTTTTTTGACACCTAAATATTTGATTGCTGTTTTTTTAAAGGGAATCCAACCAAGTGATTTCCTTTTGGCGTTTGGGTTGTTGGTTCGCCAGTTTAGTTTGGCTTTTTTGAATTGCTTGCGAGATTTAGCATGGGTTTCGGTGATGGCTTGTAAGGTTTGGCTGTGCAGGTTTAGCAGCTCGCCACTACCTTTTACATAAGCGGCAATATCATAAGCGGAAAAGAAATGATTGGTGCGTTGAAGATGCTTAAAACTCAAGTCATTCACATAGTTCCACACAAAATTAACTGCGCCCGCTAAGGTATTTAGCTGATTGGCGTGTTTGTCTTTGATGCGTAACTTGAGCGTTTTCATAGAGTGATTATGGTCTCAATGAGTTTGGTTGACAAGTCTGTTTTAAGGCTGAGCGACAATAACTGACGCCTGATATCCACGCCCTAGAAGGGACATGGTTTTAAGGCGCTTTTTGATAAAAAAGACGCCAAGCATCAGCTTAACGTCTCTTTATGAGTTTAATCATCAATATCAATCATTAAGGTTTTGCAGGCTTTACCAATTTTACCAACGGCGCATAGCCTGACTGCGGCATCACGCTGACTGGGATAAATTGTAGTGCACCGCCATTGATACAATAGCGCAGTCCGCCGCGGTCTTTTGGGCCATCAGGGAATACATGCCCCAAATGCGAGTCTGCTACCCGTGAGCGAATCTCAGTACGCACCATGTTAAAGGCAGTATCCTCATGCTGAGTAATCACTTGCTTATCGATCGGCTTGGTGAAACTTGGCCAACCGCAGCCAGATTGGTATTTATCGGTGGATAAAAATAACGGCTCACCGCTCACCACATCGACGTAAATCCCTGGCGCAAATAAATTATCATACTCATGACTAAACGCACGTTCTGTCGCCGCCTCTTGAGTGATATTGTACTGGGCTTTGGTTAGAGTGTTTTTTAGCGCACCTTTATCAAAGTTTGCATAGCGTTTGGGATCTAAAGTTTCAGCAACCGTGCTGACCGGTGCAAGCTTGGTTCGCGCAGTGCCTTCTGGTTTATCATCGGCAAGGCTTAAATCGACATGACAATAGCCATTTGGATTTTTTGCCAAATAATCTTGATGATACATCTCAGCCAGATAAAAGTTATCTAAAGGCTTATTTTCTACCACGACTTTTTGTTTATACTGGCTTTGGATACGTTTGAGCGCCGCATCAATCACCGCTTTGTCTGCTTTATCAGTGTAATAAACGCCCGAACGATACTGGACGCCGCGATCATTGCCTTGCTTATTGAGGCTGGTTGGATCTATCACGCGCAAGTAGTATTTTAGAATCGTATCAAGATCGGTTTTATCGGCATCGTAAGTAACCTTAACCGTCTCGGCATGACCTGAGCCGCGAATCACTTGCTCATAGCTTGGATTGGCCGTGTCGCCATTGGCATAGCCTGAGACTGCATCGACCACACCTTCGACACGCTCCATATAAGCTTCAACGCCCCAGAAGCAGCCACCTGCTAAATAGATTGAGCGCGTATTAATCGCCTTACCTTTATCGTTATAATAAACGCCATCTTTTTGCTTGATGGTTTCAATTTTACTGTTGTTATTCAATGCTTGGGCGTTTGCCGGTTTGGCATTACCCGCTTTTAGCTCGGCAAAGTCATTATCAGCATTTTCAGCAAGGGCATAGGCTTGCTCTGCTGATATATTACCTTTGACCAAATGCACCAAGTTGCCTTTTTTATCGAGTATCGCCCAGCTTGGATACACTTGCACGCCGAGCTTATTAATCAGCTCACCCGAAGCGTCGGACAATACGGGTAGTTTAGGATAATCAGCTTGCACGCCTGCATACCAAGTCCTAAAATCGCTCTCTGCTTTTTCATTGAGATGACCGGGACTGGCAACGGTAACAAGGTTTAAACCGGCAAACTTAGGATCGGTACGCCACTCTTCGGTTTCTGCAAGCGTGCCTAGACATAACGGGCACCAGCTTGCCCAAAACTTAATCAAGGTAGGTTTATTGGGGTCAATAACCGCCGCACCTGTGTTGCCCAAACCCTTGGTCAATTGCGGCAACGCTTGCATTTGCCCGAGCATGTCAGATGGCAGCATATCCCGTGAATTTTTTACACCGCTGTTTTGGCTACTGGCATTAGCATTGCTCTTAGCATTATTTTCTGCGCTACTCATTTGCCCGCAAGCAACCAAAATCCCTGCACTTAACACCGTCGTTACCCCAAAAGCACTGACGCTTTTTAACCAACGCGCAGCTGTTCGTGGGGACTGTGTCGCTAAATCATGAGGGTTGCTGCCCTTATCAGAGCGATTTGTATGATAAGACTTATTATCTTGTTTATCAGGTAGCATGAAGTATCCTTTTCACAAAATATTACGTGCACCCGCTTAATGATTAATAATTGTCAAGCGTATTCAAAATCAATAAAGCAGAATGAATGTTAGTGAAAGCAAATAGATTGCGAGATATATGAAAATAAAAAGAATGACAAAGACATTAGACTATCTTAATAGTATACATAGCTAGTGGAGTCTACTTTAATAGTAAATAAGCGGTTGCTACACTTCTTTAACAACGCCGTAAGAGTAATGATATACACAAGTGAGCACAAAGAAATGATGTGAGCAATTATTAATGGGCGATTATATTCATATGAGGATAAAATAATAAAAAATCAATATTACGAAACTAATCAATCACTTAATAAGACATTTAATAGTCAATATCAGTTAGGTTAAGAATATAAGGTAGTTAACTTTTAGCACCCATAAATTGCGCCACATAATCATCAGCGGGATTGTTGCGTAACTCAGTTGCGCTACCAGTTTGTACCAGCCGCCCACCATTTAAAATACTGATACGTTGACCAACTTTCACTGCCTCATCGATATCATGGGTAATAAAGACGATAGTTTTATTAAGCCGTTCTTGTAAATCAAGCAACTGGTCTTGTAGTTGCGCGCGAATAAGGGGATCAAGTGCGGAAAATGCCTCATCCATCAGTAAGATTGGATTGTCGGTTGCCAACGCCCGTGCCAGTCCCACCCGCTGCTGCATACCGCCAGACAACTCATCAGGATAGCTGCGTTCTAGATTGGGTAGCCCGACCTCATTGAGCCAATAACTTGCCACTTCATGGCGCTCCTTGGTACTCATTTTACGCACACGTAAACCGTAAGCGACGTTTTGTAGCACCGTCATATGAGGCACCAAACCAAAATGCTGAAACACCATACTGACCGTTTGCTGGCGATAATGCTGTAACTCTTTATCATTGAGCGCTAGGATATTAATAGCAGAAGACTTTTCGTTTCTATCCGTTAATTGCTCTTCGCTTGCGACCGCTGAATTAGAGACGGTTCCCGCTGTAGATTCTTTCGCGTTAATAGCGGTATCGACCCAAATTTTGCCGCTGGTTGGATCAATTAAACGATTGATATGGCGTATCAAGGTTGATTTACCAGAGCCTGATAAGCCCATTATACAATGCAGCTCGCCCGCTTTAACGCTCAAATTTATATCATAAAGACCGACCGAATAGCCAGTCTGCTTTTTGACGGCAATGCTGTCCATACCTTCTGCCAATAATGCCAAGGCCGACTGCGCTTGCGAGCTATTGGCACTATAAATCTTGCTGATATTTTCTAATTGAATATGGTTCATTGTGGCTCTCATTTTTTATTTTTATGATTCATCATTAACCAATCGGGCGTCTGCCCGCATCAATGGTTTTTTGCCGCGCGCGTTTTCCTTGCCCAAAGGCCTGCGTGATACGGTCAATAATGATGGCGACGATGACAATAGCAGTACCCGCTTGTAAGCCTTGACCGATATTGAGCGTTTGAATCGATTGCAGCACATCTTCACCAAGACCCGGTGCGCCAATCATAGAAGCCAGCACCACCATGGAGAGCGACATCATTACCGCTTGGTTAATACCTGCCATGATGCTCGGCAGCGCTTGCGGCAATTTAATCCAAATCAGCAGTTGCAAATGCGTACTACCAAACGAGCGTCCCGCTTCGACCATTTCATGATTAACTTGGGTAATTCCAAGTGTGGTCAGACGAATCAGCGGCGGCAAAGCATAGATAATGGTGGCAAATAGCGCAGGTACTTTACCAATGCCGAATAACATAAGCACGGGTATTAAATAGACAAAGCTTGGCATGGTCTGCATCACATCGAGTATCGGTGTGATAGTTTTACGCAGGATTTTACTACCAGACATGGCGATACCGATTGGAATACCAACCACCACCGTGACCAGTACTGATACAATAAGCAGCGCAAAGGTATCAATCAACGCACTCCATAGTCCAAACGCACCAATTAGAAATAATCCGACGCCACATGCCAGCGCGAACCATATTTTACGAACACCAAACCATGCCAATACGGTCACCAGCGCAATGATTAGCCACGGCGGCATAAAGGTTAAAAAGCGTTCAATGGGCAACAATAAATAGGTTAAAGCGGCGCTACTAACACTGCGAAAAACGTCACCATAGTTTCTAACCACAGTCGCTAAGACGTTATTGAGCGACGTTTCAAGCGACCATGCAGGAAAGCTTGAAGACACGCTGAATAAGTTAGCGGTATTATTGTTTGTTGATCTATTTGAGGCAGCGTTATTTGACAAAGCACTACCGTTCAGGCTCATCCCAAGCGTTGCCACCATCTTCTGCGCCGCTTCTGCTGACATCCACGTCTGCCAAATATCAGGATTTTGACGTAAAAATACCAGCGCTTGCTCATCACCGCTGCGCTTGTTTTCACTCATCTCTAAAATAGCGCCGTTGAGCTGATCCGGGGTAAAGTTAACTTGTTTAAAAAAATCGGTCAGCTCAGGATTAGATTGTATAAAAGGCGTCGATACCGCGATACTCAAAGGAGAAACAGGAAAGCCTGAGATGCAATCAGAAGTACCATCAGCTATTAATAAATCTTGCCAACAGGCGTCATCGTGCGCAGGAAACTCCAAAGGCGCAAAGTCGTATTTTGCCATGAGCCCAGTCGGTTGCCAGTAATAAAACAATAAGGGTTTATGCTGCTCAAAAGCAGAGGATATTTCGGCATCGAGTGCGGCGCCCGTACCGGGATGAACACTATTAAAAGTCTTATCTAAACCGGTATTTTTTAATAAACGGGTATTAAAAATCTCACACGCCCATCCTGACGGGCAGTTCATAAAGCGCGACTTGCGCGGGTCTTCAGGGTCTTTAAATAGCTCAGCGTATTTGGGCAAATCTTGATAACGACGCAGACCCGGATTTTCCTCTAGGACATATTTAGGCACATACCATCCTTGGGTCGCACCGCCTTCAAGCGTGTCGCCAATGATCGCCACCTTTTTATCTTCGATCGCTTGCTCTAAAATCGGCGAGCGCCCTATCCACTGCTCGCCGATGACTTGGATATCATCTTGCAGCAGGGCATTTTCAAGCGCCGGACCTGCGCCCGGCACCTCAGTCACTTGGCAGCCATAGCCATTTTCAGTAATATATTTCAACACCCCAGTGGTAAATTGCCCACTCTCCCACGTGAGCGCGCCAAATTTAATCGGCGCATCACAACTTGATACAGCAGCAGATACGGGTAAAGACAATATGAGTGAGCTTATTAACAATAAGCTAAAAGCAATCCATTGGCGCACGGCAGATCCTATTTATCGTTATTATTCTTGAAATTATCTCTAAGTTTAGTAAAGCTTATTTTTACACCTAAAGTCTGTTGTTTATTATTAATTTATTTACTTAGAGTGCGTCTAAAAAATAGCACCATTTTGTTTAGGTGGTCTACAAAATGTAGCGATTTATAGATAAGATGACAAATGCTCATTCATTCTAAGAAGCGGTTTTTAACTACTTATTTTGAATGTTCTGAAGGTAATGGATTAACTTTTAGATAAAAAATAGCACCTACCTGAGTAGATGCTATTTTTTATAACGCTACTTATTTAGAGCGTATTGTTATTTTAAAAACAGTGCCATGGCTTTTTTAAATACACCACCATACGGCGGCAATAAAATATTAAGACCATTGAGCTTCGATTGTATGAATACCGGCTTCATATGACTAAGACGCTCAAAACCAGCTTTACCGTGGTAAGCGCCCGTACCTGAGTGCCCAACCCCGCCGAACGGCAAGTCATGCTGCGCCACATGCATAATGACTTCATTGATACACAGACCGCCTGACACCGTATTGTTACGCACCTGATCTATCTCGCTGCTGTTGTCACCAAAGACATAAAGTGCCAACGGGCGTGGACGCTCATTGATAAAATCAATAGCATCATCGAGAGTGTCATAGTGCATCAAGGGCAAAATCGGCGCAAAAATCTCGTTTTGCATCAGCTCACTATCAGGCGCAGGCTCTTTGACAATCACTGGCGGCATCAGGCGGCTGTCGTGATCAGCATCTGCATCCGTCAACTGATGGATATGGTCATCTTCTAGATCATCGAGATAGCCTTTGACGCGTTTAAACTGCTCGCCGTTGATGATGTGCGAGTAATCAGGATTGTCTGCAATATTGGGATAATGCTTTTCCATCCACTCTTTTGCCAGACGGGTAAATTCCTCATGATATTGACGTTGAACCAATACATAATCAGGCGCAATACAGGTTTGACCCGCATTAAGCGTTTTACCCATCATCACGCGATTAACAGCGTTTTCTAAATTAGCACCTTCTAAAACGATAACCGGCGACTTACCACCCAGCTCAAGGGTGACTGGCGTTAAGTTCGGTGCCGCCGCCGCCATGACTTTTTTGCCGACCGCAGTCGAGCCGGTATACAATAAATGGTCAAAAGGCAGTTTACTAAAGGCTTCGGCAATCTCAACTTCGCCAATCACCACAGAAACCATATCCGGTGAAAAATAACGCGAAATAGTCTCAGCAAAGGTTTGAGCAAATTGCGGTGCCGCCTCGCTCATCTTAATCATAATGCGATTGCCCGCTACCAGCGCATCAATCATCGGTCCGACTGCTAAAAATAGCGGGTAATTCCAAGGCACCATAATACCGACCACGCCAAGCGGCTGCGGCTGAATCTCATTATGAGCTGGCATATAAAGCGCTGAAATCGATACCCGCTGCGGCTTCATCCATTTTTTACCATTCTTTTTTGCATGGCTAATACCGGTAAAGCTTGGAAATAGCTCAGCAAACTGTGTTTCGGACTCACTGCGATAGCCAAAATCGGCACTAATCGCTTTGGCAAGTAGCGCTTGGTTGTCGCTTAGCATCACCTCTAAATTATCGAGTTGATTTTCACGCGTGGTCCAATCATTGATAGGCTGCGTGCGGCTCAGCTTTTGTAAGCGCGCAAATTGCGCTTGCATATCAGCGACCGTTTTAATGATACTAAGAGACTCATCTGCATTATGAGCATGATTTGGTTTTTGAGTTTGATTGGTTGGCGTAGGCTCATTTTGAGAGGGTGTATTTTGATTACTATCAGTCATTTGTCTTCCTTGTTATGAGCGTTAGAGTCAGTACGCTATTATCGATTTAGGACTCTGAATCTATGGTCGTTAAAATAAGCAGTCTCTAAAGTACGAAAAGCGCCTGAGATTCCATTCAATGCTGCTAAACAGTATTTTATTCAATGCCGTTTAATGTAGCGCATTGTCCAATCAATGAACAGCACCTTTGATTGACTACTGGGTTTGTATGAAATACGTGTCAGGCAAGGGTTATATTGCCGCAATTTAACAGTAGTTTTAACGCAGCTCGGACAATTAATTCATAGATTAAATAGCGAAATTTAGATTTGGGCACAAAAGCTAAAACTGCTACACTAAATATCAATAACAAGCCCCTTTTTTAATAACAAAACCATAAGACAATCACTCTCATGCAAAATACCGCGCAACCACTCAATGATATGCTGGTCAGCAAATCACTCTCAGCTGCTGATTACGTCCCTACCCTTGATGCTATGCTATCGCGTACGTTAGCACGTATCGCGCTCAAAAAAGAGCAAGGTCTACGCACGCCTGACGAGCTTTGGATTGTCGATCACAATGATGTCTATACGCTTGGACAAGCCGGTAAAGAAGAGCATATCTTGCAACGTACCAATACGCCGATTATCAAGACCGACCGCGGCGGTCAGGTGACATGGCACGGGCATGGACAGTTGGTTATCTATTGGTTGTTTGATCTGGACAGTCTGGGCTGGAGTGTGCGCAACATGGTATCGCACGCCGAGCAAGCGATTGAAGATGTGGTCAATGACTGCCTAAAAAGCCACGCGTTTAATAGCAGTCTTATCAGCGCTCATGCCCGCCGTGATGCGCCCGGTGTTTATTTATATAGCCATCTAAATACTGCCAGCAATGACAAGGCTCAACCACTCACTGAGCTTCCGACCGATGACGCTATTATGCTGGGTAAAATCGCCTCACTTGGCTTTAAAATCAAGCATGGTTTTAGCTATCATGGCGTTGCGATTAATTTAGATTGTGATTTATCGGCCTTTAATGCGATTAATCCTTGCGGCTATGCAGGCATGCAAATGTTACGACTGGCTGACTTCGTTGCGATGGTTGAGCAAACGCAGGATGAGCAAACGGTGGATGAACAACTGGCAGCGCAGGTAGCGGAAAAATCTATGCCAGCAATGACCAACTGTTTAAGCTATGAGCAAGTGACCCAAAAACTTATCGATAATATTGCCAAACGTCATGCTGGACATATCCAATTACGTGCCCTCGCTCCTAAATAGTTTTTAATTACTGTTTTTGCATAATCCTTTTTTGCATAATATCGTGCACGCTTAGACTTAAGCATTGTGAGAAAATTTGAGTCAAACTTGTTATAATCGCAGGCGCACAAATTGGGCGCAGCAAAAACCTTAGCGCGCCAACATCTAACCCTTTATCATTGAAGCATTCATAACAAAAGCACCTTGGAGCAATTTATGGCAGATTTTAATAAAATTTTGGACGCAGGCGACGTCGATGGTGGCATCATTAATGTGGTCGTAGAAATCCCAACTGGTAGCAGCCATAAAATTGAGTGGAACCGCGAATTGGCGGTATTTGAGCTTGACCGTGTTGACCCACAGATTTTCGCCAAACCTTGTAACTACGGTTTTATCCCGCAAACCCTTGATGAAGATGGCGATGAGTTAGATGCGCTTATCATCACAGAACAGCCGTTGCCTACTGGTATTTTCTTAAAAGCGAAAGTAATCGGCGTGATGAAATTCGTTGATGATGGCGAAGTTGATGACAAAATCGTCGTCGTACCAGCTGATGACCGCGATACAGGCAATGCTTACAATAGTCTAGAAGACTTACCAAAGCAGCTGATCAACCAATTACAGTTCCATTTTAGCCACTATAAAGACCTTAAAAAAGCCGGTACAACGGTGGTCGAATCTTGGGGTGACGTCGCAGAAGCTAAAGAAGTCATCAAAGAGTCTATCCAACGCTGGAAAGACCTATAAATTATCCTAGATAATTTAAACAAGCGTTTATGGCAATTTTTTATTAAAATTCGCTAAGCGCTATGAAAATACCGCAGACATGATAATGGCTGCGGTATTTTTTTGCTTGAATTTTGCGCCGATAAAATGGTTATAATACCCTCACCTACCTAGTATCTCACCCAAATAAGGACTGTCATGTTCGACTCTGATTCAGCCTCAACGCCCGCCAATAAAAAACTGCCTAAAGCTGTGATGATGATGGTCGAAAAAGGCAATTTGGTGCAGGCAATTAAAACCTTGGCCGCTGATGAAAATATCAGTATGGATGCCGCCAAATCTCGCATAGATGCTTACGAGCTTGCGCTAAAGAACAAGCAGCAGCAAACTCTCACGACTATCGCCAATAAACAAGGTATCCCAAGCCAAGCTTTTAGCTTTGATAGAGAACAAGTGGAAGAAGAGTCGGAGCGCTTGACAAAGACTCGCGTTAAAACTACGCCCACAGAGCAAGGCTTCCAAAGTCTACAAGAGGGCGTTGACAGTCAGCTTAATGACTTGGGCTATAAAAAACCGCTTATTCCTTATTGGGCAAAGCGGCTATTGGTCATTGCTGCGGTGATGGCAGGGTTATTTTGGATAATGTGGCGAATTTTTGGCTAGTCTGTTTTAAATAGTTCCAATATAGCAGTCTGTTTTAAGTGGTCTGTTAATAGGTTTTAAGGGTGAAATTGCTGGTTCCGCTAGGGTATAGTCAATGGAATTCCCTAATGACAGTATTTATGATCCAAAGGTAACAAAATGATAGTTCAAGACAATTTTAATCCTTATCCAAAAGATCTATTGCCTACTAAATTCATCTATCCAGTTAAATATTTAGAAATTAGCGAGAACCCAAAACTCGTTAACCATAATAAAGATTATCACTTTCGTTGGTGGTTTGAGGACGCTGTTAACGAAGGAAGTAAATTATCTTATAGGCTTAGAAATGATAAAATAGAAGGACTTAACTTAGTGCCATTTGCTCAAAATGGCGACTGGTTAGCAAATTTTGATGGTGATGATACCTCAGGCAATCCAAGAGTCGTTGTAGTAGATTTGGGTGATTTGCCATTTCATATGATATGTGAAGACTTTGCTGACTGGCTGACTAAAGCTGAGCAGGACTATTGGTAATAGCTCACCCTAATAGTTTAATGTTTTGTACACCATGAAGTACACTGTGACTATTCCAGTGTGTTTAAACGTTGATGCTATTAAGCTACAGCTTAGGATTCAAGTCCTCACTAGGGTACCGAACCATTGAAAGCACCTGATTGGTTCTCTATATATTTCTTAAAATGAATCCTTCTAGTATTATCGCTTCTACTAGCACGATTAATGACTCCTCTTTCAGAGAAGATTAACATGAGTAATATGCAACGTAAGCATCCGACCATCCCATCTTTTCCTCACTTAAAAAATGCGAGATAGTGTCCACGATTAATAATCGTGGACACTAACATGACAACACAACCACCTAACAAACCCAAACGTAGAACTTACAGCGCTGAGTTTAAAGAACTTTTAGTACAAGAAGCTGAAAGTTCAGGGCGATCAATTGCCAGTATCGCTCGAGACCAGGGCATCAACCAGAACCTTCTCCATAACTGGAAACGTCAGCATCACCGCAAAAAGACTGAAACTGGCATATTACCTGCCGCCATAAACAGTCCTGCTGATCCAAACCCCTGCTTTATCCCAATCCGCCTTGAACCTCAAGCAACTCATCTGTCCTCACCCTCCGTCATACAAAACATCAAGCTGCAAATCAGAGCCCCAGGACCTGGGTCCATAAGCCTCACTATTGCCCAAATAGACACCCAAAGTTTGATTGACCTACTACGAGGCCTACAATGATACCCATCAATCACATCTGGTTATCCACCGCGCCCATGGACATGCGATGTGGCAGCGGCAAACTACTGGCTCACATCATCACCCAGCACCAAGGCATCCGCCCTCACTGTGCCTACCTGTTTTACAACAAAACAGGCACACGGCTGAAAGTATTCATTCATGACGGACTTGGGGTTTGGCTTTGCAGCCGTCAGCTAGACGACAGCAAGTTTCATGGCTTAACCAAACCACTCACCCCCACTCAAACCGGCATCAGCATCAACCGTGAGCAATTTAATGCCTTAATCAGTGGATTGCCTTGGCGTAACATGGGCAAAGATACATTGACCCCCATCCTATAAATACCCGAAGACAGGCAAATAAAACTCTGGCAACATAGCACCATGACTGTTGCCACTCTATCCGACTTATCGAAAGACCCCATTTACGCCGAGCTCCTGGTGAAAATCAGTATGCTTGAACAGCGTAATGAGCACCTGCAACAACAGATTGTTCAAACAAACACGCGTCACGATCAACTACAGCAGCTCGTCAATAAAACCTTTGAGGAAAACCACAAGCTGTATCTAAAAGTACTGGAACTCATCGAAAAACAAAAGCGGCTCATCCATCAACTGTATGGACAAAAGAGCGAAGGCTTAAGTGCCAAACAAACCCACTTAAATCAGGAAGCTGCGCAAGAAGATTTATCTGCACTAGAACAAATCCGAGATGACTACCGCCACGACTTAACCCAAGATCAGCTTGCCAAGCTACCTGCTATCGATCCTATCCAGACAGAAATGCTCATCGGTGAGAGCGACCTTGAACCAAGCACACAGATCACTGACGGATCGCTACCCTCAGCCACTGATCAGCCTAAAAAAGCAAAGCGTGCTAAATACACGGTTATTCCTGTCAACCTTGAGGTGAAAACCCAGGTTCATGAGCCATTAACCACCGTTTGTGACTGCGGCTGTCAAATGAAGCGAATTGGGGAGGATAAACAGGACAAACTTGGACTCATCCCCAAGCAGTTTTATATTGAGCGACACCTCTATCCAAAATGGGTATGCCGTGAGTGTGACATCATTCATCAAGCGGCTGCACCCAAGCAAATCATTAACAAGAGCATCGCCACCCCTGAGCTGCTTGCTCACATTCTCATTAGTAAGTATGCAGACCATCAGCCTCTATATCGGCAGAATATTATCTATAAGCGAAGTGGGGTAAATATTCCCGATACCACCATGGCAGACTGGGTGGGACGCTGTGGTGTTGCCATGGCACCTTTAGTGAATCGCTTGCATTCGCTGTTACTGTCTGAGCCTATCTTACATGCCGATGAAACACCGGTGTCTATCATGAAAAACCCTGTGAAAGCCGGCAGTAAATCATTAAAGAAAGGCTATGTTTGGGCGTATCTCACTCCACAGCACGGTGCATTAAAAGCGGTGGTGTATGACTTTGCCCAGAGCCGTCGTAATGAGCACCCTAAAGCCTTTTTAGACAAATGGCACGGTAAGCTGATTTGCGATGATTACAGTGGATATAAGTTTTTATTTCATCAAGGCGTGAGCGAAATCGGTTGTATGGCCCATGCACGGCGTAAGTTTCATGAATTGCACGTTACTGGACAAAGTGTTATTAGCATTGACGCATTAGCGTTATTCGGGCAGTTGTATGCAATTGAACGTGAGATTGATGAGCGATTTGAAAAAAACACATCCCCAATGCCAAGAGATCCCCAGATAGTCCGGAAAATCAGGCAGGATAGAGCCAAACCGATTGCGGATAAGCTGCACCAATGGTTACAAGAAAAAAGACAGTTAACCACTAAGAATGCCAGTATTACTAAGGCGATTGATTATTGCCTAAAACGTTGGCAGGCGCTGACTTGTTATTTGGATGATGGGAGGTTGCCGATTGATAATAATTGGGCGGAAAATCAGATGCGCCCGTGGGCGCTTGGGCGTAAAAACTGGTTGTTTGCAGGTTCGCTACGAAGTGGGCAGCGTGCTGCGGGCGTTATGGTAAATAAACCTCGCCGCCTACCAATTCATATAAATTACGAATAACTTCAAGACATTAAAAAAGAGATACCGTAGCATCTCTTTTTTTAAATTCATCAGACATGTTATCTTAGTGATGCTCACCCGGTAAAATTCTAGCAAAGGCACGCTGAGCAAGGTTTGGTTTTTTATTGCTAGTCAATCCAGCACGAGTACTTGGGAAAATACGATAACCCATCGATTGAATACCAACGTTAATTGCTGGTGCTAATGAGTAAGTCGCTGAGGCAAATTTACCCATGTTACTGGCAATACTGTTTGGTTTATGGACAATCGCTTTGGCAACCATCATCGCCGCCTCATCCGGCATAAGCGCAGGCATGTAGCGGTATAACTTAGTGGGCTCAATCATCGGCGTACGCACCAATGGCATAAAGATATTGGTAATGGTGACATTATCGCCTTTTACTTCAGCAGCCAAGCAGCGACTAAAGGCATCCAATGCCGATTTTGAAGCGACATAAGCGGCAAAACGCGGGCTATTCGCCAGCACACCAATCGATGATATATTAACAATTTGACCAGTCTGACGTTCAATCATCGTCGGCAAAAATCCAAGCACTATTTTAACGGCGCCAAAGTAATTGATATCCATGGTACGCTCAAAATCATGGAAACGATCTATAGACTCGTGCACCGAGCGACGAATTGAGCGACCCGCGTTATTGACCAAGACGTCTACATGACCGAAATCTGCCAAAATTTGTGCGCTAACTGATTCGATAGCATCCATATTGGTCAAGTCACAAGGATAGTAAGTAGCCTTACCACCAAACTCCTCGATACTGTCTTTAACAGCCTTTAATTTGTCTTCGGTACGCGCCAACAAGATAACATGCGCGCCGCATTCACTGAGCAGATAGGCTGTACGCTCGCCGATACCGCTGGATGCTCCTGTGATAATCACGTTTTTGTCTTTAACCGCTTTTCTGATTGCTTTTTTTGAAGGGTTAGCCATAAAAAATCCTTTTAAAATTAGACTTTCGTTAATATTTGTCTAAATCATAGCAAAGAAATATAGAATAAAGGGAATAAATCAGCAATAAAAACACTTTAACTCGTCGGATACTTTTATTTACTGAATTGTTGAACAATTTATGCTCGGCAGTTGACTTTCACTACCTATTGATTAGCATGTAAAAAGTCTTCGACCACGCGAAACTGCCCAGCGGTACTCTCTTCACCATACATGGCTTGGCGAAAAGCGTTGGAATTAGGGATGCCGGTGGTATACCACGCAATGTGCTTGCGAGCAATTCGGCAGCCTGAATATTCGCCGTAAAACTCATATAGCTCTTGCAAATGCGCTAGGACAATCTCTTTTATCTCGCTCACACTAGGTGCAGCAAGCACTTCTCCTGAGCGCAAAAAATGCTCGATATCGCGAAATATCCACGGCTGCCCTTGCGCAGCACGCCCTATCATCACCGCATCACAACCGGTCAGCTCATAGACACGCTGCGCTTTTTGCGCGCTATCGATATCGCCATTGGCAATCACAGGAATATTAATGCTTTCTTTGACTTCGCGAATCAGCTCATAACGCGCTTCCCCAGTATACATATCCTCACGCGTTCGACCATGAATGGCAATCGCAGCAATACCCGCCTGCTCTGCTCGCTTGGCCACGCGCAAAATATTTTCGCGGCCATTTTCAAACCCCAAACGCGTTTTTAAGGTCACAGGAGCATCAACGGCTCCTACCGCCGCATCCAGTAAGCGCGCGACCAAATCTTCGTCTTGCAAGAGCGCAGATCCTGCCAATTTACGGCACACTTTTTTGGCCGGGCAGCCCATATTGATATCAATAATCTGCGCGCCATTATCAATCTGATAACGTGCCGCTTCTGCCAATTTATCCGGTTCTGCGCCCGCTATCTGCGCAGAAATAGGCGCTATTTCGTTATCAAAATTGGCGCGGTAGAGCGATTTTTTGCGCGCATAAAGTGCAGTATCAGCGATGATCATCTCACTAACGGCATGCCCTGCGCCAAAGGATTTACAAAGTCTACGAAACGGATTATCCGTCACGCCAGCCATCGGGGCGACCATCAGACGATTTTCAATCGTCAAGCCGCCAATAACCAAGGGCTGCAATAAAGGATGGTCATTATTAGCTTCTGCTGATGCTTGATTAGACACGGGATTATTTATAAGCATAAAAAACGGCTTGATTCGTAGTGAAAACAAGCCGTTATTCTAAGGGTTCTTAACTTTATTGCAAGTGATAGAGGCAATCATTTGCTTAGCGCACGTCAAGGAAAAAATGCCTATTTATCAAAAACACTGCCCTGCTCTAAGGTAATATCATTATCATGTACTTGCATACGCCACGGCAAAATGTCAGGAGATATATTAATAAAGTGCAAATATTTTTCAAACTGATCAATAATATCGTTAATCACTGAATCTGATTGATAGCCATATAAGTCATAGGTTTGCCCGCCGCGGCGTAGATAAACTTCCGCCCGATAATGATGCTCTTGCGGCAGTTTACTCGCCATCTCTTCCGTATAATAATCTGGTACTTCATGCTCTGACAAACGCACTTCATACCAAAACTCGACGTTATCGCCGCCCCTGAGCTCAAATACCACGCGGTCATTGACTTCATCAAAATTCACCTCAGGCAACCAACCCGTTTCTGCAAACTTTTCAGCAACCTCATGCATCGACGATAAAACCGTTCCTTTAAGATAACCCAAAACTTTATCGCGCGTTGGCTGCTGGGTTATATAGTCAATGCGGTCACGCCATGCATCTAGTTTCAACAGATGCGGCGGCAGATGATTGTCACTGGCCAGGCTTTGATTGCGATGACCTTCGATACGCAGCGCTCGCCACATGCCAAACATCGCAATCAAAATAATAATCGTAAAGGGCAAGGCGCTAACAATTGCCGCTGTTTGCAGCGCTTGCAGGCCACCTGCTAAGAGCAACGCCGAGGCAACAACGCCAAGTATCAATACCCAAAACGTACGCTGCCATGCCGGCGTATCACTACGGCCGCCCGCTGCGAGCGAGTCAATCACCAATGAACCTGAATCGGATGAGGTGATAAAAAAGGTAATGATAAGTACCACAGCCAGTACAGATACCACTTGGGTAAACGGTAGATTCTCAAGCAGTTTAAATAATGCAATCGCTTGGTTATTTTGCACTTCAGTAATCAGCGATTCATAGCCTTGAATCATAATCATATTTAGTGCTGTATCACCAAACACCGCAAACCAAAAGAAAGTAAAGATGGTAGGTACTAGCATCACGCCAACGATAAACTCGCGAATGGTACGACCACGACTAATTTTGGCAATAAAAATACCGACGAAAGGCGACCAAGAAATCGTCCACGCAAAAATAAATAGCGTCCAACTGGTAATCCAATCGCCTTGCTGATACGCCTGCAGACTAAAGGTACGCTCGACAATATTACCTAGATAACTACCCGTGTTTTCCATAAAGGCGTTGAGAATAAATATCGTCGGCCCTACCGCAAATACAAACAGCATCAGCGCCGTTGCCAGTATCATGTTTAAGATAGATAAGCGTTTGACTCCTTTATCCATACCTGCAAGCACTGATATCAAGGCCAACCCCGTAATCAAGACAATGGCGATTACTTGCACGGTTGTATTGACTGGAATGCTTGGTAATAGGTAATGGAGTCCCGTATTTATTTGCGACACTGAAATGCCAAGACTGGTGGCCAAACCAAATAAAGTACCCAAAATGGCGAACACATCAACCGCATGACCAATAGGTCCATGAATTTTTTCACCGATGATGGGATACAGCGTCGAGCGCATCGATAGCGGCAAACCGTGACGAAAAGCAAAATACGCCAAGGTTAAAGCGACCACGCCATTAATTGCCCAAATATGAAAACCCCAATGGAAGTAAGCAATCTGCATGGCTTCTTTTGCCGCAGCTATAGTTTGTGGCTCTGATAGCGGCGGCGAGGCAAAATGCGTCACTGGCTCCGCTACCCCATAAAATAGCAAAGCAATCCCGTACCCTGCCGAAAACAACATCGCAAACCATTCAATAAAATTGTACTGTGCCTCACCATGGTCAGGCCCTAGTTTGATACTGCCATAAGGCGAAAATGCGAGCACCACCACAAACATCAAAAACAGCGCGGTTGCTAGCATATAAAACCAGCCGAATGTCTCGGTGGTAAACTCTAGTACTTGGACAAACAAACCACTCGCCAGCTGTGGGTTGACCGATGTCCCCACTACCAGCAATAACATGACAATGGCCGTCGGTATAAATACTGGCATCAAAATAGTAGAGCGAGGTTTACTCATAAAAAATTCTCAAAAAATCTTAAATTTGGGTATGCGTCTAATTTAGGTATGCGTCTAATATTGTTATATAACGCCCAGTTATTCAAATAAATTTTAAATCACTGAGCCAATAGTTACATTACCTAATGATGGTAAAAAATATTGCTTTGTTTATTAATATTGAAAAACATCGCTATTTAACGAAAAAAGACAGCTGCTTAGCTGCCTTTTTTATCACACGAATACACATTTATTTATCGAACACACTGCCTTGCTCCAGCGTGATGTCATCATCATGTTGCTGCATACGCCATGGCAAGATATTTGGCGAAACATTGACAAAGTGTAGATACTTTTCAAATTGATCGATAATGTCATTAATCACCGATTCAGACTGATAGCCATATAGATCATAAGTCTGACCACCACGGCGCAAATAGACTTCGGCGCGATGGTGATGCTCTTGTGGTAATTCATTGGCCATATCTTCGGTGTAATAATCAGGCACCTCATGCTCTGACAACCGCACTTCGTACCAGAACTCCACATTATCCCCGCGTCTTAATTCCAGTACCGCGCGATCATTAACCTCATCATAATTAACCTCAGGTAACCAACCTGTTTCGGCAAATTTCTCTGCCACCTCATGCATCGACGATAACACTGTACCTTTGATATAACCCAGAACTTTATCGCGCGTTGGCTGATTGGTCATATAATCAATGCGGTCGCGCCAAGCATCCAATTTCAATAAATGCGGCGGTAAATGATTGTCGTTGGCCAAACTCTCATTACGATGACCTTCGATACGCAGCGCGCGCCACATGCCAAAGGTCGAGATCAAAATAATCACCGCAAACGGTAAAGCACTGACGATAGCGGCAGTTTGTAATGCACTCAAACCACCTGCAATAAGTAACACTGCAGCGACTGCACCCTCAGTGACGACCCAAAACGTACGCTGCCACCATGGCGTATCGCTACGTCCACCCGCCGCGAGCGAGTCAATCACTAATGAGCCCGAATCCGATGAGGTCACAAAAAAGGTGATGATTAACACCACGGTCAATGACGAGACAATCTGGGTAAATGGTAATTGCTCTAACAGCTTAAATAATGCAATAGCTTGGTTGTTTTGCACTTCACTAATCAGCGCCTCATAACCATCGACCATAATCATATGCAGAGCGGTGTCACCAAATACAGAGAACCAAAAGAAAGTAAACAGCGTTGGCACTAGCATCACGCCAAGGACAAACTCACGAATGGTACGACCACGACTAATTTTGGCGATAAATAGCCCAACAAAAGGCGCCCAAGCAATGGTCCATGCAAAAATAAATAGTGTCCAGCTACCGATCCAATCACTCGATTGGTATGCTTGTAAACTAAAGGTACGCTCGACGATATTGCCCAAATAGCTGCCTGTGTTTTCCATAAAGGCATTTAGAATAAATACTGAAGGTCCAACAATAAACACAAATAACATCAAAGCAGTGGCAAGCACCATATTTAAGATAGATAGGCGCTTTACCCCTTTGTCCATACCGGCTAATACAGAAACGAGTGCCGCCGCCGTCACCAACGCAATGATAATAACTTGCACCGTGGTACTAACTGGCACCGTATTTGGTAACAAATAATTTAGACCCGCATTAATTTGCGCGACCGATAATCCCAAACTGGTGGCGATACCAAACATAGTACCGACGATCGCAAACACATCAACGGTATGCCCGATAGGACCATGGATTTTGTCACCGATTAGTGGATAGAGCGTTGAGCGCACGGACAATGGCAGACCATGCCGAAACGAGAAATACGCTAGTGACAAGCCAACCACACCATAAATCGCCCAAATATGAAAACCCCAGTGAAAATAAGCAATTTGCATCGCCTCTTTTGCAGCTGCAATAGTTTGCGGTGTGGACAGGGGTGGACTGGCGAAATGTAATACTGGCTCTGCAACGCCATAAAACAGTAAGGCAATGCCATACCCCGCTGAGAATAGCATGGCAAACCATTCAAGGAAGTTATATTCAGCATCCGCGTGGTCAGGGCCCAACTTAATACTGCCATACGGCGAGAAGGCTAAGGCAATAATAAACATCAAAAATATGGCAACTGCCAACATATAAAACCATCCGAAAGTATCGGTGGTAAAAGCCAGAACTTTGCTGAACAACTCACCCGCAGCTTCAGGGTTGAGGGCTGTGCCAATCACTAATAACAACATAATGGTTGCGGCTGGCACGAATACTGGCAACAAAATAGTAGAGCGAGGTAATTTACTCATAAAAAATAATGTCCTCAAAAAATAACAATAAATATGAAAGCTAAATACAACAAGAGAAGTAAGATCGCCTACTTTATAAATTTGTATGAATAGAGGCAGTATCTCGTTCGGCTCTTATTAAACCGTTTATAAAACAAATATAATTTTTATCACACTCTCTGCAAAAACCCTAGGCAAGTGCCTGACTCGTAACACTATTTTAACGTTTGTTACATGACTATTACTCAGCAATAAAAAAGGCAACTTGTTAGCTGCCTTTTTTTTGATGATTGCATTATGAATGGTCAATTTAAGACATTAAGGATTAATAGCGCCTGCTAACTGTTTCGCCATCTCAGCAAGCTCACTTTGATCTGCTTGCGTGACCGCATGACGACCTAGCTCATGAATGCTCGATGGAATTAGATGCACATGGTAATGAAAAACAGTTTGTCCGGCTTGTGCGCCATTTAACTGCATTTGAATAATACCCTCACGCTCGAATACTTGACGCTGCGCTTGCATGACTTTTTTGGACGTCATCAGTACTGCTGCGGCATATTCTGGTTCAAGATCGACTAAATCAACGGCTTTTTGCTTAGGAATGACCAGTACATGACCTTTTGCTTGCGGCATGATATCCATAAAGGCGAGGGTTTTGTCATTCTCATAAACTTTATGATAAGGGATATCACCGTTAAGCATTTTGGCAAAGATATTATTATCATCGTATTTGGTTTGGGTATCTTGACTCATTTTTATTCCTTAACCTTTTATTAGTAATTAGTTGTCATCAATTGGTTGTCAGTACTAAAGAGTAAATAGCTCAGCAAATATAGTGGACGAAATTTGGATTGAGTACAAGTGGCTGATACATTCACTAGCCACTTTCAATTTTACTGGGTTTTGCTATCAACAATTCTATAAGTGATACGATTAATTTATTGGCGAGCCGTGCGCTTTAAATGTTATATTAATCCTCTATTTTAATCACCTCAGGTTTATGGATTTGACTGCCTTGCCAACCCAATTATCCCAATCATCAAACACTACTGACGCTCATAGCGACCACGCTCATGACACTATGAGAAATCATACTGCGGTTAATGAAACGCTTGAAGATAGCGCACCGTCAACCATGTCAAGCATTGAGCCAAACGCCATTATCTTAGCTGAGGCATTAACTGATAAGGCAATCAGTTGGCGTATCCATAATTGTAAAATCAGCAAAAAAATCATGACGCAGGATATGCCACTGCCCTTTTTGTATCATTACGACAGTTTAGATGACAGCATTAAACAGACTTATCCATTAACACCTGCCCTACTTGCCCAGTTTAATACCCCCATGACAGCTGACGAGGCGGCGAAACTTATCGGTATTGATAAGGCGCTAATCACCAGCCCTTGGCATGTCAAAGTGATTGGCTCATTGGTGGTGTTTAGCGAAGCGCTGCAATTGGCCGTACGCCTGCATTGGACCAATACTGGTAAAGACACCCAGCAAATTTATACCAAAGATGAAGCCGATGCGCTTACTGCTGCTTTTAAAGAGTGGCAGTTTTTTGGTCGTATCGATGTGCTTTATAAGAATACTAAGCAAACACTTATCAGTATTGATGAGCACGCCGAAAACGATAAACAGCTACTGACTATTGCTGCCAGTCCTGACTATCAATTCTTGCCAGCGCCTCACGCCTTAGTCGTCATCGCCAAACTTGAAACCGATAAAGCCGATTTGCCTTGGTTTGAGACCGCTATTTTAGAGCGCCTCGTTTAAATATTGACCCTCAAGTCTTTATGATTATTGGTTAATGATTTTCAGTTATCCATATCTAATGGTATGGTAACGCCTTAGTATTATTCACTAGTACTCACATGGCATAAAAAGCACACTATCCGTATGACAGCGGATGCTGCAGACGTTTATAAATCTCGCTTATTTGTAAGGAATATCACATGGATTATCGCTCAAAAACTTCTACTGGCGGTCGTAATATGGCCGGTGCGCGTGCCCTATGGCGTGCAACGGGTATGACGGATGGCGACTTTGGCAAACCGATTATCGCCATTGCCAACTCCTTTACCCAGTTTGTCCCCGGTCACGTGCATCTAAAAGACTTGGGGCAACTGGTGGCGCGTGAGATTGAAAAAGCGGGCGGCGTGGCAAAAGAGTTTAATACCATTGCGGTCGATGACGGTATTGCCATGGGCCATAGTGGCATGTTGTATTCATTACCAAGCCGTGATTTGATTGCAGACTCGGTTGAGTATATGGTCAACGCCCACTGCGCCGACGCCCTAGTCTGTATTTCTAACTGCGATAAAATCACCCCTGGTATGCTGATGGCAGCCATGCGCCTCAATATCCCTGTTGTTTTCGTCTCTGGCGGCCCGATGGAAGCGGGCAAGGTCATCGCTAGCACTGTCGCTCATAGCCATAATAATGATGGTGGCAGCGATGTGCACACGACCGATAGTAAAGGCAATGCGATTCGTAAGCTTGATTTGGTCGATGCCATGATGGATGCCGCTGACGATAATATCAGCGATGAAGATGTTTTGGCCATTGAAAGCTCGGCTTGCCCAACTTGTGGCTCATGCTCTGGGATGTTTACCGCCAACTCAATGAACTGCTTGACCGAAGCATTAGGCTTATCATTGCCGGGTAATGGCTCTCTATTAGCCACGCATTCGTTACGCCGCGAGTTGTTTTTAGAAGCGGGTCGCACGATTGTATCATTGGCCAAGCGCCGTTATGAGCAAGACGATGATTCGGTATTACCGCGCTCTATCGCTACCAAAGCCGCTTTTGAAAATGCGATGAGCTTAGATATTGCGATGGGTGGCTCGACCAATACTATCTTGCATCTATTGGCTGCCGCCAATGAAGCGGAAGTTGATTTTAAAATGCATGATATTGACCGCCTAAGCCGTAGTGTCCCTTGCCTGTCGAAAGTCGCTCCTGCTTCACAAAAATATCATATGGAAGATGTCCACCGTGCTGGTGGTGTGATGGCGTTACTTGCCGAGCTTGACCGTGCCAGTTTACTGACCACCGATATCCCAACCATTCATAGCGCAAGCATGAGAGATGCTATCGATAAATGGGATATCATGAATCCTGATAATACTGAGGCACGTGCGCGCTATATTGCCGCTCCTGGTGGCGTCCGTACCACGCAGGCCTTCTCGCAATCAAAAGAGTGGCCAAACCTTGACGTCAATCGTGAGTCGGGCTGTATTCGTAGTGCTCAGCATGCCTATTCAACCGATGGCGGCTTAGCAGTACTATACGGCAATATTGCTGAGCGCGGCTGCGTGGTTAAAACCGCAGGCGTCGATGAAAGCATCTTAGTCTTTACCGGACGCGCACGTATCTTTGAATCACAAGACGCTGCCGTAGCCGCCGTGCTTGATGACCAAATTGTCGCCGGCGATGTGGTCATCATTCGCTATGAAGGCCCAAAAGGTGGGCCTGGTATGCAAGAAATGCTTTATCCAACAACTTATCTTAAGTCTAAAGGTTTGGGCAAAGAGTGTGCGCTGCTCACAGATGGTCGTTTCTCTGGCGGCACCTCAGGCTTATCCATTGGTCACGCCAGCCCAGAAGCAGCTGAAGGTGGCGCGATTGGTTTAGTACAAGAAGGCGATACCATTCATATTGATATCCCGAACCGTACCATCAATATGCAAGTCAGCGATGCCGAGCTTGCTGCGCGCCGTGAAGAGATGGAAGCGCGTGGACGTAACGCATGGAAGCCTGTGAGCCGTGAGCGTCACGTCTCGCCTGCGCTGCGTGCTTATGCAGCTATGACTACCAGTGCCGATACGGGTGCCGTCCGTGATGTGAGCCAAGTTGAGCGTTAAATAAATCTGTAAACGCAATGATTTATCACTAACCTTATAGAATTACCCAAAGCCTGCGCCATGCAGGCTTTTTTTCACCAAAAAACAACGCTACCGCCGTTCTGTTAACGTTTTTTTGCGGTAATAAAAAGCATTTGCGCTCATTATTAATAGCGATTAAACCTCTTGTAACTTTATCTTTTTAAAACCAAAAAATAGCGTGCACCAAACTTATGATTGAAAACTATAATTTATTCTTATTGGTCTGCGGTATTGCCTTTTTATTCGGGGCACTGTTTCCTATTCTTTTTAAACGTACGCCCATCTCGCTGCCCATGCTGCAAGTAAGCTTTGGTCTATTCATGGGCTATTGGTGGACCAGTTTATCTTTTTTAAATCCGATGGATAACGGTTTAATTATCGAAAAACTGACCGAAATCGTGGTATTGGTTTCGCTGGTTGGTGCAGGTATCAAGATAGATACTGAGCTGTCGTGGCACTTATGGCGCCCGACTGTGCGCTTACTACTTATCACCATGCCGATTGGTATTTTTGCCATGGCGCTCTTAGGCTATTATGCTTTTGGTTTGACATTAGGCGCGGCCATCTTGCTCGGTGCGGTACTGGCTCCGACCGATCCTGTGCTAGCCTCTAGTATCCAAGTCGGACCGCCCAATACTGGCGGCGAGGATACACCGCGTTTTACCTTGACCTCAGAAGCAGGGTTAAATGACGGCTTGGCGTTCCCATTTGTCTATTTAGCGATTAAGGTCGCAGAAGCTTATAGCGGCGGGCAGCAGTTCACAGGTGAGATGCTGTGGCAATGGTTTACGACTGATGTGCTGTGGAAAATTGGCGCAGGTTTGGTGGTCGGGATTGTGGTTGGTAAATTACTAGCAAAATTGGTCTTTTCAAAATACAGCCACAATACCTCCATCTCTCAAGGTTATGTGGTGATAGCTCTCACCTTGCTGGCCTATGGTTTGGCAGAATATGTACACAGCTATGGCTTCATTGCAGTATTTGTCGCCGCCTTTGCCTTTCGACGCTCGGAGCGTGAACACAGTTATCACCAAAAGCTGCACGATTTTGCTGAGCAGTCAGAAGGCTTACTGATGTCCTTAGTTCTTGTGGTTTTTGGCATGTTTTTAGGTCAAGGACTGCAAGCGGGCGTTGAGCTGACATGGCGCGTCTATATCGTCAGCTTTACCTTTTTATTATTGATTCGACCGATTGGCGGATTGATTGCTCTATCAGGATTAAAGCTGCCCTATACTGAAAAGTATGCCATTTCTGCGCTCGGTATACGCGGTATTGGCACCTTATATTATCTGTCTTACGCCCTCAATCAAGGCTTCTTTGGTGAAGTAGACGCTGTTAAACTTTGGATAGTCTGCTCAATTGTCATTTTGGCGTCTATCTTTATCCATGGTTTGATTTCCCCAAGGTTGCTTAAACTCACGCCTAATAAGCCGCGCCATGGATAATTTCGGACGACTACCTCAATACTTTTGTTAGTTATAGTGTTGCTACTTATCCTTTAAGCACCTGTATTTCTGTTTTTCATACTGGCAACAAGAATATTGAGGTAAGTTCAAGAGTCACGTCTACTAGATTCCAGCGTCAATCAAATCTAATACCGCTTCCGTCAGCGCAAACTGGCGGACATCATTGAGCATTGTTACATCAAAATTATGGATAAAGGTAAACGACAATTGCCGCGCAGGATCACACCACGCAACCGAACCGTTATAACCCATGTGCCCAAAACCTTGCGCGCTCATATTAGAAGCTTCACTTTGACAAATGCTAAACCTGCGATGATAGCCCAAGCGCCAGTTCATTTTCGCCGGCATTACCGCGTCCATGCCAGTGGTTTGCGGGGTTGAAAGCTGCTTAAATGTTGCGTCGTCAATTAATGTCTGCCCCTGCCATGTACCGCCATTGGCTAGCATGGCATAAATAGTTGCTAATGCTTGCGCTGATGCCACGCCGTTGGCAGCGGGAATGATGGCTTGTAGCGTCCGTTTATCGTAATAATCGATAGGTTGTTTATTAGCCAACACAAGAGCCGATTTATAGTTTTTTAGATTAAGCTGGCTGTTATTAAAGTATAAACGGTTAATTTTTGCTGTATCCAAATTAGGCAGCCCATCTGCCATTGCGCTTTCATTTGCGCCTGCTTGATTGGTTAGTGCTCTTTTTTGCCAACAAGTATAGCTTGGTAGGCTTGAATAAATACGCAAAGTATTTTCAGAATCCGCTCTTAACACGGGTTTGCTGCGGCGAGGTCGCGCTTGCGACAGCTCCTGATTGCTTATTTGCTGGGCTGTGTGTTCGTCTGTTTGGAAATATTTAACCAAATGAGCCACTTCATCTACTTTATCGTCTGGCACCCCAAAATAACAGCTGTCTGCAATTCCTAGCGGCTCAGTCAAATAGTGACGCAGCGCTGTGGCTAATGACATATGGGTAACGGCTTCTATCACGCCGCCCAGTACCCAACCGTAAACCAAGGCGCTATAAGCGCTCTCATATAAGGCGCTGTCTTCAGGCGCTGTTACTGGCATAGCAGCAACCTTTTCTAGCATGAGCTGCCAATCGAGCACCATGTCATTATCGACATCGATACTTTGAATCGAAAACAAGTTGCCTTGATGCGACATGACGCTACGTAAAGTAATCTGTTCTTTTCCTTGCGCGGCAAAAGCAGGCCAATAATCCGCAATCGCTCGGTCATAATCAAGCATATGCTCGGAGACCAACACATGCACCAATGTCGCCAACACCCCTTTCCCTGTTGAAAAATTCAGCGATAGGGTATCGGGGCTCCATGACAAATCCGCGCGCGCCATTCCCACACTAGCCTGAGCAATACATTGCCCCGCTTGATAAACCACCAAGGCACCGCCAGCTGGTGCGTCATCAAGCTGCAAATATGTTAGCAATTGTTGTAATTTTTGCTGAATAACAGGATTAATAGACGTATAGACGTTTTGATTATCAGCTTTCTCATTATTATTTTTCATTATTCACTCGCTTTATTTATAAAAACATTTTTTATAGTCAAAAAATTCATTAGCTAATTAATCACGAAATTTGCTCATAAAAAAGGCAACCTATTGGTCGCCTTTTTTGTTGCATGTCGCTCATATGTAACGCGTACAGTTTGCCCTACATGCTTAGTATGCCATGAGTCTAGCGTGGAACCAATAAACGATTATGAACCTCTTCTTCTAGCTTCGTCAAACCATGACTGCGCCCGCGCTCCATTGCCGTATCCATTTTGCGTCCGCGTAACCAGCCCGCACGCAATGCTACCGCTGCACCAGCGCGATTACCAGAACCACAGTGCAAGACGGTTTTTTTGCCATGGTACTGACGCAAGATGTTATCAAACGCCAATATATTTAACTGTTTTAAATCCTTGGCCCCGCTGATAGGCAGCTGCTCATAATGCATACCAGCGCGCTCTACCGCCGCGCGCTCATCAAAATTTAGCTCATCATCTGGCTGCAAGTTAAGCACCAACTCAACGCCAGCCGCCGCTAAAGTAGCGACCTTTTCGTCGTCGAGGGCGCCGCACACGATGGTGTTGTCATCAGGGCGAAAATACGGCTCAAACATATTTTCCAAATCGATACCGTTATCTTTAGCAGTAGATTCATCTATGGTAGCTGAGTTATCGGGCGCAGCTACGCTTGTTGCATTGTCATGTAAAGTCATAATGAATAATTGGTTAATAAAATATAAAGGTTAAAAATATGGCGCAATCTATTGATTTTCGCTTTGCAGTTTGATCACACCAGCAAGATGCGGCTTGTCGTTTTTAGCACTAAATAAGCCAAACTCGCAAGTATCG
Organism: Psychrobacter sp. CLB018; assembly: GCF_041222815.1. Lineage (NCBI taxonomy): Bacteria > Pseudomonadati > Pseudomonadota > Gammaproteobacteria > Moraxellales > Moraxellaceae > Psychrobacter > Psychrobacter sp. CLB018. Next base: position 1,924,476 of record NZ_CP166085.1, read on the forward strand.
GTTGGGCTCTTTAACTGCGCTATCGGCTCAGCGATCAGCTCTACTTCAGCTGGCAAAAAGATAGGCAGCTTAAATGATACATTGACCGTGCAAGCATCTGGTAGCTCATCCACCAGCGCTAGACATTTAGCTTTTGACCACATGCCGTGGGCGATGGCTTTTGGAAAACCAAATGCGCGTGCCGATAATGGATGGAGATGGATGAGGTTAAAATCCCCTGAAACAAACGCATAACGACGGCCGATATCTTCTGGTACTTCAAAGATACTGTGCACGCCTTCTTCATTCACCAAAGGCTTAACGGTCACTGGACGCGGCGTGCTTTTTTTATCTTTGCTACCTGATTTTTTTCCACGTGACAAATAAGTAGAAGTGCCTTCCCAAATTACCTCGTCATCTGACTTAACGGTGGTGACAAAATCAAACTGCTGGCCTTGCGCATGGTCGCGTAGATTATCAAATTTCACCGCCATCGCTACCGTTTCACGCTCACCGATAGGACGATACTGCGTCACGCTATTATCCACATGCACCAAACCTAGCATAGCAAAGGGAAATGGCTCTTTGACCATCATATTCATTTGTAACGTCTGTGATAAAACAGAAAAATAGGTAATCGGTATTTTGCCATTGTCGGCGAAACCACAAATCTTACGATAATCGTCAAGATTATTTTGGTCGATGTGCAAATTATCTACATAATACGTCGCTTGTGGCAACTGATCGCGGCTGACCTTTTCGTTATTACCAATAGGCAATAGACTCTTGACGATATTGGCGTAGGTGGTATGCGCTTTTGGCAACGCATCATAATGTTTGTCTGACATAATAAATCCTAAATGGGGTTGAGCTAACTGAGGCTGGAGCAAATTATCTGGCTACTTGTAAACAGTGAAGCATTCGTTTGTCGGCTTATTTGTTTACTGGTTCATTTACTGGCACATGCTTTTATTCATACCTGTTTTTATCATAAAAAAGCCACCCTCGGGCAGCTTTATTACAATTTATCAGCAATTTTTCGTAAGCATATGTGAGGTCCATTTAAAAACCTCATACACCCTACTTACTTAATACAGGCTTGCTCACTATGATTTAGTCATTCATCGAGCAGTATTCTGCCTCTATTTTACTGAGTATGCATCCAACAAGCTATGCACCCAACAAGCTTTGGCCACAAACACGTACGATATTGCCATTTAGACCACCAGAAGCTGGCGACGCAAGCCATGCAATGGTTTCAGCCACATCGATTGGTAAACCGCCTTGGCTCATTGAGTTCATACGGCGACCGGCTTCACGAATGGCAAACGGAATGGCTTCTGTCATTTGCGTTTCGATAAACCCTGGCGCTACAGCGTTGATAGTCATGCCTTTAGAACCGTCGTCTAATTGCTTAGCAGTCGCGTTTACCAAACCGATGACGCCCGCTTTAGAAGTAGCATAGTTACTTTGACCTAGATTACCAGCGATACCTGAGATAGATGAAACGCAGACGATACGTGCATGGTCTTTTAGTACATCATTATCTAGCAAGTAGCGGTTTAGCTTGGCAATACTGCCCAAGTTAATGTTGATAACCATGTCCCACTTTTTCTCATCCATTTTTGCCAGTGTCTTGTCACGGGTCACGCCAGCATTATGAATAACGGCATCTAAACCGCCACGCTTTTGCGCCGCTTCTGCGATTTCTTTGCCCGCATCTTCACTAGTGATATCGACGGTTAATACTGAACCACTGATTTCGCTGGCGACTTTTTGTAAGTCCGCTTGCTGCTGCGGTACATCAAGACAGATAACATGGGCGCCTTCGCGTGCCAACACACGAGCGATGGCTTCACCGATACCGCGACTTGCGCCAGTGACCAGCATGGTTTTACCGCCTAAAGGCTGCGTCCAATCGACATCAACGTTGGCACCATTAGTAACACGTACCACTTGTCCTGACACATAAGCTGAGCGCGCTGAGGCAAAGAAGCGTAACGTTGAGTCTAGGTTCTTTTCAGCGCCTTCTGCCACGTAGATAAGCTGGGCCGTGATACCGCGCTTAAACTCTTTACCGACAGATTTCACAAAACCTTCAAGCGAGCGCTGTGCCAATGCTGCCTCAATATCTTTTAGATCTTCTGGTGGACGACCGATAACGATAACACGACCTGATTTTTCGACGCGGCGCGCTACTGCATGAAAGAACTCATACACTTGTTTGAGCTCATCAGCATTACTGATATTGCTGGCATCAAACAATAAAACTTTAAATTTGTCATCGCCGCCGGTATTGGCTTTGGCTTTCACGCCTGCATCAGCCAGCGCGTCTTTTACCGCATCACGGCTGTTTACAAATACATCAGCGTGCAAATCTGACAAAATACGAGCAACTGATTCGCTGATGGCAGTATTGTCGCCATCAGCACGGCCAACCAATACACTACCGCGTACTGACGGCTGACCACTATCAAAACGGTCTAGCTCTACTGGCATCGGCAAGCCTAGATTTTTTGCCACTTTTCGGCCAATAGAAGACTGCACAAAATCACCATAACGGTCTGACATAATATAATCCTATAATTGATGAAAAAAATTATTAATATGAGTAAACAGGTTCAAAATTGCTCTAACTATACACTTCCATGCAAAACAAGTCCAAAAGCTGCGCCTGTCTATCATAATCTGTAGACAAGCCAGTATACAAGATAGCAACTTTTTCTCGCCTTAAAAACACCCCACTTATGTTAAAATATAACGTATAAGTTATGGCAAATGCATTTATAGATAACAATATATTATCAAAAGCGCCGTTATGCAATGTTATTAATCAATACTAACCAGTATAATCAGTAGCGTTTGATAGTTAGCATTGAAGGCATGAGCTTAAAATTAGCGTCACATCGTTTGCTAAAGAGATACAGTAAGCGCGTAAAAAGCGCCTTATGCTAACCTTCTCTGCCGTGTACTATGTTTTTCTCTTTTATTTTTATTTTGTTTTTCCCTTTTATCTTCTACCCATATTTTTTAAGGATAATATTATGAGTACTAAAAACAATCACCCTGATAGCCCTGTTGTTGAAACGACCGTCGTAAAAGCCGGTGATAGCCAAAATACCGAAACAGCGACTGACGCAGCAACCAAAAAAGCAGCAACTGAAGACGCCAAGCAGCCAAATGTATTCGACACAATGGCAAATTCAAAAGCGGCTGAGCCAAAAAAAGCGGACGATAAAAAGTCGGACGCCAAAACAGCGGATACGAAAACAGACAGCTCTAATAAAGATAATTCTAAGAAAGACGAGTCTAAAAAGGAGAGCACCGCTGAAAAAAGCTCAAAAGACAGCAAAACTACTAACGCTACTAAAGATGATAGTGCGGCTAAAGATGCCAATAAAAAGACTGACACAGCTAGTAAAAAAACAACCGCTACAACCGCTAAAGAATCGAGCAAAGCTGGCCTGAGCTCGGGTCAACATCGCGTCGCTATCCTAGGCGGCAACCGTATTCCGTTTGCGCGCTCAAACGGTGCTTACTCTGATGACAGCAATACTGACATGCTAACCGCCGCGTTAGATGGCTTGGTCGAGCGTTTTAACTTACAAGATGAAAAAGTCGGTGAAGTCGTTGCTGGTGCGGTGATGAAATTGAGCCGTGATATCAACTTGACGCGTGAAGCGACACTAAGCACCGCCTTAAACCCACATACGCCAACGTATGATATCTCACAAGCTTGCGGTACTGGCTTACAAGCAACCTTTGCTTCTGCCAATAAAATCGCCCTTGGTATTATTGATTCGGCGATTACTGGCGGTGTGGATACCACCTCTGACGCCCCTATCGCTGTTGGTGATGGCTTACGTAAAGTGCTAATCAAATTGGGCGCGGCTAAAGACAACAAACAACGTCTAAAAGCGCTAATGGGTTTAAATCCTAAAGATTTGATCGACTCACCACAAAATGGCGAGCCGCGTACGGGTTTATCAATGGGTGACCATCAAGCTATTACCACCCTTGAGTGGAACATCAGTCGTGAAGATCAGGATGAGCTTGCCTTTAACAGCCATAAAAATCTAGCACGCGCGTATGACGAAGGTTTTTTTGACGACCTAATCACGCCATACAAAGGTTTGACGCGCGATAACAACTTGCGCCCAGATACGACGTTAGACAAGCTTGCTAAACTCAAACCCGTGTTTGGTAAAAAGAACGCCAACCCAACCATGACAGCCGCTAACTCGACGCCGCTAACCGATGGCGCCTCTTGTGTGCTATTGGCCAATGACGAATGGGCAAAAGAGCGTGGTCTTAAACCACTAGCATACATCGTTCATCAAGAAACAGCTGCTGTTGATTTTATCGGTAAATCTGGCGATAAAGAAGGTTTACTCATGGCGCCAGCTTATGCGGTACCGCGTATGCTTGAGCGCGCTGGTTTAACGCTGCAAGATTTTGATTTCTATGAAATCCATGAAGCGTTTGCCTCACAAGTGTTATCAACGCTAGCAGCTTGGGAAGATGAGAAGTTCTGCCAAGAGCGTTTGGGTCTTGATGCGCCACTAGGCTCTATCGATCGTAGTAAGCTAAACGTCAATGGCTCATCACTTGCCGCAGGTCATCCATTTGCCGCAACCGGTGGTCGTATCCTAGCCACTGCTGCAAAATTGTTAGACCAAAAAGGGGCAGGTCGCGCGCTTATCTCAATTTGCGCCGCTGGCGGTCAAGGCGTAACCTGTATTCTAGAGAAATAATTTATTAGTTAAGTTAATTAGCCAATAAATAGCATTCAATGTTAATACTCCCTTTAATCTGATGATTAGAGGGAGTTTTTTGTTTTGGTTGAAAAAAACATTAAAAAGACTGCAACAAGTAAACACGGTGTACTCATAGCGTTATTGTAAATATGCTAGAGTAATAAACCACATATAGAACTATCATAATGAATAATAACCATAAAAATATTGCTTAGGAGCTTATTATGAGCAGAGATTTCTCATCGATCGACCGACAAACCTTAAATACCTCAAAGCGGCAAGCGCGGTCAGCACTCGAACAAGACAGCTTTATCACTCGTATGGATAAAGAAGTGTTTGGCGATGAGCTACGACGCAAAATGCATCAAGATTTGATCGACAGCTATGACGAAGAGCTGGAAAATGAGATAGACGATTACGTGCGCGACTTTCGTTTTGATGGCCGCGCGATGAGTGAACAAGAAAAGCTCGATCGGCGTACTTATTTTGAAGAATTACTGCGACTACAACGAGAGCTTATCAAACTACAAGATTGGGTGGTCGAATACGGCGAGCGCATTGTGGTGATATTTGAAGGGCGTGATTCTGCGGGTAAAGGTGGTGCTATCAAGCGTATTACCCAGCGCTTAAACCCGCGTGTTTGCCGCGTTGCTGCGCTACCCGCACCAACCGAACGCGAACAGTCGCAGTGGTATTTCCAGCGTTATGTAGCGCACTTGCCCGCCGCTGGCGAGATTGTCTTGTTTGATCGCAGCTGGTACAACCGGGTGGGCGTTGAACGCGTCATGGGGTTTTGTACCGATGCCCAGTACGAAGAGTTTTTCCAATCAGTACCTGAATTTGAGCGTATGCTGGTACGATCAGGTATTCGCTTGGTCAAATACTGGTTTTCGATTACCGATGATGAGCAGCATTCCCGCTTTATGAGCCGGATTCATGACCCACTTAAGCAGTGGAAACTGTCAGCGATGGACTTACAATCACGTCGGCGCTGGGAGGATTATACTAAGGCCAAAGAGACCATGTTTGAGCGCACCCATATCCCTGAAGCGCCGTGGTGGGTGGTCGAAGGCAATAATAAAAAACGCGCACGGCTAAACTGTATCGCTCATTTACTTGAGCAAATCCCCTATAAAGAAGTACCGCGCGATGAGATTGAATTGCCCGAACGCAAGCGCGATGATGAATATTACCGCGAGCCAATTCCCGATGATATGTACGTGCCACCGCGCTATTAGCCAAATGTATGCCTGTATAATCAAAATATTCTAAAAACGCGACGGTATTGCTGATATTAATTTTTTGTAGCCTCTGTCTGCGCAGGCACAGCAAGCAAGAAAAATTGATATCAGCAGTGCGTGATGTATCGATATTACTTTTCACTCACTATAGCATTCAATAAAATACGGCGCATAAAAAAGCAGCCTCATCAATATAGAAGGCTGCTTTTTTCATTTTTTCGCTAAATGTATTATGCTAATAGCAAATACATTTCAAGCTCTGCAAAATACTACATCGTATAAGTCGACTGCAAGCTATCAAGCTTACCGGCCAATAAGCGCTCGACCTCGTTTTTAATTCTTAGCCCAGCGATATCTGTACCTATCTGCACCGCAAAACCTGCTGGACGACCGCTTTGGCTTTTAGAATTAATCCAAACCACCTTACCGTTCATAGGCAAGCGTTCACTAGAATTAGGCAAAGTCACGGCAATAAACACTTCATCGCCCAGTTTTTGGGTTTTATCGGACGGCACAAATAACGCGCCATTGGTCACAAAGGATAAATAGCTTGCGTATAACGTTTCCATATCTTCAATATGGCAGGTTAAAATCCCGCCACGTCCTGGCATTGCCATAGTCCGCTTCCTTTATAAGTGAGGTTTATTTTTTAATCTGATTTATAAATAAGCCAATTCTTGCATCAGCTTATCATAAGCGAATTTTTCTTGCACATTTTGTTGTAGAGCGGCTTTTATTTCTTGCAGACCATTTATAAAGACCTCTAACGCGCGCTCAGTAGGTTGATGACTGTGTAAGGACACTGGTAAATTAATGTCCTTTTGCAGCGCATCGAGACCCAAACATACACGGCGCATATCGACCAGCATCAGCTCCGACAATTGAATAAACTCGCTTATACTAAGCTGGGTCTGCCAATAGTCGCTTGCCGCTATGCTACTACGCTTGCCGCTACGCAGCGCTTGCCACGTTGTCAGCCATAGTGTGCGCTTGCTATACCATGGTGCTTGCGCAAGGGCGACCGCGGCTAAAGGCGCGCCATTTGCCAACTGTATCAGCTGCTCAATGGCCGCCGTGCCGACCGCCTCACGATTGACCGTACTACCTAAAGCATGAGTCACATAGTCAACTAAAACGGCAGGCTCAATGGTCTGTAGTGCCAACTGCTGAACACGGCTTTTTATGGTTGGCAGTAACTGCGCTGGAGTATCACTGATGAGGAATAAATGTACTTGGGCTTGCGGCTCTTCCAAGGTTTTGAGCAACGCATTTGCAGCTGCAACCGTCATTTGCTCTGCGTAATCGAGCACACATATCCGCATGCCCTGCCCGCCTTGATAAATAAATGGCTGCAGAGCACGGATATCATCGACCTTTATTTTTAATGCAGCGTTATTAGCAGCTTTGGCAGATTTTTTGTCTTTTGCGCTGTTAGTTGCTGCTTGTTTAGCATCAGCATGTTCGGCACTGACTGGCATACTAATAAGTGGCAGAACTTGTAAGCTTGGATGCGTCCCCGATCTGAGCCATTGACAGCTCTCGCAAATACCGCAAGCGCCAAGCGGATTGTGCTCGCGCTCTCGGCATAATAACCACGCCACCAAACGCCAAACAAAAGCGCGCTTGCCCATGCCCTGCATACCAGCGGCTAAAAGCGCGTGCGGCAAAGATTGCTGCGGCATCAACACCCGCTTGGTCAGCTGTGACCATAGCTCGTTTTGCCATGGTAATAGCGGGGCAAAATATATATTATCCGTCAAAGGCAATGCGCTTGTCATTTCATTTACCTCATTCACGATCATCGCTCAATACCTTAAATACGTTCAATACGCTTACAACCTTTGAGTAACAAACAATCCTACTCTATTTAATAAAATACTTTATAAACATTTACTTAGGCTATTATTAATTATGTAAATTAGCAGTTTTGAAAATCAATTAAGCTCATGGCATTTAGCCGATCTAAATCTTCTTGGGTATCGACGCCAGCTGGTAGATGACAGCTTGCAGTGGCAATAGCAATATGACCACCATTTTCTAAGACGCGTAATTGCTCTAGGCTTTCTAATATCTCGAGCGGCGTTTGCGGCCAATGCACAAACTGCTGTAACAAGCTAACTCTGTAAGCGTATAAACCCAAATGACGATAAGCGTTTTTTGGTGGTTGCTGCTGTATATTTTTATCGTTTGCCAAAACCACATCACGGTCGCACGGAATCGGTGCACGGCTAAAATATAATGCACGCTGTAAATTGCTGGACGTCTGACTGACAACTTTTACGACCGATGGGCGCATAAAAGTTTCGTAGTCTTCGATAGGCTCGCATAAAGTCGCCATCACGCTGTCGCTATCTTGCACTAGCAGGGCTTTGACTTGCTGTAATAATAACGGCGGTACCAGAGGTTCGTCACCCTGCATATTGACCACGATATCATGCTCAGCCCAGCCTTTGATAGCGGCAACTTCAGCCAAACGGTCAGTCCCTGACGCATGCTCACTACTGGTCATCACCACATCAAAACCTGCCTCTGTGCAAACGTTGGCAATCGCCTCATCATCAGTCGCAATACACATATCGTCAGCAAAATCAGCCAACTGTGCTTTTTCAGCCACCCACAGTATCATTGGTTTGCCATGAATCTTTAATAATGGCTTACCGGGTAAGCGCGTACTTTTAAAGCGCGCAGGAATAACAATATGAGTTTTGGCTGGCGCGGCTTCAATTGGCATTGTTGCGGCTGATATTAAGTCTGACGACATGGTTTATTCCTAAAAAATTGTCTAAGCTTTTAGACTTCTAGCCATTATTGATATCAATATTTAAAGCTTTTAATTGCTGCTGTAAGCTGTCATAGCAACTGTCTGATAACATCGCAGTCACTGGCAATACCCATAAGCGATTAATAAGCTCTTGATACTCTTCGCTAAGTGGTTGGCGGCTAGTCATATCTATTAGCAGCGCTCTGATTTTGACCGCGTCTTTACTGGTGACAATGATCGGCAGCTCGCTATATTGTAAAAGCTCAGTCAAGCTAAAATCATAATGATCGGGATAAGCGTGCCCAATGACATCAAAGCCAAGCGACAATAAAGTATCAAAAAAACGTTGCGGATAACCGATACCGCTTACCGCATGTACCCGACCATTTGGTATAGGTGGCATAAGTGGCATAGGCATTTTTTCTGCGACACTTAAACCATCTATCTCAACAGCAGAAGGCCATAAAGGCTGCAATTTATCCGCTTGTAGATGCATCGTTAAACGCTTAGCTTGAGCTTGCTTATTATCTTCGGTCGTCCTATCCGCTTTTTCATGATAAACCACATTTGCGCCTTTTAAGCGCGACATAGGCTCACGTAAAAAACCGGTTGGTAGCAATTGCTGATTACCAAAGCCGCGCGACGCATCAACCACAATCCATTCGATATCACGTTGCAGCGCATAATGCTGCAAGCCATCATCAGCAATAATCAGTTGTAAGTCGGGATGAGCGTTTAACAAAGTGGTAATAGCCTGCTTACGATTGGGGCAAACGGCCATCGGTGCATCTGTCATATTGACGATTAAACAGGGCTCATCCCCTACGATGCTTGGTAAGCTATCGGCATGCACCAAAGCGGGCATCTGATTGCTATCACCGCCATAACCGCGGCTGATAACGCCTACCTTTATGCCTTGCTTTTGTAGATAGTTGACCAAGGCAATAATTAGCGGCGTCTTGCCGCTACCACCTACCGTGATATTACCAATCACCATCAGCGGAATAGGCGCACGATAACTGGCAAACAAACCTATCTTATAAGCCTGACGGCGCACCATCGTAATGAATCCATATAACCAGCTGACAGGCAGTAGCAGCCAGGGCCAAGCAGCCTGACGTTGCCAGGCACGCGTCATTGTGGTTTCAATACTCATGATGATGTGTTATTTATCCTAGTTATGCAGCCATCTTTATACTACAAAGTACCATCACGGCTTGCAGTGGCTTTAATCAAACAGTAGCTTTATTCAAAATCACGCGCGTACATTTGCGCATAATGGCCATGCAATTGCATCAGTTCTTCATGGGTGCCTAATTCGACAATTTGACCACTATCTAACACTGCAATACGGTCAGCGGACTCAATGGTGGTTAAACGGTGGGCAATCACCAGTGTCGTCCTATCTTTCATGACGTTATCGAGTGCTTTTTGAATATAGTATTCTGACTCGTTATCTAAGGCACTAGTCGCTTCATCTAAAATCAAAATCGGTGCGTCTTTTAATAACGCACGCGCAATCGAGATACGCTGACGTTGACCGCCTGAGAGCTGCAAGCCTTCAGCGCCAATCTCACTTTGATAGCCATTTGGCATTTTCATAATAAAATCATGGGCAAAAGCGTCTTTTGCAGCGCGCTCGACCTCAGCTTGAGTTTTATTTGCCAAGCTGCCATAGGCAATATTATTAAACACCGTGGTATTAAACAGTACCACTTGCTGATTGACCATCGCAATTTGCGCGCGCAAGCTTTCAAGCTTGATGTCGCCAATTGGCATACCGTCAAGGGTGATTTGCCCCGAGGACGTATTTAAAGTACGCGTGAGTAAGTTAACGAGTGAAGACTTACCAGCGCCGCTACGGCCGACCAGTGCTATCGTCTCGCCTGCACGCACATCCAAAGTAAAATCACGCAGCGCCACCGTTGAATCAGGATAAACCAAACTGACATTATCGAACTGAATGTCACCTGCTAAAGTCGGGCTAAGTATGCCTGTGTCTTGTTCTTCTGGCTCATCCAACAAAGTAAAGATTGACTCGCCCGCGGCAAGCCCTTTTTGCAATTTTTGATTGATATCAGTGAGTGAGCGCACCGGCTTACTTAATAATCCTGCGGCAGCAATATAGGAGATAAACTCACCTGCCGAGATATTATCTATTACCGCAGGACGCAGCGCGAGCCATACAACGACCGCCATCGCCATCGCCATCAATAACTGCACCGCTGGGGTATTGATGCTATTGGTCACCACGACCTTCATGCCTTGGCGCAAGTTTTTCTTTGAGGTTATATCAAAACGCTTGGCTTCATACGCTTGTCCGCCATAATTTTTCACTACCTGATAGCCGCCGATGACCTCATTGGTGATGTGGCTGACACTACCCATGGTTTCTTGAATGCCTTTAGACAGCTTTAGATAACGCTTTGAGGCCACCCGTATCAACCATAAAATCGGCGGTAGCACCACAAATAAAATTAAGGTTAAACGCCAGTTGCTATAAAGCAAAAAACCTATCAAAGCCACCACGGTCAAACCATCGCGCAACAAGGTTTTCATTGAATCAGTACTGGCTGCAGTTACCTGCTCAACATCAAAAATGAGCTTGGATGAAATAGTCCCTGCTGGATTTGCCAGATAGAACGAGCTTGGCAAACGCAAAAGCTTATTGAACACTTGAACGCGTAACTCATAAACAAGATTGCGCGATACCAAAGCCGTATAGTAATTACCCAAAAAACTGCCCACGCCGCGGACAAAAAACAGCGCCACGATAATAAATGGAAATAAGTCCTGTTTGCTTTGATCGTTTTGATTGATGGCATCAGTGATATATTGCAATAACTTGGCAATCCAAATCTCTGTTGCCGCATTAATCGCAAAGCCTATTATGACCAAGATTAGCGCCCACCAATAAGGTTTAAGGTAGCTTAATAGCCGCAATAAAGTCCTATGCCTAGGCGTATTTGATGGCGCTGCTGACAACTTTTTAGCAGAATTTTTTTTAGAGTCAGGTTGATAAGCTTGGCTCATAAAAGCCTCAATTTAGGTATAAAAAGAAATGACACAAATGCAGCAGTAGCAAGTGAACATAAAATACAGCAGTAAAAACACCAAGGGTTATGATAGTGGCGTTTGATGTTTTTACTGTAGCAATATATCAAACGCCCTAAAATTTACTGCGGCGCAGATTCTGGTAAAGGCTGCCCAAGTGGCACAACCGTACTGATATTGAGATTTAAAAAACCCAGTTTACCAGCGATATCCATGACCCGTACCACCGATTGATGGGTAGCATTTGCATCAGCAGCAATGACAAATAGCATATCACGATTGCTTCCCGCTTCTTGCTGAAGCATGTTAGTCAGCTCGGCCTCATCGCTACTCGCAAGGGTGATGCCATTAACCAAATAACTGCCATCTTCTTGCACAGCGACTTCAATACTGTTTTGCTCTTCTGTTAATGCTACCCCTTCCGCTTCCGGAAGAATAATATTTAAGCGGCTAAAGTGATTGAACGAGGTGGCAAGCAGTAAAAATACGATTAAAAATAATAAACAATCAATCATCGGCGTCAGATTGATTTCAAGTGGCTCAACGGTCGGTTTTCTAAAACGCATATCGCTCTCTTTAATGGGCTGCAATGTACAGATTCAACAAATAAGTGACATCACACAATTAAGTTGCTGTAGCGGCTGTCTCTAAATCCGAGGTGTCAAGTGAAAGTTCATAACCCTTAGTTTTAGTTGTTTCCGACCCATTAGCAGGTAGAGACATGGTAGAGGCATGCGTATTGTCTAGCAATTGATAATCATACAATTCTTGAATCATCAGTCCCGCTTGCGTTTCAAACTGCGCATTGATATCGATAATACGGCGCTGAAAATAGCGGTAAGCAACCAGAGCCGGAATAGCCACAATCATACCAGCCGCCGTAGTAATCAATGCTTGTGACACGCCAGCAGCTAGCATCGTTGGGTCTTGCATCGCGCCATCCGTAATCGCCAAAAACGACGAGATAATACCCAACACCGTACCTAGCAAACCAAGCAATGGCGCAATCGCCCCAATAGTACCGAGCATATTAATGTTTTTTTTCTAACTGATGCACTTGTACACTGGCGCGGTTTTGCATATGCATTGTCATCGAGTCTAGACCATATTGACGATACAGCAGACCGGTCGCTAGAATATCGCCTAAAGGGGTTTTCTCTTTGACATTCATCAGCTGCGTACGGCCAATATCACCGTTCTCACGGAGGCGGGTTATCAGCTGTTCGCGCAATCTATTGGGTACAATTTTATTAAACTGCAACGTATGACTGCGCTCGATAATAATTACTAACGCCAATATTGAGCACACCACGATAGGGGTCATCAGCCAACCACCTGCTTTTACCAGCTCCCACATACGCACTCTCTTCTATGTTTTTGTTAATTATTAAAAGACGGTTTTACGTTTGTATTTTTAATAAAAATATTAAGCCTGCGCTTCTATATGCTTGATCAAAGCCGCTAGCTGATCATGATTGTGAAAAAATATCTCAACGCTACCCTGCCCATCTTTTTTATGTTTGAGCTTTACTTCTGCGCCTAACATGTCAGTTAAACGCTGGGTTAAGCGCTCAACATCGCGAGACTGTACTTGCTCGGTGCGATTAGCTTTTGGTGCTGGCTGTAGGATAGATTTCACTAGCTTTTCAGCTTCGCGTACCGTCATGCCTGCATCAATGATTTTTTGCGCAATGATAGGCTGCTGTTCTGATGATAGCGCCAACAGGGTACGCGCATGGCCCATATCTAAAGCGCTAGTTGCTAAATGGTCTTTAACTGTATCGTGCAGCTGATTCAAGCGCAAAAGGTTTGATACCGTGGTACGCGCTTTACCAACGACTTCGGCAATCATGGCGTGACTCATACCAAATTCTGTATGAAAGCGCTGCAGGGCAGCCGCCTGCTCAATCACCGATAAATCTTCGCGCTGAATATTTTCAATCAAGGCCAGCGCAATGGCCAATTCATCAGATAGTGCACGTTCAATCGCTGGTATAACCGATTTACCCGCCATTTTTGCCGCACGCCAGCGGCGCTCGCCAGCGATAATCTCATGCGTCACCAATGCTTCGCTTTTATCTTCATTCGCCAGTAATGGACGAATAACAATCGGCTGCATAACGCCATGCTGCTCAATAGAAGAAGCCAATTCTGCCAGCGCCGTTTCGCTCATATCACGGCGCGGCTGATACTTACCTGCTTGCAGACGCGTGACATCGATTTGTACCAAGCTGATTTGGTCTTCAGAAGCGCTATTTTCTGTGACGTTCGCGCGCGCTTTATTAGCAGGGGCTTTTTTTATCGTCCGCGCTTTACGATTATTATTGTCAGTGGTTTGTTCAGACACTGGCAAGGCAGAAGGCTTGTTAACAGCCGCAGCTGTGCTATCTTCTTGCTTAATAGGTTGTGGTATTTTGGTTGACTCAGTATGCTCACGCACTACCGTGTCATCTTGTAAGGCAGAGGCGGCAATTTGCTTTTCTTTTTTGATTGACCCTAATAAGGCATCTAAGCCTCGATTGGCAGCCAACCCTCTTTTCTTTGCCATGATTACCTATCCTCTAACGCTAAAATAAAAAGCCAAATATTGCTAAATACCGGCTTACTGATAAATATAATTTGCTGTTCTTTTATTAACTTGCAACATAAACTTATAATGATGTGCTCTGCTTTATCACTTCAGCCGCCAGTTTTTGATAGGCGCGCGCACCTTTTGACCATCTTTCGTAAGCAATAACCGGCAAGCCATGTGCGGGTGCTTCAGCCAAACGAATATTTCTTGGAATATGAGTTTTATACATAATATCACCAAAGTGCGCCTCTAACTCAGCCGAGACATCACGCGCCAAGGTATTGCGCGCATCGAACAAGGTTCTGACCACACCGCGAATATAGAGCTTAGGATTGAGCTCGGTAAGACGCTCAATCGTCTGCGACAAATCCGCCAAACCTTCTAGGGCATAATATTCACACTGCATGGGAATAATAACGCTATCGGTGGCAATCAATGCATTAATCGTTAATAAATTTAAGCTTGGCGCACAGTCGATAATCACATAATCGTAAGCAGATTTATTGGTCGCGATTTGATCCTTGGCCAACTGTGCCATTGCCGTCTTAAAGAGCTCATGACTATTGGTTTTGCTCATTAAAGTAATGTCCATCCCCGCCAAATCACGATTGGCGCCGATGACATCAAACCCAGCTGGACTACTCACAATCGCCTCAGATAGCGCAACGCCATCAAGCAGTACATCAGCGATGGTCAAGTCCAAGGCGTTCTTATCGACGCCCGTGCCACTGGTTGCATTACCCTGTGGGTCTAAGTCAATCAGTAGTACATGCTTGCGCTTGGCCGCTAAGCTGGCGGTCAAATTTACTGCCGTCGTGGTTTTTCCCACGCCGCCTTTTTGATTCGCAATCGCTATGATTTCCATACACTCACTCAATTAAATTAGAATCTGTTACTGATTTTTACTACAGTATTTTTGCGCTCAAGCTTATTATATTACTCAAATACCTGACACTTACCTATAAGTCTATTTATACACCAGCGTCCACACCACTTATGACTAAAGAACAATTGTTGCCTCACATAGCATGACGTGCTCATAGCTTAGACATTTTTATAAGATAATTCAATTAAATGACGACTATCTTGTAAACGCGGTACTTTTAATGCAATCGTTCTTATCTGCCAAGCGTCACTTAGCGCCTGTAGCTCTTCATCGCTTGGGGCTTTGCCTTTCATCGCGCATAAATAGCCATTTTCTGCCAAGCGCGGCTGCGCCACTTCGATAAAATCAATCAAGCTAGCAAAAGCTCTTGAGGTTACCACCTCGTAGCAGGCTTCATGCGCCTCAATACGCGAGGCGATTGGCTGCATGTTACTCAAACCAAGCTCGCTACTGATTTGCTTAATAAAACGAATTTTTTTCTGATTGCTATCAAGGGCGGTGCATTGGCGCTCAGGCTGACAGATAGCGATAATCACCGCTGGCAAGCCCGCCCCCGTACCAATATCAAGCAGCGACCCTGACGGTAAATGCGTTATAATAGCCAAACAATCGATGATATGTTTGATAAGCGCCTCGACTGGATCGGTAATCGCGGTCAGATTATACGCTTTATTCCATAATAAAAGCTGGTCTAAATACAATAATAACGTGCGCTGCTGCTGTGCGCTTAACGTCAGACCCAACTCGTCTATTGATTGCGCGAGCATAGTGGCCAGCTTAGGTAATTGCGCACCGAGCTTTACAAAGCCTGTCGGATCAATATGACTGTTACCCGTGCTAGCAGACGATGAAGAGGTTTTAGTAGAATCTGACATACGGGTTATCCAGTTTTGACATGTGAACCGTCTATTTTATCATGCGCTCTGCCCATTGAATAGTTGCAGATTGCGCCAATGTACGCCATCTTATACTATCTACGCCTATGTCGAGGGCTTATCTTCTTCAATAACCAGCAAGTCAACGTAATAAAATCTCTATTATTACAGCCTAATAAGCTAAAACTTTCACTTTACTATGATACAAAACTGCGCTGAATGTCTTGTCTAAAACGCGCCGATATCTTGTAAGATGTTCTTATTTACTATTATAAATGTAAGCATGATTAAAAATACATTCCTAAACTTAAAGCGCAAACAGTAAAAAATCAATAACCATTCCACCCTTTTAAAACGACTTACTATATAACTATGACCGAACCGCAAAACACTCCTATAAATCAAGATTCAAAAGACAGCAAATCTATGGCAACACCTGTTAAAAATTCAGCAGTAACAAAAGCATCTAAGCCAGCCAATACAAAGCCGACAGCAATAAAGGCGGACGAAACTGATGAACAAGAGCGCACTTTAGATATGCCTAATACGCCTCATCCGGTATTTATCGAGGTTAATGAGCGCTGTCTTATTAGTGCCGAGCAGCTGAAGCGTTATACCAATCCTGATGAGCTACCGAGCGATACCCGCACTGCCCCTGATTTAGATGTCGGCTTTGGGCAACAGCGCGCCCTGAAAGCCTTGCAGACGGCGCTGGATATTCATGCCAGCGGCTATCATGTGTTTGCCGCGGGCGAAAATGGTTTAGGTAAACGCACGGTTATAAATCGTTTATTACAACGAATTGCCGCTGACGCACCGACGCCAGATGATTGGGTTTATGTGCACAATTTTACCGACCCGCGTACACCGCAAGCGCTACGTCTACCTGCCGGACAAGGGCAGATATTGCAGCAACAGGTTAATCAACTATGGCAGCAAGCCAAAAAACGACTTAGCCAACGCTTTCGTAGCGACCAGTATCAAAGCAAAATCGAAGCGATTAAAAATGACACCCATCAAAAAGAAAGTCAGGCTTACGATGACCTTAATACCGAAGGTAAACAGTACGATTTGGCACTGACGTTTCGCGCATTTGATAATAAAGCGGTATTTGTCCATCCTAGCAAGTTATCTACCGAAGAAAATCATCAGAGCACTGACCATTCAAAAATTTCTAGTAGCCAAAAAAATCAAACAACAGAAGAAAAAACTGCGCCCCCTACTAAAAATAATCTTGATGATGATAATGCTAACAGCGAGTATGGCAACGCATACGGCAAAAGCGAATATGAAGCTGAGCTGAATAATTTTGCCCAAAAAAACCATATGCAAAAGCGCTTAAGCCAGCTAACCATTGCGCTAGAGCAATTAGAAGACGAAGCCAATGATGCCATTGAAGCACTGCATCGCAATATTGCACGTCGTGCGCTACAACCTTTATTTGCGCCTATTTATGAGCAATTTGCTGCTCATCCCTTGGTTGTCGAGTATCTAAAAACCGTATTTGCCGATATGGTCACTCATGTCGAGCGCATCGTTAACGGTGATGATGAGGAGTTTGTGACGGCCGTTCTTGCCACAACGCCGAGCCGCTATGCCGTCAACGTCATTGTCAGTCACGCGCCAGATAGTGGCGCCCCGGTCATCTTTGAAGATTTGCCGACGCATTTAAACCTATTGGGTCATGTCGAGCAAATCACCCAATTGGGCACAGTGACCACCGATGTCAGTATGATTCGAGCAGGCGCCCTGCACCGTGCCAATGGCGGTTATCTGTTGTTAGAAGCCAGTCATCTGCTTGAGCATCCTTACGCCTGGCAAGGCCTTAAACGCGCCCTGCAATCTCGCAAAATCAGACTATCTAGCCTTGAGCAGATGCTAACCTTGACAGGCAGTTTGTCGCTTGCACCCGCACCGATTGACCTTGATATTAAGGTAATTTTGCTTGGCGAAGCGGATTTATATTACGAATTACTCGAGCTTGAGGCAGAGTTTGATGCGGTATTTAAAGTACGTGCCGACTTTCACGACGATGTGACACGTAGCCCTGAACATGAATTAGCATTGGTGGCAAAAATGGCTGACATCATTGACCATGCCAACCTTTATCCGTTTGATAGTAGCGCCCAAGCTGCCTTACTTGAGCATTTAAGCTTACAAGCCGAAGACCAAGACCGCTTGAGTTTGCATAGTGATTTATTGATTAAGCTGTTGCATGAATCCAACCGCCATGCACGTTTGAGCGGTAAAAACATCGTTAGCGCCATACACGTGACCCACGCTATTGACGATATGGACGAGCGCTCAGGATACTTGCGCGACCTTTATTGGGATGAGCTAAAAAATGGCCAGCAGCTGATTCAGACCCAAGGTGATGCGGTCGGACAAGTCAATGCGCTCACCGTCGTCAGCTACGCGGATAGCGAGTTTGGTATGCCTGCGCGTCTGACCGCGGTTATTCAGCCAAATATTGGCGCTGGCGAAATCCTCGATATCGAGCGGGATGTCGATTTGGGCGGCAGCTTACACGCTAAAGGCATGCTGATTATGACCAGCTATTTGCGCGCCTTATTTAGTCAGCATCATGCGCTCAACTTTAGCGCCTCGCTCGCTTTTGAGCAAAGTTACGCTCATATCGATGGTGATAGTGCCACGGTCAGTGAAGGCTGCGCGCTGCTTTCCGCTTTAGCAAACGTCCCGATCAATCAATCTTTTGCAATTACCGGCTCGATGAATCAGTTAGGCGAAGTCCAAGCCGTCGGCGGTATCAATTCTAAAATCGCGGGTTTCTTTGACGCTTGCCGCGAGCAAGAGCTGACGGGACAACAAGGCGTGGTCATTCCGATGGCCAACGTCAAACAATTAATGCTACGTGACGATATTATCGCCGCTGTTCAAGCAGAGCAATTTCATATTTATGGCGTGCAGACGCTTAGTGAAGCCTTGACCTTAATGACGGGTCTGCCTGTCGACACCATGGATAAAAAAGGTCGCTACCGTAAAGACACTCTATTTGGTAAAGTATTAAGTCGGTTGATGCTTTGGGATGAAAATCAAAACGCTGATGACGAAGTCGATGATAAAAAATCGAAGAAAAAGGATAAAAAGAAGCGTAAGGCCAAACGTCAAAAAAAACAGGATAAGCAAAAAAAAGCCAAAAAAGAACAAGATGACTGCTGCGCAAATACAGCAGAGCAACTCTAGACGCTGATATGCTTTTCTGCGATGATGAGTTTTTTGCGCTTTGCTGTTTTAATAAGCTGTATTCATAAATAATACCCTTATAAAAATTAAACTCGTGACTGAATAAAGGTTATCTTTAATGACTGTACATTCTACTGACGCCGATGGTCTTCAATCGCAAGCAGCTAATACTAAGCAAGCAACTGCTCTAGTGACTAAAGAAGTAACGAAAGAATTAGCTGCGCAAAATGAAGAAGTTGTGACAGATAATAAAGCGTCTGAGGAAGCAGCAGATAATCGCCATGGTGCCGCAACGACGGCGCGGCAATGGCAAGTATTGTCGCAGTTGCAGCGCAATCGCTGGGTAGGCACCACCCATGTCTACGAGCAGCTTAAATTGGCAGGTTTTGATATCAGTTTGCGCACCGTGCAACGCGATTTAAATGCCCTTGCCAAACGCTTTCCTATCGAAAAAAACAATGCCAATCCGCAAGGTTGGCGTTGGAAAGACGATGCGCCGCTGCAAAGTCTGCCGCATATGAATTTATCGCAAGCGGTTGCCTTTAATATGGTCGAAGCCAATCTAAGCCAGCTGCTGCCGCCGGTTATTTTAGATGAGCTTTTTCCTTGGTTTGATTTGGCACGCCGGCAGCTTAAAAACAGCAAAGTCACCCATTCATGGATTGATAGGGTACGTATCGAGCCTGCCTCGCAACCCTTAATTGCGCCACATATTGATTTGGAAAGTAAAGACAATATTTATCATGCGTTGTTTTATCAACTACAAATAAAAGCCAGTTATACTCGTAGCGATAAATCACAAGCCAGCGAATACATTCTAAATCCCATTGCCATCATCCAGCGTGGGGTGATTATTTACTTATTGGCGACGCGTACCGATGACCCAGACGTAATTATTCGTACCTTTGCCCTTCACCGCTTTGCCAGCGTTGAGATACTAGAAAGCGCGGCTCAAACCCCTGATAATTTCCACCTCGATAACTATTTAGATGCAGGTGGCATGGGCTTTAGCCATCCTCTATTTAGCCAGCTACCCGATCGTGGCAAACATACCGCAGTTGAGCTACAATTTACCAAACAAGCGGGCAAAAGCTTAACGGAAAGCAAGCTGAGTGACGATCAAACTGTAATCATCAATAGTGATGGAACCCTAACCATACGCGCAACCGTCAACTTAACCTCGCAGCTGGTTTGGTGGTTACGCGGCTTTGGTAGCGGTCTATTAGACGCCAAACCTGCGCTCCTATATCAAGCGGTTTTAGACAAACCCATCAATGATGCATAGCGACAATAAAAAGACAGCGAATGATTACTTATGATAACTATTAACGATGATAAAAATTTAACCGCTGTACCCAATACGCCAACGTTTATCTTAATTAAAAACCTAATACGAAATTAAAAACCTAATACGAAATTAAAAGTCCAAAAGGAATATTATGTCAGCCACTACCCCATCACCGTTACTTTCAGACAGTTTAAGAGGGCTGGGTTTAGACACGGGGACATTGTTTTTTGCGCTCAATTATGAATTTACCAAGATTGAGCAAAAAGGCTTATTTAAAAACCTAAAAAAACGCTTTAAGAAAAATGAAGGCGCGATTGATATTGATTTGGCCTGCGTACTATATAACGACAACTGCACCATCAGCGATATCGTTTGGTTTAAGCAGCTACGGGATAAAGCAGAATCCGTCAAACATCAAGGCGATAGTCTCAACGGTAAGGACCGCGGTGAACAAGCGATGTATCTTGCGCCCCTTGACCAAGAGCAAATCAGAATTTATTTGGATAAAATACCCGCGCATATCACTCACATTGCCTTAATCGCTAACTCTTACCACGACCTACCGTTTAGCAGAGTCAAAAAAGGTGAGATTCATTTAAGCGATGATGAAGGCAACCGCGTTTTTGAGGTTAATTTAAAGCAGCTACCACGCGACTGTGTAACACTTTGGGCGGCACACTTGCAGCGAGAAGTGGACGATTGGCATTTGACCTTGCAAAATCTACCGCTACCTGCAAAAGATTTAGCAACCGCCGCGCAAGAAGTGGCGCATGAATTGGCACGCGCTCTACCGATTACGCCAGCTATGTATAACTGATACATAACCAATATTAGATTGATTATACATCAGTTAAAAAACCTATCGATTAAAAAAAAGGTAAAACGCTAATTAACGTTTTACCCTTGTTCTTTTTAAATAAGGAGTTTTAAATAAGAATTTTTACATACTCCTCTTATTCTAACGGCTCACCGCAATGCGGACAAAAATTCTTTTGCCGCACTTCCTTTTCTCGGCGCTCAAGCTCTTTTTCGCGCAGTACTTGCAGTACGATTTCTTGCGCTTGCTCCTTATCCAATCCAAGCTCGCGGCGAATCTTTTCAATCATCATCTGATTTTGCACCAAATCAAAATTACTATCTACTAGTTGCTCACGAAAATCTTGCTCGAGCTCTTCTCGGCGCTGACTCAGCTCATTTGCCAAACCCGTCGCCAAGATACCCGCTGGCAGAGCCGCAAGACCAACGCCCAATATGGTGATAAGTGCACCTAATATCTTACCAGCATTGGTGATAGGTGTGACATCGCCGTAACCAACCGTCGTCAGGGTGACCACCGCCCACCACATAGCTTTGGGTATCGACTCAAACTCCTCGGGCTGGGCGTGGTTTTCGACCAAATAAATACCACTCGACGCTGTCACAATCATAATAATTAAGATAAAAATGACCGCTTGAAACGAGCCTTTTTCCTTACTGATAACCACCAATAAAATACGCAGGGAGGCAAAATAGCGGGTAAGTTTCAGAATTCGAAACAGACGCAAAATACGTAAGAAACGCAAATCGATACTGACAAAGAAATTCAAAAACGCGGGGGCAATGGCAATGATATCAATCAACGCCGACGGACTTTTTAGCCATTCCCAGCGCTGACGCCACGTGGTATTGTCGGGTTTGGCTTCAGCGACACTCCATAACCTCAGTAAATACTCGATAGAAAAGATCACGATAGAGAAGTTTTCAAACCACGTAAAATACGCTTGATACGGGTAATACCAGTTGTCAACCGACTCAGCGATAACCGCCGTGACGTTCGCCATAATCAAAAAAATGAGAAAGTAATCGACATAACGACTAAAGAGCGTGTCATGCTCATCGTTTTGCAAAATGTTATAGACGAAAAGACGCAAGCGCCGAATAGATTGGAATAGCATGCCGTCCCTATGTGGTGTAATACCGGTTTTATGTTATAAAAATCAGGTGGGAGATATCAAAAAAAAGGCAGTTGCGCTTGCAGAATCAATGAGGGTTTTTTAAACAATTTATCGCAATTTTTGCTTCAGACGTTATGATTATACAAAAATTATGTAATAAATGTAGGTCGCGATTACTAATAGCAGCGCCGTGACAAAAAATATCAAACGTAAAAAACGCTCATCCGCTCGTAATTGATTGCTTAAGTTTTGGGCTGGTAATAAAAACAAGCCACATTTAGGACAACAGGCATCTATTTGGTTTAAAAGCTTAATTGAGCGAGCATTTTCGCAGCGCAGCGGAGAGTTACTACAATAACCGAGCATAATATCCAATCTGTCCTTCTATCCATGTCATTGTTTAATATTAATGTTTAAAAACGCAGATGTAGCATAAGACAAGCATTTAAAAATGAAAAGGGTAATTTAACCCATAAAATCCGTCACGACTGTAACATAAAATACAATTAAGCCAACTTCCTGTTTAAAACCTTACTCCTCGTGAGGTTTTTGTACTATAATAGAGAAATAATGTTACGAGTTATATCCTGACTCTAACGTTATCTAATGGTCACTGATGCCATCCCTCATTAGAAACTGACCAATAACATCTATTATGTTGAGGAACTTAACGATGAAACTACAATCCCTAGTTTTAGCTGCTGCAACTGCCCTTACTATGACCACTGCTTTTGCGGTACCTGCTGGTACTTGGTCTATCGCTGCTGGCGCACATTATGTTGACCCTAAAAGTGATAACGGTACTTTAAATAACGGTCTATCTGTTGATGTTGATGGCGATGTACGCCCAACCATCAGTGGTGAATACTTCATCGCTAACAACGTTGGTGTTGAACTATTAGCAGCCATTCCATTTCATCATGATTTTGATCTAAATGATGCAGCTGGCAATCGTGTTTTGTCAGGTAAAACTCAACATTTACCACCTACTCTTTCACTGCAATACCATTTCGACGGCTATAACATGCCTATGAATGTAAAGCCTTTTGTTGGTGTTGGTGTAAACTACACGACCTTCTTTAAAGAAAAGGTTTCTAATGGCGCTGATTTAGATCTTGACGATAGCGTTGGTGTTGCTGGTCATATCGGTCTAGATATCCCATTTGCGCCGACTGAGTCTTTCCGTATTGATGCGCGTTATATGGACATCAAAACTGATGCTAAGTTGAATGGTGTAGATGCTGGTGAAATCGATATCAGTCCTTGGGTATATGGCGTTGCTTTCGTAAAACAGTTCTAATATAGCAAATTGCTACAGCCTAAACGGCATAAGTAAAAGAAGCCAGCTTAATAGCTGGCTTCTTCGTGTTTGTGAATGCCTTTTATTACTTATTAAATAAGAGATATAAAAAAGACCATCCGCAGACAGTCCTTTTAACAATATATCTAATTATAATGAATAAGCAAGCCTAGAGCAAAATGCGGCGTGGATCTGCCAGCAAACTTGCGATATAACGGGTAAATACTGCAGCATCAGCGCCATTAATCACCCGATGATCATAAGACAATGACAGCGGCAACATCAGACGCGGCTCGAAAGATTGCTTACTAGCATTCCAACGCGGCTGCATACTGGCTTCTGATACCCCTAATATTCCTACTTGCGGCCAATTTACCAGTGGCGTAAATGCGGTACCACCTAAGTTACCTTGACTAGAGATGGTAAAGCTTGCGCCTTGTAATTCTTTAGCCGTGAGCTTCTTATCACGCGCTTTGACCGCAAGCTCGCCTACCTCAATGGCGATTTGCTTTAAGCCTTTATCTTGCACATTTTTGATAACAGGTACAATCAAGCCGTCATCCGTCGCGACCGCAATGCCCATATTGACGCTTTTACGTAAGATAATTTGGGTATTATCGTCACTCAAATGACTGTTAAAGCGTGGATGCTGGGTTAATGCATAAGCAGTTGCTTTAACGACAAAAGCTAAAATCGTGAAGCCGATACCTTCCGCTTTCATAGCACCTTTAAGCTCACCACGTAATTTTTCAGTGTCCGTGATGTCTGACAAATCAAACTGCGTTACTTGCGGCAGCAAAGTATTGTAATTGAGCTGCGGTATCGAGACTTTTTGTAGGCGGCTTAAATCTTGTACTTCGCTCTCGCCCCATATCTCAGTATTACTCATGTCAGGTAAGCTTGGCAGGCTTGAGCTTGCCATATTACCACTCACAGGCGCAGTTTTTTGCTTGCTCAAGCTGTCTTTTACATGGGCAAACAAATCTTCTTTTAAGATACGATCGTTAAGGGCCGAACCCGTCACTTGAGTAATATCAACGCCTAGCTGACGCGCAAGTTTACGCACGGCAGGACCAGCATAAATATCGACCATTTTTTCGTTGACTTGTGCTTCGGTTAGCTTATCATTTGCAGTGCTAGTATTAGCCGTAGATTTAGCGGCTTGTTTAGGCTCACCAGTCGTTTGCTTGTTGGCTTTTTGGTCTAAATCAGCGCTCTTATCTTCTGCTTCAGCTGGCTTGGACGCTTGTGCCTCAGAAGTATCAGCCTTAGATTCACTAGCTTTATTACTGGCGCTCTCTGAACCTTCACCAATAATCACGATAAAGTCTTGACCATTGGCGACCATATCGCCCGCTTGCACCAATATTTTTTCAACCTTGCCTGCTTCTGGTGCTGGCACTTCGACCGACGCTTTATCAGATTCAATAAGTAGAATTGATTGATCCGCCGTGACCATATCACCGACACTGACCATAATCTCAGACACTTGCGCTTCATCAACACCTAGATCAGGCAAGGCGTGTGTGGTTGTCTTGCCTGCTTGGTTTGCTGGTTGAGAAGTATTTTCCTCAGCTGGATTAGTATCTGCTTGATGATTATCCTGCGCTTCACTTTGTTTGTCGGCAGCAGCGTCTGTTTTGTTTTGTGTATCAGCGTTAGTGCTTTGGCTGTCACTGTCGCTTTCGATTTCACTGTCAGCATCAGTATCGCTTTCAAGCTCAATGAGTACCATGCCTTCGCTGACTTGATCGCCAACTGCCACGCTAATTTTAGTGACTTTACCGGCAGCCGAGCTTGGTACTTCTACTGAGGCTTTATCGGATTCTAATAAGATAATATTGTCGTCTTTTGCAATAACGTCGCCAACTTCGACCATAATCTCACTGACTTCGGCGCTATCAACACCCAAATCGGGGGCTTTAATGTCCATCCGTAATTCTCCTTATATTATTGTTGCCTTGTCTTTGGGCTATTCTTTGACGTCGTCATCATTGAGTAAGGCGGCATCGGCTGGATCTTCTGCGCGGCCTTCGCTGCTTATTTCGTCATCATCTTCACTGACAAACTCTGGCACAGGGTTCGGATGTACATTGTCAGGGCCTGGGGCATCTGGGAAATGATCATAATGAGGCTGTTGTTGCCATGCAGGCGGTTGATCCGCTTCGATACCAAAGCTTGAAATCGCATCTTTAACCAGACGCATTTCAACCTCACCTTCATCAGCTAAGCGCTTAAGTGTCGCAACCACAATGTGCGCGGCATCGACATGGAAGAAGCTACGTAATTGCTCACGAGTGTCTGAGCGACCATAGCCATCAGTACCTAAAGTCGTATAAGGGCGATTGTCAGGCAACCACGCGCGGATTTGTTCTGGATAATTGCGCATATAATCGGTCGCTGCGACGACGATACCTTCGTGCGGGGCAAGCTGTTCGGTAACCCATGGTACCACTTCTTCATCCATTGGATGCAGGCGGTTATAGTCATCACAAGCCATACCATCGCGGGTCAGCTCATTAAAGCTGGTCACGCTCCAGACGTTAGATGAGATATTAAACTCGTCTTGTAATATTTTCGCCGCTTTTTGCACTTCACGTAAAATAACGCCTGAACCTAATAGCTGAACTTGGCTTGAACCATTGTCTTCTAGCAAATACATACCACGCTTGATGCCTTCTTCCACGCCTTCTGGCATGGCAGGTTGTTCGTAGTTTTCATTCATCAAAGTTAAGTAATAATAAACGCGCTCGCCCTCACCATACATACGGCGTAGACCATCATGCATAATCACTGCCAGCTCATAACCGAAACAAGGGTCATAAGTCACGCAGTTCGGTACGACGTTAAATAAAATCTGCGAATGACCATCTTGATGTTGCAAGCCTTCGCCGTTTAGCGTGGTACGACCAGCCGTTGCGCCAAGTAAGAAACCTTGTGCCTGACAGTCACCTGCTGCCCATGCCAAGTCACCAACACGCTGGAAGCCAAACATAGAGTAATAAATATACAGTGGAATCATCGGCAAGGCGTTGACAGAATAACTGGTTGCCAGAGCAATCCATGTACTCATTGCGCCCGCTTCGTTAATGCCTTCTTCTAACATGTGACCATCGATGGCTTCTTTATAACCCATCAAAGCTTCACTATCCTCTGGCGTATATTTCTGTCCAGAAGCTGAATAAATGCCCAATTGGCGGAACATACCTTCTAGACCAAAGGTGCGCGCTTCATCAGGAACAATAGGTACGACGCGATCTTGAATATCTTTATTTTTTAGCATCGCTGCTAGCAAGCGCACAAACACCATGGTAGTCGATTGCTCTTTACCATTACTGCCTTTTAGCACGCGATCAAAAATAGACAACTCTGGAATATTTAATGGAATATGACCACTACGGCGATTGGGTAGATGACCACCTAAGGCTTCGCGGCGACCTTTTAGGTATTTCATCTCCAGCGAGTCTTCTTTTGGACGATAAAACGGTAGCGTCTCTAACTCTTCATCAGTAAATGGTAAGTCAAAACGGTCACGGAAATACATCAAAGCTTCATGATCGAGTTTTTTGATTTGATGCGTCTTATTGACCGCTTGTGCTTGATTAGACAAGCCATAGCCTTTAACCGTTTTTACTAAGACCACGGTCGGTTGGCCTTTGGTTTTCATCGCTTCACTAAAGGCCGCATAGACCTTCATCGGATCATGACCGCCACGGTTTAAGCGTGAAATATCATGGTCAGACAGCTCGTTCGCCATCTCTTCTAGCTCAGGATATTTACCAAAGAACTCTTTACGGGTAAATTCAGGCGTACGCGCTTCATACAACTGATATTCGCCGTCGACCGCTTCTTCCATGCGATATTTAAGCACGCCGGTGGTATCTTTATCTAACAAGGTGTCCCACTGACCGCCCCAAATCACTTTAATCACGCGCCAGCCTGCACCGCGGAATACCGACTCAAGCTCCTGAATAATCTTGCCGTTACCACGCACAGGACCATCGAGACGCTGTAAGTTACAGTTGACGACCCAAATTAAATTGTCCAATTTCTCACGACCAGCAAGAGAAATCGCACCCAAGCTTTCTGGCTCGTCGGTTTCACCATCACCTAAGAAGGTCCAAATCTTGCGATCTTCTTTTTCTAGCAAGCCACGGTTTTCCATATAACGATGCACGTGCGCATGATAAATGGACATAATTGGGCCCAAACCCATCGATACGGTTGGGAACTGCCAATAATCTGGCATCAAATATGGGTGCGGATAGCTTGACAGACCCTTGCCGCCGACTTCACGGCGAAAATTATCCAACTGCTCTTCATCTAAACGACCTTCTAAATAAGAGCGCGCATAAATACCGGGCGCTGAGTGACCTTGATAATAAATCATGTCACCGCCGAAGTGATCGCTTGCCGCCCGAAAGAAATGGTTAAACCCTGTCTCATAAAGGGTCGCGCTTGAAGCAAAAGTTGCTAAGTGACCGCCTAAATCATCATCGTTTTTATTGGCGCGCATGACCATAGCTAAGGCGTTGTAGCGAATCAGCGCACGAATTTTACGTTCAATCGTCAAGTCGCCTGGGTACATTGGCTCATCTTCGACCGCTATAGTATTGATATAAGCGGTATCGAGACGGTTGAATGGCAGCCCTTCTTGTACCGCCATGTTATATAACGCTTTTAATAAAAATTGCGCTCGATCCTTATCGGCATGTTTGATAACCGACTCAAAGGCTTCCAGCCATTCTTGGGTTTCGGTGCTATCAGCATCCTTATAATAGTTCATCTTTATTAATCCTTTTTATCAGTCAGCCCTGCACGATAACAGGGTGTTATTAAATCAGAGGGTGGTACGTATCTTAATGAGCAATCGATTGACTTGATGCCTTCCCTATAACTTCCTTGCCGCATCTAAGCATCACATTTACGTTCAGGGTTATAACAGAGAACTCTAAACAAATCGTATCACTGTAGAGTAGCATTAGGCGCGAATAAAAACCGTTGTAAAATTAAACGATAGCCACTATGCGATTCTCACTATCAAATGATAATGACACTCTATTATAGGTACTTATTGTGGATTTGTTTATAGCTATGGAGAAATGCCAATATGACAAGTATTTTTGAAATAAATAGTGATTAGTTTTTAAATGAATATTTGTTGTTAAAAATGTTAGAAGTCATATTTATTAGACCTCTTGCAAAAGTCATAGGTTTAGCTCGAAATTAATGATACCAGCAAACAGCTTCATTCTAAGATCATAGCGCTGACGACGGTTACGATATTTATGAGCCACGATTTTGAACAACTTGATTAAGCCTATTTTGTGCTCAACCACAATACGGAACTTTGCCAGATAGTGATTGGCCTGTTTGCATATCTCCAGTAACTGACCACCACGTGGCTTTTTAAAAGGGGTGAAGGTTTGCTTATGTAGCTTTGCTAACCCTTGATAGCCACTATCTGCTAGTAATTTAGCATTGTCAGGAAGCCAATCAGGACAAGTATCTTTATAGAGCTTAAAATCGTGGATTGACCCTTTACAGGTTTGCACATCAAGTATCAACCCTGTTTGCCAATGAACGATAACCTGCGCTTTCAAGGTGTGTTGTTTTTTCTTACCGCTGTAGTAGTCTCTTTGGTTTTTTTTGGACGCTCAATTGGGGTTTCGGTTGCATCGACAATGACGACTGACCAATTGATGTCCTCATCGACACGACTAGGCAGCTTTTTGGGCAATTCAAACTTGCCAGAGTCAATCAGTGTGTCTTCTACTTTACGGATGATACGGCTAGCAGAAGATTCATGAATACCAAAGTCCATACTGATATGATAAAGCGTGCGGTATTCACGCCAATAAGTCAGGGCTAGTAGTATCTGCTCCTTAAGACTGAGCACGCTGGGTCTGCCTGATTTGGTTTTAGATGCTTCATGCTCTTGCATGGCCTCAAGCATGTCATAAAAGGTGGCTTTAAGAATGCCTGTATAGCGTTTAAAACCAGCGTCACTTTGTTTGAGTAGCTTATCTATGTTTGGCATGGTTCCTAAAAAGTTATGAGTGTTTCAGTTATTGTAAAATTCTCTGCTACTTTTGCAAGAGGTCTATTCTTTAAGCAAAAATGTTAACCATCGCTTTATTTGACCGTTCGTCTTGTTTTAAACTTATTTGCTTGAAAATAACTGTGTATATGTTTAAATTCAATCTTTATATACCATGCCATTTTATAAGAAAAGCATATTCGCCGTTTAGGGTGCTAATGGGGCATTAAACAACAAGAGGTATGTACTTATGAGACTCGATAAATACTTAAAACGCCAACGAGTTTCAGGCTTATTTACTTTTTCTATGTTTGCTGCATTAAGCATGAACAGTACGGTGGCTCAAGCTGCTTTTAGTGATCTAGCTCCTAGCTTTACGTCCTCTCCTTATACTTGCCCTGCTAATCCAAATAATCCTCAAGATCCGGCTAATCACAAAATGTTCGTAGTCGCCGTTAACCCGCGACCTTATGAGCCCAAAGTTACACAGGATCTAATTTGGTCGGCCGGTACCGAAACTAAAGACTTTGTTTTTGCAGGAAACAAAATCTTAACTATAACCTTTGATAACTTAGTCGATGAAGTTAACGCTAACCGCAATCCCTTCTTTGGCGCTGGTAGTGGTTCCGGTCCTGCTAACGGCACTTATAATAATGGTAATGAGAACACAGATGATGCGATTAATACTAGACATGGTAGACGAGCTACTCAAAATCACGTTTTAAACGTCAGCGTAAATCGAAATGTCAGTAAGATAGGCTACAAGATACAAGATGTCGACTCTCAAGGTCCTTTAATAGTTCGTTATCAGCAAGAAGTTGAGGCACTAGACGGTGGTATATTCGATAATCTAAGCTTCAATAGAACCCTACAAAATATTAATAATAGTAATAATATTATCAGTGGTAAACGTGCACAAACATGTGGCTTAGGAGAGTGTGTCATTGATGCGTCATGGAAATACACTCCCGCAAAAAGCCCTGTACGCTTGAAACATAGAAATCTTGATGATAGCCCTTTTGCTGACCATATCGTCGGCTACTCCGACTTTTATTTCTGTCTAGCACCGCCAAAAATTATCGTGAACAAAACACTGGTTGGCTCTCGTGTCAACGACACTGAGAATAAACGTGATCAGTTTGAGATTAGCATTGGTAACAGTGCATCTACCGTAAAAATATTTACCACATCAGACAAAGGCTCTACCATAGCTAACGGTAGTAGTGATGTCGTCAGCTTAGTCGATGGCTCCAGCTATACCATCACAGAACGCGTTATGAATGGTAGTACGCTGGGTGATATCGCAAACTACAATGCGACCTATACTTGTAATAATGCGACTACTGGAACCTCTGTAACCATCCCAAGCGAGGCTATGATTTATAATCTGACCACGAAGACGCGCTCTTTCAGTATTAATAATGTAGGTTATGGCGATGAAATCACTTGTACCATTACTAATACGCCCGCGACTTTGACGTTCTCTGGTACAGTCTTTAATGATAATGGCGGTATCCCTGATAGCCAAGCAAACGCACTCAATGCCAATATCACTAGCGGCATTTATGCCAACAATCCTAAATACTTTGATGGCGAATTCAACTCAACACCTCCTAATGCTGAAGCAGGAATTTTTGGTAGCTTTATCGACCTGACTGACTGCTCAGGAACCACTTATAAGACTCAAGCTGTTAATGCTGATGGAACTTATTCATTAAAAGTTACGACAGTTCAAGCCGCTGGTAATACTAAAGTATGTTTGGTTGAGCGTCGCAATGATAACAACTTTCCTGTTCGTACCACAAAAAGTAATAAGCCACTGACCATTACAGCAGATAAGGATATCTACCCTGACAATAATTTTGGTCGAGTTATAGCAGCCAACTCTGCCCTTGTATTAACCAAATATCAGCACATTAATGATTGCTCCCCCAACTTAAAATACACTGATATTGGTACTTCATCAGATCCAACCTACTCACCTAGAGATGGTTTTAGTACCTCATCTATCAGTGATATTACGCCAGATGAATGCATCGCATACAAGATAGTAGCGACCAATCGTGCCAATCTACCTATTACTAATTTTGTACTACGTGACGTGCTACAGAAGAAAGGGGTTAACAATGCAATGGCCACTGCTATAAGAGTTGGACCTACGTTTAATGCGACTGACTATGCCACTGACAGTGTCGCTATTGGTGATAACGGTATCGTAAAAACCAACGAATTAAATTTAAGCAAAAAAAGCACTAGAGAGTTTTACTTCAACACCAAGTACCAATCAGCGAATTGAATCTCATAACACACTTACTAAGTTAAGCCGTTTAACCTGAAAAATCTGCACTTCATCTCTTTTATAATAACAATTGTATGCTTAATGTTATATTACATTGAGATAATTTATGCCTAAATCATGCACTCTAATCCCCCAAAAATATAAATTATCAATAACTTTATTTTAACGGTGAGATAAGCTATGAGTGGTCGATTATTACTGGTGCATAATGATAAGTTAATACATTTTGCCCGTCTCAAACAAATTATGTTACTAACAACGATTGTGACGCCGATTACAGCCTTTTCTACCCCCACTGGTTTTGGTACTTTTGTTCTTGATAGAGATGCCCTCAATGGCAGCCTCGCTTCAGGAACTTATACTACTGTAGACAAGGCTACTGGCACGTTTACCATCAAGCGTAACTCTGCCTCTGTGGGTTATAACGGGGAAAGTTTTGAGGTAGGTACTAATGGTATTCAAATACAAAATAATGTGAAACAAGGAACGTTAAATGATGACGAAGATAAGTTTTCATATACGTTTACTATCACACCGAATGACAATAACTCCATTCATACCATCAAGATGGCTCAAGCTACTTATGCGACCAGTGGCAATTCAGAGATAGCACGCCAAACCTTAAGCTATACAGATTTTGAACCGCGTCGCTTTGGTTCAGTTGCCACGGCGATCATCAGAAAAAATGCAAACGTACCCTATTTTTATGATGCGATGGGTGATTATTTTATGGGCAATAAGCTCTCTAACACCACTTTACAAGAAAATGTCTCCAAGTCAGAACCACAGTTACGTATTGACGACTCTACTTCCAATCCTCTTTATTATTATAATATTACTCGACTTTATGGCACGGGTAATGCTAATTCCTATACGCCTACTAAAAACACTAGCGGACAGGTAATACTTCGAACGCTCTCTGGCGTATTACCAACGAATGCAACTTTTGCTAATATCTTAAAATCTAATGCTCAACCCAACACTTATACTGCGCTGAGCGAAGGCAGTACTATAAGAAGTGGTAGCAGCTATGTCAGCTATGGTATCGAAAACACTGCTAGCACATACGTTATTGATGCTAATAACGCGAAATCAGTGACTCTTACCTATGAAGGCATTATGAATGGCAACATTGCTGTTAACGCTGCCGTCATTGGTGAGACATTTAATGAATGGATAAGCTTTGGCGTCTCAAGCACAGCGAGACCAAATTATGTCTTTTCGGGCACAGTCTTTAATGACAATGGGAACATTGCAGCCGATGAAAAAACTAAACAAGATGTCTCTTCTAAATTTACTGCTGACCAAAGATACTTTAATGGCAAATTAGATAGTGGAGAGTTGGGAATAAGCCATCCTAATCTGAATATACGACTAACTGACTGTATGGGTGACAATGGTGGTACTAATATTGCCACTCCGCAGTTGGTACAGACATCAGGTCAATATAGATTTACCGTTCCAGCAAACGTATTAGATGGTAGATCAAAGGTTTGCTTAGTCGAAGTAGAACCGATTAAGTGGGAATATATTGTCGATACTACGCCAAACATTCGAGAATAACGAGCCTTTCCCAAACTTTGTGTAACTGCTTATAATCCACTAACAGGAGAATAAGCAATGACTACTCAATCTGACCTTAAAAAACTGGCCGAGCAAATGGCTGGTAGCATGAACAGCTTTGATGACATCAAAGACTTTCAAAAGCAGCTCATGCAATCTTTTATCGACACTGCCTTAGAAGCTGAGATGGAAGACCATCTTGGATACCCCAAGCATGAAAAAGCAGACAAGCCTAATAAGCGCAACGGTCATACTAAAAAGACCGTCCGTAGCGACACAGGCGACCTTGAGATCTCCACTCCAAGAGACCGCGGTGGCAGCTTTGAACCTACACTAGTGCGCAAGCATCAAACCCGTATTAGTGGCCTTGATGATAAAATCATATTTCACTACAGGCATAGCCTTACGTCTTGCGCTTCGGGCAAGTGTCTCCCAGACACTTGCTGATCCTCGCTCATACGCCAAAGGTCAAACCACCACTGAGATTGTAGAGAGTATCAAAGAGCTTTACGACGTCGATATCTCAAGCTCTCTTGTCTCAAGAGTCACTAACAACATCATAGACGACATCACCGCATGGCAGAACCGGCCGTTAAGCAGTGTTTATCCTATTGTCTATTTAGACTGTATTGTCGTCAAAGTACGTCAGGACAAGCAGATTATCAACAAGGCAATCTATCTGGCGCTAGGCGTGGGACTTGATGGTAGAAAAGAGCTGCTTGGCATGTGGCTATCAGAGAATGAAGGCGCTAAATTCTGGCTTGGTGTTCTCACTGAGCTACAAAACCGCGGGGTTCAAGATATTCTTATTGCCTGTGTAGACGGCCTAAAAGGCTTCCCTGATGCCATTAATACGGTCTACCCTAACGCTCAGGTTCAGCTGTGTATCGTGCATATGGTGCGCTATTCGATGAAGTTCGTACCTTGGACGGACAAGAAGGCCGTAGCAGCTGATTTAAAGGCCATCTACGGTGCTGATACGCTTGAGATGGCAGAGGCCAACCTTGAGCACTTTGATGAAGTATGGGGCAAAGAGTACCCGCATGTCATCAAGTCTTGGCGCAATAACTGGGAGGGCTTAACGGTGTTCTTTGGTTATCCTAAAGACATCAGAAGAGTGATCTATACCACCAATGCGATAGAGTCGCTAAACAGTGTGATTCGGACAGCGGTGAATAAGCGTAAGGTCTTCCCGTCTGATCAGGCAGCATTCAAAGTGGTGTACTTAGCAACCCAGCAGGCATCCAAAAAGTGGTCGATGCCGATCCGTAACTGGACGTCTGCCCTTAATCGCTTTATGATTATGTTTGATGATCGCATTAGTAAGCATTTAATCTAAATGGCAGTTACACAGAATCTGGGATGGGCTCGAAATAACTTTAGAACCTGATACTTTTAACTACAAAACTGACAGTTTACGTAACCTAGATTTTGGCGAGGTTCAGGCTGATTATGCTGCCTTAGTACTCATTAAATCACAGTACATTCATGACTGTAACAACAATCTTAATTATGTCAGCATCTTAGACAGAGAGATTCCTACTATTGGTTTTAGTATTAACTCTCCTACCGTTGATATAGAGCCTGGTAAATGTATAGCTTATAAGATTGATGCTTATAATCGAGGTAATGTTGAGCTTCAGCAGATTCAAATTACCGATAAATTACAGACTGAATCCATGAGGTCTATTTTTACCATGCCCTTACCTATTGGAAGCTCTTCCGAAATTTATCCTCCAACCTCTACGCTACCGATAGACTTTATTCTATCTAGACCTTTTAGTCTAACTAAAGCGACATCAAAAGCAACTTTATACTTCAATACTAAATATGGGAAAACTATGAATCCTTAGTAGTTATTTTCCCTTGCTTTTTTAATAAAAATCAACACTCTTCTATTTTTAATAAAAGCCCTGTCTCTATTGATAGGGCTTTTACCGTTCAGCCTCCTCAATCTTCCTTTTGTCGCTTTTATAGTGACTGTCTGTAAGTTATTTGTAATTATATACAATAAATGTATATTCGATTTCGCCGCTTATTCGTACATAAATGCTATTTAAAAGCGATGCAGGTAGTAAACGGTAGATATCTAGATAGTGATGAACCAATAAAGGATTGAATATGAAAGGTTTAAATGTTTTACGTAATACTTTATTAGCAAGCTTAGCTTCTGTATTTTTATTGAGCGCAGCCCATGCTGATGACGCTTTAAAAATGGAGTTAACCGCAAACAAAGTTGTTAAAAACGCTGAAGGCAAAATCAGTTATTTACCAGTTCGGACAGCCCCTACTGGTACGGTAATTCAGTACAAAGCCACCTATACCAATACCATTAATGAAAACATCAACGACTTGGCAGTTACTTTACCTATTCCAGCCAATATGACTTTTACTGGCGAGGTATCGCCTGCTAGCGCACAGGCAAGTATCGATGGCAAAAACTACGCTGAAATGCCACTGATGCGTAAAGTCGATGGCAAAATGGTCAAAATCCCTTTTTCCGAATACCGTATGTTGCGTTGGAATATTAAGTTATTACCAGCGAATAAGTCTGCAGCTGTGGCGCTTAATACCATCGTTGACTAGTAAGGTAATTAATTAGCGCATCAAAGCACTTCATTTATCACCTTTGAATTCCAACTTCTAAACCTTACCTATTTCGGAGTCTCATATGAGATCAAACACTTTTAATTACAGCTTGTTAGCCATCGGCGTCGCTGCTGTGCTCGGTATGAGTACGACTGCTAATGCAGTAGAGACCGTTAAAACATCAACGAGCGTAGAGATTACTAATAAAGCTACCGCTAGCTATAATGTGAGTGGTCAGATACAACCAGAAGTCGAATCTAACACAGTAAAAATAACGGTAACAGAGCAAACATCCTTCTCATTGGTTCCTGCTACCACTAACACTGGAAAAGAAGTAGCGCCTAATGGGTTTGTTGAGTTTACACATACTTTGACTAATACTGGTAACCGCACTGATAACTATGCTATCACGACACCAGCAGCTCCTGCCGGTTATGACACTGCAAACTCTACAGTCTCTTATAAAATATATAATCAGAATGGAGTTGAAGATACAGCTCGTACTGTAAGTGGTGCGAAATATGGTGCCTCTAGTGGCAAAGAGTTTCCTCTAGAAAAAGGGCATTACATTGTATTTGTTATCAATGCCAAAACCACTGGTAACAAAGGCGGGGAAACTCAAACACTAGAAATAGATGCTGTTAGTACGATTTTAGGTGCCGATAAAAAACTTGTGAACACTGATACCTCTTTCACTAGGCTCCCTACCTTTAGTATTGTTAAAACCCTTACTAACGGTCTAGATCTTAATAACCTTGCTAAGGATACTGCCACTTATCAGGTAGTAATCACTAACGATGGTAGAACTTCGTTTAACACCGATGCTACTGAAGTCGCCATCGCAGACTTGCTCCCAGATGGACTAGTAATAGCAAAGTCACTAACACTAGATAATATCAAAACTACGGGGCAAGCTACTAAAGGTACTATTGACCCTAATAATGCAGGTAAGGAAGATAGTAGCGGCTTTAATAT
Organism: Psychrobacter sp. CLB018; assembly: GCF_041222815.1. Lineage (NCBI taxonomy): Bacteria > Pseudomonadati > Pseudomonadota > Gammaproteobacteria > Moraxellales > Moraxellaceae > Psychrobacter > Psychrobacter sp. CLB018. The sequence continues at coordinate 1,961,793 of NZ_CP166085.1, forward strand.
TACTGGTATTAATATACCCGTAGGTCAAAAAGTAACGATTACTTTTGAAGTTAAAAAAGGTACAGCTGCGCTTAATCCTGAAACTGCCATTAACCACGTAACAGTGACCGATGATTTGGATAACAATCCTGACACTGAGAATACGCTTGTCGATAGTACAGACATTAATCTGGAAACAAATGTTGTTAAGTTCTACACGACTGCCCAGATTAATAACCTTAATGGTGAGACTCCAGCTAATCCGGGTGATGACTCAACACTACCATTATCTGCGGCAACTATTCAGCGAGCTCTAAGCTTAACTGGCCCCACTTTTAGAGAAATTGCCCCGACTTCAGGTACCGCTGGTCAAGTGACCCATGAAACCGTCATTACTAATACTGGTAAAGACGTTGAGGGCAGTAAAGCTGGCGAGTTAAGGTTTACTATCGATGATAATGACGGCAACACGCCAGATGCGATTAATATAGAGCCTGATAGCGTCACTGTCACTTATTATCCGAACGGTAACGACACCACAACACCAACAGTAACGAATAAAACTATTACCGCTGTTAATGGTGTTTATGATCTCTCTACTGCCTTACCTAGTGGTATAAAACCTAATGGTACCGTTACCATTAACTATAAAGTGTCGTCAGTCAAAGCTCCGCTGTTTACACCATTAGATTCTACCAGCCCTACATCTGAAGACACAGTTATTACATTAACTCCAGGTAAAGAAGGCGCACCTCAACCCCTTAAAGTAACAGATAAAACAACGGTTCGCGGCTTGACACTGCTGAAAACTCAAGCGATAGATGCAAATTGTGATACTACTCCTGCTGACGCAGCTTTCGTTACCACAGACCTTGAAGCGTTACCTGGACAATGTATTGTTTATAGGGTTCAAGCTAAAAACACTTCTTCTGCTGATGCCGACTCTTCAACTGGTGTCGGTTTTAATATTACAGATGTCATCATCTCAGACAAATTTGATAATTTCTCAGACAAGGCTAACTATGTACCAGCTTCTGTAAGCTCTACTAATAATGGTACAACAAGTGATAGTGGAACCGCGATTACTACTACTGTTGCCACTTTAGCACCTCAAGCAACTGGAACTATGCAGTTTAAAGTCAAAATAAAAACTGATAACGGAATTACTCTGCCTAAGTCATAACTTTATCTTGAGATTACTATTATCAGTTAAAACTAAGTGTCACATTTAAACCTTTAACTTTACATTCTATAAGTATCTACGGGTGCTTATAGACCTCCCCCATTTTGTTTTATTGGATAAGCGACATATGACAGCTCATTTAATGACATCGTTTAAACACATGCCATTGCACACTGCTAAAGTCTCTGCGTTGACGCTTGCCATGTTTCTTATGCAATCAAATACTGCGCTTGCCGCACCTAATCCTCTGCTACAATTCATCGAAAACACCGCTAACGCCAGTTATGTTGTCAATAATGGTACTAACTTTAATCTAAGTAGCACTTCTAACCAAGTGGGTGTTCAGTCGTCTGCTTTTCCTCAGTACGGCATCAGCTTAACCTCAACACCAAGAAAGACCGTTTCTCCGGGTTCAACCGCGAGTTGGAAAAACGTCCTAACCAATACCAGTTATAGTGACCAGACTATTGACTTAACCTTAACTGTACCTAGCAGCCTATCGAACATCAAACTCTATCAAGACTTAAATAATAACGGACGCTTCGATGAGGGTGTTGATAAAGAAATTAAGTTAGATAACAATCTAACCGCTCAAATTACTTTAGGTAAAAGCGAGAGCATTGAGCTTACCATTCAGGCGTTATCTGATGCCAATGCTGCAACCGATGATACTGCTATTATTAAGCTTGATGCTGTCGTTGTTGAAGACCCCTCTATTACCGCTATAGTGAGTGATGAGCTTGTCATCATTGAAACACGTCTCGATTTTATGCTGTATTCATGGGATGGCTACAAAAGCAAATCTCAAATTGGCGAAGATCTTTATCTTCAAGCCAGCTGTGCTAAATGTAACGTCCAAAATAGCGTGCGAGATGAAGTATGGATAACCATTACTTCTTCTAAGACTGGTGATACCTATTCAGTTAAAGCCATCGAAACTGGTATGAATACCGGTAAATTCCGTGTAGAAGTGCTAACAGAAAATAATGCCAATGCCGTTAATGACGATATCATTCAAACGCTACAAGATGCTAATTTAGTTGCTAATTTAGATTCTTATGTCGATGAAAATGGTATAAAACAGCAAATTACAGAAGATATCAATAGTACTATTGCCATCGTTGACGAAAACCCTAGCTTACAGGTCACTAAAGAAGGCGATGTTAAAACTGCTTCATTTGGCGATTATATTAACTATACGATTAATGTTAAAAACAACGGTGCCGCAACCGCCTACGATGTGCAACTAAAAGACGCCCTACCACGTGGCTTTGCCTATGTGGATAGCAGCGTACGTATTGATAAAGCCCAAACGACTGAGTTTAAAACCGACGGCAAATACCAAGTTTTAAGTTTAGGTAATATGAATGCCGGCGAAACGAAAGACATTACTTATCGCGTCCTTATTGGCTCATCGGCATTTGGCGGTGACGGCATCAACCGTGCGACCGCAGTTGCTACTACTGAACAAGGTCAGAGCCTAGTATCACGAGAAGCCCAATGGAAGATTGAGGTTGAGCGCGGTGTCATGAACACTGACGGCATCATCATTGGGAAGGTTTACCACGATATCAACCGCGACGGCATTCAACAAAAAGAAGATGGCGAGCTTGGCGTTGCAGGCGTGCGCATCTATATGGAAAACGGCAACTTCGTCGTCACCGATCCTGAAGGTAAATATAACTTCTACGGCGTCAGCGCAAAAACTCACGTCCTAAAAGTTGACCGCACCACCATTCCTAACGCCACCGAAATGGTTACTCAAAGCAACCGCAATGCTGGCGATGCGGGTAGCCGTTTCGTTGATTTAAAATATGGTGAGCTACATCGTGCAGACTTTGCTATCGTTGGCGGGATGGGCGATAGCACTGAGCGCCTAAACGCAGAGCTGGTCGCGCGCAGCAAATCTGTCAGCGCTAAAAACGACAGCCTAGAGCAAGCGGTAAAAACCGAGCTGGTGTTAGAGCCTGATTATAACCGCGACAATAAAGACAATGTCGATGCAAGCGGCTGTAAATCTAACGATGTCCTAGATGCCGGCATACAGTGCGACTCCGCCATCGTCAACGAAATGGTCAAGCCAGCTGCAAATCATGTCGATATGACAGTGACGACTATTGCTCCTCCGCTAGAAAAAGAGCTTGAAGAATACTTAAAAGACGTTTCTAGCAATGACGTTGCCTTTATTAATCTTAGCGAAGGTCAACAGCTCAGTACCTATAAGCAAATGGTGCAAGTACAAGCGCCACTAGGTTCTAACTTTACCCTATATACCAATGGCAAAGCGGTATCAGCCGAGCAAATCGGTAAAACCGCTGAGCAAGAAAAGCAAAAGGTGACGGCGTTTGATTATTATGCCGTCGATTTAAAACGCGGTAGTAATATCTTACGCGGTGTCGCGACTGACATTAATGGTAAAGTCATCTCTGAGCAGACCATTAAAGTATTGACGCCCGATAGCTTGCAAGCCATTGATTATCGCACACAAAAACAATTGGTCGCCGCAGACGGCATTAGCGAATATCAAGTAGTGATTAGCCTAAAAGACCGTGACGGTCACCCTTATATCGCCTCAACGCCGATTACAATTGACACCAATATCGGTCGTATCAATCTTAGCGATAGCAGTAAGGATCAAGCTGGCACTCAAGTCACCGTCTCTGGCGGCGAGCTACTGATACCTATCACCGCCCCAAGTGTACCGGGTAAAGGTGAGCTAGTCATTAACACTGGCAGCAGCAAACAAGTGATTCCGCTACAGTTTACCGCTCAGTTGCGCCCTCTTATCGCTGTCGGCATCGTTGAGGGTGCCATCTCGCTTAAAAACTTCGATGGCAGCAATATTACCGATGCCCAAGGTGCCTTTGAGCAAGAACTGCGTGAAATCGCTGGCAATGATGACTATTCAGCAACGGGTCGCGCGGCGATGTTCTTAAAAGGTAAGGTGCGCGGCGATTATCTACTGACACTAGCTTATGATAGCGATAAAAAAGGCGAACGCCTATTCCGTGATATCGAGCCGGGTGAATACTATCCTGTCTATGGCGATTCTTCTGCTAAAGGTTTCGACGCCCAATCGACGAGCAAGCTTTATGTACGCGTCGACAAAGGTCGATCATTTGCCATGTATGGCGATTTAAAAACCCAAATCGATAACGACGAAGGTATCAAACTTGGTCAATACAACCGTACCTTAACGGGTTTAAAAGCGCAGTTTGAAGACAATAATACTCGCATCACCGCGTTTGCCGCTGAAACCAGTACTTCACAGCGCGTCAACGAGACTCGCGGTCTAGGTATTTCAGGTCCCTACCCGCTTGCCAATGATTTCGACGCGGTATTAGAAAACTCAGAAACCATCGAAGTCATCACCCGTGACGCCAATAACCCGGGTCGTATCGTGCGCCGTGAGACCTTGACGCGTTTTGCTGATTATGAAATCGATCCTATTAGCCGTAGCTTATATCTAAAGTCACCGATTGCTAGCCAAGATATCGATGGCAATCCCATCTACTTACGCGTGACGGTCGAAGTCGACGAAGGCGGCGAGAAATATTGGGTTGGCGGTATCGCTGCCAAGCAGCAAGTGACCGATAAAATCGCCATCGGTGGTAGCTATATTAATAGTGATGACCCGCTGAATAAAGAAGAGCTTGCCAGCGTCAATACGGTGGTTAAATTTAACGATAAGCTAAAGATGGTCGCAGAATATGCCAAAAATAAAGCAGAAAATCCAAACTCGCAGCCAAGCGATCAGATTAATGCCAAAGAGCTAGACGGTAAAGATACTGAAGGCGATGCACTGCGCATCGAGCTTGACTATGACGATAAGAAAAACACCCGCGCTAAAGCTTATTATAATGATACCGACGAAGGTTTCGTTACTGGTGCTTCGCCGCAAACGGCTGGTCGCACTGAATCTGGCATTGAAGTCACCCATACGTTAAATAAGAAAAAAACCGCGCTTAAATTGGAAGGTGTGCGTACAAAAGACCATACCTCCGAAGCCAGTCGCCAAGGTGTCCAAGCCAGTATTGAACAGCGTTTAAGTCAAAATATTGTTGGCGAGATTGGCGTACGTTACTATAAGCAAGAGGCCACTGCCGCCTCACGCAATACCCAAGCGGCAACCGATGTCTTAGATACTACTAACGATACCATCTTTAATGATGACATCATTAACCAATCAGCGCTTAATGGTGTAAGTAGTGCTGAAAAAGACATCGAAGGCACCACTGCCCGCGCCCGTCTTACCGCGCGTTTGCCCAAGCTGAACAACTCATTGGTATTTGCCGAATACGAGCAAGATATCGAGCATAGCTCGCGCAATGCCACCTCTATCGGTGGCGAAACGGCGCTTGGCAACTTAGGTCGTTTATACGCCCGTCATGATTTAATCAATAGCTTGTCAGGCAGCTACGGTTTAGACGATTCTGAAGAGCGCCAACGTACCGTTATCGGCTTTGATGCCACTTATATGAAAGACGGCAAAGTCTATAGCGAATACCGTATGCGTGATGCAATCAGCGCCCGCGAAGCTGAAGCCGCTATTGGCCTAAAGAATAAATGGTATGTTCAAAAAGGTTTAACGCTTAATACGTTGTTTGAGCGTGTCGAATCGTTAGAAGGTGAAAAAGACAGTACCGCAACTGCAGCCGGTGTTGGCGTTGAATACCTTGCTAATGAAAACTATAAAGCCTCAGGGCGGCTAGAAAAACGCTGGGGCGAGACCAGCGATACGCTGCTCGCTAGCGCAGGTGCCGCTTATCGCTATAGCGATGAGATTACCTTATTAGCTAAAGACATTTACTCGCAAGTCGATTACGATGATGGTCATCGTACCATCAATCGTTTTCAGCTAGGCGCCGCTTACCGCGATTATGATAGCAATACGCTCGATATGCTTGCCAAGCTTGAATATCGCTTAGATGATAATGCAACCGGCAACGACCCTTACCAAAAAGATGCCATTATGTGGTCATGGAGCGGTAACTATCATCCAACGCGTCCATTAACGCTATCAGGTCATTATGCCGGTAAATATACGGAATATGACGCCCAAGGTATTACCAGCGATAATACTGCACACGCTGTTTATGCACGCGGATTGTATGATATCAGCGAGCGCTGGGATGTTGGTTTACAAGCAGGTACGTATTGGAATAAGCAGGCGGACGACTTATCTTACTTGGTTGGTGCCGAAGTTGGCTATAGCCCGATGACCAACCTTTGGTTGTCGCTTGGCTACAACTTTATGGGCTTTGAAGATGAAGATATTGCCTATGACGATACGACGATAGAAGGCGCTTACTTTAGATTACGCTTCAAGTTTGACGAAGACTTATTCAAACGCCAAGATTCACGCAAAAATAAGCCGCTCAGCGCCCGTTCTACGTTATAATTCCTCTTAGTTGTCATTTATTCTCATTGTCGTAAGCCACGCTTACGACAATTTTGTATTAACGGGGCGATATTTTTTATCCTATGATAACTAACCCGCTTACATACAAATCTCTCATTATTACCTTACTATAAGGTTATTCTTATGCCTCGCACTCCCATTCAAGCAGTTTCCTATAAAAAACCTCTATATATGGCGTTATTAGCTGCGTTGCTATTCTCTACGGTTTCTTGTGTATCAACGCCAAACACTGCGTCAAAGGAGAGTAGCTTAAAGGCAGCAGATTACTGTCTTAGTAGCAACGATACTGAAACCTTAGCCTCTTCTAAAGCTCAAAGCGCACAGCAGCGTGCTATGGATTGCATGCTGAACGAATTACAAACTTATCAACAAAAAAACATGAGCGCGCGACAACAATACTTTGCTTACAAAGCCCAAGCTTGGCTAAACTATGCAAATCATAAAAACAGTATGAATAATCGCTCAGACGCTGGCGTAGAAGCTGCCCAAACGGCAGAAAATATCTTGCAAGCATTAAAAAATGATAAAGTTGAAGAGCTTGCACTTATTGAAGACATTCCGTCTACTTCTGCGCTCATGCGACCTGATTTATGGGCAACGTTAAGCGCTCTTAAAGATAGCGGCGGTATCAATAGCGCGCCACGCGAAATCGCCTTTAGCGAAGTCTCATTAATATGGGCAGCTACCGACCAATGTGAGCGCGGCGCAAAATCATCGAACAGTCACTTTCGGATGGCAGACCGCTGGCTTGAGCAAGCGCGCGAGGCTTTTGTAAATACCCACGACTCAACAACGAACGTTGCTTTAGAAGGGCTTATCGTGCGTTATTATAAAGAATACGCTCCTTTAGATTCAAGCGATGACATTTGTAACGGCCAAGTGCTACCGACAATCAATAAAAATCAAGCACCTTATTAAAAGACTAAACGATTAATAAGCCCTCATAAAGACGCGTAAAAAAAAGCCGACATCAAGTCGGCTTTTTTGTGGAAAGTCTAATAAAGATTAGCTGTTTTTACGCGGTAGTTTCTCTGGTAAGTAGCAGCGCAGATAGGCGATAGACGCGGTATTGGCTTCTTGCAAATACTTATCAGTAATGCTTTGATGACGGCGATAAGAAACCGTAAAGATGGCATTAATAATGCTAAAGGTAATCAATAATACATCTTGAATATCTTCAAATTTCGGCATCTCATAACGCTCTGATAAGCGCTTATAAACCAATTGCACCACTTGATTGTCCATATGCTCACCATAGCTGTCCCCTTCAAAATCAGGCGTATTGGTGTCATAAATCAATTTGGCTTTGGTTTGATCCTCATCAAATATCTTTACACAGCGCTCAATCAACGCGGTCAAATACGCTTGCCATCTGTCATAATCAACGGTTTCAACAGTGGTAAGGACTTCTAAAATATCGATAGCATTTAAAAAACGTAGTGCTAAAAATATCGCTTCGATATTGGGGAAGAAATGATAAGCAGAAGCTCTGGGAATACCCGCTTCTTCACAGACAGCTGCCAAAGTGATGTCGTTAATCGCTTGAGTTTCACTCAGTTTTTTTGCGCCCATCAATAGTTTTTGACGGCGTGCGCGGCCTTGTTGACTGGTAAATTTGAATTTATTTGGTACCAGCTTCTTTGCCAGCTCAGAATCTACCAGTACATCTTCAATTTTGTCGTCTTTATTTTCAATCATCATAAATCTCTTAAGGTTACGCCCTGTCTTTATATAGTCTTCATTGGATAGTATTTGTCCTAAATCGAAGGACTATTTTCTATCAACCAATAATTTGGGCCAATAGCACCGTTACTATACTCAACGAAGCAGCATGATAAACGCTTGTACACTATCAAGCAAGGGACATGAATAGGTTAAAAAATAACTCACTAATTACTAAGTAAACGGGGTTAACTGTGAAGTTTAATTTTCGCTCTTATAATACCATGATCGATGACTCTATCGGCATAATCCCACTTTAAATGGTCATTAAAATAGTCAACTCGTTCAACCTGACCGAGCGAAAACTTACTATCAGGTAAAAACTCTTCTGAAACAAACAGCTGATCAATCACTTCAGGCATACCCTGATAAATATGGGTATAAGCAACATCTTTCATCCAGCCATAACGTGCTTGAATACGAGCGGCGTCAAATAACGCGACATCGCGCATACTTTTATCATAATTGACTTCGCCTGTCTCGCTCATCAGTTGGGTGGTCACGCTACCGGTGACATCGTTCATATCACCTAATAAAATCAGTGGCTCACGCGTATGATGCAGGCGCTCAATAATGGACATACGAATAGAGGCAGCTTCTGCGGCGCGCATACACAAACTACGCAGCTTGGCACGAACGCGAATATTTGGATCGTCCATATCCTCTAGCAACTGACCGTTTTCATCGCGTAGGAAAAAAGCCCGTTTGCTTTTTAAATGCGCGGTGACAATCACAATCGGTTGTCCAAAGGCATTGACTCGTAATACAAGCGGCGGACGATTAAAGCGCTGATAAAGACCGATATCAGGAATATCGATGACCGCTTTTGGTTCTATCTGTTCTAACAAGGTACTTTCTAACTGCTCAAAACGTGTAACAATTCCAACGGCTGGCGTCTGTTGCGCGCCTTTGCCTTGGGTATAAGGACTGGCCTTATCATTACTTGCCAGCGGAATAACCACATGCTCAGGTTTGAATCCTAACCCTACTGCTAGTGCTTCAAGCGCATGACTGTCCCATACTTCTTGCACAGCTATAATATCAGCATGCGCCTTCGCTAGTAAGTCAGTAATGCCGCGCAGCTTATGCTGGTATTCGTTATCGCTATAAGCTGGCGCGTTTTCATAATAAATTCGATTAGGGTTAGCAAAATTAAGTAAATTGGCCGTTGCTATATAAAACTGCTTAGGGCTATTGTCTTCAGCGTTATTAACCATGAACTACCTATTATTATTATTTTTGATAATTGTCTTTTTTACGAGTAACTGTTTTTGATGATTGTCTTTGTTTAATAATGACTATTTTCTAGAATAACCTTTTACTACCATATATTCATATATAACAATATACATTAAAAAAGCCTCCAAAGTAATTTTTGGAAGCTTTAAAATAACATAAAACTGACTATATTTATGAGTTAGCAGAGCCAGTTCTACAATCAAACTAACTCTAGTAATGAAGGAGTAAGTTTTCTTATCCTTTGCTTACTTATATTAAATACCTGATTAGTTAAACTTAACTTATATGCTTAACAAAAATCAGTTCAACAAAGCACAACTTATCCTTCATTTTTTAAGACTAACCTAACTTATAGCCAGTATCTGTCAATTCATCACTTTACTACGATACACGATTCCATGCATCACGTGAGGCATGGCGTGCTTCGTTCCACTCTAAGCGCGACTCACCTTTCACTTCATGCCATGAGCGCTCTAAGTCTGATTCATGATCTTCAAAACGGGCATCAGCTGGATAACGGGCGCGATTTGCATAACCTACCGCATAGGCTGGATGTAAATCGCGGTCAAAGTCATGACCTTCACGGTAATAATCAGCATTAGCATGTTCTGCGCGCCAGTAAGCTTCTTCACGAGTAGGATCAATTGCCTCTGCTGCTGCGTGACCTGCACCGCCACCAACGATAGCACCAATAGCACCGCCAATTAAAGTGCCTAATGGGCCTGCCATAGTACCAATTGCCGCGCCTGCTGCTGCACCGCCAACACCACCAATACCAGTACCGATTGGATGTGAACCTGGCTCACCTGTAATTGGATCAGCGTTTAAATCTTCTTTGCTCTCTTTTGACATGTACTTAACGGCAGTACGGTCGATGGCATCGTGGTCGTTGATGATATTGTCATTTTCATGAGCAACGACTCTATTGCCATTAATATCACGGTCAGTGCCTGCTAAGCGGCGATCGTTATCATCGATAATACGCTCTCTGTCGCCCACTTCAACATAATCATCATTCACTACGCGGTTATTAGGGTTGGTAATACGTCCATCGTTATTCATAATATTATCCTTAAATTATTTGTTATATATTAGATTTATTGTTCACTCATTTATAAAGCGTTAAATTTAACAAACTAAGTAATATTAGAATTAACCAATAAAAATAATTGTTAAGAATTAACTTTTATAAATCAGCAGTGTTGCTTAATTCATCTAAAGTATAGGAACTTATGGATAACGACCGATACACAGATTATGTAAACTATGTCCAAGTTACGATTGCCTTGCGTTACAGCCTGTATCTTTATCACTATTTTATAGGGCAGCAGAGGATTTTGAGTAATTTATAAGCGTCTATTCACTAAAACTTTAATTTTCATTGAAATATTTATAAGACTTTTAGCGCTCTATCAATCGCTTTTTGCCACTTATCAAGATGCTGTTCACGCCTATCCGCAGACATCTCAGGCTCAAAGATGCGGTCAATCTGCCACGAGGCTTGTATCGTAGTCTCATCGTAGAGACCGGTTTTTAATCCGGCTAATAATGCTGCACCTTTAGCGGTAATCTCTGTGTCTTTAGGGCGTAGCACTGGTACGCCTAATAAGTCGGCTTGAAACTGCATGAGCAAGTCGTTATTCGCCGCACCGCCATCCACTCTTAATTCAGTCAAAGGATGCGGGCTGTCCTTTTGCATGGCAATCAGCACATCGTAAGTTTGATAGGCAATGGCCTCGAGAGCCGCGCGCGCAATATGGGCTTTGGTTGTGCCGCGGCTCATACCAGTAATACTGGCATTGATATCTGAGCGCCAATAAGGCGCCGCAAGCCCTGTAAATGCTGGGAGCAATACCACCTCCTCACTACTATCTACTTGCCGCGCTAGATGCTCAACCTCACTGCTTTGTTGAATCATGCCAAGATTGTCACGCAGCCACTGCACGATAGCGCCCGCCATAAACACACTACCCTCTAAGGCATAAGTGACTTCTCTTTTGGGCGGCTGTAGCAAGCGTCTGCCAGACTGCACAATTTGATCAAAGGATAGATTGTCTGGGCGGGTTGGCGTTGATTTGCGTTGCCAAGCAATGGTCGTCAGTAACTTATGCTCGCTCAGTTTCGGCTCTTTACCAATATTCATCAGCATAAAACAGCCGGTGCCATAGGTATTTTTTGCCATGCCTGCATTGAGGCAACCTTGCCCAAACAGCGCCGCTTGCTGGTCGCCCAATACCGCCTGAATGGGGATTTGTTTAGCAAACAGTCCTTTTTTGGTTTTACCAAAATCGCCATCAGACGGTAGTACCTTGGGCAATATGTTCATCGGTATCCCAAAGCAGGTACATAGCTCCTCCGACCATGCCAGTTTATGAATATCATATAATAAGGTACGACAAGCATTGGTGACGTCAATGACATGCTCGCCGCCGGTTAATTTATAGATAAGCCAGCTGTCTATAGTGCCGACCGCGATTTCGCCTTTATTAGCGCGGACTCTTAATTTGGGATCGTTTTCTAACAGCCATGCAATTTTACTGGCGCTAAAATATGGATCCAAACGCAAGCCTGTGAGACGTTGAATCTCACTGGCCATATCATCATGGCTGTTATCCGTCTTAGCGCTCGGGCTTTTCGCAGCAAGCGTTTTACAATAGCTGGCAGTACGGCGGTCTTGCCAAATAATGGCAGGCGCTAAAGGTTTGCCCGTTTGCTTATCCCACATCACGATAGACTCACGCTGATTGGTAATCGCTATACTGGTGACATCGGTGGCTAGCAGCCCTGCTTGATTAATCACATCATGAGCACAGCTAATCTGCGTTTGCCAAATCTGCTGCGCATCTTGCTCAACAAAACTTGCCTGCGGAGTTTTTAAAGTCGTCGGCTGCTGGGCCATTTTAATCGGGCGGGCATGGTTGTCATACAATATTGCGCGGCTCGACGTCGTACCTTGATCTAGCGCTAAAATATATCCTGCCATTACTCGCATCCTATTTTATATAATGTTATTTTTTATCGGCTAATTTTTATCAGGTTTTATCACTGATTTATAAACCAATTCGTAAATAATGCTATTATCTGTCTTGAAGCTAGACACTTAACATAAAACTGGTGACCATTCAACGCAAAATAAGCAAATAGTGAGCATTGACCCGTCACCATTGTGCCACTACAGTGTACGCTTTGTTATGAATAACCAATTTTTGCTTTCTATTAATGGTCTATAATATTGCCCTATTTGACTACCTACTAGAAATTTTGCGCTTTAAACACTTTGCATTCTAATTAATGGCTTATGTGACTTATGAAACTTGCTTTATCGACTCTGTCTACTGCGGTGATGACGGTTACGCTCATGGGCTTAGCCGCGTCTTACTCCGCAAACGCCAATGATGATGTTAACACGTCCCAAAATGAAGTAGCGCCCGTTGTCGTGACGCAAATTGTTGACGCGGATACGCCAAGCAGCCTGCAAGGCAGTAGTGGTATTAAAAATAGTGTTCAAGAAAACGGCACTCAAATAACTCACACTCAAACTTATAAAAACCCTGCGCAAAAAGGCATCATAAAAAATAAAGCCGCGCCGATAGAAACACAGCCAGTTAAAGTTGAGCCAAACGCTCATTTAACCACCCTTATCGATCCTATTACCCATAAAAGCATTGACAATAGCTACCCGTTAGAAGTATCGAGTCTGCTTAGTCTTGAGCAAGCACAAAATATTTTATTGCAAGTTTCACCGAAAATCGCCGCCAATCAAGCCGCGATTGCTGCCAGTGAGTATGAAACCGATGCGTTAAAAACCATCGACCACCCGTTAGTATTTGCGCGCGCCTCCGCCACTGCTTATAACTTGGACGCCGATGTTGATTTATCGTCAATTAAAAACGGTATTATCAACGATGTGAATAGTAGTATTGATGGTATCGACCCGCCGATAGACATAGAAAATTTGCCAGACTTTGGGGAATTGGTCGGTGACCGTATCCCAGATACTTACGACTTAAAGCGCTCGGGTTCAATGACGGGCGCAGGCCTTGGCGTGGTATGGCCCATTTATACCGCTGGACGCACAGAGGCATTAACAGGCGCCTCCACTGCTCGCACCCAAGAAGCCGTTGCTGATAGCATACTAGATACCAACGAGCTGTATAACACCTTAGTTGAGCGTTATTTTAAGGCACAGTTGGCGATTATTGCCGCTTATTTACGTGACGATGCTTATGATACGGTGCAGCAAGTTGACCATATGGCGCAGCGGCTTTTTGAAGAAGGCTTTATCTCCCGTGTCGATCGCTTAGAAGCACAATCGGCGCTTGCCGATGCAAAAAGCGAATCGGTCAACGCTAATAATGATGCGCGTCTGGCAATGATGGCATTGCAGCGGCTTTTACGTACCGATTATCGTATCAAACCCAGCACGCCTTTATTTGTCTCAAGCCGTCCTCTGCCTGATGTCAATTACTTTCAAGACTTAGCACTGAATAATCATCCAGGTTTGCAAAAAGTTGCCGCCAAACGAGCGCAAGCGCAGCAGTTACATGCGCTATCTGATACCGGCTACAAACCTACCGTCATGCTTTATGGCTATAGCCAAGTAGAAAAAGACCCCAGTTGGGTCGCTGGTATCTCAGCAAGTTGGAAGCTTTGGGGCGGGCTGGATAAAAAGGCGTCTTTAGCTTCTAGTAATGCCAAAATACGCCAAGCAGATTTGTCAGAGATAGAAGTCAGTGACAACCTGTTATTGCTCGTCGAAAAAAACTGGCACGATGTCAATAACGCCCAATCACGCTATCAAGCCTTGCAAAGCAATGTGGATTTGGCAGCAGAGGTATTGCGCTTACGTCAACTTGGACTACAGGAAGGGGTGAATACGCCCATCGATGTGGTACAAGCTCAGACACAATACCTCAAAGCGCGCACTGAGCAAGCGCAAGCAGCAAATACTTATGTCCAGTCGCTTGCCGCCTTGATGCAAAGCTGCGGTACGCCGCTTGCTTTTAATGCTTACTTGAACGCCGCTGATATACGTCTACCAACCCTATATAACAAGTAGCCAGTTCAGTAGAAAATATTAAATAATAAGATTAAATGCCAAGATTAAATAACGCCAACACTATTCTGCTTATTACCGACTTTATCGCTTTAGGAATCTCACTGTCATGACTGAATCTAATAACGAATCAGGCGACTCACGCAAACTACCTGCTACAGACCAAGCTACTGAAACAAACCGCAGTCATCATGAGCAAACGCCCGTTGATGCTGATGCGATTAATGGTACTAAACCGACTGAATCCGGCTTTGATAATACTGATAGCGTCGATAGCACTAATAGAATCGACAGCACTGATATTGACCAAGAACAAGCGGTGCCGCCTTATAAACGCGAGCCTGCAAACGCGGATAAATCTGTCGGTATTAAAAAGGCGATTTTGGTACTTCTTGTGCTGCTTATATTAGGGGCAATTGCTTATGGTTTGTATAAAAGCAATCAACACAATGAGCCTGAAGTCATCACCTTACAAGGTCAAATGCAAATGCAGCAAACGTCTATTGCTGCAAAAGTACCGGGGCGTATTGCACAAATCATGGTCACAGAAGGTGATTCGGTAACGGTCGGTCAGCAGCTTATTGAAATGGACTCACCTGAGATTAACGCTAAAATCAATCAGGCGCGTGCTGGCAAGCAAATGGCGCAAAGCCAGCTTGATAAAGCAGAAAACGGCGCCCGCCCACAAGAAATTGCCCAAGCAAAAGCGGCTTGGCAAGCCAATAAAGCGGCGTCTGATTTGGCAGAAAATACTTATCAGCGCGTCAATCGTCTTTATGAAGAAGGTCTGATGGCACGGCAAAAGCGCGATGAAGCTTATGCGCAATATCTAGCGACTCAAGATAAGACAGAAGCGGCGCGCTTGCAATATGATTTGGCAAAAGAAGGCGCTCGCAGCGAAGACAAGTCTGCCGCGACAGCGCAGGTTGCCCAAGTCGATGCGCAACTAGAAGAAGCACTGGTCGCTAAAGAAGAAGCCAATCTAAAAAGTCCAATTGCCGGTATCGTGGATAATGTCATCGTCAACGCGGGCGAAGTCATTGGGCAAGGTGTGCCTATCCTAACTTTGGTTAATACCGACGATCAATGGGTAGTACTTAACGTCACTGAAACCCACTTAAACCAGTTTGCCATAGGGCAGCGTTTTATGGGTACGATTCCTGCTTTATCCTCGCCTGAAAAGCCTTATACCAAGCAGTTTACCGTTTATGCAACCTCAACCTTATCTGACTTTGCTACTTGGCGTCCGACCAACAACAACGATGGCTTTGATGTGCGCACCTTTGAAGTTAAAGCGCGACCATCAGCACCTGATAGACGTATCCGCTCGGGGATGAGCGTGGTTGTCAATATCAATCCAGCCCTTGCCAATCAGACCAAAGAGTAAACCATGCGCCTGACTGAGCAAAACGGGCAACGCGGCGGATTAATCGGCGCCTTTATACGTAGTGCTGGCTACGAGCGCCGGTTTTTAGCCAAAAATCCGTGGGATTTAAGCATGGTGGTCTGGATACCGCTTGCGACCGTGCTCTTGATTTGGTGGATTTTTTCACAAATACAAATCACCGATTTACCCATTGGCGTCGTGGATAACGATCGTGGTCCTGTTGCCAATACTGCGGTGCGTTATTTGGAAGCCAACCCAAACCTGACGGTCAGACAGCTTTATCACTCGCCAGCAGCAGTAGAAGCAGCGCTCCTGCAACGTGATATCTATGCGGTGGTTATTATTCCAGAGGATTTCTCGCGCAATATCTCATCGAGTAAACCGGCGCCGATTGTATTGCAAGTAAATGCCCAATACGGTACTCATTCTGGCATTATCCAAACCAGTGTCCAATCGGTGATTGGGACGCTATCGGCAGGCGTTGAGATACAGCGTTTGGTCAAAAAAGGCATGGCACCCTCGCAAGCAGCGATTGCTTACTCGCCCATTGGTATTCAACGCATCAGTTTGTTTAATGCAGCAACCGACTATCAACAGTTTTTAGCATCAACCGTTATCCCAGCACTGCTGCATATTTTAGCCATGGTCATTGGCGCGACGACCATTGGGCGTGAATTGCGCGATAAGAAAATCGGTATTTGGTATGACTTTATTAATGGTGGTCAGCCTGATTTAACCACTATTAAAGACAATGAGACTCAAGGTAGCCAAAATAAAGACCGTCAGACCACGGCCGTTTCAGTCTTAACTGAAGATAATCAAACATTCATTGAAGATCCTAAGCCAAGAAAAGCTAGTGTATCAGTTTTGCTCTTTGGTTTATTGGGTAAGTACTTTTGGCCCATGCTGGCTTATAGCTTATGGTCAGTTTTGGCGTTATGGCTCGCCGCGCCGCAGCAAGCGGTTGCTATCAGCTCCATTATTGCGACTTATATTGGCCTTGTATTGCTAATGATGTTGTCATTTTGGCTGGGTGCGATATTTACCTTAACCTCATTTTCGTTACGCATGGGTTTATCGTCAACCGGATTTATCTCAGCGCCTTCTTATGCCTTTGCTGGGGTAACATTTCCCTATATCGCCATCAGTAAAAACGCTCAGCATTGGTCGGATGCCTTACCACTGACCCATTACCTTAAGCTGCATATAGCGCAATTACAAATGCAAGCGCCGGTTGCCATCTCATTACCCATCGTCTATGGACTGACGCTTGCGACGATTGTTACTATGTTTTTAGCCGCCTTATTGAGCAAGCGCGCGCTCGCACATCCTGAACGCTGGGGGGCCCGCTAATGGTTATGACACCAAAAGAACCTTTATCTCAAGAAAACCTCATAGCAACAAAAAATCAGCCTTCTAGTGCTATGTTAGAGGCAAAAAGTCATTCGCCAGCGCAAAGCTTTTTCGGCAGTTTTTTGCAAACTATCCAAGACGTCTTTTCTGATAAAGGCGTGCTACTACTGCTCATGATTGCGCCGATTATTTATGGCTTCTTTTATCCTTGGCCGTATTCAACCGAAGTGGTCAACCATGTGCCCGTTGGTATTGTCGATCAAGACAATACCAATCTGTCTCAAACCATCGTTCGTTATGCCAGTGCTAGCCCGCAGCTCGATACCAAGCGTTTTTTAAATGAGCAAGACGCTCAAGAAGCGATATGGTCCGATGACATCGCTGGATATATGATTATCCCAAGCGGACTTGAGCAGCAAGTCTTATCTGGCAAAGCAGCGAGCGTCAGCGTATTAGGCAATGGGGGTTATTTTCTATTAAATAAAAACGTTCAAATGGGTTTTTTGCAGGCGGTTAGTACGGTTTCAGCGGGCGTTGAGATTAAAAAAAGCGTGGCGCAAGGGGCGTATTCTGCAACCGCAGCGGCAAATACCCAAGCGGTACCGTTAAGAATCATCCCTTTATATAATCAAACCGAAGGCTACGGCGCTTATGTGGTGCCAGCGGTCGCTATTCTTATTCTGCAACAAACCCTATTGATGTCGACAGCGATGTTAATTGGCACCTGGTATGAGCAGCGTCGTCATGCCGCCAGTATTCGCGGCTGGCTTGGCCGTATTGCAGCGCTCAGTATGTTCAGCTTTATCATCGGCTGCTTTTATTATGGCTGGACCTTTGAGCTGCACCATTATCCACGTGGTCAAAACATGCTTGGCAGCTTGTTATTTTTGTTGCTATTTTGCCCAACTGTCGCCACGCTTGGTTGTGTGTTTGGGCTCTGGTTCCGTCAGCGTGAGCGCAGTATGCAAATCTTGATTTTTAGCTCGCTACCGATGTTTTTTGTCAGCGGATATCCATGGCCTGCCAATCAATTACCAGAGTTTTTACAAATCATCCGCTGGGTCATACCGACGACGCCTGGTATTAATACCTCTGTTCAGCTTAATCAAATGGGCGCGAGTGTGGCGCAAGTCGCAACTGGCTTTTATGCATTGGCAGGATTGTGGGCATTTTACT
Organism: Psychrobacter sp. CLB018; assembly: GCF_041222815.1. NCBI lineage: Bacteria > Pseudomonadati > Pseudomonadota > Gammaproteobacteria > Moraxellales > Moraxellaceae > Psychrobacter > Psychrobacter sp. CLB018. The sequence continues at coordinate 1,980,310 of NZ_CP166085.1, forward strand.
TTTTATTACTGCTACTTTTCCGCTGGCGTACGAGCCAAAGCAAAACTGCTGTTTAGCATAAAAATATATGGATAGTATTGGCATTTATGCTATAAAAAATACCTCAAAAAAAAGCGCCTACTCAAGAAGCAGGCGCTTTTTTATTTATCTGACTTGATGATGTTTGGTTTAAAAAACGCGATTTAAACCATTGAGAGCGGCGACGCGATAGGCTTCTGCCATCGTTGGATAGTTAAAGGTTGTGTTCACAAAATACTCAAGGGTATTGTTGCATTTCATGACCGCCTGACCAATGTGAATAATCTCTGAGGCATGATTGCCATAGCAATGAATACCTAAAATCTCAAGCGTCTCACGGTGGAACAAAATCTTTAACACGCCCGAACGCTCACCAATGATTTGCGCCCGTGCCAGATGTTTAAAGAACGCCTGCCCGACTTCATAAGGGACTTTTTCATCGGTCAGCTCTTGCTCAGTTTTACCGATACAAGAAATCTCAGGGATGGTATAGATACCGGTTGGCACGCTTGATACTGGCTCGGCATCGCTATCGCCAACCATAAACGCCGCCGCACAGCGCCCTTGGTCGTAGGCCGCTGATGCCAATGAGGGCCAGCCAATGACGTCACCAGCAGCATAGATATTTTCGACGCCGGTACAATAGGTATCATCTACTTTTAACTGACCACGGCTATTGGCTTCCAGCCCAATAGCTTCTAAGTTTAAGCCTTCGGTGTTACCCGAACGCCCGTTTGACCAAAGAATGGCATCTGATTTGATACGCTTGCCACTTTTTAAATGCAAGACCACGTAATCATCGTGAGTTTCAAGGTGGTCAATTTCTTCATTGCTACGGATTAAGACGCCAAACTGTCTAAAGTCATGGGCGATGGCATCACTAATCTCACTGTCTAGATAATTGAGCAATTGATTTTGGTTATTAATTAAGTCAACTTTATAGCCAAGACCAGTAAAGATAGAGGCATACTCACAACCGATAACGCCTGCACCATAAATGATGATTTTTTTGACCACATAATCCATTTGCAAGATTTTATCAGAGTCAAACACGCGCGGATGGTCAAAGTCTAAAATATCAGGACGATAAGGACGACTACCAACGGTAATAATGGCTTTATTAAAGGTCACGGTTTCAAAGACGCCGTCGTCTTTTTCGACACTTAAAGTATGCGCATCAACAAAGCTTGCCCAACCATGAATCACATCAATACGGTTGCGCTCATAAAAACGGGTGTGGGTGCTTACTTGATTACGGATGACGCGGCGCGCATTAGCGAGCACGCGGTTTAGAGGTACTTGCTGATACTCCATCGCCTTGGTAAACATAGGATCGCGGCGAAAGTTAATCAAGTTAAAAACCGATTGACGCAAGGCTTTACTTGGAATCGTGCCCACATGAGTAGAGTTGCCGCCGACCTGTTCACGCGGATCAATCACCGCAACTTTTTTGCCGGCCTTGGTCAGCTTCATCGCCGCCGCTTCACCAGCAGGCCCTGCGCCTAGGACAACGGCGTCATATTCATACTTATGCTTATCGCCTTTGATGCGCTGCGAGTCTTTAGTAAAAGGAGTTTTAATATCGATGCGGATATCATCAAGCGGATTGACCAAGTCAGGGTGATGCATGATATCTTCAGTGACTTGCTCATGGGTTTGCTCAATTTTTGCTTTTTTAGTTTTGCCTTCAGTATGCTCAGGGTTCGGCGCGCGGCCGCTTTCTTTATTAGACACCTCGGTATGAATGTCTTTACCCGTGTCATTGGTCGCGTCGCTTATCGGTTTGCTTCCCATCGTATCCTCTTTTATTAATTTATAAATCTGTGTATTTTTTAGGCTATGAATGTCTACAAGTAACGATCAAGTTAGACTCATAGCGCTAAAGCGTGCCTACCATACGTGCTGATAGGATATTTTGCAATATTGGCGACAGTTACGTTATCGCCATAGCCGTTATTCGTTATACGCTGTTGCTTAATCCCTTTAGCCGATACGGCGTTTAAGTCCCGTCATCTGCAAGATACGTGTGGCAATCTCTTCAACAGACATCTCAGAGACATCAAGACTCGGAATCCCTTGCGAGATATAAATGCCCTGTATGGCGCGCTGTTCCTGCTGACATTGCTGATAGCTAGAATAACGGCTGCCCGCGCGGCGTTCTTGGCGGATTTTTACTAAGCGATCGGTATCGATTAACAAGCCAAATAACTTGTGCTTATGCTCACGTAAGGCTTTTGGCAATTGATTGTCGTTTAAATCTTCTTCGGTTAACGGATAGTTTGCCGCTCGAATACCAAATTGTAGCGCTAAATACAGTGAGGTTGGGGTTTTGCCAGAGCGCGAAACACCGATAAGAATGATATCTGCTGCATGATAATGACGAGTACGTGCACCATCATCATTATCTAGCGCAAAATGCACGGCATCGATACGTTCTTTATAAGTTTCAGAATCAACATTATCGTGGGCATGACCCGAATGCGCGTCCGGCTCGACGCCCGTCTCTTCTGCGACTCGGCCGATTAACCCTTCATACATATCCAAATTACAGCTATGCGCTGAGTTAATTTTTTCACGAATTTCAGGGCTAACAATCGTATCGAACACCAAGGGTAGCAAACCGTCGCGCTGATAGGCCATATTGATTTGTTCGACCGCTTCTTCGGCGCGCTCTAAGCTATCAACATAAGGCAACACCCGAGTTTCAAAAGGCACAGAGGCAAATTGACTTAAAATGGCGCGTCCAAGGGTTTCTGCGGTAATCGCCGTCCCATCAGAGATAAAAAACGCCGTTCTGATATTTTGGTCGTTATCTACTTGCAACGCTTGTTTGTTTTGAATGGTCGGCTTGGCGGCTTCTGGCGGATTATTTACAAACATAACGTGAACACCTTGGTTAAGACCTCAATAGGCGCTTTTATTTAGCGCAGAAAATCTGTAGCGGTTAGTTTCTTGTGCCCTATATTATACGCACAATAGCTGTCTAATAGAAATCAATGTTACAGGCGTACACTTAGTAAGCACGATGTAATAAAGATATCTATTAAGAGTATTTATGCATCCATAGCATTGCTATAAAGGAAGGTTTCTTATCAGCAAATTTTTTCTCTAAAAACCAGTTATATTTTACTCTTTATTATATTCTAACAACCAAATATTGGGTTTTGACCGCGCAAATATGTAGCAAACGCCACAATTTGTATATTTTTGACGATTTATTTGGTTCTAGGTATCGAAATTACCCAAATATAGGGGTATAATCGACCGTTATAATCTTTACTAAATAACCTTATTTTCTGGAGTTATCATGGCAGCGCAATCTACAGCACTTGTAATCAATCTTGATCAGCTAGGAAAAGATGACATTGAGATGGTTGGCGGCAAGAATGCCTCGCTTGGCGAGATGATCAGCCATTTATCTGATTTGGGTGTCAGCGTTCCAGGTGGCTTTGCGACCACTTCAAATGCGTTCAATCGCTTTTTGACAGAAACAGGCTTACTTGACAAAATCAACAACGAGCTTAAAACCCTTGATGTGAATGATGTTAATAAGCTTGCTGAGACTGGTAAAAAAATCCGTACTTGGATTATTGAGCAAGAGCTGCCAAGCGACCTTGAGCAAGAAGTGCGCCAGTCGTTTGAAACCATGAGTGGCGGCGAAGACATCGCGGTTGCGGTACGTTCTTCTGCGACTGCTGAAGATTTGCCAGATGCGTCATTTGCCGGTCAACAAGAAACTTTCTTGAACATTCGTGGCATTGATAACGTCCTGATTGCCATTAAAGAAGTATTCGCCTCTTTATATAATGACCGCGCCATCTCTTATCGTGTGCATAAAGGTTTTGAGCACGAAGGCGTTGCCCTATCTGCTGCTGTACAGCGCATGGTACGTTCAGAAACTGGCGCTGCTGGCGTGATGTTCACCCTAGATACCGAAAGTGGCTTTGATCAAGTGGTCTTTATCACCTCAAGCTATGGCCTAGGTGAAATGGTTGTGCAAGGTGCGGTCAACCCTGACGAATTCTACATCTCCAAAAAATTGCTTGAAAATGGCAAGCCTGCGGTCATTCGCCGTAATCTAGGCAGCAAGCATAAGAAAATGATTTATGGTGATGAAGGCAGCACCACTAAGTCTGTCAAAACCGTCGATGTTGAAAAACAAGACCGCATGCAGTTCTCTTTAACCACTGAAGAGCTAAACTCACTTGCCAAACAAGCCATGACCATTGAAAAGCATTACGGTCAAGCGATGGATATCGAGTGGGCAAAAGACGGCGACAGCGGTGAAATCTTTATTGTTCAAGCACGTCCAGAAACCGTTAAGAGCCGCCAAGACAGCAACGTCATGGAGCGTTATATCATCAATACTGGCGATGCTAAAATCCTATGTGAAGGTCGTTCAATCGGTCAACGCATCGGCGCTGGTAAAGTACGTATCGTTAGCAACCTAAACGAGATGGACAAAGTAGAAGACGGCGACGTCTTAGTATCAGACATGACCGATCCAGATTGGGAACCCGTCATGAAGCGTGCTTCTGCGATTATCACCAACCGTGGTGGTCGTACTTGTCACGCGGCTATTATCGCCCGTGAGCTTGGTGTTCCAGCTATCGTTGGCTGCGGTAATGCCACTGAATTATTGGTTGATGGTCAAGACGTGACGGTTTCTTGTGCTGAAGGTGATACTGGCTTTATTTATGAAGGTCAGATTGATTTTGAAGTACAAACCAACTCTGTTGAATCTATGCCAGAGCTTGCATTCAAAGTGATGATGAACGTTGGTAACCCAGATCGCGCCTTCTCATTTACCCAAATGCCAAACGAAGGTATTGGTCTTGCGCGTTTAGAGTTCATCATCAACCGTATGATTGGCGTGCATCCAAAAGCGCTACTGAACATGAACAGCTTACCACGTGAAATCGCCCAAGCTATCAATGAGCGTATCGCGGGTTATGCGTCACCAGTTGATTTCTATATTGATAAATTGGTCGAAGGTATCTCAACCCTAGCCGTTGCCTTTATGGATCAGCCAGTTATCGTGCGTATGTCTGATTTTAAATCAAACGAATACGCTAACTTGCTTGGCGGTAAATTATACGAGCCATCAGAAGAAAACCCAATGCTTGGTTTCCGTGGTGCGAGCCGCTACGTTTCTGACAACTTCCGTGACTGCTTCGAGCTTGAGTGTAAAGCATTGAAACGCGTCCGTGATGAGATGGGTCTGACTCACGTTGAGATTATGATTCCATTCGTCCGTACCGTTGGCGAAGCCAAAGAAGTCATCGAGTTGCTAGCGAAAAACGGTCTAAAACGTGGTGAAAATGGTCTGCGCGTCATCATGATGTGTGAGCTACCAACCAACGCGCTATTAGCAGAAGACTTCCTAGAGCACTTCGATGGTTTCTCAATCGGTTCAAACGACTTGACTCAGTTAACGCTAGGTCTTGACCGTGACTCAGGTATCGTCTCTCATCTATTTGATGAGCGTGATCCTGCGGTTAAGAAGCTATTATCTATGGCGATTGAAGCTTGTAACAAAGCAGGCAAATACATTGGTATTTGCGGTCAAGGTCCATCAGATCATCCAGATCTTGCGTTTTGGCTCATGGAACAAGGTATCAACTCAGTGTCGCTAAACCCTGACTCAGTGTTAGATACTTGGTTCTTCTTAGCTGGCGAAGAAACGAAATAAGACGTAACGATACGTCACAGCGTTAATTGACAGAGTCATTTAATATACTAACATTAGGGTCTATTTGATTTTTTCAAATAGACCCTAATATAATGTATTAGCGAAAGTGGCTTGAAAAAGTGACTTAAGATATGACTAACTATGTAGGCAATTATGCAGATTTTCCTTGCTCGAAATAACGTACAAGCGGGTCCATACACGTTGGATCAGCTCAATATTATGCTCGCCTCAGGTGAAGTAGTATTAGATGATTTGATGTGGCATGAAGGCCTAGATCAGTGGCAGCCTGTTGGTAATTTAACCAATAATCAGACTTATTATCGTCCTGCCCCTATAGTGTCGGCAGATCATAATGACTCTATTATCAATAACGTCACTATCTTCCCAGAAGATTCTGCTAGTAGCACCTCTAAAGATGACAAAGCGGTATCGCTAGACAGATTGTATGGTAAGCCTGAACGCCCAGCAGAGAACGCTAAAAATACCAAGCTGGACATGACCACCAATCGTCAATACACGCCCAATAAAAATGTGTCATTGAATAAGTCTGCTGCAGTCAAAGCCGCCTCGCCTAAAGATAAAGTCGTCGGTAATGTCGTCCTTGCGCCGATTATGTCGCGGGTGTTAGCGACTGCGCTAAATGGCTTACTGTATATATTAGCGATTTTACCGCTGGTCATGGCATTAACCAAAATGGATGTGGACTATACCAAATTTCAAAACATCCAAGATATGGATGCCGCGTATCAGTATTCCATGACCTTGATGGAAAGTATTCCTAGCAGCACTTTGATGATGTCACAAGTGATGGTGTTTGGTTTGTTTGCGCTGCAGCTGGTATTTATTACCTTGCGGGGACAATCACTTGGTAAGCTGATTACCGGTATTCGCGTCGTTGACCAAAGCACCCACCGCTTGCCTTCTTTTAGTAAGCTTATCGGCATGCGTACGCTACTACTGTTTATTATTTACAACTTATTATTCTCATTTACTAGCTTTTTAGGTTTTGTGGTTATTATTGTTCATTATTATATGGCCTCAAAAAGTCCTGAAAACATCGGTTGGCATGACAAACTAGCTAAAACCTTAGTAGTGAAAGCCGACAATAGCCAATTGGTCAAACAACCCAAGGTAAAATAATGGGTTTATAAGTTTATTATAAAGTTATATGAAAAAGTGGCGTTTATACGCTGCTTTTTTATTGAATAATTTATATTTACGTCTTTTATTATTTATTGACAGACGCTCAGTGATTAACCTTTGTGTTAAAGGCTGAGTACTGTTATAATACTGCGCTTTATAAACTAAGCTTATCCCCTATTGTTTTTGCAAAATTCGATAAGATTTGGGCTTACCTTATAAATCTCCTTGCTATTAACATAGGGTTAATAGCTACTAATCCGTAAGGAGTCATAATGCGACATTACGAACTGGTGTTACTTGTACACCCAGACCAAAGCGACCAAGTGGTCGGCATGGTTGAACGCTATATCAAGTTGGTTCAAGACAACGGCGGTACGATCCATCGTCTAGAAGATTGGGGTCGTCGTCAATTGGCTTACCCAATTAACAAAATTCACAAAGCTCACTACGTTCTTTTCAACGTTGAAACTGACGGTGAGACTTTGGCTGAACTTGAAGAATTATTCCGTTATAACGACGCGATCATTCGTAGTCTAGTTATGCGCCGTGACGAAGCTGTCACTGAAGAGTCGCAGTTAGCCAAGAATGCCGATGAAAAACGCGCACGCAAAGCAACGACTCGTCGTCCAGACAATCGTGAAAACGACGACAACGACAACAGTGAAGACTAATTAAAGGAGAATACTCATGGCACGTTTCTATCGCCGTCGCAAATTCTGCCGTTTCACTGCTGAAGGCATCACTCACATCGATTATAAAGATGTTGAATTGCTAAAACAGTACATCAGTGACAATGGTAAAATCGTACCAAGCCGCATTACTGGTACATCTACTAAATATCAGCGTCAGCTAGCCACTGCTATCAAGCAAGCTCGCTATCTTGCGCTACTTCCGTATACTGACAACCATCAGTAATTTAACCGTTAACTAGGAATGACTCATGCAAATTATTTTGTTACAGCGTATCGTCAACCTTGGTAAACTCGGTGAAACTGTCGATGTGAAACCAGGTTACGGACGCAACTTTCTTATCCCTCAGGGCAAAGCACTACCTGCAACTAAAGCAAACATTGAAAAGTTCGAAGCACGCCGTGCTGAGCTTGAAGCTGAAGAAGCAAAAGAAGTAGCGGTTGCTCAAGAACGTGCTGACGCGTTAACGGACGTTAATGTTATCATGCGCGCTAAATCAGGTGACGAAGGCAAGCTATTTGGCTCTATCGGTACTCGCGATATCGCTGAAGCATTGACTAACTCAGGTCTAGAAGTTGACCGTGCTGAAATCAAGCTACCTGAAGGCACACTACGTCAAGTGGGCGAATACAATGTTGATATTCAACTACACCATGACGTAACTGCTAGCATCTTAGTAACCATTCTTTCTGAAGATGGCGACAACGAAGATGCCGCTGAAGAAGTTGAAGACGACAACGAAGATTACTCAGAAGAGTAATTTTTGGTAGTAGTGTAAACTTACTACCCGTCTAAGAAAGCCAGTAACGTCATGTTGCTGGCTTTTTTATTTCTAAAATTTGCTAAGTGCTATCTCATTAATACTTACAATAGTATTGTGTAGCAATAAATGGTAATAAAATACCTGCATAACCTATACCTAATAATAAAATACTGCTTATAAAGTCATCTTCATTAATCTCAGTGCTATTGCTATCCTAGCTGTATTTAGCCATAGATAAAATGGGACGATATGATAAACACTGATGATAAACACTGATGATAAATTAATATGCATCCAAGGTAACGAGTTTTATAAAGAAGGTGAAACCTACAAGGTCGGTAGAATTGTGAATGATAAGTATTTCCAGATTTTGACTGACAACAATGCTGACCATTGGTATGCTACCTTAGACGATGAGGGTATTTATGTTAGCTTTGATTCTATGAGCCCTACAGACAATAAAGCATGGTTTGATAAGATAGATTAGAGGTTTTTATTGCTATATTGATGAAGGAAAGATAGACGATTATAAAAATGAGATAGAAAAATCATTACTCAAAAAGCTGGCTATTATAAACAGTCAGCTTTTTTGGTTGAAAATCTAGTTTACGGCATTGTAAATAATTTACTGCTTGTGGCCAATCAGCCGCTATTTTTGGCGCCTCTTGCCGAGCGGCAATCATACTGGCAGCATTTATCCAGCCCGCATGACCGACTGCTAATACTGGTTTTTTACCCCTATTTTGCGCAGCCATCTCATTTAACCAGTTTTCCACACGCTCAAATAACTGCTGTAAACTCTCGCCGCCCTTAGGGGCAAAATCTGTAAAATGATCACACCAATCATCAATCTCTTGTTTAGGAATTTGCGCCCAAGGCTGACCGTCCCAATTACCAAAATCAATCTCTGCCAGCTCAGGGGCGACATGATATTGAAAGCCATGCGGCGCCAGTATTTCCCCGACTTTTAATGAGCGCTGTAGTGGGCTGACCCAAATCACTTTTGGCAATTGATGAAAACGCACGAAGCGCTGTATTTTATTAGCAAGGCGTTTAACTTTACGTTTATCGACACTGATATCAGTCTGTCCGATACAAAAGCCATTAGCCGCAATGGGCTTTGGATGGCGCCAAATATACAAAACCATTGGCTATCATTATCCTTTTTAAATAATACGCTTAAAATTAACCCTAGTTCGGGATAAGGGCTCAAAAAAAGATAAAAAAAGAAGTCCAAAGTTGCTAAAGTAAGTTTACCAAGACCACTTAAGCAAAAAGGACTTCTTACATGGACAACCTAACCGAACTATACTGCCATATTGACGACTTTTATCAGCAATTCAAACCTGAGTTTGAGGCTCACTTAATCGCAACGGGCCGTCAACGGCTAAGAGCATGCAAGATAAGTGTATCAGAGATGATGACCATCTTGGTACTGTTTCATCAACTGCGGTATCGACAGTTTAAGTCTTTTTACTACCATCACATGCTTGGCATGATGAAGCGGGAGTTTCCAAACTTGCCCAGTTATTCACGGTTTATAGAGCTGATACCACGCAGTATCATGCCATTATGTGCCTACTTGCAAAGCATGATGGGCGACTGTACAGGTATCAGCTATATTGATTCAACCAAGATAGCAGTTTGTCATAACAAGCGTATCTACCGTCATAAAGTCTTTGAAAGAATGGCAACCCGAGGCAAAAGCAGCATGGGCTGGTTCTATGGCTTTAAGCTGCACGCCATTATCAATCATAAGGGCGAGCTTTTATCTGTTAAAGTCACTGCGGGTAATATCGATGACAGAGTGCCTGTTAAGGATATGGCAACGTCTGTGTTTGGCAAGGTGTTTGGGGATAGAGGCTATATCAGTAAAGCACTAAACGAGTGGCTCACAAAACACAGTGATACCATGTTGATCACCAAACTTCGGCGTAATATGAAACTCCAATTGCTTGAGCCTATAGATGAGGCACTACTCAATCATCGCTCTTTGATTGAAACGGTGTTTGGAGAGCTTAAAAACTTGTGCCAAATCGAACACTCACGCCATCGTAGTGTCACGGGGTTTATCACAAACTTGCTGTCAGGTTTGATTGCTTATTGCTGGTTTCCCTATAAACCCACCATCAAAAACATGCCTCAGCAGGGACAGGTAGCCACATTGTAAATAGTATCAATGAGTTACAATGTGGCTTATCCCGAACTGGGGTTAAAATTAAATAAAAGGGTTCGAAGCAGCAAGTCCGATATAAATAGCGATTTCACTTAACTGCTGCGTGGCACCTAACCCATCACCGGTATAACCATCTAAACGTCTGCGCAACAAGCGCCGCATATAATCCGTCGTTACGATGCCTAGTAATAAAGCCAATGACCATTGCCAAATACCAATTTGTTGCACGGCATTTGGAAATAGGAGCACGACCAGCAAGCCCGCTAATATGAGCCAACCACTGCTCAATAATCCTTGTAATGGCGTCAGCTGCTGCGCCATTGGTTTGGCTTTAGCATGCTCAATCTCACCGCCGTAAGGCAATAGCGCCAGTAAACTAATACATAATAAACGTGAGAGCGTATGTCCAATAATCAGCGCCACGATAGCCACTGATAAAGACATAGACGCCAATAAGCTGATTTTGATAAGTAACGCCGAGACCAATCCTAATACACCATAAGTCCCTAAGCGCGAATCCTTCATAATGGTTAAAGTACGCGCGCGAGTCAGACCACCACCTAGACCATCACAGCTATCCGCAAGTCCATCTTCATGAAAAGCGCCAGTGAGCCTAATTCCAAAGGCCGTACTAATCACTGCCGCCACCAAAGGCGTAAATAAAAGGCTGCCTAGCCAAAATACGCTCGCGCAAAGTAGCCCAACCAGCAAACCTACCCCAGGAAAATGACGGCTGCTCTGGTGCAACCACTGCGGATTGTAATTGGCAAATTGCGGTACGGGCAGACGCGTTAAAAACTGTACTGCTACTAACAATAAACGCCATTCATACTTTATAAATTGACTAATACTTGGTTTAGACGAAGACTGGGGTAATGCATTTGGTTGATTCAATGTCTGATTTAATGGTTGTTTTGATGGCTTTTTTGATAATTGTGACATTAGCTATTTTGTCCACTGATACCAGCATCATTAAAACTTGCCATCTCATTGATAATCGCACAAGCCGACTGTAATAATGGATACGCCAGCGCCGCGCCACTACCTTCACCTAGGCGCATACCCATATTGAGTAACGGCTCAGCATTGAGCAGTTTTAATAAATGCGTATGTCCCGGCTCGACCGAATGATGAGCAAAGACAGCATATTGAACAACACCGGGCGCTAAGCGCTCAGCCGCCAATAATGCACTACTGGCGATAAAACCATCGATTAAGAGAATACGGCGCTCACTGGCGGCTTGCATTAGCGCTCCTGCCATCATGGCAATCTCAAGCCCGCCTAATGCCGCAAGTATGTCGAATGGTGCTTGCGCTTCACTGTGCCGCACTAATACTTGGGTTAAAATACTTACCTTGTGCTTTAATCCTGCATCGTCAAGGCCAGTGCCGCGACCGATACACTCGTCAAGCGGTATATCGCCCAATCTTGCCAGTAATAAACTGGCTGCGGATGTATTACCAATCCCCATTTCACCGACAATCAATAGATTGCCCGCCATGTTCTTGACTACGTCCATACCATTTTCTAATGCGGCTAAGCACTCTTCTGCTGTCATGGCAGGCTCGCTAAGGGCGTCGCGGCTTCCATGACGCACTTTATAATCAAGCAGTTGCGCGTGGTCTTTAAAAGGAGAATTGGCAAAGTCGGCATCGACACCAGCATCAACCACTTTTAGCTCAATACCATGCTGACGCGCTAAAACATTGATAGCAGCACCGCCTTGCAAAAAATTATAAACCATCTGCGCCGTTACCGCGCTAGGATATGCTGAGGTACCATGCTTGGTTAGGCCATGGTCGGCAGCAAATACCCGAATTTGCGGTTGCGTAATTTGCGGCGTGGTCGTACCTTGAATCATGCCCAAATGCACCGCAAGCGTCTCCAAGCGTCCAAGGGCGCCCAGTGGCTTGGTTTTTTGGTCAACGATTTGCTGCAATTGTTGGTACAGCTCGTTATTTTCTATGTTTGCAATCGTTGGTGCTATAAATGTGTTCAAGCAAACCACCCTCGTATTTATACAATTAAAACAAAACCCACATACTAGCAGAGTATCTCAGCTTTACCACGAATAAAATCAAATGAGAGCCGAATAGACTCCCTAGTAGGATAGATTTACGATAGAATATGCACCTTTAAAAATTCATATCACTATTGATGTTAAGCTAGACGCCAAACTCACTAAATGCTGTGTGAGTTGCATTAATAGCGATAAGAGATTAACAACTATATAGAGACAGTAATGATCGTATTTTGGCTGCTGCTGACCATTCTTTTTATCATTTTTGCCACTGCGAAGTTAAAATGGCATCCTTTTTTAGTATTAATACTATCTGCCTTTCTGGTCGCACTTTTTTATCAAGTACCGCTTAATACGGTCGCAAAAACTATCTCTGATGGCTTTGGCGGTATCTTAGGATATATCGGGCTGGTGATTGTGTTTGGAACCATCATTGGCCTAATCCTTGAGAAAACGGGTGCCGCCATCGTGATGGCGGAAACCGTCATTAAAGTTTTGGGACCACGCTTCCCGACTTTGACCATGTCTATCGTTGGTGCTGTCGTATCTGTACCCGTGTTCTGCGACTCAGGCTATATTATTTTAAACTCGTTAAAAGAGTCTTTGGCTGAGCGCTTAAAAGTATCAAGTGTGGCAATGAGTATCGCCTTGGCAACTGGCTTATATGCCACTCATACCTTCGTACCGCCAACACCCGGTCCGATTGCAGCAGCAGGAAACTTGGGACTTGAGTCAAATTTGGGCTTGGTCATCATGGTTGGTGTTGCCGTCACCACCGTTGCGGTACTTGCTGGTTGGCTGTGGTCAAATCGCTTCCTTGACGCCACACCTGACAATATCGATGCCCTTGACGCAGTTGCCGTACCGGATAATATGAAGACTCGCGACGACTACAGCAAACTGCCATCAGCGACTATGGCATTTTTGCCTATTATTGTGCCCATTATATTGATTTGCTTATCGTCTGTTGCCAATTTACCCAGCACACCATTTGGTAGTGGCATACTAACCGATATTCTCATATTTATTGGCAATCCATTAACTGCCCTATTAATTGGTTTGTTTTTATCATTCTTACTGATTAATACTGACCAAAAAACACAGCAGATTAGTGACAGCATCTCACAAGGCTTGGTAGTCGCAGCGCCTATTCTTTTAATTACTGGTGCTGGGGGAGCGTTTGGCGCTATGCTAAAAGTCACGCCGATCGGTGATTATTTGGGTACTACGTTATCTGCCCTAGGGCTTGGTATTTTTATGCCATTTATCGTTTCTGCGGCGCTCAAAACAGCACAAGGTTCAACCACTGTTGCTTTGGTCACTACTTCGGCGATGGTCGCCCCATTATTAGGTCAAATAGGTCTTGATAGTGAGCTTGGTCGCGTATTTTGTGTGATGGCGATTGGTGCAGGCGCGATGACTGTCTCGCATGCTAATGACAGCTTCTTTTGGATTGTTAGCCAGTTTAGTCGTATGAGTGTGGCGCAGGCTTACAAAGCCCACTCTATGGCAACAGGGATTCAAGGCGTGACCAGCATCATCTTTATTTGGCTATTGACCTTGGTATTTATCTAGCGCCTTAAGTAAATTATTGAAAGTCAATTTTTAAAATTTAAGTAATTAAAAAAGACTCAAAGAAACATTTAAAGAGAAAGTCATGAAAATTTTAATCGCCCCTGACTCGTTTAAAGAAAGTGTAGAAGCACTGGATGTCTGCCACGCTATTCAATCTGGCTTCAGCCAAGTGTTTCCTGACGCTGACTATAAACTGCTACCGATGGCGGATGGCGGCGAAGGGACTTCTGCAGTGTTGTCTTATGTGTTAGGTGGACGCTGGAAAGAAGTGCCTGTCCATGACCCTTTAATGCGACCGATTAACGCAAAATATTTATTACTCCCTGATGCAACTGCGGTCATTGAAGTCGCTCAAGCTTGTGGCTTACATCTATTGACGGTAGCAGAGCGTAATCCTGTCATTGCTAGCAGCTATGGCGTCGGCGAATTGATTGAGGATGCTCTAAATGAAGGCGTCAAGCGCATTATTATTGGTCTTGGTGGCAGTGCTACCAATGATGCAGGACTTGGTATGTTAACGGCGCTTGGTATGACGTTTCATGATAGTAATGACAACATCTTAGCCCAAGGCGGCGGCGCACTTGCTAACTTGCAACGATTGGATGCGACCAGCTTTCATGCAAGCGTCTTAAACACAGTATTTGAGGTGGCTTGTGATGTCACCAATCCGTTATGTGGTGAATTGGGTGCCAGTGCCATATTTGGTCCTCAAAAAGGCGCTAGCCCGCAGCAAGTCCATGAGTTAGATAAATCGTTAACGCATTTTGTAAATGTGTGCGAGCAGCATGGCTATCAAGGCCATCAAGAGGTAGCAGGTGCCGGTGCAGCAGGTGGACTGGGCTATGCGTTAATGAGTTTTTGCCAAGCGGATTTAAAGTCAGGTTTTGATACAGTGGCAAAAGTGGCCAATTTATCACAGCATATCGCCGATGCAGACTTGATCATCACTGGTGAAGGCAAGCTTGATGCTCAGTCTGCTATGGGCAAAGTGGCGGGTGGTATTAGCCAAATTGCTAAATTGAGTCATACCCCCGTGATTGCTATTTGCGGCAGTGTTGATGGGCTAAAATCCGCTCAGACTAGCCAGTTTGACGTCATTGTGCCCAGTATCCAAAAGCTAGATTCCCTCGATAATGTCTTTAAAAACGCTTATAACAATATTGAAATTACCGCTACTAATATTGCCGCAGCGATAAAATTGGGTCAAAGCATACAATAAAAATAATCGTTTGTCGTGAGCTTACCTTTTGAATGCAATACTTTATGAAAAAATAATGGCTTATGTCAATAGCGCTCTTAGCATATAAGAGCGCTATTTTTATATCGGCTGTATCCATATCACTGAGCTATTGCTTAACTGATTAAGCATGCTACTATTTGAGCAATAATTTAAATTGCTTTTATACTTTATGCTAAGTTTATAAACATATTATCAAGGACGATAAATGACCAAATTTAACCCTATTCAATCACACCCTTCCTTTATAGACTCTAACGAGCCTTTGGTTATTAGAGAAAACTTAGGCAGTGTTGTGACGTTGACACTCAATTGTCCCAAACAGTTTAACGCGCTATCAGTAGATATGTTATCTACTATGCAAACAGAGCTAGACAGCATCGTCCAAGATAGCAGTATTCGCGTGGTCGTCATTGCCGCAAACGGTAAGGCCTTTTGTGCCGGTCATAATCTAAAAGAGATGCGCGCCAATCCAGAAAAGGCATTTCAGCGCGCCTTATTTGAACAGTGCAGCCAGATGATGCTGACCATCAATCGCATGCCACAAGTGGTGATAGCTAAAGTAGAGGGCATCGCTACTGCTGCTGGCTGTCAGTTGGTGGCAGCCTGTGATTTAGCTGTCGCCTCGGACAATGCCAAATTTGCCACTTCTGGTATCAGCGTAGGGCTGTTTTGTTCCACCCCTGCAGTAGCAGTCAGTCGCAACCTCTCTCGCAAGCAAGCATTTGAGATGCTCATCACCGGTGAATTTATCGATGCTCATACCGCACTGCACCAAGGACTGATCAACCGTGTGGCAAGCGCAGAGCAATTAGATACGACTTTGCAGTCTTTAATAGATAGCATTACCGCCAAATCCTCAGTCGCTTTGACCACTGGCAAAACCATGTTCTATAACCAGTTGGATATGACATTGGCTGAGGCTTATGAGTATGCCAGCGAGGTGATGAGCTGCAATATGATGGCGGATGATGTGAGTGAAGGGATTGATGCCTTTATCGAAAAGCGTCCTGCCGTATGGACAGGACACTAAGAACAATATCAGCATTTTATAACATAAAATACCGATATCGGCACACGCGCTTTTTTAAATAATCAAAGACGCTTTTCTCAATAACAAATAGCAATAGCTAAAATTACTCTGCCAAGAGCTTGGTCAATAATTCATTTATTTCAACTTTAAACTCTCTATCTTCGATTTTATTAGCGCTGATTTTAGCATTTTGCAGACTTTTGATCGCAGCATCGGTTTGGCCCAATTCGATTTGCAGCTCAGCCATAGAAAAAGCGATCGATGCCAAATGGTCTTTTGAATTAATGGCCGCGGCTTTATCTAACGCTTTTTGATAAATAACTAACGCTTCATCCAAATCCTCGGTAAAGTCAGCCAAGGTTTCCCACTGTTCAGGATGGTCTTTATCGCTTTTTTCATTTTCGTTACACAAATCTTTTAGCTGCGCATATAGCGCATCAAAGGTTTTTTGATCGTTCTTACTGTCCGCTTCTAGCAGCTTTTCTGCTAAAACATAGATGGATTTATATATTTTGGTATTAATCATGATGGGTGACCCTGTTGGTTGCACGTCAAATGCGCTAAATGATGTTGATTATAGACTAATTTATATAAATAGCTCATAGAAAAGGGCGTGATAGCAATCACACCCTTTTATTTTATATCGCTTTCAATCTTAGCATCTACGATACACAGTTAGATTCAGTCATTAAACGCTCGTAATTATTCAGCAGCGATAACGGTAATTTCGACCAATAACTCAGGACGAGCCAATGCTGATTCGCCGCATGCACGCGCTGGTGGCTGGACGCCTTCAAACCATTTATCCCACACTTCATTCATTGCGGCAAAGTCTGACATACTTTTTAGCCAGACGGTTGCGGATAGCAGCTTTGATTTGTCACTACCAACTTCTTGCAGTAATTTTTCGACTTTCTCTAAGCACGTTAAGGTTTGAGCTTTTATATCATCTTCGCTATTACCCACTTGACCGGACAGATAAATGGTTTGGTTATGAATCACAATCTGACTCATACGTTGGTTACTATGCAGCTTTTGCATGAATTATTATCCTTAATTTTTAATGTTTCAGTTCTTTCAAATACCTGAACTGTCAAATATATAAACAGTTCAGATTTTTTTAAACAGTGCTTAGCTAGGAGTTAGCGAGAAAAACGCTCAGCGCTAAAGGGTTTAATATCAACCAATAATGGCTTGTCATGAATCATCTCCTCTACCAGACGACCAGTCATGGGTCCTAAGGTAAAACCCTGATGGCTATGACCAAAGGCAAACCATAATTTGTCGTGCTGCGGCGCAGGACCGATGACTGGCTTCATATCTGGCATGCAAGGACGTGAGCCCGCCCACGCTTCACTCTCGACGGCATCTTCTAGCGGCAGAATTTTGCGCGCAAGTTTTAATACGGTATTTAATTGACCAAAATTCTTTGGCGCATTCATAGTGGTCATCTCAGCACCGGTAGTGATACGGATACCTTGCTGCATCGGACCCATCACAAAACCCTTATCCATATCAAACATACTATGGTTGATGGTGTTTTTTTCCGTGACTTTAAAATGCTGATGATAGCCACGCATTGGGAACAGCGGCAAATCATAACCAAGCGGTTTGATTAAATCGTTAGACCAAGGCCCAGCAGCAATGACCAATTTTTCACTATAAAAAGTGTCGTTGTCGGTAACAACTTTCCAGCCATCTGCTTCTTGGACGATTTCATTGACACCGCTTTCTTTGATGGTACCACCCATTTCTTGAAAGTTTTTTGCGTATGATTTCACCAATAAGCTCGGGTTTGACACTTGCCAAGAGTTTAGCCAATGAATCGCGCCAACGAACTCGTCAAAATTGGCGCTCGGCTCCATCGCTTTTAATTCGTCAAGCGTCAAGACATTGTGCTCAACGCCCTGATCGCGGTCTTTGATTGCAGCATCAATAGCTGCTTTAAACGTCTCTTCAGAGCGATGCAACTGCAACCAGCCTTTGCGGCTAATCAAATATTCAGCGCCAGACGCTTCAATCATGGTTTGGTGTTCACTGGTGCAATGTTCAATCAGTGTCTGCCACTCGGCTTCGATTTTTTTAATTGAAGCTGGCGTCGAGTATTTCCAATACTGCAATAACGCTTGATGATAGCGCAAAATCGCTGGGATTCGATAGCGAATATCAGTGCCTTGGTTTGGCAATACGCGTATCATTTCAGTCAGCTGGCGTGGAAACGGATGAGTATGAATCGCCTCGCGCTGAATCAAACCAGCATTGCCATATGAAGTCTCAGAGCCCGGTAGTTTTTTGTCCAACAGTAAAACTTTGGCGTTATTTTTTTGTAAATGCCAAGCCGCTGAGGTGCCGACCATACCTGCACCGATAACGATCACTTCGTAGCGCATAACACGTCCTTTTTTAAGATTTTAATACAGAATATCAAGGTTGAGAAATAACAGATAAGGGAGTAATAGTAACGCATTGCGCATCAGATTAAACCCTTATCATAGAAATATTTTTGCTATTTAATACTTTCGGTTATGCGTTTAATTGAAAGCTATTTCTGATAGGAATAATGTAGAAATTATTAAGAAATTAGACCTATTTTGGCTAATCAAAATGCAAGGAATAAACCAATCACCACCAAATTGGATCCTCACTTGCTAGTGTTTCTAAAAGCTTCTTGCCAGTCTCGACCGTCAACTTATCGGCAGGTAGCTCAGCGATGAACCGTGACGGCTTATCAAAGTAACCCGAATAGCTTGAGAAATACTCGGGCGCAGTTAAAAATAATCTGCTCTTAGCACGGCTACAAGCAACATAAAACAGCTTACGCTCCTCCTCTAACTCTTCAAAATCACTGAGCGAGCGATAGTGCGGCGTCATACCATCGACGAGAGAGTTGACAAATACCACTGGCCATTCAAGCCCTTTGGCACTATGAATGGTAGAAATGGTAACTTTATCATTACTATTTTCGTCTTTTTCAGGCTCGCCTGCGGTAGCAACTGAATCATTGGGCGGATCGAGGGCAAGATTTTCTAAGAATTTATCGAGGCTGTCGTACTCTGTTGCTAGGTTTTTAAGCACACGAAAATCTTCACTACGCTCGCGCCAATTCTCTTCAATCGTTTTTAATACAGGAATATAAAACGCTAAAATTCGCTCAATCACTATTTCCACTGACTCTGCCTGACTGGCTTTGGTTAAAGTCGTATGCAATGATTTAAGCTGTGGGCTTTTCTTCGCAAATGATGGTGCTAATAGCGGCTCAAAAGTATTGTTGTTAACATTATTATTAACATTGTTATCGGCATTAATCGCTTGGGTTAAGCGCGTCGCCGTTACTGCCCCTACCCCTTTAAACAAGGTTAAAATACGGTGCCATGCAATGGTATCATTTGGGTTATAAAGTATTTTGACAAAGGCTAAAACGTCCTTGATATGACGCCGCTCAATAAAGCGAATGCCGCCCACGACGATAAAGGGAATATTGCGTTCCATAAATTCAAGCTGAACGTAGTTGGATTGAAAAGATGTGCGGCACAAGACAGCAAAGTCCTCATAATCGTAATCTGGTTTTAATTCGATAATTTTATCTGCAATATATTTAGCCTCTTTTGTTTCATCACTTAAACGGCGAAATATTGGCTTGATGCCTTCTATAGATGCGCCCGAGTACAATTGCTTTTGATAGCCCAACGTAATTTGCGCCGATAAAGCATTGATATAATCCAGCACCGCTGGCGTACTGCGATAATTTTGCTCTAATTTAATCAGTTTTGCTTCGGGGTAGCTTTCGCCAAATAGTAAGATATTTTCATAATTGGCACCGCGAAAAGCATAGATGCTTTGGTTGTCATCACCAACGACCATCAGCGATACCGACGCCGGCGCACAAATCAAATCTATCAGCTCTTTTTGCGGAATATTGGTGTCTTGATATTCATCGACCATGACATAACGATAGTGCTGTTGTAGCAGCTTTCGAAAGGTGTCATTGTGCTTTAGATGGCGCACCACTTGGCTGATGATGTCATCAAAATCATATAAATGATTGGCACGCTTATATTCATGAAAGTCGACCGCCAATTGCTCAATAACTGGAATATGCACGGCGATATCAGGATAACTGCTTTCGATTAAGTCGCGAATATGAATGCGCCGATTTCTAGAAGTTGAAAAGATATTTTGCAAGGTTTTTTTGCGCGGAAACGCCTGATTGGTTATTTTGGTCGGATACTTTTTTTCTTTATTAATCAAATCAATCGCATCTTCACTATCGCCGGTATCTAAAATCGTAAAGCGCGGATTGATACCAAGTAGCCCAGAATATTGGCGCAATAACATATTGCAAAATGAGTGAAAAGTGCCGCTAGTGATATCATTTAGCGCCTTACCATTTATGTGACTATCATCTAGACGGCTTGCCAGCAAAGTTCTAGCGCGACTTTTAATTTCATTGGCCGCCTTGCGGGTAAAGGTTAATAGCAAAATCTCTTTTGGCGCGACGCCATTTTCTATCAGATAGCTGGTTCTATAAGTCAAGGTTTTGGTTTTACCAGAGCCTGCACCGGCGATGACCAATACTTTGCCCTCAATAGTCGTGGCAGCCAACAACTGGTTAGGGTTCAGCTCACGAGCGTAATCCACTTGTAACCCTAAATGACTGGCAAGCCGTTTCTCTAATATTTCAGCATCCGCATTTATCAAGTTGGCCTCGAGCTTTTTAATCGCCTGCTCAAGCCGCGTCAGCTTGGGTTTCATGTCAACGAAATTTTGCGGATAATTATAATGGTGGGTAGCAAAAATGGTGGTCATTATTAACAATTGCCTTTGGTGTGGTTTATCGTGCTGGCTATTGATGATAGCGCAGCAGCATGCATCATCATTTATAGGTAGTAGCTTATCATAATAGACAGGGCGCTGAAGGTCATTGATAACGAACACTCATATGAAACGATGATATTAAAGGATGGTATTAAACCGCGGTATTAAACAGGTTACTAAGTATTGTGATTGAGCGTAAAAATTAAAATAGCAAGCACAACAACCTCACCCATTTTGGCTGAAATTTGCTACAATATGCCCAATTTTGAGTTCCTATTTTACCAAGCTTTATACTGACTAAATACCAAGTCTGTTATTGCCTGATTTTATTAATATATTGAGAGCATGTTATGGGTTTTAATTGCGGCATCGTCGGTCTACCAAACGTGGGTAAATCCACCCTGTTTAACGCCTTGACCAAAGCGGGTATCGCCGCTGAAAACTTCCCTTTTTGTACCAAAGATCCCAATACCGGTATTGTTCCTGTGCCAGATCCACGCCTAAAAAAATTGGCTGATATCGTCAAGCCCGAGCGCGTATTGCCGACAACGATGGAATTCGTCGACATCGCAGGTTTGGTCGCTGGCGCCTCAAAAGGTGAAGGTATGGGCAATCAGTTCTTGGCTAATATCCGCGAGACCGATGCGATTGCTCACGTGGTACGTTGCTTTGATGATGACAACGTCGTCCACGTTGACGGCCGCGTCAGCCCTATCGACGACATCGAAACCATCAATACCGAATTGGCATTGGCCGATTTAGAAGCCGTTGAGCGAGCTATTACTAACTTAAGCAAAAAAGCCAAAGGTGGCGACAAAGATGCGACGGCCATGCTCGATGTGTTCAAAAAAATCGAGCCATTATTAGCAGAAGGCAAAGCCGCCCGCGGTGCTAACCTAGACAAAGAAG
This sequence comes from Psychrobacter sp. CLB018, assembly GCF_041222815.1. NCBI lineage: Bacteria > Pseudomonadati > Pseudomonadota > Gammaproteobacteria > Moraxellales > Moraxellaceae > Psychrobacter > Psychrobacter sp. CLB018. Next base: position 2,002,382 of record NZ_CP166085.1, read on the forward strand.
AGCAAAAACTGATCAGAAGTTATGGTCTGATTACCTTAAAGCCAACGATGTATATCGCTAACGTGAGCGAGGATGGCTTTGAGAATAATCCATATCTAGATGCAGTGCGTAACTATGCCACTGGCGAAGATTCTATTGTCATTGCCCTATGCAATCAAATCGAATCTGAAATTGCTCAGCTTGATGAAGATGACAAAAAAGACTTCCTAGCTGAAATGGATATGGAAGAAGCTGGTCTTGATCAAGTGATTCGCGGCGGTTATGATTTGCTTGATATGCAAACGTATTTTACGGCAGGCGTCAAAGAAGTCCGCGCTTGGACAGTCGCTGTTGGCGCAACCGCTCCTGAAGCTGCTGGTGTGATTCATACCGACTTTGAACGGGGTTTTATCCGCGCTGAAGTCATTGCGTATGACGACTTTATTGAGTATGGCGGCGAAAAAGGTGCAGCAGCAGCCGGCAAATCACGTTTAGAAGGTAAAACCTACATTGTGCAAGATGGCGATGTGATGCATTTCCGTTTTAACGTTTAACGTTCAACGTTTAATATTTACAAGTACAAGCGGATTGAGTGTTTACACAGTCTTAGTAGAGAACAACCAAAAGCCAGCTTCAACGCTGGCTTTTTTTATTATAATAAAGGGAATAACGTTAAAGTAATTAACCTCTCTAAAAGCAAAAATAAAATAGAATGATAAAAATAACGGACGATAAATGATGACTGCTTCTGTTAATCAAACCACGAATTCTAGCGACCATTGGGCAAAATTATTTAGTGCTCAGCGTTTAGGCAGTCATAAAAAAGCCCCTGCCGAGGACAGCGCACGCTCCTCCTTTCATAAAGATTACGACAGACTGGTATTTTCACATTCCTTTCGTCAGCTGAATCAAAAGACCCAAGTTCATCCGTTGACCAACCAGCTTGGTATTCATACGCGCTTAACACATTCGCTAGAAGTTTCTTGTATTGGTCGCTCTTTGGGTATCATGGCAGCAGAGAAGCTGCATGATAAGTTGGGCGGCGGCTTACCGAACGGTGTCGCGCCCGCTGATGTCGGCGTCATTATCCAAGCAGCTTGCCTTGCCCATGATATTGGCAATCCACCGTTTGGTCATGCCGGAGAGTACGCCATTCGTGATTGGTTTATGCATCCTGACCGTAAGCAAGTCTTGCAAAATCTGAATAATAACGAGCAATTAGATTTACTGGCTTATGAAGGCAATGCACAAGGATTTCGTATATTAACCCGAAATGAGCACCACCCTGATTTAGGTGGTATGCGCTTAACCTGCGCTACTTTAGGCGCGTTTATGAAATACCCTTGGCTTGCCACTCATAGCAATCCCGTTTATCAAGACAACTCTATTGATCAAAACAACCGCATTTACCAAGGCAATCACACCACTAACATGCAAAAATTTGGCTGCTTTTATAGTGAGGCAGCGCAGTTAGAGGAGCTGGCAGCAACGTTAAACTTGCCATATTCAAAGCAGCACGATGGCTTTGCTCGTCATCCGCTAGCCTATTTATTAGAAGCGGCAGACGATATTTGCTATGCGCTGATAGATTTGGAGGATGGCATCAATTTGAATATGCTAAGCTATGCAGAGGTTGCGGCGATTTTTTATGAGCTGATTGGTGAGCGCCCTGATACGCTTGCTCTACCCACCCAAGTGTCAGTCAGACAGCATTTGGCATCGCTGCGGGCACGGGCAATGATGCGTTTGGTCAATGCCGTCACCGATGCCTTTGTAGCCAATAGTGATACTATGTTGGCGGGGACGCTACAAGGCAGCTTGTTTGCGCACTGTGAGCCGAGCGTACAAAGTGGCATCAACCAAGCTAAGCAATTGGCACGCGAAAAGATATTTAATCACCCAAGTAAAGTGCGCATGGAGCTGATGGCCAATCAATGCTTGCAGCGCCTGCTCGATGCTTTTATGCCACTCGCCTGGATAAAAGAGGCAAATAAAACCAATGCGCCGATAAGCCAAATATCCTTTGAGCAGCAGCGTTTGCTAAAATTACTCCAGCCGCATCTCGATGAACATCGCCGGACTCTAGCAGATAATACCTATGATAATATGCTTAATGTATTAGATTTTATCACTGGTATGAATGACCATGAAGCCTATCGACTGGCGCAAGAGCTACAAGGGCATTGGGGCACCATTGTTTAAACAACATGTTTAAGCATCTCGTTTAAAAAGAAGTCTAGAATTAATTTAAAACCAAGCTTAAAATTCAGTCTAAAACCAATTCTAAAAACTGGACAATCAACGATAACCGTCTATTTCATTCGTATTTTCGCAATGAAATGAGTATGATAGACATCTATCAGGTAATTTTGAAATATTATGAGTAGTCGCGAACAAAAGAAACTTCAAACACGGCACGCTTTTTTTAATGCGGTGCTCGATTTGTGTATGACAGGTCAGTCTTTTAGCTCAATCAGTCTCAGACAGGTCACGCGCGAGGTTGGTGTGGTGCCGACGGCGTTTTATCGCCATTTTGATGACATGGAGTCGCTTGGTCGCGCCTTAGTCATCGAAGAGTTGGGCGGTACGATGGCAACGTTAAGTGAAAACTTGCAAATTGGGCGCAAACGTAGCTTTGAGCGCCAAATCGCTAAAAGTATTCAGATGTTTTTATATATGGTCAGCGAGCAACCTTGCTACTGGCAGTTCTTAGTCAGTGAGCGTTATGGCGGCTCAGAAGCGGTACGCAAAGCCATCAATGAGCTGATTAAAAAACACGGTCAAAGCCTAGCAGAAGACTTAGCGCTACAGCCGGCGTTTACCCACATCAATACTTATGATCGTAGACTGTTGGCAGAAGCTGGGGTCAATATGTTTTTTTCTTGGATTATTGACTGGCTCGAGCTGACCTATACCGAAGACCATGATGATGAGGTCGACTTGGCAGAGATAGAAAAGAAAAAACAACTGATGCTGCATAATTGCACGCGCCAAGCACAAATGCTGTTTTATGGTGCTTATAATTGGAAATCTACCGAAGAAACCCGTTTAAATGATTAATTAGACTTAATTTTTGCATGCTATTTATTACTAATTATCTATAACCATTAGAAAATTGGCCTAAAAGCCCAAAGTCGTTGCGTTAGCACACGCACCTCTTTGGGCTTTTTATTATCAGAATTTTGAACGTTTTTAGCATTAACATCAGCGTTATTAGCATCATTGCTATTTTCATTACTGTTATTATTACTGCTATTTTCTTTTTCACTATCAGCAGCCGTTTTGCTAATAATAACGGTCGCAAAGCGTTGTCTTGCCTGACCAACCGTCGCATTATCAGAGGCGGTAATAAGTGCCATAAAGGCTTGGCTATCAACCGCTAGTAATGGCGTCAAGGCTTTGCGCGGCTCTGCTTTTACACTACTTAATACGGGCAGTTGCCAAACATCATCGACAGAGCTAAAGGCTTGTTTTGCTCGCAACTCAACGATACTCTGCATTTGCTGGCTGCTCGCACCTTCTACCAAGGCAGCAAGCAAAACGGGACTGGCGGTATTAATATTAATGGGTAAATAATATGGTACCGCCGTAATATAGGGACGCAGTGTCGCCAATACTTGCGCATCAACGCCCTTTACTTCTGCTAATTGATCGATACTAAGCAACGCTTGGTTGGGTAAAGCTGTATCCGCTCCGCGATTGGACTGCTGAGCATATACTACATTTTCATCACCGCCATCTTGGTAGACTTCGCTGTCGGCATCTTGATAATCAAGTACCGCAACGGCGATATCAGGCTCTAAATTTAGCTGTGTAAGCAGCCTTTGAAAAACGGCCAAGGCAGCATTATCAACGGCGCCATTGTGATATAAATTATTAATATTAAAACGACTGCCCTCATCGCGTAATTCGATGCCGATGCTATGTCCGCCTAGCGTATAAGGCGGTATTGGCTGCGCCCAAATATCCTGCTCGCTATCGGTATCATTTAATTTAGCATCAGCACGAATCAAGGTAACGGCCAATTGCTGACCTGCATTAATATCTTGTAAGAGCTGGTTTTGGTCAAACAATAAGCCGCTACGCCGAATAGCAATCTTTTGGCTGGCAAGCATTGCCCCTGCAACCACAGTAATACTAACCACCAATAATAAAATAGTCAGCAGCGCGACGCCACGTTGTGAATCGGCTTTCATAGAGATTGTAGGCATCGTTGGCCTTATTCGTGGCTTATTTGGCATAAATAGCCTCTATCATTGACCAAATGGGGCATTTTCAGTAGCGTTGCCTGATTTATTGTTTTCTACATTGCCATTGGCTGCATTATCGTTATTGGTGCCGTTATTATTTTTATCACCGCTATTAGCATTAGGATTGTTAGGCGTGTTTTTGTGACTGGTATTTGTACTGATATTTGGTATTGGCTGCGGCGTCAGTGCCCATTGCCAAGTGATCGGCATATCCTGATACGTAAAGTTAAGCGCAATCCCTTTTGGTAACAGTATAGTCTCAGACGTTTTATTGGCTGAATTCGCCAACTGCCCTGATACGGTATTATTACTGGTACTGTTATTGCTGCTGCTATCTTTATTGGGAAATTTGGCGCTTAATTCAGGTAAATAAGCTTGCCAGCGCCCTGCCGTGACGCCTTCAAGCAATACACTATCTAGGCTAATGCTGTCACTGCCACCAGCAAGACTGTTATATTGACGGCGAATTAAGCGCTCATCGGCAAAAATGTATTCGATATGCTGCACACTTGCGCTGCTTTGATAACGTGGGTCGGGGTCGGCAAAACGCATAAAGCTGATACGTTCAGCATCTAGACTCATAAAAGGTTCGGGCGCTGGTGCGTTTTCTTGATTGCTATTATTAGTATTATTCGTTGTGGCGTTATTGGACGAGGCGTTATTAATTGAAGAATTAGCACCCTGCGTATCCACTGCCTGATAAGGAATCATTTGGTTCATATCTTGCTGTAATTGCAAATAGGCATATTGCAAAACTGCTAAATTATCCGCATGAAATTGCGCCCGTTCACGCGCACGGTTAACGCCATCAAATACTTTCCAGCCAGCCACCGCTAACATGGCAAATATCGCCATCGCCACCATCAGCTCAAGCAAAGTAAATCCATGATTTGATTTCATGGATTGCCTCTATCTGGCGTTAGACCGCTCAAATCCAAACTACCAACCTCCTGCTCAGCGTTACTTAACATCACGTTGATATCCGTCACTGCGCTGCGTGCCTGTCCATCTATAATGGGCGCAACAGCGATATTTACCTGCTTTAATGCAGGTGTGATGGCGTCCGTGGCGGTCATTGTCACTTGCCAATCACGACCTTGGGTATTGATAGTTTGGGTTTTATTGGCCGTCAGCCACGTATCTTGAATACGCAAATCTGCTGCCGCGTTTTGTGCGACAAACTGCGCCAGCGTACGAGTACGTAAAACATCAACTGAGCTTAAATACGCACTACTCGCACGGCTCGCGGCAACGGCAACGACGGCTAGAATCGCTAAAGCAACCATGACCTCAATCAGGGTAAATCCGCGCTCATATTTTGATAGAGCGGGCTTTAGGTTTGTATAGGTATGTTCGGCCTTATTATTATCTATCATAAGTTAGCGCCCTTGCCCTATCGACATACTACCATCGGGCATAATTGTAATCACCTCGCCCACCAAACGCGAATTATGACGCACCTCTATTGTTACCGGTGTGGCCTGACCTGTGCCAAACCATAGTACTTGCGGTACATTTTGCTCGGTAAACCACGGCTGCAGCGCTTGCGTTTGTTCTGCGTTTGACTGACTACTCGCATCCAAGCTTTGCACGCTTAAGCTCACACCCATAGGCAAGGCAGGCAGACTAACTTCTGGCTCAACCTCCCAACTTGGTGTGGGCACTTTATCTGTAGCAGCTGATATATTCGTCAAATCTGCTGACAGCTCCATGGCGTTCTTAGGCGTACTATCGCCTCTAGAAGACGTATAATCTTGAGTTTGATAAGCAATATACGGATTTGATAGCGTGACAATGACAGGCGTCATTTGACCTTGTTTATCGGATTGTAAGCTTAGACCCATAGGCGCCATACGCTCAGCCGATAAAAGTCGTACATAGCTCAGAGAATCTGTTAAATGCTCATAAAAGGCGCGGTTTTTGCGTGACTCACTGCTACCGACCGACAAGCTCATCATGCCAGCAAATATAGATAAAATAACGACCACCACTACTATTTCTACAAGGGTAAAGCCCGCTTGCCCGATACGGATGTGCGCGTGAGAGACTGTGATTGAAGATATAGAGGAAGTCGGTTTTGACATACAGAAGTCATCTAGAATGGCGTCACCTTATTAAAAATAACGCTATATTGAATGGTATACAAACGACGAAAGACATGACGAGTTATAAAAACTATGACTTCGTACACATGTTAAAAGATAAATTTAACGTGTTGCCATACAGAAGATAACAACACGGACCGTTATAAAATAATAGTTGACTGCGTTTAAAATAGAATAAAAAGCTAGTAATTGGTATTACGGTGCTCTTCTGATTCAGTATCGATTTGCTCTACCAATTCTTGCATATCTTCATCCATGACTTCATCATCGGCCGCTGGATAATGGCTTGGCAACTCAAGCATTTGCTGCACAAAAGCATAACGCAAGGTATCACGGCGTCCTAAATAGCGCTGATAAAAGCTTGAGTTTAATAATCCTGCGCCGCCCTGACCCATCGCCCAAATCGAGGACAAATAATCGCGCGTACTTAGACTACTGTGCTGCTCTTGAAGATACGCGCTGATAATATCAATCAAACGTTTCATGCGCTGACGGCGTATATCATAAAGCTCACCGAACAGGCGATTCAGACCCGTCACCGATGCCGCCAAACGCTCTTCGATTTGGTTAAGGAGCATGGCTTTTTGCGGATTAAATAGTTGCTGGAAAATCATCCGCGCGACGCCTGCCGATGGACAGTCATCAATACGATTGATCTCAAACAATTGCTCTTCATAACGGATAATAATACGCAGGTAGAGCTCATCTTTACTGGAGAAATGCTTATATAAGGTGCCTTTAGCCAAATCAAGCTGGTCTGCCAAACTGTCCAAAGTGATATCACCATCGCCTGACTCAAGTAGCAATTGCTCCGCCATCGCTAAGATATTCTCTTCTCGTGCCTTGAACTGGTGCTGACGACTCATAATTTCTCCTAAAAACTGACAATATCATGCATACCACCGTCCCTTTTGTCAGTGTATTGGCAGTACGCTTATAAATTTTATAACGGCTACGCCAATACCATCAAAGGCAATATGCTTATGTTTGCTAAATAGTCATTGATAATCATAGGGTTAAGTTCAGCATCAAAAACACATTCAACACAGAACTACAAGACAAGCCTATAAATGACTGATTGGTCATAGCATAACCATTTTAGTGATACTGTGCCAGTAAATTTTCAAAGTTTTTTGCAGTCAATGCGCCGACTTCCTCGCCACTACAGCCATATAGTTGGGCAAGATAGCTTGCCACATATGGCACGTATGCCGGCTCATTAGGCCGGCCACGTTTAGGAACTGGTGCTAAATACGGGCTATCGGTTTCGATAAGTATTCTGTCTTTGGGCATATTTTTTGCGGCATCTTGAATCATTTGCGCACTTTTAAAACTGACGATACCTGAGAATGAAATATAAAATCCTAAGTCTAATGCGCGTTTTGCGGTTTCCCAGTCTTCAGTAAAGCAATGGATAATACCGTGTTCAGCGCCTTCTGCTTTTAGGATATCAAGCGTATCTTCTTTGGCGTCACGCATATGCACGACAAGCGGTTTCTTTAGCTGTTGGCTGGCATGGATATGACGCGCAAGGCTGGCTTGTTGCTCTTTTTTATTTTCCGTCGACCAGTAATAGTCCAGCCCCGTCTCCCCTATCGCCCACACGTGCTCAGCATCAGCCGTTTCTATCAAGCGCTCAACTGTCGCTGACTGCAATACGTTAATATCTTCACAAGGATGAATACCGACGCTCATACCAAGATTTAGCGCCTCGTCATTATAAGTGCTGACAATATTGGCAATCTCATCGTATTCAGCAAAATCACACATAATTGCCATCGCACGATTAACATTCGCCTCTTTCATCGCCGCAATCGCGCCGGACAATTGACCATCATACTTGGTTAAATCCAAACGGTTTAGATGGCAATGCGTATCTGTAAACATAAACAATCTCGTTAATAAAAATCAATAAATAGAATTATCTTAAAATATGGATTTGGTAATAGTAATAGTATTAATTGCTCTGATAAGCCGGCTTTTCAAGTCGTGTTTAACAAACGTCTATATAAAGGCTTTTTTATCAGAGCATTTTTTTAAAGAATAGTTTTTTTGAATGAGGCGTATTTTAGAGACGTCCTTTAATGCAGCGGCACCACACGCATCACCTCTTCTATGGTCGTTAACCCTTCGCTAATACGCTTTGCTCCCGATAAACGTAGCGGCTGCACGCCTTCGCGGTACGCTTGCTGCTTCAACGTATCCAAATTGGCATCGGCTGCGACCAATTTTTTTAGCTCATTGGATAACGGCATAATCTCGTACAGACCAACGCGACCTTGATAACCCGTATGGCGACAGTGCTCACAGCCCTGCGCCTTATAAACTTGCGCAGGCACTGGGGCGCGCCAAGGTTGCACCAATTCTTGCCATTGGATAGCAATCTCGCTATCTGTGCTTACATCAACGGCTTGCTTACAATGCGGGCATAACGTCCGTAATAAGCGCTGTGCCATTACCCCCAATATCGTTGCTGAGGTTAAAAATGGCTGAATACCCAAATCATGTAAACGGGTAATAGAGCTTGGTGCGTCGTTGGTATGCAACGTTGATAGCACTAAATACCCCGTCAAAGACGCTTGCACTGCCATATTGGCAGTCTCAGCATCGCGAATTTCACCGACCATAATAATGTCTGGGTCTTGGCGCATCAAAGAACGAATACTATCGGCAAAATGCAAATCAACCCCAGGATTGACCTGCATTTGATTAAAAGCGGGCTCAATCATCTCAATAGGATCTTCAATGGTACAGACATTGACCTGCTCGGTAGCGAGCTGCTTAAGCGTACTATATAAAGTGGTGGTTTTACCAGAACCCGTCGGACCCGTCACCAAGATAATCCCATTAGGATGGGCGGTCAGCTCATGCCACGTTTCAAGCTGCTTACCCGACAGGCCAAGCTGGGCAAACGAGCGCACCAGCACTTCTGGATCAAATACCCGCATGACAAGCTTTTCACCAAAAGCAGTCGGCATGGTAGAGAGACGAAGCTCGGTCTCTAAGCCTTTGGGTGTACGGGTTTTTAGGCGTCCATCTTGCGGCTTGCGCTTTTCTGCGACATTGAGCCGTCCCAAAATTTTGATACGGGCGGTCACCGCCACTATAATGGCAAGCGGCATCTCATAGACACTATGCAGCACCCCATCGATACGAAAGCGCACCTTGCCTGTTTCGCGGCGTGGCTCTAGATGAATATCACTGGCACGCTGCTCAAAAGCATATTGCAATAGCCAATCGACCACTTTGACAATATGTTGGTCATTGGCATCGGGATTGGCATTATCGCCGAGCTGCAACAAAGCTTCGACGTTGGTGACGTCCGCTGCCGCGCGCTTATGTAGGGAGTTTGCGCCCGCAATCGCTTGCGTGACTTGATAAAACTCTTGGCGATAGCGATTGATTTGTTCAGGATTGATAAAGACCGTGCGATAGCTTTTTGATTTAATAAGCTTTTCAATATTGCCATGCCAGTCGGTATAAAATGGCTGGTCAGTACCAATAACCACTTCATCAAGCGTCACTTCAATCGGTAAAATGTGCTGCGAGCGCGCATATTCAAACGACATCAGCTGCGTTACCGCCGGTACATCGACCTTTAACGGGTCAATACGCACCAGCGGCATATCTGCTTTGGCAGCCAGCCACTGATTGAGCCACGCCAGCGTCAATTTATTCTCAGAATTATTATTAAGCGCGTGACCATTTGGCAGCCCAAACTCGCTAATCGTAATCAGCGGATGCTGCACCTTGTTACGGCGACTGGTAATGACAAGGTTATAGCCGCGTTGATCAATCACCCTATCTGCCAACAACTCGTCTAGGCACCAACGCAAATCAATCACGATCGAATATTTTTGAGCAGACATAGTTATCTTCTTTTATAGTTTTATTCTTATAAGATTTAGAGCATTTAGTCGGCAGCGATGTTTACTTTCATTATACTGTGACAATATTCATTATCTGCAATTCACCTGAGTCCAGAAACTGGAAACTGACATCAACCGATTTATAGCGCATAACAAATGACGACTCTGTCTCTGTACGTCGATAAGCAGGGCGCGGGTCTTGCGCTATCAAGGCTTTAATCGTATCGAGATCAGACATCAATAACTGTTTTTGGGTATTATAAATGACCGCTTTAACCGTTAACTTCTCATCTTTAGCGTTTTTTTCTACACCATTGGCAAACCTTTGAATGGCGATAATTTGCCCAAACTGCTCATAAGCCGATTCGGTAATCGTCACGTCCAACAAGTGCGGTGCCGAAGGCGCAAATCCGCTTTGAGCATCAGGCAAGGCATCACTATAAGCCACGTAAGGCTTGATATCGATAATCGGCGTCCCATCTATCATATCAGCCCCGCTAATAATAAGTAACACCCGTCCTTCGACAATCTCGATGCGCTTTAGTTTGACCACAGACAACCCTAGCGCAGATGGACGATACATACTGCGGCTGGCAAATACACCTGTTTTTTGATTGCCACCCAAACGCGGCGGACGCACCTGAGGACGAAAACTACTATCATTTTTGTCTTGCTGCTTATTATTGAGTGAATGCTTGTGTTTATCCAATTTGTCTTTATATAAATAGTTATGATGAAACTGCCAACTGATCCAAATATGGCTAAAATCTTCCAGTCCGGCAAATGCCGCTGGCGTATCATACGGCGCGAGCATTTCAATCACACTAGTCATAACCACAAGATTTGGCTGCCTCGGTGCGCCAAACTTTTGTGACAGCGGCGCACGGTGGTAACCAATAATGGGCGATATATGATAGTTAATAGCGGCGGAAGTCTGACAAGTCATAAATCAAATCCCAAAAGTAAATAGCTGATAATACATGGCATGCGGCAATGATAGAAAATTATTCGCTAACGATATTCCATTTTATCATGGTACAGACAGGCAGCTAGGCGGATTTTTATTTTAAAGTTTGTTATGATGAGCGAGAAATTTATTGAGAATGGCTTGCATTCATAAAGGGCAGGTTTATAAAGTACAAGCAGCAAAGTTTACTTTTACGGGCAGCGCTGTTGTTTGCTAGAATCTGACGCCTTATAAAACCTGATAATAATGTTAAAATAACGGTTTTTTATCCGTGTCATTTGCTTAACATGTCATTTGCTTATTAGCCTGAACTGATAATTGATAAGCGCTTAATCTTATTCACACTTTTTATTACTTTAAAAATTTTTGTTTACCACCATTTTTAATGGGCGAATACACATTACCACTTACTAACGAGGGCTTTATGTCAAAACTCCGCACCGAAACGGTCACTGAGGTTCATCACTGGAATGACTCTCTATTTAGCATCAAAACCACGCGCGACGATGGCTTACGCTTCCGTAATGGCGAGTTTGCGATGATTGGTATCGTTGTCGATGGTAGACCGCTATTGCGCGCTTACTCGATTGCCAGCCCCAACTACGAAGAGCATTTGGAGTTTTTCTCTATTAAAGTTCAAGACGGTCCGCTAACCTCGCGCTTGCAGCATATCAAAGTGGGCGATGAGTTATTGGTCAGCAAAAAACCAACGGGTACTTTGGTACTAGACGATTTATTACCGGGTAAGCATTTATATATGCTATCAACCGGCACGGGACTTGCACCCTTTTTAGCCTTATCACGCGATCCTGAAGTCTATGAGCGTTTTGACAAAATCATTTTGGTACACGGCGTGCGTCAGGTGAAGGATTTGGCTTATCGTGAAATGTTTGAAGAAGAGCTGCCAAACGATGAAATCTTTGGTGAAGAGTTCCGCGAGAAGTTTATCTACTACCCAACTGTTACCCGCGAAGAGTTTAGAAATACTGGCCGTATCACTGATCTGATGAAATCAGGCAAATTCTTCGAAGATATTGGTCTACCGCCAATGAATAAAGACGATGACCGCGTACTTATCTGCGGTAGTATGCCATTTAATGCGGATATCTCTGCAATTTTAGACGACTTTGGTCTTACTGTTTCTCCACGTATGGGTGTGCAAGCGGATTATGCCGTTGAACGCGCCTTCGTTGGTTAAAAATAAAATTTTATCGTAAATAGTATAAATAATTCTTGACGGCTAAAAATAGCCTGCTATAATACGCAGCCTATACAGAGTTAACCCTGTAGCCCAATTCGATAATGTTTGCAGTATATAAACTTTATCACCTAACACGCCGGTGTGATGGAATTGGTAGACATGACGGATTCAAAATCCGTTGCCTTTAAAAGCGTGTCGGTTCAAGTCCGACCACCGGTACCATATACGAAACCCTCGTAATCTATCGATTACGAGGGTTTTTTATGGCTTACTGTTTAAAGTTAGTTGTCCTATCAAAAAAAGACCACGCTAATTGGCTTAGCGTGGTCTTATCTCAACTCCACAGCATACACCTACTCGGCTGCATCCAATAGCTTATTAACCGCTTCTGCCATGTCATCATCTATGATGTTATCTTCTATATAGTCCACGAGCTGATGAATAGTAGTCAGATCCATTTCTCGAATACCCAAACTTGCCAGTTGCTCATTAATAGACGCCAAGCTCTCAGTATCTTCAGGATTATCTAATAACTGCTCATCAAAGCTATCACTGACAAACCAATACATTTTCTCTAACACGCTCTCTCTTCTCGTCAAGGTAGAATAATTATCGCCATGGATAAACAAATTAAAATGATAAGGTATTTCCACCTCATTGATAAAAAAAGTACGCTTACACTCTAGGGTATAGGCTTGTACTTGTTTCTCTTCAGCGCCTTCTTCATCACTTATATCTTCTGCAATCTCTTCTTTTACCAAGCCTTCTAATATTTCATAACGCCCAACTTTGACTTTGTGATTATAAATAATACAAGCGTCCGCAATCGCATCAAAAATCACCGCACTGACATCTAAGGTATGGTCGTCGATATCATAAAAGGCTTTTAAAAAAGGTAAGAACTCTGTGAGCTTGTCTTCTGGCACTTCAGTCAGAAACTGCTGCTCGTAAATGGTAATCATATCTTCAGGTGAATAGGTATTGGCGGTATTGGTCTCATTTCTGCCCGTAGGTTGCAAGGGTATCAGGTTATATGGATTATTATGGGTCATGCAGGACTGCCTTTTTATTGAAGTAAGCGAAAATCTATGTCCTCTATTATCTCTTATTCAGCCACTTTTAGATATATGGTTTAGGCGTTCAAATTAACCAAAAAAAACCACTCTAAGTTGCTTAGAGTGGTTTTTATGCAACCAATACTATCTCAGTTTATTTTCAAAATGAATGTTCGCTAATTGGCCATTTGTACTTTTAGTTGCTTACGAATGCTAGAGCCATCTTTACAACTGATGGTGATACCTGTGAATCCAAACAGTATCGTAAGCAGCAGCGATAAATAACAGAAAAAGGCATAAGGCAAATATTCAAGTACCGGAACACCTAACGCTTGGCTGATAAATACCCCGCACACGCTCCACGGTACTAATGGATTGATAACCGTGCCCGCGTCTTCGATGGTACGCGATAGGTTTTTGGGGTGTAAATTCAAACGCTCAAAGGTCGGACGAAACGCAGTTCCTGATAATAAGATACTCAAATATTGCTCACCGATCAGCACGTTGATGCTTAAAGCCGCCATTGCCGCAGCAAAGATAGCACGTCCTGAGCTTGTCAGCATATTTCGAATACCTAACAATAACGCTGGCAAGATACCCAAAGCACGTAATAAACCGCCCAAACTTAACGCCAATATCACGATAGTCTGAGTAAAGAACATACTTTGCATACCGCCACGTGAGATCATACCCGCCACTTCACCCAGCTCTAAATTTTCGGCGGGCGTATAACCAGCAAATAGATAACCGCCGAGCTGCCCAATACTTGGCGTACTGTGCAGATAAGTAAGCACTAAAGCGGTCGCGATTGTACAAATGATGGTATAAATGGCATTGACTCGGCATAGTGCTAATACCACTAGCACGACAAATGGTAATACGGCATAACCATGGACTAAGCCGCTATCGACCAATTGTGATTGCAGTAAGGTCACTTGACCCAAATCACCCGTACCCGTCTGGCCAGAGAAATACCAAAATAGCCCCGCTGTGATGAGCCACGCCGGTACCGTGGTATACATCATATTACGGATATGCTCAAACAAATCAATGCCGACGACAGAAGAGGCAAGCGTACAAGTATCTGACAACGGCGACATTTTATCGGCAAAAAAAGCACCTGAAACCACCGCACCAGCAGCAATAGCAACGTTGGCATCAAAGGCATTACTCATACCAATAAAGGCCACACCAAGTGTCGCGGCTGTGGTCAAGCTACTGCCTAGAGCGACACCAATAATAGAGGTCAAAACAAAAGCCGAAATATAATAATACTGCGGTGAGATGAGATCAAAACCATAATACATAATGGTAGGAATAGCACCTGACATCATCAGCGCGGCGACCAGCAAACCAATAAAAAATAGTAAATAAATAGCACCAATACCACTGACAACGCCCGATGACATCTGCCCCTGCATCTTCTCAAAGCTTAGACCTTTATACATACCAAGGCCTAATAAAACAACGATTGCAAGCATCAATGACAGATGCGGTACCCAGCCAAAGCCGATCATGGTCACACCCATAATCGCGATGACAACGCTGGCAATAATAAAAGCTACCTTGGGAGATAGCTCGGTAAGTACTTGTGGAGGCATAACACATCCTTATGGTGCCATCATATATATTCTGGCGTTAGGGTTGGTTTTGGGTGGGACAAGTTTAATGAGTTGCAAAGATTATTGCCAGTCTCATGACTTACCCAGTAGGCTATCGGTCTTGGCTGCCATGATAAAATCATTGCGATGCAGACCTTTAATGCTATGTGACCACCAAGTGACGGTGACCTTGCCCCACTCTACCAAAATACCCGGATGATGCCCTTCTGCTTCCGCAATGTCGGCAAGCTCATTGGCAAATGCCATCGCTGTGACAAAATTTTTGAATTTATACTGACGCTGTAATTGCTTAATGCCGTCGACTTCGATGAGCGACCAATCAGGAATTTGTTGTAATAGCTCGCGTGCTTCTGTGTCGTCGACGGTTGGAGCGCCGATACGGCAGGCTTCACAGCTGGCTTGTGATAATGTCGTCATGATAATATCCTTTTAAGTTAACTATTATTTTTTTAATACCGTTACGTCCGTGTTAATACTGTTTTTACAGCATCACTTTTACCACATCGTTATTTTAACGATGCTAAATTTTTTAATGTATTAAGAGTTTTTTGGTGCATAAGTTGGTTCAAACAAACCAAGTGCCATTGCTTGTTTGACCTTGCCCATGATGTCGCTATCGACGATATCGAACAGCGTATCTAAATCATCAATGACATAATAAATCGGCTGAATATGGTCAATGCGATAAGGCGTACGCAGCACAGCAAGCAAATCAAATGCGCGGTGTTCTGGCTGATTTTGAGGTTGCTGCTGATGGTTGGATTGGTGCAACGTATCGCTACCATTAAGCGCATAAACCGTTTCAGAAGGCGAGCTCAAGATACCGCCGCCATAGATACGGCGATTGTCAGGGTGACTACCTACCAAGCCAAACTCGATGGTAAACCAATAAAGCCGTGCCAAAAACCACCTTTCTTCTTTACTGGCATCAAGACCCAGCTTGCCATAGGTCTCATTAAAAGCGGCAAAAGCAGGATGGGTCAGCAGCGGACAATGGCCAACGATTTCATGAAAGATATCTGGCTCTTCGATATAGTCCATGTCTTCAAAGCGGCGGATAAAGGTCGCTACCGGAAAGCGTTTATTTGCTAAGAGTTTAAAAAACTTACCAAAGCTGATAAGCGCAGGAACGGCAGCGGTTTGCCAGCCGGTGGTGGCCTGCAATATTTCGTCGATATCGTGGAGTTGCGGGATATGCGTCGATGGCAGATTTAGCTTTTCTAAGCCTTCTAGATAGGCTGAGCAAGCTCGATTGGGTATTTGCTTGGCTTGACGTGTAAGCAGCGCCTGCCACATGGCATTTTCATCGTCACTATAGTGAATATGACCCTGACTGTCTGGCTGATGCGAGAGGTAAGGTTGCTTCTCAGCCGTTAAATCGCTATGGCTAGCATCATCAGCGCCGAGAGCATTTGAAGACACACTCTTGGCACTGTGGGATTTTTGAATAGTATTGTTAGCTTGTAGGCGTTCCATGCCTGTGTTCCTTTTATTAGCGTTAGTACAGTCGCTTGTCGTCAGTAATTCTCAGGTATTTTTGATTTACCATCGCAAGCGGTACTTTGCTGATTAAGGACAAGACAAATTCCTTTTGCTCTGCCCATTTATTATACTTATAAACGTTTAAGCTAAAACTATGGCGTTTCAGTTTCTGGCTGACCAATCGCGCCGCGACGAACTTGGTCACGCTCGATGGATTCAAACAAGGCTTTAAAGTTACCTTCACCAAAGCCTTCTTCGTAATCGCCTTTACGCTGGATAAATTCGAAGAATACGGGGCTACCAAGGATGGTTTCAGAGAAAATCTGTAGCAATAAGCGTGGCGTACCGCCTTCTGTGGTACCGTCTAACAAGATGCCGCGCATTTGTAGTTCAGCGACATTCTCGCCGTGGTTTGGTAAGCGCTCATCCAACATTTGGTAATAGGTATCATTTGGCGCTGTCATCAGCGGAATACCCATGTCTCTTAATTTGTCGATGCTAGACAACAAATCATCACTCAATAGTGCGATATGCTGGATACCTTCGCCATTAAATTGCATCAAGTACTCTTCAATTTGCCCACCGCCCTGCTTTGATTCTTCGTTTAATGGAATACGAATTTTGCCATCAGGCGCGGTCATCGCTTTACTGGTCAGACCCGTATACTCACCAGTGATATCAAAATAACGGATTTCGCGGAAGTTAAAGATACGCTCGTAGAAATCGGCCCAGTATGCCATGCGACCACGGTAGACATTGTGCGTCAGATGATCGATAACCTTAAAGCCAAAGCCTTTTGGATGCTTGTCGACGCCCGGTAGGTATTCAAAATCGATATCATAAATAGAGTTACCATCGCCAAAGCGGTCAATGAGATAAATAAGCGAGCCGCCGATACCTTTAATCGCTGGCAAGCGCAGCTCCATCACCCCTGTTGGCACGTCTACTGGCTCAGCGCCATTCTCGATAGCTAGCTCATACGCTTGCTGCGCATTTTTTACCCGAAAGCCCATGCTACAAGCGCCGGCGCCATGCTCACCTAAGAAATAGCTGCCATGGCTTTTTGGCTCACGGTTTAAAATAAGGTTGATATCTCCTTGGCGAAACAAGGCGACATCTTTTGAGCGGTGATTGGCAATATGAGTAAAGCCAAGGTTGCGAAATAGCGTTTCGACAAGCTCAGGCTCAGGTGAGACAAACTCAACGAAATCAAATCCTTGCAAGCCCATTGGGTTATCAAATAAATCTGCCTTTAACTCTGACATTGTCATCATCCTTAATTTCAATTGGTGGTATACATCACTAAAAGTTAGCAAAAAATAAGTTTCATCAATCATTCCTATTGACGAGTGATTTATATTAGATTAGCTTGATTTATAAGACTAATCGTATTTTTTGATTTATTTATCAGGTTTGCTTATGAATATCAGTATTCGCCAATTGAGCGCTTTTATCAGTGTGGCTGACAATGGCAGTTTTACCCGCGCCAGCGAGCAGATGCATTTGACCCAATCTGCCGTCAGTGGTTTGATTAAAGAATTGGAGTCCAGCCTTGGTATCGTGCTATTTGACCGCACCACCCGCCAGCTGTCATTATCCGTCGTTGGTCATCATTTATTGCCGCAAGCGCGGCGTATTTTAAATGAGATGCAGCTATTTGAAAATGAAGCCAGTAGCTTGACAAGTTTGGCGCAAGGTCAAGTCAGACTTGCGGTGTCGCAATTTGCTGCCTCCTCCATGCCAGCCGTTATTGCTCAATTTGCTAAAGCATATCCAGATATCAGCGTGTCTTTACTTGATTGCTCAGCAGAAAATGTTTTAGAACATATTCAAAACATCGAGGTAGATTTGGGCGTCGGTACTGAGCGTGGTTTTACGGAGCCTGACGATGACATCAGCGCCGATTTGTTATATCAGCTGCCGTTTTGTGTGGTAATGCCAGATAACCATGCGCTGGCGCAAAAATCAGAAGTCATTTGGCAGGATTTAGTAGACACGCCGCTTATTACCTTGCAAGGGCCATTTATCGAGCAAGTCACCGCTGAGCTTGATGAGGAAATTGCCAGCCATATTCAGCAGGCGCGCTACAAAGTCAACTTTATGTCGACCGCCCTTGAGATGACCCGCCAAGGTTTTGGCATTACCTTGTGCTTGCCTTATATGCCAGAGGTGATAGATTGGGTAAGCGCCAATGGTTTGCAAATGCGTCCATTGGCACAGCCGGTTAAAATGCGCCGATTCTTTATTTATCAACGCTCGTCACGCGCTTTATCGCCCGCCAGCATTGCCTTTAAGCAATTTTTGCAAACTTACTTTGCCAGCCACTTTGATGACTTGCAGCGTGTTTAAGGGCAACTCAAGAACTTATTACTTCAATTTAGCAAAGGCTAAAATCTGTCCAAAAACTTGCTAATAAACAAAAAAACGCGTTAATTAATCAGTATCGCTGAATCTAACGTTGAGTTAATCGCCAAACTGGTTTATGCTTTTTAACGCCTTAACTCATCTCCCTTGTAAGGAAAAAAAATGTTTGAACGTATCGATTATTATGCCGGTGACCCGATTTTAGGATTGATGGACAAATTTGCCGCTGACACCAATCCAGATAAAGTCAATTTGGGTGTTGGCGTTTATTATGATGAGGATGGCAAATTGCCTGTCCTTGAGTGTGTCAAAACGGCGGAGCAGCGCATTGCTGATCCTATCTCTCCTCGTCCGTACTTGCCAATGGCAGGCTTACCCGGCCACCGTAAAGGTTGTCAGGAATTGCTATTTGGTAAAGACGCGCAAATCTTACAAGACGGTTTGGTAGCAACCATCGCCACTATCGGTGGTTCTGGCGCATTAAAAGTCGGCGCAGAGTTTATCCATGAATGGTTCCCACAATCTAAATGCTACGTCAGCGACCCAACGTGGGGCAATCACATTGCTATCTTTGAAGGCTCTGACGTCGAGGTCGGTAAATATCCGTACTACGATAAAGCAACCAGCAGTGTTAAGTTTGATGAAATGATTGCATTTTTTGAAACTTTGAATAAAAACGATGTTGTCTTGCTGCACCCTTGCTGCCATAACCCAACCGGTATGGATTTGACTCGTGAACAGTGGGATACCGCGCTGACTGTCATTAAAGCGCGTGAATTGATTCCATTTATGGACATCGCCTACCAAGGCTTTGGTAAAGACATGGACAGCGACGCTTACGCGATTCGTAAAGCAGTCGAGATGGGTCTACCCGTATTTGTCAGTAACTCATTCTCTAAAAACTTATCGCTATACGGTGAGCGTGTCGGCGGTCTATCGGTCGTGTGCCCAAGCACTGACGAAGCGGAGCGCGTCTTTGGTCAGCTAAATGCAACCGTGCGTCGCATCTACTCAAGCCCACCATCACATGGCGGCCGCGTGGTCGATATCGTCATGAACGACGAAGCGCTACATGAGCAATGGGTTGGCGAAGTTTATGCCATGCGTGACCGTATCAAAGCCATGCGCTTAAAGCTAAAATCAGTATTGGAAGAAAAAGTCCCCGGCCGTGACTTCGATTATTTAACTGAGCAAAACGGTATGTTTAGCTTTACCGGTCTGACGCCTGAACAAGTTGAAAAACTCCAAAGCAAATATGGTATCTACATGGTTTCGAACTCACGTATGTGTGTGGCGGGCTTAAACAGCAGTAATATCGACTATGTTGCCAATGCCATGGTTGATGTTTTAAAAGACTAACTCTCTAGCGTAATTTTAGAAAAACTATGTGATTAAAAAGGTTGAGTCATGACTCAACCTTTTTTTTATGTCTGCTACTTTCTAAAAAAATGTATAAAAAACACTGCACAAAAAACCTTGCAATCTATTTGGCTATAAATTACATTATACGTAAGTAGTTAATTATAACGTAATTCAATACACGCTTTAGCAAGGAGCTTCCCATGTCAACGATTGACAAAAACCTCACCTCATTTATCGATATTGCC
Organism: Psychrobacter sp. CLB018; assembly: GCF_041222815.1. Lineage (NCBI taxonomy): Bacteria > Pseudomonadati > Pseudomonadota > Gammaproteobacteria > Moraxellales > Moraxellaceae > Psychrobacter > Psychrobacter sp. CLB018. Next base: position 2,022,883 of record NZ_CP166085.1, read on the forward strand.
GCCGATTCCGACTTCTCTATTCACAACTTGCCTTATGGTATTTTTAGTGATGCTAAAGACGCTACTGGTAACAACAACCGTCGCGCAGGTGTTGCTATTGGTGAGCAGGTATTAGACTTATCAATACTCGAAGCAGAAGGTTTATTAAGTTTGGCAGGCGGCCCCTATTTTGATCAGCCAACCCTAAACGCCTTTATTGATTCTGGTCGCGGCAACTGGACCAAGGCGCGCAGCACCATTCAAACCTTATTGTCTGCTGATAGTGACACACTGCGCGACAACAAAGACTTGCAGGCAAAAGCGCTGTTTAAGCAAGCAGACGTCACCATGCATCTGCCTGTTCACGTACCAGGTTTTACCGATTTTTACTCATCTAAAGAACACGCGACCAACGTCGGCACTATGTTCCGTGACCCAAAGAACGCTCTACTAGCTAACTGGACTGAAATGCCCGTCGGTTATAATGGCCGCGCCAGTACCGTCATCGTTAGTGGTACGGATGTAATACGCCCATCGGGCCAGCTGAAACCCAATCCTGACGAACGTCCTATTTTCTCACCTTGTAAGCGCCTTGATTTTGAGCTTGAAACCGCCTTTGTCGTCGGTAAAGGTAATAACATCGGCCAACCGATTGCGGTAGATGAGGCTAATGATCACATTTTTGGCATGGTGCTACTCAACGATTGGTCAGCTCGCGACATTCAAAAATGGGAATACGTACCTTTAGGCCCCTTTAATGCCAAGACCTTTGCCTCTGAAGTATCACCTTGGATTGTGACCATGGATGCGTTAGCGCCGTTTAAGACTGCATGCCCAACGCAAGAACCAAAACCACTGGCTTATCTCAATGAAAAAGACAGTAACAATAGCTTTGACATCAATTTATCAGTCGAGCTGTTGCCTGAGAATAGCGATGAAGCAACCGTTGTTTGTGAAACCAACTTTAAATATATGTATTGGTCCATGGCGCAGCAGCTCACCCACCACACCATCACCGGCTGTAAAGTAGAAGTTGGTGACATGATGGGTTCAGGGACGATTTCGGGACCGACGCCAGACTCTTATGGCTCAATGTTAGAGATTGCTTGGAATGCCACCAAACCCGTCACTTTAAAAGGCGGCGAAACGCGCAGCTTTATCGAAGATGGCGATACCGTGATTATGAAAGGTTATAGCGAAAAAGACGGCATTCGTGTTGGCTTTGGTGAGGTACGCGGCAAGGTCTTGCCGGCGCTTAGCTTTGATTTTGACAAATAAGTCTATTTCATAAAGTAATTACAAATCAGACAAGCGTAAAAAAATTACTTAGGCTGTTAGACAATTATCACTACTTAGTTTAGCGAAATGCTGACAGCCAATTAAGTTGGACGCTTTATCAAAAGGAGTTTGATATGAGTTTTAAAATTGAAAAAATCCATCACGTGGCCTATCGCTGCAAGGATGCTAAAGAAACCGTTGAATGGTATAAAAAATATCTCAATATGGATTTTATCTTAGCATTCGCTGAGGACCATGTTCCCTCGACCAAAGCCTTTGACCCTTATATGCATGTGTTTTTAGATGCCGGTAATGGCAATGTCTTGGCGTTTTTTGAAGTGCCCAATCAACCTGAAATGGGTTTTGACCCCAATACGCCAAACTGGGTGCAACACTTAGCCATGAAGGTAAAAGACCGCGATGCGTTAATGGCGGCAAAAAAGCATTTAGAAGAAAATGGCATCGACGTAGTCGGCGTGACCAATCACGGTATTTTTCATTCTATCTATTTCTTTGATCCTAATGGCCATCGTATGGAACTTACCTACGATGATAGTACCTCAGAAGAAAAAGTCTCGATGATTACGGAAGAGATGAAACACGAGATGCTAGATGAATGGTCGCGCACCAAACGTGCGCCCGTTCATACGCAGTTTTTACATGCAGAAGAACTCGCTGAAGCAAGAGAAGTCGCACCCGTTGGTGAGTAACAGCGTCAATTTATGCAATAGTTAAAACTTATTTTATTCAGTAGTTAAGTTAAATAGTAAGTTTTGACTAAGCTATTTGATAGCGTCGCGCAATGGCTAGTATTTGCTCGACCACGTTATGTTGCTCACTCATCGGTAACTGCTCGGTGGTACCAATGATAGTAATGGCATATTCTAATGGCAAGCTTTCAGCAGATGGTTTGTCATTAGCAGATAGTTGATTGTTGCTAAGCGGCTGATTAGTGGTCGAGGTATTGCTTTCTAGTGGCGGCACAAGCACTGGAATGGTAATGGCATTAATCCCCATTAACATATCGCCGGTAACTGTGGCATAGCCTTGGGTAAGAATTTTGGCGCGCAACTGGTTAAAATTCTGCCATCGCTCTGCGATAATGTCTTTATCATTTGTCTGCCATTCAGCGATAACCAATGGCTTAATAATCGTTTCTGGCTGATAACTGGCAAACAGCTGCCCTGTTGCCGACGTCGTTAGCGGCATACGTGAACCGATACGAGTAATGATACTAATCGGGCTATCAGGCTCAACCGATTGAATGATAATCGGACCTTCGCTGAACCATTTGGCGATTTGAACCGCACAGTTTACCGTGCCTTTAATCTCTGTTGCCACATGCGTCAGGCGCTCTAATAGGTTGTGTTGATTGAAGTCCGCATGCCCAAGCGAATTTCCTCGAGCGCCAAGCCCATAACGCCCATCACTGAGCTTACGTGCATAATTTTTACGAATAAGACTGACCAAGTAGCGATGACACTTTGCTGGATGCATCTGTACAGCTTGAGCGACGTCCTTTAACATCATAGGCTTATTTTGATCGATAAGAACATCTAACACCGACAATCCAACCTCAAGTGACTGCACGCCACCTTGGTTTTTATTGGTAGTAGGATTGTCTGGCAGGTTTTCAGATACGGGCATGTTTTGCTCAATTAATTATTTACTTTATCAATAATTATACCCATTTATATACCCAACAAGACAACATAATAAAAGGAATAAATAATGATGACATTTTATGGCTATTTTCGCAGTAGCACGTCTTACCGTACGCGTATCGCGATGAACCTAAAAGGCTTAGATTATGATTATATTGCGATTAATTTGGCGCAAGATGAACAATTAAAAAACGAATTTTTATCGCTTAATCCACAAGGATTGGTGCCTGTTTTACAAGCCGATGATTTGCTGTTATTTCAAAGTCCCGCTATCTTAGAATGGTTAGAAGAGGTTTATCCTAAAAATCCATTATTGCCTAAAGACGCTGCGGGGCGTATGCAAGTACGGGCGTTAAGCGCAATGATTGGCTGTGATATCCATCCGCTTAATAACCGCCGTGTTTTACAATATCTACGCAATGAGCTGTCGGTAGATGAAGCTGAGGTCATAAAATGGTGTAATCGCTGGATAAGTGAGGGTTTTGCTGCGTTAGAAAAACGCTTGGCTCAAGATAACAGTCGTGATAATAGCCGCAGGAAATTTTGCTACGGCGACAGCCCGACCTTTGCAGATTGTTATTTAGTCCCGCAAGTTTCTTCGGCGCGGCGCTTTGAAGTGGACTTAAATCCTTACCCAAATATTGTCCAAATTGACGCCCATTGCCGCACGCTAAAAGCCTTTTCTGACGCCGACCCTATGCAGCAACCTGATGCACCAAATGCTTAGCCTTAGAGAAATAACCTCTAAAAAAGGACTACCCTTAATTTAGAGGTTATTAAATAGGGATAGCTTTCTATTTATATCACTGCTCAAATTTTCATCTCTTTTTGCGTGACCGCCACTATCTTAATAGGTACCGCACATAGCCATGACATGCCGCCACTACAATAAAAGCAGCCATTTTTAAATGACACGATATAGGCGGTAAAATCATTACCACATTGATCCTTTATCGCCTCCTCATCACTTTCATCATCGACCGCACACCATACTCGCTTATTACCTCGTTTAAGTAGCGCGCGGGTTAAATCGCTCCCTTTTAGCTCATTATTCATACCAAACTCCTTGGCTATCTTGCTTTAACATTACTCAATCCATAAGAATGATACTAGCCCTAACACCTTTTTATTTTAACCCCACTCTCAACTTGAAATAAGCAAATCAAACTGAAGAGGCGGATTACCAAGTTTTTTGTTGAGTACAAAGCACAGGTTGTGTGAAAGAATCTTACGAATCAATCGATGAGACAAATGCCATAAATCTCTTGCTCGTACCCTTTGTATATTAAATCGTTCTGATAGCTGACCAATGACTGTTTCAACGATACGGCGGGCTTTCATTAGCCGCCTTACCACAGGTTTGGGTCTATCCTCTTTCATGTTGGCTCTGAGTGGCGTTTGTAAATCTACTCCTTGAGCGTCGTAGTACGATGTCAGACTAGGGCTGATATACCCTTTATCAGCGCCAAGTAGCCCATGAATATGAGTGGTGATTTCTGGGGCAACCGCTCTTTCATCAACATTGGCAGGAGCAAAGGTAAAGCCTTTAATCATGCCCGATAAGTTAACAAGCAAATGTCCTTCAAAGCCATAGTACCTCTCTTGCTTAGCGGCACAGTAGCTAAAAGCTGCTAAGTCTTGATAATTCTTATGCCGATAAGCGCGTCCATAATGACAGACGGGTACCCAAAAGCCATCCATAAAATGAATGTTGTCACGGCCTTCAATTTGACTGACGTTATCTTGTATCTGCTGTTTGACTTGCCACAGATTGGCGCAGTGCTTTGCGAAGTTAGGGTATGAGCCGATGGCTGGAAACCAGGCTTGCCAATGCTGGGAAAAGTATTGCCAAATTTGTTTGTCTTGATCAAGGTGTAAAAATTCACCGACCATCTCCATGCAAATAACCTCAGGATCACTTAGCTTTGGCGCGTAACCTGCACTTCGCAAGGGTTTGGTGACGACTATTTTGTAATATTGCTCTACCATTAAATAGATATTGATGATAAATTCGTCTATGGGCATCTCACAACTCCATTGTATTCTTGGTCGAAAACAATAGATTAGTGAGGTGCTCTTCTTTTTTCAATCACTTTCGAAGTTGAGAGTGGGGTTATTTTATTAAAAAAATACAGCGTAGGTCGTTAAATTAGTCAACAACTTCCGATTTCTTCTAGAAACTCTAGTGTATAACTTTAGTAGCAGAACTGTAACATAAAAAAGCAATATTCCCGACAGACGGTAGGTATTTAAGGACGAGCGGTATAAATTTATACTTTTCTACAAGATGCGCTTTATTCAAGGATAAGTAAAATAATGAGCCCAAAATCAAGCTCAGTCTTTTATAATTTCTATTAGCAATAGAGGCTAAAACTCATAATAAAATCAGGTAAAATAGTGGTTATGACCGCTCTTATTCAACCTACCCCTCGTAAAATTATTCATATCGATATGGATGCTTTTTATGCCAGTGTGGAACAACGCGACTTTCCTGAACTGCGCGGCAAGCCGTTAGTCGTTGGTGGGGATCCAAATGGTCGCGGCGTGGTTGCGGCGGCAAGCTATGAGGTGCGTCAGTTTGGTGTACGCTCCGCCATGTCGTGTTATGAGGCGCGTAAACGTTGCCCAGATGTCATATTTGTGCAGCCGCGTTTTGATGTCTACCGCGCGGTCAGTCAAGATATTCGCCGCATTATGCATAGTTTAACCCCGCAGGTTGAACCATTATCGTTAGATGAAGCCTATCTTGATGTGACAGGATTAAGCGTACATCAAGGCTCAGCCACGCTAATGGCAAATTGGCTGCGGGCACAGATTTTAGTGCAGACGGGGCTTAATGCCTCTGCAGGCGTTTCGTTTAATAAAATGCTCGCCAAGATTGCCTCTGATATTAACAAACCTAATGGTACGGCAGTTATCACGCCAGCGGATGCCGACGCCTTTATTAGCGCGTTGCCCATTGAGCGCTTTCATGGCATTGGTAAAGCGACTGCTCGGCGCTTGCATGCGATGGGTATCAGTAATGGCGCTGACCTGCGACGCACGCCCGCTGCGCTATTGGTCAATGAGTTTGGCAAGCGTGGTCAGTTTTATCACGACATCGCTCATGGCCGTGACGAACGCCCCGTTAAATCGCAGCGTATGCACAAGTCGGTTGGCTCTGAGACGACTTTTAGGGATAATTTGAGTCATGATGATGAGCTACGCAGACAAATCTATGAGCAAAATACCGATGCCTTTAATCAGTTACGCAAAAAACAGCTCATCGCCTATACCATTACCCTTAAAATAAAATACGCTGACTTTACCCAAGTTACGCGCTCACATACCTTGTCTACCGCTTTTGATAGCGCCGAATCTGCCCATTACTGGCTTGATAAGCTGTTTTTAGATATTCCGCGCTTACTGCCTATCAGGCTTGTCGGGGTGACGTTTTCTTCATTGATACCTGCTACGCAAATTTTGCCACAGTTAGATCTGTTTGAATAATGGCACTTTACTTGCAGAGATAAAGATAAATTTTAAGTATTTAATAATTACTGCTTAGGCTATTTAATTTATTTTCAGCTTTAATATGAACGGTAGCAGCTGAGGAAAACGTTCTTTCATATCTGCATTTCTGCTACAATTACGTCAAAATCTCCATCTACTGAAAGACTGACTATGACTGATTCTCAACCTGTAAACTTAGATACGACTTGCACCGATACTGCTGAAAAAAATCTTGACAAGAGCAGCGTTAAAAACACTAATAAGATGCTAGATAAAAATGCTGAAACTTTAGAATATCTAAGTGTTGATGATTATGATTATGAACTGCCTGACAGCTTAATTGCCCGTTATCCTTTAGCGCAGCGTTCGGCGTCAAAATTACTATATTTAGCCACCAATCAGCAAAAAAATAGTGACAGCCAGATTATAGACAAACAATTCTCTGAGCTAGCCGATCTGCTAAATGCGGGCGATTTAATTGTCTTTAATGACACCAAAGTCATGAAAGCGCGCTTGTTTGGGCAAAAAGATACGGGCGGTAAGATCGAAGTGCTGATTGAGCGTTTGGTTAACATTTCAGATTTAGATAGCACAGTCTTACAGCTAGAAACGACAGATGGCAAGAGCATTAACCAAGAGCATATTACCCTTTGTCATGTTAAAGCCAGTAAAGCACCTAAGCTTGGGCAACGGCTAGAAATTGCAGATGGTCATATGCAGGCTGTGGTCATAGGTCGTCAAGAAAACTTATTTATCTTAGCTTTTGAAGCGCCGATTTTGCCAGATTTAGAGCGTTATGGTGAGCTGCCTATTCCGCCCTACTTTGAGCGCCACGCCGATGCGACCGACAATACCCGTTATCAGACGGTTTTTCATGACCCAGCCAAACTTGCCAGCGTTGCTGCACCGACGGCCAGCTTACATTTTGATGAACTCGTCCTAAATAAGCTGGCTGCTAAAGGTATCCATACTGCTTTTGTTACCTTGCATGTAGGAGCTGGTACGTTTGCGCCAGTCAAAACCGACAACTTACTCAATCACACCATGCATAGCGAATACGCTCATCTGCCTCAAGTTACCGCCGACCTCATCAACCAAACCCATGCTAATGGCAAACAGGTGATTGCAATAGGCACGACAGTGACCCGCGTCCTTGAGACCGCTTATCAAAAAACAACGATCAATGGACAAGCGCTTTCTAGCTGGGCGGGTGATACTGATATTTTTATTTATCCTGGGTTTAGATTTGGTGTGATAGATAAACTGCTTACGAATTTTCATTTGCCAAAGTCTACGTTGCTCATGTTAGTGTCTGCATTTGCAGGTAAAGCCGCGATTGAACGAGCTTACCAACATGCCATTAATAACCAATATCGATTTTTTAGCTACGGCGACGCCATGTTACTTGATAGAAAAATAAAAGCGCAAGCGTAAACATTAAGCAAACAATAAATATATTGTTTATAACGACGGTGAAATAAACTGGTAAACTAAACGCTATTTTGTTATAACAACATAGTTGATACTTATTTTTAAAGGGCTGCACATGTCTTGTCATTTATCTCATCGCTTGACTACGATACATCGCTCAGTATCAATGGCGCTGCTTTATTCAGTCAGTTATGCCGCACTTATGTCTAACGCCCAAGCGGCTACCATGGGTAAGACTGTCATTACCTCAGCTCAGCATGAACCTTTATCAGCCAGTATTGTTGTTACTGACATTCAAACCCCTGATTTCTCCGCAAGTTTAGCTGACCCTACCCTTTATCAACAAATGGGTTTGACTCCTACTGATTCAATGACGGTTCGTTTTCAGCCTACTTCAGCTACCAGTGGACGCGTTCTTATCACGACTACAAAACCTGTTTCTAAGCCTTTTGCTGATGTGGTTTTAGCCATTAATGATGGGGGGGGGGCAGCGTAGCGTTATCCCTAAGACATTGCTTATGCCACTTGATGGCAGTTTGCCCATCAATCCTTCAAAAAATAGTGTGACAGCAGCAAATAAACTTAATCTACCGACTGTCTCTCCCACTAGCGCGCAACCGTTAACAGTGAGAAAAGGCAATCCGCCTCCATTATTACCTGTCTCTAAAACTCCACCCACTCAATTGCTGGCTTCAAAGCCAGTAGCTATAGAAACCTCTGCCCCTAGCATTCAACTACCGAGCAGCCAAGCCTCGGCATCTCAAGTTAGTAATATTCAGGCGCTTACAGCAACCAGTTTATCGCCAGTCAGAACGATGACACAAAATAACGCAACGACTTCTCCTGTCAATCGTTTGAATAATAATACCGATATAAATAAAGCCCATATAAATAAAAATGCAACTATGCAGACAAACACTACGCCAAACCCAACTGGTGCTTTAGACAAAAATAAAACTGCGCCAATGAGTGAGCAAATCTTTGATATTCTAAATGTAAAAATTACTCGTCAAATACTGCTTAAGAATAATAAAAACAACGATATTAGTAATAATGCCGTCATGGTCACTGCATCTACTACAGTAGCGCCTTATAGCAATAGAATAACTGCTCAAAGCAATGCTGACAATAACACTATTATGAACGCGCCTTTAAACAGGGCACCGTCTAGCGAAGTTTCTTATAGTAATGCTTCCACAAACCAAATCGCATCAAAACCTAATATCCTGACAACTGAGCCTTCTATAAAAACGGGCTTTTTAGGCTTAGTAAATACCGCAGCGAATAATGATAATAACTCCAAGATTACCTATACGGTACAACGCAACGATAACTTATGGGTTATTGCCCAGCAAATCGCAGAAAAAAACAATCTTGACGTTCAAACCGTGATGAGTGAGATTCAAGCACAAAATCCGAAAGCTTTTATTAATAAAAACGCCGATCAACTAAAAGCTAATGCCGAGTTAAGTCTGCCTAATTATGACGTGATGCCAACACAGAAGAAGTTGCAAGAAGCCATTAGTACTCAAAAGCAGTATCCTAGCCAAGCAAATACACCTACTACCAAAAAATCTGCTGCGCTAAAACCTGCCCCTAAAGCAGCAAATGAGAAACCCGTAACCAAAAAAACGCAGATATTACCAGCCGCCCAGTTTTCCGTGCTCGCTCCTGGTTATGAGGGTAGCGCCGATGGCACTAAAACTAAAAAAGGCGTGGCAGCGGGCAATGGGCTTAGTACAGATGTGTTAGATATTCTTAAGTCATCAAGACAAAGTACCGCAGACCAAGCGCAGCGTTTATCAAAGACCAACAATACGCTTGGCAGCTATACTAAAAAACTGCAATTACAAAACCAAAAACTGGCGGAGTTACAAGCTCGTCTCGAAAAATTACGCAATCAATAATTGCCTAGCCGATCAGTGTCGTATGCTGAAACCATGATCGTAGGTATAGGAGTAACTATGGACAATATGCTATATATTATCGCTGGATTGGTATGTATTGTACTAATAGCAGTCTTAGTCATGCGCAAAAACAAAGCGCAAAAACCACCAGCACAGTCAAGCATAAAAGCAGACAGAACAGCGACTTTACCAAAACATACCGCTATCAAAGGTGCCGCTACTCAAGCTAATGTCAATAGTGATAAGCGATTTGATCATATTGAGATAGCACAGCGTTTTATGGAGCAACAGCGCTATGATAAAGCCATTGAAACTCTCAATCGTGGTCTCGCTGAAAAACCAAATGATAGCCAGTTAACTCTTAAACTACTAGCAGTATACGCAACGATAGATGAGTCTGATAACTTTAGCAGAGTCTATGATTCTATTAAAATGTATGGTGATGCCCAAAGTATCGCTCAGGCTGATGACTTAAAAACATTGCTGACTGAAGAACAAAATCAAGCAGCCGAACGTGCGTTGCCAGCTGATAACAATCAAGACGCTGGCTTTGAAAGTATCGATTTTGATTTACCAGCGAACAAAATCGAGAATAACGAGCCAACCATTGATCCCAGTATTAACGAACAAGCAGCTAATCGTCAAGAATATAAAAACGATTTAACCGCTAGATCAGATAGTACATTAGAAACTTCTAATGATTTTGATAATAGCGCGCAAGATTTTGACCTAAGTTTAGATGACTTAGAACAAGATATTGATGAGCCAGCTGCTACTAGTGCCGCACCTGTCATTGAGCTAGATATTGCCGATGAGGAAAGCTTATCAACATCGACGGTCAGCGGCGCAAATGACAACAATAGCGATAGTGAGCTGGATTTTGACTTCGACTTAGCAGAACAGGATAATACTGCGTCGGAAACTAATACTTCTTTGTCTAAAAATGATTTAAACAACGCTGATGATGAAATAACATTAAATGATGAAGATTTTGTCTTAGACTTAGCAGACTTAGAGCTTGATACAAGCGAAGCTAATGTGAATCTTAATAATGAGTCTATGACAGACGTCAGCTCATTAGAAGATGATTTTGCTTTATCTCTTGATATTTTAGATGATAATAACGACACACCAGTTGAAGTACAATCATCATCAGATGAAAATTCTGCTGTTATTGATGATAGCTTGAATGATTTAGATGAATTTGACAACTTTGTTCTTGAAGACCATCCATCAGAGAATAACCGTGTTTTGGAAAGCAATGTCATCGACGAGATTAGTTTCGAAGATGTGGATACGACTGACCTACAAACGAATGCGACAGCAGCCTCAAGTAACGCGCCAACTACTGACAGGTTCGATGACAATACTTTGATTGATGATGATTTTGACTTCGAGTCTTTATCCGCTGCACCAACAGCGACGACACCGGTTGAAGTTGAAAACGATTATGATGTCAGTAGTGATATCAATAGCACTGATACGCTAGATAACGCTACTATTGAGACTGAGATTGAAGCCACAGAGGACTTTTCATCACGTTTTGCCGCGGACTTTGATTTTGTTAAAACCTTAGACAGCAATCAAGTCACCTTAGACTTAGCCAGTCAATATGTGCAATTGGGCGAATATGATAGTGCCAAACGTTTACTGATTGAGGTCATTAACCAAGGTAATAGCGAGCAGCAGAGTCAAGCGCAAGCACTCCTAGATCGCACTGCATAAAAAGTAGCATTTTCTTCCATCAGCAAGTATTCTATTAGCATAAGAATACTTGCTGATTTTTTTGCAGTTAGCTTTTCTACTATTTAACGTGCTAAATTACTCGTATTATCATCACCTTTTCCAATACTCTCTGATTGTGGCCATACTATGCCCTCTTCTGCTATGAAAAGAACACTCTCCACACCTACTCAACTCATTTATGCTGGCGGCACTTTTGGCAGTTATGGACGTCCATTAGCGCCATTATCAGCAGATATTTTTTTGCCAACGCTGCAACAATTATTGGCTGAACACAGTGCAGCTACGCACCTAGCGCCCGTATCTTGGTTAAATAACGGTCTGATTAAGGACAGCAGCCAACTTACCCCTCACGATTTTATTCATTTTTATCGGCTGTTATTATCGGCTTATGCACAAGGCCATAAACGCTTTGTTTTAATTACTGGTACAGATACCTTGAGTTATTTAGGGGCTTTTTTGGCTGAGGCTTTTGCTGGCAGCGATATTTGCGTTGTCGTTACGGGTAGCATGCGCCCCTTACTCGATAGTGAAGTGCTGGATGCTTATACGATTGATACCCATAGCGACGCTTGGGACAACCTCACTGACGCATTAAAACTGGCGGCAGCTGGTGAGTCAGGCGTGAAGATTAGCTTTGGCGGCGAATCATGGCCTGCACAAACCGTGCAAAAAATTCATAGCCATGACTTTATGGCGTTTACCGGTCACTCACGAGCGGCATATCCGGCCAATAGTTATATCAAAAGCTTATCAGATACCCGCCGCCAGCATTGGCTAGATGATCAGCAAGCACTGGTCAGCACTATCGAAGCTCGGGCGGAGCAAGCACGCGTTCACGCTTTATATTGTTTGCCAAATGATACGGACGTTTTAAACAATCAGCTGCGCGCCTTATTATCACAGCCGCCTTGTGGCATTATTTTATTAGGTTTTGGCTCTGGTAATGTACCTTACTCGCCAGCTTTAGCAGAAACATTGCAACTGGCTTATGAAAAAGGTCACATGCTGATATGTGCCAGTCAATGCCCGTTTGGCGGCGTTAGTGACACTTATGCGGCGGGCAGTTGGCAATACGATTATCACGTGATTGCCGGCGGCCGCTTAACCATTCCCGCAATTTATGCGCGCTTGCTATGGCTATTAGTGCGTTATGATACCCCGGCCAGACGGCGTCAGCGTTGGTTAAATAATGTCAATCAGGCCGGTACTACTATCAAAAAACGCTAAATAACTATTCACTGTTTATCACTCTATAAGCTTTAACATGACAATACCTGAGACCGAAAATATCAAAAATGACAACATTAAAGCTGAAACCGCAACTGAAGACCGAGCAACTTATACCTTAGCCATTGCCATCGAGTTTTTAGGTACAAATTATCATGGTTGGCAACGACAACGAGAAGTGCTTGGCGTCCAAGAAGCGTTAGAAACCGCTATCAGCAAGGTCGCCAATGAGCCAGTAGAAGTGGTGGCAGCGGGGCGTACGGATTCAAGCGTCCATGCCAGCAATATGATTGCGCATTTTGTCACTCATGCTTATCGCCCTACCCATAACTGGCTACGCGGCATCAATAGCTTATTACCCGATGATATTGCTCTGCGCTGGATTCAACCGATGCCCGCTGACTTTCATGCGCGCTTTGGCGCTATTGCCCGCCGTTATCGCTATATCACTCTTAATCAAGCCCAGCGCCCTGCTATTTTAAATCATCAAGTGACTCACATTTATGAGCCGCTAGATTTAGCGGCGATGCAATTAGCGGCGGCTGATATTGCCGGTACTCATGATTTTAGTAGCTATCGTGCAGCCGCTTGTCAATCTAATCAGCCTGTGCGTCATGTCAGTCACGCCAGACTATTTGCGCATGGGCAGTTTATCGTTTTTGATATTCAAGCGGATGGGTTTTTACATCATATGGTGCGCAATCTGATGGGCACCCTCTACGCTATCGGCCGACATGAGTTGCCGCCAGCCGCCTTTTTAGATATTTTAGCCAAAAAAGACCGTAGCATTGCTCCGCCGACCGCTTCTGGTGACGGCCTGTATTTTATCAATGCCTACTATCCTGAACGCTTTCAACAGTTATTGCCACACGCGCCTTTGACGCCTGTTTGGCTTAACCTGCCTGATTAAATAATGAGCGAACATCGTTAATACAAACAGACATACATATCACTTACAAGCTGTCAAGTAAAAATCAGGTTCTGTATTGCTTTAATCCGCTAACTTGCGTATAATATGGTCTTATTTTTAATTGATTGATAGATAAAAAATTATGGCAAAAGACGATATTATTGAATTTGAAGGCGAAGTCATCGACACCCTTCCAAATACGTTATTTAAAGTTCGCCTAGAAAACGGACACGAAATCATTGCGCACATTTCAGGTAAGATGCGTAAACACTATATCCGCATTTTAACTGGCGATAAAGTTAAGGTTGAGATGACGCCTTACGACCTATCAAAAGGTCGCATTACTTACCGTGGTAAAAACTAAAATTTTATTACCTAAAATGGTTATAACTGCATTGATGTAAATGCTTGAGTGGTTTAACTGATAATAATAATGACATTGCTAACCTACTCATTATTACCTAGCGAATTTTAGTGTTCTAATATCAGTTTTTTGCTTTTACCATAAAAAAATACCGCTATTGTAGCGGTATTTTTTTGTCTTCATTTTAAGGAGTAGGCTTCAAAGTCTAATTATTCTATACATAACAACTTCTTATTTAAACTCGACCGTGGCACCATCTTGAATCACACCTAACAGAGCTAAAGCATCCCAGTTAGTCAGGCGGATACAGCCAGCCGATGCTTGACGGCTAATACGCGCAGGATCTGGCGAGCCATGAATACCGTAAGAAGGCTTACTCAGCCCTATCCATACCAAACCGACCGGATTGTTTGGGCCTGGCGGAATGATAGACTTACTGCCATCGTCACCCGTATAGGTATAGTTAGGCTCATGCACTTTTACTTCTACCGTATGCGTACCTGTTGGTGAGGGCGTTGCAGTACTGCCCACAGTAGTCGGATAGCTAGCAATTAAGTTGTCTTTATCGTCATAAGCATATAACGTTTCGGTTGCTTTATCAGCAACGACACGGCTCACAGATTTGGTATTTGGATTGCCCGGGTTATAAACAGTAATGGTTTCGCCGGCGCTGAATTTAGCATTAGGATTGAGCGCTTTAAGATATTTTTCGCTCATATGGAACTTTTCTGCTAAGCCTTCCGTTACGCTTTCATAATACATGCCATCGAGCTTGGCTTTGGCTTCTGCGCCAGCGGGAATGGTGGTGGTTTTGATATTAACGTCATCTTCGCTCAGCTGATAACGAACCAATACTGGCTGCGTCGTTAGCTTTTCGTTTTTAGTCAATGCTTGCCAAGTCTCGTTATTTAAAGTATCCGTTACCGTCAAGCCATTGGCTTTTTGAAACGCTTGCATGGCTTTGATGGTGTTCTTACCCCAATATCCATCAACTGCACCTACGCCATTTTGGTTCCAGTTTAATAGAGCTTGCAGCTTGGTAGTAGTATCACGATCTCTCTTCATTCCTTGTTTCCAAGTAGCACTATTTACCTTTTGCGCCTGCACTGGCAGATTTTCAGTTGTATATTTAATCGTTGGTAAGTACTTATTTAATGACGTCGCTGCTTTACTATTACTGGCAACTTTTTGACTGACGCCGTTGGTTACTGGGCTAATATCTTTATTATTGTCAGTTTTAGTATGGTCAGTGGCAGCAAAGCTTGGACTCATCACTAAAGCCGCCGATAAACCCAGTGCTGCTAATGCGCTAGTAATTTTTGTTACTTGATACATGTAAAACTCCTAGAATTTTTATTGGTATTGTTCTTATTAGAATTTAATGAAAAATTGCCTATCAAGACCCTTTGTTTATAAATATTTTATTTAGAGCTTAATGGTTTTTAAATTATTATGATGTCAGACAAAAATAGTGCAGATAAACAATCTCTACTTTAATAGGCTAATGAGCTATTTATAGTGACAGATCGGCGTGTGAGGATATAACAGCTTTGTGTTAATTAAACCTATATCCTGCGGTAGCTGTGTTAAAAAAAGGCTTTTTTTGCGACTATTTGAGTAAGTGTGTTACCTTCCATAAATGCGCCGTATAGGCATAAAAAAACCCATAACTTGCTTAGCAAATTATGGGGATATTACTCTTATGATTTAGAACTAATTAGGATGTAGAAATATCAGCTTCTATTAAAGCGGTATTCATTAGGCCAATTTTGCCAAAACCGCCTGCCCCATCTCTTTACAGCCTACTTGTTTAAGCCCCGTCTCACTACGATCGAGAATATCAATGGTACGTAAGCCATCGTCAAGCACTTCACTGACCGCTTGCTCAATCGCTTGTGCCGCGGTTTCTTGTTTAAAGGTATAACGCAGCATCATCGCCACCGATAAAATAGTCGCCAATGGATTGGCTTTATCTTGACCGGCGATATCAGGCGCTGAACCATGGCAAGGCTCATACATACCTTTACCTGCCTCATCAAGGCTCGCCGATGGCAGCATGCCGATAGAGCCGGTCAGCATGGCTGCTTCATCAGATAAAATATCACCAAACATGTTGCCCGTGACCATGACATCAAACTGTTTAGGATCTTTAATCAGCTGCATACAAGCATTGTCCGCGTACATATGCGATAACGCTACGTCATTATAATCCGCTTCCTGCATCTCAATCATCGTCTGCTTCCACAGCTCGGTGACTTCTAAGACATTGGCTTTATCGATTGAGCAAACCTTGGCGGGCGTACCGGCTGCTTGTGCGCGGGTTTTTGCCAACTCAAAAGCAACTTTACCGATACGCTGAATTTCACTGGTGCTATAAACCATGGTGTTATAGCCTTGCTGCTCGCCATTTTCTAGGGTACGAATACCGCGCGGCTCACCAAAATAAATACCGCCAGTCAATTCTCGAACGATTAACAAGTCCAAACCTGAGATAATTTCAGGCTTGATGCTTGAAGCATTAGCAAGCTGCGGATAAAGTTTAGCCACACGCAGATTGGCAAACAAACCAAGCTCGCTACGAATTTTCAGCAGACCACGTTCAGGACGTTTGCTACGTTCGATAGCATCCCATTTAGGACCACCCACAGCACCTAGTAACACAGCATCTGCTGCGCGCGCACGTTGAAGCGTTTCTTCTGGTAGCGGTTCACCCGTTGCATCAACCGCCACACCGCCAATTAATCCAGATTCTAGGGTCAAACCTAAAGCGAACTTATCATTGACAGCATTTAGCACATCAATGGCTTGAGTCATGATTTCAGGGCCGATGCCATCGCCTGCTAATGTTAAAATCGTTGCCATATTAATCCTTGTGGGTAAATGGGGAAGTAAGTTGTTGTTTATGGTATTGCTAGTTATAGTATTGCTAGCAGGCTTATATAGCCTGTTAAAAAACGACTTCTTGGGCAATGGGCTGCGCAAGAAGTCAGGGTCTATCGTCAATATTTAATAATTACTTGTATCTAACTTTATCTATCCAGCTTTGGTTTTCACTTTATTTTTCGCTGCTGATGGCGTTTGAGCGGGCGCTGCCTTAACCACACGAGTTTCTACAAACTCTCCTTGGTGCTCAGCCCCCATCTCTTTACAAAAACGGCGCTTTACGCTGTTGCCTTGATAAAGATCGACACACAATGGCTCTGGAGAAGCCGTTTCTAACAAGCTACCTGAATTTGCGCCAGATTTTTTTTGGTAAGCACGCAGCTGATACGTACCTTCTTCCATAAAGTCGTGAATCATCGCAAAACGCTCAACGTAGCCCAAATTATTTTCTGGATAAAAATTAATCTGCACTTCGCGCTTCGCAGGTGTGACTCGCGCATAATAATTGGTAAGCCCAGGCATAGCAGACGCAGTTAAGGGAACAATTTTAATGGCGTTTTTATGGCTCAGCGGTGTCATATCCATCGCAATGGGCACGGAGACCTGCTTATTGCCGGCACGACTTTTGCCATTTGCCTCTTGTGTCTTGACTAGCATAGTGGGATTGATCGGCTCATGAGTCTCACTGCTTATAATGCGTGTCTGATCAATGCGCGCTATTTCACAATGATACGTTCCCACGCAGGCGATATTTACTTCACCAGCGACGGGTTTTATTTTGCCTGTCCACGCTTTGGCATTCTCTGCCGAGTCTATCTGCTGATAGCCCGTCAACAATTGACAGCCAGATAATAATAAGCTTGCGGCAAGAGCCGTGCCTGTCCATACAGCAAAACGTGTTTTATTCATAATGGCGTCTACTATTTATAAGGAAGAAAATACAATAAGGTAAAAAATAGATTGCCATTCATTTTAGCCACTTAATGCCCATAACTCAACGCTGTATTAGCGCTGAGCTCTTTTTTATGTCGATTAAAATGTTCATATGAAGCGTTTTTATCAAAGACTAAGCTCTAACCTCATTGAATATCCAAGGTGTTTTTTGCATCATCTTATGCTCATATTCTTTGATAGCATCGCTTTGCTGCAAAGTCAGCCCGATATCGTCAAGACCATTGAGCAAACAATGCTTACGAAACTCATCGACCTCAAAAGCGTACTTTTCTCCGGTTGGGGTGATGACCACTTGGCGCTCAAGATCGGCAGTTAATTCATAGCCTTCATTGGCGAGCGTCGCTTTCATCAAAGTATCGACAATGGCTTCATCTAAAACGATTGGGAGCATGCCGTTTTTAAAGCAGTTGTTATAAAAAATATCGGCAAAACTTGGTGCAATAATCGTGCGAAAGCCATATTCTGAAAGTGCCCAAGGCGCATGCTCACGGCTTGAGCCACAGCCAAAGTTTCTACGTGCCAGCAAAATGGTTGCACCTTGATAACGCGGCTGATTTAGGACGAAATCTGGATTAATCACGCGAGTGCTACTGTCTTGACCCGGATAGCCTTCGTCAAGATAACGCCAGTCGTCAAATAGATTGACGCCAAAACCGGTACGTTTAATAGACTTTAAAAACTGTTTGGCGATAATTTGGTCGGTATCGACGTTTGCGCGATCGAGCGGACAAACGATACCCGTTTGGGTGTTATAAGCTTGCATAAGATTTCCTATCAAATATATTTATTATTGATAAATAAAGCACAGAATCAAAAGTTAAAACGTGCGCACATCGACAAAGTGACCTGCCAATGCTGCTGCTGCTGCCATCGCTGGGCTGACCAAATGCGTACGACCGCCATTCCCCTGACGACCCTCAAAGTTACGGTTAGAGGTTGAGGCACAATGCTCCCCGGGCTCAAGCTTATCGGCATTCATCGCCAAACACATCGAGCAACCCGGCTCGCGCCATTCAAAACCTGCATCCGTAAATAAGGCATCCAAACCTTCTGCTTCTGCCTGCAGTTTCACTTGCCCAGAACCTGCTACCACGATCGCTTCTTTAATATTATCAGCAACCTTACGGCCTTTAATCACTGCTGCGGCATCCCGTAAATCTTCGATACGTGAGTTGGTGCATGAGCCAATAAAAATACGATCAAGCTGAATATCAGTAATTTTTTGCCCAGCGTCTAAACCCATATAAGTATAAGCGCGTAACCAACCTTCTTCTTGCGCTTCATCAGCCGCTTGGTCAGGCGTTGGAACCGACTGGGTAATATCCACAACCATCTCAGGTGAGGTGCCCCAAGAAACCTGCGGCGCTATCTCACTACCATCCAACTCAATCACGCTATCAAATACCGCATCATTATCTGAATACAGGGTGCGCCAATAAGCTTCGGCTTGCTCCCACTGCTCCTCGGTTGGCGCATAAGGACGACCTTTGACATAGTCAATCGTCGTATCATCGACCGCCACCATGCCGACGCGTGCACCCGCTTCAATTGCCATGTTACAGACGGTCATACGACCTTCCATGCTCATGTCTTCAAATACTTGCCCTGCAAACTCAATGGCGTACCCTGTGCCGCCAGCCGTGCCAATTTTGGCAATGATAGCAAGTACCACATCTTTTGAGGTCACGCCAGCGCCAAGCTTACCGGTGACTCGGATTTGCATGTTTTTTGATTTCTTTTGAATCAAACACTGGGTGGCTAGTACATGCTCAACTTCTGAGGTGCCAATACCATGCGCTAAGCAGCCAAGGGCGCCATGAGTAGCGGTATGTGAATCACCACAAACCACCGTCATACCAGGCAAGACCAAACCTTGCTCAGGACCGACCACGTGCAAAATACCTTGACGCGCATCATTAATGGTGAATTCAGCAATATCAAACTTGCTACAGTTTTCATCCAAGGTCAGCACTTGCAGACGCGATACTTTGTCTTTAATACCAGACACACCCTCTAAGCGCTCTTTGGACACTGTTGGCACGTTGTGGTCGGGGCTTGCGATATTAGCCGACAGACGCCACGGCTCCCGATTGGCAAGCTCTAAACCTTCAAAGGCTTGCGGACTTGTCACTTCGTGCAGCAAATGGCGGTCGATATAAATCAGGCTCGAACCATCGTCACGCTTGCTGACTTCGTGAGCATTCCAAAGTTTGTCATATAACGTTTGACCGGCCATGTTGCTATCCTTTTATTTACTAATGACTAAATGACTTATTACTTTACTAATGAAGGTATGACTTAATCTATTTGCTGGCGCACTTTAAGTTGCTGTTTACATCTAATATTTAATTAACCAGAGATTTTATAAAGGCAAATATTTTATAATAATGACTATTCATAGTGCTACAAGCTTGGTAAAACAAGCAATACGCTGCCAAAAATGCGCTTAACAGAATAAATATGTCACAATACGTCTTGATGTCTTGTGATTATAGCAGGCTAATCCTATAATAATAATTGATGATTTTTACATAGTCACAAACTTTTATTTCTAATTCATTTTGATTAGGCCAGCCAACTTTTATTTATAGCTCGCTACTAGCTAAGGACATCGGTGTGAATACCACAAATTTAACGACATTTGTCACGGTTATGCAAACAGGCAGCATTTCAGGTGCCGCAGAAAAGCTGTTTATCACTCAGCCTGCGGTCAGTAAACGTATTAAAAACTTAGAAGACGAATTTAACATCACCCTATTTGATACCGTCGGGCGCGGTATTGTCCCGACGCAAGCGGCAAGTGAGATGTTGCCTCATGCCAAACGCTGGCTTGAAGATTATGAGAATTTTAAAATCAATCTCCAGCATTCGCAGCATATTGTCTCGGGCAAACTTGTTATCGGCACTAGCCACCATATTGGTTTGCATCACTTAGCCCCAGTACTCAAGCATTTTATCCAAGCTTATCCTGCAGTGCAGCTAGAAGTGCATTTTGTCGATTCAGAAACCGCTCATAAAGCCGTGCTCGATGGCGATTTGTCACTCGCATTTTTAACCTTGCCACCCGTTTATGATAAACGCTTAACCTATCATACCTTGTGGTCAGATCCGCTTTACTTTATGACCGGTACGTTATCACCTTTGGCGACCAAGTCCAATGTGACGCTCGAGCAATTGGCGCGCTACCCTGCTATCTTACCGTCTGCCAATACCTTTACTAGCCAAATCACCTTAGCGGAATTTGCCAAACACAATCTAAAGCCTTATGCCACTATGAGCACCAACCCATTAGAATCTATTCGGATGTTGGTATCTGTGGGACTTGGCTGGTCGGTACTGCCGCAAACCATGATCAGTCAAGATTTAGAACGTATCGATATGGCCGATAATATCGAATTGCAGCGCTATTTGGGCGTGGTCATTAATCCAAAACTCACCCAATCTAGTAGCGTAACGGCTTTACTAGATTTGCTTGCTCCGATTGACTAAACCATCGATCCAATCATTGGCAAGCGATTTTAAATTATTCGCTAATCAAGATATTTATTCGATAAATAGGCGCGTTCGCATTTGTGTGACTCATACGTTATAATACGTCTGACGTTGTTTAGATAACATAATTTTACCTTAACCTCACTGATAATCATATATTGAAGACTTCTAGTAATATATGATAGTAAGCAGTAGGTTTGATGGTTTTAAATGATTGGTTATATAAGCGGCTGATGTTTATAAATGATGATTTGATGCGAGTGAGAAGATAAGATTGCGACACAAGTTTGCCGTTTGCATTTCATCACAACTTTGTAGGTATCAACCCATAACCACACCAATCATATAAAACTAACAGCAGATTTTGAATAAAAGCCATTATGTCCTACTTAATGGCTTTTTTCGTCTTTAGATTTTTTATCTTGAAATACGTTGAGATAGAGTTTTTAAGCAGCGTCTTGTAAGACTCAATTTTTCTCGTTAAAAATAATGACAGCCAACTATGTTGGTTAAGGATAGTTTATATGAACGGAGTTTCTAGTGGCGTGCTGATATCACTTGGCGCCTATTTCTTAGTCATGATTGGGATTGGCGTGTATGCTTATTTTAAGCAAGCCAATGATACTGAAGGCTATATGCTCGGTGGTCGTAGCCTAGGCCCTGCCGTGACCGCTTTATCAGCAGGTGCATCAGATATGTCAGGTTGGTTACTCCTTGGTCTACCAGGTGCCATGTATGCTGACGGTGTGGTCAGCGCTTGGATTGCCATCGGTTTGACCTTGGGTGCTTTTTTAAACTACATTATCGTGGCACCGCGTCTTCGCGTTTATACTGAAGTCGCTGACAACGCCATCACTCTACCCGATTATTTTGCCAACCGCTTTGAGGACAAATCGCATTTACTGCGGGTTATCTCAGCCGTGGTTATTATCTTATTCTTTACCGTCTATACCGCCGCAAGTTTGGTCGGTGGCGGTAAGCTCTTTGAAAGCTCGCTCAACCTTTCTTACAGTACAGGTCTGTGGGTGACCGCTGGCGTCGTCGTCGCTTACACGCTATTTGGTGGTTTCCTAGCCGTATCAATGACCGACTTTGTGCAAGGTATTATCATGCTCTTTGCCATGGTGATTGTCCCTATCGTTGCTTTGACTGACCTTGGTGGCGTAAGCGCAACGACCAATGCTATCAGAGCCATCGATCCAAGCATGCTCGATATCACGAGTGGCATGACAGCTTTAGGTATTATCTCCTTACTCGCTTGGGGCCTTGGTTATTTTGGTCAGCCGCATATTATCGTACGTTTTATGGCGATTCGTTCAGTGAAAGATGTGCCAACAGCACGTAATATCGGTATGAGCTGGATGATTATCAGCCTGATCGGTGCTTGTGTTACGGGTATCGCGGGCCGCGCCTATGTGCAAAAAACGGCGATGACGCTAGATGACCCTGAAACCATCTTTTTGGTATTCACGCAATTTTTGTTCCACCCACTTGTTTCAGGTTTCTTATTAGCGGCCATTTTAGCCGCAATTATGAGTACCATATCATCACAACTACTCGTGGTATCAAGCTCATTGACCAAAGACGTATATAAGCTTTTCTTTGATAGAGACGCTCCAGAAGCGCGTCAAGTATTGGTCGGACGTATCTCAGTTATTGTGGTGGCCGTTGTCGCTATTTTGCTGGCGTCTAATCCAGAAAGCTCGGTATTGAACTTAGTTTCTAATGCTTGGGCAGGGTTTGGTGCGGCATTTGGACCTTTGGTTATTTTTAGTCTGACATGGCGCGGCATGAACCGCAATGGCGCGGTCGCCGGTATGGTGGTTGGTGCATTGACCGTTATCCTGTGGGTCTATGGCCCGTTCGAGATGAATGGAGTGGCACTAAACAGTTGGTTATACGCTATCGTTCCAGGCTTTATCTTGAGTACCATCGCTATCTTTGCTGTCAGTATCATGACTGGTGGTCCAAGACCGTCAGTATCTGCGAAGTATAAAGAGATGGAAATGAACCTTAATAAATAAGTATTTTTTATCCATTATTGTATGATGGAAAAACCTCGCTATAATTAGCGAGGTTTTTTATTTCCTAATCAAATACTATAATATTCTTTCAATACTAATCAACAATATACCCTCAATTAGCGTAGTAAAAAAAGCGGGAGTAAGCGCTCCTCTACACCTCACAATCTGGTAGTTGTTCACCTTTAATTTAAAGTAGACACAACTTCATTGGAGAAGCTTTTATAGATTTTGTTTAACTTATACAGTAAGTAACCCCCAATTCGGGATAAGCGCTCAAAAAAAAGATAAAAAAAGAAGTCCGAAGTTGCTAAAGTGAGTTTACCAAGACCACTTAAGCAAAAAGGACTTCTTACATGGACAACCTAACCGAACTATACTGCCATATTGACGACTTTTATCAGCAATTCAAACCTGAGTTTGAGGCTCACTTAATCGCAACGGGCCGTCAACGGCTAAGAGCATGCAAGATAAGTGTATCAGAGATGATGACCATCTTGGTACTGTTTCATCAACTGCGGTATCGACAGTTTAAGTCTTTTTACTACCATCACATGCTTGGCATGATGAAGCGGGAGTTTCCAAACTTGCCCTGTTATTCACGGTTTATAGAGCTGATACCACGCAGTATCATGCCATTATGTGCCTACTTGCAAAGCATGATGGGCGACTGTACAGGTATCAGCTATATTGATTCAACCAAGATAGCAGTTTGTCATAACAAGCGTATCTACCGTCATAAAGTCTTTGAAAGAATGGCAACCCGAGGCAAAAGCAGCATGGGCTGGTTCTATGGCTTTAAGCTGCACGCCATTATCAATCATAAGGGCGAGCTTTTATCTGTTAAAGTCACTGCGGGTAATATCGATGACAGAGTGCCTGTTAAGGATATGGCAACGTCTGTGTTTGGCAAGGTGTTTGGGGATAGAGGCTATATCAGTAAAGCACTAAACGAGTGGCTCACAAAACACAGTGATACCATGTTGATCACCAAACTTCGGCGTAATATGAAACTCCAATTGCTTGAGCCTATAGATGAGGCACTACTCAATCATCGCTCTTTGATTGAAACGGTGTTTGGAGAGCTTAAAAACTTGTGCCAAATCGAACACTCACGCCATCGTAGTGTCACGGGGTTTATCACAAACTTGCTGTCAGGTTTGATTGCTTATTGCTGGTTTCCCTATAAACCCACCATCAAAAACATGCCTCAGCAGGGACAGGTAGCCACATTGTAAATAGTATCAATAAGTTACAATGTGGCTTATCCCGAACTGGGGTTAAGTAACAAGGCTTCATACAAATATCATTCGAAAATCAACGTAATAGCTTTTATTTATAACTTTTAGGTATATCTAAATTTAATCAATAAAAAGAGCGGCCCATCATGGGTCGCTCTTTTATTAATGAATTAACGGGTTAAATTAAATCTCTATTTGGCTTGATAAGATAACTTAGCGCCTAAGATAAAGCCGTCATTGTCTTCGAAATTAGAGACAATACTGCGATCTGGCAGCGCCCCTTCAGCATCACCGAACCATAGGTATTTACCACCTGCTGATACTGCCCAATTCTCAGTCACATCATATTTAGCACCTAGACCGACACTATAATACCCTTCAATAGGACCCAGTGATGTTGTTGGATCACCAGCACCACTATCCCAACCTATGGAACCTGAAACCGCAAACTTTGGAGCTATACGTTTACCTAACCCAAGCTCTACTTGCCACTGATCATCACTATAGTCAACTAACGGTAGTTTTGAAGCTTGAGTATACTTAGTTGGGCTAATTGAGAAATCACTCCATGGTACCCAGCGTATTTTCGCCGTAGCTAATGTTGTCGGGTTTACACCAGTTTGGAAATCGAAGTTAACTGACTTGGGTGTAGTTACCTCGAAGTTACTTACACCGGTACGACTCTGCCCTTGAATAGCAAGAGCTGGAAAATCTTCATACATATCTATAGAGTGATCAATTTCTGAACGATATGTCAAGGCTGCTTTTAAAGCAATTTCTGGCTTACTGTAAGATACACCTGCTAGCCAACCATAATCCTGATTAGGCGCACTATGTGCAGTATAGCCAGCTGCACCTTTGTAAGCATTACCTCTTAACTTTACATCTGCTTGTAAACGCTGAGCAACCGGTCCGCCATAAACTTGGAATTGATTTTCAGGACCGAATTTCATACCGCCAATTAATGATAGAGTATTTGAGCGAACTTCTACATTAGTGGACTCGTCAATGTTTAACAAGTCCTGTATTGCGTCACGCGCTGCTTCGCTCTGTGCTAAATCCCCTTTGTTACTTTCTAATAAAGCTTGAGCTTCAGCAAGATTATCTCCAGTTAAAAGCCCAAGATTTACGAGATTCTGAATTGTTTGCTCACTAGTAGCAATAGATTGCTGAGTTGCTTGAATTAAGTTGTTATATGCTTCAATAGAAGGACTTTCTTCAAGACTATCAAATCCAACAGCAGCCTGTTCAAGTGCATTGATTCCTGATTGATATATAAGACTGGCAATTGGGTCTTGCGTACTATCTAACTGTCCTTGAAGAGCATTAATTTTATTTTGAGTTTTTTCGGCCGAGGTTTTAGCCACTGTTTGAATAGCTCCAGCGCCTGTAACATTCGCTACACCAGTAAAGTTATTATCACCTGTGTAGCTTGCCGCTGCTCCAAAAGGCTCATCGTATAAAACACCAACACTGAATCTATCATTTAAATCTGTTTTTACCCCGTAACGGAAAAAGTCATAAGATTCAGCGATATCACCAGTTTTATTACCGTTATTATCAACACCACTAACATCGGCATCGATATAGGTATAGACCGCTTCAGCGTATGTACCATCTTGTAAGAATGCAGTTATATCTTGACCTGATCGATCAAGACCTGCAGCATTGGTCATGCTAGCTACAGAAAAGGTAGCGATTGCTACAGCTAGAGTTTTTAAATGAAAAGTAGCGCGCATTGGGTATCTCCAAACATCCTCGTTGTTAAATCATCTTCATAACTAATATTCGGCATTGTTGCTTAAAATATAAGATTATGTAAACGACGTCCTAAATGAATAGTAATGATTTTTTAACACTAAAACAATACTTAAAACACTTTATTTCTAGATAGTGACTCTTTAGTTCAGTTATTCGTGCCCAAACTTAGCGAATAAAGGTCAGTAAAAAATTTACGAATTAGGTTTAATCCCTTATAAGTATACCCCACTCTCAACTTGAAATAAGCAATTCAAACTGAAGAGGCGGATTACCAAGTTTTTTGTTGAGTACAAAGCACAGATTGTGTGACAGGATTTTACGAATCAATCGATGAGACAAATGCCATAAATCTCTTGCTCTCACTCTTTGTATGTTAAATCGTTCTGATAGCTGACCAATGACTGTTTCAACGATACGGCGGGCTTTCATTAGCCGCCTTACCACAGGTTTGGGTCTATCCTCTTTCATGTTGGCTCTGAGTGGCGTTTGTAAATCCACGCCTTGAACATTGTAGTACGATGTCAGACTAGGGCTGATATACCCTTTATCAGCACCGAGCAAACCATAAATATGGTCAGTAATATCAGGCGCAACCGCTCTTTCATCAACATTGGCAGGAGCAAAGGTAAAGCCTTTAATCATGCCCGATAAGTTAACAAGCAAATGGCCTTCAAAGCCATAGTATCTCTCTTGCTTAGCGGCACAGTAGCTAAAAGCTGCTAAGTCTTGATAATTCTTATGCCGATAAGCGCGTCCATAATGACAGACGGGTACCCAAAAGCCATCCATAAAATGAATGTTGTCACGGCCTTCAATTTGACTGACGTTATCTTGTATCTGCTGTTTGACTTGCCACAGATTGGCGCAGTGCTTTGCGAAGTTAGGGTATGAGCCGATGGCTGGAAACCAGTCTTGCCAATGCTGGGTAAAGTATTGCCAAATTTGTTTTTCTTGATCAAGGTGTAAAAATTCACCGACCATCTCCATGCAAATAACCTCAGGATCACTTAGCTTTGGCGCGTAACCTGCACTTCGCAAGGGTTTGGTGACGACTATTTTGTAATATTGCTCTACCATTAAATAGATATTGATGATAAATTCGTCTATGGGCATCTCACAACTCCATTGTATTCTTGGTCGAAAACAATAGATTAGTGAGGTGCTCTTCTTTTTTCAATCACTTTCGAAGTTGAGAGTGGGGTAAGTATATGCTTGCTTATAACCACTTTGTCAGATGAGAACGCTTTCGAACTTCCAAAGCATAAAAAAAACGACCCATTACGGATCGTTTTTAATATGACTAAAATAATTTTAGTTAGAATAAAGACATAAATTCTTAGTTAAAGTTCTGTTTAGCTTGATAAGATAGTTTTACGCCAAGAGCAAAACCGTCATTGTTTTCAAACTTACTGACGACTTGCTTGGTTGGGATTTGGCCATCTGCATCACCGAACCATAAATACTTACCGCCAGCAGATACTGCCCAGTTTTCAGTGATATCATATTTACCACCTAAACCAACGCTATAATAGCCTTCGATTGGACCGAGTGAAGTAACAGGGTTGCCTGCGCCACTATCCCAACCAACGGTACCGCTTACCGCAAACTTCGGTGCTAGACGTTTTGCAAGGCCTAATTCTACTTGCCATTGATCCTTATCGTAACTAACTAAAGGCAAACCTATATCATCTTTAGTTAGGTTTTTACTTACGTCATTATAAACAGGCGGAACAATGGCAAAACCTCCCCAGGGCACCCAACGTACTTTTGCTGTAGCTAAAGTTGTTGGATTAATACCAGTCTGAAAATCAAAGTTTACAGATTTTGGTGTGGTAATATCAATATCACCACCCTTTTTTATTCCTGCTACTGGATATTGTTCATATATAGGAAGGGTATGGTCAATTTCTGAACGATACGTCAATGCAGCTTTTAAAGCAATTTCAGGTTTGCTGTAAGCAATACCTGCTAACCAACCAATATCCTTATCAGAGCTAATATGAGCAGTATAACCGTTCGCTAAACCATAAGCCAGTCCTCTAAGCTTGACATCGGCCTGTACTTGCTGCGCGACTGGACCACCATACACTTGGAATTCTTTGTTAGTACCAAATTTTGCGCCTAATATTGCTGTAAGACTCTCAGTGCGTACCTCGACATTCGTACCCTCGCCTTTACTGTCTAGCTCAGATTTGACAGCATTTAAGGGTGCGCCAAGTTGTTCAGCTTCAGTTTTATAGCCTGTCGCTTTCTCTTTTGCATGTTGTGCCAAAGCAGCCAATCTACCCGCTTCAACAAGGTTGCCCTGCTGCTGAGCTAAGCCTGCTTGCTGAGCAAAACCTTGTGCCTTGGTAGCTTCTTCTACTGCATTGTTACGAGCACTATTAAAGTCTGAGTTTAGATCATTAAAAGAAGTATATTTACCTTGTGTTAAATACTTCGTAGAATTATCAACATTGCCTTGAGCTACGAAATCGTTATTACCAAGATAGTCAGCTGCAGCACCAAATGGTTCATCATATAAGATACCAATACTAAAGGTGTCATTGATATCCGTTTTTACACCATAACGGAAAAAGTCATAATCTTCTGCGATGTCATCAATTTTATTACCTGAAGAGTCTTTACCACTAACATCAGCATCGATATAGGTATAAACGGTTTCGGCATAGGTACCATCTTGCAAAAACGCGGTGATATCTTGACCTGAACGATCAAGACCTGCCGCACTAGCGATACTAGCTGCAGAAATAGCAGCCAAAGCTACCGTTAGAGTCTTTAGATTGAAATATGCGCCCATTATGTATCTCCAAACATCCACATTGTTTTACCGCTACACCGAACTTTGTTAGGTAGACAGTATCTAAGGTGAAGGATACTAATGTGTTTTTTACATGAAAACAACTGAAAAATACATTATTTCTGCAATATGACTGAATAGACGGCAAACCGTATATTTATGCTAAAATTCGCATATAAACTTATAATAAATGCTGTGCAATTGTTTGTTATCCATAATTAAAAAAACTTATTACTAATAATGCGGTGGTCTATCTGCCATGACATCAAAAGGCGCTACACCGCCCTCCCTATCTTGGTTTTGCACCTGCTTATAGATAAACTGTAGTTGGCGCTGCAAGGTTTGGATATCTCTATCTTGGCGCGTAATAACCTCATCAAGCCTCTCGACAGTAACTTCAAGGTGAGAGAGGTTCATTTGCAACTCAATGACCTGTGCTTGTAAATCTGCTTGGCTATCTGACAACTGAGCTTGTTGATTAGACGCGTCTTTTTCAATCGAATTTGGTTGGTTCATATTTTTCTCAATAGTAGTTCTCAATAATAGATAGTATGGTTATTTTCTTTATTAAATCTCAGACCTAACCATTTAAAACAGACTTTATAAAATAGTGTTTATCAAAAAGCCCCGTAAAACCACGTCACTTCTAGGGCGTGGATATCAGGCGTCAACCGTTGTCACCTAAGATTGAACCCACCTTGTTAACCAAACCCATTGAGAACATAATTACTCTATGAAAACGCTCAAACTACGCATCAAAGACAAACACACCAATCAGCTAAACATCTTAGCAGGGTCGGTTAATTTTGTCTGGAATTACGTCAATGAGCTTAGTTTCAAACATCTCAAACGCACGGGTAAATTCTTTACAGCTTACGATTTAGCAGCCTACACCAAAGGGGCTGGTGAATACCTAAATCTACACAGCCAGACCTTACAAGCTATTAGTGAGGTTCACGCTAAATCTCGCAAACAATTTAAAAAAGCCAAACTCAACTGGCGTACCAACAATCCTAAAGCCAAACGTAGAAACTTAGGTTGGATACCGTTTAAAAAGACCGCGATAAAATATCTAGCAACCCATCAATCAGGCAAGAAAAGCCTTAAATCCACCATTCAGCTAAGCCTCGCTAAGGGTAAAAATCTCACTATTGACCTATGGGATGGCTATAACCTAGCCCTATACAACATCAACACCTGTGAGCTGGTGCAAGATGCTCGCGGCCACTGGTATGCCTGTATCACCGTTAAAGAATTTCCAAAAACAGCTTGTGGTAGTGGTCAAGTCGGTATTGATTTGGGCTGTAAAGATGCCGCAGTCAGTAGTGATGGCGATCAACTACAAACCAAAGTCACGCATCAATACGCTGAAAAACTGGCGATTGCTCAAAGGGCCAAGAATAAAAAGCGGGTCAAGGCGATTCATGCCAAGATTAAAAATACCCGAAAAGATTTAACCCATAAATTTACTAATAAACTGGTTAAAGCCAATAGCTTAATTGTCGTTGGTAAAATAAAATCAACATCATTCACTAAGGGCAAACTGGCCAAATCTGTCTATGACGCTGGTTGGTTTGAGATTAAGCGGCAACTGGATTACAAATGCAAGCATGCAGGTTGCCACTATATCGAAGTGAATGAAGCGTACAGCACCCAAACCTGCTCGTGTTGCGGCTCACGCCAAGACAGTCCGAAAGGTAGAGCGGGTCTTGGTATAAGAGTGTGGTTCTGTCGTTCTTGTAAAACGACCCATCAACGGGACGTTAATGGAGCAAAAAACATACTCGCGGTCGGGCTTGGCCGTCTTGAGTAGGAATCCCCTTCGCTTTTAAGAAGGGGAGGAAGTCAAAAAGGCATTTACGCATACTACAGTTAGGTGGCAGCATGTTATACTGCTAGGAATTTTGCAACAACCCTTACCTCACTATTATATAAGCTTAAGATATTCTATGGCATTGATACATTTAAAAGATATTCACTTGGCATTTGGCGTGGCTCCTATTCTCGATGGCATCGATTTTTCAATCAATGCAGGCGAGCGCGTTTGTTTGATTGGCCGTAATGGCGAAGGCAAATCTACTTTATTTAAACTGATAAATGGGTCATTGCAGCCTGACAGCGGCGAGATTATCAAAAATAGCAGCATGCGTGTTGCGATGTTAGAGCAAGACGTTCCTGAAACCAGCGGACGTATCTTAGACATCGTGATGGGCGGTAGCCGCCACACCGCCAATTTGCTGATTAACTATAATAAGCAAGTCGATATGTGTGCCAATGGCGATATGGACGCTTGCGAGCATATGGCAACCTTGCAACACGATATCGATGCAGTACATGGCTGGGATTTAGAGCGTGATGCAACCCGTCTAATTACGACTATGGGACTTGATCCTGAAGCTGACCTGTCTTCATTGTCTGGCGGTCGTAAACGCCGTGTGCTACTTGCTCGTGCACTAGTCACTAAGCCTGATGTGCTATTACTCGATGAGCCAACCAACCATTTAGACGTTGAAAGCATCGAATGGTTGGAGCGCTTTTTACTCGACTGGCAAGGTCTGACGTTATTGTTCGTGACGCACGATAGAGCATTTGTCAATAAGCTCGCCACCCGTATCGTTGAGCTTGATCGTGGACAATTGACCAGCTATGACGTGACCCAAGGCGCTAAAGGTTATGCGCGTTATCAAGAATTAAAAGAGCAGCAGCTACTCGCTGAAGAAAAGAACAACGCTAATTTTGATAAAAAATTGGCACAAGAAGAAGTTTGGATTCGCCAAGGTATCAAGGCTCGCCGTACCCGTAATGAAGGCCGTGTCCGCGAGCTAAAAGCCCTGCGTGAAGAGCGCAAAGGCCGCCGCGAGCAAGTCGGTAACGTCAATATCACTATGGGTGAAGGCGAGAAAAGCGGCAAGCTAGTTTGTAAAGTTAAGAACCTGCATCTAGAATATGATGGCAACGTCTTGGTCGATAACTTTAGTACCATGATTATGCGCGGTGACAAAATTGGTATCGTCGGTCCCAACGGCGCGGGTAAAACCACGCTGATTAAAGCCCTGCTCGATATGTCTGATGATGAAGTCACCAAAACAGGCACGGTCGAGCTTGGCACCAATTTACAAATTGCCTTTTTCGATCAGCTGCGTGATCAGTTGGATTTAGAAGCCAGCGTGGCGCAAAACGTCTCAGAAGGTTCTGACTTCGTAGAAGTTGGCGGGCGCAAAACGCATATCATGAGCTATTTGCAAGATTTCTTATTTGCCCCAGAGCGTGCGCGTACGCCTGTTAAAGCCTTATCAGGTGGTGAGCGTAATCGCGTACTACTTGCCAAGCAATTATTAAAGCCTGCCAATATTTTGGTACTCGATGAGCCAACCAATGACTTGGATATGGCCACCCTGGAGCTTTTAGAAGAATCGGTCGCCAGCTTCAACGGTACTATCTTGCTGATTAGCCATGACCGCTCATTTATGGACAACGTCGTTACCTCTACTTGGGTATTTGACACGGATGAAAATGGTAATGGCATCGTCAAAGAATATGTCGGTGGCTATCAAGAATACTTGATACAAAAAAACCGTGAAGAAGAAGCGAAAGCTAAGAATGCTAAATCGTCTAACGATAATGCTGCTATTAGCAAAGCTAACAATAAAACTACGGTCACGGTAAAGTCTAATACCGCTGCCAAAAAGCTCAACTACAATGAACAGCGCGAACTCGATAATTTGCCAAAAGAAATTGCTGCGTTAGAAGCTGAGCAAACGGAGCTAGAAGAAAGGCTGGCTGACGGTTCATGGTTTACGAAAGATATGGAAGCCGCTACGGCTGCCAGTGAGCGTTTATTAGTCATCGAAGATGAGATGATGACTAAGCTTGAGCGCTGGCATACGCTTGAGAGTTAATACTATGTATCGCCATTTATGACCTTATAACTTTTATATTAGGCATGCTTTATATTGGACATAGTTAAGGGTTATAAATAGCTTACGACCACTTACAACCGTGTAATGTGCGGAAAGTTAGTGAACATTGTCTTGATTTCAAGTATCATTCCCTATTGCTGAATACCCTTATTAATTATAAGGTCATTATTCATAATAGTCTTGTTGATAAAAAAGCGTACTTTAAGGTAGGTTAAATATTGATAATTAAGCAGTTTTAGACTAATTATCTTGTTTAACACTGAAGTACGCTTTCTCAAGGCTGCTTTATTTTTAACACAATAATTTATTTTATGACCGAAATAGCTTAGAATAGCAACAATTAGCAAAATTAGGCACAGCTAACGTGGCTTGATAATTGTCATTTTTCTAAGCCACAAACCCAGTGTGGGATAATCCCATTTCATTCACCTGGAGGAAGTATTAATGAGCCATGCCGAAGGCGTTAACGTACAACGTCGTAGAGTTCTTATTGCCTCGACTGCCGTCATTGGTGCAGCTGGGGTAGCTGCTGTGGCGACACCTTTTGTCCGTTCTTGGACTCCGAGCGCAAAAGCCGAGGCTGCAGGTGCTGCAGTGACCCAAGATATTGGTTCTATCGAAGCAGGACAGATGATTGTCGTCAAATATCGGGGCAAACCTATCTTTGTGGTCAAGCGCACTGAAGAGATGCTGACCACCTTAGAATCAGTGAAGCCATTACTGTCAGACCCTGATTCAGATGAGTCGCTACAACCAGAATATTGTAAAAACCCTGAGCGCTCTTTATCACCAGAAGTCTTGGTGGTAGAAGGCGTCTGTACACATTTAGGCTGCGCACCAAACTACCGTCCTGATGTGGGCGCAGCTGATTTAGGCGGTAATGACTGGTACGGTGGATTTTTCTGCCCATGTCATGGCTCTAAATACGACTTATCGGGTCGTGTTTATAGTGGTGTCCCTGCACCGCTTAACTTACCAATCCCAGAGTACAGCATGGATGGTACTATCTTGACGATTGGGGAGGCTTAATATGAGCATGGGTAAAAAGTTAATGCATTGGGTAGACGCGCGCTTTCCTGCGACTGAAACCTATGAATATCATATGTCAAAGTACTATGCACCAAAGAACTTTAACTTTTGGTACTTCTTTGGCGTGTTATCAATGGTGGTATTGGTCAACCAGCTAGTGACTGGTATTTGGCTAACAATGATGTACAACCCAAGTGCCGAAGGGGCATTTGCGTCTGTTGAATATATCATGCGTGATGTCAAAGGAGGCTGGCTCATCCGTTATATGCACTCGACGGGCGCATCTGCGTTCTTCGTCGTCGTATACCTGCATATGTTCCGCGCCTTGCTATATGGTTCATACCAAAAACCGCGTGAGCTTATTTGGCTTATCGGTATGGGTATTTACCTCGCATTGATGGCAGAAGGTTTCTTCGGTTACCTACTTCCTTGGGGCAACATGTCATTCTGGGGCGCTCAGGTTATTCTAAACTTACCTGCAGCTCTACCTGTCATTGGCGATGGTCTTGCTGAATGGGTACGTGGTGACTATATCATCTCAGGTATCACCTTAAACCGCTTCTTTGCTTTGCACGTTGTTGCTATTCCACTTGTCCTTGTCGGCTTAGTGTTTATGCATTTAGTGGCGCTGCATCACGTTGGTTCGAACAATCCTGATGGCATTGATATTAAAAAGCTAAAAGATAAGAATGGCGTACCATTAGACGGTATCGAATTCCATCCGTACTATACTGTGCATGACATGGTTGGTATTGTGGTCTTCTTTATCTGTTTCTTTGCAGTGGTATTCTTCTTCCCAGAAGGCGGCGGTTTCTTCCTTGAGCCACCAAACTTTGAAGCAGCAAACTCACTGAAAACACCTGCGCATATTGCACCAGTATGGTACTACACACCTTTTTATGCCATCTTACGTGCGGTTCCTAATAAGCTTGGTGGTGTGATTGCAATGGGCGGTGCGATTGCCTTCCTATTCTTAATCCCATGGCTTGATAGATCGCCTGTACGCTCGATACGTTATAAAGGTATTTTGTCTAAGATTGCCCTTACTATCTTTGCTATCAGCTTTGTGGTATTAGGCTACTTGGGTGCGACACCTGCAACGCCAACAGCGACAATTTTGGCACGTATCTTTACTATTCTGTATTTCTTGTTTTTCTTATTGATGCCGTTCTACACAGCTATTGAGAAGTGTAAACAGCCACCAGAACGCGTTACCGGAGGTCACTAATGAGCACGCTAATTAAATCCCTAGCTGGTCTAGGCTTAGGCGCCGCGCTGACGTTGACGTTGACTGCTGGCACTGCAAGCGCATCAGGTGGTGGATGTGGTACTTTTACCAATGCTGATGGTGTGGTTGAACACTTAGCTTGTAGTACAGCTCCTATTGATTTTACCAATAAGGGTTCGCTACAAAACGGCGCGAAAATCTTTATGAACTACTGCGCTGGATGTCACTCAGCAAAATATGTTCGTCATTCGCGCATTGCTAAAGACTTAGAGATACCGCCTGAGCTGGTTGAAAAGTATTTGATGGTCACCACCGATGAAATCGGTGACCATATCAATGCTGAAATCGACCCTGATGTTCAAGCATCATGGTTTGGCGCGGCACCTCCGGACTTGTCACTTGAAACAAGACTACGCGGTGATGACTGGGTTTATACTTACCTTCTATCGTTCTATGAAGATCCAAGCCGTCCTTGGGGCTCGAACAACTTAGTACTTGCAAACGCTGCTATGCCGCATGTGTTGCATAATATGCAAGAAACCTTGAGTGAAGAAGAGTTTGAATCTGAAGTTGGTGACTTGGTTAACTTTATGGCGTGGATGGCAGAGCCAGTACGTCATGACCGCCAAGTAATCGGTTTCTTTGTGATTTTATTCTTATTAGTACTACTCATTCCAGTTTACTTATTGAATAAAGAATTCTGGAAAGACGTAAAATAATAAAGCAATAAAGATCCAAAGTTAATCTAAAAAATAAGCACTACTTCGGTAGTGCTTTTTTATGTCTAATTAGACCATTAATTATAAAATCTTCTATTAAGAAATCGCCTTATATGCAATGTTTACGTACGCTACCTTGATAAACGCAGCGACATTGTTTACGATAATAGGCTTTATTAATACATTAGGCTTCCATGATTGATGCGAATGACATTCCAAGTAGTCAGCTGATTTTATACGCTGACGATGGCTACAACAGCCATGTGGTCCGCCTATTGCTTGAAGAAAAAAAGCTTGCCTATTATTTATCACGCCTGCATTCTGAGCGTCCGGAAGACTTGACCGAGCTCAACCCCTATCACACTTTGCCTGTTTTGCAACAGCGTGAGATTGCGCTATATGAGATTAACGTTATCTTCGAATACCTTGAGGAGCGTTATCATGCCAATAAACTATTGCCAGATACGCCGCAAGAGCGCGCCCAGTTTCGTCAATTGGCTTGGCGTATACAACATGATTGGTTAGTGCTCGGCAAACGATTGCTGATGCATCCGGACAGTTTTAACAAAGCGCAAGCAGCCTTGGCGAAAAAGCAGCTAAGCGACTCCTTGATTACTTTGTCGCCTTTATTTGCTCATAAACCTTATTTTATGGCCGACGAGTTTGGTTGGTGCGACGTGCTATTAGCGCCTTTGTTATGGAGATTGGAAGAGATGGGCATTGAGCTACCGCGTGCTATCAGCCGCCCCCTATTTGACTATCAAAAACGGGTCTTTGAACGTGACAGCTTTCAAAAAAGCGTACGTTAATTAGACAACCGCTGATGACTCCCCTAAAATAGACTCTGATATAGAATAGCGATATAGTGAATGATTTTTCTATAAATACGACTTTATCGCAAACGAGACAGTATTTAATAATAATGCATAAGGAAACCAAAAAATGAGCGAAGAAACCACCTCTATTACCCCAACACGTCCCTATATGGTGCGCGCGCTATATCAATGGATAGAGGACAATGCGCTCACCCCATACCTGATGGTAGATGCTACTGCTGACAATGTCCAAGTCCCTAAAGAGCATATCCAAGACGGACGTATCGTGCTCAACATTGCTAGCCGTGCGACCGGTAATATGAGCATGGAAAATGATTATATTCATTTTAGTGCGCGCTTCGGCGGTGTCTCGCAAGAGATTTGGGTACCATTGACGGCGGTAATGGGGATTTATGCCAAAGAAAATTCGCAAGGGATGTTTTTTGACCCTAATGAATACGATGATTATGTCCCTGAAGAAGACGCAGCGACTACCTCCAAGAAAAGTACTGCTGCCCCAAAACCTAAGCGCGATAATAAAGCAGGGTTAAAAGTTTTAAAATAATTATGTTAAAAAATCGACTTTAAAATAGCCGAAAGAATTAGCCATAAAAAAGCCAGTCATATTCCATATGCTGGCTTTTTTTATGGTCAGTCCAAAATGCTAACAGGCTCAAAAACACTTAATCTCTTGGCGTTTAAGTGCTTGAGTATTAAGTTCTTGGCAGTGTCACACCGCGCTGACCTTGGTATTTACCGCCGCGGTCTTTATAACTGGTCTCACAAACGTCGTCCGCATCGCTTTGAAAAAACAGCATCTGTGCCACGCCCTCGCCCGCATAAATACGCGCAGGCAAGTTGGTGGTATTACTAAATTCCAACGTCACATGCCCTTCCCACTCAGGCTCAAGTGGTGTGACGTTGACGATGATACCGCAGCGTGCATAGGTCGATTTACCAAGACAAATCGTCAATACATCACGCGGAATACGAAAATACTCCATCGTGCGCGCCAAAGCAAAAGAGTTTGGCGGAATGATACACTCGTCACCGATGACATCAATGAAGCTTTTTTCATCGAAGTTTTTTGGGTCTACAATCACTGAATGCACGTTGGTAAAGACTTTAAATTCAGGCGCACAGCGTACATCATAACCGTAGCTTGAGGTGCCATAACTGACCAAACGCTCGCCGGCATCATTAAAACGTACTTGACCTGGCTCGTATGGTTCAATCATGCCATGTTCTTCGGCCATTTTACGAATCCAGCGGTCAGACTTGATAGACATTGTTGTTCCTTAGCAAATATAAAATCGAGATGATGATATGAATGATATTTTGATAGCGACGATTATACGGAATTGACGGCGCAATTTATAGAGCGGCAACGACTTTAAAGTTAAACCTGCTATTTATAAGTGCATCATAAGCGCTCATAAGCTACCATTTAGCAAAATGATCTTCCGCTAAGCCCATTACCTTATCAAGCTTAATCACCTCATCTACTAGCCGTATCTCACCACTATACAAACCAAGCCATTGCTCAAAG
Organism: Psychrobacter sp. CLB018; assembly: GCF_041222815.1. Classification (NCBI taxonomy): domain Bacteria; kingdom Pseudomonadati; phylum Pseudomonadota; class Gammaproteobacteria; order Moraxellales; family Moraxellaceae; genus Psychrobacter; species Psychrobacter sp. CLB018. The sequence goes on from NZ_CP166085.1 coordinate 2,061,293, forward strand.
ATACTGGCGAGCACACCGAAGTTATCGGTCTTTTTATAGACAGTCATCGGCGTAAAGGTTAAATCAATATCAACCTTGCTCCAGCCAAGATTTTGATGATAAATACGCCAAGTATGCTGCGCAGCTGCATCCAAATTTTGACGTACAAACATCACAGGCGGCAAATACACTATCTGCCCATCAAGCCAGCAAGCGTTTTCACTGGCGCCGGTTTCATTGACACCCATCGATAAGTTAAGAGTAAAATGACGACCGTCTGGCAAGTAGCTATTAATACAAGTCCAAAACCAATTGGTCTTGTGGCGCATATAGCCAAGCGTCCAATCTAGATTGGCAATAGTCGTGTCAGTAAAGTCGATTTGCTTGGCTTTAGCATCAGGAACAGTAATATTAGATGTTGAATGAGATTTAATAAGTAGATGTCCAGATATTGCTGTCAGCGGCTCTTTTTGGGTAAAGGTCCAACCGCGTCTGCCCGTTGGTGTACAGATAGCTAGTGGCTGTGATTGTCTTGCTAAGGTTGCATTGAGTGCAAGGTTTTGACTATCTAGCACAACGTTAATCTGCGAAGGCGTAAAATCCAATGTTACGGTCAGCTTATCATGGGTAAACGCCATTTGACCTTGATAGCAATCGCCTTCTAATAAGGTCTGCCGCGGCAAAGGTTGCAAGGCTTCGCAAACTTCTAGCTCACTAGTTTCATCATGATAAAGATAAACGAAGGCGCTGGTCGCAAGCTTAATCGTCGCCAGTGCTAGGCAAACTCGATAAGGCGGCTCGATAATTTGGATAAAACAAAATTGGTTGGCTTTAAGCGCTTTGCGCCAGTTTGGCAGCGCTTTTTGCGAGATAAGATAACTATGATAGTCAAGATAGTTGATGCGCTTAACGTTAGCAAAAACGCCTAAGTTAGGTTGACCGTTTTGAATAAGCTGGTCAATCTCAACTACTCTCAAGTGATTAGCGATAGGTTGATGATTATTATTTTGCTTCATGGTTAAGGCATCCTAGCCAAAATTCATTACGAGACTACCTGTCCTTGGTAGCTAACCATGCTGCTGACGATTCTTCTCTTCGCTTGTCCTGAAGCAGCCCAAACGGCTTCTCTAATAGCTTTAATCTCTATCATCGTCAAACCATCTATAAGTTCTTCTGTCACATTGACTACTGCAAAAGAACTTATGCCAAACGGATGCCTAGAAAACTTAAGCAATAAATCAGTCATAGCTTGTACTGCTTGTAAAAAATCAGCAATCACCATTCGGCGATTGCTAAAATCTGCATTAACCTGATAGCGTTTGCCACTGCCATCTTTATAGTAGCAAACCGCGCTTACTTGATTATTCGACAGCTCAATCACGTATATCGGCGGACGAAATAGCTTTAGGAGCTGATATTGCTTGGGGATAGTATCTAAATGACGTTGATAAATGGATAGACTCACGATACTTCCTTTTTAAAATTCAAAGTCATTTAGATTGTAAGACTTTATATGCTTAGGCTATTTTACTAACTTTAGAAGCCATTAAAAACTATTAGAAAATCCGCTTATCATCAACTGGTTTGGCAAATTTATTGATATTGGCTTCGATATTTTTAGCAATACTTAGATAATACGGCGCAAATTCATCATCGGCCAACACGCTCGGCTCACCTTTATCCACTTGGGCGCGAATACCGCTAGCAAGTGGCAACTGACCCAAGAGTGGCACATGGTATTGCTCAGCGATTTTTTCGCCGCCACCCGTACCAAAAATCGCTTCAGTATGGTTACAGTTGCTACAGGTATGCAGCGCCATATTTTCAACCACGCCAAGTACTGGAATATTGGTTTTATTAAACATCTCGATGCCTTTTTGCGCATCAAGTAAGGCGATATGCTGCGGCGTCGTCACAATCACCGCACCCGTTACCGGAATGCGCTGCGCCAATGTCAGCTGAATATCGCCAGTACCAGGCGGCATATCGATGACTAAGTAATCGAGCTGCGGCCAATTGGTTTGGTTATACAGCTGCATTAAGGCGCCAGTGGCTTTTGGTCCGCGCCACGCCACAGGTGTATTATCACCATCGAGCAAGCTACCAATCGATAGCATTGCCAAACCATGCGCTTCAATAGGTACAAATTGCTCGTTTTCTAGCTCAGGTTTGACTTTGTCCACGCCCAGCATCGTCGGCATACTTGGTCCATAAATATCAGCGTCTAGCACGCCAACCCGATTGCCCAATTTCTGTAATGCTAAGGCGATATTAACGGTAGTGGTTGATTTACCAACGCCGCCTTTACCCGAAGCGACGACGATAATATGGCGGATACGCGGATGCGCCGTTAAGGACGCTTGCGTCGGCGCCGCTTTCGTAATCGGCGGTTCAGCCTGATTGCTGCTATTTGTATTTGCAGAGGGTTTGGTCTGCTTTTCCATCGCGTTAGTGGTTTTTGGCATGGCTTTCGGTAGGCTTGAGCCCGCGCCTTTTGCAGGCGCTGGCAGGCGCACATTCATATGAATCACTCTGATGCCATGCGGATGCAGTAGATTGCCAAGCTCTTGCTGAATGGTCTCAGGGTCGCTATCTTGCGGCAGACGCAAATCCAAAGTCAGCTCATCGCCATCGCGCTCTAGACCTGTGACCATAGTTGCAAGACTGTTATTACCCAAATGGTAATTGAGCAACACTTGATCAACGGCGCTATCACGAGCCGCTTGTTGCTGCGGAGATTCGGATTTCGAAGATGCTCTTTTTTTTATAAAATTAAACATAGCTACCTCTACTACCTATATCGATGGTTAAATTTGGCAAAAACGATGAATCTTTTTAAACAATAACTGTTTAAAATTGTTTAAAAAAACTCTTAGCTAAAACTTTAGCCCATAAAACTTTTGCCAAATGCTTTTATATAGATACAGTGTAGCTCAATGGGCGCTATAAAAAAACCACACTGTCAGTAGGTATGAGGGTCAAAATTGGTGTTATTTTTTTATTTAAGCGGTCTTATGTAAATGACCGTTTATTAAACAAACTAACCAATCGGTAAAAATTTAGAAGCGATGAATAAATAGATCAGTACACCCGAGGCATCACTGATTGAAGTAATCAAAGGCGCACTGGCGGTTGCAGGGTCAAAACCGAGTTTATTGAGTATAAAAGGCAGACTCATGCCAATGACACTACCAATCATAACAACGCACAGCATACTTAGTGCCAAAACCAAAGAGACGGTCGCGTCACCGCGCACATAGCCAATAAGGGCAATGGCAACGGCCATCGTCGCCCCGAGCAGCAGGGCAACTAAGGCTTCGCGGCCAAGGAGTGAAAACCAATCACGCATCACCACATCACCCGTCGCTAAAGCACGTACCATTAAAGTCGCTGATTGCGAGCCGGCGTTACCGCCACTATCAACCAGTAAAGGTAAGAAAAATACCAATACTAAGTTTGCCGCAATGACGTCTTCGAAGTTAGCAATACTTAGCCCCGACAGCAAGTTGCCAAATACTAAAAACACCAGCCAAAAAACCCGCTTACGGTAAAGGACAGTAATACTGACGTCTTTTAAGCGCCCAACCATGGTCGAGACACCGCCTGACTTATGGAAGTCATCCGTGGCTTCATCACTTGCCACGTCCATCGCGTCATCATGAGTGACGATACCAACCAACGCCCCACTGGCATCAGTAATGGGTAGGGAGATTAAGTCATAACGGGCAACAGTTTTCGCAACGTCTTCTTGATCATCGTTGACATCAGAAGAGATGACCGAGCTGACCATGATGTCTTTAATCAGCTGCTCAGGCGATGATAAAATAAGCACCCTTAATGACACCACGCCCAAGAGCTTACGCGCGTCATCAATCACATAAGCATGATAAATAGTTTCGGCATCGGGCGCTTCTAAACGTAGCGCGTCCAAGGCTTCGGCGACAGTCATCTCAGCCCCTAACGTCGCATAATCAGAGCTCATCAAGGCACCAGCTGTGCCTTCTTCATAGGCCGATAGACGGCGAATATCCTCACGCTTCGCCTGCGCTAAGGCAGGTAATAACACGTCGCGTTGGTCTTGACTTAAGCGCTTATACAAATCAGTCCGTTCATCAGATGGCATCTCACCGACTATCTTGGCTAAAATAGCGCGCGGAAAGACATAAGCGAGCGCCACTTGACTATCTGGGTCTAAATAAGCAAATATCGTCGAGCGATTGGGCAAATGCGCAAGGAGCTGCCAAGCGAGTTTGGGTTCAATTAATGCCAATAAATCAGCTATATCGATAGGACGCAGGTTTTGAATCTCTTCAATCGCTTGCTCATACTGCTGCTGCTCGATAGCACGGCTTATTTTTTCGGCATAGGTCAACGCCAAGTCTTTATTATTCATCGCTTTTACTCCGTGCAGCGCAAAATAGGGCAACAGGCGCTCATAAAAAAGAGCCAATATTATTGGCTCAAATTAACATAAAATCAAATGCTAAAGGATTGAGGTTTTATTAGCAAGCGAATGATGCTTAAACCAAGCAAACAGCCCGCAAATCTATCCATTGACCAAACTATTAATTCATAAACCAACCATGACTGGCGACGATAGACTGCCCAGTAAATACATTGCTTGGAAAAGCCGCTAAGAATAATGCCAATTGAGCGATATCATCAACCGTGGTAAATTCTTTATCAACGGTATTGACCAACATAATGTCATTTACCACAGATTCTTCACTGATGCCTTTTTCAACCGCTTGTTGCGGGATTTGTTTCTCGACTAATGGTGTTTTGACAAAACCGGGACAAATGACATGTGCGCGTACATTATGTTCAGCGCCTTCTTTTGCCAACACCCGGCACAGTCCAAGTAGTCCGTGCTTGGCAGTAACATACGGTGCTTTAAATAATGACGCTTCATGCGAGTGCACCGAGCCCATATAAATGACTGTACCGCCTTTGTCAGCCTTATACATATGCTGCACAGCCGCTTTAGTGGTTAAAAATGCCCCATCTAAATGAATAGCAAGCATTTTTTTCCAGTCAGCAAACGCCATTTTATGAATCGGGTCAATGATTTGAATACCCGCATTTGATACAAGAATATCTATACCACCAAAGGTATCCACTAATTGCTGTACGCCAGAATTTACGGCACCCTCTGAGGTCACATCCATGGCGATCGCTAACGCACGTCCGCCAGCGGATTCGATAGCATCGACCGTTTGCTGTGCGGCTGCCAGATTAATATCAGCAATACCAACGGCAGCGCCTGCTTTAGCATAGGTTTCAGCGATATCACGGCCAATGCCGCTTGCAGCGCCAGTGACTAATGCCACTTTGCCGGTCAAATCTTGTTGTAATGTGGTCGCCATATTTTATAGTCCATTATTAAATAGGTTGTTTGGATGCCTATATTACCCGCTTGTTTATTAAACAGGCTTATTGAGTAATGCTCACTGGCGTTTTTTCTTGTAACTCCTCAAAACTTACGCCTTCTGCCAGCTCAACCAATTTTAGACCGTTGTCAGTGACATCTAATACGGCAAGCTCGGTAATGATACGGTCGACCACCCCTTTACCCGTTAGTGGCAGCTCACAGTCGGCAAGGATTTTTGGCTCGCCATGTTTGTTGACTTGCTCCATCAGCACAATCACCCGCTGCACGCCAGCCACCAAATCCATCGCGCCGCCCATGCCTTTGACCATTTTTTTCGGAATCATCCAGTTGGCCAAATCGCCTTTTTCGGATACTTCCATCGCGCCCAATATCGCAAGATTGACATGACCGCCGCGGATCATCGCAAACGACTCTGAACTACTAAAATAGCTGGCACCGGGTTCAGTGGTTACGGTTTGCTTGCCCGCATTGATTAAATCCGCATCGACATTTTCTTCGGTTGGAAACTCGCCAATACCGAGTAAACCGTTTTCAGACTGAAGCCAAACATCGACGCCCTCAGGGATATAGTTGGCGACTAGGGTCGGTAAACCAATACCTAAATTAACATAATAGCCGTCTTTTAATTCTTGAGCGGCACGCTGTGCCATCTGCTCTCTTGTCCATGCCATGATAATTTCCTTATTTTTTACAAAGCCTATTGTTATTTTTTCATTAAAACTATTAAATAATCTTTCATTTAAGCGCGTGTAGTGGCTGCTTTGGTAGTAGTTTTTTCAATACGTTTTTCGGGATTATTATTTAAGACAATACGTTGGACAAAAATACCCGGCAGATGAATCTCATCGGGGTTTAGCTGCCCAATCTCTACGATTTCCTCAACTTCGACAACCGTAACTTTACCCGCCATCGCACAATCTGGATTAAAGTTACGCGCTGTTTTATTAAAAATTAAGTTGCCGGCTTTGTCAGCCTTTTGTGCTTTAATTAGTGCCACATCTGCCCGCAAAGTATGCTCAAGCACATAGGTACGACCATCAAACTCGCGCGTCTCCTTGTCTTCAGCCACTTGTGTGCCAACGCCAGTTGCGGTATAAAACGCTGGAATACCAGCGCCGCCTGAACGCAGTTTTTCCGCTAACGTGCCTTGCGGCGTTAGCTCAACTTCTAGCTCGCCTGATAAGTATTGACGCTCAAACTCTTTATTTTCACCTACGTACGATGAAATCATTTTTTTAATTTGGCGCGTTTGTAATAGTAAGCCCAAACCAAAATCATCGACACCGGCATTATTACTGATACAGGTTAATTCCTTGACCCTACTATCACGTAATGCTTCAATCAGCGCTTCAGGAATACCGCACAAACCGAACCCTCCAATAGCGAGAGTTTGACCGTCACTAACGATACCTTTTAACGCCTCTGCTGCGCTGCTATATACTTTTGATTGACTCATGCTTATCTCCTTGCAAGTCACTTTTTATATTTTATTTAATGATTTTTCCTGCATGATGCAACTCACATCATGGCAACTCTCGTCTTACCAACCAATAGACACAGTTATTCTAAAAGCAATACACTGCGTATCGATATATCTTATTTAAAATTCTTATGCTAACTTAACATATTATTCTCACAGCGACTAGAGAATAACCATAAGGAAATGGGAGCGGTATTTCACGTTTGGGCTATTTGATAATAGCGATATTACTATCGCCTGTACATGACGTAGTAGCAAACGTTATTTATTCGCTATTTAACATCGGCTAAGGAGAGGCTTTCATGTTTAGCACATTTGCTATTATTATCACTTTATTATTATTGATGTTCTTTGCTTATCGCGGCTATTCCGTGCTGATTTTGGCACCGATTATGGCGATGTTGGCTGTATTACTTTCAGGTGATTTCTTAAGCAGCATTCCTGCCTATACTGATGTATTTATGGGTGCATTAAGTGGATTTTTGCTAAAGTTTTTCCCTATCTTCCTACTCGGGGCACTATTTGGGCGCTTAATGGCAGACTCAGGTGCGGCAACAGCGATTGCCAAAACCGTGGTCGAAAAGCTCGGTGCCAGCAAAGCTATTTTGGCCGTTATTTTAGTATGCGCTATTTTGACCTACGGTGGTGTGTCATTATTTGTGGTGGCATTTGCAATCTATCCGATCGCTAAAGACTTGTTTAAAGCTGCGGATATTCCTAAACGCTTGATTCCAGCTGCAATTGCGCTAGGTTCGTTTACCTTTACTATGACTGCATTGCCTGGCACGCCAGCAATTCAAAATGCAATTCCCATCCCTTATTACAATACCAACGTTTTTGCTGCCCCTATTTTGGGTATTGTAGGCGGTCTTATAATGTTCTTTTGTGGCTGGTTGTGGTTACAATCAAGAGCCAAAAAAGCCGTTGCAGCAGGTGAAGGCTATGGTCAGCATGATGAAAGTGATGTGGGTGGTGTTGGTAGCGCAACAGTAGAAACCAATTTGGCGAGCACGCATCACAGTTCCTTTACCGTTGCTATGATCCCGCTGGTGCTGGTCATCGCACTAAACGCTTTATTAACTTACTTTATTTTTCCATCGATGGATTTTAGCGGTTTACAAGCCCAGTTTCCGGACTTAAATATCGCAGGTTCACTTGGGTTATGGTCAATTATCATCTCATTGGTCGTTGCTTGTACTGTACTCATTGTGCTGCGTATTGGACATTGGAACAATCTACAAAAAACCATTAACCGTGGAACTTATGACTCAATGTTGCCAATTTTTAATACGGCCTCGGAAGTTGGTTATGGCGCAGTTATTGCCTCATTAGCAGGTTTCCTTATTATTCGTGACAGTATCTTAAACCTAACCCCTGGCAACCCACTTATCTCAGAGGCGGTCGCTATGACCACGCTGGCTGGTATTACGGGGTCATCTTCTGGTGGCTTAAGTATCGCTCTATCGACGCTGGGCGAAGACTATTTGAGAATGGCTGTCGCTGCTGGCATTGACCCAGAGCTGATGCACCGAGTCGCTGTGATGGCAGCAGGCGGTTTAGACACCTTGCCACATAGTGGTGCGGTCATTACCTTGCTGGCGATTTGTGGTTTGACGCATAAGCAATCTTATCTAAACGTTGCTATGGTCACTATAGTAATCCCACTTATTGCGGTGGTTGTTATTATCATTTTAGGAACGATGTTTGGCTCGTTCTAAAAAGTAGCTAAAATATAAAAACGGACTATAAATACCACAGAAATCTACCCTTTCATCGAATCCACTTATTCATTAAACCTACTTAGCAAATTGCTGGGTGGGTTTTTTATGTTAGTTTTAGCATAGCTGACTTTAAATAAAGCTAATTTCCTCTATCAAACAAATAACCATATAAATGCTAAATATAGTTAATCACTGTCTTAGCATCGATTTAATTACCAAGGTAATATCACAAAATCGGCCGAATTACGGTATCATAGGCGCACTTTTTTAATTCTTCTCTTTTTTAGAGTTATTGGACGTTTTAAGTGTTAATAATTTAGCATTGATAATACGGTGCTGACTCCTCATAAAGTGCTCGAGACGTTTGAAAATCAACCCGTTTATATAAAAATATAGGTGACAAAAGTGCGTGAGATTTTAGTAACCAGTGCGCTGCCCTACGCCAATGGCTATATCCATTTGGGGCATCTTGTAGAATATATTCAGACCGACATTTGGGTACGTGCGATGAAAGCACAAGGCCATCAGGTCACCTATGTCTGCGCTGATGATGCACACGGTACGGCGATTATGCTCAAAGCAGAAGCCAATGGCGTCACCCCAGAAGAGCAAATCGCCTCGGTAAAAGCCTCACATGAAGCCGATTTTGCCAAATTTTTGATTGACTTTGATAATTATCACAGCACCCATTCAGAAGAAAACAAGCATTTCTCTGAGCTGATTTATCGTCGCCTTAATAGCGCCGGACATATCAGCACAAAGGACGTCAAGCAGCTTTTTGACCCTGAAAAGCAGCTGTTTTTAGCCGATCGTTTTGTCAAAGGAGAATGCCCTGAATGCAGCGCGCTTGACCAATATGGCGATAATTGTGAGGTATGCGGTACCACTTATGATGCAACCGACCTTATCAATCCGCATTCAACGCTATCTAATGCGACGCCCGTGCTTAAAACTTCTAAGCATTATTTCTTTGATTTGCCTGAGTTTGAGCAATTCTTAAAAGATTGGACGCGTAGCGAAAATCGCTTGCAAGTCTCCGTCGCCAATAAACTGCAAGAATGGTTTGACGCGGGTCTGACCAGCTGGGATATCTCGCGTGATGCGCCGTATTTTGGTTTTCAAATCCCAGATACACCAAGCGATGAGCCAGAAAAATACTTTTATGTCTGGCTAGATGCACCAGTTGGCTATATGGCAAGCTTTAAAAACCTATGTGATAAGCGCGAAGGTAGCGACCAAGCGCTTGATTTTGACCGTTATTGGATGCAAGAAAACGAGCATAAAACCGAGGTGTATCATTTCATCGGTAAAGACATCGTTTATTTCCATGCGCTATTTTGGCCAGCGATGCTAGCCGGCAGCGAGTTCCGTACGCCAACCGGTGTTTTTGCCCACGGTTTCTTGATGGTCAATGGCGAAAAAATGAGTAAGTCACGCGGCACCTTTATCAAGGCCGAAACTTACGCGGAACACTTACACCCTGAATACTTGCGTTATTATTTCGCCAGTAAACTGTCTGACAAAGTTGAAGATATTAACCTTGATTTAGAAGACTTTATGCAAAAGGTCAACTCTGACTTGGTGGGTAAAGTGGTCAATATCGCCAGCCGTAGTGCCGGTTTTATCGTGAAGAAATACGACGGTATGCTGTCAGACAATTGCGTAGAATCAGAATTACTAGAAAATATCACCAAAACTGGTGATGAAATTGCCGCCGCTTACGAAAACCGTGAGTTCTCGCGTGCGATGCGCTTAATCATGCAGTGTGCCGACAAAGCCAATGAATATATCGACGAGAAAAAACCTTGGTCGCTTGCCAAAATCGAGGGCACTGAGAAAGAAGTGCAAGACGTCTGCTCGGTGGCGATTAATATCTTCCGCCAATTGATGGTTTATTTGGCGCCAGTATTGCCTGAGCTGACAGCCAATGCTAAAGAATTCTTAAATATTGATGATTTAAGCTTTGCTAGCCGAAATCAATGGCTACTTGGTCATAAAATCAATAAATTTAAACCTTTGATGCAGCGTATCGAAGAAAAAGACGTTGCGGCAATGGTTGAAGATTCAAAGGCCTCGTTAGCGCAAGCAGACGCCCCTACTGCTAACAGCGATAATAATTCAGATAATAAAAAAGCAGTAGTAAACACCCAGCCAGTACCAGCGGCTAATACTGACAGTGAAGCTGGGCAAGCGGACTATATTGGTATTGAAGACTTTGCCAAAGTTGAGATGAAAGTGGCACACGTCTTAGCCTGTAATTATGTCGAAGGTGCGGATAAGCTTTTACAATTTACCTTGGACGTTGGCGAAGACAAACCGCGTAATGTCTTTAGCGGTATCCGTAAGTTTTATGAGCCTGAGCAATTGCTGGATAAAAAGGTAATTTGCGTCACCAATCTTGCGCCGCGTAAGATGAAATTTGGCATCTCAGAAGGCATGGTATTATCGACTGGCAACCCGAAAACTCAGTTAACGGTGGTTACTTTACCGGACAACTGCGTGATTGGTGATGTGTTAGCTTAAATGCGGTTGTACTTATAGAATAAAAAAGATGCTTTCGTGGCATCTTTTTTTTGCCTAAAATTCATTGGTGACAAAATAAAAAGAGCGTGGGCAAAAAATAAAAATATCGACAAAAATCTGCCTTTATTCACTTTTATAAAATCAATGACAAATGCGTTTTATTTTCTTATTGCCATAAGTTACATTACTGTCATAATATGGACGTAATCATCAAGGGATTGATTACCTTTATGTTCGCCCGTTATCTCAGCATGCACATAACATTGACTCGGGTAACCTGCAATTTTTAACCTATGAGCCAAAATAAAATGACCTTTGCCACTACTTTACGCCTTAGCCTGTGCGGCGCTGCTTTTAGCGCGGCGCTTGGTTTAACCGCTTGCTCTAATAATGCGACCGACCCTGCCGTCAACGCTGATGATAGCGCAACTAACGATAAGCCTGCCAAAACCTTGGCCATCACGCAAATTGTCGAGCATCCTTCTTTAGATGAGATGCGCCGCGGCATTATTGATGAGCTGGCGGACAACGGCTACGCAGAAGGGCAAAACCTAACCGTTAATTTTCAAAGTGCGCAAGGGAATACCGCAACGGCTGGGCAAATTGCCAAACAGTTCGCCGGTGACAATCCAGATGCCATCGTCGCCATCTCAACACCTTCTGCGCAATCAATCGTAGCGTCGACTAAAACTGTTCCCGTTATTTATACCGCCATTTCAGACCCTGTGGCAGCCAAGCTAATTGACGAAAATGACGTGCCTATCCAAACCAATGTGACTGGTTTGTCGAGCGAATTACCTATTGAACCGCAGTTAGACAATATTCAAAAAATTGTCCCTAATGTGAAAACCATTGGTTATGTTTATAGCCCAGGCGAAGCCAATTCGGTGGTGGTTCTTAAACAACTGGAAAAAGCAGCACCAGCACGTGGGCTTAAGATATTGGGCGTTACTGCCAATCGCCCTACCGACGTTGCAATGGCGACTCGTAGTCTAGCAGGCAAGGTAGAGGTTATTTATACCTCATTAGATAACAACGTGGTTTCTGCCTTTGAAGCAATGGCAAATGCGGCTAATGAACTTGATATCCCAGTTATTGCCTCAGATGAGTTTAGCGTCAGACGCGGTGCGACGGCGGCACTTGGGGTTAATGATTATGACTTTGGCCGTACCACGGGCAAAATGGTGTATCGGGTATTAAACGGTGAAGCGACCAAAGATATCGCACCGCAAGTGATGAATACCTTAACGCTATATGTCAGCCCAAAACACGCCGCTGAACAAGGTACTAGCCTATCGGCAGACTTACTTAAAAACGCCATCAATGTCGACAAAGAAGCACAAAAGGTCAGTAAATAGTCACTAATAAATAGTTGCGACTCAATAGTAAAGAATAAATGGACGGTAATTAATAATCAGCTATACAACGGATTACACAATCAGCTAGGATAATGGCTGGCAGCGCTACCCTTTTTTATCTTTTATATAATGTACGGACACATTATTATTTTCAGGAGTCAGACCCATGTTGTATCAAAATCGTTTTGCCAAAGCTTTATTATGGGGCGGTGTTTGCACCGCTATCTTGACCGGCTGTAACCAGCCAGCACAAGATGCCAACACCACTGACGGCGCTGCAACGGGCGGCGATGCCAAAGCTGTCATGAAAACGGTCGCTATTACCGCCATCGTTGAACATCCAGCACTCGATGATGTGCGTAAAGGCGTTATCGACGAGTTAAGTGACGCCGGCTTCAAAGAAGGCGAAAACTTAACCATCAACTTCCAAAGCGCCCAAGGTAATACCGCCACTGCCGGTCAGATTGCCAAACAATTCGTCGCTGATGCACCAGATGTCATCGTAGCGATTGCCACACCATCGGCTCAGTCTGTAGCCGCTTCTACCAGCAGCATTCCTATGGTGTTCTCAGCGGTCACCGACCCTGTTGCAGCTAAATTGGTACCGAAACTTGATGGCTCTGGCACCAACGTTACTGGCGCCTCTGATGCCCTTCCTTATGCACCGCAAATCGATTTGATGCGTCAAATTATCCCAAGTCTAAAAAACGTCGGTTATGTCTATAGCCCAGGCGAAGTAAACTCAACCATCGTTTTAAAAGCGCTAAAAGAGAATCTGACCCCGCTTGGTATTAACGTTCACGAAGCGCCTGCGCAGCGTAGTAACGATATTGCGATGGCCGCTCGTAGCCTTGAAGGTAAAGTCGATATGATTTATACCTCAACGGATAATAACGTGGTTTCAGCATACGAATCACTGTACCAAATCGCTAAAGAAAGTAAGATTCCATTGATTGCCTCTGATACCAGTTCGGTTGAACGCGGTGCCGTTGCTGCGTTAGGAGTGAACTATTACGATTTGGGCCGCGAAACCGGTAAAATCGTTACGCGTATCTTAAACGGTGAAAAAGCAGGCGAAATCCCTGTTTATACGCCGCAATCGCTTGATTTACATGTCAGTCCAAAGAATGCGCAAGCCGAAGGCATCACGCTACCACAAGCCGTTATCGATAAAGCAAAAGTAGTGTTAGAATAACTGCCGCTTTTAACTCTAATTCTTAGACGATAGTTTTTATCAATTATCGTCTAGGTTAATTGGATATAGCTATTTTGATATGGCTATGTAGGTAGCGCAGACAAACCCAGCTCTCAGTCAGTAGGCTGGGCTTGTTTTTTCAAGGCTGTAAATAAGCAAAGCTTATAATCAAGCATTCTAAGAATAGGTTTTGCTTGACCCTAACTGCAGATACCTCTATCTGTTAAATTCACCGCTTAGTCGTTTAAGCAAAGTTGGCTGATTGATAGCGCGATATGTCGCCTATCTCAATTATCTCGCCATCATTTATTAAACGCTGGGTTATGACTTACTGATCTCTTATGTCTTTAATTGCTTTTTTTGGTGCGCTTGAAAGTGGTCTGATTTATGGCCTAGTGGCGCTTGGCGTCCTTATCTCATTTCGTACCCTCGACTTTCCAGATTTGACCGCTGACGGTAGTTTTCCGTTGGGCGGCGCTGTCGCGGGTATTTCTATCATCGCTGGAGTGAATCCTTGGCTTGCTTGTGCCTTTGGTATGCTAGCAGGGTCAGTCGCCGGTATTGTCACCGCGTGGCTACACGTTAAGCTGGGCATTTTACAGCTGCTTGCCAGTATCCTTGTGATGGTTGCTTTATACTCTGTCAATCTACGGATTATGGGTGCGCCAAACTTACCATTGTTAGGTGAAACGACCGTATTTAGTACCTTGGTCAGTGATGGTAATGGTTACTGGATGCGCTGCCTCATTATTGGTGTCGTCGTCCTATTGGCCATGTTGTTTTTAAACTGGTTTTATAGTACCGAAACGGGTTTATCGATGCGGGCGACTGGCTCAAACCTACGCATGGCACAGGCGCAAGGTATCAATACCTCATGGATGACCATCATTGGTATGGCGATTTCTAACGGCTTGATTGCGTTAGCAGGCGCATTATTTGTGCAGACGCAAGGTGGCGCTGATATCTCAATTGGTATCGGTACGATTGTCATTGGTTTAGCAGCGGTCATCATCGGCGAGACCATTATTCCAGCTAAGCGTATTTGGCTGATTACCTTTGCGGTGGTCGTTGGTGCGGTGCTTTATAAGCTCTTTATTCAAGTGGCTCTATCAAGCAGTACGCTACGTAGTATCGGATTTGGTCCCCAAGATTTGAACTTGATTACCGCGCTACTCGTGGTATTAGCCTTAGTCTTGCCAAAAGCTAAAAATAAATTTTTAAGTCGTAAAGTTCGGGCTTAATGTCAATATGCAACCATAAGGAATAATTATTATGATGCAAGCTACAGATTTGCGGTTGACCTTTAACCCTGGAACGCCCATTGAAAACCCTGCCCTACGCGGTATCAATTTAAATATCGCCGATGGTGAATTTGTCACCGTCATCGGTACCAATGGCGCAGGCAAATCGACCTTTTTAAATGCTGTCAGTGGCACCACGCGCGTGGATAGCGGTTCAATCTTGTTAAATGGTATTGATGTCACCAAAAAGACCGCGCACCAACGTGCCCATTGGGTTGCTCGCGTTTTCCAAGACCCGATGGCGGGAACTTGTGAGGCGCTAACCATCGAAGAAAATATGGCGCTAGCCTATAAGCGCGGCGGCAAACGTGGTTTGAACTTTGCCCTTAATCAAAATAACCGTGACTTATTTCGCGAGAAATTATCGGTATTAAAATTGGGTCTAGAAAATCGTTTAACCGACCGTATGGGCCTGTTATCCGGTGGTCAACGCCAAGCCGTGAGCTTACTGATGGCGTCATTGCAACCGTCTAAGATTCTACTGCTTGATGAGCATACGGCGGCCCTTGACCCTAAAACAGCGGCGTTTGTTTTAGAATTAACCGATAAAATCGTCACCGACAATCAGCTAACAACGATGATGGTGACGCATTCGATGCAGCAGGCTCTAGCTCATGGTACGCGTACTGTGATGCTTCATCAAGGTCAGGTGGTATTAGACGTATCTGGCGATATCCGTAAAGGCATGGATGTGCATGATTTACTGGATATGTTTGAGCAAACCCGCGGTGAAAAGGTCGAAGATGACAGTTTGATATTAAGCTAACTCATTTTGCAAAATATTTTGAATTTAAAATAAAACGCCTTCTCATTAGGCGTTTTTTTATGGCTGTTTTAGTTTTTAAGAATCAAGCATGACCAATTTTTGAATCAATTCACTGACATGCTGCGCTTGCATTTTCTTCATCACCTGTGAGCGATGTACCTCTACCGTTCGTACCGATATGTCTAAATGGTCGGCGATATTTTTATTTAGATTGCCTTGCATCAGCTCATGAGCGACCTGTTTTTCTTTCTCGGTTAGCTGCGCATAGAGCTTTTTTATACTATAAAGCTCAGCTCGTTTGAGGGTTAATACTTGCGCACGCTCAAGCGCTTCTTGGAGACGGTGACTATTAATCGGTTTCTCTAAATAATCAGCGGCGCCTTGTTTGAGCATATTAACAGCATCAGCAATCTCACCTTGACCAGTTAATGCAATAAGCGCTATCGGACTGTCCTGTTGATTAAGGTGCGCTTGTAGTGCTTGACCGCTCATGGCTGGCATCATTAAATCACTGACGATCACCGCGGGATAATAGATATCAACTTGCTGCAAAAAAGTCAGGGCACTTGACCACACTTGGGTCGGCAATCCTAAGCTGCTAATTAAAAAATTACAGGAATGACGCACGCTTTCTTCATCGTCGATGATATGAACCAGTAGAGGTTCATTATTGCTATCAACTGGCGTTTGCCATTCTGAGTGCTTAACTGAATTATGCTGAGCATTCATACGCAACCTTATGATTAAGTTAATTTGTAAAATTTATAAATGCTTGGTTGTTGATAACCCTCTCTTGCTCACTTTCGCTTTTGCTTACTGTCTCTGTTGATTATCTTATTTCTGCGCATCATCTGCCAAATGCAACGGCAGATAAAAAGACACTTGCGCACCTACCCTGTTTGCTAATGGATGAGTGTTTTCCATTTTTATCAAGCGCACTTTACCATTTAACGACCGCTTTAAGCGTTGCTGATAACCATCTAACGCTTGTATAGTATTAAGCTCCTGCTGGAATTCGATATTGCCAAGCTGCATCATACCGCCAATTGACTTGCACAAACGCTGACATATCATCAGCCCCAAGCCTAAACCATTTTCTTTGGTCGATTTGGTGGCGTATTTATTAGTCAGACGCTGTTGTGATTGACCCTCAACTAACTGCTGATTACCCTCTAACGGTTTATGGTCAAGCAACTGCGCCTCATCAAAACCGCCTGCATCATCGGTTATATGCAATACGATATAAGATTTACCATTATAATCTTTTGCCTGACAACGTAACATTATCTGCGTTGCCCCTTGCTGCTCGGCATTGAGCATACTATTCATCAATAACTGGTCAAGAACCAAGCTTGGCAACTGCAAAGTCTGGTAGTCACTCGCCAACCAAAAGCCAATACTTGAGGCTTTTTCACCAAGTAGCAATATACACTGCGCATAGGTGGTGACGATGTCCACTTGAACGTTGTTCGGCTGCGAGCGCCCTGCCCAGCGCCGAATATTACTGATAACAGCCGCGACCCGTTCGGTTTCATTAACAATTTGCTGTAACGCACTTTCTGTCGCTTGTTTGTCTATTGCTTGCTTTTCTAGCACTTGCTTGTCCGTTAGGGTCTTTTCTAGCGCATTCAAACTATGGGCAGAGTTTTTATCCAGCACCGTACTTTCTTTACCGTCTTGGCGGCTGACACTGCTTTGACTGCGAATAAGTAAGCCTTGCGCATAATTTTGAATGGTCGCCAGCGGCTGATTGATTTCATGGGCGATGGATCCACTCATCTCACCGATGACAGCGAAGCGTTCTGATTGACGTAGCTGCTGGTCATAATCACGAATCAGTTGATTTTGCAGAATGATTTTTTGCCGTCGTCGCCATGCCAGCCAGCTCATCCACGCATAATTCACCGTTGATATCAGTACAATTAAAACGATAACTGCCATCCACAATCGATGCGCCTTTACCCAATCGACCATATGCGCGCCCAGCTGCTTTTGTGCTGGATGACGATTCATATCATAAAGGATACGTTCAGCATCGCTACTCGATTCGGCTGGTAGCCAGTGCTGTCCTATCCCTAACGACTCTTGCTCTGGTTGACTCTTTCCATATTGACTCAAACCAAATAAATTTTGATTGATTTGCCGAATCAAGGCAGCTGGCGTTTGCTCGGTCGCCGCCAATGTCCAATTGGGATATATCTTTGTTGAAGACTGACAGCTAGAAGCGGTCGCCACAGGGTGAATAAGTCGGTATTGTTTTTTGCTAATCTTCCCTTGCTGCGCCATCTCTTCCATCAAACAAAGTGGCGCAATCGCTGCATCTACACTGCCACTCGCCAATGCATGTAAGGTACGCTCAATAGGATAACCGACGAACTGGGTCTGATAACGGTTGGATGGCATACCGTTTTGTTGTAATAAATGCGCGACGAGCAGATAACCACCAAAAGCCTCACTGTCGACGGCAGCAATTTTACGCTGCTGCAAATCTTGCAGCTGATAAATGCCGCTGTCTGCCTTTACCCAAAGAGCACTAGCGACGGCTTCCATGGCGCTGGGCTCTTTTAACTGCCTATCTTGAGACAGTTTATTAAATTCATTAGCTAGATTAACCGTTGTAGAAAGCGGCTTATCAACGGTTTTATTGAAACCTTTTTCATGAAAAGCTTTTTCCTTAAAGTTTTTACCATTGATATCAGCAGGCGCATGCAATTGAGCGGTCTCTGTATCAGCTTGCAAGGTCGCAAGCCAGCGCCAATGGGTGGTATTCATTTTAATCAGTTGAACTTGTGGTCCAAGCACTAGGGCAAACTGCTGCGCTTCGATTTCCTGCTGCCAATTTTCTAACGCTAGCGGCACCAAGACCACAGTGTCTTCTCGGAGTTGCTCATTAAGTTGATTAAGCCAAGGTTGCCAACGCTCTTGCGCAGCCGTTTCCCCTTGCGGCGCCAGCACGCCTAAATAGTAGGTTTGTGCATTGGCACTGGCTAGCATTAACCAAGTAAAGGACGCTACCACGACAAGAAAATAAGCCTTCAAGCTCGCCCAGACTTTAGACTTTTTATCCATACACCTAGCCTTACAATTGAGCTATCAAACCTTCATTATAAATTAAAACCATAATTATAATGTGGTTTTCCACAATATCACAATGTTACACGCTCCTCTATACTGAATGACAATCGTGTAACTTTTCATTCACTAAGCTTAAATCCTAAATGTTTCATAGGACTATCTAATAGTCCTCATAGAATGTATATGACGAATGAGAAGCTTAGTAAAAATATCTTATGGAGGGCAGGCTTATGAAAAAGTGGCTATTAATCATTATTATGGCAGCCATTGTCGGGCTGATTTTAGCGTTTATTATTGGGCAAATACTGCCTAATATGCGCACAACCAGCAGTGACATTGAGGTTAATGTCACCGACCCTGCGCTTATTAAACAAGGCGAATACATCGCGCGTACTGCTGACTGTGTCGCCTGCCATACGACGCTTGACGGGGAGAACTATGCCGGTGGTCTGCCTATGCTGACGCCGCTAGGTGCCATTTATTCAACCAACATTACCCCTGATAAAGAAACCGGTATTGGTCAATATACCTTTAGCGACTTTAAAAATGCCGTCAAGCATGGCGTGCGCCGTGATAATAAAGCGCTATATCCTGCCATGCCCTATCCGTCTTATCAGCTTATGCCAGAGGAAGATTTGGCCGCGATGTATGCCTATTTTATGTCTGACGTCAAACCGGTCAAGCAAGCCAACTTAAAAAGTGAGTTGCCGCCAATAGCCAATTGGCGCTGGCCGCTGGCTTATTGGCAAGCACTGTTTGACCCAAAACGTGACTTTGTGCCAGAAACTGATGATGCGCTATTGACCCGTGGCCAGTATCTAATAGAAGGTCCTGGACACTGCGGCTCTTGTCATACTGAGCGCGGTATCGGTTTCCAAGAAATCGCCTTAAACAATGCCGACTCAGAAGAATATTTGAGCGGGGCGGTTATCGATGGTTGGCGCGCCAAAAGTATCCGCGGTGAGCATCGCGGTTTGGCTACGTGGACCGTCGCAGAATTAAATGATTTCTTTAAAACCGGTCGTACTGACACCACGGCTGCTTTTGGCGCCATGGCCGAAGTGGTCGAGCACAGCACGCAATATATGACAAACTATGATATCAACGCCATGTCATCTTATCTAAAAACCTTAACGCCAGCGCCCAATAAAGAAAAAACCTTGCCGGCGAAAAAAGACATTACCACGCAAAAACTGCTTGATGGCAATTGTGATTCGCGCGGCTCGATTCTATACGCCGAGTATTGCCAAGTTTGTCACCGTGCTGATGGTAAAGGCGTGGCGCGTATCTTCCCAGCCCTTGATGGCAATAGTGCGGTATATGCGAAAAATGCCGACTCGGTACTCCAAATCACCTTGAGCGGTGGCCGCATGCCAGAAACCCCGCACGACCGCATGGCCTTTACCATGCCTGAATTTATTAACCTGAGTGATGCCGATGTGGCGGAAGTGGTCAACTATGTCCGTAATAGCTGGACCAACCAAGCACCTGAAATCGATGTCGATGATGTGGTAAAAATGCGCGCTTTTCTTGCCAAAAAACCAAAGACCAGTACCGATATCGCCCCAGACTTAAGTATTGATGCGCAAACAAAAGGAGCAAAATAATGAAAAACTCTCCACTCAACTTGCCTGCTATTGTTAGCGTAATCTCTCAGAAAATAAAAATGGGCAAACTAACCACCGCTGCCCTGACTGCTTCAGCGCTTAGTATCGCCGCTATTAGTAGTGGCTGCTCACAGCCCGAGCCTACTGAGCAAAACGCGCCTAAATATGGCTTAGTTACTGCTGATGATGCCAACGAAGACATCGGTACTTATGTACTGCCGCAAGATACTTCTATCTTGGATGAGCCAAACGCTGATGAAATCTTTTATGGTAAGCGATTATTAAACGAAACCAAGCGCTTATTACCCGAGCACGTTGGCGCGCAAATGAACTGTAATAGCTGTCATATTTCGCAAGGTAAAATCCCCCTTGGCGACCCGTATATCAACAGTTACAACTTCTACCCGCGTGTGATGCCACGCGCAGGTAAAGAAATCGATTTAATCAAACGCATCAATGGCTGTTTTCAGCGTTCGATGAATGGCAAACCATTAAAACCTGAATCCCCTGAAATGCTAGCAATGTTGGCCTATATGAAATGGCTGTCCCAAAATACGCCGAAAGAACAAAAGGTCGATATCCAAAACGCGGGTAAAGTGGATGAATCCTTGGTCGGTAACCCTGTACGCGGTAAAAAAATATACCAAGTACAATGCGCCACCTGTCATGGTGATAACGGCGAAGGCATGAAAGACAGTCGCGGTGATATTGTCTTCCCACCATTATGGGGCGATGAATCCTTTAATATCGGTGCGGGCATGGCGCGTACTTATAAAGCGGCGGCTTTTGTGAAATACAATATGCCGATGGGCATTCAAACCAAAGGTCTATGGGGTCATGGCAATGTGCTCAGTGATCAAGACGCCATCGATGTCGCTGAATTTTTTACCCATCAACCGCGTCCTGACTTTGCTGGCAAAGTAAACGACTGGCCTAATGGCAAAAAACCTAAAGATGCGCGTTATTAAATGCACTAACCTGACAACATATCAGTCATGCTGATTTTTAAAATAAAAAAACCTCAAACGCCTGAATGACTTTGAGGTTTTTTGTTATCTATGGTTAATGCGACTAAAAAATTTTGACCAGCCATTATATAGTAGTGCTTAAGGCAATGACTTTTATTACAGTCATACTTACTTATCGCCATTCGCTTATGAGGTCTATCATGCGTAAAATTCCTATTTACTCTCACCCTGCAGCTGGTTGGCCAGCTTTGGTTGCTTCTACTCGTAAGTTAATGGATTATAAGGCTTTTTTGCGTGGCAGCATAAGTATCTTGCATAGCAACCAGCCCAACGGCGGCTTTGACTGTCCGGGCTGTGCATGGCCAGATCATAAGACCCATAAAAGCCTTGATGTCTGTGAAACGGGTATTAAAGTCATTGCTAGTGAAACGATGAGTAGGCGCGCCGATGCCGCATTTTTTGCCAAACATAGCGTTAAAGAACTACAAGGCTGGTCAGGCTACGAGCTTGAGCACAGCGGCCGCTTATCAGAGCCGTTATATTATGATGCGGGGCAAGACCGCTATGTGGCGATTTCTTGGCAGGCAGCGTATGAGCGTATCGCCGAGACATTACAGAATCTCGATTCGCCAGATGAAGCGTTATTTTACACCTCAGGACGCGTCACTAACGAGCCTGCTTTTATGTATCAATTGTTCGTACGCTGTTTTGGCACCAA
This sequence comes from Psychrobacter sp. CLB018, assembly GCF_041222815.1. NCBI lineage: Bacteria > Pseudomonadati > Pseudomonadota > Gammaproteobacteria > Moraxellales > Moraxellaceae > Psychrobacter > Psychrobacter sp. CLB018. Next base: position 2,083,376 of record NZ_CP166085.1, read on the forward strand.
TAATTTGCCAGATTGCTCAAATATGTGTCACGAGCCAACGTCAGTGATGCTCGGTAAACAGTTAGGCGTCGGTAAAGCCACGGTGGTTTTGGAAGATTTTGAACAGGCGAAGCTAATTATGCTGTTTGGGCAAAATCCTGCCACCAATCATCCGCGTATGCTTGAGATGCTGGCACACGCTCATAAGCAAGGCTGCAAAATCATCTCTATCAATCCGATGCGGGAGCAAGGTTTAAGCAAGTTTAGAAATCCACAAAAACCTACCCATATGGCCGCAGGGCAAAGTGATGAAATGGTTGATGAAGTCATTCAAATTCAAATCGGTGGTGATACCGCTTTATTGACGGGCTTGGCCAAATGGCTGACCAAAAATGGCAAAATTGATAATGATTTTATTGAGCAGCACACATCAGGTTATGAGGCGCTCGATACTTGGTTACGCCAGCAGTCTTGGGCAGAGGTAGAGCGTGGCTGCGGTATTAGTAAAGCAGACATTATCAAACTTGCCAAACTTGTTGCTGATAGCCCAGCAACCATTTGTACCTGGGGCATGGGTATTACCCAACATGTCCAAGGCGAAGATAACGTCGCCATGATTACCAATTTGTTGCTACTCATGGGGATGATTGGGGTCGATGGCGCAGGCGCCTCACCGGTGCGTGGTCACTCCAATGTGCAGGGCGATCGCACCATGGGTATCCATGAGCGCCCTAAACAGAGCTTACTTGATAGCCTTGAGCGCGTGTTCAAGCGCCCTATGCCACAAGAAGATGGGCTTGATGTCATCGCTGGCGCAAAAGCATTAATGCAAGGTAAGCTCAAAGCTTTTATCAGCATGGGCGGTAATTATGCCGTTGCCGCGCCCGATAAAAGTGCGATTCAAACGGTCTTAACCACTACCGAACTCAATGTTTTCATCGGCACCAAACTTAATGAAACTATGCTATATCCGGGTAAAAATAACCTTATCTTACCTTGTATCAGTCGTACCGAACGCTTAGTAACGGAAAAAGGTGAGCAGTTCGCGACGATTGAAGACTCTATGTGCCAAATTGTTCCTACGCGCGGTCGCATTGAGCCGATTAGTGATAATTTAAAATCTGAAGCGCAAATTGTGGCCGATATGGCAACCCACGCGCTTGACGCTGATTCGTCTATTCCATGGCAAACAATGAGCAGCGACTTTGATATCATCCGTAATTATATCGCTCAAGCGATTGAAGGCTTTGAGAATTTTAACGATCGTATTCGTGAAAACGAGCGCGGTTTTCATTTATACCACCCTGCCCGTCATCGCGTTTGGAATACCGATAGCGGCAAAGCGCAGTTTGAAGTCCCACAATATCCCATTACTTATGTCGCAGCACAGATGGCAGAAACCACATCGAGCTATCATAGCCATGCTAAAAATAACAATGCTAAAAGTGACCATAGCAAAAATAATGAACCCGCGATTCATCCAAGCAATAGCGATCACAATCCAACCCAAAGCGCTGAGCAAAAAGTATGGCAGCTAACCAGTGTCCGCAGTCATGATCAATTTAACACCATGATTTTTGGTCATCAAGACCGCTATCGCCAGACCAACCGCCGCGACGTGTTATTTATGCATCCCGATGAAATCAAGCGTTTAGGTTGGCAAAAAGGCGATAGTGTTATGGTATCGCGTCAAGACAGTCAAGATGAACAGCGCACCTTAGGTCCATTAATACTGACTGAGATGGATATCGCTGCCAATGCAGTGGCGACTTATTATCCTGAATGTAACGACCTTATCGACTTAGACACTCACGCGCCAGACTCAAGGACGCCTTCTTATAAATCCGTTACCGTTGTTTTGCAGCGCGTTACTGAAAACACACTAGCTGCCAGCGCTTAACAAAGATAGTTTGATAAAGGAAATGGTTAAAATATGATGGTCAGTAAACATAACGTAGTTGCAGTAGAACCTTGGTTAAATGGCTCAGCGGCCGATTTAGAAACCAATGCTGATCATGCTGCTGCGCCAATAATGGATATGCAGACCGTGCCTTTATCGCGCCTACATTTAACACAAAAACATGCTTATTTATCTACAGCAAATGTCTCTTCTAAAAATGCAGAAACAGAGGTTGATGACAAATCAGCGCTGCTGGCAGTAGAGGCAGCGGTTGCGATTGTCATTAATGGTATCCACTATGCGATATTGATGGCAAGCCCCTACCAGCTTGAGTATCTTGCTATTGGTTTTTTGTATAGCGAAGGATTGATTCATCATAGTCATGAATTATTAGAGTGGGAGGTAACGCAACTGACCGATATTGCCAGTTACCGAAAATTCACCAGTGATTTAACGGATGACTTACTTGATGAAAAGACGGCATTTGAGCAATTTTCAGCGCAGTTGCAAGACTATGATGTATATGTAGTAGAGCTGGTACTAAATCAGCGCTGTCATCAGCGTATTCAAGCGCAGAGGCGACAGCTAGCAGGACGTACAGGCTGCGGTATGTGCGGTATCACCGGGCTTTCGCAAGCGCTTCCCGATTTAAGTCATTATTTATCATCCAGCTTGCAACAAAAACAGTCAGAATCCTCCGTGCCCAGTCTTAATTATTTACTGCACATGCATCAGCAAATTAACGCCGCCCAGCATACCCATCAACTCACTGGTGCGGTACACGCTGCAGCCACCATGCAAGGCAAGGATTTGTATTTATTTGAAGACGTAGGGCGTCATAACGCACTTGATAAACTCATCGGTTGGCAATTGCGCAACAAGACCAAGCTGACATGCGTGGTGATGACCTCGCGATTGTCTATTGAGCTGGTACAAAAATCCATTCGTAGCCACATTCCTTGGCTCGTTGGTATGTCGGCACCGACCAGTACTGCAGTACGCGTCGCTGAACACTATGGTTTGGGACTGGCAGGGTTTTTACGCGATGACCGAGTTACTTATTATACCAATTATAAAGACGCTTAAAACAACAAGTTAGGGGCGACTCTTTTATTATATCCATTTAACTCTATCACTAAACCGCTAAGCAATAACTATTTTCTACTTATTTTTACTTCAACTTAACTCTCCCTGTAAGTTCGTAAAAGAGCCCCTAGCCTTTATCGTTACCTTTCCTTAATACAAGAAAATTTGTTTAAACTTCATAGTTTCTCCTAACCTCTTCTGCTTATTAGGATCATTTTAATGACGACCTATTAGTTTATCTTAATGCTGGCTGACTAAAAAGTCTGCGGTAAAATTTGAGATAGCAGACAGAATAGGTTACTCTTACCGCACAAACATGTTACGAGAATTTAACATCGCTGTAGTTTTATTTATCAATGAGAAGTAAATACTGGCAATAACTGCCGTAAAAATTTACTTATTATCACGACAGCGGATGTTCGCTCACAAGCAATAAAGGGATGAAAATCCATCCTAACTGTTGCTTAACGCAGCTACTATAAACAGCTCTATTTAGCACCGCTCAAGCAGTTTAGGCTCAGTGCTTATCCGTATTTTTGCTAGAGATGCTTAGTCAATAAGCGTCTTTTAGCGTCTCGTTACTATCGAGTAGGCATCACTTGACAGCGTAATGGTCAATCCATTAACAGACGCCTATTGAGAGTTGCCGCCGTTATTTCTAAGACAAATTTTTAGTCTATATTTTTTGTCAAATATTTGTCTAACAGGCTGTGCTAAATGAAAAAGCGGCATCACATTTAACGTGAGCGTTTGGCTTGCCTCATTGCGTGCTTGTGCGCTGTATACAAGCAGCGAATAGAACCAATGCGTCCTATTACATTCCTAACAGTTTGTGGCATGACTTTTATTGCAAACCTTTATTCTTCAAACAATTGCGAGGTATGAATTTGAAAACTGAGTCATTGTTCCAATTTTCATCAATCACCATTCTTTTACTTTTATTAGGATTTTATGGCGGTACTTACCTGCTGTCTTTATTGATTAAAAAAGATAAGGAAACCACTTCTGGATTTATGGTCGCCGGTCATGGTGTCGGTTTTGGCATGGGCGCGGCGAGTATGACTGCAACTTGGATTTGGGCAGCCTCGTTTTATGCGGCTGCAACCTCCGGTTATAAATACGGCGTTTCAGGACCGCTACATTATGGTTTTTGGGGCGCCTTGATGATTTTATTCATCTACCCTTTTGGCATGCGCTTTCGCGAACTTGCTCCTAATGGACACACCTTAGGTGAACTTATCCACGCGCGCCACGGATCATCAAGCCAATTAATTTTAGCAATATCTAATCTTATGGGCAGCTTAATTAGCTTGATGGTCAACTTCACCGCTGCTGGTGCTTTGGTATCAGTATTATCGCCGTTATCTTTTCAGACCGGCGTCATTATCGCAGGTGTCGGAGTGCTCAGCTATACGTTAACCTCTGGATTTCGAGCGTCCGTATTTACCGATTTTGCTCAATTAGTTGCTTTGATGGCGATTGGAGTCATCATCATCCCTGCGGTGCTATTTGCCATGGGCGGGCCATCGGTCATGGTCAGTGGCTTATCAAACTTAACCTTAGAGCAGCAAAACCTGTTTTCTTCCGAAGCCTTTTTTCAGCAAGGGGCGCCTTATTTTGTCGCGGTATTGGCTTATGCTATCGGCAACCAAACCATTACCCAGCGATTATTTGCCATTGATAAAAGCAAAATCAAAGCCACTTTTGTCACTGCAACGGTCGGCTACGCGGGCATCGTCATTGGACTTGGTATGATTGGCTTGATGGCTTTGACCATTGGTATTGAACCGCTCGATGGCAATATGAATAACTTAATCCCGCAAATGGTTAGTACTTATTTGCATCCGGTATTTATTGCCTTGTTCTTTATTTTGGTCATTGGCTCGTTATCCTCAACCGCTGACTCAGATTTATCGGCGCTATCAACGATTATGATGGCGGACGTTTATGGCAAAAATATCGCTAAAGGGCGCGTAAAACCAAAAACCATGATGCTGGTTGGACGCTCAACCATGATTATTGCCACCGCTGCCGGATTGATTTTTGCCAGCTTTAAGCTTGATATATTGGTCATGCTGGTCTTCGTTGGCGCATTGTGGGGCACCATTGTATTCCCTGTGATTGCTAGTGTGTTCTGGAATCGCGTCACCAATGTGGCCTTTACCTCAGCCGTCATCGTCGGGTTGTTATTATTTTGCGTCGCGCGCTTTGAGCTGATTCCCATTGAAGGCTTCACCGCACTATTTTTTGAAATTTTGGCCAGTGTTGGTGCTGCTGTCGTCATTGGACTCATGGTCTTTGGCTTTTTAGGACGCAAAATCGGTGTGGGCGCCGCCGCTATTACGCTCGTACTGATGCTCATTTTTGCCACCGGCTTTTTACGCCAATATATGGTCTTGCTGGCTTCCTTGACCGCTTACGGTGCCAGTACCATCGTCTGCGTGATTGTTAGCCTTATGGGTGACGAGCATTTTGATTTTGACCTCATTAAACAGCGGGTGGGCAACTACGATAAACAGCCGCAAGCACAAACGTTACCAAAAACTTAAGCAAAAACTCATTAGTCATTGATGGTTAACCAATGCTTGGCTAGCCATTGTTACTAAAATCTAGTAAGCAAAAAATTTATATAAACACTATAAGGAGACATCATGGAAAACGTCTTTATCTATGGATTTTATATCCTCGTCTGGCCGGCGATTACCCTTGGGGTGCTGACATTAATCTGTACCGCAACTTATCGCGATTTCAAAAAAGCAAAACGTAATAATCAAGATATTGTCTAGCAAGCGCTAAACTAGAATAACTATTTTTAACAAGTCATCACTGAATTTAGGTTTGGCGATGACTTCATTTGCACCACTTTTGCTGTCCTTTTACCTTATTAAGGCTCAAATAATGCCTCATTTATGGTTAAATAGCGGCAACTTAGCAAATAAGCGCTGTTTCGTTAAAAAATGACTTGTAATTTAAATTATTTTTGCTAATATAGGCATCCTTGATTGGCTGGGTGGCAGAGTGGTCATGCAGCGGACTGCAACTCCGTTAACGCCGGTTCGATTCCGACCTCAGCCTCCAATTATTTAGCTATAAATATATAAGTATGACGTTAATTTTAGCTTGCATTATTAATGGAAATGCTTATAATAGCGACCACTATCTAATAAGTAGAAAGCTTACTTTTAGATAAGACAAGTTTTGCCCGGGTGGTGAAATTGGTAGACACAAGGGATTTAAAATCCCTCGCTAGTAATAGCGTGCCGGTTCAAGTCCGGCTCCGGGTACCATTATATTAAAAGGCTTCCAAGCGATTGGAGGCCTTTTTCTTATAAGCGCATTAAGAAAACAGTGCTTTTATTGTCTTTGAACTCTATCAAATAGATCAATCAACCTTCTACTCTCATTAAAACTTTACATTCCGAACTTAGTAATAAATTTAAATCAAAAAAAATCCGACCACATTATGTGATCGGATTTTTAGTATTTGGTGGAGATGGCGGGAGTTGAACCCGATTACATCAGACACTATCACACGCTATCAAATCCACTCTTAATAATATCAATGACTTACGAATACCCAATGTGATTGTATGTGATAGCGTTTGATAAGAGTGTGTCAAGAATCATGTCACGGCTTAAACATCACTTCCCAAAACCATAGCAAATTAGGCTTTACAACCAACGCCAACATGCTCAGCAATGACGTCTGCAATCTCACGCGCAATCAGCCATTTCTTAGCCTGGTACGTCGCAAGCTCTTTTGGATTAGAGATAAAGAATAGCTCTAAAATTATACCACCTTCACGCACATAGCCTAGCCGGGAATGTTGACCGCTGTTTTCTGGTTTAAAGCCACCAGCAGGACCACGCACGGGAATGCCCATCACATCGCTGACTGCTTCGCATAGTTTTTGGCAGATTACCTTGTCCTTTGGTTGTGCCAGTGCTTCGACGCCACCTGCAGTAGGTAGGTGAAAAGCGTTACAGTGAAACTCAATAGCGACTTCGCCTTGCTTGATAAGCTTAATCGCTTGACGTAACGTTTGATTGTCGTTGCCGCGTCCATCTGTGACAACTTCAATACCCAAATCTTTTAGGCAATAAGCGACGATGTTGCGCATGTCAGTTGTGATCTCAGCTTCGGTGATATTGCCGTTTACCGCGCCTGGGTCAGTATTGCTATGACCGGCGGTGATTACTACTTTAGCCATAATGTTTACCTTATTTTAGACATTAAAAAAGCCTCTAAATAGAGGCTGTGATTAATGTTAGTTATTATTTGTCTTTATCTGCAATGCGTAGCGCATAGTGCAGTGCGTTAAGCGCCATAAGCCCGCGTCGGTAGTGACTTGGTTTAACGTAAGGCTGGACAATCTCGCTATTTTTGATAGCGATGTTTGTCAGCTGACTTGCAGTTTTGATTAAATTAAATCGCATGATTTGCTCCTGTTAATGTCTAAATCTTGGCGGCCAAAGTGTTTTAAACTTGATTGGCCGAGGGATTGTAAGCTGCTTCACATAAAGCAAATTATTAATCAGCATGATTAAACTAAACAGCGTTATCGCAGAAGTTGGCACATAGTCGCTACCCCAATCTGCCCATACCAATACCAACCATCCGACCGCATAAAGATGCAATTTTGCGGTGCAAATTGCGTCTCGGGTATTAATTTTCTTTATTAGAGTGACAATGATACATAGTACCAATCCGCAGATCGGTATTGCATGATTAACTATATTAAACATTGACCACCTCCATATAGTCGGCTCTCAATGTCACTTGAGCATCAAGACCTTCATTTAATTGTGGCAGCATAACAAACGACGCGACAATACCGACTAAGATTGCGCCGAAGAGCTTTAATGTATGCTCAGAAAGTAAATCTAAAGCGGCGCCCAAGAATTTAATGCTACGCTGCACAATCAAATCGATGACTGCATCTTGCAGCTGTTTATTGCCAATCAATCTTCCTGCTAAATACACCAGGGTCGTACCGCTAAAAGCGGCTGTTACTGCTGTTAGCATCATAAGAGGCGGATTCGGCTCGGACGTGATTGTAGGCAGCACAACAAACGAAATGACAAAACCAACCGCAATGGCTGTTGTGAGCTTGCTCGCGGTGGTACCGCGTGCGCGCATATAGTCTGTCGTTAATGATAAAAACGCGCCCACAAACGTGAGGACGATCATCGTGATAAAAAGAAACCACAGCGGTAATTGCAGATAAAAAAATAAATATGGCTCATTGAGCTGCATACTAAGACTTGCCGCATTAGCTGCGCTGGCTGCACTGGCTGCGGCGCCCATCGCTGATAGCGCAAGTAATTTTGCCGTGGTAAACACGGCTAGATTTTGCGGCATACATCCTCCTCAAATTTTAGATGATAAAAAACCACTCAAAAGAGTGGCTGGTTTTTGGCGGTTATAGCAATGAGACAAGCCCACCATAGCCGCTTAAATTTGATTTTTAGCATTGTCTCTCCTAAATTTTGGTAATAAAAAACCCCGATTAAGGGGGTTGGCGTTAATAGTTGTCGTTAGCTACAATGTTGCCGCCGCTTGCGGGGTATCTACCACCTAAATTTGACTCATTTCCTTGCACTCTAACTCTAGCGCTAGGACTGCCTGAAACCTTAACAATATCAATATCTCCTGATACAGTAAACATTGTATTGTTGCTAATTCTCAACTGCCTGACATTATTGCCAGTAGCAACTACGTCAATAAATCCTTTGGTTGCATCAAAATCAAGTGCGGCTGCCGACTCCATAATACAATCAGTTAAGTGCATCATTTTAATATCACAATCAAGGATAACTGGGTTGCCAGTAATACCACTTGCGACAAATTTAAAGTGAGATTGCTCTAGCGCAAAGTCACCGACAGAGTGTAGCAGAGTCTTGGCGCTAGACACCGACACGTCAACATGAGCTGCTTTTAACCTGCCTGTGACTTTTAAAAAGTTATCAGCAATAGCCTCGGCTCTGCCTGTAATTACTAGACCAAATACATTGCCTACCTCAAACATATTTTTAAGGGCGTTACCGTAAAAGTTGTTTGTAAACCTAATGTTGCGACAAGCACTGCTTAAAGGGCTTTCTATTTTAAATAGTACGTTTGCTAATGTATGGTCCTCAAACGTGATACCACTAAATGTAATATCTGCTAAAATTCCGTTTTCCACTCTCATGTGAATTAAGCAGTCTGGAATCAGTGGGCTATAGCTTGAATTTGAAGCTGTACCCATTTCGTAGTCACCACCTATAAACTGGAGGTTGTAAATTTCAGGGTCATCAAAATACACTGCTCGTTTGCAGTATGATACATCACCCACATACACCTGACCTTGATGAAGGTTGCACGTTTTGTCGAAACGGATACCATCCTCTTGCAGCATGTATATTTTTGCTCTAAGTCGGATATTACGATTTTGGTTGATGTACTCAATACCGTCACGCATCCAATAAACCTCAACATCAAACTCAAGCATAAATGTATTTGATATTGTCGCAGCTTGTCCAGTAAACCCACTAGCAGAGGTTAGTCTTAAGCCTTTAATATGTCTATTAACAGAGAACATCATCATAGCTGTGGTATTAAACGGTGCTGCTGTTCCAACCTGCTCCCCTATCGCTCTTAATGTTACGCCGTCATGAGTGGATACTAGCGTTGCGCCATTGCCGTCAATATATTTTACTTTTGTTAGGTCTATATCGAGAGGTCTAGATACTTTATATGATTTGTTGCCGTTTAGGTAAATTACACCACCCCTATCAAAAGCAGCTTGCAGAGCATCAGTGTCATCAGTGGCTACTGTGGTCATACTACTATCTGTATAAACCTCTGGATTCCCTCTGACTGTATACTTTGCATCACCTACCCCAATATCTAGATATGATAAATACCCAGTTGCGGGAGTAGGCGTGTTGCCCCCATCAGGTGCATTAATAACATTACCCGCGTCGTCCACATATTTAGGAGTATCAACTAAAACCTTGCCATAAGTCATCCATTGCGTCTTAACTGGACCTTCTTCAATCTGCATAAATACGGGTGGTAATGCGCCTTCAAAAGCAACAAAAACGATAACAAAAATCTCATTTTCGTTAGTTGTAAACGTAAACTCTGTGTCAGAGCGCCTATTATCATCCATAAGTACACGACCAGCATTTTCCCAAAAGTTAGATGGGTAGACTTCAGTGACAGCCACCTTAAATCTATTTGACGCTGTTTTACTCACTGTATAAGTAGTGTTTGGCTTCACCCTTACTACCGCACTTTTAGCATCAGCAGAGCCAGTCATAATCACATTAGGGCTAGTAGTATTACCAACTAAGAAACTATTAACATACTCACCATTAAATATATTCTTACCTGTTGCTGTAGTTGGGATATCTGATAGCGTTTTACCACCAAAAATAACATCCTTTGATAGCTCAAAGTAGTTAGCCGTAAAGTCAAACAACCCACCCTCTTTCATCTGAATCGCTGGAGTTTTAACATCTGTTACTCGCTTGGTATAGACAGCGATATACTCGACATTAGGTTCCGTTGTAAAAGTATGTGCTTCTACAATTCTGCCATTACTGTCTACGTGTTGTACGGTGGGCGCATCTAGGGTTTTTACAGCCTGTACTGGCGTGCTAGAAGCTACAGGTTTGGTGGTATAGCCATAAATAACAAACCTACTGGATATTTCTTTCTCAACTGTGTACTGTGTAGACGCCTTTACTTTGTATATAACAACAGTACTACCCTCAGTTTCTGCGCTTAGAACACCAGTGCTAGTTATATATGCTTGTATGGTGTCACCTTTTATTGTGTCTGGCTTACTATCAATTAAAACACCCTCCGTCACTTCATCAGTATAGGATTTAGATTGCGCTACTGGGTCGTAAGCCGATTTAACCCAAGCGCCAGCCGTCTTAAGATATAAGCCATTATTAACTGTATCGTCAGTCACTTGTGCGTACTTGTCATTAGCCAATGCGCTTGCCGTCATTAAGGCTTTAGTGGCAAAAGGCGTGGCAGGCAACCCGCCATTTTGAAACATTATATTAATGGCTCTTTCGGCAGACGGATATGTATTCCCAGTGCGCGTCGTCACTATCATATTTTCATCACCGTTCGCCGCTTCGCCCAGCGCCTTAACATCTAAGTGACCATTAGCCAAATCTTGCATCGTCAATAATTCCGACATTTCTTTTCCCCATAAAAATGCCCCGCTAGATGCGAGGCTTTGAGTGATTGTTTGTATGAATTTAGGTGATTAAACCGTTGATAAAGTCTTTGTCGTTCGGGTAGTACTTATCGGTATAATTGATACACGACAAACGATGTGACATAGGATTATCGCCAGGGTCTTTGGTCGTCACGATATAGTTATTACGATCTAGGTCATCATGCAATACCAACTGATACGTGGCTCGAACCACTGCATCCCAAGACGTACTGATGGGTTGTGATGGAGCACGGGTTAATATCACCTCATACGGATTAGCGCTTGGCGTACAGCGGATGTTATCAACAATACCGGCAACAGTTTGCACAAATACAGTGCCTTCCGCTTTACCACCAAAATCAACACTGTCACTTAGCGTCAGAACGACTTGACCGGCGCCATTCACCTGCAAAGCTTCGACAGCCCCTTGCTGGGTATCAGCGCGGTATTGGTCGGCCACATTGATTTGGTTGGTTGGTAACACAATGCCGGACTCATCAGCGGCGGTGAATGAGCAAGTCTTATAAGCATGTTGGTTTTTCCAGTGCCGGCGCATCATGTGCATGTGTGCCTGCACTTTATTACGTACGCCTACCAAATCCTTGTTTTTAGTATCAGGATTGGTGGCTGAGCCATCTTCTGGATAGCGCAGCGTTACTTTGGCATCATCGACGGGGTCAGTGTAGGTAACTTCAATGCCATCATAATCATTACGTGGACCGAACGACTCACTGTATTCAAAGCTGTCAGGCGTGATGCTATGGCTGTTAAAAGTAGCAACTGGGTAAGCTTCAGGTCGCTCAAAGTGCAGACAGACTTTGTTATTGATACGATAAGCGGTAAAAAAGCCCGCCATCGCGACGGTCTGTATCATCTCTTCTGTAGTGATGTCTTTACTATCAAAGGTTCCACAAAACTGAGCACACAAGTCAGTGCCAAAATAAGCGATTTGCGCATCCACTTCCGCTTTGATTTGCACCATATCCAAATCGGCGGCAGTCATGTTACTAGTCACGGGGTCGGTGGCAATGTCATAGATAACATCATCGATACGCTTAGAAGGTATAAGGGCGTCATTGTTTTGCCAATCACGCTCTAGGCGCTGCGCCAGTACCGTAAGTTTGCGCTCTTTAATTGACAGTGCGCCCTCGGTGGCCAGTGTTTTACTGTATATCTTGGTCAGCCCTAGCGGACTATCATCGGCTGTCATTAACCTTGTGCCATAAAAGTCTTTAATCTTAATTTCATCGATGACTGAGCCAACATTACTGGTTATGACGTTCGATTTCCTGGCGACTCGAAAGCGCATACGTTTGCCAACCGAGAAATTTGGATTTTCAATTCTTACGGTAACGGCGGCGCTTGCTCTTATTTTGTCATCTTTGGTGTACCTTGAGCTTTCATCATGGCCACCAGGCTGCGCGCGCCAACCATATTTATCAGCATCTGGTGAGGATATAGTGAATATCTGTGAGTGCAGGGTGCCAGGCACGGGATTGTTAGTATTATCGACAATCTCACTCTCAATCTCACAGTAAATACGTAGACCCACCCAATCGCCATTCTTGCCGGTTTGGTAGAGCGACTGGGCAACGATATTCACATAAGCGCCGTCATGGTCTTTTAGGCTTGTGTAATGATAACCCTGCCATAAAGGCTTGGCTTCGGTTGAAAGTGTTACGGCATCAGTCGCGACAGTGAAGTCAGTGTTTGCGCTTAATTTATCCCAGTCTGCATTAGTGGCTGATGGGTTGGTTAGAAACAACTGTTTTTCGGTCACGCTGCCAATGACATATTGCCCGCTGAGATTGTAGGTAACTTCCTGAATATCAGGATCTATACCTTCTGTAATATTGTTGCCTGATTTTAGATTGTTTGCTCCTTCAACCAACAACAAATCACCTGCTTTATAGCGGTCTATAAAGCTTATCTGATCGTCAGTTTCTATGATGTTTGGATTTTTAAAGACTAAGCTTGTATCTTTTAAATACGCATTTGGTGCAATCAACACTTGGCCATTAACCGATGTATAACGCTTTACGGCCAAACGGCTAAATGCTGCTTCATCGGGCGAGAATGCAGAACCAAATAGAAAGCTTGGCTCATCATTCAGAGTTTTGTTAGGGTCAAACACCATGACGCTACTGCCAAATACCTGACTGATAGGCGTGGTATCGTCGAGCGCTTCTTTAACCAAATACCACCCGCGACCTATTACCATATAGCTAAACTCGACTTCGCGATTGTCGATATAAACGCTATAAGGCACGGCGACCAAATCTGGTACCGACCATACCTCTCCATAAATATCAGCAATACGTCCGCCTTGGCGCTGACGGTTGGTGCGCTGTGCCAAAGCATTGTTTGGGCTTGGTGGGGCATTGGCGGCGCTGGTAGGGACAACCGGCATCGGCATCAATAAGACGGCGGCGACGGTGATAAACGCCGATACTAATATTGGTATCCATGTTTCAGGGCCCGCAGGATAAGTGACGATATAAAACGAGCCGCCTTGCTCATTTAAAGCGATGATGTCCTCGGCTTTTTCAGGTGTTACATCGCAATCTGTATCCCATTTTTCATGATACCAGTAAGTATTTGGTGGCATGCCTTTTGGGTAGATGCCAGTGACAAGCTCAAACAAATCATCACCGCGCACGATTTTGCAGTCGGAGTTGTCGCAGGCATAAGCCATAGGATTGCGGACAACGATCAGTTCGATATTAGAGTGCATAATATTTTATCCGTCCGTGTTTCAGCGTGGCGATATGCGGTGGTACACACTGCGGTCCCGATTCAGTCATGTGTATGATTTTGGCTTGGTGGTAAATACCGGCGTGTAGCTCTTTGCCATGCATCAAGGCTAAGCACGGGTCGATAGGGTTATCAAGCTGGGCAAACTCTTTAAGCTTTGCGGTATTCACCTTGCGCTTGGTACGCCCTGTCATGAGGTCGTCAACATAGACGCCCATGTCACGTCCAGTGATATCGCGGTAAATATCAACGGCAAAATGTAGGCAGTTATAAATATCGTCGTCATAACGTTTACTGTCGTATTGAGATAAATCAAGCATGGGCTAAAATCCTCGCAGTGACTTAAACAAATCGATGGTAAAAATTATGCCAGTACTGGTTTTATTGAGCTGCTTGGCTTGGCAGGAGAAAACAGCACCGCGCTTTTGAGGTTGGTTGTCGGTTATCTCTAAGCCGCGCACGCTGGTCATGGGCTCCGTTAAATCACTGGTTAAATACACCCGGTAATTTAAAGTCGGTCTGACGGTTGAATGAGCGCCGCGTCGTAAGCGGTCAATCTCATACGGCATAACCTCACCCACATCGCCAATGCCAATAGTAAAGCTTTGCTGTAAGTCGTCAGCTGCTTTGGCGGCCTTGATGGTCAACGGCAATGGTTCATAGTCACGGTAACGGTCATCTTCATGCTTTACACGCACGCCATCTGCGTGATTGCGTACAAAACGATAGTCACGGCTGAATGATGGGTGTTTGATTTCGATACACTCAAGGCGCACGTCATCATGGCGACCGCGCAGCCAATACTCCATTTCTTTTATATTGGCCACTACAAACCTCCAAAAGCAGCTGGCAGATCTTCATTGACCAGTTTTGCGAGTAGATTGAAATATCGCTCGACCTGGCCGTCTGTCATTTTGTAGATTTCTAAAAAAGTAAGGTCGGCTTCAACATCGTACTTAATAGGTTTGGCAACCAGTGATAACTGCACGGTAAATATTTGGTCGCCAAGCGTTTGAACGGGTAGCGCATCACCAACGATACGGCATTCGTACCATTGGTGGTCGATATCATCAAGTAGTAGGTATGCCAAAAATGGCAAGCCTTCGTAGGCGCGCATAAACTTCAGGAAGTAACTCCACTGTGCACGGGTGCATTTATAAGTGACATTAGGGCGATGAACTTTACCCACGCTGTCTTTGCGCTCACGAGGTAAGCCGACAATGGTTTCAGTGCTGGTCACGCTACGCGCGAGGCTAAAGTTATAGCCATCACGCTGCGGTTTTAGCATGAGCTTGGGCATTTCAGTCATTTTGTTATCCCAAATTACGCTGTAGGTGATAGTTGTTTTTTAGGGCCTTATTAAATTGGCTATACTCGTTGTTGACGTGCTGTGGCAGCTGCTTATTAAGCTCCTCGCCAACAATCACACGAATACGGCCATCATCATCTACGCGGTGCGATACAGGGACACCTGCATGGTTTTCGATAGTCATATTGATGACTGGGGCGGTTTTGCTATGGTAGCTGTCTGTATTGTCCAAAAACCGACTCAGCTTACGATTATCATCAGGCTTCACTACGCGCTCGTCTTTATCAAGGAACCAGGTGCCTTCCCGCGGCACGCTTGCAATACCATTGTGGGCTTGGCCTCGTAATGACGGCGGTGCTAGTGCCTGAATAGCAGCAGGAATAATACCTGTTTGCAATGTGGTAGTAGCTACGGCGCCAAGGTTAGCGGGAAATGGCGCTGAACTCCACGCTTTAGCAATAGCTGTAAAGCTAGCTGATTGAGCCGAAACAAAATCATAAGCTTTTTGGATGGCAAACATTGCTTTATAGCCGCGGCTTGATTCGCCTAACACCATGCCAAACATAGCCGCGATAGAGCCGACCGTTTGCGCTTGCTTTTGCAACTCCATATCTTGAATACTTTGATTGTATTCTTCGGTCAGCTTCACACGCGCAGCATTGGCCTGTGCTTTTTTGGCGGTGTGCATATCCTCAAACGTATTGACGATAGCCATCTTATTTTCATAAGCGACACGCAGCTTGTCAGCTTCAGTCTGCGGCTGATTAATCTCTAATCCACTAAACGCATTAGCCGCGCTTTTTTGATCAGCCTCAAACTGCTCAAACCTTTTCTTGATGGCATTGGTAGCAGCTAACTGCTTAGCTAGCCCTTCAACTGCCCGCGTTTCATCAAGCAGCTGCTGTACCCGTTCACCGCTAGCGTTTTTAAATCTATCGGTGTATAAAATATCGTACTCAAGCGACGCAACTTCACTACTATTATTAAACAGTGCGCGTTTTTTAATCATTGCATCGATACTGCTTTGCACTGAATTATTAGCACTGGCTAGCTCTTTTGTAAGCTCAAGTTTTTGAGTGAGATTGCGTAGCTCGTCTGTATTAGCGCCTCGGTATTTTCCTACACTAATATCGTAATCAAGTGCAGCTAAAGCACTGTCAGTACCGAATAGCGCAATCTCACGCTTTAGATTTGCAACACCATCTTGTACAGCCTTGACCGCATCGGCTGCCATCTTTTGCGCTTCAGTAACGACTGCCTTTTTGCCTTTCTTGATGCCGAGCGCCATACCTTCAGCGGTTTGCTCACCGACTTTCTTCATGACTCGTGATGGCGAACGAATATCCAGCACACTCTTAGCTTTAGCGACTGCGCTTGATGCCATGCTGCCAATAGCTGTAGCAACACCGCTTGCGCCTTGCTTGATACCGTTAATCAAACCGTTGACGATATCTCTACCGACTTGCAGCATACGACCGGGCAATTCTCTGAGCGTATTCACGATGGTGTTTTTGATATTAATAATTGCGCCGCGAGTGTTAGCCACACCTCTATCCCAAGCCGCTTGCATGGTTGCAACCGTGTTTAAGACATAGCTTTTTATCTTATTAAACTCAGCGTTAAGCCCGGCGCTTATAGCAGCCCAGTTTTTAACGACTAGATAACCACCGGCTGCAATCAATGCAATAGCCGCAACGACTAAGACGATAGGACTGGTTAATACCGCTAGTGCGGCGTTGAATGTCCAAGTTGCCGCTGCCGCCACGCCTGCCGCTGCCGACCATAAACCTGCGCCTACACTTGCAGCGGTTGTGCCTGCGGCTGCTAACCATGATTGCGCTGTCATAAATATTAACGGTGCTTTAGCTGCAATCAAAGCCGTAGTAATAGCCCCGACTGCGATACCTAGCGCAATAAACGCAGGTTCGTTATCCTTAATGACTTGCTTTACTTTATCCCAATTCTGATAGAGCAATAATCCGCCTAATATCAGCACCCCTATAGCGATGGCAGCTAATCCCATGGTGCTACCTAGGGCGGCATAGGCGAGCTTTAGACCGTCAATAGTAGTCTTTGCCGCCGTAAATCCATCAACTGCTAGCTTTAGACCTAAAACTGTGCCAATTAATGACCCGCCAATAAGAGTGATTTGCTGAATCAGTTCCGGATTTGCAGACACCCATGTGCCGACAATTGCGACCATAGGGGTCATATTTAGCAGCAATTCATTTAGTGCGGGTATAAATGCCTCGCCGATACTAGCGACCACTCCATCGATGTTACTATTAAATAACTTCATTTTATTGGCAGTCGTTGCACTGATTTTCTTAAACTCAATATCCATTGAGCCAAAATACTCTTTGGTTGTGTTAGCAGTCTCACCAAGCATTGCCCAGTTATTTTCTAGTACGCCGACACTGCCTGCCAGCATGGTTATATCATCGCCAAACTCTTTACCGATGATCATAGCGTTTGTACCAATCCGCTTAGATTCGTCTAGCTTATTGATAGCTTCAAGATAAGTAATGATTGCTTGCTTACCATCAGTAGCAACAAGTTTGCTAAACTCGTCCATATCTAAGCCTAGTTTCTCAAAACCAAGTATTTGAGATTTTGTAGCATTGTCGAGCGTTGAAAATGTAGTCAATAATGAGTTAACTGCAGTTGATGCAACCTCGGCAGGCTTACCCATGGCAATCAATGCACCGGTCAAGCCTAACGTTGCGTCCTCTGACAAGCCAAAGACTTTAGCGACACCACCGACACGTTGCAGCGAGTCAATGAGCTGCGCGGCAGTAGCAGGGGTATTATTTGATAGCGTATTAATCGCATCACCAAGACGGTCGATATTTTCAATAGGTATCTGAAACACGTTAGCGATTTTTGCCATACTGTCAGCGGCTTGCTGGGCCGGTATATCAAAAGCAACACCCATCTTTGCCATGACTTCGGTGAAGTGAACCAAGTCTTTTTCTGCAATACCCAGCTGACCGCCAGTAGCGGTGACAGCAGCCAGCTCTTCAAAGGTTTGCGGTATCTGCGTGGTAAGTGCTTGTAGCTCTTTACGCATATTTGCCAAGCCATTGCTTGAAGTAAACTCTACGGTTTTATCAATCTCAGCCATCGAGCTTTCAAACGACATCGCCGTCTTTAATGATAATGCACCCATACCGGCAAGCGCTGTACCAACAACCGCTGCCGCCTTGGTAGCGCTCTTACCCATTTGCCCAAAACTGGTGCTTGAGTTTTCCCGCGCGCGCCTGAGCTCATTATTATATCTGGCAGTGTTCGCCTCCATAATGATTTGGATTCTACTCAATACCGACGCCATATCGCCACCCTATGATTAATTGTGATTGTTTTGCGGATTGACTTTTGATTTTAGGAAGTCTTTTAGCGCGGCTGCTTGAGCTTGTGCTTGCTGTTTGGCGACTTGTATTCGTTGCTGTTCTTTTTGTTCAGGCGTTTGCAAGCTATAATCAAACAGCATAAAGTCTTCGACGCTTAGCTTTTCCTCACCGCCATAATTCTGCTTGCGCAAAGTGGCAAACTGTATATCTAAAAACTTCCCACCGAACGGCTCTACGTACTCATAAAATGCTTGCCACTCTGTTAGCTCTTTTGATGTGATGTTGTCATCAATCCAAGCCACCGACTTGCTCAAATGAGCGGCAAGTCGAAACTTAAATATACGTAGCGGGTGGGCGATTAGTTTTTTGCAGCTTCTTCTTTTGCCTCTGGTTGCAGGGCGTTGATGTCGCTTGATGCGTCGAAGACTTTTGACACAATGGCAGATGGAAAGCCTTTGACCATTTCCAAGTCGTCATCGTTAAACTCTAAAACACCATTTTCATCACACACTGAGTAGATAAATATCACAGCGCGGACGCCGTTGTTTTTTTGCTCTTTTTGCATTTGACGCTCTAAGCCTTCACGCTCAGCAGCAGTCATCACCTTAATAAACACTTCACCAAGGTCGGGAATCTCAATGGATTTGACGCTGGTTTTTAACTGCATAAAGTCTGCTTTGCTCAGGATTTTTCTTGATTCTTTTGTGCTCATATTGCTGCTCACTTATTAGTTAGGGATAATAAAAAAGGAAAATAAAAAGGCGTAGAGCCGGTTAGATCACTACACCTATAAAATTATTGCGCGAAAACCAACGACTAGACTGTTGGTGTTACTTCTGAGCTGATAACCAATACGCCTTCAACTTTTAGCATGTCCTTTTGCTCAGCGACCAAGTTAAACTCTTTGATCATACCGTCAAAGATAAAGCCTTCACCGGCAGCATCTATAAAGGTAATCTTATTTTTCAGCGTCGTATTGTTATTAAAAGCCGCTTTCAGCTCCATATGCTGAGGATCAGTCGGCATGTAGTACAAAGTAAACGCTATTTCTGACGTTTCGCGGAAGTTGGCCACTGCGTTCACAGTAGACGTGGCATCAGTAGGCGTCACATCCACCACTGTTTTGGGTAGATTAGGCATATCCATGCTGTTCAAAAACTGCACTTGGTTGAAAGTGGGCACATCATCGGTTGCAATACTCCAGGTGTACTGCGTGTTTACCAGCTTATCGGTTGAAATAGCCATATTTGTCACTCTCTCATTTGTGGGCGTTATATCTGAGGCTAGTGCCTGAGATTGCATAATAGCGGTTGCTATGTTTGTTTAATTGGTTTGCCAGATATGGCATTCGATACTTTGTCTAAATAGCTTGGCGTCGTCCTCATACATATATCGGCGACTGTCATAGTGAAAAGGCTGCACGTTATTTTTAAGTATCTCAATCATCTGATTCGTCGTGTCTTCACAGCCATCATAATTGCTGTGATAGACATCCAACTGCAAGTAAGCCATCTCGCGACCGGTATAGCCCATGATGACGTTGGTGGCATTGGTGTTTAGTACGGTATAGACCAGATAAGGCAACCCTTTCTCAGAGTCAGGCCTGACCAGTGGATAGACCTTATTTTCAAACAGCGCACTTAGGTGGCTGTATATCACCTCGCTAGCTTTCATTGTTTATCCTTGTTAGCCAATCAGTACCTTATCGATCTCAACTTTCCATTTTTCTTTAAACTTATTCACACCTTCTTCATGCTTGCTGTCTACGGCAGGTCGCAGGAAGGGCGCTGCCGCCATCTTGCTAGTGCCATTTTCTATAAAGTACCAATAGAATGCCTTGCCAGATATGTAGATGCCGACCGCGGGCTTTTCGGTATATCTCATTTGCTTGGAGCGTATATTCTTTTTGAGCAGACCTGTTCTCTCTGGGGCGCGGGCCTTTGCTTCTTTTTTGATAGGTTGGATGCCAGCATTAAGGGCTTTCATCATCACCTTTTTTTTGGATGTATCCGCGAGTCTGTCAAACTGACTTTCTAGCTCATCCAAGCCTTCTATTCTAAAATCGACGCTCATAATGGAATCCTAGATAACAAAAAGCCCCATCAAATGACAGGGCTTTTTTTGATTGGTTTATAGATTATGTGGCGATGGGCTGACTCAGCATATCGCGTACTATGCCTAGTTTAAGGTTGATAGGGAGAGCAAGTTTTTAATCACAAGCGCCTGCTAGTTTAGCGCCATATTCTGCTTGCTCTTTCGTGTATTTATCGCCTGCTGACGATGACAATTGGTTTATCAAGCCATCACATGAAAAACCTTGAATTGATACGTAGTTCTTAGCTGACTTGCCTGCTTGCTCGTTGAAGTCGATATCCATACTATCAACCGCAATAGTAGCGTCATCAATATCGTAGCCATCGCCAGCATCAGACGATAACTGATTAATCAAACCGTCTCGCGAAAAACCTGCGAAACTAATATAGTTTTTAGCCGATCTAACGGCGTTTTTCTGCTGATTAGTCATACCATTGTCTTCTGCGACCACCTCAGTTTCAGAAATTATGGGCTCAGCGACATCAGCCGATGTCGTCGTTTGTGCCACTGTTTTTTCTGCGTCATCTGAGCCAAAGATAAGCCCAATGATAAACAGTGCTACAACAATAATAATTATCCACTTAATTATCTTTTTCATAACAAACGTGCCCATAGTAGTAAAATCAATAACCAAGTATATTACGAGCAACGACATTATTCCACTAAACACAGCAACAAATTAGAAATAATCAAACACTTTTTAGCATCAGCGTCATATATTCACGCCCGCTGCGATTATCTGGCATTGGATCGCCGTCGATATCATACCGCTTACCTCGATGCTCAATCTGCATATTACTCTTAATATCATCTCTATACCTGAGCATACACCGCGCCTCGACGCTACTGCCCGCGGCTTGCGCTGTCAGTATATCTTTGACAGATAGCGCCTCAAATGATGCCCAAAGTACAATCCAAGCCGTCCAAGTTGGTGATAGCACTGCACCCGTTGGTGAGCGTCCGCTAGTTTGCTTATATACCGTAATACGGTGTCTTATCTTGCCTGCACGCATATCATAGCCCCATTATTCGTCGATAAGGTTGCAGTCGATGTTCGGCCGCTTGCGGCAGTCTCACGATACTGGTACCGATCACCACGTCTTCCCGATGTTCATACAGCGTACCCAGTATTAGCAAGATAGCCACTTCGATACCAGGATTAGTCACAATGCCCCGCGCTATCATCAGCTTTTCATACATTTGACTTTCAATGCGTTCTAGCTTTGTTTTGACGGCATAACTATTGACATCACCTGATAAAGCGCCAATTCGTAAACTATCGAGCGCATTCATCTCTATAGCATTGGCATCAATAGCAGCATCCAGCTCAACATCAGTGGCATAGATACGGCGACCCATATACTGCTCGGCCATCTCTTGCGCGCCATTCAGCTTATGCTGTATATCGATACTATCTTCAGCATCCGCGCGCAAGTGGTGGATAGCGGTTTCAATACTGACTATAGACATAATGATTACTCAGCTTATTTCTTTGTATTGGCGGCGGCTTCTTTCGCCTTAGCCTCTTTTTCAGCTTTCGCAGCAGCTTCTTTCTCGGCTTTTTCAGCAGCCGCTTTAGCCTTAGCGTCGTCATCAGCTTTTTTCTCAGCAACCGCTTCGACATAGCCCTTATCAATCAGCTGCTGACCTGTGATTTCGGTAAACTCACCGACTTCACCGGCTTTATATGTCTGATTACCCATGCAAATAACATCTTTGAATTTAACTTTCATGACCTGCTCCTTTTAGTAAGACAAAAACAACTTATAAATTGCTTTTGGCTTAATAAAAAACGCAACCTGTTAGACAAGTTGCGTTTTGTACTATTAACGATAGTTTTTAAACTTATGGTTCGACAGTTAGTGAACCTTTAACGAACGCTTGGGGACGATAAACTGCCAGTGCCAATCTTTCTTCAGCCCGGACCGAGACCATGTTCTTTTCAAAGTCATCGGCGTTCTCAGTAGAGATAACGACGTTAGCATCTTCACGGTCAAAGATTTGCGCGGCATCTGCAAATGAGCCCGTTAAGAAATTACCAAGCATGCCAGCCTGATTAGTCTGAGCAACTGGCAGACCCCATAGGCGCGCTTCTAACGTGCCAAACGGATTGCTGAACAAGTAGCCTTTGGTATTGGCATCTTTGATCAGCTCAATATCAGTCCAGTCAATATCATGCATGACGTGACCAGTTGCTGATAGCTCTGCTAATGTGACTTGCAGCATTGCCAAACGCATCACATCCAAACTATTGGAAGGCGTGGTCTTAGTACTAGGATTAGCAAAAGCAGTCGCTTGCGTATAAATACCGTGCAAATTGTTGCCCACACCACTGCCGAATAGCAGCTGAGTATCTTCCACACGCTTCAAGCCATTAAGCAAACGGCCATTAATAATGCTACGCAGCTGTGGCAAATCATCAAGCGTCTGCTTGGCAATCTTCATTAAGTGAGCAACCGTCTTAACACCAGACAACACTTCTTCAAACGTGATTTCTGAATAAGGCTTGGTCGTATTTTCAGCGACCGGTGCAGCGTTGTTCGTAAACAACAATTCACGCAGGTATGCCACGGCATTTGATTCAGTATCACCAGGGGCCAATAAATCACGAACCGTTAAGCGCTGATTTGGATTGGTGATAATCTTAGTACTACCATCTACTGGGTTCACAGCGAATGAAGTCAGCGCATTGCGCGGGACGTCAATAGCGATGCGGCGACCAGCGACCACTGAATTACTAAACTGGATGATAGTGTCATTTGCAATAACCAAATCACCAGCGCGATTGCGTGCAGGCGCTTGACCACCATTATTACCAATACGTGCGAACATCTGCTCAGCTTCGCCCAACTGGGTTGCTAGTTGGTTCTGCAAGTCACGCTGAGTATTTAAGTCGGTAAGCAATTTATCGACTTCTTTTTTAGTTTCATTTGATAGCTCGCCAGCTTTTTGCGCTTCTTTCAAAGCGTTTTCAGCTTTTGGCAGCGCTTTTTCAGTCAGCTCTTTGACGCTAGCATTGACCAGCTTTAGCTGATTAGCTACGTCGTCTTTTTTGATGTCTTCAGGATCCATAATTTTTCTCACAAAAAAAGCCGCCATATAGGCAGCGAGGTGAATGATTAAGTGTGTTTATTGCAGTTTGATTGAATCAATCGCATTTTGCAGACCGTCAATCAATCCCGTTAAGTCAACGCCAGCGTTTTGCGTAGCATCTGTTCGAGTAGCGCTAGGCGTACTCTTTAAATCTTTTACAAGACCACGACGCTCTTTGCGAGACATGCCCGCCTGCGCCATGATTAAATCTAGTTTATGAGCTGCGATGCGCTCTTTAGCAGTATTATTGGTCTGCTCTGCAATCACGTCAGAATCCAAGAAGCTATCAGCCATACCTGTTTCAACAGCTGTCTTACCATTAATCCAAGTCTCTTTATCCATTTGCGATGAAAGCTCAGTCGCTTCCATACCGCTTTTGACATGATAGATATCAGCGATGGTCGCATCAATTTGCTCTAAGAAGTCAGCAACTTCGCGCATATCGTTGCGATTTCCGCCAACACCAGTCCAAGCATTATGAATCATGAAGAAGCCAGCACGCGCAATCTTAACTTCATCAGCAGCCATCGCGATAAATGATGCGGCGCTCGCTGCCATACCCAGCACGCGAACAGTCACATGACCAGCATATTCACGCAGCATGTTGTAGATTGCCAAGCCTTCGAATACATCACCACCAGGGGAGTTAATATTAACGACAATATCGGCACCGTTAAATCTTTTGAGTTGTGTGCTAATAGACTTGCCAGTGATACCGCCATCGGTCCACCAGTCATAGCCGATAACTTCTAAGATATTGATAACGTTTTCAGAGTCGTCGTCTGACGCTTTAATGTCTGGATTCCATCGATCCAAAGCAAGCGGCATCTTTACATCATGCGCTGCTTCAAAATCAGCTTTTGGCATCATTGTTCGCTTGCTCATCTTTGGTAACTCCACTGTAGTTTGTGCCCACCTTATCAAGCGGGATTAATGCTGATTGGATTGTGTATTTATCACCACCTTCAATCGGTGGCATATTTTCTTTTGACCGGACTTCATCGCGGTTTATCCAACCGTTATTCAGGCCAGACGAATAGTATTCAGAGCGTGTTTTGCTGTCTGCTCGTAGTAAGCCTTCAACATTGAACTCAACGTAATACTTGTCGCTATCAATTTTGCCGATAAGACAACGTAAAATCTCTTGCTCAATATTGACCAGCAGCGGTCTAAACGTGTACTTCAAAAAGTGCAAATCTTGCGCTTCAGCAGACGCCGCCCAGCTGCTTTGCTTGTCGAAATGACCAATCATGATTGGCGACACGCGGAACCAACGACAGATTTCCTCAATCTCAAAGGATCGCGTCTCCAGCATTTGCGCAGCTTCTGGGTTCATGGTCACGCCGTTGTACTGCATGCCATGCTCAAGCACCATGGTCTTGCCAGCGTTGCTGCTGCCCATAAACTTACTGATATGGGTGTGCAGTTTGTTACGCTGCTCAGTGGTTAGCTTTTGGTCAGTGGTCAAGAACCCAGATGTTTGCAATCCATTTTCAAAGAACTTACCTGCGGCATGTTCAGCAGATGCAGCAGTCGCAAAAGTCTCACGGCCCTTATTAATCGTAAAGATACCCATCACGCCATCAACGCCAAACGCGCGAATATGCATGACATCTTTGTGATTTATTTCTCGGCGTGTACCTTCATCTGTGTAGTGATACTGCAGCAGCTGGTTGTTTTTATTGCGGGTCACGCTGACATGCTGCGGCAATAGCGGCTCAAGCGAGATAATTCGATTGCCCGTAATATTGCGCTTAATCTCAACGTAAGCATTACCCCAAAGCAGTAGGCTTGCCACAATCATTTGCATGAATCGTGCAGGCGTCATCTCATAATTAGGCGACCGGCACAACAAATCATATAAAGGATGCTGCTTTGCCACCACACGACTGCCATCGGCTTTGGTTTCATAAACCTTTAATGGCAATGTTGAAACCGTCTCAGATACCAAGCGCACGCACGAAAACACAGTACTAAGCTGCAAGGCACTATCAACGGTGACATTTTTGCCACTGGCTGTTCTGGTTGTTACATTATCACTAGGCGTTAGACTCAGATGTCCATCCAAGCCTAAAAAACTAATGGCGGCTTTTGCAGCTTTTGCAAAACGCTTGGGCTTGATTAGATTACGCACATTGAATCCCTTAAATATTAAACGCCGATTATGATTGGGTCATCGTAGAAGCCATTATCGCCGCCACCATCGCCAGCCAATACCATGGCGCGACTGATACCCATTAATAGAGCAACAGCACCATCAATTTTTTTGTAGTTGGTTTCTTTTCTCGGGAACACGTTGTTGTTGGCGTCCTCACGTGACACGACATTGCCAATCATCCAAGATAGGACCGGATGACCGTCATGATGAAACCGCCCACCTTTCATTGCTGCTTCTAACTCACGCATAGCAGGAGAGAAAGACTTAACCGTCTTAGGAATCTTTACGGCGTCATAGCCAGCAGCTTCAATAGTAGCAGCGACTTGGAAGCCACCCCATTCATCGTAAGGCACTTCGGTTAATGGAAAGCTGCCCGCATCAGAAACCAAGTCTTCAGCGATGGCATTCAGGTCGTTTTCAGCGCCATCATGCACTTCAAGCAGCCCTTGGTTCATCCATTTCTGGTACCGCTCGACCGCTTGTTTCTCATCGCCCTTATAAACCGTGTCTTCTGGCAAATAAAACCATGGCGCCAAGCAGTAGTAGTGAAGCTTGCCATCGTCTTCATGTCGATAAAACAGATTTATGCGCGCTGCAATATCAATTTTTGATGCCAAATCTATCGGCATCACACAAGGCGTGGTTGAAAAATCATCAATACTTAGCGTGTCATCAGCACACGCGCGCCAATGCTCCATATTAAAGAACGCTGATTTTGCAGAAACCCAAACGTTTAGATGCTTGGTCTTAAAAGAGTTTTGACGGCTTGCGTTATTGATGGCTTTGGTTTGCTGCGACGCTAGAAAGTCAGCATATACAGACACGTCATAATTGGGGTTGGCTTTGATCAGTACGTTTGGGTCGGTCCAATCATCCCCGTCGTCAATACTCCAAATCCAACCAAACAATTCATCATCTGGTACATTGCCAAGCAGCATGTCTTGCACACGACTGCGCAGCTCATAACATGGGCCCTCAATATTGTGACCGGCTGTGGTGATGACAAACATCATCGGTTGGCGGCGTGCGCCCATACCTGTTTGCATCGTGTCGTAAAGCCTACTATCCGGATGCTCATGATATTCATCGACGATGGCGCAATGTGGTGACTGACCATCTGGAGGGTCACCAATAATTGGTTCAAACAAAGAGCCGTCATCAGGTCGCTCAAGACTGGCCGCGTTAATCTGTATGCCGGTTGCCTGCACCAAAGCGGGCGAACGCAACACCATCAGACGTGCCGGCTTAAAAACCTCCCATGCCTGCTTCTCAGTTGTCGCGCCTGAATAAACCTCACTACCAAACTCGCCATCGTTGGCAAACATATTAAGAGCGACGCCCGCGGCGATTGCTGACTTACCATTCTTGCGCGGTACTTCCCAATATGATTCTCGAAAGCGTCTGAAGCCGTCTTTTTTACGCATCCAACCAAACGTGACCGCGATGCCAAATTTTTGCCATGGCTCAAGCTGAATTTTTAAGCGTTTTAGGGCCCACTCGCCTTTTGTATGCGGCAGCAATTCAACAAAAAGTATCTTTTTTTCGGCAGCTTTTGGGTCAAATTTGTATGGATAGTCACGTTTTTTTGACGCTTTTAAGTCATCCAAGTGGCGTTGGCACGCCAAAACTACCCAT
The DNA here is from genome assembly GCF_041222815.1 of Psychrobacter sp. CLB018. Classification (NCBI taxonomy): domain Bacteria; kingdom Pseudomonadati; phylum Pseudomonadota; class Gammaproteobacteria; order Moraxellales; family Moraxellaceae; genus Psychrobacter; species Psychrobacter sp. CLB018. The sequence goes on from NZ_CP166085.1 coordinate 2,110,956, forward strand.
TTGCACGCTGGAACTTTGCCTTTTACAACTGCTCGTGCCCACTTATTGGCGATATCAACATTAGGATAATCGGCCATATTTATCTCGCTTGAGCATCCGTCACATATTCAGAACACCTGCAAATGGGTTGGTTTGATTTTTATCGCCAGCACCCGTTAAGCGTTGACGAGATGACGGATCTAATCCTAGTAAGCTACCAAAAGTTGCCATCTGTCTTGCTGCCTCGTTGAGTGCGGTTAATGCTGGATTTTTAATTGGACTGCCTGACGCGCCCATAACGGTAACGCCTTGTGTCGCAAGCTCCTTTTGGCTTTTGCGATAAGTGTCGTACGCCATGCAAAACACTTCGACGTTGTGCATATCTGTAATTCTGAGCAATTCGTTTTCAAGTAATTCAGGGACGATGGACCGCCAAATCATCGGCGCAAATTCTAAATCACTCATATATTCTGGCGGTTCGATATCGACCACTTCGCTAAATTCGGGAACGTTGATATTTTTATTTTTCGATTTTCTCGGATCAGCCTTGCGGCCGCGTCCTGGTACCGCCGCAATTCCTCCCATATCAAAAAATCCTTAGCCGGTCAATAGGGCAAACTTTTAATTAAACGCTCGTAAAAATGTACTTTAGGGGGCGGTCATTCGGGGCTTCCGGCTGAAGTCAAAACCCACCCTCCCCCTGAAAAACTATTTATTTAAGCGAGATATCTCATTAAATATATCGTCAATTGCAGTCTGAATCTCAGAGCTCGAATCAACATTAAAGTTATGGCGGTTACCGTTTTGCAATGTCACTACTATGCGATGCTGCTGCAACCCATTATGATCTCGATATGTTGCAGGCTGTACGGATTCAATATCTGCTGCATTGATAATCGTCTTGCGTACTTTGATAAATTTAAGCATGGTTTTTACTCGTTAGCTGTCTTAGCTTTATGATGCGGATTGCATAGCGACTGTAGGTTGCTGAGCTCGTCCGTACCGCCTTTAGACTTTGGTACTATGTGATCGACATCGGTTGCTGGCACGAACCTGCCTGCCTGCTGACAAGCCACGCAAAGATGACCATCACGCTCAAGTACTTGCGCGCGTAGCTTACGCCAAGCATGGCCGTAACCGCGCTTGGTTGTGCTACCGCTGCGGTCTGGTCGCTTGGTCCAGTTGCTGCGTTGGTCTGCATGGTCATCACAGTATCCTTTGTCTTTACGTTTAACTATGTTTGGGCAGCGGTATTGGCGGCATGGTGTGGATGGCATGGCTTTGGTTTCCATTTCTTATTGTCTGGCTCAATCAAAGCCATATACTTCTTAGCATCACTGTTGCCGTTGTTGGCTCTAGCAGTAAGCAGTCTTAGGTTTGAATGTCTATACTCTAGCGTTTCGCCTGTGCGATAGTTGATATACAGCGTCTCGCTTGTGCATTCATATCTCATGGGTATCACACCTCACTAAACGTTAGGCATAAAAAAGCCCACGCTATTTCTAACGTGGGTAAGGAATATTGCAAGAAGGTGCCAACACATCATGATGACTACACGCCACATGCAACGTGCATCAATCAGTGAAGACTTCGGTTTGGGTTGCAGTGCCACCTGCTAGCTGATGTCTCTATGGCATGTGCTGACCGTGGCTAAATCAGTCAGGCATAAAAAAAGACGAGAGCAATTAAGCTTTCGTCTTTTATGTTCTGCTTTATCTGTTACCATTTAGCAGTATGAGAAATACTACCCCAATCTGGCACGGTGCGTCAAGCTTTATCATCTACTCTATTAAGCTGCGCACGATAGCTGCCTATACACTGATCAGCTTCGCATACCATTTCGATGAGATCATCCATTATCTGACGCTGGTACCGAACCCACAATGTAGTGTAAGAACTAGCCTTTACCTCTATCCCTGAGAACCGTAAGCGACCTTTAACTGTGTAGTCATCCCAAAGCTCATACAATTCAAAGTGTAATACCATGCGCGCCATCAGCCGTGCCAGCTCAGGCAAGGTGTGACTACATGCTTGTGGTGCAGCGCGTCCATCTTTCTTGCAGCGCTCAATCATATTAGCTGCTAGGCGCTTTACTACTTCATCAAAGTGACGTGACCAATCCCAGTTAGTATCACTGCCCCATAGTAGTATACTTGCCAGCGCCTTGGCAGGCTTATCCTCAATCATTGCAATAGCGGCGCAGTGGTCCTCCCAATTGACTTCTGGTGGCAGCCCGCCAGCGCCAATATTAAACTTAACAGTCTTGGCATGCATGCCTTGCTCAAGCCAGTCTTGGTTTGACAGTTGCAGATTTGGTGATTGGCCAAAGCTGTTATGTAGTTCGTCTACCAATGCATAGGCAAACTGACCTGGCTTAGACTTCTCTTTTACTGGCTCAGGCTTAGCATCAATTGATTTAACCTGACTAAGAAACTTCTGAATGCTGACAGTCCTAGTTCCGCGCTTCTTGTGATTAGGCCACTCAATTGTCACCAAACTGTCTTCATAATCTACAGATAATACGTGGATTACATCGCCTTTCTTATCTAGCCATTTGCGGGTTATATCAATACTCAATTCGGACATTTTGTGTTCTCCACGTCTGCAAAGAGGTTACACACCTCTTTGAATAAGTAAATAGGTACCATGGTCATCTCTGGCTCATCGCCACTTTTACTCATCATCAGTGTATTATCCAGAAACAAACCAAAGGAGAGGTCGGCAACTCTTAGCGTAACAATCTTTTTTTGGCGACTATAAATAATGGGTGCGGCAGCCTTGTCTTTTAGTAATTCAAGCATTTCATTGCAGAATGCTTTTAACACTGAATCTTTAAAGGTGTTTTTTCTAACTAGGTTTATTAGCTTTACTGCTTCAGAATTAGTCACTTGCTCACCTCACTTACTGGCTCAAAATTATTCAAAAAATAAACGATGTCAGAATGGCACTCTTTGCAATCCATGTCGTAGAAAATGCAACGTTGCATTAACGACTTTACGACTATCACCTCACCACTTTGTTTACATCGCCATGTACTATTAATCTCGACCTCATCCATGATTTACTTCCCTTTCTTTTTAATTGGCTTTGGCGCTGGCACGTCGACCACACCCTTTTCAATCAATCGATGATATTTATATATAAGCATGCCAGCATCACGGCTATGCTCAGACGTACGTCCATGCCAGCCAGTAATCATCTTAAAGTCTTTGGCACTGCGCTTAGTATCAATGCTAGCCGGCGCAACCAAGATGTGTGGAATATCGTAGCGCTCGCAAAATTCCTGCCAGATTGAGCAATCACGTATAACCGAACCCACTCCCTTCATGCGCTCTTTACCAATTCGAGGATCTACCCACGTACGCTTACGCACATCCTCAATACAGACGACGAATTTAATATCCGACGCTTGCGCCTCTTCAAACGTTTTATAAACCTTATCTTGGGCGCTTAGAATGCTTTGAGTAGACACTTCTTGCAGTACACCGTCGATGCTATGAGCAAAGCCTGTCTTAACGCCTGTATCGATACCGATTAAAATCATCACTTACCATCCTTTAAATTAATATCACCATAATCATGATCTTTAGCAGCGCCTTGCTTATCCCACTTGGCATAGTCATCATGGAACGGATCACCCTCAACTACTCTTACTCTCCCTGACCAACCTTGATGGGAATAAGCTTTTGTATCAAACGATTTTTGCAGTCCTGAGACGTTGAGGTCCTTTGTGGTTTTCACCCCGCCTCCTGCATTTGGGTTAATACTCTGTCATAAGTTTCATCGGCTGATTCACCGGGCATCTTTTGCTGCTTGATATATTCATAAGTTTCAGTGATATCCATATTTGGTAATGGCTCTTTGCGCAGACCGTTAAATATGCAGCACTTGCTTGGATCTAGCTTAGACTGTACTGGTTGGCTATGGCTTGGGTGAAATACTGGCGGTAAGTCGCTGTCGTAACTGCTAGTCGACGTGCCAGCGCCGTTGCCCCAATCCTCATTATCGATATTAAACGTGCCCTTGGCTTTTTCCTGACGCGCTTGATTGGCTGCTTGCTTGTCAACTTCACCCGCCAGCCATTTACGCAACTTAGCCTTACGATTTGATTCAGTGGTGATCGGCTTACCAAGTAATGCCTGCTCAGCGTAATGGGCCTTAAAATCCCCTACGTGCAAAGCGTACTGGTCTTCAGTGAGTTGCATCATCTTGCCTGCTTTGAATAACTCACCGCGCATCTCGTCAATGGTTGGCGCTTCCCAATTTTCGATGTCGTCAGCACGTTGGCCACGTATCTGGTCAGCTTTGGTTGCTGGCTGGTTAGCTGATGATTGAGTTGCTACTGGTGCAACTGGTACTGGTTGGTTGGCTGATGATTGATTGCTAGCTGTAGAGTTATCCACAGAACCATGATTGAAATTATCCACAGTTACCTCACCCGTGTTTGTGTGCGCGCTCTCACTAACTGGTTTATGGTTATTGGTTACTGGTTCATGGTTACTGGTTATAGCAGCGTTTTTTGCGTTACCACCGTTACACGTATCATCGTCATTCGTTACAGTGTCCGTTACATCGCTTGTAACGTTACTTGTAATAGTTTCGGCGTGAGTTGCATATAATGCTTTTAGGTCAGCAGCTTTAATACTCTTATCTACTGCTACACCTATATTAGTAAGGCTATCAATCATTACCTTACGGTCTTGGCGAGATTTACGAGTACGTTCTGCGGGTGTCATTGGTGTGTCGTCATCGTTACACGTAACGTTACAACCATCGTTACCGAGCGTTACACCTTGCGTTACATCAAACGTTATAGCGTTACCGCTTACGTTACTAACTGCGTTACGGTTCTTGTAACGATAGGCTTTTATTTCTTTATCGATACGGTGATGATGATGACGCTTACCACGTTTTACAAAGAACTCATCAAGCACGTATTCCAACGATGCGCGATAATCTTCACTGGTGCATAGCAGACGACGTGCCAGCTTATCCATATCTGATGTATCGATGGCTTGCTCGCTGTGATAGTACATATCTATTAAGTCACGATAGATAGCACGCTCAACTAATGATAGGTGGCGTGCGCTATTGTTGAAGTCAGCAGGGTTAAACATATAAAAATGCATATTATGCTACCCCCTCACTAATCAAACGCTCAATGATCCATGCTTCACCGCGCTTGGTGAATAAAGCTTGTGAGTAACCTTGGTCGGTCTGCTTAACTTCGCCTAAGCCTTTATCGATAAACCATTGCTGGAATACACGTGAACGCTTCACAGCTTTGTTATAGACGCCAAGCTCATCAAGCACTTTATTCATGGCAACCGCTGATAGACGCACCTTTTGAGCGACTGGCGTGGCATTCAACAAGCCAGCACGCTCAACTACATTGTCATAGTGACTGATTTTAGGCTTGGCTAGTTCAAGCTGGCGCGCTTGGTCTGCTGCCAATTGCAGGGCATCAGCAAACGATTGAGGTATTACTGGTGAATTGGCGTTGGCTTCAAGTTCTTGCCAGCGTCTGTTGATGCGTATGCGGATATCAGCGCGATAACCGGTTATTAGATCAATCGTCTGTTCTTTGCTTAGTAAAAATTGGCGATAGCTTTGACCATTATCAGCGATATAATTTGACTGCCCAACTTTGGGCAGTGCCATTACTTCGTATGTTGCATTCAAGTCGTCAATATCGCGTAGTACATGACGATGATCTTTATTGCACAATTGAGCGATTTCACGACTGCTCATCGTTTGATTATTTATTTGCAAAGTTTGAATATTCATTGTAAGATTCCCTCATTCATTGTTTGTATTTCAGAAACACCTAAACCCCATCAGTTCCCGCTGATGGGGTTTTTGTTTGTGTGTCACTTTTATTTTTGGCCTGACTGGTACGCTCTATGCGCTCAAACTCACGCTTAATTGCATATTCGTCACCGATAACTTCTACGGCAGCGACGCTTTTGCAATATGAGCAGTTATGGCAATTATTGGCTGGCATGTCATTTCCCCTCACAATGATTTGTGATTTGGACACTGAGTGTGCGCAGCGCGACCATGGCGTCTTGTATCTTTGTCTGTAGCGCGTCATGCTCTTTGCAATCGATGCGGCCATCTTCTAGCGCTTGCTGCATCTCACTCATGATGTCGCCCTGGCATGCTGACGTAGATAATGCGGTCATAATGATACTTGCCTGCGTCGCTTCACCATCAACCTTACAAAACACACCACCAAGACGCTGGGCCATCGCTTGAATGATGCTCGTGTCGTTGGTGTATTCCATGATAGTGAGTGCTTCATCTAAACGTAGATGATGCGTGTCAGTATTTGGATTGACTTTGTTGTTTAATACGGTGCTCGACATACCCATACGGGCGGCAATAGCAGTTGAGCCACCATGCTTTGGGTTATGTACTGTCTTGTGTGCTGCGTCGATTACGTCCATCGTGTTTCACCTATTTATAAAAACGTTTTGTTGATGAGTGGGTGGTTGTAGTATTTACTACAGGCAATTAAGACTCTTCGGTTGTTTCGACGGGCAAGCTTCGAAGGTATGAAAAATCAACATCTTTTCTTAGGTCTTCGCACTTAACTGCTTGATTGGTGTTTTTTTCAATCTCAATAGCTAGGCCCGCGTCACAAGTGCGATTTCCATAATATATTTGACGTAAATGACCTAATGTTGAGCCGCATTTTTCAGCGAAGTCCGCTCTTTCTTTTTCGCCACCCAGAGAACTGATAAAGTTTTTTAGACTAGGAATATGCTTAGCCATTGATTTGCTCCTTATAAAGTTATTAATTTAGCATATGCTAACTTTTTAAGCAATCAGTAATTTAGCAACTGGTAATTTACAAAGTAAAATATGCCGTCAAGATACCTCTACGACTAGGAGGCTGTTATGTCTATAGATATTCAAGAGTACAGGCGCAATAAACTAATAGAATTACTGGAAGATTTTAAGAAGCAGGGTAAGAGCGTTGCTAAGCTGGCAAAAGAATATCCAATTGACCCTAGTTTTATTTCACAATTAAAAAACAAGCACCGTGGGTTTGGTGAAGATGCCGCGCGTAATTTAGAAAAGATAATGGGTCTTGATGATTTTTACTTTGAGCCATACTTTGATCAGCTAGCCGAAGCAACTCAAACGAATAACAGGCTTAGTCATTTAGATGCAGTCTCTAAGCTCAGTAGCCGTGAGATGATTGAAGAAACAAACGATGGCATGGAGGATATGGAAACAGAATTTCCAACGTACTTCATTGCTGACGTGCTCTATATCTCGGATTCAGAGACGGGACAATGGACTGACTGCACAACCACTATAGATAGCTATAAAAAAGATTTGATTGTTATTGGTAGTAACGTTTCCATTTCTGCCTACGCTATCCTTTTTGAAACTGATGAATTTTTCCCAGCTATAAGACCCAGTTGGGTTGGATTGTTCGATCCAGCTTACGGAAATGACAGCGGTGATTTAACTCATGTTATCTTGGAAGATGGAACTCATTTTCTAAAAGAGTATTTATACTCTAAAGACGGCAGATGTTTTTTTGCTTCGCTGAACTCGAATAAAAGAGACTCCTTTTTATTATCGGATATCAAAAGCATGGCTTCTTTACGAGGTTTAATGCCTTCAGACTGTATCACTAAAAAAATAACTTAAATCTAAGATTGCTTTATATATAACGCCGCCCTTTTGGGCGGTTTTTTATTGCCTAAAATCTGCCTATCTCATAAAAATTTACATTATATTACATTTAGCACTTGCTAATTATTTAGCATATGCTAAATTAGTATTCATCATAACGACACAGAGTAATTATTATGAAACTTGCAAAGAACATGCTCGCAGCAATTGGATTAATGGCGCTACTTGTTATTGCACTTAATACTGTTTCGGCAGTCGCTGGCGTGATAGGAGATGCTTTTGACCGCTCGCAAGCAGGACACGACGCGCTGATTGCTGAACATAAGGCGTCACTACCTAACGACGATGGCAACTATGTCACCGACCCGATGAACGGCTTTGATGATGAAGTTGAAGATGTTTACGAAGCATCGACTGAAGCCAAGACGGCAAGTTATGCCAATGGCTTCATAGCCAAAGCGTACGGGAGAGAATGATGAGTACCCTTCACAAGCTTATAAGCAACCTTGAGCTGCAGATGAATAACATCATGTCGGACAATCCCTCTAAGGATGAATTAAAAGCCATCAATGAGCAGACACGCCAGCTAACCGCGGTAAGCAAGCAAGTCGTTGATATCTACCGCTTGAGCCTTGACGCTGGCAAGTTTGCCCATCAAACAGGCGCAGATGTGATTGTTAGTGCTGAAATGCTGAGCGTTGGTAAGTCAAGTAAAGCGCTACAAAGCAGTAATGGTGATCGTAATGAGTAGCAAAAGATGGAATGTCACGCCAGCGGAGCATGACTTCATGGTAAAGCATCAAGCTCATATCACTCGTGCCCAACTGACAGCCATGCTCAATGATAAGTTCGGTCACAACCTAAGTGTTGAAAAAGTACGCAGCTACACCAAGCGCAGTGGTTTGAATAGAGTCATTCGCACAATGATTACTGATGGGCCTGAATATGACTGGATAGCAAAGCATCAGTTAGATACGCCACGTAATGAGCTGACTGCGACGTTTAATAAACGATTTGGTAAGTCTATCTCTATTATGCAAATGAATGGCTACTGTCAGCGTAAAGGGCTTTATATGGACGACCTTATCCGCAACCGTAAGCCTGTTGGCACGATTAAGCGTCATGGTAGGTTTTTAAGAATAAAGATAAACGCGACCCAGTGGCAGACATTGCATCGGTTTACTTGGGAGCGTCATCACGGCAAGAAGGTACCTGAAGGTTTTATGATTGCGTTTGCTGACGGTAATTCAGATAACGTCGATATCGATAACCTTGTTTGTGTGCCTGAATCGATAAGCCTGGTGATTAATCATAACAATAAAGCCAATACCAGCGACCCAAATTTAAACAAAGCCATCATGCTCACAGAGGCGCTTAATTCGATGGTTAAGAAACCTATCAAACGCTTAGGGACCTTAAGATTATGAAAAGCTCTTTTGAGAATGCAGTAACGATGCCAAGCGGCGTTGTTTATAAATGGGATGCAAGCAGAACCAAGCGCGGTTTGTTTGGTAGCAAGCATGACAAGACGATATGGCTAAAGCGTTTTAACTCAAAGTACAGCGTTGAGAGCCTGCTGATGTCTTTAACTGAAACGAATGTATTTATATCGCTTTATATAAACGGCGTAGATGCTACCGGGATACTTCACCCTAATGGCGAACAGTTGGCAAAATTACTAAGTAATGAGCTATCGCTTGAAGAAACTTTTGAGTATTGCCGCAAGACGTTCTGCCCTGACCTATCGGCTGTAAGTACCAAGCCAAAAATTAAACCAGCAATCATGGCTCAGCCTGATTTGTTTGAAATAGCTTAAGGATTGAGATATGGCTGATGATATCGACCTAGCAAGCGAACGCATAGATGCTGAAATGCAAGCTCGCCTGCGCGTACTGCCAACGTTTGACATTGCATCATTAATCGAGTGCCAAGAATGTGGCGAAGAAATACCAAGTAAGCGACGTGCCATTGGTGGTGTTAAGCGCTGCTTTGATTGCCAAAATAACTTTGAAGGACGGAGATAGTCATGGATAACGACACCTTAAATACTCTTCACCAGTTAGGCCTCACCCCGCTCGACTGGGTAGATGCCAAACAATTTGCTGCTCTAACTGGCATAGACGAGCAAAAGCTTACTCACCGTAAGCGAGAGTGGCCAGAAAACGTTGTTTGGATGAAGGAAGCTGGTAACCTATATTACTCAATAAGAGGATATAACAAGTGGATGACTCAACAAGCAGAGCAACGTTACCGGAGGGCGTCCGGCTTAGATCGGGGCGTATCCAGATCTACTTTAGACGAGATGGTAAGTCCTATCACGTCACGCTCCCACACCCCATCACTGCGGAGGGCATCAAGGCAGCTGCTAAAATTAGACGTGACCTAATCACCAAAGCTGAATGGGGCGTGCTCACAGAAGCAGACCTTGCCAGCGCAAAAGGTGAATTGGTTAATGATGATAGCGTCATCGTCGGTGATGGCGCCTTGTTCCAAGAAGTCGCTCAAAAGTATTTGAAGCACTGCGAAGCCAACATGGATTCTAAAAAGGATTATGTCAGTGCACTAAATAAGCACTGGATGCCAGACATGGCGCTCATGCCAATACATCAAATAACCTCTGATCTAATACGTGACATCATCTCTGACATCGACTTCAAGTCCGACAAGACATTTAATAATTGCCTGGTACCACTGCGCGGCGTATTTGAAAAAGCAATTGAACTGCGTCTTATCACGCCAGCAGAAAACCCAATGGCGATGATCAAGAATAAAAAAGTACAATCAGGACTACCGGACCCATTCACCCGCGATGAAATGAATGCGCTATTAAACTGGTTGGATAAAAATTTGACCGATAAAGACCATTTTTATTATTGGTATTTTGAAGTAGCGTTTTGGACTGGATGTCGTCCTAGTGAGCTGAACGCTCTAAGATGGAAAGATATCGACTGGTTTAATGGCTCAGTGATTATTAATAAAAGCCGTGTACGTGGTGTTGAGAAGCAAGTCACCAAAACTCATACAGCACGTGAAGTATATTTGAATGACCGCTCGAAGCGTGCATTCGAAGCACTGGACGCTATGAAGCTCAGTGATGACTATGTGATGATATGCCCAGAAACTAACGAGCCTTTCTACAATGAGAAGCCTGCCCGCATGCGGTTGATTGAAGCAATGAAGTCTACGAGAGTAAGACATCGCCCTGCATATAATGCCAGGCACACCTATGCCACGATGTTGCTCATGTCTGATGTTAATCCAGTATTTGTTGCCAACCAATTGGGTCATAGCTTGCAAATGCTTATTAAGCGTTATGGCCGTTGGCTGCATGGTGATCAAAACAAAATTGAGATATCGAAGCTCACAACTGATTAATATCCTCTCGCCATCCCACCGTTTTACCAAAAAGCCTTTAATCCTACTGCATGAGTTTTATAGGATCGCATCTCAAATGCGATCCTGATGTTCGTGAAATTTCCTATCATCTGCATTTACACAACTATATTTATTAGCTTATCGTAAACTATAGTTGTTTATTACATTGCTCAATAATTACTAATAAGTTAAAGTTGATTAATATTTTTTTCTTTATTATCACGAAAAACTCATAGTTGTCAGTATAATTAATAGAAAGGTAATTTCCGCATGAAAAAACTAATGCTAGCCTCTGTGCTATCTATCTTCGCACTTTCAACTAACGCTGCAATTAAAACAGTAGATAATCCGTTCCAAAGCAATACAGTTTTAAAAGAGTCTGTCGAAGTTGATCACCCACTATTTACCAAAGGTGCTGGCGGTTCGCAGTGTAAAGGCTTACCTAGTACTTGCGGCCAAATGGCTAACTGTGAGCAGGCTAAGCAAGCTCTGAAGTGTGGCAACACTCGATTAGATCGAGATAAGGACGGAGTACCATGCGAATCAATATGCCCAGGTGGTTAATTGGTGCCGTCTTACTTTCGACCGTAACTGCCTGTACCCCTTCCCAAGATAGAAGTTACGCTAGTAAGTTCGTTTCTGGTAATGCTGTGGTGCATGAGGTGTTTTGGGGCGTTGATCATAAGACGCCTTACCCTTTCACCACATCAGGCGAGATATTGTGTGTCTACTACCCTGATTTTGGTATTGAGGTGTATTTTGAACCTGCGGGCTACAGTAAAGACTCGTCTATTGGTACGCCGCTTAATAAGGCCGCTGCTAAGGCTTTGAAGCGCGATGGTATGAAGCCGAATGTGCCTTATAGTATTAAGAAAGGTGCTGACTTGAGTGAAGCTGTGAAGGTTGGGTTGAGCTTGTGTGATGAGCAGCAAGGTTTTACTAAAGTTAGTTAGGCAGGAAATTTATTATTTTATATCTTAAAAATAAAATCATTTATCATAGGGACTGCAATGAAAAGAAAAATTAAAATTGAAAGCTTAGTGCTTGACTATAAAAACCCTAGGCTGCCCAACTCAATGGACAGTGAGATATCAATCATAGAGTACATGATACTCCAACAGCAAAGTATGGCTTTATTAGAAGATATAGCAAAAAACTGGCTTAGCCCCATTGAGGATATTGCTGTTTGTAAAGACGGCTCAGAGTATATTGTTCTTGAAGGTAATAGAAGGGTAAGTGCTCTCAAGCTTCTAAAAAACCCTGATTTATTACCGTTATACTCACAAAGAATTAAGGATATTTTAAAAGAACACAACACTAAGATTTTAGATGTTGAGTGCGAAGTGTTTGATAAGCGAGAAGACGCAAGGAAATGGTTAGAAAGAAAGCATAGTGGCCAACAAAATGGGATTGGCACCAAGCATTGGAGCGCAGAACAAAAAACAAGGTTCGAAGGTGGGCGCTCGAACAACAATACATTAGCTGTGAGCATTATCGATTTTGCTAAGAAAAATGATATAAAAGAAGCTGAGATAGAAGGAATACTAACCACGGTTACAAGATTTTTAGCTAATCCAGCTTTTAGGAACTCTATAGGGCTTAGGTCTAATACTAAGGATTTGGCAATAGTCATTGACATACCTAAAGAAGATTTTATCTTAGTATTAGAGAAGTTTATTTTCGATGTGGCAGACAAAAATAACAAGGCCGTCAGCTCTAGATCGAATAAGAATGATTACATAAAATATGGAAACTATCTTTACAATACCTATCTAAAAGAAGTAGAGAGGGTGGATAGTTATACTTTAAATAAACTAGAACAAGATGTTAATGTTGATGATTACGAAAAGAATGATACTGAAGCTGCGGTTGACATAGAAGCCCATCAAAATAGTAATGATTCAAGCGATGCTAATATTAACGGGCAAGACGCATTAAAACAAAAAGAGAAGTTAAACACTTCCATTAGACAGAGGTCCTCAAAGAACCCTAACGATAGAAAGTACATATTCACCAATGATTTTTACTGCAAAACATCTCATCAAATATTAGTAACTATATTTCACGAACTAAAGAAAATTGATGTAAATGAATTCCCTATGTCTTGCGCTATCGTTACGCGTCTATTTATGGAATATATATTGAAATTTTACTTAAGTAGCATCAATGGCAAAGATACTAGTAGAGCAAAGTTAGATTATGCAATTTTAGAAATTTATAAGTATCTTAATAGTGAAGAAAATATGGAAAAATTAAATCAAATACAACGAGCTTCATTGAAATCCCTGAAATTCTTGCAAGAGAATAAGAGCTCGGCTTTATCACCAGCATCGCTAGGTATGAACGCCCATGCAGGAGCATACCCTAAGGCAAGTGAGTTGAAAATAGACTGGATGAATATCGAGCCAATCATTCAATATATCTTAAATGAAATAAAATAAACAAAATTGGCCAATTTTAAAGCCTTCTGCTAAGATTGACTGAAACTAACTCTGGTTCTTTATGAAACGCTCACTTTCACCGCTCCGCTACCCAGGTGGCAAAGCTAGTATTTACGATATGACTCGTGATGTTATTGCGAGCCATGATATGGATTTGTGCCAATATGCTGAGCCTTATGCTGGAGGCTGTGGCCTTGCTCTAAGGCTATTAACGAACAATGTGGTTGAAGAGCTGCACCTCAATGATATTGATCAATCAATCTCCTCATTATGGAACTGTATAGTTAATCAACCAGAAGAGCTTGCTAGTCTTATTAGTTTGGCCAAAATTGATATGGACGAGTGGTATAAACAAAAAGCCATACAGGATATTAAAGGTACTGTGGATCCTTTAGAGCTTGCATTCTCTACCCTCTTCCTTAACCGTACCAATCGATCTGGTATCATTAAAGCTGGAGTAATAGGCGGAAAAAAGCAAGATGGTGCGTATAGAATGGATTGCCGCTTCAACAAGGTAGCTTTAATAAAAAAAGTTTACCAGATTGCTGCGATTAAAGATAAGATTCATATTTACAATATGGATGCAATCGAATTCATTGAGAGGCTAGAGAGTCTTAGACTAACCAAGCCACTGCTTATGGTAGACCCTCCGTACTATAATAAAGGTCAATCTTTATACACTAATTTCTATAATCATGAAGACCATGCGGCCGTTTCTGAAAAATTGGCCAAAACGAACTTGCCGTGGTTGCTTACTTACGACAACACCCCTGAAATTAGTGAGTTATACAAAGAGTTTGCGCAGTATCAGTTTGATATCAACTACAGTGCCGCAAAGAAAAGAATTGGTAACGAGCTGTTTATTACCTCATCACACTTTGATAGCCTTGAACATGAAAGATTGAAGATGGCCTAATTTTAATAGTAAAAACCAGAAACCCACCTCACAGTGGGTTTTTTATTACTTAGTCAATAATCTTTTGACTTAATAGTAAACTTGGAATCACCGTTCAATTAAAGATAGTGCATCGTCTTGCCAGCCAATGATGTCAAAATGATGTCATAAAAAAAGCCAGCCACCTAAGTGACTGACTTTATTTAAAATATTTGGTGGAGATGGCGGGAGTTGAACCCGCGTCCGCCAGCATTACGCTCATGAATCTACATGTTTAGTTTCTGTCTTTAGTTTTAATCCGCACCGATCCGACAGTCAGGATGGATTGGACGATTCTCTACTTTTGAACCCAAGCGATTGAGACAATCACTTGTGGCGAGCCTACATGCGGACGCTTCAACTTAGTTGACCAACTGTAGGTGATCAGCAACCAAGTAAGCAGGGTTTAAGCTGCTAGAGCGTAAGTTTCGTCGTTTGCGACTATAACAATATATGTTTGATTAACGAGAGGACATACACTCTCGACATGCATCATTGAGTTTCATCACCAGCGTCGAAGCCAGAACATCCCCAATAAGACTGACTATTATATAGTACCTGCCTATCAGTTTTCAACCTAAAAACCTTCTGTATTACATTAAGTTACAGCTCAATTATCTAAGCCAAAACTTTATTCATCCATTGGCCAATATTTTGAATTTGCGGCATACAAACTTGATGCGCCATCGGGTAGGTATGGTAAACGACACTATAGCCTTTCTCCGATAACAAATTTTGTGCTTGCTCGCCTAGAACCACAGGCACGACGGGGTCATGCGTACCGTGTTCAATCAATATCGGCATGTCTTTGTTGGCGGCGTTATAGTTGATATGGTCATTGGTCGCCAGATAGGTAGACAGCGCCATCAAGCCTGCTAAGCGCTGTGGATAGCCAAGTGCCACATGATACGCCACTGCCCCGCCCTGCGAAAATCCCGCAATGACAATATGCTCAGGCTTAACACCGCGCTCGATTTCACGAGCAATCAAGTCATGGATTTGCTGAGAAGATTCTTCGATTTGAGCGATATCGACTTTACGTTCAAGGCTCATTTCTAAGATGTCATACCATGCGGGCATGACCATACCACCATTAACCGTCACTGGACGATTAGGCGCATGCGGAAAGATAAAACGTACTGCCATGTCATCCGCAAGACCTAACTGTGGTACAACTGGCTCAAAGTCATGACCGCTAGCACCCAAGCCATGCAGCCAAATGACGGCTCGGTCAATCACTTTGTTTGTAGGATTATGTTCAACAATAACAGCATCTAAATAGTTACTCATGTGTTTAAGTTCCTTCAACTGATAAATAAAACCAGATTTGTTTGTTTTATTAAGCAAGACATACCGTATTTAAATAGAGTTTATAACTTACCTACTTAACTTTTTAGGCATGCATAAAAAAACCCTCTAACGTATCTAATAGAACAGCAGTAGATGCGGCAAAGGGCAAATAAATAGATGGTAGAAAATTTAAGTAATCGACTGCACTGGCAGCTTAACATCGACATTTTGACCGCGATGGCGCAGATAGTGATCGAGTAACACAATCGCTAGCATCGCTTCAGCAATGGGGGTCGCGCGTACACCCACGCAAGGGTCATGGCGCCCTTTAGTCAGCATCTCAATCGCTTCACCCTCTGTGTTGATACTCTTGCCAGCCGTGGTGATACTAGAGGTTGGCTTCAAGGCAATACTAACGCGGATGTCTTGGCCTGATGAGATACCACCCAAGATGCCACCCGCATGATTGGCCGTAAAACCACCAGGGGTCATCTCATCACGTGAGCGATGACCAAACTGTCCAGCTACCGCCATACCATCACCGACCTCTACGCCTTTGACGGCATTAATACTCATCATCGCGTGGGCAATATCAGCGTCTAGGCGGTCAAATACCGGTTCACCCAATCCGACGGGCACGCCGCTTGCGATAATCTCCAAACGTGCTCCGCAACTCGTGCCTTCACGGCGCAAGCTGTCTATCAAGACTTCAAAGCGGCTGACCGCTTCTTTATCCGCACAAAAAAACGGATTGCTATTGACAAAATCCCAGTCAATTTGACTCGGGTCTAGCACTTGACTGTATTCCGAGCCAATTTGGGTAACATGTCCGCGCACTTGTACGCCTAAGCGCTCATGCAAATATTTTTTAGCGATGGCACCTGCCGCCACCCGCATAGCCGTTTCACGGGCTGATGAACGCCCGCCGCCGCGATAATCGCGAAAGCCGTATTTCATACTATAGGTATAATCGGCATGACCGGGGCGAAAAGTGTCTTTTATTTCACTATAGTCTTTTGATTTTTGATTGGTATTACGAATTAAAAGCCCAATCGAGGTGCCCGTGGTCTTACCTTCAAATACCCCAGAGATAATCTCGACTTCATCAGACTCGCGGCGCTGGGTTGAGTATTTAGACGTTCCAGGCTTACGGCGATCCAAATCTATCTGCAAATCTGCTTCGCACAATTCTAAACCTGGCGGAACGCCATCGACGATAGCCATCAGGCCTGCACCATGCGACTCACCGCACGTCGTTACGGTGAAAACCTGTCCAATACTATTGCCAGCCATATTTATCCTTAAACAAATGAAGTCGATTTTTTAATTGCTGCTTTTTAATTGCCGTTTTTTAATTTAGTGTCAGTGTCAATTTTACTTTATTGATTACCATCTAATAATTGCACATAAGCGGTAAATAATTGACGATGAGTCATAAGCTCGTCATAGGTAATAGCAAAAATACCATGACCACCGTGAGCGAATTTCAACCAATCAAATTGGATTTCAGGATACGCTTGCTTTAACGCCCATTCACTATCGCCGACTTCACAGACCAGCAACCCTTCAGGGCTAAGATAATCTGGCGCTTCAAACAAGATACGATGTACCAAATCTAGTCCGTCCTGACCAGCAGCGAGCGCATGTTCTGGCTCATATAAAAACTCTGGTGGCAAATCGGCCATAATCGCGGCATCGACATAAGGAGGATTGGTAACGATTAGCTCATATTGATGCTCAGCAGGAATCTTGGCAAATAAGTCAGACTCAATCACATTAACTTGATGACCTAAGTCATGATGATCGACATTGACCATCGCAACTTCTAGCGCTCCTTTATCAATATCAACCGCATCGACTAAGGCATCAACAAAGCGGGTGGCAAGCGCAATAGCGATACAACCAGAACCGGTGCACAAATCCAAAATACGCTCAGGCTGCGCCAACTGCTTAATCTCTAAACCATGGTCAAAGAAGGCGGCAGCTTGATTGTTCATACTCATACCGAGCGGCTTTGCCAACTCATTAACATCGAAGTACGGATGGAACTGCTGACGAATCAGCTCGGCGATTGGTGAGCGCGGAATTAGGACGCGCTCATCGACATAAAAAGGCAGGTCACAGAAATACGATAAATTAATGAGATAACTCAACGGCTTACGCTCAGCGATACGCTCTTCTAATAAGCCCAGTACCTGCTGCTTTTCTGAAGTGGTTAAACGGCAATCGAGAATCTGATCATTGGCTGCCCAATCTAAGGACAGCGTGTGCAACACAATCGCCGACGCTTCGGCAAATTCATCCGTCGTTCCTTGAGCGACGACCACGTCATAGTTGCGCAGCTGTGTGACCGCAAAACGAATAAAATCACGGATACTGACCAGTTGCTCACGCGCCTCTGCAAGCTCTGCACGCAGATTGGCAAACTCATCGTCTTCACCGAGCAGCTCTGACTCCAAATTGTAGGTCATCTCATCACCTAAGCCTTGCGACTCATCAGCAAAGTACTGATTTTGAAACTCTTCTGCGCTCATGGTTTGGTCTTCTGACATATCACACCTTACTGATTGCACGCGTATCGACGACATGCGGATGGATTAAATCGCTGACTTTTAACAGCCGATTTATTAAATAAAAACTTGTCATACATTATAGACGTAAACCTTGCGCTGCGCCAATGGCTGTATTTTTTAGCGCAAAAAGCTACTGCAAATAAATAAGGCAACTTTTATGATAGGTAAATGTATCATTAACCTCTTATCACTCTAGCATTTAACGATAAAGCAAATAAGCAAGACTCTAACCAAATGTGAATGCTCCTTTATAACTAGCATGACTAAATTATTTCCCAACTGTAGTGAATACGTCAACTGTTGACGTTTAGCAAGCCCTAAACGAAAAAAGATGTGTCAAAAGTTTGCGAAGCGTCCAAATTATGCGCATAATAGCCGCATTAGTTATAACCATAAGTAAGCCAATATGATGAAAATGAAGCCCCTTATCACCGCTATATCTATTGCGATTGTTAGTGCCAGTGTCAGCGCTGTTGCTGCCCCTGCCGACAATACGCGCACTCTACCAGTACGTAAAGCTGACTCAATGCCAATGCCTAGTTTGGCGAAAAAAGTCAGCCTTAACGTGCAAGAAAACCGCAGCAGTTCACTCGATAGTCGCGCGCCTGCCGTAGCCACGTCTGCTTTAAAGCCTAAATCGCCTGATCGTATGACGCAGCTGATTGATGAAAAACAGGAAGCTGACGAAGACGACAATGACGCGCAACAAGCAGATGAGCAACAAAGCGTCAGCGCCGATAATATGAGTGTCGAAGAGCTAGCGCGTAAAGATGTACAGTCTGATAGCACCGATGACATCAGTGATGGCCAAGCTGTTGCCGCTCCTAGTGCAGCAATAGCCAATAACCGCCCAGCCGATACTTCTATCAAAAGTATCGAAGATGTCGATGGTAAAAAATATACCACGCTAAACCTGTCTAATTATGCCAAACAAGTCAACGGTGCCACTTGGACACCGAACATGAAGGTCAACTCCGCAATGACCATCAAAATGCAGGCGTTGTTGGATTGGAATCATGCCTCACCGGGCGCTATTGATGGCGGCTGGGGTATGAACAGTAAAAAGGCACTGATTAACTTCCAAACCATGAAAGGCTTGCCTGCAACTGGTAAAATGGATCAAAAAACATGGGACGCTTTGAATAAAAATATCCCAGCCAATAAGCCAGTGCTAGTGACTTATACCATCACCGAAGATGATGTAAAAACCAACTTTGCTACCACGCCTGCAGGCGCAGAGGCTAAGTCGAAAATGAAAGGCTTATATTATCAGGACATCAAAGAGATGTTAGGTGAGCGTTTCCATATGGACGTGCGCTATTTAGACAAGTTGAATAAAAACAAACAGTATAAAGCTGGCGAAACCATCACCGTTTTAAATACGCGCGATCCACTCAAACAGCGGATTAATCGCGTCGTTGCCAATAAAGCCGACAAAACCCTTTATGCTTATAACGGTGATAAACTGGTCGCCACTTATCCAACAACAGTCGGAAGTGATGCGACGCCATCACCGCAAGGCACGTTTAAAATCATTAATAAAGTAAAAATGCCGTGGTATAAAGCGACCGTTGGTAAAGGGTCAGACAAACAAGTACATATGCTACCACCAGGTCCAAACAGCCCTGTCGGTGTGGTATGGATGGGCTTGTCTAAGCCATCTTATGGTCTACACGGTTCACCGAAACCTGAAGGTATCAGCCGCCAAGCATCCGCTGGTTGCGTCCGTTTGACCAACTGGGATGTGTTAGAGGTATATGCCAATATCGAAAATGGCGCCACCGTTGAGCTAAAATAGTTGTTATTAATGAAAACGCATAACCACGCCTTATAAGCAATAAAAAAACAGCTCCTTTTTAGGGGCTGTTTTTTATTTTATATAAATTCTAAAGCTAAGCTGCCTTTCTTTATTTTTAATTTTTATGGTGGCGGGCTTTTGAAACTGCTAGCTTTTGAAATAGCCAGCTTTTGAAATGGCTTAGTCTTAAATTCGTAGCTTTGTAGCCCTAAGCCTTATGACCTTCCTTACCCGTGATACTTCCCACTTTTTTGGTAAAAAATAAGGCAGCTGGAATGGATACAATGATACCTGCGGCAACCGCCATTTGGATGTGCGGGATTTGGTTAAATCCTGTGACCAAAGCAGCAATCATTAATACACCGACGGTCACGGTTGCAGCTATTGAATAGATGACAGAAAATAGTGGCCAGTTCATGATTTATTCCTCATTTTTTGTGTGGGTATAACACCTTTATACACCAAATCCACACAAATAGTAAGCCTTTTCTTATAGACCCACAGCCCATTTATAGCAAGTGATTCATATTAAAAGCCATATTATAATTATTGATTTGTACTTGGCATTTTTCTCTTGAAAATATAGCCAAACTATCCTCTTATCTGTCTTTTATCTCCCTCTATTTAGGCACAAGAAATTTACACGATATTGGACATTTATCATTACAATAGTAGACTTCCTACTTTTTAGTTTTGGAGTTTTTAACCTGCTGCGTTTAACTTATTTTAGTTACCTACTTGTTTCTAACCTTGTTCTTTAATAAAGCATTCTTTTATGACCTCATCTGATACCGATAAAGACTCACTGCCAATAAATACCCCTCAAAACGCTAGCGAGCTTGCAGCCACGCGTAAGACTGACAACATTGACAATATCGACAACGAGGCTGTTATCGAAGCACAGGCGCATAGCGAAAGTAATAGTGATAATGCATTAGCAGAAGCGTCAAAAGATGCGCAGGTGCCTGAGGCAACCATCAAAATGGAAACGGTGGCACCCGATGTGGTGGTTGCTTCCTTAGAAACGCCAGAAGAAGTTGACGACTCTCAACCTGTTGATGAATTTACAAATGATAATGCAGACATTGACTTTACCGATACAGCGGAAGCGTTTTTTCAGGAGAAGGATAAAGCTGAGGTCAGCCCAGCAGATAAGACTGACTCTAGCCAGACAAATTCAAACAATATCCAACCTGATAAGTCACTCACTAAACAGAGCCTACAAGAAGATTCAAAACCAAGTTTAAATATAGAAAACACGGACGAAAAAGAAGATAGCAAGCAAAACGAGCAGGACGTTACTCAAGTTCAAGATAGCAGCCAAACCAGCGATAGAACGGTGAAAAGTAGAACGGTGAAAGACGAAAACAACGCAGACGACACTGTAGAAGATAGCGAAGATGAAGAGATCAAAGAGATCAAAGAGATCAAAGAGAAAAAAGAGAAAAAAGAAGCCAAACTTGAGTCTTATAAGCAGTTTGTCGCCGAGCAATTCAGTAATAAAAAAGTAGACTATCCAGAAGTACGGGTCCGGATTGAGGCCAACGCCTTGCCGAGTAAAATGTATTTTGTGATGAATATCCTCTCGGCTATCATCGCAAGCTATGGTTTGGTGACCAATTCGGCGGCGGTGGTTATCGGCGCGATGCTGGTAGCAATGATGCTCGGTCCTATCACTGGCGTGGCGTTGGCGATTATTGACCACCGTATGCCGCTATTACGAAAATCACTTATTACAGTATTTCTTGGCATCTCTTTGGTGGTGTTGGTCGGTTTCATCGTCGGCTGGCTACATAAAGATCAACCACTTACTGTTGAGATATTATCGCGTACGCAGCCAACTTCGATGGATTTGATGATTGCTTTAGCTGGTGGTACGGCAGGTGCTTATGCGATGGTTTCGCCGCACCTATCGGTCGCTGTGGTTGGGGTCGCAGTGGCTACGGCATTGGTGCCACCGCTTGCCGCCAGTGGGATATTATTTGCCAATGGTGAGATGCAAATGGGACTTGGCGCGCTGCTATTGGCCTTGACCAATATTATCGCCATTCAATTTACCAACGCTTTGGTACTATGGCTACTAGGTTTTCGCCGCTTGGTCGATGATGATTATAAATCAAGTACTTATTGGACCTTTTTACGGCGTAATGCGGTGACGTTATTGTTATTGGGCGTTTTAGGGACCTATTTAACCATCAACCTACAAACCAACGCCAAGCAGCAAGGGTTTGAAAGTAGCGTCAAAGAGACGATTAATAGCTATTTTAGCGACAAGGGCAACGTGCTGACCAATACCCAGTTCGATAAAGACACTACCAATCAAGTCGTGCGCGCGGTGATTCGCGGCGAGACCACCCCTACCTTTTATGACGTCCGCCAAATTGAGGCGATTATTAGCCAAGATATGGCAGATAATTTTCCCGACTATTTACCGATACGCTTACAGCTACGCTATATGCCCGTGCAGGTGATTGAGTCGCATCCACTTATTCAAGATAAGCTCGATAAAACCGATGTGACCATTTTAACCAACTGATGTGTTTGGCGGTTTAATTTATCCTAGTCACTTAATACAAGCGCTTGCTTAATAAAGAAAATTAAGCCTTATTTCCGCTGCGTTTGCTGATGAATCTTCAACACGCTTGGTACGTTTGTGCTAAAATCGCTTGCAAAATTATTTTACTTATTCTATTTAATAAAACCATTCGTCAGTAAGGAGCCGCTGTGAGCCAGCCATTTCGCTCAGCCGATATTCGTCAAGCTTTTATCGATTTTTTCATAAGCAAGCAGCACACCCCCGTCGCCTCGTCGAGCTTGATTCCCTACAATGACCCGACATTGCTATTTACCAATGCCGGTATGAATCAGTTTAAAGAGACTTTTTTGGGTATGGAGCCGCGCGACTATACGCGTGCGGTGAGCTCACAAAAATGCGTCCGTGCCGGTGGTAAACACAACGATTTGGATAATGTCGGTTATACGGCGCGCCATCATACGTTTTTTGAGATGCTCGGCAACTTCTCGTTTGGCGATTATTTTAAGCAAGCGGGTATTGCTTATATTTGGGAATTTTTAACTTCCGATAAATGGTTGGCAATCGATAAAGACCGCTTGTATGTGACCATTTATGAAACTGATGATGAAGCCTTTGATATTTGGCATAAAGACATTGGCTTGCCTAGTGAGCGCATCATCCGTATTGGTGATAATAAAGGCGCACCGTACGCCTCTGATAACTTTTGGACCATGGGTGATACCGGTCCTTGTGGCCCTTGTACCGAAGTTTTTTATGACCATGGCTCTGATATCGAAGGCGGATTGCCGGGTACGCCAGAAGAAGATGGCGACCGCTATATCGAGATTTGGAACTGCGTCTTTATGCAGTTTAACCGTCAAAAAGACGGTACCATGCTGCCGCTACCTGCGCCGAGCGTCGATACTGGCATGGGGCTTGAGCGTATTAGCGCCATCATGCAAGGCGTGCATGGCAACTATGAGATAGATTTATTTATCCATCTAATGGATGCGGCGGCTAAGATTTTAGATATTGAAAACGAGCAACAATCCTCATTAAAAGTCATCGCCGACCATATTCGTGCCGTGGCCTTTTTGATTGCTGATGGCGTAACCCCTAGTAACGAAGGGCGTGGTTATGTACTGCGCCGTATCATTCGCCGTGCCGTACGTCATGGCAATAAACTTGGTGCGGACAGTGAATTCTTTTATAAAATGGTCGCGCCTTTGGTTGCTGAGATGGGCGACGCCTATCCCGAGCTAAAAGACAAACAAAGCGCGATTGAAAATGCCATTCAAAAAGAAGAAGCCCAATTTGCCAAAACCTTAGCACAAGGGTTACGCTTGCTTGCCAGCGAGCTTGAAGGCTTGCAAGACGGCGATACCCTCTCTGGTGAAGCAGCATTTAAACTTTATGATACTTATGGTTTCCCCGTTGATTTGACCGCTGATATCACCCGTGAGCGCGGCATTGTGATTGATGAAGCAGAATTCGATGAGCACATGCAAGCACAGCGTGAACGTGCGCGTGATGCGGGCAAATTCGACGTTGATTATAGTAGCGTCATTCAAGTAGACAACCCAACGACCTTTGTCGGCTACAAACAGCTTGAAGAAGACGGCGTTACCATCCATGCGCTTTATCAAGACGGCAATCCAGCCGAGAGCTTGGCCGAAGGCATGGAAGGCGTTATTGTCCTTGACCGTACCCCGTTTTATGCTGAAGGCGGTGGTCAGGTGGGTGAGCTGGGTGAAATTCGCACAGCGACAGGTGTTTTTGAAGTGCAAGACACCAAAAAATCTGGTCAAGCCATTATCCATTATGGCGTGGTCACTATGGGCGAAATTAACGCTCAGCAAACGGCTGATGCGCAGGTATTGTCCAGCATTCGTGCGGCGAGTGCCAAAAACCATTCGGCGACGCATTTATTGCATGCGGCATTAAGAGAAGTACTGGGCGATGCAGTCACACAAAAAGGCTCATTAGTCTCAAGCGAAGTATTACGTTTTGACTTTTCTTATGACAAACCGGTTAGCGCTGCTGAAATTAGCCGTATCGAACGTCTTGTCAATGAGCAAATTCAAGCCAACACCCCTGCCCGTATCGAGCATATGTCTATCGATGAAGCGATGAAACAAGGTGCGATGGCGTTATTTGGCGAAAAATATGGTAATGATGTACGCGTTTTGACCATGGGTACCGATAGCATCGTTGATGGTCAACGCAAGCCGTTCTCTATCGAGCTATGCGGTGGCCTTCATGTCCAGCGTACGGGTGATATTGGGGTGTTAAAAATCACCAGTGAATCAGGTATTGCTGCGGGTATTCGCCGTATTGAAGCGGTCACTGGGATGAATGCCATTAAAAACATGCAGCAAAGCGAGCAGCAACTAAGCGAGCTTGCAGCTCAGCTAAAAGTCAAACGTCCAGAGGTTGCACAGCGTGTGCGCACCATGGCAGATAAGCAGCGTGATTTGGAAAAACAACTAGAACGCTTAGAGCAAAAAATTGCTAGCGCCCAAGCGGCAAACTTGCTTGATGACGTGCAGACCATCGCTGGTACATCGGTACTTATTAGCACTTTAAGTGGCGTTGATGGCAAATCCATTCGTACCTTGATAGACGATGTGAAATCAAAACTGCCGTACAGCATCATCGTGCTGATTGGCGATAAAGATGAGCAGCTGGCACTGGCAGCAAGCGTTGACAAATCGCTGACCGATCGCGTCAAAGCGGGCGATATTATTCGTCATTTGGCAAGCGAGCTTGGCGGTAAAGGCGGCGGTAAGCCTGATTATGCCCAAGGCGGTGCGCCAAAATCTGCCAATATCAATACCGTTATCAGTGCACTAAGCGCTTGGGTTGCAGAAAAGCTTGCGTAAATAGTAGGAATATAGGCGATTGGTTATAACGGTTATAACCAATCGCCATATATCTAATGCTTGCTAGCACTTAAAGTTATACCGCTAATATGGTATAAAGTAGCACGCTTAACGACTGTCAGCATATCAAGTGTATGGGTATAAACAGTAAAATAGCAGAGCAAATAAAGGGCGCAATTTTTATAATTCGGCTTTATCGTTATTAAAATGAATCTTGCACTGTCATGGCAGACCGCGCCATGATGGATTGATGTCGATAAGTAACAGATGGCCATTGGTGAATAATAGGTAGATTTTTATGGCGTTAATAGTACAAAAATACGGCGGCACCTCGATGGGCAGTATCGACCGCATCAAAAATGTCGCCAAACGAGTCAAACGTTGGCATGACAACGGTCATCAAGTGATCGTAGTTGTGTCTGCCATGAGCGGTGAAACCAACCGTTTGATTGATTTAGCACGCCAAATCAGCAGCCAACCTGATCCACGCGAATACGACCAAATGGTCTCAACGGGCGAACAGGTTTCTATCTCTTTACTGGCGATGGCGATTAAAGAGCTTGGTATTGGCGCCCGTTCATTCACCGGTCGTCAGGTCGCCATTAAAACCGATAGTGCCCACACCAAAGCGCGTATCGAAAGCATTGATGACAAAAACATCCGTGAGCAACTAGATGCAGGCAACATTGTCATCGTGGCAGGTTTCCAAGGTATCGATGAAGAAGGTAACGCCACAACCTTAGGTCGCGGCGGCTCGGATACCACAGGTGTGGCCATTGCCGCAGCCTTAGGCGCTGATGAATGCCAAATCTATACCGATGTCGATGGCGTTTATACCACTGACCCACGCGTGACCTCAAAAGCCAAAAAACTTGAAAAGATTACCTTTGAAGAAATGCTTGAGATGGCAAGCCTTGGCTCTAAGATTTTACAGATTCGCTCAGTAGAGTTTGCTGGCAAATACGGCGTGCCTCTACGCGTATTATCTAGCTTTGATGAAAACAACGATGGTAGCTTCGACCAAGACTTTCAAGACAATGTCGGCACCCTAATTACGATAGACGAAGGAGACAACATGGAACAGGCAATCATCTCAGGTATCGCTTTTAATCGCGACGAAGCAAAAATAGTCGTGCGCGGTGTACCCGATCATCCTGGTATCGCCTCTGCCATCCTAAGCCCTATCGGTCGCGCCAATATCGAAATCGATATGATCGTGCAAAACTTATCGACCAATGGCACTACTGACTTTACTTTTACCGTCAACCGTACGGACATGGATAAAACCATGAAAGTGCTAGAAAACGAAGTCAAAGATGAAATTGGTGCCAAAGAGATCTTGGCCAATAACGAAGTGGTAAAAGTGTCATTGGTCGGGGTTGGTATGCGCTCGCATGCAGGAGTTGCCAGCCTTATGTTCCAGACTTTGGCCGAAAACAACATCAATATCCAAATGATATCGACCAGTGAAATAAAAGTTTCGGTACTTATCCAAGAGCAGCATTTAGAAAAGGCCGTGAAATCGTTACACACCGCCTTTGGTCTTGACCGTGAAGACGGCGACAGCACAATCGCTGGGTTATAATGTGTAAAGGCTATACATTATATCGCTGTAAGATACTTCTGGTTTAATAACGATTGGCTAAATAGCGATTATTTTTTAGTAAAACTTTGATTAAATAGAGTCTTTTTAGGCTCTATTTTCTTTTATTACTATTGCTCAGGTAAGTATATACCTAATAGTTTTGTGAAAATCCGTGACAGTATCTGTTATGCCCCCTATAATGGGGCTTTCATTTGGGCTAAATGAATTTATCTATCATTACCGCTATGAGTATTAGGTGACGCAGAGTTTTTATAATGACTGCTCTGCCTATTTAGTACTAGAGTAATGTCCTGTAATTGAGACGCAATCTGATGAGTAATAATCTGTTGATGCGACATAAGGAGTGTGACGCATGTTAATTTTGACACGCCGCGTGGGCGAAACGCTAATGATTGGCGATGAGGTCAGTGTGACTGTCCTAGGCGTTAAAGGCAATCAAGTACGAATCGGCGTCAATGCGCCAAAAGATATTGCGGTACACCGTGAAGAGATTTATCAGCGTATTCAGCATGAACGCACGGTACAATCGCAAATGCAACATCTTGAGCAAGGCAGCTTTGCACCTTCATTCGATGATGAAGACTATTTTAATCGCTAAGTTGATCGCTTGTTCGTTAACTAACTATCAATAATTATTGGGCATAAATTAAGCACCCTATTTTTGCTTTCTAATCTGCTCTGAGGTCATGTATTTATGAGTATCCGTCAATCAGATGTATCGGCTCTACTTAATGGTTTGAATAAAAAAGCCATTGGATTCAATGATGTCATCAGCTTTATTGATGATTTTTATCGCTATGCGCCAGCGCCTTTTGTTAATGGTATGCTGCACAATGCAGCGGGCGAAAACGAAGGCAGCGCCAAGATTTTTGGTTTCGCTAAGCACCATGGTCTAAACCAATTGGACACGCTAAAGCTGTTTGGTGAACATTATGCCAAGGTACAAGCGACGCCAAAGGGTACCGACCATGCCAATATTCGTAACTTTTTACATTGGGGCTGGCAAGGATTTTTGATGGAAAAAAATCCATTAACGCCGCGTCCAAGTGTTGATACTAGCGCGCTGTAGTTTTCTATTTTCGCTAACTATCTATTTTAAAAGTATTAAAAAAGCCACGCTATGCAATTAGCGTGGCTTTTTGCTGTTTCCTACCTTCAATTTGGTGCTTTTGGCTTAATGCCGCTTAGCCGCTTATTTATCTCAATTAATTGCGACAAAGCTATTGCTTATTTATTGTGGAATTTAACGGGTTGTACTGCCCCTTTAGGATTGGGCATATTGGGATAATGATGCTCGTGCTCGACATCACATTCCGCGCCCACGACAGAGCCATCGTCTCGCACGGGTTTATGAATATAGCCAGTACGCTCGGCTGGCGGCAGGTGCTCATGCTCCCATACCATCACCGCTTGCATACAAGTTTCGCGCTGCTCAGGCGTGAGCTTACGACCATCCGGCCATTTACCCAGCTCAATGGCTTGGCGAAACTTCTCTACCACTTCTGGTGTGACACTTGCTAATATCGTTTGTTTGTCCATCGTACCTACTCTCCGCGACTATTTTATAATCCAGTACTGTTTTGAGAAATCTAGCACTGCATTCATTCTTCTATAATATCATCATCGATGTCCATACTGAATTCTTCGGCATGGACGTTCCAGTGTAATTTGGTGCGGCAGGCTTCATAAAAATCAAACCCTGGCGGATGGAGCAAGGTCAGCTTATCAGGATGCTTACGAATATAAAGGCGCTGCTCTTGGTCGAGCGCGATACTCGGCTTACCATCGGCACTGACTTGTGGCTGGGTGCGGTTGTCCTCATGAATACGAATACAAATCTCGCTGGTGCCGCTAACCACAATCGGACGACTGGATAAGGTATGTGGATGCATCGGCACCAAACAAATGGCATCCATACTCGGATGAATAATCGGACCACCACCTGAAAGTGCATAAGCAGTGGAACCTGTCGGCGTCGCCACAATGAGACCATCGCTATGCTGACGATAGACATCGTGCCCGTCAATTTTCATCTGAAAATCAATCATGTGCACCGATTTACCCGCATGTAGCACCACATCGTTGAGCGCCATATCTTCGTGAATGATTTTTCGCCCTTCGCGAATCTCCATGGTCAGCAAAAACCTGTGGTCTAACTGATAATCGCCCATCAATACTTGGCGTAGTTTAAAGGCCGCTTCATTGGGCTTAACATCGGCCAAAAACCCCAAACGACCACGGTTGACCCCTAGAACTGGCACCCGATAACGCGCCAATGCTTCGGCGGCATGCAAAATCGAACCATCGCCGCCTACTACGATAACTAAATCGCAAATCTCACCAATCAAGCTACGTTTGACGATTTTAACTTTTTCAATTTCGGTGAGGTTCAAAGTAGGCAAATTGGCCGTCTGCACATCCATAATCAATGTCAGATTCATCTCATTGATGGTATTGGCAATCTGTACCAGACTTTGGGTCACGCTGCGTTTTCCGGCGCGGCCCATCAAACCAATGCGCCTAAACGCTGGGTTTTTGATGGCATGAAACAGCTCTGATTCATGTAAGTGCGGCAATCGGGCGGACTGCGCTGAGTTTTCCATAAAACGACTCGGCATAACGATAAAATACAGTGCAATGATAACGAGAAATCAGCGCTTAGACTAGCATGTTTATGAAGTTTCGTTGTTAACTGTCGTAATTGGCCCCATATATCCTCTATCATACGCCACTTTTAAGCGTATTTGTTTTGCTACTCATTACCGCTTTATATGTCGATATTCCCTAGTTAATTAAGGCTCGATAGCCATGTGATGCCTTGCATGCGCTCACGTAAACACAGTTGACAATAATGGCGGTTTTGCTAAAGTAGCTGGCATCTTAGTTATTTATATTTTAAAAAGGACAACTTTATGGCAAATCCTATTGTCAGTCGCGCAGAGCTTGCCGTTGGCGGCGCGCCGATGACGGTAAAGGGTGTGATTCAAAAGACCAGTTTATTGCTTGGACTATCGGCGATTACGGGTATTGGATTTTTCTTTTATGCGTTAATGGCAGGCCTATCACAAGGCTTTATCACCATGGCCGCTTTTGGTAGTATGTTTGCCGCCTTTGGTCTTGCTATTTTTATTACCTTTAAGCCGCAAAAAGCCAAAACTTTTGCCGTACCTTATGCGTTATTGGAAGGTATCTTTTTAGGTGGTATCTCGCTATTTTTTATGCGCATGTACCCAAGCGTGCCTGTCACTGCGATGTGTGCGACCTTTGTCACCGCAGCGGTCATGCTAGGGCTGTATCGCTCAGGTTTGGTTAAAGTTACTGAGAAATTCCGCTCAATCGTCACCTCAGCATTGATTGCTATCATGTTGGTTTATGTGGCGCAGTGGGTGCTATCTTTAGCGTTCGGCTCGAGCTTACCTTTCTTATTCGAAGGTGGCGCTATCGCTATCGGCTTTAGCTTATTTGTGATTGTTATCGCCTCTTTTACGCTGCTATTGGACTTTGATAATATCGATCGCGGTGTGGCGATGGGCGTATCAGAAGACTACGAATGGTTATTTAGTATCGGTATTCTTGCGACGCTAGTGTGGATGTATATCGAATTTATGCGTCTGCTAAGTTACCTGCAAGACTAATCTAAACCCTGTTTAGCCGTTATTTAAAATAATTAAAATAAAAAAAACCGTCTTTATAAAGACGGTTTTTTTGTGGGTAATTTTTGAGGTTTATATAAATAAGTTTAAGCTGCTTTACATTAAGCACGCTTTAGACGCAGCGCGTTTAATACCACAAATAATGAGCTTAACGACATACCAATCGCCGCAAGCCAAGGCGGCACATAGCCTAAAGCTGCGGGTATCAAGACGCTACTATTATAAATTAGCGCCCAACGTAAGTTTTGCTTAATAATACGTTTGGTCTTATCAGCGATACGCTTCGCCGCCGTGATAGCTTCGATTTGACCATTTAGAATGATACTGTCACTCGAGACTTGCGCCAAATCTGCTGCGCCCGCAATCGAGGTTGAGACATCTGCCGCTGCTAAAACAGGCGCATCATTAATACCGTCACCAACCATGAGTACGACGGCGCCTTTTGCTTGCAGCGCTTGAATATGATTGACTTTATCGGTTGGCGACAGGCCGTTATAAGCGGCTTTCATGCCTAACTCTTCCGCCATTACCAGTGCTTGTGGACTTGGGTCACCGGTTAGCATGACCGGCTCAATACCTAATTTTTTGAGAGCGGCGAGCATAGACGGCGCACTATCACGTACCTTATCGTTAAAGTAAAAACCTGCCAGCGCTTGCCATGCATTTGACGGACTATTTTGACAAGACAATACCACCGCCGAGCTGGCACGATGAGTGGCTAAATCAATGGTTAACGCATTATTTTGTTGAGAATCAGTATTCGCTTTATCCATGGCAAAATCGACATGACCGATGCGATATAGGACGCCATCAATCATTGCCTCTACCCCGCCTGCAGGATAGTATTGCAACGACTGCGTCGCAGGCAGATGTAATTGATAAGCGGCGGTGAGCAAAGCGTGAGCAATCGGATGGCGGCTGCCCACTTCAAGCGCGGCGGCAATCGCTAATAGCTTGTCTTTTTCTTCATTGCTAGCAGCTGTCGTATCATTAGTTGCCAATCGCTCGATATTTAATAAATTGGGCTTACCATAAGTCAGCGTGCCTGTTTTATCAAACGCCACATGGGTAATCTCAGCAAGGGTTTGCAGCGTATGGCCTCGTGTGGTTAAAAAGCCATAACTCGCCAATCGATTGGTCGCTACCGTCAGCGCAATCGGTGTCGCTAAGGAGAGCGCACACGGACAGGTCGCCACCAATACCGCCACCGTTGCCCAAATTGCTTGGCTTGGGTCGACGATATACCAACCAATGAACACCAAAGCTGATAATACTAAAATCCGCGCTACAAACCAACGCGCCAGCTTATCCGCTTGCTGAGCGAGTTTTGGTTTCTCACTCATCGCCCGATTCATCAGCCTATCAATCAACCCTATCTGGCTGTCTTCTGGCAATGCCGTCACTAACATCTCAAACGGCTGACTGTCGTTTTGGGCGCCGCCAACGATATAATCGCCTTGGGTTTTGATGATTAAATCGCCCTCACCAGTTAGCAGGCTTTGCGAGACGGTCGCTGTAGAGCTAAGCAAGATACCATCGCTGATAATCTCAGAGCCTGCTTCCACCATAATAATATCGCCCACTTGCAAGCTATGAGCGGTCACCATCTGCCTTTTTTCTGGCACGGCTTCTGTCTGCGCTATATTTGATGGTTTATGATTTGCTCGCTGCCAGTCTTGAGCGATACGTGACGTCAATTGCTGAATATTGGCATCCATGCTTTGCTTAAAGTTGGGCATCGTTTTTGCGCTAGTGGTTGTGCCCTTTGTCGCTAAATTATTATTTGGATTAAGCACCTGTTCAGCACTATTATCAGAAAGAGCGTCATTATCAAAGATAGTATTATTAAGCGTATTTTGCTCTATGAGCTGCAAGATACGCGCCGCCGCGTCTTTATCTTCAGCAATTTTTTGTACCAAGACGGGCTCGACCACCACCAAGTCATTGGCCATAGTGGCGGCTTTTAAGCGTGCATTATGCTCAATATAACGCCCAGCCAATAAGAAGAAAATGAACATACTGACCGAATCAAAGTACGTTTCCCCTTGCCCGGTAATGGTCGCATAAAGACTGGCAAAGAAGGTCACCACTAAGGCGATACTAACCGGCACATCCATATTGACTTGGCGGGCACGAATCGCTGACCATGCTGAGGTAAAAAACGGCACACCGGCATAAAAGAACACCGGCGTACTCACAAATAGCGACACCCAACGTAGAAAATCACGCTGAAAAATAAGCATGTCGCTATATTCGCCAAAATAAATCGCTACCGCATACATCATTGCTTGCATCGAGCCGAGCGCCGCGATACCAAGCCGTAATAGCATCTGACTGTTATGACGTGCCAGCATGGCCTCATGGGTATCTTGACGATAAGGCTTGGCTTCGTAGCCAATCTCATTGATAACGCCCAAAATACGACTAATCGGCAGCTTATCTTCGTCCCAAATCACCCGCATGCGCTGATTGGTTAAATTAACCTGACATTGGCTGATGCCATCTAACTCATCTAGCCGCGACTCAATCAGCCACGTACAGGCCGCACAGCGCAGATTATTGACCGATAGTTCTGCTACCGACATGCCGTCTTGGGCGTAGACAAATTGAGATTTTATTTCATCGTGATCATAAGCTTCAAGGCGCGTCAGCTGGGTTGGTAAACTTGCCGTACGGTTAATCTCCGAGCGGTCAAGATAGTATTGCTCAAGCCCTGCCTCGACAATACTTTGCGACGCTAACTGACAGCCCATACAGCACATCTCGCGCGACTGACCTAAAATATCGGTATGAAACGGCGGCTCTGGTACCGGATCACCGCAATGAAAACAATGACCGGCAAGCGGCAACACCAGACCCTCAGTAATCGAGTGGTCTTGATAGTGGCGGTTGTTATTTGCTGGCATAGATGAGGGAATACTAGACATAATCGCGCTATTTCCTTTCGACAAGTTTACTTGCAGCCGACCGGCTTTTAATAAACTTGCTCTGATTAACGAGAGTCAATCCCTATGTAAAAAAGCGATTGAATTATCTGCCTTTAACACAGCTACTTTACATAGATATTGGCACAACGTTATTGGCACAATGATATTGGCATAAATGAGACTAAAAAATTGGTAAAAACTATTAATAAAAGGGGTCGATAAAACTGTTGGTATCAACCTAATTATTAATATAAACATTATACTACAAGCGCGCGGCGTAAGCAGCCTAGCCCTTTATCCCAAAACATTAATACCTCCAAAACACCTACTACGAAAGTCTAACGCCTGCTTAATGAATGCAGGCGTTGATGATGATAGATTGAAAAATTTGTCAATTTGCGTCATTATGAGGCAGTTTTTTATCCCAAAATGGTGTGTCATCAGTGCAAAAGTCTAATTCTAAGCGACCACAGTCGTCTAAGCCTGCTATCAATACGCTACCCTCACAGCAGCGCGGCGTGGTGTTTAGTGGTATTTTATTAATCGTCATTATCGCAGCTATGGTGCTATTGGCGCTATATTTGGTCAAACTTGATCGCACCATTACCCACAAGTTTGAGGGCAAGCGCTGGGACATTCCTGCTAAGGTTTACTCGCAGCCCCTAGAGCTGTATCAAGGCGCCAATGTCGATACAGACACCATGAAAACTTGGCTTAAGCTGCTCAATTATCAAAGCAACAAGGCTTATGATCGCACCGGTACCTACCATAAATCTGGCAATACCTACTTTATCCATACGCGCGGCTTTACGTATAGCGCCAACGACGTCGATAAAGAGCAAGTCATCAAAATGACCATTGCTGGCAATAAGATTGAGTCGGTACAAAGCACCCAGCCTGCCAAAACTGGCATTATTCGTCTGGAGCCAGTAAACATCGGCGGTATTTATCCAGACAGTAACGAAGATCGCATGGTGGTGACGCTCGATCAAGTACCGCAGCCGCTGATTGACGCGCTTATCGCTACCGAGGATCGCGGGTTTTATGAGCACAAAGGCGTCTCGATACGCGGTATCGCGCGTGCGGTATTAAACAACTTTACCGGTGGCCCTAGACAGGGCGGCTCGACCATCACTCAGCAGCTGATTAAAAACTTTTATCTGAACTCCGATCGGACGATGAAACGTAAAGCCAATGAGGCATTGATGGCGGTGTTACTTGAGCTGCATTATAGTAAAGATGAGATTCTACAAACCTATCTAAACGAGATTTACTTGGGTCAAAACGGCAATCGCTCTATCAATGGCTTTGGCCTTGCCTCGCAATTTTATTTTGATAAACCCCTCAAAGAGCTGCGTTTAGACCAACAGGCGCTACTTGTTGGTATGGCAAAAGGCCCGAGCGTTTATAACCCGCGCCGTCATCCAAACGATTCGACAGAGCGCCGTAATACCGTACTGAATAATATGCTAGCAGTCGGTAAAATTAGCCAAGAAGAGTACGAAAAAGCGATAGAAAAACCACTCGATGTGGCGGACAAACCCGTCGAAGGCAAAAGCCAGTTCCCTGATTTTTTAGATATCGTCAAGCGTGAATTGAACAAAGTCTATTATTCTGATGATCTGAAAAACGAAGGTCTGATTATCATCAGTACCTTAGATCCTATTGCCCAATTGGCAGCGGACAAAGCGGTCGAGAGAAAACTTGGTGAGCTACGTCGTCGCGGTAGCAAGACCAAAGACTTACAAGGCGCATTGGTCAGTGCCAATCCTGAAACTGGTGAGCTGGTGGCAGTGGTCGGTAGTGGCAGTGAATTTACTGGTTTTAACCGTGCTGTCGATGCCAAGCGTCAAGTTGGCTCGTTATTAAAGCCAATTATCTATATGACGGCGCTTGAAAGCGGGCGCTATAATTTGGCAAGCTCGGTCGATGATTCACCGATTACGGTCAATTTGAGTGACGGTACTGAGTGGAATCCAAAGAACTATGACAATCGTGACCATGGTTACGTGCCGTTTACCACCGCTTTGTCGCAATCGTATAATCACAGCGCGGTACGTTTGGGTATGGAGTTTGGCGTTAATACCTTTGCCAAACAGCTACAGCGCATGGGCGTAAAAGAGAAAATCCCGCCTTATCCTTCGGCTTTATTAGGCTCGGTCAATCTTAGCCCAATGGATATGCTGGGCGTTTACCAAGTATTCGCTACCGGTGGTTTCCGCACGCCTATTCATAGTATTCGTAGTGTTATTGATGATCGCGGACATATTTTGCAGCGTACCGGTTTAAATACCCAGCGTAGTATTCCGCCTGAGACCAACTTTTTGATTAACTATGCCTTGCAAGACGTGGTCAAAAACGGCACGGCCAGACGCATACAATCGCTTGGCAGCAACTTAAACCTTGCTGGTAAAACGGGTACGACCAACGATTACCGTGATGCTTGGTTTGCCGGCTACAGTGGCAACTATGTTAGCGTGGTTTGGGTCGGTCGTGATGACAATAAACCTATCGGTCTAAGCGGTGGTAGTGGCGCTTTGCCAGTTTGGGTCGATTATATGAATCGTCTCAAGCTGACCCCTGTCGCGCTGCCAGAGCCTGAGGGAATTGAGTGGTTGTGGCTTGAGAACAACTCTGGCAAGTTGTCTAATGAACGCTGTGCTGATGCGCGCTATCTGCCAGTGATGTCAGCGTATCTACCCGAAGAAGCCAGCAGTTGTGCTATTAGCTTATATCAACAAGAGCGTGCCCGCGAGCAGATACAATGGCAAAACCAGCAAGGCTCGATTAATCAACAGCGCCGCCGTGAAGGCTTAGATATTCCTAATGGCGAAGCCGTTGATACGGATAACGAAGGTGACGACGCTAACAATGCCGGCAACGCTGAGCAAGAAGGCGGGTCGAGCAATCGTGCCGATACTTGGTATGACCGCGCCGTTGAATGGTTCTAGGGTTTTTAAGACTTAAAAAAGGGTTTTAACATGGCTTTATTGATACAGCAAACTGTCGCCGCTAAGCAGGCTATCACTGCTCCTTCTAAAGGGCAAACTAAGCTGATTAATACGATACTTGCTACTAGCGCCCTTATTAGCGCATTAAGTTTAAGTGCTTGCCAAACGGCGCCGATAGCAATAAAAACGTCTCCTGCGCAAACGTCTGCGCCTCAAAAACAGCAGCCTACAGCAAAACAGCCAGTAACGGTAACCCAAGCACCGATTGTTAAAGGCGATGATAATAAGTACTCTACCGTGCCCAATACAGTGCCTACACAACCGACTTCGACAATGCAGTCATCCGAAGCAGAACAGGTCTATACGCCAGCAACACAAAGTCCAATCATCACACAGCCTGATAGCCAAGATGCCATCATCCTTACGCCTTCTCGTGAAGATTACATCCTATCCGAACCATCAATTCCTTCGCATAATGAGCTATTGGAGCGGGCGCGGCAAAACTCACAGCAGCGCAGTCAGCAAAGCACAGCCAATAACAGCAACTTGCCAGCCTTTCGTAATCTCATGCAAACAGGTACAGAGCAATTAAAATCAGGCAATATAAATGGCGCTGAGAGCAGCTTTACGCGCGCGCAGCGCCTCGCGCCCAAATCATCAGCCGTCTATTTTTATTTGGCGCAAGTCGCTCTTAAAAAGAATCAACCACGTAAGGCTGAAGCGATGGCGCGCCGAGGTTTGACCGTTGCTCAAGACAGCACTCGCCGCCGCAACCTTTGGCAAATCATCTTGCAATCAGGACAAGCACAGGGTAACGCTCGCGTGATAAATGAGGCCAGACAGGCGCTGCGCTAATAGGACACACTCTCGTATTTACCATGACGACTGAATCTATAAGCGCTAAAATAGGCTTATAGATTTAGTCGTTAATTTTTTTATCCCGTTTTTTATTGGGTTTAATGACTGTTTTCTTTTACTCCTTTAATTCTTCACTTTTATTTTAAACTAAGGTTACCTTTATGGCATGGCAACAACTGCATTTACAATGTGAAAAAGACAATGTCGATCTCGCTGAGGCGCTGTTATTAGAAGCTGGCGCGCTATCAATCGCTTTAGATGACGCAGGCGACCAGCCTTTATTTGAACCCCTTCCCGGTGAATCACCGTTATGGGATGAGGTCATAATCACAGGCTTGTTTGACGCCAATACAGATGCTGGCAATCGTCAATTACTTGAGGAATTAAGCCATGAAATCGGCGCACAAGTACAGGCCAGCCGAACGTGGGTCAACGCTGTCGATGATAAGGATTGGGAGCGCGAATGGATGTCCAATTATAAGCCAATCGAGTGCGCCAATAACTTATGGATTGTGCCTAATTGGCTGACACCGCCGAACCCTGACGCTACCAATATTATTATGGATCCAGGTTTGGCTTTTGGTACTGGCTACCATGCCACTACTCGCCTCTGTCTTGATTGGCTGACCGAGCAAGACCTGACCGATAAAGTTGTGATCGATTATGGCTGCGGCTCTGGTATTTTAGGGATTGCGGCGCTGTTATTGGGCGCGCGTCAAGTTTATGCGGTGGATATTGACCCACAAGCGGTGCTTGCGACCAATCAAAATGCAGCACGCAATCACGTTGATGATCGCTTGCAAGCATTTTTGCCAGAAGACTTCAATAATTACTGGCAACAAAACGATATGAAACCCGTAGAAATCATGGTTGCTAATATTTTAGCCAAGCCACTCATTGGTTTAGCGCCTTATTTTGCGACCCTGATGGCACCCAAAAGCCGTATCGTGTTAGCAGGCTTGATTGAATCGCAAACCGAGCAGGTCAGCGAAGCGTATCAGCCTTACTTTTCGCTCGATCCTAAGCATGCTTTTACCGCGCAAGAAGATCAACATTGGCAGCGTTTATCTGGTACATTTACAGGCTAGCAACATTTAATTACATCTGTTACGATAGAGGAGCAGTTAAATAATGTTGTGTATTTAACGCTGCTCTATCGTTGCCTGCAAATTATGATGATTACTCTATAAAAAAAGACATAAAAAACTGGCAGCGGTTGGTAAGTGATTAAGCAGTATTAACATGCGGTATTAATACTGATACCTTTTTGGATTCGACCTTATGACTACGCCAATCAAAACCCAGTGCCCTCATTGTCATGCTATTTTTAATATTAAAAAAACACAGTTAAACCAAAAAACAGCCAATGTTTGCTGTGAACATTGTCAACACAGTTTTTTGGTCAATAACAACCTTATTGTCACGAATGATACAGAGCCGACTGCTGACACTATGGGGCATGAACCTCAATATGATGCATCCACTACCGCCAATACTTCTATTAAGCAAACGTCTACCGTTACGCCAGAAGCAAAAGCCACAACCAAGCTAAACGTCACCTCTGAACCAGAAGATGCAGATATTCTTATCCATGATGATATGGCTGAAGAAGATTTGATAGAGGATCAGTTGATTCACGATGATATGGATATTGCAGATTTTGAAGAGGAAGATTTAGAATACGGTTCGCTCGACAGTATGGACGCTTGGCTAACGCAAGCAGCAGATAGCACCCCTACCTCAACCACGAACAGTAGTGATAAGTCGACGAAAAGCTCAGCGACAAAGCTAGATAAAAGCGCTCACGCCTCTGTTAGTCCCATAGAAAAACCCTCTTTAGCAAACGCTCTTATAAAAGAGCCAGCATCAGCTGCACAAGTAGCCCTTAGCTCAGCGGCAGCTAATGACATCCATGCCAGTATCGATGATAATAGCGATGAGTCTTGGCTTGAAAAATTGCTCAAAGAACAAAATGAAAACGAAGACGGTCATAGTCCAAGAAAAGACACAGATTTATCAGCGCTGCTCGCAAGCATGGGCGTTTCTATCAAAGACGAAGACAACACGCAGGCCGCACGCCTTAAAAGGCAGCAAGCACAAGCCAAGTTTTCACCAACACCTGCTAAGCGCTCGCTTGCTTCATTACTCTGGACATTTGGTTGTTTGGTATTAGCGCTGCTACTTTTTGCGCAGTATGTCATTTTTAATTTGGATAACTTGGTTAAAAATCCTGCCCATGCTGAGCGCTTGCAAAAAGTATGTGCTATCGCCGCTTGTAGCTTACCTAGCGCCAATCTAGCGGCTTTGAGTACAAGCGATATCACTCATCGACCTAGCCGCACCGAAACTGCCAACACCATTAGTGATATCAGCATCACCTTAAACAATCAAAGCACCCAAGCACAACTCCTGCCGCATGTGAAAGTCAGTGTTTATGATAGTGATGCACTTATCGGCGAATTTATTTCAGCACCGCAAGATTATCTACTCAGTACACAGAGCCAATTGGGCGCGACAAGTCGCAAGCAGCTGTTATTTACCATCCCAGTCGCCAATACTCAAATCGACAAAGTAAACGCCGAGCCTAT
Organism: Psychrobacter sp. CLB018; assembly: GCF_041222815.1. Taxonomy (NCBI): domain Bacteria; kingdom Pseudomonadati; phylum Pseudomonadota; class Gammaproteobacteria; order Moraxellales; family Moraxellaceae; genus Psychrobacter; species Psychrobacter sp. CLB018. The sequence goes on from NZ_CP166085.1 coordinate 2,150,979, forward strand.
TTATTAACATCAGGCTTGGTAAAATGCCATTTATAAGCAATAAAATTTATTCAAAAGTTTTGCTCTTTTATCAAATTTGTCTTAAATGTTTTAAATCTGTCATCATAAATGATAATAAATAGCGTCAAGCCTAGAGTAATAATAGGGTAATACCCAATCTATTGTTCTGATAGGCTTTGACTTTGTTATAATAGCGCTTAAACGCCTTATGGTTTACGCTTACGCTTAAGGACATTATCTTATGCCACCACATGCACCGTATAATGCCACTCATTTTGACCAGGATATTGAGAGCTCTGCTGATTATAAAGACGGCTATCATCGCTCTATCCATAAGGTAGAAGCTTCCTTAGACAATAGCCTTCATGCGCACCAACCGTTACGTGTGCATGTAGAGCGCGTGGTGCGGCAGTATTTTGCGATGCTCGATGATGAGATGCCAACCGACTTATATGAGCTTATTTTAAAAGAGATAGAGCAGCCACTATTGTCAGTCGTGCTTGAGAAGTGCCGCGGCAATCAGACCAAGTGTGCGCAAATCTTAGGTCTCAATCGCGGTACGCTACGCAAAAAGCTCAAAACTTATGGCTTAATGTAATCTATGGCTGTATGCCAGTCGCTGTTATTTACGACGACCAAATACTACACTCACCGCCCTTATTAGCCCTGCTAACCGACATTCAATTGTATGGCACGTTTATAGTTTATGATCTTATCAAACCCGATATGCTCTGCACTGCTTGCCATTATTACCTTGCCAGACGTTTACGTCAGGCTTTTTTTATGGAAATTTTCTTATGAGTACAACTCCCCTTGCCCTACTATCGGTTTCCGATAAGTCAAATATCGTAGAATTCGCCCAAGGCTTGCTTAAAGCTGGCTTTGGTTTATTATCGACTGGCGGTACTTACCGCTTGCTGACAGAAAATAACGTCGCTGTGACCGAAGTTTCAGACTATACCGGTTTTCCTGAAATGATGGACGGCCGCGTTAAAACGCTACATCCAAAGATTCATGGCGGTATTTTAGGACGCCGCGGTACTGATGACAGCGTCATGAATGAGCACGCTATTGAGCGCATTGATTTGGTCGTCGTCAATCTTTATCCGTTTGCAGAGACGATTGCACGTAGCGACGTCACCATGAACGATGCGATCGAAAACATCGATATTGGCGGCCCTACTATGGTTCGTTCAGCAGCAAAAAACCACGCTCACGTCGGTATTGTGACTGACCCTGCTGATTATACGCGCGTGCTTGAAGCATTAGGCAATGGAACGACTTTAACCGCTGCCCTACGTTACGATTTAGCGGTCAAAGCCTTTGAGCATACCGCACAATACGACGGAATGATTGCCAATTTCTTGGGCAGCCGCGTGAATGAAAACCAAGAGGCAGAGAATTTCTCTCGTACCTTTAACGTCCAATTAGAAAAAGTGCAAGACCTACGCTACGGCGAAAACCCGCATCAAAAAGCGGCTTTTTATGTCGAAAACCATGCCCTAAAAAGCCAGCAAGCCTCTATTGCAACCGCGCAGCAGCTACAAGGTAAAGAGCTCTCTTATAACAATATTGCTGATACCGATGCCGCACTTGAATGTGTTAAAGCCTTTAGTGCGCCCGCTTGCGTGATTGTAAAACACGCCAATCCTTGCGGAGTCGCCGTAGATAGCGATCAAGTCACGGCTTACCGCACGGCTTTTAGTACCGACCCTGAGTCATCTTTTGGTGGTATTATTGCCTTTAACCGCGAACTTACGCTTGCTGCAGCCAAAGCGATTATTGACAATCAATTTGTCGAAGTCATCATTGCCCCAAGTATCGAAGATGGCGTTTTGGAGGCGACCGCTGCTAAGAAAAACGTCCGTGTCTTAGTTTGTGGCGAGTTGCCAACGCCTGAGCAGCGCGACAGCCAGCTTGATTATAAACGCGTCAATGGTGGTTTGTTGGTGCAAGAGCAAGATTTGGGCCTTATTACCGCCAACGATTTAAAAATCGTTACCGACGTCCAGCCAACCGAAGCACAGATTGCTGATTTATTATTTAGCTGGAATGTCGCTAAATATGTCAAATCTAACGCCATCGTTTATGCCAAGAATCAACGCACTATCGGTGTTGGCGCCGGTCAAATGAGCCGCGTCAATTCAGCGCGTATCGCCGCTATCAAAGCCGAGCACGCTGGTCTTGCTACCGAAGGCGCGGTAATGGCATCAGATGCTTTCTTCCCATTCCGTGATGGTATTGATAACGCGGCCGAAGTCGGCATTGCTGCTATCATCCAACCAGGCGGCTCTATGCGTGATGACGAAACGATTGCTGCCGCCAATGAGCATGGTATTGCCATGGTCTTCACTGGTATGCGCCACTTCCGCCATTAATCAGCGGTTAAGATAATGCTATTAAGAAAACAGCGTTGAGAGTAAATAAAAATTGTAATGCATAAAAAAAGCCACTATTAATAGTGGCTTTTTCATATTTAAGGCTTAATAAAGCTCGTTAAAAAAAGGGTTTAACAAATGCCTTATAGGTCGCTTAACGTCCTTGCGCATTGGCCATATTGGCTTCATTAATCTCAACTTTATAGACCATACGTAGATAATCTAGATAATCTTGCAGCTGATCTTGACCCAAATTATCACGAATAATGGCGGCAGTTTGTGCTCTTTGGGCATCAGATAGCGGCGATTGCTGCTCTGTTTTGATGCGATCACCGACCAATAACGTCGCACCCGTTTCAGTCTCACTCGCTACCGCCACGACGCCATTGGCTGCCGCTTGCTGACTAAAGGCTAAGCCGCGCTCTTTTTCGCTCAATTGCGTAGTCTGACGGTTTATCTCGCCCAATGCTTGCAGCTTAACAGGCTGCTTTACAATATCAGCAGGCGTTTTAATAGTGGCCGCCAATTTCTTCGCTTCTTGTAATGCCAGTGCCGTTGCTTTTTGTTGACGCAATATCTGCGTGATTCTTGGCGTCGCCGCTGTTAAAGACAACGTCTTAGTTGGACGATAATTACTTGGCTGTACCCATACCGTACCATTACCAACCTCAATACCCGCAGTCACCGCTTGGTCTTGAATAGTAAACTCATCAAACGCTTGCTTAATTACCGCCGGCTGCGCCAAAGCAGATTGGTTGTTTTCTTTACGATAATCTTTGATATGTTTTAATGGCACATTTTCTTGCTGAGCGATATCTTCAATACTAAAGCCATCTGCTGCCAAGTCATTAATCGCTGTGACTTTATCGGCATACATTTCCTGGCGTTTATATTCTTTGGCTTTAGCGGTTAGCTCTGCACGCATACTCTCTAGACTTGGTATCTTGCTACCATTGTCCTCAGTCACGGTAAATATCTGATAGCCAAAGCTGGTCTTTACAGGAGCACTGACATCACCAACGCTCAAGCCTGCCAGCGCTTTTTCGACAGCTGGCGCATCATTACCAAATACCGCTGGATTAAAACGCCCGATATCGCCGCCTGTTTCACCTGATGGATCATCAGACTCGGCTTTGGCAACCTTGGCAAATGACTCACCTGTCGCAAGGCGGGCTTTAATTTTATCCGCGCGTGCTTTGGCATCTTTACCGGTTAGTAGGATTTGGCTAATTTTACGCTCATCAACCACAGCAAGATTTTGCTTATAGGCTTCATATTGCTGCTGCAAATCTTCTTGGGTGACTTCATTAACTTCAATCGCTTGCGGATTTAGCTGCAAGTAAGCCAAGTCGACCATGGCCGCACTTTTGAGTTTGTCTTTATTGGCGTCATAGTAAGCTTGTATATCACCCTTGCTCAACTTTACCTGCTCAGCATAGTCCTGCCATTTAAAACGATGCAGCCAAATATTGCGCGACTCTAGCTGCAAATCAATCAACTGACTGACCGCTTGCATCGGATAAACTGCGGTACCGACGATGCTGGCATTGAGCTGATCTAGGCTCAACTGGTTGCGAAACTCAGCAAACAGCTGGTTTTTTGTCATATTGCGCTGACGTAAAAAGTTTGCAAACTGCTCGTTAGAAAAATTGCCCTCTGCATCTTTAAAGATTTCTTCTTGGCGCAGCAAGCGATTGATGGTGTCATCAGAAACCGTCATGCCCAGCTTGCCAGCCTGCTGCTCTAGCAAGGTACGATCAATCAGCCCTTTTAGGACTTGCTCGTGCAGCACGTCTTCATTCAATAAACTGGCATCATCAACTTGGTCTAAAAGCTCAGTACGGCGGTTATTGACGGCAGTTTGATACTCGGACAGTCCCACGCTTTTGTCACCTACTTGAGCGATTTGGTTGGGATCGACACCGCCGCCAAAGTAGCTTTCGACACCCAATAGAGCGAGCGGCGATAGGCACAAAATCAATAAAATGCGACCCGGCCAGCTTTTTAAGAAATCGCGCAATTTATCCATAGTTATCTCTGCTTTATTAACCTATATTGATGAAAGACCATTGTAATACTATTAATAATATCAACGCTGTATAAGCAGGCAATGGTAAGAAGAAGAACGTGTGCATTTTATCGCTATAAAATAAGGCGGATTGACGAAGTTTATAACAAGATTTAATAAAAATTCTTGTTTATACAACACCGCTATCGCGCGCCCTATGATACGTGATTTTTGATATATACTCAAAATATTCAGGCGACTATTGCTACTTAAAGCTACAAATTTCAGCACTAAAAAAAGCACCTAATCTTTAGGTGCTTTTTTGGTCATTCGCTCATGACTTAATGAATCGTTAAGTCATGAGTTGCTATCTATTGTTTTACTGCCAACCAACGCTGTTTTTATTCGTGTATCACGTCGTCAACGAGCATTTGATTATTTTATTATAGAATAGCTAAAAAGAGTACAGCTTAAACAAAGCGGCTTAGTTTAAACGCTCTTTTAGGTTTTTACCGGCTTTAAAGCTTGGTACTTTGCTTGCTGGAATGCTAAGTTCTTCACCAGTCTTAGGGTTACGGCCAGTACGCGCTTTACGGTCTTTTACGCTAAAAGTACCAAAACCAACCAATGAGATGCTGTCGCCAGCTTCTAGCGCTTCACCAACACTTTCCATTACTGCATTCAAAGCTTCGCCAGCTTGAGTTTTATTTAGACCACTTTTTTCGGCGATGCTATCAATTAATTCTGACTTATTCATAAAATTTCCTTCAAGTTTTAGGGGGTAAAAAACGCTCACGCCAAGTATTGTATCGCTCTCAGAGTACTTAAGCAATAAAAACCACTGGCCTCACGCATAAACAGGTTTCGCTTTGTTAACGCCTTTATATCAAGGCAGCATAAGGAGCGCAAGCGATTTTACATATTTTTGTGCACTCTACTACGTATTTGACACTCAATGTTACTTAAAACTGCTGCAAATTTTCTATTAAATCGCTACTTTAGCTTATAGGATTTAACGAAATAAAGCACCTATCGTCAAAGCACCTATCTTTGTATTGGCTCTCTTATGCATTTTGCCTTGATAACCTAAATACTCAAATATGATGCAGGTGCTTAAACTCAGTTTTTATACTAACAAGCAAAATTAAAAACTAAAGCATAAACTTGGATCGAAAAATAGCTGCCAAGCCCGACTAATGCATTACCAGTCATAAATTTTGGTGTCTTTATAGATGAGCAAATTATAAGGTAGTGACTGACCAACTGACAGAAACGTGCGTTACTTTTTATGCTAAAGGCGTTACTATAAGCGCGATTGCATTGTACATTTTGGGTTGATTTTGACCTTTGTTTGTCCTTTTATCTTTAACTTACACAATAAAAACGGATTATTTACATGAAGCGTTCTACGTTGTCTCACTCTTTTCTTAATATCATATTGGTGTTTATCGAGTCGGCGCTGACCCTGTTGTTACGTTTAGACCCAGAACTCCGTAAAGCTGCTTATCCACTCGCCAAGCAAGAGACGGTCGTCGCGCTTAGGTTATACTTGCCTCATGTAGAGGTTTTCGCCACCTTTACTACCAAAGGGGTATTATTAGATGATAGATTGCCTATCGGCCGTAGTGAGCCTGACGTTATTATCAACGCTTATAGCGTTCAGGTGATTAACGCCATCATCACCCACGATACTGAGTCGACTGAAAAGCTGCAAATGCGCGGTGAGGCGGTGCAAGTACAGCTGGTCAAGCAGTTTATTATGCAGCTTGGTTTTGGTAGCTTAATTCAAGGGCTGATCAAAAAGATTAAGGGCGGCAAAGGTAAGACCAAACCTACTGAAGCCGAAATGGCAGAAAAAAAGGAGAGTTATAAGCTGCGTATTAAGGAGCAGCAAACTCAAATCAACACGCTGACCATTAAAAACCGTGAGCTTGAAACCACGGTTAAAGAACTGCAAAGCAAGCAGAAGACCTTTATCATTACCGCAATTATTTTTGCAGTTATCGCTATCGCTGCCATTATTGCTTTATTTATCATGACCTAATGCCTTACTAACTGCAGTGTAACGTGTTTTTAAAGTTATTCTTCTAACCTTGTATCGCGTTTAATAGGATGTAGACTTATTAAGCGCTCTTGCTTCCTTTCTGCAGTTCACAGCCTGCGCGTTCGCGTATTTATTCTCTTTTAAGCCTTAATATTACCTATCATTGTTTTTATCAATGATAGGAATAAGTCGCACTCACCATTCAACCACACTTTAATCTTGACTAAATTACTCGGGATTGAGTATAATTACCCTATCGTTGCACACATCGGGTAAACCATCTGCTGTTTAATAGCGACAAGACACCACTTAGTCGATAGATGATTTTCCTAAATAGAAGCGCAAGTACGGCTAGCTACTAACTAGCTTTTAGCAATAAGTCGATTATAAATCTATTAAATCTATAAAGAACCTATTGATAACCCTGCTCTTTTGGAATACGACAAGACTAAGTTCGTTGTTAAATAAACTTTTTATAAAAAGGATTGGAGATAACACATGCGTTTGACTACTCGAGGCAGATACGCCGTGACCGCTTTACTTGATTTGGCTTTGCAAACCAGCCAACAAGACAGCGCCGTCTCTTTATCTGACATTGCTAAGCGGCAATCGATATCTATCTCTTATCTTGAACAGTTATTTTCCAAGCTTCGTAAGCGCGGTTTGGTCACCAGTATCCGCGGCGCGGCTGGCGGCTATCACTTAGCCAAGCCCCTTGATGAGATTGATGTGATGAGCATCATTTCTGCCGTCGATGAATCTGTCGATGCGATGCAGTGCGGCGGACGCGGCGATTGTCAAAGTGGTACAATGTGCCTAACGCATGATTTATGGTGCGCTTTATCAAATCATGTCGAACAATACTTGAAAAATATAACATTAGCGCAATTATTAGACATGGAACATGTGCAGTCAGTCTCAGACCGTCAGCACCTCACGTTTCCAAACGACATTGCTACAAAAGATATGTCCACAAAAGACATCAACACTATTACTCTATCGACCAGCGAGGCAAACCCAGCATGAGCCAACATAACAACCTTATATACTTAGATTATGCCGCCACGACGCCAGTTGCTAAGTCAGTCGCTGCTAAAATGAGCGAATATCTGACGGTAGACGGCATCTTTGGTAACCCAGCATCACGCTCACATGGCTATGGCTGGCAAGCAGAAGAAGCGGTAGAAACGGCTCGTCAGCAAGTCGCTGAAGTGATTCATGCGGATCCACGCGAAATCGTCTTTACCTCGGGCGCGACAGAATCAGATAACCTAGCTATTAAAGGCGCGGCACATTTTTATCAGTCGCGCGGCAAGCACATCATTACCAGTAAAATTGAGCACAAAGCGGTTTTAGATACTTGCCGTGAGCTTGAGCAAGAAGGTTTTGAGATTACTTATCTTGAGCCGCAAGCTGGTACGGGTTTGATTTTGCCAGAGCAAGTACAAGAAGCCCTACGTGACGATACGATTTTAGTATCACTAATGATGGTTAATAATGAGCTTGGTACCATTACCGATGTCGCCGCGATTGGTGAGATTACTCGCAAAGCGGGCGTTGTATTCCATGTCGATGGTGCGCAGTCTGTTGGTAAAATACCTGTTAATCTTGAAGAGATGAAAATTGACTTGATGAGTTTTTCAGGTCATAAAGCGTATGGCCCTAAAGGTATCGGTGCGCTATTTGTTCGCCGTAAACCTCGTATTCGCCTAAAAGCTGAGCAGCATGGCGGTGGCCATGAGCGCGGTATGCGTTCAGGTACCTTGCCGACGCACCAAATTGTTGGGCTAGGTGCTGCATTTGCATTGGCCAATGAGCGTTATGAAGAAGACCATGCTCACGTGGCAAAATTACGCCAAAAGCTGTGGGACGGTCTACAAGATATCGAAGAGATTTATCTAAACGGTGATTTAGAAAACAGCGTGCCTAACATCATTAACATCAGCTTTAACTTTGTTGAAGGCGAGTCACTGATGATGTCGTTAAAAGACTTGGCGGTTTCATCAGGTTCAGCCTGTACTTCAGCGACGCTTGAGCCATCGTATGTATTGCGCGCCATCGGTCGCCCAGATGAGTTGGCCCATAGCTCAATCCGCTTTAGCTTTGGTCGTTATACCACCGAAGAAGATATTGATACCGTCGTAAAACAGATGCATGAAGCGGTAGACAAATTACGCGCCCTATCGCCACTTTGGGATATGTATCAAGAAGGCGTTGATTTAGACTCGGTAGAATGGTCTGAGCATTAATATTTATTCATAAAACTTTAATAGTAAAAAGGTTTAATGGTTATCAGGTATAAGCATTAAACCAAATAGTTCATCAGACAATTATAAATACCATTTTTATAATATGTGTTTGACCCCAATTATCGATGAGTAGACAGACATTTAAACTTAATAAGTGAGTTATTTGGAAAGTTACTTATATAACTTAACATTTAAGTGGCTACTCATCATCTAACTAGGAGAAAACCCCATGGCCTATAGTGACCAAGTTATTGATCATTACGAAAACCCACGCAACGTCGGCAATCTTGACAAAAATGCCAAAAACGTTGGTACGGGTATGGTTGGCGCCCCAGCCTGTGGCGATGTGATGCGCCTACAAATCCAAGTCGATGATAACGGTATCATCGAAGATGCACGCTTTAAAACCTATGGCTGCGGTTCAGCAATTGCTTCAAGCTCGCTTGTCACCGAGTGGCTAAAAGGCAAAAGCTTAGACCAAGCTGGCGAGATCAAAAATATGGATATCGCTGAAGAATTGGCATTACCACCGGTAAAAGTGCATTGCTCAGTCCTTGCAGAAGACGCCATTAAAGCCGCCATTAGCGACTATAAAGGTAAGCATGGTACAGCTGCGGCAGTAACAGAAGAAGCAACCAGCTAAATTATATAAAGCCTTGCGCTTATTTATATAATAGGCGCAAGTAGCGAATTTGAAAACAAACATGAGTAATACGACGTTAGAAGCTACTAACGCCCATAAGGTGACAATAACGCTCATGTAATTGTCACCTTTTATTTATTTTTAACGCTTTACTGGCAGTGGTGTTGATAAAAACGCTTTTGCCGCAATTATTATCTCAATTATTGATAGTCAATGGGAGTTGGCATGATTGAAATGACAGAACGCGCCGCTCAGCATGTTCAAGACTTTTTGGACAATCGCGGTAAAGGTGAAGGCATCCGAGTAGGTATCCGTACAGCAGGCTGCTCAGGCTTGGCTTACGTGCTAGAGTTTGTTGACACGCCTGACGAAAACGACACCCGTTATGAAAGCCGTGGCGTCAATATTTTTATTGATCCTAAAAGCTTGGTTTATTTAGATGGCTTAGTGATGGATTATGAAAAAGAAGGTCTCAATGAAGGCTTTAAATTCACCAATCCCAATCAAAAAGGTGAATGTGGCTGCGGTGAATCGTTTACCGTCTAAAGCTCTAAACCAGAGCGCGCTAAACGATTGATATACGAGCGCTTAGCACCTAAAACCTGAGTTAGCGCTTAGATACTAAGTAAGTACTGAACTTTAAAAGACCAGTATTTAAAACAGACAGTAAATAAAACAGCGCATAAGTAAAAGCAAGTCTTCACAAGAATAAATAAAAACAAAGGCAGACGCTATGACAGACATCACGCCAGACGCACAGTTTGATAACTTCTTTGCCCTATTTGAGCAACCTGTACAGTTTGCGGTCAACCAAGAGCGCCTTGATCAGCAGCTGCGTCTGCTACAAAAACGCTATCATCCGGACAACCTTGTCGCTGATAGCAAAAATGTAGCGGATAGTGCACAAGCTAAGCAGCAATCAGAGCAAGCCTCAGCGCTAATTAACCAAGCTTATCAAACGTTAAGAGACCCTGACAGTCGTGCCAGCTACTTGTTGGATATCGCTGGGCAGGCGCAGAACTTAGAGCATTCGATTGCCGATTTGGACTTCTTAGAAGATGCGATGCAAATGCGTATGGATTTGGACGATGCGATTGAAGGCAAAGAGCTTGCCGCGCTAAAGCAACTACATCCGCAGATTACCGAGCGTCTAAATAAACAATCTGAGCGTTTTGATAGTGCTTATCAGAGCCAAGATTGGCAAACGGCGATTGATGCCACGCAAAAATTAAAATTTTTGGTGAAATTAGATGCCGATGTTACTACAGGGCTTGATGAAGTCGCGTCTGCTGAGCATTTAGATGACGACGATTTATACGTTTAACGTCATACTAATTCATTTAAATTGTTTAACTTCGCGGGTAACAAGCCTATATGTAGCTAAGGTTAAAATAACCACTACTATGCCGTATAATTGTAAACATTAAATACTAGTCAACTATATATTATATTTGTACCATTTCTCTTAATTCATTTTATCTTTGAGTTTTCTTATGTCTTTATTGCAAATTGCCGAACCCAATCAAAGTGCCCAACCTCACCAGCATCGTTTTGGCCTAGGAATTGACCTTGGTACGACGCGCTCATTGGTCGCTGTGGTACGCTCAGGCAAGGCGCAAGTTTTGCAAGCTGATACAACGACCGACACCTTATTGCCGTCGGTGGTCTACTATCCAAGTGCTGGCAAGCCCTTAGTCGGCTATGATGCCCTCGCCCACTTAGTAGATGATCCAAAAAATACCATCGTCTCGGCTAAGCGCTTTATGGGCCGTAGCCAAGCCGATATTAAATTTTCCCATCCTTATGAGTTAAGTGGCAGCAAAGACGCCATGCCAGCCTTTGTAACGGCGCAAGGGGAAGTGTCTCCTGTTGAAGTTTCAGCACGTATTTTAGCCGCGCTTGAACAACGTGCCGCAAGCGCTTTACCTGATGATAGTATACAAGGCGCAGTGATTACTGTGCCCGCCTATTTTGATGAAGCGCAGCGTCAAGCCACTAAAGATGCGGCGCAAGCTGCTGGTATTAACGTTTTACGTTTATTAAATGAGCCTACCGCGGCCGCCGTTGCCTACGGTCTTGATCAGCCTACTGATGACAATAGTGAAAACTACTACTTAATCTATGATTTGGGTGGTGGTACTTTTGATGTATCTATTTTAAAGCTCAGCGATGGCGTGTTTGAAGTCTTAGCGACAGGCGGCAATAGTGCGCTTGGCGGTGATGATATCGACCGCTTACTGACCAATTGGCTGATTAAGCAGTTAAATATTGACCCTAAAGACGTGAGCCTGCACGACAAATCCATACTCGCCCAACAAGCAAAAAGCTATAAACAAGCATTGACCGATGCTGAGCAAGTCGATATCGACATTGTTGTCAATGAGCGCTCTTTTCAAGGTGTGTTACGCCGCGACGATTTGATAACAATTGCAGAGCCTGTCAGCCGCCGCACGTTAAGTGTCTGCGAGCAAGTCCTGCGTGATGCCAAATTATCTGCCGCTGACTTAGATGAAGTCATTTTGGTCGGTGGTTCTACCCGTATGCCTGCGGTGCAGCAGGTGGTGGCAGATTTCTTTGCTAAAGAACCGCTTTGCCGTCTTAATCCAGATGAAGTTGTAGCTTTAGGTGCGGCACAAACGGCGCATCAATTGGTCAATGGCGATAGTGATAATGGCTTATTATTGCTCGATGTGACGCCTTTATCGCTCGGTCTTGAGACCATGGGCGGCTTGGTTGAAGTGCTGATTCCGCGCAACACCCCTATTCCCGTCAAAAAACGACAAGTCTTTACCACTTACCAAGATGGTCAAACCGGCATGGTCATTCATGTAGTGCAAGGCGAGCGTGAAACAGTGGATAACTGCCGCTCACTTGGACGCTTTGAGCTATATGGTATTCCGCCGATGAAAGCGGGCTTTGCGCGTATTGAAGTGACCTTTAGTATTGATGCCAATGGTCAGCTGACCGTCAGTGCGCAAGAAACAACGACCAAGACTGAAAGTAAAATTGAGATTGTGCCATCTTATGGTCTGTCTGATGAGCAAAAAGAGCAATTATTAATCGCAGGCTTTAAGTATGCGGAAGAAGACAAGAATGCGCGCTCGCTAATTGAGACCAAAGTAGAAGCGGAACGTGAATTATTGGCGCTACAGTCGGCGCTTAGCGAGTTTGCGGCGTTAATCTCACCTGAAGAGCAGCAGTCATTGACCGAGAGCATGCAAGCCTTGCAAACCGCGCTTAGCACCGACGACTTAACCGTTATTGAAAGCGCGCAAGGCAAATTAAAGCCACACAGTGATGCTTTTGCCGCGCGTATTATGAATCAAAGCGTCAAAGCAAGTATGTCGGGTACCAGTGCGCAAGATTGGTAGTAGATAGCATTTATACCACTCATATGATAGGCGCTTAAGACACTCACTTAGCAACCTTACTAGATTGACCTTTTTTATTTTTAATTGATTAGCAGCGGACGAATAACTTATGCCAAAAATTACAATATTACCTCACCATGAAATCTGCCCAGAAGGCACCGAAGTCGAGCTAGAATCGGGCACAAACTTATGTAAAGCGCTACTTGAAAAAGGCATCAAGATTGAACATGCCTGCGAGATGTCAAAAGCCTGTACTACTTGTCATGTCGTGGTGCGTAAAGGATTTAACACCTTAGATGAGATGGACGATATCGAAGCGGATTTATTAGACCGCGCGTGGGGTCTGGAGCCTGATTCACGCCTATCGTGCCAAGTGATGCTTGAAGATGATGATTTAACGATTGAGATTCCTAAATACACGTTAAACCATGCGAAAGAAAATCATTAAATAATAAAGCTGAAGCATGAAATGAAACTAAAAAATCCAGTTATGATAAATAACTGGATTTTTCTTTTTATAAATACTTTCAAGTCGCAATCAATCTGTACCTAATTATGACTGATATTTTCCTGCTTACTTGCTGTGACTATCTCAAGCAGCGCCGCCTGCTCTTCTTGTTCGATACGGGCAAGCGCTAGATTCAAGCGATTTCTGATATCTTGATAGTCATTATTTTGCATGTCTTTAAAGTTCAAATGCAAATTAAAACCAGGTAGCGTATGATCTACCCATTTTGACAACTGACCTTTATTTTCATCAGGGTCGAGTACTTGCCACGCGCTTACCTTATTATCAAAACCTTTGAGCTGAAAAGCACCGACATATTCACAGTCATAATCATGCGAAATATAATCATGGGTACTTTCGCTAATAAATATCTGGCCTTTACCCGCGACTGCCTCAAGCCGTGAAGCAAGGTTGGCCTCTTTCCCAATCAGCGTATAGCTCAAACGGTTGTTACTGCCAAAATTGCCGACGTGACAGTAGCCGGTGGTAATGCCGATACGGATATATAGTCCCTCGAAACCGAGCAGCCGCCATTTTTGCCGTAAAGTGCGCATTTCACGGCGCATATCTATCGCCATTGCCACACAATCGAGCGCATCTTGGCGCGGCCCTCGACTGTTCGGCTCGCCAAAAAAGCACACCATCCCATCGCCGATAAACTTATCCAACACCGCGCCGTGCTTATTGGCGATTAACGTCATACAGTGCATATAGGTATTTAGAATGTCCGCCAAATTGTCAGCGCTCAAACTATCGGACAATTCTGTAAAGCCAACAATATCTGAAAACATCATCGTCAGTTTGGCGCGTTTATTTTCGACACTAACGGGACTGTCAGATTTAACGATTGGTTCCCAAACTTGCGGCGGTACAAAGCGCGTCAGTTTATTAATGACAGAAACCATGGTATTTAAACGTCCAGCCGCTTGCCGCGCTCGCGCTTCATAATCTACATAATCACGATAAACATGGCGAAAATGGCACAGTATCACAATCATACTGGCCAATAACACCGCAGGGGTAACAAAGCTGTCGTGACAGTCCATCTCAGTACTATTTAAAGTCACACTGACGTAATAAAAGACAATGACCGTCACTACTGATGCAGCGAGAAGTTTAAGATGGTTTTCAGGGCTACTAAGAATAATCCGCAGACCGATGAGCGCTGCTAGACTGAGCGAAATCACTGCACAAAACTGTATCGAACCTATGACCGCTGAAGATAAAATAATAACAATGTTAGACGTCCAAAAACTGGCTGGCCGGCGATAGTTATAGATTAAAATCAGCAAACTCGGCAGACAAACCACGACAGCGAGCGCCATCGACGTCGGACTAAAGTTGTAATGTATTGCGAGCAATACGACCGTTAGTATTAAAACAAAAATTTCTGGATAATCAAATCGATAGGCATTGCTATTACTACCACCCTGTACAGGAATCTTTGGGCTTGTGGTTTCAAAAAATGCCATGGTCAAGGTTCGCTTAAAGGAAAACTGTCGAAGGTTTGAATAAAAATTAAAGCGGATCTTCTATTAACATATGTTTTTGTGCAGTCTTTAGATTAATAAGTATTTAGGTTAATAAGCATTCAGGTTGCTAAGCCCTTAAGTTAACAAGTAAATGCGTTAATAAGTAAATCGCTTTATCAACATTTGATAATATAAGTAGATAGGAAATCTATCTATTATACGGCTTTAATGCTGACTTACCTAGGACACTGGTAAGTAAAAGCATACCACTTGTCGCTTATTAGCCATAAAAAGCAGTGTGAAGCTCATGGTCAACGAAAACAATCCTAGTTAAAAACGACTTGAGTTAATAACCATGACAAAGACAAAAAAGCCAGATAATATCTATCTGACTTTTGCGAAGTGAAAAATAAATATAAGTCCATACTCAACGACTATTTGAATAAGGCAATTATTGCACGCTAAAACTATTAGAAACGCCTGAATAAGGCTTAATCTTATGCGTCCAACCGTTCTTCCAGTCGCCTTGATGGGTCAAGCGATAAGTGCCTGCTGGGGTGTCCTTAGCTATTCGCCAATCAATGATGGCTTTACTATACGCCGCTCCTTCGAGCTGCCACGTATAAGTGGTATCAAAATCACTGTCACTTAAATAATCGACCCATTTACCATTGTCAAGACGCTGCACTTTTAAGAAGCTGTCTTCGGTACGTAGATTGTTTTTAGGATGAGCGCCGCGGAATACTGCCGTAGCAATGTCACCCTTTTGATAGCTGGCTTTGGGCTGAGTGAGGGTTTGTCCCCAAGTTTGCTTTAAAGGCTTATCGTCGAAGACCACGCCTGGACGCTCGTTAAAGGATTTGCCTGAGCGATCAGGCGGTGTGGTTCTGTCATAGACTTCTATACCATCACGTAGCGCTGCCGCTAGTTGAGTATATTCTTGGATATAAGCAGCGGTTTGATATGGACCATACTCAGTAGACGCGCCTTCGTAATGCTGAGTAGCAAATTCTTCGCGCGTGGTCAAATAGCCGCTATAGTTATTCGCCAAACCATTAATAATAACGGTATCAACCCCCGAGTCTTGTAGTTGAGCAAGCACGGCAGCGCGCATCCGGCGTCCGACCATGGTCGTCGGCTCGGCAGGGATAGCAACGAGAGCAATATTACCGATACGCATCAGTTGCACCGGCTGCTGAGTATTAATCCAGCCCCAACTTCCCGTTGGCAATAAGACTTGTTTTTCCGCCTGACAATCATCTTGGCTAACGGTCGACACTATACCAAACGCGCCGCGCGTTAAACTGCCCAAAAATGATTGATCGACTTTATTGATATCGTCATTGATACGGAAATTTTCTCGGGTCATGCCCTCATACATACCAGGTATGTTCGAGGGGCCATTCTCCCCGCCAGCGGCAAACGAGTAACCACGAGCTGGCATACATAAGACTTTATTACCCGCGCCATTGGTGAATTTACCATCGACCTGATAGCCCTTTAAATCAATCCAGCGCGCGCGTACATCCACGGGTCCAGTAACCGGCACGCCTTGATGCCAAAGCTCAACCGCTTTATCCAGCTGCATCTGCCCATCACGTCTGACGTTTTCCCACTCGTTACTACTACCTTGAAAGCCGGGTTTTGAGTTGGCATTACCACCTATGGCTAACACATCACCCTCGTCAGCATTGGCAAAAGCTGCGACAAACGGCTTGTCTGATTCTCCGCCAAAAATCTTTTCCGCACCGCGCTGAGCAAAGCCCTTATTATCAGCACTTAGATGCATAAATTTATTACTAAAACTGGTTGGATGCAGCGCAAACCAATTAATCAGACCGACTGGTGTGCCATCGGCAGCATCAAGACGTAGCTGGGTCATGGTTTCATTGACATTACTATCAAAATCTTTGGCGTCGTTATTATTGTTATAGGCAAACTCTGAGCGATTGACTGTCGCGCCCTTTAGCTCGCCTTGCGCCAAAGATAGTGTCCCTGGCGTCAAGGTAGCGTGAGCGCGTTTAATTGAGGTGACAATACCATTGACGATAGCATTGAAGTTTTGGCTGCTATAGCCTGCTAGCGTGTCATCGGTACTGGCAATTTGATACAGCTGCTGATGTGAGTAACCGGCGTTACCCACATGGGTATGCGTGGCGGTGAGCATGACATCGTCATCGTTATATAAGTCACCATAATCCGCTTTTAGACGTTTAATGACCTCAAGTTTTACTGCGGTAAACATCGCGCCCATATCTGCTGATACATAGACGACACGTTTGCCCGCATTTTTATCCGCTTCGCCGATAATAAAAGCATGAGAGTACAAACGGTCGTTGATACCTTGTACCACCTGCCCCGCCGCATAACCAAACATGCCAGTTTCGGCAGCAGCACCAGTGATATCCGCCTTACCGCTACCTACTAAATACTGGCTTGTCGGCATCGCTCGCATAGACATGGCAGAAGCACTGTGATTAAACGTGACAGAGCTGTCCGCTGCGTCAGTAGCGTTTTCACGAATCGTTGGCCCCGAATCGGACAAGGCTGCAGCAGATTGCACGGATGCCGACTGTACTGACACAGCTTCCGTTGAATCCGTCTCACATGCCGTTAGGCTCAATACAGTGGTACAAATAGAGATGAGTAACATAGAAGGTCGTAATAACGCTGGAGAAGCAGAAGAAGTAGCCATTTGTTATCCTTAACATAGAGTAAAATCTTCAACTTAAAAATCTCAGTCTAAGATTAAATATCTCGCAACCTATGTGCGCGCTCAATCAATGATAACTATTGATAACTACCAATACACATCAATCCACTAAAATGGCTGCGAGTAGATAAGTTGGCTATATCCATTTAACCAACCCCCTCTCTAATATAACGATTAACAAACAAATGTGTAATATCTAATGGTAACAAAACCTTCCATTACCCTTAAAAACCACTTCACTATGATTTTACTTTAAGCATGCCTACTTAAATAAAATGACTCGAATAAAACGACTTAAATAAAAAGTACTAAAGTCACATTTATCAACCATTATCTAAAGCTTAACTACATTTGCCAATCGAACGGCATTTGATGATGACCACGCAGCGCCATCATCAGCGTTTGCTGCATTTGCGCCAACACTTCTTTGGTATAAGGGACAGCAGGAATACCCCATACTGGATTTGGCCATTGCATGTCGTTTTGATAGCGGACGATATGATGAAAATGTAGCTGTGGTACTTGATTACCGAGGGCGGCGACATTCATTTTATCTGCTTGGAAAGTCTTGGCAAGTTGGCTTGATAACCAGCTCGACTCACGCAAAAACTGCGTTTGGTCTGCCTCAGATAGCTCGTACAATTCTTTGATACCTGATACCCGCGGTACCAATATTAACCATGGAAACTGACAATCATTGATTAAACGACAGGTTGATAATGGGAAATCACCCACTAAAAAACTGTCGGCTGCAAGTTTATGATGAAGTTGGAACATAATGACGGTTCTCTTGTTATGACGCTCAAATAAAAGGAATTAAAATACCGAAAAGCAGAACTGAATTTACTAAACTAAAATACGCTTAAAACATTATGCTTAAAGAAACAGCAGGCTAAATATAAGATGCCGCTATTTTATCAGTTATCCAAGCGATAAAATAGCGCCGTGACCGATTGTCTTAGCGTATGGTATTTGCTGTACTTAAACGATTTCGTAAATGTGCTTGGTTTGCCGATACAAATAAACAAAGCTAAACAGCATCCGTCACCATATGTTCGCTAAAATAGCGCAATAGCTCTTGAATTGCGCTGACGCGCTGCTGCGGGGTTGCCAGCTTATCGGCATCCTGATAACGAATGCCAGAGGCACCATTCATACGATAGCGCTGCCCATTGCTCTGAATCAACTTAATAATCGCTAAGGCATCGACCGGCGTATCAGGTGCAAACTCTAATGTCATGCTATTACTATTGGCATCAATCTTATTAATCTTTAGCGGCTCAGCTTGTATACGCAGTCCGTGAATGGCGAATAACTGCTTGGTTTGATCGGGTAATATGCCAAAACGGTCAATCATTTCGGTACGGATATCGGTCAGGGCTTCTTTATCATCGGCATTACTGATGCGTTTATAAAACAACAAACGCTGATGCACATCGTGTAAATAATCCTCTGGTATCAACGCCGAACTATGCAAGTTAATCTCGCTGGTCAGCGACAATGGCGTACTCAAATCCGGCTCTTTACCAGCTTTAATCGCTTTTGTCGCCCGCTCAAGCATATCCATATATAAGCTAAAGCCAATCGCTTGCATATTACCACTTTGCTGCTTACCAAGTATCTCGCCAGCACCGCGAATCTCTAAATCCTCACTTGCCAGCATAAAGCCTGCGCCCAGTGTATTAGCGCGCTCAATCGCATGTAAGCGGCGCTTAGCATCGCCTTTAAGACCTTTGATAGAAGGCACTAGCAGATAACAATAAGCCTGGTGATGACTACGGCCAACACGACCTCGCAGCTGATGCAATTGCGCCAAGCCAAACTTATCGGCGCGCTCAATGATAATCGTATTGGCATTGGGCACATCGATACCGGTTTCGATAATGGTCGAACAGACTAGCACGTTGAACTTTTTATGATAAAACTGCTGCATCACTTGCTCAAGTTGGCGCTCTTGCATTTGCCCATGCGCAACCCCTACTCGTGCTTCAGGCACCAGTTCACGGACGGTCTCTGCCATACGCTCAATACTGGCGACATCATTGTGCAATAGATAAACCTGTCCGCCGCGTAGTAGCTCACGCAAGATGGCTTCTTTTAATAAAGCATCGGTCTTTTGCATAACAAAGGTTTTAATCGCCAGACGACGTGCAGGCGGGGTGGCAATAATCGACATATCACGCATCCCTGAGAGCGCCATATTAAGCGTTCTAGGGATTGGCGTCGCGGTCATCGACATACTATCGACGTCGGTCTGAATCGCCTTGATACGCTCTTTATGGCGTACGCCAAAACGATGTTCTTCATCGACAATCATTAAACCCAAATTAGAGAACTTCACATCAGGTTGCAGAAGTTTATGCGTACCGATAACAATATCGACCTTACCCGCTGCGAGGTCTGTTAACACCGTATCTTGATGTTTTTTACCACCAAAGCGCGACAAGGTTTCAATACGTACCGGCCAATCAGCGAAACGGTCACGGAAATTGTCTTCATGCTGACCTGCGAGCAAGGTTGTCGGCACCAATACTGCCACTTGATAGCCTGCGCTGACCGCAATGAATGCCGCACGCATAGCGACTTCTGTTTTACCAAAACCAACATCACCGCAAATAAGACGATCCATCGGCTGGTTCTGTCGCATGTCTTCCATCACCGCATGAATGGCATTGGCTTGATCAGGCGTTTCTTCAAAGGCAAATTGACTGGCAAATAGCTCATATTGCGATGGGTCGATTTTAAAATGAATACCGACTTTCGCTTCGCGCCGTGCTTGCATATTAAGCAGCTCGGCCGCCACGTCATGGATTTGCTCAAGCGCCTTTTGCTTGGCTTTATCCCATTTACCGCTACCAATTTTATGTAATGGCGCAAGTGCAGGGTCACCGCCACTATAACGGTTAATCATTTGTAAATTGGCAACCGGTACATAGATACTGGCGTCATCAGCGTACTTTAGGTGGATAAACTCTTGCTCGCCGTCACCAACATCGAGCGTAATCAGGCCATTGTAACGCCCAATACCATGCTCGATATGCACCACTGGACTGCCTTCGGTGATTTCGGTGACGCTTTTAACCAAGAACTCTTCTGATACCCCACTTTGCCGGCGACGACGCGTTTGCAGCACTTGCCGGCCAAATAATTGCGTCTCACTAATCACGACCAAGCGCTCAGGCACGTAAACGCCGCGTTCAATAGGCGCAATGGTCAATCCGACTTGCGGTAACTTATTATTATTATTCTTCGATTTGTCCGCTGCTAAAAACGCCTCAAAGCTATCGTAAGCTTTGACATCTATTTTGCCTTTAAACAGTTCAATCAAAATCTCACGCCGACCCGCCGTTTCTGCCACAATTAATACAGGTGTTGCTGTTTGCGCTTGCAACTCTAAAAACGCTAACAGTTCGCTAAGGGGTTCGGCTTTTTGATGATTGACTGGTAGTTGTGGCGGCTCTTGCGCACTTAGTGTCACTAGCCCTTGTTTTTTTGGCGTCGGCGATAGTTGCTCAGACGCTAAGGTTGCGTCATCGTTATCAATGCTGTCGATCGCAGCAACATCAGTCATGGTCGCAAGCTCATTGCGCGCACTCAGTATCACCCGCGGATAATGATTAAGATGTTCGTTTAGACTATTTGATAATAAATACAACCATTCAGGCGCGACGATAGGCTTGTCAATATCGTGACGGCGCTCTTCATAACGGCGCTGAATTTGTGACCAATAATCTGCTTGTTTTTCATTTATTAGCTCATCAGTGATAAATAACGCATCGCTTGGCAAGTAAGAAAACAAACTGCTCTCTGCCTGCCAATCTTTTAAATCAAAAAAGAGCGGTTGATAGTATTCAAGCCCACTACTGGCAATACCTGCCATGACATCTTTATGCAGCTCAGATTTGCGGCTACTGGCATTGGGGAACATAGCAGCAAAATTGGTGCGGAACGTCTCCCGCCCTTCATCAAGCGGAAACTCTTTGGCTGGTAGTATTTGAAATTGCTTAATGGGCTTTGAGATATCTGGCAGTTTATGCAGCAGCGATAGCGATTCTTTGCCCATGCTGCTATCGTTGCCGCTTATCATGGTTTTGAGGTCATCAACGGTCAATGTGCGCTGGGTCTGCGGATTAAAAAAGCGAATGGTCTCAATTTCATCATCGAATAAATCTAGGCGTAGCGGAAATGGCTGACCCATGGCAAAGATATCAATGATACTACCACGTACGGCAAATTCACCCGGCTCAAAGACGTTCTCAACCGCGCGGTAACCCGCCTTTGCCAATAGTTCACGCTGAGTATTGATATCGAATCGATCACCGACGCTCAAATCAAAATGCTGCCCTATCAACCAGCTTGGCGGTGCGACCCGATGCATCAATGCCTGTACCGAAATTAACAGTACGCCTTTGGTAGGCATATCGGTTAATAGGTTGATACGCTCGCTGACGATATCTTGATGCGGTGACAGCTCATCATAGGTCAGCGTTTCCCAATCAGGGAACACATAAGCATCGACGCCGCAGAATGCCAACTCCGTCTCTATCTGGTTAAGCTGATTTTGGTCACGCGTCACCACAACCTTTAGACGGTCAGCCACATTCCATAGCGGCGTTTGTACCAGACTTGCGAGCCACAAGCTACTGACTGCTCCATGCACAGGCGCCAGCCAGCGCCGCTCGGCATTCTGGATAGGAAATAACTGCTGGTTAATAGGGTCAAAGGCGTCGGTCAAAGCAGTGATAGACATAAAGAATAGGGTCGAAGTTAAGAGTCAGAAAGCTATTATACGAATATTTGCGCAATTACCAAAATTTATGCCGTAACGGTTTGTCACTTAGCCTTGTTATGAAAAAACCAAAAACTAAACAATTGATAAAACGCATATTCATCTATAACGACAAGCTACTTAAATACAAAAACCTCAACGATTAAGCTGAGGTCTCGGAGTTATAACCATTAAGCTACTGTTAAAGTATAAGCTGTTTTTAAATTAATGGTTTTTCGCTCGCGATAATGCCGTTATTGTCGGCATAAACAAACATACCTGAGTTTAACGTTAAATCACCAAAGCGGATTTCAATATCGGTTTGACCTTCATCGCGGCGATTTGATTTGCGCGGGATGCAACCAAGCGCCATGACACCGATATCCATTTGCGCCATATCATCTACATCACGCACGCAGCCATATACCACCACCCCTGCCCAGCCATTATCAATCGCTGATTGCGCAATCATATCGCCGAGCAACGCGCAGCGCATTGAACCGCCACCGTCAACGACCAAGACTTTGCCATTGCCGTCTTTATCTTTGCCATCGCTGTTTAATAAGGATTTTACACGGCTATTGTCTTCAAAGCATTTTACCGTCACGATTTCACCGCAAAATCTGTCTTTACCGCCAAAGCTATAAAATGATTTGCCTTCGATATTGGGCAAACATACCTGCGACTCAGGATTGGCATCTAATAAATCACAAGTGACAAAGTTGTCTTTATTCATCGTGGTTGTTTCTGCTGTGTCTGACATCGTGATGCTCCTTGTTAAGTTAAATAGTTGAATTATCTATCATAAAATCTGAGTTTTTATTAATTTATGCTTAGGCTATTTTTTGACTTTGGTCATTGCTAGTAGCTGTTTATTTTCGATAATTTCCGTGTCTGTAGCGATAGGCTCACTACGATATTTATTACGCTGATACACCTCATGCGCACTCATCGCCATCGCACTGGCAACGCGCTTGGCAGAAATAGGATGCAAGGATAATGACTCGGGCACGATTGGCGAGATCAGTTTAAAGGCTTTTTGACCAAAGCTTTCAAGCGGACGGCCTTTATGCTTGCCAAGTAATAACGATGGTCGAAAAATCACCAACTGGGTAAAACCTAGCGCCATAATAGACTGCTCTGTTTCCGCTTTGACCCGATTGTATAAAAAACGGCTGTCGATATCGGCATTCATTGAGGACAATAAAAAGAAGTTTTCCACGCCTTTCGCACGGCACAATGTGGCAAAATTGACATTATAGTCGTGGTCAACTTTTCGAAACGCTTCATCACTACCCGCTTGTTTTTTGGTGGTACCAAGGCAGCTAAAGGCATCGGTCTTACTATCAGCGCCGACACTGGCAAATATTTCAGCCAAGTTATCAAAATCATTGACCTGATAAAAGCGCATGCTGGCATTGATGTAGCGAGGCGGCCGCCGTGCAATCACAATCAACGTGTCATAAAGCTCACTAAGCTGCTTAACAAGATGCTGTCCGACCAGTCCTGTTGCGCCAATTACAATTGCTTTTCGCTGCATAGCCTATCCATTTATATCATGTTGGGGTGTTTATAATGCTAAAAATGATGTCTTGTAGAAATTGTTTGCTTTGGTATCATACCTAAATTAACAACTCGCTAGCGCTATTCTACACAATTTATTGTAAGAGATTTTATCAACGACTCGGTTTATGGGAATCATTCAGACTTTTAAGTCGAACTTTTGTTATATAATTTACTTGTTAGCGCGATAAACCCTTTAATTAAACCTTTAAGATCGGCTAGCATAACTTCTTTTATCATTAATCATCAAATATATTGTTCTAAGCGCAATAATTTGCTAAGATAACCGGCTTTACACGTCAACGCTGTTTAATTATTCCAAACAGTTCTGGCGCGAGCGATGCTCTATTACTATTAGGTACTTTAATAACAGATAAGTGCCCTCATAGTAGACATCGACATCATGTTTGGCGAGAGGCTGCTCGTCACCGATGATTGTTAAACCCATTATTATTGCAATCAACATTCATATTTTTATCTGTCTTTATCAAGGAGATACGCGTGGCTAATACTGCACAAGCTCGTAAACGCGCCCGTCAAAACACCAAACGTCGTCAGAACTCTGCGTCACAACGCTCTATGGTTCGTACTTATCTAAAACGTGTTGATGCGGCTATCGCTGCTAAAGATTATGACGCGGCTACCGAAGCTTACAAAAAAGCGGTACCGGTTCTTGATCGTATGGCTGACAAAGGTATTATTCATAAGAATAAAGCTGCTCGTCGTAAGAGCCGCCTAAACAAAACTATCAAAGGCTTACAAGCTTAAGATTGGTTGCGTTTAGACCGCATCGCACTTGATGGTGTGATGATCAAAACCTTGCTACTGGTTTTCATACTGGGGCAAGGTTTTTTTATGCCTATTTAATAGTTAAAAGCTGGTATTTAAAAACGTTAGCGGCTTAATTAAATGCTTCAAAAATAAAGCCTATGTCCATTTTACTTCTGGTGGCAATAGCAACTTGCTTGGATGAAAACCAGCGGCACGGTAGCCTTGTAATAAATCGCTTATTGGACGAATATATACTTGCCCGCGCCAAACGAAATAGGCATTGGCTTGCTCAAAAGGCTTATCATCAAACCACAAAAACACCCCTTCCATCATCTTTGGCCAATCATTCCAATCAATCTCAACCACGTCTAGCATCACTGCTAAAAAAGCTGATAGCAGAGTATCATGACTGACCGCCAGCATTAAATGCCCATGTTGCGGCTGGTTTTGATAAAAAAGCGATAAAAGATCGAGTCCGCCTTGATAAGCATTTTTCGTGCCTTCAAGATTGCCTTGTAAGAAGCGATTGATAAAGTTTAGCACACCAATTTCTTTAAAAATCGGGTTGGCAATCTCAGGTTCGGTCACCAGACTGCCAGGTTCAACCAGTAGCGATTGATGGGCAATATCACGTCGTAGTCCCGCACCCTCTTGCATCAGCTGCGCGGTATCAATACAGCGACCAATCGGACTTGAGATACTATCAACATCGAGCGAATACGGCAGATGTTCTGCTAGCCAGCGCCCCCAAGACTTTGCCAACACGCGACCTTTTGGCGTTAGCGGCAATTGGTAACTGGCAAAACCATTACCATCAGAGCGCTCGCGCAGAGAATGTCTGGTAAATAAAATCAGTCTTTTATCTACCGGCAACAAACCTACCGAAGACATCATACTGTCAGGTAAGTGAGAAGGTGCAGGTGCGTTCGGCCTGAGGTTCGTAGGCTTTTCAGTCGGCGTCGATCGTCCCGATGGGGTATTATTAGGCAATTTACTCATGATAGTAAGCGTAGCAGATTTCTTGATGAGAATGAACAAAATATAAGCTCAGTTGCACTATAGCTTATTCAGCTATATATCGATATAAGCGCTTGGTTAACAGGATTTAGCCAATATCTACTACTTTGTTCCAGATGAACGCCAATTCGGTACTGCTCACCTCATTGGGATAAGCACGCGGATTGACTATCACCCGCGTTTTATTAATTTGATAATCAAAGGCTTCATGAGTATGGCCATGTACCCATAGTACAGGCGCCCAGTCCTCATGCATCCAGCTCGATAAATCACTAACAAAGGCGGCATTACTCGGCAAGTTAGCAAACTTCTCAGACACCGATAACGGGCTAATACTATGATGACTCATGACCACCGTTTTTTTACCCAATGCTTGCGCCGTTATCAGCGCTTGCTGTAGCCACTGACGATGCGCAGTATGGATTTGTATCGATACTTCAGGAGAGAACAGCTCGCCACCCGCATAAATTTGCTTATAATCGCGCATAAAACGCCTAGCTGCTGCCATCGTATCGACATCGGCTTGATATTGATAGTCCGTCCATAACGTACAACCCAGAATCCGCACTTCACCAATATCAATATACTGACACTGTAAAAAGCGCACGCCCTGCTCTAATTCACTATCATAATTATCCCAAGTGGCTAGCTTTTTATCGAAATGCAGCACATCTTCGCCGAAGTATTCATGATTGCCCGCGATGGTAATCAAAGGTACTTGCAAATGCGCGGCCTGCTCTTGTAGCCATGCCATACCATCATCACTATTGGCAGTATCTCCCGCTACGAGCAGCACGTCTGCGTCCGTTTTAGGGATACGCCCTAGTGGATACGACTGCCGCGCATAACTGTCAATATGTAAGTCACTTAAAATCTGTAATTTCATAGGTTTTACTATTATCCAATCAGACTATTTGCGAACGTTAGCTTTTTCCTCAGCTTACGAGTAGCGTGAATTTAACCAGTGTAGCAGCTTTTCGTTAACGAGCAAAAAGTAAAAAAGACAGCAAATTAGGCTGTCTTTTTTTATTATACCGTCGATCTATAGCGCTAGATACTGTTCAATATCAATTGTAATTTAGCCAAAGGATCAACAGCTTGGGTGATTGAGCGACCAATCACCAAATAATCAGAACCATCTGCTAATGCTTGTTTCGGTGTACAGATACGTTTTTGATCATCAGCATTGTCGTCTGGCAAGCGAATGCCAGGAGTAATCAATTTAAAATCTTCACCACATAATGCTTTAAGTGTTTTTGCTTCTTGTGCTGAGCATACTACCCCATCAAGACCCGCTTGCTTGGTCAATTGTGCCAAACGGCTCACTTGGGCATCTAGGCCGTCGGTGATACCGGTTTGCGTCAGTGCCTGATTGTCCATAGAAGTCAGCACGGTTACGGCGATTAGCAGGGTTTCAAAATTACCGTCTGACAAGCGCTGCTTGGCTAATGACATGGCTTCTAAGCCCGCACTTGCATGCACGTTGACCATCCATATACCAAGCTCGGCTGCTGCAAGTACCGCTTGCGCCGTAGTATTAGGAATATCGTGAAATTTCAAGTCCAAAAACACGTCAAAATCACGCTGATGTAGCGCTTTAACAATTTCAGGACCACAGCGGGTAAACAGCTCTTTGCCTACTTTTAAGCGACATAACGCTGGGTCTAATTGGTCAGCTAGTGCTAAAGAGGCATCTTTAGTCATATTATCCAGTGCAACGACGACTGGAGAATGGATGGTGTTATTCATAGTTGTGCCACGTTCTATCAGTTTATTAAATGATTATTATTAAATTATTATATAAACGTCTCAATATAAGAATGCTTAGTTAGCACTCAATGCTCACGCTTTTGCTTGGTTAAAGTAGCACCATCGTCTACATCGATAACGCTGCCGTCTTGTACCTTGGTCGCTGTCGCGCCGTAAACCGCTTCTTGTACTGATGGTGCGTTTGCCTGACGGTCAATGACGATATTAGCCTGCGTCACCTGCTCTTGCAGATTGGCATTTAGCTTTTGTAGCCGTGAGATTTCCCATTTATTTTGTAGCACACGGAAGATAAGCAGCGCGAGTAGCATGCCAATCACAATGCCTAGTATTAAGCACAGAATCAGTAATAAGCCCAAATTCATCGTCGGCGCTTGGGAAAAAAGTAGGTTCACCCCAACTTCAGTATTATTGGCCAATACCAAACCAAGCGAATAAGCGAAGCTTAAAAACAGTAATACCAGCAGTAAAATACGCATCAGAGATATCCTTTTATGTTGAATCGTATGAACTGTTTAACAAAGAACGCGACATTCTGACGGCTCTGCTTACCTAACCGTTTGCTACCTTGGCATTGACAGCTTCACGTAGTGCTTTGCCCGGCTTAAAGTGCGGAATGGCTTTTGCAGGTACGGGTACGCTTTCGCCTGTTTTAGGGTTGCGCCCCATACGGGCACGGCGATGATGAAGACAAAAACTACCAAAGCCACGCACCTCTACTCGGCCGTCATTGGCTAAGGTATCGGTCATCAAATTTAATATTTCGCGTACTGCATCATCGACGACAGTGTCTGTCATGTTGTCACAATTCGCACTCAGATTACTAATAAATTCGGACTTGTTAATTGCTTGCTGCATTATCACGTGGACCTTATTGATTAATGGATAAGATGATATGAAGTAAATGAACCGTTTAGGTCTGTTTAATTTAACATTCACATCTCGTTACTCAATGTTGCAAATGATAGCGGATATTGGCATAAATAGGAATAAGAGTTTCCTTTTTTACCATAAAACCTTACCAACTTGCCCCATACTCAAATTTAATCACAAAAAAAAGCGACCAGAGTCGCTTTCTTTTTATAGTATAACTATATCAACAAACTACCGCTTACTGCATTTGTTCTTTGATCAAGTCACCAATGGTTTTTGGCTGTGCATCAGAACCGGCAGCAGCAGTCGTACCAGTGCTTCCCAATTCTTTAATCGCTTGACGCTCTTCAGCTTCGTCTTTAGCTTTGATTGACAAGTTGATGTTACGAGTTTTGCGATCAACACTGATGATTTTCGCTTCAACATCATCACCAACAGATAGATGCTTGGTTGCATCTTCAACGCGATCGCGTTGAATCTCAGAAGCACGTAAATAAGCTTCTACTTCGTCAGCAAGTTCGATAGTCGCACCTTTCGCGTCTACTTCTTTTACTTTACCATTAACGATAGCACCGCGGTCATTGTTGACTAGGTATTCGTTGAATGGATCAGAGCTTAATTGTTTGATGCCTAAGCTGATACGGTTGGCTTCTGAATCTACAGACAATACCATTGCTTCAACGGTGTCGCCTTTGTTGTAGTTACGGATAGCTTCTTCGCCAGTTTCGTTCCAAGAGATATCAGATAGATGAACAAGACCATCGATACCACCGTCTAGACCGATAAAGATACCGAAATCAGTGATAGATTTGATCGTACCAGTGATTTTATCACCGCGCTCGTGTTTCTTATCAAACTCATCCCATGGGTTAGCAAGAGTTTGTTTGATACCTAAGCTGATACGACGACGTTCTTCATCGATATCAAGGATCATCACTTCAACTTCGTCACCCACTTGTACAACTTTTGATGGGTGGATGTTTTTGTTGGTGTGATCCATCTCTGATACATGGACTAGACCTTCGATGCCTTCAGAGATTTCAGCGAAGCAACCATAGTCAGTTAGGTTGGTAACGCGTGCTTTAACCACACTACCTACTGGGTAAGTGCCGCCAACGTTATCCCAAGGATCTGTACCAAGTTGTTTTAGACCTAGGCTTACGCGATTGCGCTCACGGTCAAACTTAAGTACTTTAACTTTTAGATCTTGACCAACTTCAACTACCTCAGATGGGTGCTTAATACGGCGCCACGCCATGTCAGTGATGTGTAGTAGACCATCAATACCACCAAGATCAACGAATGCACCGTAATCAGTTAGGTTCTTCACGATACCTTCGATCTCGATACCTTCTTCAAGCTTGTTCAATAGCTCTTCACGCTCAGCTGAGTTTTCAGCTTCCATAACAGCGCGGCGACTTACCACAACGTTGTTACGTTTTTGATCAAGTTTGATAACTTTAAATTCTAGCTCTTTGCCTTCTAGATGCGTGGTATCACGAATCGGACGGACGTCTACCAATGAACCTGGTAGGAACGCGCGAACTGAACCGATATCAACGGTAAAGCCGCCTTTTACTTTGCTAGAAATAATACCTTTAACGATCTCATCGTTATCAGAGATTTTCTCAAGGAAATTCCAAGTCTCAACGCGTTTGGCTTTTTCGCGTGACAGTAAGGTTTGACCCATACCGTTATCAACCGCTTCAACCACGACGTCGACTGTGTCGCCAACTTCAACTTCAAGTTCGCCTTCTTCGCTTAAAAACTCTTCACGAGCGACGATACCTTCAGATTTAAGACCAGTATCTACTGTGATCCAATCGCTATCGATGGCTACAACAGTACCAGTGATAACCGAGCCACGCTCGATATCAAGACCTGTTTCTTCGATGCTCGCTTCAAATAGTTCAGCAAATGATTCCATTATGTCTACCTTTGTATAGCCGTATCCTGTCCAGCACAGTACGGATCAAATGTATGACTGTATAAAACGAGAATACTGGTTTTATATCTTATGCAGTCATATAAAAAAACGGTTGTTGCTAATAAGCAATTTTCAGCGAACTCACTAGCAACGACTGTCTTACTTATATTTATACAATTTTATACTAAAACGGAAGCCATAGGAAACCTTTTAGTACTTAATATGTTGTTTTTATTAACGATTAAAACAAACACCCTTATCTTGACAATGTTTTTTTACCAACTCATAAACCGCGTCAGCGTCTAGGTTTGAGCTATCTAAAACCAGTGCATCTTCAGCCGGTTTTGACGGTGCCGTTGCTCGGTTTTCATCACGCTCATCTCGCGCTTTAATCGTTGCCAGAATCGCATCGAAATCAGCCGCCTGCCCAGCTTTTAATAGCTGTGCCACGCGGCGCTCTGCACGAGCGGTAGCGCTTGCAGTCAGATAGACCTTTACATCGGCATCGGGGAAAACTACCGTGCCCATGTCGCGACCATCAGCGACCAATCCTGATTGGGTAGCCATGTCTTGCTGCAATTTAAGCAGCGCTTGACGCACCTTTGGATAAACTGCAACTTGTGAAGCATAACCGCCAACGGTTTCATTGCGTACTTGCTCGCCAATCTTAGTGTCATTGACAATGATATCCACGCGCCCTGAATCGCTATTGGGCTCAAAAACGATCTGTAAGCTTTGGGTCAATTCTAATAACGCAGTCTCATCAATCGCTTGGCTGGCATCTGCTGTAATCAGACCTGCTTCAAACGCCTTTAGACCAACAATGCGATATAATGCCCCTGAATCAAGCAGCTGATAGCCCAAGGTTTGCGCTAAGCGCCACGTAACCGTGCCTTTACCTGCCCCACTTGGACCATCAATACAGATAACTGGATAGCGCAATGACGGCGTCTCACTATTGTCATTAGTATCAGGTGTAAAAGCAGACATAACACTCACCTAATCGTCGGCAAAGCTGACATCGTGGTAAACAAAGAATTTCCCTGCGCTATCAAACGCTTGCACGGTAATAGACAGATTCGTAAGCAAATAGGGCGATAGTATAGCAAACATAGCTCCCTATCACTAGCAGTGAGACTAATATCTTGTTAATCATTTGAACGGTTTTTTTATCTTTTTTTTCGTTTGGACGCTTGCCGACGCTCACGAAAAAAAGCCTTTAGCATTTGACTGCTATGCTCACGGCACAGACCTTTATACACTTGAATACAATGATTATAAAAAGACTCGGCAGCCAAGTTCATTTGACTACCAACCATACCAGCCCTCGGCTCGCTTGCTGCATAGATAAGTCTATCGACGCGAGCATGAATCAGCGCGCCAATACACATAGTACACGGCTCTAAAGTCACATATAACGTTGTCTGAAGCGGCAAGCGATAATTGTTTAAACGCATGCAGGCATCCCTTAACGCGATAATCTCTGCATGCGCCGTCGCATCATGGCGTCCAATTGGCTCATTAAAACCTTGACCTATCATCTGCTGATTATGTACCAGTATCGCTCCTACGGGCACTTCTTCACGTGCAGCGCCTTGCTTAGCAAGGTTAAGGGCTTGTTGCATCCACTTAACATCGTCAATTAACCAAAATGCATGTGTCGCTAGCGGACTGCTTGTTAATTGATAAGGCTGCAAGCTTATATTTTGTATATTTTTCATTTACTGTGGCAGTTGCCAGTCAATCGGTTTTTGGCCATGTTGTATTAGATAATCATTGGTTTTAGAAAACGGCTTAGAACCAAAAAACCCGCCGCGGTTGGCAGCCAACGGCGATGGATGGACAGCGGTCAGAATCAGATGTTTATCGGTATTGATATATTTGCCTTTTTTCTGCGCTTTACTGCCCCACAAAATAAATACCGTATGCTCTGTTTGTTCATTGACCACGTCAATCACGGCGTCAGTAAACTGCTCCCAACCTTTATTTTGATGGCTGTTTGGCGTGCCTTCTTGTACCGTAAGCGAGCTGTTTAACAATAAAACGCCTTGCTGCGCCCAATAAGTCAGATCGCCATGTTTTGAAGGAGCGATTCCGATGTCACTCGCCATCTCTTTTAGCACATTATTTAAAGACGGCGGTTTTGGCATCGCTTTTGGTACTGAAAACGATAAACCCATCGCTTGCCCTGGTCCATGATAAGGGTCTTGACCCAGTATCACCACCTTCACCTGTGATAATGGCGTTAGATTTAACGCATTAAACATTAAGGGCGCTGGCGGATAAATACTATCATCTGATTGATAGACTTCTTTTAAAAAAGCGCGCAAGTTATCCATATTATCAGAGGTCAATTCTTCTGCTAAGGCTTGTTTCCAGTCGTCCGGTAAGCGCACATTGTCCAAAATCGCTTGTTTTTGGGCCTCGGTTTTCGTAGATTTTTCATCAAACAATTCCATGATAGGTCCTTTTTTATTTTTTATAGGAGGATAAGAAATACGGTCATTCAATAAATTATAGCAATAAAAAAAACGGCTACCATTGTAACCGTTTTTATAACACCGTAACCGTTTTTATTATATCAATAGCAAAAACTTAGCTAGCTAGTGACTCAGAATCTGGATGCGGCTCATGGGTTTCAACGACCGTTAAGATAATACGACTGTCGGCTGAACCTTTATCCGAAGATTTACCGCTAGTTTTATCAAGCTTAACCGTATCACCGTCTTGCTCATTGGCTTCTTTTGGTTCTAAGCTTAGATGGACTACCCCGCCGTTTACCAAGTCGCCAAACAAAATCATACTTGCGAGTGGCTTTTTGATCTCGTCTTGAATAAGGCGCTGCATAGGACGCGCACCCATGAGGCGATCATAGCCTTTCTCCGCCAAGTAATCACGGACTTCATCGTCAATCTCGAGCGTCACTTGCTTGTCATCGAGCTGTACTTGTAGCTCAACCAAGAACTTATCGACCACAGAGACGACGACCGACGTATCTAAGGCGTTGAACTGAATAATCGCATCCAAACGGTTACGGAATTCAGGGGTAAAGACGCGTTTGAGCGCTTCTGTATTGTCGCGGCTGTGGTCTTGCTGCGTGAAGCCCATCGAAGAGCGGCTAATACTTTCAGCGCCAACGTTGGTCGTCATAATGACGATCACTTGCTTAAAGATAGCCACGCGGCCGTTGTTATCGGTCAAAGTACCATGATCCATGACTTGTAATAACAAGTTAAAGACATCAGGGTGTGCTTTTTCGATTTCATCAAGTAACAATACGCAATGTGGATGCTGATTGATTTTTTCAGTCAGCAAACCGCCTTGGTCATAACCAACATAACCGGGAGGCGCACCAATCAGACGTGACGCCGTATGCGCTTCCATGTACTCCGACATATCAAAGCGAACCAACTCAACACCTAATAAGTTTGCTAATTGACGCGATACTTCTGTTTTACCAACCCCGGTTGGACCAGCAAACATAAATGAGCCAATTGGTTTATCCGGCGCTTTTAGACCGGCACGCGACAGTTTAATCGCATCCGCCAAGGTTTCAATCGCTTCATCTTGGCCAAAGACCAAGTGCTTAAGATCACGATCTAAATGCTCAAGAATGCTCTTATCATCACTTGATACGGATTTGGGCGGAATACGCGCAAGCTTAGCAATGATGGCTTCGATATCAGCAACATCGATTTTTATCGGTGCGCGTTTGCCTTTAGATTTTTTAGACCCACTCGCACGATCATTGGCTTTTGCCGTATCTGCTTCCTCTTGCATTTCATTGGAAGTGCTTGTTGTATCAAAGCTGTCATCGTCAGCATCACCCCCAAGACCTTCTTCATCGGCATCGATTTGCGCATCAAAGTCTTGTTCTAAATTGGCAATAAAGCTTTCTTCAGCATCAATATCGTCCAAATCCGCGACGATACCCAAACGCTTATAAGCACCCGCTTCATCGATGACATCGATGGCTTTATCGGGTAAAAAGCGCTCGTGAATGTGTTTTGCTGATAATTGTACAGCAGTTACCAAAGCTTCATCGGTATATTCGACGTTATGGAACTCTTCATAACGCGGTTTCAACCCACGTAAAATATCGATACTGTCATCGACACTTGGTTCTTTCACATCAATCTTTTGGAAACGGCGTGACAAGGCATGGTCTTTTTCAAACACCTGACGATATTCAGTAAAGGTTGTTGAACCAATACAGCGCAGCTCACCATTGGCAAGTGCTGGTTTGATTAAGTTTGAGACGTCCATATTGCTACTCATTGACGAGCCTGCGCCAATAATCATATGAATCTCATCGATAAACAAAATCGCATTGGGTTTTTTCTTTAACGCATCAAGTAGTGATTTCATCCGTTTTTCAAAATCCCCGCGATACTTAGTACCAGCGATTAATGAGCCGATATCTAGGCTATAAATCACACAACCATTAAGCGGTTTTGGTGCTTTATCATTAATAATCAACCACGCCAAACCTTCAGCAATCGAGGTTTTACCCACACCTGGCTCACCCACCAATAGCGGGTTATTTTTACGGCGACGGCATAATACTTGAGCGGCGCGCTCAATCTCAGGACCACGACCGATTAGTGGGTCAGTTTTACCTTCAGCGGCGCGCTGGTTTAAGTTGGTTGCAAATTCAACCAAAGGATCTTTACTGGTTTTTTCTGATGCACTACGGCGCTCACCAGTCATTGAAGCACGTGGCTCAGATGGCTCGTCTTTGTCTTGACCATGTGATAAATACTGGGTCAGCTCAAGGCGGCTGATGCCCTGCTTTTTAAGCAAATAAACGGCATAAGTATCATGCTCTGAAAACATCGATACCAAAATATCAGAACCTTCAACTAAACGCCCGCCACCAATAGACTGCACGTGGAAAATAGCACGCTGCAAAATGCGGTCAAAGCTCTGGGTGGGTTGTGGTGATTGTTCAGAATCTGCGTCCACGGTTGGCGTATGCTTATTGATATAAGCTTCTAGCTCACTACGCAACGTTGAGACATTGGCATTGCAAGCAGTCAACGTATTGGCAGCATTGGTATTTTCCAATAACGCCAATAGCAGATGTTCAACAGTGAGATACTCATGCGATTTTTGGCGCGCAAGTGTCATTGCTAAACGCAAAGAAACTTCAAGATGACGACTTAACATAAGGACTTCCTACGGTTGTACCTATCTTATTATTGATAGCTTTATGAATGAGTTAGTAACTAAATCAGGGCGATAGATGGATTGTTCAAGGGCAATGTTGGGATTATTAACAGACATTACTGCATATTATTGAATGATGTCTTCCATGGCTTGAGTACTATTTGCGTCTTACCTTTATCTCAACATGATACTTAACCATAGTCAATCTTTTAACGCTGACTAAAATGTATCGAAGTGTCCAATAAACCTTTATTGTGCAGTATTAAAGCGACAAATAGGCAAAAAACACTTCGAGCGTAAGTTTTCGAAAGTAACGGTTGAATAGAATAGAGATAAAAGGTGCTAAAACGATATGAAAAAATGTGGGGTTTAATACGATTAAGTGTACAAGGGTATACTTTAATATATGGGTGATATGAAAAAAAAATCAAGCAGAAAATGCAAAGCTAGGAAGATTGATAAAAGAGAATTAAAGGAGTGACAATAAATTTAAAAAGGCAGGAATCAAGTCAATCAACAGGCTAGCGCAAACCATTGGCTAATACAGCAGGTTTGCTCTACGGCAGAGTTCTTGTCATAAATAAAAAGGTAAGAAATAAAAAGGTGAGTAGAATCAACCGAAATTAGAGAAAACTTAAGACAAAATAGGCTAAAAAATTACTCACCCTGATGCGGCTCGATTTGAGTCAATAAAGGATAGCCTTCACGGTGCGCCAAGCTATTGACTTTTTTGGCTTTGGTTTCAGCAATGTCTTTTGGATAAATGCCCGCAATACCCTTGCTACTATTATGAATGGTCAGCATAATTTCAACCGCCCTATCCATACTATGACGAAACTCTGATTGCAGCACATAGACGACAAACTCCATCGGCGTGTAGTTATCGTTATACATGACCACTGCATACATCGGCGGTTTTGCTACTTCTGGCTCAGCGACCAATACATCGGCTTGCGGTGAAGTTTCGCCCTCGGTATCACCATCTTGCGCTAGACGCAGCGGCGTATTTGGGAAATGCCAATCGGCAACGGTTGGCGTTGAATGTAATATCGGTTGTTTTATCATAATTAGCGTACAAATTAATAGCGATGCTGTATCAGCATAAAGAGGATTAAAAAGAGTAGCAGACCTGTCTAGCTATCACTTAGCATATGACAAGAAAGTATTAATACATTAAAAATCTAAAATTCAATAAAATAAAATTCAATAAAATATCAAAAACTTAAGGTTCAATGGGGCTTTCATCAACTTCTGGCAAATCTAGAAGTGACAACGGCATGCTATCAACCTTATCACCAAGCTTCCAGTCGTATAATTGCTCCAATTCTTGTCCGCCTGCGCTTAAGCTTAATTTCACTTGCAAAGGTTTAAAGCCTGTTGGCATCATAAAGCGGCCGCGGATTCGCGTTATGCCATCGATGGTATAACTTGCAGGCTCAAGCGGCACTTCTACAAAGTCATTATCATTTAGCAAGGTTAAAGTAGGTTTTAAGCGCTTAGCTTTGCCGTCGCTGGCCAGCATTGCCACATCAAAGCCATACTCAAAAGCGTTTTCAGGCAAAGGTTTAATTTTTGCCCCAAGTATTTGTAAAGGCATGCCGCCATTTTCACTAACAAGCTCGGCATATATCTCTTTAAGTTGGGCTAATTGTTTATTTTCAACCGTCAATTCCTGTTGGTTTTCACGTAGCTCTTTTAAATTTGCCAAACTTATTTCTAACTCTTGCTTAGCAGTAGCTGCTTCATTGGTGGCAATTTTGCTGCTAAGGCGTAAATCTTTTAGCTCTTGCGTGGCTTCTTTACTGGTAATCACCGCTTGCTGAGTTTCTGCCTGCATCGAATAATAGCCGCGCTGATAGCCAAGTTTATGACCAAATGCCAGTCCAACTCCAGCGGTCACCAATACCGTCACCACGAATAATGCCAATACTAAGGTAGAAGCGCCTCGTTGCTTATTACTAATAAGCGGGCTGCTAATAATAGGGCTATTTATCAGTGCATGACTCTGTTGGTAATGAGAATAAGAGAGATGCGCATCGTGCCCCACATCATAGGAAACAGAGTCTTGGCACAATACTCGTGCAGGCTGTTGGCAAAGGCGTGGTGCACTCTTCAAACGCATTTAGACGATATCTCTTAACAGTAAAGGCAGGTTATTATAGCGGAATTTATAATCAATACCTAGCACCATAAATATGAGGGATTTGTTAATGGCTAGACATCTTTAAGGAACGATAGGGGCAAAGTCTAAGCCCATCGATTCATCGAAACCAAACATCACATTCATATTTTGTACTGCTTGCCCAGCGGCACCTTTCACCAAATTGTCCTGAACAACAATCACCGTCAGCTCAGCACGCGCATTGTCTTGGTGAATACCAATACGCAAACGATTACTGGCTCGCACGCTGCGCGTATCGGGATAAAGCCCCTTTGGCATCACATCGACAAACGGCTCTGCCGCATAGCTTGTCTCAAACATTTGCTGCCAATCGATAGCAGCGCCTGCTTCGGTAAGCTCTAAATGAATAGAGCTCAGCATGCCGCGTATCATTGGCACTAGATGCGGTAAAAAACGAATACGATGGCCAAACTGACTTTCTAATAATTGAGCAACACCCTGCTCAATCTCTGGTAAATGCCGATGACCCTCGACGCTATACGCTTTAAAATTATCGGTGGTTTCCGCATAGTTAAGCGCAAGCTTCGCTTGCCGACCCGCGCCCGAAACGCCAGATTTTGCATCGATAACGATACGCGACTCAACCAGCCTTTCGGCTTGCTGGTTTTGCGCATCGATAATAGGTTTTAAGCCCAAAATAGCGGTAGTTGGATAGCAGCCAGGGTTACCGACAACTAATGCATCGGCCAATTTTTCTCGATTGATTTCAGGTAAGCCATAAACGGCTGTCTTTAACAATTCAGGACAGGCATGCGCTTGCTGATACCAATGCTCAAAATCTGCTAATGATTGCAAGCGAAAATCCGCCGCCAAATCAATAACTTTAACGCCCGCTGCCGTTAACGCCTCAGCTTGCTTCATCGCCACGCCATGCGGGGTGGCAAAAAACACCACGTCGCATTTTTGTAAGGTAGCAAGTGTCTCATCGCCCAAGTCGCTAAAGATGATATCTGAGATACCGCGTAAACTTGGGAATATCTCATCAGCGCGGGTGCCAGCTTCGCTACGCGAGGTTAGCAAATCAATAGACACTTCAGGGTGGGCAGACAATAAGCGAATCAGCTCAATACCTGTATAGCCTGTGCCGCCGACAATCGCTGCTGAAATCATAAGATATTCCTTTTTCTTTTAATGCGTAAATATTTAGATAGAGATAAGCTCTACATCAAAGTTAAACCTTGTCGCTTCTAAATATAAGCGCTATTACTAGCGCTTTTAAACGTTGATTTTTTAATAATTAACGATATTAAATTTTATAACTTAAATTTTGTAATCATGTACCGCATCGATAAAGACTTTGGCATTATCAGGATTGACCCACTGGGTAATACCGTGACCTAAGTTTGCCACATAGCCGGTTTTTTCGCCACTGGCGTAAGCGCTATCGAGCATCGCATTGACTTCAGCACGGATAGTTGCAGGCGAGCCGTACAAGGTTGCGGGGTCTAAATTACCCTGAATGGCTTTGCTGCTTTGTAGCTTTTTATGTTGCTTGGTCAATTGGCGCTGACTTTCTGTCAATACTTGACGGGCGCGATCAATAGGCATCGTCCAGTCTAGACCTAGCGCATCGGCCTCACTATCCGCTTGCACATCAAGCCACAATCCACCGCCTTTGGTAAATAGTACGACTGGGATTTCTGGATGACGTACCTTTAGCTCAGCGACAATACGCTTGTTATAGGCATGCGAGAAATTCACAAACTGACGATGACCAAGCGCCCCGCCCCAGCTGTCAAATATCTGCAAAATTTGTGCGCCAGCAACCACTTGCGCATCCAAATAATCAATCACTGACGTTGCCAATTTATCTAATAATTGATGTAAAAACTCCGGATTGCTATATAAGAAACCTTTAGTATAGCGGTAATCTTTCGAGCTGCCGCCTTCAATCATATAAGTCGCTAGCGTCCAAGGGCTACCCGAAAAGCCGAATAACGGCACTTGTCCGTTTAGTGCTTTACGAATGCTCGTCACCGCGCGCATGACATAATCAAGCGAGTCATTCATATCGAGTACCGGCAATCTGTCTAAATCCGCTTGCGTACGAATCGGATGCTTAAACTTCGGACCCTCGCCCGTTTCAAAATACAGTCCTAGCCCCATGGCATCAGGAATGGTCAAAATATCACTAAATAAAATTGCGGCGTCCAAGTCATAACGGCGCAGCGGCTGCAAAGTGACTTCGGTCGCACGCGCCGTATCTTTACATAGGCTCATAAAGTCACCGGCTTCAGCGCGAGTGGCTTTATATTCTGGTAAATAACGACCGGCTTGACGCATCATCCATACTGGCGTGGTATCTATGGGCTCAAAGCGGAGTGCTCGTAGCAATCTATCGTTTTTTAAAGGCGCAAAGTTCTGCTCAAGCGCATGGTTACTGTCTGAAGCACTCATGTACAACTCTCCAAAACAGCCCTATATTCAATAAAATAAATAACAGGGCAAGATAAAATAAGTGAAAGAAAAGATTAATAAACGCTTATAATGCATAGATAGCGGCATTTAATCCTAAAAAGCTTCATAATTATTTGATATCAGCTTCTTTATATTAAATACCATTTACTATTAAGCTTTGAGAACACCTACCGATTAAAGGGGTATAACTACACGGTTAACGCTAAATTGTCGCGATGTACCATGACCACACGCTCTTCCTTGTTACCAAGGATTCTATCAAACTGCTCTGTACGCTCGCGAGCCACGCGGCAAGCGTCACGCGATGAGAAGTTTACTTGACCAACAGCGATACGCTCGCCCGTGTCTTGATTGACAATCTCTACCACATCACCTTCATCAAAATCACCGCGGACCTCGACGACGCCAACTGGCAATAAGCTCTTGTGATGTTCGACAACCGCTTTTGCAGCCCCAGCGTCTACAATGAGCGTACCTGACATGCGCAAATGCGCCGCTAGCCACTGTTTACGAGCAATGATTTTATCGGCATCATTAGTAGTCAATAACGTACCAACGGCTTCGCCAGATACCACGCGCGTAATCACATCGTCGATAGCGCCACTGACAATAACCGTTGGACAGCCGCCCATAGCAGCCAAGCGTCCAGCACGAATTTTCGTCAGCATACCGCCGCGACCAAGTTTACCGCCATCGCCAGCGATATCAAATAAATAATCGGCCATCGCGCGCTCTTGGCGAATCATCTTGGCATTCGGATTGTTACGCGGATTATCGGTAAAGACGCCTTCTTGATCGGTCAAAATAATGTATAAATCGGCATTGACCATCGCCGCTGCCATCGCGCCTAAGGTGTCATTATCGCCGAACTTAATCTCATCAATGGTAATGGTATCGTTTTCATTGATTACGGGCAGCAC
The DNA here is from genome assembly GCF_041222815.1 of Psychrobacter sp. CLB018. Classification (NCBI taxonomy): domain Bacteria; kingdom Pseudomonadati; phylum Pseudomonadota; class Gammaproteobacteria; order Moraxellales; family Moraxellaceae; genus Psychrobacter; species Psychrobacter sp. CLB018. Next base: position 2,191,740 of record NZ_CP166085.1, read on the forward strand.
GCGCCATTCTAATAACTGCGTCAATGCGCCCGTGGTATTTAAATAGCGACTACGATTAGACAAATCATCATGAGTCAATAACAGCTGCGAGCTTTGAATACCATGCTGAATCAATGCTGACCACCAGGTTTCAATCAAGCCCATCTGTCCGATGGACGCACAAGCTTGTAGCGCCGCCAGTTTCCTTGGGCGCTCGTCCAGATTCATCCGCACCACGCCTTCAGCAACCGCACCTGACGACACTAGCAATACTTCCACACCTTGCTTATGCAATTTGGCAATCTGCTTTGCCCATTCGTAAATGGCAGTTCGATCAAGCCCTCGTCCATTATTGGTTAATAGCGATGAGCCAATCTTGACAATAACGCGCCGAATATCAAAGTTGCGAGCTTGCTTAACAAACCTTGCTTCTTCTGTCGTGTTCTCTATGTCAACTGCCATATAAACTCCTGTTGCTAGGGTAAATGAATTACGTGGATAATATTAGAACTGTACGCACACCTATTTAAAAAACGAAACATTAGCTTTTGCCAATTTAACCTTAAATACATTTAAGCGCAGGTATATTAAGGAACGTATACCACTTCGACGCCATCATCGAAATCGTCATCGTCGTCTAAATTGGTACCTTCACGCGCTGCTTTACGAGCCGCACGATAGGCTTCACGCTGCGCTTCGGTATTCAAACGAACTTCTGCTTCTAAGCGCTCAAAACGCTCTTTTTGGGCTTCAGCAAAAATCGGATCTTCGAGTTCACGCTCACGCTCGCGCTCGATCTCATTCATCAAATGGTACTTAATCGCATCAACGCCTTCACCGGTCAAGGTTGCGGTACGAAATACCATACCCGTCCAACCAAGCTCAGCCACGATATGGGTACAAAGCTCGTTTAAGTCTTCTTCGGCAACCTGATCAATTTTATTTAGCACCAAAATCTGTGGCAAATTGGCCAATTCAGGTGAGAAACGCTCAAGCTCATTTAAAATCACGCGCGCGTTTTCTACTGGGTCGCTGCCATCGATCGGTTTTACATCGACCAAGTGTAACAGACGGCGCGTGCGAGCGACATGCTTTAAAAAACGAATGCCAAGTCCTGCGCCTTCTGAGGCGCCTTCAATTAAACCCGGAATATCTGCCATCACAAATGAGCGGTGACGACCGATATCAACCACGCCTAAGTTTGGTACTAAGGTGGTAAAGGGATAATCGGCAACCTTAGGTTTGGCGGCAGATACCTGACGGATAAAGGTTGATTTGCCCGCGTTAGGTAAACCAATCAGACCAACATCAGCGACTACTTTTAGCTCAAACTTCAGCACCTTTAACTCGCCTTCAAAACCTGAAGTGGCTTTGCGCGGTGCTTGGTTGGTCGAGCTTTTAAAATGGGTATTACCCAGACCACCGTCGCCGCCTTTGGCAATCAGTAACGTTTGACCAATTTCAATCAAATCGCCTAATACTTCGTCGGTTTCGGTATCAACCACGGTCGTACCAATAGGAACCGGCAAATAAATATCGTCAGAGCCTTTACCCGAACAGTTCTTACTATGACCGTTTTCACCGCGCATGGCGTCATAACGACGGGTATAACGGTAGTCAACTAAGGTGTTGGTATTGTCATCGGCAATGACATAGACATCGCCGCCCTTACCGCCATCACCACCGTCAGGGCCACCACGTGGGACATACTTTTCTCGGCGAAAACTGGCGATTCCGTTACCACCGTCACCTGCTTTTACCGTTACGACGGCTTCATCAATAAATCGCATCTTTCGTTCCTTTATTTACCATCTCGTTTATCAACTTACAGTCAGCGACTGTATTTTAGGTGGTAGCTATATGTTTGGTAGTTATGAATAACTTAAAAAAATATAAAATCTTCTTTAAAACGGCATTTACTAAAATGTCATACCACGCTTAGCATTTAGCATGACAACAACACCCGATAACCATTCGGACTATCGGGTGTTTGAATACTGCCGTTAATAATTTACACCGATTTATCTAGGATAAAACTTACTTTCGTCCCGCTATTTTGCCTTAGCATTTTATCTAAATACAAACGGCTAAGATAGCAGCTGTGCAAATTTTTACGCTGGAATTTGCGCATAGCTGATGCCAGCCATTTGCGTGGCCAAACGTAATACCTGCGTGCTATAGCCGACTTCGTTATCGTACCAAATATAAACGATAGCATGATTGTCTGTCAAAATAGTCGCTTGCGCATCGACGATACCGACATGCGTATCACCAACAAAATCAGTTGATACCGCTTCGGTAGAATCTGTATAAGCGATCTGAGTTTGCCACTGACTGCTATTAGACACCTTACGCATGAACTCATTTAACGCATCGGCACTGGCTGGCGCCGTTTTAAGGTTTAAGTTCAAAATCGCTAAGCTAACGTTTGGCGTTGGTACACGAATCGCATTACCCGTCAATTTACCGCTAAGCTCTGGTAGGGCTTTACCGACCGCTTTTGCTGCACCAGTACTGGTGATAACCATATTCAATACCGCGCTGCGGCCACGGCGATCAGCTTTATGATAGTTATCAATTAAGTTTTGATCGTTGGTGAACGAGTGAATAGTTTCTACGTGACCATTCTCAATACCGTACTCATCATTTAAAACTTTGAGCGTTGGGGTAATCGCGTTGGTCGTACAGCTCGCTGCACTGACGATAGTGTCATCGCCGACCGTATCGTTATTGACGCCATAAACGACGTTTTTAATCTCACCGCCAGCAGGAGCCGTTAGCAATACTTTTTTCACGCCAGTCGATTGCAAATGCTTGCCAAGACCGTCTTCATCTTTCCAGATGCCAGTATTATCGATGACCAATGCATCGTTGATACCATAAGCCGTATAGTCAATCTCGCTTGGGTCTTTGGCATAAATGACTTGTACAAAGCGGCCATTGATAATCAAACCATTGTTTTCATCATCGACAACGACGCCACCAGCGAAGCTACCATGGATTGAATCACGCTCAAGCAATGAAGCACGCTTAGCCAGATCGCCCGCTGCTGCTGGACGCACCACAATGGCTTTTAGCTGTAAGCCTTTAGCGCTTGACGCTTGTGACAATAAAAGACGCGTTAAGATACGACCAATACGGCCAAAACCGTATAGCACCACATCCGTTGCGCCATTGCTTGCAGCGTTATTGTTGTTAACAGACTCTAATGCCGCTTGTAAATCACTGTCATTAGCAATCAATTGACCAACATCGATACGCGCCGCTTGGATGTCTTTATTCTCTGCAAGCGTTTTAACCATCGCTAAAGTATCCGCGACAGCGATAGGTTTAGCACCTTTATCACGCAGCGCGACTTTTTGATGCAATGCCAGTATTTGACCCACAGAGGTTGTATCTAGCGTATCACCAAACAATGTCACTTGCACATCTTGCTCATTATAAAGCTTATTTAATAAGCCCATAAGCTCGATGGCTTGTTGCTCTTGTTGGTTATAATTGCTCAAATGGTCTTGATGTAATTGGCGTAAGGTATCAGCGTTGCTCACGAGAAACATCCTTTTGGTCAGTAATTAGGTAGCAGAAAAGTAGGAAGAAATATAAATAGATAGGTCATCATTGTTTAAATAACGATATTAAAACGGTCATGCTCGACTTTGGCGGTAGTGATTGGCAATAGTAACTATCACTAACTAGCGTTACAGTCTTTATCGTAACCGTCTTTAGATAAGGTAGATTCTAGCCTAAAACGCCCTATTTTGCTAGTGATAACCGAATTTGACGTACTTATCGCGTTTTTCATAGCTTTATAAGTTACTGCATAAAAATAAAGGCAGCTTGCGCTGCTGCTCTATTATCAATTAACGATAAATCAAACAAAAATATGATAATTATAAAATACTTATATGGTTATGCCATGTATGGTTATGAAAAACTTAAGGAACCAACTTTACCGTCTGATTGGTCTGCAGGGTAAGTTTAAATTCTTTTAAATCGTAGCCCTGCTTTTGGGCAATTTGGCGATATTTTGCATAGGTCTCTTGGCTAACATTCGGCGAACGAGCCAGTAACCACAGATAATCTTTATCTGGCGTGCCAACCAATGCCGTTTTGTAATCTGCATCACGAGCAAGTACCCAATAATCGGCGCGGCCAACAGGCAACCAGCGAATCCACGACGGTAAAAAAGTAACTTTTAATTTACTACCCGAAGCATCAGCAGGTTTAGCTAAGCCTTCTGCGGTAATGGCTGAACCATCTTGCGCTTTACATTGATTAAACACCTTAATGCCTGAACCGTCAGTTTTTTCAATATAAGTCGCCGTCACATCACTGGCACAGTTGCGCTGGAAATACATCGGTAAACGACCTATCTCATACCAAGTGCCGGCATATTTTTTGAGATCAACGCTATCAACTGTGGTTGGTACGCTAGCAGATTTATAGATAATTGCATTTGGCTTAATGGATAACGTCTCTGTGACGGTTTTAGCCGTTGTTGCGTTCGCTGTCACCCCAGCTTTAGCCGCGGTATTGACAGGCGGTGTTGCCGCATAGGCTGAGAACGCAGCCAATGGGATAATAATTGCTAGAGCAATACCTGTATGCTTGATAAGTCCATTCATAAATATACGCTCTGGTATTGTTGGTAAACCCATATCTTCATTGCCGTCGTCTGTATCAACAGTTTCAGCAGTAATAGACTTATTGGATTTAGTATTACCATTTAAGCTTTTCGCTGAGATGTCTACAGCAGCATCAATATTGATATCGGTAGTATTGATATCAGTAGTTTTTTGCACTTTCTTATAAGCAGGCGCTTTTTTGTATCCGCCGCCATTTTGAAAACTATTGCTTTGCAAATCTTGAGTGCTTTTAAAACTTGTATTATGGTTATTTTGATCGTGATTGCTGCTATCAATCAATACAGACTTTGCGGCTTTAGGCGCGTTTTGTCCACTCTTTTTATAGACAAATTCATTATCTGTTGCTGATGCCTTTAGGGTGACATCGCCTACTGGCATATCGTTCGCGCTATCATTGTGATAGCTAGCATCATTGCTGGCATCACTCGATTGTGACGTATTATCTGTCTTGCGATAACCTTTTTTTAAATAGTTTTTATCAAGATAATGCTGACTTGATTTAGTCTGCTGTGATTGAGAACCAGCTGCCTGCGAATCAGGCCATGCTGACTTAGGTAACTTATTGGTTTTCATAGGAGTACCATTTATTAATAGTGTTAGTTAAAATTTTTCATTTATCAAATTTTATAGCGATTAACTCAGTATAAATAATGCTCAACAATCACTTTAAATACAAAAGACAGATGAGTGAAAATTAAATACTGGATTACTTATATTTACTATACCTTTCAGTGGCGCTGTGATGAATAAAATCACGATAGATAAGAAGTGGGTGGATAGCAATTGGTTAAATAGCAAGTGATTGGATAAAAAGTTGCTAGATGAATTGCCCTTAACAAACTGATTCTGCGCCCTTTGGTAATTTGCAGGTTTATAGTAATGGCAAAGGGCTAAGCAAAACAGTGTAGCAATGTAGGAAAACGCAACGGTTTGTAAGTAATTCTGTATTTACGCCATACAAGCAATACATGGTTACCTTGTGTAAAAATAGATTTAAAATCAGTGGTTTGCCCCCATTAAACCTCACTCTTGTATGGCCTTACATTTGCTTTCAGTTTTTGATTTACCTTTCATATTTTGGTTAATTATTGGCCTAAAATATACTCTCAAATACTATAAAGACCATGTTAAAAATTACCGTAAAAACTGACGAATGCCAGCAACAGCAATGCCGCCATACTGCTCTGCTTGAGCCCTCATTGCTGGCGATAAACCACCTAAGCCAATCACTGGTATATCGGCTAATTCTGCTAATATCGACCACGCTTGCCAGCCAAGTGGCTCGACATCAGGATGGGTTTGGGTTGCTAAAACTGGCGATAGAAAAATACCGATAACGGGTGATAATTGTTGCTCTAAACGTCTATGCGCCAACTTATTAGCGGCAGCGACACTTTCGACGTCATGACAACTTACAATCAGTGGATAGTTTAATAAACCGTCGTGAATTGCATTTTTGCTTTGGTGAACATCGTTATTAATATCGCTTAAGCCGCGTATAAGCTGCGTCTGGGTTAACTGCTTTGCGACGATTTGATGGTTTATAGCTTGCTTATGTGCTTGGTCGCTTTCAAATTCAGCTGGTACAATCGCCTGTATATCTGCACGCAAGCGTAATAACTGCGCTATATTATTATCTGCATCCATGGCTTTTGGACGGACATAAACCCAAGCATCATGCGCCAAATGCGCTGCATGAAACTGTAGCCAAGCTGCTGCTGGATCAGCCGCGTCGTTAAAGTGTGCCAATGGATAAGTAATTGCTATCTGTTGTGGTAAGCGCAACCATGCAAGAATGGTTTTATTAGCGGCTGGCAGTTGATAATCTCCTGCCAATAACTTCGATTTATCCACCCAAGTTAATGCTTGACCCTCCAATCCCTGCTGGCAATGTCTATGCTGTTCATACTGCTGCGCACTTAGTGCTACCTTGTAAACCTGCAAACATACCTGCTTATCACCATAGTCATGATGCAGCCGACCGAGTTTCACCGCAGTATTATTTGCGATATCAATGCCCGTCTCTTCAGCCACTTCGCGTATCAGCGCTTGCTGAGCGGTTTCATTAGCATCTATCTTGCCGCCTACAAACTCATAACGATTACCTTGATGCTGCGATGCATTTCTGAAGCCGAGCAAATACTGATGCTGATAATAAATGACCGCCACCGCAACATTGACGATTTTTAGTGGTTTATGGGCCCTTGCCTCATTTTTAGCGAACGAATTTTTGCTTGAATTCTCTAAATAACTGCTCATTCTATTGCCCTTTATAATGGTACGACTGTTTTGATTTATAGCTTTTGTAAATGCTGCTTTATATAAGTTTACATAATAACTGTGATTTATTTTATCAAATAGCTTGCAAAAGCTTTCAATGTAAATGATAATTATTATCGTTAATGACTTACTTTACCCCACTGCCTTATTTTTAATTATTTTATCAAAAGGAATTTACTATGAGCATGGTCATCTCTCGTTATTTAAACTGCCGCGAAAACCGTTTGCCTACGCTACAGTCGCAGCACCTATTTGCGCTAACCAAAGAAGTGCGTATCGAGCACGAAGGCGAAGAATATCGCTTACGCTTAACGCGCAATAACCGCTTAATTTTAACCAAATAAATCAACTGCTCACCGCATAAAAAAACGCCTTTTAATAAAGGCGTTTTTTATTGCATTAAATGAACTACTAACAAGCGACTTAAAAATCGACAGTATAGTAAGGCTATTAAAAGCTTAAGTGCTTAGAACTGCCAACTATAAACCACATCGACCGCGTTTTCCGCCGCTGAAGTTGCTTCGACATAAATGCGGCGCGTTAGCTGATAACGGATAGATAGGCTATTTTGTGCATTAAACACTCCGACTCCGTAGCGAATATACAAATCAGGGGTTACATAACCGGTGACGTTGACGTTGGTGTCATCACTGCTGCCTGACGCATCAACGGTTAAGCTTTGGAAGCCAAACGCTTGGCCTATCTGGTTGGTCAGATTGCGCGTGCCACTCAGCCCAAAGCTTAGTCCCGCCGCCGCAAGGTTATTGGTCACCTGCGATTTAAAGCCTTGCTCACTGATTTGCGTCGCGCTCTTATTATTAATACGACCCGTTATCAAGGCATTCATCGCTTGCTGCTGGGTTAAGCCAGCATTGTTAAAGACGATAATATTTGGATTTTCTGTATTGCCTTTAACGCGTACGCCGACGGTCTTACCGCTGATGGTTTTCACCGCCTCAATGCTCAGATTTGGTTTCATCACATCGCCATTAAAACGCACTTGACCGTAATTCAGCTCTAAGCTCTGACCAAAAATATTGACATTGGTACGACGAGAAACCTGCACGACGCCTTTGGCGCGCATAACGCCTGTGCCATTTTGGGTGACATTAATCGCCCCTGCTAACGGAATCACCGCACCAAAGCCGCGGAAATTGATGTCATCGCCCAAGTCAATACCGATGTCGGCATTGATTGACCAAGGTTTTGAAATCGCTAAAACCTCATCAATATTACCAATCAAACGGCGATCAAGCACCACCGCATCTTCGGTTTGGGTAATGATATCTTCACTAGCTTCTGGTGGACGAATGGTCGCTGACGGCACACTGACCGCGCCAGTAATATTGACATAACGGTCACCTGGACGCACAATAATGTCGATATCAGGGTTAATCTCAGCCAACAATAATGGCGGCTGGGTCAATACCAAACGCTCGCCAATGATGCTGAGCTTAGCTTGCAGTTTTTGTTGCCAATTTACCGTACCAGTCAGCTTGCCCGTACCGGTACCACTATTAAAAGTGCCGTCGATATTCGCCTGCGTACCACGAATTTTGGCATCGACATTGACTTTTCTTAAGTTGATAGGTAAATCAAGCATCGCAATACGGCCATCTGCCAATTTCACATCGCCATAAAACTGTGGTTTATCGAGCGTCCCACCCAAACCACCTGCCATAGTGATATTACCTTCGAGCACGCGCATACCGGGGAAGAAAGGCTTAAACACTGCCAAATTCAGCTCATTGAGCACCAGCGCACCCGAGATAGGTTTCGGTGTTTTATAAGGGTCAACGATAACCTCAGCATAGCCACGCGCACCGCGACCAGTATTGATGTCCGTGCGCAGTTTGATGCCTTCAGGGACCGACAAAGCAATGACCGACACGCGCTTATAAGGCAAGGTAACCGGCTGACTATCGCCATCTTGCATCAAGCCGATTTTGCCGTTGTCAGAATACAGCGTGGTATTGATCGTCGGCGGACGACCACGTTGCCAACCGACGATAGCTTTACCATTAATTTTCGCTTGCCAATCGATATCTTTGGGTAAAAAGACCGAGAATAGTGAAGTATCCAAGTTTTGTACCGCTACATTGACTTGACCTGCCGCTGGTGAAGCAATGAGATTCTCACGTAAACACAGCTTGCCCGTTTGGTCGGTCGCCTGCCAACAGTGGGCGGCAAGCTGCACTTTTAAGTCGGTAGAATTATTACCCTGCTTTTTGGGTAAATTGACAATCAACTGCGCAGGTTGTAGTTGGTTTAACGTCGCATATTTTGATTTGATACGCCCTTTACCAATCACCCCTGACCAGCTGAGCTTATCGCGATTAAAGCCACCCTTAAGTCGAGCGCCGATAGCAAGTTCATCATTTGCCACTTCAAGAATGACCACATGCGCCTGCTCAGTGCCATTAAAAGTGGCATTGACCTTTTTAAAGCTCTGACCTGCCGCATCCAAACCTTCGGCGCTAATAATAAGCTGGCTTGGGCTATTGGCCAAATTGACCAGCTTACCGCGGATACGACCTTGACGCAAAATAAAGCCCGGTAGCGCTAGTCGCTCACCAACCAAGTCGATATAAATCGTGGGCAGCGCCTGTCCTTCCGGCTGCGACAAGGTTGCGCCTCCCGTCACTTTACCAGCAAGCTTATCTGATAGCTGGTCAAGACTGGTGATATTAATCTTAGCTTGTAGCTGCTTAGCATTGCCATTAGCAGTAAGATAATTGTCGCCCCAACGTAGCACCAAATTATTGGCATTTAAGCTATCGATTAGCGCATTAACTTGCTGATACTGTGCCTGTGCATCCTGTGCTTGTAAGCGTTTAAAATAACTGCCCAAGTCTTTTGGTAGGCGCAGCTTCGCCGCCAGACTACCTTTGGCACTGAGCGGCTGGCCTTTTAGCACGCCACTTAGGTTAACTTGTTTGATATTAACGATTTGCTGATTGTCACCCCAGCGCCCATCGGTATCAATAGTGCCAGTGATGGTACTTGGGATATCTTTAAAGAAATAACCCAAGTTAAAGCGATTCATCACCGCCTTAACATCCCAAGCGATACCTTTACGCACATCGACCGTACCATTGGCATCGATACTACCTGCGGCGCCGACATGGCGGAAACGCTTGATACGAATCAGCTGTGCGTCACCACTGGCGTCAATGCTAAGTTTACCGGCTGGCAGTTGCTCAGCATCTAATACACCATCAAATTTCACCGCAAAGTTTTTCAGCTTACCCTTTGCGTTAGCATTAGCTTGGTTCTTTGGCGGCGTTTGCCACACACCGCTGGTTTTTAAATCACCAGTGATAATGGCGGCATTATTGGGTAAAAAATAGCCAAGGTTAAATTTGTCAAAGCGGCCATCGACTGTCCAGCCAATGTTTTGACGTAAGTCAATGACACCGTTCGCTTTTACTGCGCCGGCTTCACCGTTATAGTTGAGTTTACGAATACGAATCAGCTTTGGCGTACCAGCAGCATCAATCGATAAGCTGCCCTTTGGTACGTCAGCGGTATCAATGTGACCATCAAAACGAGCATCAAAAACAGACAGCTCGCCGCCGATAATATCAACGCTAGCATCACCGCTGCCCGTGATACCAATAGCGCGGCTATCTTGGCTGGCATCGAGGTTTGCTTTTAAATCGGTATTAGTAAAGCTAATAATATGGCGCTGACCTTTGACACGGTTTTTACTGATATTGAGCATGCGCCCGCGCGCATTGATATGCCCTGTTAAGCGCTCAAGCGGTAAGTCACTACGATATTTTTTGGGTAATAAGCCATTGGTACGCGCATCAATTTGCCACGTTAGCGGGCGTTTTTTACTGGCCAGTTGAATCTGCCCTGTACCAGATAGGTCGCCTACTATACCTTTGTAATTAAGACGGTTGATATTAATCACGTCGCCGGCTTTACGCACGCGCACATCGTAGTTGCCTTTAGGGGCGACATTTAACTCATTAATTACCGCTTTGCCATCGACCGATAAATTCGAGCCGCGGATAATAACATTGGCTTGTCCGCTTGGACTGTCGACATTACCGATATTAGGCAAATTGCGGCGTACCAAATTTTGCCACTTGGCGTCGATATACCAAGGCGTGACTTGCTTAGCATTGGCGCTGCGACCACGAGCAGGCGTTTTGCCGCGCACGATGTTGGCATTGAGATGCTCGCCATCGCGCTGACGCAAATCTGCATCCATCTCTAGATTGCCATTTTTATTTTTATGCTGATAATGTACCGATAAGCGACCATTGAGCTTTTGCGGCGCATAGGGTTTAAAGTCGGCATATTCATCTGGAATCGCCTGACGAATATCAAAATTACTGCCCGTGGCGCGGACTACCGCATCAAAACTCTCTTTCCAGTCCAAAATACCTTGCAATGTCAAATTGCCTGCTGGTACTTGCGCATCCAAACGATCAACGCGCAGCTGACTGTTGGCGATAATACCGCGACCTTGATAGTGACCCGATGGGATATCTTTGGCGGTCAGCTCGGTATTGATACGCAGACGTATCTCCGAGATGACGCCCGACGCGGTCGCCATGCCGCTTTTTAGGTGGATATTTTGGCTATCGGCATAAGGAATTAAAATATCGTCCCATTTAAGTTTCGCTTGAAACGGCGAACCTTCATCTAGGCCCTGCACCACAAAATCACCGCTGACATCGCTGTCGTTATAACGGCTACGGACTTTACCAACGGTACGTTTTAGCGTACCGGTTGCGGTGATATTTAACGGGTCGATATAGGCTTTTTCTAACGCACTTACCTCGACAATTCCGCTCAAATCTAAAGGATAGTCGCCTTGTAAATCTGCCTGACCTTTTAAAGCGCTGACTTTTACAATATCCGCATACTGCAATTTGCCGCGCCCGACGTTCACCACGCTACCAACCCAAGTCAAATCTCGCGCTTCGATATCATGCACGACGATAGGGTCTTTGGTGACTTGTTTATAAATAATGGTTTTTATTTTTGCTTGATCAAAGCGCAAATTGACTGGCAAGCTAAGCGTTCGATAATCAAACGGCTCGCCCGTAGGTGGCTTATTATTGATAATCTCAATGGTTTGAATGTCGGCATCACGCAGATGCACTTCTTTGGCAAATACTGCGCGCCAGCCTATTTTGACATAAGCTTTATCGACCAATATCTCAAGGTCTTCGGTGGCGTTGATATCGATATCGCTGACCCAAATACCATCGCGCAGATTACCCCGACCGTATTTAAACTTAACTCCCGTTTCAGCACTGATTTTTTCTAAAATGAACTTTGTGCCCGACTCAGTACCGACCGCATATAAAAATATGGCGAACATAATCGCCAGTACAATCAAAATAAGAACCGTTAATTTGAGCAAAAAAGACAGGGGAAACCAACGTCTAACAGCGCGGGCATCGCGCTGTGCTGGATCTTCATCCGAGGGCTTATTTGGCGGGGTATTTTTGGTCAACATGACACTCAGCTATGTTAAAGAAGGTTTACCAGCAAGCGCTAGAATGAAAAATAAGGCGGTTTTTGCGTTTTTATCAAGACTGCTATAAGCACTCGTGTTAGGCGTACTTATAGCAGCCATTTATAAAGGCGACCCGATAAACAGATGCAGTCTAACAGGGATGCTATCTTCCGTCACGCCAGCAGCAACATCGACACGTACCACACCAACCGGCGACGCCCAGCGGATACCGACGCCGACGCCAACTTTGGTATCGGTTTCAAAATCTTTGTCATAGGCATTACCGACATCGGTAAAGACTGCGCCGCGGAAACCTGGTCTAAACTCATAGTTATATTCAGCACTGCCGACTGCGAGGATTTGTCCGCCGGTGAGATAGCCTTTCTCAATCGGTGATAGGCTTTCGTAATCATAACCGCGAATACTTTGATCGCCGCCAGCAAAGAAGCGCAGTTTATAAGGCACTTCGTAAAAATCATCCGCCCAAATATAACCGGTATTTAAACTGCCCAGCACTTGGTGTTTATCGTCAGCCCCGAAGCTATAAAGACCGCTCACACCCGCGCGTAAAATTGCCATATCGGTATCACTTAGCAGACTTTCTGAACCTGCTTCAAGCGCATAATACTGACGGAACCCGCGGGTAGGATTGGCAGCATTATCGACGTCTGTTTTGCTCATACCATAACCAAATAACAAAGCGTGCTGCGTCGGTTTCGAGGAAGTAAAGCGCACTGGCAGATTGTCTAATTCTTCCTCATCGACGCCAGTTTCTAACTCATCTAAACGGTAGCGTACAGAGTAGCTACGATCCCAGCCATTTTCACGGCGGATATTACGCGCCAATGCTGCTTTTAAGGTTCGGGTAGATAAGTCAAAATTACCTTCGCCTTGATCGATAACCTCTTCTTCGTAGGTCAAACGGGCATCCAATTTATCGTTTAGCGGATGCTTCCATGGTCGACTGCCATACACGGCGACATTTTTGGTAATGCGCGAAACTTCGGTTTCCACCCCTGCTTGATAGCCTTTACGATTGATCAAATTATAATCTATCTTGGCAGTGGCGCGCACCCCAGTATCGGTACCATAACCGAGACCAACTTGGGCATCACGTGGTTTGTTTGCCGAAACAAAGACGTACAGCGGCACTTTTTTGTTTTCTAACACGTCCTGCGGGGTTTTGCGTCCAGCAAGCGTTGGCGGGACGAAGTTTTCATCGGCAAGGATATTTTCTTCATCAGGGAAGATTTTTTGTGCGACATTACTGATAGAGTCGCTGATTTTACCCAAAATACTAGTGGCTTTTTGGTCTTTTTCATCCAAGACGCGATCATCCGGCAGACGGCTTAAACGCTCAGCTTTTTGTCTAATGGCTTGCAGTTTACTCAAGGTTTCTTCATCGGCTTCAAACTCGATGGCAGCGATATCGGCTGGATTGACCGTCTCACCGCTAGTGGCGTAACGCTCAGCGTCATTTTCGTTAATGACTGTCTCATTTTGCTCGATATTATTGCTATCGAAGTCGTCATCGGTAGTATCAGTACTACTGCTATTAGGCGTATTATCAAAGGCTAAAGTACTGCTTTCTGTGCGCTCATCTGGCGGCAAAATCGTCTCGACGTTGACAGTATTAAAATAGCGGGTTGCCGATAAATCGTTACTAAACTTGGTCACGGCCGGACGATAAAATGGCTCGCCTTCTTCAAAGCCGACCAGCTGCTTTAATAACGACAACTCAACCGGTAGCTTTTCAGGATCGCGGGTCAGCGTACCCGACTCTTGATCATAAGTAAAAAACACCACTTCATCAAACTTGTAACGATCACCCGTATTGTAAACCAGCGACACATCGGCGGTATTGTCGGGCAAGATAATATCGACCGATTTGTTGAGCCAATATTGATCAAAGTAACCATAGGTATCACTGAGGGACTCAAGCGCCGCCTTACTGTCTTTATAAACGCGGTGATTAAAAATATCGCCCTCTTGTGGCGGCAAATCTTCTTCTAACTTGGCAAACTCTTCTTGCTCGCTGCCCTCGCCGCGAATGTCAACAATGCGGCTATCAACGCGTACCGGCTCACCCAACTTTTCAATAATGACATCAATGGTATCGGTATTTGGTTGGCGCAAACGTAGGGTCACATCATAGTAGCCGACGGCTTTGGCAGCATCTAAGGCGCTCTGGCGTAGACGCGGCAGCGCAGCAGTGTAATCAACCACAGACTGCACAGTGGTGTCATCAATAGCGGCTTTGATATTCTTAAAGGGCTGAATATCATCGTCAGCTTTGGTTAATTTTGGTTTAGCATTCCTTGTACTGTTTTGAGCGTTGTTTTTGCTATTATCGTTTAAATTATCTGCTGCGGCTTGTTGCAAATAAATGGTCGTCTCAACATGCGGTAGGGTGACGACGCCACCTTTAAAAAAGCGATTATACAGACGCTTAACAATATTGCCTTTTTTATTACGTGCTATCGGTTTGGGTTTCGCCGCTTGTTCGATACTTTCTTTTACCGCATTGACATCGTTTTCATAAATAGGCAAATAATCATCAGGATTGATGCTGTCTGACTGGGCATTTTCTATCCCACTATCCATGTCCACACTAGTCGCGCTATCGCCAGTGCCACTAGCAACCGAATCGCTGACGTCAATAGGACGCGACATCACATCATCTGTCTCCGCCTGCTTAGCAGCGGCCTCATTTCTACCCAAGGTTTCAAGATTGCTCGGTGCTGGTAAATTGGTAGCATCTAAACTCACATCGAGCCCAATTGGCGGCGTGCTATCGTCTAACCTTGCAACAGGCGCATCAAATGCGCCATCTAAAGCTTGAAAGTCATTGTCGTCATAACGCATACCATCGATATTATTAACGGCATTACTTTGAGTGATATTGCCGATATCTTGAGCGTTTTGCTTATCCATCGCCGCCAGCTCGCGATCAATCTCGTCAGCCGTCATCATCTGATAGCCTTGTTGCTGCACGCTATTAACTTGCTGCTCTAAGTTTTCATTGCTGTCAAATGCTTGGTTGTTGCCTAGACTATCTATGCCATTACCGATAGCACTAGCAAAGTCATTAATACTATCGATATCATTATTTGATAACTGGGACTTATCCGTGTTATTTGCTTGCGCGGTGGCGTTTTTGTTAGGATTTTTAATACCTAAGTTCTGCTCGCTATAATCATCCAATACCGATTGATCGATAATACCTTCTTCAACGGCTTTTTTTAGACGTAAGGCGTCCAAAGCAATATCAAGCTGGCTGTCCTCATAGGCATCTTTAGAAAGTGCTCGTTTAGACGAGGACTGAGCCGAAGAATTGGAAGGCGGTTTTGGCGTTGGTGGCTGCGATTGTCGTTGCGGCTGTGCAGTGGTCGCATCATTGCCACTATTTTTGATAAGTTGGCTGCTGCTTGCATTATTGGCCGTATTATTATTTAAATCAGTGGCGGCAAGAGCACTAGGCGCGATAGCAATACTGACCCCAAAGCCAACCAAACTGGTGGTCAATGCCCGAAATAGCGCCGTACGCGTAAAATAAAGACGAGGGTTATCCATAGGATTTATATGAGTAGGATGAGCAGTTTTAGCCGAACACAGCGGCGCATTTGACGCAGCAGCAGGCGGTATCCCCGATGAGTGGCGCGCTAGAGTTGAAGGCTGATGTTTCATATTTATTTCCTATCACCTCACGCGGCACAAGTGACGGTCGATGGCAATCGCCTCGTCTTACCGGTGAATAAACGTAGAACAGTTCGCTGACATTAAAGGTTTGGACGGCTAAAATTTACAAATCATAACTTAGTTAATTCTCAAATCATAGCACTGTGCGCATGTATTTTTACCAAAGCCTTGCTATTATACGGCGTAACATCGATAAAACCTATGCTATATTTCGATAAGTTTTTGATAGTATTGATAATTGTTTATCTGCCAATCACTGCGTAAAAGTTTGTTTTCTCCTTTATTAGCCGCGACCCATCTGTAGGAATCTTCATGGCCAATCAGTTTCAACTCTTTAAACATCGCCGGTTTAATGCCATGTTTTTTACCCAATTTTTGGGTGCTTTTAATGACAATATCTTTAAGCAAGCACTGATACTGGTGCTGACCTATACTGCTGCCAGCCAATTGGGCATGGAAGTCAGTATTTTAAATAACTTGGCGGCGATGTTGTTTATTTTGCCGTACTTTTTATTTTCGGCATTGGCAGGGCAAATTGCTGATAAGTTTGAAAAATCAAAACTGACGCGCTTAATTAAATTGCTTGAGATAGGTATTATGATTATCGCTGCTGTCGGCTTTGTCTTTGAATGGTACGCGCTGTTATTTGTGGCGCTGTTTTTGATGGGCACGCAATCGACGTTTTTTGGGCCGATTAAGTATGCGTACTTGCCACAAGCGATGAGGGAAAATGAGCTGGTCGGTGCCAATGGTCTGTTTCAAATGGGCACCTCGCTTGCCATTTTGCTTGGTATGATTATCGCTGGGGTATTGACCCAAATTACCCAGCCGCTATTTTGGATAAGTGTGACGGTGCTTTTTGTTGCGGCGATAGGCTATTTTGCCGCCCGTTTTATTCCCACCATGCCAGCGATGCAGCCTGATTTGAAGATTAATTGGAATATCTTTACCACCAGTATGGCGACGGTGCGTTATTTATACTCGTTGCCTTTTTTATTCTTTGTCATTCTTGGTAATAGCTGGTTTTGGTTTTATGGCGCGACGTTTTTGACCCAAACGCCAGAATTTAGCAAAGTCATTTTGCATGGCGATGAGTCCGTGGTGATTTTCTTATTAACGCTATTTTCAGTTGGGGTGTCGATTGGCTCACTACTGTGCAAATCCTTGACCAAAAACCAAGTCAGCTTGCGCTTACTGCCCTTTGGCATTGCAGGTTTGAGCATTTTTGCCATTGATTTATATTTTTCTTTGTCAGGGCTCAAACTCAGTGTCAGCTCGGCTACCTTATTTGGTATCAGTGATTTATGGGGTATGAGCGGTAGCTGGCGCGTATTTGCCGACTTATTCTTTTTGGGCTTTAGCGGCGGTTTATATATCGTGCCTTTATATGCCTCTATGCAGGCTTATGCGCCAAAAAGCCATCGCGCGCGTATCGTCGGTGCCAATAATATCTTTAATGCCATTTTTATGGTGTGTTCGGCGATTTTCTCGATTGTGGTATTAAATGCGCTGGGTCTAAATTTGCCGCAACTGTTTTTAGTCACCGGTATATTAAATATTATTTTTGGTATATTTTTATATTTCAAGCTTAATAAACATGTCAAACACGCCGTTATCCAAACCCATGATGACGAGCAGAATCGATACGACTAGCGCCAAACGCAATATGAATCGGCAAGCCAATAATTTCGCTGCCGAGATTGTCTATTGTTTGTTATAGTGGTTCGATAAGTGTTGTCTGATAGGTTTAGTGGCCTATTAAATAGCTTAAACCTATTCATCATAAGTTCTATTTATAATTCATACAGCCATCAGGAGTGAATCATGGCGCAGCGTTCCTTATCAAAAATTGACCAGCTATTACTTGGCGTAGATAAAGCATTGCGAGCGGTTGTACCGCATTCAAATCCTAGCACTCGCCCGCTGCCTGTTAGCAGTGATGAGATTCCTGAGCTAAGTATCAACGAAGCCCGTCATGTCGCAGGCTTGATGCGTATCAATCATACGGGCGAGGTCTGCGCCCAAGGGCTGTATCACGGGCAAGCGTTTGCCGCAAAAAACGATGACGTCAAGCAAGCCATGCAACAGTCGGCTGAAGAAGAAGTCGATCATTTGGTGTGGTGCGAGGTACGATTAGATGAGCTTGGTAGCCATCCTAGTATTTTTACGCCTTTATGGTACGGCATGTCATTTGGGCTTGGCGCGGTAGCAGGGGCGATTTCTAACGAGTTTAGCTTGGGCTTTGTTGCCGAAACCGAAGCGCAAGTTAGTGAGCATTTGCAAGACCATATCGGTCAATTGCCACCGCAAGATCGACGCTCAAGAGAAATACTGGCGCAAATGGATATTGAAGAATTACATCACCGCGAGTTGGCGCTGGCCAATGGCGGCGCGGCATTGTCGCCACTGGTGCGCCACACGATGCGCTGGATGGCCAATCGCATGAAAGCCACTGCTTATCATTTATAAGCGTTTATCATCTATAATACGCAGGCGCTACTAATCTGCATCCTTTTTTAGTGGCTACAGACGGCATTATTCTGTGCTTTTAACAATCCTACTACTGTTAGCAGTCAGATTAATTTGCTAGGGTATGAAAAATTTGTACGATTTTACGGAATGCCAAAACCTAACGATCAATCAATGGATGAATAGATAACAAGTCAGTAACTACAATAACTGATAAACGACAACGATTAAAAGGTAATTATTTTTATGAAACCCATCAGCCAAACCCCTATTTCTAATAAAGCGCCCCACTCTAGTAAAGCGCCTAGGCTTGCGACCCTAACGGCACTCGCTGCCGCTTGTACCATGCTGCTATCAGCGCCGGCAAATGCAGCTGAAGAAGCGAATACCGCCGCAGCGTCCGCTACGAGCAGCACAGCAGTACCTAGCGCTATCGATTCTAGTAAACGTATCATTCGCCTAGCCAAGCCAAATGCAACGATCAGCACGGCGCAAGCTGACGCTCAAGCCAATGTTGGAGTTGAGACTGGCGCTCAAAATAACGTTCAGCAGAGTACCGCTCAACCAACTAACGTCGCGCAATCAGCTAATAATCAAGCCCCTAATACGCAGCAAAGCAATGTCCAGCAGGCTATTGCCCAACCAAACCGTGCGCCTTTAAACACTGCGCAAAATGCTGCCCAGCCACCAGCCGTACCAACACCAGACACGTCCGAGTTGACCGGTACGACGCGCGTTTATGAGCGTGGTCCTATCACTGCGACGGGGATTGATTTACGCAGTGGTCAGCTGCCAAACATCCCAGCCCCGCAAGTGAGTATTTCAGATATCAGCTTTGTCCCTACCGTGCTCATACCGCAGCAGCAAGGACTTGGCACTGATAAACTGGACGTCAGCTTACTCGATGACTTTATCAAAGAAGTCTCACCAAATGCGCGCCATTATCCACCAAACTTCCCGAACCGTACCCAACGCCACAACGCCCGTGAAAAAATCAAAGTCTTGACTGAATGGATTGAGCCGTATGCTAAAGCGCCAAATGCCTCGTACGATGTCTTAGTTCGTGCCGCCAAACTCAATGGCATGGGACGCAACTTAGATTTAGGCTCAGAATATACGGTACGTGGCGGACAATATATCGATCGCGCCATCAAACTTAAACCAAATAGCGGCGAAGCCAACTTTATCTATGGCATGATGCTCTCAGAAGGTGGCGGCTTTAAAGAAGGTCAAAAATACCTTGATCAAGCCGTCACTCTTGGTTATACCGAAGCTGAGCAGAGTCTTGCGCAATCTGACTTATTAAGTGATCGCCGTGATAAGGCACTAGAGCGTTTACGCCGCTTGGCGCAACAAAACCCTGACAACGCTATTATTCGTCAACAAATCAAGCTCATCGAGGACGGTAAATTCTATATTTGGGATATCCCTGCCCCAGATATTAATATCAAACCAAGCACTTAATTCTTTGTGATGGAAACGTAAAGTGTTAGCTATTTGGTAAAATGATAGCTCACACTGTTTTCTAAAGAGCTGTAAAAAAGCGCGCTACAATTATGATTAATAATGTGAGCGCGCTTTTTTGTGCTTAATTTAGAGATATCTAAGTGGGCTTTGTTAAGCATTGCCTATCCATATTTTCGATAGTATTTCATGCTATATGAATATAAGATAGCTGACTATAAGACAACAACTACAATAGTCGAACAGCTCGACTTACGTTACACTCATGCTGCTATATAAATGTGACATTTATCACTTATTTATGATGCGTTGCTGATACTTATTACTGGAATGACCTATGATATTTGCTGACCCTGCCAACGATATGCCGTCGCTAGAGTATAAGTATAAGCATAAAAACAAGACGCCTTTTGCTCTACTCGCAGTGGTCGCCGCCATGGCAATATTGCCTGCCTGTAGCACCGTCTCCGTCAATAAAGAGCCCTCAGCAAAGACCATCGCCGCCCAGCGCGGCAATATCATCACCGATAACAAACTGAGTAGCGATACCGCCTCAGTCCTATTGTCAGCAGGGCTTAATGAGCAAGCGTGTATGCAGCAGTTTAACCTCTGCCTAACGCAGCTTACCGACAGCATGCTCAATGAACATTATCGCCCAGCTTTGGCAGTATTTGCTGAATTACACTACGCTAAAGCGCGCCAGCTTGGCGAATCTAAAGACTGCCGCAATGCCCTCGCCCGCCCGCCAATTGACCCTTATTATGCCAACGCGCCTTTAAGCGACACTGATGCCAAGGCGCAGCAAAAAAGAACCGATAGCTGCTTGATTGGCTATCAAGAACGTTTATTTGATGCCATTAAAACCAGTTATACCTATTTATTTTATGACAGCTTAGAGCATGATTTTGAAGGTGCGGATAAAGAAACCAGACGCTCACACGCGCAAAGTCGTATTCCAAATGAGATGGATATCCAAACCCAAGACATCTATAACGCTGCCAGTAACGATGTGATTACCCAGCTCTATCAAACGGCTGATGGTGGCGGTAAAATGATGGGTAATACCAAGGTAGAATATTTACCGACGTCCGCAAGTACTGCCACTAGCAGCGAGCAAGCAGTAATTGCCAATCTTACGGCCGTCAAGGGGCAACCAACTGACCAAATTAAAGTCATGAAAATGCACATAGACGACTACAATCTCAATGTCTATTTGCCCAACGAAAATAACTACCTCAAAAATGCCAACCAACAAACCGCTGCCCTAACCGATTTGGTCTCGACCTATGAGCTACGCCTCTCTGGACTAAACTCTATTAGTAAGCGCCCAGGTCTGGGTATCAGCTTGGTAGCTTCATTGGACGACCGCTATACCACTACCATTCGTCAATTATTAATCTCGTCGTTAGCAGATAGGACGGGCAGACTGCATCAAGAAAGCCCTCGTTTAACAGCCAGCGATATAAACGAAAGCTCGAAAGAGCCCTCAAAGGATAGCTTGGACAGTGATGATGCCAGTACGCGTATTTATCCGACCGGTCATTTACTGATGACCGGGCTGATTAAGCCGACGGGCAATAGCGTGCTTGATACCCTGAGCAGCAAACAGCTTGATATTCATTTATACAACCCTTACCGCAGCGAGAGCGCCAATATCTTAGGTGACGATTATCCACTGGCAGCAAACTTTTCAGCAGGTTACGGCTTATGGTTGGCAGAAAACCAGCTCGATGGCGTCGGTTATCTAAACCTGATTACCCGTAAAAAAGAAACCAGTTTACCCAAGCTCTTTATGCTCGAACCTTATGATGCTGATAAGCGCGTCATCATCATGCTGCACGGTTTGGCCTCAAGCCCAGCGACATGGGTCAACTTAACCAACGATATTTTTAATGACGACAAACTGCGCAATAACTATCAAGTTTGGCAGATTTTTTATCCAACCAACTTGCCTATTTTAGAAAATCGCTATCAAATCCAAAAGCTCATCAATACCGCTTATGAGAAAACCGACCCTACGGGGCAAAATATCGCCAGCAAAAACAGCGTCATTATCAGTCATAGTATGGGCGGTATCATTGCGCGTATGATGTTGTCTGACGAAAATTTGCTCGATGATTTGGACCGACTTGACGACCAAAATGCGCTGTCGATGAATGAGAAACGTCAAATACGTGAGGCGATCAAGCAGTCTGCGGGCAAAGAGCAGCTAAAAGAGCGTTTTGAGCTTAAAACTTTGCCACAAGTAGATACGGCGGTATTTTTATCGTCGCCGTTTCGCGGTACCGATTATGCCGACCGCTGGTTCACGCGCGCGCTACGCCGCATCGTGTATCTACCCGTTGGTTTGGTAAAAACGGTGACCGATAACTTAGCAGCCTTGGCCATCCAAGGCGATTTGGCCCAAAACCCGCTCGGCGCGCTATATTTACAAAATGGCGCCAGTCAATTGAGTGACAAATCGTCTTTTATTCAATTAACCAAAGATATCCGTATCAACGACCGTATCACCTATCATTCAATCATCGCCAATAACGATGCTGATATTACCCGAGGTTTGGCAGAAATGCAGCCTGCTGGGGCAAAGCTCGATTTGTCTGAGGAGATAGCAGAAAATGACCATGCAGAGGACGTTATCGATGTCGATGACAGCAATGCGCTGTTAACGGATAGTGATGAGTTACCACGTCAACCCCTGGTCGCCGCCGTGACAGTCGATGGCGAGATTGGGCAAGCACTCACCGAGCAGCTGTCAGATGGTATCGTGCCCTACACCAGCGCTCACCTCGATGGTGCGGCGTCAGAGACAGTCATCAACGGCGGTCATAGCATCCAAGAAAACCCACAAACTATTTTGACCTTACGCCGTATTTTACATCAACAATTACAGCAGCAAGATACAAACTAAATTTCACCTATATAAAAAGCTTTAAATTCTTATTATTAAAATTTGTTTTTTTATATTACTGTTTGGTATCTATTGATAACAATAGTTAAACAATGACTATTATTTCAAAGATTATTGGCTAATATTGTAAGTGGTTTATGAACGCATAGGTGTGTGATAGCACACTTGTGCAACTTGCGTGTGCGTAAGGTGAAGCGCATAATACTAAGACGTTTACTATGAATAAAACGATCGTTTGATGAATATTTAATAGTTTATAAGGATATAAATTATTTACTTTGGCTAAATAGTCAGCCCTAAAATTTTTGAGTCTTACCATACGGTAATGAATAAAACATAAGGGTAATGAACGCTATTTTAGTTAAATTTTTATCTTAATTACATTTGCCGCTAACTAATACTTAGCGATTGCCCGTAATAATAAGCGCCCTGATTGATGGACGGTTACGGACAGTGACTTGCGCGTATCATGGAAGCCAACGCTATTCAGCTAACAGATAAGGGTAACCGTTTATGTTCGCTACATTTATGATTGATCAAATGGATGCGTTGATGCTCGCGCGCATTCAGTTTGCCTTCGTTATTTCCTGGCATATTATCTTCCCCGCTTTTTCTATCGGTCTTGCCAGCTGGTTGACCGTGCTTGAATTTCGCTGGCTGAGAACTGGCGAGCCAATTTATGTTGAAGTATACAAACATTGGGTTAAGATTTTCGCTGTGGTATTTGGACTGGGTGTGGTATCGGGTGTGGTCATGTCCTATCAGTTCGGAACCAACTGGGCCGTGTTTTCCGACAGAGCTGGTAATATCTTAGGGCCATTATTGGCGTTTGAAGTCTTAACGGCGTTTTTCTTAGAAGCCTCCTTTTTAGGAATTATGCTCTTTGGTTGGGGACGGGTGAGCAAACGTATGCATTTTGCCTCCACCGCTATCGTTGCCATTGGTACCATGATTTCAGGATTTTGGATTTTGGCCGCCAACAGCTTTATGCAAACGCCGCAAGGTTTTATGCTGGGCGCTGATGGTCTGTTATACCCCACCAACTGGATTGAAATTATCTTTAATCCTTCGTTCCCTTATCGCTATGCCCATATGATGACGGCAGCCTTTTTAACCACCGCCTTTGTGGTTGGCGGTATTGGCGCTTATTATTTACAGTCCAAAAAGCACGTTGAGCATCGGCAGCATGGTCGAGTCATGCTCGGCATGGCGATGATTATGGCGATATTTGTGGCGCCAGCGCAGGTCCTCATCGGTGATGAGCATGGCTTAAACACTCTTGAGCATCAGCCAGCTAAGGTCGCGGCGATGGAGGGGATTTGGGAAGATGAGAGTGGTGCGGCATTGCGGCTATTTGCGATACCCGACCAAAAAAACCAAACCAATAACTATGAGCTTAGCATTCCTTATGTCTCCGGTTTGATTCTCACCCATTCACTAGATGGCGAAGTTAAAGGTCTTAAAAATTGGGCACCAGAAGATCAGCCGCCCGTTATGATTGTATTTTGGGCATTTCGTATCATGGTTGGTATTGGTATGTTGATGGTGCTCATCGGTTTATTTAGTGTTTATAAGTACTTTAAAAAGCAGCAGTTCGATCCTGAGAGTAAGCTCTTCCACCGTGCGTGGATGATGATGACGCCGCTTGGCTTTATAGCGCTACTTGCCGGCTGGTTTGTGACCGAAACAGGTCGTCAACCTTATACGATATATGGGGTTATTCGTACTGCTGAGAGTATGTCACCTATCGCAGCGCAGCAAGTGGCGACAACCTTGATTGGCTTTATTGTGCTATATGCCTTTGTGTTTGGCGCGGGCAGCTTTTATATTTTGCGCCTCATTGCACAAGGACCCAAACCGTACGAGGATCCGTCGGATGATCATTTCTATGATCACTCTGTCACCGAAGCCCAAGGTCGCACGCTAAGCGGTGATAAGCGCGCTGCTGATAAAACCAAAGGGCCTGAAGAAGGTTTGGATGAACCTGCTGACGACGTCGATGATGGAGGGTTACGCTAATGTTTAACTATGGTGATGTATTAGATTTACCCTTAATCTGGGGTGGCTTGATTGCGCTATCAGTCTTTATCTACGTCTTACTGGATGGTTTTGATTTGGGCTGCGGCATTCTATTTCCGTTTGCAGGCTCTGATAAAAACCGTAGCCGCATGATGAACTCTATCGCGCCTTTTTGGGATGGTAACGAGACTTGGCTGGTACTGGGCGGCGGTGGTTTATTCGCCGCATTCCCTGTCGCTTACGGCATCATTATGAGCGGTCTTTATCTGCCGGTTATCTTTATGCTGTTTGGCTTAATTATGCGCGGCGTGGCGTTTGAGTTCCGTTTTAAAGCCACCGCCCATCGCTACGTTTGGGATGGTTTCTTTTTTATCGGCTCTGTCGTTGCGACGTTTGCCCAAGGTATTATGCTTGGGGCGCTGGTCCAAGGTTTAGAGGCCAGCAATCGTCTGTATACGGGCGGCCCTTTTGATTGGTTCTCACCTTTCTCTATCATGTGCGGTTTTGCGCTATTGATCGGTTATGCGCTACTGGGTTCTACATGGCTGATTATCAAAACCGAACATACGCTGCAAGTCTGGGCACGCAAAGTATCAGGTTGGCTGCTCACCGCCTTAATCGTCGCAATGATTGCGGTGACGATATTCATGTATTTTTCAGATATCGAAGCGCTTGAAGGCTGGTTTAGTTTACCAGGGCTGTTGTATCTAGCGCCGATGCCAATTATCGTCTTGCTCTTATTCTTCTTTATGCGTAAAGATTTAACCACTGAGCGCGAGTATCGTCCATTTTTATTGACCGTTGCATTATTCTTGATGGGTTATATCGGCGTTTGTATGGCGATATTCCCATATATCGTACCGTATCAAATGACGATTTATGAGGCAGCCGCGGCTGATACTTCGCTCTCCTTTATGCTCATCGGCGCCGGTATTATGTTACCTATTATCTTAAGTTACACGGCTTTCGCGTATTATACTTTTAAAGGTAAAACCGACCACGAGCACATGTATTAAATAAGCTGCGGCTATTATCTATCTAGTAAGAATAGTAGCCGCGCTTAGCTTAATCCGCTCATGAATATGTGATGACTGATTATTAGAAAATGGCTTAGATTAGAAAGGTAGTTTTAAGTTAGAAAATAGCATGGAGTTAAAAGGCAGTTTGGAGATAGTGATGAAAAAACTCAGTAAAAAACAATCGCAATGGGCTTGGTTTATAGGCTTATATTTGGCGGGTTTTTTGGTTGTTTTTACCATTGCCCAATTAATAAAATTGGCAATGGGTGTATAAAATCTCTTTTATCAAAACCTAGCGCCATAAAAAAGCAGCGCTGAATAGTAAATATTCAGCGCTGCTTTTTTGTTTTAACTTTAACTGTCGTAAAACCGTTTATGCACCGCGATGATTATCGACACCACTATTTTCTATATAGTCATTAATTTGTGTTAGACGCTCGGGCGTACCGACGTCTATCCAATTGTCTTTAATCACCTCAGCGGTAATTTGGAACTTTAGCATTGCTTGTTTTAGCAGTGGCGCAAGGGCTGCCGGTTGTCCTGTTACCAGCCCATCAACCAGTCTTGGTGAGATGACACTGATGCCAGCAAAGGTATATTTGTCCGCATCGGCAATCGGCTGCTCGCTTGCCAGTCCATTATTGATAGCAAAGTCGCCGCCATTATTATGCTCAGGATTGTCAATCAATAATAAATGTGCTCGCTGGTCAGCGCCTAACTGATAGTCTCGCAACGGCGCAAAATCATAGGTCGTCCAAATATCAGAGTTGACTAAGATAAAAGGCTCATCGCGCAGCTTATGGTTTTGCAGCGCGTTAAAAATCCCACCAGCAGTCTC
Organism: Psychrobacter sp. CLB018; assembly: GCF_041222815.1. Classification (NCBI taxonomy): domain Bacteria; kingdom Pseudomonadati; phylum Pseudomonadota; class Gammaproteobacteria; order Moraxellales; family Moraxellaceae; genus Psychrobacter; species Psychrobacter sp. CLB018. Next base: position 2,218,543 of record NZ_CP166085.1, read on the forward strand.
AAGCGGCTCATCGCCCTCAATCGACCAATGCAGCGTCACGCCATACTCTGCACCATCACCCAGTGTCTGCATCAGTTTGTCTGCAAGCCACGAGGCATTGATAGTGATATCAGTAATGCCAGCAGCTTGTAGCGCCTTGATATGCCAGACAATAAGCGGCTGCCCGCCTACTTCCACCAAAGGCTTTGGCGTCTCGAGTGTGAGCGGACGCAGGCGCGTACCCTTGCCAGCCGCCAAAATCATCGCTTGCGTTATTACCGACATACACGCTCCTTGTTGTTGGCTGTATGATTGCCTATTATTCATTATCGACTGTTTTGAACAAAGTAAAAGCGATGAATACTGTCATCGTTTTTATTTTGCTCATGCTGTTTAAATATACTGTTGTACAAATTTATGTTGATAAGCAGGCAAGATAGACTCTCGCAGCCACTCATTAAAAGGAGTAACCGCTTGCTGCATATCGGAATTGCCGTATTCTGCCAGCCATTCTAGCTCAAAAATCAGGTCACGCATGACTTTTGGAATATCGGCCAAATAGCGGCTTTTGCCATCACGCTCAAACAGGCGGATAAAAATACCCAGCACTTTTAAATGCCGTTGTACGCCCATGACATTGACATCATTTTCAAACTGCGCTGCATTATCAGCCGTTACCAGCCCTGCCTGTTTTTGCAATTGCCAGCAGTCCTGTATCCAGCTTGATACCTGAGTCTCTGGCCATTCTACATAAGCATCGCGTACCAATGATACCAAATCATAGCTATACGCGCCTATCACCGCATCTTGAAAATCAATCACGCCCAAGCGCGTATGATCTGCTTGGTCTTGCATAAGGTTGCGACTGTGATAATCACGATGGACGATGACCTGCGGCTGCACCAAAATCTCAGCGATTAAAGCCGATTTAAGATTTTCCCAAAGCGTTTGCTCAAGCTCTATACCAATATAAGGAATAAACCACTCGCTAAACAAATTCATCTCACGGTTTAGTAGGGCAGTATCATAATCTGGTAATTGATGATCCGTCTTTGCGGTCGCCACTGGCACCACTTGTAAGGCAACCAAAGTGCGCAGCGCTAATTGATAGTAATCATTCACCTGAGCGGCTGGCGCATCGACCAGCAGATGAGCAAATTCTACCGTACCAAAATCTTGCAATATCAAAAAGCCTTTTGCCACGTCTTGAGCGACGAGCGTCGGAACATTGATTGCTGGCGCCATCAGTTTTGCGACATTAATAAACTGCTGCAACGCGTCTTGTTCGTCAGCCGAATCCATGACAATATAGCGCTCAGTTTCGACAGCATCATTATCAAGTAACTGGATACGGTGATATTGGCGCGCGCTGGCATCACCCGGCAGACTATCAAGAATAAATTTTTGGTTGGCAAACACGTCTTGCAACCATTGCTCTAACTGCTGCTGGCGCGTAGCGGTTACGTTAGGTACTGTCATGGTTTTATCCGTCATAAAAAGTATCGCAAATTAAATATCAGTCATAAATAAGTGATATGTAGGGCAAATAGTTGTTAAAATAATGAGCGTGCGCCTAAACAGTGCAGCCGCTTTAAGCAGACAAAATCTACTGGCTATGTAGCCGTAAAAAGGTCTGTATCATCCGCTATCGTATAAATTTTGGTAAATAGTGTAGCTGATTTGGTTTTTTTTGACTATGATTAGTCGTCATTATATGTAAAACGTTCCGATTTTCGAGATTATCGTCTTAATGATAGGTTTATTCGCCTTTAAATAACGTTAAAATATAGCCTGTCATTTAACGATCGCAATCCAATAGGCTCTACAATCATAGGTGTGCCCTTGTTATATTCTCCGCTTTACCAAAGCATCCGTTTGATTTTATTTGGCGCCTTGGGCTTAACCAGCTTGACGGTCAGTGCGGCTCTTAATCCTGTCGATAACAATGTTGATGCACAGACGACTGAGCCACTAATCACTGAAAATAGTAGTGACGCCACCTTGTATACCCTCTCTACTGAAAAGGGCAATCAAACCCAAAGTGGCACTGCTGATGCTAATAATAAAGCGTTAAACAGTCAATTAACAACTGCGCCTGTTTTCAACAATGATGACGTATTTACCAGTGACAACGTAAATATCACGGCAATTAATGACAGCAGTGACAGGATTGATGTTAATAATAATGCCGTCAACAACGCTACTAAAACAAACAATACCACTGCGCCCGTTAATAACAGCAGCACAGCCAAATCCAATAAGCGCAGCATTGATGTCAATGACGAAAGTATTCAAGACAGCCTGATACGTTTAGCAGAATTTTATGAATTAACGCCTGATACAGATCCCGCTACGTTACATAATAATAGCAATGATGACGTAGCAGATAGCAATAACAGCGATATTCAAAACTCTTTTGCCGCGCAAACCATTGAACCTGTAGGCAACGACTTAAAACTGCTACCAAATAGCGTCGATAGCGCCCAGCGCTGTGAAGGTCAATGGGTTTATCCTAAAAAAAATCCTAATTACCAACGTGCGATCAATGAAACGGGCGCACCTAACGGCCAGCCAGCGCCCAACTTAAACGGCATTCCTAATAATCAAGCGCCACTGTTTGCAGAGTCGGATTATGGCTATTACGACAATGTCGACTACGCCGAGCTTTCTGGTAATGTCATCGTTGACCAAGGAACGCAGCATATCGAAGCGGAAAAAATCGTACTCGATTTGAACAACAATGTCGCAGCCGCACAGGGTAAAGTGATGTTTACCGACCAAGCGACTGGACAAAACAAAAACGCTGCTGGCTTGGCCGAAGCTAACCGTTTTCAAAACAGCAACGGACAAAATATCAATGGTCAAAACGCTAAGTCTAGCCTCACTGAAAAAGCCTCCACTGGCGGTCTTATCGGTGTCGCCGACAGCTTAAACTACAATACCGAAACTGGACAATCAACAGCTAAGGACGTGGCTTTTGCTAGCGTAGAGCTGCAAGCACACGGCTATGCCAAGCGCTTAAACCGCCCTAACGAGACGCAGTATGAGCTTGATGAGGTGATGTTTAGCACCTGCCCGCCGACCAACCGTAAATGGCAGTTTGATGCTAAAAGCATCGATTTAGATACCGAAACAGGCCGCGGCGAAGCTTACAACACAACGTTTAAAATTGCTGATGTACCGGTATTTTATTTACCCTATTTTAATTTCCCTATAGACAATAGACGCAGCAGCGGCTTTTTATTACCGAGCGCGAGTGTCGGTAGTGAAAGCGGACTTGAAGTTGACGTACCTTATTATTTTAATTTAGCGCCATACTACGACGCCACCCTTAATACTCGCGTTTATACCAACCGTAACCCCATGCTCTCCGGTGAGTTTCGTTATCTAACTGAGGAGTACGGCGAAGGGATTTTTAACGGCTCTTATTTGCCCAACGATAAAAAATATGACGGCGAAGATCGCAGCAGCTTTTTTTACGATCATTACTGGTCATCTACCAGTATTCCACGCTTAAGTGGCGACGCAAAATATAGCTATGTGTCAGATGCCGATTATCTCAATGACTTCGATACCTTGGGTTTGTCAGACAATACCTTAAACCTACCACGCCGTGCGCGGGTGAATTATTATAACGATTATGTCAATGGTGAATTAAAAGTCGAGACTTTCCAAACGCTCGATGCATTTAACAATAATGGACAGCCATTACAAGATAAAGACAAGCCGTACTCGCGCTTGCCACAGCTTAAACTTGACTATCGTCTACCATGGGCAAAAAGCTTTGATATCACAGGCGTAAGTGACTCGGCTTATTTTAAAAAATCCATCGATGATGGCTCTGAAAATGAAAAAAGTGGCACGCGTTTTTATAATAAATTAAGCGCCGTTTATCCGATGGAAAAATCTTGGGGCTATATCAAACCTAAACTTAGCTTACAGCATTTATATACTTCTTATGATGAAGACAGCTTGGCGGACAATGATTTGAGCAAAGATGACGGCAACCAATCGGTATTTGTGCCTCAAGTCAGTGTCGATGCTGGCCTGCACTTTTCTCAAGCGGGCTCACCCTTTGGCGCCTTTGACGATACTTTAGGCGGTTATCGCTTGCTCAGTCCGCGCTTAAAATATACCTACTCGCCCTATAAAGACCAAAACGATATTCCTAACTTTAATACCCGTATTGCCTCTATCAACTACGAGCAACTGTTTTCGGACAGCTGGTTTTTAGGTCATGACCGCTTGCAAGATTTGCATGCCTTTACACCCGGTATTAATTATCGTTACATCGATGCAACGGGTGTGACACGTTTTGATGGTAGTATCGCAGAGCAGTTTTATATCGATGATGGGCGCGTGACCCTTGAAGACCAAAAACCCGTGCTGACGAATTCTTCCTCAGGATTGGTTTGGGATACCAGTACCCAGCCTTATAATAACGTCTGGGTCGATGTAAGCGGCGCGCTTACTCATAGCTATGATTTAAACTATATCACCACTGAGCTGCGTTATCAGCCATCTGACAACAGTTTATTTAACGTCGGCTTTGTGAAGCGTATGCGCGATGAAAACACCGACCAGTTACCTTTATCGGCGTTTACCGCATCAGCGGTTTTCCCAATTAATAATAACTGGCGCGTATTGGCGCAAGGTCAATACGATTATAATCGTGATAAAATGCTCGACTCGTTAATCGGTGTTGATTATGAGGATTGCTGTTTTGGTTTTGCAGTTTATGGTCGTCGTTACTATAATGATTTGAATATCAAAGACAAACCAACACAAGCGATTATGGCAGAAATCAGACTCAACGGTCTTGGTAGCGGTAGCAGCCGCTTAACACGCTTACTTTCTGATAAAGTGTTGGGCTTTGAGCCGGTTCAAAGCGCATGGAAAGATGAATAAAACGTCGTCTATATCCTTAGACTCACGTATGATTGATGGTTTATGTATCAAGTAACTTTTGTGCTATAACAGCATATAGCAGTGTTTACACCCTATTATAAACAGCCTTAGCCGCTACTTAAATGAAGAGTAACGGCTAAGGCTTAACCGATTACCATCCGATGCAATGACATTGATGAGGAGCATCATGAGATTTTTTTCTTTACGTCAGACAAGCCGAGTTGTATTGCTTTCTATGGGTATGACGGGCGCTATTGCTCTGAGCCTAAGTGCGCAAGCAGCCACCGTTAAGCCTGCAAAAACTTCAGCTGCAAACGTTGATGCTGGCACTCAGAAAAATAGCGCCGCACGTTTGACGCCTGCCAATAGTACGGACGGTATCATTGCCTTGGTCAATGAAAACGCTATCTTAAAAAGTGATCTCATCGCTGCCATGGCGCAAACCCAAGCAAGGGCGCAGGCGGCTGGTGAACCGATTGCCACTTCAGCCCAGCTGCAGTCTGAAGTGTTAAACGCCCTCATCATGCGTGAATTACAACTCTCAATGGTCAAACGAGTTGGTCTCAATCCTGATGAAGCTGCCATCAATCAGCGGCTGGCTCAAATCGCCCAAGCAGAAGGACTCAGCAGCCTTGGCGAGTTGCAACAACGTTTGGACGCCGCAAAACCAGGCAGTTATGCTACCCTACGCGCGCAATTGATTGAAGATGCCGCGATTCAAGCCTTGCAGCAGCGCCAAATCGCAAGCCGCGTGCGCATCAGCGAACAAGATATCGATGCCTTTTTGGCCTCTCCTGAAGCCAAGCGTTTGAGTCAAAGCGAATATCAAACCATTCACGTACGTATCCCCTATATGGACGATTACAGCCGTCTGTCGGACGCCCAGCGTGAAGAAGCATTAAAAGTCGCGCAGCGTCTACGCACACGACTGCAAGCGCCAAATGTCGATGTCACAGAAGCCATTGCCGCAAGTCAAGGCAGCTACCCTATTCAGTTGCAAGGCGGCGATATGGGCTTTCATAAAGCGGCTGCACTACCAACCGAGCTTGCTAGCGAAATCACCAAACTTGAAGTTGGCGCCGTCAGTGCGCCGTTAGTAACTCCCGAAGGTATTGATATCATCAAACTGGCTGATAAAAAATCCAGTGATACCATGCTAGTGCCGCAGTGGCATACGCGTCACATTTTAGTCAAAGTCGATGAGCTACAAACCGATGCTTTGGCTGAGCAAAAAATCAATGACCTCTACGAGCAATTACGTAAAGGAGCCGACTTTGCGAGCCTAGCTTCAACTTATTCAGATGATCCCGGTTCAGCAGGACGCGGTGGCGATTTGGATTGGGTTGGTGAAGAGCAAATGATTGGTCCGTTTGAAACAATGATGAAGAATACCGCCGTCGGTGATTACTCTGCACCATTCAAAACGCAATTTGGCTGGCACATTCTAAAAGTTGAAGGCAAACGCGAGCAAGATGTCAGCGATGAATACCGTCGCAATATGGCACGTCAAGCGCTATATCAGCGCCTTGCTCCGCAAGCCAAAGAAGACTGGCTACAAGAACTACAAGCCGGCGCTTATATTCAGATACTCGGCTAATTAGTATTTAATAATATCGAAAAAATTTTATAAAAGAAGGGTAGTATATGCTAATGCATGTACCCTTTTTTAATTTAGGTCATTTATTAAAAACTCCATAAATGATGGGATAAGCTTTAGCTCAGAGCTCTATAGTGAGTGAAAAGTAATAACAATACATCACGCACTGCTGATATCAATTTTTCTTGCTAGCTGTGCCTGCGCAGACAGAGGCTACAAAAAATTGATATCAGCAATACCGTCGCGTTTTTAGGATATTTTAACTATACATTCATTAACGCTTTTATTAACGCTTTTATTAACGCTTTTATTAACGGTCGAAAATATTTTTCAAATAAAAATAATGCACAAAGAAAAGCCCCGAACCTAGGGCGTTGGGTTCAGGGCTATGGCGTTTCATATTGTTGTTATTATCTCTTCCGTGTTGACTCGTCCTAAGTCATAAACAGTAACCTATAAGACAGCGGGCTGACCTGTGCTTTTATTGTTACTGCCTCAACACTGCATCCTTACGTATCCTTGTGTTGATGGTTGTATTCTAGGTGAATTGACGCGGAACGACTAGAGGCTAAAGACCTTATTTAGCGTAAGCATTTGCTTACGTCGCCATTGTTTGTGGCGAGGGTTTTATACAGATGATAAAACCTTTTTAGCAATCACTTTCCTTTTCAGCCTCTGCATGTTCTTTTGATACTTTACAGCCCTCTTCCTTACCCGCTTCAATGGTATTTTTTGCCTCTTTGACATCTTCTGCCTTCTCAATTGGCGCATTAGTTTCTTGGGTGCTGACTTTTTCGGGCTCGTATTGTAGCGTTGTCAGCACCGGAAAATGGTCGGAGCCGATAGACGGCATGCGCTGAATATCGACTAAGGTGAAGCAGGCACTATGGAAAATATGATCTAACGCCCAACGTAAAAACGGATATTTAACATGAAAGGTATTGATAAAATGGCGCCCGATACGAGGATCTAGCAAGCCTGAGATACGTTGAAAGCGGCGGGTAGTCTTTGACCAAGCGACATCGTTTAAATCTCCTGCCAATATCGCCGTTTGCTTATTTTCTTTGATATGTTTTCCAACCATCAGCAGCTCAGCATCGCGGGTCGTAGACTTATCTGCCTCTGTCGGACTGGGCGGCATCGGGTGCAAACAATAGAGCCAAATCACTTGTCCACCCTGCAAACGTAGCTGCGTATGGATAGATGGAATATCATCAATCATCAAATACTTAACTTCAGGGTCTATGAGCTCAAGCTTAGAATACAGATGCATACCGTATAGATTATCCAAAGGCACTTTGACAGTATAAGGATAATTTGCTTCTATTTGATTAAGGGCTTTCTCCCATTTTTTATCAGTCTCTAAAGTAATTAAAATATCGGGGCGCTTATCTTTTACCAGTTCAACCAGTTTTTGGGACTCATCATTGGGTGTCAATACGTTTGAAACCATGATTTTAAGCTGGTGCGCATGTCCATTTGGCATATCCTTGGCAGTGAGCACTTCTTTTTTCCAAAGTATGGTATAGGGCAACACCATACGCAATTGAAAGGCGAGCGCGCTACTTAAAACGATAAATAACAGCCACTGACCAAACTGCCAGTCCGACCAAAATATAACCATGCCAAGCCAAGCGGCGAGCCCGAGGAACATAATTTGAATACGGGGAAACTCAACACCTCGCACCCACCAATTATCAAGAGGCAACAAGCCCCAAATAGTGACAAAGGCGATGAATCCTGCCAACCACTGAGCGCCATAATATAAGAGGGAGAGATCCATAATGTGTGTCGACCGTTTATTAAATGAATGGCAAAGCCAATAATAGTGAATATTCTTTATATAATAATTGTTTGGGCTAAATTTATTTAAGCTAAAAATGATTGAGCGGCTGAACTCTAAACCTTTGTCACAAGATAAATAGCCTGCTTACTTTAGCACCTCATCACGCCTGCGCCTACTATTGAACATTCATTAGACGTTAGCGGCTATAAAAAATTACAATTTAAGCCTTATTTAGAGGGGCTTGAATTTAAGAGAAGTTGACACGATAAATAATCAGCAAGCTTAATAAATAGCAGGCTTTATGGGTAGTAGCATTGATAAGTAGAAAAGTGAATAAGTCATATCTAAAAAATGCGGTATATTCTCTAAAAAACCTTGCTTTTTGCTGCTATTCACGGCATTGTTATCGGTTGGCAGTGCAACAATTTATGGTGAAAAGGATTGAGTTTTATGAGTAATTTAACAGTAGGCTTGGTAGGCTGGCGCGGTATGGTCGGGTCAGTATTGATAGAGCGTATGCGTCAAGAAAAAGACTTCGATGGTATCACACCAGTGTTTTTTTCGACCAGTAACGCTGGCGGCGACGCCCCAAGCTTTGACGGTATCAAGACCAGCAAACTAAAAGATGCTCATGATATTGAAGCACTTGCTGCCTGTGACGTAATTATCACCTGCCAAGGCGGCGATTATACCTCAAAGGTACATCAGCCCCTACGTGATAGCGGTTGGACTGGCTACTGGATTGATGCAGCAAGCACCTTACGTATGGAAGACGACAGCATCATCATTCTTGATCCTGTTAACCGCAGTGTGATTGATAAAGCACTGGCAAATGGCAAAAAAGACTTCATCGGTGGTAACTGTACCGTGTCACTGATGCTGATGGCAATCGGTGAGCTGTTTAATAAAGGCTGGGTTGAATGGGTCAGCGCCATGACTTATCAAGCAGCGAGTGGCTCTGGCGCCAACAACATGCGCGAGCTAATCGAAGGTATGGGCGTACTCCATGAAGCAGTCAAAGACGAGCTTGCCGACCCTGCCAGCGCCATCCTTGAGATTGATAAAAAAATCGCTCAGACACAGCGCTCAGACGACTTTCCAAAGCAATACTTTGGCGTACCACTAGCAGGCAGTTTGATTCCTTATATCGATTCGCAGTTAGAAAACAAACAATCGCGCGAAGAATGGAAAGGTGGCGTTGAAACCAATAAAATCCTTGGCAATTCTGAAGCCGATAAAATTGCCATTGACGGTATGTGTGTCCGCGTTGGCGCCATGCGTTGTCACGCTCAAGGCTTAACGATTAAACTTAAAAAAGACATCCCGCTAGAAGAAATCGAAGCGGCATTGAAAAACAGCGATAATCAGTGGTTAGATGTGGTTGAAGATACCAAAGAAGCTGCTATAAATCGCTTAACACCGGTAGCAGTAACTGGCACTTTAACAGTGGCGCTAGGACGCCTACGCAAGCTCAATATGAGCCCTGAATATTTGGGTGCGTTCACTGTCGGCGACCAGCTATTATGGGGCGCAGCAGAGCCATTACGCCGTATGCTGAATATTATCCGTGAGCAAAACAGCTAATCTTATTTAATCGCCAATAAAAAAGACAGCGCTTGCTGTCTTTTTTTAGCATCATTTTTGGCGTTATTTTTTTAATAATGAATCATTTAGGCTGATAAGCAATCATTATTTCATTGCGGCGCATAAATGGCAGCGTCCAAGGTGGATTATAACGCGCCAGCTCAGGCTTACCTGTGATGGTTAAATTTTGCCCTTGCATCCAAGATTGTAGCTCTTTAGTTTTTGCCGCGACCTTTTCAGTACCCGCCAATCCTGAAAATTTAATAACGCCATAAGTTTGCGCTGGAACTTCTACAATTTCGATATTCGGATTATTGGGTTTTGGCAGCGTTTGCAGCGTATATTGGCTTGGCATGGTAAATTGCACGCGCCATTTATCTTTAGTTTGTTGAATGCTGACTGGCGCAGTCATGGCAATTTTCTGTGACTCACCGCTCCCTTTCTTAGTTTCAGGTTGCATCGTGACGGGAGCCGTCATGCTAATTTTACGACTCTCGCCATTTGCGGCGCTATTATTGCCAAAGATATAATCTGCTAGAATCTTGAATCCTGCACGGCTAGCGGTATCTTGGTCGCCCGTTACCCAAGTCTGTGCTACTAATTGCTCATCGTAACGACGCAGCTCAAAGTCTTCAGTCTGTTTTAGTACAGTATATTTTGGCTCTTCGGTTGCCATAGCTGCTCCTGATAGTAATAATGCGCTCGTTAAAAACAGTCCATCTAATAGGGCTTTATTTGATAAGTCATTATTCAATAGCAAGCGAATCGATGACAAATAGCGTGTTTTAGCCATATTATCTCTCCGCTATATACATTTAGACCTTAACATTTATTTGATTTATAGTAGCCACTCTTCTACTTTAGCAATGACTTGGCAAGAATGTCTGTATTTTTCGGTTATAGCATGCCAATTAATAAGCGATTAATGTCCCGTTTAATTGTTAGCATGCTTAGGCTATTTTATAAACGCTCTCCTTCTCTAAACCAATTGTCAGCCGCTTAAATATCCATGTCCAAAAAAATGCTTAACAATGTTATAATTAGCGCCATTTTCATAGCTTAAATAGCGGTTATCTTATGCAATTTGTTTTACACAAAACGGCCAGCGGTATCACGCGCGCACGCCGTGGTACGGTTCATCTCAATCATGGCGATGTGCAAACGCCTGCTTTTATGCCAGTGGGTACTTATGGTACCGTAAAAGGCATGCTGCCACGGGATATCGAAGCGATTGGCGCCGATATTATCTTGGGCAATACTTTCCATTTATGGCTGCGTCCGGGCACTGATATCATTGATAAATTTGGTGGTCTGCATAAATTCATGCATTGGGATAAGCCAATCCTTACCGATTCGGGTGGTTTCCAAGTATTCAGTCTTGGGGCCATGCGTAAAATCACCGAAGAAGGCGTGACTTTTAAATCGCCTATCGATGGCGCAAAAGTATTTTTATCGCCAGAAAAATCGATGCAAATTCAATATAGCTTAAACTCAGACATCGTGATGCAGTTCGATGAGTGCACGCCCTATCCTGCCACTCATGAAGAAGCCAAAAAATCTTTAGAGTTGTCACTACGCTGGGGCCAGCGCTGTGTCGATGAGCATAAGAAGCTTGGCAGCACCAATGCCTTATTTGGCATTATCCAAGGCAGTATGTATGCCGATTTGCGTCAGCAATCACTCGAAGGTCTGCTTGAGATTGGCTTTGATGGTTATGCCATCGGCGGTTTATCGGTTGGCGAACCAAAAGAAGAGATGATAGACGTCCTAGATTATATCGCCGACGATATGCCCGCTGACAAGCCGCGCTATTTGATGGGCGTTGGTAAGCCTGAAGACCTCGTTGAAGGGGTACGCCGCGGCGTCGATATGTTTGACTGCGTGATGCCGACTCGCAACGCCCGTAATGGTCATTACTTTGTCACCGGTGACGCTGAGAATGCCGGCATTATACGCATACGTAATAGCCAGTATCGCACTGATGAAGGGCCATTAGACCCTGAATGTGACTGCTATACCTGCCAAAACTTTAGCCGTGCTTACTTATCACATCTAAATAAATGTAAAGAGATGCTAGGGGCGCAGCTAGCGACTATTCATAACCTGCGTTACTATCAGCGTTTGATGCAAGGTATCAGAGACGCGATTGAACAAGATAAGTTTGATGAGTTTGTAAATGAGTTTTATAGTAAACGCGGACAAAGCGTTCCTGAACTCAATTTACGTTAACCATTTCTAGAGTTATTTTATCTGCGTAAGATGCTTGAAGCTGCTTTAAGCGAGAGACATTAAAATGGAAAAGGGCTTAAGATTAATCTTAAGCCCTTTTTGTTTAGCTAGAGTCTTTATTACCTAAAATATTAATACTATTAATAGGTAATAGGCAATCTATTAGCTCATTAATGTGGTCACAAAAACAATCAGTACAGCAATCGGCGCGACGAATTTAGCAATGATTTGCCATAATTGCCAGGTACCATTAGACAATCCAAGCTCTTGCTGAATGCTACGTTGATCCATTTTCCAACCGACAAAGATAATCGCGGCAAGACCGGTTAAAGGTAACATGAATTTACTGGTTAATTTGTCCAGAGCATCAAAAATACCATTACCCATGATGGTAAAGTCGCTCCATAGATTGAATGACAACAAAGCTGCGATACCTAATAACCAAACCGCGATACTAGCGACGATGGTCGATACGGTACGGCTCATTGGCGTACGCTCTTCTAACAGCTCAACCGTTGGCTCAAGTAATGAGATTGAAGAAGTCACAGCGGCAAAGGTAATCAATAAGAAGAACAACGTACCAATGATGGCACCGGCGCCCATGCTACCAAAAGCAATTGGCAAACTGACAAAGATAAGACCAGGACCTGAAGCAGGATCAAGACCGTTGTTAAAGATAATTGGGAAAATAGCCAAACCAGCCGCTAAAGCAATGACAGTGTCTAGAATAACAACGGTACGCGCCGTGCTTAATAGATTGACATCACGACCCAAATAAGAGCCATAAGCCACCATGATGCCCATACCGATAGATAAGGTAAAGAAAGCATGACCAAGCGCCGCTAGCATCACATCGCCATTTAACTTACTAAGGTCTGGCGCAAACAGGTAGTTCACCGCTTGGCCAAAACCGCCATTCATGACGTTGTAACCAACAATCACGAATAAAATCAAACCCAGTAAAGGCATAAGCACTTTGGCAGTGTTTTCAATACCTTTCGTGACACCAACACCGACGATTAAAGCGGTGATTGCCATGAAAACCGTATGCCAAATTGTCAAGGTGCCAGCTGACGCTAACATCGCGTCAAAGGTTGCCGCTACAGAGTCACTGTCTTGTCCGGCAAAGCTGCCTGAGCCAACTTTGGTGATGTAGTTAAGCGCCCAGCCACCGATGACACTATAAAACGATAAGATTAAAAAGCCACCTAAAATACCAGTCGCACCGACAATACCCCAACTGCGTGATTTACCTTCGCTTGCGGCGACATCAGAAAACGTATTGATAGGGTTTTTTTGCCCACGGCGACCAATCAGCCATTCTGCAACCAAAATTGGAAAACCAATCAGAGCAAGACAAAATAAATAGGCGATAACAAAAGCGGAACCACCACTCTCCCCAACCATATAAGGGAACTTCCAAATATTTCCTAAACCAACTGCCGATCCTACTGCTGCTAGTACGAAGCCAAAACTTGAGCTCCACTGAGCATGTTCTTGTTTATGAATAGCCATTTTGCCTTCCTCGTGCTTCAATTACTGTTGCTTATAATCTTCCTTGATTATCATAAATCGCTCTTAATGACTGAGACTCATTTAACCAGCTTGTCAATGTGACGCGCTTAGCAACATTATGAAAGAATTGTTTACAATATCGTAAACGCCCAGTTTCTGCTAAGCGACCAAAAAAGTCAAGTAGCGATAAATATAAAAAGCCATAACTATTAGTTATGGCTTTTTATATTTATCGAGATAATTTGTCAAACTATGCTAGATGCAAAATCTTGCTATTATGCTACTTTTATAATTACTAAAACTATGTTTACCGTACCACGCCTCGGCGGCTTTTTTGTAGCGAATCTATTAGCAGGGCGATTTTTGGCTCTGTTGGTAATAGCTCTGTTTTTAAAATCTCAAGCGCTTGAGCCGTTGTTAGACCTGATCGGTAGATAACACGATACGCTTGGCGCAATACATCAATCGTCTCTTTAGACCAGTCTTTACGGCGCATACCTTCGACATTTAGCCCGTGGGCTTTAGCAGGATTACCTGAAACCATGGTAAAAGCAGCGACGTCTTTTAAAATTAGGCTGGCGCCGCCAACCAAACTGTAATCATCAATGGTACAAAACTGATGAATACCTGAGTTGCCGCCAATAATCGTATGATTACCGATAGTCACATGCCCTGCCACCCCAACATTATTAGCCAATACATTGTGGTCACCGATTAAGCAATCATGGGCCACATGGGTATTGACCATCAAAAGATTGTGACTGCCAATCTTCGTTAAGCCGCCGTCTTGCTCAGTGCCACGGTGCAAGCTACACGCCTCGCGAATGGTATTATGATCGCCAATCTCAAGCCACGTGCGCTCACCAGCGTATTTCAAATCCTGCGGGTCTTCCCCAATACTGGCGAATTGATAAAACTGGTTGTACTGCCCAATACGCGTCAGTCTTGCTACGACCACGTGCCGATGCAAAACCGTATGGGCACCAATAGAAACTTCATCACCGACAATACAATAAGGACCAATGATGGCAGTCTCATCAATGTTAGCGGACGGTGAGATGAGTGCTGTTGGATGAATCTGACTCATAATATGGACCTTTGTATCATCTGATGCGAATAAATGGTAAAACAAGTAAAGCAAGCTTAGGGTAAATAATCAACCTGATACTGGTTCTGGTTAAAACTGGTTAAAAAGACAACGACGCCCAAAAGCACAGTGGTGTTTAAAAATGGCAATCTAGGTAAAATACCGAGATAAATTTCTAGATTTCTACTAACAATTATCTAAAGGCGAAAGATTTAGCCAATCTTATAAACTTGCCATACGTTAGCGTTCATCGTATTTTATTGTCCCTGACGGGCAATCATAATTTGAGCACTAGCAGCAAGCTCATCTTCGACATGGACGGTACAATCAAACTTATAAATACCCTGCTTTTGCATCACGGTTTTTGCACGGATAATCAGCTGGTCACCAGGGATAACACGGCGTTTAAAGCGCACTTTATCCACCCCTGCAAACAAATACAAATAACCATCTTCTGCCGTCAATCCAGCGCTGATAAACCCAAGGACGCCCGATACTTGCGCCATCGACTCCACCATCAATACACCCGGCATGATGGGCTGATCGGGAAAGTGTCCATTAAAAAACTCTTCATTAATGGTCACGTTTTTGATCGCTGTAATGCATTCGCCAGGGCTGCACGATATGACTTTATCTACCAGCAAAAACGGATAACGATGCGGCAGATAGTGCTTCAATGTATGATAGGTTAATGGCAGTGTTAAGCCTTGTTCTGCTAAGCTTTTGATGTCTTCATCGCTCGGGCTATCAATATCAGTTGTGCTCATAATGGCGCTTCCTTGCTATATACTAAGCAGTGCTTTATGTTTAAGCATTGCTGTGTTTTTAAATTTTATGAATAAATTGGATATGTTGTTAAGTTATGTATTAACCGCGCTAGACTAATCGCGACCAAGCTGGCGAAAGCGTACCGCCGCACGGCGCCAATTGGCGGTTGGCATGGCCGCTGTACCAGAGGAGTATGAACCAGCCTTGGTAATGGATTTGGTCACCATGGTCATGCCAGATAAGGTGACGTCATCAGCAATCTCAATATGGCCAGTAATGCCAACAGCGCCGCCGATAATACAGCGCTTGCCAATAGTGGTACTACCGGCAATGCCAGTTTGCGCTGCGATGGCAGTACCATCACCGATACGGACGTTATGGGCAACTTGTACAAGATTGTCAATAATAACATGATTGCCAATCACCGTATCGTCAATTGCTCCGCGATCGATACAGGTTTGGCTACCTATACGTACATCATCGCCAATCACTACGCGTCCTAATTGAGCAATACGCTCCCAGCCGGTAACACTAGGATTACTCGTAGGCGCAAAGCCGAAGCCTTCTGACCCTATGCTAACGCCAGCATGCAATCTTACACGATTACCAAGCACACAATCATGCCCGATGACCACTTGTGACTTGAGCACACAATCGGTACCAATATTGCTGTTCTCTTCAATGACCACATGCGCATCGAGCACACTGCGATCACCAATTTGTACCCCTTCGCCAATCATACAAAAAGGCCCAACAGTCACCTCATTGCCAATAACTGCACTTTCCGCTATCACGGCACTCGGATGAATACCCTCAAATAAAGATGTACGGGAAAAAAGCTGACTGGCACTGGCATAAGCCAAATAAGGTGCCGCAACGATTAAGGCAACCGTATTCTGTGCAACTTTGCTTTGATGGTCTGAGGTGGTCAGCACAGCTCCAGCCTGACTGTTTGCCAGACTAGGCAGATAATGTGGGTTGGCCAAAAAGCTTAACTGCTGCGGATTGGCGGTGGTTAAATTACCGATACCCTCTAATTTTAGACACAACTGTTCAGCGCTAAGGTCATCCTTGTTAAGAACCGGCTGACGCTGCTCAATGCGAGTGATAAGTTGCTCAATCGTTATCATAGTTGCTATTGGTATAATTAAAATTAGTATGGGTATCAATAAGTGAGTCGCCAAGTTGAGATATCAGCTTGGCGACCTATTAAATTTTAACTGCGGACTAGTTTACTTAGCTGCATAAATAAACAAAAGCAATTAAACCGCTGCATTTAACTTTATCGGACTAAAAAGTATTACCAATTTGGAACTGAACTTTTTCAGTCTCATCGCCTTCTTTATCACCGATAGGCACAGCATAACTGAGCGAAATCGGACCAATTGGTGTATACCAGGTTACCCCTAAACCCGCACTAAAGCGGAAATTATTGTCTTGGGTTAATAATGGAACACCCGTGTCGTCACCACTAACAGGATCAATAAAAGTGCGGTCCTCTTTATCTGTGGTATCAAATACTTGACCACCTTCGGCAAATAGTACTGGACGTACTTGATCCGCCCAATCGCCTTTAAATGGCATCGGTAGAATTAGTTCAGTACCAAAGCTAACCAACGCATTACCACCGATCTCTTCTGGTTTCAACGAGCCTGGTTTATCACTGACCGCATCATAGTAGCTTTGCGATTTAGGTCCTAGCGTTGAAGCTTCGTAACCACGTACTGAGCCATAGCCACCGGCGTAGAAGTTTTCATAAAATGGCAAGTCATTACCGTAGCCAAGCTTGGTATAACCGCGGGCAACCCAATCTTTATAAATCGGATAGTAGATATTGCCACGATAAACAAGTTTTTGATAACTTTCATCGCCAAAGCCAATGGTTGCATCGACAGTATGGCTCATGCCTTTGTTTGGGAATACGGGGCGATCTAGCGTACTGTAATCCCAGCCTAATAATAAGTTATAGGTCTGATAATCGTTTTTAAAGCCGGTGCGACCCGAGAATTCATTATCATCATTGATAAATTTTTCGAATGAACCACCACCATCAATAATCTGCTGCACGTTGGACACACCAAGACGGCTACCAGCACGTACGGTGGTCTTATCAACGTTTAAACCTGCACTCACACGTTTGGTTTCATCAACAGGATAGCTGTAGTTCAGCGTGGCACCGTAAGCGTCGGTGACATAGTTACTAACGTTTCTGTCGTCGTATTTGGTTTCGCGATAATATGCGCTGACACCTTGCGACACACCGTTTTCGGTAAAGTACGGATCGGTATAACCTAAGCTGTAAGAATCGCGCGTTTCTGAACGTGATAGCGCAGCTTTCACGCGGTTACCCGTACCCATAAAGTTATTTTGGGTTAAGTCTAACTGGAAAGTCACGCCGCCACTTTGCGAGTAACCAGCAGCAATCGTTGAGCTGCCAGAAGGCTGCTCTTCGACCGTATAGTTGACATCAACTTGATCTGGCTGGTTTGGCACAGGCTTTACATCAACGTTGACCGCCTTAAAGAAACCGGTACGCATCAAACGAGTACGCGACAGCTGAATTTTATCATTAGAGGCCAGTGTACCTTCTAACTGACGCATTTCACGGCGCAATACTTCATCTTGAGTTTTTAAGTTACCCGTAAAGTTGATACGGCGCACATAAATAGGACGCGCAGGATCAATATAATAGTCGATATCGACCACTTTGGTCTCATCATTGATACGCGGTACTGGTCTGATTTGCGCTAAATAATAACCTTCATTACCATAACGGCTCTTCAGTGCAGCAGTGGTCGCATCAAGTTTGGCTTGTGAATATTTTTCATCGGGCGCAAACGTGACCAGCTCTTTTAGCTCAGCGTTATCAAAGGTTGGTTTACCTAAGAAGTTCACCTCGCCAAACTGATACTGCTCGCCTTCGCTAAGACTGACTTCGATAAACACATTGCTTTTATCTTCGCTAATATTAAGAACCGCATTGTCGACAGAAAAACGTACATAGCCATCGTTTTGATAAAGTGCTTTTAGATTTTCTAAACTTGCTGCCAGCTTTTCTTTGGCATAGCGATCAGACTTAGATAACAGGCGCGTCCACGACGACTCTTTTACCGCAAAGACGTCTTTAATCTGCTCATCACTAAAGTGCTTATTACCAATGATATTGATATCGACGACTTTGGCGGGTTTACCTTCGATAAAGCGCACGTCAAGCTTGACGCGATTACCATCTAATAGTGTCTGATCGACTTCAATATTGCTATTGTAATAACCTTGACTGATATATTGCTGTTGTAGCTCGTTGGCGACACCTTGCAGCGTCGCTTGCTTTAGCACATCACCGACAGACAAACCGGCGTTACCAAGCCCTTGCTCAAGCCCTTCTTTTGGGATAAGTTTATTGCCTTCAAAGTTGACTTCAGCAATGATAGGACGTTCGACGACATCAAAGCGCAGCTTGCCGCCTTCGACACGACTTTGAATATCAGCGAAGTTTTCAGTCGCATATAGTGCCTTAATACTGGCGGCCAAACGACTATCATTAACCGTATCACCCACCGAAATCGGCAAAACTGGATAGAGACTATCAGGAGTTAGGCGTTGTAGACCATTAAAGCCGATATCAGTGACCACAAATTCTGCAGCCTGCACCGGCATACTCATCATTGCTACAACTAACGGCAACCCAGCCGCGCTCATAAATAAAGGCGTACGCATAAACACTATCCGTCAATAAAAAACTTGCTTAAGTTAAGGTAAAAAGCACGTGTTGTCTAGCCCATTTCGCATAAAGTCGAAAAACTTCAGCACGGCAGACTCAGGACACTTTATATAAAACGCATCATAAAATAAACTAAAAAATAAAATTAGTACAGTAGCGGTAATAGAAAATGATCGCCGTATTACATGAACTGCCTGCGCTGTAGCAGCATGCAAGCATTAAACCATCATGCTTTAGTGAATAAACCGCCGCATCATTTATCAAAATAGCCGACTGATATCATTACCAATTGCTAACACCATGAAACCTGCCAGCAAGAGTAAACCGATATTTAGACCGACCATTTGCACGCCCTCAGACAGCGGTTTACCGCGTATCAGCTCAATAAGGTAGTAGACAATATGTCCACCATCTAATACTGGAATGGGCAAAAGATTCAAGACCGCAAGGCTCAAACTGATCAACGCTGCTGTCGATAATACCATCTGCCAGCTAATATCAAAGCTTTGTTTGGCGACTTTCGCAATGGTAATCGGACCTGATAAATTCTCCAAACCTATCATACCTGACAGCATCTTACCCATTGAGCTGACTGTCATAACGGCTAACTGTTCCGTCTTTTCAAATGACTTGATTAAAGATTCCCCAGGACCATAAACGACCGTGGTTTTGTAGGCGTCAGGAATGACAATTTCAGACTCTGCCACCATAGCACCAATTTGCCCGTAATCGTTACCTAAATTGTCTTTTTTACCTTGCGGCATGATGGATAACTGAACTTGTTTACCATCACGCAATACAGTGAAATTAAGCAAAGTTTCAGGATTGTCGCGAATGATACGTGTGGCGCTAATCCAGTCGGTAATCTCTTTACCGTTAATAGCCGTAATGCGGTCACCAACCTGCAAGCCTTGACGGCTGGCAGCGCCATCGGGCGTTAAATTGCCAACGATTGGTGCGATGTTTGGTTGCCACGGTATCATACCAAAGCTTGATAACGCATCTTTGCCTTGCGCGTCGCCTTGCATAAATTCTTTAATCGGTGCTTGATAGGTTTTGGTGGCGTTACTACCTTTCGCCTCAGATTGTAAGGTGACACTGACATGATCGGTTTCACCCATACGTCCCGCAAGGCGATAGTTAATACCTTCCCACGTTTGGACGTCATGACCGTCAATAGCGACAATTTTATCACCCACAGGCAACTGTGCCATCGCTGCTGGGGTATCGGGCAGGACTTGCCCTATCTTTGTTGCCAATTGCTCAGACGGGGTCATAAATAACACCCAAAATAGCGCAATAGCGATGACAAAGTTCATAATAGGACCGGCGGCAACCACTGCAATCTTTTTGAGCGGATGTTGGCGATTAAACGCTAGATGTAGCTCGTCTGCTGCTACCTCACCTTCACGCTCATCAAGCATTTTGACGTAACCACCAAGCGGCAGTGCCGAGATACGATAATCAATGCCGCTTTTTTTACTGGTCCAACCAAAGAGTTTGGGACCAAAGCCGATAGAATAAGTCAGTACTTTAACGCCGCAAAGCCGCGCCACGATGTAATGACCCCACTCATGTAAGGCGATGAGTGGACCTAAGACAAATATTGCCGCAAGTAGCGTTAATAAAAACGTCATGATCTTTTCTCAATATGCTCTTTTAACATCGTTTATCAAATGACTGAACTTCTATAGATTCATGCCAACTTTGCTACTAACGTATCAGTATGCTGACGCGCTATTTGATCAATCGCTAAAATATCTTCGATATCGGCAGTCTCATTTAATACCGCTACTTGTATCTCATCTAGTGCTTGCGCATTAATATCGGCAATATCAGTCAGACGAATCTGCCCATTTAAAAATGCGGCAACTGCAATCTCATTGGCCGCATTTAGTACAATCGTGGCCTGCGTACCCGCTTGCATCGCTTGCCTTGCCAAGCGCAAACAGGCAAATTTTTGCAAATCAGGTTCAATAAACTCTAAACCGCTTAACGCAAATAAATCTAATGGCTGCGAGCCGCTATCGATACGGTCAGGGTAACTAAGTGCATGGGCAATAGGCGTTTTCATATCAGGGCTGCCAAGCTGCGCCAAAAAGCTACCATCACTATATTCTACCATTGAGTGAATGATACTTTGTGGATGAATCACCACATTTATCTTATCCTCACTCAAATCAAATAAATGACAAGCTTCGATGAGCTCAAGCCCTTTATTCATCATCGTTGCTGAGTCAACCGATATCTTTTGTCCCATTGACCAATTGGGATGTTTAACCGCTTCAGCAATGCTTGCTTGCTGCATTTGCGCAAACGATTTCTGTAAAAAAGGCCCGCCAGACGCGGTCAACCATAGCTTACGAACGCCATGGTTTGGCTGATGAATTTGGCTACTGTCTTGTTGAATCGCAAAGGGTAAACACTGGAAAATCGCATTGTGTTCTGAATCTAAAGGCAACAAAGTCGCGTGATGCGTTTTAACCGCATTAATCATCACCTTCCCTGCCATGACCAATGCTTCTTTATTCGCCAATAAAATACGCTTGCCTGCACGCGCTGCTGCCAAAGTAGAAGGCAGACCGGCTGCGCCTACGATAGCAGCGACGACGGTATCGGTTTGCGGATCAGTCGCAATATCGACCAACCCTGAAGCACCGCCGACCACGTCGATATTTAAACCAGCGGCACTAAGACGCTGAGCGAAATCATCGACCGCTGCTGTCGGCACACTGACGCGTTTTGGCAAAAACTGTTGGCAAAGCGCGAATAATTTATCTAAACGGTGGTAGCCTGATAAGGCATAAACGTCGTAGTTCTGTGGTTGTGCCGCCAAAATTGCTAACGTGCTATCGCCTATCGAGCCTGTCGCGCCTAGTACGGCGATGCGTTGGGTCATAACCATCTATGCCTATAATACGGTGAAATTAAATGAGAAATAAAGACAATAAATATAAGGTATAAAACCTAATAAGAGGCAGCCTAGTCGCTACCAAATACGTAAGCCCTACCTATTTTATATCTTTAGCCTGATAGCTTTTTATTTTTGGACTACTTATTGTTATACGACAATTAGACCAAGCTGCTGTAGCGCCCAAAAGCCAAGCGCAAATATCGGAGTAGCAGATAATAACGAATCAATGCGGTCAAGTACCCCGCCATGCCCTGGCAAAATGGTGCCAGAGTCTTTGACGTCAGCGCGGCGCTTGAGCATCGACTCAAATAAATCGCCGAGTACAGAACCCAAAATCGTCAGTGCTGACAATGCTACAAAGGCGACTAACGGTAGACCAGTCAACTGTAGTTTAAAGACACTAATGACGATGACCACAAGCAAACCTGTGACCAAGCCGCCTGCTAGGCCTTCCATGCTTTTATTGGGGGAGACGTTTGGCGCCATCTTACGGCGACCGAGCTTACGCCCAACAAAGTAAGCGCCACTATCGGCACACCAAACCAATAAAAATACATACAGCAGCCACCATGCAGACAGTTGCCATAAATAGAACATAGCGGTAATGGCAGCGGTTAATATAATAGCGCCCATCCAAGCCAGTTTTTTACCGTACCAGTTGGTATGACTAGGAAAGACTCGAACCCAAGACAGGGCCATCAGCCAGATAACTAGTGATGCCACCCACCAAAACAGCCAGGTGACTTTAAACATCAGCGAGACGATGGTCAGCGCCAAAACCAACAACACAAACAACGCAGGCTGCTGCCATTTTGGCATCAGCTTGGTCCACTCGTGGGCAGCGATAATGACACCAATCGCTAGCAGCGGTGCAAATAAAATAGGCGTTTGGCTCGCAAACATTGCAATACCAACGATAATAACGAGAACAATTGCCGTCTTAATTCGTTGCCACATACTTATCGAGCCTTATATAACGAAAAATGTTTGGTCAAAATCTAGCATAACAGCACTCTATAATAGCCCATTAAACAGGATTAACGCCAATTAAAGCAGCTTATCATAGACCAAACAAGTGTAATTCAAACCTCGCGGACGACTTAAGCAATTATTTCTACAGCGCTTATTTGCTAAAATTATTTTAAGAAGTCTGCTGCTCTATTACTACTTGTTCGCTGGTTTTGCCAAAGCGGCGTTGGCGCTGAGCAAACTCTGTTATCATCGCAGCAAGTTCGGCTACTTTAAAATCGGGCCACAGGGTTTGAGTAAAAAACAGCTCCGCATAAGCAGATTGCCATAATAGGAAGTTTGACAAACGGTATTCGCCGCCCGTGCGTATCAACATATCAACCGCAGGCGCATCTGCTAATTGCACATATCCGCCAAGCATCTCTTTATCGATGTCTTCTGCGCGCAACTTGCCCGCTTCGACTTGCTGCGCCAACTGCTTAGCAGCATGGGCAATATCCCACTGACCACCGTAGCTAATAGCGATTACCAAGGTCATCGCTTCAAAGTCAGCAGTTTTTGCCTCGGCATCTAACATCAATGCTTGTAACTCTTCACTAAGCTGACTGCGATCACCAATAAAACGCAAGCGAATGCGATATTTTTGCATGCGCGGTAATTGCTCATTGATGGTTAAGCTCAACAAATGCATCAGCAAAGCCACCTCGCTCGGTGGACGTTGCCAATTCTCACTAGAGAAGGCAAAGACGGTTAAGACTTCAATGCCCGTGCTAACGCAATATTCGACAATAGGGTCTAGCGCATCTTTGCCAGCGATATGCCCCTGACCTTTGCCTAACTGATTGATTTTACCGTAGCGGTTATTGCCATCCATGATGACGGCGATATGCCGCGGGAGAAGCGCGGGAGATGAAGTATCTGAAATAGACATAGGCTGACTTGCTTGTGGTTTGGATAAAGTAAGGTGACGCGAATTATCGCCTGTTAAGAAAAATATTGCATATTTAGTAAATGACTTATTAAAAAACCTAAACTTAGCAAAAAACGCTTTCATAAAGGGTTTTTAACAAAACAATTACTTAAAAATGGCTTAATTTCTTATACAGCAATAAACAGCCAATATTTATTTAACACTGACTGTTTGTAGAGAAAAAATAATGCTAAAGCGTCGTCTTTAATCAAAGAGAAAAGACTGTCGCCTATCGCCTATACTTCCATCAAATCGCTTTCTTTTTTGCTCAAGCGGCTATCAATGGTTTCAATATATTTGTCAGTGATTTTTTGGATATCATCACTGGCGCGGCGCTCGTCATCTTCTGAAATCTCTTTCTCTTTTGCTAACTCTTTAATATCATTCATCATATCGCGGCGGATATTACGGATAGAAACGCGGCTGTTTTCCGCTTCACTGCGCGCAAGTTTTTGCATATCGCGGCGTGTGTCTTCGGTCAACGCTGGCATCGGTACACGAATAACGTCAGCAGTCATCGGGTTTAAGCCCAAATCTGCTTCGCGAATGGCTTTATCAATCGCTTGCACCATGCTACGCTCAAATGGCTGTACCAGTAAGGTGCGTGAGTCTTCGACGTTGACGCTGGCAACTTGATTCAATGGCGTATCGGCGCCGTAGTAGCTAACCATCACGCCAGATAGCATACCTGGGTGCGCGCGACCAGTACGTACTTTGCTAAAAGTCGTCTCAAGCGCTTCTAAGGTTTTTTGCATGCGTGCTTCGCCGTCTTGCTTAATCTCTTTAATCATCATGTATCCTTATTTATCGCTATCGATAAATCACTCATTATTGTTAGGTATAAAGTTGTTAGGTATAAATCTTATGCAACGATTGATGCTTACAACATCAATGATCTTTATTCATATAATCATTTAGTCATCTATAAAATAAGCGAGCGCTTAATGATAAACGCGCGTGCCTTCATTTTCGCCCATAATGACGTTTAATAGCGCATTAGGCTTGGTCATATCAAATACTTGTAGTGGGACGTTATGCTCGCGGCATAAAGCAATCGCTGTTAAATCCATGACGCCAAGTTTTTGCTCGAGCACTTCATCAAAGGTTAAACCGTCATATTTTTTGGCATCCGCATGGAGGCTTGGGTCTTTATCGTAAACGCCATCTACTTTGGTGGCTTTTAAAATTAAGCCCGCCTCGATTTCGATACCACGTAGGCAAGCGGCGGTATCAGTGGTAAAGAACGGATTGCCCGTGCCCGCGACAAAAATACACACTTCGCCATTTTTAAGATAACGAATGGCATTACGGCTACTATAGCTTTCAGTGACTTCGCCAATTGGCAATGCTGACATCAAACGCGTTTTAATATTACGGCGCTCGAGGGCATCACGCATGGCCAGACCATTCATCACAGTGGCTAGCATACCCATTTGGTCACCAGTGACACGGCCGACCAAGCCTTCTTGTTGCAACTGGGCACCGCGATACAAGTTACCACCGCCGACGACGATACCGACTTGTACTCCAAGTCCGCGTAAGTGGGCGATAGACAAGCTCATCTTATCGAGCACTTCGGTATCAATCCCCATCTCTTTGCCACCAGCTAAGGCTTCACCAGAAAGTTTTAGCAAGATACGAGAGTAACGCGGGTTTTTGTCAGACATGAGGTCACCTTGTTAGCATGAAATTATAATGAAAATAAGCGGTAAAACACAAATTGCATTGGACTTTAGCTTACCCTTTCAAATTATCCTAAATGGCATAATAAGCGCCAAAAACGATGTCAAATAGGTAAAAAGCCAAATTGCGCTAATTGTAGCAAAAACTGCCCACGATTGGGCAACTTTCACTCGGTTATCGTTGTGGCTCTCTAACCTTTATAACTGGCAAACAAATCATATTCGCTGGCGTCATCGATCGTGACGGTTAGGAACTGTCCAACTTTGACTTGCGCGGTGATATCA
The DNA here is from genome assembly GCF_041222815.1 of Psychrobacter sp. CLB018. Lineage (NCBI taxonomy): Bacteria > Pseudomonadati > Pseudomonadota > Gammaproteobacteria > Moraxellales > Moraxellaceae > Psychrobacter > Psychrobacter sp. CLB018. The sequence goes on from NZ_CP166085.1 coordinate 2,244,537, forward strand.
TCGACATAGACGTGACCGTCAATCTCAGGTGCATCAGCATAACTACGACAAATCGCGATGCCTTCTTCATCATCAATCTCATCGACCAATACCATCAAGGTTTTACCGACTTTTTCTTGCAGCTTTTGTGCCGAAATCTCTTGCTGTAGTGTCATCAAACGCTCATAGCGTTCTTGCTTAACGTCTTCAGGTACATGATTTGGCAAATCATTGGCGACCGCACCTTCGACTTCTGAATACGTAAAAGCACCGACGCGATCAAGGCGCGCCTCGACCAGCCAATCAAGCAAGCACTGAAAATCTTCTTCGGTCTCGCCTGGGAAACCAACGACGAAGGTTGAACGAATAACAATATCAGGGCAAATCTCACGCCACGCTTTGATACGCGCCAAAGTATTTTCGCTATGCGCCGGACGTTTCATCGCTTTTAAAATACTGTGGCTAGCATGTTGGAATGGAATATCAAGATAAGGCAGTAGTTTTTTCTCGCCCATCAGCTCAACCACTTTATCGACATGCGGATAAGGATAAACATAGTGCAGGCGTACCCAAATACCCAAATCATTTAACGCTTGGCATAAGTCATAAAATTTCGACTTTAGCGGCATGCCATTCCAAAAGCTGGTTTTATATTTTAAATCCAGCCCATAAGCAGACGTATCTTGTGAGATAATCAGCAGCTCTTTCACGCCAGCGTTTTTCAGCGCCATTGCTTCATTCATCACGCTATCAATCGGCCGCGAAACCAAATCGCCACGCAAACTTGGAATGATGCAAAAAGTACAGCGATGGTTGCAGCCTTCTGATATTTTAAGGTACGCATAATGACTGGGGGTCAATTTAATCCCCGCCTCATTAATCAAATCTATCTTTGGATCATAGTTGCTATCTATATCGCGCTTGGGTTTGGGCACATGCTGCGAGACGGCAGTAATTACCTCATCATAAGCATGCGCACCGGTAACCGATAGCACAGCTGGGTGCATGGCACGGATTTTATCGGCCTCTTTACCCAAGCAGCCGGTGACAATCACTTTACCGTTTTTGCTAATCGCTTCACCGATGGCGTCCAAGGATTCTTGCACGGCTGACTCAATAAAACCGCAAGTATTAACCACAACCAAGTCTGCGCCTTCATAGTCGCTGGCAACTTGATAACCGTCACGACTAAGCTCGGTGATAATGCGCTCACTATCGACCAGCGCCTTTGGACAACCAAGCGATACAAAGCCAATCTTTGGCGCAGCGTTCACGGGCGCATCAATCGTCGCTGAATTGGCTAACGTCACATCGCTACTTTGCTCAATACTACGGTTTTGATTGTGATTGGCTTTATGGTGGTAAGGCTGGTTAGTGTTTGCTTGACTGACATCTGCCTGACTGCTTTCTTGCGCTATATTTGGCTTTGCAGGATTAAAAATAGTGGCAGTGTTTTTTGGCATAGAAGCTGATGAGGCAGAAGCTGACGATGTAGAAATTGATGAGGTGGTAACAGTCGTATTAAGCGACTCGGTAGAAGTGTTGGGCATGGCTGACCTTGCTAGAGATAAATTGGCTGTGCGCATTGTACGTTTTTTTTGTGATAATCGCCAGTTTTGCCGCGCTAGTGTGTTGATTTATGGTTAAATATTATCCCCAGTATCGCTTAATTTTAGGCATTATCCATGACGGCTGATTTGTCCATTGCCAAACCGAACCCAGATTCGACGTTTATATTACAGCATTTATTTACCGCTATTTTATGCGTTGATGAAGCGCTGACCATTAGGTGGCTAAATGCGCAAGCCGAGCAGCTGCTTGCCATTAGCAGCGGACGTTTGCGAGGTCAATCAATCTTGACCCTGCTTGCGCCCGATGAGTTGACGTTGAAAGACAGTCTTATTAGGAATAATAATCGAGAAGACAAAACTTACTCTTTGACGGAGCGTTTTAGTCAAGCAAAACACTATCAACAGCCGTTTATTGATCATGATCACCTTATACACACCCAGCTAAACGGCGGACTGACGTTATCTGTGGATTATAGCGTGACGCCCGTTAGCGATGAGCAGCAGTCTTATTTTATTATAGAGATATGGGGCAAAGACCGGCAAAGTCGTATTTCAGAAGAACAGCGCCAGCAGCAGCAATATAGCGTCGCCCGTCATATGTTACGCTCGGTCGCCCATGAAATTAAAAATCCATTGGCAGGTATTCGCGGGGCGGCGCAATTATTACAGCGGCAATTTATTAAGTTTAATGAATTTTCTGCTATTGTGAATGAAAATTTGAATGTAACGGATGAAAATAACCTGAAAAAGAATGCGGCAAAGCTGCGGAGTTATACTGATATTATCATTTCAGAAACCGATCGTTTGACCCAGTTGATTGGTCAGCTTCTTGGCTCTCATCAATTGCCAAACTGGCAAATGCTCAATATCCATGAACCGCTAGAGCACGTTTTGGCTTTAATCATTCATCAATATCCAGACGTGGTGCTACAACGTGATTATGATTTATCGTTACCTGAGTTATGCGCGGATAAAGATCAATTAATCCAAGTGCTTTTAAACCTGATGAATAATGCTTGCGAATCGATGACTGAGTTTGAGCAAACGCTGCAGCAAAATACGCCAGCCACGTTTGGCAACTTTCCATCAGCTATTGCGCAGAAACACTCTGATATTAATGATAACTATCAACCTAAGCTGCATATCCAAACTCGGGTTGTTTTTCAGCATACCATCGGTAGCTTGCAGCACAGACAAGTCTTGCAAATCACCATTACCGATAACGGCTCGGGGATAAACGACGCATTAATCGGTCAGATATTTTTCCCGATGGTGACCAACCGCGCAGCTGGTACAGGTCTAGGTTTATCCATCGTCCAAGATATCATCAGCCGCCATCATGGTATGATTGACGTCAGCTCAAAGCAAGCACAAGGTTTTAGCGGCAGTTTTAAAAGTCATTATCAGCACAATCAAACCCGCTTTACCCTCTACCTGCCTTTTTCTCAGCCAAGCGCTGACCGTTAAGGCTAAGATTTTATATTCATTTTCCATTTCTCACTGCTTATTAGGCGAAACCCATGACTCAGTATAATGACGCGAAATACCTTACGAGCAATGAGCAAATCTCTATGGTCACCGTGGATAATAATCCTGCTGCCACTCCCGCGACGTTATGGCTTATCGATGATGATGCGGCGCTGCGCTTGATCTTGGCAGATACCTTTGAAGAGGCAGGCTTAACGGTTATTAGCTTTACCCAAGCGCAAGCAGCGTGGACGCGCCTGAACGATATCTTGCAACAGCATGAAGCAGCCGACCAGCTACCAGATGTGATATTGACCGATATTCGTATGCCAATGATGGACGGTCTGTCATTTAGTGATTGGGTACATCAGCATTTTGCTACGCTACCGATTGTGATTATGACCGCGCATTCCGACCTGAGCTCTGCTATTAATAGCTATCAAACTGGCGCGTTTGAATATCTGCCCAAACCCTTTGATTTAGATGAAGCGGTTGCTACAATTTATAAAGCCATTAATTATCAGCCGAATTTAGTAATAGCAAGTCATGCAGATGATCCTGCCCACAAAGACAACAAGAAAATTAACCAGAAAGACAGCAAGAAAACCAAAACGACCACCGAACTTAAATCTAAACCTAAAAACCCAACAGGTAGCGATATCAATAACAATCCGAGCGGTATCATTGGTCAATCACAAGCGATGCAAACGGTATTTCGCGCGATTGGACGCTTAGCGCATTCTCCTATTACCGTTTTGATTACTGGTGAATCAGGCACAGGTAAAGAGCTGGTGGCAGGCGCGCTTCATGCCCATTCTCCAAGGGCGCAGCAACCTTTTATCGCTCTGAATATGGCCGCTATTCCGCATGACTTGATTGAGTCAGAATTGTTTGGTCACGAAAAAGGCGCTTTTACTGGGGCGACGACGACGCGGCAAGGTCGTTTTGAGCAAGCGGACGGCGGCACGCTATTTTTAGATGAAATCGGCGATATGCCATACAGTACCCAGACGCGACTGCTGCGCGTACTGGCCAACGGTGAGTTTTTTCGCGTCGGCGGACAGCAGCCGGTCAAAGTCAATGTACGCATCATTGCCGCTACCCACCAAAACTTAGAAGAATTGGTCAAACAAGGCAAATTTCGTGAAGATTTATTTTATCGCCTTAATGTGATTCGTATGCCCTTGCCGCCCTTACGCACGCGCCCTGAAGATATTCCTGCATTAGCTACCTACTTTATGCAGCGCGCCGCCAAACAATTAAATAGCGCCGAAAAGCAGCTGCATCCTACCACGCTTCAGATGATGCAATCTTTTGCGTGGCGCGGTAATGTTCGTCAACTTGAAAACGTTTGCCTTTGGTTGACGGTAATGACCACGGGCGACATCGTTATGATTGAGGATTTGCCGCCAGAGCTGCTAGACAATGCTGACCCTAATGTAGAGCAACAAAGCAATGCGGCATATCACGTGCATCAAAACATGCAAAACAGCCAGAACAGTCAACTGACCCAAACGAATGATAAGCAAAGCTGGCAGCAAGCGTTGGCTATATGGGCGAAGCAGTCTTTGCAAACGGGTGAAACCGATATTTTACAAACCGCAACGCCCGAGTTTGAGCGTGTGTTGCTGCAAGCTGCTCTCAATCATAGCGGCGGTAAAAAAATAGCTGCCGCCAACTTACTGGGTTGGGGGCGCAATACTTTGACGCGCAAATTACAGCAATTAGAGATTACCGCATCAGAGCAAAATAATTGAAATTAAAACCAGAAATCATTATAAAAAATTCCTATAAATATCAAATATTTATGAAATTTAGCAAAAATAATGGCCAAATAATTAAAAAAAATCGCAAATAGGGGTTGCCAAACGATTCAAACTCTATATAATAGCCAACCACTGAGACGCACTACCGAATCAGTTAACTATCTCGATGGCATTTGAATTTAACTGCCTTTGATGATAGAGTAACGAAAATGGGGCTGTGGCGGAATTGGTAGACGCACCAGATTTAGGTTCTGGCGCCGCAAGGTGTGAGAGTTCGAGTCTCTCCAGCCCCACCATTTTCGGATAGTACATCTTAGACCAAATATTAAAGCCTGCTTTTTAGCAGGTTTTTTTGTGTCTAGCATTTAGCGTTCATGATTATAACCTTTTCAAATCCATCACGATTTCTTCCATACTTGGATAACGTTTTTCAATTCTCTTCGCCAACGCTTTATTGATAATACGTTGATAGCGACTATACTCTAACGGCAATGTTGCGATTGGCTGTTGGCAATGCTGAGTCGCCCATTCTCTTAACGGCGCACCACTCGGATTATCAATCTTAAACGGTCGCATGCCCGTTAATATTTCATATAGCATTATCCCAAACGCATAAATATCGCTTTGCAGCGTTGCGCCTTGCCCTTGCCAGCGTTCAGGGGCAAGGTAAGCGGGCGTGCCAGCATTATTTTCCGTACTATTTTTCTTATTTATTTGAGTAATACCATTATTAATGGGTTCTGCCAAAGCAAAGTCAGTCAATAATAAATTAGGTACGATACCGCCAATAGCCGTATGACTTGGCACGAAAGCATCTAGCAAAATATTACTCGGCTTAATATCATTATGCAGCCAGCCTATGCGATGTAAATCGGCAATAAGTTTTGCTGCTTGAATGATTAATTGCTGCTTTTGCTCGGTAGTCAGGCTTTGCCTTAAATAATGCGCCACACTGCCGTTGGCATAATTTGGCATAACAACAATGGTGAGTGTTTGACTGTTATTTAATACTTGTAGCTGTAAATGATGACTGGCTAATAGCGGCGGCGCGATAGAAGAAAATCTACCCTGATGGTTCGAGAGCTGATTGATAAATTTTAGAACGTCGGCCTCATAAGATACATCAGATCCGTTTCGATGAGCATCTGTACTTAATTGCCATTTCATCATGACCTCACCAAACTGGGGATGCTTGGCGCGTGTTAAACCTTGATATTCAAGCGCATTAGTGACATTCTGCTGACTGATACGCTGATGTGTTATCTTATTATACTGCAAGTCCAAGAATGCTATGCTCAATATAGGCAGAATTTGCTGCGCATCCGTTTGCAACGTTTGTTTTGCCAAGTCTTGCTTGGGCTTTGCTTGAATTGCAGCTTGATTACTGGCACTATTTTTCATGATAAGTGCTGCCTTGATGTATGTACTTGATAGATGTAATAGGCAATCTGCCATTTTTATGATTATAAGTAACTAAATTATAAGCGACTATGTATTATGCCCCAATCTACTACGCCTGTTATGAATTACGCCCTACCCGACCATGTATTAAATTTACTTGAGCAGTATTTGCAAGAGCAGGTCACGCCAACTATCGAGATTGATCCTGCCCAGCTTGCTTATCGTTGGGTTGGCGGTCAACAAGGGCACCTGGAGCCGTTGGCAGTGAATTTGTTTTTAAGTTTAGATGACTTGCATGGTATCGATACGCAAAAGGCAAAACTGGTACAAAACACGCGCCAGTTTTTAAAGGGCTATCCTGCCAATCACGTCCTGATGACAGGCACACGCGGCGCTGGCAAGTCATCGCTGATTCGGGCACTGCTACAAGCCTATCATAGCGAAGGGCTACGTATCATCGAAATCGCTCGCGATGACCTGCGGATGCTTGATAAGATACGCGCTGCGATTAATGCGCTACCAGCGGACTGTGGTTGCCGTTATGTGGTGTACTGTGATGATTTGGCATTTAACGGTCAAGATGAGAGTTACCGAACGCTAAAAAGTGTGTTGGACGGCGCACTGGATTCCGAGCAAGACAAGCTACTCGTCTATGCCACCAGTAATCGTCGCCATCTTTTGCCGCAGTTGATGAAAGACAATGTCAATATTTATAACGGTCAGACTGACGAGGTCAACCCTTATGAAACCATTGATGAAACGGTCTCCTTGTCTGATCGCTTTGGACTTTGGCTGTCCTTTCATCCGATGGATCAAAACACGTATTTACACATCGTGCGCCATTATTTATCACTTTCGCCAAACCGCAAGCTAGATAATGCGAGTGACGTTAAAGAAAGTAATCATCATGCAGAGGAAAATAATACGCTACCTGACGACATTAGAGCAGCAGCATTACGCTGGGCATCAGAGCGCGGTGGCCGCTCGGGGCGCGTGGCCTATCAATTTAGCCGTTACTGGATAGGACAAATGCAATTAGCAGCTGAGGACAATCAATCTTAAATATGACTATAAGTCATGAATGATGGTCGCGTGCAGAGCCTAGATACTGTACGCGGCTCCCCTCTTCTGCGCTTACTAAGTCAGCTGCGCCATTTACCATATATTGATCAAAGTCAGCGGCTAACCATAGATTGCCTTGATAAGCACTTTGGGCATCCAAGCGGATATGCGCCATATTGGGCGTATCACTATGAGGATTATCAAAGCTTTGATAACGCGCGCTAAAATGGGTCAAAATTAAATTTTTAACGCTGTTTTCTTGGGCAAATTGACCGACCGATTGCGCGCTACTGTGCATCGGATCAAAGTCTGGGTTTTTTGCCTGAATCTTATTTAACACCTCATGGGTATAAGTGGCTTCGTGTACCAATAAATCGGCATCGACTACCGCAGCACTTAGGCACTCTGGCGTATCGTTATCGCCCGCCACCACAACCTTTGTGCACTGACTATTATTATCGACGTAATCGGCTGAATAAAGTGTGCGACCATCCTCGGCTGTGACATCTTTGCCTTGCTGCAGCTTGCCCCACAGCGCGCCCGCTGGAATACCATCGGCTGTCAATTTATCGGTATTCAGCGTACGGCGGCTGATAGTTTGGGTAATGGCAAAGCCATAAGAGGCCACGCGATGTGATAAAGGATGAATATCTATAACCAGCTGATGCTGGTGGTCTAAATTGATCGTTACTTTACCTTTATGCTTATCATTTGGCTCAGACAACAAATCTTCTATCGCCATAAAGTTAATAACAAATGGAAAATATAGCTCTGTCGTCAAAGTTATCGCTTCAAGCAACGTGGCGATTGCTTTTGGCGCAACGATGATTAACGGCTCACGGCGACCTGACATTGCTGCACTCGCTAGTAGCCCTGGCAGACCATAACAATGGTCGCCATGCACATGAGTGATGCAAATGGCTTGGAGCTGATGTAAAGATAACTTAGTATGTAAGAGCTGCTGCTGTGTGCCTTCGCCGCAGTCAACCAACACCCAAGGCCGTGATTTTTTAGATTGAGTCGTGTTTTGGGTGTTTGAGGCATAGGGATTAAGAGACTCAACAGCTAATGCGGTAACATTACGCTGCTTGGTTGGCACGCCCGCTGAGGTGCCCAAAAAGGTAAGCTTTAACATAGGCAAACTCTTTATCTAAATACTTTTTATAGCGACGTTCTTATAGTGATGTTTTTATAAAGACGACTTTATAAAGACTGGCATAGCATGGTTCTTTGACCCTCAATCATTTGCCCACCATTGGCCGTACATTCATTGACCATATTGGATTCATAGGATTTCCAGCCACCATAAAAGCTCGCAAGGCATAGGAGTACTACCAGTAGCTTTTGTGACCAAGCTTTGATAGAAACCTGCTGGTTATTGCTATGACCTTCAGCCATATTAATGGGTTGTTCGGTAACCGCACCAACATCCGTCGTCTGGTTGTTTGTTTTATTTAAGTCTGTCATTTTTTATCCTAAAAAAGGTTTTGTCTATAAATAAACAAAACCTTTATTTTAATATGAATTCAGTCATTTATTAATGATGAAGTGTGCTGCATCTAAAACTTTAAACGCCCACCTTTTTCTTCTGCACGTTTAAAAGCGTCGCGCTCTTCACAGCGTTTTAGCCAGTTTAAGATATTGGCGTATTTACTGCTATCTAAACCTGCTCCCGCATTGGCACCGACGACCGCAAGATGCATCTGAATATCCGCGGCACTGAACTCTGCGCCTGCAAACCAATGATTATCTTGCAGATGTTGCTCCATCATGGCCAGCATTGTATCCAAACTTTTGCTAATCATGCTTTTTTCGACCTGATTGCGAATGCTTTTGCTCACAGGTTTGATCAGCATCGGCGATTGCTCAACCACTTTGGTAAAGACCAGACGCATGACCAATGGCGGCATGAGTGACGCTTCTACAAAATGTAGCCAAAACGTATAAGCATCCCATGCCGCTTCATTGTCATCAGCAGGCTTAAATTGATGTTCTTTATCATAATGCTTAATCAAGTACTCAATGATAAATCCCGACTCGACGAGCGCACGGTCGTTTACCTCTAATATGGGCGCATGACCAAGCGGATGTACTTGTTTTAAACTGTCTGGGGCGCGGTAAGCCTTGTTGCGCTCGTAACAGGTCAATTTATAATCGAGTCCAAGCTCTTCTAATAGCCATAAAATACGAAACGAGCGTGAATTTGCTAAATGATGAAGATGTAACATAAACCATCCTAGTTATAATGTGAATAAGCGATAATCTTAAATAAGACATATATTAATAGGCTACGCCCGCCCTTCACTATTGACTCTTATTGAGCACAATTGAACGTTACGAAACATGATTGAGCAAGGCGCCCTTATTGTCGATAATAGCGCAATTAATCGCCCTTTAATACAGAAACTATGTAGAGCAATAACGAAAAATATAATGAAAAACAATGCTTGCTGAGTCTAATTGAGCGCCTTTATAGCAAAGCTTACTTAGCATGTAGCTCTTCGATTTTGCGCGTTATCTTGTCAATTTTTTGCTGGTACTTTCTGATTTTACGAAACCGATGCGCAATCAAAACCCCTTTGATACGGCGATTTTTTAGGCGGCGGCGCGGCGGGAAACTGCCGACTTGTGGCTCATTGTACGCTTGCAGGCGGTCATGACGCTTACGTGTCAAGTAACCAAGCGCACTATCAGCAATCATAATCAGCAGCGCAACAACAATCATGCCATACATAAACAGCGAGCCGCCGTCATTGATACTTTGGTGCAAAATGGTGATGGAAAATATAAATAAAAATATCGGCTCAAGGTAGCATAAAGTGCCAAATAGCGACACGGGTAGCTTTTGGCTAGCAACCATGGTCAGCGCCATCGCCGCCGTACTAATAATACCGAGTAGCGGCAATAGATACCACAACTTATCGGTCGCGAACGCCAGCTTAAAACCGCCGCTTAAGTATAATATCACCAACACCACCGGCGTTAATAACACCAAATCCGAGATAAGTCCGGTGATGGGCGGTACGGCAAGCTTACGCCGCAGCAAATAGTAAGGCGGATAACCCAAACAGACAAATAAAGTCGCCCAAGAAATAGCGCCATATTGCCACACATCATAGCCAATACCGAGCGCCGCACAAATAGTCGCAAGCCATTGCAGCAAGCTCATGTCTTCATTATAAAAAAAGCGCCCCACGACAATCATAATCATCGGGTATAAAAAGTAACCCAAGGTCACCTCTAAACCTAAATCATTGACCGGCGCCCACATAAATATCCAGATTTGCGCACCCAAAATCGGCGTAGGAATGATAAATAAAAACCACTCTTTGGCCGTCTTTAAGGTTTTTAAATAATCAAAAATATGCTGCCATTGTTTCAGCGCACTGACCAGTAGCACCAAACTGAGTAGCATCATCAGCACGCGCCAAGCAGCGACTTGCGTCCCTGATAACGGCTGCATCAATAGACCAAATAAAAACAACCCTGCATATAAAAAGTTTGCGGCGACTGCAACGATGGTGCCTTGCGACGTCTGATTGGTGAGGAGCATAACAATTGCCTTTAAAAATAAGCGCACGTCCTTGGCAATTTTGAAAAAAAACAAAAGCCTCAGACGCGAACGTCGGAGGCCTTTTGTCTATGAGCGCTGTCGTTGATAAAACCTTTTATCCAACTAAATAAAATTAAGATAAACGCTTGTGTATCTCATGCTCAGCATTATGTCAAAGTCGGCATAGATACGCAATACATCGGCTTAACCCGTCTGTTCATTTAAAAATCAGGCTTATTCATTTGCCATACATGTAAAGATTTATTTGCTATCAAGCTGCTCGATTTTACGCTGTATGCTATCGAGTTTCCTTTGATAACGACGCATCTTACGGAAACGATGTGCGGCTAACACCCCATCGATACGGTAATTTATCAAGCGGCGACGCGGCGGAAAACCGCCCACTTGTGGCTCGCGGTAGCCATGCAAATGGTTGTCGCGGCGGCGACGAAGATAACCCATCACACTATCAGCAATCATAATAAATAGCGCCAGCGTAATCATGCCGTACATAAATAACGAGCCGCCTTCCTCAATGCTCTGGTTTAACACGGTGATAGATAACACAAACAATAGCATTGGTTCTACATAACTTAGGGCACCAAATAACGAGACGGGTAATTTACTACTCGCAATCATGGTCAATGACATCGCAAGCGCACTAAACGCGCCAAGCAGCGGTAATAAATACCAAAACTTCATGTTTTGTGCCGCCACGCTAAAGCCGCCACTGCTGTATAACATAATAAGTACCACTGGCGTCAGCAAGGTCAAATCTGACAACAAACCAGTAATCGGCGGTACGGCAAGCTTACGCCGCAGCAGATAGTAAGGCGGATAACCCAAGCAGACAAACAACGTAACCCAAGAGATGGTGCCATATTGCCAAATATCATGACCGATACCTAAAGCGGCCAACAGTGCCGCTAACCACTGTAGCGCGCTCATATGCTCATAGTAAAAAAAGCGCCCCAATATGATCATCACCAGCGGCAATAAAAAATAGCCCAAAGTGACGTCAAGCCCAAAGCCATTGACCGGCGCCCACATAAATAGCCAAATTTGCCCACCCAAAATCGGCGTCGGCAAGATAAATATCAGCCATTCTTTTGGCGTTTTTAAGGTTTTTAAATAGTCAAAGACATGTTGCCACTGCTTAGTAAAGCTGACCAATATAAGCAAACTCAACAGCATCATCAATATGCGCCATGATGCTACCTGTGTTCCTGTCAAGGGCAGCATAAATAACCCAAACAAAAACATCATCGAGAATAAAAAACTCGATGATATTGCGGCTAACGTTCCTTGAAAAGTTTGATTGGTCGTAAGCATAACAACGGCCTTAAAAAATAGCGCTTAATAGATATTATTTATCATAATTTTATAGAAGCTAAGCATACAAAGTTAAAAGCTAAAAAACACGCTGTAAGAATAAACAGCGCTCAGAAAAAAGCCTCCAACGATGACGTCAGAGGCTTATTCTAGAGCAGTATTACTCACTAAACTAAAAAGCTAACAACTGATATGGTTACTCGTCATCGTCGGTGTTTTCATCAGCTACATCATTTGACGTTTCATCAGCTACATCATTTGACGTTTCATCATCTAACGTATAGTCATTGGCAATATCGATAACATCGTTGACGTCGGTCGTCGCGCTGTTGCCAGTTTCGGCATCAATATCGATTTGTTCTTGACCCTCTACGCCAAAAGTACCATCTTCTTTCATCGCCTCGACCAACTCGTCGTCGCCCTCTTCGTTCTCAACGCACGCCATGGCCACCAGTTTTTCATCTTTTGACAGACGAATCAAGGTAACGCCTTGGGTATTACGACCCGAGCTTGCCACTTGTTCAACGGGCGTACGAACCAGCGTGCCTTTATCAGAGATTAAGATAATATCGTCTTCAGGCTCAACCTTGGTCGCCCGAACCAAGGCGCCATTACGGGCGCTGGTTTTGATAGCAATAACACCGCCACCGCCGCGATTTTGAGTATTAAATTCTTCGACAAAGGTACGTTTACCAAAGCCATTTTCACAAGCGATAAGGATTTCGCGCACATCATCTTCGATAACCACCAGCGATTTGATAAATTCATCGGCTGCCAGACGCATACCGCGCACACCTTTAGCAGTACGGCCCATCACGCGCGCATCATTTTCATCAAAACGAATGGCTTTACCGCTCGAAGCAAATAACATCACTTCTTGACTGCCATTGGTAATACGGGCGCTGACCAATTTATCATCATCTTCTAGGCCAACAGCAATCAAACCGTTCGAGCGAATATTGGCAAACTGTTCAAGCTCAACACGCTTAACCGTACCATTTGCCGTGGCAAAGAAGACAAAATGCCCGCTCACATCCGCGGTATTTTGCGGTATTGGCAATATCGTGGTGACCGTTTCATCAGCATTTAAACCAATCAAATTCACTAGCGGACGACCACGCGAACCGCGGCTGGCAATCGGCACTTCAAAACCACGTAAGCTAAATACACGGCCTGTGTCGGTGAAACACAATACCGTTGCGTGCGTTGAGGTCACAACTAAGTGATCAATCACATCGTCTTCTTTCATCGCGGTTGCAGATTTGCCTTTACCGCCACGCTTTTGCGCCACATAATCGTCAATCGGCTGCGTTTTTGCATAGCCCGTACGCGATACCGTCATCACAACGGTTTGCTCTGGGATCAGATCTTCACGATTAAAGTCCATACGGGAATCAATGATATCGGTACGACGCTCATCACCGAAGTTTTCACGAATCTCAATCATCTCGTTTGAGATAATGGTCATTAATTTATCAAAATCACCAAGAATTGACTCTAAATGAGCGATTTCACGTAATAAATCTTGGTATTCTTCGGTCAATTTGTCTTGCTCAAGCCCCGTCAGACGATGCAGCTGCATGTCTAAAATGGCATTGACCTGCTCAAGGGATAAGCGATAGCTTTCTTGATTGTCAATCAGACCAAACGGCGCTTTTGGGTCTTCACCTTCGATGAAGTCTGGACGTACCGACTGGCTACCTGCCGCAGTTAGCATCGCAACGACGCTGCCTGAACCCCACGTATTATTGAGTAGGTTTTCACGAGCAAGGCCGCGGTTTGCAGAGGCTTTAATCGTCGCAATAATCTCGTCAATATTGGCTAAGGCAACAGTTAAGCCTTCTAATAAGTGACCACGAACGCGGGCTTTATTAAGCTCAAAAATAGTACGACGCGTCACCACTTCTTGACGATGGCGGACAAAGGCGGCAATTAGCTGACGCAAAGTCAACAGCTTTGGCTGACCGTTATCAAGCGCCACCATATTGATACTAAAGCTAGATTCGAGCGGCGTTTGCAAGAACAAGTTATTGACAATCACTTCTGCCGTTTCACCGCGGCGCAAATCGATGGCGATACGCATACCGTCTTTATCAGACTCGTCACGAATCTCCGTAATGCCTTCGATTTTTTTGTCGCGTACCAGCTCAGCAATACGCTCAATCAGTTTGGCTTTATTGGTTTGATAAGGTACTTCGGTAAAGACAATGCGCTCACGGTCACGGTTGACGCCCGTATCGCTCATTGGCTCAATGATATAGCGACCGCGTACATGCAAGCGGCCTTTACCCGTGCGATAAGCGTCTAAAATACCCGCCCGACCATAAATCACACCGCCGGTAGGAAAGTCAGGCCCTGATATATGCGACATCAACTCTTCGGCTGATATTTGCGGGTTTTCGGCATACGCTAAGCAGGCATTAATCACCTCAGTCAGGTTGTGCGGTGCCATATTGGTCGCCATACCAACCGCAATACCGGTTGCGCCATTGACCAATAAGTTTGGAATACGCGCAGGCAAGACGCTTGGCATACGCTCAGAGCCATCGTAGTTGTCTTCCCAATCGACCGTATCTTTATCCAAATCCGCTAGCATTTGGTGAGTCAGCTTGGTCATACGCACTTCGGTATAACGCATCGCCGCCGGTGGATCATCGTCAATCGAACCAAAGTTTCCTTGCCCATCAACCATCGGATAACGCAAGCTAAAGTCCTGTGCCATCCGTACAATTGCATCATAGACCGCACTATCACCATGCGGGTGATATTTACCGATGACATCACCGACCACACGTGCTGATTTCTTATAAGGTTTGTTATAATCATTGGACAACACATGCATCGCGTACATCACACGGCGGTGCACTGGCTTAAACCCATCACGCACATCAGGCAGCGCGCGCGAGACGATCACGCTCATCGCATAATCCAGATAGGACTGCTTTAATTCATCCACGATGGCAATAGGACTGATCGAGTCGCTCATATACACTCCTTTATTCACATTCTTTTTCTAGTATTTGGCTCGGTTAAAAATGCTGATAGTTGTACAAAAATAAAGGCGCTAAAAAGCGTCATTATCCATGATATACAGACTATAAAAAGCGTTATCAAACAGGCTAAACAATACGAAAATGGCGATACGGTTTTTGTTAGAAATAACGTTTAATTGAAGAAGCTATTTTAACACATTTTTGTCTATTTAGGGGATTGTAGATGCTATTAAAATCAAGCAAAACAGCTGATTAGCGCTCGTTTTTATCTTTAGCGATAAGGATAAAAACGACTTTAATAATTGGGCATTGCCTTTGCTGTTTTTAAAGGCTATTTCATAAAAAAACTGCATCCAAAGGATACAGTTTTTTTTATTAGTATGAATATTAGACTCAAACTTAAACAATCTTACGATTGATTAAAATTTTGCTCAAAGAACTTACGGGTGGCTTGTGTACAAGCAGTGCTGACCAGACCAGCGTGGTAAGTACTAGCTACAGTAAATTGCGCAGCATCTTCGCCCACTTTAACAGCCAATAGATCAGCCTGAGCGGCTGTTTTACCGTCGGCAAGCGCTTTTTGATAAGCATTGGTGTAAGCTTTTGTATAAGCCGTTGTAGAGACTTGATCAACCGTACCTGTAAATTTAGTTTGGACATCAGTTATTGCTGAGGTGAGCATCCATGGGTTATCTAGTGCTGAACCGATCGGGGTTATTGGATTTTGTACACGATCATCATTGTTAGTAGTATCAACATCTAGAACTGTAACGTTAAGTTTATTCGCAGAATCAGCGTTTGCTTGTTGTAATATGGCAGCCATTGAGCCACTATTCAGATCAAAAAATACAGTTGGATCTTGATTACCACCACAGATAAGCGTAGGCATTTGAGGAATGAAGTCACGCAAATCATTATCTTTTAGAGCTTTACGCAATTCATTTTGCGGGCTAGCCGCTGGTAGTAAACCATTCCCTCCCACTAAACCATCAGGATTTGACCGAACATCTGCTAGGTAAGCGGCACGAAAACTGGTTTGAATCAAATAGTTTTCTTCTGCAAAACCAAATTTATCACTGGGTGAAACAGGGTCAAGCTGAGGTATTTCTGTCGGTGCTGACTGAAATAAAGCGGTCTTTGGTAATTTACCAGTCTTTATCAAGTCTTCAAAACTTGATGTTGTTGGTAGCTTAGTATCCGCATACTGTTTGGAAAAAATTTCCGTTGGATTGCGATAAATTTTATTATCTACTTTTTGCAAACTCACAGCTAATAACGGAACGAAGGCAGTGGCGCCAGCATTCACATTACCTGAAACTATAGCATCACCAAAAGCAGCTAGGGCATAAGGCCCTGATGATGGTGCAATGGCGGTAACAACTCTATTTTGATCCTGTAATAAACGAGCCGTCGCCATAGCTACGTGCCCGCCTTGTGAATAGCCGGTTATGAATAACTTACCAGAATCTTTGACCTTGACATAGTTAGCATTATTGGCAGTTTGCTGTTGTTTAATAAGCGCACGCGCCGTATCTAGTGCAGTGACCATCTCCTCTGATTGCTGCTTTGCATTTAAGTAGGGATGATAATCTAAAGTAGAGGTATCGTACCCTGCATAGTTTGGTACGACTACAATATAACCTTGCGCTGCGAAGTTCGCGGCCATCAGCGTGGCTCTAACACCTGCTGGATTATCAGTATTACCCACTTGCGTGAAATCATAGTTTTTTTCAGTCGCTGTACCGTGGGCATGTAATAATACAGGACGGTCACCTTGACACTTATCAGCACTACCACTGGGTAGCATCAAAGCAGCCGTTGCATTGGTTGCCTCACCTGCTGACCCTTTAGTTTGGTAGCTAATTTTTTCTACGGTTACACCGCAAATAGCATCTGGTGTTACTGCTTTACCTATTTCTGAGGCTTCTTCCAACTCTTGATCTATTTGAGCAGCAGTAAAAGAGGCGATATGTTGGGGCGTATTATTAAAACCAATCTTATCATTATCGTCATTACAACCAACGAGCAATAAGCTACTGGCAATGGCGATCGATAATAGACCACGCGTCATGGCGGGTTTGTTTATAATGGATGAATTGGGTAAGACCATGATTGCTATCCTTAGCAGTGATAAACAGAAAATTGCCTGAAATCCTAGGCAATGGACAAGTGTAGTTTAGTTTAGATACTTTAATAAAAAACTATACTTCAACCGTACTATTTATACGCTAAAACCCTATTAAAATCCAATAAAAGTTATAAACAACCCTTGCAAATACTTTAGATAAAACAGAGCACTTTATGAAACAAAAAGAGAGCCAAGCAAGCAGTCCATCCATTCATCACGCAACTAGCCAGCCAAGCAAACAAGCTATCATACCGCCCATTGCACAATCTGATACGCGCACAGACCGCAGCTTTGACGCGATTGCCGATCATTTTGAAAAAAAGGTTTATGGCGGCTTAAAGGGCGACATTCGTTTGGCCGTATTGCGCCGTGATATTTTTATCTATTGTACGCAGATGAGCCAAATGCTTGGGCGACCGTTACGTATTCTAGATGTCGGCGCAGGTCTGGCGCAAATCGCCATTGAGCTTGCGGCTCAGGGACATAAGTTGGTGATCAATGATATTTCAGCCAATATGCTGGAGAAAGCGCAAGCAAACGCTGAAAGCGTCGAAAAGGATTTAGATATTAGGTGGTATATTTGTCCGTATCAAGCGCTTGAAGAAAAGCTCGCGAGTAACACGGAAAAGTTTGATTTGATTATGTGTCATGCGCTGCTTGAATGGTTGGCAGAACCGGCCGCTGTGATGGATTTTTTTGATAAGCACTTAACTGAACATGGCGCGCTATCGCTGTGCTTTTATAATCCGGCAAGTTTTGATTATCGCAATCTTATTATGGGTAATTTTAACTTATTAGATAATACAGAGTATAAAGCGGACAATAAAAAAAGCCTCACACCCAATCATCCGGTCGCTAAAGAAGAAGTAGAATCGTGGCTAAAGACGCATGAGTATCAAACCATACTTGCCAGTGGCTTGCGCGTATTTCACGATTATGCGCCGCTCAAACGTGGCGGTCATAATGACTCTGATGCGGTAATACGTATGGAGCTACGCTACTCACAACTCGAGCCGTATAAATGGCTGGGACGTTATCTGCATATATTGGCAACGCGCCAAGTTTAAGGCTCTCGCTACGCTTAAAGAGCAGCGTTAACTTTAAAACTGATAACTATCTGATTTCTTCCACGCGCTCGGATCTATCATACTCTGACCAGGTGGTGGCATTGATGTCTTTTTCATCAAACACTACTACATGCTCTAAGATAGGCAAGATACCAATTTGCGAGCCAATCTCATGGTTATGATGACTGGCAACTAAGGACAATACGGTTTGACCGTCAGCAAGCTGTAAGCGATATAGATAGTTTGCCCCGCGGAATACGCGTCCGACGACTAAAGCCGTCTGCGCACTTTCATCGTCATGGACGATATCATCAGGACGTACCAATACTTTAATCGGTGTGCCGTTCGGATAGTCGTACTCGCAATATAGTGGCTGCCCTAACTCGTCATAGACTTCCATGCGCCGATAAATATCACCAAGTGCGGTTTCGACATGACCTTCTTTGATGATGCCGTCTATCATTGCCCCTTCGCCGACAAACTCAGCGACAAATGGGCTGATTGGCTCATGATATAGCTCACTTGGCGTGGCCCACTGGACCAATTTACCTTTATCCATGACCCCGACTTTATCCGCTAAAGCAAAGGCTTCGTTTTGATCATGGGTGACCAAAATAGCGGTGGTATTGGTACGTTTAAGGATATCACGCACGCTCATCGCCAGTGATTCACGTAGTACCACATCTAAATTAGAAAACGGTTCATCAAGTAGCAAGAGTTTAGGCTTTGGTGCCAACGCACGTGCTAATGCCACCCGCTGCTGCTGACCACCCGATAGCTCATTAGGACGTTTATCGGCATGTTCCGTCAATTCGACAAGTGCTAGCATTTCTTTAACACGCGCTTTTTTGTCAGCAGCCGACCATTTATTAAGACCGAAAGCGATATTCTTTGCCACGCTTAAATGGCCAAATAACGCATAATCTTGAAAGACCATGCCCATACCGCGCTTGGCTGGCGCGACCGCAAAGGTGGTGCGCGCTGTCTGCTCGGTCAGACGTTGATTACTTAAGCGAATTTTGCCACCGCGGCTTTGCTCTAAACCAGCAATTGCCCTTAACGCCGTGGTTTTACCGCAGCCGCTATAACCTAAAAAACAGCCTATTTCACCTTGCTGTAAATCGAGCGTCAAACCATTAACGATAATCGTATCGTTATAGCCAACGATTAAATCTTGGACGCTAAAGTAAGCGTCATCAGCGCTGGTGTTGTTAGTCGATGCTTTAATAGCTTGGTTATCTTGCGATTGGCTCTGTTCTGCTGCTTCTTGATTTGAGACAGTCTGATTTATAACGCTTTGATTTAAAGTACCTTGTTTTGATATGCTTTGTTTTAATATATTTTGTTTTGCTGTATTTTTAGGCAAGCTTCTATCTGCTTGCAGCTTTGCTACTTGAGCTTTGGTTAATAAAGTCGTCGGTGGTTTTTTCACATGCTCCGGTCTTGGCTTGCCGCCCACCTTGACGGATTTAGGCGCTGCTGGATTGGTTGAATCGTTCATCAAGTTAGTATACATAGACGGTACCAGTAAGCTATTAGTGAATAAAACCCATCATTGACGCGGTATTTGGTATGGCTTTTTTAAAATACTTCTTTTTTAACTAGGGCTTTTTGATTAAGGCTCTTTGATTATAGCGCTTCGATTATGGTTGCTTAATGATAAAGGCGTTTAACCTTGTTTATCACTTTGACGCAGCAATATCCAAACAGGAATAAGACCAACCAGTACAATCAACAAACTTGGCAAGGCGGCGCGTCCCCACATGCCTTCACTGGTCATCTCAAACACTCGTACTGCCAGTGTATCCCAGCCTTGTCGCCGCGTCATCAAAGTAATCGGCATCTCTTTCATAACTTCGACAAAACCCATTAATAACCCAGTTAACACCCCAGGGCTAAGTACGGGTAGCATCACTTGCCGCCAGCGCTGATATGGGCTATCACTGAGTAATTTCGCTGCCGCTTCTTGATTGACGGTCAAGCGTTGTAGCTGACGGTCGACCGGCTGAAAGCTTACTGTCATAAAGCGTGTCGACAAGGCGAGCAGCATCACAATCACGCTGCCAGAAAAAAACTGCGTTGAGGTAATACCAAAAGCTATCAGCTGATTATCAAGCCACGCAATCGGAATAAATATCCCAACCGCCAAGACCGTACCCGGCACCACATAGCCCAAATTGGCTAAAGTAGTCATGAGTTTGGTCGATTTATCCGGATATTGACGCTTGACCCACGCAATAATAATCGCCAAAAATGCGATAAATATCGTCGTCATACTGGCAACCATAAGACTATTGCTAACAAAATCAATATAACGCGCGTCAAAGTCTTGCTGGAAGTTTAAAGCGGTCCAATAAAGCAGCTGCAAAAATGGAATCAAAAACGCTATTAAAAATACCAGCGTACAAAGTAGCGCCATGCCCCACTTCGCAGGTTTACTGGCTTCAAAACGCTGGCTACTACCTTGCGTCACCGTATTACCACGCTTGGTTTGCCAATACTGCTCAAACAAGACAACGATAAAAACCACGCCGATTAATAATGCGGCCAACTGCGCGGCAGTGGTTAGACTAAAAAATCCAAACCATGCTTTATAAATCGCCGTGGTAAAAGTATCGACATTAAAGACCGATACCGCACCAAAATCTGCCAGCGTTTCCATGCTAGCAAGCAGCAAACCACCAATGACCCAAGGCAGCGCCTGTGGTAATGCCAGCCGAAAAAACACCTTACTACGAGTTAAGCCAAGCATCTGCCCCGCTTCAATCGCGCGCCTGCCTTGCGATAAAAACGCTTGGCGTGCCAGCAAATAGACATAAGGATAAAATGCCAACGACAATACCAAACCTGCGCCCCAAACATTACGTACCGAGGGAATAGCGGTGGTAAAACCAAACTCCCTTAACGCCGTTTGCAGCGGTCCACTAAAGTCAACGATACCGACAGTGACAAATGCTAAGACATAAGCGGGCATCGCTAATGGCAGCATCAGCGCCCACGCAAAAAACCGCTGTCCCGGGAAGCGGTACATACTGGTCACCCACGCAAGTGCCGTGCCGATAATGCCAGAAATCAGTGTCACCATCAGCAATAAAATGACGGTATTTTTTAACACTTGCGGCAACACATATTGACGCATGTGGGTCCAAATATCAGCGACCGGCTGCGTCCACGATAATAGTACGATTAAAATCGGTACTAGCATAAACAACGAAATCAGTCCTAAGACTGATTTCGAGATAATACGTTTGCGGACGACATGGTCTTGACTGATAGACGGGCTATTATTGTCGTTATTAGCTTCATTGACAGTATTGTCTTGTTTAGCAGACGCTTCTGGCATTGTTATCATAAATTGTTACCGAGTCATACGCATAATGACGCGATTAGATGCTAGATGACTAAACATCTAATCGCTAAAAACCAACCGCTCAGCGACTTGTAGCCTGTTATTTATAACCCGCTTTATCCATCATTTGAATGGCTTGGGTTTGTAGCTCACCAAACTTCTGCACGCTGATACTGTCTTGTTTAAACGGACCCCAAGATCTGAGTAGCTCTGACTCATCGATACCTACTTTTACAGGATACTCTTTATCAGAACTGGCATAAAGACCTTGCGCCTCATCAGAAGATAACCACTCCATCAATTTAAGCGCACCATTTGGATTGTCTGAGTTAGCGATAACCCCAGCGCCAGAGATGTTGACATGAGTACCAGTCGTACCTTGGTTCGCCCAAAATATTTTTACAGGGAAATTTGGTTTTTCATCAAGCAGGCGACCATAATAATAGCTGTTAGCAATACCCACTTCACACTGACCAGCGGCAATCGCCTCTAACATACTGGTATCATCACTAAAGACGTCTGTTGCTAAGTTAGCTACCCAACCACGAATAATTTCTTCTGTTTTTTCTTCGCCCAGATTTTCCATCATGCTTGCAACCAATGATTGGTTATAAACAGCTTTTGATGAACGCAGACAAAGTTTGCCTTTCCATTTTGGATCGGCCAAATCTGC
Organism: Psychrobacter sp. CLB018; assembly: GCF_041222815.1. NCBI lineage: Bacteria > Pseudomonadati > Pseudomonadota > Gammaproteobacteria > Moraxellales > Moraxellaceae > Psychrobacter > Psychrobacter sp. CLB018. Next base: position 2,266,878 of record NZ_CP166085.1, read on the forward strand.
ATAAGTAGATAGTTGGTCGGCGCTAACTTTGCTTGGATCATAAAAAATTGTACGCGCGCGCAAAGACAGACCTGTCCACTGACCTTTTGGATCACGGTATTTAGCAGGAACATTGGTTTCTAAAATAGTAGAAGACACAGGTTGCAATAAGCCCTGCTCCGCTGCTTGCCATAAATTACCCGCGTCAACGGTTAATAACATATCCGCAGGCGTGTTTTTACCTTCCGCTTGCAGACGCGCCATCAATGGGCCGGTTTTATCGGTGACCAGCTCAATTTTAACGCCTGTTTTTTCGGTATATTTATCCAATAACGGTTTAATCAACTGCTCATTACGTGATGAGTAAATAGTAACGGTTTGCCCACCAGCGGCCGTTGCGTCATCATTTTTCGCCACTTCTTGCTCAGTGCCAGATTGTTCAGCAGTGGTTGTAGTGTCAGCATCTACGTTTTCTTCTGGCGTCGATGAGTTACTACAGCCCGCAAGACCCAACATCATGCTAAATACAGCAATAGGTAAAGTAAGCTTACTAGAAGATAGATTTGCACTGATAGCAGTTAATGACATGGCATTCCCCATAATGGTGCTACGGATAAGTGAGATAAGACGACATTAAAATCATTAGAAAATGATTAAACAGCGGGATTAATAAGACCTTAATATCTAAGACACATTATACTAATAGAAATGAGATTAATTATCAATACATTTATCTGGCCCTGCTGTGCCGATAAACTGGTCTAATTTTTAACAAGATATCAATGATTTATGTATCTGCCTGAGCTTAATCTCGACCTTGTAGCAGCCATTGTCCCAAAATGACATTGACCGCCGCTTCGGTACGTAAGATGCGTGGCCCGATATTAACTAGCGTACATCCTTGCTCAGCAAGCAACTCAATCTCATAATCATTCCAGCCACCTTCAGCACCGATAAATACCATACTTGGTAAAACCGATTCATGAGCTGTCTTAGGTTTTGCCAGTGGTTGCTGGACATATTGCGCAAATGACAGCGCGCTATAAGGATGAGCAACGATAGCGCGATTGGTGATTAAACTTGCAAGCTTATCTTCGACAAAGGGTTTAAAGCGTTTTTGCAGGCTAATGCGCGGCGCAATTGTGTCCACGCCTTGTTGCAACCCTTCTAACACAAACTCGTCAAGGCGAGCTAGCATTGGACTTTGCCAATAGCTTTTTTGCGTACGGTAGCTATTGATAAGAATAATATCGTTAACGCCGAGCGCGGTCATATCCATGATTAGGCGGCGTAACACCTTTGGCCGTGGCAATGCCAACACCACCGTAAGATTAAGCTTTGGTGGCGGATTGATGATCAGCTTTATATCACTTAGCTGAATACTGTCAGGCGTAATATTTTTAATGATAGCGCTACCAAGCTGACCACCAAGCTGACCAATTTTCAACCTATCGCCTACTTGGGCATTTAGCACTTTATTCACATGAGCAATTTGCGCCAAATCATTGATATACGCAGACGCGTTATCATGTTGAAAGTTGGTCGCTGGTAATAATATACAGTTCATAGCGTCACTTATATCCGCTGTTAATTCACGTCTTGGCTCAGGTCTTGCTCAAAAGATGGTTGAGCGTATTGTTCAATAACACCTTCAATCATCGATAGCTGCCGATGCAAGACTGCTTGCTGCTGCTCGGTCATTGCTGCACCCGCTCGCCCTGCCTGTTTTGCTAAGGATAGATGACTGAGCCAATACTTTAGCTGCTGATAAAGAAGATTGACATCATCATCTGAAGAAGATTGTTTACTCTCAGAGCGATGCGGCTGTAATAGCGGCTGAGATACTTGGCCATTCGCACTAATCGCGCTATAAAACACATTATTTGGTTGATATAACGCTCCAACGCTAGCAAGCTTATCAACCACACTTTGACAAGATTGTGTATAAGCACCCATCAATACTGGCGTTGCTACGCTTGCCGGCTCAACGGGATTATGTCCGCCAATATCGACTAATGAGCCGCCTACCAATGCCACATCGGCAAGCGCATACCAGCGCATCAACTCACCCATACTATCAGCGAGATAGACTTGAGTATTTGCGCTAATGGCATCTTCAGCACTACGCCGCGCCATCGCCAATCCTGATTTTTCAATCAGCTCTGCCACTTCATCAAAACGCTCTGGATGTCTTGGCACGATAATCAGCAAACTATTAGCTAATAAAGGGTTAGATAGGATTTGCTGCTGCCATGATAATACGATCTCTTCCTCACCGCTATGGGTGCTTGCTGCCACCCAAATCGGACGATCTGCTATGCCTAAATCTAAGTCCAAGTCTGCGCCATCGTTTATTATTTCAGCTGTTTTTATATTATCGTCATTGTTATTGTCATTTTTTGGCTTTGGCGTATTGATTACCCATTTTAGCGAACCTGCCACCCGAATTTGCGCGCTATGAGCGCCCAATTGCCGAAAGCGTTTTGCCGATTCATTATCCTGCGCAATAATCAAACTCAAATTCTTCATCATACTGGCACTGACAGCGCCAATTTTTTGATAGCTTTTAAAAGAAGACGCCGACAGCCGTCCATTGACCAAAACACTTGGAATATGATGCTCGGACAGTTTGGTTAAGATATTGGCCCAAAGCTCGGTTTCTACAAACAGGGCGGCGACGGGTTGTACATGTCCTAAAAATGTCTCAATCACCGCAGGGCTATCGACAGGAACATAGCTATGGCTTAAGCGACCTTGGGCAATATCATCGGCAAAGCGGCTGGCACCGCGCGCATATCCAGTCTGCGTGGTATTGGTCAACCATATCTGATAGCCTTTTGCCAATAGCGCATCCAGCAAAGGCGCGACAGTATTGGTCTCGCCTAAAGAGACCGCATGGCACCAAATGACTTTTTTGCCATTGCTCTCTTTAAGATTGCCATTTTCGTTGGCAGTCGCATTAGGTTTAACTTTGGCATTAGGTACAGGCGGCGCAGGATAGCGCTTACCAAAACGCTGCTCGACTTCTTGCTGATAATTATCACGCTTATGCGAGCGGCGCCATACTTGCAGACGATAGAGCGGTTTTAGCAACCCAATCGTTACTTGGTAATAAACAGGCGGCTTATAAACAGCTCGGCTTTGTATCGGCTGAGTCGACTTATCAAAAGAGGGTAAGGAATTATCAGAAGATGGCATGAAGAAGCCCAGATTAGTAATGGATCGGACGATAGGAGGTGACGTTATAAAATGACAATAAAAAATGCCAATAAAAAACGCGCCAATTCTACCTGAATTTAATGCTAAACAATAGTTTTAAAGCACTTGCTATCAGAAACAAAGATTTAAAAACGAGGATTTAAGAGCTAGAATTTAAAATAAGTATTTAGACAATAATGAAGATTAATATAGCAATAACAATGATTACCGCAAACAATAGCTGATAACGTTTGAGGCTATGCTGCTCTTGTTTTTGTGTGCTGATTAACGTTTGCGCTTGCCGCCATTGGCTCATCAAACTGGCCGCTTCTGGATGACCATTTTTGGCCACTTGCTCAAGCCAGTATTTCCCATTAGTCATATCTTGCGGCACGCCAAATCCTTGATAGTAGAGCTTACTTAATAGGCGCTGGGCACGGCTGTCGTTTTTGCTCGCGGCTTTCTGAACCCATTCTACGCCTACTTCCATACCAGCCACTTTATCCGTATTTATTCCTTCACTAAGCAGCTCATACATCGCCAAACGTAGCATCGCCGCGCTATTACCTGCATGGGCAGCGTCTTGCAATCTTGTTAGGGCTTGCTGCTTTGCTACCAAATGCTTTGCTGAAAACATAACTTGCGCGCGCGGTTTCTCTTGCTTAGCAATATGCTGCTCAAATTGATCTAAAACTTTACGGGCTTGCTCATACTCTGTCTTGCCAGCGCTTTGGGCGACGTCTATTTCATCAAGCTCTATCAGCAATTGAGTAAAAAGTTCTGGAGTTGGTGCGGGTTTTACTGTTGGTTTTACTGCAACTTCTTTTAACGCTGCTTGTGAAGATGCTACTGACGCAGTTTCTGCCGTTATAGTTTGTACAGTGGAGCTTTCTAATGAAGCGGTCGATAAATTAGGCTTTGCTGATACCGCCTCTGTTTGGACAACTTCAGGTATTGTTTGCAGCCCGTTATCAGCATTACTATTAACACGATTTGTATAAATGTCTTGTCTGTTATGCTGAGTCGTTCCTACTTCAGTCACGTTTTTATCAGCAGGTGGTGCGCTGTCTACGGGTAATATATGGGTATTATCAATGGCGTTTGGTAGTCTTGCACTCACTGCTTGATATAGCCCGCTTGCCACTTGACCACCTTGCACTGCTTGAAACGCTCTATCAATATGACCAAACAGCCGCAGTCCTATCGGCTCTAAAGCAAAAAATAGCGAGTCAGTCATATTAAACTGATTATTAACCTCACCATCATCGCGATAAACCACGGCCATATGCTGATAAAAATCATCGGTCAGTAGCGGTAAGGCCGGATAGCGCTTACGTAGCTCAAACTCACCGAACCAATGCGGCGTATTTTGCCATTGCTGTGCCAATACGCGCCCGGCATAAAATGCCAAAAATACCATAAAATTACGATAGCGCTCATCTATTAATAGCGCCGCTTCATCCCAGCTGCCCGACCTAACCATATCGCGGCGTATCTGCGACAGCAAAGTATCTACGCGCTGTAAACTTGCCAGCGACTCATCGAGTGTGCATCGATGCAATTCCGTTTCATAAGCCATGCCGCCGGCAACAAAACGGCCAGCTAAAAAATCTTGCCAATAGCCTGCTGCGATGTAATCAAGCGGTGTTAAGGGCGATGCAGACATAAGGCGAGCCTATCTTTTAAAGTTGAGCGTTTTGAAAACCAACATTTCAAATCATAATAAAAATAAGATGGTAATAAAAATAAGTAGTTTACCTTAACCTAAAATCAAAAGCGCTACAATAAAGGACTAAATAAGCGCACCACATTATCAAATAAGCGCTCTGCCCCGTGGCGCTCTTGCCATTCTTCTAAGCTTAAAAACCGACAACTCTGCAAGTAAACTTCTTGGCAATCAGCAACCTGCGCTACCATTTCTGGCGTATAAATCGCTAAGCTGACCTCCATATTTAAATAAAAACTGCGCATATCAATATTTACCGTACCAAACAGACAATAATCATCGTCAATAACCACGGTTTTAGCATGCAGCAGTCCACCTTTAAATAAAGCAATGGTTACCCCGGCTTCGAGTAGCTCTTGATAATACGCTTGCGAGGCATGCTGCACCAAAAATGAATCTACCTTTTCGGGCACAATAATCGTCACCTCAACCCCACGTTTAGCCGCCGTAGTCAACGCCCCTGACAAGGCTTCATCGGGGACAAAATACGGCGTGGTAATGCGAATGCGTTTATTGGCGCGATGAATCACCGTCACCAAGGTATTATAAATCACGTGCGCCGTCACTTGCGGCGCCGAAGGTATCAGCTGCGCTAACACATTCTCAACGACTGGCATACGCGGTATCACAATCGATGTCGACCCAATCTCGGGTAGCTCATCTGTATCGCTAATCTCGTCTAATACTTTAACGCGGCTATTGATATCATTAATAGTCGGACTCATGACATAAAGCTTACGCGTATAGTTATTCACGCGGTGATTGAGCGCATCGAGATTGTCTTTATTTTCTGCGCCAATATCGGTGACCACTACTTTTGCCATCGCTGTGGCAATATTTATCGGCTCTTGACTGACGCTGCGTATCGCCACATCAATCCATTGACCGACATTTTTATTTTGTTTAAAAAACTTTGGATCTACCAAGTTAAAGCTACCGATATAGCCTATATGTTCGTCAATGACGATAATTTTGCGATGATTACGCAAATCTGAGCGTTTAAATAGGGTTTTAAACAAACCAACCGGTAGCGACTGATGCACAAAAACCCCGGCTTCTTCTAACATGCGATGCTGTTTACTATTAAAAAAGCTAAAACTGCCCACACTATCCGCCAAAATATGGCACTCTATGCCGCGCCGCGCCGCTGCCATCAGCGCATCCATGACGTCGAGTATCTGACCTTTTGGATAAATAATATAAAACTCCATCAGGATAATGCGCTGAGCGGCATTAATATCTTCAATCAAGCGCCCAAAGATCGCACTCGGTGTGGTCAATAATTGCATTTGATGGCCGGGAAACACCCCAAAACCTGTCCAGCGCGTACCGATTTTACTGACCCCACGATAATTATCGGGTAGCAGCTCTTGACCTTCATCAAACACCATTTGCTCACGCTTAGCCATATCATTCATTAGTAGCCGCGCCTGATTCATACGCGCACGATAACGCCGCCCAATCATCGGCTCACCCAATAAGATATAAGCAATAAAGCCAACCAAAGGCAAAGTATAAAGCACGGCAACCCAAGCAATCGATACCCCGATATTGCGCTGTACCGAGACGATACGCAGGGTCATGACGATCATCAAAATCACGTGCAATATCAGACCCAATCCAGCAAAATCTCCTACCGACCATGTCGTAAAGTAGTCTTCAATAGACAGAGCTTCTATATTAAAATTATTTATGCTCACCTCCATGACCCTATATCACTCTAATCATTCATCTATTTATTAGTTATTAGTTATTAGCCCGCTGTTTTATTAAGTAGACGCCCTATAAGTAGACGTCTTGTTCGTTAGATGCAAAAAGCTTTATCAGTATAGTGACTTTTAGCAAGCACGCAATAGCCAGCAATACAGCGGCTATATAGTCTATCATCACCCTACTTACGGCTTAGTTTGAGCGGTAAGTAAGTTTATTAGCCATAATTTTAAAAATACTTAAAATAATATTTGACAGCCATGTGTAAATGTATATAATACACACCCACAGCAAGGGTGATTAGCTCAGTTGGTAGAGCGTCTGCCTTACACGCAGAATGTCGGCGGTTCGAATCCGTCATCACCCACCACTCATTTAGCGAGTGGGTCTTTTAGAAGACGAAATGCTAAAGACGACCTAAGCAGCGGTAGTTCAGTTGGTTAGAATACCGGCCTGTCACGCCGGGGGTCGCGGGTTCGAGTCCCGTCCGCTGCGCCATATTTAAAACTTGGTTTTTAATTGCATTATTAAGTACAAAGTTTCAACCTCAAGTATTCATTTACTTGAGGTTTTTTTGCGTTTGTTGATTTGTATTAGCTATTAATTGCTACTTAGCCTATATCATTTTATCTAAAAACTTCTCTTTAAAATCCCGTACGGAACAGCGTACCAACCACGACGAACGCCACTGAAAATAACGTCACCAGAATAATATTGATGGCAAACCCATTCAAATTATTAGCGGATAAGCGTGGTATGACCCAAAAGCGCGCATGCATCGCGACTAGTGCCGTCAGTAATAACAAACTCAGCTTTATACCAATCAAGACACTGATGTCATTATCAAAGGCAAACCACATCTCTATGTTAGGTAATATCTTATATACCATCCATAATCCAGTGATGATTTGAATGGCTAATGCCGGCATACCAATTTTTTCAAACTGCCCCTCAAATTGTAACAATGCGTCTAAATTACGTGAAGATAGCACTTTTGGCAACACCACTAATGCTAGTATTAAATGACCACCTGTCCAAATTGCAGCCCCGAGTAAATGCAAAATTAAAAGATAGTTGAACATAGAGTATTACTCCAAATAATTAATCAATCATGACTTCTCGAAGCATTAAGGTATTTAATTATGAAACGCGCCAATCAATTGCAGCCGCTGTCACGCCAACACCATCTTGGGCTTAATCTGTCTCGCCATGCCAAAGAAAGCTTGGATGAACCCAAAGAAATTGCCAAACATTGGGACAATCTCACCTCTTATATTAACGATATGGCTTATCACTTCCAAATTGAAGACAATTTAATTGCTAATGCGCTAGAGCCGTACCGCGCTACTGAATCCGATGTGGCGTCAGTACTCAATACCCTTGATGGACAGCATAAGCAATTACATCAACTGATAAATATGGTCGAACAATCGCAAAAATCTGGCAATAAAGAGGTCAGCGTGGCACAAGTTCATGAGCTTGGCACCCTATTATACGACCATATTCGCTTTGAAGAGCGCGAGTTATACCCGACGGTAGAAAAATATTTGTCGGAAGCAGAATTAGATGCGGTTTATGAAGCCAGCCCTGATAGCATTAAGCGACCTGATGAGAGTCGCTAATATACTCTTAAAGGATTATCCCAATAAGCTTTCATTCAAAGTATCATTGAAACAAAAAGCCCGCAAAGAAACGAGCCATATTTCGGCTTTCGTTTCGTTAACGGGCTTTTTACTTGTTCTTAAATGGTTATTTCTAAAGATTGATTTTTAAGGCACCAATCTTTAAACATGACGTTAAGGCATCAACTTAAAGAAATGCTGACGATAATGTTTTAGTTCGCGAATAGAATCGCGAATATCATCTAAGGCTAAATGGCTGCCGCCTTTTTCAAAGTTCCTTAAAATATCTGGACGCCAGCGGAAACACAGCTCTTTAATCGACGACACATCAAGGTTGCGATAATGGAAGAAGCGCTCAAGCTCGGGCATTTGGCGGGCTAAAAAGCGGCGATCTTGGCAGATTGAGTTACCACACATCGGCGACTTGCCACTATCGACCCATTTATTCAAAAACTTAATGGTTTCCGCTTCTGCTTCTGCTAAGGTCACGGTACTACGGCGCACGCGGTCGACCAAGCCTGACTGGCCATGCTGCTTGGTATTCCAGTCATCCATTTTATTTAACACTTGATCGGATACCTTGATTGCGAAAACAGGTCCTTCGGCAAGGACGTTTAAATCCTCATCGGTCACTACGGTCGCAATCTCGATAATCTCATCATTTAAGGTATCAAGTCCGGTCATTTCTAGGTCAATCCACACCAACCCTTTTTTACCTTGGTTTTTGATTTTAATTTTATTGGGATGGTCGTCGGTACTCATAAAATATCCTATGGTCAATAAACTTTGGCACAACTTGTGAGCCTTGTTAATCAATTAAACTGACTCTAAATGGTCAGGCTAAAATCATATGCTTTGCACTTGGTTGGCTATAATGCCTAATAAAACGAAAACATTACAAAACCACTATCTGCTAGCGGCGCTTTAGGCTGTATGTTAGCAAATTTTCACGCTACACTTAGCAATATTTTTCTAATAGGTCACAACCCATGGCATTAATCCGGCAACGCAAACTGACTAAACAACAGATTCGTCGCATCGACAAACAACAGCTTGATAGCCAAGACAGCATCGATGACAGTTTGATGGATGGCGTGGTCATGGCGCATTATGGTAAGCAGCTAGAAGTACAAGTGACCAGCTTGCCGGCAGTAATTCCTGTGCAGCCGGAGATTGCGCCTGATGATCCTGAGCCGTTTTGGCAGGAATTAACGTTAGGCGATATTTGGCGCTGTCATGTGCGTACCAATCTGCCCATGCTAGCAGCGGGCGACCAAGTACGCTGGACTGCAGACCCTAATACCGGCTTTGGACGTATCGAATCCGTCAAGCCCCGCACCTCGCTCGTTTCGCGTCCTGACCGTTATCATAAGCTCAAACCTGTCGCCGCCAATGTTGATATTTTGGCCATTGTATTTGCACCCTTGCCTGCCGCTGCGCCGACATTGATTGATCGCTATTTGGTCGTTTGTCATCATGCGGGCGTAAAGCCACTATTGGTACTTAATAAAGCTGATCTACTGGCGCAAGAAAACGGCGTCGATACCAGTGAATTATTGGCACAATACGCGGCGCTTGGTTACGAGAGCGTACTGACCTCGGTTGCATGCCCTGAAAACATCGCTGATAGTGACGAGCAAAAAGGGCTTGATGAGCTAAAGCGCTATATCGATAAAAAACTGGTTATTTTTGCTGGTCAGTCAGGCGTCGGTAAAAGCAGCTTAATTAATGCCTTATTACCTGAATCAGCACAAAGCGTCAATATTATCTCTGAAAACTCAAAGCTCGGTCAACATACCACCACCACCAGTCGCTTATTACCATTTAATCCAGATGACTTAACCCAAGGCGGCATTGTCGACACCCCTGGTATTCGTGAGTACGGTATTTGGCATTTAACGCCTGATGATATTATCTCAGGCTTTATCGAGCTTGCGCCACTGGCAGGTGATTGCCAGTTCCGCGATTGTCGCCATACCCATAACAGTAAAGGCTGCGCCTTGTGGCAAGCGGTTGCGTACGGCGAAGTGTTGCAGCGCCGGGTCGAAAACCTTGTCACGCTAACAGAAGAGGCGGATACTAAGCCTTATTAGCAGATATGTCTAAAGGTTACTGATAAAGGAACGACGAGATAAAGTAACGACGAAGCCATCGCCCGTTTACTATAGATGACCTTATCGGTATAATAGCGCCTTGTTCACCATCGTTGGGCTGTTATCTCAGTTTGACCGAACACTTATATTTTTGGAGGTATGGTTTGGATCGTGCGCTGGAATTTGTGGGCAACCACCCGTTTTTATTTGGTATATTAGCCGTGCTTGCCGTGCTGTTTTTTGCTATTGAAAACAAACGTAGTGGCAGAAAAATATCGCCCAACACCTTGGGTATGATGGTCAACTCGCAAAATGCGCAGCTGATCGATATTCGCGCCAAAAAGAAATTTGAAACTGGTTATATCCAAGGCAGCCGCAACATACCTTTTACTGAACTCAAAGACCGCATTGAGGAAATTCGTGCGATTGAGCAGCCAGTCATCATCGTCTGTGATATGGGTATCCAAGCAGGTGCTGCTGTCCAAATGATTGGCAAAGACAATGTCTATCGCCTAGAGGGCGGTATCGGCGGCTGGCAAGGCGCTGGTATGCCATTGGTTGGGTTAAAAGATACTAAGTCTAAAAACAAAGGCAAAGCCAAGCCAAGTTTGCATAAGTAAGACAATATTAATAGCTGGTCTTATTGACCAGCAGTACCAATTAAAAAGACACCTCTTTATCAGGTGTCTTTTTTTATACGCTAACTATGCTACCGTCAGCACTTTTTAACTAACACTGCTTGAATTTGCCATAGCCATCCCCATTTTATACGGAGCAGCAGCAAATATAGGGGTTATTTACGTATTGATAACGGATTATATTAATGACTACCCTATAATTTTTTTATCTTACTATTTATCCTATTACTTATAACAAAATTGCTCCCCCATAAATTTATAAATAAGGAATGACCATGACTGTTTCTGTGCAAGTTTATACCACTCCAATGTGCCCATACTGCTCAAACGCTAAGCAATTATTACAATCTAAAGGCGTTGATTACGAAGAAATCGGCATGCATGACATCAGCCGCGAAGAGCGCCAAGCTTTGATGCAAAAGACCAATAACTATCGCACTGTGCCGCAAATTTTCATCGGTGATACCTTTGTCGGTGGTTTTGACGAGCTTAACCAAATGAACCAACAAGGCAAGCTTGACGAGCTATTAGCCGGTTAATTTGCTATTGTCCTTTTCTGTCTATTTTTATTGTGTAAAAATAGACAGCGTTAAGAATAAAGCGTTGTGATAAAAAACATTTAAAAAAACTGCGTAAAAGACCTTGAGATAAATCTCAAACCTTAGTCTGCATTTATATTACAATGATATGTTGTTACAATGACAATCTGCCCCATTATTTGATTAACTTTTAGAGGAATGACCATGGCTGAAGAACAAGCACAACCACAATTGGCACTAGAACGCATTTATGTAAAAGACATGTCACTTGAAGTCCCAGGCGCCGCTGTATTTACTAAAGAATGGAACCCTGAGCTTGATATCAATCTATCAAGCAACGCTGAAAAGCTTGATGACGATCATTATCAAGTAGTATTGACGGTCAGTGTCAACGCCAAAAACGCTGAAGAAGCGGCATTTATCGCCGAAGTGCATCAAGCGGGCATTTTCTTATTAAAAGACATTCCAGAAGACCAAATCGGTCAAATCTTGGGTGCTTATTGCCCGAATGTATTGTTCCCATATGCACGCGAAGTGATTAGCGACATCGTTACGCGTGGTAGCTTCCCGCAGTTATTGCTTGCACCAGTCAACTTTGACCAAGCATACGCGCAAAGCCAGCAGCAAGCGCAAGTTGATGCCCAAGGTAACGCGTAAGTTTTAATCTGCTAAAGTATGAGCTAAGCTGCATTTAAACAATAGTATCTAAAAGCCGTTTACTGAATTTAAGTAAGCGGCTTTTTTATGGACGTTTTTTAGTATTTGCTTTTACGCACTAAAAAACCCTGCTGCTATTAATAACAAGCGGCAGGGTTTTGAATATAACGGTTAATCAACACGTCTATCGGCGACGTTTAAAAAACTTTAGCCTTTTAGTGCCGATAATATTTGCTGCTTAACATCATCAATGCCTTGGGTGCCATCGAATTTGTCATATTTAGGAGCATCGCCGCCCTCAGCTGCTTTTTCTTGATAGTAACCAACCAAAGCAGAGGTCTGCTGTTGATAGGTCGCTAAACGATCACGAATGGTCGCTTCTTTATCGTCCTCGCGTTGAATCAACGGCTCGCCCGTCACATCATCGATACCTTCGACCTTAGGTGGATTGTGGTCGATATGATAAACACGACCAGAACCAGCATGCTGACGACGGCCTGATAGGCGCTTAACGATTTCATCATCAGGCACGCTGATTTCAATCACATGGTCAATCGCTACGTTGGCATCAGCAAGCGCTTGGGCTTGTGGAATGGTACGCGGAAAACCATCTAAAATACAGCCGTTGACACAATCAGGCTTGGCGATGCGTTCTTGCACGAGGTTAATGATAAGATCATCAGAAACCAAACCACCAGCGTTCATCACATCTTTTGCTTGTTTGCCAAGTTCAGTACCTTCTTTGATGGCGGCACGTAGCATATCACCTGTTGAGATTTGCGGGATATCATACTCTTTAGAGATGAACTGGGCTTGGGTACCTTTACCGGCGCCTGGTGGACCTAGCAAAATAATACGCATCATTATACGACTCTCCTTAATAGATAGGATTTTGGGACTAATAAAACTTAGGGATTGGTGGGTTGCAGAGCTTACCTTACCTTGTGGCTTTCAAAAGCTCAAGTATTTTTAGTCTTGATGCGGCAAGTTACGATGACTTATCTGTTCATCAGATAGGATTGTGCGGGTTGTGCGCCGCCAAAAGTATGACGGCGCACATTTACTAAGTATTCAATTTTTACAATATATCTATCAAGGAACTTGTTGATTAATCGCCACATTGACCTGATTTTGGTCAGCGCTAATGACAACAGGATTACCGGTTAAATCACCGGATTCAGCATCGGCGGTGCCGCTATGGCTAATACGCGCAATGACAGCAAGCTGGACTTTATCGCCTCGAGCAGACGCAAGCGTACGTTCAGGCATCATGGCGTCTAAATCACTTAGGCTAATAGTCGCCTCTCCCTGTTTAATGACGCTAATCGGTAAACGCTTGGCAGCGAACGGTGGCCCACCTTTGACATCACGAATAGCGACAAATAACACATCGTCTGCTTTTACTAATGGTAGCAAACTTGCATTAATAGAGACCGTAACCTCAACGCCCTCAGATGCCTGCTGCTGCTGAGCGCTGACATTGGCGCTCAATTCATCAAGGCTTGCCAGCGCTTGGCTATGGTCGCCCGGTTTGGCGGCAATACTGGCGCGCAAACGCTTAATCCATCCTTGTGCTTGCTCAAAGTTATTGCCACGCGCCTCACCCATTGCCATCAGCATTTGGGCGCCTTCATGCTGTGGATTTTTTGCCAGTACGTCTTGTAAGACGCGGCGGCTATTGGCATCGAGCTGGCCTTTATTGGCAAAAAAGCTGATTTGCGCATAAGTGGTGGCGATCTCTTCATTGCCTGGCGACAAACGATAAGCACGCGATAAGGCTTCAAGCGCTGAGTCGGTTGCTTCTAATGATAAAAACAGCTCAGACAGACGCATCCAGCGATCAGGATCATCAGCATGACGATAGACGTTGGTCTGCATGGCACTGATAAGCTGCGTACCGTCTTCAATCGCCCAAGCAGGCGGCTGATCGATTTTACCAGTCAATAAGTCATCTGCCACTTGTCCGACTTTATCTTCAGCCACCCATAAGTCAAATACTGACGTACGGTCACTGATTAAAAAATAAGCCAATCCTGCCAATACCGGCACCCATATCATGATAATCAAACGACTTTTGTAACTTGGCGCTACCATGGGCGTGACTGTGCGCTGCGCGTCCAGTAATTGGCGCTCAAGCTCGAGCTTTTGATTGCGGTAATGGACGTCATCGATGGTGCCGCTGTCTTTATCGGTTTGCAGCTCTGTTAGACGCTCACGGAATACGGCAACGTTGATGTCTAGCAGTTGGTTGTCAACGGGCTTGTCGCGCAAGCGTGAGGCGCGTAGCCATGGCATGATAGCGATAACGGCCAGTAGCAGCGCAATAAATAAGCTTAGGGCAATAAATAAGCCAAAAGTAGAAGATAGGGTCATTTTTTGTCCTCTGTACTGGTGATAACAGCTTCGCTTTTAGCATTGCTATTGCTATTGCTATTGCTATTGCTATTGCTATTGCTATTGCTACGCGACAATAAACGATCAAGCTCCGCTTTTTCTGCCGCCGATAACGCTGCGGCGCTGTCTATATTAATCGCACTTTCACCGCGCGCCACGCGCTGGCTACGTTTACTTTGCCAAAACCAGCCAATGATTAGCACAATCAATAATAATGGCGGAAAAAACCACAGTATCCAAGTCGATGGGCGCACAGGCGGCTTGTAAGTAATAAAGTCGCCATAACGCTCTTGCATATAAGCGCGTATCTCAGCATCACTACGACCCTCTTTGATCATGTCGTACGTTTTTTGCTTTAAATCTTGTGCGATGGGCGCATCAGAACCTGCCAAATTTTGGTTTTGGCATTTGGGGCAACGCAGCTCCTCGATAAGTCCGCGATACTGCGCTTCTTGCTGCGGCGAATCGAAGTCATAAACGTCAATGGCAGCATGCGCACTGAAACTGAGGATAAAACTAAGCAAGCACGCAAGCATTAAGCCGGCTAACTTTATTATAAAATTTGCTGGTTTTATGCTTTGTGCTGACAGGCTTTTTGATGACATCACTGTTAAAGGTATGGCGTTCATTTACACACCTCCTGAACCTGACTAGGATCGGGACTGACATTTTTCTTATCCGCTTCATTGAGCACCATCAGACAGGGCATGATGCGGCTTTGCCAGTTGCTTTCATTAATCTCACCAACAATATGCTGACGAATAATACCTTGCCCATCAACCACAAAGGTTTCAGGCGCGCCAGTTAAGCCTAAATCTAAAGCAAATTGCCCAGATAAATCCTGAATAGACATGGAGAATGGATCGCCGCCACGATTTAAATATCCTAGCGCATCACCGATGTCATCTTTGTAATTAACGCCAACCAAATTGACCCCGCGTTCCTCTAATTGCATTAAAAAAGGATGCTCAATGATACAAGTTGGACACCACGAGCCCCAAATATTCATCAAAAATGGTTGTTCGGGCAAATTGTCATTGGTCATCATACGGCTAGTATCGGACAATAATGGCAACTCAAATGACGGTACCGGCCGCTCAAGCGCAGTATTGGTGACGATATCCGTCGGCTGACCCAAACGCAGGTACAGCATAATAATAAAACCAACAAACACAATCAGCGGAATCAAAAACCATATCTTTATTTGGCTTTTTTTCATGGTCTTGGTCGTTTTGTGGTTTGCATCACCTTTATTGTCAGGCGCTTTTTGGGAAGAATTATTTGACTGACTCATGTTACTTCTCCCCTACGTGAGCTTCGGTAATAAATCCTGCTTTGTTGGCTGCCGTTTGCGTTGATGCCTTAGCCTTTTTAAAACGATAACGGCTATCGAGCATACTTAGCAGACCGCCTAAGGCCATGATAATCGCCCCAAGCCATATCCAGCGCACCAGCGGCTTGACATAAATACGTACCGCCCACTTATTACTGTCTTCTGCGATAGGCTCGCCCAGCGCTACATAGACATCACGCATGAGACTGGCATCAATTGCCGCCTCGGTCATTGGCATACCACTAATAATATAAGTACGTTTTTCCGGATACAAAGTTGTCACCGCGCGACCTTCTTTGGTCACCTCAACCTGTGCTTGCATACCATCAAAATTGCTGCCCCTGACTTCATGAAAATCTTTGACCTCAAAGTCGTAGCCTTGTACGTGCACAGTTTCATTTTCACCCAATGCCACATCGCGCTCGACACTCAAGGTGCTGGTAAACGCCACCCCGATGACGGCGACGATTACGCCAATATGAGCAGTTTGCTGCCCCCAGTAGCTCAAACGTAGCTGACGTAGTCCTTTAAAGAAACTTGGGGCGTTTTTGGTTTTGTCTTTAAAATCGACTGCCATCCAAAGTAAAACCCAAAAGCTAACCGCCAGCGTCACGCCAATATTTAACATATCAGACGGGCTAACAAAGTAGGCAATAATCGCTGCTAATAATAAACTGCTGACCGCAATGACCATACCGGCGCCTAAGAGCGGACGGCTGTCTTTTTTCCAGCGAATATTAGAACCCATGCCCATCGCTACTAATAACAGCCAAGCCAAAGGTACAAATAGCGCATTAAAGTACGGAGGACCAACAGAGACCTGACCTAAATTAAAGGAGTCAGCGATGATAGGATATAGCGTACCAAGCAGTACGACTAAGGTTGAGATTAAAATAATCACGTTATTAATGACTAAAAATGATTCACGCGATATCAGCTGATACTGACTTTCAACCGTCAGACGCCAACCGCGTACGGCAAACATCAACAGCCCGCCACCGACGATAATACCCAGAATGACTAAAATAACCAGACCGCGCGTTGGGTCGGCAGCGAACGAATGCACCGAAGTAATGACGCCTGAGCGCACAAGGAAGGTGCCCAAAAGACTCAAGGCAAAAGCAAAAATGGCCAGCATAATGGTCCACGCTTTAAAGACCCCGCGCTTTTCGGTCACGGCTAATGAATGCAGTAAAGCTAAGCCAGCTAACCAAGGCATCAATGAGGCGTTCTCTACTGGATCCCAAAACCACCAACCGCCCCAGCCAAGCTCATAATAAGCCCACCAAGAACCAAGTGCGATACCAACGGTCAAAAAGCCCCATGCAGCCAGTGCCCATGGACGCGACCAGCGGGTCCAGACAGCGTCCAAACGTCCTTCCCATAATGCTGCCATACAAAATGCAAATGGCACAGCCATACCCACATAGCCCATATACAGCATCGGCGGGTGGATAACCAAACCAAAATCCTGTAGCAGAGGGTTTAAATCGGCGCCATCGACGGGTAAATTTGGTAAAGTGCGATCAAACGGTGATGAGGTAAAGATTAACATCGCCAGCATCATCACTTGCACGCCAGCCAATATTACCAGTACGCGGGCGCGCATGGTCAATGGTAAGCCACGGCTAAAGTAGGAGACCAGCGCACACCAAGTGGCCATAATGGTCATCCATAGTAGCAGCGAACCTTCATGTCCGCCCCACGTCGCCGACAATTTATAATACCAAGGTAACAAGGTATTAGAGTGCTGGGTGACATAAACCAAGCTAAAATCATTAAAATAAAAGCCTGCCATCAATGACCCAAACGAGACAATCATGGCCGCAAACTGCGCCCACGCTAAACTCGGAGCAAGGCGCTGCCAGGCAACGTGGTCGTTCATGACACCCATGGTTGGTAATACCACCTGCAAAATCGCCAATACAAAGGCGGCCAGCAAGGCAAAATAACCCAATTCTGTGATTAACATACGGTCTAACCTTGTTTACCTTAATACGGTCATTGTTTATTTTAGAAAGCAGTATTTTTAATGCGTCTGAGAATAGTCAATAGTCGTTACTTTTAGACATTACGCCGTCATTGTCATGCTTTTTTCTGCATCTGTAGCTATCAGCCATTGTAGCTTAGAAGACTTACAGCATGGTACATTAGCGTCAACTTGTCACGTTTCTGTATCCACTCTGTAGGCGATATGTGTAAAGAACATAAAAACCCTTTCTCACTGCATGGCAGGGAAAAACACCAAGACCAGATGCAACCAACCTGCCAAGAAACCTGTCAAACCGCCGAGTATAATCAGCGTCATCTCATCTTCGCGAAAAGCGGGACGCAATAGGTTTTGAAACTCATCAGGGGATAGCGCGCGAATACGATCGCGAAATAGCCCAAATATTTTACTGGCACGGCTTTCATTAAGTTCAGGGTCTCGCAGTGGCACCATAGTCGCGACGATGGATTTGTCGATAATGGTATTTTTCAATTGCCCAAACTCGCGGCGACCCAGTCCAACCCGCAATGTGGTACTAATGACCGGCGATTCTAACACTTTATACAAATGCGATTTCATCAACTCACGCGTTTCGGCGGCGCGGTCACCATACATCATCTCATTCATGATGTTTTCTAAAGTGACCAAATCTTTGACCACAATCTCAGCAAAAACCTCAGACACTTCCTCTTGGCGCTTCATAAAACCGCCTTGGAAACGGTACTGCGCGATATGCGGCAGTTGCGGCTTAATAAATGGGAAACGGCTTTGTAGCACAAAAAACTTCACATACGGAATAAAACGTGGCTCAACTGGGTTAAACACCATCCAAATCGCAATCCAGTTGGTCAAAAATCCCCAAATAGCGGCAAAAAACGGTACCGTCCAATGCTGCGGTACCACCAAAAATATAAACATTTGGATAATACCGAATACAAGGCCAATCAAAGCACTGATATGCCAGATAAAATCAATCTCTTTTTGCCCAACTTTTAAAAACATATTGACCATCAAACGCCGGTCACTTTCCATTTTATTGACAATCATTTTGCGCATATCGACCAAATCTTCGACGTGATAGGTCAAATCGGTCACCAAGGATTGCATGATATTTGGTAACTCTTGATGCGCTTGGGCATAGACGCGGCGCTTTAACGCATAAGGCAGATTGCCCCACAGCGCTGGCGAATGGTCAAGCATAATCTCATCAATCAAACTCTCAAGGTTTTCATCGACCGTATCGGTGATAAATACCGCCATCTGTTCTGGCTCCATCGCCTGAAAAAACTCATCGAGCGAACCCAGCTTTGAGAGCGTCTGATCAACAATCACGCCCGATATCTTGCCTGCCTTACGTGGCACAATTCCTTGCCAACCCAATCCCGGCAAACCAAAGAATGGAAAGTTTGGAATCCGAATACCCCAAAATTTAATCGGATAAAATAGCATCTTGAGTGCCATCCACACGTGTATCCAAGTGACAAATGCAGTCACTGGTGGAATGGTCAACATAGCAAAAAACTCGGGGTGTTCCGCTATCGTTTGCCACAATGAATTTGCATCCATGACTCTAATTATCCTTGAGGTGATGATGGTCGTTGTTAAGCAAATATCCTTAGTCGATTAAGAACGCTCAATAAAAACGCTCTATCCTCAATAACCACTAAATTAAATAACGCTATAGATGCGATAAGTGGCTAAAATAAATCGCCTGATTTTAGCATACTTGCTATTTATTAGCACATATCAAGCCTTGGCAAGTTGTGACTAGCGATGACACGTTTTGCGCCCTACTCACCACCCTAAACCTTTACTATCATTTAATGATGTTAAAAATGGCTAAAGAACAATGTCGATCATGGCAATAACGATCCTCACAAAATAGACGACTGCCTACTGCGCGCAAGTGTTTGTTCTGTTATAATTTGCGGTTGCTTAATGCTACTGGTTAGCTGAAGACGGCAAGTAAATTTTTTGACTTTTTATTGATAAATCATCGCGCTATGTTATTGAAATACTTTGTCTTATCCTTTATGCTCACCCCGCTTTAGATAAACGAGCAAACGGCTTTATCTCTCTTTGCTTTATTTATCTGTGCTTAATCAATCATCACTTTATCAACGACCATTTTACTGATCGTCTGGGTACTGACTTTATATGAACAAACCGCTCGCGTCCGATACTGAACAGGTCAATCGTATTTTTACCAGCCGCATTATTATCCTTGGGCTGTTCATGTTTGTGGGCTTGTTGGGATTGATCGCGCGGTACGGTTATCTGCAAGTGTTTGCTCATGATAAGTACACTACCCAAGCCGATAACAATCGCATCAAGCTCATCTCTGCGCCGCCCAGTCGCGGTTATATTTACGACCGTAACGGCATTATTCTCGCTGATAATCAGCCGGTATTTACTGCTATGCTCAGCCCGGACGAAGTCGAAGACCCAGAGCGCACGCTAAAACTGCTCGCGCCCATTTTTGATCTTACCGAAAAAGACATTACCGATATTTTGGCCCGCGTTAGCAAAACCAAAAATGACCCGGTGACCATCAAAATTGATTTGACCGAAGCGCAATTGGCGCAGTTTAGTGAACGTCAGCCTTTTTTTCGTGGTATCAGTATTCAGAGTAAACTCACGCGCTCGTACCCTTATGATGAGCTTTTTGCCCATGTGATTGGCTATGTCGGACGTATTAACGATAAAGAATCCAAGCAAATTAATAAGGATCGCTACGCAGGTACTGATCTTATTGGTAAAATTGGTATTGAAGATTTTTATGAAGATATCTTGCTCGGACAGCCCGGTTATCAGTCGGTAGAAACCGATGCTCATGGCAATATCCTACGTCAACTTGATACCAAAGCGCCCATTGCGGGCAATGACATCACGCTTAGTCTAGATTATGGCTTACAAACCATTGCGCAGCAGCAGCTTGATGGTCGCCGCGGCGCGATCGTCGCTATCGATCCAAAGAACGGTGATGTTTTGGCTTTTGTCAGTAACCCAAGCTATGACCCAAACCCTTTTATCTCAGGTATCTCTTTTAAGGACTACGGCGCCCTGCGAGATGACCTTGATCAGCCTCTTTACAACCGCGCGCTACAAGGGACGTATCCGCCCGGCTCGACCATTAAACCTTTTGAGGGTTTGGGCGGTATTCATTACGGCCTACGAGATTGGGAAACGACCATTTATGACCCGGGTTATTTCAGTCTACCCGGCGATTCGCACCGTTTTCGCGATTGGAAACGCGGTGGCCACGGTACGGTAGATTTAAAGAAATCCATCATGATGTCGGTCGATACCTATTATTATAAGTTGGCGTATGAGATGGGCATTCAGCGCCTTCATGACTGGATGGTGCGCTTTGGGTTTGGTGAGCAGACCGGTATTGACTTACCCAATGAAAAATCAGGCGTTATGCCGTCACCGAAATGGAAAAAAGACACCTATGATAAAGGCTGGTTACCGGGTGAAACCATCTCTGTCAGTATCGGCCAAGGGTATTTTTTAGCGACGCCATTACAGATTGCTAATGCCACCGCCATGACCGCCAATAAAGGCTATCACATTACCCCGCATTTATTAAAAAGCAGCGATGGCGCGGCGGCCATTAACGTGATTAGCAAGCCTGATGGCAAAATTGACTACAATGGCAAACCTTCTGACTGGACGCGTATGCACGATGCGATGGAACAAACGATCAAGGCGGGTACAGGGC
Organism: Psychrobacter sp. CLB018; assembly: GCF_041222815.1. Classification (NCBI taxonomy): domain Bacteria; kingdom Pseudomonadati; phylum Pseudomonadota; class Gammaproteobacteria; order Moraxellales; family Moraxellaceae; genus Psychrobacter; species Psychrobacter sp. CLB018. The sequence goes on from NZ_CP166085.1 coordinate 2,288,481, forward strand.
GTGGCATTTATACCCCGCGCTATCGCATCGCTGGTAAAACCGGTACCGCACAGGTCAAATCAATTGCCCAAGGTAAAAGCTATAATAAAGCGGCACTCGATAAACGTCATTGGGATCATGCTTGGTTTAATGGTTTTGCGCCTGTAGAAGAGCCAGAAATCGCCCTGTCGGTACTGGTCGAAAATGGTGGCGGCGGTAGTGCTGTCGCCGCGCCTATTGGTCGCGCCTTATTTGATTATTGGATGCTACAGCGTAAAACCGACCCTATTTTGCCGCCAACCGCCGATGAGTTAAGAGCTATCAAGCGCCAAAAGACCTTTGAAAAGGCCATGCGCGACGCCTTACGTGATAAAAAGCAAGCGCTAGCGGAAAAAGCCGAGGCGCAAGCTGCCGAGAACGCAGCCACATCTGAATAAAATATATAAAACAAAATGCACCGAATAAAAAGCTGAAGATAAGAGACACTATGAAGAAACTCTCAAATGGTCGCGAACAAAAGAAAAATCATAAAGCAAAAAACGCAGTAGCGGGCGACGTACGTATCATCGGCGGGCAGTATAAACGCCGTATTGTGAGTTTTATCGATGCCGAAGGCTTGCGCCCGACTCCTGACCGCCTGCGCGAGACCTTGTTTAATTGGTTAATTGCCGATATTCATGACGCTAAAGTACTTGATAGCTGCGCTGGTAGCGGCGTTTTAGGCTTTGAAGCCTTATCACGTGGCGCGGCTCATACCACCTTTATCGAAGTAAATCCGGCGCAAGTCACTATGCTGCGCCAAAGCGCCGAGCAATTACGCTTAGATGCCAGTAACTATCATATTATTCAAGGAACAGCTGAGAACGCTCTGTCCCAAAACCAAACAATACAGCGACATTTCGATATTGTTTTTATCGATCCGCCTTATGCGCAAGATTTGTGGCAGCCGATTTTGACAGCGCTCATTAATCAGTCTCTAATCAGCACAGAAACGCTGATTTATTTAGAGGCGGATAAAGATTTGACCCTGCAACTGGATCAATTGGTAGCAAGTATCAACGAAAGCGCTGAGCCGCAAATAGAGATAGCGCAAGGCTTGATACGTTTTGAGTGCCTAAAACAAACCAAAGTTGGGCAAGTTGTCGCTGGACTTTATCAGCTTTCAGCGTCATAATTGTCGGGTTAACGAAAGCCATTAACAAATTTTGAAAATGTTTAAAACCGCTAAAAAACTGGCCGACGCTGCAGTTTAATGTATATAAGGCGAAAATAAACCCCAATGCAGCTTGCAAGCGTAGGCGCTACTGCTTATAATGTGCAGTCTGTTTTTTGAGAGCCCCGTTCCCAGCTAAACTCTCAACGAATTCTAATTTTAAGGTTTTATCATGAAAACACTTAGTGCAAAACCAGCTGAAGTGACCCATGACTGGTATGTCGTAGATGCTGACGGCAAAACCCTTGGTCGCTTAGCTACTGAAATCGCTAGTCGCTTACGTGGCAAGCACAAGACTTGTTATACGCCGCACGTAGATACTGGTGATTTTATCGTTGTTATCAACGCAGAAAAAATCGCGGTAACGGGCAAAAAAGCGCAAGACAAAAAGTACTATCGTCACAGTGGTTACCCAGGTGGTATTAAAGAAACCAACTTCACCAAGCTGATTGCACATAAGCCTGAAGATGTTCTACATAAAGCGGTTAAGGGTATGCTTCCAAAAGGTCCTCTTGGCTACGCGATGATCAAAAAGCTGAAACTATATGCGGGTACAGAACATCCACATGAAGCTCAGCAACCTAAAGAACTAGACATCTAAGGATATACTTATGGAACGCAATTACGGAACTGGTCGTCGCAAAACTTCTACCGCTCGTGTCTTTTTAGCGAAAGGTACTGGTGCTATCGTTGTTAACGGCAAACCACTTGATGAGTACTTCAGCCGCGAAACATCGCGCATGGTTGTTCGTCAGCCTTTAGAACTCCTTGAATCACCTACTGCTTATGACCTATACATCACTGTAAAAGGTGGCGGTATCAGTGGTCAAGCGGGCGCAATCCGTCACGGCATCACGCGTGCATTGATTGAGCTTGACGAAGCCAACAAACCTGCTCTAAAAGCAGCTGGCTTTGTTACTCGTGACTCACGTCAAGTTGAACGTAAGAAATTGGGTCTACGTAAAGCACGTAAACGTCCACAATTCTCAAAACGTTAATCAAAGCTATCTCTTTGGCTTTTACTGCTGGCGTCTTTTTCTCAGAGTCGCTGCAGCCGTATTAAGCAAAAGAGTAGATTTGCAAAACCTTATAAGCTGGTCACAGTTTATAAGGTTTTTTTATGGCTGTTTTTTAGCGCTGCTGTTTTAATTCTATAGTGAGTGAAAAGTAATATCGATACATCACGCACTGCTGATATCAATTTTTCTTGCTTGCTGTGCCTGCGCAGACAGAGGCTACAAAAAATTGATATCAGCAGTACCGTAGTGTTTTTAGGATATTTTGACTATATTATTTAAATGCCTAATAGTTTAAAAGTCCTTAGCTCTCGTTGTCGTTAGTTTATTAAAACTTGCTTGCAAACTTGGACGCGCTCCCCCATCATAATAATAACTTTTATTACCCTGTGCTCATTATGAAAGCCCCCGAACAATACGATCCTAGTAACCCATCAAAAACGGATATGCCGCCGCCTACAGGTAGGCATAATAAACAGAGTGAAATGGCTAAGTCGCCCGCCATTCCTGCTGGCATGCCTACAATTACGCAAACGCATAAGCAAACAGCGCAAGCAGAAAAAAAACCCTTTCAGTGGCAGTTTTTATTGCCGCAATATTGGGGCATCTGGCTGTTATTAGCAATTATCATGCCGATGATATATCTGCCGCTGCGTTGGCAGTTTTGGTTGGGTCGTAAACTGGGTATTTCAATCTATAAACTGGCCGGCTCGCGCAGACGTGATACCTTAATTAATTTAAGATTGGCTTTTCCAGAAAAGCCCGAAGCTGAGCGCGAGTTGATGGCAAAGCAAGTGTTTGTCAATCAAGGTATTGGGGTGTTTGAAACCTTATGTGCATGGTATCGTCCTAATATTTTTACCCGTACGGTTTCTATCTCGGGCTTACAGCACCTAGTGAATGCCCAAAACCAAGGTCGTCCAGTGATTTTACTTGGTGCGCATTATACAATGCTCGATCTTGGCGGCATGCTCTGTACGCAGTTTTTTGCCACCGATTGTATGTACCGCCCGCAAAACAATCCGCTTCTTGACTGGTTTATTTATAACGGACGTACTAAGATTTTTGGCAAGCAGATTTCTAGCCGTGACATGCGTAGCCTTGTTAATTCTATTAAAGCTAAGCACGTGATTTGGTACTCACCTGACCAAGATTATGGTTTAAAACAAGGTGTCATGGCGCCGTTCTTTGGTGTGCCCGCTGCTACTATTACCGCATCTCGGCGGATGGCAAAATTGGGTGACAAGCAAAACCCACCCGTACTCATGGCGCTGCATACTTATCGGCAAACACCTGATAACCTGCCCAAAGGCAAACGTCCGCATTATCATCTGACCATCACACCAGAGCTAGACAATTATCCAAGCGATGATGAGGTTGCCGACGCGACCCGCGTTAATGAGGTGCTAGAAGGCTTGATTCGTATCGATCCTACCCAATGGATGTGGTTCCATCGTCGCTTTAAAAACGGCCCTAACGGTCGTACCGATATTTATAAGTAGGTTTTGATTCGCTAAAAAACAGCTGCGAAATTTGCTATACTTTGCAGCTGGTATTTTATCAGCCCTATTATTTACCTCGATAACTTATCTATTTTAATAACTTACTCATATCAATAACTCACCTGCATAAATAACGATGTGAGAAATAAAATAACGGATTTTTCATGAGCACTCAAACTGACGCAGCTGTAGACAGTTCTAAACAAGAAAGTAAACGTATCCTAACCGGCATCAAACCGACGGGCATTCCTCATTTAGGTAATTACGTTGGTGCTATTCGCCCAGCCATTCAATCTATTCAAGACAGTAATGATGAAGCGTTTTTCTTTTTGGCAGATTATCATGGCATTATCGGCTGTTATGACCCTGCTGTCATTCATGAATCGACCAAAATTATTGCCGCGACATGGATTGCTTGCGGTCTTGACCCTGAACGTGTGACTTTTTATCGTCAATCTGATGTGCCAGAGATTCCAGAACTGGCGTGGATTTTAAATTGCTCATGCGCCAAAGGGCTGATGAACCGCGCGCACGCTTATAAGGCGGCAGTTGATATCAATACTGAAAAAGCCGACGTTGATCCTGACCAAGGTATCAATATGGGTCTATTTGGCTATCCAGTGCTGATGGCGGCCGATATCTTGATGTTTAATGCTACCCATGTGCCTGTCGGACGTGACCAAGTACAGCATATTGAGATGGCCCGTGATATCGCTGTTACATTTAACCATCGTTATAAACCTCTCTTTACGTTACCGTCAGCGGTTGTTGATGAAGACATCCCACTATTAACAGGTCTTGATGGTCGTAAAATGAGTAAGAGCTATAGCAATACCATTCCTTTATTTGGTGAGCCTAATCCGCAAGTCAGCCCTGAAAAGCAGATGCATAAAGCCATCATGAAAATTGTCACCAACTCGCAGTTGCCTGCTGAACCAAAAGACCCTGATGATTCTGCCCTCTTTGAGATTTATAAAGCTTTTGCGACGCCTACAGAGATTGCCGATATGCGGTCGCAGTATGCCGCAGGTATTGGCTGGGGTGATGCCAAGCAAGCATTGTTTGATAAAATCAATAGCGAGATTGCCCCATTCCGTGCTCGTTACGAAGAGCTAATGGCTAATCCAAAAGAGCTAGAAGAAATCTTACAAATGGGCGCAGAAAAAGCTCGTCGCCATAGCCGTAAACAGCTCGATAAAACTCGCCGTGCTATTGGCATTCGCCCCCTTGCTAAGCTTAAGTAAGTCTTTGATTGCTTTTACTCACAGTAATCAGGACGGATGCTAAAGGTGCAGACGGTATTGAAAAATAAAACAGCGGCTTTACCAAAGGCCGCATTTTCCGTAAGCGTGGATGAAAACGCTAAGCCTATGAATAACAATGGCAAACATCGTATTTCAATCAATAATGATATGGCGCTGCGTATTTATCAGACGCCGGTGCAGCATCTACCAGAAGATCTCTATGTACCGCCGCAAGCCTTTGCCATTTGGCTTGAGCAATTTGCTGGACCCTTAGATTTTTTATTATATCTGGTCAAAAAGAACAATGTCGATCTCACCCAAATGCCGATATTGCCGATTACTGAGCAGTATTTGGCTTATATTAGTGAGCTAGATACCGAGCATTTTGAATTGGCCGGTGACTATCTGCTGATGGCGTCGACCTTGATTGCCATTAAAACCGAGCTGCTGCTACCAAAGCCTGAAACGCCAAGCGATGAGCGCGACCCAAAAGCTGAGCTGATTGAACGCCTTGAAGAGTATGCGCAAATCAAAGTGGCCAGTCAGCGTTTGGACAATCTTGTGCGTCTTGAGCGCGATGTATTTTTAGCGCTGGTCAGTATGCCCAGTCAAGACGTTATGAATGCCGAGTTACCCAATTATTCGCCAAACCTTTTGATTGATAGCTTATTTAAAATGCAGCTACAGCCCGACTATCAAATGCATAATATCAAAGTTGATGCCGTGCCTCTTTCTGATCGCATCGCTAGTATTAGCAGACAACTAAGCACGGATGGTGCGCGCTCGTTTTATGAGCTACTGGATAAATCCCAAGGTAAGATAGGCGTCGTAGTCAGTTTTGTCGCGGTACTTGAGCTAATGAAACGGCAGTTGGTTGGTGTCGTGAATAATAAGCCAGAAAGCCAATCAGCTGCCCATAATGAAACCGCAGCAGACCGCCATATAGGACAATTAACGTTACAGTGGCTAGCTTAATGGTTTTAACAGAGAATACGTGCAATGACAGATAAGCAAAATCAAGATTTAGAAGAAATCAGCAAGCATATCGAAGTACTCCTGCACGCTTCAGAAGCGCCCCTGACTGCCAGTATTTTAAAAAAATATCTGTCATTAAACACTAAAGAGCTTACGCAAGCGTTAGCGCTAGTACAACAACGTTTAGATACTGGTGTGCTGACCTTACATGAAACGGCTAGCGGCTATCGACTGCAAGTTGCCGACGACTATAGCGCATTAATCCAGCGTGTCTTTCCTCAGCGTCAAGAGCGCCTGAGCCAAGCCCTGCTTGAAACCTTGAGTGTCATCGCCTATAAGCAGCCGGTGACCCGTAGTGATATCGAGCATGTGCGCGGTGTGACGCTATCAAGTAATATCTTGCGTCAACTGTTTGATAAAGGCTGGATTGAAGAGAAAGGTTATAAAGAAACCTTGGGGCGCCCTGCATTGCTACATACCACAGCGCAATTTTTAGATGCGTTTGGATTGACCAATTTAGATGAGCTACCGCCACTGCCCGATATGGAAGCCATCAAAGCTTTGTCTTAGTACCAAGTCGTTATTTCTTATCGATTAAAGTAAAATCTGTATATCTTGGACTTATAGCAATAAAAAAGGACAGGCTTTATAAGCGTGTCCTTTTTTTATAGGCTCAATCAGTAAAAGAATTATTGATTAATAATATCAACGCCCTTTGGCGGCGTGAATTTAAACTGACTGCTATTGATACTTGGGTTCATTTTAATACCGCTAAACTTAATTGTCGTGGTTTGTCCTAGCGTATCATTCAGCACCATCATCACAGGTTTGCCACCACTAAAGCTCATCGATAAGCTCTTAAAGCTGGCGCTATCTGATTTTGGATAGAGCACATAGTAGTTTTTATTGGCATAAGGCTGGGTGATTTTAAAGTTTTTATCAATCTTACTTGGGTCACCTGATAACAATAACGCTGGCGTGTTACCTACTTGGCTATCGACATTTTGCTTGGTCGCTTGTTCCAAGTCTTTGTCATAAACCCACATTGAGCTGCCATTCGCTACAATAAGCTGCTCTGACGGTGATTTGGTTTCCCAGCGGAAGTTATTTGGACGCTGAACACTCATGGTGCCACTAAAAGTACCGCTATTCGCACCTTTGGTGGTTTGGCTAAAATTAGCAGTCATGCTTTTGGTGTTGCTTAGTAGCTTATTTAAGCGTTTAGCGGCCGTTAAATTATCCGCAGGAGCAGCGCTTGCTGTTTGGGTCAATGCTACCATCGGCGTTGCCACCCCAAGTGCAGTCATCAATACGCCCGTTAAAGCGCCGCCCATTATTTTCTGTTTTAAAGTGGTTTTTTTTGGTAATACAGTCATTATAAATCCTCTTTTAAATGCAAAGTTGCATAAAAATAATACGTGTTAATTAAAATTTTTGTTTTCAATAAGTGCTTATCTCGCGCCAAAAAATCGACGTCAGTAAACAATGCAGACAGTGTGCCAGTTTTTTTATTGCACGCCTAGTCATGATTTGCAATCATTACTACCGCTGCCATACACGCTTGTAACCGATAGCGTTACACGGCATATGGCGCTGTTTATTCTTTACTTTTCGTATAAATGAGCGCCATAAAAAAGCCCTTACTACCAAAGGGTAATAAGGGCTTTTTAGTCATCGGATTATGTTAGTTAATAACTACATAACCTAGATGGGCAACTATGCGCTTTCAACCATAACATAACGACGGTTGAATTTACCTTTGGTCGCAAACTTTACCACACCGTCATTTAGTGCAAATAAAGTATGGTCACGACCCATGCCAACGCCTTCGCCTGCGTGAAATTCTGTACCACGTTGACGAACGATGATGTTACCAGCTGTGATAGCTTGGCCACCAAAGATCTTAACGCCTAGCATTTTTGGGTTTGAATCACGACCGTTACGGCTCGAACCGGCAGCTTTTTTATGTGCCATGAGAAAATCTCCTTGTTAATGTGACTTATCGCTAATGCGACAACTCTTAAGCATTTAGTGCGCTATTTAGCAGTAATTGCTAAGTGAATAATTAGGCATTAATGGCTTTGATTTTTAACAAGGTATACCATTGGCGGTGACCTTGCTCTTTGTGATAATGCTTACGACGGTTGTGCTTAATGATACGGATTTTTTCGCCGCGACCATGCTCAACCACTTCAACTTCTACGCTAGCGCCTTCAACGACAGGCTGACCGATTTTGACAGTTTCACCGTCAACAACCATCAATACGTCTTCAAATTTGATTGTTTCGCCTTTTTCTGCTTTTAGTAATTCAACTTTTAAAAGCTCATCGACCACAACACGGTGCTGTTTACCACCAGTTTTGATTACTGCGTACATTGTCTGACTCCGTTTAACCCGTGTGCCGTGGCTGATGTTATATCAACGCTTCAATAACGAACACGACAGGGAAAAATTAAAGGCAAGATTTTACGGCTTTTTGCTCATAAAAGCAAGCCGCGCCTCTTGTTTTTGCAAGGTGGTAATAACAATCATAGCGATTGATATAAGTCTCTAAAAAAGCGATAGATTTCACTGACAAAGGTAGTGACTACCGATGTTAAGATAAACCGCTCTATGTAGATATACTATATCAAACGCGAATGGGTTAAAATCCAACAGCCGCTATTATAGCTTATATAATCAGTGACTTACAGTTTTTTGTAAATATAAACTTTATTAACGACTATTATTAATAAAATATTGCTAACATAAGTGTCTTATTAAGAAAATATAACCAGTTAATTTTTAAAAATGATAGAAATCAAAAGGACAACACGTCGCTAAATTAAAAGTCCTAACTTACTTTCTGCTATACTTAAATCAACCATTGACCTAAACAGCTATGCTATTATGCGTCAAACGCTAGCCTAACTATTATTTGCTGCAAGCATTATTATAAATAGACCGCTATCTAAACCCATTTTTCATTTTTTTCATTGGTATGACGACTCATTATGACCAGTAATTCTTTATCGAACGCCGCCGCAACCTCGACCACGCCATTAAACGTTCTAACCAGTACGCCAAGCTCTGCCGATACGCTAAGCTATGCTGATATCCAAAGTATCGTTGCTGATGATTTTGAAATTATGGATAAGCAAGTCTTTGGCAGCTTGAATTCTAAAGTCCAACTGGTGATGAGCGTTTCGCAGCATGTGATTAATGCTGGCGGCAAACGTATGCGCCCGCTGATTACCTTATTGTGCGCGCGTATGTTTAACGACGAGCCATCGCAGCAAGCGATGCATCTTGCGGCGATTACTGAGATGCTGCATACGGCAACCTTGGTACATGATGATGTGATTGACGAGTCAGGTCAACGCCGAGGCAAACCAACGGCTAATGCTACTTGGGACAACGCCACTGCCGTGCTGGTCGGTGACTATTTAATCGCCCGCGCTTTTAACTTGTTAGTTGGTTTTCAAAGCTTGCCGTTATTGCAGGTATTCTCCGATGGTACTTGTGATATCGCCGAGGGCGAAGTCTTACAGCTACAGCATCAGCATAACCCTGCAGCCACTGAACAAGACTACCTAAATATCATTGATGGCAAAACCTCGCGCTTATTTATGATGGCGACCCAAGGCGCGGCTATCTTGCAAAATAGAACGGAGCATCTGCAAGCACTGGCTGATTTTGGTCAACACTTCGGTAACGCTTTTCAAATCGTCGATGATGTACTCGACTACAGTGGCGATAGTGAAGTGATGGGCAAGAATTTGGGCGATGATTTGGCAGAAGGCAAACCTACGCTGCCAACCATTAAGGCACTTGAACTATTAAAAGACAGCGATAAAGCAGGCTATGAGCAATTACGTCTTGCGGTGCAAACGGGTAAAACGCCAAACGCTGAGCAGCTTATCGAGCTCGTCCGTCAATCAGGCTCACTTGAGTATTGTAAGCAGCGTGCTTTAGAAGAAACCAAACTGGCTCAGCAAGCGCTAAGCAGCTTACCTGATAACCGCTACCGTCAAGGGCTATATCAGCTGACTGAGCTTGCCAGCGCGCGGTTAGTGTAAGTATTACTAGCCAATATATTATTTATGCTTAAAAATATTATTGATGCTTAAAATGTTTAAGCATCAATAACAAAAAGTATGTGACTATTTAATTTTTAGTTAAGTTCTACTTTATAATAATAAAATAAATAAGATGAGAGAATAAGGTTGCTATACACGCAGCTTTTTCATTACCCATCGCTTTCTTCGTTCAATTGTTCTTATTTTTCCCTGAAATTTTAGCGTTCACACTTAAGTATTGCTAAGACACCGTTTTTCTGTACATGCCATTTTCTACTGTATTTTTATATGGTTTTCTTGCTACTATCTCTGAATCGTATTTAAAAAAACAAAATTTAACAATATTTTGGCGCTGTATTCATTACCAATCTTACAAAGTATTTAGAAGGTTACGCTTGTATTATCAATGGTTGTTAGACCTTTATTGAAAAATGAGCTTATCACAAGGTAGATGAAGGTTTTTTTGCATCTTGACTGTGGGGTATACCCTATAGTTTATAATCATGCATTACTTTAAATCTGCTTAGCCGATTGTTCTGTGTTTAGTTATTATATTATCTATTTAGTAATGAACTCTAACAGCGGTAAAGGCATATTACGTTTCATATTTACTTCGTTAAGATTTATCCATAAACTTTTTAAACTGTAATTATTATATGATATTTATATTGCCGAGGACATTGATGAAGCACTCTACTCTTGCGCTTGTAATAGCATCTGTACTATCTGGCGCTGTATTGGTCGGCTGTGATAAAAATGAGGACGCAGCTGGGGCAGCGGCGCAGCAGCAGATGCCACCTGCCGTCGTCAACGTTCAGACTGTCACTCTAGATACCGTACCGCAAGTACAAACCTTTGCTGGACGTACCGCCTCTTACCAAACCGCCGACGTTCGCCCACAGGTAAACGGAATTATTGACGAGGTGTTGTTCCGCGAAGGCAGCAACGTTAAAAAAGACCAACCTTTATACCGTATCAATACCGATAACTACGCGACGTCTATCACCAGTGGGCAGGCGGCCATTCAACAAGCTGAAGCCAATTATCAGACGGCGTTGGCAAATAATGCCAATGCCAAAGCTGAGCTGGTCAGTCGCCAAGCGTCTTTATCGCAAGCACAAAATGACTTAAATCGCTTGCAAGGTTTGATCGAAATTGATGCCATCTCAAAGCAGCAATACGACCAAGCGGTTACCCAAGTTCGCACTGCACAAGCAGCAGTCGAAAGCGCGCGTGCGGCGATTGGACAAACCGAAGCTGGTATTGAGAGCGCTAGAGCCGGTATCCAAACGGCAAAAGCAAACTTACAAGCCAGTACACTAGATCTTAACCGTACTATCGTACGAGCGCCGCTCGCAGGTCGTACTGACCGCTCTAGCGTTACTGCTGGTACCTTGGTTAGCGCCGGACAACCAGATCCTTTAGTGACCATCTCGCGCTTAGATCCTATCTATGTCGATATCAGCCAGTCATCCTCTGAGCTGCTTAAACTACGCCAGCAAATTTCTGCTGGTAAAGCGCAAGCGGGTATGAATTCGGTTGAGTTGGTATTAGAGGACGGCTCAACGTATCCGGTACGTGGCGAGCTTGCCTTATCAGAAGCAAAAGTTGATGAATCAACGGGTGCTGTGACCTTACGTGCAGTCTTCCCTAATAAGAATAATATCTTGTTGCCGGGTATGTATGTCAGTGCGCGCTTGACTCAAAGCGTCATCACTAACGCCGCTTTAGTGCCACAAAGTGCCGTTATGCGGACACCGAAAAGCGAAACGCAAGTTTATATCGTTGATGAAAATAACAAAATCCAAGTACGTCCTGTCACTATTAATGGCACCTACAAAGATCAGTGGGTCGTCACTGATGGCTTAAAAGCAGGGGATAAAGTGGTGGTGATCGGTGGCTCAAAAGTCAAACCTGAGCAAGAAGTCGTCGCCAAACCTTTAGAAAATCCAAATGCTGCTCCTGCTAAGCCAGGCGCGCCTACTGCTCAAACGCCGCAGCAAGCTGCAAAAGCGATGGATAAGCCAGCTAGTAAAGATGCCTCTGCTAAAAAACCAGCAGAATCTACCGCTAACTAATTCCATTCAAAGATAGGAAGACTAGGAATATACTATGTCACGTTTTTTTATTGATCGCCCTATTTTTGCTTGGGTGATGGCTATTTTGGTCATGCTCATCGGGGTAATATCGGTTATTAACCTACCGATTGAGCAGTATCCACGCATCGCACCGCCGACCATCTCGGTGAGCGCAAGCTATCCTGGTGCGAACGCGCAGACCGTTGAAGATTCAGTGGTTCAGATTATCGAACAACGTATGAAAGGGCTTGATGGCTTGATGTATATGTCATCATCGAGCTCGTCAAATGGTGGCGCATCTGTAACGCTTACCTTTGAAAACGGTACCGATCCTGATACCGCACAGGTACAGGTACAGAACAAACTGCAAGCCGCGATGAGTTCACTCCCTGAGTCCGTACAGCGTCAAGGTGTCAACGTCAATAAATCCTCTAGTAGCTTTTTAATGGTACAAGGGTTTATCTCTGAAGACGGCAGTATGGATAACAGCGATATTGCTGACTATATCAACTCTAACGTCGTTGACCAGCTCAGCCGTGTTGAAGGTGTTGGTGAAGTGCAGGTGTTTGGTTCAGCCTATGCCATGCGTATCTGGCTTGACCCTTCGCTGCTACGTAGTTATAACTTGGTGCCAGCTGATGTGGTCAATGCCGTACGTGCACAAAACGCGCAGGTGTCTGCCGGCCAATTAGGACAAGCACCTGCGGATACGGATCGACAGGTTATTAACGCCACGGTTACCGTGCAAAGCTATTTACAAACCCCTGAAGAATTTAAAAACATCTTATTAAAAACCGATACCTCTGGGGCAAAGGTTCGCCTAGGTGATGTTGCAAAAGTTGAAATCGGCAGTGAAAACTACAGTGTGACTGCGCTTTATAATGGGCAGAGTTCCGCTGGTCTCGGTATTTCTTTGGCGGGTGGTGCAAACGCGCTTGAAACTCGTGAAGCCGTTGGCGTTCGTATGGCGGAGCTTGAACAGAACTTCCCAAAAAATCTGACGACCGTTGTTCCTTATGACACCACGCCATTTGTACGTTTGTCTATTGAGCAAGTGGTCAAAACACTAATCGAAGCGATTGTTTTAGTCTTTATCGTCATGTTCATTTTCTTACAGAACTGGCGCGCGACCATTATTCCAACGCTTGCTGTACCCGTGGTATTACTGGGTACTTTTGCCGTCTTATATATCGCTGGCTTTAGTATCAACGTATTGACCATGTTTGCCTTGGTATTGTCCATCGGTCTACTGGTCGATGACGCCATCGTTGTCGTCGAAAACGTTGAGCGTATCTTGGAAGAAGACCCTCATATTTCCATTAAAGACGCGACGATACAATCGATGGGCGAGATTAGTAAAATCGTTGTCGGTATCGCCTTGATTCTATCGGCTGTTTTCGTACCGATGGCCTTCTTTGGTGGCTCAACCGGCGTCATTTATCGTCAGTTCTCCATTACCCTGATTACCGCGATGGTACTGTCAGCATTAGTGGCGCTTATCTTTACCCCTGCCCTATGTGTGACCTTGCTGAAACGTAGTAAGAGCCACGAGAAAGGAACTACTGAAGAGCAAAAAGGTTTCTTCGGTTGGTTTAACCGCTCTTTTTATAAAGTCAGCCGTAAGTATGAAAACTCTGTCGGTAAAAGCTTTAAATTTAAATGGCTATACTTAATCGGTTATGCCGCCATTATCGGCGTCATGGCCGTGGTATTCTTACGTATTCCGGGCTCGTTTTTACCCGAGGAAGACCAAGGTATTATGTTTACCTTAGTACAGCTTCCTGCTGGGGCGACGCTTGATGAAACGGAAGCAGTACTAGAAAAAGTCACTAACTATTACGAAACCCAAGAAAAAGACAACGTGGCGTCTGTGTTTTCTGTGGCAGGCTTTAGTTTCGCCGGTCAAGGTCAAAACATGGGTCTGGCTTTCGTACGTTTGACAGACTGGGCGGAGCGAAGCGGCGATGAAAATACCGCACAAGCGGTCGCTGGTCGAGCAATGGGTTATTTCTTTACCCAGTTAAATGAAGCACAAGTCTTTGCGATTGTACCGCCAGCTATTACCGAACTAGGTAACGCCAGTGGTTTTGACTTGATGATTCAAGATACGGGTAACGTCGGCCATGAAGGCTTACTTGAAGCGCGTAATATGCTGCTCGGTATGGCTGCTCAAAACGATCAAGTAACAGGCGTGCGTCCAAACGGCCAAGAAGATGCGCCACAGTTAAAAATTAATATCAATCAAGAACAAGCCGCTGCTTATGGGCTGTCATTGGCTAATATTAATAGCGTCATTTCTACTGCTTGGGGTTCAAGCTATATCAATGACTTCGTCGACCGTGGTCGTATTAAGCGCGTGTTTGTCCAAGGCGAGCCAAGCAGTCGTACCAATCCTGATGATATCGGCAAATGGTATGTACGTAATGATTCCGGTGAAATGATTCCTTTTGATGCGTTCTCAAGCAGCGAATGGCAGTCAGGCTCGCCGCGTCTAACCCGTTATAACAGCTTACCGTCAATGAATATCCAAGGTAGCGCCGCCCCTGGTCTTAGTACGGGTGAAGCGATGAGCTCGATGGAAGCGATGATGCAAAAGCTACCTGAAGGTATCGGCTATGAGTGGACGGGTATGTCACTTGAAGAGCAAAAGTCAGGTGCCCAAGCGCCGATGCTTTATGCCCTGTCGATCTTAGTGGTATTCTTATGTCTCGCCGCTCTATATGAAAGCTGGTCTATCCCCTTCTCTGTACTATTGGTTATTCCGCTTGGGGTGCTAGGTGCGGTGATATTTACCTGGCTACGCGGCTTTAATAACGATATCTACTTGCAAGTTGGTCTACTAACAGTCGTTGGTCTATCAGCCAAAAACGCTATCTTGATTATTGAGTTTGCAAAAGAGCATCAAGAAGAAGGTAATACGCTAAAAGAAGCGGTTATGATAGCGGCGCGTCAACGTCTGCGTCCAATTATCATGACCTCACTTGCGTTTGGACTTGGTGTTGTGCCATTATTCATCGCCACAGGTCCGGGCTCAGGCAGTCAAAACGCCATTGGTACCAGCGTGGTAGGTGGTGTTGTCACCGCGACGTTATTAGGTATCTTCTTTATTCCAATGTTCTTTATTTGGGTACGTAGTTTATTCCCTTACAAATATGAGAATAATAAACCCAACAATAAAGATGACGGTGACGACGGCACACCTGGCCCGCAAAACCCAACGCCTTCTGACCCAATGCCTTCTGATAGTTATCAGCCTGCAAGCTTTGGAGATAATATACAATGAGTGCTCAAAAAAACTTTACCTTAAACTCAGCAGCGGTAGCTACTATAGCTACCACTGCCCAACCAGCGCTAGCAGTACTGCGTAAAAATGGCGGTCGCCTCATTGGCCTCACCGCCTTAGCACTGAGCATGGCTGCTTGTAACACCATTCCAAAAGCAGATATGCGTCCTGTGCTTGCTGAACCAAACGTGCCTATCGAACAAACCTATGGCGCGTTCGACAAAGAAACCGTCAGCAGCGCCAATCAAGCCAGTATTGCCGCGCAGCGCTGGCAGGAGTTTTATAGCGACGAGCGCTTAAAAGGTCTGATTGCCTTAGGCTTAGAGAACAACAAAGACTTTGAAAGTGCACGTCTAGCCATTGAGAAAGCACGCGCGCAATATCAAATTACCGATATCAATGACCTGCCTAGAATTGATGGTAGCGGTGGTTATACGCGTCAAGCGCAAAACAGAACGGATAAAAACCCTAACAGCTCATATAATGTCAATCTTGGCTTGGCCAACTATGAGTTAGATTTTTGGGGTAAAATCGCCAGCTTAAAAGAGCAGGCGTTACAGAACTTCTTAGCGACTACGGCAGCGAAAGACACCACCCAAATCAGCTTGATTAGTAATATTGCTCAAAGCTATGCCAATTTGAGCTATAGCCTTGCGCAGTTAAAACTGGCTGAAGCGACGGTCGAAAGCCGTGAGAAGTCTCTATTTATCGCTGATAAACGCTTTGAAGCGGGTATAGATCCCAAACTGCCGTCTTTGCAAGCCAGTGCATCACTAGAGAATGCCAGACTTGCCGTTTTACAGGCGCAAAGCAGTATTTTAAGATCGCGTAATGCGCTGCAGTTTTTGGTCGGTGGCCCCATTCCAACCAATCTTATTCCAGCGCCTGCAGTTAGCAATATTACAAGCCAGCAGATATTTAGCGCCGGCTTACCAAGTGAATTGCTGCGCTATCGCCCTGATGTATTGGAAGCAGAGTACAATCTAAAAGCGGCGGGTGCCAATATCGAAGTAGCACGCGCCTCTTACTTCCCATCTATCAGCTTAGCCAGTAGCGTGGGCTTGAGTAGTGGCAGTTTAGATGATTTATTTAAGAGTGGTTCGGTTGGCTGGTCATTTGGTCCAAGCATTAGCGTACCTATTTTTGATGCCGGCCGCTTAGATGCCAATTATGATGTGGCGAAAATTGAGCGCGAACAGACGCTAGCAAACTACGAGCGCTCTATTCAAACCGCGTTCCGTGAAGTATCGGACGTCCTAGCGACACGCGCGACATTGGGCGACCAGTTGGCCGCGCAGTACCGTCTGCAAGATAACTTTGAACAAACGTATCAGATTGCCGATGCGCGCTTTAAAGCGGGTATTGCCAACTACCTAGATGTACTCGATGCGCAGCGTTCGCTATTTTCAACGCAACAAGGTATCTTGGACTTAGAGCTACAAAAAATCATCAGCCAAATCGAGCTTTATCAAGTGCTAGGTGGCGGTGCCAACCTTGATGTACCAACTGTCATTCCTGTACCGCATAAAAACTTAGTGCAATTGGTCAATCTACCGGCCAATAGCAATAAAGCCAAAGCGGTCGATGCTATCGAAGCTGCCAGCTCAGCTCGCGTGGCTTCTGCACAAGAAGCGCAAGCGATTAAGCAGGCACAGCCAATAGAGAAAGCAACTTTTAACCCAACGGCTGTTGTCGATGTCAATAATGATGGCAAGACAGACGCTGCTGTCGGCGTGGTCACTGAAAAGACCACTACGAAAGAGGCCAATGTTGAGCAAGTACCGGTCACGCAGATTAATGAGCGTTAAGTAGCTCTAAAGGTTGTGGGAAAATTTTCCTCACCTTGATAGTCGATATCTACAATCAGCCCTACCGACTTGGTAGGGCTTTTTGCTTTCGATAGTCACTATTGGTTATAGTAGTGCCAGTTATCGCGCAAAATTATACTAACAACCTTTTTATTCTCTTAATGATACCAATCTTATAAAAACCAGTCTTTAAAACAGCTGTTTCCATGAAGCTGATAAATAACCATGCTTAAAAACAAATAAGGAAACCTCATGACTTATACTTTTAACCGTCAATTCCCTGAAACCCGCTTGCGTCGCTTGCGTTATAACGATAATGTCCGCGCGATGATTCGTGAAGTTGAGCTGCATCCTAAGCATTTTATCGCCCCTGTTTTTGTCTTAGAGGGCGAAAACAAGCGTGAAGCAATCGCTAGCATGCCAGGCGTTGAGCGCCTATCGATTGATCTGTTGATTAATTATGCCAAAGAATTATTAGCAGAGGGCGTCACCACTATCGATATCTTTCCTGTCATTGATAATTCATTAAAAACGCCTGATGGCAAATCGGCTTATGATGAAAATGGCTTAAGCGCGCGCGCCGTCAAAGCGGTCAAAGATGCCGTGCCAGAAATGGTGGTAATGACTGATGTGGCGCTAGACCCTTATACCTCTCACGGTCAAGACGGTCTGCTCGATGACAGCGGCTATGTGGTCAATGATGAAACCGTCGAAGTCTTGGTCAAGCAAGCACTCGTCCACGCTCGCGCAGGCGCTGATATCATCTCGCCAAGTGATATGATGGATGGCCGTATCAAAGCTATGCGTGATGCCTTTGAAGCTGAAGGCTTTGTCAACACCGCTATCATGGCCTATTCTGCCAAATATGCTTCTGCTTACTACGGTCCGTTCCGTGATGCCGTTGGTAGCGCCGGCAACTTAAAAGGTGGGCATAAAAAGCAGTATCAAATGGACTTTGGCAACCGCGCCGAAGCGCTGCACGAAGTTGCCATGGATATCAATGAGGGTGCTGATATGGTGATGATTAAACCGGGTCAGCCATATTTAGACCTGATTCGTGAAGTTAAAAACACCTTTGGCGTACCAACCTTTGCGTATCAAGTGTCTGGTGAATACGCCATGCATATGGCTGCTATTCAGAACGGCTGGCTGACCGATGCGGTGATTTTGGAATCCTTGATTGGTTTCCGTCGTGCGGGCGCTGATGGGATTTTGACGTATTTCGCCCTAGAAGCGGCTCGTCAGTTGAATAACGCTTAATATAAATTAAATCGCTTTATACAAAGAACCGCGCCAGCTTCTATAGAAGCTGGCGCGGTTTTTTCTTAGCTTAATTTAAAAAGCTCAATAAAAGCTAGAAATGCGTACGGTCATGAGGTTCGTTAAAGTCAAGCAGCGGACCGACGGGGATAATACGCGTGGGATTGATGTTGGCGTGACTGGTATAATAATGCGCCTTGATATGCTCGATACTGACCGTCTCGGCGATACCGGGCACCTGATATAAATCACGCAGATAGCCCCAAAGGTTGGGATAATCAACAATACGGCGGATATTACATTTAAAATGCCCAACATATACTGCATCAAACCGTACTAGCGTGGTGAATAAACGCCAATCGGCTTCAGTAATCGTATCACCGAGCAAGTAACGTTGGTCAGCTAAGCGCACCTCTAGCGTATCAAGCGCGTCAAATAGCATCACTACTGCTTCTTTATAGGCAGCTTCGGTCGTGGCAAACCCTGCTTTATACACGCCGTTATTGACCGCTGAATACACGAATTCATTAATCGTATCGATTTCTGCAAGCAACGCTTTTGGTAAAAAATTAACGTCCGTCGCCCCTACTTCATCGAAAGCAGAATTTAACATCCGAATAATCTCAGACGATTCATTACTAACGATGGTATTGGTTTTTTTATCCCATAATATTGGCACTGTGACGCGTCCAGTATAGTTGGGCTTAGCCGCTACATACACCTCATACAAATAGCTGGCATTGACAATCGGATCGGCAATCACGCCAGCACCTTCTGCAAACGTCCAACCTTTATCGCCCATAAAGGGATGCACGACAGACAGCGAAATCATATCTTCCAAGCCTTTGAGCTTGCGATAAATCGTGGTGCGGTGCGCCCACGGACAAGCAAGCGACACATATAAATGATAGCGATTGGCTTCGGCCTTAAAGCCACCCACGCCGGTTGGGCCTGCGCTACCGTCCGCTGTTACCCAGTTTCTAAAACCAGCATCTTTGCGTACGAAGCGTCCACCGCTCGCCTCGGTGTCATACCACTTATCTTGCCATTGACCATCGACCAATAAGCCCATGTTTTGCTCCTATTTATTTTAGTTTTAAATGAATGGATACTAAAAACGACTGCTAGCAAACAATCAGCATTAAATAACTGTCATCGTTATTAGTTTTAAGAGTTATAGTAACATTTCTATGTTGCCTAGCCCTAAAGCTTTGTTCGTCTCTCAAACAAAGCTTAATGGCTAGCAGGTCTGGCGGAACAACAATGAGCAAGCGTTGGTGCCACCATACTTTATCAAAGATTAAGATAATGTAAGTCTCTTTCAAACAGCATTAAATACCAGTTATTTTGAACTGAGCTATTATTAGTTTTACGGGGTATTGCCGCAGTTTGCATTTTAGGGGCTGTAATAAAGCAGATTACTAGTTTAAACATCTCGACTACTCATACTATCAGTCATTTAAGATACTTTAGAATTTGATGGAATAGGATTTTATAGTGACCAGTGTTTTAGAGCTATTGCACACCATCCCGAATTGGCACTTGGCAGGCTTGTTTGTCGCTGGCATGGTCGCTTTTATCATCTCTACGGTGTCTGGCGGCGGCGGGGCCATGCTATTGATACCTGTCACCTCTTCAATGATAGGAACGGCCGTTACGCCTCCCGTGATCAATTTGGCCACGCTTATTAGCAATGCCTCACGGCTCTATCTATTTTGGCATGACATCGATTGGTCCTTGACCAGATACTATGTTCCTAGTGCCATTGTAGGGGTATGGCTTGCCGCCTTGGTATTTAGCCGCTTGGATGCAGGGTGGATTCAGTTATTGGTTGGCGTATTTTTGGTATCGACCATCTTCCAATATAGGTTCGGTAAAGTCGATAAAACCTTTGATATGCCAAAATTCGGCTTTATACCTTTGGGTTTTGTCATTGCTTTTATGAGTACTTTGGTCGGTGGTCTCGGCCCTATACTCAACCCTTTTTATATGAATGCTGGGCTAGAAAAAGAAAACCTGATTGCTACTAAAACTGCCAACTCCTTTTTTGTGGGTATCATGCAAATCGGCGGCTACGCTTTCTTTGGCGTATTCCCTGCCAGACTTTGGCTATATGGACTGGTACTAGGGTTAGGCGCGGTCGTCGGCAATATCATTGGTAAGCATTTTTTAGCGGGAATGACGATTAGTCAGTTTAGAATAATGCTACTCATACTCATGGTTATTAGTGGGCTGATAATGATAATAAGAAACGTCAATGTGCTGTTTTAATAAGTCATTTGGTTTTATTGACGGTCTATCATAATGATTAAATGATATTGATTTCATAACTAAATTTCCCTGCCAGTCCATATGACTCTCTATACTCGATAGGGTCACCCTCTAAATTTTTGGCAATACGGCATACTTTAACCAAACTTTCTTGTTTATTATTGCCTAAATAAGGGTCTATATGATTGGTTATAAAAAATAGAGTCTCGACGGCAGACGACACAAACTGTCCACATTTTGTATAATAAAAAGGATAAAGAAGATTCTCAAAATCTTCAGGCGCCAAGTTGGTAAAGGCTTCGTAACAGCTTTTAGGAAGCCATATCTTTTCACTCAGTAAGACTTTGTCTTCGACGATACGAACCCGCTCTATATAAATGAGCGCTTCATGTTCATCTATATCTAATTTTTGGTTAATATCATCAATCGCGTCTATCACTGAGATTTTTTTAATTATTCCTGTTGGCGTGACATAACCAGATTCTTTATCACGAAATTTAAAAAATCTTAATAATGAGCTATTAAAATCTGGACGCTTTAAAAACGTCCCTCTGCCCTGCTGTTTTATTAAAACCCCTTCCTCCACCAGTTTTTCAACCGCTTTACGCACGGTGCCTACCGATACCTGATATTTATCAGCAAACTCTTGCTCGCTAGGTAAAGGTGTGTTTTCATCCCACTTGCTCTCTGTCAGTAAGGTTTGTATGTGCCATCTTACCTGCTCATATCGTGGCATTTTAAAGTTTTTGAAATTGTCTATCATTGTTTCACCGTCATGGAAAATTTTTAATAACTCGATTTTTTTAAGCGACATTATTGCCGTAAAAGTAAGACTATTCTAATCGTTTTAATAGGTATTTTTGATCCGCTTGTTATTATCAACCTTATCTAATTCATATGAGTTTTTTTGCTATCATTCTACTTAATTAGAGGCGCTGCTAAGGCTTATTTGACTTATCGTTTATAAAGTTATTTTTCAATATTAGCGTACTGCTTTTTACTCTATAAAAGCTGCTATGGCTTTTTATAGAATTCATACCGTTAAAATCAAGGGGCAGTTGTGACACTTTATATTCTCGCAGCCATCGTAATATGCATTATTTTAGGCTATACCACCAAAATCAATATCGGCTTGTTTGCTATTGCGTTTTCGTATCTGATTGGTTGTTTCGGTATGGGTCTAAAGGCTTATGAGATTATTGAGCTATGGCCGCTAAAAATCTTCTTTGTTATTTTTGCTGTGACGCTTTTTTATAACTTCCCTCTCGCAAACGGTGCGTTAGAGAAATTATCGAATCATTTAATCTATAGGTGTCGTCATTTTCCAGCATTTTTGCCATTGATTATATTTTTTGTTGCTACAGTTGTCGCAGGCTTAGGCGCAGGCTATTACACCGTTTTAGCGACAATGGCACCGATGATTTTGCTTTTGTCTAAACGCACCAATTTAAATATCGTCATTGCCACCTTATCTGTCAATTATGGCGCGCTCGCCGGTGCTAACTTTATTACCTCACAAAGCGGCGTTATCTTTAGGGAGCTGATGCGCGGCGCAGGTGTGGCAAACGACAATAGCTTTACGTATGTTTTAGGGGTTTTCGCTGCTACTTTTGTCATACCTGTAATTCTCTTGGGTGGCTATAGCGTGTTCAATGCCAAAAATAGCAAAATCTCGATTCAAACGACAGTGCCAGAGCCTTTTGATAGTAAGCAAAAACAATCTATTATGCTGATTTTTATCATGATGGCGACTGTGCTTATCGTGCCCATTTTAAATCTGCTCATGCCGCAAATATCAGCGATTGAGTTTTTGAACGCTCGGATCGATATTGGTTTTATCGCGGTTATTTTTGCTTTAATCAGCCTATTTTTAAAGTTAGGCGACGAAAGAGCGGTGATAGCACTCATACCTTGGAATACGCTTATTATGATTTGCGGTGTCGGTATGTTGATTCGCCTCGGTGTAGAGGTAGGAGTTATTTACGAGCTAACCGAATGGCTCAGTACCAACGTCCCTATCTGGTTGATACCGACGCTAGTCTTCGTTATCAGCGCAATCATGTCCGTATTTGCCAGTACACTTGGCGTCGTCGCCCCTACTTTATTTCCTATAGTGTTACCCCTAGCCGTTGCTTCTGGCATAAGTCCTTTATTACTCTTTACCTGTATTGTTGTGGGCGCGCAAAGCTCATCACTGTCACCTTTTTCATCAGGTGGTAGTCTCATGTTAGGCGCCTCTCAAGTCGTTATAGAAAAAAATAAGCTCTTTACTGCTCTGTTATTCAAAGCTGTGCCCTTAGACATTTGTGTTGGGATAATAGCAATCTTAGTGATCCAACTTATCTTTTAATCCCTTATAAATAAGAGAAAGCTATAAAAGTGTTTGTTATTTATAACTGAAAGCTAAGCATAGGAATAATAGTCAATACCCTTATGCGTCTCTATAGTATAATAAAATTCATACAGACATACATATGTTTCTTGTCATTTACAAAATATTCTGTTACTTTTATACAGTGACAAAAAAACATATTTTGATGAAGTACAGTAACTTCGTTAGTCTGATCGTAGCTTCAAACCTTAATAACGGGTTGCGCCGATCAGAATTCTATTGAAACTTTAGTATAAATATACACACAAGGAGTGTCGTGTGAAAAAACTTTCCTATCTGGCTCTTGGCCTATCTATTCTATCTTTGACTGCCTGTAATAACGCTAATGAAACGGCCAGTACAGATGCAGCAGCGACAGATGGCTCAAGTGAGCTGACTGCTCCTTCACGTCCTGAATGTATCGCACCTGCCAAGCCAGGCGGCGGCTTTGACTTGACTTGTAAGCTTGCTCAAGCGGGTTTGAAAGACACTGGCATCTTAAAAGACCCTATGCGTGTGACTTATATGCCAGGCGGGGTTGGTGCGGTTGCTTATAACAAAATCGTTGCCAATGATCGTGATAACGGTGATGCCATTATTGCCTTCTCAACCGGCTCTATTCTTAATTTATCGCAAGGTAAATTTGGTAAATTCACTGAAAAAGATGTGAAATGGCTAGCCGGTGTCGGCACAGATTATGGCGCTGTCGCCGTCAATGCGGATTCAGACATCAAAACTTTAGATGATTTGGTTAAGGTTCTAAAAACAAATCCAAAATCAGTCAGCTTCGGCGCGGGCGGTAGTGTCGGCGGTCAAGATTGGATGCAAACTGCCATATTGGCCAAAGCCGTTGGCGTCAACCCTAACGACATGACCTATGTTGCAATGGAAGGCGGCGGTGAAGCAATCACAGCGGTTATGGGTAATCACATCACCGCCGTTAGTGCGGGCATTGCCGAGCTTATGCCGCAAACCACTGCTGGTAAATTGCGCGTCCTAGCCGTATTTGCCGATGAAAGGTTAGGTGGCACTATGAGCGATATTCCTACTGCTAAAGAGCAAGGCTATGATGTCACGTGGCCGGTCGTACGTGGATATTACATGGGTCCAGATGTGAGCCCAAGTGCTTATAACTGGTGGAAGAATGCCTTTGATAAGATGCTTGCTGATCCAAAGTTTGCTGAGCTACGTGAACAGCAAGAATTATTGCCATTCTCTATGACCGGTGAAGAGCTACAAGAGTATGTTTATAAGCGTACGGGTGAGCTTCGTGAGTTGTCTGCTGAATACGGTCTTGTTGAGGCTGAAGCCAAATAGTGAGCTTGGTGTTCAATCACGTTATTGATTGAATACTAAAGTTTGATCGTATTCTTAAAAGGCTGGCAGAAAATAGAGATGCCAGCCTTTTTGCCCTAACATTCTAGGAGTCCTATTATGACTATGGAACGTCTGTTTTCTGGGCTAATGGCACTGGTGAGCTTATTTTTAATATACCTAGCCATTGGCTATGTCGCTCCTATTGCCTATGATCCCATCGGCCCTCGCCCTTACCCGATTTTAATCTTTTCATTGCTGGCATTTGGCGCGCTAGTTGTTGCTTTTCGTCCAGCAAGCTTTACCAAGCCGATAGAATTAGGGCTTACCAAACCAATTATTAGAAACTTAGTACTCTGTGCGCTTGCGTTACTCGTCTATGGTTTGATTTTTGAGGTACTGGGCTTTATTGTTGCCACCATTCTGATGTCCTTTGCCGTAGGTTTACTATTTGCTGGCAACCCGCTTAAAAGCTTTATCTTTTCAGTGTTAATCAGTATTGGCTTATACGTCTTATTTGACATACTTTTGGATGTCAAATTACCACTTGGATTATTATCAGGGATAATAGGATAGCCAGTATGGATACTTTTGAATTTTTAATGCACGGTTTCGCTATTGCATCTACCCCAGAGAACTTACTGATTGCACTTATCGGTGCTTTTTTGGGTACCGTTGTCGGTATGTTGCCTGGACTTGGTCCTATTAACGGTGTGGCGATATTACTGCCTTTCGCCTTTGCTTTAGGATTACCACCAGAAAGTGCGCTCATCTTACTTGCCGCCGTCTATCTTGGTTGTGAATATGGTGGTCGTATCTCCGCCATTCTCATTAACGTGCCAGGTGATGCTGGCGCTATTATGACGACATTAGATGGTTATCCATTAGCCAAACAAGGCAAGGCCGGTATTGCACTTTCTTTATCCGCCGTCAGCTCCTTCGTTGGTGCGACGATTGCCACGATCGGTGTGGTTTTATTTGCCCCGTTATTAGCCAAGTGGGCCATCTCATTTGGGCCCGCCGAATATTTTGTATTGATGGTATTTGCTATTACCTGTCTCAGCGGTTTGGTCGGTGATCAACCCATTAAAACTGGTATTGCCGCTCTAATCGGTCTTGGTTTAGCGACGGTTGGTGTCGATGCGGTTACAGGGATTTACCGCTTTACTTTTGATTCGGTCAACCTATCTGATGGTATTCAATTCACCACTATTGTGATTGGTTTTTTCAGTGTCAGTGAAATCTTAATCTTACTCGAAAAAACTACTACTGGACACAAGGTAATTGAGCAAGGTAAGCGTAGTTTATTAAACCTTAAAGAGTTTATGTTTACCTTAGGCGCGATGTTACGTAGTGGTTTAATGGGCTTTGTTGTTGGTATTTTACCGGGTGCAGGGGCTACTATTGCGAGTGCCATGACTTATGCCAGTGAACGCAAAATCGCTGGTGACAAAGGTACGTTTGGTGACGGTGATCTGCGCGGTGTTGCATCGCCAGAGGCAGCGAATAATGCCTCAGCTTGTGGCTCGTTTGTGCCTATGCTGACTTTAGGTGTGCCAGGTTCAGGTACTACAGCGGTTATGATGGGTGCGCTAACTTTGTACAACATCACTCCGGGCCCGCAGTTATTTACCGAGCAGCCTGATATCGTTTGGGGTCTGATTGCCTCTTTATTTATCTGTAACGTTATTTTGCTGGTAATGAATATTCCATTGGTTGGCTTATTTGCAAAATTGCTAAATGTGCCAAATTATATCTTAATACCAGCAATTGCTGCGGTCAGCTTTGTTGGCGTATACTCAATCCATAGTACGACTTTTGATTTGGTCTTTATGGTCGCACTTGGGGTGTTCGGTTATTTCTTACGTAAGTTAAACTTTCCATTATCAGCGCTTATTTTAGGTTATGTTTTGGGCGAGCTGATGGAATCCAATTTAAGACGCGCGCTATCTATTTCTCAAGGTGAGCTAAGTATTCTGTGGGGCAGCCCTATCACTATGGTGTTATGGTTATTGGCTATTTTGATGGTGTTTATGCCAGTGTTGCGCAGTATCTATCGCAGAAAATTTAAGCCTGCTGTTTAGTTTTTAGCGATTCTGTTTTTGAAACACTCTGCTGTGGTGGTTATACTTTAAGTATGATCACCATTTTTTTATGAAAATTAGCGCCTACCTTCTCATTAAAATTGGATAAATTGGCAATGGTCAGATAAAAAGCTGTTGCCGCTGGTGAGCCAAGTGCGATTGCGTCAGGGTCAGCTTCTTGGAGGATTGCTGACGCTAGGATTTGATTTAAATGTTGAAGCTCAGTTAGACGCCGTTACTCTTGAAATCGTTAAAACATCTGAAATCGCAGGCGAGGTTTTAAAAACAGATCAAGTAAGATCCTCTGTTGCTCGGCATTTAGGGGTTGATAACCATAATATGCCTGCGGCCTCACGAGAAATTGATGCAGTGGTTGAGATGATGTTAGATGCAACATTCCACTATCAAAAGCCGTTATTGTTAGAAGATTTGCTCGGTTGGCATCGAGCGCAGTTCCCAGAAGGCTATGACCGAGAGCGAGTCCTAGTTATACCCTCCCGCAACCTTCTTGACAGCTTCATCGTTAAATTCGGCTCTGGAAGGTAGTTTTCTTGTTCCTGGTAAGCTCCGACTAATACGCCTAGTTTACCAAGTTTAGCTCTACGGTTTCTTCAGCATAGCTCATTGATGCTACCAGTGATACCAGTGCGCATGTCTTTTTCAATTTCTTCCCAAACGTATAAAATCTTGCGACCACCAAAAGGACGTATGTAATGAATGCCCTCAATAAGTACGCTATCCTTAAGCTCACTACGGATCGTGCGCGGATTGTATTTGATACGCTCAGAAAGCTCTTGGGTTGTCAGGTAAGTGTGTGACATAATACATTCCTTATATAAAGTTTAATCATAATGGTACTTTTGAACATCATAGTTGTAATTTAACATATTTTTATAACTATGTAAGTACTTTTTACAACTAAGATTGGAGTTTTAATGTGATAGTTAATCATTTACCGACTTTGTTAGCCGAAAGAAGATTAAAGGTAGCGGATGCCGTACGCTCTACAGGAATCAGCAAAACGACGTTACATAAAATATATAACGACCAATCATCAAGAATTGATTTTGATACCATTGATAAGCTGTGTGAGTTCTTAGAAGTTGAGGTTGGAGATATCTTTGAATATGTTGCTAGCTCCGATGCGGAGAATGTACAAGCGCTAGACTCTAAGAAAAATTAATCATAAGCTTAGGCTGTATAGTTAACTGCAGATTTAGATACGATTTATCATATGTGTTAGACATTAAAAAACCCAAATCACGTGATGATTCGGGCTTTCGCTAATATAGACTTTCAAAACATGTAAACTACAAACATTGATAGTATTTAAGGTTGAGGTCAAAAAGCTCCATTATTTAACGAGCCAAAAATACGTTAGGCACGCCTTGGGCACATTTTAGGCACACAGGATTTTTAATAGAGTTTACTTGCGAATAGAAAAACAGAGTTTTTAACTAATGTATAATTTCGATTTGCGCTACAGCCCTTATAAAACGGGCATAAAAAAAGCCCCAATCTTTATGATTGGGGCTTTCGAATCTGGTAGGCGTAACTAGATTCGAACTAGCGACCTCTACCATGTCAAGGTAGCGCTCTAACCAACTGAGCTATACGCCTATTTAGGACATGCATTTTAGCAAGTTTTTAAAACTTTGCAAGCCTTTTCTATCACAATATTAGGTTATTATAAGAATAGCTAATTTTACGCTTTATAATGAAACACTTAAGAGAATTAGAGTGCTCTAAATAGTTTTCACTATCTAAGACAGCTCATAGCTTATAGACTCTCAATATTATAAAAATACAACTTCTTAATCGAGATCATCAGATGACCTTACGTATTCATGCTTTATTTCACACAGATTACGAAGACCTCAGCTTTATTAAGCATTGGGCAGTTCATCATCAGCACACTATTACCTACACGCGTTCTTATAATAAAGACACCTTGCCAGCGCTTGACAGTTTTGACTGGTTAATCGTGATGGGCGGGCCGATGAGTGTCCACGATGAGGACAACCATTCTTGGCTAATTGAAGAAAAACGTCTGATTAAACAAAGTATGGATAGCGGAAAAACAGTGATAGGTGTCTGTTTGGGGGCGCAGCTTATTGCGCACTGCTTGGGGGCGAGCGTAGAGCCGGCAGGCGTAAAAGAAATCGGCTGGCTACCTATTCAGTTGACTAAAGACGCTCAGTCTCACCCTTTACTACAGGACTTACCAAAGCAGCCGTTTACGGTCTTTCATTGGCATGGCGATGGGTTTGAATATCCACAAGGAGCGATTCCGTTAGCAACATCAGCAGCGTGGCCCAATCAAGGCTTTCTTTATCAAACGCCGCAGCAAAAAGCGCTTGGTACTTGGGTTATGGCTTGGCAGTGTCATTTTGAAGTCACCAAAGAAAGCATCGTTAAAATGGTAGCAAATGGCGACAATGCCATTCAAAAAGGGCTAATTAACTATCCTAAAACCGTACAATCACCTACTGAAATCATAACGCTTGGCGATAAATATATTGCCGATAACAACGCGCGCTTAGCAGCCATGCTCAATCGTATGGTAACGACGGCGGACATTTAAACCTAATCTTTCAATCCTAAGAAAACTTAACGGTTTAGCTGCTTTTTACCCCTTTTAGCCGCAAGCCCACCCTTTATTGAGTCTGCTGGTTTGATGCCGCCATTTTTACCCCACCATAGGTAACCAACACGACGCCAAGCGCTATCAATGATGCGCCCAAAAACAACCCTTCAGGCGGACGCTCGCCTTGTAAAAAAATAGCAACCGGCACACCAACCACCGCCCCAACTGAGCCTAATAAACTGAGTAGTACGGGGCCGCCGGTTTTTTGTAGTAAGAATAACAATAAAAACTGTCCAGCAAAAACGAAAGCCTGCACGGCAATCAACCCTAACGGCAACATCTCAGCTAGCGGAACGGCAAGAGAATAATTAGGTAAAATACTAAACAAGCCAAGTAGCACGGATGCGGCTATCAGCATACCCGGTGCCAGCGCGCTCGGAGAGAGATTATCAGGCCAATATAAGGTGCGATAAATATTACCAATCGCCAATAACACCGGACCACAAAGCGCTAGCCCAATCCAAAAAACACTGGCATCGGGCGCAGCGAATTTACGGACGGCGAGCACCCCTGCGCCGGCAAGTGCCGCGACCACGCCAAGCGCGCGCAGCTTGGTAAAGCGCTCTATTCTTAGGATGATAGCGGCAAGATACGTCAATAGTGGCGGCAGAGAAATAATCAAGGCGACAAAACTGGCGCCGACATGCGGAATAGCGGAGAAGAAAATGAGATTGGAGCCTGCCACACTCACCAACGCCGCAACCAAATAATAGCTCAAGGTTGGTTTGCTTAACGGCGGCAGCTCGTGGCGTAACAACGCATAACTAAATAAAATAAACGCCGCACCTGTGATAGACCAAAACAGAAATGCCAGCGGCGTCAGACCGACCTCACCTGCTAATTTGGCTAGATTGGTAGAAATACCGATCAATCCGCCACCCGCGATGAGACACAGCACAGGAATGAGCCATGCTTTTTTATCTTTAGCTATAGATTGCGGCGCTGACTGACTCATAGACTACCTTAGTGTTAAAACAGCGGCTTTATTCATCGTCATTAGCGCTATTACTATTTTATTGACTTAGCATTATTATTAGCTTTTATTTCATCACGATAGATGAGCGCTCGCGCCAATGCAACCATAAACGAGTATCAAGCTCATATTGATGATAGTTTGGCTCCATATGACAGCAAAGTTGATAAAAGGCCTTGTTATGCTCTTGCTCCTTAAAATGCGCCAACTCATGCACCACGATCATACGCAAAAACTCGGGCGGCGCTTCTTTAAATAGGCTGGCTACCGTGATGCTATTATGTGATTTTAGCTTACTGCCTTGCACGCGCGATTGATAGGTATGAATACCAAGTGCTTGATTGAGCACTGCAAGTTTACTGTTATAAGACACCTGCGACAGCGGGCTACTCTTACGCATATACTGATTTTTGATTTCATTACTATATTGATATAGCGCTTTATCGCTTTGTATTTGATGACGGTTTGGATAGTTTTTATCCAAATACTCACCCAGCCTGCCCGTACTAATCAGCGTCGCCGCTTGGCTTTGAATTTGCTCAGAGTAATGCGCGATATACTTTAATGTGGTCAATGTATTTATCCTTGACGTTTCAATGTTTAACGATTAATAATGCTTGTTTACTTAATGTGCCACCGAATTAGACAATAAATTCATCACCACTACCCCACCAACAATCATCGCAATGCCGATGATCGCTGCTGTATCGAGCGTTTGCTTAAAAAAGAACAGTCCTACCAGTGAAGTCAATACGATACCAAGCCCGCCCCATAACGCATAAGCTATACCAATAGGGATGGTTTTTATGGTTTGGGTCAATAAGTAGAACGAAATCGCATAAAGCACCGCCATAATCAGCGTGGGCACAAAACGCGTAAACTGCTCTGACTTGACCAAAAAGGTAGTGCCAATGACTTCGCAGACAATAGCGATGGCAAGGTAACCGTAAGCAATCATGGTTGGACTCATATTTAGGGCACCTATATCGGTTAGAATATGTTTTAAAAAAAATAAGGAGTTAAAAAGCTTCAAATCAAAGCAAAAATGATAAAAAATCTGGGCTGACTATTTTATAGGTTTATATGGGTGCGTGAAATAGAGATTTTAAGGGTTAAAGCAATATAAGGTTTTTCTTTAGTTTCAAATAGATAGTCTTACCAAACTAAGGAATAAAGTAAGTTATAATAATATTAAGAAAAATTAATTTTTATACATATTTTAGCAGCAGCAACCATCGTCACCGTCAATAAAGTCGCCGCTTTAACAAGAAACACCCACAATTTTATCCTATTTATAATTATATTTATTATTTATCGCCTAATAAGGTTGACAGCCCAGAACTACTTGGCTAAAATGTGCCCCACATAACGCAAACAAGATAAGCAATCGCACCTACCAAAGGCTTTGTAAAACTTGTTTAATTAACCGTTATCACAACTTATTCTCCAATAGCTCAGTTGGTAGAGCAACGGACTGTTAATCCGTGTGTCCCTGGTTCGAGCCCAGGTTGGAGAGCCATATTCTAAAAGACCTTCATCAACTATTTGATGGAGGTTTTTTTATGGTCGCTATTTAATCCTTAATAGCTTACCTTATTCACCAATACAATATTCATACGGCGACGGTGTTCTTTTAGCGATTTTTATTGTATGGTAAGAAGAGCTGTGACCAAGTTCGTTTTTGTCTGAGTGTTTTATTCCTACTCACTAAAAGTAATGGTTTATTATGATACCTGTTCGTATAAAAAATAAATTCTCTGATCATCCACAAAAAATCACGCGTCCGATCAGTATTCGCTTGTCTGAAGAAATGATTAGGTTATTAGAGTCTACCTCAGCAGAGCTGGGCTTTAAACGTATCCAAGGCTTGATTCGTCTATACATTCGTCAAGGGCTGGATCGCGACCATCAAGATTATACCTTGGCGCATGATGAAGTGTTTATTGAAAGCCTACGTAAGCGCGGGGTCAGCCAACGTATCATTGATGAGGCGATTGTGGTCACGCATAATAATACCACCACTCACCCGCTGTCTGAGCTGCAAGATAAAGAGTAGCACTTGGCTTATCATACATACAAAAAAAAGACTAAGTTTGCTTAACGGCGCTTGGTCTTTTTTTTGCTATTTAATTTGAACTTGCTACATAAAACATGCCCTTCTTAATACGCTTAATAACATCGAATACCCATTAGCGATAAACAAACATACAAAATTATCATAAGCGCTATATTGATAGGCGCTATATTGGTATAAAAGTTATTAGTATCTATATGGGTTGAAAAGGAGGCATATGATGATTGGTTTATATAAACACGCAGGCCGTGCACGCTATATAAAAAAGGCCATGTTATTGGCATTTACTGTAGCGATGTTGCCAGTTATCAATGGCTGCACACAGCCGCCAGCAGATCCAAGCAGGCAGACCATACCAACCAACTCTGACCAATGGCAAAAGAAGCTTGGCGATACGTTTGAGCGGTTGCCTGAGGCTGACAGACAGCTCTTGAGCCGTTATATGCTACGTATGAAGCTCAGCGGCGCGTATGAGTCCGGAGCGATGCCACGTATCACCATCAAGCAAGCCCTTATCCAGCAGCGTGAATATGAGCGCTTGCATCCAAACAATCCTACTGGCAAAAAAAGCCCGATTGTCACCAGTCCGCAAGTGCACACTGCCAAAGCACAAAATTACCCTGTCGCTTTACTCCCCGTAAAAACCAGCGATAGCGATAGTCTAAACCAAGTAAAACTACAGTTTATGCTGTCAAACCACGGTAAGGTAGCGATTAAAAGCTTTAAGGGTAAGCTCACCATGCAAGAGGCCAATTTGACCAAAAGTAAAAGCTTTAATGTACCGTTGACCCAGTTCCAGCCACCAATCGAACCTGAACAGTCTGGCAAAATCATCATCGAAAGCAGTATTGAAGATATCAATGTCATGCGCGCGATTAAAAATCATACGGACATACACATTGAGATTAGCGAAGGCACACTGGTATTAATGGATGGGCAAGAAGTAGAGTTTGAGCAAACGCTGGCGAAATAATAGAGAGTTCATATAGTCCATTCAAAACAAAATCGATAGGGGCATAACTATGTGCGACTGGTATAAATTTTCCTTGCTTGCGCTAGTGCAGAGGCTGCGGAAAATTCATCCCAGTCGCTCGGCACGGTATCGGGTTTAAAATAAACCAACTATAGAGTGCCCGCTAAGTTAAAACCGCATTTATGCAAACATAAAAAAGCCCCAATCAATAACTGATTGGGGCTTTTTCGAATTTGGCGGAGACGGAGAGATTCGAACTCTCGAAGGGCTATGAACCCTTGCCGGTTTTCAAGACCGGTGCATTCAACCGCTCTGCCACGTCTCCATTGGTGCATCATTATATAGATATCATCGTATAATGCAAGCGCTTCATATTAAAAAAATGAAATTAATTTACAGCCAGTTTTAAATCAATGACTTAGCGTGCGCCAAAATTTTTTACCCCGTGCTTTTTTTAAAACATTTACTGCAAACCAGGTTATTTACTTAAAGCGAGGTGCAAGCACATATCAAGCAGCCTGTTGGCATAGCCCCATTCATTGTCGTACCAGGCAAACACTTTATATTGCTCGCCCACTTGCATCAATTGCTGCCCATCGATAATCAGCGATTCTGGCTGATGGATAAAGTCACTGGAAACGAGCGGCTCATCAGTATACGCCATGATATTTATCAAATCACCAAGGCTAGCAGCTCTTAACTTTTCTCGTATCGCATCGACGCTGACATCCGGCGTATCAAAGACAAACGTCACATCAATCGCCGCCACATCAATGGTCGGTACGCGTATCGAGTGACCGTTTATCTTCCCTACCATCGCAGGCAATACCCGTTCTGTCGCAGCAATACTACTTGAGGTGGTCGGAATAATATTATAACCAGAGGCGCGTGCGCGTCTTGGGTCTCGGTGCGCTTGATCGAGCACTGTCTGGTCAGCAGTCACAGCATGAATCTCGGTCATCATAGCCGACCTAACGCCAAATGCCTTATCAAGCGTATCAATCAGCGGTACTAAGGCCTGCGTGGTACAAGAAACGCTCGAGATAATCGGCAGCTTGCGTGTGAGCTCAGCGGTATTGACGCCCATGACAATACAAGCATCGACATTATCAAAGGGCGCAGCACCAATAATGACTTGCTGTGCACCCGCTGCTATATGTAGCTGCGCCTGCTCATAAGAGCGAAAATGCCCCGTACACTCTAGCACTACATCGATACCAAGCGTGCGCCATGGTAGGTTTTTTGGGTCAGCTTCTGAGAGCATTTTGATGCAGTAGGTCAGATTATTCTTAGTCAAACACAGCTGAGTATTGTTTTTATCGTCTAAAACCTCTGCACTGACGCCAAGTCGGCTTAAGCGACCATGAGTACTATCGAATTTTAACAAATGCAATAAGATATCAGCCGATGCCAAATCATTAATCGCCACTACATGGATAGCGCGCCCCAACACCTCAAAGCGCTCTAACAAGGCACGCAGTACATTACGTCCAATACGGCCAAAGCCATTGATAGCAATCCTCAAGGGCTGCGTATGCTCGCCTGTCGCATGCGTAAGCGCCACTCTAGGTTCGGCGTTCAATTGGTAAGTTGCGCTAGAAAAATCAGGTATAACGTCAGACATAAAAGGGTATCGCTATAAAGAGATATAAAAAGAGTGGCGCGCTACATTGAATATTATCAGCATAATGACGGTCTATCTTTAGAGATTTTTTCTCACCGATTGGATGCTACGGCGTAATAAAAATTAATGCCAAACGAATGGTATTGTAATCGACCGCTTGTTTTAGATGCTCAAAAATTGGACGCAGCTTAACACTGCCATCATCGTTAAAGTCATTAGGGTTATTGGCGACCTTAATGGCCACATAAGCGTTGCCAACCGCCGTCATCACTTCATCGTCTGGGCGCAGATGATCACACGCCAAACTTGGATCTTGCGATTTTAATTCTGCAATATGGCGCATAATGGTCGATTGCGACAGCTGCCGCGCCTGCGAAATCTCGGCAATCGATAAGCTCTCTTCTAATAAAATTCGCGTCGCCAGCAAGGTGCTGTCCGATTTATCAGAAACTTGATTACCAAGTTTCTGTTTTTTATCTATCTGCGCTTGCTGTTGCTCGCGGCGTTTTTTCTGCAAATTGGCATACGCTTCAATCACCGACTTGCTAAGCGTGCCGCCTGATTTTAGAATAAATTTCTCATGCGCCTGCCTCATACTTTCTTCATCAAGCATGGCATAATTGGCATCCGCTTCCTCTGACAGTGCCAAAAAGCGTTTATCGGCGCCGCGTGCCAGCGGGTCAAGCTGCAAGCTCATGTCATTCATACCGAGCAATTGCAAACCTGCCAGCGACTTTAAGCGTGACAATGCCACATAACCTTGCCCAAGCTCAAAAGTGCGCGATAAATCAATCTCGGCCGCCTCAAGGGTCATGCCTTGCGATTTATGAATAGTAATGGCCCAAGCCAAACACAGCGGCACTTGTAAGTAGCTTGCCAGCACGTCGCCGGTTTCGTCTTCGATGATCCATTCTTCAGGCTCAGCGATGACTTCACGACCTGAGTTTAGTCGAACTACAGGCATTTTTTGCGTGGTTGGTTTTTCATCTTTTGGTTTTTCCTTACTTTCTTTATCTTTTTTGGCTTTGTTTTTCGTATTCTTAGCAATAGCATCTTGCGCAGTATCTTCAATCAAATCATCGCTCGTATCTTTACTATCGTCAATTTTTACCGCAGCAAAACCAATCAGCTCACCCATCGTGCCGTTAGAGACACCAAGCTCGCTGTTGTTTTTGATAAACATCACCTTAGCACCGACCTTTAATACCAAATCGTCTTGAGTGCGTACCGTTTTTTTGAGGGTCTCAACCAATTTACTATCGCCAGTCGAGGTGGCCTCAAAACGCATCATATCCCCATCTAAGGCGGCCAGCTCTTTATCATTGATTTTATTAACGTTGAGATTATGGGTATAAAGACGGGTACGCTTGATATCGACGTTTTGATCAAAGGTGGCTTCTAAAGCAGCAATGGCTTCAAAGCTCACTTCTTGACGGCGAATTTGATTGAGAATATCGTCTAAATCAAGCCCGCCATTTGCTGCTTCGCTCACTTGTCGATGTTGCTCAGATAGATAGCAAATATGAAATTTGGCATCGAGCCACGCTTCACTCATAAAGGCAAACTTTTCTCGGTTACTCTCACCCTTACTTCCAATCGGTGGTAACTGAAAAAAGTCCCCTGCAACCACCACTTGTATACCACCAAATGCAGCATCGTTTTTTCGCACATGCTTGAGCACTTGGTTGACTAGGTTAAGCTGCTTGGCATGCAGCATGGAAATCTCATCGATGATCAATACCGCCGTGTCTTTTAATCTGTCTGCTAAAAACTGCTTACGCGATAAATTGGTCAAATCACGATCAGACAACTCGTCTTTGATGCCTATACCTGACCAACTATGGATAGTCGTGCCGTTCATGTGTGTCGCCGCGATACCCGTACTAGCAGTCACAGCAACTGGCACACGGCGCGCGCGTAAGTAATTGATGTACTGGTTGAGAGTATAAGTTTTACCTGAACCTGCTGAGCCAGTCAAAAACACATTTTGACCTGTTTTTAAGATATCAAGAGCAGAAGATTGACGCATATATCCAAACCAACCAATAACATAAGAAAAAGGAAACTACCGTCGTAGCATCATAATGGTAGCAATTATAACAGCTGTACCAAGTTTTCGAACCAATTTAAGCAGATACTTATGCATAACCTAAATTTATGAAACAACCTGATTTGCTTTAGTAAAAGTAACTATCCTTATGTATAAAAGTTCAGTAGGATAGACTGACAACCTGATCAGGAAGATCCAGCAAAACCGTGCAATTGACTTTATAGATATGACCTCAAAAGATCATATATCAAAGGCTTGAACGTTTATTTGCTTTATAAATTAATACAACAAGGAGTCGTTAATGCTACACGCCTATCCCAATACAGAAAACAGCCCCGTCCAATTCCGCGAAAAATATGACAACTTTATCAATGGTGAGTGGGTCGCACCAGCCGATGGAGAATACTTTGACAACACCAGCCCCATTGACGGTAAAGTCATCTGCCAAGTCGCCCGTTCAAAAGAAGCGGATATTGAAAAAGCCTTAGACGCTGCTCATGCTGCCAAAGACGCTTGGGGCAAAACCAGTGTCGCTGAACGTGCCAATCTACTGCTCAAAATTGCAGATAAGATGGAAGCCAATTTAGAAGCCATCGCCATTGCTGAATGCTATGAAAATGGCAAGCCTGTACGTGAAACCCTAGCAGCAGACATTCCATTAGCTGTCGATCACTTTCGCTATTTTGCCAGTGCCATTCGTGCACAAGAAGGCGGCATCAGTCAAATTGATGATGACACGGTTGCTTATCACTTCCATGAGCCACTTGGTGTCGTCGGCCAAATTATCCCATGGAACTTTCCGATCCTCATGGCAGTATGGAAGCTAGCCCCTGCGCTTGCTGCTGGTAACTGTATAGTACTCAAGCCTGCAGAGCAAACGCCTGCCTCTATCCTATTTATGCTAGAGACGATCGGGATTGCTGATATCTTACCAAAAGGCGTGCTTAATATCGTCAATGGTTTTGGCGTTGAAGCCGGTAAACCACTGGCCTCGAACCCGCGCATCAACAAAGTGGCCTTTACTGGCGAGACCACCACTGGTCGCCTTATCATGCAGTATGCCAGTGAAAATATCATTCCCGTGACGCTTGAGCTTGGTGGTAAAAGTCCAAACATTTTCTTTGCCGATATCATGGATGAAGACGATGATTTCTTGGATAAAGCCGTTGAAGGTTTGGTCATGTTTGCCTTAAACCAAGGTGAGGTTTGTACCTGTCCGTCGCGTGCGCTGGTACATGAGAGTATTTATGATGAATTTATCAAACGCTGTGTCGAGCGTGTTGAAGCCATCAAAATGGGCAATCCATTAGACACTGACACCATGATTGGTGCACAAGCCAGCTCAGACCAGTTAGAAAAAATCTTATCTTATCTGGATATCGGTAAAAAAGAAGGCGCGAAAGTCTTGGTTGGCGGCGAGCAAGCCAAACACGATGGCGAGCTTGGCGACGGTTATTATGTGAAACCGACCATCTTTGAAGGCACCAATGATATGCGCGTGTTCCAAGAGGAAATCTTTGGACCAGTACTTGCCGTCACGAAATTTAAAGACGACGAAGAGGCCATGAGCATTGCCAATGATACCTTATATGGTCTTGGTGCTGGAGTCTGGACACGCAGTGTACACAAAGCCTATCGCTTCGGACGTGGCATCCAAGCAGGTCGCGTGTGGACCAACTGCTACCACATCTATCCTTCGCATTCTGCATTTGGTGGCTACAAGCAATCGGGTATCGGCCGCGAAAACCATCTGATGATGCTCGATCACTATCAGCAAACCAAAAACATGCTGGTATCCTATAGTCCTAAAGCGATGGGCTTCTTTTAAATCAGTCTTTCAATTCAGTTTTTTAAAGGCACTTTATAAATAATTATAAAGTGCCTAGTTGGTGCTCTCTGAGCATATCGACTTAAAAGGCAGTAATAAGGAGAAAGTAACGTGACTAATAAGATGAAAGCGGCCGTTTTACATGAATTCGGACAACCCTTACAGATTGAAGAAGTAGATATTCCGACCCCAGGTGCTGGTCAGATTGTGGTTAAAATGCAGGCTTCAGGTGTTTGTCATACTGACCTTCACGCTGTCGAAGGTGATTGGCCTGTAAAACCAAGCCCACCATTTATCCCGGGACACGAAGGCGTAGGTCTTATCACTGCTGTGGGTGACAACGTTCATCATGTCAAAGAGGGCGATAGAGTTGGTGTGCCTTGGCTCTACTCTGCCTGTGGTCACTGTACCCATTGTTTAGGTGGCTGGGAAACCTTGTGCCTAAGTCAAAAGAACTCTGGCTACTCAGTAAATGGTAGTTTTGCAGAATACGTCCTAGCAGATGCAAACTATGTCGGCATTATCCCTGAGAACGTTGCCTCTGTTGAGATTGCACCAGTTTTATGTGCAGGAGTCACTGTTTATAAAGGTCTGAAAATGACTGACACCAAACCAGGTGATTGGGTCGTTATTTCAGGAATCGGCGGACTTGGTCACATGGCGGTACAGTACGCTATTGCTATGGGACTGAACGTTGCTGCTGTTGATATAGATGATGAAAAGCTCGATTTTGCTAAAAGACTGGGCGCAAAAGTCACGGTCAACGCAAAAAACACCGACCCTGCCGAATATCTACAAACAGAAATCGGCGGTGCTCATGGTGCGCTCGTGACAGCAGTATCGTCTAAAGCATTTGACCAAGCCTTAGGCATGTTACGACGCGGTGGTACTTTGGTCTGTAATGGTCTACCAACGGGCGACTTCCCTGTCTCTATCTTTGATACCGTTCTAAACGGTATTACCATTCGTGGCTCAATCGTTGGTACCCGTCTCGACTTACAAGAATCACTCGACATGGCAGCGGCAGGTCAAGTAAAAGCGACTGTTGCCGCTGAGCCACTTGAAAACATCAATGACATTCTTGATCGTATGCGTGATGGTAAGATTGAGGGTCGCATCGTCATTGATTACTCTATGTAGACATGTCAATTATGTGAGACATTTTTATTTTTTAGAAATTATCTCGATAATTACGACGTTTGGTCACAAATAACAGGTCGTATCGTTTTCAGCCACATGCTATGAATGATGTGAGTGAAGATGATACGACCTTTTATATTTTACCGATTAGTTTGGGTAAAAGTTTAAAAATAAGGAGCACGTTATGAAACTTGAAGCGACAGAAGCCTGCGTTGCGTTAATTGAGCTATTAAAGTCCAAACACGGTGACCTGATGTTCCATCAATCTGGCGGCTGCTGCGATGGCAGCTCACCGATGTGTTATCCGCTGGGTGAGTTCAAAGTTGGTGGTCAAGACGTACTCGTCGGTGAGCTGGCTGGCTGCCCTTTTTATATGGGTAAAGCGCAGTACAAGCTTTGGCAACATACCGATTTGACCATTGATGTGGTCAATGGACGCGGGGCAAGTTTTTCACTAGAAATCCCCGAAGGCAAACGCTTTATTGTGCGCTCTGAGATATGTGACGTATAAAGCAGCTATATGAAGCAGCGATTATTATCAATAACTCTACTCTTAGCGTAAAAGTTCCAGCACTTTTCTTCCAAAGCGTATAGGTGAATAACACGCCCTAGTCATTTTTATTGCATTATTTTAGCAAAATAATAGATACTGTAAGGAGAAGCCATTTTAATCAGCTGGTTGTAACGAGCTCGTCTTAATAAGCATGGATGCTAAAAGGAAGATAACATGGAAGTTGATCCAAAATTTGACTACGTCATCGTGGGCGGCGGTTCTGCAGGCTGCGTCCTTGCCAGCCGTCTGACAGAAGATCCCGATATCAGTGTGTGTTTATTAGAGTACGGCGGTGAAGGCAAAGACCTTGCGATTCGCGTACCGGCAGGTTTAATCCTTTTAGTACCAGGCAAACCGCTAAAATCAAACAATTGGTGCTTTCATACTACTCCGCAAACCCATCTTAATAATCGACGCGGCTTTCAACCGCGCGGTCAATGCTTGGGCGGCTCATCCGCCATTAATGCAATGATCTATACTCGCGGCAGCGCGCTTGATTATGAGCGCTGGGTTGAGCAAGGCTGCGAAGGTTGGGGTTTTGACGATGTGCTACCTTACTTTATTAAAGCTGAAAACAATGTCCACGGCGCGGATGAACTGCATGGCGATAGCGGCCCTTTGCACGTCAGTAATTTATTAAGCCCGCGTGAAATCTCAAAAGCATTTGTAGAAGCGGCTGTCGCTAATGGCTTGGAGCACAATCAAGACTTTAATGGTAAAAAACAAGACGGCGCAGGACTATATCAAGTCACCCATTTTCATGGTGAAAAACAAGGTCAACGCTGCTCTGCGGCCGCCGCCTATTTACACCCCGTACAAAAAAGTCGGCCAAATTTAACCGTTATCACCCACGCCCAAGCCAACCGTGTCATCTTTGAAGACAAACAAGCCGTTGGCGTCGCTTATGAAAAAGACGGCGTCGAGCATATGGTGATGGCACGTCAGGAAATTATTTTGTCAGGTGGCGCTTTTGGTTCGCCGAAAGTTTTGATGCTATCTGGTATTGGTCCTGCCGAGCACTTGCAGGCGCACGGTATCGATGTATTGGTCGATGCGCCCGAGGTTGGCGGTAATCTACAAGACCATTTAGACGTGGTATTTGATTACGAGGTCAATACTACCGATGTGATCGGTATTGGTATGGCAACGCTCTCAACCTTGACCAAAAGCATTCGCCAGTGGAGAAAAGATGGTACTGGGCTGCTATCTACCAACTACGCCGAAGCAGGCGCGTTTTTTAGCGTTGGAGACGCCCCAAAAGAATGGCCAAATACCCAGCTGCATTTTGTCATATCTCGCGTGATTGAACACGGTCGGGATCTTAGACGCGGCTTTGCCATCTCTTGTCACGCCTGCTACTTGCGCCCTGAAAGTCGCGGTACGGTTAGGCTTGCGTCAGCTGACCCCTCAGAGTGCGTATTGATTGATCCCAACTTCCTCTCCCATCCTAAAGACGTAGAGTATATGGTCGCAGGCGCTGAGCGTACGCGCGCCATCATGCAAGAGGCACCCATCGCCAAATATATCACCGAAGACTACCCTGCCCCTTATATCGAAAAAGACGGCATGCTTGGCTATATCCGTAATAAATCAGACACCATCTATCATCCAGTCGGCACGTGCCGTATGGGTTCAGACGATAAGTCTGTGGTCGACTTAGAACTAAAAGTGCGCGGCGTCAATGGATTGCGGGTTATTGATGCGTCTGTGATGCCGACCTTGATAAGCGCTAATACCAATGCGCCAACCATTATGATTGCCGAAAAAATGGCAGATTTAATTAAAGCAAAACATCATCACGCTGAGCAAATCGCATCATAGAAAAAAATAAGTAAAATGTTTTACGGTAGGCGCTTTTATCTCATAAACTTTTCTATTGAAGATAGCGCTTACATTCAAAAATACGGATATTAAAACGGGACATTTTCTATCAAATTAAATATATTGATACCTTGCGTTACAACTGTGTAAGGTAGTATATTTAAACCACTTATTTATATTGTTATTTATCGCAGCCTGCAATTTGAGTTAAAAATCTCTGACTTATTTTTGTTTTGCATAGTATAAATACTTTATTTATAAACACTTTAAAGGGAATTAGCAGCTCGCTGATTATAGGATTCACTTATGAACCTATAGATATATTGGCGACTACTTATCATTACATAGGATGTAAGAATGCAAAAATCACTCTTCAAACTGACCCTGTTAGCGACCGTTATCTTGGGTATCAGTGCTTGTAGCGGCGACAACAAAACCACCGACGACTCTGCTGCTAGCTCAGACGCCAAAGGCGCAAAAACCTTGCTTTATTGCTCAGAAGGTAGCCCTGCTGGTTTCGACCCAGCTCAATATACGGCAGGTACGGATTTCGACGCCAGCGCCTACCCTATTTACAACGCTTTAGTAGAATTTAAAAGAGACGGCACCGAGATTCAGCCTGCGCTGGCTGAAAGTTGGGATATCAGCGAAGATGGCAAAACTTACACCTTCAATCTACGTAAAGGCGTCAAATTCGGTAAAACCGATTACTTTACCCCGACCCGCGATTTTAATGCTGACGATGTTGTCTTTACCCTAGAACGTCTCACCAATCCAGAATTTGAATTTAATAAAGCCTACCCTGCCGAATTCCCGTATTCGGTCGGCATGGGATTGCCTGATCTTATTTCTAATATTGAAAAAGTTGACGACAATACCGTCAAAGTCACCCTAAGCGAAACCAACGCGCCATTTTTACAAAACCTAGCGATGGCCTTTGCTTACATTGATTCTGCTGAATACGCTGACCAATTAATGGCTGCTGGTAACGCAGCTGATATTAATACCAAACCAGTTGGTACCGGTCCTTTCGTCTTTACGTCCTACCAAAAAGACGCACAGATTCGCTATACCAAAAACCCAGACTATTGGAACAAAGATGACATTCATATCGACAATTTAGTATTCGTCATCACCAAAGATTCGGCCGTGCGCGCGCAAAAGGTGCAGGCTGGTGAATGTCATGTGTCTGCTTATCCAAAACCTGCCGAAATTGAATCTGTCAAAAAATCCGGCAAAGCCACGGTTCTCGATCAACCTGGTTTTAACGTCGGCTATGTCGGCTACAACGTTGAAAAACCGAAACTTAGCGACCTTAAAGTTCGCCAAGCGTTAGATATGGCGATTAATAAAGACGCTATTATCAACGCGGTCTACCAAAGTGAAGGGGTTAAAGCCACCAATCCTATGCCGCCAACGCAGTGGGGTTACGATAAATCGATCAAAGATGCGCCTTATGATGTCGAAAAAGCCAAAGCCCTTATCAAAGAAGCAGGTGCGGATAACCTTTCTATCAACCTATGGTATATGCCGGTTCAGCGCCCTTATAACCCAAATGCCAAACTCATGGCTGAAATGCTACAAGCAGATTGGGCGAAGATTGGTGTGAATACCAAGCTTGTCACTTATGAATGGGGTGAGTACTTAAAACGCGCCGCTAAAGGTGAGCCTGATGTCATTTTGGCAGGCTGGACCGGTGACAATGGTGATCCTGATAACTGGCTTGGTTCGCTATTATCTTGTGACGCGGTCGGTGGTAATAACTACTCGCGCTGGTGTAATAAAGATTTTGATAATTTAGTGACCAGTGCCCGTCAGATTACCAATCAAGATGAGCGTGTCGATGATTATGTAAAAGCTCAGCAGATATTTAAAGAGCAACTGCCTTGGACGACAATGGCGCATTCGGTCGTGACCGTATTCACCGCACCAAACGTTGTTGATTATAAAATCAGTCCGCTTGGTGCCATACGCTTCGATGGTGTGAAAGTTGAA
Source organism: Psychrobacter sp. CLB018 (assembly GCF_041222815.1). Classification (NCBI taxonomy): domain Bacteria; kingdom Pseudomonadati; phylum Pseudomonadota; class Gammaproteobacteria; order Moraxellales; family Moraxellaceae; genus Psychrobacter; species Psychrobacter sp. CLB018. The sequence goes on from NZ_CP166085.1 coordinate 2,332,616, forward strand.
TAGCATCAGCCAATAAAGTCCGGTATGACAGGCACGGTTATTTAATTCATATTTCATATTCGGCTGGTCAGACGTTTTGTTTGTTCCAGCCGAATTTCTATGAATCAAGCGTCTTGTTAAACATTTTTTCACGGACGCTTTTATCACTGCTAATGCTTTACTCTTCGATTTATCACTTTTGAACCACAACTATTGAGCAGCCCATGCTACTTTATATTCTGCGTCGAATTGCGATTTTAATTCCTGTCTATATTGGCTTAACGCTATCCACTTTTACTCTGATTCGTCTCGTACCTGGAGATGCTGTCGAGATTATGATGGGTGAACGTATGGTCGATCCAGAGCTACATGCGCGCGCCCTAGAAAGACTTGGATTGGATAAACCCCTCATCGTCCAATATTGGGATTATTTAACCGGTATATTGACCGGTGACTTTGGAGCGTCTTTTCGTACCCGCGCCCCCGTATTACAAGATTTCTTTGCCCATTTTGTCCCAACGCTGGAGCTTGCAGTATGTGCGATTATCATTGCGAGTGTCGTCGGTGTCAGTTTAGGTATTTTTGCAGCGCTGCGCCGTGGCACATGGATTGATTACACCTTAATGTCAGGAGCGCTGGCTGGCTACTCGATGCCTATCTATTTATTAGGGCCTATCCTAACCGGTATATTTGCCCATTATTTAAACCTTTTGCCGGTCGCCGGTGTCATTTCTGTCGCGCAGTTTTTAGATGTTCACCCACTCTACGGCTCTTGGTTATTGGGCTCTTTAACATCCGGTGAGCCTGGCGCATTTTGGGACGTGGTAAAACATTTTATTTTGCCTTCTATTGCCTTATCGACCATACCACTGGCGATGATTGCGCGCATGACACGCTCGGCGATGCTAGAGGTATTGGATGAAGACTATGTGCGCACAGCACGCGCCAAAGGTTTATCGCCGCGCCGCGTGATATTGGTACACGTGATGCGCAACGCCTTAATTACCGTAGTCACTGTGATTGGCTTACAGATGGCGACCTTGCTCGCTGGCGCGATTATCACTGAGACCATCTTTAGTTGGCCGGGCGTTGGTAATTGGCTACTTGATGGCTTTTTTACCCGTGATTACCCTATTGTGCAAAATGGTATTTTATTGGTCGCCACCGCCTTGATTTTAGTCAGTTTATTTATTGATATTTTATATGGTTTGATCAATCCGCGTATTCGACATACCTCTTAATTTGATAATGATAAATACCCATATTATAAATAGTGGTGATACGCGCTTGCATGATTTAGAGCAATTTTTAGCAAATCCTCAACTTTTCAAGAAATGAGGTTCTACATGCTCTTAGCGCTGGCCACTATAGGAACTACTCATGAAGCCTTCTGTTCTTCCTTCTGATCTCAATCTGATAGGCGCCGCACCGCCGTCATCTTTGCAGTTATTCTTGTCGACATTTTGCCGAAATAAAGGTGCGGTACTAGGCTTTATTGTCTTAGCCTTGATGGTCATTATCGCCATACTTGCGCCAGCCCTCGCGCCGCATGACCCTTATGAGTTGTTTACCGGTCAAGAGCAATTACCGCCCGCCTTTTTAAGTGGCGGCGATGCGATGTTTTGGCTGGGTACTGATGATGCCGGCCGCGATACGTTATCGCGGGTAATGTATGGCGCACGCTATTCCTTATTTATTGGACTAAGTGCCACAACCCTTGCGATGTTGGTCGGGATTTCTTTAGGACTGAGCGCGGCGTTTTGGCCAAAGGTTTGGGGCAAAGCGGTGATGCTGGTCAATGATATTTTGATGTCTTATCCAAGCTTACTATTGGCGATTATTATTGCGGCTATTTTAGGCCCTTCTATGACCAATACCATTATTACCATTGCACTGGTTTGTACGCCGCCGTTTATTCGCTTAACGCGGGCAACGGCGATGGTCGAGCTACAGCGTGAGTATTTTATCGCTTCACAAGTGATGGGTGCTGGCGTGCTACGCCTATTATTTATCACCATTTTACCCAATTGTATGGCACCACTTATCGTCCAGGCAACAATGATTTTTTCCTCTGCCATTTTAGAAGCTGGCGCGATTGGTTTCTTAGGCTTTGGCGTGCAACCACCAGATGCTGAATGGGGTGCGATGCTCGGGACAGCGCGGCAATATATTCAAAGTAATGTTTGGCTTGCCATTTGGCCCGGCGTCGCTATTTTCCTAGCTGCCCTGTCAATCAACTTGACGGGTGATGGCCTACGCGATGCGCTAGATCCAAAATTAAAGCAGGTGACCTAAATGACTGATACGTTAAATACAACCGTCACTACTGAAACTTCGATGACTGGTTCATTAAAAAAAGAAGCGCCACTCTTATTGGATATTGAAAACCTTTCAGTCACCTTTGGTCAAGGCGCGCGCGCTTTTCGCGCCGTCGATGATGTATCGTTGAAAATCACCCAAGGCGAGGTTCTCGCTGTCGTTGGGGAATCCGGTTCAGGAAAGTCAGTCACTATGATGGCACTTATGGGCTTATTGCCGCCTTCTGCAACCGTTCGCGCACAGCGGGTGATATTTAACAATAAAGACATGCTGAGTATGTCCGCCAAAGAAAAACGCGGCATCATTGGCAAAGATATCTCCATGATTTTTCAAAATGCCATGTCCTGCTTAAATCCGAGCTTTACCGTTGAGATGCAATTGGGTGAAGTACTGCGTAAACACCTTGGGCTGCGTGGTTCGGCGGTTCGTACACGCATATTAGAGCTGCTCGAGTTGGTTGAGATGCCCGATGCTAAAAACCGACTGAAAGTTTATCCGCATCAATTATCAGGCGGTATGAGTCAGCGTATTATGATTGCCATGGCCATTGCCTGCGAGCCGAAACTGCTTATCGCCGATGAACCCACCACGGCGCTTGACGTCACGGTACAAGCGCAAATTATGGACTTGCTTGGTCGCTTACAACGCGAAAAACAGATGGCCATGGTGCTGATCACCCATGACTTGGGTTTAGTCGCGCAAAATTCACGTGATGTCGCCGTTATGTATGCCGGACAAGTGGTTGAAACCAGTACAGTGCCGGAGATTTTCCAGCATCCTGCTCACCCTTATACCGATGCCTTGCTACAAGCGATTCCCGAGTTGGCTATCGGCCAAGATAGGCTTAATAGCTTACCGGGTGTGGTACCAAGCCAATATGACCGACCAAGTGGCTGTTTGCTCTCGCCTCGTTGTCCGTATAAAGAACCCGCTTGCGAAGTGCCGCCGCCTATTTTAGAGACGCCTACTGGCAAAGTGCGCTGTATTCACGCCGAACTACCAAGCTTACCTACTCGCATTTCTACCCCGCACCCTGCTACTTTGGAGTCCCAAGTATGAGTGATAAAGTGGTCTTAAAAGCAGACAATTTACACAAGCATTACCCAGTATCGCAAGGTTTGGGCAAACCAAAAGCATATGTTAAAGCGTTAAATGGTATCTCGTTTGAGCTTCAAGCGGGCAAAACACTTGCGGTCGTTGGTGAGTCAGGCTGTGGCAAATCGACACTTGCCCGCCAATTGACCCTAATTGAAGAGCCGACTGATGGTGAGCTGTCTATCAATGGTGAAGCGACCACTGGCTATAGCAGAAAAGCGTTAAAAGATTTGCGCACCGAGATTCAGATGGTGTTCCAAAACCCTTATGGCAGTCTCAACCCGCGTCATACGATCGGTTATCAATTAACCGAGCCATTAGATATCCATACCAAACTGTCAAAGGAAGAAAAGCGCGAAAAAATAAACGAGATGATGAGAAACGTCGGTCTACGTCCTGAACATGCTGGCCGTTTTCCGCATATGTTTTCGGGTGGTCAGCGCCAACGAATTGCCCTCGCCCGCGCCATGATGCTCAATCCAAAAATCGTCGTTGCTGATGAACCGACCTCAGCGCTCGATGTATCGATTCAAGCGCAAGTATTGAATCTATTTATGGATTTGCAGGACGAGTACCATACGGCGTATGTTTTTATTTCACACAACTTATCCGTAGTCCGCCATGTCGCCGACGATGTGATGGTCATGTATTTAGGTCAAGCCGTCGAACATGGGCCAAAAGAAGCCATTTATAACGCGCCAAAGCATCCTTATACCATCGCTTTACTGGCGGCGGCGCCAACTGTCAATGGTCACAAGAATGATTTAACGCTACAAGGTGAGCTGCCAAGTCCGCTTAATCCCCCAAGTGGTTGCGCCCTACATAAACGCTGCCCTTATGCCAAACCAAAATGCAGTGAAGTCGAGCCGCAACTGCGCGAATGGGATGGTCGCTTGGTTGCGTGTATACGTTTGGAAGAGATTTATGGATAAGCGGCATTTTGTGTTTAGCGGTACATTAGCTTGTGCGGTGCTGATCGCGATGACTGCTGCCCAAGCCAATGACTCTACCGGCTATGTCGGTGCAGGTGGGGTTGAGTATATTAAAAATAAACATATCAGCATGCATAGTGAAGATTTATACATCTCAAAAGATGAAGTCCGCGTCAATTATGAATTTAAAAATCTAAGCAATAAAGACATTACCGAGACGGTTCTTTTTCCTATGCCAGCTGTACCTAGCTTTACAGACTCAGATTACGCTAATACTAGTGCTACTTATGATAACTTTAAAATTTGGGCCAATGGCAAGCCTATCATTCCTGAGCAGCATGTCCGCACTTTTATGTACCCGCTCATGATCAAAAATGGTGAGCGGAACTATGCAGAAACCCCTATTGATACCACCAATATTTTCAAGGCTTGTGGTATTAGTGACGCTGAAATGATGTCACCTTGGAGCTATCGGTTTGATACCGACGATATCAATCAACGGCTTTTGGACTGTAATAGCAAGGCACTCGATAAGTTTATCAGTGATAGAGAAAGTCTCTATATCCCTTGGGATTCACAGGTGATTTATAGTTGGGAGCAAAAGTTCAAAGCCAATACGATCACCCAGGTCAAACACACGTATAAACCGTTAGTAGGTGGATCAGTATCTTTAGGCGAGGAAGAATTTTCAAATTTTTGTGTAGATAAATCAACTCAGCGAGGATTTAATAATAACGGACGGCCCTATCATGCCTTAAGCTATATCCTAACGACGGGAGCAAACTGGGCCAAACCGATTACTCATTTCAAACTGACCGTCAAACGCGACCTTAACGAACTGGTCTCCTTCTGTTGGAAAGGTAAAGGTAAAATCAAAAAGATTGGACCAACGACGTTTGAAATAAAAGAAAGTAATTTTGTGCCAACCCATGATTTTGACGTCGCTTTTATTATGAAGTAGCCATTAGTTTTTAGGATAACTATCACCTAATTAATATTCACCACACCGCGACACTTAGGAAATTGACTGCAACCAAAAAAGGTCTGACCTTGCTGCTGGCCTTTTTTTGCAACGCGCTTGACCATCTCACCATTACACTTCGGACAAGCGGGAGTATTATCAGAAACGATTGACGCTTCAACTGACTCGATAATAGAAGCCTCCCTAGTAGAAGCTTTCTCAATCTTCGGCTCTGACTCCAAAACCTCAAATGGGGTAATAAAGACATTATCATCATTATTTAGTTGAGAGATAGGCAGCATATTGCTAGAAGAGACAATCGGTACATCGACCGCTTCAAATTCCGTTTGCCCAGACCATCGCAGTACCTCTCTGCTTTGAAGAGTGGTTCTTTTAAGAGGTTGTTTTACTATTAACTCAGACGCAGGTTGATTCGCTGATGTAGTAACTGACTGAACATTTGGTTTATCACTAGGTTGCTTATTTGACGGACTATGCTTTTCTTTTAAATAGGCTTTATGCGCTCTGTTAGTACGCCAAGACTTGCTAAATCGATTGCTTTCAATTTGCTCAACGATGGCTTTAACCTCTTCATCGGTAAGCATTTTATCTTGTTTTTTCTTAATATAAGATGCCATGCCGCTCGTCAATACATGCTCAGGTAGTTCATCGCGAGTTTTAAGCTCACACTCGCCGATAAAGGCAATCATCGAATGGAAATAACTCATCTCCAGTTCTAATAAATCAGACAGCGTTTTTATATGCAAATAATTTTGCCGCAATGGATTTTGAAATTTATACTTGCGACCCATAATGACTTGCGTCCACTGTCTTTGCTTCTCATTACCAAAAATCCAGCCTTTATAGTTTTTGGTTTCGATGACAAAGATGCCATACCTAGAGACGATAACATGGTCAATTTGGGTACTACCACCATCTGCTAATGGCAGAGTGATATTGTTTAGGCGATGATAAATATCTTTATCAAGTTTTAGCCACATAGCTACATTGATGACGATCTCGCCGACGATACCTTTAAAGCTGGACATCAAAGACATGGTTTTCTACTATTTGACTTCCTCCCCTCCCTAAAGTGAGGGGATTCCTACTACTAGACGCTCAAGCCCGAGCGCGAGAATGTTTTTTGCCGCATTAATATCGCGGTCATGAGTGACACCGCACTCGCAAAGCCATTCTCTTATTCCAAGACCCGTCCTACCTTTCGGACTATTTTGGCGTGAGCCGCAACACGAGCAGGTTTGGGTGGTGTACGCTTCATTTACTTCGATATAGTGGCAACCTGCGTTCGCGCATTTGTAGTCCAGTTGTCGCTTTATCTCAAACCAACCTGCATCATAGACGGACTTGGCGAGTTTGCCCCTAGTGAATGATTTTGATTGAAGTTTGCCAATGATGATTATTTTATTAGTCTTGGTAAGGTTGGTGGTAAATTTATGAATCAAGTCTTGGCGTGTATTTTTAATCTTGGCGTGAATCGCCTTAACTCTTTGTTTGTTTTTAGCCCGCTGAGCAATGCCTAGTTTTTTAGCGTATTGCTGGGTGACTTTGGTTTTTAGTACCTCACCATTACTTGTCGTTGCTGAGTCCCTGCAACCTAAATCAATACCAGTTTCGCCTGTACCGCACTCAATTTTTGGGTACTCTTTAATGGTGATACAGGCATACCAGTGGCCGCGACTGTTTTGTACAAGCTCACAGGTGTTGATGGTGTAGAGTGCTAGATTATAGCTATCCCACACGTCGATGGTCAGCTTCTTGCCTTTAGCCAGGCTAAATTGAATGGTGGATTTAAGAGCTTTTTTACCTGCTTTTTTGACACCTAAGTATTTGATTGCTGCTTTTTTAAAAGGAATCCAACCAAGTGATTTACGCTTAGATTTTGGGTTATTGGTTCGCCAGTTTAGTTTGGCTTTTTTGAATTGCTTGCGAGATTTAGCATGGGTTTCGGTGATGGCTTGTAAGGTTTGACTGTGCAAATTCAAAAACTCGCCACTACCTTTTACATAAGCCGCAATATCATAAGCTGAAAAGAAATGATTGGTGCGTTGAAGATGCTTAAAACTCAAGTCATTCACATAGTTCCACACAAAATTAACCGCACCAGCCAGTTTATTTAGCTGATTGGCGTGTTTGTCTTTGATGCGTAACTTGAGCGTTTTCATAGAGTGATTATGGTCTTAATGAGTTTGGTTGACAAGTCTGTTTTAAGGCTGAGCGACACTAGTTGACGCCTGATATCCACGCCCTAGAAGGGACATGGTTTTACGGCGCTTTTTGATAAAAAGTCAAATTGGTTATTTTAAGCGATAAGCCAGTATAAGACTTACTTCTAAATCGCTCATAACTTTAATAATACATTGAAACAGCACAATTGTAGTAGGCTATTGCATTAATATTTCAGTTATAACGCTCAGTTATGCTCTAAAAGCATGTTCAATACTGACGACTTTATTACTACCCTTTGGATCATACGTATGAATACTCGCGCCGCCTCTTTGCTAAAAATTACGCTTGGCACCTCTTTATTACTATCTTTGCCTATAATGGGAGTCGCCGCTAATACGATGCCACAAAAGTGGAAGCTAGATGTGCCTAAGACCAGCGCTGATTTTGAGGTCAAGTACTTAGGCAAGGCGACCACTGACGGCAAGTTTCGTAAGGTAAATGGCGCGATCAATTATGACGTCAAAAAGCCTGAGAGTACGACCATTAATTTTACCGTGCATACCAATAGCATCGATACCGAGCGCAGGTTACGTGACTCTTTTTTACGACGTAAGGAGCTGCTAAACACACAGCAATATCCGACGATGACGTTTGTCTCAAAAAAAATCAAGATGATTACGCCTAAAGAAGCCAATGTCACGGGCGACTTTACCGCTTTAGGTCAAACCAGACCGTTAACGGTAAGAGTGACTTTATCGGATGTCGAAATTGACCCTGTCACCTCTCAACCGACGTTAAACTTTCGCGCAACAGGTATGGTAGATCGCTTTAATTACGGGGTGACGGCGTTCCCAAAAATGATTAGCAATATCATTCCGCTTGAGATATCAGGAAAGCTGATTGCTGCTAATTAATTAAGTGACAAAAAACCCAACTTAGAAGCTTCTAAGTTGGGTAGATAACATTATAGATTTTCAAGACGCTCTTTACAGAAACGCTTAATTATTTAAAAATATTACGACCTAAAAATGACTCGAAAATCGATTAAATATTAAAAATATATTTTCTAACGTTTTTAGTACTGCCATATTTGCTCTTGTGCTATACCAGTCTTATCTATTTTATTTCTTCTTTTCTGAATTTTAGTATCTATTTTTTCTTGCTTTTTTATCGCCTTTTGGTTGATATCGTCTATCATTGCCTGAATCTTTTTATCAATTTTATCCTGTTCTTTTTGACGCTGCTTGTCTACTTTATCCAGCTCTTTTTGACGCACCTTGTCTATTTTATCTTGCTCTTTTTGACGCTGTAAATTCAGCTTGCTTAGCTTTTTTTTGACCTTTTTACTTAACGTAATACCAAACCCAACAATTAAAGTTGTGCCCAAGCACGAGCAGTTAACGACCGAATTCTTTGTGGCTGTTTAAGCAAATTATTCCAAGCCAAGCAAGTGGCATCGACAATAGCCTCATAACTGTCATAACAACGATTAGATAGCTCATTTTGCTTAAGGTACTGCCATACTCTCTCAGAGGGATTGAGCTCAGGTGAATAAGGCGGTAGTTTAAGCGTAGTGACATTAGCCTGATTCAAGCTTGGTTGATGCCATAATGCGCCGTCCATCACCACCACCGCATGACGTCCTTTTGGTACGGCTTTACTAATCTCTTGCATATGCAATAACATAGTATGTTTATTCACTGAAGGCAGTACTAAGCCGATAGCCTTCTTTGTCGCTGGACAAAAGGCACCAAACAGATAAGCGGAATGAAACTGTTGCTGTTTGATCAGTCGAGGTCGCCCACCGCGATAGTGCCAAACTCTGGTCAATGAGCCTTGTTGTCCTATTCGAGTTTCATCTTGAAACCAGGTGTCCACTTGATCTAAGCTCACATCAGTAGGCAGTGACGCCTTAACCTGTGCTATAAAGTTTTTTTAAAAGCGTCTTGAGCTTGTATGTCGGCTTTTGGATGCTGACTACGAGCACTTATCCAACTCATATCAATACGCTTGAGTAGCTCGTAGATACCGTTAACGGTGTAGTGAGCGTTGTAGTGTTCTTTAGCCAATTGCTGAATGTCTTTGCCTGTTAGACGACCGCCAGCGCGCTTTTCTTGTTCAGAGACTATCATGGCTTTAAAAGCGGCTATGTCTGCTTCTGCCAATTTGCTGTGACGACCTCGACGATGACGATCGTAGAGACTCTCAAGTCCTCGTTCATAATATCGCTTCAATGTCCGTCTGGCAGTTTCAGGATGTATGCAGAGGTCTTTGGCAATATCGTTAGTGGCTTTGCCTATACTATATTGGTATAAGATGAGCAGGCGTAGTCGGGCTCTGGGATTGCGCTCAGTCTTTGAGTGTTTGCCAAAGTCATGGTCTTCTAGGTTATGTATTGGTATAGTCATAAGTGGATTATACTATATATTTTGGGTTTGGTATAATATCATTTTTAGCAGATTTATTCGACATAACGGCTCTCCTTAGTCGTATTTTTCAAAACATTTAGATACTTGATGGTAAGTCAATCCTCATGTCTAATCAACGTGCCAGTACAAAACGGCTACATGCTCTTAAGCTCCCTTTAAATTAGCGAACCAGATATAACACTAACAACGGTCAACTATAAAACAACACATTAAGCTTGGTTATAGAGCGGCTGGTCGAACTTTGCGTTACCATTTAACGACTCATGGTGCATTATGTTTCGACACTAACCTACCCAGCAATCTATTTACAGGGCTTTTTATAATATTTCAAAACCAAAAGTTAATCACAAAAAAAAAGAGCCACCAGATTTCTCCAGTAGCTCTTTCTTGTTTAAACGCTAACTAAGTTAGGTTTATTACACCAAACTATTTACTGCATCAACCACCGCTTCAGTGGTAATACCGAACTCTTTATAGAGCTCATCAGCAGGCGCTGATTCACCATAAGTCGTCATTCCGATAACTTTGCCATCTAGACCGACAAACTTATACCAGTAATCGACATGCGCGGCCTCCACTGCAACGCGAGCACGGATGTTAGCTGGCAATACCGCTTCACGGTAGCTCGTCTCTTGCTCTACGAAAATCTCGGCACATGGCATAGAGACCACACGCACGCCAACGCCATTTGCACTTAACGTCTCGTGCGCTTGCATAGCTAAGCCAACTTCTGAACCTGTCGCGATGATAATTGCTTGTAACTCGCCTTGCTCTTTCGCTAACACATAGCCACCTTTAGCGATGTTAGCGACTTGCTCAGCATCACGTGCTTGATGTGGCAAGCTTTGACGGCTAAAGATCAATGCTGATGGATTGTTTTCGGACTTAATTGCTTCAACCCAAGCGCTGGCCGATTCGGTCGCATCACACGGACGCCATGTGCGTAGATTTGGCGTGGTACGTAAGCTAGTCAATTGCTCAACTGGCTGATGCGTCGGGCCATCTTCACCCAGGCCGATAGAGTCATGAGTGTAAACATGAATCACACGCTGCTTCATGAGTGCGCCCATACGTACCGCATTACGCGCGTATTCCATAAACATCAGGAAGGTCGCCACATAAGGGATAAAGCCGCCATGCAACGCGATACCATTGGCAATCGCGGTCATACCAAACTCGCGCACGCCATAATAGATATAGTTGCCGTCAGCGTCTTTTTCGATGCCTTTCGCACCTTTAAATAGCGTAAGGTTTGAACCTGCCAGATCCGCTGAACCGCCCAACAATTCTGGTAGTAACGGCTGTAAGGTATTGATCGCATTTTGACTGGCTTTACGACTGGCAACATCACCGCCCTGCTCTTGCGTTTGCTGAATATAGGCTTGTGCTTGGCTTTCAAAATCCGCTGGCAATTCACCGTTTAAGCGGCGTAGTAGCTCGCTTGCCAATCCTGGATAGGCTTTTTTATAGGCTTCAAAGTCCGCATCCCAGTTCTTTTGCTGTACGTCGCCTTTAGCTTTAGCATCCCATGCTTCATAGATTTCGTCATCTAATTCAAACGGCGCATGAGTCCATGCTAAAGCGTCACGGGTCAAGACGATTTCATCATCACCAAGCGGCGCACCATGACTAGCTGCTAAGCCTTGCTTGTTCGGGCTACCCGCACCAATCGTCGTTTTACAAATAATTAAGCTTGGCTTAGCGGTCTCAGCAATGGCTTGCTCAGTGGCTTTGGTAATCTCATCGGTATCGTGACCATCGACTTTGATGACCTGCCAGCCATAGGCCTCAAAGCGCGCTTGCGTATCATCAGTGAACCAGCCTTCGACATCGCCATCGATTGAGATGCCATTATCATCATAGAAAAAGACCAATTTGCCCAAACCTAACGTGCCAGCCAATGAGCAAACTTCATGGCTGATACCTTCCATCAAGCAGCCATCGCCTAAGAACGCATAAGTATGATGGTCAACGATGTTATGGCCGTCACGGTTGAACTGCGCCGCTAGTGTCTTCTCTGCAATCGCAAAACCAACGGCATTGGCAATACCCTGACCTAGTGGACCCGTTGTGGTTTCAATCCCTGGCGTATAGCCAAGTTCAGGATGGCCTGGAGTTTTTGAATGCAGCTGACGAAAGCCTTTTAAATCATCAATGCTGACATCATAGCCTGATAAATGCAGCAAGGAATAAATGAGCATCGAGCCATGACCGTTTGATAGTACAAAGCGATCGCGGTTGTGCCATTGCGGGTCAGCAGGATTGTGCTTTAAAAATTTGCGCCACAATACTTCGGCAATATCAGCCATGCCCATCGGCGCGCCTGGGTGTCCAGAATTGGCTTTTTGAACCGCGTCGAACGACAGTACACGGATGGCATTGGCAAGTTTGCGTTCATTAATTGGGGTCGGCATAGAGTGTCCTAATATTCGAATGAAAAGTATGGAGCATAAGAGAAAGGGTTACTCAGAGGGCAATCCATCAGAAATACGACAAAAATACAATGGATGTCATCAAAAGATAGACTATAAAATCACATGCAATATTAACATATTTGCCATCTGGCAATCTAAAAATGCGCTGACAGAAGCGTTTGTATTTAACAATCATTCGTATCAGTTTTATTAAACCAATACGTATGAAAAAACCGCGAGTCAGCAACCAACCCGCAGTTTAGATAAAAAACTAAATCATTAAGCTAAAATGGTTTCAACTCCGCCCATGAACGGACGCAATACTTCAGGAATGGTGATACTACCATCAGCATCTTGATGATTTTCCATCACTGCCAATAACGTACGACCGACTGCCAAACCTGAACCATTTAGCGTATGCGCTAGGCTGGTTTGCTTGCCATCTTTAACGCGCGTGCCCATACGGCGAGCTTGGAAGTCGCCACAGTTTGAGCAGCTTGAGATTTCACGATAAGTATCTTGGCTTGGCAACCACACTTCGATGTCATAAGTTTTTTGAGCGGCAAAGCCCATATCGCCAGTACATAGTTTGACCACACGGTACGGCAGATTCAACTGCTGCAAAATGTACTCAGCTTGTGCCGTCATCGCCTCAAGTAAGTCATCTGATTGCTCAGCGGTAGCGATATTGACCATCTCAACTTTTTCAAACTGATGCTGACGGATTAGACCACGGGTATCGCGACCATGCGAGCCCGCTTCACTACGGAAACATGGCGTATGGGCGGTAAATTTTAACGGCAGCTCTTTGATATCCAAACGCTCACCGCGTACCAAGTTAGTCATGGGCACTTCGGCCGTTGGAATCAGATAAAAATCTGTACCTTCGTTATTGGTATGATTGGTCAATTTAAACAAATCATCTTCAAACTTCGGCAATTGACCCGTACCTTTTAAACTCTCAGCGTTCACAATATAAGGCACGTAGGTTTCAGTATAGCCGTACTTGATGGTATGGGTATTGAGCATAAACTGAATCAAGGCACGATGCAGTTGCGCAAGCTGACCTTTTAAGACGTTAAAACGGCTACCAGTCAGCTTTGCAGCGGCTTCGAAATCAAGCATACCTAGCGTCTCACCGATATGAGTATGGTCTTGAATCTCAAAATCAAACGCGCGCGGCGTTCCCCATTTGCGCACTTCGACGTTATCATCTTCTGATGTCCCGACTGGCACATCGGCGGCTGGGATATTTGGGATTTGCATGGCCGCTTGGCTAATACGCTCTTGCAAGGTACGCAGCTCATCTTCAGCTGTCTTAATCTCACCGCTGACACTTTGCATCTCAGCCAACAGTTCGCTGGCATCTGCGCCCGATTTTTTTAGCGCACCCACTTGCTTAGCACCGGCATTACGACGCGATTGCAGCTCTTCGGTTTTGACTTGCAAAGACTTACGTTCGTTTTCGATACTTTGCCAAAACGCCATATCAAGCGCATAACCACGCGTGGCCAGCTGCTGTTGTAAATCCGTTAAATCACCGCGTAAGAGTTTTGGGTCAATCATAATAGTTGCCTGTAGCGCCAAAAGTGAGTAAGAAATAAAAAGGGAAAATAGTAGCCAAGTATAGTGCTTAGATATCACTAGCCATAAATGAGATAAAACAAAAAATAGCGCGCAAAGCCTTATAAAACCACTATAAAGCTTTGCCATAAGGCCACGTCAATCTGAATAATAAATAATAGTCACTATCATACCAATACCGAGCAGATTTGACCATGTTTTGGCTATATTTTGCCACAGTCTAGCACTTTCTTTGCACAAGCTTTATGGGTTAAATAACAAATAATAAAAGTCACGCCATGCTCTTATACATCAAGTTCTCTCATTGACCTTAGTATAAATAAGGATGCTATCTGAAAAATAACCGAGCTATTGGTCGACAGACCCGCTTATATGTTTCATTTAAGAGCAGTTTTCGGTAAGATAAGCGCATATCTTTATTCTACTTTCCGCCAAGCATCGCTAAGTATGGCATCGCAGCCTCGCTTTGGCGCTTTTCATCCCACGCTTTTAAAATACGTATCTGAGAAACCTTTATGGCCCTGTACCCCTACACGCTTCAACCTGTCGCCTTAAACCTAACCGAGGCCGAATTTCATCAAGCCCAATATGAGCTATTTGCCAGTGCCAGCCCGTCGTTTGGTCTGTCGAGTATTAAGATGAAAGAGTGGATTATTATGGCAGTCGTCGTCATATTAGCCATCGCGGGCTTGGTTTTTTTAACTGGTTATTCGACCATTATCTTTTGGCTTATGCTAGCGGCGGTGGTCATTTATCTATTGGTACGTACCCTTGGCTTTAAATGGTATGTCAAAAAAGAGTTTGAAAAACAAGTTGCTGACCAAGAAATGCCTGATGAGATGCGTCAGATGAAATTGGGCGTGCAAAAGCATGGTTTAGTCATGGCAATGCCAGTCAATCAGCCTGATATGTTTAATAGCAATCAGATGCGCGGTATGCAGATGCGTGCTGGTAGCACTCAGCAAGCGGTTATTCCTTGGAGCGCCGTCAAAAGCTGGGATGAAACCGATGACTACATCTTCATGATGTTTGAGCTAAAAGGTCAACAGGGCAGCCAAATCATTCCTAAGCGTTTACAAGCGCAAAAATTCCCAATCGATACCGTACGTCAGCACCTACAAGAAGTCATTGCCGTTAAAGGCTTAAACCCTGAAAACTTACAGCCACCTGCAAAACTATAAAAGTGACTTTTAAATTAAGAAGTGGCTTTTAGAGTGCTGTGGTTAGTCGTTTTTTATAATTCAGCATTAAACTTGTATAGGTGTTGGCTTTATA
The DNA here is from genome assembly GCF_041222815.1 of Psychrobacter sp. CLB018. Lineage (NCBI taxonomy): Bacteria > Pseudomonadati > Pseudomonadota > Gammaproteobacteria > Moraxellales > Moraxellaceae > Psychrobacter > Psychrobacter sp. CLB018. Next base: position 2,347,791 of record NZ_CP166085.1, read on the forward strand.
AAATAGTATGAATAGCGTGGATATTGTGACTTTATAATTCTATCAAATCAATCACAGACTTAGATTAATTGAATTTAACTTATCATAGTATCTTTGCTATTATAATAAGCATAAACAGACAAGGTATAGATACCTAAAAACCTGTAGAAGATATATAACGAGCATAGCAATGCAGGATATGACTTGCTACACTCTTAGACTTCTACATTTGCCTTAGATGATTAAGTCTAAGTTTATAAAAACAACCAATCTCTTAAATCAACACTCAAACTATAAGGATAATATTATGAGTAATACTAATAATGCAACCAACCAAATCGGTCTAGAAAAAGCAGATATGAGCGAAGTGATTGATAAGTTAAACGACTTATTATCAAGCTATCATATGTTTTATATCAACGTACGTGGTTATCACTGGAACGTAAAAGGTGAGCATTTCTTCACCTTGCACCCACAGTTCGAAGAGCTATATACCAATTTGCAAGTAGAAATTGATGAAATCGCTGAGCGTATCTTAACCTTGGGTGGCACGCCACTGCATGCTTATAGCGACTTTAGTCAACATACCAACATTCAAGAAGATAAAAACGTTAAAGACGGTAATGCTTGTGTGCAAGGTGTGGTGACTGGCCTACAAGCGCTGATTGAAGAGCAACGCGAAGTGTCAGCATTGGCAGAACGAGCTGAAGACCAAGGTACAGCCGATTTAGTTGATGAGTATGTACAACAACAAGAAAAGCTGGTTTGGATGTATAACGCTTTTTTGGCTAAATAACGGCTAAACAGATAAATACATAAAACCATTTATCACTCAATTCGTTTATTAACTGAATAGATAGTAAGTAAGGAAAAAGCACCTAATTTAGGTGCTTTTTTTGTGTTCGCTTTGCTAAAAATCGATAAACGTTAAGCTCTTTCAATAGTTGAACCTATTCTACTTCTCAATCCACTGGCGTATTTTTTCACGCTCTGCTGGCGTTGCTTGTAACCAAAGTTGCATAAACTGATCTAAAGTACTGGTAGAGGCAGCAGCGCTTGTCGTTTGCTGAACTGTGGTCACAGCACCTGTATTGACAGTGCTGGCAGTAGGTTGACCTAACGCAGCAATGGCACGTTGGTTTTGTAGCTCAGCATCATTTGCGCCGCCAAATACACCACCCAATGTTTTACCCAAACCTGATAGCAAACCACCTTGGCTGCCTTCCAAAGCTTGCTGACTGGCAACTACCGTATTATTCTGTTGCACCGCTAGGGTTGGACGCTTGGCATACTCTCTTGCTGCTTCATATTTTTCTGGCTGATTTGGCATAACGAGACGATAGGTCTGATTATCTTTTAATTCAGCCGTCACACTCACATTACCCGAGCGCAAATAATCGTGCTCATCACGGCGCAAGTTATATAAACGATCATATTTAGCGGTAATCGCATGCTGACCAGGCTCTAAGGTAAACGACTTCGTCAGCGGCTGAAACGGGCTTTGCTGGATTTCTTGCCCATTGATAGCGGTCACTTTGATATGGTCATCAACAAGCAGAGTCACTGCCGCGTGCGATAACATAGATACTGAGCCTGCAACAATTAATAAGGAGCCAACAGTCAGTTTTTTTAGCAAAGAAGCGTTTGGTTTCATAAGTTATTCCAAGGATAGTAAAGTAGCGGTATAAAGGGCGTGTCTATGAACATTAAAAACTAATTATTAAAAGCTAAAGGTCAAAAAACGAAAGGTTAAAAGTCGAGCGGCATGGTATGTTGATCTTGATTAGCGACCTCATTGTCACCTTGCGTTTCTTGGGCGATATCAGCAAGCTCGGCGGCGAGCGTCTGCTCATCAATCGTGCGCAGCGCATCGCTAATGACCGCTTTGGATATATTACTACGACCAAGGTTAGAAAACATCGGCTGAATGTAATTTAGGACGTCCATCATAGCGCCGATACGATGCGGCCCTTCGGTGAGTAAATGATTGATAATACGCTCATCAAACTGCCAACCGCGGCGGCGTAAGATAGATTGTAGCAAAGCTTGACGGTCTGCCAAATCATGACCGGTTGGCACTTTAAAGCTTGGTGACTGCGCCAAACGGGTGAGGAGATCTGTTAACTGAAACGGTAATTCGGTCGCAGGTTTGTTGGAGGCAAAAATCAGCTGCCGTTGTCCTTCTCGGCTACGATTAATTAGGTGAAATAAGGCTTCTTGCCATTGGCTGCTTTGCTCAAGCACTTCTAAATCATCAATCGCAATCAAGGAAAAATTTTCTAAAGAAGATAGAACATTGACATCGGTATGAATCAGCTCATTTAATGACAGACAAATCGCGGATTTGTCCATCTCGATAAACGACTCACAGATGGCGGATAATAAGTGCGACTTGCCCGTCTCTGGGCTGCCAAATAGGTACAGCTGACCTATCAGGCCGACATGTAGCTGCCGCACTGCATCGATAATAGACATCCAACCTGGACCGGCAAAGTCGCTGAGACTCGCATCATGCTTAATGTCCAGATTGAGACTTAGCTGTGCTTCTGCCATGAATCATCAACTCGGTTTGCGTAGCGCAATCACTAAAAAGGCTAAACGACTAATATTCTGTAAACTGGCTTTGCTAACTTTCACATTTAGCAAAGCCAACCTAATAACGGTAAATACCGTTAATACTGCGCCTATATATAACATATTTGCAAAATGACTGACAAGTCTTTTACCCATTAAGCCCAATCTATCATTATTCATAGAATGTCTGGGCGATTTATTTTTCTTCAAATAACGCCAATTGTTTACGGCCTTTATAAAAGTCAGTGGATCGATAATAGGCGTACAAATGACGGAATAAGACGTTGAGGACAGCGGATACCGGTAGCGCAATCAGCATACCGACGAAGCCAAGTAAACTCGCCCCTGCCAATACGGCAAATATAACCCATAACGGCGATAAACCGATTTTGTCGCCCAACAATAACGGTTGTAAAATATAACCCTCTGCCGCTTGTCCGACCAAAAACGCACCAACTACTAAGGCTAGATAAGTCCAATCCAGACCAAATTGGAATAAAGAGGCGATAATCGCGGCGATAAAACCGATACCAAAGCCCAAATACGGCACGAAGCTTGCGATACCAGCCACCATACCAATAATCAAACCAAGCTCAAGCCCGATAAGCTGGAGCTGTACGGCATAAATGACGCCCAATAATACCATGACCAATAACTGACCTTTAATAAATGCCATCAAGGCTTGATCGCATTCTTTAGCAATGGCAATCACCTTTTTACAATAAGGCGCCGGAATTGCCATCTTCCAAGTATGCAGACGTTGATCCCAATTAAATAGGAAATAAAAGGTTAAAATCGGCACCAGTACAATCAAGCCAGCGTTGTTAATAAAATTCATACTAGAGGCCAAAATTTGGCTCATCATGCTGCTGGCATCAGCGAACTTATAATTGGTCTGCATATAATCAACCAAGGTATCAGAAAAGCCTTTGGATTCTAATTCTGGCAGACGAATACGGCTGTTATTGATAAACCACTCACGCACGACTTGGTTATACCAATTTAATACTTTGGGCAGATATTCCCACGCCGCTTGCAGTTGATGCCATAAAGTCGGTATTAACCACCAAAGCAGCAGCACCATACCAAGCGTAATCGTCGAATAAACAATAATAATCGCCATCCAGCGCTTGATATATTTTGATAAACGCTTGACCAGCGGATTAAACAAATACGCCAACACAAAAGCCACGACAAACGGCACGATGACCGGCATCATCAAATACAATAAAAATACCGCTATAACAATCGCAACGACGATAAATAAGCGCCGAAAAAAGGGATCTATTGGTTGGTTTATCATTAAGGGTAACCCTACGATTAAGTCAATGTAAAATACTGGCATCTGATGATTTATTCACTGAAATATGTCTTCAGCAACTTTATATTTGTCATGGTCATTAGCAGCGTCATCGTCGTAGGTTTTGCCAACGACTTTGGCGTTCTATTATCGCAGAGTCGAACAAAAAATCAGTCATTTTTTGTTTCTTAATTTTTTATTGCACCTAAGACAGCTTTATTAGCTCTCTTCTGCAAATATCCGCCAAATATTGGCAAGTTGCTTTGCGGCTAAGGGTCATTTTTGGGTATAATGCGCGCACTATCTGCAAAATTAACACGACCGATCCGCTTTTCTACTGACAGACCTTCATTCCTTATAAATTTGTGAGATGACCATGAGTAACAAGCCTTCTTTAAGCTACAAAGATGCTGGCGTTGATATTGATGCCGGCGATGCGTTGGTGCAACGTATTAAATCAGTGGCAAAAGCCACCTCTCGTCCTGAGGTTGTGGGCGGACTTGGCGGTTTTGGGGCGCTTTGTCGTATTCCGACTGGTTATACCTCACCGTTGTTGGTTTCGGGCACTGACGGTGTCGGTACCAAGCTCAAATTGGCCTTGCAATTAAACCGTCATGACACCATCGGTATCGATTTAGTTGCCATGTGCGTCAATGATTTATTGGTTTGCGGTGCTGAGCCATTATTCTTCTTGGATTACTATGCGACTGGTAAGCTTGATGTCGATGTCGCGGCAACTGTTGTGACGGGCATTGGCGAAGGCTGTAAATTATCAAATTGCGCGCTTATCGGCGGCGAAACCGCTGAGATGCCGGGCATGTATCAAGACGATGATTATGACCTAGCAGGTTTCTGCGTCGGCGTAGTCGAAGAAGCGGAAGTCATCACTGGTGAAAACGTCGGCGAGGGCGATGTATTGATTGCCCTTGCTTCAAGCGGCGCGCATTCTAATGGCTACTCATTGGTACGTAAAGTCATCGAAGTCAGCGGCGTTGATGTCACGACAAGCGATGAGCAATTAGATGGTCAGCCTATTCAGGATACACTGATGGCACCGACACGTATTTATGTTAAAGCCATTAAAGCCTTGCAAGATAGCCTTGGTAGCTCAGCCTTACATGCGATGTCGCATATCACTGGTGGCGGCTTAACCGATAACCTGCCGCGTGTACTACCAGATAATTTAGCCGCTAGTATTGATACGAGCAGCTGGCAGTTCTCAGAGCTATTTACGTGGCTACAAACCCAAGGCAATATTGAGCAAAGCGAGATGTACCGTACCTTTAACTGCGGCGTCGGTTTTGTCATCGTTGTACCTAAAGACAAAGCTGAGACGGCCATCAAGACCTTAAATGATGCAGGCGAAAAAGCTTGGAAATTGGGTGAAATGGTTAGCCGTGAAGCGGACGCCGTGGTGTACCGTTAATGCCAGACGACAATTTAAAAAGCATGGCAAAGCAACCCGCTAAGCCGTTACGCGTCGCTGTTTTGGTATCGGGTAGCGGTAGCAACCTACAAGTATTAATCAATGCCACGCAAGCTGGCGCGCTACCGATTGAAATTGTTGGCGTCATTAGCAACCGTGAAGATGCTTATGCCATTACACGTGCCAATGACGCTGCTATTCCAGTCGCCGTCTTATCTCACGTTGCTAGCGGCAAACGCATGGGTATCAAAACCTTTGAAACCCATGCTAATGCTCAATTAACCACTTGGCAGCCTGATGTGATTGTGCTTGCAGGATTTATGCGCGTGTTAAGCGGCTCATTTATCGATAATGCGCCTGCGCCAATGATTAACCTGCACCCTGCTCTGCTGCCTGCTTATAAGGGCCTAGATACCCATCAGCGCGCGATACAAGCAGGTGAACGCCATCACGGCTGTAGTATTCATGTAGTAACTGCAGAGCTTGATGCCGGTGCGGTGTTGACCCAAGCGCTGCTTGAAGTCAATTACAAAGACACTGCGGATAGCCTGCAAGCACGCGTACAAAAAGGTGAGCATCAACTCTTACCGTGGACCCTATTACTGATTGCTAAGGGCATTATTGACTTAGATCATCCGCCTGAGGATACTAAATCATCTTATCTACCGGCTTTACCGTTAAAGCTATGGTTAGATTATTAAGCTTTTTTAATAAACTAAAAAGCAGAATCCATAACGGGTTCTGCTTTTTTATGCTTAATTCAAAGATAATATATAGCAAAAAAACACCTCGTTACTTAATAACGAGGCATTTCAAATGATAAATCTAAAGCAGTTCAATCATTAAGCTGGTTTTTTATTAACCACATGTACTGCTTTAATATTGACAAATTCTTTGATACCAAAGCCACCATGTTCACGGCCATAGCCTGAATCCTTCACGCCACCAAATGGCAGACCTGGATTGACCAAATTATAGCCATTGATATAAACCATCCCCGTATCGAAATGCTGCTGCGCTAAATTGATCGCTTTCTCTTCATCTTTTGAGAATATAGCACCGCCGAGACCATAGCGACTATCATTGGCAATACGGAAAGCATCGTCTTGGTCTTTGGCACGAATAAGCGCGGCAACGGGACCAAATAACTCATCTTTATAAGCAGGTTGATCTGGTTTGATGTTCTCTAAAATCGTTGGTGGGTAAAATGCGCCTGGCTTATCAGGTACTTCACCGCCGATCGTAATGGTCGCGCCTTTATCTACGCTTTCTTGCACTTGCTTGTGCAAGGTATCGCGCTGTTTGCTACTCGACATCGGACCTACGTCAGTTGACTTTTCCATTGGATCGCCAACTTTATAGCTGTTGAATTTTTCGATCACCAAATCTCGGAATTTATCATACACGCTATCGACGACGACAAAACGTTTGGCGGCAATACAGGTTTCGCCATTATTATATAAACGTGCATGGGCGCAAGTTGCTGCTGCTAGATCTAAGTCGGCATCCTCTAACACAATAAAGGCATCATTCGAGCCAAGTTCCATGACCGTCTTTTTCAGTACTTTGGCCGCTTGCTGCGCCACTACTCGGCCAGCGACATCACTACCCGTTAAGGTAACACCGCGTACTTTTTCGTGCTGGATCACTTTTTCAGATTGATCATGATCGATAATCAAGGCACGGAATAAGCCTTCTGGTAAGTCAGATTCTTGCATGATTTTTTCAATCAATTGACCTGAGCCAGTCACGTTGGATGCGTGCTTAAGCAGGATACTGTTACCGGCCATCAAGTTAGCAATGGTATAGCGGAATACTTGGTAGGCTGGGAAGTTCCACGGCTGGATACCATAAATAATACCGATAGGGTCATAGCTGATTAGACCTTTTTTAATGCCTTCGATATCGCGTTCGTCGTCAGCTAGAGCAGCAACGCCTTCACCCGCGGTAAAATCACAAATCGCTTTACATAAATCTACTTCAGCTAAGCTTGCCTCTAAGGTCTTACCACGCTCTTCAGTCATTAGCTTCGCAAGCTCGTCCTTATACTTCATTAGCGTCTCGCCAATCGAGTTAATGACTTTGGCGCGCTCATCGGCACTAACCAAACGCCATTTTGAAAACGCTGCGTGCGAGGCATCGATGATTTTGTTCACTTCATCATCGCTCATATAAGTGTAATTTTTAATGTCTTTACCTGTTGCTGGGTTCACAGTGGTAATATCTGCCATGATAATTGTCCTTATTTATTTGCTTATTATGTAATGGATACTTATTAAACGTGCCATGATGACTAGGAAATACTCTATCATTAAGTGTGTCGATATTATCGAATCACTTAACAATGCTCGTTTTAGTTGTCTTTTTTCTTAATGTCCATTTAGCATAACAAAATGCACCAGCGGTAGTTTTACAAGTTATGAAGAAGTGTGCGTAAGATGTTAATAGTGTGACGCCATTATAAAAACTGACTTTATTTTAAGAAATTAAATTTAAAGAACCTTTTGATTCAAAGAGCTTCTTAATTTAAAAACCTTGATATAAAAATGGAGGCAATAAAAAAACCAGCCCATGATACATGTGCTGGTTTTTTAAAAGTTTTGCTAAAACAAATGGTTAATAACGGGAATTTCTGGCGGCGGATTCTCTTCTTCGGCGACTACTTGCCGTGCTACATGCATAATTAGTTGACGTAACCAACGATGCGCTGGGTGATGCTGTAACAGTGGTGACCACGCCATCGTCAGCTCAAACTCAGGAATAAAGAACGGTGGCTCTTCCATAATGATGCTGTCATTATTGGCCTGCATTCTCGCCACCCGCGTCGGCAAAGTCGCAATCAAGTCTTTATTGGCGGCAAGCATCGCTGGCATTTGATAGTGACGGGTAAAGACGCTGATTTGACGCTTTTGTCCTAGACGTTGCAATGCCTGATCGATAGAACCAAGCCCGCCCGATTTTTCTGGATTAACCCCAAAGCCAACGCCCATACCTGTTTTGGACACCCAAACATGCTGCGCTTTTAGATAGTTTTTTAAGTTAAAACGATTGGCATACGGCCCTTCAGCGGATAACAAACAGCTAAATGTATCGCGCCAAACCAATACTTGGTGGAAACTTTGCGGAATCTCATTAAAACGGTTAATCGCTAAATCTACGCGCCCTTGCTCCATATCGCGATAAGATACGTCAGATGGCGTCAAGAAATCCAAAATCACATTTGGCGCTTCAGAACGTAGCGCTTTGACCAGTTTTGGCACCAAAGTCGCCTCAGCATAATCTGAGGTCATGATACGAAAAACCCGCGAGGTACTATAAGGACGAAACTCAGTACGCGGCTCAAGCACTTGCGTCAAATCTGCTAATATCTCACGAATACGTGGCTGCAGCTCAAGCGCGCGCTCGGTCGGCGTCATACCTTCCGATGAGCGCACCAATAACGGGTCATTAAACAACTTACGTAGGCGCCGCAAAATATTACTCATCGCCGGCTGGGTAATGCCGAGCTGCTCAGCTGCACGTGTGACATTTTTTTCACGCAGTAGTACATCTAAATGTACCAACAAATTCAAATCAACCCGCTGCAAATTCATATCTATTTCTCTTTACCGTAGAATAAATGCCACCACAAGCTTAAAAAAGCGCGGCATCTTCCATTCTATTATTTTACAAAATTGTTTTGCGACTGCTGAAATCAAGCGTTTTTCTATCTAAATAATTTTAATATACGCTTATTATACCCCAGTTTACCCTGCTCAAGCCATTGTTATATCTATACTATAACCAAATGAAATACCCAAGATAATAATCATAAACTAGATAAATCAGGGTAACCTAGCTATAGTGCTTAGCAAGCGCTGATAAGTCATTTTCAAATCTTATGCCATCAGCACGGCTTTTAACGAATCAATGATGCCTGCTATTTTATCGCATTTTTATACTAAAAGATGGACAGAAAACTTATTACGTAAGCCCTATTATGCAAGCCGTTTTTTTATAAATTTGGCGTTTTGCTCGCGGCAGTTTTTAAGGTTGAATTGATGCTATGTACGCTTTAGGGTAATAAGTGGTTTAACTGGCAAGCACATCTTAACTAAAACAGCATCAATTAAATATAAAAAATAAAAGCTGACCAATAAGACAGGTTTTATTTGCTTTTATAATCATTTTCTTATAGTTTAGTAAAGATTGCTCAGGCAAAAGGTTTATATCCCAAACTTTACTTTTGCCAGTGTAGTTCTATCCAAGAATCATTATTTTATCGGCAACACTTATCTGCATATTTTTACTTAAGTAATTTACATCCCCTTTAATCCCCACCCCACCAAGGAGACTATAGATGTCAACTGCATATAAATCAGCGATTGATCTAGTACGTGAACTAAAGCAAAAGCACGGTAACTGGCAGAATATCAGCGAGACTGATGCCGCACGTATGATGATGCAAAACCGTTTCAAAACTGGTTTAGATATCGCCAAGTATACTGCAAAAATCATGCGTCAAGACATGGAAGATTATGACAATGATACGTCTCAGTACACGCAATCTCTAGGTGCATGGCATGGTTTTGTTGCTCAGCAAACCATGTATGCTAAGAAAAAATACTTTGGTACTACCGCTAAAACGTACATCTACCTATCAGGTTGGATGGTTGCTGCCCTGCGTTCTGAGTTTGGTCCACTACCTGACCAATCTATGCACGAAAAAACGTCTGTGCCTAAACTAATCGAAGAAATCTACACCTTCTTACGTCAAGCTGATGCTAAAGTACTAAACGACTACTTCCGTGAGCTAAACGCTGCAGAAGAAGCGGGTCAAGACACTTCAGCTATCCTAGAAAAAATCGAAAACTTCGATTCGCATGTTGTGCCAATCATTGCTGATATCGATGCAGGTTTCGGTAACGAAGAAGCGACTTACTTGCTAACTAAGCAAATGATCGAAGCGGGTGCTTGTGCTATCCAAGTTGAAAACCAAGTATCTGACGCAAAACAGTGTGGTCACCAAGCGGGTAAAGTAACCGTACCGCATGAAGACTACATCGCAAAAATCAATGCGATTCGTTATGCATTCCTAGAATTGGGCGTTGAAGACGGTGTTATCGTTGCTCGTACTGATAGTGAGGGCGCATCACTCACGCAAAAAATCCCAGTATCAAATGAGCCAGGCGACCTTGCTTCTCAATATATCGACTTCCTAGAAATGGAAGAAGTAACCATCGAAGAAGCAAAAGAAAATGACAGCCTTCTTAAGCACAACGGCAAATTGGTTCGTCCTAAGCGTCTAGCTAACGGTCTATATCAGTTCCGCGAAGAAACCAACATCGACCGCGTCGTACTTGACTGTGTAACCGCTCTAGAAAACGGTGCTGATCTACTATGGATCGAAACACCTACTCCAGACGTAGAACACATCAAAATGATGGTTGACCGTATTAAAGAAGAGCAGCCAAAAGCGAAGCTTGTATACAACAACAGCCCATCGTTCAACTGGACGCTAAACTTCCGTAAGCAAGTTATCGCTCAGTGGGAAGAAGAAGGCAAAGACGTATCAAGCTACAACAAAGACAACTTGATGAGTGCTGATTACGACGGTACTGAGCTTGATGAAGCTGCTGACATCGCTGCGAAGAACTTCCAACGTGACGCATCACGCGAAGCGGGTGTCTTCCATCACCTAATCACGCTACCGACTTACCACACAACTGCACTTAGCGTTCATGAACTTGCTAAAGGCTACTTCGGTGAAGAAGGTATGCTTGCTTATGCAGCTGGCGTCCAACGTAAAGAAATCCGTGAAGGCATCGCTTGTGTTAAACACCAAGCAATGGCGGGTTCTGACCTTGGCGATGATCACAAAGAAATCTTCTCAGGTGAAAACGCCCTTAAAGCTGGTGGTGGCAAAAACACCATGAACCAGTTCTAATGTCCGATTACTTATAAGTACATTTTATAAGTAGCCGATATAAAAAAGCCGTCCTACTTAGTAGGGCGGTTTTTTTATGGACTTTAGAAAATTTCCCTGTATACAAACGATAACGTTATTAAAAAACGATTTAATTAATAGCCATTAAATTTTTTTAACAGCTATTTAGTATCCGCTAATTAGCCAAAGTAAAACTTTTACTTGTCATTGTTCGATAGCTTTCATACGATGGTAATTACTTAACAGGTATTACCAATCATTCATAACTATAATCGGGAGCCATCATGCAAGAGATTGAGCTAAAGTTTTTGGTACCAGAGTCGCGACTAAAAGGTTTGATGCGCCAAGCGAATATTAAATCCTCACAGCTCACGCAGCTGGCCGCGCATTATTATGACACTCCCGATCAGCAGCTCGCTAAAGCGGGTATTGGCTTACGTATTCGTCAGGAAGGCGATGCGTGGGTGCAGACCATCAAAGCAGGTGGCGACGGTATTGCAGCGCGTTTAGAGCACAATGCGGTACTAGATAACAAACAAGTCCAAGCCATGTTGGACACCAATACCCTTATGCCTGATTTGAACATTTATCAAGACTCTCCCATTGCCTCTGCTCTAGAACCATTTAAATTAACGAAACTGGCTAAAACGCTCACCCGATTATATGTTACCGATGTCAAGCGTATAACGCGATTGCTCACAGATAATAGTGATAAGGACAGCAGCAATCAGATTGAAATGGCATACGACTGCGGAGCAATTATTCACGGTAACGATGATACTCAGCGCGATAGCATTCAAGAAATCGAGTTTGAGCTGATATCAGGCGATGTAGATTTTTTATTTACGACTGCCAAAAACTGGTGCCAGCGCCATAAACTCTGCTTGTCGACAGTGACCAAAGCCGAGCGCGGAGGTTTGTTAATTACGGGGCAACAACATAGCCGAGCGGTTAGCGCCAATCTTAGCGATCTAACTGACGATAAAGACAGCAGCAGGCCGGCATTTATACGGGCAGTCGTACATAATTGCCTATTGCAAATATTACCCAATAGTAGCGCCATTGTCGCAGGCAGTACGGACAATGAGCATGTTTTACAATTGCATAACGGCATTCAGCGCTTACTTACCGCGCTTAAGCTATTTAAAGGCTTCTCTGATGAGCTCAATCCTGATTGGGCAATCATCCTTAAACAAACGGCGACTTTACTGGCTGATTATCGCAAGTTTGCTTATCTTGCCAGTCATATCGAGCCCTATTTACAAGCGCATGAGGCACCAAGTGTTGATTGGTCGGCAGAAATTGAAGCGGCGAAAATCACTCCTATCGATGCGGTACGTGCCAATGATTTGCAACTGACGTTGCTTGAGCTAATAGCCTTTACCATGAGTGACCCCAACCTTGAACCACAGGCAGATAAACGCGCCGCTCATAAGCTTAGAAAAATATTGGACAAACGCGATAAAAAATTGCTGAAAGCTGAGAGGAAACTCGATGAAGCTATGAATGCTAAAGCGGATAGCACAGATTTAGATAGTGCGAGTTTAGAAGGCGTTAACTTAAAAGGCGTTAATTTAGAAAGTAGAGAGCCGCAAAGTCTGCAGGCGCAGGATATAGACTTGCCAGCCAAGGACGAAAAACAAGCCCAGTATAAACTGTACCGTCAGCTTGAAAAAATGCGCTATGTTAGTGAATTTGCAGCGCCTCTAATTGACAATGAAAATCTCAAAAATAAAAAGCTTAGCACTAAAAAGTCTGAAAAGAAAAGTAAGCGCTTCCTAAAGCGTCTCGTAAAAGCACAGCAAGCGCTTAGGCAACAACTTGATACCAATTATTATCAGCAGTGCTATCAATATAAAGCGAGCACAGACTCCGATGCCTTGTACGGCGCAGGCTGGTTAAACGCCTCTTTAATAGATGCACAGAAAAAGACCAAAAAGCGCTTAGCTAAGCTTAAATCTGCAGATAAGTTTTGGTAATAATACTGAGACTAGTTTTTTAACATCATAACGCCAATCTCAACTTATCGTAGGCTTTTGATTTTTATAGAATTTAAAATTCTAATTGTTTTAACTGAAATTTTAAAAAATAAGTAAACCAATACCTTAGAAAAATAAGTTGAGAGTGGGGTCATCATATGTTATTTATATTTGACTTTTACATAATTCAAAAAAAAGACAGCTACTAACAAGTACGCTGTTTTTTTTAAACGCGATATTTTGAAGTAAATATCAATGAGCAACAATGGTCACGGCTACACCCTCGATAACTTGCTCATATAACTCCAAAATATCTTCATTGCGCATCCGTATACAGCCGTGCGAGAGCGGTACGCCCATTGGTTCGCTGTCTGGTGTGCCGTGAATATAAATATAACGCTGATAGGTATCGCAGCCGCCGTGAGCATTGCTGCCTTTATTCAGTCCCTCTTCAAGACCGCTCAGCCATAAAATACGGCTTAATATCCAATCGCGTTCAGGATGCAGTTTACCAAGCTCTGCACTATAGACCTCGCCTGTCGGTTTGCGTCCCACAAACACCGCGTTCATGGGTTCACTGCCGCCGATTTTTGCCGCGATAACGTGCTTACCAAGGGGTGTGCAGCCGCTATCTTGCTGGCTGCCAATGCCGTTTTTAGCGGTCGATACCGTATATTGAGTCATTTGTTTATTGTGCTTATATAGCGTTAACGTTTGCTGAGCAATGTTAATAACCAGTCGCACATCAGATTTTTCGTTAAAATTTTCTTTAAATTCTTCATTATTTGTCATAAGGTTTTCCAGTGCTCATAAATCTACAGTAGTTATTATCGACTGCGTTGAGAATAAATGGCGAGCAAAATGTTTGCGTTTTTCTATTATTAAGGGATTGTATCAAGGCTTTTGGCACCGTAATATAGGGGCACACTTTTTGATGCTAGCAGATTATGACGACTATTTCACCGACACGTGTGTCGATGTATGATTTTCTCTATCAAGATACCAAGCCGATGGTGTCATTATTGGCAGACGCCGCTAAGCTGTCATTACCGCAAGCGCGTTTGGCGATGGATGCGAGTTTGCAAGCGATTATCAGCGCCTTACTTGCTTATCAGCAGCATAACGATGGCCAAGCAGTGAGTAAAAAACTGTTTACTCGTACCGCCGTCAAAGAACTACGCCGATATAATTCAATGAATTTTTCGACCATCAATGCGACTTTATATTATCGCCAAGAGGTGGCCGATGCGATTTTTCATGAGAATGCGCGCGTGATTAAAGCCAGCGATTACATTGCTGAGCAGATTGACGCAACATCACCGCAAGTGCAAATACTACTCACCTCTTTATGCGTGATTGTCTTACGTGAACTGGCGATTTTAGCAGAATATAGCCAGCTTGATAATGAGGAGCTGGACAAATGGTTCGCCTTGCAGCCGCAGTTTTTATCCGTCGAGCGTTTTGTGGCCAATAAGCCAACGTCTGCCAAACTGGCTGAATCTAATGAAAATGAAGCAACAACCACTTCTACAGAAGCTGCTTTACAACCTGACTTAAAGACAGAAGTAAAAAACACCACAGAACGCACTTTATTAAGCACAGCGCAGCTCGCTGATACCCCGCCCGCTTTTGATCCTTATTGGCACGAGTTGACGACATTTAAACCTGAAAACCATGAGCCTGTCCAAGACATGCAGCTAGCGACGGGCAATTATTTAAAGGTCATTGGGCGCTCACCTGCGAATGCTCAGCAAGGCAAACATAATGACTTATTGGTGTTTGCCGAAATGTCGGCCATAAGCTTGCCACACCAGCGTTGGCTGTTGCAACTGGCGAAAATTTCAGAAATATATTTGCAGCGTAACCGCCTACGCATCACCTCGGAGCCTGCCAGCGCACCCAAACCGCCTTTGGTAAGCTTAGGTCTAATTGGCGGCAATAACGACAATACGCCGACCACCACCAGCGAAAAGCCGATTGAATACGACGCGCCTATACCGCTTTGGAAAAATCCGGTTATCCTAATCATTATTGCGGTTATTGGCGTACTTGGCGGGCTAGCAGCGCTCAAATATCAAAGCCAAAAATCTGACGGTATCAAATTGGCCACAGAAGAAGTCATCGAGCAAGATCTTATCAAGGAGCGTCAACAGCAAGATGTGGCAATTGTTATGATGGAAGACGATGAAGATGGTGCTAAAGAAACCAAAGAAGCGGCTCAATAAGAATAATTCATAGATAAATTTTGAAGTAGACGAAAATAGTCGAACAACCCTTGAAAAAACAAAAAAAAGGCGCTAACTTATTAGCGCCTTTTTTTATTCATACTTTATTTAGAACAATCTAAAAAGATATGCTTACTTCGATAAATCACGACCACGGCTGGCTTCAATCGCCAAACGTAGACCATTTAAACGGATGAAACCTTCGGCATCTTTTTGATCATAAGCACCGGCATCATCTTCAAAAGTGGCGATTTTTTCATCAAACAATGAATCATCTGACTTACGGCCGACGACGCTAACCGCACCTTTGTATAATTTGACGCGTACGGTACCGTTGACATATTCTTGTGATTTGTCAATCAAGGCTTGTAACATCATACGCTCAGGGCTAAACCAATAGCCGTTATAGATAATTTTAGCGTAACGTGGCATCAGCTCATCTTTTAAATGCGCCGCTTCACGGTCAAGGGTTAATGATTCGATACCGCGGTGGGCTTTTAACATAATGGTACCGGCTGGGGTTTCATAGCAGCCGCGTGATTTCATACCGACATAACGGTTTTCGACGATATCCAAACGGCCAATACCGTGCTTACCGCCAATCTCATTCAGCTTAATCATTACTTCATAAGGCTTAAGCGCTTCGCCATCGATGGCAACGATATCACCTTGTTTGTATTCTAATTCTAGATATTGCGCTTCGTCAGGTGCTTCTTCTGGACTGACTGACCAGCGCCACATATCGTCTTCTGCTTCGGCGTATGGGTCTTCTAAGATGCCGCCTTCATAAGAGATATGCAGTAAGTTGGCATCCATTGAGTACGGAGATTTTTTCTTATTGCCGGCATAATCGATAGCGATATTATGTTCTTCGGCATATTTCATCAAGCTTTCACGGCTTGATAAATCCCACTCACGCCACGGCGCAATGGTGACCACGTCAGGTGATAAAGCAACGGCACCAAGCTCAAAACGTACTTGGTCATTACCTTTACCAGTCGCACCATGACTGATAGCATCAGCGTTATGCTCTTTAGCAATTTCAACCAAACGCTTGGCAATCAAAGGACGCGCGATAGAAGTCCCGAGCAGATACTCGCCTTCGTAAATGGCATTGGCGCGGAACATCGGGAACACATAATCGCGGGCAAACTCTTCACGTAAGTCTTCGATATGGATATGCTTGATACCCATCGCTTCAGCTTTGGCACGCGCCGGCTCAACTTCTTCACCTTGACCGATGTCAGCGGTGAACGTAATCACTTCTGCATCATAGGTTTCTTGTAGCCATCTGGCGATGATTGAGGTGTCAAGACCGCCGGAATAGGCCAAGACGATTTTATTAATATTTTTTGGATCAAGCTGAGCCATGAATAACTCCTAATATAAGAATTTATTATCGAATACATTTAATGAGAAATAAAAATGCGCAGGATAGGATGAAATAAATAAAAAATAGATTGCCTGCTCAGTGTACATCATATTTACGAGCGGCAAAAGTATCAGCGCCATTCGGTGCTAGGTTTTCACCGAAAATTAGCATGAATGCATACATAGGCGCTGGTTACTTATCAACGAAATCATAACGCTTTTATGTACAGATATTTCGCCGCATATTTAGTCAAGTAGGCAAATCTGTTATGATAGCAGCTCAGCTAGACTCCCTTTTACTGCCGTATAAAGATATAGAGCGCGAAGATACTATGACCGATTCGATTAGAGAATTAACCCTGCTGCAGCCAGATGATTGGCATATTCATTTGCGCGATGATAAAGCGTTGGCGACTACCGTTCCGCACGCCGCCCAAAGCTTTAACCGCGTTATCTGTATGCCAAACTTGGTACCGCCTGTTAAAAATATCGATGCGGCGCAAGCCTACCGTGAGCGCATCCTGCAGCATTTAGCAGCAAGCGATTTGAGTGCGGAGCGTAAAGCAGCTTTTGACCCACGCATGACCTTGTATCTTACTGATAACACCACCGCTCAGGATATCGAAATGGCGGCAAAATCAGGTATCGTGCAAGCGGTCAAACTCTACCCTGCTGGCGCAACGACCAACTCTGCCGACGGTGTCACCGATATTAATGCCTGCGTCGATGTTTTTGAAGCCTTAGAAAAATACAATCTACCACTACTGTTACATGGTGAAGTCACGCATGACCATGTCGATATCTTTGACCGTGAAAAGCGCTTTTTAGACGAAGTATTGGCGCAAATCATCGTCAAATTTCCGACGATGAAAATTGTGCTAGAGCATATCACCACCAGTGATGCCGCCGATTTTGTTTTAGAGCAAGGCAATCAAGTAGCTGCGACCATTACGCCGCAGCACTTAATGTTTAATCGCAATCATTTATTGGTCGGTGGTATCAAGCCGCACTTTTACTGCCTGCCTATTTTGAAGCGTGAAAGCCATCAAAAAGTATTGTTGGATGTCGCTACCAGTGGCAATCCAAAATTCTTTTTAGGCACAGATTCGGCGCCGCATGCAACAAACGCAAAAGAATCGGCTTGCGGCTGTGCTGGCTGCTATAGTGCTGCTAATGCCTTACCGCTATACGCCACTGCTTTTGATAGTGTGGGTAAAATAGATAAGCTTGAAGGATTTGCCAGCCGCTTTGGCGCCCAGTTCTATGGTTTGCCATTAAATGGCAGCACCATCAAATTGATAAACACGCCGATGCAAGTACCGACCAATTACCCTTATTTTGATGGCGCGTCGTTAACGCCCCTATTGGCTGGTGAGACGTTACCTTGGTCTATTAAAGCTTAATAGCGACAATGTAAAATTGTCTGCCTGCATTTATTTCTATCCTATGCTAGGTCTGCACTTTTTCTAAAACGCCAATTCGCTTAGCAAAAGTAAACCTCCTATCATGGGATATGTGTTTTTTATTTAATTCAATACCACAGCACGACTGATAAAAGCGATTTAACCTGATATGACCACTCAAAATGATGCCGGCTTACCTAGAAACAATTTGGCTAATACGGAAAATGCCTGTCTTACTACTACCTCAAGCTCAAGCGCTACTGCCGATAGTAACGGCGCAACAGATGAACAAGCACCCATGCGCTTAAAAGAGCGTTTTCGTAAGTTTTTGCCTGTTGTCGTCGATGTCGAAACCGCAGGCTTTAATGCGCAAACCGACGCCTTATTAGAGATTGCTTGTATTCCTGTACTACTTGATGAGCAAGGCGTGTTTTATCCAGGAGAGGCATTTAACGCCCATATCGAGCCTTTTGAGGGCGCAAATCTTGAGCCAAGCGCGCTTGCCTTTACCGGTATTGATCCTAATAATCCACTGCGTAAAGCCATTGCCGAAGATGAAAAAACGGCGCTGCGCCGTATTTTTAAAGGCTTAAAAGAAGTACGCCGCACTGAGGACTGCCGTCAATGCGTTTTGATTGGCCATAATGCCCATTTTGACTTAGCGTTTTTAAATGCGGCAGTGTTGCGTACCAACAGCAAAAACCATAATCCGTTTCACAACTTCTCAGTTTTCGATACCGTGACGCTGTCTGCATTGGCATTCGGACAAACGGTACTCGCGCGTGCTTGTAAGGCTGCTGGGCTTGATTTTGATGGTAATGACGCGCATTCAGCGCTCTATGATACCCAAAAGACGGCTGAACTGTTTTGTCATATTTTAAATAGCTACCCGATGCTCGCGAACGCTATCCATAACGAGCAGGAAAATACCGAGACAGCCGCTAACAGCACTGTCGATAGTAACGCTGACGACGCCAAGTAAAATAAAGCATACGTCCTTTGCATTGTTAAACTCAATGAATAGTGTTATCTATAGCTAATCACCTATTATGGATTAGGTGAGCTTAACAAAAAGGGACTTTGCTATGGAACCACAGGTTAAATTATGGGCAACCATTATCGGTTACATGCTACTGGCGTTAACCATTAGCGCTTGTACGTCGTTGTGGATTCGGCATCATTTAAAACGAAAAGACCTACATCCACGGCGCGCGCTTAAAAAAAGATACTTAATTTCAAAAAGACGTCGAAAAAGGCTTGACAGCAAGCGCGGTCGCCATTAAAATACGCACCACTTCAGCATAAATGGTGAAAGCAGCTGAAGCGTTGTTACTAGTCCCCATCGTCTAGAGGCCTAGGACACCGCCCTTTCACGGCGGTAACGGGGGTTCGAATCCCCCTGGGGACGCCACTATTTGGCGTCACTTATTAGCAAATTTGCTGTACGGCATCAATAAGACTAATAAGCGTACCAGCAAAACCCTGCTCATAGAAATATGAGTGGGGTTTTTTTATGCCTATTTGTTTTTCACGAAAACCTATCTGTCTTTCATCAATATTTATAAATACTCATAAATAAATCGAACGTGATTTATATTATTTTCTCGCAGCAAAAAGCCAGCACTGAATGCTGGCTTTTTAAATATCTATGCGCTAATTATTTACAACAATTTACCAAATCTTATCGGCTAACATCAACCAAAGCAGCGCCAATACGATTAAGCCCGCTAAGACGCTTTGAATTAAGAAAAACGCTTGATGCTGACCGACGACTTTACCTAAGGTCACCCCTAGCGTACTGTATTTTATCGGCTGGGTATCAAGCTCACCAGTCTTTTCTTGGTCTTCATAATAACCTTGCAGAATATCTAAAAATTGCTGCCAGCCATTAACTTCCCAAGTATGGGGCTTAAATGGCATAAAAGATTTTAGCTTTGGCTCATTCATCATCCAGCGCTCAAGAGTGATCGAGCGTAGCGACCAACCCGCAAAACGGCGCTCAGCAATCGCCGAAAAATCCAATATTTTTAAATCTTTATGTCGATCATCGACCAACAAGCGATTTTTCAGATTGGTCAATGCTTGCTCTGACCCTTCTACACATTGAAAAAAGTAGCCATTGCCGTAGCAAAGGATACCGCTAATGTTATCGGCTTGATTACGCTCAATCGCGACCTCTGCGATGTCATTAAGCGTACTCGCACTTGCAAGACCAGTCGACGTAATGTGGCTCAGATATACAAGCTGGCAGAGATCTGGCGTTACTGGATTTGTCGAATCATTCACTGTTGACAATCAGCTTCTCCCTATTATCAGGTAAATGTAGCTAAGACAACCATACTCATTTTAGAAAAAATAGAGCAACAAGGCATTTAGAAGTAACAAATTGGCTTGTTATATTATTGATTTATAAATGTTTATATTAATTGTATTAAGTTGGTTACATCATAGGCTAATTTCGTCATCAAAGCAATATATGTTTATTTCAAATGACTACTTATTAATACTAAACGTTGCTTTAATAAGATTTATATTCAACATATAGCATAAATAAATGCTTTTTTATTCAACAGTCGGTCTAAAATCTTAGAAAAATAAAGATGAAAAATGGATGCTATGAGAAGAGTCATCTCAATTTAGAACTTGAGAATAGAAAATTTATAGTGAAATACTTAGCAGGGGAAAGAATGAGAAATGCAAATAGTGACGGTGGTGAAAATCTTTTAAGACAATTGGGACTGGGCGTTAAGAATCGCGGTAAGCAGGATGGCGTCGTCAGGATAGGTAAGTTTAATGTTCTGCCGATTGCCAACGACCAAACGAATTGGCAGCGCTAAGTACTCAAACGCGCTTGCTTCATCGGTGATAGCAAGGTCATGCTCTTCAACATACGCCAACACTTCCCGCAGCTTAGCTAAGCGAAAGACTTGCGGCGTTTGCGCTTGCCACATATTACTACGCTCAAGCGTACGTTCAACATAAGAATGCTGTTTACCTTTAGCGCTATTAATAGCTTCGGAGACAGCGCTAGCGTGCTTATAGGACGCTGTATAGGATTGTTTTAGGGTATCGGCAACTGGGGTCGCTAAGATAGCGCCATACGGCTCTTGCAGCGCGGCTTTAATCACTTTATCAATATCTTGTTGAGGCACCGCTGGACGCGCGGCATCATGGATAAGCACCAAGTCTGAGTCATGCGCACCTGCCCTAATAAGCGCCTCTACCCCTGCTTGCACGGATTGCCAACGCTCTGCTCCACCGCTCGTATATTCAATAGGCAATGCAAAATTAAGCGTCTGCGCCGTATGATCATCTTTTGCAATCACCAATAAACACTGATCAATATAACGACTGCTCGCAAGCCGTGCCACGCTATGTTGTAACAAGGTCTGCCCTTGTAGCTTGGTATATTGTTTGGCGATTGATGCACCAAAACGACTACCGCGACCCGCAGCGACAATCATGGCATGTATATGTGGTGTGGTATTCATAAGGTGGTTTTGATTGATACTCATGGTCAGATTCCATGATGATATGACTGGATTGGATAAAAAGGAAGTTAAAAAAAATCGTACTTTAAATATAAGCAGAAAAAATTATAGGTAATCGTTTATTTTGGAGTAGATAGAATCAATAACGGCTATGGGTTGTCGGCGCTGTTGATACTTGTACAAAGGTTTCATTTGGCTTAATCAAGCCTAAATCTAAACGCGCGTGTTCCTCTACCGCTTCAAGGCCGGTTTTTAGATCATGAACGTCCGTACGCAGCAAGTTATTTGCCGCTACTTGATTGTCATTTAAACGCTGTTGTTCTTCAATCTGGGTCAATAATTTATGATGCTCAAATTGACCGTTTTCACCCAGCCAATACTGGTATTGCAGCCCTAACAGTACAGCGACCGCTAAAGCAAGTAAGATAAATTGGCTAAAGTATTTCATAAAGTATTAACGCCAAGTAATAAAGAGATAATAATTAAAACAAAAATCTGATTAAATTAGGCGCTATATCATCCTGTGAATGACAATATAGCGCTTAGCTTTAAGCCTAACTTTTCAGCTACTCAGCTGATTAGCCACGTAGACCGATAAACTCTTCACGGCCACGGTAGCTTGCACGTACTTGTTGCTCGATACGTAGTAGCTGGTTGTATTTCGCGACACGGTCTGAGCGGCATAGTGAGCCAGTTTTGATTTGACCCGCTGCTGTACCAACTGCTAAATCTGCAATAGTGCTGTCTTCAGTTTCACCTGAACGATGCGAGATAATCGTTGCATAGCCATTTTTCTTCGCTAGATAAATCGCATCTAGGGTTTCTGACAAGGTGCCGATTTGGTTAAACTTAATCAAAATCGCATTGGCAATGTGTTTATCAATGCCTTCTTGCAAAATAGCAGGGTTGGTCACAAACAAATCATCGCCAACCAACTGGACTTTATCACCAATCTGCTCAGTTAGGTATTTCCAGCCATCCCAATCCGACTCATCAAGACCGTCTTCGATAGAGATAATAGGATATTGACGCGTCAAGCCTACGAGGTAATCTGAAAAACCTTGGCTATCAAAGGATTTATTACCCTCGCCTGCCAAAATATATTGACCATCTTTATAAAACTCACTGGCAGCACAGTCTAGAGCCAAATGGATATCATCGCCTGCTTTATAACCGACTTGTTCAATCGCTTGCATGATCACGGTGATGGCTTCTTCGTTGCTACGTAGGTTTGGGGCAAAGCCGCCTTCATCACCGACCGCGGTATTTAGGCCCTGTGATTTTAATACTGATTTTAAGCTATGGAAAATCTCTGTCCCCGCACGCAGCGCTTCTGAAAAGCTGGTAAAACCAACCGGCTCAATCATAAACTCTTGGATATCAACGGTATTGTCTGCGTGCTCGCCACCGTTCAAGATGTTCATCATCGGTACTGGCATGGTTAATGATGTCTGATTGCGCAAGTTTGCAATATACTGATGCAATGGCAGGCTTTGCGACTTAGCAGCTGCTTTTGCTGATGCTAAAGACACCGCCAACATGGCATTAGCGCCAAGGTTGTCTTTATTTTCTGTACCATCGAGCGCAATCATAGCGTCATCAATCGCTTGCTGTTCGGTGACGTCTTTGTCCATCAGCGCGCTACGAATTTGGCTATTGACATTGGCAACGGCTTTTTTGACGCCTTTACCCATATAGCGACTTTGGTCGCCATCACGTAGCTCAAGCGCTTCACGTGAGCCCGTTGAGGCGCCACTTGGGGCAGCAGCACGGCCAATCGTGCCGTCAGCTAAGATGACATCAGCTTCAATCGTTGGGTTACCGCGCGAGTCTAAAATCTCACGAGCGCGAATGTCTATAATTGCGGCGACGTTGGTGGTTTCTTCAGCGTACATAATGTCTGTTAATTCCTATGGTCATGCCAAGTTTGAGGGATAAATAACGGCAACTACAATACAAAAAAGGTAAAACAAAATATCGTATAGCACTTATAGCAAAACCAGCAGCATCTATTCATATCATTGGCTGGTTTTATGTATTATTAAAGGTTTATCTAATACTTTAAGTGTCAGCTATCGTGCTTGGCATCATAGCATAAATTTTGTAAAACTTCCCTTATCTTACCCCAACTTGCGCCCATAAAATTAAATATCGCCTGTAATATCAGCCATTAAAGAGGGGTTTTAATCCCTAATAACAGCGGCGATATAACAGGCAGTTTGGCATTTATGCTTTTGTTAAATGCTTACTGTCAGTATGAGTATTAGAGACAGTGTTATTTAGCTCAACCTCGGTTTTGAATCGCGTCAGACGTAGCGCATTCATCAATACCGAAATAGAGCTGAGCGCCATCGCTGCGGCAGCAATCATAGGGTTTAAGAAACCAAAAGCGGCCAAAGGAATACCGAGGCAATTATAGATAAAGGCAAAGAATAGATTTTGCTTGATATTGCGCACCGTTGCATTGGCAATTTTTTGCGCCGCATCAATATGCATGAGCGACTCACCCATCAAGCGCGCAGAGGCACTATGCTGAGCAACATCCGTACCCTCAAACATCGCAAAGCTGGCATCGGCGGTTGCCATCGCTGGCGCATCATTGACGCCGTCGCCTGCCATCGCCACTTTGTGACCCGCTGTTTGTAACAGGGCAATTTGGCTCGCCTTATCACGCGGGCTCATTTTACCGTACGCTTGCTCAATACACAGCTGCCCTGCCACATGGTCAACGACCGATTGCTTATCACCACTCATCAAAATGACATTGATACCCGCATCTTGTAGCGCAGTAATTGCCTGCGGCGTGTCGTCTTTTAAATCATCAGCTAAGGCAAACGCGCCTAGCGGCTCATCGTTGATACTAATGGCGACAGTACTGGCAATTTGCCATACTTTTGGCATCAGTTTTGGCAGGGTTAAATGAGCAAACTCTGCCGTACCAACTTTTACCATACCTAAGCCTTCGATATTTGCTTGTATGCCCGCACCTTTGATGACACTGATATCGGTGACAGTCATCAATGGCAAGTTACGCTCTTGAGCCGCGTTAATCAACGCCGTCGCTAAAGGATGGCTGGCGTGCGCCTCAACACTTGCGGCAATTTGCAGCACATCATCGACGGCAAGCGATTTATCCACCATGACCTGATCGACGATGGTAGGCTTACCAATAGTCAGTGTACCGGTTTTATCGAGCACTACGGTATCGATATTACCTGCCGCCTCTAAGCTTTGCGCGTCTTTGAACCAAACGCCATGACGCGCGGCGACGCCCATACCGGCCATAATAGCCGCTGGCGTTGCCAAACCAAGCGCACATGGACAAGCAATAACCAACACCGACACCGCATGCATCAAGGCAGTATCAACCATACCCGTGAGCCACCACGTCAGCCCAAAAGTAACCAAGGCAATCGTTACTACCACAGGGACAAAAATAGCCGTCACTCTGTCAGCAAGGCGCGCTAAATTGGCTTTTGAGCCTTGTGCATCGCTCAGCGCTTGTACCATATCACCGAGCTTGGTATCGCTACCCTTTGCACTGACGCGATAGAGTAAGCTGCCATTTTCGACCAACGCCCCTGCTAGCAGTACATCACCCGCTTCTTTTTTAAGCGGTACGGACTCGCCAGTTAAATGACTCTCAACGCACCAGCCAGCACCGCCGATAACGACACCATCGGTTGCCACGCGGCTGCCTTGTTTGGCACGCAGGATATCGCCTACTTGCACCGCTTGTAGCGCGACATTATGAAAATCGCCATTTGGCTGTTGCTGCTCAACCTCATCAGGCGTTAAAGATAATAATAAATCAATACTGTTTAAACTGTGCTTTTTGGTACGCTCTTCAAGGTATTTACCCGTACGCACAAAGGCAATAACCATCACCCCTGCTTCAAAATAAACAGCTGGTCCGTGTCCGCCTGCATGACCACTTTGCAATAAGCTACTTAACGTGCCATCGCCATAGGTCAGCCATAAATAAGTAGAATACGCCCAAATAGTTACTGTGCCAATGACCACCAATACGTCCATATTGGCAAGACCACCTTTGATAGAGGCCCAAGCACTTTTATAAAATGGCAATGCCAGCCCAAACTGGACAATGGTCGCTAAGATAAACTGAATCCAAACCGGCGGCATCCACGCCATACCCTGCCCAACCAGCATGCCTGCCATACCAACCAAGAACGGTAGCAAACAAACCCACAGCGCAATCAAGCGCCATGGATATTCAGTTGCGGTATCTTCATCCGACTTAGCAAACAAACTATCGGCTGCCTGCAAATTGGCCACAAAACCAGTTTTATTGACCCATTCTGTCACTTGCTCAGGCGTGGTTTGCGCTGGATCATAATCGACGTTAGCCGTCTCACCAGCGAAGTTGACATTGACTTCATAGACCGCCGGCTTCTTATTAAGGACTTTTTCGATGCGAGACGCACAAGCCTGACATGTCATCCCCTCAATCGCCAGTTGCAGGTGCGCACGCTTGGGCGCAAGCGGCGTATTTGACTGGATATCAGTCTCAACTTCATAAGGGTCATTGTTAGCGGTACGGGTAGCGTCATTCATAGAGAGAACTCGTTATTGCGTTAAAGCGCGTGATAGCGTTTAGATATTTAGGCATTCGTTTGCGCGAAAAAAAGCTCAATAGCTTGATAAAGGTGTTAGACGAAAGCGTATTTGAAACGCTCTTTTCTAAACCTACTGAGATAAATATTAAATGGTTATGATTGGCGGTAATTCAACTTTTTCTATGGTTGCAACTCATCAAGAGCTATTGGCGTATAAATAAAAAGACGTTAGTTATTGCTGCTTCATTATTTTTTAGCCATTAAAAAAACCAGCCATCAAAGCCGGTTCTTTTATAAATACAAATAATCTTAAGAGTTTGCAACGGTAGCATCGAAACCTGCATCGTCGATAGCAGTAGCTATCTTCTCAATAGTGGTCTTAGTGTCATCAAAGGTCACGGTCGCTAAATTATCAGCCAAATCAACAGAGATTGTCTCTACGCCGTCTATGCCGTCAGTTGCTTTATGTACGCTTGCCACACAACCACCACAAGTCATGCCATCAATATTAATAATTCTAGTTTGGTTTGCCATGAGGGGCTCCTTATTCTTATAACGGATTTTTTATTAGTGAATTTTTTATAATGTGCAAAAACTGTTTTGATAATGCTCTTTATGCGCTTAATTACCAATACAGCATGCAACTAGCATAAGCCGTATTACTGTTAACAACAAGTCAGTTTGGTTATAGCTGTATTAATAAAGCTATGAATTTATACCAAAACGACAAGCCACACTTCCTATTTCTAAAACAAGAGTAAGCTGTAATCTCTAATCATGATAACGTGGGTTTTGCGGGGCATCGATAGGAAACGGCTGAGTCACGTAATCAACCATGCTGATTGCCGCAACAAATGCATGCACCGTCGTTTTGGTATCATCATAATGGATAAATGCCATTCTGTTTTCAGGCTGTAGCTCAATTTCTGTGACACCAGTAATGTTTTTTAGCGCTGTCATCACGCTCTCAAACCCTTCGGTATCATCGATATTCTCGATACTTACTTGTGCAACTTTAATCGCCATGATCTTATCCCCTCGTCGTTTATAGCATTTATAGCATTTATAGCATTAATGCGTATCCAATACCTCAAAGCCTTTGACCAACTCATCAATCTGCTTAAGCTGACGCAAAAACGGCTCTAATTGACTGGTTCGCAACGCACACGGGCCATCGCATTTCGCCACTTCTGGGTTTGGATGCGCCTCTAAAAACAAACCTGCCAAACCTGTCGCCATACCTGCACGAGCAAGGGTGGTGATTTGTTCACGACGACCACCAGCACTGTCACTACGCGCTCCCGGCTGCTGCAAACTGTGCGTCACATCAAAAAACACGGGGACATCCATCTGCTTCATGGTATCAAAACCTAGCATATCGACGACCAGATTGTTGTAACCAAAGGCACTGCCGCGCTCACACAAAATCAGCTTATCGTTACCGCCTTCAAGGCATTTATTGACGATATGACGCATCTCGTGCGGTGCTAAGAACTGCGCCTTTTTGATATTAATAATCGCATCGGTTTTTGCCATCGCATGCACCAAGTCAGTCTGACGCGATAAAAACGCTGGTAGCTGGATAATATCGGCCACTTCAGCGACTGGCGCTGCTTGATACGGTTCGTGTACATCAGTGATAATCGGCACTTGGAACTTTTCTTTAATTTGCCCTAGCCAATCGATACCCTGCTCTAAACCCGGCCCGCGATATGAATGTAAGCTTGAACGGTTGGCTTTATCAAAGCTGGCTTTAAAGACATAGCCAATGCCCAAACGCTGGCAGATATCCACATA
Organism: Psychrobacter sp. CLB018; assembly: GCF_041222815.1. Taxonomy (NCBI): domain Bacteria; kingdom Pseudomonadati; phylum Pseudomonadota; class Gammaproteobacteria; order Moraxellales; family Moraxellaceae; genus Psychrobacter; species Psychrobacter sp. CLB018. The sequence goes on from NZ_CP166085.1 coordinate 2,375,839, forward strand.
CTGCTCGGCAATCTCAAACGCCAATTCTTTGGACTCTAAAACATTCATACCACCGAACAAGACAAACGGCTGGTCGTTACCGATATTAATCGTCTTGCCACTTGGCGTGTCGAGCTTGATATGTGACTGTGCGGTTAATAAATTTTCCATGAAGTGCTGACCCTCATTATTGTTATTTACTGTCGTTATCAACAGCATTTATTCATCTGGTTTTTCCCTATTGTAACCGATAGGCTGATAAAAATAAGTATCTAAGCGTAATTAGGAGTAATTGGGCGTAATTAGGTTCAAATACTCCTAATTACACTTCACTGATCATAATGATGAATAAATAAGAAAACTGTCTTGGTAAAACCATCTTGTTAAAAACTATATTGATAAAAACAGCTATTAAAAGGTTAAATTAAAGCCAAAAAAAAGACCAATCCGAAGATCAGTCTTTTTTATAATTACCAAGCTGTCGTACGATAATGCTTATTTGTTATCGTTATAATTTCTTGCTGCTTTGACAAAGCTGTTAAACAGTGGATGACCACCGCGTGGCGAGCTGGTAAATTCAGGATGGAACTGTACGGCGACAAACCAAGGATGGTTAGGAATCTCAACCGATTCAACCAAATGCTGCTTAGCAGAATAACCCGATATCGTCATACCTGCTTGCTCTAATGGCTCGATATAACGATTGTTCATCTCATAACGATGGCGATGACGCTCAGTGATATTGGTTGAACCATAAATTTGCGCAAGCTTACTACCCGCCACCAGTTCCGCTTGCTGAGCGCCCAAACGCATGGTGCCACCAAGGTCTGAATCATCGCTACGAATCTGCAATTCGCCGCGCTCATCCAACCACTCAGTAATCAAACCAATAATAGGCTCGGCCGCGGTACGATGGAACTCAGAGGAATTGGCATCGATATGTAGCACATTACGTGCATATTCAATCACCGCTAGCTGCATACCAAGACAGATACCAAGATACGGTACGTTGTTTTCGCGCGCATAGGTAATGGCTTTCATTTTGCCATTGGTACCGCGCTCACCAAAACCGCCCGGTACTAAAATAGCATCGGCATCGTTTAGACGAGCAAATAAAGCATCATCGGTTTCTAACAGCTCGGCATCGATATAGTCAATTTTGACGTCGGCTTTATGGGTGATACCAGCGTGTAGCAAAGCTTCGTTGATAGACTTATAAGCATCTGGCAATTCAACATATTTACCCACCATCGCAACCGTCACCGCCGCTTCAGGGTTGAGCTGAGCTTCGACGACTTTATCCCAATCGCTTAAATCCGCTTCTGGTACATCAAGACCAAAACGCTCACAGATTAAATCATCAAGATCTTGCTCATGCAAGGTACGCGGTATTTGATAAATACTTTGCGCATCTTCACACATGATGACTGCGCGCTCTTCGACGTTGGTAAATAGTGCAATCTTGCGGCGATTGTCTTGTGAGATATGGTGATCAGAGCGGCAGATCAAGATATCTGGCTGCAAACCGATAGAACGTAGCTCTTTAACTGAATGCTGAGTAGGCTTGGTTTTGGTTTCGCCTGCACTGGCAATATAAGGCACCAGTGTTAAATGCATGAGCATAGCGCGATTGCGCCCTAACTCTACTTGCATTTGGCGTACCGCTTCCATAAAGGGAAGTGACTCGATATCACCGACCGTACCGCCAATTTCGATAATGGCGATGTCGTAGCCTTGGCCACTGGCAAGGATTTTACTTTTGATTTCGTCAGTGATATGCGGAATCACCTGTACCGTACCGCCCAAATATTCACCGCGGCGCTCTTTATTCAAAACGTTCTGATAGATACGGCCACTGGTAAAGTTATTGCTCTTACTCATCTTTGAATGGCGTAAAAAGCGCTCATAGTAGCCTAAATCCAAATCGGTCTCAGCGCCATCTTCGGTGACGAACACTTCGCCATGTTGAAATGGGCTCATCGTGCCTGGATCGACGTTGATATACGGATCCATTTTGGTCATCGTCACGCTCACGCCGCGTGCTTCAAGGACTGCTGCAAGAGAGGCTGCGGTAATACCTTTTCCTAGTGAGGACACTACCCCACCGGTCACAAATATAAACTTGGTCATAGTACTCTGTCGGTAATTGGTAAAGAAGGATTTTACTAAAAATACGCCACAAAATATAGGGCAAAAGCACAAACTCTTTAAAACACTCCGTTTTAGCGCTTCGCCCGCATCAGTGCATATTTATCATAAGCATGACTATTATACGCCACTGCCGCTTTAAAAAGGGCATAACAAAAAAACTCACCCCGAAGGATGAGTTTTCTATAATCAGATTCTAATGTTTAGATTAGAATTTGTATTCTAGACCAGTACCAATTACGAATAATTCCACATCGCCATTGATCGGCACATATACACTTTCACCTAGATCATTTTTACCTAAGTATGAAGCTTTAACATTATCAGCGTTATTCACACCAGCATAAGCATGCATGATCATGTTGTCTTTAAAGAAGTATTTACCACCAACTACGATTTGGTCTGAATCAGCGTTATCCCAACCGTTCAAGTTGTCAGTTTTGTTGTACTGTGCATAGATAGAGGCTGGACGAGCAAAGTTAGTTAAAGGCATTGACGCACTAACGATTAAACCTTTCTCTTTCTTCATATCGTCAACACGATCACTATAATCAAAATCAGCTACTTGATATAGCGCACCTAAAGTAACAGGAGCTGCCATAAATTTACCTAGATCTACAGTTGCGGTACCGCGGATGATATCACCCTCGATGTTGTTGTCTTTATCATAAGCAACACCAGCAGTAAAGCCTGTACCTTGATCAAACATAGCTGCAACGCCGAAGCCAGAATTATTGTTGTTATTCTGATCATCAGAGTTGTACATTGCAGAGATTTCTAATGGTAGACCATCGTATTTTGGTGCAGTCCAAATGATTGAGCTTTTGATACGACTACTATCAGCCATATTTAAAGCTTCAACAGTACCCTTTTCTAATTCATTTCTACCTAGGTTATCCCAGTAACCGCTGTCAGCAGTGATAACGTTGTTAATTCTGTCTAACGTAGATTGGTTTTTACCAACACGGAATTCACCAAACTGTTTGTTGATAACACCAAGATAGGTGTCACGGTTAGTGAAACCATCAATATCACCATCGACGCTTGTGCCGTACTCTAACTGGTAGATAACATCAGTATTAGCAGTCATGGCTTCAGAGCCTTTGATACCGATACGTGAAGCATGAGAGTTGATTTCTACTGTATCTTCATCATAGTTATAACCAGGGCCATCAAGCTCAGCATTAACATAGTCAGCAGCTAAAAAAGCTTTACCGTATAGAGTTGGTGCGGCATTGGCTGCAGATACAGATAGGGCAGCGATTGCTGTAGCTAAAAGTAGTTTTTTCATGGGGTATCTCCACTTTACAATTTTAGTAATGAGCGAGCTATGATTAGCCGGTGCCCAATATGGTATCGTCACAAATCCTCAAAGATATAATGTGTAACTGGCTACCGAGATTAGTCAGAAACAAGTGTGGCGAAGTGCTATTACCGTAAGATGAAAAAAACCATGACTTACATAACCGGGATTAGAATCGTAACTGCCATGTAAATGCTGGTCTTTATCGCTCTGTTGCGTAACATCCGTTACCAAACTCATACTTCGATTACAAGCATAACAACTTTGACATAATTTGCAACATATTTTTTGAGACTTTTATGACGAAAAATTCTAAAACCCATGTTTCATCTAAGGTTTAACGATTGTTCAGATAAAAACAAAAAAACACCCCTACTCGCCATTGGCAAATAGAGGTAACTTTTATAAATAAGCAAAGTAGAAATACATTGCTTTAAATAAGCATGCACATGCTAGCTATTAAAGGACTACTGAACTATGGATAAGTAGCCCCAAAATAACGTTTAAAAATAACAAACTAGCAATGCGTATTGGCTTTTAAGTCTAAACGCGCTTGATGCAATAATGGCTCAGTGTAACCACTTGGCTGCTCACGACCTTTAAAGACTAGATCGCAAGCAGCTTTAAAGGCGTAAGAATTATCGAAGTTATTGGCCATTGGCTGATAGCCATTATCGCCCGCATTTTGCTCATCGACGACTTTTGCCATGCGCTTCATGGTATTCATGACTTGTTCTTCGCTTACCACGCCGTGATGCAACCAGTTAGCGATATGCTGACTTGAGATACGTAAGGTTGCACGGTCTTCCATGAGACCTACATCATTGATATCTGGTACTTTAGAGCAGCCAACGCCTTGGTTTACCCAGCGCACAACATAACCTAAGATACCTTGAGCGTTATTATCAAGCTCTTGCTGCTTCTCTTCTTCTGTCCAGTTGCTATCTTTGGCTAATGGAATGGTCAAGATATCATCTAAGCTGGCACGCTCACGGGATTTTAGGCTGTCTTGTACATCGGCAACATTAACTTCATGGTAATGCATGCTGTGCAAAGTAGCGCCCGTTGGTGATGGTACCCAAGCTGTGCTAGCGCCTGCTTGTGGATGGGTTATTTTGCTTTCCATCATCTCTTTCATCTCGTCAGGCTTCGCCCACATGCCTTTACCAATTTGAGCGTGGCCTTGTAGACCGGTTTCTAAACCAATATCGACGTTCCACTGCTCATAAGCGGGTTGCCATGCTTGCGATTTCATATCGCCTTTACGGACAAAGGGCCCAGCGTTCATACTGGTGTGCATCTCATCACCCGTACGGTCTAAGAAGCCCGTATTGATAAAGATAACGCGCTCTTTTGCTTGGCGGATGGCTTCTTTTAAGTTAACCGTCATGCGGCGCTCTTCATCCATCACACCGATTTTAATGGTATTACGCTCTAAGCCTAATAAGTCTTCGGCGGCGTTAAACAAATCGTTCGCCATTTTGACTTCATCAGGGCTGTGCATTTTTGGCTTAACGATATACATCGAGCCCTTGCGCGAGTTTGATAGCTCGTTTTTACCTTTTAAATCATTTAAAGACAATAGCGGAGTAATCAAACCATCCATTAAGCCTTCAAAAACCTCTTCTTGTCCGTTACCCAAATCGACCAGGATAGCCGGGTTTTGCATCAAGTGACCAACGTTACGAATTAAGAGTAGCGAGCGACCTGGTAGGATAAGTGCGCCGCCATCTGGCGTGGTGTATTCGCGGTCTGGGTTTTGTTTACGCGTACGAGTTTTGCCGCCTTTTTCAAAGGTTTCTTGCAAGTCGCCATTCATCAAACCAAACCAGTTACGATACACTTCTACTTTTTCTTCGGCATCTACCGCCGCGATTGAGTCTTCGCAATCTTGAATCGCCGTGATAGCAGACTCTAATAGTACGTCTTTGATGTTAGCTGGATCGTCTTTACCCACTGGATGGCTGCCATCGATTTGGATTTCAGCGTGTAGGTTGTTGTTTTTTAACAAAATACCAGTTGGGCTTTCAGCCTCACCGACAAAACCTGCAAACTGAGCGGCATCTTTTAATTCAGTGCTGCTATCGCCTTGCATAACTTCAAGCTTGCCATCGACAACTTTAAAGCCAGTGGCATCAGTATATGAGCCTGATGCCAATGCAAAGTTTTCATCTAAGAATTTTTTGGCATAGGCGACGACAGCGGCGCCGCGCGTTGGGTTATAGCCACCTTTGGCTTCTTGTCCGTTTTCATCGCTGATGACATCTGTGCCGTACAAGGCGTCGTACAAGCTACCCCAACGCGCGTTGGTTGCGTTCAATGCATAGCGGGCGTTACGGACTGGTACCACCAACTGCGGGCCTGCGATATGGGCAATCTCGTCATCGACGTTTTGGGTGCTGACTTTGAAATCATCACCTTCTGGTAATAAGTAGCCGATTTCTTGTAAAAACGCTTTATAAGCTGGGTAATCAATATCGCCATTTTTGGCAGGATTGTCGAGATGCCACTGGTCAATTTGCTTCTGAATTTTGGCACGGGTCGCGAGTAGCGCTTTATTACGTGGCGTAAATTCTTTAATAACCTTTTCAAAACCTGACCAATAGCTGTCTGAATCAACACCGACTTTCGGCAGCACTTCGTTTTCAATAAAATCGAACATCTGCTTATCGATGGCAAGAATGCCCTTTTGAATACGATTGGCGTTAGAAGACTGGCTCATATTGTTATCCTTATCTGTTCGTGAAGTGTGTTAATCCCGGATTGCTATTATCTATATTGCTACTACTTAGTGCAGTGCAAAGCCAATGCTAGGGCGCTAAGCGTTACTTTTTGCGCTGGCATGGATAGTTGATATAATACCGATTGGCTAGCTATTAACTGATAATAATAGTAAGACAAGATATTCTAAAAGCAAAATCTCATCCTACTATCAAATAATGAAATAAACAAGGAAAGACCATTCACTAAGTAAATACTTAGGCTGTCTATAAATGATACCCTATAACCTATATGGCCTTAGGTGCGGTAAATAGTCTGCTTAAGCGCTAGAATTGAAATGATGTATAAACCTTGAGTAATCATTACTATATCAAATTATGCTTAATAGTTATCTGTTAAGCCAAAGCATTTAAAAGTACCAAGCTTGCTTGATTATCCATCATGCCAGAAATGCCAAGCGCCATTAAAAATATTTGCCGTTATAGTCGTTATAATAGCTCTCACTCTTAAGCCTTTTTATTATTGTCTAATAAATACTGCCTTACACCTACTCTTTAAAAAGTCCGAAAAACTATGACTATTACTACCCAAAATCTTGCAACGCTAACTCAAAATAATGACGCTGACCAAGACAGCACTCAAGAAGACAGTGTCGATATCGCGCAATTAAGAACGCCACTAAAAGTAGACCTATCGCCTATTTATGAATTTTTAGGCGCACGTACCACGCAGGCTTGGGTCGATGCTGCCCTTGCGGATTTGCCGTTAATCATTCAAGACCATGCCAACTGCGAAAAAAAAGCGGCGGGTACAGCGATGAATTTAATCTTTCGTTATGAGTTTTCTTATGACTTACAGCGCAAATTGGCACAATTGATACGCGAGGAGATGCTGCATTATGAGCAAGTGCTTGGCATCATGAATGAGCGCGGGCAAGCATGGAAATATCTGAGCGCTGGACGTTATGCCAAAGGTATGCTCAAGCATAAACGTACCTACGAGCCAGCGGCGATGGTAGATGTCTTAATTATTGGGGCATTTATCGAGGCACGTTCTTGCGAGCGTTTTGCCGCATTGGCAGAAGTCATTAATGATAAACGATTGGCGAAGTACTATCGCTACTTACTTAAATCAGAAAGTCGCCATTTTGAAGATTATTTGGCATTAGCACAATCACTAGCTGAAGATAGTATTGACGAGCGTGTCGCCTTTTTTAGAGAAGTTGAAGCAGAGCTGATATCAAGTCCAGATGCCGAGCTACGCTTTCATAGTGGTAACCCTGCTTAATTAATTAAGCATCTTATTAATTTTCACCTGAAATAAAAAAGGTTTAACCGTTAGCGTATAAATTCTTGCTAAGGGTTAAACCTTTTTAAATCTTACTACTTAAAGCGACACTATAAATTTTACTTAAAGCGACACTATAAATTATCCGTTTCTTATTTTATTGTTCTGAAAGCCATTATTTATCGCTTTCGGTTATCGAAGTATCATATTGTTTGTGATTTTTTACCACATGATGGGGATCATGGTCATCCGTCAACCGTTCTGCTTCTGCCGGATTGACCTTTTGCAGGGCATCGTCAGGTACGATACCATTGTTATCATCGGCATCTTTTAGATTAGAGTTGTTTTCTGGATGATTCAACTTTTGCTGATGCATATCAACGTTCCTATCGTTAACGTCCGTAGCATTAACGTTCTTGTCGTTTTGTATAGTCATAGGCCTTCTCTTTATAATTATAAGCATATAAAAAATAGCTATCTATATTTGCTAGCACTCTTAGCCTCGCTAAGCACCTTCAACCTTAACTATTAGAAATCTTTTTCGTCAGGATTTAGTACGCGTGTTTGCGCATTATCGACATTGGCATAGCGATTTAAATCGTTTATATCGGTGCTTTTGGCCGCTTCAGGCATGGTGGTATGCTCATTTACCCCTTCGTCGAAAGCATTGCCTTCTTGATCGCGGCGATCTGGCTGACGCGCAGGATTGTCATTTTTGTTTACATGCTCTGTTTCTATCACGCCTTCTTTAAAGGTATCAGTACCTTTATTAACTCTGGTATTGTCTTCGATATCATCGTGAGCAATAGATGAATGAGCCTCATTTTCTTGAATATCAGTTTTTTGAATATCATTCTCTTGGATACGAGTTTTGGTTAATTCAGGATCTTTGGTTGGCATATCTTTGGCTTGCATCATAATATCCTTATCGTTTTTTAAATCATTATTTTTATCATGATAGTAAATCGCTACATTCGCTCATTTATCTTTCAGTTGAATAACTGCTACCAATTACTCATTATTTTTTTGAGACAAGTCATAAGCGTTTAAATCAGCGACGTTTTTACCACCGGGTGGCAAATCTTCTTCTTTACGTGGGTCTACATATACTTCATCGGTTTCCTGTGACGCTTGTTCTGGACCGTCAATATCCGGCTCGTACTTTCGACCTTTATAGCTGTCTTTAGGATTTTTTGGTTTTAATGCCGCTGGATCATCAATTGGTACTGGTTCTTCATCATTAGGTTGGGTAAAGTCTTTCATAGCGTGTCCCTCGCGTTTGTTGTAGAGCAACAGATTAGTTTTATTATTTATCAGTACGCAAATCATCTTCGATAAAAGGCGTTTTTTGCTCTTCGCTTAGATTTTCTGGTTCATCGACTTGTTTGTTATCTGCTAGGTTTTTTTCGATTTGTTGACTATCTGCTTGTTCTGCAGCTTTTTTTACATCAGATGTGTCATTATTGGTATTACTCATGGTGCAATTCCTCTTATTTATAATTTATTTATAATAAAATTGTGCTAGCTATGATTAGCTTGTCCTTGTTCGCTCTTTATAAATTATTGATATATAGACTGCCGTCTATCAGCTATCAGCGACAAGGTATAACTTAATTATAAGAATAATTTTTGACTGCTCACCAGTGTACTGCGGTATCAATGTGTGAATAAATGTGAGGTTAGCCGACAGTTTGTAACTTGCTTTTCATTAGTGCGCTACTTTTTTGGTGATTTATTCCGCAACTTTATAAGCGCTGTTAAATAAAAAAACCAAGATCCAATAAATACGGATGCTTGGTTTTTATTTGGGCTTTTCAATGCTTATTAGATCGAAAAAGGTTGTTGAGAAATAGTCTAAGTTGTCTCGCCAACGCCGTTGATGACCTTTAATAAATGCTCTTGTGCGATATGCGGCGTTTCATCTGCCGCTGGCTGTAATTGCTGCCAAACGCCATTACCGTCAAGCGTCCAAGCCTGAGTATTGTCTTGTAGATAGTTGATTAAACCATCTTGATAAATTTGCTTAAATAGCTTTTTGTCTTCGATTGGGAACGCCACCTCAACGCGGTGGAATAAATTGCGGTCCATCCAGTCGGCGCTGCCGCAATACAAGCGCTCATCGCCAGCATTATAAAAGTAATAAATGCGCGTATGCTCCAAAAAGCGCCCAATCACAGAACGGACGGTGATATTTTCGGACAGATCCTTTACTTGCGGGCGTAGGCAGCACATGGAGCGCAAAATTAGCTCAATCTTAACGCCTGCCTGCGACGCATCATACAATTTATCAATCAGTCGGCGCTCGGTCAGCGCATTGACCTTGATGATAATATGAGCGCGTTTGCCTGCTTTGGCTTGAGCAATTTCATCATCGATAAAACTCATGAGCTTTTCATGCAAGGTAAATGGCGCATGTAGGAGTTTTTTTAGATTGGCAGGTTTACCCATGCCCGTCAGCTCTTGGAAGATTTTGTGCACATCCTCTGAGATATCAGGGTCGGCACTAAATAAACCATAATCGGTATAAACTTTGGCATTGGCAGCATGATAGTTGCCCGTACCGAGATGCACATAACGACGAATTTTATCGTTTTCACGGCGAATGATAAGCATCAATTTGGCGTGGGTCTTGTAACCGACGATACCGTAAACCACCACCGCGCCTGCTTCTTGCAGATAATTAGCCACCGCGATATTTGAAGCTTCATCAAAACGGGCGCGTAACTCGATAACCGCCGTGACCTCTTTGCCATTACGCGCCGCCGCCGCTAAGGCTTTAACGATTTCTGAATTGGTACCTGAACGATATAGCGTTTGCTTAATGGCGAGCACTTTTGGGTCACTTGCTGCCTGCCATAATAGATTGATAATCGGCGAGAACGCATGAAACGGATGATGAACCAAGACATCGCTCTTACGCATCGCGGCAAACATACTGGTCGCTTTATCGAGCTTATCGACTTCACGGCGGAACGGTTTGGGGACGACATGGGTAAAAGGCTGATAACGTAGCGCTGGGATATTAAAATCAAACAGCAAGCGCGTTAAGTTCACCGGCCCATTGACGCGGTAAAGTTGATTGTCATGTAGCTCAAACTCATTGAGCAAATAATCGCTAATCGGCGCTGGGCAGTCGGTAGTGACCTCTAAACGCACCTTGTCGCCAAAGCGGCGGTTTTCAAGTTCGCCCTCTAGTGCCTTGGCAATATCATCGACATCCTCTGCCAAATCCAAGTCGGCATTGCGCGTCAATCTAAACTGATGGCAACCAGTGACATTCATCCCCGGGAATAGCTCACCGATATGCTCATGAATCACCGCAGATAGCATCACATGATGCTCTTTACCGCCCGTTAGCTCATCAGGCAAACGAATGACACGCGGCAAGCTGCGCGGCGCTGGTACAATGGCGAGATTGATATCACGACCAAAGGCATCTTTGCCCTCTAACGTGGCGATAAAGTTTAAGCTTTTATTCACTAAGCGTGGAAATGGATGCGCCGGATCAATGCTAATAGGTGTGAGGACTGGTGAGACTTGCTCGGTAAAATACTGCTTCATCCACGCCGATTGCTCAGGAGTTAGCTCGTCACGTTTGAGATAACGAATATCTTCTTGAGCCAAGGCTGGCAATATATCTTCATTTAAAATGCGGTATTGCTCGCTGATGGCTTTATGAGTGACAGCAGAGATTTCTCTGAGCACCTCGCTTGGGCGCATACCATGAGCGCTGGTTGAGACATCACCCATATTGAGTTTTTGCATGATACCGGCGACACGAATTTCAAAAAACTCATCCATGTTGGAAGAGAAGATAATGAGGAAAAACAAGCGCTCTAACAAAGGATGGCGCGGACTGGCCGCCTGCGCCAACACCCGCAGATGAAACTGCAACAAAGACAAATCGCGATTGATATAGCTGCTCGGCGAATAGCTGCCATCGTCGAAACGCTGCCAGTCTATTTCACTCAATCCTTTGCTCGAGCTTGCTGTTAGCTCTTCTTCTGTTTTGACCAGATTCGTGCTGAGTTCACTATCCGTTTTTGTACTAACATCAATACTATCGTTAATTTCATGATCGTTATTTTGCTTATTAACCATCTCTGCCACCTTTTTAATCCTTTACGTGATCGATATGCCGTCATCTTTTACTTTTTATGAACGCTATTTAATGCCAACCGACAATTTAAGCTAATTACATGCTAAGCCAATCGTTTTCTAAGCGGATTGCGGTAAGACGGCATTTTTCATGCGTTTTTTAATGATACGTTGTTTGTTGCGCAAGCGTTTGTCACTTTGATGACCTTCGTAGTATTTTGGATTGGTCAGCATGGCGATGAGCAAAGCCGATTCGTCACGATTTAGGTTGGCCGCTGACTTATCAAAATAATGCTGGGCGGCGGCTTCAACACCATAAATGCCATTGCCAAACTCAGCGACGTTGAGATAAGCGGTCAAAATGCGCTGCTTATCCCAAAAGGTTTCTATCATTACCGTGATAATCGCTTCTTCAGCTTTACGGGTATAAGAGCGATGCGAGGTAAGAAATAAATTTTTGGCCAATTGCTGCGTAATCGTGGAGCCGCCCGCTGACATTTTGCCCGTTTCTTCGTTCTTTTTCTGTGCCGCCTTAATGCCTTTCATATCAAAGCCATTATGCTGGCTAAAGGTCGAATCTTCACTGACAATCGCTGCTTGTTTGGCAGATTTGGCAATGGCGTCATACTCAGCCCACGTCTGCGTGACCGTGCCGCCTGTCAAACGATGGGTCAGCATAAACATGCTGTTATTAATCGGCTGGGTTTTCCAAATCAACAGCAGACCTGCGACCAGTATATGGAATGCCACCACCAACAACATGAATGCCAATAATAAGCGTTTGAGAAATGTGCCAAAACTTGCCATGCGAGCGATATCCGAGTGGTTAAAAAATAGTCAACATAATAAACTGTTAACACTAACGCGTTAATCATAAATAGCAGGTCATCTTACCTAATCTCACAATCGCTGTCATTATTTACCCTATTTCTTTATGATGTAAATACTGCCAAATGCTATGAATATTTTTCTTTAAAAATTTAAAACTAACGCTTGGCGATAAATAGATATAAGAATAAGAGTGTAAATATGGCTAATAATACAGTAGCAATGTTACGGGCACGCATGATTGCCACCAATCCCAATCTTGGTACGGCTGAAAATCAGGATAGATGGTGGCTACTCGGGACGACTGGCTGTCATCTTTGTGACGTCGCTGAACACCTACTCAGCCAATTTCAAGCGGTGCAGCCGATACGCTATCAGTATGTTGATATTGCTGATTTTGATGAGGTGCTGATGATGGAGTTTGCTACCACGATTCCTGTGATACTGACGCCATCAAAACGCTTGAACTATCCTTTTTCAGTGTTGGATTTGCAGCAATTATTAGTAGCGTCATAAAACAGACAACGTAAAAAATGATAATAATGAGAAACTTATGAAAGATTTAAAAAAAATAACGGAAATTGAGGATTTGCGCCGTGTTGCCGAGCGTAAAGTACCACGCATGTTTTATGATTACGTCGATTCGGGCTCATGGACTGAGACCACTTATCGCAACAATGAAACCGACTTTGACCGTATTAAATTGCGCCAAAGGGTTCTGGTCAATATGGAAGGGCGCTCGCTTGCCACTGATATGCTAGGCTCAAAAGTCAAAATGCCCGTTGCTATCGCCCCAACTGGCTTTACTGGCATGATGTGGGCCGATGGTGAGATTCACGCCGCACGGGCAGCGGAGAAATTTGGCGTGCCCTTCTCGCTTTCAACCATGAGTATCTGCTCTATCGAAGATGTCGCAGAAAACACTAGTGCGCCGTTTTGGTTTCAGCTCTATGTGATGCGCGACCAAGAGTTTATGGCAAATCTGATTCGCCGCGCTAAGGCGGCCAATTGTTCCGCACTTATCTTAACCGCGGATTTACAAGTCCTCGGTCAACGCCATAAAGACATCAAAAACGGTCTATCTGCGCCGCCAAAACCTACGCTTGCTAATATATTAAACCTCATGACCAAGCCACAATGGTGCATGAATATGCTCGGCACCAAACGGCATAGCTTTGGTAATATCGTCGGCCATGCCAAAAACGTCGAGGATATCTCATCGCTATCGGCATGGACGGCTGAACAGTTTGACCCGGCGCTAAGCTGGGATGACGTCGCACGCATTAAAGATATGTGGGGCGGCAAGCTCATTATCAAAGGCATCATGGAACCTGAAGACGCCATCATGGCTGCCCGTAGCGGTGCCGATGCGTTGGTGGTTTCAAACCATGGTGGACGTCAGCTCGATGGGGCGTTGTCTTCCATTGCCGCGCTCGCTGATATCGTGCAAGCGGTACGAGCAGAAAATAGCAATATCGAGATTTGGCTCGATAGTGGTATTCGCTCCGGTCAAGATGTGCTCAAAGCACTCGCTGTAGGCGCCAATGGTACAATGATTGGTCGCGCGTTTTTGTATGGACTTGGCGCTTATGGTGAAGATGGTGTGCGCCGTGCGCTAGAGCTTATTTATAACGAGTGTGATATCAGCATGGCGTTTTGTGGTCATACCGATATCAATCAAGTAACGGATGACATTTTGGTTAAAGGCACTTATGAGAATCTTAAAACTCATGCTTATTAAAAAGCCAGTCCTTATTAAAAAACCCAGCTTTATTAAATATTGATATATTCAGTTCGATGTAAAAAGGATATGTTCAAAATAGCATGCTGCTAGAATAAATTTTCCTTGCTTGCTGTGTGCTTCGCACTCCAGAGGCTTCGAAAAATTCATTCTAGCAACCCTATATCGTTTTGCAGTTGAATCGACTATAACCCGCTTATAGGTGACACGTCTTAACCCTAGCCTTTATACTCTACTCATCACTTTTTATTGATAGTTTGCGTTTATGACCATTCAACAATTATTAAAAACCGCGCCCGTCACCACTTTGCTATTAATAAGCTTTATCGGCTTATTTATCATGCAGGTGCTGAGCGGCGTCGATGCTAACAATCCATCGACCGAAGCATTGCTCAAATGGGGCGCCAATGCTTTGCCTTATACCATGGACAATGAACCATGGCGCTTGGCAAGTAGTGCCTTTTTGCACATCGGTCTGATGCATTTATTGTTTAATGGTTTTGCCATGTATTTCTTTGGGCAAATCGCCGAGCCGATGTTTGGCTCAGCGAAGTTTTTGGCGTTATTTTTACTGGCGGCAATCGGTGGTAATTTACTGAACAATTATGTCACGTGGCAAGGTATCCTAGATGGTACGGGACAACCCGGACTATCAGCGGGCGCGTCTGGCGGTATCATGGGTATCGGTGCCGCGCTATTGATAGCCGCGCTGTTTAAAATATCAGTCAATGGCATGGTGCTCAATCTGAAAAGCCTAATCATTATTATGGGCATCAATTTGGTATATGGCTTTGCCGTACCGGGGATTGATAATGCCGGTCATATTGGCGGCGCGGTCACAGGATTGGTGATTGCATTGGCGTTTGCCATTGCCTACCGTCAGCGCTTGGCTGCGACGCTAAAGCATCTACCTAGCCGAGCTCAAGACATTTATCAGACTACCTATATCAATTCTCCAACAAGTAGTGATACTGATTTTTCTATCCCTACTTCTACCCACGCTCCTCGCTTTGATAATGAGGGTAATTTTGATAATAACAGCAGTTTTAATCACGACTCTGCTGTAAACTTACCCTTAGATAGCTATGCTAATCAGGCAGCCCTTAATCACAGCAAAATTAACGAACAACAAACAGCGACCAAATCGACGTTTATTTGGCAATTGCTACCGTGGCTGGTCATGCTGCTGATCAGTATTGGTTTTGTCTGGTGGTGGCAAGATATCCATCAGCAAATACTACAAGTGCTCGCCGCCATTGAGTAAAATGCCAGACTTATTTATTATTCTATTTATCAATGCTTTTCAATGCTTTTTTTACCGTTTATCCCACCCACTTATGAGAGCAAACCATGTTTAAATCATCAGCGCTATCGAAACCGTTGACGCGCACTGTGCTTAGCGCATTGACCGCCACTGCCCTATTTAGTGTCGCCAGCATCTCTAATGCCGCACTGTTTAAAAACAACTTACCGACTGATAAAGATGCCATTTTAAGTGTCGGCGTCAACGTCATGGCGGTCAAGTCGGCTTATGATTTGGAAGACAGCACCGACATAAAAGTATTGCCGGGTGTGTTTTATGATAACAACAGAATCTATGCACGCGGTGCGCAAGCGGGTGCTTATATCATCAATGATGGCACCAATCAGCTAGCCGCTTATGCTCAGCTCGATGGCAGTGAATTCGATCCTGATGATGCAACTGGCGCGCTGCAAGGTCTTGATGAGCGTAAAGCCTCAGCCGCTGCCGGTCTATCCTATCTGCGTCGTACGCCTGTGGGTGGTTTTCGCCTGCAAGTCGCGACTGACGTTTTAGATAAAAGTGGTGGTAATACAGCGCGTTTGACCTATCTTGCTAAGATCACTAAAGATAAGCTGACCGTCTATCCAAGCATTGGCTTTGAATATCATGATGCTGACTACAATAACTATTATTATGGCGTTAGTGCGCAAGAGTCAGAGAAGACAGGCGTCGCTGCTTATGAGTCAAATAATAGCTTAAACCCTTATATCAATATCAGTGCCAACTATGACTTTAATGAGCGCTGGGCAGGATTTGCCAATCAAAGCTTAAGCTATCTGCCAAATGAACAATACGACAGCCCAATGGTTGACTCGCGTACGGATGCAACAACGACGCTTGGATTGCTTTTTAAGTTCTAATTAAAAATAAATTTTAGGTAAAAAAACCTTGTTGCTTGATGTGGCAAGGTCTTTTTTTATCTCTACTTTAATTGTAGGGTGCGCCTAGCGCACCGATAGTATAGCTATTTCTTAAAAATGGTGCATGGGACGCACCCTATTAGTATTGTATTGTCATCTTATTAATTCTCAATCTTCTAAAATACCTGATCACAGCAGAATTAGGCTTGGATTTTGATATTGTAGAGAAATGCTTAAATACCTCAGTAACACCAGCCTCCTCAAGTATCATCTTCTTTGTTATTTTAGCTGATTCATAGACTTTTGATCTTACCGATATGGCACCTAGCTCATCCTCATAACTTAAAACGTCTTCAGCCCCCATATATGCGGTTACAACCTGAACTATAAGACAATCATTCAAATAGAATCCGTTTTTGTCCGTGAACGCACAAAGAGAATGTATTACAGAGCCAACTAAATTTTTTCTTTATACTTCGTTCAAAGTTGAGTTTGTCATTGCTTCTGATACCATCTCATTACTTTCAAGAAAAATTTTATATAGCTCTTCATGAACAGATAATCTTTTATCAAACACTTTTTGAGAGTAAATTTCAATCCGTTTATTTCTGTGAAAATACTCTCCAAGTAAAACGCCAATTAGTAGCCCTGCTAAACCAATCCATGCACTTTCCATTCTACTTTCCTCATAAAGCCTAACAGTAGACTATAGTATAAGAGTATTAAATCACTCAAAATTTAGTAACCTAAATATAAGTTTACAGCATAAAAAAGACCTTGCCACATTACATGACAAGATCTTTTATTTACCCAAAAAAATCTAAATTAAGAAGGATGCACCATATCCGCAGGGGTTACCCACTCATCAAACTGCGCTTCAGTTAACAGCTCCAATTCAACCGCCACTTGCTTCAAAGTTTTGTTTTCTTTATAAGCAGTCTTAGCGATTTTTGCTGCGTTTTCATAACCAACATGACGGTTCAAAGCAGTCACTAGCATTAATGAATTATGCAAGAAGTCATCGATTTTGTCTTTGACTGGCTCGATACCAACCGCACAATTTTCGTTAAAGCTGTTGCAAGCGTCACCCAATAGCTTGATAGATTGCAATAAATTAAAGGCAATCACTGGCTTATAAACGTTAAGCTCAAAGTTACCTGACGCGCCAGCCATGCTGATAGTGACATCGTTACCCATGACTTGAGCGACGACCATGGTCATTGCTTCTGACTGAGTTGGGTTTACTTTACCCGGCATGATAGATGAGCCTGGCTCATTTTCTGGAATCGTCAATTCGCCCAAACCACAGCGAGGACCTGATGCCAACCAACGGACGTCATTAGCGATTTTATTTAGGCTGCCAGCTAGCGTTTTGAGTGCGCCTGAAGCAAACACTTCGGCATCACGAGCGGCTAGTGCTTCAAATTTATTTGGTGAGGTGACAAACGGTAAGCCTGTTAATTCAGCCAATTGCTCAGCAGCTTTTACCGCATAATCAGGGTGAGCGTTTAGACCTGTACCAACCGCTGTGCCGCCTAGTGGCAATTCATATAGACCTTGTAGCGCGTTATCGATACGAGTTAATGAATGGTCAAGTTGGCTGACATAACCGCTAAATTCTTGACCTAGAGTCAAAGGCGTCGCGTCTTGCAAATGCGTACGACCGATTTTAACGATACTATCGAATTCTTTGGCTTTGGCATCTAGCGTATCGCGTAGTGCTTTTACCGCTGGGATAAGCAAGCTGTTAATCTGACGGGCAGCCGCCACACGAATCGCGGTTGGGAAGCTGTCGTTGGTAGACTGTGCATGGTTAACATGGTCATTCGGGTGAATCGGCGTGTAGCTGCCGCGCGCGTTCCCTGCGATTTCGTTGGCACGATTTGCCAATACTTCGTTCATGTTCATGTTTGACTGGGTACCAGAACCTGTCTGCCATACTACGAGTGGGAACTGATCCGTTAAACCACCGTTGATAACTTCATCAGCAGCTTGCACGATTAAATCGCGCTTATCGCCTTCGATACGCTCAAGGCTAGCATTGGTAATGGCAGCGGCTTTTTTCACTAGCGCCATTGCTTCAATCATCGGACGTGGCAACGTTTCGCCACCGATTTTAAAGTTCTCGCGACTACGCTGAGTTTGCGCACCCCAATAAGCGTCAGCTGGGACTTCCACGTTGCCCATGGTATCTTTTTCGGTACGAGTTGCCTGATTCTGTGTCGACATAACTACCCTCTTTGATGGTTTGTTGTATAGCTGCTTTGAAAAAAGTGCAACACACGCTGCACATAAAGGAAAATACGATGTAAAGTGGCGTTATGATAGCATGACTTATCACAAATTTCTCCAAGTCCGTGAGGCTAACTGATGTCTAAAAACACCGGCCAACAACATTCTGCTACTGCATTATCTGATTCTTTATCTCAGTTATCGGCTGATGACGCTCGCTCTAAAAAGGAGGTTAAAGTCGCTGATAGCCTGGCTAATCCACCCAGACGACAATTTACCCGCCAGCGTCGGCAATTAACAGCTGGCGAGCGTAGACAATATGCGCGCATGGCAAGCTTACATTTAATTAAATTGCAACAACGCTTACCGCCGCATGCAAAGATTGGCTTATATTATGATGGCTTTGGCGAGCTACCCACTCAGCCACTGTTGGACTGGTGTCAACGCTTAGGCTATTTGCCTTATCTGCCTGTGGTTGGTTCGCTCGGTCGTACTAGAAATGGTAATGATGATAAACGTCTGCGCTTTGTGCCTATTTATCAGTCGAAACTATTAAATATACCGACACGCATTCATAGCTTAGGGATGAAGCAAAATCACCATCGCAGGTTACTTTGGGCACACGAATTAGATGTGATTATCTGTCCGCTCGTGGCGGTTGATAAAAGCGGCAATCGTATGGGCATGGGTGGTGGATTTTATGATACAACCCTTGGTAAAAGCCATCAGGCAGGGTTAAAAAAACCATTGAAAATTGGTTGGTGCTATGATTTTCAAGTGGTTGAGCAGCTTGAGCGCCAAGCGTGGGATGTGCCTTTAGATGGTTTGATAACACCAAGTGGCTTGAGGTGGTTTAAACGAAATCAGATTACAAGCCGCTATGACAAAGCATCTAGCGCTGATAGTGTTGATACGTACTTACGAGCATTGGGAAATGATGACGCTAGAGAGAAGCTCTACTACAGTCAAGAACAAGCCTTTAACTCCGACGAATTAGCAAAGGTGGTTAATAAGAAACGCTTAAATGAATTACTGGCTGACAGTGATGCTTTTTTGGCTAGTCTAAGTGGTAAGATTGAGGATTTTGAAGATAAAAATAAAGACCCATAAAGGATTTATAAAGACAACAATGAGCTACTTTTGCTCAAAACCACTAAGGGTAGTTTTTACTATCTTGTGGATCATTTTCGTCGGTCTTATTATCACGTTAGGTTTTAGCACAAATCCCTATTTACTTCACGTTCAGAATATTCCTCCTCCGCATCCCTATCCTATAGAATTAGTCGTTATATTAATAATGGCGATGCTGTTTCACTTAAGCCTACTGGTAACTATGGATGTATATATGGATAGTCGCTGGAAGTTCTTCGCTATGCTGTTGACTAGCATTTTATTTTTATTTGGTTTCGGTATGATGGCGATGCATGCACCGCCGTCATTAGGTGGGATGATTTTTTGGACATTCCTGTCATCTTTACTATTTTTATTGCTTTGCTTTCGGCAGGTCTGTTTATTTTTTTTAAGGCGATTTTTTCGTAGAGAATCAGTTTAATAACAAGGTAATTGATATTTTAAAGCTGGGTTAAAAACCCAACTTACACCAAACTCTACTTAACTTTGATAGCTTTACAACACCATCGCTGCAATCCAACCAAATACCAATAACGGAATATTGTAATGGATAAAGGTTGGTACCACACTATCTTTGATATGGTCGTGCTGGCCATCAACGTTTAGACCAGAGGTTGGTCCAAGCGTCGAGTCTGACGCTGGCGAACCGGCATCGCCAAGCGCGCCAGCTGTACCAATAATCGCCACGGTTGCTAAAGGTGAAAACCCTAAAGAGATACATAATGGTACATAAATCGCCGCCAAAATAGGGATGGTCGAGAATGACGAACCAATACCCATGGTCACAATCAAGCCAATGAGTAGCATAATAAATGCAGCCATCGCTTTATTACCCGCAAACAATGACGCCGCGCCATCAACCAACGGCTGTATTTGCTCAGTCGCTTTCATCACTTCGGCAAAGCCTTGGGCAGTAATCATAATAAAGCCAATCATCGCCATCAGCTTGATACCATCATTAAAGACCGTATCGGCGTCACGCCATTTGACCACGCCGGTTGCCATGAAGACGCCAAAACCAAACATTGAGCCGAGTAATAATGAATCGGTATAGAGCTGAACCACAAACGCCGTCACAATAGCAATCAGCGCGACGATGGTTTTCATTTTACTTTGCGTTTGGGCGTCGGCAGCTGTTTTGCTTAACGCGTCTTTTTCTACTACTGCATCGCGAGCCTCTTTATCAATGGCTAATTGGGCATACTGACGCGGCTTACGATAGCTTATAAATACCGCCACTAGCAAACCAACAAGCATACCAAGTGCCGGAATCGCCATAGCTTTGGTGACCGAAATATTCGATACATCAATGCCGGCTTCACCGACGTTTTTAAGCATGATTTGATTGAGGTAAATATCGCCAAAGCCATAAGGGATAAACATATACGTGGTCACCAGACCAAAAGTAATCAGACAGGCAATCAGGCGTCTATCGATTTGCATGCGGTTAAAGGCAAGCAATAAAGGCGGTACAAGCAGTGGAATAAAGGCGATATGAATCGGGATTAAGTTTTGGCTAAAGCAGCTCATGGTGACGAGCCCTGCAAACAGCATGTATTTAATCATGCCACCTGTACCTATACCTGCCCCGCCAGCATCAATGCGTTTAATCACCGCCCCTGCCAAAGACTGCGGCAAACCCGAATGTGCAATCGCCACTGCAAAAGCGCCCAATAAGGCATAAGACAACGCAATTTGCGCGCCATTACGGATACCTTCTTGAAAGGCATTCAAGGTATCGGTCATACCAAGACCCGCAATCAACCCACCTGCCAGCGCCCCGATTAATAAACTGAGTACCACGTGTACCCGCGCCAAAGACAGGCCTAGCATGATGACTACCGCTAGTAGCACCGCATTGATGGTCATATTCTCGCCCCTTACCTTATGTTTTTTGGTCCGCTATTGACTATTGGCACGCTATTATCACATTGCCGACCTATTTATTACGCCCTCGCGTTTTAACCCACACTTCAATTTATACCATTACTATTTGAACGGAGCGGTTAAGACGCGCGTCATTTTACCTGATTTTAGCTATAAATCCCACGCGCAAAACTTAGCAGACAAGAGCGACCCTGCAAATAAAGACACAATATTGTCATGACTGCTCGTCATATAGCCTTGCAATTTCATTTAGCAACACCATTTATCTAAACATGAACCACTAACTTGACTTTACAAGTCTGGTGAACGAGGAAGAATATATGAGTGAACATAAAATTGCCCAAGACAATATCGACATCGATGTCGACGTTTCATCTAACGTTGCTGATGATAAGGCGCTAAACACTTCATCTGACGATACCTTAGAAAACGTCTCGGCGTCTGAAACTATTCAGGACAGCGCTGCAGACATCGAAGCTGAAAACGTTAAGGCAAAAGATGGCGAAGAGAGTTATCTGCCGCTACTAGCATTGCGTGATGTGGTTGTTTATCCGCATATGCAAATTGCCTTATTTGTCGGCCGTGCGCCGTCGGTAAAAGCCGTGGAATTGGCACAAGCTGAGTATGGCAATAAAGTATTGGTCGTGGCGCAAAAAGACTCGCTAACTGAAGATATTGATCAAGATAACTTGTATCAGTACGGAACGGTGTGCCGCATCGTCAGCACTATGCCGCATGATAGCGATGAAAATTGCATCAAAGTATTGATCGAAGGTCAATACCGTGCGCGCGTTGATAATATTGAAAATCACGACGAGCTATTGATGGCAAGCTTTACGCGTGCTGATCTCGATATCAGCATGAGTGAGAGCCAACAAAAAAACACCATTCAAGCCTTAACGACGTTATTTGAAGGCTATGCCGATGCTCGTCTGCGTAATGCTCGTGAGCTAACTCGCGTGGCAAAACGCATCGATGATTTGCTTGAGCTGGTGTATTTCATCTCAACCCGTGTGTCGATGGATTTGGATATTAAGCAGTCGTTCTTAGAAGAAGACGATATCAAAACCCACATCAATACCTTGACCGAATATCTCGTTAAACAAAGCGCTGAGCAAAATATCGAGCAAGATATCCAAGATGCCGTTCGTCAGCAAATGGAAGACAATCAGCGCGAGTACTTCTTAAATGAGAAGATGAAAGCCATCAAAAACGAGCTGTCAGATATGAATGACGGCGCGTTCGATGAAGACGACGTGGCTGAGCTTGAGCAGCGTTTAGAAGATGCTGACTTGCCAGAAGATGTGCGCAAAAAAGCCGAGCAAGAGCTGAAAAAACTTAAAATGATGCCGCCTGCATCGAGTGAATCATCAGTGGTGCGCAATTATATTGAATGGATTTTGGATACGCCGTGGAATGCGACGACCAAAGTGTCTATCAATTTAGATAAAGCGAAAACCGTCTTAGACGAAGACCATTATGGCTTGCAAGATGTGAAAGACCGCATCCTAGAATACCTTGCGGTACAATCGCGGGTGAAAAAACTGCGCGGTCCGATTCTTTGTTTAGTCGGTCCTCCGGGTGTCGGTAAGACCTCGTTGGGTGAGTCAATTGCGCGCGCCACGGGTCGTAAGTTTGTGCGTATGGCACTTGGTGGCGTCCGTGATGAAGCGGAAATCCGTGGTCATCGCCGTACTTATATCGGCGCGATGCCGGGTAAAATCGTGCAGTCATTAGCGAAAGTCGAAGTTAAAAACCCGCTATTTTTATTGGATGAAATCGATAAGATGGCGCAAGACTTCCGCGGCGATCCAGCGTCAGCGTTGCTTGAAGTGCTAGATCCATCACAGAACGATACCTTTAACGACCATTATTTGGATATGGACTTAGACTTATCACAAGTGATGTTTATCTGTACTGCCAACAGCATGGATATTCCACCTGCCCTGCTTGACCGTATGGAAGTCATTCGTCTACCGGGTTATACCGAAGAAGAAAAGGTCAATATCGCGCAGAAATATCTCGTGCCGAAAGCGATTAAAAATAATGGCCTTAAAGAAGGCGAAATTGAAATCGTTGAAGCGGCATTACATAGCATCGTGCGTAGCTATACGCGTGAAGCTGGTGTGCGTAACCTTGAGCGTGAAGTCAATAAAATCTGCCGCAAAGTGGTTCGCGGCTCAGTTGAAACCCATGGTGCACGCGCTCCGAAAAAAGCCGAACGTCAGCTAATCGTGGTCGATGACAAAAACATCGGTAACTATTTAGGTGTGCATCAGTATGACTACGGTCTAGCAGAAGAAGAGCCTGAGATTGGTCGTGTGACTGGGCTTGCTTGGACACAAGTCGGTGGCGAGCTATTAACCATCGAAGCGGTGGCGATGAAAGGTAAAGGCGAGCTGAGCTTTACAGGGTCACTCGGCGATGTAATGAAAGAGTCGATTCGTGCTGCCATGAGCGTAGTACGTGCTCGCGGTGACAGCTTAGGGATTGATTACGAGACCTTTAAAACCACTGACGTCCACGTACATATGCCTGAAGGCGCGACTCCGAAAGATGGTCCATCGGCTGGTGGTGCGCTCACGACAGCGCTGGTCTCTGCCTTAACTGGCATTGCCATTCGTCCAGATATTGCGATGACAGGCGAGATTACCTTACGCGGTAAAATCCTACGCATCGGTGGTCTAAAAGAGAAGCTACTTGCTGCGCATCGCGGTGGTATCAAGCATGTGTTGATTCCAGCGACCAACGAGCGCGACTTGGCTGATATCCCTGAGAACGTCAAAGCTGGCTTAACCATTCAACCAGTGGCCACGATTGATGAGATATTAAAAGTAGCATTGGTGAGTATGCCAGTGCCGCTTAAGCCTGCGAAAGTGACGGTTGATAAAACCTCAAGCAAGGCGCTGCATAACTAATCTGATTAGTTACTAATCCAGTCTTATAAATCAAAAAGCCGCTCATCGTCATGATGGGCGGCTTTTTTTGGTAATAATAAAAAACAATCTGGTCAAAACCCTGTGCTATATTTTAGACAAATGTTTATTTGGTAATAATTATGATTTTGAAACACTTGATTTTAAATCGTTTCGCTCTATGTGCATGTTCAGCTGTCTGGTTTTCAGTAAGTCTAATGGGTTGTCAGCCTAACGTTGTTCCGAGCATTATGACAACACTTCCTGTTCCCGACAAGATGACGTCTGCGCCAACACAGCAAACGCCAGCTATTAAAGGGCAGGCTCCAGAACCTACTAAAGCCACAACTCTGCAATGGGCAAGCCATTATCAGTGGCAATTGGCACACGTCAAAGATCAGAAAGGAAACCTTATTAATATCGACACGGCTAATCCCATTACTTTAGCAGTCGCGCCCAGCTCATTAAGCTTATCTCAAGGCTGCCAGCATTTTTCAATCGTCTTTGGGTGGATGGATGCGCCACCTTTTGAGTATGGTAGCGATCTTAGACAAAAACCCTCTGACTGTAAAAACACCCCTAGCAATAAAATGAATCAAGGCGATATAGAAGCGCTATTTCCTAAAAGCGGCCTATTAAAATTAGGGATTACGCTGTCAGCAGTAGCAGAAAATAAGCTCGACAACATTCAAATGGCACCGAAAAATTTGATGATTAAAATCGAGAATGGCAATACATTAATATTCACAGGTAAGCCTCTAGCCTTTAGAAAACCAACGGGATTACCAATTGATAATGCATTACTAGAGCGTTACGATTGGCAGCTAAAGAGCGCCGTTCGTAATACTTTTGATGTTAATAGAAAGATTATATCTCGACAATCTATTGGTGATTTTTATCATCCAGAGTTTCCAGTATCGTTGATATTTAGAGGATATGATGATAGTCAATATGCGTCATTTAACTCAAACTGTAATGGCGTCGGTGGTCCATATATTTTGATGAGAGATTATACCTTGCTGGTCGGCTCAGGAATGCAAACCGTCATGGGCTGCGGCATCACTGGCAATAGAATTGAAAATGAGCTTTCTAAGCTGGTTAGTAACAGTAAAAGCACCCTGAGCTTAAGCCTACAGCCGTCTATTTCATCAGAATCTCAGTCAAAAAACCAAACCGATTTTCCGCGCTATAACCTATTGCAAACTTTTGATTCAGGCGAAACACTCATTTGGAAAAACGAAGTAAAGAAAACACCTTAGCCTCTATTCATTTTCATATTTTTTAAAAGGATTTTACAATGCTCCTGCCAACTATAAAGCGCTCATTAACTATTATCAGCTTGTCTGTAGCAGTGGGATTAATGGGTTGCCAGTCTGCGCCATCGAATAGTATCCGGCAGACCACTATCGTCAACGCACCTGTTATTAAAGATAAATCTAACTTTACTGACGAGAGAGTAATTAAAGAATCACAAGTAATGCAATGGGTAGCTCATTATGACTGGCAATTGGCGCAAGTAATTAATCAAAACGGTAACATAGTCGACATCGAAAATTTTGCACCGATTACCTTAGCAATAGAACCCAGTGCAGTCAGATTTTATCAAGGCTGTGAACAGTATATGATGGATTTTCAGTCGATGTCCGCGCCGCCTTATCCCTATTATTCTCATCTTACTAAAGTACCCACAACTTGTCATGACGACAATAATACTGATACTGCAATTAAAGAGGATAATAGTATTCAATCGTTATTTGTTAAGTACGCACCTGTTAGGCTTAATTTTGAGTTATTGCCAACTTCACATTTAGCATCACAATCAGCGCCAGTCGCTATACAAGCTGCCCCTAAACGTTTGGCACTTAATATCGAAAATGGTAATCGCTTAATTTTTATAGGTTCAACTAAAGCATTGGCAACTCCCGCTGGATTGCCCATTACTAACGAGTTATTAGAGCAGTATCATTGGACGCTGGTGAGTGCCGTCAGTAATACTTATGATGCAAAAGGGGAATTAACTAGAAAACCTTTGGGCAATTTTTATCACCCAGATCATCCTATTTCAGCGAGCTTTGAAAGTTGGCCTAACAATCAGTACGCATCCTTTAGCTCAGGCTGTAACGGCGCGCGCGCGCCTTATTTTTTACTCAATGATAATACTTTCAAAGTCGGCACTATTATTAGTACTGTAATGGGCTGCGGTGAGACAGGCAATAGAATCGAGTCCGCTTTGTTTGATTTGATGCGTGATAGCAGCAGTCAGCTAACATTAAGCTTACAACCCTCATAGCCAACATCGCCAACAGCAGATAATCAGACCGATATGCCTCGTTATAATTTATTGCAAACGATGGCAACAGGCGAAACCTTAGTTTGGCAAAACGAAGTAAAGAAAACGCTGTAAACCTTTTTCAAACGCATACGTTATTTACATTTATTAACCGATTGTTGCGCATTTAATGAATAGTTATATTTAAACCTTGGCTATACTGATTGCGACATTAAGCAATGTTTGAGTATTTTAATAAAACAATAGACATTCATCACAACAAATAAATATAAATGGAGATAATAATGAATAAGACGATGCTTGCAAGTGCCCTGTTATGTGGTTCAGCTCTAGCGATGACAGGTTGCCAAACCGTCAAAGGTCAAATGCAAACGGGCAATCCACTTAACCAACCTGCGTTAAAATCTACGATCAATGCAGTCGCTGGTAATAAAAATGAAGTGGGTCAAGTATTCCTACGCCCAGTAGATGGCGGTGTCCAAGTTTATGGTAAGCTCATGAACCTGCAGCCTGGTAAAACTGTGGCATTGCACATTCATGAAACGGGTAGCTGCGGCGATATGGGTAAAGCGGCTGGTGGTCACTTTAATCCAGATAAAAAACCGCACTCTCATCCTGATGATATGAATGGTCATGCGGGCGACTTGCCGAACTTAACCGCCGATGCGAATGGCGTTGCTACTATCAACTATGTGAATAAGAAAATCTCTGCCGCTGATGCAGGTAAATACAGTGTTAACCGTCTAGCCTTTATCGTCCATAGCGGTGCTGATGATTATAAGAGCCAGCCTGCTGGTAACGCAGGCGATCGCGTTGCTTGCGGTATCATCGAAAAGAACTGATAGCCCAAAAGTTAATAGCAAAAAACCTCTTAGATTATCTAAGAGGTTTTTTATGGTTTAAAGATAAGGTGATTACAGAGGTTTACTCTTCTACCCACTCGCCATTACGCCAGTATACGCCCCAACGGGTAGCCTTACCGTTTTTTTCAGAGCCAATATACTGCTCTTTTTTCTTCCGCGACCAGCGTAGAATCGTTGGATTGCCATCTGGGTCTTCGTCTGGACCTGCAAACAGATACTGGAATTTATCTTCCATCTTATCTTTGATTTCACGTAGCTCAGCCAGCTTTGGTGGACGGGTTTCGCGTACTTTTGGGAACTTAGACGCCGCTAAGAACATCCCAGCCGCCCCTTCACGCAAGATAAAGTAATCATCATGCTTGGTTGATTTTAGCTCCGGCATATGGATTGGCTCCATACGTGGCGGTGCCGCTTCACCAGTTTTAAGCACCTTACGGGTATTATCACATTTCTGACAAGCAAAGTATGGCCCAAAACGTCCAGTTTTTAGTTCCATCTGTCCATCACATTTGTCACAGTCGATGGTTGGCGCATCTGAACCCGGAACTTCAAACTTACCTTCTTCTAAGATATAGCCGTCGCAATCAGGATTATTACCGCAGATATGCAGCTTAAGACCACCGTCGACGATATAGCCATTCATGGCCGTACCACATTTCGGGCAGCGTTTTTTCTCCATCAAATCTTTGACTTCGGCCGCTTCGTCATCGCTGTCGCTATCATCAAGATTGGCAAACGCTTCGACTGGCATTAAGTTCTTGGTACCTTTACAGCGCTCTTTTGGCGGTAAATTATAGCCCGTACAGCCTAAGAATACACCCGTTGAGCCAGTACGTAGCTGCATCGGACGATCGCAAATATCGCAATGGACATCTGGCACATCGGTTGGATCATTTGGGCGCATGCCGTCTTTTTCTTTGGCACGATCTAGGGTCTTTTTAAAGTCGCCATAAAAGTTATCGAGGACATCTTTCCAGTCGGTATCGCCTTCAGCAACATGGTCAAGCTTGTCTTCTAGCGCAGCGGTAAAGGTATAATCCATCAAATCTGGGAAACTTGCCGTCAATCTGTCGGTGACAATATCGCCCATTTTTTCAGCAAATAAACGTTTGTTTTCAAGCTTCACGTAACCGCGATCTTGAATGGTTGAGATGATAGACGCATAAGTCGAAGGTCGACCGATGCCTTTTTTCTCAAGCTCTTTGACAAGGCTTGCCTCTGTGTAACGCGGTGGCGGCTTGGTAAAGTGTTGACTAGGATCGAGCTTATCGAGCGTTAACTTATCACCTTGTTTGACATCAGGTAATAAAGTATCGTCAGTCTTCGCTGGTGGCATGACTTTAGTAAAGCCATCAAACACTAGGGTGCGACCGCGTGCTTTTAGCTCGACATCGCCGGCAGCGACAAATAGATTCACGGATAAGTATTTCGCAGGCGTCATCTGACAAGCGACAAACTGACGCCAAATCAGCTCATATAGACGAATGGCATCACGCTCAACGCCTTTTAACTGCGTCGATTTCATATTGACGTTAGACGGACGAATCGCCTCATGCGCCTCTTGTGCGCCTTGCTTATTGCCATAGAAGTTTGGCTTTTCTGGCACGTATTTGTTGCCATAACTGTCTTCGATATAGCCACGTACGGCGGCTAATGCATCACCAGACAAAAAAGTCGAGTCGGTACGCATATAAGTAATATGACCAGCTTCGTATAAACGCTGCGCCAAAATCATGGTTTTCTTAACTGAAAAGCCCAAGCGCGTACTGGCAGCTTGCTGCAATGTCGAGGTGATAAACGGCGCACTCGGACGCGACTGCGTTGGCTTCTCTTCGCGCTCTTTCACGATAAAGTCGTTTGAATTAAGAACTTCTAGGACTTTATCGGTCTGCTCTTTATTAACAAGCTTTAGCGTTTTGCCGTCTTGCTTGGTTGCCTCTAGACGAATCGCAATGTGCTCAGCGTCTGCCGCTTTCTTGGCTTTACTATCAGCAACATGAGTATCGGCGTGAATCTGCCAGTATTCTTCTGGAATAAAGGCGCGAATCTCATGTTCACGCTCGACGACCAAACGCATGGCGACCGACTGCACGCGACCAGCTGACAGACCGCGAGCGACTTTTTGCCAAAGTAGCGGCGATACCATAAAACCAACGACGCGGTCTAAAAAGCGCCGCGCTTGCTGCGCATTAACGCGGTCGATATCGAGCTTTGAGGGCTGTTTAAAGGCATTTTGAATAGCGGATTTGGTAATCTCATTAAAGACCACGCGCTCATATTTACTGTCTGCGCCGCCGATGACTTCTTTGAGATGCCAAGCAATCGCTTCCCCTTCTCTATCCATATCCGTTGCTAGATAGATTTTGTCAGCGTCTTTGGCGAGGGCTTTTAGCTCTTTGATAACCTTGGTCTTATTAGGCAATACCTCATAGACAGCCGCCCAGTCATGTTCTGGGTCGACGCCCATGCGCCGTACCAATGCCTGCTGGGTTTTTTCTTCTTTGCTTAGGCTGTCATCTTTTTTACTCGCGGCTGGCTTCTTCGCGCTTTTGCTCGCGCCCACTGGCAAATCACGGACATGACCGATACTTGAGCGGACGATAAAGTCGTCGCCTAAGTATTTATTAATAGTTTTTGCCTTGGCGGGTGATTCTACAATCACCAAAGACTTGCCTTTGGGTTGGTCTTTTGCCGTGGCTGGGCTTTTTTTGGTTGCGGTTTTTGCCATAAGTGACGACACCATAATAAGTAAATTAAAATAAGGATAAACTCGGCAGCTGGCAATTTATAATAGTTAGTTATAATGGCTCAGCGAATTATTGTAGTAATGGCTGCCGATAAAAACGGTTATAAAACAAACAATAACCATAACGCATAGATACAGTTATAAAGACGTTACACTGCTAAGCGTTAAGCTGTCAACTTAAAATGACTGAGAGTTTGCCAAAAGGACTTGCATATTGCCTCTTTATGGAGACGAAAAAATGTTTTACTAGCGCCGCGTGATTTTTATGCCGACTTTTGCATCTGTAATGCCCATTTCTCAAGGTTCTCTTTCATGATTAATAAGTCGCTTTCAATCGCTTGTTGCTGATAAGCAGGATTGGTCGCCGGACGCACATAAGCAATATCTTCCCAATAAATAATAATGCTATTCGATTTAACCAATAATGCTTTTACAAATGGTTCGATGCTGACTGGCAATGCCAATGGCTCTTTATCTAAGCTAAAATTGGCTTGTACGGGTAAGCTTTTATTGTCGCTGCTATTGTTATCACTACTGCTGGCGTTACTTGCCGGACGCCATTGTCCATCTAACACCTGATAGCGAGTTAATGGCAGCTTGACATTATCGAGCACCAAACCATATTGCCCAATCATGCCGCGACCATACTCATTGTCACGGCCTTTTACCCAATCAGGGCAAGTAACTAACTTGGGATTGAGCTGCAAACGGCGCGCCGTCATACGCAGCTTATCCAAACGCTGGTCGATACCGCTAGGTTTGAGCGCCATCATACTCCCTAATACAAATAGTACAATGGCGATCGCAATCCACATTCCCATAACAGTCTGACCTTTTAACAAAATTAATGGTGTGCTAGTGATTAAAACGTGCTGAATAATCTATCAGCGTGGCTCTTTATATAACAGCTTAAATATAAACGGCGACTATCTAGTCGCTTATAATGAGCGTAAACCTTTAAAAAACAAACGCTCGTAAATACTATCTTCTATAAAGGGCTAGTTGCTAGGCACACCTGACATTTACCAACGCCTTGCTATTTATAGTGGCATATCAAATACTTAGTACATAAAACCACTGATTCGATAACAAGATGCAAAAAGTTGGTCGCCTAAAAAGGTGCTATGATAAACCATAATTTTAAACGCGCGCAGGTTTATTATGAATTATCTTATTAAACAAAACTCATCGACTGCTGCATCAGTAAATAAAATTGTCACCAAACTTATGGGTAAATCTGGGCTGACCATCTCGCTAGTAGGCGTAGCTTTACTGACTTTATCGGGCTGCGCGACCACCCAAAGTCTGACGCCCGAGCAATGCCAAAATAGCAATTGGCAAGAAGTCGGCTATGTCGATGGACTTCTCGGGCGCTCGGGGGCTTACTTTGGCAATTATACCAATCAATGCGCAAGTGTCGTTGGCGCAACGCCAAATCGCGTATTGTGGGAGCAAGGTCGCCAGCAAGGTCTAAAAAACTACTGTACCGAGCTCAATGCTTATAAACTTGGCCGCGAAGGTTATGATTGGCAGCCTGTCTGTCCACTCGAAGGCATCGAAAAACTTGAGGAAGCCTACGCACAAGGACGCTACTATTATATGCGTCAGCGCGACCTTGATTATCTGCGCGCGCCGTATCCATTCGGTTATGGACCTGGACACTTTGGCTATGGTTATCGCCCGTTTGGTTATGCTTGGTAATTACTATGATTAATGCCCGCTATATAGTCAAAATATCCTGAAAACGCGACGGTATTGCTGATATCAATTTTTTGTAGCCTCTGTCTGCGTAGGCACAGCAAACAAGAAAAATTGATATCAGCAGTGCGTGATGTATCGATATTACTTTTCACTCACTATATGACCCACCGAATGCCATACAATCTACTAAATTGAAGGGTTGCTAAAAAAAGATAACCTCGCAAGGTTGCCCAAGCGAGGCGGGAGAGAAAGTTTATTATTTTAATTATTCTTGTTATTGTCGTGGTTATTTTCTTATTACTAAGCTTACTTATTTATCTTGCTAGCTTATTGTTTTAAAAACTATTTTTACTGCTCAACTGTATTAATCAGTCGTTTAAACCTTACTCGTTAACAAAAGCCACCTTCGTTAATCCTGCTTGACTGGCTGCCGCTAATACTTGCGCCACGGTATCATACCTACTTTCTTTATCGGCACGCAGTTGGATAGAAGGATCCTTGCCATTCGCCGACTGTTCTTGCAGACGCACTTCTAATGCTTCTATACTGATAGGCTTGTCATCCCAAAACAAACCTGCATCTTTATCGATGCTAATTTGAATCGCCTCGGGCGGTGTTTCATTGACCTCGGCACTGGTTTTCGGTAAATCCAATGGCACCGTTGGATTCAATACGGTCGCTGTCAATAAAAAGATAATCATCAATACCAGCATGATATCGATAAGCGGAATAAGATTCATCTCATTCATGCTTTGACTGTCATCGTCACCCAATTGAAATGCCATAATTGTTCTCAATACCGTTAATTGTCGTCTTTGCTGCTCGTGCTTTTTTGGCTTATTATCTCTACTGAACCATCACTACAACTGCGATGGTGCGGATTTATGATAATGCTCAGCTTGTTTATCTGCATTTGACTGCTTCGTTAACTGCGTTACTTGATTAGTAGTATCACGTTGGACTGCTGGCTTTTGAATTGGCGCTTGTTGCACTGCAGCAAGCTCGCTAGATTGTGCCAATAAATCATGCGCTCTATCATTGGCGTGATACATGACGCGGCGATTGATACGTATCGCAAGGTTATAAAACACCACCGCCGGAATCGCAACAGCAATCCCTAGACCGGTCATAATAAGGGCTTCACCGACAGGTCCTGCCACTTGTCCTAATCCTGCTTGACCACTAACACCGATATTATGCAGCGCATGGAAAATACCCCAGACCGTGCCAAACAGACCGATAAACGGCGCGATTGCTGCTGTCGTACCAAGTATCGGCAAACCGCGCTCACTGGCAAAACGATAGCGACCGATATGCTTGAGTAACGTCTGCTCAATCACCAAACGCCGAGACGCGGCATCGCTTTCAACCAAACTGACCTGCTTACTATGAATCTGCGCACTCAAATCATCGGCGACGCTAGCTGCCAGTTTGCGACTTTGCAATATGCGAATGATACCCGTCACCCAAGAGGCAATAGATAAAATAAGAAGCAAAAAGAATAAGGTTCTGGTCACCATATCGCTATATTGCCAGTAGGTTGTAAAGTCCATATCAGACTCCTTAATGTGGGATGTCGTTACTTGTCATTTTATGATTGTTAGCAGTACGAGTTTTGATAACTATTTTCGTACATCGTTGCTATATTTCGCTGTGTTTCACTATATTTTGTATGTGTCGGTTGTTTTATATCTGCTTGTATAAATGCGCTTTTCTACACCCAGTCTTTTATATTTAAGGAACCGCATAGGCAATTGGCAGGGTGACATTGCCGACCACTGGCGCGCCGTTTTTGGTAAAGGGTTTGAATTTACCTGAACGCACTTGGCGCTGTGCTTCTTTATCTAACAGCGGATTTCCTGACGATTGGGCCACACGTATGCTATCGATACCGCCTTGTTTATTGACTCTTAATACCAACACCACGTTGAGCGTATCTCCCGAACGGGCGCGGCGAGCGGCGCGGTCAGGAAAGCTAAAGTTTGGCGCCGATGCCCAGTTCGCAGCACTGGCGGTAAAATTGACAGGCTCATTACTTGCCGCAGCCTCTGCTTTTGCTCGAGCAGCGGCTTCCGCTTCTCTTTCAGCCTTTGCCTGCGCTGCTTTTTGCGCCGCCTCTTTAGCGGCATTGGCGTCTGCCTGCGCTTGAGCGTCACGAGCCGCTTGCGCCTGCGCTTCTTGCAGCGCTTTTGCTTGCGCTTGTCTTTCCGCTTGTTGCGCTGCCTTTTCTGCCTGCGCAGCTATTATACGGCGCTGTTCGTCAGCGACTGACTTATCAATAACTGGTGGCTTGTCTTCTATTTTTTTCTTTACAGGTGGTTCTTTTATAGGCGGCGTCTGTACAGGTTTTTCTTTCTGAACGATTGGTTCTTCTTCTCTTACTACTGGATCTACTGGCGTAACCGCTTTCATTTTTTGTTGCGTTTTTGGTTCAGGCTTGGGTTCGGGTTTAGGCGTTGGTATAGATTCAGCTTTACTTTGCGGCACTTCCTCTACCTCAGTAACCACGTTTTCGATGGGTTGAGTAGGTAATGTGACCATTTGGATTTCAAGCGGCGGCGTCTCTTTAATGGGCTCATCTTTAAGCATAGGCGCTTTGATGATCACCAAAGCGATTGCGGTAAGCAGGTGTAGCCCGACCACTAAAATAATAGCGATAAGTATCAATCTAAGTGGTGGCGCCTCTAAATCCGTTGAACTCATAACACCCTAACATTTAACCGTTATAGAATAGCGTAGATAATAATGCAAACGATAACTATTATCAATAGTAAATTATTAATCTCTCCATTTTTTTACTGCCTATCTTAAGCAAAGTTCTTGAGCAAAGTTGTTTAAAACTAAAAATTTAATGAATGAAAAGTCAGTTAATAAAAACCATTATCGTTAATATTGATAATAAGTCTCAATTACTTTATTATGGCAGTTGTTTTTATAGTAAAAATAGCAAATGATCGTAAAACTTTAATTATAAAGCCGCTATTTTTTATCATTATTCTGCTGTTTTTTAGCATTCTTATAACAATACCAACCAAACCTTTGATATACCGAGTTATTTATGTCTACTACTTTATGTTCTAATCGTACCGCAAGCCTCCTTGTTAAACGTCCATTATTGACTGCCATGATGACCGCACTCATTGCTAGTGTTGGCTTAGCAGGTTGTAGTTCGCCTGATTCAAGTGATAATGAGATAACAGAAACCAAAGCTGAAAACCAAACGGCTGATGCGGCCTCGAATGTGGCTGAAAATGACAACGTTTCTGTTGCGACCATCGCAGTTGATACGGTAAAAGGTAAAGTCGATTTGGCCATGAATCCATCACCATTGGTCGTTTATGATATGACCTTGATGCAAGATTTGGCGGCGCTTGACGTAGCGGTTGACGGTATGCCAAGTGGGCTACATTTAGATAACTTACAGTCAAAAGTACATCCTGATCCTAAAGAAGTCGGCACGGTATTTGAGCCTGATCTTGAAGCGTTGAACGCCATGCAGCCGCAAGCAATTTTGATCGGCTCGCGTATGGCAGAAAAATACAATGAGCTATCGAGTATCGCACCCACGCTGGATATGAGCATTGATACGGCAAATATCTATGAGTCAAGCAAGCAGCGCCTACACGATTTGGGTGCGTTATTTGGCAAAAGCGATCAAGCAGTAAAATTGCAAGGCAATATTGACATGCTGATTGACGAGATCAAAGCCTTAACCAAAGAAAATAAAGGCAAAGGCTTGGTGGTTATGGTCAATGGCAATAAGCTGTCAGCCTATGGTGATAAGTCGCGTTATGGTTTTATTCACAGCGTATTAGATATTCCAATGGCAGATGATAAAATCACTGATGCGCGTCACGGTCAGCCTATCTCATTTGAATACATACAAAAGACCAATCCAGATTGGTTGTTCGTCGTCGATCGCAGCGCTGCAATCGGTGAAGATGGTGCGGGTGCCAAAGCCGTATTGGACAACCCATTGGTGGCGCAAACCACTGCGTGGGATAAAGACCAGGTAGTGTATCTAAGCCCAGACTCTTACTTAGCCTTTGGTGGTTATTATCAGTGGCTACAGGATTTAACGACCATTAAAAACGCCTTTACTAAGGCAAAATAAATTTTGACGCTACACAAAATACAAGTAGCAGCTGTTGCTTATGACAGTTGCTATCCATAAAATTTTTCACACTCTATTCGTAAGCCAGTAGCCGTTATGCCATTATTTTCACCTCGTGCTCAAGCCAGCGTTAAAACCAGCTCTACTCTGCCAGCTGCGCCATCAAGCTGGCAGCCGAGTGCAAGTAGTGGCAGCCGCTACGCCCGTGATAAACAGCGCCGCGCTGCGATACCGCCGTGGTTAATAAACACAGCCAGCCTCATTATTATGGGGCTTTTGGTGTTATTAAGCTTATCCATTGGTGTAGCAGATTTTTCGTGGTCAGGTATTTTGCAAAGCCTTATCAGTCAAAGCGCCAACTCTGATAGTTCATTAATGTTAGTGAGCCGTATTCCGCGCACCGTTGCCATTATTTTGACGGGTATCGCGATGGCGGTGGCTGGGATGATTATTCAAGTGGTGCTGAAAAACCGCTTCGTAGAACCCTCGATGGTTGGGGCAACCCAAAGCGCCGCATTGGGATTACTGGTAGTCAGTTTATTGTTCCCAGCCAGCGCGCTACTGGTCAAAATGGGTGTCGCAACTATTGCGGCAGTCGCGGGCATGATGCTCTTTATGCTGCTGATACATCGCGTTCCGCCGACGGATTTTTTGATGATTCCACTGATCGGTATTGTCTTTGGTGGCATTATCGAGGCGATAACCACTTTTATCGCCTACCAAACGGAATCACTACAGATGCTCAGCGTTTGGCAATTTGGCGACTTCTCTTCGGTATTAGCTGGACGTTACGAATTGCTTTGGTTGACGGGCGCACTATGCGTGCTGGCTTATATTATCGCCGATAAACTGACCATCGTCGGTTTAGGCGATAATATCGCGCTAAACTTGGGGATTAGTAAACGACAAGTGACGTGGCTTGGTGTTGGCATGGTGGCGATGATGAGCGCTGTCGTCGTCGTAACCGTTGGTATGATTCCCTTTATCGGTTTGGTCGTACCCAATATCGTTAGCCGCATTATGGGCGATAAACTACGTCGCAGCTTGCCCGCAGTCGCGCTCTTGGGCGCATCAGCCGTGCTACTTTGTGATATTATCGGGCGCTCCATTCGTTATCCTTTTGAAGTGCCTGTGGCGACAGTTTTTGGTGTGGTCGGCACGGTGATATTTTTATGGTTGTTATTACGTGCGCCTGCTGAGCAATAAGCCCTAGCGCAATCTTGTCGCTGCCTGATTGTTAACACTTTTCTCAATTTATTCGTCCTGTTGTCTGATTAGATAAGCTTGGCGTTGTTACTATTGAAGGTAGCATAGTAGGATTTATTCATGTTCTCATCGTCTAAGCATAACTTTATAAACGACAATTCTACCAAGACTGGCTCGGCAAAAAAGAGCGCTCTAGCAAATGCTACTTTAGACAATGACAGCCTTGAAGATACTTGTCGTCAAAACCTTTTAGCAAAACTTTGGACCTTTATCGCTGGTCATCCAAAATCCATTGCCGCGATTATTTTACTTATCTCGATGACGCTGTTTTTGACACTTAACGTCAACGGCTATTGGGACTTTGCCCTGCCATTACGGGGTAAAAAATTACTGGCGCTAATGGTCGTCGGTTATGCCATCGGCGTATCAACCCTGCTCTTTCAAACCTTGACCCACAATCCTATTTTGACACCCTCCTTATTGGGCTTTGACTCACTGTATGTGTTATTACAAAGCTTATTGGTGTTCTTTTTAGGCGCAATTAGTTTTACCAGCATCAACCCCATTACCAAATTTACCCTTGAAATCGTCCTCATGTTTGGCGCGTCGTTATTGTTGTTTCGACTGTTGTTTTCAAAAAGCAGTCAGGATTTAACGCGGCTGATACTGGTAGGCGTTATCTTTGGCGTGTTGTTTCGCAGCTTATCAGCGCTAGTTGCACGGCTCATTAACCCCGATGACTTCGTGGTAGTCCAATCGGCCAGTTACGCGCAGTTTAATACGGTCAATCCGCAGCTTTTGGGCATTAGCTTTGTTATTTGCGTCATCAGTGCGCTATTTATCTGGCGCTGGCGCTATCAATGCGATGTCTTGATGTTGGGCAAACCACAAGCAATTAACCTTGGTATCAACTATCAACGCCTCGCCTTTGGGCTATTAACGGTCATTGCGGTATTAGTCGCTACGGCAACCGCCTTGGTCGGTCCGGTAACTTTTTTTGGCTTACTGGTCTGCGCCTTGACCAATCGTATTGCGCGCCATATGTATCACAGTGAGCGTCTGATATTGGTCAGCTTGGTGGCGATGATTTGCTTGGTCCTCGGTCAAACTATATTTGAGCAAGTACTCGGCATGGCGGGTGTATTGTCAGTAGTGATTGAATTGGCAGGCGGCTTGGTATTTTTATTACTCATATTTATGACCTATCGCCGCTAATGATGACTTTTTAAAACGCAACGG
The DNA here is from genome assembly GCF_041222815.1 of Psychrobacter sp. CLB018. Classification (NCBI taxonomy): domain Bacteria; kingdom Pseudomonadati; phylum Pseudomonadota; class Gammaproteobacteria; order Moraxellales; family Moraxellaceae; genus Psychrobacter; species Psychrobacter sp. CLB018. The sequence goes on from NZ_CP166085.1 coordinate 2,414,431, forward strand.
TTAAATTTTTCTAAAAACAAGAACTGCTATGATTAAAATAAATAATGTTTCCCACCATATTGGCAAACAGCAAATCCTGCATGACATCAGCCTGTCTTTACCGCCCTCGCAAGTGATTGCTTTAATAGGACCAAATGGTGCGGGTAAATCGACGCTGTTTTCGGTGATGGCGCGCTTGCAACCGCTACAATCAGGGCAGGTCAGTTTCGTTATAGGTAATGAGGAGCATGATATTGTCAGCTGTCATGCACGAACGCTGTCTAAGACCGTAGCCATGCTTGGGCAAGACAACCAAGTACAAGGACGGCTGCGTGTGCATGAGCTGCTGATGTTTGGGCGCTATCCTTATCATCAAGGACAACCAACGGCTGATGATCAGCAAAAAGTGCAGGAAATTATCGAACGCTTTGAGCTTGAGCCGTTAGCCGAGCGCTTTTTATCGACGCTCTCTGGGGGTCAACGTCAACGCGTGCTGATTGCGATGATTGTCTGCCAAGATACACCGTACCTACTCCTTGATGAACCGCTCAACAATCTAGATATGTACCATGCTGGCCGTCTGATGCGTGAGCTGCGCGAATTGAGTCATACTGAGCAAAAAACCGTGGTGATTGTCTTGCACGACATCAATCAAGCGGCGCAATTTGCCGATACGGTAGTGACGATGAAAGAGGGTCGCGTACTGGCAACCGGTGCGCCTGTTGATGTACTCACGCATGAAACCATGAAAGAGCTATACAAAGTCGATGTGACTGTCCTTAACCATCAAGGCCGACCCGTGATTGTCGATACGGTTTAAGTACGGGGTGTTTTATAACTGTTTTTTAATAGCTGGTTTTCCGTAATGGTTTGAAAATTTATTTTTAATGGTCAATTTTTGCTTTAATCGGCTTTGACGAGCTTTGACCCATAAATACACACCGGTAGCGGACAAAACTGCCACGGCCAACCCTATCATTGCTAAAAATATTTGATAGAGTAAATGAGCGTTACCCTGTCCAATATGCCCCATGTGTAAGGTTGAGAACCATTGGTCGATTTTATTACCAAATGCGCTTTGATAACCGAAATTAACCTTTTCAACTTTGCCAGTCGCCGCAGACACTGTGATAGACGAGGCACCACCGTGAGTGCCGACATCTTTGTCGGTTTTAAAACGCATTTGCCATTGCCCCTCCTCTGTAAGCCTGCGGATACCCAATGTCTGCTGTACGGTTACGCCATTTTTTTGCGCAGCAATATGCGCTTGCTCAGTTAAATACGCAATACTATTCGCTTTATTAACAAAGGTATTACTACCCGTTTCAGTGCTCATTGGTGCAACGGCTGACATAGCCTGCTCGCTCGATTTATCTGTTGTCTTTGACTTACCTTTTTCTTCTCTTTTACCCTCTCTACCTTCAAACCCAACCACTGCTTGCATTACGGGTTGATACACCGATTTTAAATTAAAACCGACACTCGACCACGCAATGACAAATAGCATCAGCCACAACCATAAACCAAAAGCGTGATGCAAATCATAATTGAGCTTAAATGTATTGGTTTTGCGGCGGATTTTCCACGCCGGTAGCCAGCGCTTAATAAAAGACGCACGTTTTTTAGGCGTAGTTTTAGGTACAGTTTTCTGCAATGCTTTTTTACCGTTAATAGCTCTAGGAAAGGTCAAGTAAAAGCCAATAAAGCAGTTAATCGTCCAAATAAGGGCAATCAAACCTAGCAGCAGCTTACCAATATCGCCGAGCAATAAATCACGGTGCAACCAAAATACTTTCCACATGGTATTACGCCACGCCCACGCGTCTTTATCACGCGTTCCTACGATATCGCCGTTATAAGGGTTTACATAAACCTCTTGAAACGGGGCTTTAGGTTGATTTTTAGCGCTTTGACCTCTGGCTCTATCGACCGAGAATACCGCAGATTTATCCGCTTCTAATGATGTTGGCATACTAGAAAAATTGTACTCTGGATAGGCGGCGATCACCTTGTCGTGCAGGGTTGCAATAGGAAGCTGTGGCCCATCTTGCCGCTCAATTTGAGCCAATTTATAATTAAACATATCATCTAGCTCTTCATGGAAAGCCAATAACGAGCCAGTAATGCCAGCCATGATTAAAAAGCCTGCCATCACAAGCCCAGTATAACGGTGAATCCAAAGACAAATACGACGCAGATTCGATGCAAAAGAAGAGAAGGAAAGTGAAGTCATGAGTGCTGATTCTTTATGAATATATAGGGTTAATGGTGCTATAGCCGAAGCGTAATGTTTAAAAAGAAAGCTTGAGTGCCAAAAAATGGCGATAAAAAAGCCAGCTCTTTTTTATAAAAAGCTGGCTCTTTTGCTACTAAGAAATAAATGCAGGCTTAAAACTGATAGGTTAAAGAAGCTTTGATATTACGACCTGGCTCAAAGTCAGTGCTATCATCTTTTAGAGGATCGAATCTTGAAGCATGACTGGCATAAGTTTCATCAAAGATATTGTATACACCAACCGTGGCTTTTAGACCTTCTACTTGTGTTGGCAAGTAGCTCATAAAGATATCGTGCACATCATAGCTTGGTTTTTTAAGTTCTGTAACTTCCCCTCTACTTATAAAGGTCTGGGTGACAGGGGCGACATAGGTACTGCGCCAGCCAAGCTCGGTAGTATCGGTTGGCTGATAGGCTAGATTGACCATGTATTTATCACCAGCATCTGATGCTGATCCTGTTTGTGAATAAAAACTATAACCAGTATCTTCACCCTTACTACGAGCATGAGCATAGCTTAAACCCATACTAAAGTTATTCATTTTATAATCAGCGGCAAGCTCAACACCTTTGATTTTATAATCTTCGTCTTTATTGACCGCACCTTGGCAATCATTTCCAAGATTTGGTCCACAGCTTAAACCTGAGCGTATAAATTCAATATAGTTTTCGATATTGGTTTCAAAATATTTACCGCTTAGTTGTAGAGAATCATTAGCCGTAGTGAGATCACGCAATGTTGTGACGATGCCTACTTCGGTATTATCACCCTCTTCTGCTTTTAAGTCGTTGTTAGCCACAGTGCCAGCACCATCTCGATTGAAGATAGCTTGGCCTAAATCTGGGCCATTGAACAGCTGAGTATAGCTAGCAAAAACCTGCGTACTCGGTGCAATCTCATAGCTTGCGGCAAGTGCACCGACGACATTATCATAGGTTTTGCCACCAGCAATAAAATCAGGTGCTTCATAGCGGTCATAACGCACGCCTGGCGTTAGGCTAAACTTGCCCATTTGCCATTGGTCTTCTAGATATACTGACGTATTTTTAGCTTCATCAGTTCCTGATACGGGTAGTTTTGTTGTACGATCAAGCCCACTATAGTCTGACTCTTTTTTGTAGTGCTCTAACCCTGCAATCAGTTTATGGCGTCCTGACGTTGCATCAATCACACTGGTGTTTTCAATTTTAGCGCCAGTGGTTTTTACCTGTGCATCAAATTCAAAGTTACCTACATAGTAAGAATCACGTAAAATCTGTGTTTCAGTTTGATAAATGGTGGTATCAACGTCGACCAGTGAGTTTGCTGGGTTAAAGTTGTGATCAAGGGTATAAGTATCGCGCTTTACTTTTTGCGGGATTACATTAGGACCGCCGTCATTAGGAAGACGAGGAAAATCTGGACGGAATGGGAAAATCCCTTCTTTCTCAGTACGGCTAAAGCTTGCACCTACATGATGGTCATTACCAACATAAGCACCGGCTTTTAATAAGAAGCTCTCGCTCTCACTGTCTTCAAACAACTCACGGCCTTCACCGTCTTCACCCGAGCTGGTATCACGCTTGCCATAATAAGCCAATAAATCGACATTATCAGATGGTGCGCCAAAAACCGTGGCTGACGTCAGTAGCTCATCATTATTACTGGCATAACCTGCTTTTAGCTTGGCACCAATCTTTTGACCAGGTTTAAGTAAGTCAGCGGCATCGACCGTTTTAAAAGCAACCGCGCCGCCAAGTGCATCATTACCGAGCGTGACAGAATTGTTACCCACTGCCACATCCGCTTGTTTGAGCAAATCAGGATCAATGGTGATATCGCCCATATGATAGAACAGCTTGCCTTCTTGGCGCGCGCCATCAATGGTGACTTTTAGGTTGCTATCTTCAAGACCGCGAATACGAATGCGCTGGTTGACCGCTGACGTACCACCTATGGTCACGCCTGGCACCACATTTAAAAAATCGCTTAAATGGCTCGCTTGCTGTGCAGGCGTATAGTCTTCGACATCGACGCCATCCTCTTGCACCTTTTCACGTACCGAGCTATTGGCAGTTACGGTGATGGTTTGTAAGGTCGTACTAGGCACATCCGTTGCCGCAACCGCCAGCTGTGAACACAGAATTGCTGAAACAGCGACCGATAACACCGTTAATTGATTAGAAAATGTTGCTGACTTAACTTCACGCATAACACACTCACTTTACTTACTATTAGGATTGAAGGATTTAAGTGCCACTTTAGAAAGACAGTTTGAAAAAGATGGTCCGAAAAAAACAATTTGGGATTTTGCTTTTTATTTTCTATTAAAATTTTTGTGTTTTATTGATTGACCACGCCTACTCAATCAACAAATACATATAGAAACCCCACTCTCAACTTGTTTTTCTAAGGTATTGGTTTACTTAGTTTTTAAAATTTCAGTTAAAACAATTAGAATTTTAAATTCTATAAAAATCAAAAGCCTACGATAAGTTGAGATTGGCGTATAGAAATAACATGATTAACACTAATGATAATGATTAGCATTTGAAATATGACAGGCATAATAACGAAGTATTAACAATTTGGCAATAAATAAAGTAAGGAATTTAATTCAATAAGATAGACGACATTTTGAAAGTTAAGCAGCACCTAACATCGACTGCTATTAAGTACTTAATAGCAGTCGTAATTTTATTTGTCATAAGCGCATTAAGGTTTTGTTAAATCGCCGAGATGAAACAAATTAATATTTTAATCGCAAAAAAAACATTGCAATAAGCAAGGCTTTCGCTATACCCTTAGATAGCTGACTAATTAGTCAGGTTTTAATCACCATATCTGGCAATATTGATAAATAATGGTGAGCTGCTTTTATTTATTAGCACACGGAAAAGTGCGACTCTCTGTTGGAAAATTAGTAAATGCTTAGATAGCTAGAGAAACAAGATGAAGATCTAGAGTTTACTGAAAGGCTTTTTTAAGTCACGGACTCAACTCTCAAATCATCAGTTTTCCTACGCTGTTTAGGTCTACCTTCAGAGATTGGACTAAAAGACACTTTAGGAGAAAGCCAAAATGAGTGAAGTTACTCAAGGAAACCCTGATTTATTATATGGACTGCATGACCGCCCTGCTCCTGCAAAAGCTTTCTTAGGGGCGGTACAGCACGTACTTGCCGCTTTCGTTGGTATTATCACGCCCTCTTTAATCATTGGTGGCGCTTTGGGATTGGGAGAGCACATCCCCTATCTGATTAGCATGTCACTGATGGTATCAGGGGTCGCCACCTTTATTCAGACCCGTAAAGTCGGGCCCGTCGGCTCGGGGCTGATGGCATTACAGGGCACCAGTTTTGGCTTTTTGGCTGCCGTCCTTGCCGCAGGTTTTGTGGTAAAAAATAAAGGCGGTAGCCCAGAGGAGATTCTTTCTGTCATCTTTGGCGTGTCATTCTTCGGCGCATTTGTCGAAATATTTTTAAGCCAGTTCATCACCAAACTTAAATCTTTGATGAGCCCTATCGTTACTGGCTGCGTCATTGTCACCATTGGTTTGTCTTTAACCAAAACAGGTCTGACTGATTTGGCGGGCGGGGTTGGTGCCGAAAACTTTGGTAGTATGGAAAATTTACTACTGGGCGGCGGGGTGCTGGTCAGCGTGGTGCTGATTAGCATCGTCAATAATAAAGTGATTCGCTCAAGCGCTATTTTTATCGGTCTGATGTTGGGCTTATTTGCGGCGATGTTGATGGGGCGTATTGACTTCTCTTTAGTCTCTGAAGCGCCATTACTTACCGTCCCTATTCCTTTTAAATACGGTTTAAGCTTTGATTGGCAAGCGTTTATTCCGATTGCCTTTATGTATATCATTACCAGTATCGAAACCTCAGGCGATTTGACCGCAACTTCAATGATTTCAGGCGAACCTATTCAAGGTCCTGTCTACGAAAAGCGTATCAAAGGCGGCGTGCTAGGTGATGGGATCAATTCGTGGATTGCCGCGGTATTTAATACCTTTCCGGTCACTACCTTTAGCCAAAATAACGGCGTCATTCAAATGACTGGTATCGCCAGCCGCTATGTGGGTTTTTATGTGGCGGCGATTTTATTTACCATGGGGCTATTCCCTATCCTTGGCGCTATCTTTACGCAGCTGCCAAAGCCTGTGGTTGGCGGCGTGACGCTATTGATGTTCGCAACCGTTGCTACTGCGGGTATCCGCATCCTATCCACAGTAAATTTTACCCACCGTAATATCTTAATTATTGCGACTTCGCTTGGTTTATCGATGGGTATCGCGTTTGTTCCTGATGTCTTTGCGCAAACGCCGCAGCTGTTCCGCAATATCTTTGGCTCGGCAGTGACCATGTCAGGTATCGTCGCTATCACGTTGGATATGATTTTGCCAAAGAACTATGGCGTCGAGTTTGATACGTCTGATCAACATATAGAAGATGGTCTAAAACCTGTGCGCGTGTTGCCGAAAAGTGAGGTTGAAGGTCAGCCGTTATAACGGCAGCGGGCTTGGTTGAATAAATGGCGCGCTATGTAAAATCCGCTATTCAAGCCCGCAACCGCGCAGAATAAAGGGTATTAAGAAGTCAGCCGCGCGCGCTTCATCTTGCTTATCATAAGCGTCTTTTTGTAGCAGACCGACGATTTCTGTTTCAAATTCTGCATAACGCTGCGTCGTTGCCCAAATCAAAATCAACAGCTGCAATGGGTCAGCGATGCCAATTCTGCCTTGCTCATGCCAAGTTTTCATCACTTGTGATTTATCAAGCGCCCACTCTTTCATGGTTGTCGACATAAAGTCATGTAAATATGGGGCGCCGCCGATGACCTCTAACGCAAACAATTTATGACGGTTTGGATGCACAAACGCTTGGTGTAATTTGGTGCGTACAAACTTCTCTATCACGGCTTTTGGGTCGCTATCGACGGTCATTGTCACCAAACCATCGTTCCATTCTTCAATAATAGAGCGCAAAACCATTTTGTAGAGGTTTTTTTTATTTTTAAAGTAGTAATGGACATTGGCTTTTGGTAGTCCTGCCCGATCAGCAATGCCCTGCATCGTAGCGCCGCGATAGCTTTGTAATACAAACTCTTCTTCTGCAGCTGCCAAAATTACTGCTTGATTTTGGGCGCGGATATCTTGCTGATTACGATGAATAGGCGCCTCAGAATCGGACGCTTGAGATGTTTGATTAGGTTGGGTCATAAGATAAACCATTGGATAGGAGGATAAATAAGTAGCCATATTGCAACATATAACAGCACTGATAAGCCAATTTTATTTTTTATTTAGCGAAAATATAGCAGGGTTTTCACCAGCGTATAAAAATAATTTGCATAAAACAGTTGACCAAATGGTCAGGTTTAAGCAGAATGGATGTTATTAAACCACTTATCACTCAATTAAACATAAGAATAAAGAGTTACGCCAATCTCAACTTATCGTAGGCTTTTGATTTTTATAGAATTTAAAATTCTAATTGTTTTAACTGAAATTTTAAAAACTAAGTAAACCAATAACATTAGAAAAATGAGTTGAGAGTGGGGTAAAGAGTTTTAAATTTAAATGAAAAGGATGTCACCGTGAGCTTAACACTAGCGCAATTTAATGCCCTCTCGCCAGACGAAGCACTCTCAAAACTATTGACCTGCTGCACTAGCAGCAAATGGGCGCATGACGTAGCAGGCGCTCGCCCTTTTGCAGATATAGACGACCTACTTGCCAGTAGCGACAAGGCTTGGCAGCAAGCGCAAACCCAAGAAGCCAATTTGCTTGAGGCCTTTGATGGTCATCCACAAATCGGCAACGTTGACTCATTAAAAGAAAAATACCGCAATACGCAAGACAGCGCGGCGCATGAGCAATCTGGTGCCAATAATGCTGACATGGATGTCATTGAAGCATTGGCAAAAGGCAATCAAGAGTATCTTGCTAAATTTGGCTTTATCTTTATCGTCTTTGCGACGGGCAAAAGCGCGCAAGAAATGCTGGATTTATTACTCACACGCCTGCCAAACGACCGCGCCACTGAGCTACTAAATGCGGCTACTGAGCAAAATAAAATTACCCGTTTGCGCTTACAAAAACTACTCGGCACTGCTTAAAGCAAATGTGCTTATTTTTAATATATAAAAGGAATGATCATGTCAGGCACTCTCTCTTCCCACATTTTAGATACCCATCTTGGCAAACCTGCCGCTGATATCGCAGTCACCCTCCACCGCGTGCCTGCAAACGGTGAGACCTATCTATTGGCAACAGGTGTCACCAACGCCGATGGTCGAGTTGCCGCTGACAGCTGGAAATTTGATACTAGTATCGATATCGCTAAATATCATTTAGATGTTGGCCGTTATACCTTGACGTTTGCGACCCAAGCCTATTTTGACGCGCAAAATCTCACGGCATTTTACCCGCAAGTAGTCATCGATTTTATGATCAGTGATGGCGGTCATTACCATGTACCGCTACTGCTCAGCGCACACGGCTATAGTACCTATCGCGGTTCATAAATGAATGGCTTAATGGATTTATAGCTGTCTGTTTTACCGTTTTCAATTAACGACAGAACGCTGAACCAAACATTGAATAAAAAAGTATTGCAAAGAAAAGGACAATTCGCGCATGGGTGCATATCTTCTCGACTGGGTCGCTTTATTTTTCCGCTGGTTTCACGTCATCGCTGGCGTGGCGTGGATTGGCGCCTCCTTTTACTTTGTTTGGCTAGACATGAGTTTACGTAAGCCGCCACAGTGGAAGGCGGACAAGGGTATATCCGGCGACTTATGGGCGGTACATGGCGGCGGATTTTATGAAATTGCCAAATATAAGCTTGAACCAGAAGAGATGCCAAAAACCCTGCATTGGTTTAAATGGGAAGCTTATACCACTTGGCTTACTGGCATGGCGATGCTGGCTATCGTTTATTATTTCAATGCGACTGCCTATCTGATTGATCCCAGTAAAGTCGCTTTTGGCAGCAGTATCGGCGCGATTTCGACCAGCTTATTGTTTTTATTTGGTAGCTACTTTCTGTATGAAGTGATTGTTCGTAGTCGTCTTGGTAAAAACTCGCTGATTTTTAGCAGTATTATCTTTATATTACTAGTGATCGCTTGCTGGGGCTCTTATCAGCTATTTAGTGATCGCGCTTCATTTATTCATATTGGTGCCATTTTAGGGACGGTAATGGCGGGGAACGTCTTCTTTGGTATTATGCCTGCTCAGCGCGCGTTGGTAGATTGTGTGCGCCGCGGTGTGAAGCCCGGCAAAGAAGTGGCGGATTTGGCGCTACAAGCAAAAAACCGCTCGCTGATGAATAACTACTTTACCCTGCCGCTTATCTTTACCATGATTAGCAACCACTATCCGATGATGTATTCACATGCGCACGGTTGGTTGGTGTTAGTATTTGTCGGTATCATCACAGCAACGGTACGTCATTATTTTAATCAAAAACACTTGGGGCATCACAAGCCAAAATTCCTCTGGATTCCGGCATTAGCAACAGTATTATTGATTATTTGGATGCGTCCTGCCCCTGTTGAGCCATTACCCGCTGCTAGTGCCTCTGTTTCTACAGCAAACGCTACACCAGACACTACATCGGACACTACGCCACCAGTTACTGCTGGTTCAGCCGATAACTCGGAAATGAGTGCTGCTACCGAAACTGGCGCTGCCAATGAAGCGGCTACCGAAGTCGTACCTGTGACTGCCTCAGCAGATGATGCCATTATGGATATCGTCCACACCCGTTGTACCACTTGCCACGCGGCGCAGCCAACCCAGCAAGGATTTGCCGCACCGCCATCGGGCATCATTTTGCAGACGCCAGCAGATATGAAAATCCATCAAGACAAAATTGTCACAGCGGTACAAACTGGCTATATGCCACTGGGCAATCTCACTCAATTGACCGATGCAGAACGCCAACAACTCGTCGCTTACGCTTCAGGGCTATAGTTATTTAATGAGACAGTTATTTAGTCAGATAATTAGTTAATGAGCCGACAGTAGAAATACTCACCTTTAATTTGCTTTATTGTATTTAGGATAGTTTAAAAATGAGTCAAAAAATAACCAGTGATTTTAATCACGACACTTACCTACGTGACTTAAAAGGCTATGCAGGCAATCCGCCAAATGCCAATTGGCCGGGCGGAGCAAAAATTGCGGTACAATTTGTACTAAACATTGAAGAAGGCGCAGAAAATAGCGTTATTCATGGCGATGGTCAATCGGAGCGCTTTTTATCGGATGTACTAGGTACGCCCGAATTTAACAACCGCCACCAATCTATCGAATCCGCCTTTGAATATGGTAGCCGAGTCGGCGTTTGGCGCGTGTTAGATACCTTTAAAGAGTATGGTTTACCCATCACCACTTTTACCTGCGCCGCAGCAGCTGAAAAAACGCCGCATATTATCGAGCGCGTGCTAGAAGATGGTCACGAAATCGCCAGTCACGGGCTACGCTGGATTACTTATCAATATATGTATCGCGAAACGGAACGCGAACACGTGCGCCGCGCTACCGAAATCTTCGAGCGTATGCTTGGTCGTCAGCCGCTTGGTTGGTATACCGGCCGCGATAGTCCCAACACGCGTGAGCTGGTTGCCGAACAAGGCGGTTATATCTATGATTCAGACTCTTATGCCGACGAGCTGCCCTACTGGCTCAATGTCAAAGTAGAAGATGGGCAAAAAATCGCCCGCAAGCCGCATTTGGTCATTCCTTATAGTTTAGAGACCAATGATATGCGCTTTGCTTCAAGCCCTGGTTTTACCAATGCTGAGCCTTTTTATCAATACTTAAAGGACAGCTTTGATACCTTGTATGAAGAAGGGGATAAAAATGGTAAAAACGAACCCAAAATGCTGACCATCGGTTTGCACTGCCGCATCATTGGCCGTGCGGGCCGTATCACTGCTCTCAAAAAATTCTTGCAATACATTACTAGCAAACCCGATGTCTGGATATGCCGCCGCGATGACATTGCCAAACACTGGTATGAAAACCATCCAGCTACTGATGATAACATCGCCAACTGGATGTAATCATCTGGCGCTAGCTAAACTAAATACATAAAACTGCTCATTAAACAAAAGGTGACATCATGACTACCACAATTATCGCGAGGCCTTTAACCAAGGCCGAATTTGCACCTTATGGTACGGTGATTGAACCCTATGACAAAGAAGAGCAGACCTCTGAAAACTGCTTCTTTATTAATAAAGGTTATGCGTGTCGACATCATGCGATTACGCAGGCTACGCTTGACGGCGGCGATGTTGGCTTCAGTATCTTTCGTGCCAAAAAGCGCGAACTGCCTATCGCCTTATCGGTGATGGAGTATCATCCCTTTGGGTCGCAAGCGTTTTTTTCGATGAATGGTCAAGATTATATTGTCGTCGTCGCACAAGCTGGTGAACCACCACGTTCGGCCGCTGATTTATCAGTGTTTTATGCCAAATCGCATCAAGGCGTGCAATACGATGCCAATGTCTGGCATCATCCGCTGCTGGCACTTGGTCGCGACTCAGATTTTTTGGTCATTGACCGTATCAATGGTGAGGGTAATAACTGCTACGAGCTGGCCATTGATGATTGGCAAGTGAATATTGAAGTAGCAAATGAACAAGCCGAACCAAATACACAAATCGCAGACTAAGCTGAACTATTTAAGCTATTTTTAATGCCTTGCTTAAATGAAAATAAGACTTAAACAGCCGTACTCACCCTTTATCTCTTGAAGATAGACACTAATTTAACACAGCAAAACCCCCTAAGGATTATTAATAATGCCAATTAAAAGTACCTATTACGCCCCAACTGGCGGCTTACCGCCGCAAACGCAACTGTTATCTGACCGCGCTATTTTTACCGAAGCGTATGCGATTATCCCCAAACGGGTGCTCACCGATATTGTGATTAGCTACCTGCCGTTTTGGGAAGGTATGCGCATGTGGGTGATTGCGCGTCCTTTAAGCGGTTTTGCAGAAACTTTTTCACAGTACATCGTTGAAGTCGCTCCAAACGGCGGCTCCGACAAGCCTGAGCTCGACACTAATGCCGAAGCCGTGCTGTTTGTCGTTGAAGGTGAGATGGATATTACTATCGAAGGCGTAGCCCATCATCTTGAAGCCGGTGGTTATGCTTTCTTACCACCTGCCTGTCAATGGACGCTAAAAAATAATAGTAATGAGCCTGTTAAATTTCACTGGATTCGCAAAGCCTATCAGTTTGTAGAAGGACTTGATGCGCCAGAAGCCTTTGTCACCAGCGATCATGATGTTGAAGCAATTGAGATGCCAGAAACCAATGGTGTTTGGAAAACCACGAGATTTACCGAACAGTCTGATATGCGTCACGATATGCACGTCAATATCGTTACTTTTCAACCAGGCGGCGTGATTCCGTTTGATGAAACCCATGTCATGGAACATGGTTTATATGTGCTAGAAGGTAAAGCCGTCTATCACTTAAACGGTGAATGGGTCGAAGTTGAAGCAGGTGATTTTATGTGGCTACGCGCATTTTGCCCGCAATCTTGTTACGCCGGGGGCCCTGGTCCATTTAGGTATTTACTCTATAAAGACGTAAATAGACACATGCCGTTTATACGTCCACAGCGTTAATTTATCTAAAATTATAAATGACCTAAAAGCCAGCATATCACCATGCGCTGGCTATTATTTTTATTTTCAATTTAACCTTCAACATCAAGCGTTAAACAAATAACGCTAAACGTCCAAACACGTTACTTGTTTTTCTTGTACTACTGTACTAGAATACTGAAACGAAACAATATTTTGCTTATTATCCTTTCTCTTACTAAGATTATATATTATGAGCGCCAATCCTTATCACAGTCTATTAACTCATTTGGCCAGCTGTCACGATAGTAGCGCTATCGACGAGCTATTTACTGCGCTATTGACCGATAAAGAACAACAAGAAATCGCCAATCGCATCCGTATTTTTGATTTGTTAGAGCGCGGTATCACCCAGCGTGAGATATCTGAGCAGCTCGGCGTCGGTATCGCCACTGTCTCGCGCGGTGCGAAAGCCATGCAAAGTCACGATGTGAGCGCCCTACTTAAAACTCATAGAGAAAATACGCATAAAAAAGACGCTTAATTGGGCAAAAACATAATTTCATTCTGCCTTATTTTTTTGATAAATCATTGAACTATTTTGGACATCGTTATGACCGCTTCTACTTCCAAGCCTGACCAACCTGCTGCTATCGAAATTCCTAGCAAACCACAGCGTATCAAACTCACGCAGGATATAGATTTTTTTGCGTTATTTAAGCGTATTGAGCACGCTTTTGAAACTTGTTATTTGCTTGAATCATTGGGCGAGGATGGACATATGGCGCGCCACCATGCCATTGGTTTTGACCCAGTGATGACTATTGCCGCTATCGACCGTACCACCTTAGCAATTACTGATAATAAAACCGCCGAAACCACACATTATCAAACTGACAATCCTTATCAGCTATTACGCAGCATCACCCCGCAGCACGTTATTGCGCGCGACCAAAGCGGCGGACTGGTTGGCTACTTGGGTTATGACAGTGTCAATTTTTTTGAGCCAAGTCTCAACGCCAAAGCCAGTGATGATTTCGAACCCTTCAAATTTGGTGTGTATTTAGATGGCTTAACGCTTGATAAGATGACCGGCGAAATATTCTATTTTTACTATCCAACTGAACAACAAGACAACCGTATAGAGCAAATCAAAGCCTTACTTGACGCGCCCATCCCCAATTATGAACCACCCTCGGTAGAGTTTTTGGGTGATGGCATGAGTCAAGAGGAGCACGCCAAAGCGGTGCTGCAAGTCAAAGAAGACATCATCTCTGGGCGCATCTTTCAGTGCGAAGTTGGTTTTAAATCCAAATATCGCATTGCCGGCGATAAGATGCCGATTTATGAAAAGCTACGCGCGGTTAATCCGTCACCGCATATGTATTTTATGAAATTTTCTCAGCAATGCATCATTGGCGCCTCGCCTGAGTTGCTGTTTCGCCTGCGTCAAGGTGAGATGGAAACCTACCCATTAGCGGGCACTGCCAAGCGCGGCGTCGATATCGCAGAAGACCGTAAGCTTGCCCGCGCGCTACTGAATGATGCCAAAGAGATTGCCGAGCACAATATGCTCGTTGACTTGCATCGTAACGATATCGGCCGTGTGGCACAATTTGGTACGGTAAAGGTGCGTAATCTCATGGATATCAAACGCTTCTCACACGTGCAGCATATTTCTTCTGAAATCGTCGGGATCTTGCATCCCGATGAAGACATGTTTAGCGCCCTTGCCAGCAACTTCCCCGCCGGTACTTTATCAGGGGCGCCAAAAGTGGAAGCCATTAAAGTGATTAATGAGCTTGAGCCTGATGGCCGCGGTGCTTATGGCGGCGCGCTAGGCTCCTTTAATTTTAATGGTGATTGTATTTTTGCCATTCCTATTCGCAGTCTATTTATCAATGGTGAGTCGGCTTATGCGCAAACTTGCGGCGGCAATGTTTACGACTCCAATCCTGCTGATGAATACTTAGAAATCCAGCGTAAGCTGTCAGCGATGAAAGTGGTGTTAGACAGCTTTATGACAGCGTAAATCCATTATATTTTTGCTAAAGAGCTTATGCCTTATGAATGTTTTAATTATCGACAACTACGACTCGTTTACCTTTAACCTTTATCAATATATTGGCGAGATTTTACAGACCATGGATGGTGATAAAGACGGCGCTAAACAAGCGGCAAATGTCATCGTCAAACGTAATAACGAAATTACCTTGGCTGACGTGCAGGCGATGAATCTTGACCGCATTATCATCTCACCCGGCCCTGGTGCGCCTGACGACCCGGCCTATTTTGGTATTTGCGCCGAAGTAATTGAGGTTATGGGCAAGACGACGCCGCTATTGGGCGTTTGCTTGGGCATGCAGGGCATTGCGCATGTCTTTGGCGGCGAAGTGGTACGAGCCAGCATACCGATGCATGGCAAGGTTTCAGCCATTCGCCATGATAATGCAGGTGTCTATCAAGGCTTGCCACAAGAGATAGAAATCATGCGCTATCATTCGCTAATGGTAAAGGCAGATACGCTACCAGACTGCTTAACTGTTACCGCCGTCGTGAGTAATGACGCCCATCATGACTTAAGACTGACAGATGCAGCGGTCGCAGGTGATGAGATTATGGGACTTGCGCACACTGACTACCCGATACAAGGTGTGCAATTTCACCCAGAGTCGTTTGCGACTGAGGGGGCGAAGCGTTTATTAACGAATTTTTTATTGCAGGTGTAATGCAGGGTTTTAAAAGGCTAATGTTAAAAAGCATAAAGGTATAGTCAAAATGTCCTAAAAACGCTACGGTATTGCTTTTCACTTACTATACAATAAAAAAGACTGGCTATTTAGAAGCCAGTCTTTTTTTAAAATGAACTACTGCTCGATACGCTGTAAAAACGCTTGCGTGCGTGGATGCGTTGAATCCTCAAATAGCTGCTTGGCGCTGCCCTCTTCAACGATATGCCCATCCTCGATTAACACCACATGATCAGCTACATCACGCGCAAAGTTAATCTCATGGGTCACCACCACCATCGTCCAACCTTCAGAAGCCAACTGCTTCATCGTTCCAAGCACATCTTGTACCAACTCTGGGTCAAGCGCCGAAGTTGGCTCATCAAACAGCAACAATGACGGCTCAATCGCCAGCGCACGAGCAATACCAATACGCTGCTGCTGACCACCAGACAACTGAAACGGATACAAATCTGCTTTATCCGATAAGCCGACTTTATCAAGTAACGCCAACGCTTGCTCGCGCGCTTGCGCTTTACTTTGTCCTTGTACCACCGTCGGCCCAAGCATCAAATTCTCAATGGCTGACTTATGCGGAAACAAATTATAAGACTGAAATACCATGCCTGACTTACGTTGCAGGGCGAGCAAGGTTTTCTTTTTTGGCTTGGCGGCAAAGTCGACGGTCAAGCTGCCATCATCAAACGCAATCACCCCTTGATCAGGAATCTCTAACGCATTCAAACAACGCAAAAACGTGGTTTTACCCGACCCTGATGGGCCCAAGATGACCACCACTTTGCCTTTTTCAATGGACAAGTCGATGCCTTTGAGCACTTGATTGCTACCAAAGGCTTTGTGGATATTAGTGACTTGAATCATAGAGGTTTCCGCTTACAAATAAAAAAACGCTGATGGTAAAAAACAACAAGATGGCTGTATTTTTTAGCAAAAATTATTTCGCCACATAACGATCAAGTCTGGTTTCAAGTTTACCCTGAATAAAGGTTAAAAACAGACAAATTGCCCAATAAATAAACGCCGCTTCGGTATAAACCAGCATAAACTCATAATTCCGCGCCGTAATGATTTGCGCCTGTTTGAACAGCTCAGTGACCAGCACCAATGACGCCAAAGACGTGTCTTTTACCAAACTGATAAAGGTATTGGACAATGGTGGCACCGACACTCGCAGCGCTTGCGGCAAAATCACATGGCGAAAGGTCTGTAGATAGGTCAAACCAACTGTGGAGCCCGCTTCCCATTGCCCTTTTGGAATAGACAGAATCGACGCACGTACGGTTTCCGACGCATAAGCGCCAATGTTCAACGAAAAGGCGATAATCGCTGACGGAAACGGGTCGAGCTTCACGCCAACACTTGGCAAGCCATAAAAGATAATAAATAGCTGCACCAACATCGGCGTACCGCGAATGGCAGACACATAGATACGAGCAAGCCGATAAAGTATCTCATGGAACCATCCTGCACGCGGCACGATGCGAATCAAAGCTACCGTCAGCGCAATCACCATTCCAATCGCAAATGATATCAATGCCAGCGGTATCGAATAATAAATACCGCCTTTGAGCATTGGCCAAAATGAGTTGATAACGATTTGGGCGCGTGCAGCATCCATAAAGGGCAATAGTGCCAATAAATCGCTTAATACTGAGGTTATAGACGCTAGCATTATTTTTGTTGACTTATATCAGCACCGAAGAATTCTTCGCTAAGTTTGGTTAGCGTGCCGTCAGCTTTTAGCTCAGCCATGGCGCCATTGAGTTTTTCGACAACTGCGTCATCACCTTTCAGCAGCACCAAGCCCGAACCCGTCTGCTCACTGGCAGGTGCAACCAATTTAATCTCAAGATTGGCGTCTGGGAATTTTTTTAGATAGTCCAATACGGCAAGGTTGTCATTCATCGTAAAGTCAGCGCGGCCTTGTTTGACCAACTGAATCGCTTGCGCCATACCATCGACGGGAACGATTTCAGCTTCATAACGCTCTGCCAGCTCACCATAATTACTGCTAAGCGACTGTGCAGAACGCAGTCCTTTTAGCGCTTCCCACGAGCTATAACGATTGTCATCAGTCGGTGCCAATACCACAGCGCCTGACCAGCTATATTCAGTCGCTTTATCGTACTTTGCTAAGCGCTCAGGCGTGGTCAAACCTACCTGATTGGCAACCATGTCAAAACGTTTTGAATCCAAACCTGCTAGCATGGCATCCCACTGGGTTTCTTTAAATTCAACATCCACCCCTAGTTTATCAGCAACTGCCCGCGTTACTTCGACATCATAACCGGTCAGCTTACCGCTCTCATCATGATAGGTGAACGGCGGATACGTACCTTCAGTACCGACATTAATAGTGCCGCCATTATTGATACGTTGGAGCAAATCAGAACCACCAGTCGCCGCACTATCGGCTGCATTGGTATCAGCATCAGTAGTAGGCGACTGATTACAAGCGGCAAGTAATACCGTACTGGCGGCAAAGGCTAAAAGCGTACGACGTTTCATAAGACGTCCTTATAAAGTAGGTGAATAAGGCAAAAAGTAGCAAACCAATAAATAGGGTGAAAGCATTACAAGCAGTCTTGACTAAAAATTGCGTCTATTAACTGTCATGCTTGGCTTTGGCTTCCCGATTTGAGGATACTGCGGCTATTTTTCAATACTATTTTTCTATTATGTTGCATTAAATAGGCTAAGTGACGGTTAATATTCATAATATTTTTGACGGCAAGCCTACTTATGCAACCATGACTTGCTCATATACTAGCGCAGTTGGGTAAGAATAAACGTACAAAAACAGTGAGTATGCGTAAGATTCTTAAGCTTTACTCATTTATAAAGTTTTATATAGCGGCTTTTTAGATGAAACTCCTTGATGAAGCTACTTATTCATCATAAGGGTAAGACGAGCTTACTTTGGTTATATTCATATTAAGCGTCTATTATATTGAGTGCTCGCATAGTAAATAAGCCGTTTTCAATAAAAAAGACATCAACCTTATGACTGATGTCTTTTATACTATTTTTATCAAAATAACTGCTACTTTTTGAACTTATTGGCAAATGTTTTACCGCTGTTAGCGTCGACATTAATACTAACAATCTTGTTACCTTTTAATAGGTCAGCTTTATAATACGCCGTATGATTGGCATAATCGCGATCATTCTCAAATTCAATTTCTAATATCTTACCACCCGTTTGTTTTTCAGCGATATTAATAGCCTTCATAATATCGATTTTCGCTTTTTTCTGAACTTGGTAAACGTTGATATCATCGCCATCAAGACGATCCGTTTCCTTTTTTACAATTTTACCTGTATTGGCATCTACTTTGATTTCATAATTGACGCTATCGGTACTGAATTCTAATTCATAGACGCCACCTTTGCCAATGGCATCGCTATCATCCTCATCAAAATCGGCACTGATTAAAATACCAGAAGCTGATTTACTGGCGATAGTAATGGCTTGCTTTAAGCTAATTTTCGCAGCTTGCGCAGCGCGTACTTCGTCTACATTACTAGCGGCACTGGCGGCTGTAGTTATGACGCCCGTCGTCAAGGCTAATGTCAGACAAGCACCCAATGTTGTTAGCTTAAAACCTTTGAGAATTTTATTCATCATATCGTCTCCTGATTCATATTTTTATTTATTACTATCGATTTTGTTTACCGTATTTTTTATTCAACTCTACCGCTTTTCTTATCATAACGCTGATGAGATAGACCTGTGCAGCAAAAAAGTATCCTAATGTATCATCATTGTTTGCAGTCAAAAAAACCGCGCCTATCCTCTTAGATAAGCGCGGTTTATGAAAAACTGCTTTCGTATTAAGACAAGTTTAGTTCAAGATACCATAAGCACATAAGGCATCAGCAACGCGTTTGAAACCAACGATATTTGCCCCTGCCATATAGTCGATATAACCGTTATCGGTCTGGTTATATTTTTCTGAAGCGTCAGCGGCGCAGTCGTGGATATTTTTCATAATACACTTTAAGCGCTCATCGACTTCTTCAAAGGTTTTATATTGACGTACAGAGTTTTGTGACATCTCAAGACCCGATACCGCGACCCCGCCTGCGTTGGCCGCTTTACCTGGTGCATAGTGGACGCGGTGCAAACGCACATAGTCAATCGCATCAGCGGTCAGTGGCATGTTAGCGCCTTCGGCAATATATTTAATGCCGTTTTCAACCATTAATTTGGCATCTTCTTCATCAACTTCGTTTTGGGTCGCTGATGGAATGGCAATATCACCTTTGATATGCCAAGGTTTTTGCTTAGCCAACCATTCACCGCCGAATACATCGACATAATCACACAACGGCTTACTTTGGGCTTTTTGCTCTTTTAGCCAGTTGATTTTTTCTTGGTCCATACCGTTTGCATCGTGCAGCGTACCTTGTGAGTCAGATACCGTCAGTACTGTTGCACCCAGCATGTGGGCTTTTTCAGCGGCGTGGAGTGAGACGTTACCGGCACCTGATACCAACACTTTTTTGCCTTTGATGTTATCGTTTTGAGCGGCAAGCATGTTTTCTAAGAAGTAAACTGCGCCATAGCCGGTCGCTTCAGTACGCATCAAGCTACCACCAAAACCCACGCCCTTACCAGTCAAGACGCCGCCGTGCTCACGGGTTAGATTCTTATACATCGCAAACATATAGCTGACTTCACGTCCACCGACGCCGATATCGCCTGCCGGTACATCGATGTCTTTACTGACATATGGATGCAGCTCACGCATAAAGGCATAGCAAAAACGGCGGATTTCACTGTCAGACTTACCTTTAGGATCAAAATCAGCGCCACCTTTACCGCCGCCCATCGGCAAGCCAGTTAAGGCGTTTTTGAAAATTTGCTCAAAACCTAAGAACTTAAGGACCGATTGGTTGACGGTAGGATGAAAGCGGATGCCGCCTTTATAAGGACCTAAGGCATTGCTGAATTGTACACGCCAGCCGCGGTTGACCTGCACTTCACCCTTATCGTTTTCCCAGTTGATACGAAAAGCGATAACACGGTCAGGCTCGACAAGACGCTCAAATATTTTGAACGTATCATATTCCGGATGGGCGTCGTATAGCGGAGCAATGGTGATTGCAACTTCTTTTACCGCCTGAATAAATTCAGGTTGATGGGCGTAACGTGCTTCGACTTTTTCGATTGCCTGACTGATACTCATATAGGTTCCTTAGGGTAAAAATGGTCATCGTGCTGATTCACGTGGGTGTTTTATCGCTTAAATACAAACGATGGGATTTAAAACACCAATGTGAGATTGAAATCGTTTCTATACGCTAGTAAATATAGAAACTGGGAGATTAGAAGCCAACTGAATGTGTCTCTAAATCGTAAACCCAGAAGCACAAACAATTTTTATCTCATAACTATATAGCATTTTTTTGCCGTATAAGTCTAGTAAATATCACCATCATCAAAATTTATAAAGGATATTTATTTCATTATAATCTATCAATAAACCTGCCGTGAAAACTCGTTAGTCAAAAAAATGACCGCTATTGTTTGAGTGATTTACGGTAATTTTGTGCAACATTGTCGTCTTAAATAATCCTTTGATTGCTTTACTTGCTACTTAGACTATAGGAAAAAAACACATTAATGGAAAATAAAAATACTAAATAAACGCCAATCTCAACTTATCGTAGGCTTTTGATTTTTATAGAATTTAAAATTCTAATTGTTTTAACTGAAATTTTAAAAACTAAGTAAACCAATACCTTAGAAAAATAAGTTGAGAGTGGGGTTAAATAACTTAAAATATGCCAACTTTTATTTATTAATTATAATAAAATTGCGATAAACGGTGGTGAAATAAGATTAAGTAGTAAAAAATGCGCGATATTAAGGCGTTAAATAGCGCTCTGCCATATCAATAGTAACAGTAAGGGTTTATAACATTGTTCACTAGTCGAAGACTAAAATCAGAAAATCCCAATTATCCCCTTATTTATTCGTCACAGAGAAATCGTTATGCGTACAGACTCATTCCAGCAAATCTTGGAAGACCTAAACAGCTCATCTGCCGATGTTGAAGCATCTGCCCTTATCTCGAACGATGGTCTTATGATTGCATCGGCGCTGCCTACAGGCGTTGATGAAGACCGCGTTGGCGCGATGTCTGCTGCTTTGTTATCACTAGGTGACCGCGCAGGTCGTGAATTGGCTCGTGGTAGCATCGACCGTATTATGATCCAAGGCGAAAAAGGCTATGTGATTATGACCTCATCAGGTGATGAAGCGGTATTAACCATTATGGCAAAACCAAACGCCAAACTTGGCTTGATATTCTTAGACATTAAGCGCGCCTCAGAAGCTTTGGCAAAACTTATCTAATATTTATTTTTAAAGCTCTGTCATTAAGATTTTATGGGCTATCAGCGCTATAAACTACTTGATAAACAACACTTTAAATGAAAAATTATGTCTTGTCTTATAAAAATTATTTAAGGTATTGCATACCGTTTATATTGAATAAATCTAAGAGTGCGGTTTAAAACTTAAGTTTAATTGTCAGTTTGCCATATAAACTTAAGTCATACGCTTAAACCAAATATTTTTTCAATAAGGTTTACGCTTTTTAATAATTATCACAACCATGATAAATGAAGGAGATTACAATGGGTTCTCCACTCCCCGACGCCATGAAGCCTGACATGCCAGCCGAAGAAGTCACCCTGACTTACCACGACGGCACTTCGCGCACTGTTTATGATACTGGTATCGAACGCCCTTATCCTGACGGTAAGTTAATCGTCTCACGTACCGACTTAAACGGCGTTTTGACGCACGTGAATGATGCTTTTGTCGAGATTAGCGGCTATGATGTCGATGAATTAATCGGTAAGCAGCATTATATTTTACGCCATCCTGATATGCCAAAAGCGGCTTATAAAGACCTATGGTCGACCGCCGACGCTGGGCAAAAATGGCATGGTTATGTGAAAAACTTATGCAAAGATGGCAGTCACTATTGGGTTTACGCGACTGTCGTACCAAACGTCCGTCGCGGCGAAACGGTTGGCTATACTTCGGTGCGCCGTAAACCATCGCGCAGCAAAATTGAGGCGGCAATCGCTCAATATGCCGAAATGAAACAAAATGAGGAAGGCTAAATCATGACGACACATAATATGTTAATCGCGCCTGATTTTTCGCCGGAGCGTTTTGCAGGCTGGCACATGTTTAATACTTTGATTCAAAAACGTGCCAATCTCAACATGCACCTAAATATCCCTACCTCGCATGCTGAGCAAGAAACCGTTATCAGTGAAGGCGATATTCAAGTCATTTATGCCAACCCTTTTGATGCGGCTACCCTTATTCGTGAGCACGGTTACCATGCGGTTGCGCGCCCTATCGGTAAATCTGATGAGATGGTCATCGCCGCGGCGGCAAATAGCGATATCAATAGCTTAGACGACATCAAAGCTGGCGCTACTATCGCCATGGTTGATAACCGCGATGTAAAATTGATTGGTTTACGCCTGCTTGAAGCGGTCGATATCGAAGAAGCCGACCTTAACTGGTCAGTGACTGAAACCTATCAGGCAGCGGCGCGCCAAGTGATTAAGGGTGAGGCGCAAGCGGCGTTCTTTTTGGCGGAGATTTTCCATAGCTTTTCACGCCTAACCAAAGCGCAGCTATCAGTATTAATCGAAAGCGATTTGGCCGATATCAGCCACGTCTTGCTGATTAAAGACGGCTTTCCGGATACTGACATTTTGATGGATGCCATTTTGAATCTGTATAACGATAACGATGGTAAAGAAGCGTTGACTGAACTTGGCATGCCGCAAGGTTTTGAAGCCATGAACGAAGAAGACGCAGAATTTATGATTGATTTGATGCAAACGTTACTTGACTAGCAGGTTCATTGGCATCTTACTGACGTCATAGCCTATTAGGCTACAATAATGCTAAGCAACAATCGCTATGGTCTATCACGTCATAGCGATTGAGCAAAGTGGTGCCCTAATAGCATTTTTATTAATACTTTTTGAATAACTTTTTAACCGCTTTTTGCATAGTGCTATGACTAACAGGACACGCTTATGTCTGATTTAGATCTCATCAAAGAAAGTGAAATGGCAGCACGGCGCGTCTATCGTCTTTACTCACGTAAGATATTTATCGCACCCAACAACCGCCATTTTCACGAACAACGTATCAATGCTGCCCTACTGTTAAACGAAAAAGAACCACTACAAGGTGCGGTAGCCGATTTTTTTTATGGCTGCTGGTATGACATTCCCTATGATGTCACCAATATGTTTACCCGCTTGCAAGGGCGCATGCTGCCGCATATCGAGCAAGGCTTTCGAGATTGTATCGATAAAAAAAGCTATATCCAAAAAAACAGTATGCTGGCAACGCGCTGGAGCGTACTGGTTTCACCATCTTTAAATGAACAGACGCAGCGCCTGCGTATCAGTAGCGATGACGCCAAAGAAATCGCTAAAGACATCACCAACGATTTGATGCTCGCGCGTGACAATCAAGACTGGGATACCATAGAGCAAATCGAAAACGAGTTTTTTGCCCATTGTATCGCGCGTCACGACCGTTTGGCGTTCTCCTTGGTGTGGTTTCGCTTGGGTAAAAGCGATTGGCAATTCGATGCGCGCTGGAATGACTGTCAGCAAAAACTTGACCAAACCAAAGACACACAAGACGCTTAACGTGCTTATTTTCATAGCATCATCAACATTCATCTAACGAGTAGCCGCTATGTCTTCTTATTTAAACGCTGATAAAACCTATCTGACCTAGACCCCAGCTGGCATTTTTGAAGCATTTTCGCAAAGTGAACCAACGCCTGAGCAGTTATCCTTGCAAGATTTATTGTCGCATAACGAGACGCTGCTGGCCGCTGACTGGCTCGAGCGCTATTCTGATGAATGGTTAGACAGCTTTTTAGAACATGGCTGGATTGAGAAGCTGTCGTTATTTTTGCCCGCGCCAAATTTGCCGCTTGATCAATTTTTACCGTATGTCGTTTCAAGCTTATCGGGTAAACGCCGCGCGGCGATTGGTTCTGATGAAGGATTTTGTCTGGCACGGATTGGCTATAGCCAAGAAGAAGCGGATATGCTCAGTGTGGCGGCGGCGGACTTTTCAGGCTTTATGCTGCGCCAAAAACAACGCGGCTGGGCAGTAGAGAGCCAAGCGATTTCTTTCTTTCAGCAAGTTGATTTGCTGATTCCTGAAACCAGTTTTGTATTTTTATGGATTGATGGCTCAGGCTACGTACTTATCATCGATGGCGAACCTTTAACCAACAACCGTGCCTTTGTTGAGTTGGTATGGGCGCTTAAAACCTCTGGGCTTAGATTTACTAATTAGGCCGAATATTTAGCAAGCCACAATTAATCAAACCAACTGCTTAGTATAAATGCACCCTTTAACCATAAGCGGTGCATTTTTTATGTCTGTAACTTAAACTACTGAATCTACTAATAAAAATTACCATTTATAATTTTATCGCGTAATAATAATACCCTTAGAATTAACAATAAAGGTTTAAACGTTAGATTATACTTATTATAAGCAACTGTTTACTTTTTTCGTTAAATTTATAATTTCAATAAAAAATTTCCATTGCTATATTTTCCACATTTCCACATTTCCAAGTTTTAAATCATCTCTATTAATAACTACATCCCTCGAACGTGGCAACTTTTGCCAAACCTTGCATTCTTGCTTATTTTTAGGACAGTTTATGGCTTCGCTAACCACTGTGCGCTTACGTTATCAAACGATTGAAATTGGCAATACTGACATTCATATCTGCACCCTACGCGATAATCAACAATTTAGTGACCCTGACAATGAGGCGCTGGACCTCGGTATTTGCTCGGCGTCGTGGCCGATGTTTGGCGTGATTTGGCCGTCAAGCTTGGTGCTGGCCAATCACATGCTTGATTATGATATTGCAGGCAAGCGCATCTTGGAAGTTGGCTGCGGTATGGCATTATCAAGTCTACTACTGAACCATCGCCATGCCGATATTACAGCGACCGATTATCATCCGACGGTTGAGTACTTTTTGGATAGAAATACCACGCTGAATAATAATAAAGAAATTAACTTTGAACGCTTAGACTGGGCTGAAGACAATAGCCATCTTGGTAAGTTTGATATTATCATCGGTAGCGATTTACTTTATGAAGACCAGCATATTGATATCTTGGCGGAGTTTATCGAACGTCATGCACTGCCAACTTGTGAGGTTATCGTCGTTGACCCTGGACGCGGGCGTAAAAACAAGCTGACCAATAAGATGGTTGAATTTGGCTTTAGCAGTCAGCACGTGAAACCTGAGGACACCACTTATCTTGAGCTACCTTTTAAAGGGCATATTTTGACGTTTTCGCGTTAATATTTAAAACAATCAAAACTTATAGAATAAAAAAAGACGCTATTTTACGGCGTCTTTTTTGTGGCTAAGCTGCTTTATTTTAGGGATAATTACAGGTGTTTTTTTATAGATTTCGAGTTAACGGTGGTTGCACACGTGAATACATGATTAATGAGATGCCATTAGATATCAGCTCAACCGCTAATAATACACCAAGAATATAGGTCGCTGACTGCGGATAGCTGGTAAATATCATGATAGCCAACGTAATCGAGATAAGCCCTGAGATTAATATTGGCACAAAAGCCACGGTTCGGCGTAGACCGAAAGCAACCATCACTCTGACGATACCCGTTGCCATAAATAAAATAGCAATTACCATGGTCAAGGTTAAAATACCTTGTAGCGGGTTTTGTAGCAGCTCAATACCGATAAATATGCCAAGCACACCGCCAATGGCCGCTAGCACTTTACCCGTCGTGGTATAAGCACGGAACAGGGCAATAAACTGTAAACTGTAAGATACCGACAAGAAGAAATACAAACCCAGCCAGTTGTTCAGCAGCGAAACTAGCGCTAAGCGGACTGAAAAAAGCAAAGATACCGCCAAGAATACTGATGATACCAACGACTAGCCACAATATACGACTCATAAGATACCCTTACTTTATATTTATAATGCGCAAATGATATCGCAGATTATTGGCAGGCTTGTATGACGGTAGTAATGTATTCAGGTAATCCTGTTACCATCAGTGCCCAGGCGTTGTATCATGCTTATAACCCTACTAACGGTTTAGGCGTAATATGCCTATCATCCAAACGATTCTTGGCATCAAATTATTTATCAACCCAGCCCTGCTGTCGGGCATAGGCAAGTTGCTCGGGCGTATCGATATCATAGCTCAGCTGTTTATTGAAGACTGTCCTGATTTCACTGGGCGAGAGCGCTCTGATTAAATGACGTAGGCCTTTGTCTCCACTTATATGAAGCTGCCATTGTTTAAGTAGCTGATAATCGATAACTAACGGTAGACCAACGATGGGATTTTTCGTTTCATTCTTGGCATCTGCTCTACGCTCAATATAGTCATCTTTTGATAACATATCGAAAATCTGCCAATGCTCATAACCACTGGCAACCACTAGATGCTTACCGGCTAGCAATCCATTAATATGTTCAAGGTTCAATAAAACTTGGTCAACGCCTATAATCAACACTCGCTCAACCACTTCATGATTAAAATCTTTATCATTAACAAACTGAGTTAAGGCTTCAATAGCAGTATAAAGACTATGTCCCATACCAGTTTCGGGCGTTTGGTTAATGACAGTCTTGATATGTAAATGGGTGTCGCTTAGTTTTGCTACCTCACTAGCTATCGATGCCTCATTTTTAGGAATAACGACGATAATAACTTGCGGATTTGTGCTTGCTGCCAGTCTTATCATATGGCTAATTAACGGAACACCATTTTTATAAAGCAGCTGCTTAGTCTCTCCAAGACGACGACTGAGGCCGCTGGCTAGAAGAATAATGGTATGGCTTGATTGCTGGCTAGAATTTTGATTTGGTAATGCCGCGCTATTTGACGTTGAGTCAATTTTCTTCATACACCGCTCAATATTTCAGATGTGGTTCTATTATTATCTGAAAAACCATCAGCAGGATTTTGCTCATGCATGACAGCGCTTATTTGTGCCATGATGCCAAGTGCTAAAGCTTCAGGGCCATCACCGCCTAATTTATAACCAATCGGATAGTGGAGTTTTTTTACGCCCTCACTTAAACTTGCCGGATTGTCTTTGACAGCACGAATCTCATTTACCAAGCGCTCGGTTCGATAACTTGGGCCTAACTGTCCAAGATACTTATAATGAGTAGGATGCGCAAGCAATAACGAAAGACGGGCACGGTCTTGGGTCAAACTGTGCGACATCAACGCGACCGCCGCATGACGACTGAGCTTGAGCAGTTTCTCATTATCGTCCAATGCGACTGGCATCACCATATCCGCTTCGGGAAAACGCATCCGCGTGGCATACTGGGCACGGCTATCGATAACGCTGACGTGCCAATCTTGTAATTTTGCCATGGTCACAAGCGGCATCACATCATTCCCTGCCCCGCAAACAAGCAAACGGTGCTGTGGTTGTAGACGCTGGATAAGCCATTCTGTGGTGATATCACCGTTTTTTAAGACAACGTATTCGGTATTTTTGTTAGAAACTACATGCGTTGACAGAGTTTTAACTAACCCTTCAATCTCATGAGTAAAAATATTCGCTTGCTCAATGAACGCTTGATTACCCATACGAGCACCGCTGACAAAAGTTATTTTTCCGTTGGCAATATAGTCTTTTAGATCTAGCCGAAGCCCAATGGGTAAATAGTATTGATCATTTGCGTGAATTAACGTCGCTATCGTTGTAGGATTTTGGCTACGACGAACATGATTAATAACTTCTAAAAACGGCCTTGCGGCTGTCAAACGCTCAAACAGTACATGAACCTTGCCATTACAGCCTAAACCAAAATTTAGCTCATTTTCTAAATCGCTGTTTTCAGTGCTGTTATTTTCAATATCATTATCTGCCTCGTCACTCTCATCACTACCCGTTTGATAAACCTGCACGTTTGCGCCATAACGCGTCAACCAAAAAGCACGTTTGATGATATGTGGTTCTAGGCAACCACCGCTAATCATCCCAACCGAGCGTCCATCAGCGCAGATAAGCATCATCGCCCCAGCACGCCGATATGCCGAGCCTTCGGTATGTACTACCGTTGCTAACACCGCATCGATGTTTTGCTGCTGCGCCTCGCCTGCGAGCTTTAGAATATCAGCGACCTGATTCATATTGCCTCTTATCTCTATTTATTTTTATTTTAGTTGCAGTTTTAATGATTAAAATTGCATTGCGCCTTATAAAAACCCGCTAGTGATGGCCGCTAGCGGGTGTCTTATATCAATCATCAGTTAGCCATTCTTTCATATCGATTATTAACAATAGCTATTCTGGCAACTCATGAAGCAGCTTATCAAGGGTGATTGGGAAATCGTAAACGCGCACACCGACCGCATTATAAATAGCATTAGCAATAGCCGCCGCTGCTCCAGAAATCGCGGTTTCGCCGATCCCTTTGATATGCATAGGATTGGTATAAGGGTCGTCTTCTTCTACCAATATCACTTCTAGTTGCGGCACATCGGCATTGACAGGTACATGGTATTCAGCAAGGTCATGATTGCATAGGCGACCATCGCGCTTATCATGGATGACTTCCTCCATGAGCGCCGAGCCAATCCCAAACACCATACCGCCGTAGCACTGTGAAGTAGCGGTTTTATGATTTAAAATCCGACCAGCAGCAAAAGCACCTACCATGCGCTTGAGACGTATCTCGCCAGTCACTCTATGGACGGCGACTTCTGCGAAATTGACACCAAACGACGCTTGGCGATGGCTTTTGGCATTTTTACCCGGTTTGATTTGACCTTTAGCGCTCATTTTTTGCTCATCGCATTCAGCAATAATATCTGCCAATGCATAAGACTGAGAATTGCTAAAATCGTATTTTTCGGTAGCAGACTCTGATAATGCTAGACCTGTTTTCTCAGCGACTGTATCTTTTAAGTCTAGCGCTTTGTCTTTAAGCGTTTCGACCGCTGCTTCTGTAACGCTAGGGTTATGCTCGCCTGCTTGTTTGATCTGACCTTTATCAAGCTGAATGGTATCTGGATAAAGCCCGACTTTTTCTGCCAACATATCGCGCAGCTGCTCACAGGCAAGATAGATACCACTACCTGCACTTGCCGCACCCCAACTACCACCCGAGCCTGAGGCTGATGGCAGCTCACTATCACCGAGCTTCATCTCGATATGGTCTATCGGCAAGCCTAGTAAATCAGCGGCAACCTGGGAAAACACCGTATAAGAGCCTGTGCCGATATCGGTCATATCGGTTTCGATAATGGCTTTAACGCCAAGGGCTTTTGAATCGTCAACTTGCAGTGTCGCCCGCGCCTCTGACAGTTTTAACTGATTACCACGAGCGGATGCCGCCATTCCCGTACCAATCCACCAATCACCCTCTAACTGACTGGCAGGCTTGGGATTGCGCTGCTCCCAACCGAACTGCGCCGCCCCTTGCTCCATACAAGCAAGTAGCTGCCGCGTCGAAAACGGAATGTCTTGGCTTGGGTCTTGCTCAGGCTCGTTACGGCGGCGCAGCTCAAGCGGATCGATATTCAATTGCGTGGCCAATTCATCCATAGCACATTCAACCGCAATCATACCGACCGCTTCACCGGGTGCGCGCATAGAGCCAGAAAGCACGTAATTCATGTCTACTTGTTTATAATTCACGCGGCGATTTTCACCGCGGTATAAATATTTGGTCGACAGCGCCGTCGGCTCAAAAAATGCCTCACCCGGTAAATTACTGCCAACGGTATCGTGAATAAAGGTGTTGATAATGCCGTCTTTATCGCAGCCAATGGCGATACGTTGGCGAGTGTTTGAGCGTCTAACGGTTGCTTCCATCACTTGTGGACGCGTCATACTGATCAGCACAGGACGACCAAGCTCTTTTGCCGCAATCGCTGCTGCAATCGACTCAGGCGCGATACCCAATTTACTACCGAAACCGCCGCCAACAAAATAAGAGATTAATTGCACCTGATCCTTTTTTAGATCTAAAGCATCCATCACTTGCTGCTTGCAAGAGGCAATCATTTGGTTTGAGGTATACATGATGAGCTTATCGTCTTCCCAATAAGCCAGCGTCGCATGCGGCTCCATCGGCGAGTTGCTTTGACTTGGCGTATGGTAAAAGCGATCGAGAGTCACCTCTGCATCCGCTAAGCCTTTATCAGGGTCGCCTGTAACAGAATTTTTATCTGAGCCCTTTTGCTCATTGACGTCATGAGCACTTGGCAGCTCCTGGGTAAAGTTTAATGCCGCTTGTTCGGTCTCATTTTTATATGTGACTTTCAGGGCATTAGCGCCTTCTGTCGCTGCTTCAAAAGTCTCAGCAACCACTACCGCTATCGGCTGCCCGTGATAATAAATCTCGCTGGCGCCTTGGGTTGGTGCTTCGGTCTCACCGCCTTGCTGTGAGTTTCGCAAAAAATGCTTAGGATCGGTTACGACTTTGATGATGCCAGGAATACCATCTAAAGCACTGCTATCGATATTTTCCACTTGTCCTTTGGCTATTTTCGCGCCAACTAGAACGCCGTAAACTTGATTTTCTCGATAAAATTCTGCTGAGTAAAGCGCTTGTCCGCTGACCTTTAACGAGCCATCAACACGGTTGATCGGTTTGCCGACCAACTTGCTTGCCGTTTTGTCAAAAAGCGAATCGACAGGCTCATTCATCATCATTTTTTTGGTAGGTTCTGATGGCAATACTGAGTCCAATAATGACATGATTATGCTCCCTCGCCCGCTAAGGCGCGCTGAATAACTTGTTTAAGTAGGCGACGCGTCAGTGGAATTTTAAAATCGTTTTGACCGTGACCTTTGGCCTCTTTTAATAATAAGTCTGCGGCTTGTGCGATCGTAGCGTCATCACCCGCCGTGCCCGTTAATAATGCTTCAACGTCTTCATTACGCCACGGCATCACCCCAATACCACCAAAAGCCAAACGTACGGTCGCCAAGTTACCGTCGTCATCAACCTCTATGACAGACGCACAAGACACTAAGGCAAAGGCGTAAGAAGCACGGTCACGGACTTTGTCATAGGTATGCATGCCTTTGATAGGCGGTGGTAAAACGACATGAGTGATAAGCTCGCCACTCTCCAAGACATTCTCGATATGCGGCGTGTCTTTTGGCAAACAATAAAACTCTTTGATTGGAATACAACGGGTAGAACCATCTGCTTTCACCGTTTCAATAACAGCATCAAGCAACCGCATTGCCACCGCCATATCAGAGGGATGTTGGGCAATACAAGCATCACTTGTACCTAAAACAGCAAGGGTACGGTTCTCGCCATTAATCGCTGGACAGCCACTACCGGGCTCGCGTTTATTGCACGGACTGTCGGTCTGATAAAAATAATAACAACGCGTGCGCTGTAAAAAATTACCGCCAGTCGTGGCTTTGTTACGCAATTGACCCGTCGCGCCCGCTAATATGGCGCGCGATAATACGGGATAATTGGCAATGACCTCCGGATGCGCTGCCAAATCACTATTGGTGACCAGCGTACCGATACGTAATCCGCCATCAGCGGTGGTTTCGATTTGCTCAAGCTCAAGACGGGTGATATCGACCAATTTGGTTGGTGTTTCAATCTCAAACTTCATTAAATCTAAGAGATTGGTGCCACCGCCGATAAATGATGCATCTTTTGGGCCGGCAGCAGTCGCCGCTTGTTTAGGCGCCTCGGCACGGACATAGTCAAAGCGTTTCATGAGTGAGCTCCTGCTTGGGCGTTATGATTTTTATTTTGTGACGCCTCATTTTGCGAGGGTTTACTAAGCTGCGTTTCACTAGGCGGCGGCGACCAAATACCGATAACACTTGCAGCATCTGAGCCATTTTTAATATTATTTTCAGTAGCGGCTTTATTTTTTATCTCACTCTCTAAAACCTGCGAGATGGCATTAATAATGTTCGGATAAGCCGAACAGCGGCAAATATTACCGCTCATGCGCTCAGCGATTTCTTGTACCAGCAAGCCATCAGGATTTTGCAAATCAGTGGTCACATAGCTTGGCCAGTTTTGCTTAATCTCTTCAATCAAAGCAGTCGCTGAACAAATTTGCCCCGGCGTACAGTAACCACACTGAAACGCATCGTGATCTTTAAACGCTTGCTGTAGATCTGAGAGCGATTCAGGCATTCCAATGCCTTCAATCGTCGTAATCTCATCACCGTCATGCATGACCGCAAGGGTCAAACAAGAATTAACCCGTCGCCCATTAATGAGCATGGTACAAGCGCCGCATTGACCGTGGTCGCAGCCCTTTTTGGGTCCGGTAATTTGTAGATGCTGGCGGCAGACATCAAGCAATGTCGTGCGCGGATCAAGATTATCAAGCTGATAATCTTGCTGATTAATTGTTAACGTCAAGGTAGACATGCTGGCTTCTCGCTGGCAGTTATTCATAAAAGGATAAGTGTGCACGCTCTTAAACAGCGTCAATCGTTTCATTATGGCGTATCGAAAACAGCGCTTTGTTTTTACTTTGTAGTCATTGTAGTGTAGTTTTTTTAAGCAAATAGTGAGGACAAAACTTTTTTGTCAACTTTTAAACCTACGATAACTCTCCTTTACAACTGCGGTTGGCTGCTTAACCTCGTTAATAGAACTTGTAACTTAGCAACCATTGTAGTCACGATTTCATTCTCTTAATATGGATTCACCTTTATAAAACCTTCTATAAATAAATCTAATATAATCAATAAAATAGGTATAAAAATATGGAAAACTCAAATCAACCGCTATCCAAAAAACCTCTGCGCATCGATATCGTCTCAGACGTGGTTTGCCCGTGGTGTATTATCGGTTATCGTCAATTGGCTGAGGCGCTCAAGCAAACCAATACAGAGCACGAAATACACTGGCATCCATTTGAGCTAAATAGCAATATGCCAAGCGCAGGACAAAATTTGCGCGAACATATTATGGAAAAATACGGTTCGAGCAAGGAAGAATCAGACGCGAGCCGCCTTAGAATGACGCAAGCGGGCAATGAAGTTGGCTTTGAATTTAATTTCAACGATGACACGCGGATGCACAATACTTTTAATCTGCATCAGCTGTTGTATTGGGCAGGTCAACAAGGACAAAAGCCAATGCATGAGTTAAAGCAGGCGTTATTTGGCGCCCATTTTACCGATGGTAGCAATATTTCTGATAATAACGTGCTGGCTGATATCGCAGCGGAAGTTGGACTTAATCGTGAAGAGGCGCTGGCTGTGCTGGAGGATCAGCGTTTTGCCAAAGAGGTACGCGCAGAAGAGCGCTACTGGCAGCAGCAAGGTATTCAAAGCGTGCCAGCAATGATTTTTAATGAGCGGCACTTGGTCAGCGGCGCGCAAGGCGTGGACAATTATGTAAATATTTTACAACAATTGGCTGCTATGCAAGAGTAAATAAAGCTTTGCTAATATGACTATGATTAACCCCAGTTCGGGATAAGGGCTCAAACAAAGATAAAAAAAGAAGTCCAAAGTTGCTAAAGTAAGTTTACCAAGACCACTTAAGCAAAAAGGACTTCTTACATGGACAACCTAACCGAACTATACTGCCATATTGACGACTTTTATCAGCAATTCAAACCTGAGTTTGAGGCTCACTTAATCGCAACGGGCCGTCAACGGCTAAGAGCATGCAAGATAAGTGTATCAGAGATGATGACCATCTTGGTACTGTTTCATCAACTGCGGTATCGACAGTTTAAGTCTTTTTACTACCATCACATGCTTGGCATGATGAAGCGGGAGTTTCCAAACTTGCCCAGTTATTCACGGTTTATAGAGCTGATACCACGCAGTATCATGCCATTATGTGCCTACTTGCAAAGCATGATGGGCGACTGTACAGGTATCAGCTATATTGATTCAACCAAGATAGCAGTTTGTCATAACAAGCGTATCTACCGTCATAAAGTCTTTGAAAGAATGGCAACCCGAGGCAAAAGCAGCATGGGCTGGTTCTATGGCTTTAAGCTGCACGCCATTATCAATCATAAGGGCGAGCTTGTATCTGTTAAAGTCACTGCGGGTAATACGGATGACAGAGTGCCTGTTAAGGATATGGCAACGTCTGTGTTTGGCAAGGTGTTTGGGGATAGAGGCTATATCAGTAAAGCACTAAACGAGTGGCTCACAAAACACAGTGATACCATGTTGATAACCAAACTTCGGCGTAATATGAAACCCCAATTACTTGAGCCTATGGATGAGGCACTACTCAATCATCGCTCTTTGATTGAAACGGTGTTTGGAGAGCTTAAAAACTTGTGCCAAATCGAACACTCACGCCATCGTAGTGTCACGGGGTTTATCACAAACTTGCTGTCAGGTTTGATTGCTTATTGCTGGTTTCCCTATAAACCCACCATCAAAAACATGCCTCAGCAGGGACAGGTAGCCACATTGTAAATAGTATCAATGAGTTACAATGTGGCTTATCCCGAACTGGGGTTATGATTAATGAGTAAAGAAAAATTACTGACGCTGTCAGACGAAGCAGAAGAAATTGTCTTGGATAAGCTTAGAGAGTATATGAGCGAGGAATTTGATGTTGATATTGGCAACCTGCCTGCTAAGTTTTTATTAGACTTTATCATCGAAACCTTGGGACCACTTCTTTACAATCAAGTAGTCGACGATATTGAACCTTGGTTATACGATAGATTTACAGGCGTTTTAGAAGATATGCACAGCTTTAAAAAAGATTAAAAGGCATACAAAAAAACCCCGCTCCATTATAGGAGCGGCATTTTTATTTAATAGCGTTAAAAAAGCTTAGCTATCTAACCATAATTCTAGAAATGCACCACAGAGCGAATACTCTCACCTTTATGCATCAAGTCAAAAGCTTCGTTAATATCTTCTAATGGCATAGTATGAGTAATAAAGTCTTGTAACGGAATCTCTCCTGCTAGGTAGCGCTCGACGTAGCCTGGCAACTCTGAGCGACCTTTGACACCACCAAATGCTGAGCCTTTCCAAACGCGACCTGTGACTAACTGGAATGGTCGGGTTGAGATTTCTTGACCAGCACCCGCAACACCGATGATGATCGATTCGCCCCAGCCTTTATGACAGCACTCTAACGCTGAGCGCATGACATCGACGTTACCGATACACTCAAACGAATAATCAACGCCGCCATCGGTCAATTCAACGATGACATCTTGAATCGGCTTGTCGTAATCTTTTGGATTGATGCAATCCGTCGCGCCCAATTTTTTGGCCAGCTCAAACTTACTCTCATTGATATCAATGGCAATAATACGGCTGGCCTTGGCCATTTGTGCACCGATAACCGCCGATAGTCCAATACCGCCCAAACCAAAGATAGCAACCGTTGCACCTTCTTCGACTTTTGCGGTATTCATGACGGCGCCCATACCTGTGGTCACGCCGCAACCGAGCAAGCAGACTTCTTCTAACGGTGCCTCTTTATTAACCTTGGCTAATGAAATCTCTGGCAACACCGTATATTCAGAAAAGGTTGAGCAACCCATATAATGGTAAATTGGCTCACCGTCTTTGTAAAAGCGCGTCGTACCGTCTGGCATCAAGCCTTTACCTTGGGTTTCGCGTACCGCCGAGCATAGGTTGGTTTTACCTGAGCGGCACATTTTACAGACGCCGCACTCTGCGGTGTATAAAGGAATGACATGGTCGCCGACTTGCACGCTGGTGACGCCTTCGCCGATTTGCTCAACGATACCGCCGCCTTCGTGGCCTAAAATTGCAGGAAACACACCTTCTGGGTCTTCACCAGATAAGGTGAACGCATCGGTATGACAAACACCACTGGCGACAATTTTCACCAGTACTTCGCCTTTTTTGGGCAGCATCACATCCACTTCTTCGATAGACAATGGCTCATTTGGCCCCCACGCAATGGCGGCTTTGGATTTGATAAAGTTATCTGACATAGTATTCTCTCTTTTTAATTCATTTTATCGTTTATTAGCTGCAGACCAATTTAGCTTATAGCGCTTACTTGATAGAGGCAAGCGCTAGTTATAGCAGTTTATATTTGAGCTGCTTGTAAAGGATTCATTTTATACTGTCCATTATAGTTGTTTCTGCTGTGATAACAATATGCTATATTTGCAATTATCTTTTACACGGTGGTAATAATCATGCGCTGGGATGGCATTAGCGAGTTCGTTTATGTGGCAGAATACGAAAGCTTTACGCGAGCAGCAAAAGAATTGGGGATTTCAACCGCGCAGGTCAGTCGGCAGATAAGCGCCTTAGAAAAACGCCTTAACATTAAATTGCTGTATCGTACGACGCGCAAGGTATCGCTGACTGAAGAAGGTCGGGTATTTTATCAGCATTGCCGCGGTGTGATTGACGGCTTAGATGCGGCCGAACAAGCCGTAAGCAACTTACAAACCAAACCGCAAGGCAGAATTAAACTGACCGCGCCTGTCACCTATGGCGAACAGCAGTTATTGCCCCTTATCAATGATTTTATGGTGCAATACCGCGATATCGAAGTGACGGCTTTTTTGAGCAATCAAAAAATTGACTTGATCGAGGGTGGTTATGATTTGGCGATTCGTATTGGCAAATTAAGCGATTCAACGATGATGGCAAAAAAACTCAGTCATCGTACCAATTTTGTCTGTGCCGCGCCCACTTATCTAGAAAAGTACGGCGTGCCATATTCTCTAGCCGATTTAAGACAACATAATTGCTTACTTGGTACGCGGGATTATTGGCACTTTATAGAAGATAGCGGTAATGCAAATAATGCTGATAAAGAAACAAACCTACGCGTCTCTGGCAGCGTACAATATAACAGCGGTCACAGCCTAGTCGATGCTGCGCTAAAAGGCTTGGGTATCGTACAGTTGCCTGATTATTATGTGCAAAAATATCTAGAATCCGGTGCGCTGGTCAGCGTATTAGATGACTATAGAGAGCCTGAGGAAGGGATTTGGGCGATTTATCCGCACAATCGTCATTTATCGCCAAAAATCAGATTGCTGGTGGACTATTTAGCAGAGCGCTTATCTTAATAAAGCTTGAAAGTGGCGATTTAGGATTAAGGCTACTTATTGTTGTAAGTTAAGTAAAAATCTTATTTTGACGACTTAGCACGAGCTATTTGAGCATTTAACTCTACTTTTAGCTTTTTTGCACATTCAATAATTTTTTTACGATCGGCCGCTATAGCGCCATACTCAAGCGCGGTTTCACGCATTTGCACCGTGACGTCATAGTGCGGATAACTGGCGTTTTGATGAAATAAGCGCTTATCTACTTCAATCAATGCGGCAAAATCGTGCAACTCTTGCAAGGTATCAGCTAGCATATGGCACCATTTATAGCCTTTAAATTCTATTTGCATAAAATCTACGTAAATTGCCATATGAATCCACTCCTTTATTTTTACTAAAAATTTATCACGCCCTAAACAGCACTTTCACAAAACAGCCATTAAAACAATTCACTTGTCTCTTTCTTGAGCTGTTTAAGCACCGTTTGATATTCGCTATCGCTGGTTGCAAGTGTGCTTAAACGGCCATAGCGTAGCTTGCGATAGTGTTGTTGAATCTGCTCAATTTTTACTTGGACAGTTTTTGAGTCACCACTAGCAGTTAGCTTACTGGCATTATTATGCTTACTACTATTTTGACCACTGTCATCATCAATTACGCTTGCCAAACGCGCAAGCCAAGCCAATTGGCCTTCGCTATCATCACGAGCAAGCGACTTATCCGCTTTAGCGATGCGTTTTGAGAGTTGGGCAAGTGGCAGGTCTGCTGGATGCCAACGTTTGCGGCGACGCTGCCAGATAACAAACACAAGAATCGCCATAACGCTAATGGCACTTACTGCCAACCAAGTGATTTGCTGCATGATTGAGCGAATATTAAACCATTTAAGCAATGAGTCAGCTTGCTTATCTTGATCGTAACCAACGACGTCCTTTTGCCAATAATAGCTCGCTTGGTCTGATAGACGGCGTAAGGTTTGCAGCATTTGATACTGCTGATAGCTGATTTGTGCCCCAGCACCATCGCCGAACATTGTCGCTCCTCGCGCCTGTGTCAGCGCATCCATGCCTTGCTCGACGCGCTCAGGGGCGACAAAAGCCGTGGGATCGACACGTACCCAGCCTTGACTCTCAAGCCAGACTTCCGTCCAAGCATGCGCATCCATTTGCCGCACTTCCCAAACGTTACCGTTACGACTAGGCTCTCCGCCTTGATAGCCTGCCACTACTCGCGCAGGAATACCAGCGGCGCGCAGCATAAAGGTAAAGCTAGAAGAATAATGCTCACAAAATCCCGCTTTGGTGTTAAATAAAAACTCGTCAATACGGTTGGTATTTAAACGTGGCGGTGATAGCGTATAGCGAAATTCGGTTTGGTTTATCCAGCGCTCGATTGCCTGTATATAGCGCACGGGATCCGAGCCAGACTGGGCAAATAACTGCTGCGCCAATAGGCGTGCTTGCGGATTACCGCTACTTGGTAGTGCAAGATTGAGACGGCGCGACGCCTCAGACAGCATAGGGTCGATACGCATCGGCGCAAACTGCAAGACATCGTAGCGCAGCTGCTGGGTAACCGGCTGATCTTTTTTTAAGGTAAAATTTGAGGTAATACTGATATCTTGCTGCTGAGCAAAAGGATAATCAAGTCCAAACAGCCAGTTTTGCTGCGTTGGCTCTAAGATAATTTGATAACGATTCGGGGCAATTTTTACCTCATCAGGAACAGTCGCTAAGGCATTCGCTATCCAATTTGGCATTTGCGGCGCGGGTTGCCATTCTCGTTGCTGCGGACTGGGACGCCATGTGACCCCATCAAACTCACTAAAAACCAAGCCGCGCCAATAGAGCTGCTGTTGTGGCGGGCGCTTATCTGCAAACTCTACCCGAAAAGCTAGCTCAGTTGACTGACCCAAATTGGCAAAGTCGCCGGGCGACATACTGTCAGAGACACCTGTAGTCGCTTGCTGACCTGAGAGCTGTACTGACCATAGTGGCGGCAAGCGTGGAAAGAATAAAAACAGCACGACCAACAGCGGCAATGCGCCAATACCCAGCACGCCCAAAGTACGCAGGCGACCATCACCGCGAGTATTGCCATCATCGTTAAGCGCAATAAATGCTAACAATACAATAACCGCGCCGATGATTACCTCTACTGTCGTCACGATACCTTGATCCATCAAAAACAGTGAAGCAAGGACAAACAAAGATAAATTGAGCACCACATAAGCATCACGGCGCTTGTACAATTCCCACAGCTTACTGATAAGGCACAGTACTAAAAATGCCACACCCATATCCAGACCAAACGCCGTGTTATAAGTCAGCCATAAGCCCACAAGCCCAAGTAAGAAGCCAAGCATTTGCATGCTTTGATAGACACGTTTTAGATGCGTCAGTTTTTTAAACTTAGCTTTAATACGCGGTAGTTGGGCAATGATACTGACCAGCGCAAAACCCATGAGCCATAACGGCAGGTGCGCTGCATGCGGTAAAATGACGATAACTTGCGCAATCAATACCCAATAATAGGCTGGCAAGGCAAGTAGCTTGCGAGTCCATTTATGATGGCTGCTCACGCCATTAGGGGCACTGATATTTTGCCCCAATGCCAATTGCGCAAAGTTCGCAGGGTTTATCTGTGTCTCACTTGCAGCATGGTGTTTGAAGTTGTTCATGGTGATTTTGCCAATCTTAACAAACAGGCTTGTGCAAACGCCTCACCTTCGCCCATCGTTGCAGTAGCATGCTTATTAACCGTTATCTCATTGGGTAAGCGCATGTTAAATGGGACGCCAAGTTCACCCAATGTCAGCACCCCGTA
Organism: Psychrobacter sp. CLB018; assembly: GCF_041222815.1. Lineage (NCBI taxonomy): Bacteria > Pseudomonadati > Pseudomonadota > Gammaproteobacteria > Moraxellales > Moraxellaceae > Psychrobacter > Psychrobacter sp. CLB018. The sequence continues at coordinate 2,454,968 of NZ_CP166085.1, forward strand.
CGCCATTTGCGCCAGTTTTTGTTCATGCTGCGCCGCTGGCATATCAGTATAGTCTAAGGTTTGCTCATGGCCAACAGGATCAGCGAAATGCTTGGTAAACATCCCTTGGCCGCGCGCCACGTGACCCCAAGAAACGCGTGCTAACGACTCGCCTTCGATATAGTTATCAAGCCGCTCGAAGTCGTCTTGACCTTGGCGATATTGCCCGCCTATCGGCAAATCCTCCGGACTGGCAATGGCATATTGTGCTTGCCAGTCAAATACTTCAGGTTTTGGGTAAACCCACGCGCTACGGGCGAAATAGACATATGACCATGCGCGCATAATCCCTAAGGGGTAAACGGTTTTTATTTTTAATCTTGGTAGTTGCAACTGCCCACGACGATAAGTCTGCACCGGCAAACGAATGATTTGCTCGTCTTGTAGGCGCGTGACCAATACTGAGAGCTGACTATCAGCATTAATCTCATGTTGGTTATCGTTGTTTTTATCGGCTTTTTTATAAGGCTTTTGCTCAGTCTGCTCAGAGGCAACTTGCTCAAAGGTAAATAATAACTGTCGTCTTGGTCGGCGGCTGTCATTACGCAGCTGCAACGTGACCCAAACAGGCGCGCCGGCTTCTGCCATGGTGACATCAAGCAGACGGACTTGCAGACCCGAGATATGGGCGAAGGTTACATGAAAGCTAATGAGCCAGACGCTAATGAGATAAAAGCACAGCCCCAATACCAAGTTATTACTATAGTTGATACCAGCGATAAAGGTGATGATTAATAAAACGGCAAACAGCAACCCTTCACGGCTAAAAAAGATATAGACGTTACGCAAATTCAGCGTCGCATTATCGCTTTTGGGCGCACGCGCGGCAAACCAACGGCTTAATAATGATCTAGCTGGTACGGTTAAGGCTTTTGGCAATATGCTCATGACTACCCTATCCTTACCATAAAAAATTTGCACGATTAAATAACGACAGCCACGTCTGCCAATATACGTTGGGCGATGGTTTGTGTGACTTGTCCGCCAGTCACGTGTGCAGGCACGAAACGCTGGCCAAGTCGATGGTCAGTGACCGCCGCAAACACCGCTTGAATATCTTCAGGCGTCACTTCCATATGTCCCGATACATAAGCATAGGCTTGCGCCGCACGCTGTAGTGATAGTACGCCACGCGGTGATAAACCATGATAATCAAAGCTTGCACGCGTTTTTGCAACCAGTCTTTGCAGATAATCCAATACTACATCAGCGACATAAACCTGCTTGACGCCTTGCTGCGCTAATAGGACCGCCTCGGTATCTAGTACGGCGCCAAGCTGTTTTAATAGCTCACGGCGATTTTGTCCCTTTAACAGCTCGCGCTCAGCGGCAGGCGATGGATAACCAAGTGACAAACACAATAAAAACCTGTCCAGCTGCGATTCAGGCAGCGGATAAACGCCCGCTTGCTGCAAAGGGTTTTGGGTAGCAATGACAAAAAGCGGCTGCGGCAATGGATAGGTGTGCCCATCTTGCGTCACTTGCCGCTCTTCCATCGCTTCTAATAACGCACTTTGGGTTTTAGGGCTAGAGCGATTGATCTCATCGGCGAGTAACAGCTGCGTAAAGATAGGACCGGGACGAAACTCGAATTGCTGCTGACTTTGATCAAAAATACTCATACCCAAGATATCTGCTGGCAGCATATCATTGGTAAATTGCACACGGCTAAAACTCAACCCGAGCAATTGCGCCAAGCCTTGCGCCAACGTCGTTTTACCCATACCTGGCAGATCTTGCAACAACAAGTGCCCGCCTGCCAAAATACCACTGAGCGCCAGTTTAACCACCTCGGGTTTATCTAGCACTATTTGATTTAATTGCGCCATTAGCTGAGCAATTTTTTGCTGATTATGGCGATAGTCATTGGTGGCTTGCTTCATTATTGATTCTTGGCTCATTTTTTAATGAAATAGGTTTAAAAAAGAACACCTCTCTGTTAGGTATTTCTCAATCGAGCGTTGCTGCTATTTTGTTTCATCAACTGTTGGTACCGGTGCCCGCAGCGTTGATAAATAGGCAATCACATCGGCACGCTCCTTACTATCTGGCATCGGATCTGACAGCATTTTTGAATCGGGCATGGCTTTTTCAGCATCAGCGATATAAGTATCAAGCGTCTTAGCATCCCATACCCAACCTGATGCCGCAAGCCCTTCGCTATAGGTATAATCCTCTAGCTCGGCGGCTTTTGCGCCATAAATATTCATCAGCTGCGGCCCTTTTTTATTGAGTCCAGGGTTGAGCTGATGACACTGACCACAAGCATCTTGGTATATCAGCGCACCGTTATCGGCATCGCCCTCAGTATAAAGCGGCAGCGTGACCGGATCTCGATAATCAGGCGGTGTTTTTTCACAAGCGGTGAGCAATAGCATAGCGGCACATACAGCGCCTAATGAGTATTTTTTGATAATAGACATGGTGGAATAATCTTAAATTGAGGAGCAGAGGCTATGTATGCGCCTACCTTCACCATAATACAAGGTAAAAAGGATAAACAAACATAACGCTGCGTAGAAGTATATATCGTTGCTAACCGTTAAACAGGGCTAATGTAACATGAAGTTTATTTACCCAAATTTAGCTCTCGCTTGCCACTTTTATGGTATTACTAGGGCGTGTCATCAATTAGCATAGATATTTCAGAATAAGCTATACTTAGATCGTATTTAGGAATTTGAGCTCAATGACTATGACAAGACGACATGCCCTACGTGATGACCAATGGGAGAGAATTAAAGACATTCTACCTGGTAAACCAAGTGACGTTGGTGTTACTACAAAGGATAACCGCTTGTTCGTAGAAGCGGTTCTGTACCGTTACAAGACCGGCATACCTTGGCGTGACCTACCTGAACGCTTTGGCGACTTCAGAGTGATTCATACTCGTTTTAGTCGCTGGTCAAAAAAAGGCGTATGGGAGCAGGTTTTTAATCAACTCTCTGAACAATCCGATGACGAATATGCCATGCTAGATGCCACGATTGTTAAAGCCCACCAGCACAGTGCTGGAAAAAAAGGGATCAAGCCATTGGACGCAGCAAAGGTGGACTGACGACTAAAATACATACTCGTACAGATGCATTAGGCAATCCTACTGGCTTTTATCTAACAGGTGGGGCAGCTCATGACCTGTGTGGCTCAGATGAATTGCTTGATGTCAGTATTAGCCAAACGTGGCTTGCCGATAAAGCTTACGATGCTGATGCCCGCGTTATTGAACCGATTAAAGCAGTGCAAGGTAATGCAGTTATACCATCTAAGTGTCATCGGCTGCAGCCAAGAGACTTCGATAAAGAGCTTTATAAAGCGAGGCACCTAATAGAGAACTTCTTTGCCAAGATTAAGCAGTATCGTGCGATTGCCACTCGCTATGATAAGTTAGCCAGTCATTTCCTTAGTGCCATTCACTTAGTTTCTTGTGTCGTTTGGCTTAATTGATGACACGCCCTAGGTGCTTCTAAATAATAACCCTGTAAGTAGCGTGCGCCCACGCTCCACGCGACTGACATGGTCGCCGCATCTTCAATATATGGCATCAAGACATCAACGCTAATTTCATTGGTACGCATGATGAGCGACTTAACCGTTTCTAAATTCTCGGGGTTATCAATCCCTTCGACATAATTGCGGGCTAAGCGCACCATATCAGGCTGCACAAAATTGGCCAGCTCAACCGACTTAGCTGATGAGCCAAAATTATTAATGCCCAGCAGGCAGTTGACTTGGTTAAGCGCTTTAAATTGCGATTTTGCGACAGTCAAATGATCGGCAATGTCTTTTTCGTTAAACTGTAAGGTTAACGCGCCCGCTTTACCACCAACAGCATTGATGAGTTGACTAGCGACGCTCGGCAGTTTTTTATCTATCAACGACGCATTGGTCAGTTGTACCAATAACCTTGCATCTGGATGGGATTTACGCACGTCATTGATTTTTTTACAGGCATTGATCAATATCCAGCGGTCAATTTTTTCAAGGAGCTTGTGCGCTTTGGCCACCGCCATAAACTGGTCGGGGGTCAATACTGTATTATTTGCATCCGCTAGTGGCAAACGCAGATATACCTCAAAGAAATCACTACGATCATGATTGATATCATATATGGGCTGGAAAGACAGCTCAAAGCGATTATTAGCAATGGCATCGACTAAAGACTCAGCCAAAGCATGATCATCACTATTGGCATGTTCACTGGCGTCATACAGATGGTATGTATCGCCATGATTGGAGGTTTCAATCATAATTTGATTGATAGCATCCAGTGCCCGCTCGAGCAACACTCTTGGCTCAGGCGTATTTTTTTCTATTTTTACGATCGCAATACTTGCCGTGGTACTTGTCGTCCGTTTATCTACCTCGATTAGCATGTCACTAATGGTCGAGCCAATTTTCTTAGCCAATTTCTCAAGCGCAGCGGTATTTTGATTTTCTACCAAGATAGTAAAAGCGGTATCGCTAAAGCGACTCACATGGCTGTTTCCCTCTATCTCATTTGTCATTAGCTCATCTAAGGCATACGCGACTTGTTGTACGGTGGTATCAATGCCTTGTAAACCCAAGCTGCTTCTAATCTTACCCACATTATCGAGTTGAATATAAAATAATCCTGCCGTCAAAGCGCCTTGTTTTGCTTGCTCATACACTTTAGTCAGCTGCAATTCAAAACCGAGGCGATTATCAATACCTGTTAAGCTATCTTTACGTACAGTCTGTAATTGCTCATCGCCCCCAACGACAAGCGCTGGTACAAAATGCCGACTGCGATTGTCTCTATTGTGCAGACGAATACCACAGGCGATGAGCTGATGACCAAGTACTTGCCAATCAATTTCAGGCTTTTCGTTATCCATCTCGCGCCAGCGTACCACCCCTATTGACCAGTCAGGTGACGCTGATTGATGAGGACGACATAATAAGAACAGACTCATAATACGCAGTGATGGCGGTTTAATAGAATCTAGCACGTCATTATTAGCAATACTTGCTATATCTTTTATACCTTTAGGACTATAGTCTTTTTCGAGGGTATCATTTGTCTCTCTGCTTTTTATTGATGCCTCAGGGCCAAAAAATGAATGAACGTTTTTGCACGCCATATGCTCAGCCGTTGCCACTGGTTCTTTTGGTTTGGGCAATAATCGCAAGGTACGAAAAATAGAAAAATCGTCATTATTGACAGCGCCATCATTAAATCTACCGTCAAATGTCTCTACCGCTAACCCTTTATCGTTGGCATGTTTTTTTGGCAAGGTATCGTAGCGGGGTTGCTGATAATCTGGCAGCACTTTAGCGACAATCAAACTTGATAAGCTTTGCTGGTTACTGACGCGGTAATGAATGTCATTGAATCGCGTGATGACGTAAGCCTCTTGTTTGGCACTTTGCTTGATGGGTAGTGTCAAGCGAGGCTTGATATAGCGATAGCTTAATGTCATGGCAACCGTGTTAAGCAAGCAATATTCAGCGCCTTCTCGACCTTCCTCGATAAGTTTATCCCTACGCGATTTCAAATGAGCGACCAGCGCCGCTAACTCGATAAATACACAATCATGATGGGCATCATAAGGATTGATCGCACAATGGGCGGTCAAATACGTCGGTGCGCTGTCACTATTTAAATTGACGAACACCTTTGTCTCCGTCTGCGGCTCTACTGTTATAATAAGGTGTTCACTCCACTCTAATAGCAAACGCTGTACCATCAAGATATTGGCTCGGCGCATGGCACGCACGTTTAACAAGCTATGCAAACATAACTGAGCATATAACTGATGGATAGTATCCGCACAGTAGGTGGTGATATAAGTACTGACATCAATATCCACTGTCCGCTGTTGGCAAGCCATATAGTAGAGCTGATTAATATTAGACCATAAGGACGCTGTAGGCTTTTGATAGCAAAGCGCTTCTTCAAACAGTAACTTTTGATACATCAGCAGCGTCTGATAGGTTGCAATGGCCAAAGTAATCGGCGAGGATTTGTCATTGATAAAATAGCGCTGCCACAGATTGATGGCTGATTGCGACTCATTATCTGCTAAAAGAATAATCTCTCGTTTTATAACGCCGTCGTAACCCATAATCATTAAATAGTACAGCGACTTCACTTGTGCCACATAATCCAACTGATAAGCGTTGAAAGCCTGCGTCTCATAGATATAATGCTGGCGCAGCAGCGCAATCAGCTGATTGGCCGCATCCAGCACAATATTAAATAGCGTCAGACGTTGTCGATCATCTATATTTGCCGTGCGCAATTCTGTAAGCACTTGTTCTAATTGCTCTATTTGCTGCGTCTCTGTTTGCAGGGGCAACAGCGCAGCCCATTTGCGCAAATGCTGCTCATCGCTATTAAACGATCTAGGCAATGGTTGCGATAAGGGCGCATTCGTTGTTAAATACTGCTGAAATGTCGATAAATTTACCATTACTATCCTTAGTAATTGCGTAGGCTATCAATAGAAGTCTATCTCTAGAATTTACCTTTATAGACGACGACACTTAAGTACAAACCACTCGGGCACAAACTATTTAGGCATAGATCTCAAATTGACTGCTCACTGACCACTTTATGAGTTTGACTCAGAGTACTTTAACAGTGCCTATTTATGAGAATTTTTAAACTTATCACTAAAAATTACTATTAATAATAATTTAATCGTTATTTGTCTACTAAAATTCTGATGTACCATATTGCCTATTTTAAGTTTCATTGTAAATATCAATCGGTACTTTAAAGGGTTTATTCGGTAGTTCGCGCACCAATTTTGGCACTAAATAACCAGGTAATGCTGCCAGTAACGACCAATAAAGCGCAATAACAGCTTGCTCGTCACTATCAAAATGGGCAGCACCGTCTACTTTGTCCAAGACATGCAGATAATAAGGCAGAACGCCAGCGGCAAACAAGCGCTGACTCAATGCGGTTTGCACCGTCATGCTATCATTGATACCCTTTAACAGTACCGCTTGGTTTAATAAAGTGACGCCCGCCGCGCGCGTACGCTGCAAATACTCAGCGGTCAGCGCATCAATCTCATTGGCATGATTACAATGAATCACCATCACTATTTGGCAGCGACTTTGCGACAGTCTATCCAATAGCGCCTCATCTAAACGCGCTGGAATGACCAATGGCAAACGAGTATGCAGCCTGATGGTGGTCAGTTGCGGAATCGCTTCTAAGGTATCGAGCCAAGAAAATAAGCGTCTGTTGGTGACATTTAGCGGGTCACCGCCGCTTAAAATCACCTCGTTAATCTCAGGATGGGCGCTAATATAATTGATAATATGCTCTTTGGCATCGGCGGTTGGCATATTGGCGCTATAGTCAAAATGCTGGCGAAAGCAGTAACGACAATGGATGGCACAAGCACCCGTAATGGTTAATAAGACTCTTGATTGGTATTTATGCAATAAACCCTTTACTGGATTGTGCGTATTTTCGCTTAAAGGGTCTGCCACATAACCGGTCACAGCGATTTGTTCTTTTTTATTGGGCAATACTTGTTTAAGCAGAGGGTCATCAACGTCACCGACCGTCATTTTTGCCACAAAACCGCGCGGTACACGCAGCACAAAATGTTCAGGTATATAAACCTCTGAGCGCAATGATTGGAGCTTTAGTAGCTCAAGCAACTCATCAATAGAGGTTATCGCTTCCGATAATTGCGTTTGCCAGTTTTTTTGTGTGATTAAATGGTTTATCATGACAACCTTATACCTGTGCCCAAAAGCCGCTATTATACGCTCTTAGTACGTCCGCTATCAAAGCGTACGAATTATTCTACAACCTTGTGCATCATAGGCAGCTTTAGCACAGCAAGGCGCAAACCCCACATCCAATTATTGATGACAATACTTACAACCCTTAGGAGTCTTCCGTGGCAAGTTTTTCTACTAACGAATTTAAAGCTGGTCTCAAAGTCATGCTCGATGGCAATCCGTATGCCATTCTTGAAAATGAGTTTGTCAAACCGGGTAAGGGGCAAGCCTTTAACCGTGTCAAAATGCGCAACTTACGCAGTGGTCGCGTGCTCGAGCAGACGTTTAAATCAGGCGATAGCTTGGAAGCGGCGGATGTCATCGATACAGAAATGAACTATCTTTATAACGATGGTGAATTTTGGCACTTTATGCACCCTGAGAGTTTTGAGCAATTACAAGCCGACAAAACCGCGATTGGTGATGCACTAAAATGGCTAAAAGAAAACAGTAACGCGCTTTGCACCATCACCCTATTCAATGGTGTGCCATTATCGGTCACGCCGCCTAACTTTGTTGAACTGCAAATTACTGAAACCGATCCAGGTGTGCGCGGAGATACGTCAGGTGGTGGCGGCAAACCTGCAACCCTAGAGACAGGTGCTGTGGTACGTGTGCCGTTATTTGTCCAGCAAGGTGAAGTGGTTCGTGTTGACACCCGTACCGGCGATTACCAAACGCGCGTTAACTAAGCGTCTTTATCTCGTTTAAAAAAAGCTTAACCGCTATTAGGGGTTAAGCTTTTTTAATGTCAAATGCTTTTTAGATGAGGAAATTATTCTTCCATCGATTGCTTATACATCAGCCAGTATTGCACCAAAGCATTAAGCTGCTCTTGTTTAAAGGGTTTGGTGCAATAATCCTGCATACCGACATCAAGATATTTTTTACGCTCACCATCCATCGCATTGGCGGTCAAGGCGATGATAGGCGGCAATGCTTGCGGGTCATAAAGCTCATGCAGTTTAATCGTCGCTTGTACACCATCCATAATCGGCATGTGATGATCCATCAAAATGACATCATACTGCTCAGGATTTAACGAAAAAACCTCTATGGCTTGTTGTCCATCCGTGACGTGAGTGACCGTATGACCGCTATTGTTCAGTGCTTTTTTAGCAATCATGGCATTGACGCTATCATCTTCGACCAGCAATATATGACCAATAAGCTCATGACTTGGTTCTGTCATACCAAAGTCGTTTGAGTCTTGCCAGCTCTCGTAATGCGCTTCATCGATAGGAGGTAGCGGCAATAATACGGTGAAAGTCGTACCAATACCGACGGCACTATCTACTTCGATATAGCCGCCCATCAGCTCTACCAAAGATTTACAAACTGACAGACCTAGACCTGTTCCACCATAAAGGCGATGAGTCGATTTATTGGCTTGATCATAAGCATCAAATATCGCCTCTAAAGATTCTGGCTTGATACCGACACCGGTATCTGTAACCTCAATACAAAGCGTCATGTCTTGATGATTAACCGAACCACTATCATCAGTATTATAATGAGAAGCTTGCTCTACTTGTAGCTCATGACTGCATATAGACTTATGATTACCGTATTTATCCTCACAAGGGTTGTTTTCCATGTGTTTAACGTCAATGGTCACCCGTCCGCCTTCACGGGTAAATTTAATGGCGTTATTGACCAAATTTACCATGATTTGTTTGATGCGTACCGGATCACCCTTGATATAAGGCGATAATGCCTCGGTATAATGATAATCTAACGTCAAACCTCGCTGACGGGCTTTGACCGCAAATAAACTCACCACTTCGTTACAAAGGCTCGATATATTCATCGGTATTGAATCGATGGTCATTTTGCCCGACTCAACCTTTGATAAATCTAAAATACCGTTAATAATCGCCAATAAGTGCTCGTTTGAGACTTTAATATTATCGACGTACTCTTGTTGTTCAGCGCTCAGCTTAGTCTCAGCGAGCATCTCAACCATACCAATGATGCCATTCATCGGCGTACGTATTTCGTGGCTCATGTTGGCCAGAAACTCTGACTTCATCTCATTAGCATGCTTGGCATGGCGCTGCTGGTCTTGAAGTTTCAAAGCATCGGCAGCCATCGCAGCAAACTGCGCCAATATATCTGCGTCATTATCGGTAAAATCGTAGTGCGCTTGCATATCCATCAAACATAAAGAACCCAAACGATAGGTCTTGCCATCTTCTTGCATAATAATCGGCGCGCCAGCATAAAAACGCAAATATGGCGCTTCTGTCACCAACGGGTTTTGACTAAAGCGACTGTCCTCTGTCAAATCTGGCAGTACCAAAACCTCATCCGACAGGACAGTATAATTACAAATAGCGACTTTGCGTGACGTTGTACAAATACCATCGAGCCCATGCAGCGATTTTAAATACTGGGTTTCCTCATCCATAAAGGTAATGGCTACGACTGGCATATTAAAAAACAATTTCGCAAGCTCGGTTAAACGCGCAAAAGCAGGTTCTTCATTATTGTTGAGTACCTGATATTTTTTGAGTTTACTAATACGCTCAGCGTCTTCCGCAGCGACAGGATAACGATAACCGATTTCTGACGAGTTAGATGTAGACAAAATGGACTCCGTTAATTCAGGTCAGACGCTTGGCTTGACCGCCGCCTGTTTGAGCAATAATTGTAATGCTTCACTAACCATCAGCATCGCGACCACTGAGGTGACGACGACCGCCGAACCATAGCCACCGCAGTGTAAACCGCCTGTTTGACAGCTTTTATCAACACGCGGTGGCTCTGTCGAATAGACACATTTGATGCCAAATCTCTCTTTAAGCGTACTATTAATCCCTTTTTCATGGCGCAGTTTATTGCGTAGCTTTGCCAACAACGGATCTTGATAACTATCGCGTAAATCGCTTACACGAATTTGACTCGGGTCTATTTTACCACCTGCTCCGCCTGCACACACCAATTTTAGTTTGTTAAAACGGCAATGCAGGGCAATAGCAAGCTTAGCATTCATATCATCAACACAATCTAAAATAACAATTGGATTTTTTTGCATAGCCATTTTTGCTTGCTCGCGCGTGGGCAATAATGCTGCGACATTTTCAGGTGTTAAAAAATCATCTATCAGATTTATTTCAACTTTCGGATTAATCTCACGGATACGTGTTGCCATTGCCGCAATCTTACTTTGACCAAAGGTACTGTCTAACGCGGGTAGCTGACGATTGACATTTGACGCCACCAATATGTCCAAATCAATCAATGTAATCGTACCAACGGCGGTGCGAGCCAGCGCTTCTGCCGCCCAAGAACCCACCCCGCCAACGCCAATGACGTAAACATGCGCTGCGGCAAAGGTATCGACAGCAGAGGCACCATACAATGTTTGCGTGCCTTTAAAACGGCGTTCATACTGCTCGGACGATTCATCAATCACATCGACGCTGTCAGCAGCAAGTTGTTGCTCGCTGCGCGCAGTGACCTCTTTATTAACTAAAGTATCTGTTTGCTTTATAGTTTGCTGCAATTGTGTCTCTTCGGTCATAACAAATTAAAGCTCGATTAAAAGGTTGTTTATTATTAATAAGTATCTTGGACTACTCTTGAACTGGATAACGCCAATCGGTACGTAAAGCATTGCAACTGTTGTGCCAAAATTGCTCGGCAAGCGTCTCGGTTGGCACAGCAAGTAATTCACTTAAACTGCCTAATACATAAGGTAAGTTGGCTGGGACATTTCTATCATGAGCGGGTGCATCGCCCCATTCATCATCTGGGCTTTGGCCAAGTGCTGACTGACTACCGCTCGAAACTTGACACATTATCGGCGTCATATCTGGGCAATCTGTCTCGATGACCAAACATTCAATACCATAAGTATCGACCGCTGCTTGAATCGCACGGCGCAGCTTTTTGGCATTTGGATTGGTCACCTGACCGGTCACCCCAAGTTTAAAGCCCAGTTTTACAAAGGCTTTTGCTTCTTGTTCACCGCCACTAAAACTATGGGCAACGCCGCCAAGCTCATGAGCATCATAGTCATGCGCCTTTAACAACGCCAATGCTTCAGCATGCGCTTTACGGATATGTAGCATCACAGGTAACTGCTGGCTCACCGCCATATCCAATTGGGCTTTAAAAAAACGCGCTTGCTTGGCGACCATATCAGGCTGTTTCATCTCATCCGTAAAGGTATCAAAGCCGATTTCACCGATGGCCAAAGGACGTTTGTCATTTAACATCTGCGCCATGTTTTCTAAATGCTCATCCGTATGATTATCGATATAAAAAGGATGCAAGCCTAGGGCAATATGCGCATGCAGAGAGATTTCTTTTTGCTCAAATGTCTGTCCTGCAATAGCGTGCACCTGTTTATTAATAAATTCTTTAGTTGCGTATAAACGGTCAAAATGCCGTTGTAAATACCCTACCAATACCAAATGGCGCACGCCTCGCTGATACGCTTTTTGTATTTGCTCCTCTCTGTCGACATCAAACACGGGAGCGTCAAAATGGGTATGGGTATCAATGAGAGGAAAAATTGTAGGCAATTTCTCATTAGCGTTAAATGAGGCGTAAATCGCAGTCATCAATAGCCTCCAAATTTAATGGTTTTCATTATTTTTCTTAAATATAGACGTTTATTTTAAATTAGAGACTTTATTAGCTGCTTTTTCGTCAGGCACTTTATCATCGTTATTATGATTTGATAATTGGCTATCGGCCTTTTTACTACTACGCCGCGGAATCAGTAATACAGCCATGGTAACCGCACTTAAGGCTAACCATTTCTTTTTCTTTTCATTATCAAGATTGCTCATTAGTGGCGCCTATAGGTTCTAGCTACTTTTACTATTAACTTAAAAATCACTAACTTAACCCAGTCTACTTAAAGGACAGTTATTTAAATAATTATCTTAAAAAATTGCTTATAAAAGCAATATGTTATTAGATTCACTCTAATTATACGCTCCTCTAAAATGTACTGTGTTTATCTGTGTTATGAATACGCAAGCTAATGTACGGCAGCGCTATCATGCCGTACATTTACTGATGAGATGGGCTGTATTCTAATCAAGAAGTTAGCGCCTGCGTTATCCATTCGCAAGCGCTCTATATTAGAATTTAGCGTTTTAAAGGATACGTGGTGATGCCACTACTACTTGGCGTATCTACTTTGGTAAACCCTTGTGAAGTGGTTTTTGGCGTTTGGTCACGCTTAGGTACCAGTGGATTGAGTGGCATCAATTCATAGTCTGCGCTGACATTGCCATTCCAGCCTTCTGTACCGCTAAGTGGCAGCTGTTTAATAGTGCCGTTTTTGTCGATAACCAACTGTAGGACGCGCATCTGATTGTATTTGCGCTCAGTCACACTAGCGACAGCGCCGCCGTCACGTAAGATGGTCGGCTGCAAAAATATGATTAAGTTACTCTTTTGCGTGCTGTCATTATCAGAACGGAACAGCCGTCCGATGACGGGTACACTGCCCAAACCGGGAACTTTTTGTTGGCGGGTAGTGGTGTTATCGCGCATTAAACCACCCAAGGCAATGGTTTGCTGATCGTCGGCTAGGATGGTGGTATTAATCAAGCTTTTATTGGTAATCAGGCCACTGGCATTGGCGGCACTGCCAGGTACTACCGACGAAACCTCTTGCGAAACCTCTAGACGTACGGTGCCATTGTCGCCGATATGAGGTATAACATTTAGATTAATACCAATATCTTGGCGATCAATGGTCTGGAATGGATTGGTTGATGAGTCACTGCCTGTGGTATAAGAGCCGGTGACAAAAGGCACGTTTTGACCGACCAAAATACTGGCCTTTTCATTATCCAAGGTTAGAATTGATGGCATCGACAGCAGATTGGCGCTGGTCGACGAATCAAGCGCTTGTAAGATTGCACCATAAAACTGAGTATTACCTTGGCTGTCTTTTTTACTATCACCGATGCCAATTAACGCCCCAGCAATAGAACCTGCTGCTGCACTAATATTTGCGCCACCTGATAACGCGGCGGCGGCAAGCGAGACGGCACTCGCGCCGACGTTATTAAAGTTGACCACGCCATAGCCACTATTGGCATTACCCAGCGCCCATTGTACGCCAAGTTGGGTAGCGTCATCGCCTGAAACCTCAACAATCGCCGCTTGAATCAAAACCTGGGCACGGCGGCTATCGAGCTGAGCGACGGCATCCTCAATCTCAAACATCAGCTCGGGCGCGGCATTGACGATAACAGCATTTTGCGTTTCATCCGCGATAATGCTAAAAGGTCGCCCGCCGATACCATTACCTGTGCCACCTGTACTTGCAGTAGATAACGCTGCTCCCGTAGCGCCAGTATTAGTATTCGTAGCACTGTTGGTAAGCGCATTAGTATTATTGTTAAGGGCCGAGCCTGTACTACTGGCGCCGTTTAGCGAAGCTGACTCTAAAGTTGAAGCCGCACCAGCGCTATTAATAGACTGACTGGCAAGCAAGCCGCGCAGCATCTCTGCAATGTGACCGGCACTAGCATATTTTAAGCGAAAGACGCGCAGACCACTTAAACGTCTCGAAGGCGTAGTGTCTAATTGATTGACCATTTCTTGAACTTTGGCAATCATCTCCGGACTGCCTTTGACGAGCAGCCTATCACTAGAGGTGTCAGCGATGACTTTTAGCTGATTACTGCCACCTTGTGCTTGCCCGCTACCTGCGCTTGCCACCAAGGCGCTAATCAACTCCATCATACGCTCAGCGTCGACATGACGCAGCGGTATGACTTGCAAACTGTCATTGACGTTGCTGTCTAAATCGCGGATAAGTGACGTGAGCTGATTAAGACTATCAGCACGGTCAGACAATACTAGCGCATTAACGCCCGGTACCGCTGCTGCATGGGCGGACTGCGGCATCAAGGGCCGAATGACACCAAGCACTTCTGCCGCTTGGGTATTGGTCAAATAAATCACCCGTGTCGCTAAGGCTTCACCGAAACTGTCCCCGCGTAAGTCCACCGCCACGCCAGATTGTTTGGCGACGTTATCTGGTACCAGCTTAATGGTCGTACCCGAATCGATAGCGGCAATACCATTGACCTGCATGACACTTAAAAACAGCTGAAAAATCTCGTCACGCGATAGCGCTTTATTAGAGATGACGGTGACGTTACCGTTGATACGCGGATCAAGGACAAAGTTTTGATTGGTAATGGTCGCCACTTCATTAATAAATGCTTTGATATCGGCATCTTGCAGATTAACTTTCCAGCTTTCTGCACTAACAAGCCCTGTACTCGCTGCCCATAGCGGAACGGCTAAACATAGCGGCCGACACAAACGCATCAAACGCTGCAAGATATGGTACAAAGGCGTGACCGAAAAATTTTGAGAACTGACCATATTGATAATTACCTACAGTGATGACGCGGATATACTGATTTTCGTGCTTGCTGAATAAAACTTTTGCTAAATATAATATGAACCAAATGTATTAACCGATGAACTTTTTAACTAAAACTGCTGGCGAATGGTGATAACTTGATCGCCGCGCTGTACTTCTATTTGCGCTTCGCCAGATTGTTTGACTTGCTGCAGTATACTGGCATCTTGGCCGGGATTGCTGCCAACGCTTTGACCATTAACAGTTAGTACCTTATCGCCCGGCTCTAGCCCTAAACGGTTACGCAGTTTGGCTGGCATGGCGGCGGTGACCTGATAGCTTTCTCCAGATGCCATCACTCCCATCCGACTTAAATAACTGGCTGGGTTTGACTGTAATTCGGTAACGGCTTCATCAATTGGCGACTGCGGCGCGCTTTGATCGGTTGCCTGACCATTTTCTTGGCCATTTTGCTCAGTTTCAGGGTTGCCTTGCTCGGACATTGGCGCATTAGACAGGTTTGGCAACATACTATTATCGGGCAAACGCTGATTGCCCACCGCACCCGCCAGCATGGCACTTTGATCAAGCGGCATGGCTTCTGGCATTCTGATGACGACTTCTTTATCGTAAGCATCGGCGATAATGACTTCATTCCAATCGACGGCGACCAGCGTATAGTCACTGTCTTTTAAAGTGTCACCGATACGGTAATTTTTTACTTCGCCATTGACGTCCAGCATCGCCGAAGACAGACTCTCTGGTATGGCGATAAGTACACCTTTTAACAAAACATTGGGCGGCGGTTGTACGGGCGCAGCGGTAGGATCAGGGTCCGCAAAAATGGCAAATAAACCACTATGATCTGTACTGGTGTTCGCTGTACTCTGTAAAGGAGCAAGCGGTAAGGTAGGCGCTAATGGCGCAGCTAGCAGCAACCAGAGTAAACGCGCAGCACTCCAGCATAGCCAAATAATCGCTAATAGCAATAGTGCTGCTGCAAAGCGATTGAGGGTATTAATAACAGGTTTTAAACGGCTAGATACATCGGCAACATTCATCATCTAGCGCGCCCCTAAGCCACTAAGCAATGGCTGGCGCACACTGACCACAGGCGTGTCTTGCGGAGCTTGCCCTTTATATTCTGGCATATTTTCTAGTAAACGCTGGGTTAAGCTCACATCTAGCATATTATCGCCATCGATATACAAATCGCCCAAGCGCTTATCTTGATTGTTGATAAGATTGACATGCAGCAGATTTTTATTATTTTTTTGCTCGGCACTGAGCTCAGCTCGCAGCGCAGGCATGGTGAGATAAAAAACCTTACCACCGCTAGGATAACCGACTTCGCCACCAACCCACGTTAACTGACCACTGGCCTCACTAAAACCGGCGGCGTTTCTATCTGAATTGCCTGCTTCAGAATTTTTAGCAGATTGACGTTTTAATGAAACGTTATTGACCTGAATGGGGGTATTAGGCAGCTGCCAATCGACCACATTTGATAAAGTTTCAGGGGCAATCTTACCGCTCATGTTTTGAATTTGCCATGAGCTGGTGCCTACTTTCACCTGACCATTTAAGCGGGTCTGCTCTGAGCTGATATCGACCTCTGCGCCTAATTTGCCTAATAGTAGATGCCATGGCTGCCACGACCACTCAGCAGCACCGGTAAGCGGTGTTGCTGACACAGGTAGCTGCCAAATCGCTGAGCCCTGCCATAAGTTGCCAGACACATGTTGTACATACGGCGTATCAGGGGCATATTTTTCAAGCAGCCACGCGGCAGGCATTTGCAACACGGCAAATAGCGCAAATAATATAAAGCCAAGTAGCCACCAGAGCTTGCGGGGACGCTTGTGAGACGACGTGGAAACGTGAGGCACGGTTAGCTAACTCTTATAGAAGACAAAAACGTCATTATCATAGCAAACAATGGCGTACAGATGACAGAAAAAAAAGCCAGTATCTTTGCACCAAAATAGTGGCGATAAAGAGACTGGCTTTTATCTAGCAACTTATTTTATAAAACCATCATAATTAATAATACATGAAAGCAGAATAGAATAAGCCTTTAACCAAGAGTTTTTAAATGGCTAAATGGCAAAATCCTCAAGCTTGCGACCTGACGCTAGTGCATCTACCAACCAAGTCGGTTTGCGTCCGCGTCCAGTCCAAGTTTCTTCATTATTATCGGTATTGCGATATTTAATGCTGCGTTTTTTCTCCAGCTTCTCGCCCGCTTGTAGAATTTCTTCGATGCTGGCATCGCTTTCTTCAGCGATTTTTTCAAACTGCATATAGGCGTCATATAAACGCTGATGCTGTTTTTCTTCAATCAATTGCTGCGCATTTTCAGTAATCGCACGTAGCTCATCAACGTTTAAACTATTTAAATCTATGACGTTATTTTTGTTCATCGTAAACTCCACTTTTATATTAAGGTTATAACCGAGTTGGATTTTTACTAAAAACTTATGCGTAATAAAAATCGTAAGTAGCAGTAATATAAACAAAAATATAAACCGCTACAAGTATTGATTGATATTTAATAACGCCAATCTCAACTTATCGTAGGCTTTTGATTTTTATAGAATTTAAAATTCTAATTGTTTTAACTGAAATTTTAAAAACTAAGTAAACCAATACCTTAGAAAAATAAGTTGAGAGTGGGGTATTTAATAATAAATATCAGCAAGCAAATAATTATTTTTGAGAAAATAAACTTTTATATTAAATAGAATTTATCATATAAAAAAAAGAGCCTCTAAAAGTAAGCTCTTTTCTCTGATTCATTCAACATTATTAGATTACGTATCCTAAAAAGGAATATCGTCATCTACCGGACCGTCAGGCATTGCCGTCGGTTTTGTTTGAGCAGGTTTATTAAATTGGTTCTGCTGTGCAGGCACATTTTGATTATTAAAGCTGTTTTGGTTGCTACCCTGAGCGCCGCCTTGGTTATAACCACCTTGTTGGTTATTTCCCTGTTGGTTAAAGTTATTTTGGCCACTTTGGTTTTGGTTCTGACCAGCAAAACCGCTGCCCTGATTCTGATATTGATTCGAGCCTTGAGCACCACCAAAGCCGCCGCCATCATTACTACCGCCAGTCGCACCATCGAGCATTTGCATTTGCTCAGCACGAATCTCGGTAATATAACGGTCTTGGCCGTTAGGATCTTGGTATTTACGCGTACGCAAGCTACCTTCGATATAAACCTTACTGCCTTTGCGCAAATATTGTGCTGCGATTTCGCCTAGACGGTTAAACAATGAAATGCGATGCCATTCCGTCGCTTCTCTTTTTTCACCGCTTTGCTTGTCAGTCCACTGCTCTGAGGTGGCAACCGAAATGTTGGTCACGCTACCGCCATTACTAAATTGGCGAGCCTCGGGGTCTGCTCCAAGGTTACCAATGATGATAACTTTATTAACTCCGCGCATAATATCGTCCTTTTACTTATAAATAATTTGTTTGCCAGCTTTAATCGAGTATCTAATATAGAGTATGAATACTAGCAGTAATATGACTTCACTTTAACCATTTTTCTGTTAAATATCTAGGGGGCTTTGGGCTAAATGCGACAGCTCTTGTCGTGCAGAATCTGTCAATTGCGTTTTATCCAATTTTAAATAAGCGACCTGCTCTTTTGCCATCACGACCAGCTCATCAACGCCGTCTACCGCCAGCATTTGCCGTGACCAGTCTTGGATATTAATATCTTTGGGAATGGTCACCGTGGTGCTTGATAAATACGGTGGATCAGTAATCGGAATAATCAGCAGCAATGCCGCGCCCATAATAACGGCCAATATACCCCATGCCAACAGATTTGACTGGGTCAATAATAAACCGCCCATCGCCCCGCCAACAAAAGCACCAAAGAACTGACTTGATGAGTTTAGCCCCATCGCCGTTGCTTTATTGGCAACGGGCGCACGCTTCGATATCCATGAGGGAATGGTCGCTTCGAGTAAATTAAAGCCCATAAAGTACAGCAATAAGCCTAGAATAATACCAACCCCGACCTGACTACCAAGTGCTAATAATGCCAGAGCCGCGGTCATTAAGGCAATCGCTGCCAAAAATACTTGGCGCATTTTGCGTTTCTTTTCAGCAATAATAATAAAGGGTATCGCTACGGCAAAACCAATAAATAATAACGGTAAATAAACCAAACCCTGCTGACGTACCGATAAACCCAGTACTTCACTGAGTTGATGCGGCAAGATAACAAAGATAGCCGTCATGGTTAAATGCAGGGCAAAAATACCGATATGCAAACGATTTAAATCGCCAATTTTTAGCACATCAGCCAATTGCTGACCAATCGACTTGTTATCGAGATTGTGCTTAAGCACCCGTAGCGGCGTCGGTACTAACAATAATAGCAACATCGCTAAAACAGCAAAACCAGCGGTGAGCCAAAACAGCCCTGAGATACCAAGCGAGCCGACCAATAAAGGCCCAAAGGCAAAGGCCAGCATAATAGAGGTAGCAATGGTCAAACCCATGGTCGCCATCGCTTTGGTGCGCATCTCTTCACGCGTCACATCAGCAAGTAGTGCCATCAATACCGCCGATACCGCGCCACTGCCTGCCAGCGCTCGCCCAATAATAACCTCGTAGATATCAGTGGCATTGGCAGCGATGATACCGCCAATAGCAAATAATATCAGACCCAAAAAGATAATTGGCTTACGCGGAAACTTATCCGCGGCAAGGCTCATTGGTATCTGAAAAATCGCTTGCCCGAGCCCATAAATACCGACCGCCAAACCAATCAGAAATGGCGTTGCGTGCGCATAATTATCACCATACACCGAAAACACGGGCACAATCATAAACAGGCCAATCATCCGTAAGGCGAAGATACCACCGACCCCAATAATTGCCCGTTTTTCTACGCTATTCATACTTGCCTCACTGGTTCATCATTGCTGGTTTATCACTGCGGCTTGCTGGTATTATCACGCCTTTATCAAGGCGTTAGCCTACAAATTAAGCCCACTAGTATAAGTCATTCGCCGTTTGCTTGCCGAAACTTTTATCTTACTGCCGCAGCCGCACGGTGAGCCTTTACTTGCGCTTTTTATGGAGGCGATAATTTTGTTACCAAGTGCATCTAATGGCTCATTACACCTTGAATAATGCCGCTGCCATGACAATAAAGTAAGACGTTGACAAGATACTTGCCTTGACCGTAGGGCTGTTCTTAGACTGATTTTAATGATAGATATATATAGCAAGTATAGTAACTTTTAAAGCAGCCAAGCTTTTAAGAAATACGATATTTAAAATAATAAAATCTAAAGTAGCATGACATAAACAACCAATACTTAAACAAGCAGTACTTACAACTAACAATATTCAAAACAGACATTTTTTCGCAAACTATGCGGAAAAACAAAACTAAAAAACAAAGCTGGATTCGATCTATAACAAAGCACTTATGTTAGTTAACAAACATTTCATTTAGATTATTTTATTGATTTTAAGGTTAAGACTTAAGTTAGCTTTGAACGTTACGCTTATATAAACCTTTATCACTGGCGCTTTATAAAAACTATTAGTTTGTAAAGAACCATTTTATAACTGTTGTTTTATTAAGAAAACTCCGTGATAACGGCAGACTTTTATAAAGCCATAGCAACTTAACAACCAAATATGCTTTTAACAGCCCTTTCATTAACTATATTTAACGTTTAGATTTTATATACCATTAGCAAATAGGAAACCTATCAACGATGGCACATGACCATATTGCAATACGCGGCGCACGTACGCACAATCTAAAAAACATCGATTTAGACATTCCACGCGATAAATTCGTGGTAATTACCGGTTTATCAGGTTCTGGTAAGTCATCCTTGGCGTTTGATACGCTTTATGCCGAAGGCCAGCGCCGTTATGTCGAAAGCTTATCGGCGTATGCGCGTCAGTTCCTCTCACAGATGGAAAAGCCAGAAGTTGATAGTATCGAAGGCTTGTCGCCAGCGATTGCTATCGAGCAAAAATCGACCAACCATAACCCGCGCTCGACCGTTGGGACGATTACCGAGATTTATGATTACTTGCGTCTGCTTTATGCGCGTATCGGGACGCCTTATTGCCCTGAGCATGGCGAGCCAATGGTTGCACAGTCGGTGACTGAAATGGTCGATCAAGTCATGGCATTGCCAGAAGATACCAAGCTTATGATACTGGCGCCGGTGATTCGTGAGCGTAAAGGCGAGCATACAGTGCTACTTGAGCAGTTAATTGGGCAAGGCTTTGTCCGCGTTCGCGTCGACGGTGATGTTTATGATACCGATGAGCTACCGACGCTCGATAAAAAGAAAAAGCATACGATTGAAGTGGTGGTTGACCGCTTTAAAGTCCGTGATGACTTGGGTAACCGTGTTGCTGAAAGTTTAGAGACCGCCCTACGCTTAGGTCAAGGTCTAGTCACGCTGCACTTTATGGATGGCAATCCAAAAGAAGGCGGTGACGAAAATCAAGTCATGTCAGCCAAGCATTCTTGCCCTGTTTGTGATCGCGCAGTTTCTGAGCTTGAGCCGCGGATGTTTAGTTTTAATAACCCTTATGGTGCTTGCCCAAGTTGTGACGGTCTCGGTAAACGTCAGTATTTCTCTGCAGAAAAGCTGATTACTCATCATGAAAAATCGCTCAATCAAGGGGCGATTAATGGCTGGGATAAGCGGCACGCCTATTACTTTGGTTTGCTATCGACCGTTTGTCATCATTTTAAAATCGACATGGATACGCCATGGCAAGACCTGCCAAAAGCGCAGCAAGATATCATCATGCATGGCTCGGGTAAAGAGAAACTGACCTTTAATTTTACTGATGAGCGCGGACGTAAAACCAATAAAACTGTGCCGTTTGAAGGCGTGCTACCGTATTTAGAGCGTCGTTATGCCAAAACCCAAAGCAACCTAGTACGTGACGAGTTGGCGAAATATTTAGCCGACACCACCTGTAACGTCTGTGATGGCGCGCGTCTCAATGAAATATCACGCAATGTGCGCGTAGACGATCAAACCATTGCCCAAATCGTTAAGCTGTCTATCGGTGATGCTGCTGACTATTATAAAACGCTCAAGATTGGCGGTCATAAAGGTGAAGTTGCCGAAAAAATCTTTAAAGAAATTAATGAACGTCTTAACTTCCTTGTCAGTGTCGGGCTTGATTATTTGACCCTTGCCCGCTCTGCTGAAACGCTATCAGGCGGTGAAGCGCAGCGTATTCGTCTTGCCAGCCAAATCGGTGCGGGGCTGATGGGCGTCATGTATGTCCTCGATGAGCCATCAATCGGCCTGCATCAACGCGATAATGATCGCTTGCTTAAAACCCTCACGCGTTTACGCGATTTGGGCAATACGGTACTGGTCGTCGAGCACGATGAAGATGCCATTCGCCAAGCCGATCACGTGATTGATATCGGTGTCGGCGCGGGCGTTCATGGCGGTCATATCATTGCCCAAGGGTCGGTCGATGACATTATGGCAACCAAAGGCTCGCTCACAGGGCAGTATATGTCTGGTGAGAAACGAATCGAGATTCCAAGTATTCGTCATAAAGCCAAAACCATCGAAGTTGAAGCAAAAGGTAAAGCCAAGCCCAAACAAGTACCGATGTCGATTGAGCTAAAAGGCGCAACAGGCAACAACTTAAAAAATGTCGATTTGAGCTTGCCGATTGGCATTATGACTTGTATCACAGGGGTTTCTGGTTCTGGTAAATCGACCTTGATTAACCGCACCTTAATGCCTATCGCTGCCACCCAGTTAAACAATGCTTCAACGCTTATCGCTGATAAGCATGACAGTATCAGCGGTCTTGAGCATTTGGATAAAATGGTTGATATCGATCAAAGCCCGATTGGCCGTACGCCGCGCTCAAACCCTGCAACCTATACCGGTGTATTTACGCCAGTGCGTGAGATGTTTGCCCAAACCCAAGAAGCGCGCGCGCGTGGTTATAAAGCCGGACGCTTTAGCTTTAACGTCAAAGGCGGTCGCTGTGAGATGTGTCAAGGCGATGGCCTTATCAAAGTTGAGATGCATTTCTTACCTGATATGTATGTGCCGTGTGATACCTGTCATGGTAAACGCTATAACCGCGAGACGTTAGAGATTCACTATAAAGGCAAAAATATCGCTGATGTGCTTGATATGACGGTTGAGGATGCGACTGAATTCTTCTCAGCGATTCCAGCGATTCATCGTCGCCTGCAAGCGCTGATGGACGTAGGTCTGAGCTATATTCGTCTTGGACAGTCTGCGCCAACGCTATCAGGCGGTGAAGCGCAACGGGTCAAACTGGCGCGTGAGCTTGCCAAACGTGATACCGGACAGACGCTATATATCTTGGATGAGCCAACCACTGGCTTGCATTTCCATGATATCGATAAGCTGCTGCATATCCTCCACACCCTACGCGATAAAGGTAATACCATCGTGGTCATCGAGCACAATCTTGACGTTATCAAAACGGCTGATTGGGTGATTGATCTTGGCCCTGAAGGCGGCAAAGGTGGCGGTATGATCATTGCGGAAGGCACGCCTGAGGAAGTAGCGGAAGTGAAAGGCTCATATACTGGCGAGTTCTTAAAGCCGATGCTTAAACAAAAAATGAAAGAAGTGAGTTGATAGTATTTAGATAATTATTTATAAAAGGCTACTCTTTAGGGGGTGGCTTTTTTTGTTGGGTAAGATATGTAGTTTGTATCGTATTTTAATGTTTGTTATTATCTTTCAGTCTAGAAGATAATAACTTAGCACAAGCCATTATTACTATCTTTAAAATCATTTCCAAGTATCGTCACTACAACGTTCTTAGCTCATATAAGCATTATCTCGCTATGAACAACTCTTCAACTAGAATTTAGTTTAAATATGTATCGTAACATAGCTATATTTAATTAAAACTACCTACAATATATAATAAGAAGAATTAAATTATTGATTATTTAAAGCTATTAGTTGAAACAATAGGTAGTACTATCTGGCCTATATAGTCAGTTCAAAATAAAATTGTTATGGTTAGGACAAACATCATAAAACAACTTGGATAAATTATTCTCCATCCAGCCTTGGCGTAGAAACTTTACTTGTGCCCATTTCTTTTCAATAGGGTTCAAATCAGGGCTGTACGGTGGCAGCCATAGAATACGGTGACCATGCCTATTCAGTAGCTTTTGAATACGCTTACTCTTATGAAATCTGGCATTATCCATCACAATCACGCATTTGGTTTTAAGACTTGGGATTAGGGTTTGTTTGCACCATTCGTAGAATATGCTGCTGTTAATGTTGTGCTTAAAGTAATCTAGTGCAAACAGCATCTTTTCATAGAGAGCACCGATAACGTTGGTTCGCTTTTTACCTTGCCAGTTGTAGCTATCGATACAAGGCTTACCAATCGGTGCATAACCATGAGAGCGAATGGTCTCGTGCTCAAAACCGCTTTCGTCCATATAAACGATGGGATAGCCTTGCTGCCTAAAGCTATTAAGCTTACTGTGGTATATCGCTCTTTTGATCGGACAGGCTTTTGGATGCTCTAAGGTCTTTTTTTTGACTGATGCCTAGGCGCTTTAGGGCATGATAAATGCCTGTTTTACTACAGTTTAAGCGACGAGCTCGCTCATACTGGTAATCATCGGGATACTCTTTGACATCATTAAGTAGCACATCATCTGGTATTTTATAAGGTTTGGTTTGCCTGGTTGTTTTACTATGAACACGCCGCTTCCAGTTTTGTATGGTGGTTGGGCTCAGATTGTAAAACTCAGCTGCCTCGGCAAAGGTCATACCGTCATCTATACTTTTTAGTACCTGTTTGCGAAAATCTAGTGAGTAAGTCATGGTCTTTATAATAACAATTGGGTTTGATAATTAGTTTATAACACTTTTAGGTGGAATTGACTATAGTAGTATTTTCAATATTTTTTATTTTCAGAAAAGAAATTAAGTCATTAATTAGTCGCTTAAAGTCAGCCGAAATAAAAGATTTTAAAATTGAACTTGAGAGCAAAATTGAAGATATAACAAAAGATGCTATTAACTATGGAGTTACTATAGCCTATCCTCTTGAAACCTTAGAAAAACAGTTTAATCCAGATCATGATTTACCTAAAACCTACGTGATAATTGAAACATGGAAAGAAATTGAGGCTTTAATTAAAAACCTCGATGATAGACATGGGTTTCATAACACTCACAACACGATTAAATACTTGTTAGATAATAATAAGATTCCAAAATATCTAGCTAATTTGATACTTGAACTTAGGAAATTAAGAAATTTAGCTGCGCATGAAAGTGAACTATCAATCTGTGAAGAAGACTATTTAAATTGGATTTCTATTTCAAAAAGTGTTATAGAACGCCTCAAGTAAATACTGTTTTGTATCTAGCCTGTAGGTTGGACAAGTATTAGTCTTCATACTTGAAGCCAACTGGTTAGCTGTCAAATTACCCCAAACCTAAATAAACTCCCTCTCAACATTCATCACCCGCGCATCTACCGTCCGCTCTATTTTCTCTTCGATTTGGCTGCATTGCGACTCCACCTCACGTTTAGAAAGTCCAACGATCACAAACGTCCATTCGCTGGCATCATGCCGATCACGCTCGCCGCTCTCACAGACCGCAACGCTTGGGTTATTGCCAAAGCGTGCGTGCAAGCCGCCCATCCGTTGGCGTTTTTCTTTGAGTGAGCTACAGCCAGGTAGCGCGAAAGTCAGGGTTAAGATAACGATATGCATGAGTTTTCCTTATTAAAACCAGTCACACTTCATGGTATCATCAAGCATACTTTTTGTAGGGTTAAAAAGGCTAATATTTACCCTACTCCCTATAAATACCAATTTCACAACCTTGCTAATAAAAACCAAATCAAGAGACATAACAATGACCAAACATTATGATTATATTTCCATTGGCGGCGGTAGCGGCGGCATTGCATCAATTAACCGCGCTGCAAGCTATGGCAAAAAATGCGCCATTATCGAAGCCAACCAATTAGGCGGCACCTGCGTCAACTTGGGCTGCGTACCCAAAAAGGTCATGTGGTACGGCGCGCAAGTGGCCGAAGCCATCGAAAAATATGCACCCGATTATGGTTTTGACGTCGAGGTCAAAGGTTTTGACTTTCAAAAACTGGTCCATAGCCGCCAACAATATATCGAAAACATTCACCGCTCTTATGATAATAATCTGGCGAAAAATGGTGTTGAAGTGATAAAAGGCTTTGCTACATTTGTCGATACCAATACCGTCGAAGTCAATGGCGAGCTGATTACCGCCGACCATATCTTAATCGCGACAGGCGGTCATCCGATTCTCCCCGACATCAAAGGCGCAGAATACGGCATCGATTCTGATGGATTTTTTGCGTTAAATGAAATGCCAAAACGGGTTGCTATCGTTGGCGCTGGCTATATCGCTGTCGAAATCGCTGGCGTGCTCAATAGCCTCGGTGCTGAGGTGCACCAGTATGTGCGTCAACATTCGCCGCTACGCTCATTTGACCATACTATCGTTGAAACCTTGCTGATAGAGATGGAGCAAGACGGTATTCAGTTGCATACTAATACCACACTCACTGAGATTCATAAAAATGAAGATGGTAGCCTGACCTTATGTACCGCAGATGGTAGCCTTGATACGGTAGATTGTTTGATTTGGGCGATTGGACGTGCGCCCTCAACCGACAATATCAACTTGCAAGTGACCGGCGTTGAGACCACTGAATTTGGCAAAATCAAAGTTGATAAATTTCAAAACACCAATGTCAAAGGTATTTATGCGGTCGGCGATATCATCGAAAACAGCATTGATTTGACGCCAGTGGCTATCGCTGCCGGTCGCAGGCTTTCAGAGCGCTTATTTAATGATAAAACCAATGAGCATCTCAGTTATGACTTGATACCGACAGTGATTTTTACCCACCCCGCTATCGGCACCATCGGCTTGTCTGAGATTGATGCCGTTGAGCAGCATGGCAAAGAAAATATCAAATGCTATAAATCGACCTTTACCTCTATGTATAGTGCGGTCACGCAGCACCGTCAAAAGTGCGTGATGAAACTGGTGTGTTTAGGTGAAGAAGAAAAGGTCATTGGCTTACACGGCATTGGCTACGGCGTCGATGAGATGATTCAGGGCTTTGCGGTAGCGATAAAAATGGGCGCGACGAAAGCTGACTTTGATAATACGGTCGCTATTCATCCAACGGGCTCAGAAGAATTTGTGACCATGCGCTAGTTTTTATGGACCAGATAATATAAGTAAAAGGCTACCTTTAATAAGGTAGCCTTTTTTATTACTAGCCATTAAGGCATTTTGCGTTTTTCATATAAATATCTTCATTTATCAAAGCGGTTACTTATCCAGCGTCCATTCTCCATTGACTTGATAAACGTTAAATATGGTTTTATTAGTTCTGCTATTTCCCGCAATCTTTTGGGTGATATCAGCGGTACAGCTAAAAGTACGGTTACCCTTGACGCGGTTACAGTCTATATTCTCGACGCGTTCAAACGTTGGCATCATGCGCTCCATTAGACTGCTTATATCTTGTGCCATTTTGTCATTGCCAGCGTTCGCCTTGGCAGCCTGCATTATCTTGATACCTTCTTTATATTGTGCTGCAATCAAGCGCGCAACCGTACTGTCGGGAGGTGCTTTAGAGTAGGTGACAAAAAATAGTATATATAGGAGGAGTAACGTCAATTTTTTAAACTTTCCCACTTTGACCTCCTGTTATGCTGATAACGTTTTTCAAACGTAAGAGGCAGATAATGCAGACAGCACAATCATGATACTGCTATGATGCGTTTAATAATCACCGTTGCGAGATGCTTGTGTGGCAGATGTATTTTTCTATATTACCGATTGGTCTTGGCATCATGACCTTGGTCGCCAGCCTAATCGGCCTGTTTGCTTATTTGATGTCCAATGATAATGCCACGCGCCTGCTCGGTTTTAACTGGTTTAAGCGTTTAATTATCGTGGCATTTCTCCTATTAAGTGTCGGATTGTTTATGACCTTTGGCAGTTTTTGGGGTTAATGGCCATTAGTTTAAGAAAACTGATTGATTGATAATTAGCTTACAAGTTTTTCTAATTCTAACAACTCTAAATCTTGGCGTTTAGGTTCGCCATTATTGCCATCGATGGGAAACGGCATGCTATTGCCATTTAACTGATAACCGCGGCGCTGATAATATGCCAAGAGCTCTGGTCGATGACTTAAAATAGACATCGTTAAACGCGCGGGATTTTGTACAGACGCTTGGATATTTGCTTGTAAATGCCGCTGCGCAAATGTCTCAGCTGCCTGCAGTATCTGATGACCGACGCCATGCCCTTGTAGCTCAGGCAAGACGGCAAACATACCGATATACGCTTTTTGATTACCAGCACGCTGATTTGTAGTAACTTCGTCTTTTATATCGACCGCGATACAGCCTAATAGCTCACCTGTTTCTTTTCCGTCACGCTCACCTGTCGTGGTTTTTGGATAAATAAAAACGTAATGCTTGGGGTCATTAATGACAGCCAATAGCTCGTCCTTGGTGGTGCGAATACCGCCGACCAAATCTGCTTCATTGGTCCAGCCTGCCGCTTGCCGATAACAGCGATTGAGCAATTGCTCGAGCGCGTCGATATCACTTACTTCAGCTTGACGTAAAAATACGGTTGTTTTGTTTAAGGCTTCTTTAGTAATGTGGTCTTTATTCATAGCATCGGTTTTCCTTTTCCGTTCATAGCTTATAAGTCATATAAAAAGCTGGCTCGGATAACCAAGCCAGCCTTTATAATAATACGTATCCGTTTTTACTACTAGCGCGATAACGCATGGGCTTGCTCGATAATATCAAACCCAGCATTGATTTGCGCGCGCGTTGGCGCGTGACCTCGGCGTAGTAGCTCGCCAAAGGCAGCCATTTCTTTATCATGACCAACCCCACTAGCAGCACTGGCTCGCGTGTTCTCGCCTTCATCATCAAAATAAAACTCGATATAATTGAACTGCTGTAGATCGCCTCGCAAAATACTATGATCAGTCGTGGCTGCATGACCGCTATAGCGCATACTTTTGTCACATTGCATCGTCCAAAAAAATGGCACACGCTCGGCGTTGTCATTGACATCGTCTGCTCCCACTATCGCTGCCGCGGTTACAAGGCCATGCTGTAGCGCCACGCGCCAATGCTCAATGCGCAGTCGTCCCATTTGATTAGGCGCTTTGGCAATATCGCCGAGTGCATAAACACCGTCGCGCAGTTGTAGATGATTATCAACTTGCACGCCATCAGGATCGTTGACGTCGCTGAGTACATCCGTTCGCGGTGACACGCCCGTACCAAGAATGACCATATCAGCGTCTATGCGATCGCCACTTGCAAGGGTCACACCGTTCACCCCTTTATCATCGCCATTGATTTTGCCGACTGAAGCATTAAGGACAAAGGTCACACCTCGGTCTTGGTGACGGTTAATGAGCGCAGCGCTGACTGACTCTGAAATGATATGACTCATGACACGAGACTCTCGACCTATCACGGTAACGCTAGCAACACGACCTGCTTTTGCAAGCGCTGAGGCGACCTCCATTCCGATAAATCCGGTGCCAACGATGATCACACGCTTATCCACACTTGCTGCTTTCATCGCTTTAGCATCGTCTAAACTGCGAAGGGTATAGACGCCGTTTTGCTGAGCCCCCTCAATCGGTGGAATGACCGGCTCGGCGCCCGTCGCCACGACTAAAAAGTCAGGGCGGATGGTCTCATTATCGCCCGTATCTTTTTTGACGGTCAGGACGTTTTCATTGGGCCTCACCTCGCTGACAGTGGTTTTTAACTGCAAGTTTATATTGTGATTTTCTGCCCAGTCACTGCCGCCGAGCATGAGTTTTTTCTCATCTGCATCACCTGACAAAAAGGCTTTGGACAATAATGTTCTATCATAAGGGGCTTTGTCATCTTCGCTAATGATGGTGATTTTGCCGCCATAGCCGAGCTTACGAAGGCGGAGCGCGGTCATAAATCCAGCCGCGCCACTACCTACGATCACGGTATGAGTGTCGTCAAGTTTGTCATTGATGGTACTGTGATCTATAGTTTTGCTGGTATTGACACTCAAGCTGTCGCCATTGTCAGTAAGCTGATACTGGGTTAAGCCGTCAGCGGCAACCGGCTCTAATAATGAGCCGTCCGTGCTATCAAACGTTCCATGATGCCAAGGACAAATCACTCGATTGCCACAGCGCACACCAGCGCCCAAATCAGCCCCAGCGTGAGGGCACTTTCCATCGAAAGCGTAGAACATATTATCATCGCGGGTGACTAAAATGATGCTGTCATCGTCTTGCTTGAACGATTTCATGCCGCCATTAGGGATATCGGCTTTATCGATCGTGACGGTTTTGATAGTTGAGCTGGTCATAGTTATCCTTAACGGTTATTATTAAAATTTATTATTTCCTGCTGCAAACGTATTTTTTATCGGCATTTTAAATAAAATATTAACGCCCAAAATACGTGATTAAAAAACCAGATGTCTTGCCAGATACTTTGATACTAGCAAGACCCATTGCCAGACGCCATTTTTTTATATACTGACTGCGTTGCAAAACGTAAACTTACCTTTATTCCCTCTTTAACGTTTTGCTCTTACCACTTTTTATCAATACAAAAGATACCTTTTATGACTTCTCAAGACGATTTTGCTAACGACTCATTTAATAACGATTCTCCTAATAACAAACCTTTGACTGATAAAACCTTTGATATCTCAAATATCGATATTACCGCCGCCACTGATACATCCAAATTACCACAGCCGACGCAGTCGCCTTTAAAACAAGCGACCTATAAAGCCCATGCCACAGATTTTGTGGTCAATGAGATATTGCCGCTCGACTTTACAGGCGAAGGTGAACACTTATGGCTGCATATCGAAAAGCTCGGTATGAATACCGCCTATCTAGCTAAACTGCTGTCCGAGTGGGCAGAAATTCCACTGCGTGATGTCGGTTACTCGGGACTAAAAGACCGTCATGCGCTGACGACACAGTGGTTTAGCCTGCGCCTACCAAAAAAGCAATTACCTGAGTCTGAATTTGCTCCAGTAGATATTGGCGCCAATGAATCGCTCACCATCCTTGCGCAGGAGTGGCATAATAAAAAACTCAATCGTGGTACGCATAGAGCCAATCAATTTATCATTACCTTGCGTGACATCCAGTTTGCGGGCACAGAGACGACGCCGTCTAACAAAAGCAACAAGGATACCGTCGAGCAGCATTTGGCCCATATCAGCATAACGGGCGTGCCCAATTATTTTGGTCCGCAGCGCTTTGGCCGTCACGGTAATAATGTTAGAGAAGCATTGGCGTTATTTGCGCGTCCAGCGCCAGAAAGTCGTCCGCAACCCAAAAAAGGCAAACGTAAACAGGCGCCGCGTGAACAAAACAGTATGGAATTATCAGCGGCGCGCAGCTTGATATTTAATGAGATATTAGCAGCGCGGGTGCGTGATGGTAGCTGGAATACGGGGCTTACCGGTGAAGTGTTTAATTTGGATGGCTCAGGTTCAATATTTGCCAGCGAAGTAATGGACGACACTTTGCAAGCGCGACTTGCCAGCGGTGATATTCATCCAACGGCAGTATTATGGGGCGTGGGTAATGATAAAGTCAGTGGCGCAGCAGCTACTATCGAAAATATTATCGTACAGAAAAGTCCATTGTTAAGTCAGTTGGCAGCAGGCTTAGAGCAGCGCGATATCAAAGCACAACGACGCGCGCTAAGATTACCGATTGAAGAATTAAGCTGGAAATGGCAGGACGCAGATCATGGGCTGAGCTTGGTACTCAGTTTTACTTTAACGACCGGCAGCTTTGCAACCAGTGTACTTTCAAGCTTAGTACAGAATTTAAGCACTTCATCTGGCGTTAGTTAACGATTAGCTAGTCGCATAAAGGACAGCGATCTTGTCTGTTTCTGCCGCGAGCATATGGTTGGCACTGACCACCTGATTACGCCCGCGGTCTTTTGCCTCATACAAGGCTTTATCGGCGATACAAATTAAGCGCTGACAAATATCGCTGGGCAGTTGGGCTTGCACTATTTCTTTAGCAGCGCGCTTTCTTCTCTGCGAAATCCTTTTTTGTGCATGGGTCTGTTGTGCGCCTGCTTGGTTTGAGCTGTGCGAGCCACGCTCTTGTCTACGCTCTCCTTGCCTACGGTTTTTGCGCGCTTCTGTCAGCGCTTGCGTATTTTCTTCTAGCGCTAAAGCTTTATACTCATTTTGAATACGCGCACGCTCTTCATGCGTCAGAGTATAAACCCCTAAACTGGCGGTGATATAAAAATCGACATTATCATCGCTCTTGATGACTTGTTGGGCGATATCTTTGCGTAGCTGTTTAGCAATAGTCATCGCGCCCTCGTGCGTGGTATCTGGCAGCACGATTAAAAACTCTTCGCCGCCATAACGACTGACAATCATCTCTTCTGATAACGATTTTAATAGCGTTTGGGCAACCTCAGACAAAACTTGGTCGCCGACATCGTGTCCATAGTTATCATTGATATTTTTAAACCAATCTAAGTCCAATAAAACCACGCTAAAATCTTGTTTATCGTCCATCGCTAGCAGTGCTTGCTGCATTTGCGTCAAACCGTAGCGCCGACTTTTTAGTTGGGTCAATTCGTCTTGATTGGCATACTGCATGATTTCAGCTTTACTATTATCCAATATCAACAGCAGGGTGCGAAACATATAGATGATAAAAATCGCCTTTGGCAGCGCCATATAAATATGAGTGGTACGCCAAAAAAATGCCGAAGAAGAGCGCAGTTGATTAAATGTATCCCAGCTGAGCGTGCCATTTTGAAAAATTGCAGCAGAAATGGCGTTTTCGATTGCCGCCGTTTCACTAAAGGTAAGATAGCTATAAGTATCTAAGGGAAAAGAAGTGATGGTCATTTGACGCAGATTGGGAATGGTAAAACCAAAATAAGGAATTAAGGTGACCAAAAAGATCAAAGCAATGTGAGCCAAAAAGGCTTTCCATACATAGCGCCGCCGTATCAGCATCATCCCAAGCATCGCCCCACCAACCAGCGAAACCCCAGCGACCAAACTGCTATGACCCATGACTAAAATTACCACTGCAATATAAAGGCTATAAAGCGTGATCATAACCGCTTGCCATTTATATAACGAGCTTGTGTCTGTCCTAATCGGCGATGTGCGGCTGACCATCCAAAAAAAGAACACTAGCATCAGCGTCACCCCAGTCCATAAAGGATAGAGCAGACCCATATCTACATAGGAGCCATAAAGATCTTGGCGCCACCAAACAAACGCGCACCATAACCAATGTGAGGTGACTTCTATTAACACAAACAGCGCCAGCAGTGAGGCCCTATCAGCCGCTTGCCACTCGAAAATCACTCGCGAGAGCTTTCTATAGCCTAGATGAGATATCGATACAGCCATAATGGGCTACCGCAGATAGTGAAAGTTATTGAGCCAAACCAAACATGAAAATAAACAGCATGACTTATATTAGACCTAAACTGACGCATTTAGTGTGGCAATTTTTCCTTTAATTATCAATCGGTTTTAATCGATTTACCCGTCAATATCTAAAGTTTTATTTTAGCGTATCTATTAAGCTTAAGAATAACCTGTTTTGGACTAAGCCAATGCCGCAAATGACTGCCAAACACCTTGCTGTTCAGGATTAAGGTTTGGTACGTCGCCCAAACGTCGCCACGGCATATTACTTCCATGAAAGTCACTGCCAATAGAGGCCGCAAGCTGATGTTCAGCGATACTGCGATCGACCATTCTTCGGGTACTAATCGGTTCGCTATTTGAAGGTAACTCACAAGCATCACCGCCAAGCTCGGCAAATTCTTCGATCAGTTTACGTACGCGGGTGGCAGATAGCTGATAGCGCGTTGGGTGCGCGAGTACCGCCTTGCCGCCGCAAGCGTGGATCAGCTCGATGCCGCGCTGCATGGTTAATGCTTCAATCGCCACGTAAGCGGGCTTATTATCGGCCAGATATTTATCAAAGGCTTTTTGCACGGTTTTTACCGCACCGCGCTCAAACAACACTTGCCCAATATGCGCACGCCCTACCGCTTGTGGATTGCCGCCTGCTTTATCGAGCACCGCTTGCCATAGCTCGGTATAATCAATATCTAGCAGCTCGCTAAGCTTTTCAGTGATACGCTGACCGCGCGTGGCACGGCTGTCTTGCAATTGCTGCAACGTCGCATGCATTTTATCAAAGTCGGTGAAATCAAGTCCCAACACATGGATAATTTTATTGGTGGATTTATTTTTGCCATAGCCGCCGCTAAGTGTATGCTCGCAGCTAATCTCAACCCCATTGATTAATTGTATATCATAGGCCGCCGCCGCCGCGCGTGCCTCGTCAATACCCATCAAGGTATCATGATCGGTCAGCGCCAGTACATGAATGCCAGCGTTGTGCGCGCGCTGTACTACCTCGGTCGGCGCATAGGTACCATCAGAGCATGTACTGTGGCAATGTAAGTCGATTTTCATAAAGCTGGCCTTAAGATATTGAGGGTGTTGAAAGTGTTGTGCATATAGATATGCTGTCATTACTGACTATATTATCAGTAAAAAAGACGAAATGCGGCGAAGATAACGCATGAAGGCAGATCATAACGGATGATTATCCTGTTACTTGCTTTTTTTTGCAGCAGTAGACGTGTAAACTACCCCATACGTTTTTTGTTGGACATCCTATTTGCTATGAAAGCCTTATTAGACTTCATTCCGTTGATCGCGTTTTTTATTGCTGCGCGTTACAGTGGCATTTTAGCGGCGGCAGGCGCCTTGCTCGTGGCCACTATCATCATTTATGCCATCCATTTTGTGCGTCAAAAAGGCAAATTTGATAAGCAGCAATGGGTCGTTTTATTATTAACCATCGTCTTTTGCGGTGGGACGCTGCTATTGCGTGACGACATCTACTTACGCTGGAAGTCGCCTATCATCAACGGTATCTTCGCGGTAACACTATTGGTCAGTGCCATCATCAATAAGCCATTGATGCAATTGGCGATGAAAGAAGTGTTTTCACTGACCTTGAGTGGCTGGAAAAAACTGACCGTCGCTTGGGCACTGTTTTTTGCCTTTATGGGTATTTTGCATTATATCACGGCATTTACGATGTCTGATGAGGCTTGGATTAACTTTAAAACTTACGGCTGGATTCCGATTATGTTGGTATTCGTAATTGCGCAATTTGCCGTATTAAAGAACCATCTCAATCCAGCGTTAACCGATAAAACCACTAAATAGAAGCTAGTTCAATCATAATATAAGACTTAAAAATATAATGAGACATATCATCATTGTTTTTTATTGTCGTTATTAGCGCTTTATTCATATTATTTACTTGAGGAAGTCCCATGTCCTTATTTGCTATTATCGGCCACGATGTTGCTGGCAGCAGCGCCCAACGTCAGGTGACGCGCGCCGAACACGTTGCCCGCCTGCAAGTATTACAAAGCGAGCAGCGACTTATTATCGCAGGTCCAACGCCCATCGAACACGGTAAAAGCGAGATGTCAGGCAGCTTGATTATTGCTGACTTTGACTCCCTTGATGCCGCGCAAGCATGGGCAAGCGCTGAGCCTTATTTGCGTGATGGCGTCTATAGCCATGTAGATATCAAGCCGTTCGTGCAGACCTTGCCTGCGCCTACTGACAGTGCCGCAGTTACATCATCAGACAAGCCAGCAAATAAGGTAACAGCATCGTGATTCAGCAGTTATTATTAAATGGTTCTGTTTCTCATCATGTTTTTAATCATGTTACTAAGCCCGCTTTTGGTTTCGTTACTAATGTTAGCGTTGCAAGCTTATTATTACTTGCCAGTCTATCAGCACAAGCAGCACCAACTGTGACCAATGCTGATCCTGTGGCAGGAACTGCTCCGCTAGCGCCTAACGCTGTATTAGCGCCCAATACTGTTAATCAACTAGCGTTTCCAAATACTGCCTCAAATACGGTGTCTACTACAGCGCCGAACCCAGCTACCAATGCTCAGCCTGCTACCAATATTAGCGACACTTTAGCGGCGCAGCTACAACCATCAACTAAAGCGCTCTCTGAAGCCAATCAAGAATTGCTTAGCCGTAATGCCCAGCTTCAGCGTCAAGTCAATGACTTACAAACACAAGTAAACGTTTTGGTTTATGAAAGCAAAGGTCAGTTGTTTTTATACGGCGCATTTACGGTGTTAATGAGCTTATTGGTTGGGATATTTATTTCGTGGTTGGTGTTTGTGCGCCGCGAGCGCTGGTAGTAAATCCTCTATAAATGTGATGCTTTATGTCCAAATTTGTGTCTAAACCTCAGTCTAAATCAGCTATATCTAAGCCTACCTCTCCTGCCACTTATAAAAAAGCCACCAAGCCCCCTAAAAAACCTGCGCCGCCAGATGTGATTACCCCTGCTAATATTACATGGCAAACCGATGATGCTGGCAATCAAGTGCCAGTATCAGGGGAGTTTGGCGATGTGTATTTCTCGCACGCTGATGGCTTAGCAGAATCTCGCCATGTATTTTTAGCCCATAATCAATTACCCGAGCGCCTAGCAAACCTTGCTGATAAGCAATGCTTTACGATTGCTGAATTGGGCTTTGGGACGGGCTTGAATTTTTTAGCGACATGGCAGCTTTGGCGACAGCTTCGTACGCAGCAGCCGCAGTTAACAAGCGCGCGCTTACACTTTATCACTACCGAAAAATACCCCATACCGCTTAACGACTTAACGCAGATACTCGCTTTATGGGCACAGCGCGCGCCCGAACTTGCCGAATTGATTAAAGAGCTTTTAGCAAACTACCCACCGCTGATTGCTGGCTGTCATCGACTAAATTTTATTGACGATAATATCACGCTTGATATTTGGTTGGGCGATGCGGGCGATGGTTTGGCAAGTCTGGCTACTTTTAATAGCCTAGCTACTTTAAATACTGAGACCGCTATCAAGCGCCCTTATATTGATGCTTGGTTTTTAGATGGTTTCGCGCCTTCTTGTAATGAAAGCTTGTGGGCAGAGTCGATATTTACCCAGATGCAGCGCTTATCTCGCACTGGCACCACTGCCGCTACTTATAGCTGTGCTGGTATCGTCAAACGCGGCTTGCAAGCGCATGGCTTTAGCATTAAAAAGGTAAAAGGCTTTGGACGCAAGCGTGAAATGTTAACGGCAGCGATGGCGGACAATGATGAGTCCTTACCTGATTCTTTAGCACTAAATAACGATAACAATGTTTGCGTTTTGTCACACCCTCATGACCATACTCCTAATCATACAGTGGTTATTGGCGCAGGCGTTGCGGGACTACTTACGGCTTGGACGCTAGCCAATCGCGGTATGACTGTGTCGATAGTAGATAAAGTCGCGCCGCTTGCTGGCGCCTCTGGCAATCCGCGCGCCCTCCTCGCACCAAATATGACGCCCATTCATCATGTTTATGAGCACTTGCACTCTATCGGCTATCTCTATAGCGGCAGGCTGTACCGTTATTTTAATCAGCAAGCAGAACTGCAGCAAACGCCGCTCATACTTGAGCAAACAGGCGCGTTAGACTTGCTAATCAAAACCAATATCGGCCCTGTGCAAATTGCCGATTATCCCAATGAAATGGCAACCACGGTTACGATTGAAGAGGCGCGGCAATTAAGCGGCTTAAAAACTAAAGACTTAACGGACAATTTATATTTACCAAAATCTGGATTGGTCAATCCACAAGCGCTAAAAACGCTCATCCTTAAGCACTCAAATATCAATTATCAGCAGCTTAGCGTTACCGATATCAAAGAAACTGCAGATAAAGTGACGGTGATTGGTGATAAAGAAAGCAGCAGTGATAATAGTCAAAGCTCTGTCACTATCTGCGCTGATAATGTCGTTATTTGCGCCGCCTATGAGAGTCATCAATTAGACAAACGTATCGTTGAGTGCCGTACTATTCGCGGGCAATTATCTTGGTTTACGCCCACTGACGAGCAGGTAGCTGGTCTGCCTAAATTACCGCTCAAATATAGTGGTTATTGCGCGCCCTTTATCGGACAAAGCGGCGATGCTAAGATAAATAACATTCGCGACAATGAGCCGCAGTTTTTATTGGGTGCCAGCTTTGTAGATGCTGACGCCAGCATTGATATCCGTGAAGAAGAAAATCAGCAAAATTACGAAAAATTGCTTGAGGATATTCCTGAATTAAGCGATATATTGCCAGACGATACCAGCGCATGGCAAGCACGCGCCGGTGTGCGCACGCAAACGATTGACTACCATCCCTTGGTCGGACAACTTGCGCAAAGCCGCCGCATTTGGGCGCTCTCCGCGATGGGTGCAAAGGGTTATGCTTTAGCACCGATATGCGCTGAAGCATTAGCAGATATGATGCTCGGCTGCTTTACCCCTTTATCGGCTATTATGTTAGGGCGGCTATCACCTAATCGGGCGCGATTGCATAAAGCGTAAAAGGTAATAATTTAACGTTACGCTAGGGCGTGTCCTCATTTTAAAAATGGTGAGAAAAATGAGATAAATTGTAGCCAAACAAGGAAAATAGTGCAGTTAATATCGGGATATTACCCAGCTATTTGACGAAGTTTGGCAAAATTTAGCCATTTTTAGACCTTTTAGATGTCCATCGATTGAATTGAGGACACGCCCTAACCTTTATCAATATTTATACGGATGCTGTTTTATAAAAATGCTCTCAAAGCCAAGGCATGTATTTATAACAGTATAGAAGCAGGCTTAAAGAATAATGCTAGACTAGCCTTAAAGTTTAAAACACTTAAATAACGATGATAAATGGATAGCTATCTATTATGAAAACCGATATTTTTACCTTAGTGAAATCAAAACCCTCCTTTAAAGCAATTTCTATTGCGTTCTTAAGCCTATCACTGCTAAATGCTTGCCAAAAGACGCCAGAACCTGAAACCGTTAATGAAACTGCTGAAGCAACCACCCAAACGACGCCAGTAAGCTCTAATATTAATGCACCGAAAGTTGCTGAAACAAAGCCAAGCGCTACTGATTCGGCAGCCACTTTAGAGCAAGATACAAGCTTAAATGAAACAGAAAACGAGCTTAGCGCAGCGGATACCTCAACAAATAGTGCTGCGATAATGCCCAATCCAGAACAAGCCATCAAAGGCGCGCAAATCACTGATGTCAATTATCGCAGTGCCAGCGGTGAGACGTTATTTGTCATCTTTGAAACCTCAGAAAAAGGCGTACTTAACGCTATCGTCACCTTGCCAAATAAACCAAAAATGACCTTGAGTGCGCCAGAAGGCCAAGGCAATAACCCTACTTATCGCTCAAACGATGGCAGTATTCAGCTGGTCAGTCATGGCGGTGGTAGCAGCATTGATCTTATTCAAAACAATAAAACAACGAGCTTTGAGGCCATGAGTGTAGAAGCAGAAGTCATTACCGAATAATGTTATCAATAAGAGTTTGGCTTAAAACCTGTCGAAAATAATAAATTAAACCCTAAAAAAGGCGGCAAATACTTATCATATTTGCCGCCTTTTTTACTCTACTTTACCTTTAACCAAAACCAGTGGTCTTGCTAAACAGACCGACCAGCCAGCTTATCAGCGCCCATAAGCCCCAACCAATAACCACAATAACGATTAATCCCAATAGATCAGGAATATGCAGGTATAGCCAAGCAACGATAGGATTACGCCAAAAGAACGCAAAGCGACTTTGCTGCTGTCTATCTTCTAATGATTGATGCAAAAACGGCCGATCCATATGCATGGTTTCGGTGATGCCATATTCATCGTGTAGATGCTCGTGGACGATAGTCAATGTCTTACGACTTGGCCGAATAAAGATATCGAGCACTGTGCCAATCCCCGGTACGATACCAACCACCATATCAATCAGCGCCAACCTAACCGCTGGGGTCATTTTATGCGCCGGTACGCCCAACTGCCGACCTAATATAAAAGCATAGCTGGTCAAAGCAAGACCTGCCAAATCTCCCGCCAGCGGAATGGTCGACAGTGCCGC
The DNA here is from genome assembly GCF_041222815.1 of Psychrobacter sp. CLB018. Taxonomy (NCBI): domain Bacteria; kingdom Pseudomonadati; phylum Pseudomonadota; class Gammaproteobacteria; order Moraxellales; family Moraxellaceae; genus Psychrobacter; species Psychrobacter sp. CLB018. Next base: position 2,495,270 of record NZ_CP166085.1, read on the forward strand.
ATCCGCCCCCATGCCTTGTTTGGTAAAAGGAATACGTACGAGCGAATCCATGGTATTGGCAAATTTCGCCAGTTTACGCTCAGTTTCGATGACTTGTGCACGTGTTAAGCCATGTTCAGCTAGTTTTGCATGATAATCGATAACTGGTGCATTAACATCAGATACCTTTCTAGCTTTTGACTTTGAGAGCTTCTTAAAGTTATCCATTAAAAGTCGTCCATAAACACGCGATTGCGATAAGAGCAAAGACGTAACGCCCTACCCATATATTGGCCAAAAATGCCTGAAAACAGGCCAGTGCTTGACGACTGGCACAAGCGCTGTTCTGCTTGGCAAACATCATTGCCACGAGCGCCAAGCCAAATACTGGTATCACGCCTACACTGGTTGGCGCAAAGTAATGCCACATGACCGCACCCATAATAAGTAAAAATGCGGTTTGTAGCAGCGAGATGATAATCACATCGTAGCGACCAAATAATATCGCCGTTGATTTGACTCCTATTTTTAAATCATCCTCACGATCTGCCATCGCGTACTGGGTATCATAAGCCACGGTCCAGCACATATAAGCGATAAACAGTAACCAACACCAGATATCAGGCGCGCCTTGTATCGCGACATAGGCCATCGGTATCGCCCAACCAAACGCTGCCGCTAAAAAGACTTGCGGCAAATGGGTAAAACGCTTCATAAAGGGATAAATAAACGCCAATATAACGGCGCCAAGCGACCAGTAGAATACCGCAATAGGCAAAAAGAATAACAAACTGGCACTCAGCAATACCAATACTGAAAAAGCAGCAATGGCTTCTTTAGCGGATAAACGCCCGTCCGCTAATGGACGGCCTTTGGTGCGGCTGACATGACCGTCGACCTTGCGATCAGCAAAATCATTGATTGCACAGCCTGCCGCGCGCATAAAAATCGCGCCCAGTGCAAATAATACAAATATCTTTAGACTCGGCAAACCTGCCGTTGCCCCTTGCTGCTGCGCCTGTCCCATCGCCGCCAGCATTACCCCCCAGAGCGTTGGCCAGAGCAACAGCTCGATACCTACAGGTTTATCAAAGCGCGTTAATTGCAGGTAGGCTTGTAATTTGTCGTTAAATGTCATGGCGTTTTATTATCATCTATAGAAATTTTATATACTTTTTTGCAGGCTGCTAGGTTAAGCGAATAGAAGCGAAAGGATTGGCGAGCTATTGGATTTGTTGCCATAAGTTGTTGGCTTCAATGAGTGACAACTCAGGATATTGCTTGCGTAATGCCTTAATGGATGCCATCTTATTATTTTGGCTAAGCTTTGCTTGCTGCCATAAGTAGTCCATTTGTTCTTTTGGATTCCTAAGCGCTTTTAGGTGGGCTTTGAGCTGTAAAACTTCTGTTCGCAACGCAATATTCATCAGTAATAAGCCTGCACCAATGACCCAAATTATAATCGTTGACATCCTTTTCTCCTGAATCCATTACTATTAAATCCACCACTTCTAAATATTTGTATTCTAAACACTCAAACTGATTAACTGAGTCCATGCATGATAACGAAAGGTCTTTTAAACGAAATAACCATCAAAGCGTACCGCTTCATTATGCCAGCTTTCACTCGGTTGTTGATGCGCCAGTAATGGTGCAAGCTGCGGACGCTTGACGACGACGCGGCCTTGTCCTGCACCTTGACTGACAACCGCTTGTGCACTTTGGAGCAATTGCGACTCTTCTTCTAGCGTTGGCGGACGTGCCAATTGGTGCAAGGCTTGCATATGCTTACCCACTTTCGCGCCTTTACCCGTTTTGCTATCTTGATAGCTATCCTCTGGAAACATAGGATCGAGATATACCACATCAATAGTTTGATAGCTATCAGCGGTCGAACCATTACTAGAATCTGCAAAATCAATACTTTCAAAATAACTAAGCGCATCGACATTAATAATCTGTAGTCGGCTCATCAGCTTTTGCCAATTTGGTAGCGTACTCATCCGCTGCTGTTCAGCTAGCAAAAACAGCGCCATCAAGGGCTGCTCCTCAAGCATAATGACTTGAGCGCCAGTACTGGCTAATATGAGGCTGTCATGCCCAAAGCCTGCGGTCGCATCAATGACCGTGCTATCCGCTGTAATTTTAGCAGCTTGTAGCAGTAACTCAGACTTACGCCCGGCACTCACCACTCGGCGTTGTAGCTTATCCCATTCGGGCGCCACGCTCAGCCCATCGCTCAGCCATGATAGCTTATCTTTTTCATCTAATACTAAGATAGGCTGGATAGAATGCTGGCTTAATTGCTGGCGACGTTTTTGATTGAGCTTTTCGCTAAACAACTCAATGTTTAGAACAATAGGCAATTGATGTTTCACTACCAGCGCTTTTAGGCTGGCGATTTGCGCTTGTTGGGCTTCATTAACATAAAAAAGCTGGCAATGCATAAAATCGCTTGATGTTTGTTGCAAACTGCTCATGATTGCCCTCCCTTTTAATACTTTACGGTTTAAAACGTTACCGTTAACCCAGTTGAAAATGATAACGCCACATCGTTAAAACTTAGCCTGCCATCTGATAGCCAAAACCCCAAGCGGCGACCAATACGATGATGCCGGTAATAATGCGTAGCCATGCAAAAATTTTGAAATCGCGACGGCTAACCCAAGCGACCAATAGGCGAATACAAAGTAACGCCACGACAAATGACACCACGGTGCCTATACCCAATACCAGCCAGTCTTCGCTACTGGTCAATACATCATGGTGCTTTAGTAAATCCAACAATGCCGCGCCAACAATGACAGGTATGCCTAAAAAGAAAGAAAATTCCGCCGAAGCTTTGCGCGACACGCCAAGCCAGAGGGCGCCAATGATCGTCGCACCTGAGCGTGAGGTTCCGGGTATCAAAGCCAGACACTGCATCAAACCAATCATTAACGCTGTTTTTAGACTGACGTCTTCTGCTTCTTGGGCAATAATCGTTTTAGGTCGATTTTCGACATAAAATATCAGCAGACCGCCGACAATCAGCATAATCGCTACCACGATAGGGTTAAACAAATACGCCTTAATCTCGTCTGCAAAGGTAAAACCTACAATCATTACCGGAATGGTCGCCACAATTAAGCTTAAACCAAGCTGCCTTGGATTACTCATACCTTCTGCTTTACCGGTCAGTAGCCCCATCAGCGCTTGCCACAGCCTGCCCCAGTAATCATAAATGACCGCTAAGATAGCACCAAGCTGGACTACCACCACAAACAAATCAACTTTTTCCTTAGTCCAAAAGCTCATCAAATCGGCTGATAAAATCAAATACCCCGTACTAGAAATGGGTAAAAACTCCGTGATACCTTCAACGATACCCATAATGAGCGCTTGGATTAATAACAGTATATCCACAGTTGCTTCCCTAAAAAAACAGCGCTAGCCGCTGTTTTATATTGTTGTTGCTTTTATAATCGTTTATACGTAGAAGTACAAAGTGCATTGCTTACGAATCATCATGTAAGCACTATGCCTTACCTTGCTCTTTTAGCGTTTTCCATGCTTGATTGCGCAAGTACTTTGGTAAGGCATTAGCGGCATCGCTACCGCCTGTCTGTATGAATTGAGCGATACCCAATTGTCCAATCACTACCGCATCTGGCCAAACCTCTTCATGGAGAATTTGTTCGTCATGCATTTTTAGTAGCGGCGCACCATTACCGGCGATAGGAAGATTAGCAGCGGTTTGGCTGTCATAATCAAGTAAGCGCTCGGTATCTTCGCCATTTTCTTGCACAACGGGTTGCATAATATGGTCTATTAGCGCATATTGCCCAAAATATACTTGCTGCATACGCGCATCAAGCGCGCTATAAACTTGGGTCAAACCATACCTTTGATACGCACACTGGGCAATGGCTTGTAAGCTAGAAACACCGACACAAGGAATATCGTGGGCGACAGATAAGGCTTGCACCACCGCTGTATTGATTCTGATACCGCTAAAAGCACCAGGACCACGGTTGAATATCAATGCTTTTATATCAGTAAGACGCAGATTAGCCTCAGATAAGGCCGCATCAATCATTGGCAAAATGTGCTGAGTTTGCTCACGTTTACCTTGTTCGGTATGACTCGATAGCACCTGACCATTGGCATCTAAAATCGCGATCGAACACTGCTCAAATACGGTATCCATTGCTAAAAACATCATTACCTCGGCTTATTTTCTTAATACCACAAAACATGCGCTCATCAATCAGCGCCTATCATAGCATTTAGGATAAAAAAATTTTATTAATTTCTAAATTTTCCTAGTGCATCCATCAATATTTATGCAAATACGCCAGACATAAAAAACCCCACAGCGATGTTAGCTTGGGGTTTTCATGAAAACGTAAAGATATTAAGACGTAACAACTGTGCTAATCCAAACGGTTATTGCTTAAAAGCGCGTTTTAAACTTCTTTGGCGCTTGGTTTTGTAGCTCTTGCATCTGTTTTTGCATCTCTTCAGTGCTCGGCATATTGTTTGGATCCAGTCCCATCTGCTTTGCCATCTGCGCGGGATTCACATCTTTGGCACCGCCTTGCTGACCGCCGCCAAATAACGGACCGCCGCCGCCAGCACCGCCGCCGCCCATCAAGCCTTGCATCGATTTCATCATTTTACTGATACCTTCAGGTTTAGAAATCATTTTCATCATTTTTGCCATTTGCTTGTGCTGCTTGAGCAAACGATTGACGTCTTGAATTTCACGACCCGAACCTGCGGCAATACGGCGCTTGCGGCTTGGATTAATCTTATCTGGATTCTTACGCTCAAACGGCGTCATTGAATTAATCAAGGCTTCCATTTCACGTACTTTTTCTTCAGGCTTAGCGTCTTGCACGGCTTTTTGCATGTCAGAGCCGCCCATACCAGGCATTTTATCTAAGAAACCTGCCATGCCGCCCATGCTTTTCATTTGCTGAAACTGGGTCAATAAATCCTCAAGGTCGAAGTCGCCGCCCTTTTGCATCTTTTTCGCCATTTTTTCGGCTTTATCACGGTCGATTTTTTGCTCGACTTCTTCAACTAAGCTTAAGACGTCACCCATGCCAAGAATACGCTGAGCGATACGCTCAGGGTGGAATAGCTCGAGCGCGTCAAGTTTCTCACCGCGACCTAAAAACTTAATCGGTTTACCCGTAATGGCGCGTACAGACAATGCTGCACCGCCGCGCGCATCACCGTCGGTCTTGGTTAAGATAACGCCAGTCAATGGCAGCGCATCGTTAAAGGCTTTGGCGGTATTGGCCGCATCTTGCCCGGTCATGGCATCGACGACAAACAAGGTTTCAGACGGGTTGACCGCCGCGGTTAACGCCTTGATTTCAGCCATCATGGTCTCATCGATAGCCAGACGACCAGCCGTATCGATAATCAAAATATCTTGATATTGGATTTTAGCTTCTTCGATAGCGCGGCGGGCGATATCAATCGGATTTTCATCAACTGTTGAATTGACAAACTTGGCATTGACTTGTCCTGCTACTTGCTCAAGCTGAGCAATTGCCGCTGGACGGTAGACGTCGGCAGAAACCAGCATCACCTTTTTCTTATGACGCTCTTGTAAGAATTTCGCCAATTTACCAGCGGTGGTGGTTTTACCCGCCCCTTGCAAGCCTGCTAGCAGATAAACAACCGGCGGTTTACCCGTCATCTCAAGCTGCTGATTGGCACTGCCCATCATTTCGGTCAGCTCGTCATGGACGATTTTGACAAAGGCTTGTCCTGGCGCCAACTCTTTGAGCACTTCTGCGCCAAGCGCTTGCTCTTTGACACGTTTGACAAAATCACGCGTCACTGGCAGCGCGACGTCGGCTTCTAACAGCGCCATGCGCACTTCGCGCAGCGTGTCTTTGATATTATCTTCGGTCAACTGCCCAGTACCGGCGATATTACGCAGGCTCGATGATAAGCGTTCGGTTAAGGTATCAAACATAAATAACTCTCAATTAAAATAATTCTTAGTGAAAACAATCTTTGATAAAAGCAATTCTTGGTAAAAGCGGTTCTTGATAAAAACACTATGACAACAATACGTCGTCAAATTTGGTTCAGCGTTGCTTGCTGATTTATATGGTTTGGCGATGCTACAAACGATCAAGCAGTATTTTATAAAATTAATGATAAAAAGTAGCATATTATCAACACTATAGCATTAAGAGACCACAAAGCTTATAGTCGTTTTGCAAATGGCATTTTTCTAATAAGCGCTGCTGTGCTACAAGCGCTATAATCAATCCGTAAGATGGCGCTCAATTGCTTGCCATTTTATGATAAATTGGATGATTATTCTAATCATTCTGATAATACCATTTTAGCATTCAATTGAGCGGCGTTTTTGCGCTCATCATGAGATGAGGTTTTTTATCTTGCAACTTGCATTTTTAATGGCTGGCATGGTTTATATTTTGGTCAGCATCTACATTGGTTGGGCGCTGATTCACGATAAACCTATCCACAAGGGCGTAAGCTTAGGTTTATTGGTCGTCGGCATGCTCGCACATGCCGCACTACTCTATCCGCATGTGGTCACGCTTTATGGGCTAAATTTCAACTTGTTTAATACCATTAGCCTGATCAGTTTATTTTTCTTATTTTTCTACGTTATTTTTAGCTTATACCGCCCTATCGTCAGCCTCGGTATTTTAGCAGCACCGACGGCATTAATCGGGATGATTGTCGGTTATATCGGCCGCGCGCCCTATCGTCCGATTACAGACATCAGCGTCGGGTTAGAGGCGCATATCTTACTATCACTTGCCGCCTATTGTGTGCTGCTGATGGCAGCGCTGCAAGCGCTATTTTTGCGCTTACAAATACGCGAGCTGAAACACCAGTCGATTCATCGCTTTTGGGTCAATAAACTGCCGTCCTTGCAGAGCATGGAAAGTTTATTGTTCGATATGCTATTGGTCGGCTTTGTCTTATTGAGTATCGCGCTAGGCATTGGTTTTGTTTATGTAGAAGATTTGTTGGCACAGCACCTTGCTCATAAAACGGTCTTTAGCGTGCTCTCATGGCTGTTGTTTGGCGCATTATTATTGGGTAATTGGCGCGCAGGATGGCGTGGTAAACGTGCTGCCAATATGACCATTTATGCGTTTATCTTATTAGCAATCGGCTTTGTCGGTAGTAAGTTTGTGCTAGAGATGCTGTTGTAAATCCAGTGCTGTAATAGTGGTAGTGTGATTAAAAAAAGCCGCCAGTATTAAATACCAATACTGGCGGCCTTTTTTACGCTCTTATTTTGGTTTAACACCGTCTTAAAAAAAGCTAATTAAAAACCACGGTTTTATTACCTGCCACAATCACGCGATTTTGTACATGCCAATTTACTGCGCGCGCTAAGACATTACGCTCGATATCACGGCCAATAGCGCGTAATTCTGCCACTCCTTGACGGTGAGTGACCCGATGCACATCTTGCTCAATGATAGGCCCTTGATCAAGTTCAGCTGTCACATAGTGCGCGGTTGCTCCGATAAGCTTGACGCCTTTTTCATAAGCCTGACGATAAGGATCAGCACCGACAAAGGCGGGCAAAAATGAATGGTGAATATTAATGACTTGCATCGGCCAACGCTTAACAAAATCAGATGATAAAATCTGCATATAACGCGCCAATACCAGCAAATCATTGCCTGCCATCAAGGTATGAATCTGCTCTTCTGCCTCGGCTTTGTTATCCTTGGTGACTGGCACATAATGAAAAGTGATGCCAAAGTTTTCTACCGCTTGGCGCAAGTCTTCGTGATTACTAACGACACAGGTAATCTCGCAATCGAGTAACCCGCGCTGATGCCGCCACAGTAAATCTAACAAGGCATGGTCAAACTTTGACACTAAGATGCCAACCTTGGTTTTAATCGCATTATTATGCAAGCGCCACGCCATATTATGGCGCTTAGCCACCGTATGCCCAAAGCTGGCTTCAAAGTTATCCATAATTTCGCTCAAGCCTGCTAACGCAAACTCCAAACGCATAAAGTACTGCCCGCCTTCATGAGCGGTTGAATACTGATCGAGAGTGATAATATTGCCGCCATAACGGTGTATAAACTCAGATACAGCCTGTACGATACCCGCTTGATCGCGGCATTTGATCAATAACGTCGCGGTATCAATAGCAGCCGCAACTGGTGAATTTTTAGGATTTTTGCTCGACTTTATGCTTGCTGTAGCAGTCGTGGTATTGTCTGACATAGTGCGCCCAATCAAAAATGAAACATGCTGCTTACTTTGAATATGTTAGCAACATAGGAAACCGACTATTCTAATCGCTTTTACAAAACTTTGCTGATTGAGTTGCTTGTATTTGGTTATTGAGATTATGAATACAAAAACCCCCAACGCGAGGTTGGGGGTTTTTAAGAAATTATCTCCAAAGCAAGTAACTTACTACTCGACTTTAATTACTTTATTGGTGGTGTTCTAAAAAGTATGCCGGCATCAGACGTAATCATAATTGATGTAAAAGAACACCATATCAAACACTTTGAAGTGATTATCGAGCTTCTTAGAGAAACAACAGGTCTTTCGAACGGCTCGTCGCAATCGGTGTCTAAGACGGCAGTTATTACCTTCAATGCCTACCGTATGAGATTTGCCAACTCGTTTGTGGTCAAATTTAAAGGCGGTTATAAAACTGTCCCAGTTATCCATACTGATAGAGCCATAGCTGACTTTCAGCTGCTTGAGACGAGCTCTTAGCTTCTTAGCTGTTTTCAGGTCACGTTTGCCCCAAACATAAGCAACAATCTCATTAGTAACGCGATCATAAGCATAAATAAGCCAAACTTTACGCTTTTTGCAATACACGTAAGTCCAGAATTCATCAACCTCTAAGCGTTCATAGTAGCGCTTCTTAGGTACAATCTTGTAAATGGATGAGCCTATGGTGCTCAATACTTTACCGATACTGACTGAGGCTATAACAGCTATGTCTCTAACGCCGCAGCCTCTAACTGTCATGAGCCGTATAAGCTCTTCCACTTTAGAGTGACAGCCATGATAAGTTAAGGCATGGTCGCCAATAAACTGACGTTTGCAGTCCTTACATTGATAATTCTGCTTGCCATAGCTTTTTTTGCCATTTTTCTTTAGACTATTACTGTGACAGTCGGGGCAACTGATATCTATTTGTGTCTTCATAACCTCAAATATATCATCTTGCTCTGGCTGTCACTCCTCCTTTTATTTCCTCAGCATACTTTCTGATACACCACCCCTTTATCAACAATAATGTCAAAGGTAGCCATGCCATTGCTATCAGTGGTTTTGTTACTTCCGGCAATAGCAACCCCTTTGATATCATCAATTCCCATACCAACCTGTACGTCTGCAGCGCGTGCGCCATCCGCATTTTTGAGAATAACGCTAAATTGAGCCGTATCACCGTAAGGATTTAGCTTATTATTAGATACTGAACTTGTTTGAAGTCGATTGTCGATATCAAGAGTACTGACTACTGTTTGAGTGCCATCACCGCTGCCTTCTTTACTGATGCGGACGGTCAACACTTGAGTGATGGTTGCGCCATTTGACGGCTGTTTAGCCGTTGCTTTTAGTCCAAACCCATGAGCGAGTAAGTTTACTTTCTGTTCGTCATTAAGTACTAGTGGGTTAAGCCGAAGCTCATAAGTGGCTTCACCTTTCTCATTGGTACTCTGAACACTCGCACCTTGAATGGTCACACCAGTATTAATAGAGTCATCAACACTCAAGCTCACAGACCTATTAATTGCCGCTCCGCCTGATGCTGCCACTGCTTTAACAGTAACATTAAATGTAACAGGCTCATCACTCAGCTCAATATTAGCTGGATCAGTATAGAGTTTCTGTAAACTAAAATCCTCTACAGGGGTTTGTACACCGCCATTACCACTGCCATTATTATTACCGCCGCCAGTGCCAGGCTTCACTCCTAAATCAGGTGTAGGCGCAACGACATCGGTACCGTCTCCACCACCACAGCCTGCCAATGCTAAAGCACAAGTCAAAGAAGTGAGTTGAAATAACTTAGAAGTCGGTGGTAGTGAGCTATATGACATTTTTGAATTCCGCGGCAGACGCAATTTATCTGAGGAAATTTACACAATCATTACATGGCTTTATAATAGAATACTAATGATACGTAGACTTACATTAAAAGCATTTGTATTAACAGATTGTATTAAATATATAACCGCAACTTTACTGACTTTTGTTATAACTTACAACTAAAAAATCGAACTTTAGTATTAAATAATCAATCACATAGCACACGCAATTCAGGGTATAATAGCTATCGTTTAAAGCGGCGATTATTATAAAAATATTTGAATATTCATTAGTTTTATGGTATAAATGTCGGCTTTAAAATTTTCTGAATTGGTTTGCCTGTTATTTGCCTTTAGATGACAGTAATATCAGCTCAACCTTCATAATAGTTTTGTTTGGTGCAAAGCTGCCGCTTGCTGTGTCCATGCCGCAAAAACGTGCAACTTGCCCAGACTGGTATGAGAATCCCTCATACCTCATAGATTAGGAGTTCGCCATGTCTAGAGTTTGCCAAGTGACTGGAAAGCGCCCTATGGTGGGTAATAATGTTTCGCACGCAAACAACAAAACCCGTCGTCGCTTTCTACCAAACCTTCATAACCATCGTTTTTGGGTAGAGTCTGAAAATCGTTTTGTACGTCTACGTGTGTCTACCAAAGGTATGCGCATCATTGACAAACTTGGTATCGACAAAGTGTTAGCGGATCTACGCGCACAAGGTCAAAAAGTATAAGTTAAGATAAGCAGCTTGAGTGGTCGATAATTTTCACCTTCCAAGCTGCTTTTTGGCTACGTTCTTCGTAGCAACTGACCTTTTTGCACTCGTACCTATCGTTTGAAGACCCCTCATTTACAGGAAAGCTATCATGAGAGATAAAATTAAATTAGTATCAACTGCTGGTACTGGGTATTACTACACCACTACCAAAAACAAGCGCACTATGCCTGGTAAAATGGAAATCAAAAAGTTTGATCCAAAAGTACGCCAGCACGTCATCTTTAAAGAAGCAAAAATCAAATAATTTATCACTAAATTATTTGAACAAAAAAAGGGTTTATCAATAGATAAACCCTTTTTTTATTGCCAGTTTTTGACCCACCAACCATTTCAACCATACACTATTTTAACCAGCTACTATATTTCGTTCTTACAGATTTAGAAGCTATAAATTTAGAAGACATCAGCCTGTTTAGCCTTAGCTATAGTGAGTGGGTTCTTTGTCATAGACATGGGCATGCCACTGGCTCATCTGTTTTTGCATAATGACCTGAATCGCGGCATGAATCATGTGCTGACCAATCGCTTGGGTATCGCTGCCTAGTATTTCTTTCAGCTTATCAGAAAAATCGATGGTCATCAGCGGTGCTTCTTCTTCCTCGGCATCACGTAACAGCAATTTGCCATCCGCTGCTTCAACCAACTCAAGCGTGGTTTCTTTAGCAAATCCAGCGAACTGATCGCGACTATCGTTATCTACTTCTATTTCATTATCAATATCGTATGGCATCTATTTTTTCCTTATTATCCCGCTTTATGTCTGTAAAAAGGCGCTGACTTCGTTTATAAAATCTTAGTTTTACAGATATTCGGGCAAAACTATCTTACTTATACAATGGACGCTTTGCACCGACAATTCAAGGCCTGACGCGTAAGTGTTTTGCCTAAATGCTATTTAATACTACTTATCAACCTTATGAACGAGCTAAATCGCTATTAACGCCAATAGCGTAATTTCGCTAAGGTAAATAAGAAAGCAACAAACATCCCCAGATAATACATTTGCTTGAGCTCAAGCGACGGGTCGCGATATTTAAACGGTAAAGCTACGGTAGCGGTGGCAGTTGGAATAATAAGCAACATGAGTAGCCAATTTTCAAAGACGTGTAGCCAGCCTTGCAGTCCGGTACCATGGCGCAGGTAGGATAAGCCTAAGAGCAAACAGGCGATTATCAGCAAAATAAACAAACTGTTTGGAAGGTCTTTTGGGAAAATAATATCGGTGATTTTCTTAGAGGAAGTAGCCATACTAGCAAGTGTCCAGTCGCATCATAAAGCGCGACTTATTAAAAAGTAGAAATCGATGAATGCCATAAAGACAAAGTTTTAAAAGATAACCATGTTAAAGCGCTAACATCAGCCAATTATTAGCTATAAGTGCCCATTAACCAAAGCATGGCTATACAAGAGGTTAAATAGCCCAAGCTAATAGCGTTCCAGCTTGCGATATGCAAACCTTTGAGCTTATTTAAAATGCGCGAACCGAGCCAAAAAAATAGCGGAATACCAATCATAAAGGCTGGCACTATCACTGCTGCATGACGCAGCACTTCTCCGACATCATCGCCAATCAGCAGGCGAAAACCATAACCAGAGAGACTAAGCACCAAGGCAAAAGCTGCCATGCCAATAGTGATACCCTTAGGTACTAAGCTTGGGGCTTGCGACTGTTTTTCTTTTATAGGCTCAGGCGATACTGACGAGTTAATGGGCTTTTGCGTGTTCATATTTCACCTTTATATGGCTTATCGAGTCCATCGTTATAACCTTAACACTCATACTAATAGTTATAAATGGGGATTAATAACCATTTGCCAAGGCTAATTCGGCGCGCATAGCGTCGATGGCAGATTTATAATCTTCTTGATTAAAAATAGCGGAACCAGCGACGAACATATCAGCCCCCGCTTCGGCAATCGCGCGGATGTTACTCGCTTTAATGCCGCCATCTACTTCTAGTCTAATATCGCGACCACTGGTAATGATACGCTGACGGACTTGGCGCACTTTATCTAAGGTACCATCAATAAATGACTGCCCACCATAGCCTGGATTGACGCTCATCAGTAAGATTTGGTCAACCTTGTCCATCACATAATCTAAATAATGCAGCGGTGTTGCTGGATTTAAGACCAAGCCACATTCAGCACCGCTATCTTTAATCAGCTGCAAAGAGCGGTCAATATGGGCGCTGGCTTCTGGGTGGAAGGTGATAATACTCGCACCCGCCTCTAAAAACTGCTCGATCATGCTATCGACTGGCGATACCATAAGATGGACATCAATCGGCGCCTCGATACCATAGTCACGCAGCGCCTGACATATCATGCTACCAAAGGTTAGGTTAGGCACATAGTGATTGTCCATCACATCAAAATGGATGACATCAGCGCCCGCCTCCAATACCTTTTCGACCTCCTCACCAAGTCTGGCAAAGTCAGCTGATAAAATAGAAGGCGCGATAAGATAAGGTTTGGCTGGGCTAGTCATAGTTGAGCTACCTATTTGGGTTGGTATAAACATTTAATAAAAAAGCTTTTAATCACTGGAATTGGTATTTAGATACTACACTTATTAAACGATTGGTTTTAAATGAGCCGTTTTAAAAAAACGTTAGCGCGGTTTATATTGGCTCTTACAATACGCGCGACCGACATCAAACGGACGCTTTGCTTGATGCTTGGTCACACGGCTGGTGACACGCCGTCGCCATAGGCGAAAAGACGACGGCTTTAACTCTTGGCGCATCAGCTTAATGACTGCGGTCTCGTTTAGTGCGTAGCTGTGCGCTATCGCTTCAAACGGTGTTCGGTCTTCCCACGCCATCTCTATCACCCGCGATAATTGCACGGCATCAAGCGCGTTAATATTAGCTGCATTAGCTGACTTTACTTTGCGAGTTTCTGATTTGACATTATCTTTTTGAACCATATTAGCTTGCTGCTTATTTTTTAAAGCCGCCCTCATATCAGCCATATCCGCTTGCATCGCGGCCAGCGATAATTGAGCCGCCTGCTGTCGATTAGTCAGATTTGTCTTCGATGGCGCTATCAGATTATTCATCATAAAACTTACCTTTAAAAAAGTTTTGCCTATTGGCAAGCTCGCTCTATTTTGCACCAATCTGTTTTGTACCGATCTATTTTATAACAGTAAAGGCGCTTGATTAAATAATCAGCGTAACGCTCTGTCAAGTTATATGACAGACGATACGCTCAGCTATTAGACGGCTATTATTTGTAGACAGATATTATTGGACAGGCTTAGCCCATTTGCGCCATACGCCAGTGGTGTTCGATGTGGTCATTAATCACTGTTTGGATAAAGTAATAGCTGTGGTCATGACCGGCTTGATAGCGTAACGTCAATGGCTGCTTGGCCTTGTCACACGCTGCTTGTAGCTTAGGCGTTTGCAGCTGACCTTCTGCTAAAAAATTATCAGCCGCGCCTTGGTCGACCAAAATACTGGCATACTGCTGGCCGACTTCTACAATCATCTGTGAGGCGTCCGCTTGCGCCCATAGCGACTTATCATCGCCGAAGTACTCTGCATAAGCGGCCTGCCCCCATGCCGACTCACTGGCAGCACAAACAGGCGATAAGGCGGAGACACTGACAAACTTACTTGGGAACTTAAAGCCCAATAGTAACGCCCCATGACCGCCCATCGAGTGGCCTGTGATGCCGATACTATCAATCGGAAACTCTGAGCGCAGTAAATCGTATAATTCATCAACGATATAGCTTTGCATATTAAAATGTTCTGCCCACGGTGCTTGCGTCGCATCGACATAATAGCTTGCGCCCTGCCCGACAAAATAACGCTCATCGTTTGCGACCTCGTGTGCGTCATGACTTCTAGGAGAAGTATCCGGCGCAATAAATATCATGCCAAGCTCGCTGCATTTTTGTTGAAAATGCGCTTTATGGGTGACGTTATCGGCATTGCAGGTCAAACCCGAGAGATATAAAACAGCCGGACAACGGCGCCCAGCCAGCGCTTCATCTGGCAGATAAATACTAAAGGTCATCGGCGTTTTGGTCGCGGTGGACTCATGACGATAATAATGCTGCTCGCCATCGAAGCAGCGATTGACGCTGATTTGCTCAATCTTTGAGTTGGTAGACAAACTGTGTTTATAAGAATTATTCATAAGTGACATCCTTTTTATCCAAGACGAAATAAGCGCTGAGTGACAACTGCCCATCCTTACTATTAGCAAGCAAACTGTTAAAGACAAGTAATTCAGTAAAGTCAATTAAAGACAGTCGGTCACTCGAGTAGTATTTTAAAAGTTCAAAAAGCGCGCCTTAGTAGCGACATAAATCTAATTTATCAGCAGGCCTTAGTCATTTTCAGGCAGATTATCGATTATGTTTGCCGTATCAGGAGCTTGAGTAACCTTAACAGAATTCGGCTGATTAGTCATATTGGCGAGTGCTGGGCGGGTTTTAGCAAACAGTACTTGCTCAAATGCTGGCAGCGCGGTTTCCATTAAGCTACCAATGACCATCTGCGGCTCTGATGGCTCAAAACCCATATAGAGCTCACGTTCTTGCACGCGGTAAGCGGCATCTTTAAACGCATCAGAAAAACTGGTGTTTTCGCGCAAACTCTCCGCAAAGAAAGCCTGTCCAAAGTAAGTCATCTCAGCACTATTGGTGCAGCCAAATGACATTTTATCAGCGGCGGAGGCGGTAATAATTACCGTTGTTGGTGATGCCAATTCATCGATAAATGAGCCTGAATAGCACGCCGACACCACAATCACTCGCCAGCGGATACCGGACGCATCTAACGCTTCACGCAGCCACGTGGCATCTAAATTATCCATCGCTAATGGTGGATTTGCCAGTTGAATAACATTCTCATCACCATGTGACGATAGGGTAAGAAATAATACATCTTCATCAGCATTCATTTGCTGACCGATGGTTTTTAACCCGCGCAAAATACTGGTTTTTGTCGCAATTGGCTCATCTAGCCACGTATAGTTATTATTAATCAATGCCAGCGAATGGCCACTGGTACCAAAGCGCACGTCAAACAATTCACGCACTTTATTAATCTCAGAACGAAAGACGTTTTGTTCTGAGAATCCTGCCACGCCCATAAAATACCAGTCGCTTTTACCGGGTATACTCGGGTCGATACGGTCTAAAGCTTGCTGCAATAATCGCGGCTGCTCGTACAAAGCCGCTTCTTCTAGTACTGGCTCAACAGGAATTTGCTTAAATATCGGCTGGTCGGCGACGTTGCGCTGCCAAATGGTCAATAATGCCACTGCCCCTACTAAGACGATGATTCTCTCCCACCAAGAAATGCGCAGGCGACGGAAAAATATCCATAATAAAGCGAGTGTCTGCCATAAAAACAGCACTAAAAATAAAATAGGTAAAAAAGAATAACTCCAACTTGGCAACCACCCATAGCTGCCAAAAAACTGTACCAGGCTTTGCAGTAACGCTGATAGCGTATCAGCAACCAGCCATAAAATGACAGGCACAAAAACCAGCGCTTGGTTACCAGCGCGGCGAGCTAAAATAATACCGCCGAGCAAAATAATCATTGGCCAAATTAAATAGCTGACCAATCCTTGCTCATTAAAGACGCTACCATTTGCGGCGGCTAACCACGAGAATAGGACATTACTACCCAGTGCCAATATGGCGAATACCGCAAACTGGATAAAGGTGGGTTTTACCCAAGAGAACGCCCGCGTCGACCCGACCAGCATCCACAAGGTGGCAATAATATTGGCCGCGAAATTGAGCGAGAAGCGCTGAAGCGATACGGTTTTTAATGACGCAAGTGACAAAGACTTAGACCTCTAGCCAGTCGAGAGAAATAACGCCAATTTATTATTATTTGACGATAAAATAGGATTGAAAAGCGAGAAATCTAACTTAATATTTTAGCTCGCTAATCTATCGCGATTGTAACGGATTGTCGCTCAAGAGGATAAGGCTGATTTGTAAAAACTGCCGAAAAATTACTCTAAACGTTGATTGACAATCCATTAAAAAAGGAGGCCTTAAAATCAAGACCTCCTTTTATTAAGCAGCAATTATTATCGCATCAATAGCTCATTGACGCGTTTTAGATAAGCGGCTGGATCTTCTAGTTGACCGCCATCGGCAAGTAACGCTTGGTCAAAAATGACCTGCGCCAGCTTGTCAAAATTGTCGTCAGACTGCTCGCTACTCTCTAACTTTTTAATCAGTGGATGGTCAGGATTGACCTCAAGCGTTGGTTTGCTTTCTGGTACATCTTGACCCATTTGCTTCAGCATCTGAATCATTTGCGGTGACAGCTCACCTTCACCAATGACTAGACACGCTGGACTATCAACCAAACGCGTTGAGACTTTAACGTCTTTTGCGCGCGCGCCAAGTGCTGTTTTTAGCTTATCAACGACAGGCTTCATGGTCTCTTGCGCTTTTTCAGCTTCAGCTTTTTCGGCTTCGTCCTGCAAGTCGCCTAAATCAACCGCACCCTTAGCGATATTTTGCAGCGGCGTGCCATCAAATTGGGTCAAGAAGTTCATCGCCCATTCATCAACACGGCTGGTCATCAAGATAACTTCGATGCCTTTTTTCTTAAACAGCTCAAGCTGCGGACTGTTTTTAGCAGCTGCTAAATTATCCGCCGTCAGATAATAGATGGCTTTTTGTCCGTCAATCATACGACCTTTATAATCTTCAAAGCTGATCTCAACCTTGTCGTTGGTGCTAGTGGCATAACGCAGCAATTTGGCAATACGCTCTTGATTGCCCATATCCTCGCCAAGGCCTTCTTTAATCACATCGCCAAATTCGCTATAGAATTGGGCAAATTTTTCTTGTTTATCGCTATCTTCGCTGTTAGCAAGGCTCGCTAGCAAGGTCAAAATACGGCGCGCGTTACCATCTCGGATAGATTTAACATCGCGCGATTCTTGCAAGATTTCGCGGCTGACGTTAAGCGGCAGATCCGCTGAATCAATGACCCCTTTCACAAAACGCAAATACATCGGCAGCAATTGCTCAGCATCGTCCATAATAAAGACGCGCTTCACATAAAGCTTTAAGCCGTGCTGCTGCTCACGCGTGTATAAATCCATCGGCGCTTTTTTCGGAATATATAAAAGCTGGGTATACTGAACGCGACCTTCAACGCGGTTGTGTGTCCATGTTAGCGGCGCATCCATGTCATAAGTGATGTTTTTATAAAAATCGACATACTCATCATCTTCAACCTCAGATGCTGAGCGGGTCCAAAGCGCACTGGCTTTGTTAATGGTTTCCCACTCGTCGGTCAAGACCATCTGACCGCCTGCTGGCGCGTCACTGTCGTCGCCCTCTTCTTTCACATCTTCTTGCCAGACTTCTTTACGCATCTGAATCGGCAAGCTAATATGGTCTGAGTACTTATTGACCAAACGCTTGATTTTGCCGCGGTCTAGATAATTATCTTCGCCTTCGCTGTACTCTTCTTTTAGATGCAAAGTAATGCTGGTACCGCGCGTCTCTTTGGTAATTGGCTCAACGGTAAAGCTACCGGTGCCGTCTGAAACCCAGCGTACACCTTTATCGGCAGGCTCGCCCGCTTTTCGTGACTCAACGCTAATGGTATCAGCCACGATAAATCCAGAGTAAAAACCAACCCCAAATTGACCAATTAATTGTCCATCTTGCTTTTGCGATTCAGACAATTTGTCGAGGAAAGCCTTAGTACCAGATTTGGCAATCGTTCCTAAGTTTTCGATGGCGTCGGCTTCATTCATACCGATGCCGTTATCGATAAAGGTAATGGTTTTGGCATCTTCATCGACAGCGATACGAATCTTTAACTCGCCGTCATCTTCATAAAGACTGTCGTCATTGGTCGCTTCAAAGCGCAATTTGTCGCAAGCGTCCGATGCGTTCGAAACCAATTCACGCACAAAAATATCGGCATTAGAATAAAGCGAATGCGTCACCAAATGCAGCAGCTGCGCCACTTCTGCTTCAAAACTGTGTTTTTTTAATTCTGGGCTGTCTTTATTAATATTGATGTCATTAGCGTTTTTATTATCCGCTTGGGTCTGTTCACTCATAAAAACTCCTATTATTGATACCAAAAATGCTGTTACCAGCACGCATAAATCACAAATTTTCAAATACTAGCAGTTTAGCCAATTTGATTACCCAATCTAATTACTAAATTTGATTAGCAAGAAGGCGCTGTAAATACTGCTAGGCTGCCTAATCAGATAGGGGCACGGGTAAAAATTTCAAGATCAAATAGGCTAAACTAAGCTAAAAAAATAATTAAGCATAAAAAAAACCGCCCCAGTTTCCTAAGGCGGTGTTTTTAGATAAATATAGAACAGCTAAATTCTATCGTTTTTATTTTCTACAGAGATTATAAACAGCTAGGTAAATGACGAGCAGGATCATTCTCACGTGCTGCCATAGCGTCTTCAACGCTCATGCCAAGGGCTTTGGCAACGCCTACGCCATAAGCAGGGTCGCACCAGTTACAGTTGCGAATATGACGATATTTAATAAAATCAAGCGCATCACCCATCGCGCGGGCGGTATTATCAAACAACACTTGCTTTTGCTCATCGTTCATTAGGTTAAACAGTGCGCGCGGCTGGCTAAAATAATCACTATCGTCTTCACGGAAATCGTAATGCGCTGCGTAGCCATCAATCTTTAAAGCTGGCTCAGCGTACTGCGGCTGATCTTGCCACTGCTCAAAGCTGTTTGGCGTATAGTGTGGACGACCACCGTAGTTATCATCGACACGCATTTGACCGTCGCGGTGGTTACTGGTCACCGGACAACGTGGTTTATTGACTGGGATCTGCTTGTGATTGACGCCAACGCGATAACGCTGAGCATCGGCGTAGCTAAAGAGACGCGCTTGTAGCATACGGTCTGGTGAGGCACTGATGCCAGTCACGAGATTGTTCGGCGCAAAAGCCGCTTGCTCGACGTCTAAGAAATAATTGTCTGAGTTTTTATTAAGCTCAATCTCGCCAACTTCAATCAGCGGACAATCCCCTTTTGGCCATACCTTGGTCAAATCAAACGGATGATAAGGCACTTTATCGGCATCGGTTTCTGGCATGATTTGCACGTACATTTTCCACTTTGGAAAATCGCCATTGTCGATGGCACTGAGCAAATCTTCTTGATGGCTTTCACGATTCGAGGCGATGATTTCAGCGGCTTCGGCATCGGTTAAGTTTTTGATACCTTGCTGAGTACGGAAATGAAATTTGACCCAAAAACGCTCATTGTCGCTATTGATAAAGCTATACGTATGCGAGCCAAAGCCATGCATATGTCTATAAGAGGCTGGGATACCTCGGTCGCTCATGGTAATGGTGACTTGGTGCAAAGATTCTGGCAATAACGTCCAAAAGTCCCAGTTATTGGTTGCCGAACGCATATTGGTACGTGGGTCACGCTTGACCGCTTTGTTTAAATCTGGAAATTTGCGCGGGTCACGAACGAAAAATACCGGCGTATTATTACCGACCAAATCCCAAATGCCTTGCTCGGTATAGAATTTTAGGGCAAAACCGCGAATATCACGCTCAGCATCAGCAGCGCCGCGCTCACCTGCCACCGTACTAAAGCGCGCAAACATCTCCGTTTGCTTACCCACTTCGCTAAAAATATCAGCACGCGTATATTGAGTAATGTCATTGGTGACAGTGAAAGTACCAAACGCGCCCGAACCTTTGGCGTGCATACGGCGTTCAGGAATAACCTCTCGGTTTAGATCAGCAAGCTTCTCGTTAAGCCATAAGTCCTCTGCGAGTAGAGGACCGCGTTTGCCCGCGGTTTTACTATTTTCATTATCAACCACTGGCGCGCCATTACTCATGGTCAACGGCGTCATATCGTAAGGGCATTTTTTATCGTTCATATCGTTCATGGTCATATTCCTTTAGTTATCGTTGTTGCAAGGATAAAGTGAAAGGTAACCTTCACTATCAAAACCCATCATAGCAGTTTTGAATCACCTTGCCTCGTTGTGGTATTCCATTACAACCGATTTTCAATTATTTGTATAATAAATTAATCACATACTTTTGATTTATTTTATATAATTAGATAACAAAATTTTTATAGCCTAACGTTATGAACTAAATGCCATTTGACAGGGCAAGTTGCAACTTTGATAACGTTACGTTTGGTTGCTCGTTGTTTAATGTTTAACCCATACTTATTTAACGCATAGTTGTTCAATAACTAAAATTAACGCGGCATAGGGCGGATAGTCAAGATTTGCTCACTACGACCAAACGGCCCGTGCACATCATGCAGCACGGCACTGGTCAGTCCAATACCGTCATCGCCGTATTGTTGCACCGCTTCGATGCCAAGCCAGCGCCCTTTTGGCGCGCGATGCATATGGATTTGCAAATCCGTATTGGGGAACATCCATTGCAATTTTGATAAGCCGAGTCCCAAGCGTGGCACGACGCCATTGGCGGTATCGACCATCCCCATTAGATGTACCAAATCGTCAGTCGTTTCGCCTTCTACCATCTCAACATCATTGGTAATCCATACCATACCACGACCAGCACGGCGGTCGGGCTCGGCAACCAAGTGGACGCTTTCGATAAAACCGCCCGGCCAGCCTTTCATACCATCCCAAACAGGCAAATCCTCAGGCTGATACAGCGCTTTTTGATCTTCAAGTCCGGCAATCTCACTAGTATCTTGGGTCAGCAGTCGCCAAGCACGGGCGATAATGGCATCACGGCCACGACTGCTCATGACCGCCTCAATTAGCTCAATCGTTCTACCCGGACGGATACAACGCGTGGTAACGGTAAACTCATCAAGCGGTATCAAGCCTAAAATATCCAGACTGATACGAGCGATACGCATATTTGCTTGCGGCGCATAACTTTCAAGCTCAGCGGTCAGCAGGCCAGTCGCTGGTGCCATATGCTGCTCGTGTTCATTCCAAGCGCCTTGTGCATGTTTGGTTGGCTGATAATGGGCAACGCTAACGCCACCTTCTAGCTGCTCGCGTTTGATAAACTGATAATAAGCTTGCATGAACATCCTTAATCTAATCTTCTTTATTAATGCTGTATTCTCGACCACTTTAATAGGTTGGTCTTTCATAATAACGGTTATATTTAATTTACCTTTAGCATTTACTTGGTAAGCTGTTGTTTTCTCATCATAAGCATGGTGCGACTTTTGGCCATTATAAATAGAAAAAACGCCATGACAGCGATAAGCGCGCCATATAAGACACTATAATCTTTCATAAATTGCGCAGTGTTCAGCACTAGCATGACAATCAGCACAACGATGGTAAACAGATTAATTTTTAATTGTTTATTAATCTCATCAAGCGTCGCTTCTGCTAACACAAAGCCTTTTTTCTGCTTATTCATGCTATTTACCTACTTGCGTGACCGGAATTCGCAGCGCTTTTGGCAAGCTAAAGGTCACGTTTTCTTCGATACCTGACAGCTCACTTGGTAAATCTCCGCCCCAATCTTGCAATTGTTGTAGCACTTCTTGGATTAATATCTCAGGCGCAGACGCGCCAGCAGTAACGCCAACACTTTGAATGCCATCAAACCAGTTTCTATCCATCTCAGTGGCATTATCAATCAGATAGGCGCGGCAATCCATACGCTCAGCCAACTCACGCAAGCGATTAGAGTTTGACGAGTTTGGCGAACCAACCACCAACACCACTTCACAACGACCGGCTAAATCTTTGACCGCATCTTGGCGGTTTTGGGTGGCATAGCAAATATCGTCTTTGCGTGGGCCTTGAATACTGGGGAATTTTTCACGCAGCGCATCAATAACGCGCGCGGTATCATCCATCGAAAGAGTCGTTTGGGTTACAAAAGCCAAATGCTCAGCGTTTTGCACATTTAAAGCCTCAACATCGCTTTCATTTTCGACCAAATGAATTTGCCCGCCGTGGCGACGATTAAAACGCCCCATAGTGCCTTCAACCTCAGGGTGTCCTGCGTGACCAATCAATACCGCATCCATCCCGTCTTGGGCAAATCGTGCCACCTCGATATGTACTTTGGTAACCAATGGACAAGTGGCGTCAAATACGGTCAAATCACGGCGCTCTGCTTCATCTTCGACCGCCTTTGAGACACCATGCGCTGAGAAAATCACGATTGAACCATCCGGCACTTCGTGCAGCTCTTCGACAAAAACCGCGCCGCGATTGGCCAAATCTGAGACCACAAATTTGTTATGCACGACTTCATGACGCACATAAATGGGTGGCTCAAAACGTGTCAATGCTTCGTTCACTATCGCAATCGCGCGATCCACACCAGCACAAAATCCACGTGGATTGGCAAGATAAATTTGCATAAGAGGGCCTATCATTAGATAATTTATGGTTAAAGCTTAACGTCAAACTGCTTAACCTCAAAACTTGGGATAACATCCATGCTCTACTTTAGCATAATTTGCTTTTATTGCCTTTGAAAATAGCCCTGTTTCAAATGAACTGAGCATTAACGTTCATTGACACAGAGCCTTTTAATGCAAAAACAGACAATAAATAAGATTAAGTGCTAAAAAGCTTGCGCGAATTAAATAAAAGCGCGCCAAGCAGTTTATAATGACGTATCAATGAGAAATCAATACAACTTTATAGCGCCATACTTGATGGCGTTTTTTGTTTTTACCAGCTCAACACTTATTTGCGCCGTTTTTAGCTTTTTATTAGCGCATACTTTACTAGTACCTATTCCATTGTGGCACCTTACATTAGCAAACTATCCATTAGGAAAAACCGTATGACAGGTTCATTATTTATTATTACCGCCGCCTCAGGGACGGGCAAAACCTCACTGGTCAAACAGCTACTGGCCACCACCAACGACTTGACCGTTAGCGTGTCGCACACCACGCGCGCACCGCGTCCCGGTGAGATTGATGGTCAGCATTACCATTTTACCGACGTTGATAAATTTGTCACGGCTATCGGCGAAGGCAAGTTTTTAGAGCATGCCGAAGTGTTTGGCAATTATTATGGCACATCAGAGCAAAGCGTGCGCGCGCAGCTAGAGGCAGGCGTCGATGTTATCCTTGAGATTGATTGGCAAGGGGCGCTACAAGTCAAAAAAATATTTACCGATGCAACGATGATTTTTATTTTGCCGCCAAGTTTAGCAACTTTACGTCAGCGCTTATCGACGCGTGCGCAGGACAGCATGGAAGTCATCGAGCAGCGCTTAGCGGGCGCGGTCACTGAGATGGCGCAATATGTACATTTTGATTTTGTGGTGATTAATGACAATTTTGAAGTGGCGTTAACCGAGCTAAAAGCCATTATCGTCGCCGATAGACAAACCCTTAAACGCCAACAGCAGCGCTATCATCGCACTATTGCCAATTTGCTAAATAGCCAAGTCGACGAATAAGCAAAAAACACTTAGGGAAAAGAAAGCTTAAAAGTGAAAAATCTCGATTTTCGTATAACTAACAGCAGATATAAAAAGCAACTACGCGTCTAAGCAAAAAATGCTATAATGTCCAGCTATCCCCCTTTTATATTTTTGATATTATTTTTATTGAGTGGCAGCCATATGCTGTGACTGATAAAAACAACCGAGGTAGCTATTTATGGCACGAGTGACGATTGAAGATTGTTTGGATAATGTTGATAATCGCTTTGAGCTGATTTTGGTCGCCAGTAAGCGCGCCCGTCAATTGGCCAAAGGTATCGCTGAGCCGATGGTTGACGTCGATAACGACAAGCCTACGGTCTTGGCATTACGTGAAATTGCTGCCGGCAAAATCACCCGTGATATTTTAAATCAGCCAGAGCATAACTTTGCGACAAGCTCATTAGATTTGGCTTTGTCGGGCGATCATAGCTTTTAATACAGAGCTGTTTTTAGTAAAGCCTAACTTTTAGCAATAAGCACGACCACTTTATTCCGTGCTGACATTACTAAAAGATAAGAACCACAGCATCGGCTGTGGTTTTTTGGTTATGAAACGACTGATAACACCAAACGCTTGCCAATTTTTGCGACCATTTATAGCGAAAATCATATCACTCAGGTAGAATTTTTTATTTTCTGCCTGACTTACGCGCATAAGAGTTGACATTGAGAACGATTTACGATTAATTAGAGGGTGGTCTGCCCTCTTTTCGCTTTGTGCGTTTTAAGTTAGTATGCTTTGACCTAATAGCTTACTCTTTTGCATAACCGCCGCTTATTCATCCAGCTATCATTTACCCAACAGTCCTGAACCCATTAAAAGTCCGTAGCCGACGAACCGTCCTGAACTGATAAATAGGTATTGGAAAATAGGATTACCACCTTATGACTCAAACCTTGCCCAAACTCAGTCATCCTTTAGTTGATGATGCTCAATACAACCTGCTGCGCTCAGTAGGTTATCTCACTGCGGCTGAACGTAGTGATATTATTGATGCCTGTGAGTTCGGTGATATAGCGCATATCAAAGATAAGCGTAAATCAGGGGAGCCTTATATCACGCATCCGATTGCCGTCGCCGAAATATTGGCAGGCTTTCGCTTGGATCGCGATACCATTATTGCAGCAATCCTTCATGATACGGTAGAAGATACCGAGGTTACCGCTGAAGATATTGAGCAGCGTTACGGTAAAATAGTATCCAGACTGGTCGATGGCGTGACCAAATTAAAATCATCAACCCATAACAAGCAAGAAAACAAAGCCGCCACCTTTCATAAAATCTTGACCGCTACCCTTGCTGACCCGCGCGTCTTGATTATTAAACTGGCTGACCGCTTGCACAATATGTCGACGCTCGATGCGGTACGCCCCGAAAAACAGCGAACTACTGCACAAGAAACGTTAGATTTTTATGTACCTTTTGCGCGCTTGATGGGCCTCAATGACATTGCCGATTATATCGAAGTGCTTTGTTATCGTAATCTTGATTCTGATATGTATAACAAGCTGTCTGATAAGCTGCTGCAACATGGACTTGGGCGTAATTTTCAAAGAGAAGCCATTCATCGCTACTTGAGCATTGTGCTAAACAACCTTGATCTGAATGGCATGGTCAAAGTTTTAGACAATCGCGTGGTTATCTTCCGGCAGTTTTTCCGTAATCGCGGTGAAATCAATGCGCTACTGCGCCATTATGCGTTTGAGATTGTGCTTGATAACATCGAAGCTTGTGACAAGCTCGCTTATTATCTCATTAAAAAATATCAGATTGATGACAGTCATATCGCCGATAACATTCGGCGTCCGCTGCCCGGTGGCAATCAGTCGCTCACCCTTATTTATGAGCGTGACAATGATTTTGTTAAAGTCACCATCTTAACCAAGCAAATGCAAAACGCGGCAAGGCTTGGCGTTATTGGTGCCGAACACGCCTCCGATGTCAGCCAGTCGGTTATTCAAGCATCACTGCGTAATATGAAAGACTTGGTTGACGAAGACACGTTAGATGCCGACAGTCCTGATTTTTCCGCGGCCGTTTCTACTATTAATGAGCTGATGGATTATCTACACTCGAGTAAAATCATCTGCTACAGCCCGCAAGGCCGCGCTTATGAGCTGCCACAAGGCGCCACAGCCCTAGACTTTGCTTACGCCGTCGGCCCTATGGTGGGCAATGTCGCGGTCGGTGCCAATGTCGATAACAAGCATGCAAAACTCGGGACGGTGCTGAAAAACGGGCAGTTGGTCGAGATTGAAGTCAGCAGTCATTCTGAACCAAAAGCGGAATGGCTCGGCTTTGTGGTGACCAATAAAGCCCGCGTGGAGATTTTACGTTGGTTTAAAGACTTATCGCCTGCAGATAAACAGCATCATGGCAGAGAGGCTTTAGACCGCGCGCTAAAAACCTATCAGAAAAGCCTCGATGATTTGACCGAAAGCGATTGGAAAAACCTGACCGAATGGCGGGGTCTAACAGAAAAAAATGCGCTGTTTGAGCAAATCAGCTCGGGCACGCTGCTGCCGCAACTGGTGGTCACCCGTTTGTTTAGCGATGAAGTCAGTGATATGCAATCGCAAGAAAGCGTTGATGATATGACCCAACCGCAACAATTGATTGTCAACGCTTCAGGCGTTGAGCTTGATTTTGCCAATTGTTGTCATCCGATTTATGGCGACCCTATCGTTGGCCATTTATCACGTCATGGTCTGGTTGTGCATCGCCATAAGTGCTTTTCGTTAGACGATATCCGTAAAGACAATCCTTATCAAGTTATCCAACTGCGCTGGCGCAATGATAAAGCCATTAAGCAAGGCGACTCATCCGGGGAACATAACAGCAAAATCCGCTTCCCTGCTTACTTAAAACTATCTATTGCTCTAAGCGACGAGCAAATTAGTGAAGTGATTTATCATCTGCGCCAGTTAAATATCGGGGTCGAAAAGGTCGACGTGCGTAGCAGCGACACCATTATTCATATCGTCGTGCGTAGTCGCAATCATTTAGCGCAAGGCATTCGCGAGTTGCGTTCGCTACTTGGCTTCCCTAATATTATTAGGCTTTATCAATTATAAAAGCCGTTAAAATACATGTTAAAATCTATCCCTTTTAAATCCATTCAATATTGAGCATTTAATATCGCCTGAAATTTTTTGGCCAATTTTTTAACCAAAAAACATCAAAAACATCAAAAACATCATAAGGAAATCATATGACCCGTCAAACCATTCAAACCGATAAAGCGCCAGCCGCCGTTGGCACCTATTCACAAGCGGTAAAAGTAGGCAATACTGTTTATATTTCCGGTCAACTGGGCTTTGACCCTGATACCATGGAGCTAAAAGAAGGCTTTGAAGCACAAGCTAAGCAAGTATTTGCAAACATCAAAGCCATCTGTGAGGCAGCCGGTGGCAGTTTAAATGATGTGGTTAAATTCAACGTCTCTTTAACCGATTTAAATGACTTTGCCGCGCTAAACGACGTATTTATCGCCAACTTAAGCGAGCCATATCCTGCCCGCGCTGCCGTACAAGTGGCGGCGCTACCTAAAGGCGGTGTGGTTGAAATCGAATCTATCATGTATATTGAATAAGACGATTATTGAGCATTACTGAGCATTACTGAGCATTACTGAGCATTACTGGTTTATAGTAAATGATAATAAGCTTAGCTTCATGCTAAGCTTATTTGTCTGTGCCTGTTTAGATTTGCGTTGTTGTTTCTATCCTCTATTCATTCGATAAAAGACTGCGAAGCCCAGTTATGTTGCTACAAGTTGCCCTGCCCGTGCCCCTTTATCGGGTATTTGACTACCGCTTGCCGGCAAACACGCCGACATTAGCAAATGGCGCTGCCATGGCGCTACCAGCGATTGGTAGCCGTGTTGAGGTACCTTTTGGTCGTCAAACCTTAATCGGTATTGTCATTGCTCATATTGAGGAAGCGGCTAGCGACGTACCGACGAATAAGCTCAAACCTATTAATAAATGCTTAGATGCTGAGCCCATTTTAGACAGCAATATGCTAAAGCTCGCGCATTGGCTGGCGCGTTATTACCACTATCCGCTCGGTGACGTGTTAGCGGTGATGTTGCCAACCCTCGTACGCCAAGGTAAGCCGCTGGATTTACTCACTACCCATTGGCGGATTTTACCGCACGTCACTGATGCTGACTTTCATAGCAATGCCAAAAAACAAAAGCAGCAGTTTGAGATGCTTAAGCTACACGGTGAGCACGGCGCTAGTGAAGACGTCCTATTATTAGAAGGTATGCAGCGACCCTTCTTAAAGATGCTAGAAGAAAAAGGGCTTATCGAGCGCTATATTGAAGCGAAATCTGCGCCCGCGCCCGTTACTTTAGCAAAAATGCCGCTTGACCTAAATGAGGAGCAACGGCTTGCCGTCGATGGCATTATTGCTGCGCATGAAAATAAGCAATATACGGGGTTTTTATTAAATGGCATTACCGGTAGTGGTAAGACTGAAGTCTACTTGCAAGCGATGCAAGCGGTCTTGGAAGCGGGCAAACAAGTTTTGATACTAGTGCCAGAGATTGGATTGACGCCGCAGACGCGCGCGCGCTTTGCCAGTCGCTTTGCCGCTCATATAGTCTTATTACATTCGGGTATGAACAATACCCACCGCCTGCAAGGTTGGCAAGATTGCCGTACTGGTCACGCGCAAATTATCATCGGTACACGCTCGGCGGTGCTGTATCCGTTTGCGAATTTGGGCTTAATTGTCGTCGATGAAGCGCATGATGGTTCTTATAAACAGCAAGACACGCTGCGCTATCATGCCGCTGACGTCGCGCTGTATCGCGGACTCCAAGCCAATATTCCCGTCGTACTTGGTACTGCGACGCCTTCGCTTGAACATCTAAAACTGGTCGATGATGGCAAGCTTATCGAATACCAACTGCAAACTCGCCCTGGTAACGCCAAACCTGCAACCATGCAGCTGATTGACGCGCGCCAGCAAAGCACCCATCAACAGACGACAGACGACGGTGCACGTTATGATACCGGATTGACCGACGCGCTTATCGGCGCGATACGGCAAACGCTAGAAGCGGGCGACCAAGTATTGATATTTTTAAATCGCCGCGGCTATGCGCCAGTTTTGCTCTGCGAAGCGTGCGGTTGGCAAGCCGATTGCCCGCGCTGTGATGCGCATTTAACCGTGCATTATAATAGCCAATCGCAATCCAATTCCTATTCAAACAGCTCTTATTTAAAGTGTCATCACTGCGACTGGCAGGCCTATATTCCGACGGTTTGCCCTGATTGTGGTAGTCAAAATTTGGACGCCAAAGGTATCGGAACGACGAGGCTAAGTGAAAATTTGCATGCAATTTTTGCCAATCCGCAAACCAGTAAAGCGCTGTATCCTATTATCCAAATCGATCGCGATACCACCAGACGTAAAGACAGCTGGGAGAATATTTATCAGCGTATCAATGAAGGCAAGCCTGCCATCTTAGTCGGTACGCAAATGGTCGCCAAAGGTCATCATTTTCCCAACGTCACGCTTGTCTGCTTGCCTAATGCCGATCGCGGTTTTTTGTCCGCCGACTTTCGCTCGCCGGAGCATACCGCCCAGCTCATGATTCAAGTGGCAGGCCGTGCTGGTCGCGGGGACAAATCGGGGCGCGTGCTTATTCAAACGCTGCAACCTGATAATGCGCTGTTATTAAAATTGGTAAAAGACGGTTACTTATCATTCGCACGTGAGCTATTGCAAGAGCGTAAAATGATGGGCTTGCCACCGCATAGTTATGCTGCCCTAATACGCTGCGAAGGTAAAACGTTAGCTGCCACCACGCAAGCGCTAAAAGATGCCGTTGGTATTCTTCCAAACGCTCATAATCTTGCTGTTCTCGGCCCTATCGATGCGCCGATGAGTAAAAAGAACAGCCGCTACCACGCGCAATTACTGCTATTAGGCAAAGACCGACAGCAATTACATAGGGTACTCAATCACTGGTGGCAACCTGTACTTGCTTTGCCAAGCGCCAAATATCTAAAACTGACCTTAGATATCGACCCTGTCGGCTGGTAAACGTTCAATCTTAGAATACACCGCGCCAGTTTTAATCGTCATTCTATACATTAGCGTCAATAAAGAACGCTAGCCAAAATTCGCCTTATATCGTTTACTGCCTAGATACAGCAAGCCTTTAGTAAATGTGCTAAATTCTCTATAACTGTCTGGTTATGCATCGCAAGCCCAACTTTATAAGCAATCAAAGCTTTATAAATCCTCTATTTCACCTTTTATTATCCCGAGTATTGTTATGAATCAAGAGCGCCCGAAATCTAAACAACATGACCATTCTCATCAGAATGCGGCGATTGATACCCATAAACATGCTCAAAATCATGCAGATAATAGTAATATTCAAGACAGGTATACCAAGGATAATCAACACCATCATGACCACGATGAGCATCTAGAAGAGACGGTTGCACCGCGCGATACCAAGGGTTATCAGCGCACTTTGCTGTTTAGCTTTATCATCATTACAGGCTATATGTTTGTCGAAGCCATTGGCGGCTGGCTCACGGGTAGTTTGGCGCTGCTGTCTGATGCTGGTCATATGCTCAGTGACGCGGTAGCGCTTGGCGCGACGTTAATGGCCTTTAAAATTGGTGAAAAAGCGGCCACCCATCAAAAAACCTTTGGCTATAAACGCTTTGAGATTTTGGTGGCGACGGTCAATGGTGCAACGCTGGTTATTATTGCCATCATGATTTTTTATGAGGCGATTAAACGTTTTAACTCGCCGCCTGAGATTGCGACCCAAGGGATGCTTATCGTTGCGACCATTGGTATGCTGGTCAATATTGTGGTCGCTTGGCTGATGCATCGCGGCAGTCGCGGCACTGATACGCATGGGCATGCACATAATCATAACCATGGCGACAACCATGCACAGCAAGATGGACAAACTGAAGCTAAAGCACCAGTTAATTTAAATATGCAAAGTGCTTATTTGCACGTATTAAGTGACTTAATGGGTTCGGTTGCCGCTATCGTTGCCGCGCTTTTGATGATGAGCTTTGGCTGGGTTTGGGCAGATGCGGCAGCGTCGGTCATTGTGGCCATATTGATTTTATTTAGTGGTTATCGCGTGGTACGTGATTCGGTACATATCTTGATGGAAGGCACGCCAGAAGGCATCTCACTGGTAGAGGTCGAAGATAAACTACTTACCCATCCACAAGTCCAAAAAGTCCATGACCTACATGTTTGGAGTATCACCAGCGGTCTCAACGCCCTATCTTGTCACGTGGTCGTCGATGGTGAAATGAGTATTTATGAATCGAGTATCTTGATTGCCAGTTTAGAGCAGAGCCTTCTTGAGCTTGATATTCATCACGCAACGATACAGGTTGAAAGCTTAGCGCATCCGCAAACCAAAACCCATAGCGACGCCTTAGTCTGCGATATCTCCCAGCAGGCGACTAATAGCAATAGTCATATTGGTCACAACCATTAGGCATGATTTTAGGTAAGATTTCTAAGACACTAAACTTTAAACATTAGCCATTAATAAGCCAGATACGACATATCAAAAACAGTGCCCTTCTTATAACAATCAATTAAAACTAACCATCCATTAAAACCAACTATCCATTAAAACGTCGTCTATTTATGTTTCATTTATAAGCGACGTTTTGTCAAATAGTACTTTATCAAGTAATGGCTATAACGCAGCACAAACCAAATGAACCAAACTGCTGTTATGAGCCAAATACTTAGCCCCAGCCCCAACAGCGTCATGCGAATCCAAAAATCTAGCGCGCCGTCCATAAACTGTGGCAGATAAACCGGTCCCATATTTGACGCCAGTAGCAACCAAAATCCAAATACTAGCGCCAATCCTGCACCGGTAATTTTTAAAATCACTCTACTAAAAATTCTTAAGAAGCTCCGCCGATTATGATGATTTAGGAAGTATTTAGAGCCATTATCCATAAAAAAAAGCGCCTAAGAAAGAGAGTTAATTTTAAACAAGCTTATATCAGGTGACTTTTTTCATTGTAATAGGATGTTAAAAATCATGGGAAATTTGGCCGCGTCGCCATATTTTTTATCTAAATTCTGTATACTTAAAGCTGAAACGCCCAATTTGCCACTACTGGATTATTTTCTGCCATGTCAAGACGCTCAGCTCCTTTCGTTGCTCCAAGCTACATTGATGACCCTATCTCAAGCGAGGGTAAAAAGCATGCCAAAGCATTGCTATCGACGCTGCAAGAAGATATTGCCAGCTTTCGAGATGAGCAGTTTCCGCCTGATATTTTGCGGCAAATTCGTGATATGCCGATTTATGAAGGCAATTTAGCCGAAGTCCAAGCTTATCAGCAGCGTTGGCACAGTCTGCTTGAGCGCGCGATGGCATTTTATCCGGCGGCCAATCTGCCACCCGACTATTTGCCTTTGCCCGCCAGCCTTGAGATACCGCAGTTTATTTATCATGTGCAAAGGTTACATCTGACCAAGACCCGCGCCAAAGAATCCAAAAGTTTTGGCTCGGTCGGAGCGCTGACCGATAAATGTGGCGATTATAGTGCCGATGAAATCGCCCGTATGAGTGCCGTATTTGACAATGATGATGAGGCACGTTTGGTGGCGCATCGTGAATTTATTGATTTGCGCGCATATGTATTTTGCCGCGATACCAAGGGCGAGATGCTAGAGCCTGAGCGCGTACGCTTTTACCGCACGGGGCTTATCGTTCATGCCCTACCTGATTTTAAAATCGTCGACAGTCGTCAGACCCCGCGGAAACGCCGTAACGATGCTTATAGCAATCCGCTGGCAGACAATGGCGTATGGAAGATTTATCGTAAAAAATAAACGATGTTCAAAATTTTTGACTATTGATCTACCCCGTTTTACTGCTTATTTTATCGTTACCGCTAAGGATTCCAGATGCTCGCTGCCGCCGCCGGCTCACCAAACTTGATGTTACAAGCTACAATTTTCTTGGGGGCAGCGCTGCTGTTTGTACCACTTGGCAAGCGTTTCGGTATTGCGACGGTGTTAGGATATCTGATTACTGGTTTAATATTGGGCCCCAGTGGTTTAGACGTTGCAGGCGACGCCGAGAGCTTATTGCACTTTTCCGAGTTTGGCGTGGTCATGCTGTTGTTTATTATCGGTCTTGAGTTGCAGCCTTCACGATTATGGGCGCTACGGCGTTCGATATTTGTCCTCGGGGGATTACAAGTCGGTCTGACAGGCACGCTATTGATGTGGCTGTTACACCAGTTTTTTACCTTGCCGCTCGATACTGCTTTTATCGTCGGCTTTGGTTTGGCGCTGTCATCCACTGCTTTTGTCCTGCAAATATTAACAGAGAAACAGCAGCTTTCTAGTACCCATGGCCGTGAAGCCTTTACCATTTTATTATTCCAAGATATCGCCGTTATCCCTTTATTAGCCGTCATTCCGTTTTTATCAGGGGTGCGCGAGCAAAGCTACGATTTGATTTATTTTGGTAAAGTATTTGCCGTTTTTGCCGGACTTATCTTTGCCAGCCGTTATATCATTCGACCTTTCTTTAAATTTGTGGCATCTAGCGGTGCTTCAGAACTTTTAACCGCCGTCGCTTTATTTATCGTCATGGGCGTGTCTATTTTAATGGGACAAATTGGCCTATCGATGGCATTAGGTGCATTCTTGACTGGCGTATTGCTGGCGGATTCTGAATATCGTCATGAGCTAGAAGCCAGTATCGAGCCGTTTAAAGGCTTGCTGTTAGGGCTGTTTTTTATGTCGGTCGGCATGCTCACCGATGTCAAACTCATCTTAGCAAAGCCTATCTTTATCATCGGCTGCGCTATGGCGTTGATGGTGATTAAATTTGCGGTGATTACTGCGATTGCAAAAGTATCGGGCAATCGCTGGCCGACCAGTATTCGTTTGGGGGTTACCCTCGCTCAAGGTGGTGAATTTGCCTTTGTATTATTCAGTGTGGCGAGCGTGCAAAATGTATTGCGTCCTGAGCTTGCCAACACTTTAAACCTTATCGTCACCATCTCTATGGCACTGACGCCACTGGCATTTTTACTCTTAGAAAAAATCGGTGAGCCGCTCTTTGCCAAAAGAAAACCCAGCCGCGAGTACGATACCATTCCTGACGATGAGCATCAGGTGATTATTGCCGGTTTTGGGCGTGTGGGGCAGATTATCGGTCGGGTGCTGCGTATGCACAACATCGAATTTACAGCGATTGAGCGCTCGGCAAATCGCGTCGATTTCGTGCGTAAATTTGGTAACCAAGTCTATTATGGCGATCCAAAAAACCCCGAGATACTACGCGCTGCCGGTATCAAAAAAGCACGCGTTTTTATCCTTGCCATCGACGATGTAGAGCGCTCTATTACCACCGCTCAATATTTGCGTAAAAACTATCCTGATATGATTGTCTTAGCACGCGCCCGTGACCGCCAGCATTATTACCGTTTGCGTGAAGTCGGCGTCCGTCATATTTGGCGTGAGACCTATTTATCGTCTTTAGATATGTCACGTGAGTCGCTACAACTACTTGGTATCTCAGCAGAAAAAGCACGCGAAACCGTCCAAACTTTCCGCGATTATGATGATGATTTGATTGAACGCCAGCAAGCGATCTATGACGACGAAGCCAGTATGATTGAATCGGCACAATCAGCCATAGCGGAGCTTGAGAGCTTATTTGATGAAGATATCGATAAAGCCCGTAAAATGGATTTGACGGACTTTTATGACGCGCTAAAAAACCAATCCATACCCGCCGATGAAAAAGACGATCTGACCGCTGACTCTAAAAACTAACGGCTATTATAGTTTTATCGTTTATTAATCCTCGCTACAGCCTTTAGGCGCTTGCCTTTTATTTAGCGAGGTCGTACAGCGCCAATTATCACTATCGGGCAGATGATAAAAAACCAGCGTCTGCTCATTTAAATAACGTAATGGAAATTTGACGTTTTGAATGGTAGCGATAACTGCGCAATCGGTGTTTGTCACGCCAGCAGCTTGGGTATCAACCGCGATATTGACTTGCTGCGTGCCCATATCTAAAGGCAGATTAAGCGGACACTGTCCTGTTTGCCGATAGCTAAGCGCCACACGATTTTGTGCCGTTTTAGCAGTATCATACGCATCAAATAATATTTCATTTTCTTTAGGCTTGGCGACAATGGGCAAAAACTGTAGCTTGATTACCATTAATGCAAAAGCAAAAAATCCAAAGCCTAAGCCTAAGCCAAATAAACTGACCCCGCCTTCCTTTTTTAAATGCGCTTTTTGCGCCGCTTCATCGCGCGGATAATCATTGATAGCATCTGCAATCTCGCGCCGTGCCATACGGTAATAATAAGCATCTGTCCAGCGTGCCACCATAAACGACCAAAACAGCCAAATCAGCGCCGCGATAGCGATACGTATGCCCATCTGATACGCATCGGCAATAAAAGGCATCGCCACAAACTCAAACGCTACCAATATCAGCGCCACATTCAGTTGAATAAATGACCAACCTGCGACGCTATATACAATCGCATCCATATAGCGCTTGCGATACAACAGCCAAGGAAAGGTGACAAAGAACGCCGCCCAGTGCCATTTAGGCGACAGGTAGCCTTGCTCATCAAACTCCTTAAAGCGTTTAAGATAATACGACTGGCTACGCTGACTGATAAACCATTTATCCAGTTGTTCGCGTTTAGCAGCGCTCAGCTGTTCTTGATAAAACGGTGGCGGCGAATCCGTCTCGATAAATAACATGGTGATAGGCCTTACTGATTATTAAGCATAAATATTAACGCGCGGATTTGTATATCGTTTTTTTATCCAACGTTTCTGATTAAGTGGTTATTTTTAAACCCTTATTTTTAAAACATGCTGGCTATATGATAACGCCAAAAGCCCTGCGTAGAAAACCCATATATATGAAACCTATATATACAAACAGCCTATAAAGTTATAAGCGTTATAGCGGGTGCGCTAAAACTGTATTGTGCGTTCACAGTGGTGACGATTTCACTTATAATGAGGCAACTTTATCTACTTAATTAAGCTTTGTTAATCCTATGAGTCAACATCCTAAGCACAATGACATCAATAGTAGTGGTAACGATACGACTGATGCGCAAAACCCCAATACCGCTGATACCATGAACACAGAAATGCAAACCGCTTCTAACATTAACACTGATAGCGTTAATACTGATAACGTGGATGTGGATACTGATGCCAGCAGTCAGACTGAAGAGTCAACGGACAAGCACATTCGTATCGTTAATACCTTTATGAAACGGCGGACGCACATGAATAAAAATGCCGAACTGGCATTGACTGCGCCAGAGTTTGCGCATTACTTGGTCAATAACAGTTTCGGTGATGGCAATCTTGAGGGCATTAACGATTTACGCGCGTTATTTGCAGATAGCCCGAATGGCAGTGATGCGCCGCTGACTTTAGAGATTGGTTTTGGTCTAGGCGATTCGTTTATCGAGATGGCCGCCGCAGAGCCGACGCGCAATTTTGTTGGTGTTGAAGTCCATGAGCCAGGCATCGGTAAATGCGCCTATATGGCAGGGACGCAAGGGTTAACCAACGTTAAAATCATCAACGGTGATGCCATCCAATTGCTCAAGCAGCTACCAGAAAATCATATCGACCGCATTCAGCTTTACTTCCCTGATCCGTGGCAAAAAAAGCGCCACTATAAACGCCGTTTTGTCAGTCCTGAGCGCATGACAATTGTTACGCGCAGCTTAAAACAAGGCGGCTGGTTCCATACGGCGACCGACTGGGAACATTATGCCTTTTGGATGGTTGAGGTTTTAGATGCTTTTGCTGGACTGACCAATCAAGCAGGCGCAGGTAATTTCACCGTCCGTCCTGACTTTCGTCCAATGACTAAGTTTGAGCGCCGCGGTTTAGAGCGCGGACACGGCGTTTGGGATTTGATCTATATCAAGGATTAGGCTTGGTAGCGTAACCCTAGCATTCCTGCACGATAGCGGCTAAGATACTAATAACGTACTTAGCCGTTTTTTTATGCCAATTCATTTTTCCGCTTTTAGCTGAATTTTGCTACTTTTAGCATAGCCCTTGACATATAAGGCTTTGCATGTCGTTTTTAAGATATTGAGCCATTCAAGGCTGTTATTGAACGCCCTGTAGGCGCAGGCATTATGTGAAACATAGGCGTAACAGAACAATTTCTTTATTAAATTTAAAGTTGCAAAAATAGAAATCATCAATATTTCGCCTGTCTCTAAGTTTTTATGTCTGCGCAAACATCGGTAACATAAGGGTTTGCTGAGTTCTCCCCATAAGCTGTGGATAACCCTGTGTATAAGTCGCTACTTGACAAGCATTTCCTTAGATAGCTTAAAGGGTTAGGTAAAATCGTTCATTTTTTGTACAATTTTAAAAGCATTATAAATCAATTACTTACGACATATTTAAAAGATAAATAATATATTTTTAATTTTTTTCAAATTAATTTAAAGCTTATCAATGTTTCACAACCTACAAATAAAAATACTTTTTTTATTGTGGACAACTTACAAAACTATTGACAAACCGCCCTGTTATTAAGTTCAAAATATAGGGCAAAGCATAACTACTTCGTCATAATATCAGTAGAATAATAGGCGACATTCACTGTCGTTTAGCCGCTTGCTACGCTAAATATTGGGCTTGGCTTTTGTTATAATAGCCTTATCTAAACAACAGCGATATAACACAGAATAGCGCGACCAGTATCGCAAAGATAAACCTACAGCCATTATTATGGCAAATGAGCATTCGCATCTATGAACTTTTTTTTGCTTTTATCATGATTCGTTTTTACTGTATAGTAAGGTGATATAGCCGATATCACTGTCTTAAACCCACTATAACCCTCTACCTCAAACTTGCCAAACGTGTCGTTTACTGATGATGAAAGTCGTGAGTGATTTCACTGAGCAAGTCGTTATTTAACAAACGCTTTAAACCTATCGTTTTAAATGCCACGTTTGACATAACCAGACCATCTTATATTTATTATTTTTCACAAGGAGTCCTACATGGACGAAAATAAAGCCAAAGCCCTCAAAGCGGCATTAGGTCAAATTGAAAAGCAATTTGGTAAAAACACCATTATGCATCTTGGTGACGACTCAGCCACGCTTGACGCCGATGTGGTCTCTACCGGCTCATTGGGTCTAGATATCGCGCTTGGTATTGGCGGTCTACCAAAAGGTCGTATCGTTGAGATTTACGGTCCTGAAAGCTCTGGTAAAACCACCATGACCTTGCAAGCGATTGCCGAATGTCAAAAGCAAGGCGGCGTTTGTGCCTTTATCGATGCCGAGCACGCTCTTGACCCAGTTTACGCCCGTAAACTTGGGGTAAATACCGACGATTTACTCGTGTCAC
Source organism: Psychrobacter sp. CLB018 (assembly GCF_041222815.1). Taxonomy (NCBI): domain Bacteria; kingdom Pseudomonadati; phylum Pseudomonadota; class Gammaproteobacteria; order Moraxellales; family Moraxellaceae; genus Psychrobacter; species Psychrobacter sp. CLB018. The sequence continues at coordinate 2,533,983 of NZ_CP166085.1, forward strand.
AGCCAGACAATGGCGAGCAAGCGCTTGAGATTACCGATATGTTAGTGCGCTCAGGGGCAGTTGATATGATTGTCATCGACTCCGTCGCGGCGCTAACCCCGCGAGCAGAAATCGAGGGTGAAATGGGCGATTCGCACATGGGTCTGCAGGCACGTTTGATGAGCCAAGCGCTGCGTAAAATCACCGGTAATGCCAAACGCTCGAACTGTATGGTGGTCTTTATCAACCAGATTCGTATGAAAATCGGCGTTATGTTTGGTAGCCCTGAAACCACAACCGGTGGTAATGCACTAAAATTCTATGCGTCCGTACGTATGGATATCCGCCGTATCGGGGCGGTAAAAAATGGCGATGATATCATCGGTAACCAAACCCGCGTCAAAGTTATCAAAAATAAGATGGCGCCGCCATTCCGTCAAGCTGAATTTGAAATCACTTACGGTGAAGGTACCAACCATCTAGCAGAAGTGATTGATTTGGGCGTTGAGATTGGCGCAGTTGGTAAAGCAGGCTCGTGGTATAGCTATGGCGATGAAAAAATCGGCCAAGGTAAAGCCAATTCGGTACTGTTTTTAAAAGAAAACCCTGCAATTGCTGAAGAGATCGAAGCGAAAATTCGGGCTGAAAAACTTGGCGTAGTCGACCCTAATAAAGCTCCAGACAAGGAAGAGCCTGAACAAGACTTTGCTCCTGAGCCTGTGCAATAATAGATTTTTTGTAGAATATGATTGTCTATCATGATTGATTATGAAAATTAAAACCTTAGCTGAAATACTCGCTGAGTCGGAAGCCGATTCAGCGAGTGCTACTCCTGCCAAATCCAAAAAGTCTACCAAATCCAAAAAGTCTACCAAATCCTCTGAGTCTGCTAAAAATTCTCAGCAGCCCTATCAAGAAAAGTCCAGGAAAAGGGCTAAACATACGACTTATACAAAAAAAGAAGCAACACCTTTACAGGACGATGCTATAGCGGATATAGACTCGCTTGTCTCATCTTCCTCTTATAATAAAAAACCTTCTAAAAACAAAAAGCGCAAAAAAAACTTTCATCCAGCGGCAAATTTCATTCCTGAGCCTAATAACGTACCTGCCTATCAGCCACCAGAAGCGCAAAGTATTAAACAGCTACTTGCCGAGGTCAAACACGATGTTCATAGTAGCGAAGATAATGACCATACAGACAGTAACACTGCTAAAGGTCATAGTGAATTAAACCATCAAGCTAATAATCAAACAGACAACCTACCTGCGGCGCTTAAAGCCTATTTGCGTACGCCTGAGCAACGCCAAGCGGATATCGACGCCATCAAAGCCGAAAGCCGTTTGCGCTGGTTGGCATTTTATTATCTATCGCGCCGTGAATACGGTAAAGCTGAACTCAAACAAAAGCTGCTAGACAAAGAACAAGACCCCGATAAAATTGATGCCCTACTTGATGAGTTTGCAGAAAAAGGCTATCAAAGCGATTATCGTACCACGCTGATGTTGATACGAGAAAATATCCGTAAAGGACGCGGACGCGCTCGTATTAAGCAAGAGTTCTATCATAAAAAGATAGCCATGCCCGGCAATATTGATGAGCTGATAGACATGGCTAATGTCGAATCTGAAGAGTTTAGTGAATTTATCGAGGAAGATACCGATAACTTGGTCGAAGGCGTCGATTGGCTAAAACTTGCCGTCACCGCCCGTACCAAAAAATATGGCGATAACATCCCAACTGAGCAAAAAGACAAGGCTCGCCAGCTACGATTTTTGCAATATCGTGGCTTCAATACCGATATCTGCTTTGAGGCGTTAAATTATACGTTAGATACCTTAGATGAGCGCTTCTAACCAATTTGAGCAAAATCATCGATGATTCATAATATTATCAGTCTATTTATCAATAATAACCAAGCAGTTTCCACCAAATCAAACCTGCGCCTATCCATACCACAAGATTGACCACACTCATGATGGCGCCGATAATCCACCACTCTCCTAGGGTCACATAGCCCGAGTTAAAAATAACCGGCGCCGTACCTGTTGCATAATGGGTCAGCGTCATCATAATATTGCCTGCCGCTGCTAAAATAAGCGCATATAACATCGGCGGCGCGCCTAGGCTTAACCCTACTGCATAAAAAGCAGCAAACAAGGCGGTAATATGGGCGGTGGTACTGGCAAAAAAGTAATGAATATACAAATAAACCAACGTCAAAATCACCACAGCGCCGATCCAGCCGACGCCTATCACGCCAATCATTGATTCGATGTTGCTTGAGAACCAGCCAACCAAGCCTAATTTATTGAGGTAAGACGCCATCATAATCAGTGCCCCAAACCATACAATGGTATCCCATGCTGATTTTTCTTTAAGCACGTCATCCCAAGTTAATACGCCTGTCAGTATAAGCGCCGTCAAACCGATAAAAGCAGTGGTTGTCGCATCGACACTTAATTGTTCACCAAAGATTAGTGCTGGAATATTGGCCCACAATATCAGCATTAAAGCGAAGACGCCCAACATGATTTTTTCCTGCGTGCTCACCTGCCCCATCTCGCTTAGATTGTCTTTAGCAAACTGTTTGGCATCTGGGGTGACTTTGACATCGGGCGGATAAATCAGATAAATAACCAACGGCATCAATAATAAACAGAGCATCCCCGGTATAAACATGGCCACTGCCCACGTCGTCCATGACAGCTGAATCTCACTCCCTGTGGCTTTATTGACCAAATCTACCACCAGTGGGTTTGGCGCGGTGGCGGTAATAAACATACCAGAAGTAATCGGATTAGCGTGATAATTAACCATCGCTAGATAACGGCCAATTTTATTTTGCGTGCCCTCTTCTGGCGTTGAATGAAAGCTTTGCGCAATTGACCGCATAATGGGGTGAATAATACCGCCACCACGAGCGGTATTAGAAGGGGTAATCGGCGCTATCATCAGCTCCGCTGCGCTTAACGAATAAGCAACGCCAATGGTCTTTTTTCCAAATATCGAGATGAAGTAATAAGCAATACGCCGCCCCAAACCCGTTTTTATAAGTCCTCGCGATATCATTACCGCAATACCGATGAGCCAAATCAGCGGGCTTGAATAGCTCGATAAGGCATCAGCGATGGCGTCTTTTGGACTGTCATTAGTCACCCCAGTCAGCGCCACCAACATAACGGCGATAATGGCAATCGCCCCGATGGGCAAGACTTTACCGATGATGGCCACAATGGTGGCGATGAATAAGGCCAGCATATGCCATGCTTCTGGTGTTACCCCATTTGGTACAGGAATCACAAACCAGATAATCAAACCAACTAAGATGGCAATTGCTGCTTGGATAGGCTTAAATGGCATGAGTAATATCCTTGTAAAATACTTATACCTTTATATCGCATGACTTTATATAAAGCTTTTTAAAGAAACTGGGTAATAACATGCAAAGCTATGAAGTAGCCTTAAATAAATTATACCGTTATCATAAATTTTTTGAATCTTCTTAGCGACTTTAGTCACGGTTCTTAACATATCTATCTTTTTAGCACTCGACTCACATAGAAAACTCTGCGCCCTTATCGCGTTAGAATGTAAGTATTTTTGCTAAGCTAAAACAAAAAAAAGAGCGCATGTATATGCACTCTTTTCTTAATGACGGAAAGGAAGATTTATAAAGGACAATTATTTTACTTTAATGTGCCTAATCGATTTGATAACTGATTGATAATTTGGTCAATCTCTTCATTGGCTTCAGGTTCATTTTCCAAATTGCCATTTGGCGTTAATTGGTTCATAACCTCAGGCAGTAGCTCAGCCAGACCTTGGTGAACTTCCATCTCATTTGCGCCGGTATGCGCCGCTACCTGCTGAATCTCACTTTCATCAAATAGACGGGTAATCTCATTAGGATCAAGATTATCATTGACCTCTTGGTTACTCATCCAAGAACGCGCTTGATTCTCGTAACCCATGCCAGTGATTTTTGATAAAGCGCCACTCAAACCACCATTGCGTTTGATCCAACTGAGTACCATCGGCATCAATGCAGCGATCAGCATACCTTTACCACCAAATCCCGCGCGCGAGGTTCGACCGCCACCCATTTGACCACTTAAGACGCTACCTAAAATATCGCCAAGTCCACCCGCGCCTGCACTCATACCGCCGCGCTGGTTTGCGCCCGTAAGCCCGCCGATGATGTCATCTAAACCAAAACCATTATCACTGCGGCGCTCATACTGCTGTGGATTGTAGCCACTTGGCTGGGTGCCACCACCTAATACACTGCCCAATATATCGCCTAAACCACCGGTGCGGCGTGGATTAATACGTTGGTTGACCGGGTTGCGTTGTCTATCCTCTGGGTCCATCGCACTGCGCGCCACTTGGCTGACTAAGTTTCCTAATAAGCTCATGATATCGTCCTTTTATTATAAATAATGTATCGTCAAATATCTGATCTTCTTTACTCATCTAAAAATCTATTCGCCACGGATATGGCAAATCCTTAAATAATAAAACAAATAAGATTTTGACGATTATGATTACTATAGCAAAACCCTTACTTAGCCTAGATAGACGTTTTGTTATGGCATGTAGCGGCATGTTAGTGATTGAAAGGATGAAATGAGAGGTAGGAAAAGATATATAAAGAATTGCACCATATAGATGACGCTACTTGTATTATTTTCTTAACGCGTGGTCTTTATTTACGCCATTTTAGCAGAAACGCTATTGGCTAAAATAGACAATTTGCGCCATTGCTCGGCGCTGACTTGATCCCGAAATATCGCGACTGCTAAAGGGCGCTGATAAGGTTCTTTGACAATAAAAATTTAAAGCATATCACCCAAGAATAGCTGCTGACTGCGACCAGCTCAGCTTGCCACAAGTTATCGCCGCGACTGCTCCGCATCAGAAGTTGCCAATGTTGATAGATGCTCTTATTTAAGGGCGGCTGGCTTAGATGCAGTAAAATCGGTCGCGATAGCGCTAAATAGCTTAGGGCAGCGGCACTTACAATCAATATGAGTACATACTGCCACAACGCCAATGACGCAAGCGCTGCCAATATCAGCAGCGCACTGACCAAAAGCAGATAAAACATCAAACGTATACGGCTCGCAGGCTGGATTGGCGCGTCGATACGTAAGGAGCTTAGCAATGTCATCGTTAGCATCCAAGCAGGATTTTATGTATTCAAAGCCTCTATCTAAAAGGCTGGTACTTTGAAAAAACCTTAATGGTTACGTTTAACTTTTACTATGACGCCATGTTTTAATTTTATTAACCAAATCCCATATCGCTGCATTTTCTGGACGGCTTTGGTTGGTAAAATAATCCAATAAATCTGGGTCTTCATGGGTCAGCATTTCTGCGAAAGTCGCCTGTTCACTCGGGTCGGCAGTTAAATATAACTCTTTAATATAAGGATCAATATAAAAGTCCAATTCTTTTAAGCCACGGCGTGCTTGATAAATAATGCGGCGTTGCTCGAGGGTGGGTTCTGGTTGCTTGTTTGGCTCTGGTTGATTGCTAATCGTCATAAAAATATTCCCATAGGTTTAAATGGTATTTAACTAAATAGACGTTAAATAAATAGTAAGATTAATAAATAACAGGAGTCAGCCGTGCTTATAAAAGCCTCGTCTATAAAAGGCAATCTAGCAACAGCCAGCTTATAAAAAGCTATTAGCCTATCAGCTTTGATTATACGCCGATAATTGCTGCCATAGCGTCACCGCTTGCTGCATCATAGCGACATTATGGGTGCGGATAATACTAGCGCCCTGTTGTAGTGCAAAAATCCCCGCCGCCGTTCCTACCGCGTCACGCTCTAGCGCTTGAGTATTGGCAAACGCTTCGACTCCGCTTTTGCTTAATACTTCAGCTAAAAAACGCTTACGTGAAATACCAAACATCATTGGCAATCCGAGCGTTTGCAGACGTTCGAGCTGACTTAATAACGCACAATGATGCTCATAGTTTTTTGCAAAGCCAAAACCTGGATCGATAATGATTTTTTCGCGCTTGATGCCCGCGTTTGTCACTTCAGCGATACGCGCTGTTAGCTCGGTACTGACTTCTTTAATCACATCATCATACTGAGCAAGATTGTTCATCGTCGTAGGCTCACCGCGCATGTGCATCAGCATGACAGGAATATCAAGCTTAGCTGCCATCTCTGCTGCGCCTTCACGCTTCAGCGCGCGAACATCATTCCAAATATCAGCGCCCGCTTCAAACGCTGCCTGCATAACGATAGGATTACTGGTATCAATAGATAACCAAATATCCTTGTTTAGACTACCTAGCTGTTGGCGAATCGCTTTGACGACTGGCACGACACGCTGCACTTCTTCTTCGGTAGACACAGCAGCGGCATTGGGCCGCGTAGACTCACCGCCAATATCAATAATGGTTGCACCCGCGCCTATCATGTCTTTAGCGTGAATGATGGCGCTATCAATCGCAGTAAACCGTCCGCCATCAGAAAAGGAATCAGGTGTGACGTTTAAGATCCCCATAATATGCGGCTGTGATAAATCTAAAGTTTTATCGCGGCTCGTTACTTTATAGCTGGGTAAATGCTGGAATAATGACATAACTTATCCATTATAAATTGTATTTTAAAGAACTGTGTTAGCGGTATTTACACTGTTTAAGATTATAAACGTCCATGATAGCAGCAAATCTTATTCCGTCCTAAAGCCTTCGTCAAATGACGCCCACAAAAAAGCCCTTTATCAAAAAGGGCTTTTTATCGACTATCTATGAGATTGTAATAAACGAGAAACTACATCGCTGGTAATGGCGGCGGTGTAGAGTTCGTCGGTTTAATATCAGTTTTCGATAAGTCTACTTCATTAGGCTGATAGACTCTTGGCGGACGAGGCTCTTCACCTGCCAAAATATCCTGCAACTGATCGCGGTCAATGGTTTCCCATTTCATCAGCGCATCTACCATCGCATGCATTTTGTCTTGATTGCCTTCAATCAATTCGCGGGCGATATCGTATTGCTCTTCTAGCATACGGCGTACTTCTTCATCAACTTTTTGCTGCGTGGCTTCCGAGATCGTCCGACCGCCACCACCAAAGTAACCTTGTGAGCTATCATCGTCTTCGTAAACCATGATGCCTAGCGCATCTGACATACCATATTTGGTTACCATCGCGCGTGCCATTTTGGTCGCACGTTCAAAGTCGTTTGAAGCGCCCGTTGACATTTGATTGATAAAGACTTCTTCAGCAATACGGCCACCAAACAATATCGCAATATCGTTAAGCATTTTTGATTTATACATGCTGGTCTGATCATGCTCAGGTAGCTGCCAAGTCACACCAAGGGCAAAGCCACGCGGCATAATCGTCACTTTATGAACAGGATCGGTGCCTGGTAGCAATTCTGCAACCAACGCGTGACCCGCTTCATGATAGGCTGTCGCGCGGCGCTCTTCTTCACGGATAACCATAGATTTGCGCTCAGGACCCATATATAGCTTGTCTTTTGCGTCTTCAAAGTCATTCATATCAACGCTACGTTTGTTACGACGCGCGGCAAATAACGCCGCTTCGTTAACAAGGTTGGCAAGCTGCGCACCACTGAAGCCCGGCGTACCACGTGCCAATGCATGGGCATCAACACCAATAGTATTTGGTAATTTGCGTAGATGCACTTTTAGGATTTGCTCGCGACCTTTAATATCGGGCAGACCTACTTGCACCTGACGGTCAAAACGACCTGGGCGCAATAATGCTTTATCAAGGACATCTGCACGGTTAGTTGCCGCGATGACAATAACGCCTTCGTTACCTTCAAAACCATCCATTTCAACCAATAATTGGTTCAATGTCTGCTCGCGCTCGTCGTTACCGCCGCCCATACCAGAGCCACGATGACGACCGACCGCATCAATCTCATCAATAAAGATAATACAAGGCGCGCTCTTCTTCGCTTGCTCAAACATATCCCGCACACGTGAGGCACCAACACCGACAAACATCTCAACAAAGTCAGAACCTGAAATCGAGAAGAAGGGTACTTTGGCTTCACCAGCAATGGCTCTTGCCAATAGTGTTTTACCCGTACCTGGAGGACCAACCATTAAGATTCCACGTGGAATCGTCGCGCCAAGCTTAGTAAATTTATCAGGGTCGCGTAAAAACTCAACAACCTCGACGACTTCTTCTTTGGCTTCTTCACAGCCAGCAACGTCATCAAAGTTCACCTTGATTTGGTCTTCGGTCAGCATTTTGGCTTTTGATTTGCCAAAGCTCATTGGACCGCCGCCTTTGCCGCCAGCACCGCCCTGCATATTACGCATAAAGAATAAAAACAGACCAATAATCAATAAAATTGGGAAACTGGCTATTAGCAGTTGCATCAAAACACTTTGACGCTTAGGCGCGGTGCCCTGAACTTCAACTTGGTTTTCGCGCAATAGTGGCATCAGCTGATCATCAGTCACAGCTGGACGAATGGTCTCAAATGATGAACCATTTTTCTTCTCGCCGGTGATTTGCTCGCCATCGATTTCAACACTGGCTACTTGGTTTTCTGACACGGCGGTCACGAACTCCGAGTAGTTAAGATTATCCGGCTCAGATGATTTGTCAAAGCCGCTAAACACCAGCACTAAAACACCGATCACCACCAGCCACAATAAGGTATTTTTTACCATGTCGCTCACTAGTTATTCCCATCCCTTACTTATTGGTGTGTTTACTAAACACGTGACGTCTATATATAAACGTATGTCTCACTATTCAATGCCTAGCTGCAAATTATTATTTTTACTTAGATTTAATGACTCTAAAAACCTGAGCAAAATAATAAATAAACGAACTAAAATGAATAACTGAGCGGTTAAAGCGTTTACTCTCAGACGACTTTGCTTAAAACATAGGCTTGATACGTAGATGTAAAAATATAGATTTAAAACAAAGTTAATATATCATGATATGTGGTGCTAACCTGTATAATTCAAGCAGCAATCACATTTATTCAGTTAACGGATTGTAGCGTTTTTACGCTCATTAACCATAGCCTTTATGGTGACCTTTTATCACACTTTATAGGATGGATGATTTGCGCAACTGCTTGACGTTAAAACCTTTTTATTAAATAGTTAAACGACCTACTACTTAATGGCAATCCAAAACATCTCTTTTGAGCGTGGTCGTGAAGCACCCGGTTTGATACTACGAATTTTACTAAAATCCGCCTGCATCTGCTTGCGTAATTCTTGCGTACCCTCGCCTTGAAACACTTTCATAATAAGCGCGCCACCTTCGGGTAAGGTTGCCAGCGCGAAATCGACCGCCAGCTCGCATAAATACATCATGCGCGGCTGATCAATGGCACTGTTACCAGCGGTATTAGGTGCCATATCCGATAGCACCACATCGACCTTTCGGTTGCCGACTTCTGCCATGATACGCTCGAACACATCTGCCTCACGAAAATCACCCTGAATAAAGGTCACATCGGGCAAAGTATCCATCGGCAGTATATCAGAGGCAATCAAGACGCCTTTTTCACCGACCAATTTGCCAGCGACTTGCGACCAACTGCCGGGCGCACTGCCCAAGTCAACGACGGTCATGCCTTTTTTAATCAGGTTGGTTTTCTCATTTATCTCCAGCAATTTATAAGCAGCGCGGGCACGGTAGCCATCTTTTTGGGCTTTTTTCACATAAGGATCGTCAATATGCTCTTGCATCCAAGCACTACTACTTTTTGACAATTTTTTATTTTCAATACGCGTGACCAAAATGACTGCTCCTATTGTCTGGTAATATACCTGCTTGCAAATACATCGTTTGTAAAACACGACTGGCGGTTTATAAAGGGGTTATTTATGACAATTTTAATAAGTGTCTACTAATTATCTATAAAAGCGCTTTTATCAGCATATGATTACGCTAGTGCTGAACAACGAAATCTTGTATCTGTCTCATTACCCTTTAACCGCGAAATTCTCTTGGCAAAAACACTGCTTTATAAACCTGTAGCGTTTATAATGTACTCATACTTTCAGTTTAACATTTTCATCACGTAAAATCGTGCAAAATCCTGCTGATCTCATGCAAGGTGACCATAGATTATCTATAATGGTCATTATCTGCTCGCAATAGTACCTGCTTTTATTTTTACCAACATCTAGGAATAGTATGCAACTCGATAACGCTACCGTTAAACGCCTAAAAGGCATTGGTCATGACCTAAAACCGATTGTTATGATTGGCAATAAAGGCATTACCCCAAGTATCGCTGAAGAGATTGATCGTGCTTTGACCGATCATGAACTTATCAAAGTAAAATTGCCAGCTGGCAGCAAAGAAGAGCGCGATGTCATTGGCGCTGAGCTTGCCGCAGCGGCTAATGCGACTTTGATACACTCAATTGGCCGTATGGCACTGTTACTGCGTCAAAACCCAAACGCCAATCCAAAGCTGTCAAACCTTGCGCGTCACGCCCAATAAATAAGCTACCTATTTAATTTTAGCTTATGTTCTATCTTATTGAATAAAAGCCGCGCTGCATTTGCTCGCGGCTTTTATGCTATTTATAGTCAGTTTAAATAAAATACTACAAGTATCATAATGCGCTACTGTTATTAAACTCTGGATATTATCGACCTATGAGCCAAATTTTTAATTTATGCTTAGCAACTGATACGCTAGCCGCTGATGCCGAGCAGCTAGGTGTCACCATAGGAGACTTAAAAAGCATTCAAATAGAAGTGGTCGCAACTTTGGTCAATAGGGCTGTCATTGCCCAGCCTACAGAATGGCAATTACAGCTTGATTACTGCATCACGTTACCGCTTAAATCGTTAGCAGCGCAATTGTACTGGCCAACATGGCAAGCTGAACAAGTGGGTTTTGCAGATTATTTATGGGAGCAGACTTGTCTTGAGTGCTTTTTAGCAGGCAAGTTGATAAACAGCGCCGTTTCGATAAATGAAAATAATAACAAAACAAATCCTTATATGGAAATTAACGCCAGTCCTGACGGCCGTTATGCGCTTTATCAATTTGCCGACTATCGTAAGCCTGCGACATTACCGCCAACGCCGCTGTTACAAGGAAATGGGCAAACACGGGCTTCTATTAATTGGACAGCTCCTCCCTTCTCAGTGAGTAACGCCGCTGACAACGCAGCGCTGCAATCGGGTTCGATGCCAACCTCCTCTTTTAATGGTCCATTAATAGCTGGCGCTAAAACTTATCATTTCGAGCGTAGCTTTTATTTATCATTAAACCAATTATCCCAAATACAGACTACCAACGATGAGATTGGCATTGAATACATCCATCCTTGTGTGATTTTAAGCTTTGATACTAAATTCGGTAAGACGGCGTTATATTTCGCGCCCAATCACGCCGCCCCGCCCGATTTTCACGACACGCAGTATTGGTCAGTATTTGATGAAAAAGTGGCAATGCTCAAACCTCATTCTATTCTTTAATCATATTTACCTTTTATTCTCATGCTTTAGAGCAAAAAAAAACCAGTAATGCCATCAAGAGCATTACTGGGTTCGGAGAAAACACTGAATTCTAAAATCTATAATCGTTATTTCACGCTTGCTGATTAGTCAGCCATAGCAAGATAGATACCGCGGTTCGATGCATCGTCAACGTATTTAGAATCGCGCCAAGTGGTATAACTGTATACACCGCTATATGGGCTGATGCTACTCTGGCGGAAGTCAGATACCCAATCATTGCCATCAAAGATTTGAATATGACCATGCGGATGCTTTGAGCTGCGATCATAAACCACAACATCGCCTACTTGTGGCTGTGTATTATTACTAATCTTAGCAAAGCCAGCTTGGGCTAGCGTACCACGAGAGGCATACTGATAGGCTGACGGATTTGGCGTAAACTCGTAACCTGCTGATTGTAATGCTTTACGGACGTAACGGGCACAGTAACCTGTGCTGCTTGAGCGCGCAACGCGTGACGCATTGGCGGCGGCGATAGCAGGAGCAGAATAACGATCAGGTACTGATTTTGCTTGCTGCTGACGCTGCTCATAAGATAAGCGGCTGGTTAGCGAAGCAAGCTGATATTCTTTCTGTTTTGCATGCGCACTAAGATTGTCAATCGCTTGGCTGATTTCGTCATTGCTAGAAACATAAGCACCGCTATTGGTGCTATAGATATTGCGACTTGAACCGTAGTTCGCAGAAGTAGAGATATTTGTAATGGTATGACTCAAGGTATTATTTGGTTGAAAGGTTGTTTCGACAGCACCACTCGTCTGTGCTATACCCATTCCCAATACTGACAAAATTAATAAAGCTTGTTTCATAAATTTACTACCTATTGTAAATACAGGATTGCTCGCCGTCCGTGACAAAGCATGAATTAATTTAGGGAAGATGACCATGAAATAAACATGATAAAATCCGTAGTACAAAAGCTCGCTGTTTATGATGAATATCGCTGCTGTCACCTAGAAGATGAGTGTTTACGATGTCAAAGAAACAACCTAACCGACTTGCTAAACTGATTGATCATCAAGCTTTTGCCGGTAGCGCACTACCACAAACTCTTGCTGACAATATGCGTTTATATCTACAAGCAACGACCGAGGTAAAAGAGCTTTTGGTAGATTGTCTACCTGAGGAAATCCTCAATAACTGCTGGGTCGTGGGCTTAACCGCTGAGCAACTTATACTCAGTGTGGGCTCGATAACCGCTGCCAATCATATTCGCTATTTACAGAACGCCTATTTGCAGGTATTAACAGAGCAGTCGATTACATTTAAACAACTCAAGCAAATTCGCGTCGTCGTAGCCAATATTCCCGCTCATAATAATTATTCTAAATCATCAAAAGCGTTATCAGCGACCTCATCAAAGCCTCGTAAAGCCCATGAAAATCAGGCCCTTAGCCAAAACACAAAGCGGACTATATCACAGGCTGCAGAGCATGTCACCACCGATAAAAATCTTAAAAATGCACTTTTGCGCTTAATTAATTCCTAAAAAAGTACGGTTTGCTATGTAAAGTTATGTAAACTAGACCCATATTCGACCCGGATAAAGCTGCGTTTTTGTAATCTTACAAACAAAAAAAATCATCTGTCAGTGTGATTCATAATGTGAACCGTACTGACAGATGATTTTTTTATCTCCTACAGCTTTTATTCTATCGAAGTTGTAGCTCATTTTTTCAAAAATAGATGAGAAAATATCTATTTAAATGAATATTATTTAGTACTGCTTATAACCAAGTTATGTAATATTGCGTAAATGTTTCGATACTTCGTGTATATTCGTGTATTTATCCTTCGACTGTTATACGATTCAAAGGTAAATATTCGATAGGACAACTTACATTGTCATCAAAAGTTACAATTTCAAAGTTACTAGGATCGGATAATATCTCGCGTACCAACATGTTGTTTAATGCATGACCAGATTTATAAGCATTAAAACGGCCTAAAATAGGATAGCCAATGAGGTATAAATCGCCTAAAGCATCGAGAATTTTATGACGCACGAATTCATCATTAAAACGTAGCCCCTCTTCATTAAGAATATTGGCATCATCAATAACAATCGCATTGTCCATACTGCCACCTAACGCCAAGTTATTTTGGCGTAGAGCCTCGATATCTCGTAAAAAACCAAAAGTACGCGCTGAGCTTAATTGTTCAATAAAATTTTGCGTCGAGAACTGCAATTGTGCATGCTGAAAATCTTTATTAATAGCAGGATGGTCAAAATCAATCTCGAAATTTAACTCAAAGCCGTCATAAGGACGCAGCTCTGCCCATTTGTCGTCAACTTTGACGCGGACAGGACGTACAATTTTAATAAAGCGCTTTGCTGCTTCTTGTTCACAGAAACCTGCTTGCAGCAGCAAACCTACAAATGGCGCGGCGCTACCGTCCATAATCGGTATCTCCGACGCTGACACGCGAATTAATAGATTATCAACCCCAAGCCCTGCTATCGCACTGAGCAGATGCTCAACGGTACCCACACGCGTGCCACCAAATACTAGATTCGATGACATCATGGTATCTTGTACCAAAAAGGCACTGGCAGGAATCGGTTCGCTACCTGCTATATCAGAACGCTCAAAAATAATGCCAGTATTAATAGGCTGCGGATGAAACTCTAAGTCAACAGGTTGACCACTATGAAGACCAGTACCTGTAACGGCTATTGCTGTTTTTATGGTTCGTTGGTTCATGGCTGTCTTCTCACATATTTTGTTACAATTGCCATAGTGTAGCATTACCCGACCCTATTTCGCTAGCGCTAAAAAGCGTTAATTTGCTTATCTCTTTGATTGATAACACTTATCGTCATTATTTTAACGTTTATTTTTATAACGTAACAAATGCTCAATCTTAGCTAAATTATGACTAAAGCCTATTTATTAACCATCAACCTTATATTTTTTTATTTTTTTAAAAAACAAAAAAGCCAGTATCGAAATACTGGCTTTTTTATCCAAACTATCTAACGATTGCTTTGTTAAAGACTATTTATTCTGTTGACGCTTAAGGTAGTCTTGAATGCTGTTGGTTTTAGTTTTAGGCTGTTCTTGCGTCACATTTGCGCGTACGGGGCTTTCTTGATACTGCGCTTGGGCTTGCTTTTGGCTGTTTAGCGCACTGGTATGCAAGTTCGGATCAACAGGCTGGGTACTATTAACAGAAGGTACTGGCTGCTCCACGACTTCAGGCTCTTGACCCGCATTTTCATCTAAGGTCAGACCCGTTGCGATAACCGTCACATGCAAATCATCACCCATTTTTTCATCAATAACAGAGCCGTAGAAAATATGGGCATCGTCGATATCGGTGATTTCTTCAACGATAACACTGATTTTGCTCATCTCATCGAGTGATAATGACTCAGATGAAATAACGTTAACGAGTAAGCCTTTGGCATTCTCTAAACGTAAATCATCAAGTAACGGCGATCTAATGGCTTTTTCGGTTGCTTGACGCGCACGATCATCGCCACTAGCACGTCCAATCCCCATCATAGCATGACCTTTAGCAGTCATTGCGGTGCGAATGTCATTAAAGTCAATGTTAATCATACCTTCGCTAGCGATGGTTTCTGCAATACCTTGTACCGCATGCAATAAAACGTCATCGGCCTTTTTGAAAGCATCCTGCATAGAGATGTTGCCGTAGACGCTCATAAGCTTATCATTAGGAATCGTAATGATTGAGTCAACGAAATTGGTCAACTGCTCAATACCTGCTTTGGCAGCCTTAATACGCTTACCACCTTCAAACTTAAACGGCGTCGTCACAACCGCTACAGTCAAGACTTCCATTTCTTTGGCAATACGCGCAACCACTGGCGCCGCACCCGTACCTGTACCACCGCCCATACCTGCGGTAATGAACACCATATCTGAATGCTCGAGTAACGCACGGATGGCTTCTTCATCTGCTTCTGCCGCTTCACGGCCGACTTCTGGGTTTGCCCCTGCGCCAAGACCGCGGTTGGTTTTGGCACCAAGCTGCAATTTATGCGGCGCTGTAAGACGATCGAGCGCTTGTTTATCGGTATTGGCACAGACAAATGTTACACCTCTAATCCCTTGTTGTACCATATGCTCAACCGCATTACCGCCGCCGCCGCCCACACCGAATACAGTGAAGCTTGCCTGGCCGTTACTTTGAAGCTGATTATCATCTGGCATGGTGTATTTTGACATAAAAAGATTTCTCCAGTTGCAGATAGCGTGATGGTCGATACGTAGTAACACACTCATAGGGCGCGCTATCGACTTACTATATATAAACGTATTTAATTAAAACAGGGCAATGGCTTAAATAGTCATGCGTTGCCAATGTATGCCGTTATGGTACAGGGTGCTGCTATTAATCTGTTTGCTTATTATGCTGTGACTTACTCTTCTCTGCTTAACGCTTAACAGAAGCAAATTTGCCAGCAGAATTATAATATCTTTTTGAGTACACTGGCAAAACGTTGTCCGGCACTTTGAAAAACACCCTTCACGCGACTTTTTTGAATCGCTTCTGGCTCACTTTTTTCACTACGACGAAATTGCTCGCTCTGACTATATAGTAAGGTACCAAATGCGGTTTGATAAGCGCGATCATTGACCTGCATATTCAGCTGTTTGAACGATTCATCATTGTCAAAGTGATTATAAGCGCTAATCGCAGGATGGGTATTGGTCAATACTACTGGCATTTTTAGCAATTTTTTGGCAAAAGGTATCATGCCTTTAATAGAACTGCCGCCGCCTGAGAGTACCAACCCTTTATCAATATAGCCTAACAAGTCGGCGTCGTGTAATTGGCGTACCACTTCGGTAAATATTTGCTCATAGCGCGCTTCGATAATGCGCGCTAGATTATAAGTACCGATATTAATCTCGTCACCTGAGCCTTGCGGCTTAAAAAGAAAGAACGAGCTGGGATCGACGCTATTGACATCGACCGTGCCGTGCGTTTTTTTAAGGCGCTCAGCTTCTATCATTGAGATACCAACATCGGCTGAAATGTCCATCGTCACTTCATGGCTACCCGTGGCAATACAATGGGTAAAAATCAGCTTATTTTCTTTATAGACGCAAATACTGGTGGTACTGGCACCAATATCGACCAAACAAACCCCTTGCTGGCGCTCATCGGGCATCAAGCTATATTCTGCGCTGGTCACCGCATCAAAAACAATGTGGTCGATACCGACGTCACAGCTTTGCAAAAGTTTTTGAATATTCTGACGGCTAGAGACAGGCATCATCATCATATGATACATGACGGTGATATTGTGGGCGACCATGTCAATGGCATCGTCAACCATAAACTCTTGATTGTCGATATAAATACCTTGTTGGCAACAATGCATCAAATAATAATCAGGCGACAAATCTTGTGACTTAGCATTGGATAACGCTTGCACCATATCTTGGGCACGGACAACTTCGTCTTCTACCCTAACATCTCCGGCACTGTTTTTACTTAACAGCTCAGGAGTCGCTAAGGTCAGCCAAACGCTATGCACGCGGCAATTGGCAGTGTCTTCAGCTTCTTGAATCGCTTGTCTGATAGCGCCTTGTAAGCGTTCGCGATGCTTTATCTGACCTTGATAGAAGTCGTTATTTTTAACTTGCCCCACACCCATAATACGTATGTCTTTTGCAGACACAACATTACCAATAACGACATAGACTGCCGTGGCACTTAAATGGACAACAACCAGATTTTCAGTATTTTTCATGGTACCAGACAAATTATCGCTAAACAGGAGAGCAAATGATGTCTCCATTAAATCATTGAAAAATGCGTTATGATCACGCGGTCATATTATCAGTAAACTCTCTTTATCAAGAAGCAAACGGGTATTGGAAATCGATTGCTTTCTTAATTTATGGTGCTTTATTTTTATTGCTTAGTATGATTTTACGATGCTATTTTATGGCGGTGTTTCACCATCTTTTGGGGGCGCCAAATTCCATGCGATAGTAAATCCATTTTTATAACGAAGATCGACGGACTGCATTTCATCGCGGCGATTACTTAATTGATTACCAAGCAGTTGACTTAAATTCAACAGTTTTTGCGCAGTGTTTTCATTGTCAACGATAACACGTAAGCCATTATCAAAGCGAATCAGCCACGTCATTCTTGGCGATAAAATGATATCCTCAACTTGCATATCGAGCGGTGCATACCAGTCGTTAACTTGTTGCATCTGTTGCATAATAACTGGCGCTTGCGCTATATCGCCTTGCAGCGTCGCAAATTGCTCTTGCGTCAGCTCTCTACTATCAGCCGGCACAAAAACCGCGCCTTTCGCATCAACTAAACGCTCGGTACCAAAATTTGCCACGGCCTGTTTTGGTAGCGCTTTCACGACAATACCTTGTTGCCAGTCACGGCTGATACTGACTTGGTCAACCCAAGCAAGACCGGTAGAGATATCTCTGAGCGCCTGCAAATCAGAGGTAAAAAAACTGCTCACGCTCTGTTGGTTCATCACTTGTTGTAACGCACGATATTGCGCTACGGTCAGCCCTCTATCGTCGACATGAATAGCGGCAGGCGGTGCATCACGCAATGCTTTACCGCCCATGACCAATATCAGCACCAGCAAACCTAACACCAACACTGTGAAAAAATATCTGAGCATAGAGGGTATTTGCAAATTAGATTTAGGGCGCGAGGTGTTATCACTCATCAAGTCAGCGATGTCATTGACAGTTTGAGTCATAATACACGTCGTCCCTATTTTTGCTTAAACTATTTGCATAACGCCAATAGTGCTTATTATTAATGGTAAATCTGCTAATCGGTACAGCAATCGATGAAACTGCCATATTATCAATTTATTTGTCTAAAACGAGCGATAAAGCTCAGTTAGGCGCATTAAAACGTAACATTTTTCTTATTTAATGAATAACTTAAAGAAATTTGCATAAATAACCATAAATATCACTAATATAGACCAATAATTACAATATTAACGTATTTTACGTTTAAACAATAGCCTAACCCTTACTACTAACAACGAATTTACACAAGTTTACACGAAGCTGTGTTATAGCAGGGCTAGCGATACATTTGTCTGTATTAGACAGCGCTATTAATGATTAAATATATCGCTGATCAAATAGAACTTATGATCAAATAGAGCTTATATAGTCAATTTAAAAACCATTCACACAATTTTATATGTGGCTAAATGCCTAACTATAAAGTTTGCGCTAGAATATGCCAGCATAAAGCATCAAAATCCATACCGCGAGCTTTGGCAGCCATTGGCACTAAACTATGACTGGTCATACCCGGCACGGTATTAATCTCGAGTAGCCAAAAGTTGCCTGCTTCGTCTTGCATCGCATCAATACGTCCCCAGCCTTTAGCATCGACAGCACGGAATGCCGCCAAGCTCAAATCTTGCAAGTGCTTTTCATCCGCAGTACTTAGCCCACAAGGTATGTAGTAGCTGGTATCGTTACGATTGTATTTGGCTTCAAAATCATAGAAGTTGGTGATATCAGCAGGCTCAAGGCGAATAACCGGATAAGCTTCGTCATCGATAATAACAATGGTAAATTCGCGCCCAGTAATCCAGCGCTCAGCCATCACCGCGTCACCGCACTGCACCGCCGTTGCATAAGCGGCAGGCAATTCATCGAGGTTATTGACTTTGGTCATACCAATGCTTGAGCCTTCATGGACTGGTTTGATAATCAGCGGCAAGCCAAGCATATTCACCACTTGCTGCCAGTCGGTATCCGCGGTTAACAATGAAAATGGCGCGGTTGATAAGCCGCAGCCTTGCCAAAGCTGCTTGGTGCGGACTTTATCCATTCCAAGCGCTGATGCCAAAATACCTGAACCAGTTTGCGGAATATTAAACCATTGCAGCACGCCTTGTAGCAGACCGTCTTCGCCACCGCGACCATGCAAGACATTAAAAACGCGATCAAACTTACGTAGCTCGGTAATATCTTGATCTTTTGGGTCAAAATGAGTGGCATCAACACCTTGGTTTTGTAGCGCTTTTAATACGGCAGCCCCACTGTCTAATGACACGCTGCGCTCGTTGCTACTGCCGCCACAAATGACGGCAACTTTACCAAACTGACTGGCGTCTTTGACTTTGCTGTTTGCGATGCTAGGAACGGCCTTATCGTTTTGCTCATGACTTGCAGCATTATCTTGCTGTGCTTGTGCCGCCGCTGCTAACGCCAGATCTGGATTGACAATCGTAGCTTTAGCGTCTGCATTGATACTTTTATCAATGTTGCTTTCATTTTTTTGCTGATTGTTTTCTTGTTTAATGTTTTCTTGGTTATTAATAGTCATGAGTCTTATTCCTAAAATTCTTTTGCGGCTTGTTTGATATATAGATTATTAGCGGCCAATTCGACTGCTATTTGTCCGACATTTCCTGCCCCTTGGGTGATTAGCATGTCATTGGCTTTGAGCAAACGCTGCATGACCGGGGCGATATTAGCTTTATCGATAATCGTTGGCTCAACGGCGCCGCGCAAACGGATACTGCGTGCCAAGGCTTTGGTATCAGCGCCCGCAATCGGAGTTTCACCAGCAGGATAAACGTCCAATAACAACAACTCATCAACGCTTGAAAGCACTTCGACAAAATCATCAAAGCAATCACGCGTACGGCTATAGCGGTGCGGCTGGAACATCATGACTAAGCGGCGCTCAGGGAAGCTTTGACGCGCCGCTTTTATAGTGGCATCGACTTCTCTTGGATGGTGACCATAATCATCAATCAGCAAGACGTTACCATCGTCTATCTCTACAGACGCTTGCTGCTCAAAGCGGCGACCGACACCGGCAAATTTTTGTAGGGCGCGGGTAATTGCTTCATCGTCGACGCCTTCGTCGGTTGCCATGGTAATAGCAGCCAGTGCATTATAAACGTTGTGTACACCGGGGATATTCAAAGTCAGACGTAATGGCTCGCGATCACGGCGTAGCACGGTAAAGTGAGTTTTTGTACCTTCGCTGACCAAATCAACCGCCTGTACATCGTTAAACGGCTCAAGCCCAAAGGTTAATACCGGACGCCCGATGTCATCAATCATAGCGTACAATTCAGGGTCGTCACCGCAGACCACCGCTAAACCATAAAACGGCATATTTTGTAAAAACTGGATATAAGCGGCTTTTAATTTATCAAAACTGTTGCCATAGGTTTCCATATGGTCTTGATCAATATTGGTGACAATCGCCGCCATCGGATGCAAAGTTAAAAACGACGCATCAGATTCATCGGCTTCGGCAATTAAATAACGGCTGCTACCAAGCGCGGCATTTTTACCAGAAGCATTTAATTTACCACCAATGACATAAGTCGGATCGAGCTTACCTTCTGCCATCATCGTCGTCAGCAGACTGGTGGTGGTGGTTTTACCATGCGCGCCCGCTACAGCGATACCATGACGATAGCGCATCAACTCGCCGAGCATATCTGCACGGCGTACCACAGGCAGACGCGCTTCAAGCGCTGCCTTTACTTCAGGGTTGCTACGGTCGATGGCAGATGAGACGACGATGACATCGGCATTGGCGATATTTTTGGAATCATGCCCAATCGCGATATCAATACCAATCTGTGCTAGGCGCTTCGTCACCAAGCTTTCAGCAATATCCGAACCACTGACTGTATAACCTTGATTGTTCATCACTTCAGCGATACCACACATCCCCGAGCCACCAATGCCAACAAAATGCAAATGCTGGATACGGCGCATTTCTGGTATTTCAATCAAACGTTTGGTTAAAGATTTAGCAGAGGTCGGCATAGGGTTTTCTCTTTATTGAAGACGAACAAATTTGGTTAATAATAAGTAATAAAAATAATAAACAAAACAATCAGTTTTTATAACGCTTGCCAGATAATATCGGCAACTCGCTGACAAGCTTGACGATTGGCAAGCGCATGGCCTTTTTCTGCCATTTCCAAACAAGCGCGTCTATCTAGCATATTGAGCTCATTACTCAGCTTGTTAGGAGTTAGCTCGCTTTGTGGCAACAAAATCCCTGCTTGGTGCTCGGTCAAGGTGCGCGCATTGGCGGTCTGATGATCATCAACGGCGCTTGGTAGCGGGACAAATATTGCCGCTATCCCAACATTTTGAATTTCCGTCACCGTCAATGCCCCCGCTCGACAAACCACGATATCAGCCCAATTATACGCCGCTGCCATATCATCGATGAATGGCTGCACAGTAAACTGATGAGCGCTTAACGCTTCACTATCATACGCCGCTTGCGTAGCGGTTTCATTATCGCGTCCACATTGATGACGCACCTCAAACGGACGGTCAAGCAAAGCCAATGCTTTTGGCAGCGTCTCATTTAACACTTGCGCGCCAAGCGAACCACCAACCACCAACAGTTTAAGCGGCGAGTTATCATTAACATCGTAACGCACACTAGGCTCGGCAACTCCGCTAATAGCATTGCGCACGGGATTTCCCACCGTTTCAATCTTGCTATCATGCTGGCTATTCGCAAAGGTATTCTCAAACGCTTGCATGACCTTGGTCGCCATCTTGGCCAAATAGCGATTGCTCATGCCTGCAATGGCATTTTGTTCATGGATAATTAGCGGCGTTTTGGTTAAGCGCGCCGCAATACCGCCGGGCGCGGTGACATATCCGCCAAAACCAACAACCACATCAATCTGATTGCCACGGATGACTTTGATCGCCGCCATCGTCGCTGACAACAAATTAACCGGTAACTTAAGCAAGCGCCCTACGCCTTTACCGCGCAGCCCTTGCATATCAATCGCATGAAAAGGATAGCCAGTCGGTGCAACCAAGCGATTTTCCATGCCATGTGGCGTACCCAGCCAGTGAATAACAGCGCCGCGCTTGGTCAATTCTTCGCTAACTGCTAGCGCTGGAAATACATGCCCGCCTGTCCCCGCAGCCATCATTAATATATGCGGTGTTTTCATGAACGTCTGCCTATCTTTTCTTTATGTATATGAAAGACTTATTATCTTTTGATTGCGCTATCTATCGAACCAAAACAGCCTTATAAAAGCCCGCATAGTATAGTGTAAATCGCTGCCGGATAGACAGCATTTTGTGCCGTATGAATAATAAAAATCCAAGCCGTGATTCATCGCGGCTTGGCTTTTATAAATTCACTTAACAGGTCAAAAAATCATTTTTCATGATTTTTTATCACTTTTTAAAAGTGCTATTAAGAGATACGGTCTATCATTATAGCTTAGCACACTGTTTTTTAAGTATTGTGCACATAGCTTAGTGATAAATTACTCTATCCTTACGGCGTTGCCTAAACTTATCGTTTAAAGGCTTTATTTAGACCAATACTTTAGAATAAATAGCTTAAACAGCCAGTTTTTTCTCGATAGCGACAATAAAGTCAGTTGCAATATCAGTACCGCATTGGTCATCAATCTCACGCACACAGGTTGGACTGGTGACGTTAATTTCAGTGATACGGCCACCGATTAAGTCTAAACCGACGAACATTAGCCCTTTTTCTTTGACAATCGGTGCCACTACCTCTGCTACTTGGCGCTCGATATCGGTGAGCGGCATCGCAACCCCACTACCACCGGCGGCAAGATTTCCGCGCGTCTCACCTTTTACCGGGATACGCGCCAAGCTATAATCGACCACTTCACCATCGACGATTAACACACGCTTATCACCTTGCTTAATCTCTGGCAAATAACGCTGCGCCATAATAGGTAGCGTCTCAAGTTCCGTTAAAATCTCCAGCGTCACGCCGATATTCGGACTGTCAGCGGTCAAACGGAAGATGCCCGTACCGCCCATACCATCTAATGGCTTAACGATAACGTCTTGCTGCTCAGCGATAAATTGACGAATATGCGCCTGTTTACTGGTCACAATCGTTGGGCTCATATAATCGCTAAACCACGTCGCAAACAGCTTCTCATTACAATCACGAATCGCTTGTGGGTCATTCACCACCAACACGCCTGCGGCTTTAGCATGATCAAGCATATAAGTGGCATAAATAAAGCGCATGTCAAACGGCGGATCTTTACGCATCAAAATCACATCATAGTCGCTGACTGGCGCTGTCGCTTTATCCCCTAACGCATAAAAATCCTCGGGGTCACGCTTGACTGTCACCGGCTGGCTATCGACCATCAATTGCCCACGGTCTAGCCATAAATCATGAATCTGACAGTAGCCAAGGCTGTGCCCACGGTCTTGCGCCGACCACATCATCGCCAGCGTGGTATCTTTTTTATAATTGACCAGCTCAATTGGATCCATAATGACCAGTATTTTTAACGATTTTTTTTGTTGTTCTTGGCTCATGATAAGGCTCACTTTCGTTATAGTATTAATTATTTAAGCAAACATCTCAAAGACATTGAGGACATAGCGTATGGCTCAAATGTCACTTAAACTTTATTTAAACATGACCTGAGTGCAGCCACATTTGCGATAAATTATACGCCGTACTGGGCGCGGTAATGCTGCATTTTTGCAAGCTGGGCAGCATCTTTATCTGTGCTACTTCCTGCTAAGTAGCTGATTAAATCGTCAATATCGACCAAGGCACGTACCGGCACGTCTAGGGTTTCTGCCAACTCTTGAATAGCAGAGCGCTCCGCTAAACCTTTTTCTTTACGGTCAAGCGCAACGATAATACCAGCCACCCTGGCGCCCGCTTGCTCCAAAATCTCAACCACTTCGCGCATTGCCGTACCAGCGGTAATCACATCATCAAGCACCCAGACGGCCTTGCCACTGACATCAGCGCCGACTAAATTACCACCTTCGCCATGGGTTTTGGCTTCTTTACGGTTATAGCCCCATTTAGCATTGATGCCATGGTGTAGCCATAACGCTTGTGCGGTTGCGGCGACAAAGGGTATGCCTTTATAAGCCGCTCCAAAAATGACCAGCTCTTGCTCATTTGTACCATTATCACTAGCTGCCATTTGTTCAGCCATCTTTTCCGCTAAGGCATCGGCATAACCACGGGCTAATAACGATAACATCTCACCTGACGCCAGCAAACCTGCATTAAAAAAGTATGGACTAATACGTCCAGACTTAAGCACAAACTCGCCAAATTTTAAGACCTGATTGTCTAAAGCCAATTGGATAAATTGATGCGATGAAAATGAGGCGTTTTGTGCATGTTGAGCGTTATTAAGCGTGGCGGCATTCAGCATAGGGTCTTCCTATCAGCAAAGAAAAATGAAAATTGAACAATCAAAAAGTTGTGCAAGGCATTATAGTCGCGTCGGCTTAACTTGACCAACCGTTGATATCATAATCTTGCATATTCGCATAACGCGTCAATAATCCGCAGCGCGATGAGATAGTAAAGTAGCATTGCCCATCGTGACTGACTTGTATGTCCCAGCCTAAATGATAGGCAGCAACGATAATATGCCCCGTAAATAAGCGCACTTGACGATAAGCATGGCGCTGTGCGGGCTCAAACACTATTTGACTGAGCAAATAACTACGCAGATGCTGACAAATTTGCGCCGCGCTGTAGCTGTGATTGATGGTTCTGCGCGTACCGCATTGCTTTAAAGCATGGACGGCGACACTACAAGCCATAATATCGGTCGCCAAACTGCCCGCGCCGCTGTCAAATTGCTGCGGCTGCAATACCACTTGCCAATCGTCAGCATAGACGCTATTAAGCAGCTCATCAGGATTATAACGTCTGGTCAATGCTCGTAGGGATTCTGTCTTTAAAGGCTTATTAATATTATTATCAATATTTATGCTATCGACACTCGCAAACCCATAACGTGTCAGCTTTGGGTATGCCTGTAGCGCGCGCTGAATATCTGCCATATCAAGCAACGTCATATCAGTCAATGGCGATAATAACGGCTGATCGCTATGATTGTGATAAAAACTCTCGGGCAACTCAATCAGCTTTGCCGCACTGAGCAGTGATAAATGCTCGGCCAATGCTTCTGAAGCCACTAGCGCCCATTTCGATAAGCGGTCCGTCTTAGGCTGATAAAAACGTGCCGAGCTGCCATATAAGCGGCGCAGCTGACCATTTAAGCGCCGCGCAGGCTCTGGAATATCAGTCAATGGCCGAGCAGGATCGAGTGGCAAACGCTTAGGATCAAAATTAGGATGGACAATCGCCGGCTGCTGACTATTTGCTAAATGAGCGGACTGCTCAGCATAACCTTCTGCAAATTGCTTCTCTGCCATAGAATCAGCACTGGATAAACCATCGTCAGAAGTAGAATGCTGAGTCATAGATGTTCCCTAGGCTTACCAATTTAAAAGATGTAAAAATAAAAGCAATCAAACAGTCATTTTACTTTTGATGTTGTTTTTGCTCTTGATGCTGCAAAATATCTCGATAACCTGCTTGCCAATCAGGATAGTCCAGCCACGCTAACGAAATATTGCTATGCAAACGTTTTCCCGTTACTTTCGTTTTTGAATTATCCATAGCAGGCGGCTTTGCATCTATTTGTTCACTTAACCAAGTGCTCAGCTCAAAAGTGGTGACTGGTGCATAATCAGTAGCGATATAAAGTGGTTTTGGCGTGCCTATGGTCATGACATTGGCAATAATAGTAACCAAATCACGATCCATAATGCGATTGCTCCAGTGCGCTGCTGCCACTGGCTCTTTTTGTTCCTCGCGGGCTTTACACAGCCGCATCAGGCGCTCGCGTCCATAAATACCACTCGGGCGAATGATAATCGCCTTATTACCGAAACCTTGTTGCAATACTTGTTCTGCTTGCAATATCACTTGCGAAGCTTCACGCTCTGGCGTTACAGGGGCGGTATTTTCATCAATCCATGCGCCATTATCCTGCCCATAGATACCCGTTGATGAGATAAAAACAACGCGCGTAAGGTTGGTTAGTTTATCCGCCAATGTTGCCAAATGCTGGCTGATGGCTAAGTAACTGTCATGATAACCGCTGGTCGAATAGTCATCAGGGGTGACGATAATCGCTATCGCAGTAAAGTCTTGCAGCTGCTCAGCGCTGAGCGTTAACGCATCGGCTTGCAAAAACTTAGCTGAATCATGGATATCATAATGATGACGCTCACGGCGTGCCAGCCCCATGACGTTTAGGCCGTCTTGAGCGAGCTTATTGGTGACGGGTAAGCCGATATCACCTTGACCAATAATTAGTAAATTTTGCGTACTCATCATTTATCCTTTGTTCGATAACTGCTTGTGAGGACTGTCTATTAAAACCTTTATTAATAAAACGGCTTTTCATAAAAGATGCTAAAAATAGCGTCTATACGACAGCTGTATGTCTTCTTTGGCATCGATACGATCTTGCCATTCGTAGTTGGCATTGATACGTAACGCTTGTTTTTTATCAATATCGTATTGCAGCCCTAACGTCGATATCGGCTGCCAATAATGCCCACGGGCATTAGACTCGTCGCTGCTGCCATGATACCAATATGGCAGTTGCAATTCAGCCTGCGCACGTAACTGATTGTTAATCTGATAACGGCAACCAGCATTGACGCCTGCGCCGACACGATAGCCTTTATTAATACCGCGGCCTGCTTGCGCCGTACCTGCCAAGAATGTATAGCATAGCTGCGGCGGCATCTCGCCTGTGCCCGCGCTAGGGGTGCCAAACGCCCATGACCAACCCGTCTCATAGCCCAAACTGCCGACTAAATGATCGCTACCCTCTTGCTGTGAGCCGTCATTTACGCGTGTCGCTTCGATACTTGCGCCCCAGGTTTTACCTTTTTTGGCAGAATTGACTGGATTGAACGAGCGACCGCGCACCAAGGTCACATTTTGCAAGACCACACTACTTGGATGATTGGCCTTATCATTATCGCTGTCATACAGACGCAAGGTTGCAGCCGCGCCTTCTAAATCAAAGAACTGCGGGAAACCTGACGGACGGTCAAGGGTATCGTGATAACCTGCGCGCACGCCTAAATCAATATAATTATTATCACCGCGCTGCCCTAGCCCGATAAATCCCAGTTGCAAGGGATGTCTGTCTATCGGATTGTTATCCGCTACTGTAATAAGCCGTGGGAGCAATGTCTGACCGTCAGCGGCTATGCTTGAGACAGCATTAGACTGAGCAGATTTAATCTCATTCAGCGTCTGCTTAGCACTATTATGATAGCCCAATTGCGCACGCTGCTCTTTAACCTTGTTTAACTGCGCTTGACGCAAGGTGCTATCGGCGGGCGTATAATTGGTGCTGGCAAGTAGATTTTCGCTATCGAGCAATTGCACGACATCTGAGGGAATAACCGCATAAGGCAGGCGGCTTAATAAATGCTGCTGCGGGCGTACTACATCAATCAAGCGTAAAATCTCAGACGCACAGTTATCAGTGGTAAAGTAATATGGCAACTTCAAATCCTTGATCTCCCAAACATGCAGCATAATTTGCTGCACTTCCGCTGGGGTCAAATCCAATTGATAGGTCCACGCATCGCGCTCATCTTCTTGCAGGTATTTCGCCAGCTTCTCCGGATATGGGTCAATTTCAATCAAATTGTCATAACCACCGCTCATCGATTTGATGGCATAGACCAAAAAGTTATCGCTTGAGTCGCCACCTACCGTATAATTTAACGCAACCGCATGATGAATTTGGCTTGGATCGGCAACGCTGGCTTTAGAGTCAATACGCAATAATGTATGAGCAAAGGCTGAAATAGGATTGTCTAAATATTCTTGTGCAAACATAATAGACAGCTGCTCAGGTGCCAGCTTTTGCATCCAGTCATTCAGCTCTGGACAGTCGGTTTGCAAGCCGCTTTTGTCGATATTGAGTGTATCAGTCAGCCATTGTACGCGCGCGGGAAAACGGCATAGTACTGAGCTTTGTACTGAATTTTGAGCGGTAGGATTAGAAAGCTTGCTATTAGCAGTCCTATTATCCGGAGTCGTAGCCATTTCGTCAGCAAGGGCAACGAGCAAGGCATCAAGCTCGGCCGCTGAATCATGCTGTCCATTTTTACTTAAGTAAAATGCATCATCATCAACGATACTGCTGTCTTTTTTCTTGCCGATTAGATTCCTTTGATCATCAAAGAAATATAATAACCGTCGCCATGTTATATGTTGGGCAAGATTTTTTACTTGTGCGTGCGCGCGCCATGATGCTAATAGCTGCTCTGTATCGGCGTTATTAATATTTTTAGTATGAGATGTAGAAGAAGCTACCTCTATCTTTGGGCTGTGACTTTCTTCGATGATATTATTTGTTTCGGCATTTGCTTTGGCAACAATGGGCTTCGTATAAGTCGATAATATTGGCTCAGCATTTTGTGATGTAGTGACCAAGTTGCTATCAATAGTTTCATTGGCATCCAGCGCCAACTCCCCTGTCGTCACAAGAGACGCGGGCGTTGGCAAAAACGCCTGTGCTTGCGAGGTCAGTAGCAGTCCAGCTATGGTAAGCGGCAAATGCGCTCGCCTGCCAATGTTTGTTGGCGTGTTTGTTGGCGTACAATCTAGCGCCAAAAGGTTCGAATATTTTGAATATATGGACATGAGTAACATCTCGCACTGTAGGGGTCAGACGCGTAACGCGTTAGAATTCTATCGAATTATTAGAGTGATATGATGTATCACTGTCTTAAAACATTTTAAACAACTTTTTTTAAAGGTTATTTTTAGTTAAATGCGCCATTTATTGATAATAAAATATAACTAATAGTATTTACTGCGCACTTATTATCACATTATAGAAGAGAGTATTATGTCCATAGCATCGCCAATGACTATCCATGCCGGTCGATTATCCGCTGCGACTTGGCTTGCCTCGCCCAACTTTAATAAACGTCCTGAAAATATCGCGATTGATGCTATCGTTATTCACAATATTAGCTTGCCGCCCAATGAGTTTGGCGCTTGTGATGCTGACGGTCTACATTATGTCAAAGCCTTGTTTACCAATCAATTAGACTGGGAGGCGCATCCATATTTTCAAACTATTAAAGGTGCAGAAGTCTCAGCACATTTATTTATAGAGCGAGATGGCGCGATTACCCAGTTTGTCGATTTTAACGAACGCGCGTGGCATGCTGGGCGCTCCAGCTACTTGGGTCGCCCTGAATGTAATGATTATAGCATTGGCATTGAGCTTGAAGGCTCAGATTTTGTGTCCTTTAGCGCGGCTCAATACGAAACACTTGCCAAAGTTATCGTCGCTATCTATGACGCTTATCCAAAAACTCGTAGGCATCTTACTGGTCATAGTGATATCGCGCCCGGTCGCAAAACTGACCCCGGTGATTATTTTGAATGGACAAAGTTGCGAGAGATGGTTACCCGCCATATTGCAAGTCAGTCATCACTTTACAACCAAGATTGAGTAAACACTCTTATTAAAATTTCTGTAAACGACAGATGTTATTCCACATTCAATCCATTTATCAGGACAATGAAAGTGCTATAATCCGTCAGTTTTTCAACAATGCTACATTAGCAAACAACCATCAGCAAACAAATTAGCAAAATAGGTTCTCATGGCAAAAAGTCGGTTATTTCGTTCAACCATGGTGGTCAGTAGTATGACCATGCTGTCGCGTATCTTAGGTTTGGTGCGTGATGTCGTCTTGTTAGGCGTCTTTGGCGCCGGCGGTCTGATGGACGCCTTTTTGGTCGCCTTTAAGATTCCCAACTTTTTACGCCGCCTATTTGCCGAAGGGGCCTTTAGCCAAGCGTTTGTTCCTGTACTGTCTGAATATAAAGAAAAATATAGTTTAGAGCAGGTACAGATTTTAGTCAGTCGCACGTCAGGGGCGCTATTGCTAGTATTATCAATGCTGACGGTCGTGGTGATATTAATCGCCCCTTGGGTAGTGACCTTATTTGCCCCAGGCTTTGCTGATCAGCCCGATAAATTTGCTATCACTGCTGAATTGCTGCGCCTAACCTTCCCTTATTTATTGTTTATTTCTATGACCGCTTTTGCCAGCGGTATTTTACAAAGCTACGGGCGTTTTGCCGCGCCCGCCTTTGCGCCTGTTTTGCTAAATCTATGTATGATTGGTGGTGCTCTAGTGTTTGCGCCGATGTTTGATGTGCCTATTATGGCGCTGGGTTATTCCGTCGCTATCGCAGGTTTATTGCAGTTATTGATACAACTACCACAGCTCTCGCAACAAAAACTACTGGTCGCCCCAAAAATAGACTTTCAACACGAAGGCGTGCGCCGTATTTTGAAATTGATGCTGCCGGCTATTTTTGGCGTCTCTGTCACCCAGATTAATTTGCTGCTCAACACCGTATTTGCCTCATTAATGATTGGCGGTTCGGTTTCTTGGTTATATGCTGCTGAGCGTATGAGCGAGTTGCCACTTGGCTTAATTGGGGTGGCAATCGGTACGGTTATTTTACCAAGTCTATCGAAAAGTGAAGCGCAAAAAGACGACGTCAGCTTCAAAAAGACCATCGACTGGGCAGCGCGCTTAATTATTTTGGTCGGCGTACCGGCATCGGCAGCACTGTTTATACTCTCTGACGTACTCATGCAAGCGCTGTTTTTACGTGGCGAATTTACCCTACGCGATGCACAAATGAGCTCACTGGCGCTAAAAAGCATGGCAGGCGGCATCTTAGGTTTTATGTTAATTAAAATCTTCGCGCCCGCCTTTTTTGCCCGTCAAGACACCAGAACGCCAGTCAGAATCGGTATTATCTCCGTCTTTGCCAATATGATTTTTAGTGTGATTTTTATCGGTATCTTTTATTTCTTAGATATGCCGCTACATGGTGGTTTGGCATTGGCAACGACGGGTGCGGCATTTGTGAACGCAGGCTTGTTATATTACTTCTTGCATAAGCGCGAGATTTTCCGCTTTGGCAGTCATTGGAAAAAGCTGTTTGGCCAGTTTGGGCTTTCTACCGCCTCTATGGTTGCGGTGCTTTATGTCATGCTGCCCTATTTCCCAACCAATGATGCGCAGTGGAAACGTATCGTTGCGCTGCTGATTATGTGCGTCGTTGGTGCGGTGGTTTATGGCGTCGTGCTACTAGCAACAGGTTTCCGGCCGCGCCAGCTAAAGCATGGTTAAGCACTTATTATTAAGCATTTATTGTTAAGCCCTGAGTAGGGCTGTAACTTACCAAACCAAAACAAGCTAGGTATGAGAATTGACAGTGAATGCGGCTGATAGTTGCCATAATTACTACTAAATACATAATTTTGGGGACTAACATGACGATTAAATCATCAGCTTCACAGACAGCTTTATCAACAACCTTGTCACGCTTACCAAGCCTACTGACTGTTGGCATCTTGTCTACTGGACTACTTTTAAGTGGTTGTAGCAATAATGATAAGGGCGACACTGAGACTGCTGTCAATAATAATGAAGACACTACAGCAATCGCTGAAACATCTAATGACACTGTGACTGACGAAGCAAAATCAGTGGGTACGGATAATATGAGTGAAGATGCGCAAGTAACAGATAGCACTCAAGATAAAACCATCATCACGAGCGATACTATCAATCCAGTGGCCTCAGTGAACGATGACGCTAAGCAAAAAAGCTTGGTGACCAATCCAACTCAAAATGGCACGCCAGAAGATACGGTTAAAAAAGCGTTAGACAGTTTGTATTATGGCGACGCCAAACAAGCTGCAACGTATTATAAAGTTGATATGACAAACTTTGAGGAAGAGCTTGCCAAAACGCAATCCGCGTTTCAGCAAACCGTTGATGGGGTGACTTTTACTGATACTAAATACAACGATGATAAAACCCGTGCCACCATCATGGGTGAGATTATGTTAAGAGGTCAAAGTAAGCCTGCGCCATTGACTTATGAGCTACAAAAAATCGACGGCAAATGGAAGATTTTAGGATAAGGCATCTAGCTGCCATTCTCTAACCTTGCTTCATTTGGCGTTATTACTGGTCATTACTATTTTTATTAGTCATCGCTATCTTCATTGATCATTACTATCGGCAATGACCGCTTTACCAAGCATCACGACATCGGCGATAAATCCCTGCATATCGCAAACCTTTGGCATATAGCCCCACTGCTCAAAGCCAAGTTTACGGAACAATCCTAAGCTTGGCTGATTATGGGCAAAGATAAGCGCAACCACGTTATGGATACCTAAGCTCGGCGCTTGCGTCAGCATCCAGCGGGTCAATAAGCTGCCCAATCCTTGACCATGATGCTCTTGATGCAAGTAGATACTAATCTCCGTGCTGATATGATAAGCGGGCCGTGTATACAAATCGCTAAAGCTACCCCAAGCGACGATTGGCAAAACCATTTTTTCGACACTCATATCTGCATCTTCAAGCACAGCTCTAACAATATAAATCGGCCGCGTGTCACTATTTAGATGTTCATCAAACCAATCTTGCCGCTCTGCGCAAGTCACGGGTGTGAGATTGGCGGTTGCTTGCTTGCCGGCGATACTTTGGTTATAAATGGCTAAAATTGCGGGTAAGTCGTCTTGAATGGCACGCTGCACTATAAAGCGCTCGTTAAGTTTATAGACGGATGATGTAGGCTGTATAGAGTCATAGCCATTATCATAATCCGTCGTAGAGATAGCAGCAGGCATAGCGTTTCCATCATGAATATTCATAGATAATAATAAAAATAGGGATAAGTGATTAATAGACGTTTAGCTGTTAGCATGGTTGTTTGATTAACAACAGACTATAGGATGTTAGTAGGGCTATTTTACTTTATAATGGCTGCTTTTAAACACATCTGTTTTAAAAGTTTGTTTTAATCGCAGTGTGTTTTTCATTTTTTATTGGTCTTATCTATCATAGCTGACATTTATGAACACCTATTTTCTTGAGCAACTGATGGCGTCGCCAAACGCTTTACCGGCCAATACTATCCCAGTAGCGTTGCCGCCCTGCGTACTGACTATCGGTAACTTTGATGGCGTCCATTTAGGTCATCAAGCGATGCTGTCGCAAGTGCGTGAGCTTGCCAAAGCGCAAAATCTTGGCTCAGCTGTCATGATATTTGAGCCACAGCCGCGTGAGTTCTTTGCGCCAGCGACCGCGCCTGCTCGCCTCACCAACCTTGCCGAAAAGCAAGCTTTACTGGCAGAATACGGCATCGAGACACTAATTGTCGCCAGCTTCGATAGCGATTTTCGCTCCCTATCAGCGCAGGCATTCGCCGATATTTTGGCACTGCGCTTAAACGTCCAAGCTTTGGTATTGGGTGATGACTTTAAATTTGGTCATGACCGTACTGGTGACAGTCAGTTTCTACGCGATTATGGCTTAGATGTGACCAATCTGCACACCGTTATCGACGATAAAGGTAAAGGCGCGCGCATTAGCTCGACGCGTATCCGAGACTTATTGATGGCTGGCGATATTGACGCAGCTAACGCCCTACTGGGACGCGACTATGCGATGACAGGCGTCGTCATTGGTGGTGATAAAATCGGTCGTACCATGGACTTCCCCACTGCCAATGTCGATTTAAAACGCATCAAACCTGCCTTACATGGTATTTTTGCTGTCGATGTTGTTAGTCTCGATGACAATGGCAATGTCATACCAAATGGTCTAACCGCACTCACTGATAATGAAAATCCAGGGGTGAAAGGTCTACGTCCGCATAGCTTATTTGGTACTGCCAATCTTGGTATCAGACCGTCGGTAGATAAAGAACATGATTGGCGCTTAGAAGTACACTTTCCTAAGCTGCAAGCAGACTTATACGGCTTAACCTTGCAGGTACGCTTTTTGCATTATTTGCATGGTGAGCGCCATTATGAAAGTTTAGAGGCGTTAAAAGCAGGCATTCATAATGACGTGATTGATTTACTCGAATGGCGTGCCCAGCAGCCTGATTAAATAGATAGCTATCATTATCAGACCGATAATAAAAAACCCACAGCGTTCATAACGTTTGTGGGTTTTATTTACGGTACTACTTTTTATGTCTATACTTTATTGTTTTTAGGCGTCAGGGTGCAGACGTACATTTAATTCGTCAATAGTCTCTACCCAAGCGGCATCCTTAAACCATTCTTCTTTTAAAAAAGCGCGTTGATTGTCGTTCCAAATATGCGCATCGGTGAGCTCTTCTTCTTTGGCTAATTGATTCTTTTCAATAAATGCATCTATTGCTTCGTCCGAGCTATCCAGCCCTAATTGCGCAAAAAGTTCATTCATACTATATTCAGGTTCACCCAACATACCTTTTCTCCTTAAATGATACAGATTTAATTGTGTTTATTGTTTGGATTTACCACTTTATTGTAGCAAGCTTTATTTGAATAGCTGTAAATCAACGTTTAGCTAACGTTATCAATTGTATTGTCTATTATTTAAGCCACAAAAAAGCCCTCTAATAAGAGTAATGCCAGTCAGTTAACGCTGACTGGTATTTTTTTTGGGATATTTTTGTGGTTTACCCTTAACCACCCTCGGGCAAGATCGCTTTCTGCGTTCAGGAATGACAAACAATTTTCCTTCCTCTAAAACTGCATCTAACAACTTAGGGAAGAGTCCTGCAGCCTGTAAAGGCGCAAACCGTAACAGATCAACAATCGTAATAGACGCCATATGAAAGCTAATTCGTAGAGGGCTAACCTTAGCTCTAAGAGCCATATAGCGCATCAAACGTCTTATCAGATTATAAGCAATCATAAGCTCCCAGAACTCTTGTAACACAAGCTGTGGCAGCTTACTTCTTAACAACAGCCCCTGCTGTAGATCAGACTTAATTTCCCTAAAAGCCATCTCGATCTCCCAGCGCTGCAAGTACAGCTGTGCCACTTTATCCTTAGTAAAGCGTTTATCATCTATTAAAGAGGTGATGTATCGTCTTATCTTACCCTCATAACGACACTCAATTAATCGAGCTTGCCAAGTAGCAGGTAGGTTTGGATTTTTCTTTTGAGCTTGGGGAGAAACCGGCATTTGTATCAAGTAGTCCCCTTCACTAAAGGTTTCAATCACACTGTAACGCAGATTATCTTTAGCCCGCATGAGCCAGTGACTGTTTGGATGGGTTTGTTGCCAACTAATCAGTAGGTCTGCTGAGAAATAGGCTCTATCAAAGAGCGTAATGCTGTTGTCTTGAATATTTAGCTGACGGGCTAATGTGATCTCTCCTTGACCCATATCTCCAAGGGTTGTGTCAATGATCTCATGCGTGTCAGTATTGATCAGGCATACCGAACGCATTTGGGGATAGGGCGCCTCTTTAGTTCTGCCTTTGCTTGAAATAAAGTACTGAAGGTTCTCATCAGTATAGGGTAGTGAGTATACGACACCGTCTACAGCTTGGACGCTATGTCCCATAAAGTCTTGCTGCTGGGCTCGTGATTCTGTTTGGTAGTGAGCACTTAGTTGATGAAATAGCTGCTTTAGAGGCTCATGCCCGAGGCGTTGTCTTGCTTGTACCACTGCACTGGGTACGCAGGCCTGTGAGTCTATATTAAGCCGCATCTGCTCTGTGATATACCAAATTGAACGGTTTCGATATAAAGCTGTGCCGATGACTATCCAAACAACGTGTTCAGCAGGTAGCTTACGCCTTCTAATGCTCGCTTTGCCGGTATATTCTAAAGCTTGCTGTATCCACTCAGGATCTATTAATTCACTAAATTGTTCTAGGGTGTCTGGAATCCTTTTATGCGTCTCATTAATAGCGTTTTGTAGTCTCATAGTAAAATAGCCCATCTACTTATTAGATGGGCTATTTTATTACTTTTATTGAGTTTTTGCCTTAACTGACTGGCATTACTCTAATAAGAGGGCTTTTTAGCTTAACGATTATTTAGTTTCATGCTTATATATTAGCTTTAGCAAATTGATTGCTTATGGAAGCAGGTGTGCTACGGCATCACGCTCTTCGCTAAGCTCTTGCTCGGTGGCTGCCATTTTCTCTTTTGAGAAATCAGATGAGACATCAACGCCGTCTACGATAGACCAGTCGCCATTCTTGCAAGTCACTGGGAATGAGTAGATTAAGCCTTCAGCAATACCGTATTCGCCGTTTGAGTAAACGCCCATAGAAACCCAATCGTTCTCATCGCTACCAAGAGCCCACGTACTCATATGAGCGATGGCAGCGTTGGCAGCAGAAGCGGCAGATGACGCACCGCGAGCTTTGATGATAGCAGCGCCGCGTTGTTGTACTTCTGGGATATAGGTGTTTTCGTACCAATCACGGTCAACCAAATCTAACGCTGGTTTACCGTTAACAGTCGCAGCCGTTAGGTCTGGGTACTGAGTTGATGAATGGTTGCCCCAGATAATCATTTTTTTCACGTCATTGACAGTGCTGTCTGTTTTACCAGCCAACTGGGCGATGGCACGGTTGTGGTCTAGGCGCGTCATAGCAGTGAAGTTGCGTGGATCTAGGTCTGGTGCATTGCGCTGAGCAATAAGAGCGTTGGTGTTGGCAGGGTTACCGACCACCAATACTTTTACGTCACGGCTAGCAACATCGTTCAATGCTTTACCTTGCGCTGAGAAAATCGCCGCGTTGGCTTCTAGCAAATCTTTACGTTCCATGCCTGGGCCACGAGGACGCGCGCCAACCAATAGTGCATAGTCGACGTCTTTAAAGGCAACAGTCGCATCATCAGTTTGCACGATGTCTGCCAATAATGGGAATGCACAGTCTTCTAATTCCATGACCACACCCTTTAGGGCGTCAAGAGCTGGCGTGATTTCAAGCAATTGCAAGATAACTGGCTGATCTTTACCTAGCATTTCACCAGATGCAATACGAAATAACATAGCATAGCTGATATTACCAGCGGCACCAGTGACGGCAACACGTAAAGGCTGTTTCATTGACATTGAATACTCCCTAATTATAGATTAGATAATTCACAATTCTAATGGATGGTTGTAATAGATGGTTTTGATTGATGAATATCGTTTGAGATAGCGACCTGCTCGCTGAATATAGCAGTCATAAACCGTTCACTAGTGTAGCACCTCAGCCTATTAACCGTCTAGAGAAAGCGCGAACGCGTTTGCGGACAATACAAATTATATTGTTACATTTTATACGGATAGATAATGAGATTTTTGGCACAACATTAGAGGAGTAAGGCGTTAGAGGGACTTCAAGAAAGGTGCAAAAGAAGTATTAAAAGACGGTTTAAAAGCGTTTTAGACAGAATAATGGCTAAGATTTTAGGGGAGTTATAAGAAAAATCGCCTATATTTTTGCCATTTGTACTTTACTGTTTTATTCATTAAAGGCAGAAAGAAGGTGGTTAATGCGCAATAACTCAATGTCAAAATAGAATTATTTTCCGCCTGAAATAATAAACTTACTACCGCAGTTGTCGACGACATTGCTACAAGTGCCGAATGAGCTGCCTTCATAACATACGTGCACATCAGTCAATACCATTTGCCGGCGCGTGCCTACCTGACAAATCAAATCCACGCTATTCGCTGACATACCATTATTCAAGCGGGTCATCTGACCGACAAAACGCGATTTTAATACCGTATAGCTGTTGCCTGTATTTAACTCATTCGGTAGCTTTAAGTCGCCGGCATAATTGGTAATTTGGCGAAAATAGCTGCTAGCGCTAAGCGGGCTGCAAGCGCCATAGCGTTGCCATGCTTGGGTACGCACCGTGGTATCAGGCATGATACGGTTGACAACTTTTAACTGTAAGGGCGTCAAGCGTGGCTCACTGCCGCGGCCGCAGCGCTCGCCATAGCCCATATCGAGACCTGAAACGGTAAGCGAATAGCCTTCTAAGCACTGGCGCATACGTGCGCGCGTTGGCTGTAAGCTGCATAGCGCTGGCGTCATCTCAATCATCAACACTCGCTGACCCGGTTTGCTGGCATTCGCCGCTTGAGCTGGCAGCGTTATTGCACCCTGCAACAATAGTAACGCTGTTATACCAAACGCAGCATTACCTTTATTATTATCATACTTTGTACGTAACCAATATTTATGAAAATGCTCTGATAGCGCTGTCTTTGACATCGAGCCCACCTTTGTCTGAAGAGTTAATTGACGCTTAGCTTGCGACGATATGGGCAACTTGAAATATTTTTTAATCATAAGAAGTTAGAGCATCTAGCAATGACGAATAGGAGCTTTTAGGATTCATTGATTTCCACAATCCAAACTAAGACACTGATCACATTAGGTCGCTTGAAAGTATTTAGCCTTCTGGGAGTAAGTCCGCAGGCTGGAAGTGAGCCAACAGAAAATCCAGACGGAAACTCAAACAATGGTAGCAAATTGCTTTTTTTAATCTATAGCAGAAACGTAAACATGGCTGATGCATCGTGTAATATAGTGAGTGAAAAGTCATATCAATACATCACGCACTGCTGATATCAATTTTTCTTGCTTGATATGCCTGCACAGACAGAGGCTACAAAAAATTGATATCAGCAATACCGTCGCGTTTTTAGGATATTTTGACTATAGATCGTTTACTGCTTTTAAATGAACCCTATAAAAAAAGCCATTAACAGCGAGCAATTAATGGCTTTTTAAGAAAACAAAGAGAATTAGAAGGCGGCGGGAATGGTTCCCATGCGCTGACTAATAGGCTGACCACGGCCCAGCAAACTGCTATAGATGGTGGCGTTTTCCATTACATGCTTGACGTAATTGCGGGTCTCAGGAAAGGCAATCGACTCGACATATTGGTCGGCCGCAAGTGAGCCATAAACTGGCTGCCAACGTTTGGCATTGTTGGGTCCGGCATTGTAACCCGCTGTGGCCAAGACTGGCTGGCTGTTTAATTTACCAAAGATATCGCCCATATACCATGTGCCATAACGGATATTGGTATCGCCGCTATTGGCGCGACTAGCGCTATAAGTTTCGCCCAAATTACGTGCGATATATTTAGCGGTATCAGGCATAACCTGCATAAGTCCACTCGCCCCAACGTTTGAGCGAGCCGACGAGACAAAACGGCTCTCTTGACGCATGATGCCATACGCCCATGCCGGATCGATACCTGCCGACTGGCTGTAGCGCACGACCGCCGATTGATGCGGCATCGGATGTGATAGAGCCAAATTATTTACCGTCTCAGTATTATCAATGGCATAAATTGCTCGATCGAGCCAACCGATGTCATACGCTTGACGCGCGGCCGCAATAATCAAATTATTATCGCGATTGTCACGCGCTTTTTTCACCGCCCAGTTCCACTCGCGATTGGCATAAGCGCGGCTGGCATCGGCGTTATATAGAGCAAACGCCCGTGCAAAGTGCGGGTTTTGCATGACGCGGGCACGGTCGGCGCTACTAACGTTAGGCAAATTACTGCCACCTAAGCGGCTGGCATCAAAACGTTGACCGACTTTATCCTTGGCCATCAAACCATAGTATTCATTGCTTTTTGCAAGATTTTGATACATTTTTTTGGCAGTGTTGCGTTTGTTGGCATCACTTGATTGCTCATAAGCACGCGCCAACCAATATTGCCATTGATTGGTTTTTTGCGTTTCAGCATCCATTTTCGAGATGGCTTCGACCACATCGTCCCAACGACTAAAACGAATCGCCGCCATGGCATAATATTCGGCTTCTTCAAAGCTAAAATCATTATCTAAGCTATTACGGAACCAATCGACCGCTTCCACATTAAAACCATCGTCAGTATTGTGGTTCATACGCTGAACGCCAAGAATGCGATAAGCATAGCGACGGGTGTCATCATTTAATAACTTCGCTGCACGCTGATGGTCTTGTTTCACATCAAAATCTAATTGTAGCGCTGCCTCACGGTAGGACTTTTCTGCCAAGCGCCCCATAGCATACAAATACAGATATTGATTCATCTGGCTGTTTGGCTCGCGAGCAAAACGGCTAAAAAATGCTGAGGGATTGAGCTGAATTTCACTTAACGACGAGTAAGGAATCGGTGTACCCAACTTTGAGGACAAGGCCATAATATCGCCGGTCTTACCTTTACGCAGCATACGTTTGAGGCGCGATACCCTATCTTGATTGCTAATCAGCGCATTATTATTCATCTCTAGCGCCAATTGATCGCACAGCGCTGGCTGTTTTTTGGTGGTTAGCCAGACATCGGACTTGGCCGCCATCGCGCGCATGCTATCGCCGCCATTGTTAAAGCCAAGGGCAACGGCGCACTTTTCACTGTCATCGGCATTGGTAATGAGATTTGCCACTTGGCGTACGGCGGCATAATCATTGGAACCTGCTTTGGTTTCTGCAAAATCGGCAACCAGCTTTTCTGCCATTACCGTCTCTGGATACTGGCGGGCAAACTGTGTAACCGCTGCTGGGCTTTGTGAGTTTAGGTCCAAATTCATACGCCAATAAGGCGGATACATGGCAAATAGACCGCCACTCATCTCCTGCTCATAATTATAAAGGGCGTTGACATCACCGCGTTCTGCGGCGATAGCTGCTGCTGTAAATGAGCTTGCACCACTATCCGCTTGATAACTGCTGTTTGGCTGCGAGCTTTGCGCTTGATAGTTATCAGGCTGATAGCTTTGAGGCTGATAGTTGTCCGGTTGGTAGCTACCTTGTTGCGGATAACTATTGACATTACTGCTGGTATTATTACCCCAAGTAAGCTCAGCATAAGCCCCTTGCGACAATGCCAGCGCCCCCATCGCCGTTGCCACACTCAGCACACTGGTTTTTAGCATCGTTGTTTTATGATTTTTAGGCATATGATTTTGATAATTGGCATCTTTATCCTTGATACTTTGAGCAACTTGCGGCTTTGACATACGGACTCTCTTTATAATAAGTCTAAATAATTTGGCTAAATAAACAGTTTAAATCTAGGCTTGAAATAGTATTTTTCACCCTGCTTAAAACGCTCATTTAAACAATAGTGCGGATATGGTTGTCTGCATCATACTATACTCGTTGCACATTCAACCATCAGCTTTACTTTTCGTTAATAAATTGGATAGCCATGCGTAACACGAAGGTGTTACGGCGCTTTTACTAGGCTTAATTGTACTAAAAGCCTTTATCTGAGTGATGGTAATAGATAAGCAATTGATACTATTATAAATAATCAAATGGCGTCAACAGTTTAAGCCCATGCTAACTTTTCACATTGATGGCAGATTATGATAAAATACGCCACCGGTTAATCGCCTACCTCGCTATATTTTTAGTCAATCATGGACTTCGCTTATGAGTGTTACTGTATTTAATCCCCGCATCGATGACGCTGCTGTTGAGAACAGGGTTACTGCGCCTGCCGTTACGGCACTCGAAGCGTCAAACTCTGTTGAAGCGTTTATTGCCCAAACTCCAGTCAATGGCAGTGGTACGCCGAAAAAAGTCTTTGTTACCACTCAAGGCTGTCAGATGAACGTCTATGACTCTGGCAAAATGCTTGATGTATTGGGCGATTCACACGGTATGGAAGTCACCCACAATATCGACGAAGCCGATGTGCTACTAATGAATACTTGCTCAATTCGCGAAAAAGCGCAAGAAAAAGTGTTTTCAGAATTGGGTCGCTGGCGCAAATTAAAAGAAAAACGCCCTGATCTGGTTATCGGTGTTGGCGGCTGCGTGGCCTCGCAAGAAGGCGATAATATCCAAAAACGTGCGCCTTACGTGGATATGGTTTTTGGGCCACAAACCTTACACCGTCTGCCAGAGCTGTATGACCAGTCGCATGAGCAGCGTTCTATCTCGCCTAAAAACCGTATCGGTACGGTGGATGTGTCATTCCCAAGTATCGAAAAGTTTGATTTTTTACCAGAACCAAGAGTAGAAGGGTTTAAAGCCTTTGTCTCCATCATGGAAGGCTGCTCAAAATATTGCTCATTTTGCGTGGTGCCTTATACGCGCGGAGAAGAATTGTCGCGTCCGCTTGATGATGTCTTGGCAGAGATTGATAGCCTCGCTGCCCAAGGCGTGCGCGAGATTAACCTGCTCGGGCAAAACGTCAATGGCTATCGCGGCGAAAAAGACGACGGCAGTATTTGCCGTTTCGCTGAGCTCTTGCATTACGTCTCGCATGTCGATGGTGTCGAGCGCATTCGCTATACCACCAGCCATCCGCTAGAGTTCACCGATGATATTATCGATGCTTATGCCAAGTTGCCAGAGCTGGTGTCACACCTGCATCTACCGGTTCAAAGTGGCTCAAATGCTATTTTGGCGGCGATGAAACGCAACCATACCATTGATGTTTATATCAATCAGATTAATAAGCTCAAAGCCATACGCCCTGATATTCACCTATCGAGTGACTTTATTATTGGCTTCCCTGGCGAGACTGATGAGAACTTCCAAGATACCTTAAACTTGGCAAAAGAATTAAACTTCGATCACTCTTATAGCTTTATTTACTCTAAGCGTCCGGGTACGCCGGCGGCAGAATTGCCTGATGATGTGAGCTTCGCAACCAAAAAAGCACGCTTGGCAGAATTTCAACAGGTTATTATTGATTCAACCCTTGCCAAAACCCATGAAATGGTCGGCACTACGACTCGCGTCTTAGTCGAGCAAGTGGCCAATCGTCATCCTGATTGCTTAATCGGCACAGCAGACAATACCCGTACCGTGATGTTCCCTTTTGACGTTGATAAAGTAGATGAACTACTGGGTAAAATCGTTAGCGTACGCGTGACCGATTTTGTCAGTCCGCATATGGTAAAAGGCGAGCTTATCGAGGTATTGGCTTAACCCTTTATAAAAAACTGTATAAATAAAAAAGCCGCTCTCTATTTAAGTAGGGAGCGGCTTTTTTGTGCGTGGATGTTAAAATTAATTGTCTTTACTGCGATAACCAATCGGTCTTCCGCAATTGCTGCTTGGTTTCGCGGCGACGTTTTTTGCGCATGATATCAATATCTTCTTTTTCATGAATACCGCCTTTTTTGAGCAGTGGATTTAGCGCCAGATAATTTCGCGGTTTTACAGCACCAAGTAAGTTTTGATTGGCTGTGGCATCTTGCTGTTCCAGCTGCCGTTCAATCTGCTTGGCCTTTTTTAAGGTTTGTTTTAAGCTCATATTGTTACCTATATTTTTAATATCTCTAAATCTGTTTTGCAAAACCAACTAACCCTTAATGCACATGACCTGTTTCAGCGTATGCACCACTTCGACTAAGTCGGCTTGGTTGGCCATCACTTCTTCAATGTCTTTATAAGCACCGGGTATCTCGTCGATGACGCCTTTGTCCTTACGGCACTCAACGCCTTCGGTTTGCGCTTTTAGCTCATCAATGGTAAATGCCCGTATGGCTTTGCCTCGGCTCATTTGTCGCCCTGCGCCATGCGAGCACGAGCAAAACGATTCATCATTGCCAAGACCTCGGACGATAAAGGATTTTGCGCCCATAGAGCCGGGAATAATCCCCAGCTCACCTTGGTAGGCACTGATAGCGCCTTTACGCGTGACATAGACTTGCTCACCAAAATGTACCTCTTCATTGACGTAGTTGTGATGGCAATTGATGGCTTCTTTGGTCAGCTGAAAACGTGGCAACCCCGCTTGTGGTGACTGCATGGCTTTAATGACCAAACGCATCATCTCACGGCGGTTTTCTAGCGCATAATCCTGCGCCCAGTCCACCGCCTCAACATAATCAACAAAACTATCAGAGCCTTCAGCAAAGTAAGACAAATCCCGATCTGGCACATGACCAAAGCGTGATTGACGCTCTTTTTTGGCAAGATTAATAAAGTACTGACCAATACAATTACCAATGCCGCGACTACCAGAATGCAGCATGACCCAGACATCATTGTTTTCATCTAAGCACAGCTCAATGAAATGATTGCCACCACCCAATGTGCCAAGTTGCTTTGCCCACGTACGCTCAAAGCCTTTGAGCATCTTGAGCAAACCTGGATGCTTATCAGTAATCGGTCTTAGGCGTTTACCTAACGGATCAAGCGTTGAGTTTTTGGCTTGGATTTGTTTGTGCATATTAAAGCCAACTGG
The DNA here is from genome assembly GCF_041222815.1 of Psychrobacter sp. CLB018. Classification (NCBI taxonomy): domain Bacteria; kingdom Pseudomonadati; phylum Pseudomonadota; class Gammaproteobacteria; order Moraxellales; family Moraxellaceae; genus Psychrobacter; species Psychrobacter sp. CLB018. Next base: position 2,578,380 of record NZ_CP166085.1, read on the forward strand.
CACTTGCTGCTCCACTACTGAGCGTAATGCCCTTAAACTATCAGGCAAATTACTTGCCGTCAGAGATAGACGCACCGCGTTCATACCGCAGCCAATATCGACACCGACTGCAGCCGGAATGATGGCGGATTTGGTCGGAATCACACTTCCAACGGTAGCGCCTTTGCCAACGTGTACATCAGGCATCACCGCGATATGCGAATGTACAAACTCCAGCTGAGCCAAATTTCGTAATTGCTGCATCGCCTCTTGTTCAATATCTGATGTATAAATCTTGACCGGTACGCCAGACTTACTATTTTCATTTAATACTAATTGAATGCTCATAATGTATTATTTCCATTTTATTATTTTAATCACCATACAAAATATATTTTAATCTACCTATTTCTTTAACTTTATCATTTACTTATTGATTACCATTAAGTAAAACACTCAATAAGTTATTTTTCATAAGAAATAGACAATAAAATACCGCTTCTTTATTGATTAAAAAATCAATAAAAATGTATGATTACTTTATGATGGACGTTTTAAAAAGAATTTTTACGCTACCAAAATATTCAGCTTAAAAATGAAAGCTTAGATAGCACACACATAAATAGTTATTTACTAAATAATAGCGTGAGCTGAGCGAGAATATTAGTGATAATAGTAAGGTAGAATTTCGAATAAACAGCTAATAGCAAACGCGAAAATGCCGTGCACGATTACGAGCTATGTTGACATAGCGCACTTAGAAGAGGGATAGAGTGAGTAGATATAGAAGGCTATGCGTTGATATCAATAAACAAGATATCACTCAATAGCTTATATATAGATTCAGCCAAACCTTTTCGAAGTCGTCATTGCTGTCATGCAGTTTATACGTTCAATCTTTGAAAACGTCTTGATGTTTAAATAGGACACGATGATTCCTCCGTAGGTTGTGGCCAATGTCAGAGCGACAATAGCAGATTAATTGGGATAATGTAGCACCTATGAAAGATAAGCGCTATAAATCAATGAGATAATAATAATGATTTAAAAAATAAAGTCAATAATTAATTTAATTATATAAAAATTTTCTAGAAAACGTATCACTTTTTAAAAAATCACGTTAAACATAAACCTGATTAATTCCTAAGCCAAGAAACTATTTAACACCTCAGCCAATAACGCCGCGGCAATTAAAATAAATATCACCCCGCAACCGCGATTGAGCCATGCCAAACGCTCACCAACATCAAGCCAACCAGCCAGCTTTTTACCGCCAATGGTATAAATCAGCTGCCAAATCGTCTCGCTCAAAAACAGCCCACAAGTCAGCATAATATACTGCGGCCACAGCGGCGCGCTAAAATTGATAAATTTGGGAAAAAAGGCGGCAAAAAACAATATCGCTTTTGGATTAGACAGTGACACCCACATGCCCGTTCGAAACAATAACCAATCGCTAGGCGGCGCTTTAACAGCCGCGCTCGAAAGTGAGCGCGGCATAGGCTTATCTGCCATTTCCGCAGTCGTAGTCAGCTCTTTATGAACTTCTGTACTCAGCTCGCTGGCATCACTCATTAAGCTGCTACTACCACTATCGCGCCACGATGCGACACCCAAATAAATAAGGTAAATCGCACCAACGGTCTTAATCACTGTCAATAACCATGGCGATTGACGACTAATAACATCAAGTCCAAGGAGCGTTGACAGCAGTAAAATAAACAGCCCAAGGCTTAAACCTGCCAGCGTCCATAAGGTACGCTTGACGCCATAATTAAGGCCATACTGAAAGGCCAGTAGCATGTTTGGACCGGGGGTCGCTGAGATAAAAAACGTACTTGCAAAAAATACCGCAAACAGATGCCAAGACATCAACCAACCCCTACTTTTTTATAAAAATTACCCCACTCTCAACTTGAAATAAGCAATTCAAACTGAAGAGGCGGGTTACCAAGTTTTTTGTTGAGTACAAAGCACAGATTGTGTGACAGGATTTTACGAATCAATCGATGAGACAAATGCCATAAATCTCTTGCTCTCACTCTTTGTAAGTTAAATCTTTCTGATAGCTGACCAATGACTGTTTCAACGATACGGCGGACTTTCATCAGCCGTCTTACCACAGGTTTGGGTCTATCCTCTTTCATGTTGGCTCTGAGTGGCGTTTGTAAATCCACGCCTTGAACATTGTAGTACGATGTCAGACTAGGGCTGATATACCCTTTATCAGCACCGAGCAAACCATAAATATGGTCAGTAATATCAGGCGCAACCGCTCTTTCATCAACATTGGCAGGAGCAAAGGTAAAGCCTTTAATCATGCCCGATAAGTTAACAAGCAAATGGCCTTCAAAGCCATAGTACCTCTCTTGCTTAGCGGCACAGTAGCTAAAAGCTGCTAAGTCTTGATAATTCTTATGCCGATAAGCGCGTCCATAATGACAGACGGGTATCGGAAAACCATCCATAAAATGGATGTTGTCACGGCCTTCAATTTGACTGACGTTATCTTGTATCTGCTGTTTGACTTGCCACAGATTGGCGCAGTGCTTTGCGAAGTTAGGGTATGAGCCGATGGCTGGTAACCAGGCTTGCCAATGCTGGGTAAAGTATTGCCAAATTTGTTTGTCTTGATCAAGGTGTAAAAATTCACCGACCATCTCCATGCAAATAACCTCAGGATCACTCAGCTTTGGCGCGTAACCTGCACTTCGCAAGGGTTTGGTGACGACTATTTTGTAATATTGCTCTACCATTAAATAGATATTGATGATAAATTCGTCTATGGGCATCTCACAACTCCATTGTATTCTTGGTCGAAAACAATAGATTAGTGAGGTGCTCTTCTTTTTTCAATCACTTTCGAAGTTGAGAGTGGGGTAAAAATTTAAATAATACATGCGCCATGTTGAAAAGCATGCGTCATGTTGAAAAAATAAACACCGCCATAAAGACGGTGTATGTCATGCGCATCTATATTGCAATAGAATTGCTTGTTGACTATTTTATCAATTAATAGCACAGCTGTTTAGCAGCTTTTGTAAAAACTCATCACAACGTGCCATTTCACTTAGCGCGACATATTCATCGGCTTTATGCGCCTGCTCAATGCTACCAGGACCGCAAATAATCGTTGGGATGCCGCTATTAGTAAACTGACCGCCTTCAGTTGCATAAGCGACTTTATGACGTGTATCGTCACCGGTCAGAGCGATAATTAACGCTTGTAGCTCAGCGCTATCGCTATCGGTCATCGCTGGTACACTCTCTTCTTGTAGCAGCTCAATACCAGTATCGGCAGCGCGTGCTTGCATTTGGGCGCTGAGCTCTGCAACTTTTGCCGCAATCGGTGCGAGGATATCGTCTTGTGTCATATGCGGCAGATTACGATAATCAAAGGTAAATTCACACAGTTTAGGGACGATATTGGTCGCGGTGCCGCCTTGTATGGTGCCAACAGACAATGTCGAATAAGGCACATCAAACATGGCGTCGTTATCGTCGCGCTGGCTGATTTCTTCTGCTAAAGTATCAACATAACCAATCAAACGACTGGCATAGCTAATAGCGTTGACACCTTGGGCAGTCAATGACGAATGCCCAGACTTGCCATGAACACGGCAACGGTAAACCGCGATGCCTTTATGCGCCACCACCATCGCCATGTTAGTCGGCTCACCGACGATACAGTAATCAGGCGTAATACCGCGCGCTTTCAAATCTGCCAAGAGTAGCGGTGCGCCCAAACAGCCGACCTCTTCATCAAACGACAATGCCAAATGCAATGGGCGACGCAGCTGGCCTGCGTTAGAGAGTTTTACCGCTTGCGGCAATAGTGTCAGCGCACAAGCAATAAAGCCTTTCATATCACAAGCACCGCGACCGTATAGCTTGTCGCCACGAATGGTCGCGGTAAACGGCTCCGACGTCCAGTCTTGCCCATCTACTGGTACGACATCGGTATGACCCGATAGTACCAGACCATGATTCACTTCATCGGCATCTTTTCCCGCTGGCACCGTAACGAATAAATTGGCTTTATTTTTAGCATCATTAAAGGTTAAACCTACCGTTAAGCCCAATTGCTCGCAATACGCTTTCACATCGTCAATCAACGCCAAATTTGAATGGCGACTGACCGTATCAAACGCAATTAATCTTGTCAGCCAATCAATACTGTCTTTTGGATAATTGCCAGTAGAATAATGAGTATTGGGCGTTTCTCGTTCTGCAACGTTATCGTAATTTTTTAGCGTCATAAGACTTCCTTATCGTACTAAGATAAAAAGGCACAGCTTTTTTAATAAGCGTAATAATGAAGACACGCCCTAGCCTTTTTAAGCAGATTTTTTATTTAAGTTTTTTACTTATTTTTTTGAAATGAACGCTGCTGTAGGGCTCTGATTTCTTCATCTAAACCGGCAATCGGACCTTCGACGGGCACATTCGGTGCAACTTCTTGGATACTTAATGAATGGATGGGCGATGTTGAGCTCACACCCATCTCGTCCATCCATTTACCGAGCTGTTTTGATGAGCTGATATAGACAATACGACCCAGACCAGCCCACGCATGTGCCGCTGAGCACATGGCGCAATGCTCACCCGAGGTATATACCACGGCTTTTGCTCGTGCCTCAGGGGTCATATTTTGCGCGGCCCACTTGGCGACGGCAATTTCAGGATGGTAAGTCGCATCGACCGTATTGGCACGATTACGATCTTCTTGTAATACTTTGCCATTGCCATCGACCAACACGCTACCAAACGGCGCATCGCCCGCCTCTAATGCTTCAGCAGCGAGCTCAATGCAGCGGCGTAAATAAACCATCTCATTATCAGTAGTCATCATCATATCCCTTTCATTATTTTGGATAGCTATCCAATAGCCAAGTACCATTTCTCTGGCATCAATCTCAGCTATTTCTCATTCCCTTTATCCTATCATGTTAATTATGATGGGCGGTTTTGATTCATCACATCAACGACCGGCGGCATCGGTTTAGGCAACCTACCTTCTGCTTGTAGCTCTTTGGTGGTTTTGGCATCGATAGCCAAGCCAGCAATCAGAGCAATATCTTTCACAGGCTTGCGTTGACGCGTAGCAAAACTAACCGGAACCATGCGTGCAAATTCAAAAATATGCAGATAAGACTCTTCGCCACCTTCGAAGTCTTCATCATCTTCTAAACGTATCGCGCCAATTTTTGCCAAATCTGAAAGTATCTCGTTTTCTTCAGCGCTTAGACCACAATCGGTAATACCAAAACCGGTCATAAAGCCATTTGCCCACTGTTTCAGCGCCATCACGCGCTCGTACAGGTCATGTTCATCATCTGGCACCAGTGGCATATACGCATAAGCATCGTCTTTGTCTTTTAACTGAAAAACGATGTCTTCTGCCTCTTCGGTGAGTAAAGTTAATGCGGCATCAGGCAGCGGCGCAAAGCTCAGCTCTTCAAACACCTTTGCCCAAACTGGCTCATCAGGGGCATTACAGGCGGTCATCAGCCCCGTCATCAAGCCGTGTACCTCGCTGATAGACACGTCCGTCCAGTCATCAAACGCAGCCAGCCAAGTATTCCAGCCAGAGATATTGTCATTCATAATAGATGTCCTAGTAATTGATTAATAGTGGTAAATACCAACAGACGCCGCCCGATATGATTCATAAAGCGGCAAGTGATAAAAGTCACAAAACAAAGCGCCATACAATTACTTTGTTGATATAGATATTATGCGGTCACCTATGGCATTATTAAACGCAGAGAACAAAATTCATTTACGCTTACTTGTTAAGGATAAAAACTGACTATGTATGACCAACTTAGAATATTAGAAAAAATGGTACTCGATATTAAAAAACAGTATCAGCTTGTCAGTGCTGAACTTAGCAGCCTCAAACAACAACCAGTGACTGACCCAAAAGAGCTTACCGCTCTTAAAACCAAGCTCGATAGCAGCTATAGCGAGCGTGACGGTGCCAAAAAACAATTAAACGATCTTGATAAGCGCTACCAAAGCCTTGCCGAAGCCCATCATATGATTGGCGAAGAACAAGACAAATTAAACAAGCAGATTGAGCAATTACAGCACCAAAACCATGCACTGCAGCAGCGTAATAATGAATTAAAACAGCAGTATAGCGATATTAAGCAGCAAAATAGTGACTTGAAGAAGAAAAATGAATTGGCCGCTGAGCGTACCCAAGTGGTCTTACAGCGTTTGACACGCATTGACCAAGCCGAAAGTTAAGCAGACGTTGATATTCATCATGCTTAACTTGAGCAATTTTGCTGATTAACTTTATCTATTCAGCATTTAAGTTTATTAGGTTTATCAGCACCCTATTTAGAGCAGTGACAGCTATTTATTCACTTTAATGACACATATTGTAGGATTTATCATGACCGATGACCGCGCAAACCCTGTAGAGCGTCAGCTGCCAAGCAGTCAGACCCATAACATTCAATCCAAAAACACTCAATCAACAGCCATTCCAGCAAAAGACAATCAAACACAAACCACGCAACCACAAAAAGCCATGCCAAATAATTCGAACCCGCAAAATAACAATGCAAATAGCAATGTAAACAATAACGCAAATAACAATAAGACAAATAGTAATACGGTAAATAGCGCTGCTAAACCTGCAAGCGCTCCTGAACCACAAATTAAAAAGGTCGATGTGGCGATTGCTGGCGTAACCTACCCTATTTTTTGTCCTGTACACGAGCAAGAAGAATTGCGTGCAGCAGTTTCCTATATCAACGACTTTGCTCTAAAGTTAAGAAGAGATGCACCAAGTCTTAGCCAAGAAAACCTACTGGTATTAACCTGCTTAAATTTATATGAAAAAATCCAAACTCATGAAAGAAACGAAGAAGATCGTCTCCAACAAAGCAAACAGTCTGAAGCACTGCTCAACAAAATTATGAAAGATGCGCATTCCATTTTATAAATTTGCCTCAATATTAAATAGGTATTCTAAAAAGATAAGCGCTTAACTCATCAGAGCTAAGCGCTTTTTTAAATGGTGATAAAAGCTTATCGACTTGTGATTAACAACTTATGGCTTACAAGTTAGGCATCTGCTTGATAAGTCTTACCAGCATGAAAGTCTGCTTGATGCTCATAATTGCAAAAGAACAATGCTTTATTAGCGGCCATATCATTATTACTATTTAAAGTAGGTGTAGATTCCAGCACACCGCGATACTCAGCCAAACTGTTGCCACAAAAATCACACTGGCGCGGCGTGGTCACATCGCCCTTTTTTGGCATCATGCTTTTTGGCGCACGCGGGTACATAAACTTATAAAAGCCCCACATCACAGCCCAGATAATAAGAATTACAATGATAACGGCCAACACGGCAATGCTCCTTTGGATACGTTCTAAGACATTATAAACCCAACGCTGTAGAATAAACGTATAAAAAACTGGCCATATACAGCCAGTTTTTTAAGTCGTTAATAAATTAACCTCATAGATGCTTAAACTAACAGAGGTCTATCACTGTCGAACTATAATGAACAAACTACAGCTGCAGCTCACTGATGTCAGCCACGGTTAAGAATAAGGCGCGCACTTGCTTGAGCAGTGCTAAGCGATTGTTTTTCAGCGCCGCATCTTCACTATTGACCATGACGTCAGCGAAAAAGTCTGACAAAGGCGCATCCAAACTGACCAGCGTTTGCAATACTTGCGTATAGTCAGCAGTTTCTAGCAAAGGTTTGACCGCCGTTTGCGCTTGCTGAATCGCTTGATATAACGCTTGCTCAGCAGGTTCAGATAATAGCGCTTCATCGACAGTGTCAGCGACACTTACTTCTGATTTCGCTAAAATATTGGCAACACGTTTGTTTGAATCGGCAAGCTTTTCGGCTTGTGGCAATTCACTAAAGGTTTGCACAGCGCGAATACGCTGATCAAAATCGAGCGGCATATGCGGATTGATTGCTTGCACGGCTTGAATCGTATCGACACTGACGCCCTGCTCGGTATACATCGCCCGATAGCGCGAGTTTAAGAACGCCATCACTTGGGTAAAGGTATCGCCCATTTTAGCAATTTTACTGCCTTCACTGGTGCTATAACCTTTAATCGCTTGCTCAACGAGCGCCACCAAATTAATTGGTAATTGCTTTTCAATCAAAATACGCAAAATTCCAATGGCTGAACGACGTAAGCTAAATGGGTCTTTTGAGCCAGTCGGTGCTTGGTCAATGGCGAAAATACCAACCAACGTATCTAAACGATCAGCCAACGCTAAGCAAATACCAATCGGTGTCTGCGGTAATACATCACCGCTGAACTTAGGCAAATATTGCTCTTGCAGGCTGGCCGCGACGGCTTCAGGTTCATCATTTAAGCGCGCATAATACGTACCGGCGATACCTTGCAGTTCAGGATATTCACCGACCAATGAGCTAGCCAAATCCGCTTTGGATAATATTGCAGCTCGTACCGTTTCATCAACATTAATATCGCGTCCTTGCTGCTGCATCAGTGTAGCGATAAAGGCAGCAAGCTTAGCAATACGTTCAGACTTTTCCCAAATCGTACCGAGCTTATCTTGGAAGACACGCGTTTTTAGGCTTTCAGTCAAAGCAAATAAAGGCTGCTTTTGGTCTTGCAAGAAGAAAAACTCCGCATCAGCTAAACGCGGACGCACGACTTTCTCATTGCCTTCGATGATTTGATTCGGATCTTTTGACTCAATATTGGTGATAAAAATAAAGTACGGCTGCAATTTGCCTGCTTTATCGGTCAAGCAAAAATACTTTTGATCCGCTTGCATGGTCGAGATAAGCGCTTCTTGCGGCACTTGTAAAAAGCGCGGCTCAAAGTTTGCTCGCAGCGCAATCGGGAAATCAACCAACGCCGTCACTTCATCTAACAAATCTTGCGGCACGATAGGATCGGCATTAACTTCATCGGCTAGCGTTTTGACTTGATTTTTGATCAACGTTTGACGCTTATCAAAATCTGCCACGACTTTTAAACCATCGAGCAGCTGCTCATAATCATTGGCGTGCGTAATCTCGTGATAGTCAGGACTGTGGAAGCGATGACCGCGCGTTTGCTTGCCAGTTTGATGTCCTTGGATAGTCGCATCAATGACCACATCATCTTGCATCAATACCGCCCATTGTACCGGACGTACAAACTCATTGCGGCTCGCGCCAGAACGCATACGCTTAGCAATCGGCAAATTATCAAGCGCGGTTTGGAAAATAGTAGGTAGTAACTCAGTCGTCGCTTGACCCTGAATAATCTGCTCATAGCCGACATAATCACCTTTATCGGTGTTAATAGTGATCAGCTCGCTGGCGTCGATACCTAAACCCTTAGCAAAACCCATCGCTGCGCGCGTTGGATTACCATCGCTATCAAACGCCGCTTTAATAGCCGGACCACGTTTTTGCTCGCTACGATCAGGCTGCTTATCGCTGATACCCTCAATTTGAATCGCCAAACGACGCGGCGCGGCAAATGCTTTGATGCTATCAAACGTGATATCAGCCTCATTTAACTGCTCGGTGACACTTGCTTGTAGCGCATCACGTAGCGGTTTTAGGCTTTTTGGAGGTAGCTCTTCACACCCCAGTTCAAATAAAATAGTACTCATGGGATGCTCCTATTTATTATTGTTAGTAGTTTGATTATCATCTGTATTTTCAGTTAGCACATCTTCTTTTGGCAAATACTTATCGAGCGCCGCTTGACGATGGGCCTCATCGGCCAACGGAAAGCCCAATTTGGCGCGTGCTTCGACGTAACCAAAGGCAACTTTACGCGCCAGCGTACGTACCCGCAGAATAAAACGCTGACGTTCTGTCACCGAAATCGCACCGCGCGCATCAAGCAAGTTAAAGGCATGCGACGCTTTTAGTACCATCTCATAGGCAGGTAATGGCAAACCTTCAGCAACCAACTTATCCGCCTGTTGCTCATAAAAATCAAACATCTGACCCATCATTGGCACATCAGCGTGCTCAAAGTTATAGGTTGATTGCTCAACTTCGTTTTGATGGAAAACATCGCCATAGGTTACGCGGCCAAATTCGCCATCTGCCCAGACCAAATCATAGACGCTATCAACGCCTTGCACATACATCGCCAAGCGCTCAAGCCCATAAGTAATCTCGCCTGTCACGGGGAAACACTCGATACCGCCAACTTGTTGGAAATAAGTAAACTGGGTGACTTCCATGCCGTTGAGCCAAATCTCCCAACCAAGTCCCCACGCACCAAGCGTTGGCGACTCCCAGTTGTCTTCAACAAAACGCACATCGTGCACCAATGGATCAATACCGATAGCGCGTAGTGAATCCAAATACAGCTCTTGGATATTGGGTGGATTGGGCTTTAAAACCACTTGAAATTGATAATAATGCTGCAAACGGTTCGGGTTATCACCGTAGCGGCCATCGGTTGGACGGCGTGATGGTTGCACATACGCCGCATTCCAGCGCTCAGGACCTAGCGAGCGCAAAAATGTCGCGGTATGAAAGGTACCAGCGCCGACTTCCATATCATAAGGCTGCAAAACCACACAGCCCTTATCAGCCCAGTAGTTCTGTAAGGTGAGAATTAAATCTTGAAAAGTCATCGGCTGAGCGTGTTTTTCTGCGGTCATCGAAGTTGTCGCTTGAGATGTCATAGTTTGGATTGTCATAGTTTGGGGCATGTCATAACGCCGCGGTGGAATAGGTATTATAAAATAAGATATTGATAGCGCGCGTATGGCCTATTTGGCAACGGCTCTATTTGCCTGCTCACCTTACTAAAAATTGACCATTTTATCTATATTTAGCGCAATTAAATTTGTCTAAATCGCTCAAATAGCCAGTTATTGGCTATGTTCATCGTCAAACTATACCTATCAGCGTCGTTAAGCCGATAGATATAAAAACAAGATAAAAAAATACCCAAATGCGTGAGCATTCGGGCAGGAGGAAAAGTGTGTCGCAGGCATCCTGATGAGTCAGGCTTTTTGTTTTTTCATGGGCTATTGTTTTTATTCTAGCCTTGTATTTTACGTTCTTAACGTTGTCTTTATTTAAATGACTTTAGATTTAGATAACATTAATATTAACAATCAATATTCATCTTAACTTTATAACTTTGCTTTTACTGATAAGACTGATTATTTACTTTAGGCATGATTATCCATAAGATAATATAAATTAAGATGCCTGGGACAGCGGCGCTCATGGTGGAGACAATCACAAATAACAATCTAACCCATGTTGGCGACCAGCCGACATATTCTGCAATACCGCCCATCACACCTGCGATCATACGATTATTTCTTGAGCGATGTAATTTTGCTAACTTAGCCAAATCAAATACCTCTCTTATTATTTCTACTTATTTTGAATGTATTATGTAACGTTATTCTTATCATTTATTTTAAAACGTTATAAAAATTCATAGCCCTTTTGAACTTATGAACTTTTGAACTTATGAACTTATGAACTTATGAACTTATGAACTTATGAACTTATGAACTTATAAATAAGTATAGCAACTATTGACTTTTTATCTGTTGATGATATAGACGTGCTTTGTGAGTTTATGCTACTTAAGCTTACTCTAAGCTCTCATAATTGCGCCTAAACTCCTGATTTTAAATAACTATTTCAAAATGTTTCACTATTCACTTTGTTTCGCTTATATTACATATTCTGTTACAAGTTTAAAAAGCTCAAGCAATCACTTTAAATCTGTTTAGGTGTAAAAACTTTATTATCTATTGATAATTTAATATTAAAAGCCCTTTCTAAAATAACGCCTATTTACAATAACCTACCTGTAAATCTATCCAAACCTTTATACCATGCTATTAAATCATCAAGGCTTAGGAAATATGAATTGCCACGATGAATCATAACTAAAATAAAAACAGCACATAAGGAAAGCTATGTACGAATCAGGACTAATAATTGGACATTTTGAACCGCTACATTTGGGGCAAATGCGCAGTATATTGGACGCCGCAGGACAAGCAAAGACGCTGCATATTGTGATTATGACGCACCCTGCGCCGCATCCAGACTTTACTATTACCTTGCAAGATAAGGCACGTTGGCTACAGATGGCGTGCGCAGATTTGCCCTTTATCCATATTCATACCACTGATGAGATTGAGCTGCCGCTGCATGAAAGCTTTGCCGATGTAATCATCGATATTGCAGCTAGCAATGCCAAGCTGCAACGATTGATAGACGCGTTAGCGCTGCCGGCGGACACGGTTTTGTTTGCCGCAGAAAACCATCCATTAGCCCAATCGGACATTTCTGGACAGTTAGTCATGCCAGTAGTCACGACGCCATTGCAATCTGAATTTGATTCTTACGCTATTGCACATAATCCGGTCGCCCACTGGTCGGCGCTGCACCCACAAGTACGCGGCGACTATACCAAAACGGTGGCGATTGTTGGCGGTGAAAGCTCGGGCAAGACGACATTGGTACATAAGCTTGCCAACTATTATGGGGCCAGCTTTGCGCTAGAGATGGGACGGCTGTATGTCGGTACAGATTTGGGCGGTAGCGAGATTGGCTTGCAGTACAGCGATTACGGACCCATTGCGCTCAATCATGCCCAAGCAATCCGTGATGCCGCCGCTAGAGCAACAGCGCCCGTAACTATTGTTGATACTGACTTTGTCACCACTCAGGCTTTTTGTGAAGAGTACGAGGGTCGTAGCCATCCTTTTGTGACTGCTTGTATCGATGAGTTTCGCCTAGACCATACCATTATGGTCGATAACAATACCCCATGGGTTGATGATGGCATGCGCTCATTGGGTACGCCTGAGGCTCGCGGTCGCTTTGAGCAGCGCTTATTAGATATTTTCGCCCGTCATGATATTAAGCCGCATATGATTGATAAACCAGATTATGATGCCCGCTATAGGCAAGCTTTGTTAATTATTGATGAGGTTATTTATGGCAAGTAACAGTATCAAAAAACGAAAATAAAAAGAACGAAAGCAAAAATTATTGCTAGAAGTAAATGACTATGACAAGTATTAGAAATGGCAAAAACGGCATACTAAACCATACTAAAAAAAAGAAAAAAACTATTATAGCTTTTATACTTTAAGGAAAAAGGCGTTATGCGTATACAGCTCCTAGACAACATCACCGGAAAATGGGCGATACAATGGATTGTCATCTGGTTTATTTGCGGCGTGATTGCCTTATCAGCAGGCTTTTGGCTGACCACCGAACATACGACCCTTGACTGGTTTTACTTAGCCGTATCATTTATTGGCTTGATTTGCGTGGTGTCATTATCGTTCCGCAAAAATATTTTGGGTAATGGTTTTGGAATGGCGGCAACCGCAGGTGAATTTGTGGTTCAAGCGACCTCTGGCGCCGTTGGTTTGATGCTCGCGCCGTTATTTAACTTTTTTAGTCATCTGTATGGGATTTTTTATTGGTCCAAGCATACCGACGCCGATGGCGATATGGTGCCCAAATCTGCCAGTCGCTGGATTTGGCTATTAACCATCGCTTTTATGGTCATCGGTTTGGCGCTGTTTCCTACAGTAAATAACTTACTTGCCAGCTATGGTTACGCCGTCGTTGAAGATGATAACAGTAAATTCTTAGGTTTTATCTCTTTCTTTTGGATTAACGTTATCGCTTTTGTGCTGTCTATCACTGCGCAGGCAGCGATGATTCTGCGTTATTCATTTAACTGGTGGTTATGGATTTTATCCAATTTCGTTTGGCTAACCGTGAACCTAATGTCGGGCAATTATATCTTTGCTATTCAAACCATGGTTTACCAAGTCAACTCGTTTGTCGGACTGTATGAATGGTATCGCAGCGAGCAAGACTCTAGGGAGTCAGCCCAACCAGTACGTTAAGGGATAATTTTAATAAACGATATGAAGCTGAAGAACGGTTTAATGTAGTTAAGTGCTGGTATGATTTGACTGTGCGGTTTACCAGATAAAATGGCAGGTTGTGCCAATTAGTGCTACAACTGGTAAGAATAAATTTATTTGCTAACAAGGAGGTTAGTATGTCTCGTACCCGTCAAGGCCGTATGTCAAAACGCACACTTGAGCAATGGCTCAGTGAATATTCTGTCAGCCATCAAAACCTAGTCAATAAAAAAATCCATTGGCTCTGTGTTCCAACCATTTTTGTCAGTATCTTAGGCATGGGCATGTCGCTATCGGTCTGGTTCACCTTGGTGATGAGCGCCTTAGTTTTAATATTTTATATGCGTTTATCGACGCCGCTGTTTTTGGCAATGGGCATATTTATTCTCATTTGCTTATCAGTGATGACGCTACTGCCGTGGGGCTTTAAGGTTTGGGCAGCTATCTTTGTGGTTGCTTGGATTGGACAATTTGTTGGCCATAAAATTGAAGGCAAAAAACCGTCTTTCTTTGAAGATTTGCAGTTCTTGCTGATTGGTCCAGCATGGGTAGCTAATAGCTTGATGCGCCGTAAAAAAGCTCAATAAACGGTATTTAATGCTGCTACTATTTTAACTTTTCCGTTTAATACAGTTGAAAAAGCGCCACCCAATAATCCATTGAGTGGCGCTCTTTCTAATTGCTAGCTATTTTAAAAAATAGCTTATTTACCAAATACTTTCATACGCTCTTCGAGAGGCTTAAATTCCTTGTCGCCTGCGGGTTGTTCGATAGCGCCAAATACCAATTGCGCGTTCATCTCCCAATGCTCATCGATATTCCACTCTTCAGCGACTTTTTTATCGATAATAGGATTGTAATGCTGTAAGTTGGCGCCGACATCAATACTGGCTAACGCCGTCCAAATAATGTACTGGTGCATCGCATTGGTTTGGTGCGCCCAAATTGGAAATTTGTCTGCATACAAAGGCGCAGCAGCTTGCATGTCTCTGACGACGCTATGATCTTCAAAAAACAAGATAGTACCAGCACCTGCTTTAAAGCCATCCATTTTTTGCTTGGTCGCCGCAAATTGCTCTTCGTTATCGACGATATCGTGTAGGGTATCTTCGGTTAATTGCCAAAGCTTGTTATGGTCGTCACCAAACAAAACAGCTATACGCGTTGATTGCGAGTTAAATGACGATGGCGTATGTAAAACCGCATGTTCAACCAACTTGACGATTTCATCATTTGAAACGGGTAATTGATCGCTCAAAGCATAAACTGAACGACGTTTTTCTGCCAATTTCTCTAATGTTTTTAGGTCTGACATAGTTTTCTCCATATTATTTATTAGGAATATTAGTGATTAAGTATATTAGTGATTAGAGGCTAATGAATACGAGTACGATTAATGGGTAATACCAAGCAAGCGTACTATCAACAAATCTGCTGTATTATAAGAAAGATTGACCTTAATCAATACTTCCTTTTTGTAATTATATCTTATTAATAGTTTATGAAAACCAAAATAAACTAAACAAACTAACCTTTAAAGCCTTGTGGTAATTCTGGTGCTGGCAAGCGTTTCATGTCTGAGTCGATATTACCAAAACGCTCATGACCGTTGTTCCAGTCGATGATAGATTGCTCAATCTCTTCTTTGTTGTCGGCGACAAAGTTCCACCACAGCAGCACTTGATTGTTTAATGGCTCACCGCCGATAAACATCACACGGGTGCCTTTTTTGGCGACTAGCTTGATGCTTTTATTATTGGCAACGTCGCTATCGTGGAAGCGGAACAATTGATCTTGCTCACAAATTTTGCCTTCAGACTCAATCTGTCCTTCTGTCACCAAGATACCATATTCAAAACCCGGTTCTAGGTTAAGCGTAACTTCACCATCCTCTAAAAAGTAAACGTCGATACCGACCATTTTTGAGTACTGAATGGTTGGCGCTTCATAGCGCTTACCTGTGACGCTGTCATAGCTGCCCGTCGTCAATACCATCTCGACGTTATCTTCACGCCATGTCGGTAGCTCTGGATAATGGTGGAAACTGCGTTCGATTTGTTGATCGGTCGGTAGCGCAATCCACAGTTGTACCATACTTAGACCACGAGCGGCATCTGCCGAACCACCGGTATCAGGAAAAACGCTCTGCTCTGTATGACTGATACCTTGGGTAAGGCCAGTACCTGCTGTCATGACGTTGACTTGGTTTTTGGTAATCACTTGCTTATTACCCAAGCTGTCTTTGTGCAGTACTTCACCATTTAGCATCCAGCTAAAGGTTTGCAGGTTGGTGTGCGGATGACGACCGACTTGCATACCGCTTTCATCTTCGCTAAATTCAGCAGGACCTGCATGGTCTAGAAAGCACCAAGCACCAATTGGCTGCTTACCTTTACTGGGTAACAGACGAGCAATGGGAATGCCGCCCACATCTGCTAAGCGCGGCCCTAGGGTTTCAATACTCATAATTTACCTCTTATGATGTGATATAGAATCTAGTGTGACCAAAAGATAAAAATTAATGTCTATTATTTGGCATTAAAAGCTCATTTAGTCTTAAAAGTTTATAGGTACTTCCATTAGTAATACTTTAGCACCATCGAGGACATCCATCGTAAAGTTCTTAGTATCCCAAACACCTAGACCATCGCGGGTACTCAAAGTGTTACCGTTTACAACGACTTTACCGCTAATGACAAAAATATAGACGCCATTGTTAGGATTTTTAAGCTGATACGTCTCTGTCACGCCTTTATCAAAATCGCCCATACTGAACCATGCATCTTGATGAATCCACACGCCTGCATCATCGCTATTAGGCGATAAAATTTGGTTAAACGCATTTGGCTTCATCAGTTCACCCATACGGATTTGCTGATAACGAGGCTCAACGTTCATTTTGTTTGGGATGACCCAAATCTGTAAAAAACTCACCGCCTCATGGTTATCGGCGTTCATTTCACTATGGGTGATACCCGTACCTGCCGACATGACTTGGATTTCACCGGTTTCAATGATGCCATTATTACCGATGTTATCGCCGTGACCGAGCTTACCTAATAAAGGAATGCTGATAATTTCCATATCGCGATGTGAATGTTTACCAAAACCTTGACCTGCGATGACAAAATCATCATTAATGACACGTAGCGCCCCAAAGCCCATACGTTCTGGATTGTGATAATTGGCAAAGCTAAAGGTATGCTTGCTTTTTAACCAACCATGGTTGGCATCGCCACGAGAATCTGCTGCTTGATAGATGGTTCTCATAATGTATCCTTAATTATTAGTAAGTTAAACGGCTTTAGAATTTGACATTCATTAACTCGTTTAAACAATGAAACTATTATAATTGTTGTCTACTAACAGATAAACAACGATATTCGCAATTGACTATTCTTATTTTTAGAACAATATCGTCATAAAGGTAAGGTAATATATTTATAACAGAACCCTGTATACTCATAACAGTACAACTAGCATGAGCTGTTACTATGACCAAAGTTACGATAAAAGTGTCATGAAAAAAGTAACGCGAGCAGGTGTAAATTGAGTCCAGAAGATGTTAGTCATACGATATAAGGAAATTTAACTATGTCAGATATGAAAAATAAACAACCATTACATTATGAAGTCATTAATAATACCGAGAAAAAGCGTTTTGAGATTCATATCGATGACAAAATTGCTTTAGAGGATTATGAATTTTTCACCACGAGCGCCGGCGAAAAAGGTATCGAATATAAACATACCGAGGTGCCAGCAGAGTTAGGTGGTCAAGGTATTGCAGGGTATCTGGTCAAATATATTTTGGATGATGCAGCGGCGAAAAACCTACGGGTGAAACCAACTTGTTCTTATGTAAAGTCTTATATCGACAAGCATCCAGAGTACCAAAACAATTCAGTATTTCATAACGCTAAGGCTTAAATAGCGATACATAAGCGCTTAACCAGCAAGCAAAAAAACGCCCTATCCATAAAGCTAGGGCGTTTTTTATTGGCAATGGTTTAGGTGAGATTTATTATTGGTAGTATTCCTTAAGCGATATGCGCTAAGAATTCTTTATCGCGTGCCATCACTGATAAATACAGCACCGGCAATACAAACAAACCTACGGCCCAAAAACTCAGCTGCATATATAGCAAAGCACCTACTAACGCGCCAACTAAAAAGCTAAACACCAATACCGAGCTGTGGGCCAATTTTTTGCCATTATCGGCGTTTCGATTGCGTAGATAATCAGTCAAATTGATACCCAGTTGCGTGGTATTTCCAGTCATCAATACCGTCGGGCTCATGTGCTTAATTATTGTCTTGCTAGCGGTATTACGAATCGCCAGCGCAATGAGACCCAAGCCACCTGTGATTGCCACGGTGATATCGCCGGCATCGACAAACGGCTGGTAATAAAGACCAGCCACCATAAACGCGGTCAAAAAAGCCGCTTCTGCTAAAAATAAATGGCTCAAGGTCAGTTGTTTATTTTTACTGTGGTCAATAAATATCTTGGTGAGCATAACCGTTAAAATAAATAGCGGCAAAGCCGCAAGTTTAATCCATAGACCCGCTTCACCTTTTACCAAGCCACTACCCGCCATCACCAAGTTACCCGTGACATGGGCGGTAAAGAACCCAAACAAGGTGATAAAACCAATGGTATCAATCGCGCCGCCGACCACTGTTAAAAGTACAGGCGTTTGATGACGTTGCCAAAAGCTGGGCAGCTTGGCAGTCTCTGTAGAGATAGGATTAGGCACGCGACGACTGCCCTGCAAATTTACGATTGATGGATTCTTTTCGCAAACTACCGATAATTAATGCGATATTTATGGATGCGCTCATAAGGGCTCCTTGATTATAATTATAAGATGATATTGTCTAAACCATTTACTCTACTAGATTCTGCGCGTATGACTGTTATCAATTGAATATACGCCTGGTCCATGAACAAAAATCATCAAGAAACCGCCTGCCATGGCAATGTTTTTCATAAATGGGTTCATTTGTGATTCATCAATCCAAAATTGATGGAAAAGTAGCGCCGACGTAATGCTAAAACCAGCCATTAGAATCGCCACCAAGCGCGCTTTGAAGCCTAATAAAATTGCGATACCGCCAAGCAGCTCAACAGCAATGACCAAAGGCAATAGCATACCCGGTACGCCCATCGATTCCATATAACCTTGGGTGGCCGCGTAGCCAGTAATTTTGGTAAAGCCAGAAAAGATAAAGATCATCGATAACAATAAGCGACCAATTGGGGCGCTCAGCTCTTGCAGCTTATCCATAAGTATTCTCCAATAACATAAAAGTCATGATTATAAAGATTTTATTTAAAAGACTTTTGTTTGATTAGGTAATGGCATTATTGTAGTCGTTGCTTAATAGCAGATAAACCAAGATAATCGCAAATATAAGTTCTCTTTTAGAGAACAGTCAAATAGCAATTCTACTGGTACAATATTAAAAACGACAATAGCGTTACGTGCTATTTATGCTCACTATTAAGACAGTTAGCATTTTAGCCATACTATTAGACGCTAGAGATAAGCGCCACAGAAAGAAACATTTTTCGATGCCATTTAGCGTTTAATATCCTAATTTTTTGCTACACTCATTATGTTGTTATGTAAGACATACTTAACGCTAGCTTCTACTTACTCACTTAAAAAGGATGATTTATGATCACTATAAATTCTATTAAAAAAACAAACCGCGCAATTACTTTTGCTGCTATCGGTACGCTTGGTTTGCTTAGCACACTAGGTCACGCTGCAACTTATGAGCTTGATTCCAAACATACCGCCGTACGTTTTTTCGTCGATCACTTTGGTACCACGACCAACGCTGGCGGCTTTTATAATCTATCGGGTACGCTTGAGTACGCGCCTAAAGAGAAAAAAGGCTTTGTCGGTATTACCATCCCGATGGGCAGCTTGAGCACAGGTATTAAAGCGTTTGATGGTCACCTTAAATCTGCCGATTTCTTCAATGTAAAAGAACACCCAACCGCTTATTTTAAATCGACTAAGTGGGAATTTGAAGGCGATAAAGTCAAAGCGGTCAAAGGCGATTTAACGCTGCTAGGTCAGACGCATCCAATCACTTTAACGGCCACTAAATTTAACTGTTATGACAGTCCTTTATTAAAAGCTGAAGCGTGCGGTGGCGATTTTGAAACCACGATAGATAGAACCAAATGGGGTATCAATACCTTTACCGATGGCGGTATGATGAAAGACATTAAACTGGTCGTTCAAGTAGAAGGCAGTAAAAAAGCCGATCTTAAATAAGACGGCTTGACGACTTTAAACCGTATTTTATACGGAACACAGTCTAAACTATTTGGCGTTATTGATAAAAAGACTGGGTTTTTAACTCGGTCTTTTATTTTTTATATGATTAACCGCTAAATAATAACAGCCAAATAACAGTAAGGAGGTAGCTAGGATGGGACAACTAGAAGATATGGCGATGTTTGTGCGTATAGTAGAAGCGGGTAGCATTACCAAGGCCGCCGAGCAACTTAATATTGCCAAATCAGCAGTAAGCCGCCGACTCAAGGATTTAGAGACGCGTTTGGGCAGTCAACTGATTAGCCGTACCACGCGCCAATCAAACTTAACCCAAGCTGGCGAGCAATATTACCAAAAGGTGAGTAATATCCTCAGCGAAGTGGACGCGCTAAACGAGGAAACCAGTGGCGCGCCGACGCGTATCGAGGGTACCTTAAAAATGACTGCGCCTTTGTCATTTGGCTTGATGCACTTAAACGATGTCATCGATGAATATGCCAATCAGCATCCTAATCTGAACTTTGAATTAAACTTTTCTGACCGCCATACCGATTTGGTCGAAGAAGGCTTTGAATTAGCGATTCGGATTAGAGAGCTGCAAGATTCAAGTTATCAAGCCAAACGTTTGGCGCTGATTCGTTATACCTTATGTGCCAGTCCTGAATATCTGACTAGAATGGGTACACCAAAAACCATAGAAGATTTGGCCAAGCATGCGTTTTTACAATACGGTCTGAGTAAATCTAGCACGATAGAGCTGATAGACGAGCAAGGCAAAAAACATCAAGTCGCTATCAATTCAAAAATAAAAGTCAATAACGGCGATTTTTTGCGCGATATGGCGGTAAAGGGACACGGTATTGCTTTTTTACCCAATTTTATCACTTATAACACCCTAGCCAGTGGTGAGCTTGTCCCCATTATGCAGCAGTATCAACTGCCTACTTTAAACGCTTATGCGGTCTACCCGAAAAATCGCTTTTTGTCGCAGCGCTGTCGCTATCTCATTGATTTTATTGCCGAGCGTTTTGGTAATGACCCTTATTGGGATAAATTTTAATAAAACCAATTTGGCACACTGAGTAGTTTTTTTAAGTCGCTATAAATTCTAAAACTATACTGCTAGTATGATTTTAAGTTATCCATCAGTCATAAGGAAATGCAACATGGATTTAACGTCACTTGGCATGAAAGCCATTCACGACTTTGATGAGGTGCGCCAAAGTCCATTACCACAAGAGCGCCTAAAAGCGGCGCGCAAGCAAGCGCTTTTAGAGAACGTTTTATGGATGAGCCGCCGGTACAGTTTTATCAAAGCGCCGACATGGTGCGCGTGCCCTATCCGACATGGTACGCCTACAGTGGTGTCTATACCCAAAGCACCTATAAATTCCCCTACATTCATATCTTAAACCGCATTTTTATCGTCAAGTATCATGATTTTTTAGGCGAATTAAAAACGCTGCTGTTTTCTCCTTCTGATATTGAAGCGGATCGCGAGACGCCATTTTTTAAAAGACCACTCATTGCAAAAGGAAAGCACGTGATGGGTTACTTTACGGGTAAGACTATCTATATCACTGGCGCGGCCTCTGGTATCGGACTTGAAACGGCTAAGCAGCTGATTGGGCAAGATGCCAATTTGGTCTTGTTTGATAAACAAGCGCTCGATAAGGTCGTTGCCACGCTGCAAGGTTTGAACAAAAACAAAGCGTCGATTATCAGCTATGAACTGGACGTCACCGATGCCGATACTGCAAGCAAGCTATCGCCTGATATCTTGATGCATTTTGTAGGGATTACAGGGCCTTGGACGTTTGATGAGATGAGCCAAGAACAGTTTGAGCGCGTACTGACTATCAATCTATTCGGCACTCGTAACGTATTGGCTGCCGTGCGCCCGTTTTTATCACGTGGCGATCAAGTCATGGTAACCGCTTCGATGGCATCATTTACCGGCAGTTATGGCTACAGCTCTTATAGCGCCTCAAAATTTGCTATTTGGGGCATGATGCAATCGATCGGTTTTGAATGGAAGCCTGACGGTATTGATATCACTGTCTTTGCGCCGCCACCAATAGATACGCCGCTGACCCAAGCAGAAGTCGGCGTCATGGCGCAAGCCGGTGTCGGCATGAAAAAACTGGCAGGCGAGCTAAAAATTGACGATGCCGTTAAATCCATGCTCAAAGGCGTAGAGAAGCGCCAGTTCTTGGTCGTCCCAGGCCTGATGGCAAACTTGATTAGATTACAGCTGCGCTTCTTTCCTGTGAGCTGGGTTAACTGGATAGGTAATAAGACTGTCGCTTTTTCGCTTAGGAAATAGCGTTTCTAACAATGGCTTACTTGCATTAAAGTTTCGCTGCCATGGAGTTTTAATCTGTCAGTTAAAAACTATATTCATAAAAAAGCGTCACCCAACTCAATGTTGGGTGACGCTTTTTTATGACAAGTTCTCTACACTGGCTATTATCTAATCCTAATCTAACGTTTGCACCCCGCCACCATTGACAAATATGGTCTGACCACTCACCCACGTTGATACTGGAGAGGCAAAATACAGCATCGCTCCAGCGATATCATCGGCTTCACCCAAGCGCTGAATAGGCGTATGTGATAGCATTCTCTCCTCAATCTCAGGCGTGAGTACACTCTCTAACGCCGCAGTACGCGTGGCCCCAGGTCCGACGGCATTAACACGCACTTCAGGACCAAAATCGTGCGCTAAATTGGCCACCATATGATTAACAGCAGCTTTTGAACCAGCATAACCACTCATATTTGGACTTTTATTGATACTAGACATCGATGTAGTAAACACAATTGAGCCATAGCCAGATTTTTTCATATGGGGTACGCAAAGTTGCGATAAGCGCCAGCCGCTAAAGACATTCAATTCAAAATCACGGCGAATATCATCGACAGAAATCTTAGACGGGTTTTCACGGCCACCGCCGCCGCCGCCCGCGTTGTTAATCAAAATATTGATGCTACCAAATTCAGCAACTACTTTTTCTACCATATTTACCAAATCATCGTCTTTTAAAATATTACACTCAATGGCAAATCCTCTGACGCCATATTCTTCGATATCTTTAACGGCCGCCTTAGCATCCTCTAATTTTAAGTCTGCAATGACGATATTTGCCCCCGCTTGTGCCAAACGCAAAGCTGTCGCCTTACCGATACCATTCGCACCGCCCGTCACAATGGCCGTTTTACCGCTTAAATCAAACAATTCGTTGAATGCTTGGTGGTGTTCTAAAAAGTATGCCGGCATCAGACGTAACCATAATTGATGTAAAAGAACACCATATCAAACACTTTGAAGTGATTATCGAGCTTCTTAGAGAAACAACAGGTTTTTCTAACCGCCCGACGCAATCGGTGTCTAAGACGGCAGTTATTACCTTCAATGCCTACCGTATGAGATTTGCCAACTCGTTTGTGGTCAAATTTAAAGGCGGTTATAAAACTGTCCCAGTTATCCATACTGATAGAGCCATAGCTGACTTTAAGCTGCTTGAGACGAGCTCTTAACTTCTTAGCCGTTTTTAAGTCGCGTCTGCCCCAGACATAAGCGACAATCTCATTAGTAACGCGATCATAAGCATAAATAAGCCAAACTTTACGCTTTTTGCGATACACGTAAGTCCAGAATTCATCAACCTCTAAGCGTTCATAGTAGCGCTTCTTAGGTACAATCTTGTAAATGGATGAGCCTATGGTGCTCAATACTTTACCGATACTGACTGAGGCTATAACAGCTATGTCTCTAACGCCGCAGCCTCTAACTGTCATGAGCCGTATAAGCTCTTCCACTTTAGAGTGACAGCCATGATAAGTTAAGGCATGGTCGCCAATAAACTGACGTTTGCAGTCCTTACATTGATAATTCTGCTTGCCATAGCTTTTTTTGCCATTTTTCTTTAGACTATTACTGTGACAGTCGGGGCAACTGATATCTATTTGTGTCTTCATAACCTCAAATATATCATCTTGCTCTGGCTGTCACTCCTCCTTTTATTTCCTCAGCATACTTTCTGATACACCACCGAATGCTTTATATTGAAATTCTTGCATAAAAAATCCTTATCATCGTTATTATTATTTTTAAAAGCTACAGACTATTATTATGCGCGGCTAAAATTAAATGAGTGTGTCAAATTATCCGTAATTTGTAACGGGTGCATTTCATAATGCAGGATAATGCAGGGATTTTTAGTATACCGATAAACTTTTAATAGCGCTGCCAACTTGGCTTTTAAATGTTAAGTGCTAAATTTAAAACATAAAAAAAGCCTTACTTCTTATAAGAAGTAAGGCTTTGGTGCTTTTGCAAGCTATATTTGGAGCGGGATAAGAGATTCGAACTCTCGACCCCAACCTTGGCAAGGTTGTGCTCTACCACTGAGCTAATCCCGCTAAATTTCAAATCGTAATGTTGTTAACAACGACTACGACTCGATAGGCTGGCTATTTTAGCAAATATTCTGTAGGTGTCAATAGCTTTTTTCAAGTTTTTGACTGACAATTGGCAATTTGAGTGATTCTCGAGGCAAGAAAACATATACGTTATTGATTTCAATTACTATTTTCATTCCTAATAATAACGCTATAAATTTAAAAAATTTATAAATCGTAGCAAATTTTATGGGAGCTGGTATTGAGTAGCAAACTTTCATTTATCGCATTTACAATCCTACTGCCTATTGTTACTTTTTCTGTCTAGGTTTTCACTTGCCAACATTATTATACTTATGCCTAACGATAAATAGTTGCGGTAGAGCTTTATCGTTTTGGTAGATCAGCAGGCATGACGAGTTTTTAATCAGTTAACCTTTTTTAATAAAAAACTATCTTTACCGCGACCGTTTTCATTTTAATATTGTTTAATTTTTTTATATTTACAGCGAGGACGTTTTATGAAGAAGCTATTTACCACCACCATCATGGCGGCATCTTTGTCGGCATTGACCCTGACCGGTTGCTCAAGTACCACTAGCACCGGCGCTGTCGGCGTTGACCGTCAGCAGCTACTTTTGGTTTCTAGTGAGCAAGTACAGCAATTATCAGCGCAAAGCTACAATAAAAATATCCAAGAAGCACGTGCACGCGGTTTGCTTGACACCAATAAGGCCCAGCTCAATCGTTTAAAAAATATCTCTAACCGTTTGATTGGTCAAGTGGGCGTCTATCGTCCTGACGCAGCGAAATGGAAGTGGGAAGTTCACACCATTAAATCTAACGATTTGAACGCGTTTGTGATGCCAGGTGGTAAGATTATGTTTTACACTGGTATCATTGATCGCTTAAATCTTAGCGATGACGAAATCGCCGCTATTATGGGTCATGAAATGTCTCATGCGTTGCGCGAGCACTCACGTGAGCGCTTATCGCGTCAATATGCCACGCAAACGGGTATCGGTGTTGCAGCCAGTATTTTTGGTCTATCGCAAGGTCAGGCTGAGCTTGCTAACGTTGCAGGAGACTTAGGTTTAAGCCGTCCGCACAGTCGCACGCAAGAAGCAGAAGCTGACCAAATCGGACTTGAACTGATGGCACGTGCAGGTTACAACCCACAAGCCGCGATTACCTTGTGGCAAAAAATGCAGCGCGCCAGCCAAGGCGAGCCACCGCAATTTTTGAGCACTCACCCAACCAGCAGCAACCGAATTGCGCAATTGCAGTCATTGATGCCTAAGGTAATGCCGTTATATCAAAAAGCACGTCGTTAAAATTTAATAGCAAATGGTATTCATAGTAAATAGCAATAGACGACAATAATAGACGATAAAAGCAGAGCGTAATAAGGTTGCGCTCTGCTTTTTTGTGCGTATCACTAATCCGCTCTTTACTGGTATAGAAGGCTTTGCAGAGCCTTGCAGCATAAATATCAGGGTCTGCTATAATAAGTACCATCAGCCAATTAAAAGGCCAAGTATTAAAATGACGAGGATAACTATGACAACAAATACGCCGACTGCAGACGCTCTTAATGAGGCGCTACAAGCCCTGCAAGCACAGCATATTGAACTGGTGAATGAATCAATGAACCATGCCGGTTATTTTGACGGCAAAGAAAGTCACTTTAAACTGACGATTGTCAGCGATGCCTTTGAAGGCAAACGCTTGGTGGCGCGTCATCAGCTCGTGTACAATCTAGCAAATTCACTTTTGACCTCACAAGGTGGTCAAATCCACGCCTTGGCTATCCATGCTTATACGCCAACAGAATGGCAAGGCCAAAGCCCTGATAGCCCATTATGCGCAGGGCAAAACAAAGGCTAATCTTAAACATTAGTCTTAATGCTATTCTCAAATAACATAGATAAGCTGGCAAACGGCACCTTTAAAGGAAACCCTATCCAATGAAACATCTACATATGCTCATGGCCGTCTTGTTGATTGCGCTGTTTTTATACCAAAGCTATGTGGTATTAAGCGCAAACAAAAAGCCGCCATTTGCGGTAAAAATATCGACCCATATTCTCTATGCCGTCATTATTATTTCAGGGGCTGGCATGCTGGTACAACTTATGAGTGTCAATGCGCCAGTACAGTGGGTATTTGCTAAAGTTATCTTATTGGTTGCCGCACTCAGTGCCAGTATTAAAGCCTTTAATGACAAAGCCACGCCTAGTCAAAGAAAAACCGGTATTCTTATCGCGGGTATCGCCTATGTTGGCATCTTGGTACTCGCCTTTACCAAGCCGGGCAATTTATTTTAAGAGTCGTTAAAAGTTATATTTTTCAATATCTTAATCGCTATTTTTTTGCTATCTTAAATAAATATCAACCTCTCAACGTCGCCTTATGGAGCTATTATGAAAACTCTTACTGCAGCAACACTACTCGCCACAGCTGGCGTTTTTGCTCTCTCGGGCTGCGCCTCAACGGGTAATATTACGCCGCAATACGTGCCACCGAGCACTTATCAAAGCTATGACTGCCAAGCACTGAGTCAAGAATATAACCGTGTCAATCGCTATGTCAATGCAGCACGCAATGAGCAATCGACCATAGCCGCCTCAGGTGTCGGCGTTGGGGTTTCCGCTGGACGTTGGGGTATCTCGCCTAATATCAGCTTTGGCGTGGGTAAAAGTAACAATACCAAAGCCCGTGATGCCAAATTATCGCGACTTTATGGTGAGCGTGATGCCATTATCCAATCTGCTCGTATCCAGCGCTGTAGCTTTGCCAATGGTATTAAGATTTATGGTGAGTAATCATTAATACCTGTTTCATAGTTTTAAAAGTCTCTTACAAAAAAAGCCAATACGCGATAAGCATATTGGCTTTTTTTGTAATCATGACGAGCAGTAACTCAGTCTGAGATTAAGAGTTTAAGCTTCTTACCCACTGTACGATTTGATCGCTTGGTAAGGCTCCAGACTGGCGCGCGATTTCTTTGCCGTTTTTGAAGACCACCATCGTCGGCAAGCTACGAATATTATAAGGTGCCGCCGCTTGCTCATATTTATCGGTTTGTATTTTAGCAAACACTACTTGTGGCAGCTGACTGGCTGCGACTTTAAACTGCGGAGCCATCATTAGACACGGCTGACACCAGCTCGCCCAAAAATAAACGATGGTCAATACCTCATTTTTTTGAATAACTTTGCTAACCGTCTGGGCATTGAGTTCATGCGGACTGGCCGTTAATAATGGCTGACCACATTTGCCACAGTTTGGTGCGGCATTAAGGCGCGCTGCAGGTACGCGATTGGTGGCACTGCAGTGCGGACAAACCAGATGAGAGTTTTGCTCACTCATGATACAACTCCTTTAAAAATAACAGCGGCGGGCGTCTTAGTAACGCTCTTATAAATAGACTAGCATCAAGATAACCGTTGCACGTATTGTGCTTGCGTAACTTTTTGCTTAATTGTATTTATCTACTTCTTGCCAGTTTTTTTGTTTATCTAAATATAATTGACGCTTAAAGCGCATTAAGTGGCACTTTTAGATAGCGCATACCATTGTCTTCGGGTTCTGGAAAATGTCCGGCATCGATATTGAGTTGTACTGACGGGATAATCAGCCGCGGCATCTCTAGCGTAGCATCGCGGCGCTCGCGCATCTCGACAAACTCCGCTTCATTGATACCCTCTTTGACATGGATATTACCAAGCTTTTGCGCGGCTACCGTCGTAGTTGGGCAATGTTTGCGACCTTGACTCGGATAGTCATGGCACAGATACATGATAGTTTCGTCAGGCAGTGCGAGCAATTTTTGGATAGACTGATACAGGGTTTTGGCGTCGCCTCCGGGGAAGTCGCAGCGCGCTGTGCCGACATCTGGGGCAAATAGCGTATCACCGACAAAGACCACGGTTTTTTCATCGTCAGCGGCAAGATACGCCATATCCGCGCGGGTATGACCAGGCACATACATAGCAGTAATCGTAATACCGCCAAGCGTCAAGGTCTCGCCCTCATCGGTCAAGATATCGAACTGGCTAGCATCAGTACGAAAACTGCTATCAAAGTTAAAGATTTGCTTAAATATTTTTTGCACTTCGGTGATATGTTGCCCGATGACTAACTTACCGCCAAGCTCATCTTTTACATGGATAGCAGCAGATATATGGTCGGCATGAGCATGGGTTTCTATAATACAAACCAGCGTCCAGCCCTGCTCTCGAACGAATCCTATCACTTCATCGATACTAGTCGTATCCGTACGCCCTGATTTGGCATCAAAATCCAGTACAGGATCGATGATGGCACACACTTGCTGCTGCACGTCCGCGAGTACATGGGTGTAAGTTTCCGTGTCGCTATGTAAGAAAGAATGAACTTGCATGGCTACCTCTTTACTTGTATATGAATGTTTTAATTTTTAAGGTATTGTTCCGTATAATAGGCGCTTATTTATGGCATTTGCTGCTGATTTATAGTATCTATCCCTAGTGCTGCCTATATTTCCTATATTTCCTATGCATCTACCTATCACTACCAGCACTACCAGCACTACCAGCACTATAGCAATCATTATACATTTTATCAATTTATATAATGTAAATAATGATAACTTGCTATAAATCGTAATATCATTGATAATTAACTATATATATTCATAACTTATCTATAAACTCTGCTTTTTCTATTTATATCTTTTATAAGGAGCTCGCTCTGACTACTTCAACTTCAGCATTGAGCACAACCACCACCCCCACTGGCAAGCCTGCATCTGCCAACGTCGCAGACTTTGCGCCCAAAGACCTTGCAGAGCAAATGCAACAAGCTTCCATGCAAGCCAGCCAGTTATTAAAATCGCTCTCGCATCCTGACCGCTTATTACTTTTATGTCAGCTGACACAAGGTGAATACTGTGTCAGTGAGCTTGAGGGCTTGGTCGGTGTCGGTCAGCCAAGTTTATCGCAGCAGCTAGGTATTTTGCGTAAAGACGAGCTGGTCACTACTCGCCGTGAAGGTAAGCAAATCTACTATAGTATCGCAAGCGACGATGCGTTATCGGTATTGCAGTTATTGTATGAGCGCTTTTGTGCCAAAACAGACGCCTAACTGCGCGTTTGGTTTTTAACTATTTTTAACTTTCTTTATTGTGATGATATATCGCCATGCCTTCTATCGCTGCCCGTCTGATTCCTGCTTGGTTACGTCAGTATCAGCTGTCTGCCCTGCCGACTGACATCATCGCGGGCTTAGTCGTTGGCGTGCTTGTCATTCCGCAAAGCCTAGGCTATGCGGTGCTAGCAGGGTTGCCGCCGGTCTATGGACTCTATGCGGCTATTGTACCCGTGCTGGTATATGCTTGGATAGGCTCAAGTAATGTACAAGCTGTAGGCCCCGTTGCCATTACGGCCATTATGACAGCCAGTAGTTTGCATCCTTATGGCAATGATGGCACGCAGCAATATATATTGATGGCCAGTTTACTGTCTTTGATGGTTGGCACGATGTTATGGCTGGCGGGAAGGCTGAAGCTTGGCTGGATTATGCAGTTTATCAGTCGCGGCGTATCGGCAGGTTTTATCAGTGGCGCGGCGGTATTGATTTTTGTCAGTCAGCTTAAATATCTGACGGGAATTCCTATTGCAGGTAATGGCCTTATCGGTTATTTATCGAGTATGCAGATGTATGGCCGCCAGCTGCATCCGCTAACTTTGATCATCGGCGTGATGGCATTTACGCTATTATTTGCTAATCGCTATGCGAGCAAATGGGTCTGGCGCTCTTGGCTGTCAGCCTCTTATGCAAAATGGGCTGAGCGTCTATTTCCGCTTATTTTGCTTGGTCTTGCCATTGTATTAAGTATGAGTTTGGATTGGACAACAAACGGCGTAGCGACGATTGGTGATATTCCGCAAGGGCTGCCTAGCTTTACCCTACCGTACTTGCCAGATTTTCATGAAGCGCTCAATCTATTACCGAGCGCCGGTTTGATGGCGTTGATTATCTTTGTCTCAAGTAGCTCAGTAGCCAGCAACTATGCACGCCTGCGCGGTGAAAGCTTTGATGCCAATCGTGAGTTAACCGGACTGGGACTGGCCAATATGGCTGGCGGCTTTTTTCAAAGCTTTACCATCGCTGGCGGCTTTTCACGTACGGCGATTAATGCCGACTCAGGCGCCAAAACGCCAGTCGCAAGTCTGGTCACTGTGCTGGTTATGATTGCCGCGTTGATCGCTTTTGGTCATTTATTAGCGCCTCTGCCCTACGCTCTCTTGGGCGCGACTATTATGACGTCAATTATCGGTCTCATTGATATGGCGACGTTAAAGTCAGCATGGCAACGCGACCGCTTAGATGCGGCGAGCTTTTTGGCGGCATTTATCGGGGTGCTGATATTTGGGCTAAATACTGGCTTAGTCATCGGTTTGATGGTGTCGTTTGCTAGCCTCATTTGGCAGTCGAGTAAACCACACGTTGCCGTCGTCGGACAGCTAGCGGGTACAGGACATTTTCGCAATATCAATCGTCATGATGTGGTGACCTTTAGCAATTTATTGATGCTGCGTATCGATGAGAGCTTGTTTTTTGGCAATAGTGAATCCGTGCATCGCAGCGTCATACAAGCGACGCGACAGTACCCCGACGCGCATGAAGTTATCCTGATTATGTCAGCGGTCAATCATATTGACTTGACCGGACAAGAGATGCTTATCAGCCTTAATCAAGAGCTATTGAACCAAAAAAAGCACTTAAGCTTTAGCTTTATCAAAGGACCCGTGATGGATATTATCGAGCATACACCGGTCATAACCCATCTATCAGGG
Source organism: Psychrobacter sp. CLB018 (assembly GCF_041222815.1). Lineage (NCBI taxonomy): Bacteria > Pseudomonadati > Pseudomonadota > Gammaproteobacteria > Moraxellales > Moraxellaceae > Psychrobacter > Psychrobacter sp. CLB018. Next base: position 2,609,816 of record NZ_CP166085.1, read on the forward strand.
CAGGTTTATTTAAGCACCATGGATGCGGTCAATGCGCTAAAAGATAATTAGCTTATAGCTAATCAATTTTTCGCTTAAATTAATCCTGACAGAAAGTGCTTTTGAGAAAACATCAGTGACAAAATATAGCTATGATGACCACTGTGTTATGCTAGATTGTAATAAGCCTTTAAAATTTACAGAATCTAGAAATAGACAAAACCTTACGCCATTTAATATACGCGACCGAAAAACTTATGACCGATGACTTAACCATTTATAAGCAAATTTACCCAAGCCAATGCGTCAAGATTGCCGAGCTTGGCTACCGCTCTGTGCTCAATATTCGACCTGACGCTGAAACAGAGACGCAGCCTAATAGCTGTGACTTTACCAGTGCAACGGCAAAGGCCAACCTTACCTATCAGCATTTACCATTTGATGATGAGCGTTTAAGCATGGCGACTGTCGAGCAGTTTGCAGCCTTTTATCGCAGCATGCCAAAACCCATCCTGATGTTTTGCGGCACGGGTGCACGCGCCAAATTGCTCTATCAAAGCGCACTGATGCAAGGTTTGCTATAGAAAGCAGGTAGGCTTTATTGAAATATTTTAATCTAAGCGCAAAATTTTCGTTTTTACGCTAAAAAATAAAAAGGAGCTCTTATGAGCCATGAAGTGAGTATTACCGGACAAATCACCCCTGATCAAGTACCTATGATTGCTGAAAATGGTTTTAAGACCATTATTAACAACCGTCCAGATGGTGAAGAACCAAACCAACCAACCAGTGCTGATATTGAAGCCGCGGCTAAACAAGCAGGTCTTGCTTATAAAGAAGTGTCTTTTGCCGGTAGCGAGCTCAATCAAAACCATGTTGAAGAATTTGCTGATTTTTTTAACCAAGCTGAGCAGCCTATACTGATCTTTTGCCGTACCGGTAACCGCTCGACAGGTATCTATGAAGCAGCAAAGCGTATGGATTTGTTAGACGATTGATAGTGATATAAATATAATTGATACCATTTCAAAATGCTCATCCAAACTTTGGATGGGCATTTTTTTATATACTACTCAACTATAAACTGGTTATTATTTAATATTGAAGACATAATAAAATCCTACTGTTACTTTTTAATAGGACTTTATGATGCAAAAACCCCTACTCATCATCGGCAATAAAAATTATTCGTCATGGTCATTGCGAGCTTGGCTACTACTCAAGGCATTTAATATTGATTTCGATGAGCAACTGATTGAGCTGTTTCATCCATCAGCGACGGCCATTCTCGATGAGCATGCGCCAACAGGGAAAGTACCCGTTTTAGTCTATGGTGAGAATGATGAAAAGGTCACAGTTTGGGATACTTTAGCGATAGCCATTCATGCCAATGATTATCTGACGGACTTAGATGTTTGGACAGGTCTGAATAAATCTGATGCTAAGAACAATACCAGCAACAGAATAAACAGCGCTTATTGCCAAAGCATCGTTGCGGAAATGCACTCAGGTCTAATGGGCATTCGTAGCGAGATGCCGATGAACATTCGAGCAACGGCGAAAATACAACCCAGCAATGCCTGCTTAAAGGATATCGCCCGTATAGAAAATATCTTTGCAGATTGTTTAAAAAATCGCTCAAAAGACAGCTATCTGTTTGGTGCATTCACGGCTGCCGATGCTTTTTTTGCCCCTGTGGTTTTACGCTTGCATACTTATGCGGTCGCCTCGGGCATACCATTGAAACCGATAACCAAACAGTATTGTGTGACGATGTTAAACAATCCTCATCTACAGGCTTGGCAAGAAACTGCACTCAATGAAACTCGCGTAATTAAAGAAGATGAAGCAGGTGAGATACTGTCGGTGATTGGGGTATTGGCTGATTAAACCTTAACCACGGCTCAAAAAACAAAACCCCTAAAACCTTAGTAGATTTTAGGGGTTTAAAACTTTAATAAAAGCTAAAGCAAAACTTTACTGCATCACTAAGTATTCAAACGCTGATAATGCGGCTTTGCTACCCTCACCCATGGCAATATTAATCTGCTTAAATGGTACAGTGGTCACGTCACCACAAGCAAAGATACCTTTGCGGTCGGTGCGACAGCGCTCGTCAATCTCAATCTCGCCAAAGCGGTTTAGATCCACAAAGCCTTTGACAAACTCAGTATTTGGCACCAAACCAATTTGCACAAACACCGCTGACGTATCTAGCTCTTTGGTTTCACTGCTGCTACGATCTTGATAAACAAGCGAAGTCACTTTACCATCTTGCGCTTTAATCTCTTGCGTTGCAGCACTGGTGATGATATCGATATTGCTCTTTTCTTTGGCTTTATTAATCAGTACTTGGTCAGCCTTTAAATCATCGGCGAATTCAAGGACGGTCACGTGTTTAACGATACCTGCCAAATCTAGTGCCGCCTCAATACCTGAGTTACCGCCGCCAACGACCGCAATATCCTTACCTTTAAAGAATGGGCCATCACAGTGCGCACAGTAGGCTACGCCTTGACCCACGTTTTCATCTTCACCGGGAACACCAAGCTTACGCCACTGGGCTCCGGTCGCTAAGATAATACTGCGCGTCTCAAACGTTTCCCCAGTATTGAGATGAATACGGTAGTTTTCTTCTTCAGTTTCGCTGATTTCTTTGACACTGACATGCTCTTTGAGCGTAATGTCATATTCGTGCAAATGTTTCTCGAAGTTCGCTGACAGCTCACTACCGGTTGTTAAAGGTACAGAGATTAAGTTCTCGATATCCTGCGTGTCTTTCACTTGTCCACCGATGCGGTCGGCGACCATAGTAACTTTTAAGCCTTTACGCGCGGTATAAATCGCCGCCGCCACGCCAGCAGGGCCTGCACCGATAATCGTCACATCTTGCTGCTCTAATTGCTCAGCGTCATCAGCCACTTCGCTCAATAAATCAGGGAACTGCTCTTGTAACTTCTCAATCAATTTAGCGGTATCGATTTTACCATTGGCAAAAGGTTTACCATTTAAAAATACCGCTGGTACACCTTGGATATTATTGGCCTCGACTTGCTCTTGAAATAACGCACCATCAATCATCTCGTTACTGATGTCATCGTTGAGCAGCGCAAATTGGTTCAGCGCTTGCACCACATCCGGACAGCTGTGGCAAGACAGCGAGACATAAGTCTGAAACTGTAGCGGCTTATTAAAACGCTTAATCAGTTTTTGAATACCTTCATCCAGTTTTAAGGTATGGCCGCCCGCTTGCAAAATCGCCAAAATCAGCGAGGTAAATTCATGGCCACCCGGAATACCGCTAAAAACGATCCCCGTATCAGTCAATGCATTATCAATATGACTGACGACTTTAAAACTAATCGGACTTGGTAAGCTGTCATCAGTTGCTGCGCTATCAAAATTGATTTTATCCGTTGTGCCAGCGATTTTAGTTAAAAAATCAATCAGCTCAGCACGTTTGCTATGTTCGCCGCTACCCAATACAAAGGTAATGGGGCGGGTCATATTTTCACTATAGCTTTTGACTGCGTCTAATAAACCTTGATCTATCATGTTTGTTCCTCATTATTATCAGATATGTAACGTCAGCTATATCGCTGCACATTTAAATAGGGTTTGGTGACAAGCTAAGTATCTGATTTAAAAAGCCATAAATACTTGCCTTACCACCTTTGATACGTCTATTATCAAGGCTTTGGACGTACCACGCAAGCCGATAAACTCAAACTTTATGTTTAATAAAACAAATCGTATATTAATATTATTATTTAATTTTAAAACTATCAATAAAAGAAAATCCATGACAGTTATGGTATCGGGTAAATTTTTTCGCTACAATCAGATGAGGCGAATAAGAAACACTCTTATTTACCGGTCGGCAGATTGACTGCTAGTTGTCGTTAACAAACGCCCTTTCTGCTGCGCATAATCCTGTTCAAAACTGAGCTGAATTGCGATTTGGCTTGGTAAGAATGAAGTCTCACAATCATATCAATTCATCAGAGCGCTCTTAACTAAAATGCGCTATGGCTTTACTAAGCCTGCGCTTTATAACAAGGATGACAACATGAGAAAGACTGATACATGGCAAGACAACAGAGATATTATTTGCGAACTTAAGCAAAAAGACAGCTACTTTGCGAGCATTTTTGATGAGCATACCAAGCTTGATCAGCAAATCAACCAGCTCGATAAGGATTTGGTGACGCACGCCAGCTGTGACGAAGAAATAGAAAAAATGAAAAAGCGCAAGCTGCACTTAAAAGATGAGATTTATAAAATAATCGATAAAAATAAACTCAATTCTGCGGTATAAACACTTTAGTTTATAACGCTACCTGATTCAATAGCGGCTTGGTTCGATGAGCAAGTAAGTATCGAACCAAGCCGCTATTTTTTGTCGCAATTTTAATTGTACTTAGATCAATATAAGTCAATAAACGCTCGATGAGCATTGGCTAAATTAACCATTTACTTACTTACTTAATGAAGCACTCATCTACTCACTTTATCCACCGACAATCTCGCCGCCATTTACATGGATAACCTGTCCTGTAACGTAGCTTGCGTCGTCACTGGCCAAGTATAGATAAGCAGGCGCGACCTCGTTTGGCTGACCGGCGCGGCCCATCGGCGTGCTCTGACCGAACTTCTCTATCTCATCAGGGGTAAATGACGCCACAATAAGCGGCGTCCAAATAGGACCGGGTGCGACGCCATTGACGCGGATACCTTTATCCTGACTCATTAAATTATTGGCTAAAGCACGGGTGAAAGATAAAATCGCGCCCTTAGTGGCGGCATAATCAATCAAATGGTCACTGCCGCGATAAGCGGTGATAGAGGTGGTATTGATAATCGAGCTACCCGCTGGCATGTGTGGTAAGGAAAATTTACTCAACCAAAAGTGCGGATAAAAATTGGTATAAATGGTTTTATCAAATTGCGCACTACTGATATCGGTGAGCGATTCTTGCTCAACCTGCATCCCAGCGTTATTGACTAAAATATCAATTTTGCCGAACTCAGCGATGGCGGTATCGATTAGCTTTTGACAGTTAGCTTCTTCTGATAAATCTGACGCCACCAGTAAGCAGCGCTGCTGGTAAGACTCTACGTGCTTTTTGGTCATCTTGGCATCGTCATCTTCACATAGGTAGCTGACCACTACGTCCGCGCCTTCTTTGGCAAATAATATCGCCACTGCTTGCCCGATCCCGCTATCCGCGCCAGTGATAATAGCAACTTTCCCAGCAAGCTTGCCATTTGGATACTCTTTTGGCAGTACCTCAGGGCTTGGGTGCTGCTCTTGCTGCGAGCCTGGTAGCGATTGTTCTTGTTTCGGAAATTCTTTAGCAGATGATTTGTCGTTACTCATAATATCCTCTCTTCATTACCGATTTATGTGATAGGTTCAATGTAAAACCATTTCTGTGCAACTAAGGTGAGTGCTTCGTCGCCTCTACTGTGATGGCAACAAGCAAGAAAAATTGATATCAGCAGTGCGTGATGTGTCGATATTACTTTCCACTCACTATATCTTTAAATCATAAGCATTCTGTGATAAAAATCGAATGAACTTAGGTGACAATCTGTAGACAGCCTGTAATCTTGTCCTAACACTATCTATCTCTAAATATCTGCCTATAAAAAATAGACAAAAAAACGCCCCATCAATCAAAGCCGATGGGGCGTTCTTAAGTCATCATTTAATAGCGTTTTCTTTTAAAAATGAAAACTTACTATTAAATTTTATACTTATCTTTTCGCTAGTCTAAATAGTAAGTTATCTAAGTATATCCTTAGATTTTACCAACTAGATCTAGGCTTGGTTTAAGGGTTTCTTGACCTTGTTCCCAAGCTGCTGGGCAAACTTCGCCGTCGTTATCACGAACGTACTGTGCCGCTTTTACTTTACGTAGCATGTCTTTTGCACTACGGCCAATACCACCTGCATGTATTTCAGCGACTTGGATTTTACCGTCTGGGTCTACTAAGAAAGTACCACGCTCCGCCAAACCGGCTTCTTCAATCATGACATTAAAGCCACGAGTGATACGGCCAGTTGGGTCACCGATCATTGGATAAGTGACTTTGCCGATAGCGTCTGAAGAATCATGCCATGCTTTATGAGTGAAATGTGTGTCAGTCGATACTGAGTACACTTCTACGCCTAGGCCTTTAAGCTCTTCGTAATGGGCTGCCATGTCTTCAAGTTCAGTTGGGCAAACAAAGGTGAAGTCAGCTGGGTAAAATAGGAAGATAGCCCAACTGCCTTTTACATCTTCTGAAGTGATGGTTTTGAAATCACCGTTTACAAACGCTTCTGCTGAAAACTCTGGAATTTCTTGATTGATAATTGACGCCATGATTGGCTCCTTTTTTGATTAATTGATTGTTGTTAAGTTAATTGGTGTTTATGGCTGCAGGTTTTGATTAACCCACTCATTAACTGGGTTACAAGACAAACTATACGCGAATTCTATAGTTAATCCAGTTAAAAGTTTTTAATGTGATGTTTTGTTTTATTAAACTTGTTAAACTATTCTAACGGCTTTTTTTATACGAACATCGGCATTAAATTGCTATAGTACACAAGATAAACGCCCAAAACAAATGGCGTTCAAAACCCATTAATAGAGAGGTTTTATGATTACTTTACGTCAACTTGAGTTTGCCTTAGCAGTTGCCAAACATCGTCATTTTAAACGGGCAGCAGAAGACTGTAACATTTCACAATCAGCGCTGAGTTTGGGTATCGCCGAGCTAGAAAAGCAACTAGATACGCAGATTTTTGAGCGTAATAATAAGCAAGTTTTGATTACGCCTATCGGTGAGGACATCTTGACGCGGGCGCAGCGTATATTTTCTGAAGTCAATGATTTGACCACGCGCGCACATAGCCATCAATCACCGCTTGCGTACCCGATGACGGTTGGTATCATTCCGACGATTGCGCCGTATCTGCTGCCAAAAGTACTACCTGCGCTGCGCAAACACTACCCTGAATTTCGTATGACGGTTATCGAGCAGCAAACCGAGCGTTTGCTTGAGCAGGTACGCTATGGTCATATTGATACCGCCATTATTGCGTTGCCTTATGCGGTCGATGGTTTGCATACCTTTGAGTTTTGGGCGGAAGATTTCTTTGCGGTCTTTCCACAGGATGACGTCCATGCCAAGCTTGAAAAAATTAACGCCGATGAGCTGGCAACCGCCAATCTGATGCTACTTGGCGAAGGACATTGTCTGACCGATCAAACCTTGACCGTCTGTCATTTCGACCGCGCGCAAATGAAATCAAGCTTTTCTGATGCCAGCTTGAACACCCTAATACAAATGGCGCTTGCTAATATGGGCACGACCTTGGTGCCAGAAATGGCACTCGATCAGCTGCATTTGCAAAACCAAAATGCAGTCGCAGTACCATTAGCAGAAAAAGGGCCGCATCGTCATATCGCTTTTGTCACCCGCTTAAACTATGCCCGCGTTGATGATGTTAATTTGCTTGGGCAACTATTTAAACAAGCCTTTGAAGAGGCAGATCATAAAAAATAAATGACTGGTGGTGAATGGAAGTTGGCTAAAAAGTAGAAGAATAAGGAAGTTAAATGATAAAGGCTTTTGCGCAAATAGAGCGTGAGCTTGGCAAGATTTTTGCGCGCCATTTAACAGCTATTAATAGCGCTGTAGAACCAGAAAAAGTTAACAATCTTTGGCAAGATATCGCTATACGTTATAATGAAGCTCAGCGCGCTTATCATAGCTTGCAGCATATTGAGCAATTATTTGCGCAGTTTGAGCAGATTAAGCATGTTTTAAATGAGTCGCATATTATCGCATTGGCACTATTTTATCATGACGTGATATATGCGCCAACGCGCTCAGATAATGAGCTAAAAAGTGCAGAATATGCCGTAGAAGCGCTACGCTCTTATTTATCGGCTGAGCAGTGCCAACATATTTACGCGCTCATTATGATGACGGCCAATCATAAACTTGCTGAATGCTCAAACGCTCAAAAAAACTTTGATGCCGCTTATTTACTAGATATGGATTTGAGTATTCTGGGGGCATCTTGGACTGATTACGAGCAATATGCCCAAGCGGTTCGGCAAGAATATGCGCATGTCTCAAACCCAGATTATCGTGATGGACGTAGAGCAGTATTAACAGAGTTATTGGCGCACCCGAAGCTTTACCTAACCGATTATTATTATGACAGGTTAGAAAAGCAGGCTCGGCAAAACATCAAGCGTGAGATTAAGATTTTACGCGCATCTTAATAAACAGCTCACTGCCCTGCCGCGCCGGATGCGAGTTATAGCTCGTTTCCATAATCTCAATATCGAAATAGGGTGCAAAACGCTGCTGGTATTCAGCTTTCGAGCCGCCAAACGGCGGTTCCTCTCGTCCAAAATCCTTATCAAACAGCAGCCCAACTAGCTTGCCGTTCGGTTTCAATAATGCGGCCATCTGCGCCACATACTCATCACGGCGCGCAGGATTTATGGCACAAAAAAACGTCTGCTCAAGCACCAAATCAAACTGATATTGCGCAGGCGATAACGCAAAAAAATCAGCACAGACCAAATGCTCTGCTGGAAAGTTGAGATAGCGCTCTGCGAAAGCCTCAATCGGCGCAGGGGCAAAATCAACCAAGGTGACATTGGTAAACCCTTGCTCATGCAGATAACCGACCTCATAAGCATTGCCCGCGCCCGGTACTAAAATCGCTTGCTCTTTAGCAGATTCAGGCAACTGGTCAATATAAGCTTTGAGCGGTGGTGACACTTGCCCCATATCCCAGCCGATACTGTCCTCTTTATAGCGCTGTTGCCAAAACTGCGCTTGATTGACGTTTTCCATAGCACATCCTTGTTTCGATAAAAAACCTTATCTTAGCAGATTAAGGTATGACATCTGGTTATTTAGCAGTAGCTCCTACTTTAGTCTAGCTGCCCTGTTTTACCTGCCAGCATATTATGCCAATATTGATAATCGGGCATCGCCGTTGCCACCGTTTGCCAAAAAGCGCGGCTATGATTGGCATGATGCAGATGACACAGCTCATGGACGATGACGTATTCGGTGCATTCGATAGGATAAGCTGGCAGATAGACGGACAACCAAATTCGCCGTGCGCGGGTATTGCAACTACCCCAACGCGTATGCATTTTCTTTAGACGTATTTCATTAGCATAAGCGCCGACAATCGGTTGCCATTTATTAAATAATGCAGGCATTACTTCAGAGAGATGTTGCCGATAGTAGGCAATTTTTTTATCGTGGTTTAAGGTGAATGATTGCTCTACGCCCCACAATAGCAGTGTGCTATCGGCAGTTGAAGCCTCTTTTATAGATTGCTGTGATGGGATTTGCTGACGTTTATAGCGTTCTAATACGTGCGGGTGATTGGCGATTGCCCAAGGCACGCGTTTCTCTATCGCCTGAGCAGTTTGCGCTGAGCTAAGAGAGATGGGTATAGAGACCATTAATTTATGCGGTTTTAAGCGAAAATTGATATTTTTAACGCGCTTTTTGCTGATGTGTAGTTCAATATCCGCTTGCGCCAAACAACGTATAGCGCTATTTAATAAGGGCGAATCATACTGTGACGGCACATTCATGCTCACAGCGCTTGTAAGTGATTGTCAAACGACATCAGATGATATTTGCTGTCTATAAAAATACGCTCAACGTTATCTACTCTAGCAAGTTCAGCAGTTGCTAAATGATTAACAGTTAACGCGGTTAACTGACCTAGTCCATCACTAACGATAAAACCTGAGTGCGCATTAGCCTTAGCCTTAGCCTTAACATTGGCATTGGCATTGGTATTGTTATAGCCTGCTTTGTCAGCATTCTGATTTGCTAATACGGCTGCACCGGCACAATCTGGTAAGCTAATATCATCAATCAATGTACGAGTATTTAAGTCATAAATCGCCGCACAACCGCCAATTGGCGTGGTCACACATAATAGGTTACGCTCACTATCAACCGCCACACTGGCGATATATTGGTGGAAACGTTGCCATTGATTATTGGGCATAATAAGGGGTTTAAAATCAGGCTCACCGCGTTTATGGGTCAATACTAACGGCACATTGATATGCTTTTCGCCTTGAAACTGAATACCTATCATCACCGTGCCATCGTCATGCATGGCGAGGTGACGCACGCTCATTTGATTGTGCTCAGGCATAATCTGCTCAAGCAAATCGCCAGTATGACGATTGAGGTAAGCCAATGACGGTCGCATACTGTCTAAATTGAGCTCTTCACGCGACGCTTGCTCGGTTTTGATACCACCATTCGCAATCACCAACGTTTCGCCATCAGGATGCATAATCAGCTCATGCGGGCCGATACCATGCGAGTCATACTCTGCTATTTTTTGATAATGATCACAGGCATCATAAATACCGATTTTACCGTCTAAGCTTACGGTGTCATTTTCGGTCACGTAGAGCAATTTACCATCCAGGCTATAACAAGCATGGCCATAAAAATGACGATGCGTAGACGCTTTAATAGCAAACTTTACTTGCCCAGTTGCCGTGTCTAATACCCAAAACCTTTCGCTCGGGCGCCGACCCATCACCACCACATCACGTGCTTGGTTATTCTTAGCAAAAAATTTTTGCCTATCAGAAATAGGTTGAACGACAATATCATGCACGCGTTCGGGCATGGTCGTTTGCCAAACGATTTGCCTATCAGCGTCGATACCAACCACGCCGAAGTCGTGCTCATTATGACTAGCGTCACAGTCTTCAGTTACTAAAGCGATGTTTTTTGGCATAGACGCCACGCCGCTAACCCAACAAACAGGTTGTGGCAGTATTGTGGTCGTATGTGCTGCGCTAAAATCGCTTACGCTATAAGACTTGTTATTTTGCCCGTCATCTCTCTGTGAGCGATAAGCCTGCTGCCATGCAACTGCCGCTTGCTGACAAGCGTGGCGAAATTGCACGAGCTCGCGTTTAGGCGTCAAGTTTATCAACTGTAACTGCGCGCCCATACCTGCCACATAATCCCATAAGCTGGCATCAGGTTGCTGCTGTTTACGAAAACGATGATGGATACCGACAAGCGCGGCTGTACCCATGGCAGCACAAAGCAGGGTCAGTGCCGATGTCGCCAGCAGCTCATCATTAGGCCTTGTACCTTGTGCTGTACCTTGCTTTTTATTTGCTGTCTTAGCGTCAATAGTAGCCATTATTTAATCGCCATCGGTGCTGTTAAAGCCAACACGCAGACCAAGGGTTGGAATCAATTGACGCTTAATAATGCGCGTAATGCTCGTGAGATGATCAAGTAGTTCTTGCTGCGTCGCTTTATCAGCAGTCGCTAAATCTTCTGGCATTTGTGCCAGTAACGTCGTGGTATCGGCAAGCGCGGTTGATAGATTATCCACCACTGCATTTTCATTATTGCCACCAAGAATAGCAGTCAAAACAGGGTCAGTCATTGCTTGATTTAAGGTTGCCAATTTCGCAGTGATAATCGCGCGGCTTTGTCCAGCGGTCGCAGCTGGCAGATGACCTTTTGCTTTAGCAGTTAAACCCAATGGCTGGTCGATAGCGTTAGATTTCATCGTCTCAACCAATGACAGCAGCGAGTTAAACCATTGGTTTAAACCTTGATCGCTCTCGGCGGTTTTATCAATTGCTAGTAAATCAGTGGCATTTTGCTGCCAGTTTTTCTCGATATCTTTTAGAAGTGTGCTCAAAGCTCTGCTCGCGCTCATCACATATGCGCACTGCCCAGCATCCAAACTATCATTGGCATAAAGCACTTCTTCTAAGCCTGGCACGCCTTGCACGATGGCGCTCTCGTTAGCCAACTGCTCGGCGGTAAGCTTGGGATTGGCAGCAATCAAATCAGCGACCCCGCTATGTACCAGGCCGCGCTCATCAGGATAATAATTGATATATAAGTTACTCATGCTCGCCGTCGCTGGTCCAAAGTTAACCATCTCAGCGCTTGCCCAAGCTTGTGCGAGCACCAACCATTGGTCGCGCAATTCTTTTAGCGCATCACCGCTCACGGGCGCTTGCTGACAAGATTTCTTTGCCAAATCATGCAATAAATCACTCTGCTTTGCGGCATCTGCATAGGCTGGAATGACAATGTCATTTGCCACGTGGGTCAGATAGGTTTTTTCGGTATCAGGACTAATATCTACTGCTGCAACCTTAGCGTCATTACTGTCTTTTTCAGCAGCAGCCTTAGAAGTAGCACCCTCTTGCGCGACTTGGCTATCTACCTCTGGTACTTTATTTTCTTCCGCAGGTTTGACACAGCTAATTAGAATACCAGCACTTAGCGCTGATAATGCCATTGCTAAAGCAGGGTTTATTTTCATAGATTTCTCAGTATTTGGATGAATATTGATATAAGTAATTATTTAACTTTGTATTTCTTACGTTGAATGACCATCGCTTTTAACGCTCATACGCTTATTTTTATAATGACTTTAAGAACGCATTCAACTCACTGCGTCCTTGTTTATCAAGCTTAAGTACTTTTTGCTTCTGCTTTTCCGCTTCGCCGCCATGCCAAAGTACCGCTTCCATCAAAGTACGCGCGCGACCATCATGTAAAAACGTCGCTTGTGGATCGACGGTTTGCGCAAGACCAATGCCCCACAAAGCAGGCGTGCGCCACTCATAAGAGTTGGCTAAAAACTCAACCTGTAAATCTTTAGATGGCAGCTTACCCGCAATGGTACGATCAGCCAAGCCATCGCCCATGTCATGCAACAATAAATCGGTATAAGGATAAATCACTTGTCCGTGCTGCTCAAGATGGTCATCGTCGGTTTTTGGCAACTGATAACGCGGCGTATGGCAGCTTTGACAGCCCATATCATAAAAGCGTTTTTTGCCGGCCAATACCAGCTTGTCTTCGGCATTGCGGCGATGCGGCACCGCCAGATTACGGGTATAAAATTCGACGAACTTTGCCACTTCATCATTGACTTCGACGGGCGGCTTACCATTACCTTGTTCATCAGCACCTGTTGCGGCATTCACACAAGCGGTCTGCGCTGGCATACAAGACTCATGCGGACGGATATTTGAGGTCAGCCCCATATCCTCATTAAACGCACTTTGGTTTTGAGTAATCAGCTTGGTTTGACCAGCTTTCCAGCCAAAGCGTCCTAATGCCACTTTACCCGTTTGTGGATCCATGACCATATTAAATTTACCGCTAATGTCGCTATTAGCGTTATTTACTTTGACTGCTTGTTTTTTAATATCATCGTCTGGAATCTGCTCGAGTAACCCAAGCCCAATCATCGGTAAGGCCACACGCGGCGATACCATCAGCTCATTATCAAATGGACCATAACCGGGTTTGGTCAGATTAAAGGTTGGCGCACGCAAGGTCTCGACATGACCATCAGCAAAGATAACGGGTTTATCGTTCCACTGTACTACAATTCGGGCTTCAGCAGGCACGCCTTGCACACCGCGGTCCTGCAATTGACCGCCATACATAGGATGGGCGACTTTTTCAATCAAGGAATCTTTTAGCTTTTGGCGCTGCGCTTCGGTAGTCGCCGGCATCGCAAGGCGAATCAACAAGCTATCAGCATCGTCATCACTTCTCATCGGCGCATGACCGCGACCGTCTTTGATATGGCAAGATTGACAGGCAGCAACGTTAAATAAAGCGCCAAGCCCATCACGGCTATCGGTACTTGCCGGCGCGACCACCCAAGGTTGCCTAAAAAACGCATTGCCGATAAAGAAAGAGCCTTTACGCGAAGCGGTGATATTTGAAGAAGGTTTAGAGTAGCTTTCGCTCGTGGTGATACTAATACCAGTATCGCCACCTTGTTTGATTTCTTGCGCATCAAAGCTGGCAAGCTGCTGCATAGGGACGCCCGCTAGCGCTTCAATCGTTTGAGCACGCTCAGGCGTTATATTTTGCAAATAGCTACTGTCTTGGGCTTTATTGTCGTTATTATTGGCGGTGTCGTCCGTTGGAGATGGCTGGCAGGCGCTTAATGAGAGCACGCATGTCACTCCTAGCGATAGCTTTAATAGCGAATTTTTAAATATTAAAGGAGAATAAAATGCGGTAGGTTGTTTGGCGGTTGACACATTACTGCTACTCATAGGGAACCTTAGTTCTGGTATGGAACCATTAAAAACGCGTGCTATAATTTTTTCACTTTTATTTGATAAGCATTTTTAGTCAATAAATATTTCGGTGGTGTTCTAAAAAGTATGCTGGCATCAGACATAGCCATAATTGACATAGAAGAATACCAAATCAAACACCTTAAAGTGGTTATCAAACTTCTTTGAGAAGCAACAGGTCTTTCGAACGGCTCGTCGCAATCGGTGTCTAAGGCGACAGTTATTACCTTCTATGCCTACCGTATGCTGCTTGCCGATTTGTTTCTTGTCAGGCTTGAATGCGGTTATAAAGCTATCCCAGTTATCCATGCTAATAGAACCATAGCTGACTTTCAGTTGTTTAAGACGGGCTCTTAGCTTCTTAGCTGTTTTCAGGTCACGTTTGCCCCAAACCTAAGCAACAATCTCATTGGTAGCGCAGTCATAAGCATAAATAAGCCAAACTTTACGCTTCTTGCGATATACGTAAGTCCAGAACTCATCAACCTCTAAGCGTTCATAATAGCGCTTTTTAGGTGTAATCTTATAGACCGATGAGCCTATGGTGCTAAGCACTTTACCAATACTAATAGAGGCTATAACGGCTATGTCTCTGACGCCGCAACCTCTAACCGTCATTAGCCGTATGATGTCTTCTATTTTAGAGTGACAGCCATGATAAGTTAAGGCATGGTCGCCAATGAATTGACGTTTGCAGTCCTTGCACTGGTAGTTCTGCTTGCCATAGCTTTTTTTGCCGTGTATCGAAAAACTGGGACTGTGACAGTCGGGGCAATTGATCTGTATTTGTGTCTTCATAACCTCAAATATATCATCTTGCTTTGGCTGTCACCCTCCTTTCATCTCCTCAGCATACTTTCTGACACACCACCAATATTTCAATTCGATAAATCATTGCTGCGCTATAAAAAAACACGCTGCCAACAGCGGTCGACAACGTGTATATTATACCTAAATTATTTTTCTATAAAAATAATTCTCATTCACTGATAACGACTCATCAGGCACATAAATACAGGCTATTAAGGCTTCCTAAATTAAAACCAAAAGCACCATTTTAAATAGATGTCCTTTTAAATAAGCGCTCTTTTAAATAAGCACTATTTAAAACTGTGAACCTGCATCAGCGTCTAAATTATCAATGCCAACGGCTTTTGCTGCATTTTCGATACCATCGGTTAGCTGTTGTAAGCTTGTGATACTACTTTCAATCCAGCCGCGGCGTTTGTTTTGCTCTTCAGCAGAAATACCGTGCTTGCTGGCTTGACCTACGGTTGCAATCATCTGATCGACCTTGATGCCTTCTTTCTCGGCTTTTTCAACGATGACTTTAAACGCCGCTTCTACGTTAGCAAAATCAGTCGCAAGTTTATCAGCCGCTTCTTTATTGCCGGTATCGACAAGATAATTCTTTAGTCCATAACCGCCCACTGTCTTGCCAGCGACGGTTTTATAGCCGCCATTAAAGATATTTTGAATACCGCGGGCATTATTGGCATAGCTCAAATGGGTCAAATCACTAAAGCATTCATGCTCATCTTCGGTAGAGCCAGTGACGAACGCCACCTGTATACGCTCAGAAGCTAGCTCACCAAGTGCTAAGCTGCCCATTTGATACATGATTTGACGCAGACCGTTTTTGTCTTTACGGGCCATCATATCGCTACGTAAGGTGTTTTCGCTATCAGGTTGCCACTGGGCTTCCATCGCGGTCAAATCATTGATCAATAACTGGGTAACCGCTTTTAGATACTGTCCACGGCGCTCGCAAATACTCGCATCTGTGTTTGTCGTATCGCCGCTGGTACATTCGCCCTCGGTCGTTATATAGTCGCTCACCGGACGATTACCTGCACCTTCACCAACGCCATTGGTATCCTGTCCCCACAGCAGAAACTCAATCGCATGATAACCGGTAGTGACATTAGCCTCACTACCACCAATCTCGTTCATCTCAGCCAGCAAGTCAGGCGTAATGGTGCTGGTATCTTGCTTGATGCTACCAACCGTGATGCTCTTGCTATTGATAATATTGTCCTGACTGTTATATTCACCCTCATAACTGTCACTAACATAGTCAATCAAGGCTTCATCTAGCGGCCAAGCATTTACCTGTCCTTCCCAGCCATCAACGCTACCAAGTGCGCGTTTATCATCAGCGGTCACAAAGCCTTCGTCGAAGCGAAACACTTCAGCCTGTGAATATGGCTGACGCGCGGCTTTATAGGCAGCCTTTGCAGCGTCAAGATTGGCTTGGGTCGGCGTGTCTACATAAGTATTCACTGCTGTTTGTAAAAGTTTGGCCGTTTCTAAAGAATCTTTATAGGCGGCGTGCGCCATATCAGCATAGCTAATCAACAATCGATCGATATGCGCCTGATCAGCAGCCGAAGACGTTTTGTTATCGCTGTTTTGGGTTGCTTGGACGTCGGTTTGTGCCTCTGACGCTGTGGTCTCATCAGACTGTTTGGTACATCCTGATACTAGCAGTATCCCTGCCAATGCAGCAGCTAAAGTAGTCGGTAAAATTTTACGGCTTGTCGCTGGGCTGATATTCATACACGTCCTCGATGAGATACATTAGATAAAATGACAAAAGATAAAGTGATAAAAGGAAAGCTTAAAGACTTATAATTTCAATAAGATAAAATCCATTTAAACCCTAGTTAAATTTAAACGCCCGTTAAAGGCTGACAAAATTCAATCCCTGCAAATTATAATGTTATTGATAACTATTATCAAATATAATTTTTTGAATATTAGACGAATTTCAAGCAAAAAAAGACCAACTTTGCGTTGGTCTTTTTTAATTTACATTATATTTTAAATATCAGTAGCGATTAACGAACGCTGCTTGGTGCATTTACCGTTAGCTCAACGCGGCGGTTCTGCTGACGACCATAATCGCTATTGTTATCAGCGATTGGACGAGTCTGGCCATAAGCAACTACGTTGATACGGTTAGAAGCTACGCCGCGGCTAACCAGATAATTTCTCACAGAGTTGGCACGATCGCGTGACAAGTTCATGTTATAAGATGGGTTACCTACACTGTCGGTATGACCAGCAATCGTAACTGTATTTTGGTTATATTCATTCATCGTTGCCGCAAGCTTATCAAGCGTTGGTCTAAACGATGGGTTCAACGAAGCACTGTCAAAGGCAAAAGTGATATTACCTGGCATAACCAAGTCAATGTTACCGTTTGCATTTGGGGTAACCGTAACGCCAGTACCCGCCATTTGCTGCTCTAGCTGCTTCGCTTGACGCTCCATGTAGTAGCCTACGCCTGCACCCAATGCTGCACCGATAGCCGCATCACGACCAGTTTTACTACCGCCTGTTGCTTTTGAGATAGTGGCACCACCAGCTGCACCCGCTAGCGTACCGATAGCAGTTTTATTTAAACGTTGCTGTCCAGTGTTTGGATCAGTCGTACAGCCACTCAATGCTAAGCCTGATGCCAATGCTGCAACCATTAATGTATTACGCATAATATGTCCTCTTAAGTTGAAAAAATGGGCTATCAATATAGGTATCGATAAATAAACGGTGTTTTTATAGATATTGCTTGTCACGAATATGCGTCAACAAACCTGTTTATTTGTTTATTCACACTTACTATTATTATGGCAATTACCGTCTATTTGTGTGTAATATTTTGTCACATCTATGTATGGAAAGTGCATAAGTATCTATAGTCTAGTGTTTATAAAAGCGCGTTGTTTGTTACCGCAAGTCACGTTTACAGTCGTACACTCTAATTATTTTCTGCTAACATTATCTTATAAAAACTTTGGTAGAAACATTTTACGAATTAAAAAGCCGAATAATAACTGGACTAAAATTAGGTCTTACCTAATATTAGTACTAAAATTTATTAGATAAAATGCGATTATAATTTGCTAAAACTTGTTAGAAAAATTAGCTGTATTTTTGAGATGATATAAAACACCGGTTTAACCATAATAGTGAAACGATTAACGAGCAAATAGTAAGGAATAAGACATGCGCTTGAACGCTGCGATGCAAAAAATACACGAACGCGCGCCAAAACTTGGCAAAGCAATGTCGCTTACCACAGCGGCCGGAGTCATCGCTGCCAATAGTTTTGGCGGCAGTATTCCATTATGGCTTATGGGCGTTGGCAAAATTATCACGGGCGCTCCTATCGCTGATAGGACGGTAATAAAGATTGCCGAGCACTGGATTGGTAGCAATAATGCTTTGATTGATACCATATTACCGCGTAAGGATTGGCGTATTCAATTGCCGGATGATGTACATATGGACGGCAAATATCTGCTGGTCAGCAATCATCAGTCTTGGGTCGATACCAGCATCGTGCAATACATTAGTGAAAAACGCTTACCACTGACCCGGTTTTTCACCAAGTTTGAGCTCATCTATATTCCTATCGTTGGGCAGGCATTTTACTTTTTAGATTTTCCAATGATGCGGCGCCATTCTAAAGAAGCAGTTGCTAAAAACCCAGCGCTTAAAGGCAAAGATATCGAAGAAGCCAAGCGCGCTTGTGCATTATTAAAGGACAAGCCGTTTACCTTGTTGAATTATTTGGAAGGCACGCGCTTTACCCAAGAAAAACATGATAAACAAAACTCACCCTATACCCATCTATTAAAACCGCGCGCTGGCGGTTTGTCGCTGGCGATTAACGCCTTGGGCGCTGATATCGATGGTATCTTAGATATGACCATCGTCTACCCTGACGGCGTGCCAACCTATGGCGATTTGTGGAAAGGCAATATCAAACGCTTAGGCGTCGATGTCCGCCATATTGCCATACCCGATGCGCTGTTTGCCGGTATTCAAGGCGGCGGCTACGAAAACGATGAGACCGTTAAAGCGCAAATGTTTGAGTGGGTCGAGCAAATTTGGCGTCAAAAAGATATGCGTATCACACAGATGCTGGCGGATTTTGAGACTCATCCGCAAGCGGCGCATCAAAGTGAATAAAAAAGGACATTAAAAAAATTGATTAAAAAAAGCCATTAAAATTTTTGATGGTGTATCAAAAAGTATGCTGGGGTAATAAAGGAAGGGTGACAGCCGAAGCAAGATGATATATTTGAGGTTATGAAGACACAAATACAGATCAATTGCCCCGACTGTCACAGTCCCAGTTTTTCGATACACGGCATAAAAAGCTATGGCAAGCAGAACTACCAGTGCAAGGACTGCAAACGCCAGTTTATTGGCGATCATGCGGTAACCTATAACGGCTGTCACTCTAGAATAGAAGATAAAATACGGCTAATGACAGTGAGAGGCTGTGGCATTAGAGACATTGCTATTATAGCCTCAGTTAGCATTGGTAAAGTGCTAAGCACCATAAGCTCATCCGTATATAAGATTGTACCTAAGAAGCGCTACTATGAACGCTTAGAGGTTGATGAGTTCTGGACTTACGTATATCGCAAGAAGCGTAAAGTTTGGCTTATTTATGCTTATGACCGTGCTACTAATGAGATTGTCGCTTATGTCTGGGGCAAACGTGACCTAAAAACGGCTAAGAAGTTAAGAGCACGTCTTAAGCAACTTAAAGTGAGCTATGACTCTATTAGTATGGACAATTGGGACAGTTTCATAACGGCCTTTAAACCAGATAACAAACGAGTTGGCAAACAGCATACGGTAGGTATAGAAGGTAATAACTGCCGTCTTAGACACCGATTAAGACGATCGGTTAGAAAGACTTGTTGCTTCTCAAAAAAGCTTGATAATCACTTTAAAGTATTCGATCTGGTGTTCTTTTATGTCAATTATGGCTACGTCTGATGCCAGCATACTTTTTGACACACCACCAAAATTATGGCTTTTTATACCCCACTCTCAACTTCGAAAGTGATTGAAAAAAGAAGAGCACCTCACTAATCTATTGTTTTCGACCAAGAATACAATGGAGTTGTGAGATGCCCATAGACGAATTTATCATCAATATCTATTTAATGGTAGAGCAATATTACAAAATAGTCGTCACCAAACCCTTGCGAAGTGCAGGTTACGCGGCAAAGCTAAGTGATCCTGAGGTTATTTGTATGGAGATGGTCGGTGAATTTTTACACCTAGATCAAGACAAACAAATTTGGCAATACTTTACCCAGCATTGGCAAGACTGGTTTCCAGCCATCGGCTCATACCCTAACTTCGCAAAGCACTGCGCCAATCTGTGGCAAGTCAAATAGCAGATACAAGATAACGTCAGTCAAATTGAAGGCCGTGACAACATTCATTTTATGGATGGCTTTTGGGTACCCGTCTGTCATTATGGACGCGCTTATCGGCATAAGAATTATCAAGACTTAGCAGCTTTTAGCTACTGTGCGGCTAAGCAAGAGAGGTACTATGGCTTTGAAGGCCATTTGCTTGTTAACTTATCGGGCATGATTAAAGGCTTTACCTTTGCTCCTGCCAATGTTGATGAAAGAGCAGTTGCTGCAGAAATCACCACTCATATTCATGGGCTACTTGGCGCTGATAAAGGGTATATCAGCCCGAGTCTGACATCGTACTACGACGCTCAAGGCGTGGATTTACAAACGCCACTCAGAGCCAACATGAAAGAGGATAGACCCAAACCTGTGGTAAGGCGGCTAATGAAAGCCCGCCGTATCGTTGAAACAGTCATTGGTCAGCTATCAGAACGATTTAACATACAAAGAGTGAGAGCAAGAGATTTATGGCATTTGTCTCATCGATTGATTCGTAAAATCCTGTCACACAATCTGTGCTTTGTACTCAACAAAAAACTTGGTAATCCGCCTCTTCAGTTTGAATTGCTTATTTCAAGTTGAGAGTGGGGTTTTTTATATAAAAAGATAACGGCTAAAATACCAAATTATAATGGTTGATGGCTTGTTTTTTGGCATGATTCATTGATAATGTGAATAACTATTAAAACTTGCCGCTTATTTGGTAGTGATTGGCAAAAGACTACTCACTACCAATGCCATTTACTACTAAATAAGGTATGACTGTGCCCGCCTCTTCTACCCGTGCGCCGATAACACCAGCGCCTCTTCAGTCCTCAGACCTACCCAGCAGCCCGCCGCCAAGACCGAATCGTCCCCAGCCCAATCGCTTGAAGCTGACCTATGATATCGTGATGCTCATCGCCATCAGTATTGATTTATTTTTAATCAGTACTGACGCTATTTTGATGAGTAATTTTAGTAGTAATGCCGCGCAGTGGTTGAGTATGAGCGAGGCATTAAACTGGTATCAAAACCATATTCATGACTCGTTACGGACAGCGGGCGGTTTTTTTACGCTATTCTTGATTGCCGAGTTGCTATTGCGCTGGGCAGTTGCTATTAAAGAAAAGGTGTATTACCGCTGGTTCTTTTTCCCTTTTGTGCATTGGTATGAAGTGTTAGGCTGTTTTCCGCAGTTGCGCGCGCTGCGTTTATTTCGCGCCGTGATTATCGGGCGCCGCTTATATCAGCTAGGTTATCAAGTACTGCCACAGCCGTGGATTAATCGCATTAATTTTTATATTAATTTGCTGTTAGAAGAGCTGTCTGACCGCGTCATCTTAACGACCATTCAGACTTTTCGCCAGCAGCTGACCGATCCTAACACTCATAAATCCTTTATCGAATCTACCATTGCCCGCAATCGCAATGAGATTGAAGCGGCGATACTATCGCTACTGCGTAAAGAGCTGGCGCCAAAACTTCAGGCACTGACCGAGTCATCGGGCGGCGGCACTATTGTCGCCACCGAAATGGGCAATGCCATCAAAGAGGGATTGGCCAATACGCCTGAGCTACGCCGCTATCTGCGTATGATACCCATTGCTGGAACGTTAATTGAGTCGCAGCTACAGCATGTCGGGCATAATATCGGCGAAAACGTGGTATATGCGCTGAATGAGCGCCTGCTTGACGCCGAACGTATTGACGCGTTAATGGTTGCTATCGCCAGCGGCGTTGCTCAAATCGATACCGACAACAGCGCCCTTGATACGTTAATCTCAAGCATCATCGCCGATGGTTTAGACGAATTTGAAGCCCAAATAAAAGTGCAGCAATGGAAGCATCAAGACATGCTTAATTTGTAGTGTTTTGAATGAGAACCAGTTTTTTTGACAATCATACTTTTGATATGCATATTTTTGAAAGCCGCACTTTTAATAATTAGACTTTGATGCTATATGCCGAGGCAAAAACGGCACATTGAACACCGCAACACGACCATTTTTGAGGATGTATATTATGACGATTTCAGACAACAATCAGCAGGCGCTTGACTCACCTGACACGCCAGCTTTGGCATTTTATGGCAAAATGCTGACCTTTTCACGGCTGCAGTTTAGCACCGATGACTTTGCGGCGATTGCCAGCCAACTTGAAAGTACACTGAGTAATAAAAATAGCAATATCCCTGTATTGATTGACAGTGAAGTCGAGCAGGATTTAGCGGCATTAGTAGAGCTGCTTTGGTCATGGGGTTTGCAGCCTATCGGCGTGGTCACAGGTTTGCTTGATGAGCAAGCACGTCAGCTACGCTTAGCGATATTTCCAGCGGACGGCAAGCGTATCGAGCGTATTTTGCCCAGTAAAAAAGCCACTACACAGTTAAGTCAAGTAGCGGCTTCTAAGGATAGCGCACAAACGTCACCTGCGAACGATTCTGTCAGCTCTACTACCGATAATGCTGGCTCAGCTGTAAATAGCCAAGCTGCTGCCACTACCGAGGTAAATGCAACGACTGAAACCACCTTGACGGCAGAGACGCTTATCAGTGCCGAGCATATTACCAGCTTGATTTATGATCAAATGCTGCGCTCGGGACAAAGCCTCAACCATGTCGGTGGCGATTTGATTTTAACCAATAGTGTCAATAGCGGCGCTGAAGCGATTACTGACAATAACCTGCACGTTTATGGTCGCGCCCAAGGTCGTTTGGTCGCAGGCGCAACGGGTGATAAAGATGCGCGTATTTTTTGCCAAGTCTTTAATCCCTCTCTGGTCTCAGTTGCTGGCACGTATTGCTTACGTGATAACCTACCCGAGCACGTGATTGATAAATCGGTTGAAGTGCGTTATTTAGAAGGTCAGGGTTTAGTCTTTACGGTTATGGATAACGCTTAGGTTTTATTTGCTCTTTAGACGACTCAAAGGTGTCATTTCATCATTATCAGTTTGAATATATTTGATGATAAATGATAAATTGACGTCTAAATAGCATAATTAATATTATAGTAAGTTTACTTAACAAAACTGCGCTATGATGGATTGTTAGCTCTGCCACTATTTACGCTAGACTATAGGCGCGAATATTGAGCGCAGATAATAGAGGGCGCTTTGGCTCCCTATTTAGCTGATATAACCATTATCTGTAGGCAGCTTTTGTGCTTAAATACGCACTGGCTATAAGTTTTTGTATATTTATGCTAGGCTTATGCTCGCAGATAGCACATCTCCGCTAGGTAAACGCCGAGCAATTGTGCTACTTTACATCTATACTGTTTCATCTAAAATGTTTTAACTAATAAATATCCCATCAATTCATAGGAGTGTGCCATTGTGGCGAAGATTGTTGTAATCACTTCGGGTAAAGGCGGTGTGGGCAAAACCACGACCAGCGCTTCTTTTGCCGCCGGTTTAGCATTACGTGGCTATAAGACAGTTGTTATCGATTTTGATGTAGGCTTACGTAATCTAGACTTGATTATGGGCTGCGAAAATCGAATTGTTTATGACTTTGTCGATGTTATCAATGGCAATGCCCGCCTGTCACAAGCGCTGGTAAAAGACAAGCAACTAGAAAATTTATATATCCTGCCTGCCAGTCAAACGCGTGATAAAGATGCGTTGACAGACGACGGCGTTACAGAAGTCATGGATGAGTTGTCAAAGCAGTTTGACTATATTATCTGCGACTCGCCTGCTGGTATTGAGCGCGGTGCGCAGCTGGCGATGTATCATGCAGATGAAGCCATCATCGTCACCAACCCTGAAATCTCTTCGGTACGTGACTCGGACCGTATCATTGGTATCTTGCAAAGCCAAACCAAAAAAGTGATTGAAAATCAGGGCACGGTACGCGAGCATTTAATCATCACCCGCTACAACGCCGACCGTGCTGCCGCAAATGAGATGATGGATATCGATACCATCTCTAACGATATTTTAAAAGTGCCGTTACTTGGTGTGGTTCCTGAGAGCCATTCAGTGCTGGAAGCGTCTAACCATGGCGAGCCTGTGATTCATTATACCGATTCAGTGGCTGGTCAATGTTATGACGATATCGTCGCCCGTTTCTTAGGAGAAGAGCGTCCATTACGTCATATTGATGTGAAGAAAAAGAGTCTACTACAGCGCTGGTTTGGGGGTTAATGATGAGTAAGAAAAAAGGATTTTGGAGTAGCCTATTTGGTACGGATGACAGCAGCAGTGCTGGCAGTGCTAATATGGCAACTGAGCGCTTAAAAGTTATTGTTGCAAGTGAAAATCGCTTGAATAATCGCCTGACCACTGACCGTATCGAAAAAATGAAACGTGAAATACTAGAAGTGGTTAATAAGTACGTCAACGGTGTGCAGATTGATGATGTTAATATCAACCATCGCTCTGAAGACAGCTTAGACGTGCTCGAGATGAATATCAGTTTACCTGAACATAAAAAGTAAACGGCATGACTTTATATTTATAGCGTTTGCTAGTACAAATGCTGGCACAAAAAAAGCCTTAAGTTTCATACTTAGGGCTTTTTTATACGCGCTCTTCCCATTTTTAAGTCGTTATTTTATACGCGCCATAATATTGTCTTTTTTAATGAATTGATGATATAGCGCGGCGCCAATATGCATCAAAGTAAAAATAATTATCATCGGCCACAAAATATCGGTATGCCAGTCATTAAAAAGCCGTGCTAATCCCCTATCGGGGGTGACAAAGACAGGAACTTGAAATAAACCAAAGACGTCAACTGCTCGGCCGCCATATACCGACATCAGCAGTCCTGCCATAGGCATCGCAATTAATAACGCATATAAAGCAAAGTGGGATAATTGTGCAAGCAGCATTTGCCATTTTGGCATTGCCAGCGCTGGCGGTGCTTTATTAAAAATACGGCTGATCACGCGGGCAATCATCCAAAACAACAAACTGACCCCAAATGCCTTGTGTAAGCCGATATAGACCTTACTATCAAGATTGTCATATAACAGTATCATGATCCAAGTGACCAGTAATAATAAGGCGCTAACCCAATGAAAGACTCGACTAGCAACCGACCACTTTGTCAGATTTGAATGGATATTATTCATAGTATATTTTATCGCTTCCTATTCATCGATACTTATAGGCGCTGGCTGATACGGATCAAATGACAGTGTTAAAAACCTACTAGCTGGTAACTGGCAAATAAACATAATAACTATCTGTCCCAGCTCAAGGCTAATAACCTTATTTAGAGCTAACACTAAAGCCCATGATAAAAAGCGTAACCATGAGCAAATTAGCTATCTAAGTCAACCAATTGATGGGCGACTTTATCCAAATCTGGCACCATGTAAACCGTATCATCAATCATCACCGCTTGGAAAAGGTAGGATAGCACAACATCTTCTTGGACGCGCTGCTGAACGGTATCAGTTTTGCTGTCGGTTTTGATAAAGTGCTCAGGCAAGTCGATATCTTTGACATCGGAGATACGCGCCTGTAGTTGGCGGAGCTCGCCTGCTGTCTGTAGCGCGATACGATGCGCGGTGGTATTGCCTTCTAAAATAATAATCTTGTCCGGCGTTTGATGGCGCGGCAATAGATGGATCACAGCGACTTCTTGTTGTTGCCATTCATACGTCCATCTATGTTCACTACACTCATCGACACTTAAAATCAAGCTACTAGGAATGATCCAATCCGGTTGGTCGGTGGCTGGGACAATCGTTACGTCGAGCATACCATTATTAGTGGTCAATAAGCTCACGGCTTCAAATGAGTGCTTTAGAATCTGTTTCATATGTCGCTCACAATAAATGACTCTGAAGAGGCGGGCATCGCCCTTTCAGCAATATAATGGGTAAGTTTTTCTGCTAAGGCTTTGGGACTGCCAACAAACTGACAATAACCTGAATCAATAATGGCTTGCGGCTGACTTGGACAAGCGCTTGATATTGGGTCTTGCGCCCACAATTGACTGTCATTGTCTTGGATTAAGTCCAAATACTGCGAACCATCATTTCCCATACCAGAGAAAATAATATTGATAAGCTCACTGCCATAAACATCACTGGTATTTTTCAGGATTTGACCGATAGCGGGCTTGTAATCGCCCTCCCACGCTTGATCTATTAAGATAATACGACCAGTTGAATCGCAAACAATTTGTTTATCAATGGGTACAATGAGGCATTGCCCGCCGCGCAAACACTGTGATGAGGTAATCAGCTGACAGCGCCAGTCATTATGGCGATTGAGTATGCGTGGTAGCGTACCTATCATCGCTTGGTTAAAATGATGCGCCAGTAAAATACTCACAGGCAAGGTGGGTGACAAATGATCTAAAAATTCTTTGACCGCACTAGGCCCGCCCATCGAAGCACCTAAAAATACCACATAATGCCAATCGTTAGTCTCATTTTGATAAGCCGTATTCTTATAAGCAGGGCTATCTATTGCCTTACTTAATAACGGCAACGCCAGCATTTGGGCAAGTTTGCGCTTGAGTTTGCGCTGCCATTTGGCATAATGCTCAGCTTCATTAAGATACGGCGCCTGGCTAAATCCGACTACAACGGTAGCAGGTTGAGCGGTAGTAGTCGCTACTGCCATATGCTCATCGTAATCACCATCTATGAGCCAAATATCAATAGGCGCTGTATAGCGGCTCAACCTATTTTGTAATTGCGTCCTTGATACGCAGTCAACCAGCTGCAAACCACAACTACGCACAGTATCAGAAAAAGCCATGCGCTGATGGTGGTCTTCTGCCACCACCAGTACCCTGATATCGTTTTTATGCTTATCCCTTAGTATTAAGGCAGGTACATTATCCTTCATTGACTAAGCTAGCCTCTATACCCAATAGACCTTGGATTTTATTAAGAAGCTGGTTTTCTTGGAAAGGTTTGCCCATGTAGTCATTGACTCCAATCTCAAAATCGCGCTCGCGATGCTTTTCGCCGGTACGTGAGGTAATCATAATAATAGGCAGCTGTTGCAAACGTCGGTTATGACGAACTTGCGACGCAACTTCAAAACCGTCCATACGCGGCATTTCAATATCGAGTAGCATCAAGTCCGGTGTGGTTTCTTGTAAAATTTCAAGCGCATCGATACCATCTTTGGCAAGGACCACATTGAAACCTTGACGCTCTAAGAAACGTGAGGTCACTTTTCGTACCGTGACTGAGTCATCGACGACTAAAACGGTGATTTTAGATTCTGTACTGCTACGAACACTGATAGCAGATTTTGCGACTTCTCTGCCTAAAGCAGCATTTCGCATCAGTGCAATCAGATCAAGAATAAGCATGACCGAGCCACCACCCATGATGGTTGCCGCTGAGATACCCGATAGATTCGAGAATTGCTGGCCTAAAGGTTTTACCACGACCTCAATACGTGACCCTGCGATTTGATCAACCTGTAGCGCCATGTTTTGGCCACTACGGTTTTTGATAATAATCAGTGGCACACTGGTGTTTGTATTGACGACCAGCTCATTGAGCTTATTACCTGATAAAATCTCATTCAAATAACGCACGCGATAATCGTTATCTTCAAAGTTAAGCGTAGCGGCGCCCGATTGATAATAGTCATAAATTCTTTCTGGACTGATACGTACCACGCGCTCAATCTGCGCTAACGGTATCGCATAATAGCGGTCTGCGGCGCGAACCACCAACGCATCAGACACCGCAACCGTGAGCGGCACACGCATAGTAAAGCGAGAGCCTTTACCAAGCTCTGACACCACCGATACCGCCCCACCTAGTTGACGAATCTCACTAATCACCACGTCCATACCGACACCGCGACCTGATATTTGCGTCACTTGCTTGCTGGTACTTAAGCCGGCGTTAAAGATATACTGCATAATATCAAGGTCGCTTAAACTGCTGTCTTCGGCGTCAATTAAACCTTGAGAAATGGCTTTATTGCGTACTGCTTCTACATCAATGCCGCGTCCATCATCAGTTAACTGGATAATGATTTCACTACCTTCACGCAGGACTTCTAAAGTGATTTGTCCACTACGTTCTTTACCCGCTTCTAAGCGCGTTGCAACCGTTTCAATTCCGTGATCGACGGCGTTACGTAACATATGCTCAAGCGGTGAGGTAATGCGCTCCAAAATGGTTCTATCCATTTCGTCATCAGCATTGATAATCTTTAAATCAACCGACTTGTTTAGCTCATTGGCCGTTTGGCGCACGATACGCTCAAGCCGTGGCGTTAGGCGGGTAAAGGGTACCATCCGCGAATTCATCAAGCCATCTTGCAGCTCAGTTTGCGTCCGCGATAATTGTAGCAATAGACTTTCGCTGTCACGCATCTTTTCAAGTAAGGTATGATTAATATCAACCAAATCCGAGGCCGACTCGGTCAAAGATTTTGATAATTGGTTTAACGAAGAATACTGGTCCATCTCTAGAGGGTCAAAGCCTTCATGATTGACCAACTCATCATCAATCTGCGATAAAATCTGCGCTTCAAGCTCAATCTCCATCCGGCGCAGCTGATCCGCTAGACGTTGTACAGTCGTTCCCATCTCTTCAATACTAGTGGTCAAGCTACTCATGCCCATATCGATACGCGCACGGTTGATCGCCGACTCACCTGATAGATTGATCATATGCTCAATGAGGCCACCTGAGATACGAATCATCTCGTTGCTACTGGCGTTCTGTTCTTGCTCAGTCGTATCAGCCACCATCGGCGGCATCTCACTGATATCTTTTTGGATATAGGTAGATTCTTGCTTTTCTTTCGCCAGTAAAATAGCATCACGCTGCGGTTGCAAAGACTCTTTTGGTATGTGTTTTAAGCTATCGGGGTTTTTACTAAATTGCTGCAGCGCCTCAATTAATAAGTCTGGCGTTGGTGGGTTCACCTGTTGCGAGAGAATAAATACCGCATCTGCCAGCCAATCGTGACAGGCTACCAGTAGCTCCAAGACTTTTTTGGTAGCAGGTCGGCGACGATCAATAAAGTCGGTATAAACCGTTTCCATTTCATGGGCAAGGTCAGCGATACCACATGCCGTTACCATACGCGCACCACCTTTTAAGGTGTGTAAGTCGCGCTGTAGGGCTTGCAATGCAACGGTATCACCGGCATCACTTAAGAATGCTTGCAGACATTCATTACGGTTGGTCAGCGCCTCTGCTTCTTCTAAAAACACCTCTAAAATATCTGGGTCAGGTAAGCCGTTCGCCCAAGATTGTTTTATAATTCTATCTAAACTTAAGAAGTCTGCCGTTTTATCGATACGATGGGTATATTCATTGGCGCTGATTTGCGGTTCAGCAGCAGCCTGGTGTTGCGGCATTGGTACAATAAGTTCGACGTCTTTTGGTAACGCTGCTGCTTTTTCAAACTGCTGCAGCTGCTCAATCAGCTCAGGTGTAAAAAATGATTGCTGATAGCGGACAATATGCGCCACTTGCAATGACAACGTATCTTGCACGACTTGCATAATTTCAAGCCATTGCGTCGTTGGCGTACGTCTTGCTTCAACGAATGCCTCGTAAATGCTCTCCGCCTCATGGGTCAAATCGCCAATACTGCGTATGCCTGCCATACGCGCACCACCTTTGATGGTATGCAGGTGGCGCTGTAAAACCTTTAAGGTATTGATATTGCTGATATCAGCACGCCATTTACTAAAGCTATCATTGAGCGCATCATCAAGCTCCTGCGCTTCTTCTAAGAAGATTTCTAATAGCTCAATATCGGTAACGATGGTTTCAAGCGCAAACTCAGGCGCAGCAACACTTTGCACTGTGCCTTTACCCTCTTCCTCAGCCTCTTTATCAACATCAGTATGCCCTGCAGTACCTGCTTCTACATTGATATTGCTATCGTCACTTTGAGCAATATCTTTTAGCTGCTCAACTACCTGCTGATTAATTTTCAACGAGGTGCTACCCGCTAAAGCATCAAATAAACCGACTAGCTGACAATGACCTGCAAGTAAAGCGGCCTGGATATCAGTATCACGGGATTTTTCAGGATGATGGCTTAAATAAGTATAAGCATTTTCCAATTCGCTAAGAATCAAGGCAAATTTTGGTACCTCTTGTGCTTTACTGGCTAGATGTTTTATTTGTGAGATTTGCCTTGCGATATAACTTTGAATCTGTTCTTGCTCTGCATTATTAAAGACGGCTTCTAACTGCCATTCTGCATCTAGTAGCTCATTGATATCGTCATCTAACAATTGACTTATCGTTGGTTTACCATCGGCTGAGTCTTCGTCATCGCTAACGGCGTACTGCTCACCAAGCATGGCTTGTAAAGAAGCAATATCTTGCTGACTTTGCGCCTCTTCTGACGAAACTTCTCGCTCCTGCACATCGCGTTTATAATTAGCTAGGTAGCCTTCAATCAGCGTCACAGACTGGGCAAGCGCTTTTACATGCTGAGCATTCATTGGCGTGTCTTGTTTCTGCAAAAGCTCCAAACTTTGCTCTATCGTCGTGCCAACCTCACTGATTGCCGTCAAAGTACTAGCGCCAGACGCTGCTCTTAGCGTATGAAAAGCGCGAACAATCTCATCACTTACGGCGGCATAAGGCTCGTCTTGGTGATCAAGAACAAAATCTTTAACGCTTTCTAACAGCTCTTCGGCCTCTTCAACAAAAATATCGAAAAAGATTTGCTCTTCTTCACTTTGAGGCGTCAAAACGATGGGCGCTTCGGCCATTTTTTCATTTACCGAATGAATGGTTTGCAGCGTACTATCAATGCTACTGTTACTTTCGGCAATGTCATAAGCAGTGTCATCAACAAGTTCTTGATCTGTATTTTTAACATCAGAATATTGCGCTGTGCTTATGTCCTGCTGCTGCTCAGAACCATAAAATAGTTGTTTATGTAGCGCGCGGTAGCTGAATTCATCACCCAACTGCTTACTAAAAGCCTGAGCACAAGCCACCCATAACGGTACAAGTGCAGGATAATCTTGACTGTCATTTTCAAAGGTAATTAATAGCGTTGGATAAGCGCCTAACACATCACCGATAAGCTGCTGTATGTCTGCAGACGCTACAATTGTATTATCCAAAATACGGTTGAGCATATTTTCTATCGACCAGGCTAGCTCAGCGCTATAATTAGCACCAACCATACGACCCGAGCCTTTTAAAGTATGGAAACCGCGACGAATATCAGTTAACTGGCTTAAGTTATCAGGAGTAAGCTGCCAATGCTCATATAAGGGCACAATTTCTTCTAGAACTTCATTGGCCTCTTCTATAAATATCTCTTTGATATCAGGATCAGCATCGTTAGCATCTGTCGGTAGCGACTGCGCCGCTGTCATAAATGGGGTTAATACGTCTGGTATCTCTAAATCCGTTAATGAGGCTGAAAAGTCTGTTTCTACTTCAAAAACTTCGTCAAAGTTACTAACAGAGTCATTTATGTCTAGAGTATCAACTTGTTCGATATTTAAGAATCTCTCATCTGTCGATTGCGTACCCTCATCTAGTACCGCATTATTTTTTTCAACCTCACTTGTAGAGAAATTATCATCAAGCACTTCTAAGCCTGTATTGATAGGTTGCTGGCTTATTAAGTTATTGCTTTGCAAAATAGTAATGGCAGGATCAAAACTTGGTGGGTTCTGTGCTGCAAAATCAGCCAACATCGCTGGTAGATGCTTAGTGGTTTCTGTCACAAGTGCCACGACCTCATCGGTCACTGGTAGGGTTTTGTCCAACAGACGGTTGAGTAGGTTTTCAATAGACCAGGCCATCTCACTGATACTAAAAGCGCCAACCATACGCCCTGACCCTTTCAAGGTATGAAAGCCTCTGCGCACTTCAGTTAATGGCGTTAAATCTTGCGCATCTTGCTGCCAAATGGGTAAGAAATCCTCTAAATCAGCGACGACCTCTTCCACCTCTTCAATAAAGATCTCACGAATATCTTCATCAACATCAAAGTTATCGTGCTTAAGCTCACTGCGAGCATTTAATAAAGCGGCACTTTCTTTTTTATCGCTATGGTTTGTGTTATCGGTTAAATCAATGTCTTCATTAGCAACAGTAATAGGCGCAATCTCGCCACTATCATCGTAGCGCAGTACATCATTTGTCGCTTGCTTTTGCGTTAAAAAGGTATCATTAACGGTTTCAGGCGCAGCTATATAGCCACTAAGTAGTGTCGCCGCCTTGTCGATATATTCATGAGCTTTGCTCAATAAGGGTTGATCAAAGACCTGCTGCGCAAGATAGTCGAGCAGCAATTCGATAGAGGTTAAACCTTCGGCTAAGGCTTCGGTGACATCCCAGCTCAGTACGGCAATATCATGGGTGGTTAATTGCTCGAATATATCTGCTATGTTATCGGTTGCCTGGCGGATAGATGACAGGCTCATACTGTCAAAAGCTTCGCCAATGTTAGAAAAATCTGCAGCGTCTGGTAATAGTGCTAGGTCTTGGCGCTGAATATAATCACTAAAGCCTTGCTTAACGTCTTCAACAGCAATACGCAGCTCGCGCAGCTCCTTATCGTCTGTCTTAATTTTTTGGCTACTTTCTACTTGCACGCTATCCATGTCATCATGAGTAATGACGTCAGCCGCAGGTATAAAAGAAGCCGCGCTTCCTATTTTACTTAAGATAACTTGTTCGGTATTGTAGATAGCATTGTGTAATTCTTGGAGACGCTGCTCAATTTGCCACTGCTGTTGTGATTGCTCTTCTACCACTCCAGTTTGGGCAATTAAGTCACGTTCTATATCTGCTAGGATAGATGCTGCTTGCGAGGCAAATGATGTCCAACCACGACTTCCTAGCTGATGGCTGATTTGTTGGAGTGGTTTAATTAGGATTTGCGGCTTATCAAAGTTAAAAATCAGCGTATCAATATCACTTAAGATGCGCGGTAAAAAGCGTGTTTCGACCTCTTGCGGCGCTACGCTTTGCAGCATAACTTGCGTGCTATCGCTCTGTTTGGCAAGGCTACTGATTTCGATATAAATATTCGCTATCAGCTCGTTGATAACTTTTGCCGATAGCGCTTTTTGATGGGTGCTTGCCTCTATTAACGCATCAAATTGACTCAATAGCGCGGCGTAATACTTAGGTCGCGGCGTTTCGTTATGGGCAAGGTCATGTAGCCAAGCTTCAGTCAAATACCAAAGACGCTGCAAATCGTCATCTTTTGCGGTTTGCCATAAGTATTGAGCGACTTTTTCTAAAGTCGCCAGTATAGAAGCGTCATTGGTATCAGCAGCAAGTAACGCTTGCGCTTGTTGACGCCAAACCAATAGCAACTGCTGATACTGCGCCTGGTCTAAACTGACCATTGCCGTACTGACGGGTAGCGCAATATCAACAATATCGTTAGTGGCAATGCTAGCAAGACTGTCCTCTTTAGAGTCTAAAGAAGCGTCTACAAGGTGATCGGTCGCTATATCATAACGCGCTAAAACTTGGGTAAGCTCAGCTGATGTTTTATTTATTAAAGCGCTATGAAAATTGCTCGTACGTGCGTAATAAACCAGCTCACCCGTAAGCAGTCGATGCGCTATGTGACCTATACGGCTCGCATCAGCATCTAAGCTATCGATTTCTGTCCTTGCAAGTAAGCTGAGCTTAGTAGCCAAATTTGCCAATATCGGCAAGTTAATCATGATCAAAGCGCCACCAATCTGATGATAGCTCTGTGTCATCTGCTCATAATCAGCGCTTTTTTCACCCAATTGCCAGCCATCAGCTATCTGTGATAATTGCTGATCAAACAGTGGCAGTAACCACTCAAGTGTCACCATGTCGTTGGGCTGGTTTTTCATAGATGTATCCTAACTCGTCTAGGCGCTAATTTAGGCACTGGTTTTTTGCCAGGCGTTAATCTGTGGGTGCGCAATACGGCGCATGTTTGAAGGACGCCAAAATAACGCCTCACCTGGAGCCAATATAATATAACCGCCTACTGCGCACTGCTCTGATAGCCGCGCTAATATATCGCGCTGATCAAACTTACGAAAATAAAGCAGCATGTTTTGGCAGACAATGACTTGTTGTAAATGCGGCGTTGGCGGTTTTTTGTCGATAATGTTGTGTAAAGCAAAGCGTACACGCTGTTTTAGCGTTGGCATCACCTGCCAGTGGGCTCGAGCGTTTTTCTCTGTATTTTTTTGCGTAGACACAGGCAGAAAACGTAATTGTTCAACGATACTTGTTGGTCGTAATAGTTGAATAAATTGCTGGCAATCTTGCGGAATCAAAGCCAGTTGCTTATTATCATACTGACCTAAACGTGCTTTTTTTAATGCCTGCTGACTGACATCAGTCCCTAATATGCTGTAATTGGTCAGCTGGCTTGCGGCCAAACTCATGTCCAGCGACCAAGTTTCTTGCCCACTGGCACAGCCGACGCTCCAGATACGGAATGAATCATCAGGATTGCTGGCGTCAATACTAGCGCTGCTATCATTAGTATTGCAGCTAGTACTAGCAGCGATTAGCTGCTCTCGTTGCCACTGTAAGGCGTAATCAGTGATAAACTATATAGAGGGCAAATGGCGAAAAAAGCGACTTTCATGAATGAGCACTTTATCTAACAATTGCTGGCGCAGCTCATGATTAATCGGTAATTGATGCCATAATTGTCTGTTGCTCAAACCATAGGCCAGTGCCGTTTGACTGACGGCGTTGACCAACCATTTACGTTGAACATTTGGCAATATAAAACCAATCTCTTGCTCTATATAGCGTTGCCATTGCTCAGTATCAAAAGCAACATCATCCCACAAAGCTTCTGCTATCAAAGCATCGGCTTTATTAATCATCAGACTGTCTTTTTGAGTATGATTATTCACGTGACCTGCTATTAATAGTGTTGCTCAACAGAAAAACGAGTAGAGCAACTGCTTGGTTAATATTTCAATATCACAATCATAAGCTGATAACTAGAGATTACATGCTCGCCGAAACACTTTCATCGATCTCTAAATACTCATCTTCGCTAAACTCTTGCTCTAACTGCTTATCATCATTAGAAATCTTAAAGCCGGTGACCGATTCTTGCAGTGCCGCCGCCATTTCACTAAGCTCACCGATAGAGCGCGCGGTCGCCATCGAACCAGACGAGGTTTGCGAAGTAATATCTTGAATAATATTCATGGTGTGCGAGATGTGACCAGCAGACTCAGCCTGTTGTAGAGCGGCGTTAGAGATGTTTTGAATCAGGTCAGCCAAGGTATTTGAAACCGTTTGCACCTCTTCTAGTGCCTCACCCGCATCTTTTGCCAAGCGCGCTCCGCGTACGACTTCAGAAGTTGTTGATTCCATCGACATAACCGCTTCACTGGTATCGGCCTGAATGGTTTTTACCAGCGTTTCGATCTGTTTGGTTGCGTTGGCTGAACGCTCAGCAAGACGCTGAACCTCGTCGGCAACAACCGCAAAGCCTCGACCTGCTTCCCCTGCCATCGATGCCTGAATCGCAGCGTTCAATGCCAAGACGTTGGTTTGGTCAGCAATATCGTTAATTAGACCAACGATATCACCAATCTCTTGCGAAGACTCACCGAGACGCTTGATACGTTTTGAGGTTTCTTGAATCTGATCACGAATCACGTTCATACCTTCTATCGAGCGCTGTACAACTTCCGCACCGTTATAAGCAATGGCAACCGAACGCTGTGCAACCGTCGCCGATTCTGAAGCGTTATTTGACACTTGGTCAATCGAGACTGTCATCTCATTAATCGCCGCAGATACCCCAGCAATTTCTTGTGCTTGGTGCTCTGAGGCTTCAGCAAGCTCAACTGCATTCATCTGCGTTTGCTCTGAGGACTGCGAGACACGCTCAGCGGTACTATTAATAACCAGTACCAATTGGCGTAATTGGTCAATTGCAAAGTTCACAGAGTCAGCAATCGCACCGGTAAAATCTTCCGATACCGTCGCGTTTACTGTTAAGTCACCATCTGCCAAATCGCCCAACTCATCTAGTAGACGCAAAATTGCAATCTGGTTACGCTCGTTCTCTTCTTGAATCTGGCGCGCGCGCTCAGACTCCGCTTCTGCTTCTTGACGACGGCGTAAGGTTTCTTTTTCAATCAATAAACGCTCTGAGCCGCCGCGTTGTTTGAGTAATTGGTATAAAGCAAATAAAATGCCCAGTACACCTACCACAAAAACAATCACAGGCAAGATGACTGATTGATTAAAATTGCTTAAATATTGGCTGACCGACGACAATGAATTGACCAGCCAAAACAGACAAGCCACGCTCACTAAAGCACAAAGCCCTAATAACAGCTTCCATTTACTATTAGCATCTGTCGTTGTTTTATTCGTACCAGCTACAGGGTTATTTATAACATCACTCATCGTGCCTATTCCTTTCAAACAATCGTCAAAGTCGTATCGTGACTGACTCTGAAATCATATTGCCATCAAAACAACAGTGATTCACAAAGCCTGTATGAATGCTGACATCTCATCAAACCATGTCAGCCTTTGTTCTTTTCTTGCTTTAATAAACACCCCGTTAATAATCGAAGTGTTTATTAAGGTTGATGTATTTACCAAAAATCAATATTTAGAAAAAACAGCTAATTACTAGTTACTCACAGCCACTAGATGGCAGCATCGGTATATTGCAAATCCTGTGCCAGCAGACTTGGCATAAATACATACCAATCTTGCTCATCTTTGACAAACTTACCGTGATTATAAGGCGCAAACGGCGAGCTCGGTTCAAGCGCTTCTGCTCGATATTGGTCTTGGGTAAACTGCTCAATGCCCAGCACCTGATCGACCAGCAGTCCTGAAAACAGATTATCATGGTCAATCACAATGACTTTACGCTGGCTCATTTGTGGCAATCGGCTGGGCACTTGTAAAAACCGCGACAAATCGGTTAACGGCAACAAGCGCCCGCGGATGTTGGCGATGCCGAGCATCCAAGGCTTTACTAAAGGTAAGCTGGTATATTCTGGCATGGATAATACTTCTGATACTTGACCCATTGGTGCCACCAAACGCTGACCGCCAATTTCAAATACCACGCCTTGCCAATCAAACTCTTTGCCGCCGCGGCGACCACTTTTACGCGCGCGTGCTAAGTCTGCTATACGCAGCAGCTCAATAAATCCTCTGGATGCCACAAGCTACCCCATTACTTTACGAATTATCTGGACCAAACCACTTTCATCAATCGGTTTGGTGATATATTCTTTAGCGCCTTGACGCTTACCCCATACTCGATCTGTTTCTTGGTTTTTGGTACTGATCATAATAATAGGGATATGAGCAGTCGTTTTACCGCGCGTAATTTTGCGGGTTGCCTGAAAACCATTCATCTCAGGCATTACCACGTCCATCAAAATGACGTCTGGTAGATGGTCGACGGCCATCTGACAACCTTGCTCTCCATTGCTCGCTTCTAATACTTGAAAGTTATTTTTAGAAAGCATGTCGCGAAATTTCGCCATCTCAGATGGCGAGTCGTCAATGACTAAAACAGTAGTCATAGGTATTTCCTTTATTTTTGATGATATCCATCAGGATATATTGTTAAAACAAACCGATTAAAAATAAATCGTATTGATTGAATGCCAGTATTATTTTCATCAAGATAAAAATTAAGCAGCAAGCGCTCACTATTAACCTGAATAACCGAACTTATAATATTTTTATAGCAGGTCTTTAACGGGCTGCTATTCACGTTACTGATTATTTAGCGATACTGGTTAATCGCCTCAAAAAGCTCATCTTTACTAAATGGCTTGGTCAAATACTCATCAGAACCAACAATGCGCCCGCGAGCTTTATCAAACAAACCATCTTTCGATGACAACATAATCACCGGTTTGCTCGCATAATCTGGATTATTTTTTATCAAGGCACAAGTCTGATAACCATCTAAACGCGGCATCATAATATCTACAAAAATGATATCTGGATTGTTATCAACAATCTTCGCTAAGGCATCAAAACCGTCAATCGCGGTGACGACTTCACAACCTGCTTTTTGCAATAAAGTTTCTGCGGTACGGCGAATGGTTTTTGAGTCATCGATTACCATTCAAAATCAGTAAATAAGAGTAATCATTTCACCGCCTCATAATTCCCTATATAATAAAAATTCGTTGACAAGGGTGATCGCTATGACAGGTTTTATAGATTTAAGGCGTTTGAGGGCTAAATTTTCAAGCACCATACTTTTAGCTTTTAGCCCATTAAAAAAGAGTGCGTATCTTTTGGGCGCGGCGCTGCTTATCGCCTGCCAGCCCTCCCCGCCTACGTCAGAACCTGTCACAGCTGAAAATAGCGAGGCCTTTGACACGCCCCTGCTCATACGTGCTGATAGCATTACGATGACCCCTGATCATATCCTAAGCGTCAAACCAACCCGTTATCAGCCGAGCCTTGGCTTAGAAGGTGAGATTGAGCCTATCAAACAGGTAAACCTAATTGCTGCCCAAGCACTGACGGTAGAGCAGGTGTTGGTGAAAAAAAATCAACGGGTCGAAAAAGGCGCACCATTATTCACCGTTCGACGGCAAGCAGCGCCTATTGAATCAACAGAGTCATCTGAACAAGCCGATGATGAAGTAGCAACTTCCTTAGAAGTAGAAGATGAAGTAGTAGATAATAAAGGTGCGGCCACTGAACCAAAACCGTCTGCCGTCAACAGTACTCAAGCGGCGCCAAAAGATTCCACTGCTAAGAATTCAGATAACATAAAACCCAGTACAGAAAAAAATGGTGAGGATGTTAAAGGAAATTCTGCTAGTGCTAGCAATAACGACTTAGACAATAACCAAGCTTCTAAGCATACAGAAACGGCGAATAATTTGATAACGGTACGGGCAAGCTTCGCAGGTCATATCGAAAAGCTATACGTCAAAAGCGGCCAACAAGTAGCACCGCGTCAACCTCTTTTAAAGCTTAGCGACGGGACGGAGCTGCATTTTAGCGCAAGCTTACCGATTGAAGCCAAATCACAAATCTCCGTTGGACAAACGGTTAACTTCACGGCGGAAGGCTTGATAGATAAATTTACCGGTCAGGTCAGTAAGCTGACAGTCACTGAGTTACCAAAGCAGCTATTGGTTTATGTCAATGTGGTTGATAATGAAGTCAGTCGCAACCAAATACGACCTGATATGCAGGTGACTGGGCGCGTTGACTACGGACAAATAGAAGTTGGAACCATTGTTCCTAAGCGCGCGCTGCACAATGTTGACCTAACCGTGCTGCACAAACCGCCTTATAAGCCGCTGCGTCCTTTGCATGCTAACGTTTGGATTATCAAACAAGACCAGCGTTTGACGCGCCAGCCCGTCGAAGTTATCGAGTATGACCCCTTGACTAAGCAGTATTTAATTGCCGGTATTACCAATGACAGTTTGATTTGCTTGGCAAACTTACCGGTGGAATCTGAAGGAAAAAAGGCGGTAGTTTCATAAGCGCCAAAGCTCGTAGTTACATTGTGTAGAAACATTAACAAAGCCTATCTTGTTTAATAACATCCTGTTTAGGCAATATAGCGTAAACTAATAGGGATTACGCTTTGAGTGAGAATGAACTAAGAGTTAAGGGCTTTGAAAATTTAGGGCGTGCTTATTTACAAAAACAGTTTTATAAAGACAGCATTTGTAGATAGGCACTTTTAAAGCAGTATTTTTAAACAGCATTTTAAACAAACTATAACAACAACTAGAGGAAAAATTATGAGTAAGCAAATTTTATTAATTGAAGACGATCCAGATTTAGCCGAATTAATCAGCGATTATCTGACCATGAACTATTATGATGTACATCATGCAGGACTAGGTCAAGAAGGTTTGGACTTGTTAGACGCTAAAGAGCGTGACATCGATTTGGTGGTGCTAGATTTGATGCTGCCTGATATGGATGGCATGCAAGTTTGCCAAAAGATACGTGGCAACAAAAACAACATGACCAATAAAGTGCCGATTATTATGCTAACGGCGAAAGGCGATACCACAGACCGTGTATTAGGTTTAGAGATGGGCGCCGATGATTATATTGCCAAACCCTTTGAGCCGCGCGAACTACTCGCGCGTATTCGTGCCGTCATTCGTCGTCATGAGCAGCCAAATCAAGCTGACAGCCAGTCAGATAGTTTAACGTTTGGGCGCCTAAGCGTTTTTCCTGACAGTCATGAAGTCACTATCGATGATCAACCAGTCCGTTTGACGACGCATCAATTTCAGCTGCTGCATTACTTTGCTACCCACTCGGGCAAAGTGTTAAACCGTGAGCAATTATGGCAAGCGATGCCAAACGATGATAGCTCGGATAATATTGATCGCGCCATTGACGTGCATATTTCGCGCTTGCGTGCGTTAATCGAAGACAATCCGCGCCAGCCAAAACGTATCATTACCGTACGCGGTGTGGGTTATCAATTCGCTACCGATCAGGTATAGTTAGCACATGCAATCAAACGCTATTAAACTAAGCCCGTATTGCGATAAACTTATTAAAATAAAATAAATAAAATGGTTATAAGCGTTTGATAATAGAGATGATTTAATGCAACAACTGGGTTTTCGTTCCGTATTTGCCAAACTATTTGCCAGTGTCATGCTGGCACTTATTTTATTTGCGGTAGCGATGGTGTTATTGACCCAGTTGGTACATGACAAAGACGCTGGTATTCGTTCAGAAATCTTAGCCACGCAAATTTTGGGTCAAGTCGACCCATTTTTGCATGAGCTAAATATTGCTGTCAGTAAAGACAACCGTTTACAAGCGCGCTTTATGCTAGCGGTGGTCAAGAAAAGCTTTGATATTTTTGATGAATCACTGCAAGCAAAAATGGGCCTATATGACAATGAAGGTCATTTGCTCATGCAAAGCGACAACAGCGATTTGCCATTAGAATTGCCTGCGCCGCCCTCGCTATTAGCGCGCGTCTTTCCCTCATTTGCCGAAACCTCCCCAACCAAGCAAGCCCAAGTTTATAGTAGCACCGGCTATACGCTATTATACGAATCACGCCTGCCGCCTAAAAAACCTGTCCTCTCTGCCGCCTTAAATTTATTTACTGGTACGCTATTGCTGCTGCTTATCATGGCAGGGGTGCTTTGGTGGATTGCGCGTACCATTACTTGGCGTATCAATCAGATGAGCCAACAAATGGCGCAATTGGGCGACGGCGACTTTACGGTGCGAGTCAATGCCCGCGGTAATGATGAGATTGCATCGCTTGCGCGCGGCTTTAACCAAGCAGCACAAAAAATTGAACACCTAATCAATGCCAATAACCTGCTATTGGCGCACGCCTCGCACGAGCTGCGTACGCCCATCACCCGTATTCGCTTACAGATTGAGATGATGGATATGCTGGCGGGTGCATTGCCGAGTGATACCAAAGAAAAATTTGATAAGCGTGCCCAAGCTATCAATCGCGATTTGTCTGGATTAAACGATTTGGTCGAGAGTATTTTGCTGGTCAGTCGTTTAGATGCTGGACACGCGCTACAACAAGTTGAGCATTTGGACTTATATGATTTAGTAAACCAAGAACGCCAGCATTATCCTCAAGCAACCTTGATTGGCGAGCATATCGTCATCGATGGTCAATCATCGATGCTGACCCACTTAATTCGTAACCTATTGACCAATGCTATGCTGCACGGCAAACCACCCGTTACGGTATTACTTTACGGCGTACAAACGCTAGATGAAGCCGACGCTATTCCAGATTATCTTTTGCAAACCATACTGTGTAGCAGCTTTGTCGATTATAACAGCCCAGACTTTGATTATGATGAAGAAGCGCCTGATAGCGACCATGCGCTTGAAACTGATCAAAACGCCCAGCAAAATGCTGATGCCACAATTACTAACGATAATATTGTTCCTAGCGATAATAAAGCCACCTCAACATCAACGTCGACAGAAGAAGCGTCGACCGCAGCGTTACTACCTGCGCCAGTGATTTATAAAAATGGTGAAAGCATCACTGTGGATGCTGAGATTGATGGCAATACGAATAGTGATAACAGCACAGATACTGATAAATCATCGACGGCAAAAACTATTGACTCATCTAATGAGCTAAACAATGACCTAAGTAGCACCACTGAGACCGAAGCCATTGTCGAGCCGTCGTTATTACTTACCTATCAGCGCTTTACTACCGACTTGACAGAAAAAATTAAAAAAGTTATTTGGCGCGCGGTTCCTGAACAACAAGAAACATCCATCGACGACATCGATGACAAGACTATCAATAAACAGATAGAAGAAGCGGATAAAAGCGTTAGTACTGAGAAGGATGACGCCAAAAGTGCCACCAAAGACCCTAATAAAGAAAACGTTAATAAAGAAAACGGCGACACGGCAAACGCTACCCGCAAAGAGGGCATATTTAGTAAACATCTCAAAAAGCCGAAAGCTGAGCCAATACGCCCGCTACCGAAATTTGCGGTGCTGGCGGTGATTGATGAAGGCGAAGGTATCCCTGAAAATAAACGCGAAGAAGTCTTTAGCCCCTTTGTACGCTTACAGCAAAAAAATAAAGGCTCGGGGCTTGGTTTGTCGTTGGTTGCCCAGATAGTTACGGCGCACCAAGGCCGTATCATTACAGATACCATTAATGGTCATACGCGATTTTTAGTGGTATTACCCGTCAAGCACGACCCTCATTATCAACATGACAGCCGTCACTAATCTCATCAGCTAACCAATCTACCGCCAAGATTATCTGTTAATCATGGATGTCCATATCCAAAACGCTGCATAATATGCTATATTAGCGCCCCTTATTATAGGGTTATTGAAGGTTGATTTTAATTTGCGCACAAATACGCAAAAGAGCCTGCAACCGCTTCATAGCCATTAAAATATTTATTAAATTTTGAGCATTCCATGAGTGACATGATTGTCTTAAACGATGTGACCAAAAGCTTTTTAAGCGACCGGTCTATAAAAGATAAAGACGGCAAGCCACATTGGTTTACTGCGGTTGAGCCGACATCTTTAACGGTAAAACAAGGCGAAATCTTTGGTTTAATGGGTTATTCGGGCGCGGGTAAGTCTACCTTATTACGCCTGATTAATTTACTTGAGCGCCCAGACTCAGGTCAAGTCATCATAGATGGTACCGATTTGACCACCTTATCGGCCAGTGACTTACGTATCGCCCGCCACAATATCGGTATGATTTTTCAGCAGTTTAACCTGATGTCTAACCGTACTGTCTATGATAATGTCGCCTTTAACTTAACGGTGGCAGGTTATCCGCGTGCCGATATTTATAAGCGTGTGATGGACTGCTTAGAAATCGTTGATTTGACTGACCGTGCTGGGCACTATCCTGCGCAGCTATCAGGCGGACAAAAACAGCGTGTTGGTATCGCCCGTGCGATCGCGCCGAGCCCAAAAGTATTATTGGCTGATGAGCCGACCAGTGCGCTTGATCCTTCAACCACGCGCAGCTTATTGACTTGTCTGCGTGATATTAATGAGCAGCTTGGCGTCACCATTGTCATCGTCACCCATGAGATGAGCGTCATTCGTAGGCTATGCGACCGCGCCGCATTGTTACATCAAGGGCAGTTGCTCGAGGTTGCCGATATCCGCGACGGTCTG
The DNA here is from genome assembly GCF_041222815.1 of Psychrobacter sp. CLB018. Taxonomy (NCBI): domain Bacteria; kingdom Pseudomonadati; phylum Pseudomonadota; class Gammaproteobacteria; order Moraxellales; family Moraxellaceae; genus Psychrobacter; species Psychrobacter sp. CLB018. The sequence goes on from NZ_CP166085.1 coordinate 2,653,748, forward strand.
ATTCAGGCCACGACCCCGATTGGCAAAGGCTTGGTTCATGAAGATTAAGAGGCAGGAGAATAGACATGTTAACTGGTGCTGAATTATCCGCCTCATTGGACAAGCTGCTTGCGCTACGTAAAGAAATTTTGCAGGCGTTTGTAGATACCTTTATTATGCTAGGTATCTCAACGACGGTCGCCATCGTTATCGGCGGTCTGTTTGGAGTATTCTTGTTTTTATCCAGTGATCGGCAGTTTCTGCAAAATAAAACCTTGTATGGTGTCCTTGGTGCGATCACCAACTTTATGCGCGCCTTCCCGTTTGTGATTTTGATGATTGCCATGAGTCCTTTTACCAAAGCCATCGTTGGCACGGGTATTGGACCAATTGCCGCGTCACTAGTACTGGCGATTGCCGGTTCCTTTTACTTCGCACGCTTGGTCGAGCAAAATCTGCGCGAAGTACCACGCGGCATTATCGAAGCAACGGAATCTATGGGTGCCCGCCCCTTGACCATCATCAAAGTATTGCTTAATGAAGCGCGCTCAGGTTTGGTATTGTCCGTGACCATTTTATGTATCAGCTTACTGTCGTTTTCGGCGGCGGCGGGTATGATTGGTGGTGGGGGTTTGGGCGATTTGGCCATTCGTTACGGTTACTATCGCTATCAAACTGAGGTGATGGTCTTTATCGTCGTGATGCTATCGATTATGGTCATCGGTATTCAGGCATCTGGTAATTGGATAGCTACCCGTTTAGATAAACGTTAAGCCAAAGTTTTAGTCTTTACCCTCTCTATTATGGTGATTTCACCTTTTATTTTGAGAGGCAAAGACTGTTTAATATGAATAATACTCAAGGTTTAATGCCGATTCATCCTAAGCAAATGCTTGACTTTGTAACTGATTCCCTTTAATTTTGATACTATCTTAACAGCCTTTAACTTAGCAGCATTACTATTCATAATGTTGCTTTTTTAATGCGGATTTTTACTGTTGACATTTAATCCCTATTCCCTCCCCCTTATTAAGGAAGTTTCATGAAATTAACAGATATCAGCCGTCAACTCGCGACCGCATTGGCCACCGTTGGCGTATCAGGCCTTGTATTGGTCGGTTGTAATAACTCATCAGCACCAGAAGCTAGCAAAGAGCCAGTCACTGAAGGTGCTACTGAATCAACGACGACAGAAACGGCAGCGGGCAACGATATCGATCCTGAACATAGCAAGATTGTGATCGGTACCACTGAAGGCGATTTTGCTGATATGGTTCGTAACCAAGTAAAAGGCTCGTTAGAAGCGCAAGGCTATGAAGTTGAGCTGGTCACCTTTACTGATTATGTACGTCCAAACATTGCTTTAGCTGATGGCGATTTAGACATCAATATCTTCCAACATAAGCCTTATCTTGATACCTTTAAAAAAGAGAATAATCTTGATTTGGTTGAAGTCTTCCAAGTGCCAACTGCGCCACTTGGCATCTATACTGGTAAAAAGACCAAGCTTGACGAAGCCTACAAAGGCATGAGCGTTTCTGCGCCTAATGACCCAAGTAACTTTGCTCGTGCATTGGTCATGATGGATGAGCTTGGTTGGATTACCCTAAAAGACAACATCGATCCTCTGACCGCATCAAAAGCAGATATCGCTGATAACAGCAAGTACGACATCAAAATCATTGAGCTAGAAGCAGCCCAGCTGCCACGTGCGCGTGATGAAGTAGACTTTGCTGTTATCAATGGCAACTACGCAACCGATGCGGGTATTAAGCTGACTGAAGCGCTATTCCAAGAGCCAAGCTTTGCTTATGTCAACTGGTCTGCCATCAAAACTGCGGATAAAGATAAGAAATGGGTCAAAGACGTGACCAACGCTTATAACTCAGAGGCCTTTAAAAAGTATGCTCACGATAGCTTCCCAGGCTACAAATACCCAAAAATCTGGGGTGAGAACACAGCTACTGCTGCTGCAGCCCCTGCAACCGCTGCTCCTACAACAGATACTGCACCAGTTGCCGAAGCTGCTGCTCAATAGTTAATATTAACCATTGTAAAAACGATTAATTCGAATAAATAAAACGTTTTTACAGTTAAAATTGCCTTAATTTGAAAAAGCCCATTATTTTGAATAGTGGGCTTTTTTGCTCTTAAATTTTATTGAATGGGTACAATCAACGACTCGCAATGACGTTACAGCCTGTTTGTGGTTTGTAGGAAAGCGTCACTTACTCTTTCACTTAGCCTATTTTCTTTTTATAGTGGCTAAGCTTAATAGAGAATGTGCCTTAATATAAGCTTTGATTTAATAAAAATCGACGCTTAATAAAATCTAAGAAATTTATATGTCTGCTCAAATTCTCTATTAATAACGATAAGAACCATTAATAAATCACAAAAAAACAAGGATAATAATATGCGTGCTAAAACTTATAATATTCGCACCGCTGGACAAGCGAACATTCCGGTACTCGGACTGGGTACATGGCAATCAACGGGACAAGACTGTATCGATGTGGTCAGCCAGGGGCTACAAATGGGCTATGAGCATATTGATACTGCCCAAGCTTATGATAATGAAGTCGAGGTGGGAAAAGGCATTAAGCAATCAGGCGTCGCGCGTGATAAGTTCTTTTTAACGACGAAAATATTTCCTGATGACATGAAGTTTGAACCAGAAAAACTTATCGCTGCGGCCAAGCGCTCGCTAGAAAACTTAGATACTGATTATGTTGATTTACTGCTGCTGCATTGGCCTGATGATCGGGTGCCTTTGTCTGAAACGATGCCAGCGCTTTGCGAGCTACAAAAACAAGGGCTGACTCGTAATATTGGGGTATCTAACTTTAATATCGCCAATATTATCGAGGCTAAAAAATATGCTGATGTGCCGATTGCGGTTAATCAGGTTGAGTTTCATCCCTTTATTAAGCAAAACACCCTGCAGACTTTTTTAAACAATCACCATATTTTATTAGAAGCTTACTCGCCGCTTGCTCGTGGTGATGTGTTTGATAATGAAATCATTAAAGACATTGCTGATAAGCATGGGATTACACCAGCGCAAGTTTCACTAGCGTGGATTTTATCTGATAAGGCACGTATTGCCATTCCAAAAACCTCTAACCCCGACCATTTACAAGGCAACTTAGATGCTGTCAAGGTAACGCTCAGTGCGGATGAGCTTGAGAAAATCGGTAGCTTAGCGCGTAGCGATGGGCGTAAAATTAAGCATCCAGATTATTCACCAGAATGGGATGATTAGTAAGCTATAGTAATGTAAAAATGAAAATAAGCACAAAAAAGCCAGTGATAAAGGTCACTGGCTTTTTTTATGTTTAATACTTTTTACGATAACTATTAATAATTGTATTGTCAGCGTTGTTACTGCTGCAAAGTATCGGTCTTATGCACTTTTTCGGCAGGATTGTATTGCTCAGAAGAAGGTATGGCGCCGTTACGATTGTTTTCTTTCATCGATTTGGCCACTTCTGGCGGCATATAGTTTTCATCATGCTTGGCCAATACTTCGCCTGCGACAAAGGTATCACCTTGCATTTTACCCGTTGCTACCACGCCTGAGTTTTCAGCGAATAAATCAGGCAATATACCTTGATAGGTCACCGGCACGGTTGATTCAAAGTCGGTGATCGCAAACTCCACGCTTAACGGGTCGTCTGGCGCACGTTGGACACTACCGGCAACGACCATACCACCAGCGCGGATACGCTTATCCTGAGGCGCTTCACCTTGCGCAATGGCGGTGGCGTCAAAGTAGTAATCGGTCTGTTGCCCAATGGCATAAATCACCAATACCACGGCAATCGCCGCCCCTGCAAGCGTAAACATAACCCACATCAGTTTTTTGCGACGAACTGCGTTCATACCACTACCTCATTGATGAGTCGCTGTTCTACAAACCACTCGTCTGCAAAACAGAAAATATTAAAGAAATGCTTATTGGACTGACTTAATGATAAGCCCGTCTAACCGTACTTTTCTAATACCTATATGGTAGCATTTTTTGCCCAAATCAATAAGCCCCCCTAGCAACCGATGCGGTCATATATTTACCAGTAAGGCATTATTATTTGATAGGCTAAAAATTTGATATTAAAAAGAATTTTTTAAGAAGATTTGTTTAGGATGGTTGTTTGGTTTTAGAATTAGGGGTCTTGGCAGCGCGCTGTGCTTGACGAGCTTGCTGAATGGATAGCTGCTTGATAAGCGCTTGGCGTTGACGGCGGCTATAAATAATAAAAAACAGCATCACGCCAACCGTAATTGCCCAGCATGACCAGACAAACACGCCATGCTCACCCATGGCAACAAACTCAGAGACGCTATAAAAGTAAGGCTGCATTTTATTTCCCTAGCCGTTATTTGCTTGGTTTATGGTTGTATTTTAGGATTATTTATTTTGGCTACGAACGTATTCTTTGACCCATGCTTTGCCTTGGTCGCGATATAAAATCAGGGTATTGGTCCGATAAATGGCCAATGAAGCGACCAGTAAATAACTACCAATAATCATCAGTAGTAAGGGCAGCCACATATCTGCCGACATTTTTGGTGCCGCCGTCAGGGTAAAGGTTGAACCTTGGTGCAAGGTATTCCACCACTGCACTGAGTACTTGATAATAGGCAAATTCACCGCGCCAACGATAGACAAAATAGCCGCCGCTTTACCGCGATTGGCGGTATGTTCAAAGGCCGCAAACAACGCCATTACCCCAGCATACAAAAACGCCAAAATGAGCATAGACGTCAAGCGTGCATCCCAAACCCAATACGTCCCCCACGTCGGTTTTGCCCATATAGAACCTGTGAGTAAACTAATCACACAAAGCAAAAACCCCATCGGAGCCAGTGCCTGAGCTACAAGGCTTGCGGTCTTAATTTTCCATACCAGATAAATGACACCAAGTACCGCTAAGGCAAAATAAATAGAGATAGCGAGACTGGCAGCGGGTACATGGATGAAAATAATGCGATAGCTATTACCTTGCAGATAATCCGGCGGCGCAAATGCCAAGCCCCAAACGCTACCGATGAACAGACAGAGACCGGCTAATATCGCGAGCCACTTAACCCAAGGTGCAAAGATACGAAAAAACTGCTTAGTACCCACAGTGGTCAAAAAGACCTGCCAAATGCGTTGCCACAGGCTAGGAGATGAGACATTATTCAGGTTGGGCATGGGAATAAACCTATTGCGCAGCTGGTGATTATCGAGTAAAACGCATGATTCATACGCCTACCCGCTAACTTGCTGACGTTAAACGCTGGATAGAATCTACACGTGATTATTTGTTGAATAGCCTATTATAGCAAAGTTGCCAGTTTTCATCATGCTGTTAAGATAAAGGGCTTTCATCAGAAAAGGTATATAGTCGATACTAAATGAAAAGGATAGACAATACTATGCCGGGTGACTGGTGCAAATTTTTCTTGCTTGCTGTGCCTACGCCGACAGAGGCGACGAAAAATTTATCCCAGCCCCGCTGCCTCTTTTTAATATTGACCTGAATATAACATGCCAACATTAATTGTTAATTTAACCATGCCATTTTTAACGTCATTGCAATCACCCATGGCATCACCAGTATCGAAATGATGCTACCTGCTAATAATAACGCTAAAATCGGCAAGCCGTTGAGACCTGTGGCAAATAAATCAATCGCACCAGTAGCAAAAATCAATACCGGCAACTGCATCGGTAAGGCAATCAAAGGTACCAGCACCGCGCCGTTTTTTAGTGATAACGTCAAACTACTGGCGACTGCTGACAGCATGAGCAGCATCGGACTACCAGTAATAATAGACGCCATCAATATCCATGCCTCAAACCAGCTTAGCTGAAATAAAGGCACGGCGAGCAAACTTAATACTGCCACAATGCCGCTACTAAAAATCCAGTGAATAACCAAACGAATCAGCACCCATAATGGCAGCGATGCTTTAGCGACGACTAACTGCGCAAGCGTACCATTATCAAGCGCAGGCTTAAACAAGCCATCAACACCCATTACCAGTGACAGTAATGCCGCAATCCACACTGCCGATACGCCAAGGCGTTGTAATAAAGCAGGCTCGCTACCAACCGCTAGCGGAAACAAGGTGATAATCACTAGGAACAGTACCAAAGGATATAACCACTGCACCGCGCCTTGCTGCTTGACCTGCCATTCACGCCGCCAAAGCTGCATAAAACTGATACCGCGCACAGCAGCTGTATTAACATTTGAAGTATTAGCATCCGAGCTTGTATTCACGGTTTTTACTGCACTGTCAGTGTCTATCATTTATTGGCTCTTCCACTCATGCGTGTCGCACTTATATTGACGCTTGTTGCAGTTAGATTGATGTTCATGGCAGTTATATTGATAGCATTTACACCATATAATCGGACAAATCGAGCACTTGATTGGCAACGCCGACGGCTTGGTGACTGGTCATTAGTATCGCACCGCCAGCCGTAGCAAATTCGCGCAACCTATCTTCCATGCGTGCTACCATATCGACGTCAAGCGCGGTAAATGGCTCATCGAGTAGCCATAAAGGCGTGACCTCAGGCGTTAATAAATAAAGCCGTGCAAGGGTAATGCGCCGTGTTTGCCCCGCAGATAAATGGCTTGAGCTAATCGTTTCAAAACCCTGCAGCCCTACCCATGTAAGGGCGTCATCGATCTCAGCTGTACTTGGACTAATGCCATATAAATTAAGCAAAAAAGTGAGGTTTTGGGCGACGGTCAGGTTTGGATGAATGCCCAATTGATGCGATACATATAAAGGCTGCACGGGTAAGTTTGCTATCCCTTGATAAATAACCTCACCGCTTAGCACTGGCAATAACCCAGCTAATTGCATCAGTAGCGTCGTTTTACCCGTGCCATTAGCACCGACCAAGTGACAAATGCTACCCGCCGCCAGATTGAGCGTCACGCCTTCACATAAAGGAATTTCACCGCGCTGAACCGTTAGCTTATCAAGCGCAAGTAAAGCTGTATTCAGAGCCGTCATCCAAACCTCTCATTTATTTATTAAGCAGCAGGCAATATTCATCACAAACACCGCTGATGTTCGTGGCATAATACTTTATGCTTACTTCAACCCCACAGTATAACAAATTGTCGATTACTATGACCTCAAAACCTATGCAGACTTCAAAAGATAGCCAAAATTTAGACACTCAAAGTGCTACGAGCACCAACCTAACGCTCGACCGCTTAATCGAGGCGCAAGTTGCCTTTATGCAACAATGGCTGCATGCGCAAGCCCAGCCTTTAGCAACACAGGCTTGGCAGTGGTTTGGCGAGCAGCCATTGAGCAAATATATCAGTAGCGATGATTTGCAGCATCTTATTAATGACTGGTTTCTCAAGCAGCCGCTAAGCGAGGTAGTACGACGCGATATTCGTGATATTTTGCATACTATTATTTATCATCCGGTTAATGATAATGTGCCTTTATCAGAATTGGTCGATGACAGCCAAGTTGAGATCCTAGCCAGCTATGTCGGCAGTCATGAAGAGCAGCGTAATATCTTGGTGCATACGCTGGTTGGCAATGAAACCTTTGCTGATTTATTGACGCAAACGCTGTATCACGCTATCAACGATTTTATGGAATCCACGCTAGATAAAGCGGGCCCTGCTGGTAAACTGATGAAACTTGGGCGCAGCTCGTTTGAAAAAGCCACCAACCGCAATCTTGATGAAAAACTGCAGTCCTACCTGCATCGCAATATTAAAGATTTAACACGCCGAGCAGAAGCCAACGCCCAAGCGCATTTAACCAACGAAGAGGTTGCGCGCTTATTGGTCACCGGTTGGGGGCGTATCAAAGAAAAACCAATCAGCGAAATCCAAACCTATTTACGCGATGAGCCAAACGATAGCAGTATCGCGCATATTGAAAATAGTATTCAACAAAGCTACAACCGTCTGCGCCTATCGCCTTACTTGCACAGCCTTGTGGCAGCGAGCGTCGATACTTGGTATAGCAACCATCAGGCCGATAGCATAGCTACTATCGCGGCAAGTTTACACATCGATGAGCAGGCAATAACGCAATTGAGTACCGCCCTGCTCCCTGTCGTCACGGACGCTCTTGAAAGCTCATGGTTTACGGCGCATATAACAGAGATGCTGCAAGCGTTTTATGCGCAGCCTAGTATCAAAGCAGGACTGGTATTTGGCAGCAATTAATCTGCTGTTTTAGCGTACGGTTTTCTTTAAAATTTTATTATTCACCCTTTATTAGTCAGCTATTATCTATGAGCGAATCTTCTAAACTCAGCTTATGGCAAAGAATCAAGCAGTTGCTTAGTATGGCAACTGAACAGGCTACTATTGACGACACGAAGATTGATAACGACTTGGACTTGGACTTGGACTTGGACTCGGACTCGGACTTGAGTTCAGATTCAAGTCTGACAAAACAGGATAAAAACAACGCTTATCCTTCAAAAAATGAAAGAGATAGTATTCAAACTTATCCTAAAGACAGTGATAATAATGACAATGATGATACGGATATTATCGGCTCTAGCCCTGACTTAAACCATAATGTGAACCGTAACGCAAACCAGAGCGTTGATAGCCACTTTGATAATCACTTCGATGAGGTTATTTATAGCAGCCTTAGTAGCAATCTTGATAGTCGCTTAGATAGCAGCACTGACACTGATACTGATACTGATACTGACGCTTATTTTGATTTTGATAATGACATAGACAGCATGACGCAGCAAACTGCGCTGAATGACACCCCTATTGTCAATTATCTTAAGCAGTATTTCGACGATCAACAATGGCATTATAACCATTATCGACCTAAAAGCAGTGTCAGCGATAATAACGACAGCCAGCAATCACACTATTTGTCTTTTAGAATGCGCAATAAAAATCTTGATTGCGGCTACCTATTTCGCGTGCAAGAACATAACAACTTGCTAGCGGTCTATGGTGTTTTGCCGTTCTTAATACCCGAAAGCCATCAAAGCGCCGCCATGTTACTGATTACCCAAATTAATTACGACATGCTGATTGGCAATCTCGAAATGGATATCAATGATGGCGAAATACGCTACAAAAACGCCATCGATGTCGAAGCGGTCGGTATGGATGAAAGTACCATTGAGCACTTATTACAAAGTGTCATCGCGATGACCACGGTGACTTATGAGATATTTAGTGAATTGGTCAACAATCAAAATCCTGCTACAGAATTGCAAGATTTACTGATGGCGCTACATCGACAAGAGGATGCGCGCACCTTTTTCTTACCTACGCAGTTTGTTCAGTAATCCATTGCGCAAACTCAGTATTTGTCGCTCTTACAATTACTCACCAATCCTCTACTTTCAAAACGCTTAAACCTCTCTATTCTTTTACCTTCTATTCTTAAATTACTTTTTAAAAGACATACGTTAATACTATGCTAAAAATTGCTTACTCTGATATTTTTCGTTATTCCGTACCCGAAAAACACCGCTTCCCCATGCAAAAATATACGATGATTCCTGAGCGTTTACTGGCCGAAGGGACCATCACTAGCGATAATTTTTTTGCCCCAAAACGTCTGAGCGAAGAGGAGATTTTAACCACGCATACTGCGGACTATTGGCAGCAGCTTAAAACCCAAACCTTACCACGTAAAGAAGCGCGCGCCATTGGTTTTGAGATGACGCCAGAGTTGGTAGAGCGTGGTCGTTATATTGCCCATGCCACCTATGAATGTGCGTTATATGCGCAGCAATACGGCGTGGCGATGAACGTCGCGGGCGGCACTCACCATGCTTTTGCCGATCATGGCGAGGGGTTTTGTGTGTTTAATGATGTTTGTATCGCCAGCAATTTATTATTAAATCGTGGACAGGCACAACGAATCTTAATCGTGGATTTAGACGTGCATCAAGGTAATGGCAACGCCAGTATCATGGCGGATGAGCCGCGCGTTTTTGTCTTTAGTATGCATGGCGCAAAAAACTACCCGTTTCGCAAACAAGTATCAGACTTAGATATCGAGCTGGATAATGATACGGCTGATGCAGAATACTTACAGATATTAGAGGATACGCTGCCACGCTTAATCCATGAGTTTGCACCGGATATGATGTTCTATCAATCTGCGGTCGATGTGTTGGCAACCGATAAATTGGGCAAGCTTAGTCTGACGCTAGAGGGTTGTAAGGCGCGTGATGCGTTTGTCCTACAACAAGCTAAAGCGGCCAATATTCCCGTGGCTATCGTCATGGGCGGCGGCTATTCAGAAGATATTGAAGACGTGGTTGAGGCGCACTGTAATACGTTTCGTTTGGCACAGCAGCTGTTTTTTGCAGAATTGATTGATTAAGGTGTTACTTAGAAAAAGCCATGACCAAATAACGTAAGAAAACTAGAGAGGTTAGCGAGAGTTTAAATGGCAAAAATATTGATTGGTGTAGGAATTTTGCTGGTTATTATCGGCATTATTTGGCTGCTGTTTCCAAATGCATTTTCGTGGCTCGGCAATATGCCAGGCGATATCAAACATACCTCAGGCAATACGCGAGTTTACTTTCCAGTGGTCACCATGATTATTATCAGTATCGTTGCCACTATAATATTAAATCTATTTAATCGCTAAACTTGTTTAAGCGTTAAGTTTATAGCAACGCTGTTATGCCTTGCCAGCCAACCCGAATACCGAGAACGGTAAGAATCAACAAGATAAGCTGACGAAAGCGGGCTTGCGGTAAATAGCGACGCAAGCGAATCCCAACCAACAGCGCAGCGATAGACAATACACTCAGTAAGATAATCAGCTGCCACTCATTAGCACTTAGCGCCATGATAGGTTCACGTAAGACAATAATTTGCGCAACCTTACCCAAGAAATAGCACATGTTGCCAACTTTGGCGATGGTATGCTTATCGTCACTTGCGGACAGTAAATACATCATGAGTATGGTCGACATAGCATTGGTCGCACCGCCAATTATTCCAGCACTAAGTCCAACGATAATCAACACAGGCTTGGTATTGGGCAGACGGATTTGCTTACCGAGCAAGCTACTGCTGACATAAAAGCCAATCACCGCAGCTAATACCAATAGAATATATGCGCTATCGACCCACAGCAGTAGCTTGGCACCGAGCATACTACCGAGCAGGCTGGTCAATGCCAATAACCAATAGCGCCTACCGTAATAGATGAAATTTTGCCAAATACTGCGTCCGCCACCTGCTAACCACGTCATGGCATTGAGCAATAACGACGGGAAAATCACCAAGACAATCGCATGCGGTAACGGATAAATACTGGCAAGTGCAGTGGTGGTTACTAACGTCACACCCAGTCCGCTAATACCATGCAATAATGATGCTAGCGCAAAAATTGCCAGTAGCAATAACGTCTGGGTACTATCGCTATCCATCATATTCGTCATATGAGTCATAGAAACTTATAACCTAATAACGATAGTGATGATAGATATCGGCGACTGACATTGACAACAGCGCAATCAGCATAAGTAGACCGTTTCTTATGATTAATTATGCTTGATGACGTTGCCAAATGGTCTCACCAATAATAGTAACTAACTGCTCGGCAATCTCATCTTTGCTGGCCTTTTCAAGAATCACATTATCGTGTTCATAACGCTCGGAGAAAAACACTTGCATGGCATTATCGTCACTGGCAAAACCAATATCGGCGCGCGAAACGTCATTACAAGCGATCAAATCTAAGTCTTTAGATAGCAGCTTGCCACGCGCATAGCGCTCAACATCTTGCGTTTCTGCTGCAAAACCCACGACAAACAGCTCCGGATGGGCAAGAGAAATCGTCGCTAAAATATCAGGGTTTTTAACCAAGTTTAGCGTCATGGCATCTTGGGTTTTTTTGATTTTTTGCGGCGCGGCATCGAGGGTACGATAATCGGCGACGGCGGCAGTGGCGATAAAAATATCAGCAACCTTTATACCCGCACTCTCATTTTCAGCATGTTCATTTTCATGTTGATGCGCTTCACCGCAACCACAGTCATCGTGATGATGAGAATGGTCATGGCTATGTTCATGGCTATGTTCATGAGAATGCTCATCAGCGTCTTCAGGTAAATACTGTAGCGCACTATGCGTGCCATCAACACATTGCTGTGCGGCTATCAACATATCTTGCGCTGATAACACATCAATGCGCGTGACATTAAGCGGTGTTGGCAAGGCAACTTTGCCACCAGCAATCAAAATCACCTCTGCGCCAGCGGCCACGCAAGCACGGGCTAAAGCAAAGCCCATTTTGCCAGTGGAGTGATTGGATAAATAGCGCACGGGATCGATAGCTTCTACCGTTGGTCCTGCGGTAATCACCACGCGTTTACCGGCTAAAAGCTGCGGCGTGGTTTGCATGGCGGTAAATAATTGTACTTCCGCTAATAAATCTTCAGGCTCAGGCAAGCGCCCTGCTCCGACGTCACCGCATGCCTGCTCGCCGCTGCCAGGTGCAATAATTTGATAATTCATATCGTGCAGAGTTTGCACATTGAGATTCACCGCCGGATGCGCCCACATCTGCTGATTCATGGCTGGCGCAATGATAACCGGCGCAGTCGTAGCTAAGCAGACCGTAGTCAATAAATCATCTGCCATACCCATTGCCAGCCGCGCTAAGGTATTGGCGGAAGCAGGCGCAATGACAATCAAGTCTGCCCATTTAGCAAGCTCAATATGACCCATACCCGCCTCTGCTTGCTCATCAAGTAATGAGATATGCACCTCATTACCAGTCAAAGCCTGCAAAGTCAGCGGCGTGATAAAGGCTTGTGCGCCTGTGGTCATAATGACGCGCACATCAAAGCCCGCCTTGACTAAAAGACGGGCAAAAATAGCAGATTTATAGGCGGCGATACCGCCAGTGATAGCAAGCACAATATTTGACATAAGCATGGCATCGATAAAAAAATGAAAGATAAAAATTGCGCTTATAGTAACAATTATGCGATAAGTTAGGGGAAGTTTTGTAGATTTATCTCAGTTATCTGGCATCCATCCTTTGTTAAGGAGTAACAATGGCAATTAAAGACTGGCACGAAGATGACAGGCCACGTGAAAAGCTACTGAAATTTGGTGCCGCTCACTTATCTGATGCCGAGATATTAGCGATATTTTTGCGCACAGGTACCCCGTCGCAATCGGCCATTGAGCTTGCTCGGCATTTAATAGAGCAGTTTGGCAGCCTAGCTGAACTTTTGGCCGCACCAAAAGAGACGGTACTTGCTTGTCACGGTATCGGTCCCGCTAAGTACGCGCAGATTCTAGCATCGCTTGAGATGGGCAGGCGTTATTTGGACAGTCAGCTTAAAACCGGTCATGCCCTTGGGCGCTCGCAAATGGTCAAAGACTACATCAGCACTCAGCTGCGCGGTGAGTCTCGTGAAGTTTTTGCCGTGCTATGTTTAGATAATGCGCTAAATTTAATCAATTTTGAGATACTATTTACTGGCGGGATTTCCTCTTGTTCGGTTTGCATCAAACATGTGTTACGCCATGCGTTGAGCCACGCTGCCAGTCAGCTTATCGTTGCTCATAATCATCCTCATACTGACGCTACCCCATCAACGGCCGATAATTTACTCACTTATGAGCTAAAAAAAGCCTGCGACTTAATAGATTTGTCTTTAATTGACCATATCATCGTCGGGCGCAATGAAACGCTCTCGTACGCTGAGAAAAGCCTAGCGCCTTTTGCCTGAGACCTTTTAGCTAGCAACTTCTGTCTGACGCTTGATACATATTTTCGACATAGCGTAGCATTTTGGCTCTTGATAGTTATAAACAACTGTTTCATATTGGTAGCTTACTTTATTTTTGCTCTAAGAGCTTTTATACAGTAGTTATCTACAAGCTTAAGTTTTAAATAAAGTCCAACACAGATATTCAATTTGTAGCATAAATGAGCTTGTTCTAAGCCCAGCTATAATGAAAAATTAAAATAATAATTCACATTATTGCATTTTTTTATTCACTTAAATTTTACGCTGGTGTATTCGGCGTTAGCAAGGAGACAGTCATGGCCATTGGCTTTTTTATTTTGGCAATCCTCATTCAGTTAGCCATGGTCTTGGCCATCTTTTTATTATCCTTATCGCGTGTCACCGGTAGTATCGTCGCCCTTGTTACCGTCCTCGTCACCGCCTTTATCAGTCCATGGTCGCTCATCTTAGGCATACCGATTGCATTACTGTGCTTGGTGCTGCTGCTCACTCCGCTGCGTCAGTCATTGATTACCAAGCCCGTTTATAAAGCTTTGGGCGGCGCCATGCCAAGCATGAGTGATACCGAACGTGAAGCGCTCGATGCTGGTACCAGTTGGTGGGAAAAAGAGCTATTTATGGGCGCGCCGAATTGGGATACCTTCGCTAAATACCCGTACCCTGAATTGTCAGAAGAAGAACAAAGCTTTATCGATAATGAAGTCGAAGTGCTGTGCGCGATGCTTGATGAGTGGAAAATTCACCATGAAGATAAAGAGTTGTCACCAGAAGCGTGGCGCTTTATCAAAGACAATGGCTTTTTGGGCTTAATCATTCCAAAAGAATATGGCGGACTGGAGTTTAGCTCGTATGCGCAAAGCCGCGTGATGAGTAAGATTGCCTCGCGCTCACCGACAGCTGCTGTCAGCTGTATGGTGCCAAACTCACTTGGCCCTGGTGAGCTTTTGATGCATTATGGCACCGATGCGCAAAAGCAACGCTGGCTACCGGGTCTTGCCAAAGGTGATGAAATCCCCTGTTTTGGTTTGACCGGCCCTGAGGCGGGTTCTGACGCTGGCGCAATTCCTGATACGGGCGTGGTTTGCTATGGCATGCATGAAGGCGAGCAAGTACTCGGTCTGTGTATGAATTTTTCTAAGCGCTGGATTACCCTAGCGCCTATCGCTACCGTCGTTGGCTTAGCCTTTAAAATGTATGACCCCGAAGGTCTACTTGGTGACCCTAAAAAGACTGATTACGGTATTACCTGTGCGTTGGTGCCTGCCAGTCACGAAGGCGTCATTACAGGACCAAGGCATAATCCAGTTGGCTCGCCATTTATGAATGGGACGGTCGATGGCAACGACGTCTTTATTCCGCTCGATTATATTATCGGCGGCGTCGAAAACGCTGGTCGCGGCTGGCGGATGCTGATGGAATGTTTGGGCGTTGGTCGCGGCATCTCCTTGCCAGCGCTATCAACGTCGGCCAGTGAAGTTGCCTATTTGACCGTTGGGGCATTTGCAAAAGTACGTGAGCAATTCAAAATCTCGATCGGTAAATTTGAAGGCATTCAGGACGTGACCAGCAGCATGGCAAGTAACACTTACATGCTTGAAGCGTTTCGTCATCTGGTCACCTGCGGTCTAAACCAAGGTGGTACGCCATCGGTCATGACGGCAATGGCAAAATAC
The DNA here is from genome assembly GCF_041222815.1 of Psychrobacter sp. CLB018. Lineage (NCBI taxonomy): Bacteria > Pseudomonadati > Pseudomonadota > Gammaproteobacteria > Moraxellales > Moraxellaceae > Psychrobacter > Psychrobacter sp. CLB018. The sequence goes on from NZ_CP166085.1 coordinate 2,669,162, forward strand.
TATGCGACTGAAACCATGCGCAATGTCATTAATGACGGTATGGATGTCGTCGGTGGTCGCGCCGTACAAATGGGCCCGCGCAACTTTTTAGCGATTCCTTATCAATCCATTCCCGTCTCTATCACTGTTGAAGGCGCCAATATTTTAACGCGCTCGTTGATGATTTTTGGTCAAGGGGCGATGCGCTGCCACCCTTATCTGTTCGATGAGCTACAATTGCTACAAAGTGACGATAAAGAAGGCGCGCTTAAAGAGTTCGATAATCTATTCTTTAAACATTTGGGCTATACCTTTAATCGCGGCGCCAAAGCCTTTGTCGCAGGTTATGTCGGTGGTAGCAGTCATGCGCCAAGTTTTGCCGATAGCTTTACCCGCCCTTATTATAAAGACATCAATCGTCTAAGCGCAGGATTTGCCCTGACCGCTGATATGGCGCTAGGTCTACTCGCGGGTGATTTAAAACGTAAAGAGATGCTCTCTGGGCGCTTAGCAGATATTCACGCCCATCTATTTATCTGTACAGCGATTTTGCAATTTTATGAATATGGTTCTAAATCAGAAGCCGAGCGCTTACATGCAGAAGTGGCGCTAAAAAATAGCCTTTACACCATTCAAGAAGCCTTTTTATCTTTGTTTGCCAACTTCCCAAATCGCATGGCGGCAAGCGTAGTCAGCTTTGTCACTTTCCCAAGCGGTCGTATCTTTGCCCCAGTGAGCGACGAGCTCAAACGCCAATTAGGCGATACCTTTATGGATGACTTTGAAGCCAATCCATTCCGCGATTACCTTAAAACCATGGTGTATTACAATACTGAGCCACATGATGTCAATGGTCGCATGGAAAACGCTTATCAAACCCTGCTCGAAGTAGAGCCTTTATGGCAGAAATTTAAAAAGGCAGAGCATAAAGACCATTTCGAAGGTCTGACTTTTGAAGATCATGTGGTTTATGCTAGCCAAAATGGTGATATTACCGAAGCAGAGGCGGAGCAGCTGATTCGCTATAATGCCATACGTTTTGATTCCTTATTAACCGATGTCTTTGATAAGCATTTAGCCGAAGCGCAACCTCGCGATAATCCGCACAGTTTGGATAATGCGGTACATAAACTCACCGATTACGCGCAATTAAAAAACCAAGCGCAAGCAAGAAACGGCGTTGCGACAGATGATTCTACGCAGACGGCTGATGCGGTCACTGCTGATAAGCAAGAATCCACGGGCGATGACAACCCAGACCACGGCTATGAAAGCGATGGTGATGTCAAAATGGTCAGCGAGCAAGATACAGTCGAAGAAGTGCAAGAACAAGCCGACTTTAAGGATGCAAATCCTGATGCAGAAGCGCTTGATCCGCGTCGCCGTGATGCAGAAACCCATTTGAGCGAGCGTATGAGCTATAACCATAGCCTGCATAAAACTGATCCTACTTCTGATAAAATGATAAAAGAAACAGATAGTGGCATAGAAAAACCTGACAATCATGCTGAGTGGCAAGATGGTCTACGTCGTGACGAAAATGACAAGATATAAAAAGGTTTGAAGTTATTGCGGTTTTAAACAGTCACGGTATAAAACCGCTAAGACCAACCTCTGCTCATAATCGGTTCGCCCTTAAGCGAGATTATTCAATATGAATAGTCTCGCTTTTTTGTTTATACCCCAACTACTACCAATCAATTTACTCAAAAATTGCTTATGTTATTCAATTTAATCTAAAAATTTTTGCCGATAAATAAAATTAAAATACCGTGCGTTTATTCTCTTGCGCTGTTTTAGTCATAAATATTTCTTGCAGTTACCCCAACAATTCTTTTATATTGTCCCCAAAATCTGACTTCAGAGACAGATAACAAACTTTTAGACGTAACGAAAATAGGCATAAAAACGATACTTATATACTAGGTAGCGTATTTATGGCTGCGCGTTACGGCAACCAAGGACAGTAGTTATGTGGAAGAATATGGGATTAACGGGCAAGATTATTGTTGCCATGGTGCTGGGTATCATACTGGGTTTATTTATAAACTACTCAGGATTAAACACCGAAGGCAGCTTTGTTAGTGACTATGTGACCAATGGCTTATTTGCCATTATCGGTAAGCTGTTTGTTAACTCGCTAAAAATGCTGGTTGTGCCCTTGGTACTGATTTCGCTTATTTGCGGGGTTTGCGGCATCGGTGATATTCGCTTGCTTGGTCGTATCGGTACCAAGACCTTTTTTATCTATATGATGACAACGGCGCTGGCTATTGCCACTGCGATTGGTCTTGGTGTGTTGTTTGGCATCGGTAAAGGCATGGATATCGAGACGGAAGCGGCATTTGAAGCGCAATCAGCACCGCCTCTGCTCGATGTATTCTCCAATATTATCCCATCCAACCCCATCAGCGCGATGGCAAATGGCGATATGTTATCGATTATTTTCTTTGCTATCTTAATCGGTATCAGTATCTTGATGGTTGGTAAACCTGCCAAAGGCTTGGTGCAAAGCTTGGAGCTTATTAATGAGGTCATCTTAAAGATGGTGACCATCATTATGAACCTTGCGCCTTATGGTGTGTTTGCGCTACTAGCAAAAGCCATGTCAGAGCTTGGCTTAGACCTTATCTGGTCGCTGCTTGGTTATGTCGCGGTATTGATTGGCTCGCTTGCTTTCCATTTCTTTGTGACCATGATGATTGTTTTAAAGATTGCTTCAGGCCTATCGGTGCGAACCTTTTTAACAAAAATGCGCGAAGTACAGATTTTTGCGTTTAGTACGTCAAGCTCAAACGCGACGATTCCGATTACCTTGCGTACCGTCACCAAACGTATGGGCGTCAATAACTCTGTTGCTTCGTTTACCGTGCCATTTGGCGCCACCATCAATATGGATGGGACGGCGATCATGCAAGGGACGGCGACCATTTTTATTGCCAATATCTATGGCATTGATTTGGGCATCACCGAGTATTTGACCGTTATTTTGATGTCGGTACTTGCTTCTGTTGGTACGGCAGGCGTTCCAGGTGTTGGTTTAATTATGCTTTCAATGGTATTTGCACAAGTAGGCTTGCCAATCGAAGGTATCGGCCTTATCTTAGGGGTCGACCGTATCCTTGATATGTTGCGTACTGCCGTCAACGTCAGTGGCGATGCTGCCGTAACCGCTATCGTCGCCAAGTCAGAAGGCAAAATGGATCTAGCCATTTATAACGACCCTGATGCAGGTACAAAAGACGTTTTCGATGGTCATATCGATGAAAACAGCGAGCGCGAATTCTCTGAAGTCTTTAGCGATGGCATTATGGGCAGTGAATACGACGATATTAAACGTGGTTAGGCCAAGCATGGCTGGTGGGTAATATCAATTAGTCACTTATAAAAATGCATAATAAAAACCTCAGCCAAATGGACTGAGGTTTTTTTCTGTCTTGAGTAAGGTTTGGAAATTGATATATAGACGAAATAACTTAAGGCTGTGTGACCCCTGCCGTCAATCCCGTATATATAAACTTGGGAGATTTTGATTACGCAGCCTGACGATAATAATCAAACCACACCTGTCTTGGCGATTTATAGCCTAAACCCTTTTGAATCCTAGTCTGATTATAATATAACTCAATATATCCAATGATATCTCTGATAGCTGCAAACCTTGTTTTATAGTCTTGGTGATATACTAGCTCGTTCTTCAATATGCCCCAGAAGCTTTCTATGGGTGCGTTGTCAAAGCAGTTGCCTTTACCGCTCATTGAACCTGTAAACTGATGCTGCTTGATGATCTTGTGGTAAGCATGGCTACAGTACTGACTGCCTCTGTCAGAGTGAACGACTAGCCCTTTGCTTGGTTGTTTATTCTTGATGGCCATGTTCAATGCTTTGCATACTAGATCTGCGGTCATTCGCTTATTGATCGCATAGCCGACCAGCTCTTTGGTATATAAATCTTTGACTCCCGCTAAATACAACCAGCCCTCAAGCGTCCAAATATAGGTGATGTCACTGGCCCACGCTTGGTTAGGGCGACTGGCATCAAACTCTTGATCCAACACGTTTGGATAGACCAGTTTGTTGTGATTGGAGTCGGTGGTGACTTTAAAGCGTTTGTGGCGACGGCATTTGATGCTGTATTCCTCTTTGATGCTTCTGACCATGTAGGGACTGATGTTATGACCTTGCTCACTTAGATGCGCATGCAGACGCTCAACACCATAGCGCTCATGAGTTTCACTGTGAGCGGCTTTAACGAGTAGCTCACAATGGTTGCGATGTATCTGCTGCTCGCTGATATCGCGACTCAGCCAGTCGTAGTAACTTGAATGCTTAACCCTTAGCACGCGGCACATAGTGGTGATGGTAAAGAAGTGCTGGTTATCTTTGATGAAGGCGTACCTGACTAGCTGTTTTTCGCGAAGTACGCCGTCGCCTCACTCGAGCATAGCTCTCCCCTTGCGTCGGGGCGAAGCAATGCTCCGCTTTATCCCTCCTCATTTAATATCTCTCGCTCCTCTTCGGCAACTTTGAGCTGTCGTTTGAGCTGCTTTATTTCTTGAAGAGCTGTCATAAGATCAGGGTCGTATTGCTCTGTGCCTTTGAGCTTGCCTTGGTTGGCTTTGTTATGCCAATTCGATAGCGTTTGCATGGCAATGCCAAGCTGCTTTGCGGTTGCTGAGATATTGCCATTATTGTCTGATATCTTCTTAACGGCTTCAGCTTTAAATTCTGTGCTATAGGTTCTTATTTTCTTGACCATGATAAACTCCGATTAATATGCTTAGTTTACCAAGTTTACTTGTACGGTTTCTTCAGCATAGCTCAGTGACGATACTGCTGGAATAAAGCTTTCTCAATTTATAAAGACTATCTCAACCTCAAAATAACTATCGTTAACCAAGCACATATTTGGTTAGCATTGCCAAACAAACCAACACAATCATCGGACGAATAAGTTTACTGCCGCCTTTAACGACCATATGCGAGCCAAAATACGCGCCGATCGTCTGCCCAACCATCATGGCCAGTCCCACTTTCCACAGCACATTACCGCCCAAGATAAAGAAAATAAGCGAGCCGATATTGGTAGATAAGTTCAGCACTTTTGCTGCGCCCGTTGCTTCGATAATTTGGCGACCACGCAGCGCCACATTTCCTAAAGCAAAAAACATCCCCGTACCCGGTCCCATATAACCATCATAAAACCCTATCAATGGCGCCACTACTTTTTGCCACGTGCCTTCTGAGATACGTGGTGCGGCTTCTACTTCACCCAGCCTTGGAGCAAATAAAGTATAAATACCAATCGCCGCAATCAAAAACGGAATCAGTTTTTCTAACAAATCAGGCGGCGACAACTGCACGGCAATCGTCCCAATAACCGAACCAAGAAAAGCGGCGATGATCGCAAATTTGATACTTTTAGGCTTGATGACACCTTTTTTAATCATGGTAATAGACGCCGCGAGCGCACCCGATGCCGCTTGCAACTTATTGGTGCCCAAGGTTAGCACAGGCGGTATATTGGCAAGCAGCATAGCAGGAATGGTCAATAAACCACCGCCGCCCGCGATAGCATCGATAAAACCTGCCAGCGCCGCAACAGCCGTCAGCATTAAAATAATCTCGATAGAGAGTGATATGTCCATGACACTAACCTTGAAAATTTGGGGTATAAAAAAACAAACGCAACGTTAAAATTTGTGTAAAGGCGCTCATTATAAAGATAAAACCGTAAAAAAAACCAAAAACCTAGCAAAGTCTGCTAGATTTGTTATATTCGCGGCTTTATCAGTACGCCTTTTGGTAGGCTTCGCCTGTTTAAAAAAACCGCATAAAACCGTTAACGTATTTAATTGTTTATATGAATAAGATTGTGAGAAACTAGAGCTATCGGTCTGCTGCGTCATTTTTAATGATAAGTGCAGCATGAATGATGAGGGTTTATGGCTCGGCGAAATGCACTTAAGGAAGCCAAAGCAGGAAAGTAAGCAAGCCAGAACAATTTAGAAATTTGAAGTTTTTGAATGATTTAGCACGTTTTATTGAGTCAATGAGGATAATATGGCAATACAAAGAATCAGAGCATTTTTCAACCTCGAAGCGTCAGGCGGCATTGTCTTAGCGCTGGCAGCTATCGCGGCAATGATTATTGCCAACACCCCTTTTAGTACTTGGTATGAATCTTTTATTCACGCGCCCGTTGCCATTCAAATCGGTGGCTTTGCGATTGCAAAAGACGCCCATCATTGGATCAACGATGGTCTGATGGCGGTGTTCTTTTTTTTAGTCGGTCTTGAGCTCAAGCGCGAAGTGCTCATCGGCGAGCTCTCCAACGTCAAACAAATTATCTTACCCGCTGGCGCAGCATTGGGCGGCATGATTATGCCTGCTATTGTCTACCTGATTTTTAACTATAATGAACCTGAGTTTTGGAAAGGTTGGGCAATTCCGGCGGCGACCGACATTGCTTTCGCCCTTGGTATTTTAAGCTTACTTGGCAATCGCGTGCCAAACTCGCTCAAGGTATTTTTGGTATCCATTGCTATTTTTGATGATATTGGCGCTATTTTAATCATCGCCTTATTTTATACCAGTGACTTATCGCTCGGCGCGCTCGCTGTCGCTGCTTTGTGTTTGCCGTTCTTATACCTACTCAATCGCCGCAATGTTACTAGCATCACGCCATACATACTAATCGGTGTCATTATGTGGATTGCCGTGCTCAAATCGGGCGTTCACGCGACCTTGGCTGGGGTGGTACTGGCATTATTCATTCCACTATTTGACCGTACGGATCCTGAACACTCGCCGCTAGAAGAGCTTGAGCACGATTTGCAAAACACCGTTTCTTACGGCATTCTGCCTTTATTTGCTTTTGCCAATGCCGGTATCTCGCTTAAGGGTGCAGGCTTTGCGGAATTATTTCACTCCGTGCCACTCGGTATTGCGGCCGGACTGTTTATCGGTAAACAAATGGGCGTGATGCTGATGTGCTGGTTAATTTTTAAACTGGGTATTTCTACTATGCCAAAGGGCATGACCTTTAAGCAAATCTACGGCGCAGCGTTACTTTGCGGCGTTGGCTTTACCATGAGTTTATTTATCGGTGGTCTTGCTTTCGGCGGCGCGACACCATTATTTGACGAGCGCTTAGGTATCATTATGGGTTCAATCGTGTCTGGTATCGCAGGTTACTTGATGCTAAAAGCCACCTTAAAAGAAGAGGTCAGCAATACCTCGGTGGACTTAACCCATCATTCTTAAGCACTCATTAAGCGTGAGCGACTTATGGCTATCATGCTAAATAAGTCGCTTAATGCGCTTAAAATGGGTGGATAAAAGCAGACGATATAGAGTAGCTAACAATATGGATCCCATCGATATCGCTAAAGAAAATGCCAAAGCAAATAGCGCCAGTGCTCGGCAAAAAGCTGACCCCAACCCGGCAATTCACGCTTACCAGCGCCACGGACGCACGACGGCAATTGATGACCATAGCGACCTGCAAGTCTTAAAGCGTATTAAGCGTTATTTATTGCCAAAAGATTTTGTCATCTCGCCAGAGTTATTGCAGGAAATGGTTGCCGGCTACGATATTGGCGATCCACTAGCCGATGCATTAGCCGCTGACGGTATTCGTTTTGCTAAACCCTTGAAGCAATTTATCTTAAGCGACAGTAGTAGTGGCGATAGTAATGGTGGCAGTGACAGTAACTTCGATGCTACCCTTTTAAGCAACCCTGCATTTAATACCTTAACCGAGCAATTTAGCAGCCATCCTGCTTGGTTTGACCCCAAGCTTGCACAAATCGGTGCGGTTGCTTACCGACGTTATCCATTGATGCTCATTTGGCTGTTGCGCAATGTCGCGCTAATGGCCGGCTATAGTATTCCTGCCCTCTCCCTGCCGCTTATTCAAACGGGCGCCTTAATGCACGACGCCCTACCGCGCTTGATGCGTACTTACGCCTATATTCTAGCCGTCTCTGAACACCCACAACTAAATTCTAGTTCTTATAATAATCGTCAACCAATTGAGCAGGTATTGGCGATTGGCTCAGAAGGCTGGCGGCAGTCTATCAAAGTGCGGCAAATTCACACGACGGTGCGGCAAAACTTGCTCAAAGGTAAAGGCAATGCTGCTAAAGGTGTCATACCCGATGCCGACCAACACCACAATGTAGATGGCAGCTGGAACACCGACTATTGGGGTATTCCTATCAATCAAACCGATATGATTGCTACCCATTTGCAGTTTTCATTATTGATTATGCGTGGGCTACGGCTGCTTGGCGCCCGTATCAGCAGCGAGGAAGCAGAAGGTATCTTACATCTCTGGAATCTTGCCAGCTATTGGATGGGCGTTGATTTACAGCGCTTACCAAAAGATGAAGCCGCTTGTTGGGAATGGCTTTATACCTATTTATCAATTCAGCAGCTTGATTTTAAAATGGGTCAGCCACTGGCAAAAGCCCTGCACGATTTACCGCGGCAGCTGATGGGCGAGGACAATCGCCGTGGGCGTTTCGTTGAGATGGTCAATGCCAGCGTGACTCGTACCTTGGTCGGCGATGATATCGGCGATGGGCTGGATTTGCCAAAATCGAAAATCCGTTTTGGCGTCTTATCTTCGGTGCCGATTCTTTTTGCGCTCGATACCGCACGCCAGCACAATCAAACGGTGGCGGGAAAATTAGAAGCCTTCCGTGCTAAACGCCAAGATAATATGAATTGGTGGTTAAAGAAAAACGACGATTATTATAAATAACTTGTGCTAATTACAGTTACTTTAAGAAGAATAATCACTCAGTATTAGATAAAACCAATAACGAATAATATTATGCAAATCTATAACCATAACCAGAGGGCATAAGTCGAATATTATTAGTAGTAAATAGAATATATCAAGCCATTATCAACCGCCTCTACAATAACTATAATAAATCCGCAAAAGACGCGCTTGGTTTGATTAGAAAATGGTTTTACTGTAAACAATTCAATAAATCACCGCAAGCGACTGACGTATTAATTACGCGTATCTTGAATGCGGTAATACCACTCAAGTTGCCGATCAAACCCCGTCTCTAGCAAGCTGGCGATGACGCGTCCTGTCAGACCCCATATTGTTTCACCATCCACTTGCCAGCTTGGCGTGAGGATGGTCGCGGTCTGACCTTGCATCGTATACTCTATCGCATACTCAACGGTAGGCTGCGTCAGCAAGGTTTCAAAATCTGCCCAAAAGATACGCGAGATTTCATCAAGCTCCGGCACTAACAGTAAATCTGGCGCAATTAGCGCCACAATGGGACGCACACTCATGCCACTTTTAGAGGTTTGAATCGGTAACTGACCAAGTAGCTGGACTTTATTGGGTGGCAGCGCGGTCTCTTCGCAGGCTTCACGCAAGGCGGTGATGACATTATTACCATCGCTGGCGTCATGTTTACCGCCTACGCAAGAGACTTCGCCGGCATGACTGTTCATGTGAGCAGCGCGGCGCGTCAGTAGCAGCTTGGGATGGCGCTCATGAGTGATGGCAACCAATACCGAGGCATCAGCAATCGGTGTCTGATACAGACTCTCTAAAATGCGCTCGCTAAGAGAAGTATGAGAGTTGTGGTATAACGCAGGATTGGTGACCGCATTTAAGGTCTCATGCTGCACGCGTTCCGCCAACTTTCTAATAGTGGGATAACGAATAAAGTCTGGCACAGCGACGGAAAATTCATCGAAATGGACAGACTGCGGGGGGAGTAACATTATTATTGCCCTATGTTTTTATTAGTATCAAGCATCAATGCCGTTAAACATAAATAACCATTAAATAGCCATTAAATAACCATTAAATAAGATGCTGATTACGCAAGTAAGCACTTTAAGATTACATGTTTTTAGGAAATATTTGTGGATAAGATTTTTTCATTAAATAAAATGCAGGGCAAGACCGATGATTGCCCGCAAAGATTGCCATTAATTATCATTGCCCTTGCTTGGGTTGGCGGTACTTTCGCCACCGCCATACTGGCGCTACTGGGCAGCTGGCAAAACGTCGCTATGATTTTGGGCTCATTTGGTGCCAGCTGTTTGCTTATTTTTGCCTATCCAGAGAGTCCATTTGCCCAGCCTAGAAACATCGTTGGCGGGCATCTTATCACCACTTTTACGGGGCTATCGTTTTTGACCTTGTTTGGTATCGAGTGGTGGAGCTTGTCGCTGGCGGTCGGTACAGCGATTGCGCTGATGCTATTGCTGCGCGTACCGCATCCACCCGCCGGCTCTAATCCACTAATCGTCATGCTCGGCGGCGTCAACTGGCATTTTTTAGTCACCCCTACGCTAATCGGTGCGCTTGCCTTGGTTGCAGTGGCGCTGATTTATAACAATATCGGTCGCGGTCGCCATTATCCGCGTTATTGGTAAATCCATCCTTCAAGGTAAAAGGTAAAGCGATCACTTATTATTCAACATCAGTCTAGTCTAGACTAGCGTAATCTAAAAGCGGCTGCATATACTTTATGTGACTGGACTGATGCGCAATCGCAGCGCTGACAATGACGCTTAAAAAACCTTATTTCATAAACGTAAGCCTAGCTACCATCAGTTTAGCAAAAATGTGTGCTTTTTATTATCACGACCAGTGCGATGGAAATTTGTGTTATCTTAGGCCTCATAGCTATGATGCCAGCTGACAAGCGAACGTCATAACATAAGAATTATAATTCTTACAACACCGATAACCTTTTTTCCATCTTTCGTTTATCTTATATAAGGCAGTTGATATGCGCTATTGTCTACAATGCGGCCATGAAGCAGAACGCAAAATACCAGCCACCGATAATATGCCGCGTTTGGTATGCCCAAACTGCAATTATATTCACTACGAAAATCCAAAAGTGATTTGTGGCTCACTGGTCGTACATAAAAATAGAGTGCTATTATGCCGCCGTGCGATTGAGCCGCAATATGGCTTATGGACGTTGCCCGCAGGCTTTATGGAAAATGGCGAAACCATGGCAGAAGGCGCGGCGAGAGAAAGCTTTGAAGAGGCGGAAGCAGTGGTTACCAACCCGCATTTATATTGCTTATATGATATTCCTGATATCGGGCAAATCTATAGCATTTATATCACCGAGCTAAAAGACGGCGCTTACGGTATTGGCTCTGAAAGTCTGGACTGCGCGTTATTTGCTGAAGAAGACATTCCATGGGATAAGCTTGCCTTTGAAGCCGTGCGCCGTACCTTAAAAAGCTACTTTGCCGACCGCAAGGAGTTTGACGACCATACCGACTTCCCTATTCATCAAGATTTGATTGGCAAAGACCAAGCGATTAAGCGTTATTAATACAGCTTTTTAAAATACTTACCGGCAATAAAAACCGCCGCTTTCAATACAAACACTGAGAGCGGCGGTTTTTTTATACAGTCAATGATTTGCGATGACTGATTTTGCGCTAAATTAACAACTAGCTTTTAATTTTACAAACGTTAAAGCCTAACTCTTTTACGGCTTCTTCTTTATCATACGGCGCTAGTACCGCTCGCACGTGTTTTTGACCTTGCAGATATTGCTTAGCGACGCGCTGCAAGTCAGCAACCGTCACAGATAATATCGCCGCGCGCATTTTACGCTGCCAGTCGACGCCGCGATGATGCAGATTGGCAAAGCAGGCTTTTACCGCCTCGCCTGCTGGAGAGCCAGGTTTATCCATACCTGAGATAATACCCAAAATCGCTTCTTCTAATTGCTCATCGGTTTGCGGCTCATTCAATAACCATTCGATACTGGCATCAAAATGGGCAAAAGTTTCAGCACACTGTGGATCGCGATAGCTAAAGAACTTAAAGGCGCACGCGTTGGCATCGTAACCTGCGCCGCCGCCATAAGCACCGCCGCGCTCACGAATGGCGCTATGCAAGTAGCCATTTCGTAAATATGGCGCCAACACCATTAAGGCAGCAGTATCAGGATGGTCTGCGGCTGGCACAGAATAAGCACTGGCATTATGATAGACGTTGGTCGGCACTAGCCACGCCAAATCGTCAGCGGTAACCTCTTCTAGTTGAGCGCCATCATTCTTACCATTGAGCGCCGAGTCTAACTGTAAATCTGCAAACTCACTTGGAATGTTCGCTTCAATAGCCGTTTCAGTATGGCTTAATTTTTCCGCAATTTGTGGCGCTTTACTGTCTTTCCAGCTCTCAACAATCAAATTGCTTAAGCGTTCGGTTTGCTCGGCTTCACAAATAATGACGGCGTGTTTTGGCAAGCTTATTATACGCTGATGTAAATCCATCAAGCTAATGGCCAACTTATCCCACTGCGCATCATCAGTACTGGCATGGGTTAAGAAGTCTTTGAGCGCGTTTAGTGCTGGCAGCCCGCTACGCACATATTCTAACTGCGCTTGACGACTCATGCCGCGACTGGCGGTTTGCATAGCATACGAATGCCCAGAACCGGCAAGGTTTGATTGCCAACCAGCTGCGCGCTGCTGCAAAATCTCTTTAATACGGTCATGCTCGCTAAAGACGCTGTGCTCTATGACTTCTTTAAGCAAATCAATGGCTTCAGGCTTACGATTTAGCGCGCGTGTAGCGACGACGAAGTAGCTGCTAATCGCTTGACTGTCATCGATATTGGTGCGCTGACTGATACGCGCCGTCACCCCTGATGAATGCGCCGCTTGCTTGGCCTGCATTTCATGTGCGCTTAGCGAATCCGTGCCCAGTTCTGACAATAAACTCAGATAAATAGGTAACAATGGATGATTAATCACTTCATCAACCGGTAGCTCGCTGGTGTTCTGATGACCAATCGCATCGGTCAACGGTACAATTATTTGATAATAGTATAAACCATTGGTACCGGCCTCATATTCAAATAAGGTGCTGTCTTGCCCGCTTAAATTCACTTGTTTTTGCGTGCCTTGTTTAAAGCTGATATCGGTCGGGACATCTTCTAAGCCAACTTTTGGCAATAAGCTTAAATCATCAGGCGCAGCTTGGCGCGCTGCCAAATCTAACGCTTGTTGTTTTAAGATGGCTTTATCGTCGGCAGTCAAATCCATCGCAATAGTATCAAGACGGGTTTGCTCAGCGGCTGCCAGACGGGCGGTTTTTTCACTGTCAGGTGTCAACGTGACTCGGACACGGTGTTGATTGTCTAACAAGTGCTGCTTAATTAAATTGGGTAACCACTGTTCGTCTTTTACTTGCTCACGCAGCCACTGCAAATGCTCATCAACTTCCCAGACATCGATAGGGTTGCCATCATGAATCGCCGTGCTAAAGCCTTCTAGCATGAGATTTAGACCATACGGCATGCTATCGCCGCCGATATGGCGCTGATCAATCTCGATTTGGTGCAGAATCGTCTCAATGGTTTCATCATCAATCGGTTGGCTCGCGACCTCTTTAAGCAAATCAAGAATGCCCTGCTCTACCGCTTCGGCGTGTTCAGGGTTAGAACCGCGCAGACCGGTATAAAAGACCATTTCATAATGACTGTCATCCAAACCTAGTAGCGGACTTGGCGCTTTACCAAGTGGATGGCTGTCCAAATACGCACGCAATGGCGAACCAGCATGCTCAACCAACACACCTTCTAATAGACGCAGTGCCAAACGCTGCTTGGGATCGGTAATTGACGGCAATAACCACGCCACCACATGGTGAGTTTGGTCTGGACCGGCTTCATCAGCAGTATAAGTATCAACCGCGCTAATTGGTGCAGACAGACGTTTTTCTGGACGTGAAACGTGCTTTTTACCCGCTTCAAACTGAATCAAGGCATCGTCATGAATTTTCGCTTGCGTTTGGGCAACTGGAATATTACCAAAGCTCATGATTACGCTGTTTGACGGATGATAATGGCTCTGATGAAATTCAACCAGCTCATGATGGGTCAAATCAGGAATATCAGCAGGATCGCCGCCCGAATTATAATGATAGGTCGTCGTTGGGAACAAATGATGGGCGACCGTATGATATAACTGGTCAATCTCGCCGCTCATCGCGCCTTTCATCTCATTGAAAACAATACCTTTAAACTGCGGTTTATCATTTTCATCTAATTCTACGCGAATACCTTCTTGGGCAAAATCGAGTGGATGAATATTGGGGAAAAACGACGCATCAAGATAAACAGCCAGTAAGTTAAAGTAGTCATTTTTATTTTGGGTGGCATACGGATAGGCAGTCCAATCGGCGGCGGTCATGGCATTCATAAAGGTGTTTAATGAACGTTTAATCATCGAAAAGAACGGGTCGCGGACAGGGAACTTTTCAGAGCCACACAAAGCCACGTGCTCTAAAATATGCGCCTCACCTTTTGAGTCCATTGGCTGGGTACGAAAGCCGACCAAAAAGGCATTTTCATCGCTTGGATGCGCCAAATGGTAATGCATGGCGCCTGTATTGACGTGCTGGCTTATCAATACGTCCATCGACAATGCATCGATATGACGGTGCTCAAGCAGCTCAAACGCTGGATGTAGGGTTAAATCAGCGGTAAATGGCGTGTCAGTCATAGTTGTCCTTATAGAGTAACCTGATAGCTTCTTCGTTAAGCGCTCATGTGGCCGTTAACTGATAAAGCATCTCAGGATAAACAATCAAAAATGGAAAGGTTTATATTTATAAAATTGATTGGTCTAAAATTAATAGCGTTGTAAAAGTTATAAAAATAGCAGTGTTATACAAAATATAGGTAATCTTTAAATAGAGTGGCAATTATCAGCTAAAAAGGATTTGCCTAACGAAACTAGATGGGGCTTAGGGCTTGATAAGTCAAGATAGCGCTAGGAGAAAAATAATAACGCTTCAACAATACATCATAAAGATAGTGTGGAATTAACAAAGCATACTTAACAGCAGTCAGTAGTAGTGCTATAGTTGAAATCATCTGTCAAAAGGAGCAGCTCATGAGTTACGAACATATTTTATTGGTCACCGACTTGATGTCCGACGCTGATGTGGTCGCCCAAAAGGCCAAACGTATCGTCGAGAATCGTCCGAACGCCAAATTATCGGTATTACATATTGTCAAAGATACCATGGTCGGCTTTGGCTATGAGCTGGTGCCTGCCTCAAGCTTATACGATGAAATCGATGATGAACGCTGCCAAGAAGCGCGCGCCAAACTGGCTCAGTTTTTGGAGCGTAATGACTTGCACGCGGTCAACTCTGAAGTAACAACCGCTATCTCTAACAGTGAAGGTATCGTCAATTATTGCCATAAGCATGACGTTGATTTATTGGTCATCGGTCGTCATGAGCGCCACGGTATCTCGGCTTGGCTAAGTGGCGCGACGGCAGATAATATCTTGCCAAACGTTCCATGCGACAGCTTAGTGGTGCGACTCGATAAACCCGTTAATAAATAAGCCTAAGAACAGACCAAGCATCGTTCCGAAGTTATTTAAAATTATTAAAAAATCTCATTAACAAAAGCGCACTGTATGACAGTGCGCTTTTTTATTATTCGTGAAAACAGTAAATTTTCTCACCAATAATTTTACACGTATTGCTAACGTGAATCCTCTCTTAAAATATCGATAAAGCTTTGCCAAATGGGGCTTTGATGACGCGCTTTGTGCCAAACTAGCCACCACGTGCGCGCTAAATCAATACCCGCTACTTTCACCTGCACCAACTTCCCTGCTGCTAGTTCTGCTTCAATGACATACTGCGATAAGCAGCCAAGACCGATATCGGCGCTGACCATATGCTTAATCGCTTCTGACTGCTGAATCGCCATGACAATCTCGGCATGTGGCAGATGCTGCAATAACTGCTCATCGATGATTTGCCGCGTCCCCGAACCCGCCTCTCGTACCAGTAATGGCAGCCTTGCCAATTGTTCCGCGCTGAGCTCATAGCATTTTTCTTTCTCATTATAGGTCATGTCTGTCAACCATTTGCTATTAGATTTAGCAAATACCATCAAGGTATCGGTGCGCCAAGCGCGCTGCTCAATGACTTTCATATCTGTCGGGCGCGGCATACCTTCTACAAGCGCAATATCGATATTTAATTGCTCAACTTCGCCGACTACTTCTTGGGTATTAGCAATATACATATCGATATGGGCATCGGGTAGCGCTTCGTACAATTTGGCAAGCAGCGGTGGCAATACATAATTGCCGATAGTCGTACTAGCGCCAATATGAATCTGCCCTGCTTGATGCTTATGATAATGCTCAAGGGTTAAAGCTTGTCCCAAAATAGCTTGCGCCTGAATATAAATAGGATGGGCGTTTGGATGCTGATTAAGCCTGCGCCCGACGCGCTCAAATAGCGGCATTTGCAACCGCGCCTCCAGCTCAGTGAGTGCACTGCTGACCGCTGACTGCGATAAATGCAGCTCTTCACTGGCACGGCTGGTACTGCCAGTTTGATAAATACTGACAAACACCGATAGCTGCTTAAGGGTAATCCTCGGTAGCAGCTGCATAACTTTTTTCATGATTGGATTACCTCTTTCACTGGCCTTTCATCTTTAACTAATTAGGACACAACCTAGCCTACAACAATTTTTTAACCTAAAAAATCGATAGTTTATATCTTATTAATCTGTTTTTATTATAAATCGGTTTGTCTTATACTGTCTATTCATAAGCTTATGCTTATTTCGATTATAGATGACAAAGAATAGGATGCGTACGAAATGAACGCGATAGCACAAACCATGCATAATTACTTCCCGCATAACCGTCATGCGATGGGACTTATCGTCGTGCTGATTGGGAGCTTGTTTTGTTTGTGGTTAAATATCAGCCTAGACACATGGTCAAATGGACAAATTGTTGGTCTGTCATCGTTGACGCTAGCAATTTTACTTGGCATGGTACTTGGCAATACGGTTTATCCAAGTTTTTCTGATCAATTAAGTGCGGGTGTTGGTTTTGCTAAAGGTCAAATTTTACGCCTTGCCATTATATTTTATGGTTTTAAGCTAACCTTAACCCAAGTCGCAAGTGTTGGTATGCCAGCGGTAATGACAGATGCGTTGGTATTAACCTCGACATTTTTAATCACTTATTGGCTTGGCACCAAATGGCTCAAAGTCGATAAGCAGACGACGCTATTGATAGGCTCAGGGGCAAGTATTTGTGGCGCTGCAGCGGTAATTGCCGCAGAACCTGTGGTCAAAGCCGAAGCGCATAAAGTCACCATTGCCGTTGCCACCGTGGTCGTCTTTGGCACGATTGCCATGCTGCTCTATCCATTTTTATATCAACTTGGCTGGCTACAACCTTGGCTAAACGCTCAGCAATACGGCATTTATACTGGTTCAACCATTCATGAAGTGGCGCAAGTGGTGGTCGCAGGTAACGCCGTTAGCACCGAAGTTGGCAATACAGCGATCGTGACCAAGATGATTCGCGTGATGATGCTCGCCCCTTTCTTATTAATATTGTCTTTTGCCTTAACCAAAACCAGAAGCGATAATGGCGAAAAACCATCATTTATCAATCGCGTGCAACAAGTGAAAGTCCCTTGGTTTGCCTTTATCTTTATTTTGGTGGTGGTATTGCATACGTGGATACCGATGACGGCAAGCTTTGAGCAAAGTATGGTCATGCTTGATGATGTGCTACTCACTATGGCAATGTTTGCCCTTGGTTTGACCACACATATGAGTGCCATTAAACAAGCTGGCGTCAAACCATTGATCCTCGGTGCCATTATGTTTACTTGGTTAATCGTCGGTGGCGGTTTGATAAATATTGGCATCGCTTCACTGTAAAAAAGCTATTAACGCACCAGTAAAACTAGAAATGCCGACGATTATCACTATAATAGTCGGCATTGTTGTTCTAAGATTTGATTTAACACTTTACTATTTATTCATCAAAAGCAATAAACATAAATAATAGGCGAAAAAAAACGAACCCTAAGGCTCGTTTTTTTATTCATCTTGCTCTAATTGTCTATAAAGACGAATTAGATAGCAACGATGTTATGTGCTTGTGGGCCTTTTTGGCCTTGAGTTACAGTGAACTCAACTTCTTGGCCTTCAGCCAAAGTTTTGAAACCTGAACCAGTGATTTCGCTGTAATGAGCAAAAACGTCTGCGCCGTTTTCTGGAGCGATGAAACCAAAGCCTTTAGCTTCGTTGAACCACTTAACTGTACCTTTTTGAACGTCTGACATAGTCATAACCCTGATATTTAATTTATTTTTGGCCTAATTGGCCGATAACGCTTGCAAATAGCTACTGAACGATAAATATTAAAACGAAGGATTATAACTAATACTACGAGGTAATGATTTGGTGCAGAACTGCTCTTAAGCTTGGAAGTATTATAGGTGGCCTAGCGCAGTATCGCAAGCCTTATCTTATCTTTAGTGTAACAAAGCGCAATTATTGGCTATTTTTTGCACTTATTTGCTTTATTTTTAGATACTTAACAAAAATTTTAAGCATTTAACCGCTAAGTCTAGGCATTTGGCAAACGAAATAAATATATAGCGACGCTACTACATACCACTGCAACTAGCCATGCCAGCCAAATCATATCCGCTGGCAAGCGATAAAATAACATCGCCGTCGATATAGACATCATAATCGTCGCTAACCACTTGGCATATAGCGGAACAGCGCGGCGCTCTTCCCAATCGCGAACAAACTTACCAAAATACTTGTGATTAATCAGCCAAAAATGAAAGCGTCGTGAGCTTCGTGCCCAGCAACCTGCTGCTAATAAGATAAAAGGCGCTGTCGGCATCACTGGCAATAATGCGCCAATAATCCCCAAGACAAAAAACACCCAACCAAATATCAAAAATGCCCAACGCACCGCTGGGCTATTGTGCTGATTGGTCTTAGGTCGATAATAAAAGGCTTTTTTTGATTCGGTCATGGGATTTTGTCAGTCAGTGTTAAATATTAAGTTATTAGATCTGCTCTACTTATATAAGCTGTCAAAGATAAAGAAATTAATAACTGAGTACAAGCCTGATTTTGCACGGTTTTGCTATGGATACGTAGCTTATTTAGTGATTAGGTAAATATAGGTCGTTATTCCCTATGATTTGGCAGGATAGCTTTCCCAGTAATCTGCGATTGCCTTTGGAAAACAGTATTCTTTCGCTTTCACACTTATGGCGAATGGGACTAATATCGATTTGGTCACGCCGCCGATACTTTCACAAGTGGCATCGGCAGGTACATCATAGTAAATCACCCGTAAAGTGTTTTGCGGACAAAGGTCTGAGCACAGGAATGACTTGACCACTTCGATACCGTTATGCACACCAATCACCCACTGCTGCGCGCCTTCAGTTGGTGCGGATTCTTTTTGCTGCGCCGCTCGAATAAGTTCGGCGTCTGTTAAAGTGTCTTCATTGGTCGGCAGTGAGACGCAAGCGCTTAGGCTTAACAACAAGACGCTTAGGGTAAGGGCTTTTGTAGCTGATGTTGTTTTCATGCTGAACATAGCATTTACTCCCCATTTATGATGTTATCAACCCTATATCACGTGCTTCTTTTAGCCAGCTTGGAAACTCTTCTAACATATTTTCATACAAAGCTTCTTCACTGATATCATCTAAATCATCAAGCTCAAAAAAGCTGCAATTATCAATAAGTCGCCCTGTCATCTCATCTAGTTCTTTTAGGATGCCATAATGATGTCCGCCTAATCCAACAAACTGCCAAAATATTGGTAAGTTAGCAGCTTCGGTCATAATCTTACTGATACCGCGCGTATCTCTAACGCCACCATCACTAATAAACAGTATGTATACTGGCACATCAAGCCCATCGTTTTGATAGAACTGCGTCACCACTTCCATCACGCCAGCTTCATTATTGGTACGTGAACCCAGCTCCCATTTACGCCAACCACCCTGCACGCTATCAATAAAGTCTACGTAGTTATCCAGTCCAACTGCGCCTAGATATTGTGAGTGCTGACCAAACGCCCAGCAATCTAACGCTTGATCATCGTCAAAACTGACGGCTAATGGTAATAAACGATTGACCACTTCTTGCACGCGACCTTGTTTGTATTGTCGATTCATCGAACCTGTCGCGTCTAATACTAAAGCGACTTTAGCAGTTAGCTGTTGTAATTGACGCTTTTCTAGCGAGATCGTGGCTTTTTTGGCCAGATTGACCAGTTTTGGTGCTTTTTCTAGCATGACCTTTTCGAGCGATGGTTTTGTTTGCACTGGCGTTGTGGTCGCCTCTACTGCTTGCGAGCTGCCATCTTCTACCTCGCCACCGAAATGCTGCACGATGGCGGCAAGCCCACCATTAAAGCCTTGCGCGACGTTAGATACTCGCCAAACGCCACTCTTACGATAAAGCTGCATCAGCATACTGGCTTGCTGCTGGGCAAAATCTGCTGCTTGATACGCTGCCTGCGCCTTTTGTAATTGCTGCCAAATGCCAATCTCTAATGACTGAATTTGATTAAGCGGAGTGTCGGCTGATAATACAAAAAACAAGCTGTCTATATTAGCAGCCAGTTTGGATAAATTAACTTCAAACTCGGCTTGGATGCCTTTGTCAGCCGTTGGCTGCGACTCGTAATGGGTGAGCTTG
Source organism: Psychrobacter sp. CLB018 (assembly GCF_041222815.1). NCBI lineage: Bacteria > Pseudomonadati > Pseudomonadota > Gammaproteobacteria > Moraxellales > Moraxellaceae > Psychrobacter > Psychrobacter sp. CLB018. The sequence continues at coordinate 2,689,702 of NZ_CP166085.1, forward strand.
ATTTGTCCACATGGAGAGGTTGGCTGATTGTAAAACACCATGTAATCATCATTGATCAGTTTGCCCGCTGCGTCTAAGGCAAAGCAGCTGATATCCATCTCTATCGGGCTTTGGCGAGTGAACTTAAGCGTGATGGGTGCGGCATCGTCAATAGCAAGGTTGCTTAAAGGTGAGCGCTGTCCGACGGTGAGATGGTTCATGGTGTTCCTTACGTTAGAGTAGAATCCTTTAAAGATAATAGATTAATTACTGATGTAAAAAAACCGCTCACAGCACGAGCTAGAGCAGTTCTCAGAATTTAAAATCATTTAATCAAACAGACTTCGATATTTCATACTTATCTATGTTCTGCCTTATTTCTAAAGCAGCTTCAATCCAACCACTATAGTTACTTGTAAAATCTTTCCATGTAGGTTGTAATATATACGAGCTAGAGCACCCATTGCTAAGTCTTGTTGCGGGATAACGATAATTTAAATTATTTCTATTTTTATTGATCTTAGATTCAACATTGAAGTGCAACGCACCCGAAGCTAGATTTTACCTCAAGCGGTGTTCTAAACCCTAGCACCTTTCTTGGTCGATTATTTAAACTGTCTTCAATCGACTGAACTAAGTGCCTGCATAGGTTATCTAGACGCATCGACTTAGGTAGAAACTGACGAATTAAACCATTGGTATTCTCATTCGTTCCGCGCTCCCAAGAATGATAAGGCTGAGCGAAGTAAATATCAGCCTTTAACGCGGTTGCCATCGCTTCATGGTCAGCAAACTCTTTACCGTTGTCAAAGGTGATGCTTAACGCCTGCTCACCTTTTAACATGTCAATACAAGCTTGTGTGACAGCTTTTGCCTTACGATTGGGTAGCGCTTTGATCTTAGTCTCTCGAGTCGTTCTATCTACTAAAGTAACCAGAACACCTTGATGTCCATGACCAACCACCGTATCCCCTTCATAATCGCCCATACGACTGCGTGTCTCAATGATGCTAGGACGCTCAGTGATATCACAGCGGTTCGCTATTTTCCCGCGCCTATCATTGCCTTGCAGATACCGTCTCTTATAACGCTTTTGACATCTGAGGGTGGTGTGTAGAGCACCCCCTGCCTTTTTGTCAGTATAGATGTGTTGGTATATCGATTCATGGCTTGGGACATCTTCCCAACCCAGCATCCTCAGTCGCCCTGTTATCTGTTCAGGGGAGTAGTGCTTGCTGAGTAGATGCTCAATATAGCACCAGCCAAAGCGTCTAATCTGTGTGCTATTCTTAACTTTGCGCGCTTTTGCCAAACGATGGGCTTGTTTGGGGCGATAACCCCTTTGTCCCAGGTTTCGCCTTATCTCTCGACTCACCGTTGATTTATGACAGCCGATAATTCTAGCTATTTCACTCATGCCTTTTTTAGCTTGCAATAGTGCTGATATTTGATATCTTTGCTCTTGGGTAAGATGTGTATAGTGTTTCATAACGTTCTGATATGTAGGAGTTGAAGTTTGAAATGCAACACGGCACATCTTACTCTTCAACTCATTCTTTTAAAACGTTGCACTTCTTATTTGAATCTAGGGATAATTTCAAATCCAAAATTTGAATTCCTTGCATACTCATAGCTTCCATATCTATCAGGTAGAATAATAGCTAATATTGCATTAGGGGTACTACTAATAGTATTACGTGTTTTTCTTTTCAAAGAATACGATATTTCCCACGGTATCCACTGGTCTTTTTCTAAACTCACCCACTCTTTCATATTTGGAGAGATAAGTACTATAGTAATGGAACTATCATATATCTTTTCTGCCAGCTTACTTCTTATGGCATCATCCTTAAACGCTTCAAGACTTTCACTATTATTCTCTCCCTTAAATATATGAACACCTGTATCTTCAAAGTGGTTCTGAATTATATCTACATATGATCGCGCTGTAGTCAGTGGGGCATTCCACGAGTTATCTAAGGATTGAACATTTTCATCAGAATACTTATATGATACCCCACTCTCAACTTGAAATAAGCAAATCAAACTGAAGAGGCGGATTACCAAGTTTTTTGTTGAGTACAAAGCACAGATTGTGTGACAGGATTTTACGAATCAATCGATGAGACAAATGCCATAAATCTCTTGCTCTCACTCTTTGTATGTTAAATCGTTCTGATAGCTGACCAATGACTGTTTCAACGATACGGCGGGCTTTCATTAGCCGCCTTACCACAGGTTTGGGTCTATCCTCTTTCATGTTGGCTCTGAGTGGCGTTTGTAAATCCACGCCTTGAGCGTCGTAGTACGATGTCAGACTCGGGCTGATATACCCTTTATCAGCGCCAAGTAGCCCATGAATATGAGTGGTGATTTCTGGGGCAACCGCTCTTTCATCAACATTGGCAGGAGCAAAGGTAAAGCCTTTAATCATGCCCGATAAGTTAACAAGCAAATGGCCTTCAAAGCCATAGTACCTCTCTTGCTTAGCCGCACAGTAGCTAAAAGCTGCTAAGTCTTGATAATTCTTATGCCGATAAGCGCGTCCATAATGACAGACGGGTACCCAAAAGCCATCCATAAAATGAATGTTGTCACGGCCTTCAATTTGACTGACGTTATCTTGTATCTGCTATTTGACTTGCCACAGATTGGCGCAGTGCTTTGCGAAGTTAGGGTATGAGCCGATGGCTGGAAACCAGTCTTGCCAATGCTGGGTAAAGTATTGCCAAATTTGTTTGTCTTGATCTAGGTGTAAAAATTCACCGACCATCTCCATACAAATAACCTCAGGATCACTTAGCTTTGCCGCGTAACCTGCACTTCGCAAGGGTTTGGTGACGACTATTTTGTAATATTGCTCTACCATTAAATAGATATTGATGATAAATTCGTCTATGGGCATCTCACAACTCCATTGTATTCTTGGTCGAAAACAATAGATTAGTGAGGTGCTCTTCTGAGCTATGCTGAAGAAACCGTACAAGTAAACTTGGTAAACTAAGCATATTAATCGGAGTTTATCATGGTCAAGAAAATAAGAACCTATAGCACAGAATTTAAAGCTGAAGCCGTTAAGAAGATATCAGACAATAATGGCAATATCTCAGCAACCGCAAAGCAGCTTGGCATTGCCATGCAAACGCTATCGAATTGGCATAACAAAGCCAACCAAGGCAAGCTCAAAGGCACAGAGCAATACGACCCTGATCTTATGACAGCTCTTCAAGAAATAAAGCAGCTCAAACGACAACTCAAAGTTGCCGAAGAGGAGCGAGAGATATTAAATGAGGAGGGATAAAGCGGAGCATTGCTTCGCCCCGACGCAAGGGGAGAGCTATGCTCGAGTGAACCGCCCCGGGATTGTCGGAGACCTAATATTCTGAGAGAATACGACAATGAAAACACGACATTATACTCCTGAGATTAAAGAACGCGCCGTTCGCATGCTCATTGAAGCGGCAGGCGACTACCCCTCTACCTGGTCAGCGATTCAAGCCATCGCCCCTAAGATTGGCTGCACACCTGAGACCCTGCGATCCTGGCATAAAAAGCACATCGATCAAACTATTCCTGCCTCAGTACAAGCGCAAAGTGATAAAGAACGCATCAAAGAGCTTGAACGCGAGAATAAAGAACTTAAGCAAGCTAATGAAATCATCAGGAAGGCTGCTGCTTTTTTCGCCCAGGCGGAGCTCGACCGCCCACCGAAATAATGGTCGATTTCATTGATGTTAACAAGCAAGAATATGGGATCGAGCCAATCTGTAGAGTACTACCGATTGCCCCATCAACCTATCACCGTGCTAAAGACTTAGAAGAGTGCCCTGACAAGCGCCCATTACGCAGTCAGCATGACGACTTCTACATCAGCGAAATCAAACGTATCTGGCAGGACAGTAAATGCCGTTACGGTGTTCGTAAAGTCTGGCAGCAGATGAAGGCTGATGGCGTAAAGGTTGCTCGTTGCACCGTAGAGCGTTTAATGAAGCAGTATGGTATGCAAGGTGTCTGGCGCGGTAAGGGTAAGATTACCACCAACAGCCGTGACGACCAAAAACGCGCTGATGACCTAGTCAATCGTAACTTTAATGCACGTCAACCCAATCAGCTTTGGGTAGCTGACTTCACCTATATAAAAACAACTAGCGGCTGGGTATATACCGCTTTTATTATTGATGTATTTGCTCGCGCTATTGTGGGCTGGAAAGTATCGAATCGCATGAATACCGATATGGTTATGGCTGCGCTAAATCAGGCGATAGCAGACAGGAACAACCCTAAGGATGTCATTCATCACAGTGATCGAGGGGTTCAGTACTTATCCATTCGCTATACTGACAAAATGTGTGACTCTGGTATCATCGCTTCTGTCGGCACGACTGGTGATTCATACGATAATGCACTGGCTGAAACGGTCAATGGACTCTATAAATCTGAGGTAATTGACTATTTAAAGGAGAACTGGACTGGTATCAATGATGTTGAACTGGCAACCCTTGAATGGGTGGATTGGTTTAATAAAATACGACTGCATAGCACGATTGGTTATGTGTCACCCTTTGAGTTTGAAAAGCGGTATTATGATAATTTAATCCTGTCAGGCATGGCTGCCTGACTCAAGTAAATCACTCTCCGATATAGTCGGGGCGGTTCAGTGATGCCGATTCGTTTTAATGCAATGCCTATCGCTCTTTGAGTACAATTAAAACGCCGAGCTCGTTCGTGCTGATAGTCATCAGGATAAGCCTCTACATCCGCTCTCAGTAATGCATCGTCTATTTTAGTTGGGGTAAACTGACGTTTTTTACGCTCAGGAAATTTTTTCCAACGCTGAATAGTGTTGGTGCTAATTTGATATTCCTCGGCAAGTTGTCGAATGCTATAGCCTTCTGCAAGCTTATTGAGGATCAGTTGTCGGTAGTCTTTTGAGTATGCCATATTATATACTGTAGCGGATTTTTGTTTCTTTTACTATAGAGAGTAATATGGGTGGTAGAGAATAGAAAAGGCCACCATTTTTATGGTGGCCTTTTCTATTCTGCTTGCTTTTACGCGAGGGACGAGCGCCGAGCTGAGTGATTAAAGAACATCGCCTCATGCATCGCATATTTGTCCCTATTAAAAAATTCCGATGCTGAGGCCATGCTTTTTAAGCCTTTGCTTTTTTTTACAACGCTTTTAACTCTTCCATCTGCGCTGTCATCGCCGTCAACTGCCCTTCTAACTCAGCTAGTTTCGCTTTTTCGGCATCGACCACTTCCGCAGGTGCTTTACTGACAAAGCCTTCGTTACCTAGCTTGCGGGCGATACCTTCCGCTTGACCTTTCAACTTATCATATGACTTTCCTAAACGTGCCAGCTCAGCCGTTGGATCAATCAGCCCTTTCATTGGGACAAGCACGCGTAGCTGACTAACCATACTTGATGACGATAATGGCACTTCATCACCTTCTTTTAGTATCTCTAGGCTCTCAACTTTGGCAAGTGCTTTAAACTGATTTTTGATACGAGATAGACGCGCATCTTCATCACTAGAGATATTTTGCAGTAGCACTGGCAGACGTACCGCATTACCCAGTTTCATTTCACCACGAATGTTACGCACGCTCGCGATGAGCTCTTGTAGCCACTCCATATCGGCTTCGGTTTGCTCACTGATTTGCGCAGTATCGGTTTGTGGATAGTCAGCAACGACGATGCTGTCGGTATTCTTACGACCCAGTAGCGGCGCAACCGTCTGCCAAATTTGCTCGGTCAGATACGGCATGATTGGATGGCTAAAGCGTAGCGCGGTCTCAAGCACATGCAGCAATACATAGCGGATTTGTGCTTTACGCTCACTCGATACTGACTCATCATTGAGGCTGGCTTTGGCAAGCTCAACATACCAATCACAGTACTCATTCCAGATAAACTCATAAATATCATGGCTGACCATATCGAGGCGATACTGGGCAAAATGCTGATGAATATTGCTAATGGTCGAGTTTAGACGACTCATGATCCATTTTTCTGGTAATTCCCAAACATCCACGTTGGCAGTTTGGTCAATCGCTTGCGCATTGCCTTCTTTATCGACACAGTTCATCAGTACAAAGCGGCTGGCGTTCCAGATTTTATTACAGAAGTTACGATAGCCCTCGACACGCTTTAGATCAAAGTTGATATCGCGACCAGTACTGGCAAGCGAGGTAAAGGTAAAGCGCAGCGCGTCGGTGCCATAAGCTGGGATACCTTCTGGGAACTCTTTACGCGTTTGCTTTTCAATTTTCGCCGCGTCTTTTGGATTCATCATATTGCTGGTACGTTTTTCAACCAGCGTTTCCAGATCTATACCATCGATCAAATCAATCGGATCTAAGACGTTACCTTTAGATTTTGACATCTTTTGACCATTGCCATCACGCACTAGACCATGCACATAAACGGTTTTAAACGGTACTTGCGGCGTGCCATCTTCGTTTTTGACGAAGTGCATGGTCATCATGATCATGCGCGCAACCCAAAAGAAAATAATGTCAAAGCCAGTCACCAACACGCTGGTCGGGTGAAAGGTTTTCAGTACGCGCGGATCAGCGTTCGGGTCTGCCCAGTCAAGCGTACTAAACGTCCACAAACCCGAGCTAAACCAGGTATCAAGCACGTCATCGTCTTGGCGCAATTTAACATCGTCGCTTAGATTGTACTTAGTGCGTACTTCCGCTTCATCACGGGCCACATAAATCTCGCCGGTCGCATCGTCATACCATGCAGGGATACGATGTCCCCACCACAGCTGACGGCTGATACACCAGTCCTGCAAGTCGGTCATCCACGCCATATACATGTTTTTGTATTGTGCAGGAACGAACTCAATTCGGCCATCTTCTACGGCGTCAATCGCAGGCTTGGCAAGCTTACTTACTGCTACATACCATTGATCGGTCAACCATGGCTCAACGATCGTACCGCCACGCTCAGCACGAGGGGCTTTGAGCGCGTAGTCTTCGATATCCTCTAGCCAGCCCTGCTCGCCCGCTTGCTCAACAAGGAATTTACGCGCCGCGAAACGCTCAAGTCCTGCATATTCACTTGGCGTGGTTTCTAATGTTGGCTCACGTGTTTGTAGGTCAGGATAAACTTCCATCGCGGGCAAAATGTTAGCGCGCTCATCAAGGATATTAATCAATGGTAAATTATGACGACGACCAAGCTCATAGTCATTAAAGTCGTGGGCTGGGGTGATTTTTACGCAGCCAGTACCAAATTCGATATCAACATAATCATCGGCAACGATAGGCACAATGCGACCAGTAATCGGCAAGGTAATGGTTTTGCCAATCAAATGCGCGTAACGCTCGTCCTTTGGATTGACGGCAACGGCGGTATCACCAAGCAAGGTTTCAGGGCGTGTGGTGGCGACGACCAGATAGTTTTTACCTTCTTGGGTCGTTAAGCCTTTATCGGTGAAATGATAGCGGAAATGCCATAAGCTGCCTTTTTCATCGACGTTTTCTACTTCTAAATCCGATAGCGCCGTTTGGAACTTAGGATCCCAGTTGACCAGACGCTTACCACGATAAATCAAACCATCATCGAATAGGCGCACGAACACTTCTTTTACCGCATTAGACAAGCCATCATCCATGGTAAAGCGCTCACGCGACCAATCAACCGAGCTACCAAGACGGCGAATCTGACGAGTGATATTATCGCCCGACTCTTCTTTCCACTCCCAGACTTTATCGATAAAGTCTTCGCGCATCATTTCACGACGTTTCAAACCTTGCGCCTCCAAACGACGCTCAACCACCATTTGGGTGGCGATACCCGCATGATCGGTGCCCGGTTGCCAAAGCGTGTTGTCACCATCCATACGGTGATAACGCGTTAGCGCATCCATAATGGCATTGTTAAAGCCGTGGCCCATATGCAGCGAGCCGGTGACGTTTGGTGGTGGCAGCGCGATAGAGAACGACTCGTCTTTATCAAAGCTTGGCTTAAAATAACCGCTTTCTTCCCAGCCTTGATACATGCCTGCTTCGACATCGCTTGGATTATAGGCGTTCTCTAATTGGCTTAGGGCGGCCTGAATCGATTGAGTCAGGTTGCTCTTGGTGTTGCTCTTGGTATTATCAGGGGTATTAGGAGTACTCATAATAGAATGGTCTTTTATTAAAAATGAAGGTGGTCAAACAAAGTTATCGAAAAATAGGGAAAATAATTAATAGAGTGATTTTAACGCAGATGGGCAGATTTTGTTAGATGCTAAGGACATTTATCAGTCTTCAATAGCGGCAGGGGCCAATTTACAACAGTAATCGGCTGAACACTCAACATAATAAACGCTGCGCATACGCTAGAATAAAGAGAAACCTAAATTGTCATCAGATAAACAGCGAGCCGACCGTGTTTAAAGATAGCGAGCACAACGATAACAATAATAGTAGCAATAGCAGCCACTCTAAAGCTGAAAAAAGAGAGGATGTACGCTCTATAGCTGCTGAAGAAAATAGTGCTGAAGACAAAGTAGAAGGCGATACTGAGGCGCAGAGCGACTCCGATACCACAGAAAACTTAGAGGACGAAGATTTCTCTGAGGATATTAGCGAAGAAGACAAAGAGACCATCAAAAAAGTCGCCAATGATGACAATTTCAGCCAAGCAAAAAGCTATGCCAGTATCTTGGTTGAGCAGGTGATGGATGCCAGAGAAACCTTTGAGCGCTCGCTTGGCTCGTTATTTACCAGTGCTTTTACTGCTGGGCTTGAGATTGGCATCAGCTTCTTTATGATTTTATCGGCTTTTGCGCTTTTGAGTGGCGTGCTCCCGAGCCATTACGCGATCGTCCTCGCTTCCCTACTTTATCCGATTGGCTTTATTATTGTCGTCATCGGTCAATCGCTTTTATTTACCGAACAAACCTCTCTTTTAAGCCTTCCTGTACTCAATAAAATCGAACCCTTACATAAATTGCTACGCCTTTGGGGCATTGTCATCGCCGGTAACGTCGTTGGAGGCTGTTTATTTGCCGCTTTGATGATCGGACTAGGTTTAAATATGCAGCTGTTTAGCGTCAGTGACATCGATGCCTATGCCGAGCATATCTTAGGGTTTAGATGGTGGGTGATATTTGGTAGCGCCATCTTGGCAGGCTGGATGATGGGTATCACCGCCTGGCTTGTGACCTCGGCGCGCGATACCCTAAGTCGCATTGTTTTAGTGACCTTGATTACTGGCAGTATTGGCTTTTTAGGTTTGCATCATAGTATCGTCGGTAATATCGAGATATTTTCTGCTTTGCTTTATGGCAATACCGTCAGCTTAGCGCGCTATTTGCTATTTTTGGCGGTGATATTGGTTGGCAACACCGTTGGCGGGGTGGTGTTTGTCGCGGTACTAAAAAACCGTACCTTCTTGTTTGATATTGCTAAGGTCAAAGAAGAAACTGCCAAAGACAAACCAAACGAAGTCAACAATATAAACAGCCGTATAAATACCCGACGACCTTATTAACAATAATTAGCAGTAAAATCCTTAAGCTAATTTCCCATAACAGATTTTAAGCATTTAAACCTGTTATGGGATTTTATGAACGAGTGATATATAGTAAATTCCATTTAGAAATGTTATAGGACTGCTGGAATAAATTTTTCGAAGCCTCTGGAGTGCGAAGCACACAGCAAGCGAGGAAGATTTATTCCAGCAGAGCGCTATTTTAAATGAACCACTTTTATATTGAATTGGCTATAGATGCTTAACGTCTGTCTAAATCATTAGCGTTAAAGCATGCGCGCGGCTAATACACTGCTTTCTATTTCAGACTTTCTCAGTTTATTGTGTCGCGCGCTAAATATGCGTACCAAAATCCCTGCCATCAAGAACATCACCAAGGTATAGATGGCTGGCATCATCGACATATCGTAGTTCGATAATAACGTCAACGCCATAAATATCGATAAGGTACTGTTTTGGAGCCCGACTTCTAACGTGACCGACGTTCTTTGCGCCAAGTTTAGACCAAACCATTTACTACTATAATAACCAAGCGCCATGGTTGAAAGGTTCAATATTATCGACACAGGGCCGGTAGCGATAAAGGCATCGACGATGATATCGCGTTGCACATAGCCCAAAAACAGCACTAAAAACGTTAAAAAAAGCACGCCAAAGCGCGACACATAGATTTGTGAGCGATCGGCGACTGCTGGCGCGTAACGCTTAATCAGCATGCCGATACTAATAGGCACAATCGTTAGCAGCACCAAAGTAAGCACCGTTTTTAATACGGGCAATTCAAACGCGCTACCGCTGCCCATAAAATAAATCAACGAAAAGCTCAGTACAATCGGAATGGTAAATACCGTGATAACGCTGGCAATTGCGGTCATCGTCACCGACAGCGCCACATCGCCTTTGGCCAAATAAGTAAATAAGTTTGAGGTAGTGCCGCCTGGGCATAGCACGAGCAGCATAACGCCAACGGCATACTCTGGGCGTAATGGCATGATATTGGCTAAGGCAAAGCCGATGATTGGCAGTAGTATCAGCTGATTGGTCAAGCCTATACCGACAGCTTTGGGATACTTTAACACCCGTTTAAAATCGTTGGTGACGAGGGTCAAGCCCATGCCCATCATGATTAAAAACAAGCAAATAGGAATAATAACTGAGTTTACTAAAGTGACTAGCGCCAAACTTTCCATACTAACATCCCTGTAAATGTGACCTATTCCTAGATCAACTGCTAATGATTGAGTGATACCTGCTTAGCATTCCTTGCTAAGGCTGGTTAATAGCGGCTAACGCTTAATATTAACGACCATCACTCGTTGTTATACTGAATTGCTGTTATATAGTCAAAATATCCTAAAAACGAGACGGTATTGCTGATATATCGATATTATTTTTTACTCACTATAGCTTTTATGAGAGTGCTTATAGCATAAAAGTTAGCAAAACATATAGCGAGTATATAGCGCAAATGTCATATACATTTGCTTTATTCAACGACTCATCAGTCAAGGGTAAAATGTGGGAATAGAGTAGAAATAGAAAGGGTTTTAGTCAGAGTAAATAAGGGAATTTGCCAGAATGTTTAATATGGTTAGGGTTAAATGACTTTAAAGGATCGAGGCTTTATTAGAATTTTCACAACTATGGATGGCGGTACCATAGGCAATGGCTTCGACCATGCTGCCCAACTGATTGACATTACTGACTTCAAAACGCAGGCCATAAATATGACTATATCCTTTCGCCTGCGCTTGGCTACGCATACGTACGGCAGCTTCACGGCGCGCGCGGTCGAGCAAAGTTTCATAAGTAGTGAGATTTTTACCAAAGATACTTAAAACGCGAGCAATGACCATTTTAAAATAATCTTGCGCAATCACCACGCTGCCAAGTACCAATTCACCCTCAGTATGAGCTGCAAGTTTAGGTACATAAAAGCGCTCGGTCGAAACGACAATATGGCTAAGCTCTTTTTCATCGATTTTTAATTGTGCCAAGTGCTGACGCTCATGCCGTGAGCCAAAAAACCAGCCGACCACAAACAGTACCAGAAGCGGCGCATAGTTGATGAGCATTTGGGTGAGAGAATTATTCATGGACCGTCTCGAGCGTCAAAAAGCATTGCTGCTTTTTTTACTGGTTAATTAACCAAAAGGATTGAAACGTGGCAAATCATCAGCGGCGGCGGTTGGGTTTTGCGGCCCCGCTTGGTCATGATTTTGCAAACCTGTAGGACCAGAAGGATTGCTTGGCGGTTGGTGAGATGACGGCGAAGAGATGGACTGCTGCGGCATGGGCACGGCTTTAACCGCTGTGCCATAAACAAACAGCTCAGAAGCGCCTTGGGCAATGCTCGAAGTCGAAAACCGCAGACCTACCACGGCATCGGCACCTAAGGCTTCTGCTTTGATGACCATACGATCGATGGCTTCTTGGCGTGACTCTTCTAACAGCTCGGTATAGGCCGTCAGCTCACCACCAACGATATTTTTTAGCCCAGCGAACAAGTCTTTGCCCACGTGCTTTGAGCGCACAGTACTACCGTAAACGACGTCCAAGCGCTCGGTAATCTGATAGTTGGGTAAGTGCTCAAGGTTGGAAAGTTGCACAGTCATGCTACAGCCTTATCGGTGACTTATATGGGTTCAATGAACATTTATGGTTTCAATGAATAATAAACAATCAATATTGTTGAAACAAACCATGCTAGTCGTTGGTATGAAACAATAAAAACAGCTCGGTCAAATTGCCTTCGATGCTATTGGCCATTTGCGCCATTTTATCTTCATCAGCGCGCATTTCGGCAAGTTCAGGATCTTCATCATCGATACCGCTTAGCACAATCATTGGTAAGGTTAAGACCGCCACATCTTCTGCCGTTTCTTCATCTTCAAACCAGTCACTGGCTTCATCACCATACATCGCATCGACAAAACCAATCGACCAAGCAACAATATCAGACTCTTCTGAAAAATCGACCGCCACTTCTTCATCACCCGCATCTTCACCAAAGGGTAGCTCGATCGGCGTCTCGTTTTTTAGCTCAGCCATAATCGAGTCGCGCCAGCGCTGAATACCGTCAATCACATTTGCAGGAATGTCACTGACGTGACCTTCAAATAGCGCATCGAGCCAATTTGGCAACGGACGACCAATAACTGTCGCGGTCAAAAAACCGTGGGTGGCAACACTATCCAGCACGAACTGGCTCTCATCATTGTCCAAATAGTCTAATAATTCATCGAAACTGAGTGGGTTATTCATAGCGTGGGGTCCTCGGCGGCTAGATTACGGCGTACGCCATACATGAGTATGGCAACATAAAAAGAGCTGATTGCAGCATCATTTTTAACAATTTAATATTATTAAAAACCTCTGACAATCAGCTTAGCACAATATACTTAACATGATGATTGCTTATCTGTGTAACCAGTTAACAACTTTCGGCTAACACAAGCCATTATCTCTACTTTGCCTGATTATCAAGCGGCAAACTTAAAACAGAAATAACGGGTTAAATATCGTCATCATCCCAGTCATCGCCATCTTCATCAAAATTATCGATGTCATCAAGATCGTCTTTGAGCTCTTTTTCTAGACGTTTTTCTTCTAGTAGGTTATCAATCAAACGGCGTTTTTCAAGGCTACTTAAGCGCGTACGCACACTGGTTTCGGCCTCTTCCACCATCTTGGCGTCGTCATCATCGACAAAATCGTCATCAAAATCGTCATCAATATCAGCGTCACTCATGACAAGCTCCTATCGTTTTTCGGCAAAGGTATTAAAAATACATAAATATATATATGCCTTATAAAGTCTCTCCCAAGCGTTGTCAATCCTTTTTATCACTATGACAACGTTATGCTCAAAGCTAATAAGCGCACAAGCATTTATCTTACAGGCAATTGTAGAGATTCACTGACGTCTAAAGTGACAAATTTACCCCTGCTCTTCTGTCTCTTCAATCATCAATACCGCATTACGTACATCAGCCAGCCGCTGAATCATGGCATCATTACCGCCATCGAATATCGCACATTCGCGCTCATAAACGGTCGTTGGGCGCATGACGCTTTGGAGCTGCACATGATGATTGATTTGTTTAATACCCGCATTTGGTAGCAAAATAAGCATCTGCTCTTTTTTACCGACGCTCTCTAATAAATGACTCATCGCCTCAACTTGCGCATTGTCACTGACACCCGCTTTCGCTGGTAAGGCAAATCTTGACAGCTCGATATGCTTATCGTGGATAATTTTATTGAGCATGAGATACAGCTTAGCGAGCATCACCCCTGCCAATGCTACTTTGGCATGGCTATTATCTGCCTTTAGCATCACATAAGCGCCGCTTTCATCAAAGTGTGGCTCATTAATCGCGCTGACCCCAAGCAATAATGGCTGCTTCAGTAATTCGGTCACCGCTTGATTTAATAACTGCGTACATAATGCCAAATAAGGCAGGCGCTGCGACGGCGCTAAGCGTTCGAGCATATTGAACTCATCATGAAAAACTATCTGGACGCTGACACTATCAACTGGACGGTTGGCAGACAGCCGAGCAATACCATTAGAGCCATTAGGCTTATGGCTGTCATGATTGTTAGCATTGCCAGCAGTCAGTTGGTCCTGTAGATTGTCCGCGCCATCGTTACTCATAGCATGTGCAGTGGTGTCATGAGTCGCATCAAGCTCAGGATTTTGACCTTGCTGCCCTCTAACGTATTGATTGACCGCACTATGAATATCTAGTTTACGCGGTAGGTCTGATTTATCAGCATTTGGATTGCGGCTGGTAGCCGCGGCATTGGCTGCACTAGCGGATTCTGTTGACACATCTTCTGTTTCATCGCCACGCTCAAGGTTGCGCTCATAACCACGCGCAAATTCGCGCTGATCGATCTGTCTGTACTGCTCGCGATGTAAATCTTGAATATCGCGGCTTAGGGCATTGATTTGCTCCTTAGTTGGGCGCGCAATATAACCATAAATCAGCCATAGCAATAAATGCAGCAGCATCGAGCCAATCACAAACGGCCACTGCATGGCAATAATCTCACCCTTGCTAATGTCTTTAAGCGTCAAGGCCACGCTACCGATGACTGCATCGCCTTTGGTGGCGATTTGGCTAATGGTATCGCCTTGCTGCATCGGTGCATTACCGACTGGCACCAAGACATCGCCATTATTGTCTTTAATCAAAATGCGCGTGACGTCCTGCTCGCTGGTATAACGATTGGCTATGACGCTAAGGCTGACGCGGTCTTTATTTTCTAAAGATAAGCGCGCTTCATCAATGAGCTGAGCGACCATTTGCTCGCCCTTTTGGGCACGGCTATTGCTCAGCTGCTGATCGGTACTGATGACCAATAATAGGGTCTGCAAACAAAAACTAACCAGAAGAATAATGGCAAACAACCCTTGCCGCGGCGCTAAATACGTCATGATATGGTAAACTTTTTTGGATAAATGGAAGTAAAAAAACGAGGCTAAGGCTCATTTTCTAGAAGTGTATGCAGCTCTTAATTTGTCTATTTATTTTTTGCTTAATTTACTAGCGCTGCCACTCAATCAATAGTATTGCAGTATTTAAACGCATAGCACTTAAACAAATAGCACTTAAACAAATAGCACCTAAATAGATGACACTGAAACCAATGCTATTGATAAGACCTTGCCATCGTACAGCAGTTTTGTTGTGCAATTATGTTCGGCTTATACTTTTACCGACAAATCGAGCGCTTATTTTCTCTACTATATCATCATAGTAAGGGTTATGGCGTTAGCGAATCGCATAAATTTATTGTAAGAATTTTCTTCTATGCGGCGGCGCTTTTTAGGCCTGTTAATTGGGTATGCTAAGCGTTTTTGTCAGACTGTGAGACTTTGTACCTCATCTATAGGCGCTGCCCAGTAAAGCTGCTATTATTCCCAATCTTATATCAGCATACAAGGGACAATTGAGCGATGCAAAAAAATACATCTTACTCGTTACCAAAAGACAGCAAAGCTTGGCAACAAGCGGTCGATTCTGTAGCCTCATTATTGCCTGAAGGCACAAATCTACATGATTTTGATGCGCTACAATCCTTGCCTGTGTTTGCCTTAATTGTGGTATTGCCGACGCATGTATCTTCGCTCGATATTCATCAATATGTGCAGTCTTGGGTCGATGAGCAGCCAAACTGGCACTTGGTCACTGTCGCAGAAGACGCCGACGCCAATTTTGTCGATATTGAGATTGCTGATATAGATACCACGCAGCCATTTGCCAAGCGCTCGTTTATTGATGTGCAAGTGTTCCGCTATCTACTGGTGCCCGTCACCGATACTCTCATGCACCCTGCTAAAAAGACAGCAGCGGCGCACATTATCGATGACCAATTGACCACCCGTCTGCGCCACGATTTAACCGAGGACTATAAAAACTCGCAAACTGCCATAGGTAGCGAGCATTTAGATGTGGTCGACTGTCATATCTTGTCGGTTGGTCATATGCTACGTACCCATAAGCTGGCCTGTTTTGATATGGATTCGACCTTGATTGAACAAGAAGTCATCGTTGAACTGGCAAAAACTGCAGGGATTGGCGAGCAAGTTGCAGCCATTACCGAAGCGGCGATGCGCGGTGAGATGGATTTTGATGAATCCTTTGCACAGCGCGTGGCCTTATTAAAAGGCATATCGACCGATGTGCTCGATGATATTTGTAGCCGTTTAACCTTATCAACAGGCGCGCTGACCACTATCAGCGCCCTTAAAGCTCTGGGTTATCATACGGTCTTGGTCTCAGGCGGCTTTACCTATTTTGCCCGTTATATCGCTGAGCAACTAGGCATCGATGAAGTCCACGCCAATGCGCTAGATATCGAAGACGGCGAAGTGACCGGTCATGTGCAACTGCCGATTATTAATGGCGCCAAAAAAGCGGCGATTGCTGAACATACTGCTGAGCGCTTGGATATTGATATGTCACAAGTGGTTTGCGTCGGCGATGGTGCCAATGATTTACCGATGATGGCGCTAGCGGATTTGGGCGTGGCGTTTAATGCCAAACCCATCGTTCAAGCGCGTGCGGACGCTGCGGTCAATGTTACAGGGCTTGAAGGCGTGCTTTATGCGCTTGGCTATCCAGCCTTTGCCCGCACTAGATAACGCTTAACCATTCTAAAAAATTAGCTAGGTTAAGGATTTGTCTTTAGCCTAGCTTTTATGGTTGAAGCTTTTTTATATCTGCATCTCTTTTACCCTATTCATCTTATTTTTATCTTGTTAAATAAAAAAGGACTGTCCATGACGGCATCACAATCACCGCGGCCAGATGCGCCGTCATCTTCCACTCCTCTAGATAATGAACATTCAGTTCAGGAAAGCACCCCTATTTATAATGACAGTCCAAAGCAGCTATTTGGCGTCTATGCCAAAGGCATTGCGATGGGTGCAGCAGACATTGTACCCGGTGTTTCTGGCGGTACGATTGCTCTAATTGCAGGGATTTACGAGCGCTTGATTAATGCTTTGAGTAGCGTCGGCCCTCATCTTTGGCAAATATTTCGTCAACAAGGCGGGCTTAAAGGCTTGGTCGCCGTATGGAAGCAAGTCGATGCCACTTTTTTGGTGTGCTTGCTACTTGGTATCGCCACCAGTTTTGCTACGTTAGCTGGATTTATTAAGCATTTACTCGACCATCAGCCTTTACTGATTTGGTCGTTCTTTTTTGGTTTGGTGGTGGCAACGGTCTTTATCTTATTGACTGAGATTACACGCTGGAATATAGGACGGGTGGTATTGTTTTTGCTAGGGGCTGGTAGCGCGGTTGTCATCAGTAGCTTACCGTTATTGACCACCGCGCCGAGTTTGCCGTATTTGTTTCTTGCAGGTGCGATTGCCATTTGTGCGATGATATTACCCGGTATCTCAGGCTCATTTATTCTATTATTAATGGGCGCTTATGACACCGTACTCGAAGCGGTGCATACGCTAAACTTTAGTATTATTTTTACCGTCATAGCTGGCATGGCAACGGGGTTATTATTATTTACCCGTATGCTCAAATGGTTGCTATCACGCTATTATCAAGCAACCCTTGCCTTGTTGACAGGTTTTATTGCAGGCTCGCTGGTGAAAGTTTGGCCATGGAAAACCGATGCGCTCGGTACATTAAATAGCGCTGCTATCAGTAACGTCATGCCATGGCAATACCCTACGGGCGCGCATTGGCTGACGACTTTGGGCTTGATGCTGTTAGGCGCTGTTTTGGTCACTGCCTTATCGTGGTGGGGGCGCCGCGGCGTTCGCCCTTAAAGCCAAATCTACGTTAAAGAGTATGTTAAGTCCAAAAAAGCGCCCACGATTGAGGCGCTTTTTTGTTGCTATTAACGGCGATATTTGCGAGCAATTTCCTTAAAACTGTTTAAAAAAATCAAACGTCAGCTGTTGTCGCAAAGTCGTCGCTAGCCTCTTTAGCTTTAGCTCGCAAACTTCCATAATGACCCTGTTGGAATTCACCTGATAAAGAGCGAGATGAACAATGTTATTAACCATATTTTCTACTTTTGCCAGTGAGACATGGGGCGTAGGTGCCATATTGGGTACTGGACTGCTAATGGGTTTGGTGCTTGCGCTGGCTTTATCGTCGCAGCGTTGGTTACTGTGGTATCTGTTTGGCGGCATGGCGTATTGGTTGGCGGTTGAAGCCATTCATAGCTTGTTAAGTTATTGGTCGGTACTATCAGAATGGCACAATTATGTGATCGCGATGGGTATTAGCTGGCTGCCTTTGATAGGTTGGGTACTCTATAGAGCATTGCGTTACGAAGACGTCAGCCGCACTGTACATCAGCAGCGCGAGCGACAAGCCGCCCGCTATATTGAACACACGCCCGTTTATGATGATGACTATCAACCGCGCTTTCAGTAATTCAGTCATTCGGTCATTTACTAAGCTTGTTCCAATCATACCGCTGTCATCGAATGTTACAAGATACTTAAGGCACTCTACGTAAATCCTAAAGAATGGAAACTTATCATCTATTCAATCGTTTATAATCTAATTATATATTTGTCATAAAAATTGTTATAAAGTACGCATTATTTTGCGTTTCATTTTTCATTCTTTAGGTTGTTTAGGAGTTCGATTATGTTTACTGTTCCTGTATTAGATATTAAGTCTGACCCATTAGATGTGTTATTGGCGGTGATTGGTTATCGTTTATCGATGCTCGCTGATAGCGAAGATGAAGACGTCAAAGCGCTGTTTGCTGATCGTAAAGTCACTATCGAGCTTGCCAGCACTGACGCTGATATCGCGCGTTACTATAGCTTTGATAATGGTCAATTTAGTCAACATAGCGGTCACGCCAAAGACGCTGATTTGACGATTAATTTTAAAGATTCGATGACGGGCGTTAAGCTATTGACCAAAGGCAGCCTGCCTGCTTTTATGACTGCCGTGCAAGAAGGCAATTTGAGCATCGAGGGCGACTATAGCCTCATGATGTGGTTCAATAAGCTTGCCAAACATATTGTGCCAGCGGTGCCAGAACAGTACAAACCTTATATTCAACAAGCCAAGCCTTATGCCTATAAAGCGCAGCAATTTGCCAATCATTGGATCGGTGTTGCTAAGCATAAATTGGGTAAGTAATAACTCAATCGAATAAATAATGTCACGAGTGAAAATAAGCAGAGAGTAGCTGGCTAACGTCCATATAATCTAGCGTAAAAACAATTTAGCGTAAAAACAATTTAGCGTAAAAACAATTTAGCGTAAAAACAGTCTAGTGTAAAAATAACCTAGATACGTTTCACTACTTAGCACTATTCTGATTTTCTAAAAAGGTTGCGGTATACTATACGGCAACCTTTTTTTATTGCCTAAATTATTTTGTCTACACTTTAACAAAGGCATAAACCCAAGGTTACTCAATTTTTCTTAATTTAACTAATCGCTATTAATTTATCTAATACCTCTTAATATCGTTATAAAAGGATTTATCTCATGGCAGGATTGCTTAATATCTCAGAACCAAATGCCAATAACCATAGTCATAATAATACTGATTCAATACTTAATAATAACAATGCGTCCCATGATTTTTTAGCAAGCTTAGCGACAGACGCGACTAAAAACCGCGAGAAAAAATACAGCCGTGAACAAATCGCTCAGTTGTTTGACTTGCCGTTGATGGATTTATTACTGCAAGCACAGACGATACACCGCCAACACTTTAGCGCTAATGAAGTACAAATCAGCACCTTACTGTCTATCAAGACCGGTAACTGTCCTGAAGATTGCGGTTACTGCTCGCAGTCCGGTCACCACCGCGATACCACTAAGCTACAAGCAGAAAAGCGTATAGAAGTCGATAAAGTCATTGCCGCCGCCAAACGCGCCAAAGCCACAGGTTCATCGCGCTTTTGTATGGGTGCAGCGTGGAAGCATCCAAGCGCCAAAGACATGCCTTATGTGGTCGAACTGGTCAAAGAAGTCAAAGCATTGGGACTTGAAACCTGTATGACTCTTGGTATGCTAGATACAGACCAAGCAGCACAGTTGGCGGATGCAGGTTTAGATTATTACAATCATAATCTCGATACCTCGAGAAGTTACTACGAGCAAGTGGTCAGTACGCGCAGCTATGATGAGCGCTTAGATACCATTGCGAATGTACGCAATTCAGGTATTAACGTTTGTAGCGGCAACATCGTTGGCATGGGTGAAAGCCGTAATGATCGCATCGCTTGGGTCCATGAGTTACTAAAAATGCCCAAAGCGCCTGAATCTATTCCAGTCAATTTACTGGTGCCTATTCAAGGGACGCCGATTGGCGATAAAGTATTAGCACAAGGTCAGCTATCCGTTCTTGAATGGATACGGACGATTGCCGTAACGCGTATCTGCTGTCCAACCAGCTACGTACGCTTATCTGCTGGACGCGAAAGCTTGTCTGACGCTGAACAAGCATTGGCATTCATGGCAGGGGCAAATTCATTCTTTTATGGTGATAAGCTTTTGACCACTGGCAATGCCAGCCAGTCAGGTGATGATAGACTGATGCGCGAGCTTGGTTTGACTAAGCAATTTGCCGCGCCACGAGCGCCAAAGCAAGTAGCGGTGCTTGACGCCATGAGTGGTCATCAGTCGCAAGTTGTCTTAGCAGAGTAAATGCCATACGTGCCGCTACCATTATCGCGTCATCTACGCTAAGCTTGCCAACATTATTAATTAAGAAATTGCGCACAAAATACTAAAACGTAAGAGAGAAAATGATGGCAGACTATTTTAATTGGATTAAAGCGGCTCACATTATCTCTATGGTGTGCTGGTTTGCGGCGATATTTTATCTGCCACGCCTATTCGTGTATCATGCGATGAGTGACGATAGCATCAGCTACGAGCGCTTTGCCATTATGGAGCGAAAGCTCTATCGCGGTATCATGACGCCATCGATGATAGCCACTTGGTTGTTTGGTTTATGGATGTTGGGAATGGGCTGGGATGTGTATAAAACTCAGGGCTGGCTACACGTAAAACTACTATTGGTGGTACTGCTATCAGGTTATCATGGCGCTTGCGGATTTTATCGCAAAAAGCTGATTGATAATCCGCATTATAAAACACATAAATTTTGGCGCTGGTTTAATGAAATCCCCGTATTTGCGTTAATTTTCATTGTCATTTTAGTGGTGGTAAAACCTTTTTAAAATAATGGAAAGTAAAGCTGACTTACCTTAAAAGTATTTTTATCTTGAGTCTGAAACTCAAAAAAAAGCGTCCGTTATGAACTGACCCCCAAATGTTGGACGGTTTATTACTTTAATAAGTAACGGACGCTTTTTTTAAGTCTTGTTATCTCAAATTAACGCTATTAAACATTTGGCCGCATGATTTGATAGACATTGCTTAAATCATAAACACGGTAGCGCGCAGGCTCACGGCGATTTTCACCAGCATAGCTAAGTATCAATGCTTGCTTGGCACGCTCATCGACCCAGCCAACAAATAGCCCGCTGTGCTCGACGCCATTGTAGCCGTGATTGATATAGTAGAGCCAATCACCGACTTCTATCTCACTGCTATTGGCATAAGGGCCTTGTCCGTAGGTGCCTTTATGGATGGTATTACGGCTCACCCCTGCTCGATTAAATACCGCATTGAGATAATCCCAGCAGCCACCTTTAATAATCGTCCGCTCATTGAGCGCCATCTTGCGCGCGGTGCTGATGACTTCCCGCGCCGCCCGACTACTTTGGGTTTCAGCATTACTGAGTAGCGGCAAATATTCGCTATCGACATTGTCATAACTGCCCGATAGAAATGCCGGCAGAACGGTTGGCGCTTGGCGTTGGACTGCCGGATAGCGGTAATTGCTTTGGGCGTTACCGATATAAGCATTTTGGTTAGCATACGAGGTATTAGACGCGCTATTAGTCGTATAACTTGGTTGCGCGCTGCTCGCATTCGCGCGATAGCTAGCAGCATTGCTAGCGCGTTGAATGGTAGATCGCGTCGTGATTTTGGCAGGAGGAACCGCTGAGTACGTTGGGGTATATCGGGCGCTATAATTAGGTTGAGCTGATTTTTGTGCAATCAGGGCGCTCATGCTATCGGCATTTGCTTGGTTGACCGGAAAAACTGTAACAAAGGTAAATAATAATGCACTGCTCGACGTTGTGATTGACCAAAAGGACAAACGCGACATGACCAACTCCTTGGCGACATATTATTGATGACTTAGCTTGAGCTTTGACCATTCACAAAGTTTGGTCTTTATAAGCTGGTATCAATAAGCATATTAACGATAAATAAGATAAATTTTTCAACCCTACTTATAAACCATTTGTACAGGAATCTGCAAGTACTATTGCTTTTAGATAAGCGATAAAAGGTATGAAATTGAGGATAAGTGGTAAAACGAGGCTTGGTTTTTATAAAAATATGGTTTTTAGAAAGACATCGGCTTTAGAAATATGAACGGAGATTCAGAAAGAATACTTAGCTATTATCAGATTGTAGACTATTTATAGAAAAACAGACCAAAGGATAAAAGCTAATCAATAATTTACTCATCGCTCATTTTTATATTGGCATGGCGTTTGCTCAAAGCCTGACCTTGTAAGATGGCTTTGGTCGCGGTTGCTTCTTGGATATTATCAAAGCCACTGATTAGATATTTACGAATGTCATCACAGTCGACAATTTGTAGCTGCTCGCCAATTAAGTTAATTTTGTCGCCATCGGTCAGATGGATATGCGCGCGTTTACCTTGATGGTCATGTACCAACTCGCCATCGCGCACCCACAAGACGCCGCTACTAATAACGCCGCTCATGGTTTTTTTACGCTGCTGGCGCTGCCGATTAAAAATAAAACTACCAATAATCAATAGTGCCAAAGCACCAATTGCTAAGCGCTCAGATAGCAAGCTCATTGCCAAAGCGACCGCCACCGCTCCAACCAACAATGCAGTGCCAAACCAAAACAGCCCATTATCGGCTGCGGGCGACTGACCTTGCAAGGTGATTTTGGCGCCGTCATCGGTCAGCTTTAGCATGCATGAATACCTGTTTAAGAGCAGTGGATAGTTAAAAATTGAAATAATAAACCTTAAAAATACGCTTAGAGATTTACCAACCTAATGCTGTTTTTTGCATATCGATCAGCTCAGCGATACCTTTTTCGGCAAGGATAAGCATAGCGTCTGCTTGTGCGCGGGTAAAAGGTTTTTCTTCTGCCGTACCCTGTAGTTCGATAAACTCACCTTTTTGGGTCATTACCACGTTTAAATCGGTATCACAGCTGGCGTCTTCTTCGTAGTTTAAGTCCAAATACGCTTCGCCATCTTTCATACCAACCGATACCGCAGCGACCAAACCAATTAACGGATCAGCTTTTAGTTTTTTGGCTTTTTGTAGGCTCTCTAATGCATCGATAAGGGCAATCGCCGCGCCCGTCACACTGGCGGTACGCGTGCCGCCATCCGCTTGTAATACATCACAATCAAGATAGATGGTATTTTCGCCAAGTTTACCCAAATCAATCATCGCTCGTAAGCTGCGACCGATCAAACGCTGGATTTCTTGCGTGCGCCCTGACTGTTTACCGCGAGCCGCTTCGCGCTGATTACGAGTATTGGTCGCACGCGGTAGCATGCCGTATTCGGCAGTAACCCAGCCTTTGCCTTTACCTTTGAG
Organism: Psychrobacter sp. CLB018; assembly: GCF_041222815.1. Taxonomy (NCBI): domain Bacteria; kingdom Pseudomonadati; phylum Pseudomonadota; class Gammaproteobacteria; order Moraxellales; family Moraxellaceae; genus Psychrobacter; species Psychrobacter sp. CLB018. The sequence goes on from NZ_CP166085.1 coordinate 2,713,376, forward strand.
CCAGCGCGGTACGCCCGTCTCCACGCTCGCGGTGCATAGTACTTTGGTATCGCCAAAGCTGACCAATACTGAACCTTCAGCATGCTTCGTGTAATGGCGCTCAAAGCTGATCGAGCGAAGTTGGTTAAGCTCACGGTTATCAATACGCATAAAATTTCCTAGTACGATGTTATAAAATCAAAGTGATAAAGCGTTATAAAATAATAGGGTCGTCGCGACGTCAACAGCTATGTTGGCAGACGAAAAGATGACGTTATCCTAACGTGGCAGCGGCGCAATAGCAAGAATCACCAAGCTATTACGCCGCTACTTTCGCAAGATTTAGTGCTAAAAGTTTGATGCCAAAAGTTTAGTGTTAAAGGTCTGCTGCCAACCTTATTCTAACCCTTCCATCTTACGCAATTCTTTACGCAGGATTTTACCGACGTTTGATTTTGGTAATTCATCCACGAACTGAATATGACGCGGACGCTTATAACCAGTTAATTGCTTTTTGCCAAAATCAATCAGCTCTTGCTCGGTTACCTCGCCTTTTTTGACTACAAACAGCTTAGGATCTTCGCCGCGCTCATCGTTAGGAATGCCGATAACGCCGCATTCTACCACATTCGGATGCTCACTCATGGCTTCTTCGATTTCATTTGGATAGACGTTAAAGCCTGACACCAAAATCATATCTTTTTTGCGATCAACGATTTTGATAAAGCCTTTTTCGTCCATGATACCGATATCGCCCGTTTTCAAAAAACCTTTGGCGGTAAAGGTTTCAGCCGTTTCTTGTGGGCGGTTTTGATAACCAATCATCACCTGTGGCCCTTTGACACAGATTTCGCCGCGGTCGCCGAGTGCAACTTCATTTTCATCATCATCGATTAAAATAATGTCGGTGCTAGAAGCAGGAATACCAATTTTACCGGTAAATTCAGAGATGGTCATCGGGTTAAAGGCCACTACTGGTGAGGTTTCCGACAAACCGTACCCTTCAACGATGGGCAAGCCAGTGATTTTATGCCACTCTTTTGCCACGCTTGGCAAGACCGACATACCGCCGCCAATCGAGGCTTTCAGATTAGAGAAATCTAAATCAGCAAAACCTTCTTTATGCACCAAACCGTTAAATAAGGTATTTACCGCCGGGATAAATGCCGGTTTATATTTCGCCATCTCTTTAATCAAGCCATCCAAATCACGCGGATTTGGAATCAGCAAGCCAGCATAACCTTGATACATGCCGTACATACCGCAAACCATAAACGAGAACACATGGTATAGCGGCAGCGCGGTCAAAATCACGTCATCGGCATCGACATCGTCGTTGAAGGCGCTATTCATTAAGACACTGATTTGGAGCATGTTGGCGACTAAGTTGCCGTGTGACAGCATCGCGCCTTTGGCAACACCGGTGGTACCGCCGGTATATTGTAATAAAGCGACATCGCTTAAGTTTAAATCAGGACGCTTATATTTACTCGCAGAGACAGCATTTAACGCGTGTTTGAAGCTCGTGCTACCGGGCAAGCGGTAAGCCGGAATCATTTTTTTCACGTGGCGCGCAACAAGATTGACGACGGTGCCTTTGACCAAACCAAGCATATCGCCCAATTTACAGACGATAACGTGCTGCACTTGACCTTTGTCTTCGGCTTCTTGGTAAGTTTTGGCAAAATTCTCAACGATAAATAACGCTTTGGCACCGCTATCGTTTAGCTGATGCGACAACTCGCGACTGGTATATAGCGGGTTAACGTTGACCAAAATCATGCCAGCGCGGATGATACCGAGCATCACAATAGGATACTGCAAGATGTTGGGCATCATAACGGCAACTTTGTCACCTTTGACCAATCCTAATGACTGCAAATAACTGGCGATTTGGCGGCTGTATAAATCTAATTGCTTAAAGGTGATTGATGAACCCATGCAAATATAAGCAGGTTTTTGCCCATAACGGCTAAAATTACGTTCGAACACTTCCAGTAAAGACGTATTGTCTTCTGGCATATCGATGGTTGCATTGATGCCATAGCGCTCATACGCGCCTAACCACGGACTGTCGCTATCTATCGTCGGCATGGTAGGAAAGGTATTTTCAACCATTGATTGACTATCTGCCGCAGCGTTATGGTTTTTGGCTTCTTTATTGGTACTGTCCGTCATAATCTTCCCTAAATATTACTGTTAGTAAGTTGCTATCAAAATTTATTAAATAGAATCACCGTGGTTTACAATCACTGAGTTATAAAAGCAAAAACTTGTGAATAAGAAGTCTTATAACATAAGAAACTGCTTATTCAAGAGAATTTGTCATTCACAAACTTTTAAGTTAAAAATCTCGAGACATATAGAGCATGTCTAAGGGTATTTATGACGATAATATTCTACATTTATCGTCAAATACACCTGTTAAATAGAGTATTTATGGGCAAGAACTATAGCAGTTTTGCGCCCAGTTCTCTATGAATACTAGCAAACCCTTATAGAAAAACAAAAAAGATGATAAGGTCATTTGCATAAGACCTTATCATCTTTCACCATTCGCCTATCAAATATCAAGATATTTTTATCAATGCTCAGTATTGATAAAGCGCTATAAAAAGCCCGCTAAATTTGGTATTAGGTTATTTATTATATGAAACGGTTTAAGCGTGTTTCTTTTCTTCTAGGGCGCGTAAGTCTTTATGTAAAATCTTACCGACGTTAGACTTTGGCAGCTCGTCGATAAATTCAACATAACGAGGACGCTTATAACCGGTGAGGTTTTCTTTGGCATAAGCAAGCACTTCCTCTTCGGTCAGGCTACTATCACTACGCACAACAAAAATCTTCGGCACTTCGCCGCTTTTTTCATCGTCGATACCGATAACGCCGCATTCCAAAATCTTTGGATGACCAGACATCACATCTTCTACTTCGTTTGGATAAACGTTAAAGCCTGAGACCAAAATCATATTCTTTTTGCGATCGACAATCTTAAAGTAACCTTCTTCATTCATCACGCCGATATCGCCGGTACGGAAATAGCCATCCGCCGTCATGACCTCAGCCGTCGCGTCTTCGCGTTTCCAGTAGCCCTTCATAACCTGCGGACCACGAACACAGATTTCGCCGCGCTCACCAATTGGCAACTCATTACCTTCTTCGTCCAAAATGGCCATGTCAGTCGCTGGCATCGGTAGACCGATATTTCCTGAGAACTCGCCGGTACCTTGCGGGTTTGCCGACGCGACAGGAGATGTCTCTGATAAGCCATAACCTTGGACGATAATATTGCCGGTTATTTTTTCCCACTTAGCCGCGGTGTCTTTTAATACTGCCATGCCGCCGCCCATCGACATCTCAAGCTTGCTATGGTCCAATGCTTGAAAGGCTTCGCTGTTGGCAAGCGCGTTAAACAGCGTGTTGACCGCTGGGAAAAACGCCGGTGGATAGTCCTTATAAGCCTTGATTAAGCTTGCGCCATCACGTGGATTTGGTACCAATAAGCCGATACAACCTCTATATAAACCGTACATACCGCAAACGGTAAATGAGAAAATATGATACAGCGGCAAGGCGGTCATAATAACCGGCTGCTCGTTACGCTCTTGGAACTTATCAAACGCATCGCCAAGATAAGTATCACATTGAATAAGGTTGGCGACCAAGTTGCCGTGCGTCAGCATCGCGCCCTTGGCAACACCTGTGGTTCCACCTGTATATTGTAGGACCGCCACGTCATCAAGACCGATATTGGTTGGGCGTTTATAGTTTTTGACAGACAATTTATTAAGTGCTTTTTTAAAGTTTACGCTACCGTTAACCTTATAATCAGGCACCAGTTTTTTGACATGGCGCACGACTGCATTCACGATAAAGCCTTTTAACGGGCTCATCAAATCGCCCATCGAGGTAATGACGACGTGATCAACCAAGTCTTTACCGATGTCTTGATAGGTTTTGGCAAAGTTTTCTAGGATGAATAGCACTTTGGTATCAGAGTCTTTTAACTGATGCTCAAGCTCTTTGGTGGTATAAAGTGGATTAACATTGACCAAGGTCATGCCAGCGCGTAACACCCCTAATACAGCAACCGGTAGCTGCAAGATATTGGGCATCATAACCGCTACTTTATCGCCTTTTTGTAAACCAAGCGACTGTAGATACGCGGCAATTTGTTTGCTATAACGGTCTAAATCTTCATAAGAAAGTGTCACATCCATGCACACAAAAGCGGTACGACCTGCATGGGTAACGAAATTCTGTTCGAGGATATCGATCAAAGAAGTGTTGGCGGGCGGCATATCAATATCGTATTGGATGCCAAGTTTTTCGTAAGTTTTTACCCACGGTTTGTCATCGCGACGAATTACGTTACCTTGATTTTCCATAATCTTACTGCTCCTAATAATAGTGTGCTGGTATCAATCCATCCATAATCGAAAAGGTCAAACATATCTAACATCGCCGTACAACCAACCATTGATATAACGTAAGTAATGGCGGCGGCTGACGATATAAAATATGGCGAAGGATCAACAATATAGCGGTAAATAGCCCTTTGTTGATTAACATACACACTTTATACAAACTACTCAATACAAAAGATTGAAACTTGAGTTCTTAAACTTACTTGACGATATCTATCTTTATTAATATCAGTGACTTAAATACTAAAATTGGCTATAATTACGACTATTTATATAATAAACTTTTATTTGTTATTAAAAAATTTATCAGTTTTTTCACTATTTTCCACCATTTCTAAAATTATGAAACCGTCAAATTTCTATTTTGCTCAATACTTCATTCTCAATATTTGATATTAAAGCTGTTATATCAAGCGCGTCACGTCCTGTCGTCTATTCTGACTTATCCCTTTTTAATTTTGCCAATATCCTTTACGATAGCACTATCTTATTTTTCCCTATTTTATCGATACAGTCAGTCCTAAATCAACTTAGTACAAGTATTATAACGCGCTACTGGTATTCATTTTCCTTGCTTGCTGTGCCTACGCAGACAGAGGCTGCGCAAAATTAATACCAGTAGCTCTGTGCTTATTTTATAGTGGACTGCCTATATAGACTGATTAAAAACCTCTTTTAAGAATCAAAAGCGAACCCTATTTTATGTCCGATGTTATTGATACCATTGACCCTATTATTCCTAATGAACCGATGGATACCCGCTCCGTGGCGGAATTCACCGAGCAAGCCTATCTCAACTACGCCATGTACGTCATCATGGATCGGGCATTGCCCAATATCGCTGACGGTCTAAAACCTGTGCAGCGCCGTATCGTTTATGCAATGAGCGAGCTTGGGCTAAAATCGTCTGCCAAAGCCAAAAAATCCGCGCGTACGGTCGGTGACGTACTGGGTAAATATCATCCGCATGGCGATAGCGCCTGTTATGAGGCGATGGTACTGATGGCACAGCCGTTTAGTTATCGCTATCCGCTGATTACAGGTCAAGGTAACTGGGGTAGTCCCGATGATCCCAAATCCTTTGCTGCCATGCGTTATACCGAAGCCAAGATGTCGGCTTATGCCAATACCTTGCTTGCCGAGCTTGGTCAAGGCACGGTCGATTGGCAAGATAACTTTGATGGCACCATGCAAGAGCCGGTCACCCTGCCCGCGCGCCTACCCAATATTTTATTGAATGGTACAACGGGTATCGCCGTCGGTATGGCGACCGATATTCCGCCCCATAACCTTAATGAAGTGGTACGGGCGGCAATTCGCTTGCTAAAAAACCCTGATTTATCCGTGAAGCAATTGACCCAATCGATACCCGCACCGGATTTGCCAACCCCTGCTGAAATCATCACCAGTAAAAAAGACTTGCAGGCGATGTATGAAAGCGGACGCGGCAGTTATAAAATGCGCGCCACTTTTCATATTGACCCAAAAGAGAAGAATTTAGTCATCATCGACGCGCTCCCTTATCAAGTGTCAGGCAATAAAATTCAAGAGCAAATCGCTAAACTCATGATGGATAAAAAGTTGCCATGGGTAACGGATATCCATGACGAATCAGACCACGAAAACGCTTGCCGTATCGTACTTGAACTACGTTCATCGCGCGTCGATGTCGAGCGTGTCATGAGCCATTTATTTGCCAGTACTGACCTTGAGAGTAATTACCGCGTCAACATGAATATGATTGGCTTAAATGGTAAGCCGCAGGTCAAAAACCTCAAAGAAATCCTTGAAGAATGGCTCGTCTGTCGCCGCTCTGTGGTCACGCGCCGTCTGCAATATCGCCTCGACAAAATTGATAAACGCTTACATATCCTCGCCGGCTTGCTGATTGCTTATCTGAATATCGATGAAGTCATTCGTATTATTCGTGAAGAAGACGACCCAAAATTATCATTGATGCAAGGCTATGATCTGACTGAAATCCAAGCCAATGCTATCTTGGATATTCGACTGCGCCAGCTGGCAAGACTAGAAGAGATTGAGCTGCGCCGCGAGCAAGATGAACTGGCTGCCGAACGTGCCATCATTCAAGAATACTTGAACAATCCAGACAGCCTGACCAATCTGATGATTGACGAGCTTAGCGCCGACATGAAGGAACACGGCAACGAGCGCGTATCGCAATTGGCAGAACGTGAAGAAGCGCAAGCGTTAAAAGAGTCTGACCTCGTACCAAGCGAGCCTGTCACCGCCATCCTATCGAAAGCAGGCTGGATTCGCGCTGCCAAAGGTCATGACGTCGATGCTGCCAGCATGACTTACCGCTCAGGTGATAGCTATCAAGCGCATGTACGTGCTAAATCCAATGAAAGAATTTACGTACTCGACAGCACTGGACGCAGCTATAGTATCGACGCCCATAGCCTCGCCTCTGCTCGTGGTCAAGGCGATCCGCTGACCAGCGTACTCAAACCGCCAGCAGGCGCCAGCTTTGAGCAGTTATTAACGGGCGATAATAACCAACGTATCGTCCTCGCAAGTTCAGCAGGTTATGGTTTTATCAACACCGTTGGCAATCTCGATAGCAATCAAAAAGCGGGTAAAAACATCATCAACCTAGCAACTGATAGCCGCTTGCTACCTGTTGCGCAGATCGATGCTAATGCAGAAGCTAATGGCGATAATAGTGAAGCGGTAACAGCCACACCTGACCATCTCGCTGTCGTAACCAATGCAGGCTATCTATTGATATTTGCGCTTGAAGATTTGCCTGAACAGGCTCGTGGTAAAGGTAATAAGCTGATCAAATTAAAAGACGGTGAAGAAGTACTTGCTATCACGCCACTCAGTCAGCAAGACAGCCTAGTCATCACCGCTGGCAAACGCCACGTGACGCTAAAGCCTAATGATTTGGCCAATTATACGGGCACTCGTGGTAATCGCGGCGGTCAGCTGCCAAGAGGCTTTCAGAATGTGACGAGTGTTGAAGTTGGATAGTTTGATTTGGTTCAGTAGCGTAGGTGGAACGATAGCGAAACCTACAATCTGGAATTAAAGCACCTATTTTGACTACAGCTCAGTTTATTAAGGATTGAAATGACAACTGAAAACTACTCGTCCGACGCTCCAGTTACTACTAAAGTTGAAGATATATTCTCTCGTTGGAAGTTTTCTGAACGAGTAGCACAAGTAATTGCTAGTCGTCGTGACCCAAGCAGTATCGTAATTGGTCTTTATGGCAGATGGGGCGATGGTAAAACCTCAGTTCTCAACTTTATTGAACAATCTCTTAATACAAACGATGATGTTATATGCATAAAATTTAATCCATGGCGATTTGGCACTGAGGATCAACTTTTAATGGGGTTTTTCAACCAAATAGCGGATGCTTTGGACACTAAGTTAGCAACAAGAGAAGATAGACTTAAAGATATTGGTAATAAGATATTAAAACCTATGTCTAGTGCAGCTGGTATGCCTGTAGTAGGCGATATAGTATCTTCTTATATCTCAATGCCTGACATAAACGATTTCAAGAGTAGAACTGAAGCGCTTCTAAAAGATTCTCAAAAGCGTGTATTAATATTGATTGATGATGTAGATAGGTTAGATAAGACGGAAATTCATGCCTTGTTTCGTCTAGTAAAATTGACAGCAGACTTTAAGTATACCTCGTACATTCTTGCGTTTGATAAAGATATTGTCGCTTCATCTTTACAAGATAGATATTCGACCTCTCAAGGAAACTCGGGCGAAGCGTTTCTAGAAAAAATTATTCAAGTGCCATTGCATTTACCACATATTGATAAACAAACTTTAAGAAGTTTTTGTTTTCAAGGAGTGGATACAGCTCTTGAATTAGCCAACATTCAACTAACTGAAGAGCAAGCTCAAGATTTTGCTCGCAATTTTGTCTCTGCATTTGATAGCTGCATTACTACACCCAGAAAAGCCAAACTTTATGGCAATATCCTGACATTCTCTTTACCTATTTTAAAAGGTGAGGTCAATCCTGTGGATTTGATGCTGATAGAAGGCATTAGAGCTTTCTACCCTAGGCTATACGAATCTATCAGGGATAATGAAAAGCTATTTTCTGGAACGTTTCCTACAAGTAGTGGCTCATCTTATGATGCTGACAAAGATCTTATTAAAATACTAATTGACAATGCACTAAGTACAACTACATCAAGTAATAAAGAAGATTTGAAAGAATTATTAAAAAGTCTTTTCCCTAAGTTACAAGCTGTGTATGGAAAAATGCACTACGCAGGCGACTCACATAAAATTTGGAATGACAACCAAAAGATATGTTCAAAAAATTATTTTTCCAGATACTTTGGTTACTCAGTATCACCTAGTGATGTATCTGACGTAGCAGTTACCCAGGCATTGCAGAATATAAACAACTGGAGTGAGCCTTATAATTATCAAGATAATCCTCTTAAGGACTTTATAACACCTAAGAATGCTGAAAAGGTAATACAAAAATTACGTAGCCAAGTTGACTGGAATAGTGGGAGATATCAGCCAATTATTTTATCTGTAGCGCAAGTTGGCGATATTATTCCTGATAGTAGAACCTTTTTGTCTTTTAATCCTCTTGTTCAATCTGTAGTTTTAATAGCAGATATGATAATTAGTACCGATAAAAATGAACAAATAAAAATTGCTAAACTTGCGCTTGATAATGCCCCAACACTTGAATACAAAACTGAATTATACAGATGGCTGTATCATAGCGAAAATGAAAACCCTAAACCTAACTGTTTTAGCTTGGAAGAAAGAAAAGAGTTAGGTGAACACCTAGGAAACAAAATCTTTTCTGAGATTGAGTCTATTGACACCACTTCTGAAAACCCCGACTTAGTATCACGTATTTTCTGGATATTAAGTGAATATGTGGACAAAAACCGTTTGAATGATTATGTAAAGTCATTAGTTAGCTCCGACCCATCAACTGTTTATCGAATCCTTAACGATTACGTTCCTACTTTAACAAGCCTTACGAATGGAACTACAAGTAAAGAAGGTTTTGACGAAGCTGCCTATAAAAGCTTATCCAAAGTTATCGATGTTTCAATTCTATTTGAATCAATTGAACAGAACCACCCTAACTTGGTTGTTAATCTAAATGAATATCCAAAATTGGAAAGTCGTGATGAAGATAGAGAGTTAATTATTCCTCAACAATTTGTATGGTGGTATAGGAAGGAAGTTATTAACAATCAATATAATAATCTAAAGTACAAACAATTTAGCGTTATATCGGCTTCAAAAAACAGTATTATTCCTTTTATCAATAATTTAGAGTAGCCCTAGCCTTAACCCCACAATACGAATGACTAATGTGTTCTTATAAGTTAGATGTTACGAGCATCAACCAGGGCTTTACCTTATCACTAAGTCAGCACACATTATAGACATGTGAAACAAAACTTACTCTTATTAAAAAGCCGCCTAAACAATGTATAGACGGCTTTTTTACGCTAGTTATAATGGGGAACTCATCTAAAAATTGCTGGACTCGGTATCTTTAAAAACTGCTGTCAAAAAGCTTTCAATCTGAGTACTTGTCATTAATAGGGATTATAGTCAGAACCTGCTGAGAAGCTTTTTAGGGCATATTCTTCATCTTCAACGCTTGATGTTAGATATTTAACTAAAAACCCATTCCATTGACGTGATTCAATTTCCTCTATATTAACAATATTAGGAGAAATGGTTGAATGCTTGTCAAGTATTTTCCCTAAGGCAATATTGATAGCAGGCCTTGTCCCTTGAAAACTTTGAACGAAATAACCTTCGCTAATGACCAAAGCGGAAACGATATTGTTTTCTTCAAAATATCTTCGCCAATACTCAAATGCACGAGTCAGCTCGATTCCCGAATCTAGGTCAATATTTTTGGCGACATATGTCATATTGATAAGAATATGCTCGCCATTCCTTTTTTTCCCTTCAAAGGTATGACTTGTCGTTGTGTCCATAAGGAACCTTATTTATAAAAAGCTTATTTAAGCTAAGATACACTTTATTATAAAAAATAATCAATAAGGTTTTTGCATTTTGACCAATTTTCTATCACCTATCGTGATTTCTTAGGCTTATAGCTATCGTAAATACACTCTTGGTTTATTAATCACAAAGACGACCCAAACCAAGACTTATAATGGAAAAAGTTATAAGTTACTCCCTAACCCTGCCTCAACCCCAAAATCGGAATCACTAAATCTTCCTCATCGGTCAGATGCTGCGAGAGTAAATCGGTTGCATCCACCAAAGTCTGATGCAGTTACAAAGCCAAAAATTAGAAAATCAACTGTTTGCTAGCAAGCGCATCTTAAATATCAAAGGCAAACAACGCAGTAAAGATGATACATAAATTAGCCATAATCACTCTATTACTGTATTTTCAGCCCTGTAAAATGCATACTTATCCATAAATTCAAATTATATTATCAGTCATAACCCTTGAGACTATTCAGCAAATCTCAACGACTTTTTATACTAGCTTTAAATACCTAAATAGTCGTTTTTTAAATATAAAGGATACTCATGTTTATTGTAGATAAGGCGCCAGCCAGTATCAATCAGGCGTTACCAGTGCCGAAAGTGATATTTTTTGACATTGATGACACGCTCAGCCGTAATGGCATCATCGCTACGCACAACCAAGCGACGCTTGAGGCGCTGGCCAAAACTGATATTAAACTGGTGATTTCGACCGGACGCTCTAAAGCGATATTGCCAGCGGATATTTTAGCTTTGCTCGAAGCGGATGTCTTAGATGCCATCATTTGTATGAATGGACAATATAGTTTTGATAATAAAGGCTTGATTAGCCATTATCCATTGTCTGCTGAGCAAGCGGACAAAATTGTGCAGTTATGCCAAACCAGTCAGCTGATTCATAAGTTTGACTCGGCGACGCACATTGCTTGGTCAGACGAAAATGAGCGTTTGCGTGATTTTAATGCCAAAACGCCCAACTCTATCGTGGATCCACTCTATTATCAATCAAACCCTGTTTATCAATGCTCAGTGTTTTTTAACAATCAATTCGATAAAATGCAAGATATCGACTTTGCACAGGACGATTTAAAACTGGTACATTGGCATCATATTGGCGCAGACATCCTGCCCGCAAACGCCTCTAAAGCGCGCGGTATCAAAGACGTCTGTCGCTATTATGGCGTAGATGCAACTGAATGCATGGCGTTTGGCGATGGCATGAATGACTTAGAGATGTTTGATTTGGTCGGCTATGCAGTAGCGATGGGCGATGCCCAGCCTGCGTTGATTGAGCGCGCGGATTTTGTCACGGGTACGATTGAAGAGCGCGGCATCCAGTCGGTACTCGAGCAATTTCATATAGCGTCTTGATAAATAGTTTATAAAAACCGCTATTTATCTAAGGCGTGTCCTCATTTTTAAAAGAAGAGCACGTCCTAACAAAGTTTAACGACGCTATTTAACGACGCTTAGCCATTAAACCATAAAGCCAGCTACCGACTTTATAAAATCCGACGATGATTAAAATAATTACCAACGCTGCGAGCACATAAGCCAGCCAATTTGGTACGTGGCTTAACCAGCCAATGGTAAATGCCAAACCCAGATAGGTTTCAACTGGCCAATTCACGATTGGGGTTGGCGAGCCCGAATTAAATACCATCATAAAACCTATGATGCCAATCAAAGCCATCACTATCCCAGCGCGTACACGATTATTCATTGTCTTCCTCTTTTAATTCACTCAAATTGGGTAAAATTGTCTTATTTTTATTGTTTAAAGTCTTATACGGCAACTATAGTGGCATAAAACGCGCCTATCATGTCGCCTTTTCGACTACGATGCTATGGTAAATCTGTTTATTCTATAAAAGGCTATTATTAAATCAAGCATGATAAAAATCGGCATTTGTCATCATTTATGATCATTTGGCATATTATTTTTAATCGCCTGAGCTGTAACGATACTAGTAAAACGCTAAGTACGATTGCCCTTTAAATTATGCGCAATCATAGCCATAATGGTTTACATAGCTGTAAATTTAGCATCGTGCCTGTTTTACGGGTTTTCTTGCTTTGCACCATTCTTATTTTAGGAGAGATATTTTGACTCATTTATCATCGTCGCGTGCTGCCGCTCGTAGCGCTCACATGCTTCCAAAAGCCTTATTAGCCGTGGCAGTTGGGCTCGTACTTGTGAGCTGTAGTAAATCAGATAATGCCGCTACCGATGGCGCTGCGCCCAGTGCAGAAACGTTAAACCTGTATAACTGGTCGGAATATATGCCGCAAGAAATCCTAGATGGTTTTACTAAAGAGACCGGCATTCGGGTCAATTACACCACTTTTGACTCGAACGAAGCGATGTACGCTAAGCTTAAATTGCTTGATGATTCCAGCCAATACGATTTAGCGATTCCATCGACGTATTATGTGGAAAAAATGGCCAAAGAAGGACTGCTACAAGAGCTTGATAAATCCAAATTAAGCAACTTTAGAAATCTTGATACCTCCTTTACCAATACCAAGGTTGACCCAGAAAATAAATACTCGATTCCTTATATGTGGGGCAGCACCGGCCTTGCCATCAATGGCGAAGCGGTCGATCCTGCCACCGTAAATAGCTGGAATGACTTATGGCGTCCTGAGTATAAAGGTCAAGTGATGCTAATGAATGACATGCGCGAAGTGTTTGGCATGGCGCTATTGACCCTTGGCTATTCAGGTAATAGTAAAAATCCTGAGGAAATCAAAGCCGCTTACGAGAAGCTAACGACCTTGATGCCAAATGTAAAAACCTTCAACTCGGACGCCTCGCGCATGCCCTATATGGAAGGCGAAACCACGGTTGGTATGAGCTGGAATGGTGAAGCCATCATCGCCAATAACGAAGGCTTGACTAGCTTGGTGTATAAATATCCAACTGAAGGGGCTATTCTTTGGATGGATAACTTTGTTATTCCAAAAAACGCCAAACAAGTCGACGCGGCGCACAAATTTATTGATTATTTACTGCGTCCTGAGAACTCTAAAATCGTCAGTGAAGAGATTGGTTACGCCTCGCCGAATATGGCCGCGCGTGAGCTGATGCCAGAAGAGGTGCGCAACAATCCAACCATTTATCCAAGCAAAGAAGTATTGGCAAAAGCGGAGTTTCAAAAAGATGTCGGTGATGAAGCGTTGCAAGTTTATCAGCAGTATTGGGATAAGCTTAAAACAGGGCGTTAATTCTGTAAGTTAATACACATTTATTAATTGCTGTTTTAGATGCCTATTATCTATCCAAAAAACGCTGACTTTATAGAGTCAGCGTTTTTTATTTGTCTTTTATTTGGTTGCTATTTTTTATTTGGCTTTTATTTATAAGTGCAAATCGGTTTCGCTGCCTTTATGCTCGATACGGCGCTGCTCGCGGCGCTGATAGCGCAACCCAGAGGCAGCAAACCATTGCGGTTTGGTGGTTTGCAATAATTCACTAAGACGCTGTAACTGCACTTGCAGCGTTTGGGTGAGCCAAAAATAGCCTTGCCACTCAAAGCCTAAGTTTTCCACACTTGGATATTCTGATACCGCAATGCGCGTAATCGGGCGAAACACTTCATCATTTGGACTGCGTAATACCGCCGCCATATGCTGCATCGCTTGGGTTAATTCGTGCTGATAATGAATCAGTAAAATATGGTTTTCATCGTCAATTTCGATATTTGCCAAGCGCGGCGCCGCACTTAATAATAAATCAATCGTACCAATAATATTGCGATGGGTACGCTGAATGGTCTCTAGCGTTTCTTTATCAATGCCAGATTCGCTCGCTGTGGCGGCGATATGCGGGCGCACGGCAAGCAGGCGCTTATTGATTTTTTGCAGCGCTTTGACCAAGGCTTTATTGACTGGCGTATCTGGTACAGCCGGATTTTTTGGGTAAATAATACTGGCTGAACTGGTCGCCTTACTATATTTAAAGGGTTTTGGTACTAAAATCTCGGCATCAATATGATTGCCCACTCCAGTGTATAAATTACCGCAGGTTTCAAGGTTACTGGCCAATAAAAACCGCCACATTAGCGTTGATTTCAGCGGTAAAATCAAGGTCGCAGCGACCGCAACCCCTGCGCCAAGTAAAATATTAATGGCGCGATACAGACCGTCTTGGGTGATATCACTATGGTCGGGGCTTGAGACAATCATCAGCATGGTAATACCCGTTAGCAGCCCGATATAGCCCAACTGCTTAACCGCTACGTAGCCAATAATACCGCTGATAATACCAATCAGCCCATAGTATAACCATAGCCAGCCGCCCGTATCTTGAATCAACCATAAAAAGCTCAGCCCGACCACCACGCCGAGCAAAGTGCCGAGTATGCGCTCTTTAGCCTTGGTATAAATCGCTCCTTGATATTGCAATAATCCCAATATCACAAACACGGTGATGGTCGTCCACTCGCCATGTGGCAAGTGGGTAAACTCATTTAACAACAGGGCAATAAGCACGGCCACGCCCAAACGTATGGCATGCAAAACATCGGCATGCTGATAGCGGGCGTAAGGCTCTACAAACGGCGCGGTAAATCGTTGCCAAAAAGTCGGTTTCACGCAGGGCGTCTCTTATAATGGATAAATAAAAAGTAGCTTAAATGATAACTGCTAGCTTAACCATTCATAAAGCAATTATCAAAAAAATAACGCCTTTTCTCCCGTAAAGATAAAAGACGTCAACGTTATAGTTATAAACATGCAAGGGCGTGTCCTCATTTTAAAAATGATGAAAAAGCATATTTGGATTTGGCTATTGATAACTACCAATAGCCAAATACTAGACTTCTAAAAGCTAGACTTCTAAGAAATCTAAAATACCTTCTGCCGCTTCACGACCTTCCCAAATCGCCGTCACCACCAAATCAGAGCCGCGCACCATATCGCCACCGGCAAATATTTTTGGGTTACTGGTTTGGAATTTAAAGGTTTGTTTTTCGGCGGCGACCACTCGACCCGAGCCGTCCATTGTGACTTGCTGACTGGCAAACCAATCGGCCGGGCTAGGACGGAAACCAAAGGCCAGAATAACCGCATCACACGGTATGATTTCTTCTGAGTTAGGGATAGGCTCAGGGTGGCGGCGCCCATGACTGTCAGGCGCGCCCAGATGCGTGGTAATTACCTTGACCGCGTTTACCTTGCCATTTAAGCCAATGATTTCGGTCGGTTGACGGTTGAATAAAAACTCAACGCCCTCTTCGCGTGCATTGACCACCTCACGGCGAGAGCCGGGCATATTTTCTTCGTCACGGCGATAAGCGCAAACCACTTGCTGCGCGCCTTGACGCACACTGCTACGGTTACAGTCCATCGCCGTGTCACCGCCGCCTAATACCACTACTTTTTTACCTTTTAAATCGATATAGTCTGCTGGATTTTTTTCCCAGTCATTGCAGCGATTGACGTTAGCTATCAGATAATCTAGCGCATCGTAGACGCCTTCTAGCTCTTCGCCTGCAAAGCCGCCGCGCATATAAGAATAAGTGCCCATGCCCATAAATACCGCATCGTACTCGCTTAGCAGCTCGTCAATACTGACATCGCTACCGATTTCGGTCTCTAAACGAAACTCCATGCCCATGCCTTCAAAAATGACACGGCGATTGCGCATGACATCTTTTTCCATTTTAAACTCTGGAATACCAAAGGTTAATAAACCGCCAATCTCAGGACGCTTATCGAAGATAACAGGTTTGACCCCATTTCTGACTAAGATATCGGCGCAGCCCAGTCCTGCAGGTCCTGCGCCAATAATAGCGACTTTTTTATCCGTCCAAACCACCTCGGACATATCAGGACGCCAGCCAAGGGCAAAAGCGGTGTCATTGATATACTTCTCAACATTGCCGATGGTGACCGCGCCAAAGCCATCGTTTAGCGTACAAGCGCCTTCACACAAACGGTCTTGCGGACAAACACGGCCACAAACTTCAGGCAAAGTATTGGTTTGATGACACAATTCTGCTGCCTGAAATATTTGTCCTTCTGCCGCTAATTTAAGCCAGTTGGGAATGTAATTATGTACCGGACATTTCCACTCGCAGTATGGATTGCCGCACTCAAGACAGCGGTGCGATTGCTGCGCTACTGATTCGCTATCGAACGGCTGATAAATTTCTACAAACTCTGTTGAGCGCGTAACGATATCTTTTTTGATTGGCTCAAGGCGCGGTACATCTAAAAACTGAAAACTATTTTCTAAGCGTTTTGCCATGGTATTGTCTCTTTTATAGTGGGTAACGACAGCCAATATCTGCAGCCTAAATGAGGCAAATTTACGAATAGAGGTTGTCATTTACCTGCTTAAAACCTATGAATTAAACTGCTTGTAAACCTATCATTGACCAAGCCAATTTATTGTGGGTCAGCCGTCGTGGTTTTAAGCAGGGTCGCAACGTTTGCCGCTTTGGGTTTTACCAAATAGAACTTACGCGCGTAATGCTCAAAGTCCGCTAAGATGGTTTGTCCCCACGCACTGCCCGTTTTGTCAACATGAGTTTCAATCACTTGTTGCAAGTAAATACGATGACCTTCCATTTGCTCGCTTGAGATACGGTTTAAATCAATCAGTTCATGATTACAGCGATCGAAAAAGTCACCATCCATATCGAGGACATAAGCAAAGCCGCCGGTCATGCCTGCGCCGAAATTCAGCCCCGTACGCCCAAGGACAGTAATGATGCCGCCGGTCATATACTCGCAGCAATGGTCGCCCGTGCCTTCGATAACCGCATGAGCACCCGAATTACGTACGCCGAAACGCTCACCTGCTGTACCCGCCGCATACAACTTGCCACCAGTTGCGCCATACAAACAAGTATTGCCGATAATGGCGGTTTCATGCGTGGTGAAACTTGAATCTTGCGGTGGATAAATGACAATCTCACCGCCCGCCATGCCTTTACCAACATAGTCATTGGCATCGCCTTCTAGCTCAATATGCAAACCGCCTGCATTCCAGACCCCCAAACTCTGACCTGCGGTGCCGTTTAGATGCAGCTTAATGGGCCTATCACTCATACCAAGGTTGCCCCAGACCTGCGCAATCTCGCCAGAGATACGCGCGCCAATAGAACGATCACAGTTGCCGATGGCATAGCTGAAATCGCCGCCGTTCCCTTGACGGATACTCAGCAGCATATCGTTAATCATTTGCTCAGCAAGCAAGCCTTTATCAAACGGCTCATTGCGCGCCACCTGACAAGTTTGCGCTTTGCCACTACTGGCTGGATGACTAAATAACAACGGCGTTAAATCCAAATGACGCTGCTTATCGGTATTGCCTTCTAATACGTCAAGCAAATCAGTGCGTCCGACCAGCTCTTCCATACTGCGTACACCGAGAGCGGCAAGCCATTCACGCGTTTCGGTTGCGACAAATTTAAAGAAGTTAATCAGCATTTCCGCTTCACCGATGAAATGCTCATCACGTAGCTGGGCTTTTTGGGTGGCAACGCCGGTTGGACAGTTATTAAGATGGCAAATCCGCAAGTATTTACAGCCAACAGCAATCATCGGCGTGGTGCCAAAACCAAAGCTTTCTGCCCCAAGAATTGCGGCTTTGACCACATCAAGACCCGTTTTTAGACCGCCATCGGTTTGAATACGAACTTTATCACGCAAGCCGTTGACCCGTAGCGATTGATGCGTTTCAGCAAGCCCCAGCTCCCACGGCGAGCCAGCATGATGGATGGACGAAAGTGGCGATGCTGCCGTACCGCCGTCATAACCTGAGATGGTAATCAAATCAGCGTAAGCTTTTGCCACACCCGTCGCAATCGTACCAACGCCTGGACGCGAGACTAACTTGACCGAAACTAAGGCATCAGGATTGACTTGCTTGAGATCAAAAATAAGCTGCGCCAGATCCTCAATCGAATAAATATCATGATGCGGCGGCGGTGATATGAGCGTCACACCCGGCACTGAATAACGCAGTCGCGCAATCAAAGCATTGACCTTACCGCCTGGCAGCTGACCACCTTCACCCGGTTTCGCCCCTTGAGCAACCTTAATTTGCAGCACTTCTGCCGAACGCAGATACGCCGGTGTGACCCCAAAGCGACCTGAGGCAATTTGCTTGATTTTTGAATTACGTAGCGTGCCATAACGCACAGGATCTTCGCCGCCTTCACCAGAGTTTGAACGACCACCGATGGTATTCATAGCAATAGCGATGGCTTCATGCGCTTCTGGCGACAATGCGCCTAACGACATGCCTGCAGAGTCAAAACGCGACAAAATGGCTGAGATATCTTCAACCTCGTCTACTTCAAGCGGATTGTCGGTTTTAAGCTGTAATAAATCTCGCAAAGTGGCGACCGGACGGCTATTAACCAAATTAGCATAGTTACGATAATTGACATAATCACCCGTACGTACGGCAGTATGTAGGCTGTTAATCACGTCAGGATTAAAGGCATGGTATTCTTTATTAAAGACAAATTTTAATAAGCCACCTTGATCAAGTGGCGCACGGCGTTTAAAGGCATTGGCCGCCAATTGCGCTTGGTCGGCAGCCAAATCAGCAAAAGTAGCGCCCTTAATACGACTTTGTACGCCTTTGAAACACAGGTTTACCACTTCTTCAGAAAGCCCCACCGCTTCAAATAATTGCGCGCCGCGGTAAGAGACAATGGTAGAGATACCCATTTTTGATAAGATTTTTAGCAGCCCTTTATCCAAGCCTTTACGGAAATTGACCCGCGCTTGAATCGGATCGCCAAGCAGCTCACCCGTCGCCACCAAATCATCGATGACGTCATAGGCCAGATATGGATACACACAAGTCGCGCCAAAGCCGATTAGTACCGCCACATGATGTGAATCGCGTGCCAGACCAGTCTCGATAATTAAATTGGCATCGGTACGAATACCTTGGGCAATCAGATAATGATGCACCGCACCAGTGACCATAATGGCGTTGGCCGGTAGTTTGTCGGCGGCGATATTCTTATCAGACAACACAATCAAAGTAAAACCCGCACGAATGCTGCTTGCCACTTGCTCACAGATGGCTTTGATGGCGGCTGCTAGCTCAAGATTGGCATCGCAGTTTAAGTCGATACGCGCCATTTGAAACGCCGGATCAGCCAAGTTTTCAAGCTGCTGCATTTTACTGGCTGATAAAACCGGCGACGATAAGATAATACGATGCGCGTCACGTGCTGATGGTGCAAACACATTGGTCTCAGCACCAAGGCAAGTCTGTAACGACATGACAATAGCTTCACGCAGCGGATCAATCGGTGGATTGGTCACCTGTGCAAACTGTTGACGGAAGAAATCACCAACATGGCGAATTTGCTGCGACAGCACAGCCATTGGCGTATCATCACCCATCGAACCAACTGGCTCTTGCGCGTTTTCAGCATTAGGACGGATGATTTCTGTACGCTCTTCATTGGTGATGTGATACATTTTTTGCAAAGCTTTTAGCGGCTCACCGCGGCAGGCTTGGGCGGCAAGCGTTTCTTCTAAGCGCTCATCATCACGAATACGCGTCGCTTCTTCGCGCAGCCATTTACGATACGGATGTGCTTTTTTCAGTAACGTCGCAATCGCTTTGGTATCCATAATTTGACCAGTCATGGTATCGATAACTAACATCTGACCGGGCCCAACGCGCCCTTTAGCAAGCACATCTTTTGGCGCATAATCCCAAACGCCGACTTCTGAGGCCACCGTGATATAGCCGTTCTTGGTGGTCACCCAACGCGACGGCCGCAGACCATTACGGTCAAGCATACAGACCGCATAGCGACCGTCTTGAATCACTAGCCCTGCTGGGCCGTCCCACGCCTCCATATGCTGCGAGTAAAACTCATAAAACGCGCGCAAGTCCATATCCATGCTATCGACATTTTGCCAAGCGGGTGGTACTAGAATCGACATCGAGTGGAATAAACTCATACCGCCCGACATCAGCACCTCTAGCATATTATCTAAGCTTGATGAGTCTGAGCCGGTGCTATTAACCAATGGCGTTAGTTCGCTTAAATTGGGCAATTTATCAGATTTTAATTTTGGCGTGCGCGCTTCAGACCAGCTACGGTTGCCGGTGATGGTATTAAGCTCACCATTGTGCGCCAGATAGCGAAAAGGCTGTGCTAGGGGCCAACGCGGCAAGGTATTGGTTGAAAAACGCTGATGGAAGACCACGATATGCGAGGCCAAACGCGTATCTTGTAAGTCTAAAAAGAACGCTGGCAGGTCTGATGGCATGACCAAACCCTTATAAATAATGGTCTGACAGTTTAATGAGCATACATAAAACAGCTCGTCATCAAGCAGACGCTGCTCGGCTTTTTTACGGGCGACAAATAATTTGCGGTTAAAGTCATCGGCCGCTATCTCGTCTGGCGCATTGACAAATACTTGCTGAAAACCAGGTAATGTCTGACGCCCAATCTCACCAACGATACTTAAATCAAGCGGCACATCGCGCCAGCCCGCCACTGCTAACCCTTGGGCGGCAATCTCTTCATTAAGCACCTGCTGACTATACTGCGCTTTTGTCTCATCCAAACTGACAAACACCATGCCAACGGCAAAATCGGCTGTCAGGGTAAAGCCTTGCTCAGCGGCGATATCGCTAAAAAATACCGTCGGCGTTGCCAGCAATAAACCGCAGCCATCGCCCGTTTTACCATCAGCGGCAACGCCGCCGCGATGGGTCATACAGCTTAGACTATGAATGGCCGTTTTTACCAAATCGTGACTGGCTTGGCCCTCGATATGAGCTATCAAACCAAAGCCACAATTATCAGAGAAGTCATCTGGCGCCGCCAAATGCGTAGAGGAAGAAATCATTGACATAGCTTGTCCTTTTGAGTGAGCGGACGGCCTATACTTTCAATATGAAGTAGCAACCAAACTCCGCGGGCAGAACGGGCTGAATATATTCACATAAGCGGATTAATAAAGCGCAAGCGGAGAAAATAATGCAAGCGTTTTGAGGGTGATAAAAATACTTATCACGACTCTCTTTATTTTATAACCATCGCAGCTACTGATTTAACGTTAACGCTAAAGCATTTATACCTAAACCCTTATCGGACTCTGCTTACTTTTATGTCTGTTTTAGCGGTTAAAAACTCAATATGAGCGGCGTAAACGTTAATAAAAACGGTGACGCCTTAACTTCTTTAAGAGACAATAAGCAAAGCAGCTGATAAGAAAGTTATGGATAAATTGGCGATGAATAGGTTAAACCGCCGTTAAATATGAATATGAGACGCTCTATATTCAAGCGCCTTAACAATCCCAATCGGGATAAAGTGAGGAGTTGCGCCACTTGCGATAAGCTTAAATAGGTAGCAAGTAGCAGCGCTTGAAACGACAATATCGAGGGTTTAAATAACAGTTTACGATAACTATACAGAACGTCGCCCTCAGTTATCTTAGTTAATGATGACTAAAAAATCTAGTCTTTTCTGTCAACTCATACTCTAGATTTTGTAAAAAAATATATTATCAATGACGCATTAATGACTAACTATTGAGAATAATTACTTATTCAAAGCCGCTTTTATTAGCGTTACTAAGCTTTTTTAATAGTGAATAAATCGTTCACAAAAAAGCCCCCGCCATAAAATACGACAGGAGCGTTTATAAAACGGCATGTTCAATAAGATTAGTTACTTTTTTCCTCAATAAGCTCTTTGATGCTGTCATTATTGCCTTTTGAGGCGTTAGCATTAGCATTGGGGTTTTTACCAGCTGCGTTGGCATTGGGGTTTTTGCCAGCAGCGTTGGTATTTTTATTGGCGGCGTTACTATTTGCATTGGCGCTCGGTGGTTTAGGCGCTTCAACCACCGGCGGTTTTTTCGGTGCGTTATTATTACCTGAACCATTATTTGTTGCATTACCAGTGGTTGCTTCAGGCTTACGGTTAGTATCTGTAGAGGATTGCGTGGTCGTTGGTTGCCCTTCGATCTCGACCGTCCGCTCTTCATTGACAGTCAAAGTGTCAGAAGTATCAGCTGACTGACGTATGCTTTCATTAGCGCCATCTTGTGCGCCGCGATTGGCATTATTATTTGCCATTTGGCCATTACTGTCATCAGACGTTTGTGTCTGTTGACGTACTGGTACTTCGCGTTTGGTTGGGCGCAAGTTTACATTGCGCGTGCGCTTGGTGCTCAAATCCTTAACCGGATCTGGACGTTCATAATTATCGATGATACTGACGTAACGATTGATCTCTTCAGGTAAGACGCGTACATTTGCAGGTAGTTTAAAATCTATCAATTTCGCGGCACCGACCGCCTCTTGTGGACTGCTCATCAGCCCATAAGTCAGCATATAACGTACCTGCTCATTTTCATCGAGGTAGCGGAAATAAGCGAACTTATCGCGATCTTCTCGGCTTTCTAAATAGCTGACAATCACATCATTTTCAGCGACATTCATCACCTGCACGGTCCATTTGCCTTTGTTAGCGAGCAGATAACGCTTGTCTTTGAACTCATCAGGATAGCTGCGTAAGTCTTTAACCGTGGTATCAAAACTAATCGGCTGCACGTCAGTATCGAGCTCATGCAAAGATTCAATCTTTAGCGGCTGCTCAAGCTCAGCGGTTGAGGCTTGTGGCGCTGATATGGGCTCATTCTCAATCTTAGCACCCATCGCTGGCGTTTGACTAAACATCCAAACTAAGGCGGTAAACACGCCCAATAGCAGGGTTGCTATCAACCAAATCAGTGCTTGACGGCGATATTTCTGCCCAGCTGTGCGAGTCGTCGAGCGTGATGCTGCCATGGAGAGGTCCTTGGAAAAAGGGTACTTATAAAAAGATACTTATAAAAGAGTTTGATATAATAATGGTCTTAAAAAAATAATGCTCAAGATTGTCGAAATATATCGTAGCTAAAAATGGCTGAAATGATTATTCTAAGCGTTTAACGATTATATATTAACTGATAAATTAAACGTGCAACTTACCTACTGAATACTTCACGAGCTTGTACTATTGATGCTGCGACAAAACTTCGGTCAAAAGCTTGGCATCAAAATCATTGGTCAATACCGCCTCACCCAATGATTTTAACAAAATAAGGCGGATTTGTCCGTGTTTGACTTTTTTATCATGACCCATCAAACCTAATGCCGTTTGTACGTCAATAGCGGGCGACGTAATCGGCAAATTTGCCAAGGTAAGTACGCGTTTAATACGCTCAACGTCCGCAGTTGTTAACCAGCCGATTTTTTGCGACAGCTCAGCCGCTTGTACCATGCCAGCGGCGACCGCCTCGCCATGTAGCCAATTGCCGTAGCCTTGATGGGTTTCAATCACATGGCCAAAAGTATGACCGAAGTTTAACAAAGCGCGTACGCCGGACTCTCTTTCGTCTTGTGCGACGATATCAGCTTTATACTGACAGCAGCGCTTTACCGCCTCGCCAAGTACGGCTAAATCTAACGCCATCATCGCTGGCAGATTGTGCTCAAGCCACGTCAAAAAATCCACATCCATAATCAGCGCGTACTTGATGACTTCTGCCAAGCCTGCCGACAACTCACGCGCGGGCAAGGTTTTTAGCGTACGCATATCAGCAAGCACCATTTGCGGCTGCCAAAATGCGCCAATCATGTTTTTACCTTGCGGATGATTGATGCCGGTCTTGCCGCCGACGCTCGAATCCACCTGTGATAACAAGGTGGTTGGGATTTGAATAAAATTGACCCCGCGCATAAAACTTGCCGCGGCAAATCCTGTCATGTCGCCAACGACGCCGCCACCAAGCGCGATTAAAGTCACATCGCGGTTAAAGTGCTCTGCCATTAGCGCATCATAAATCTGATTGATACTGGTCTGGTTTTTATACTGCTCACCATCTGGCAGCACACAAACCTTGACCGTAAACTGCGCTTCAAGCTCATCCTGTAGAGCCTTTAAATATAAAGGCGCAACCGTCTCATTAGTCACGATAAGGACTTGACGACCGGTAATATAAGTCGCGATTTGACTGGCCATGCTGATTTTTTTAGGACTAATGGCATTACTATCTTCAGTAATAACAATAGGATAATCATGACTTTGCGTCTGTACTGTTAGGATGGCATGAAACAGTGGCGTTGCCATGAAAATCTCCTTAAGTATGAGGATTGAGTTAAATTTAGCGGGTTTTTAATAAATGTTTTTATAGTTTGCCAACGAAATTTTATTTTTTATTATTCATCTTCTGCGCGTGTTGAACTCATAGCTGAAGTTTGGCAAAAGGCTTCGAGTTGCTGTAATAGCTGATTGACCATATAACGCGGATAGGTATGGCCGGTCGCCATGATAATATGCGCCACTTGCCGATATAAGGGGTCGCGGGCGCTGTATAAATCTTGCAATATTTTTCTAGGATTCGGTTGTTGTAATAGTGGTCGCGACTTATCTTTGGCCGTACGCGCCATTTGTACGTCCACTGGCGCATTAAGATAGACAACGATACCGCGTTCATGAAGAAATGCTCGGTTTTCAGCGGCCATTACCGCACCGCCGCCGGTTGCTAAGACAATTTGTGTTTGCTGCGTCAGCTCATCAATGGCGCGCGTCTCCCGTTCGCGAAAGCCCGCTTCGCCTTCTTTGGCGAATATCCAAGCAATATCAGCCCCAGTTTGCGACTCGATATACCAATCACTGTCTACAAACGAGCGCCCTAACTGCTTAGCAAGCAATCTGCCAATGGTGGTCTTGCCCGCTCCCATCGGCCCCACTAGAAATACCGACGGTAATTCCTCAACCATAATACGCACTCAGCTAAATTAGGTATGATACAACGTCATGGATATTCTGGCTAGTAACGTGTATTGATTATTGTCAGTAAAATCTATGCAATTACGAAAATCAGCCATAAAAAAAGCAAGCGTTGCTGCTTGCTTTTTTCTATTATAAAACAATGAAACGCTAGATTAATTTAGGCGACTAGTACCATCATTAATCAATTTTGGCGTGACAAAGATCAATAGCTCTTCTTTTGCATTGTTACGTACATCCTTGCGGAACGCACGACCAACATAAGGTAAGTCGCCTAAGAAAGGTACTTTAGATACCTCATTGTTAGTACGGTTTTTAAAGACGCCGCCCAGTACAACGGTTTGCCCATCTTCCACAATAACATTGGTTGAAATAGAATCTTCAGCAATCGCGACCTGATTGTTAATAATAGTCGGTGTGCCATTGGTGATAAGCAGCTGCAAACCAATTTTACCGTCTGGGGTAATGTTTGGCGTGGCTTCCAAGCTCAATGCCGCTTCTTTAAAGCTGGTGGTAGTCGCGCCACTGGCCGAGGCTTCTTGATAAGGAATTTGCGTACCAGAAGATACTTTTGCCGTTTGGGTGGTGTTCTAAAAAGTATGCTGGCGATAGAAGTCAATAAGAAATCTATGCTAAGTTCTCTGATTCTATAGGGCTTTCAAGGCTTCAAAAATTGTTCAAGTTTTAATCAGCATACTTTTTGACACACCACCGCCGTTTGTTTATCAGCGGTCAAAATCTTTGGCGTCGAAATCACTTCACCGCGGTTATCTGCTTGTAGGGCCGATAATTCAAGATCGAGCATCACATCTGACATGCTAAGAAGTCCAAAAGCAATCCTACCCGCTGGGTTGGCAACCCCTAAATCAACGTTTAAGTTATCAGGACGGCTGATGTCATACTTAGGATAAGAAACTGTTTGACCATTGACGGTCGTCGTCTCTACATCAAAGTCTTTTAAATCCCATAGCGTCTGATTGCTACCACCGACTAACAAGTTACGGTTATTGGCAGCGCCGTTTGATAAAATCCCCCAACGCACGCCAATCTCTTTACTAAAGCTATCGGTTGCGCTAACGATACGCGCTTCAATCATTACTTGACGGACTGGAATATCAATTTTACCAATCAGCTTATGAATATTTTCGATGCTTTCAGCAACGTCTTTGATAATCAAGGTATTGGTACGCTCATCAACCGTTACCGTACCACGGTTAGACAACAAGGTATTGTTATCGACAGAGTTTGCGTTGCCGGTGTTACTACTACTGCCGCTGCTACCTGTTGAACCACTGCCTTGAGAAATCAGCGTCAATACATCTGCTGCCTTAGCATAGCTTAAGCGAATGTATTCCGTGCGTAGCGGTGCATAAGACTCAACCGCTTGCTGCGCTTCAAGCTCACGCGCTTCTTGTTCTGCAAGCTCAGTCGAAGGTGCGACCAAAATCACATTACCGTTTTCACGTTTGCCAAGATTCTTACTTTTTAGAATGATATCTAACGCTTGATCCCACGGGACATTAATCAAGCGCAAAGCGCAAAGCGCAAAGTGATGTTGCCCGCCACCGAGTCACTCGCCACAATATTCATTTCTGTAAACTGGGCCAATATATCTAAAACACTACGGATTTCGACGTCTTGAAACTCCATCGATAATGCTTCGCCGGTATAGACTTTTTCTTCTAATGTCGGCTCGCGTAGTAGCTCAGGCTTTCTGATATTGATGTTTAATTGATTGCCTGACTGGTAAGCCTGATATTCAAAATCTTCTTTGACATTAATAGTGATCACACCATTTTGCCCTTGGTTTTTGGTATCAATACTATCAACCAGACCGCTATTCACATTCAAGCGGCGCAGCAAGTTTCTCGGTACCGTGCTACCCGTTAAACGCACCACCAACTTATTACCTTGGCGCTGCACGTCTACTGGAATAGCTTCATTGGCAAGCGCAATACTCACGTTACCGCCACCGTCATTGCCTTTGGTGAAATTAACCGCCGTTAAACCATCATAACTATATTGCTTACTCACTTGTGAGGCCGCAAGCTGTGGGCTTAATAAAGGATTGACGCGCACTACCATCGTATCAGCAGGTGCCTGTGTTGCAACTGCTTGAGTTTTCACTACTTTGGTTTTAATTGGCGCAACGGCAACGCTACTGCTTTCAACAATTGGCGTCACTACCGCAGTAGTGGTGATAGCTGCGTTGCCATTTAATACATCTTGGACTGGGTCATTGGTAACTACTTGATTAACCACCGGACGACTAGGGCGTGTCTTCATTTTAAAAATGGTGATAAAAATGAGATAAATTGCAGTCAAACAAGGAAAATAGCGCCGTTAATATCGGGATATTACCTAGCTATTTGATGAAGTTTGGCAAAATTTAGCCATTTTTAGCCCATTTAGATGTCCATCGATTGAATTGAAGACACGCCCTAGTACTTCAAAATCTAAATTTACATCTTCTAATGGATAAGGAATATATTGATCGGCATCCAAACGAATCTGCGCTTCACGCTCGACATCGTTAAGCACCATATCCATATCAATAATTTTGGTAATCACAGCAGAACCTGATACAGCAGTTGCCGCATTACTGCCCGCAGCTTGGCAACGCCGTGCTAGGCTTGCTATAGTATTACCTACGGCCTCAGTGTCTACGATGAGTTTGTCGACGACTACGCCTTCTGGTAGCGCTTCGATACCGTAAGACTTTAAATGAAAGATACCTTGTTGGCGCTGAATGTCGACCAGCTTTACTGACGTGGCGCAAATATCCACACCAATCAAATGCCGACTTTTAGAAGTAAATAGCCTCACAAACTCTATACCTTATATTAAGTGTACATTCTGATAGTTATTTGTAATAATTTAGTACAATACTTTACTTAATAGATAGATTCAAGCATTTAGATTGTTTATCAAGCATTTAGACTACTTATTAAGCCACACTTACACATTTATTATTACCTGCCTATTTTGTTCAAGGTATAATCTCCTACCTGTTGCAAATTTTAATTGATAAGCCTGATTATGACCAAAAAAAATGCTACCGCTCGTCTCATTCACTTTTTGGTGGGGCTTTTCATTGCCTGCTTAGCGTTAGCGCTCATTTTAGCGCTTGCTGTACCGATTGGTTTTTATGGTATGGCGATGTATTTAGCGCCAACCTTGCCCAGTACCCAAGAGATTAAAACCGCCAATCTTGAGATGCCTTTACAGATTTATAGTAGTGACGATAAGCTAATTGGCCAGTATGGCAATCGTCTATCGCTGCCGGTTACGTTTGACGAAATCCCTGAAGGCCTAACCCATGCCTTTTTGGCGGCAGAAGACGCAACATTTTTTCAGCATAGCGGTATCAGTATTAAAGGACTTGGTCGCGCCGTGACCGAAGTGGTAACCGACGATGAAAGTCAAACCGGCGGCTCTACCATTACTATGCAGGTCGCTAAAAACTATTTTTTAAGCCCTGAACGTACATTAAATCGTAAATTAACAGAGCTGTTTTTAGCCCGTAAAATAGAAGATGAGCTGAGTAAGAACGACATTCTTACCTTATATGTCAATAAAATCTATCTAGGCGAAGGCGCTTATGGTATCCGTGCTGCTGCCAAAAAATACTATAGTAAATCACTTGAGAACCTGACGGTGGCCGAGATGGCTATGCTTGCAGGTTTGCCGAAAGCCCCTTCTAAATACAATCCTGTCGCCAATCCTAGTCGCGCCCTCACCCGCCGCAACTGGATTATTGGCCGTATGCATGAGCTTGGTTATATCACCAAGCAGCAGCACGACGAAGCCATCAACGCCCCTATCGGTATCAACCTTTATCAAGAAAAGCTTGATATGAACATGCCGTATTTGGCAGAGATGACACGTTCTGCCTTGGTCGAGCGCTATGGCGAACAAGTCATGAATGGCGGTTGGCGCGTGCGTTTGACTGTTGATAGTGAAGCGCAAAAAGCGGCAGAAAAGGCAATATTGACGGGGCTTGTGGCCTACGAGCATCGTCATGGCTGGCGCGGTCCAGAAGCAAACGGTGAACCGCTGGAAAAATTCCGACGTTATAGCAATATGTCGCCGGCGAAAGTCACTAAGGTTAACTCACGCAGTTTTGAAGCAATCCTGCAGTCCGGTGAAAGCGTCACCGTCAATTGGTCTGGCATGAGCTGGGCACGTAAATATATCTCTGCCGACCGTATTGGCTATTTTCCGAGTAATGCCAGCCAGATTGTTAGTAAAAATGACATCGTGCGCTTGATACCAGCCGCCAATGGCAGTTGGCAATTGAGTCAAATACCAGACGTACAAGGCAGTTTGGTTTCCTTAAACCCTGAGACAGGCGCAGTACGAGCCTTGGTTGGCGGTTTTGATTTTAATCACAGTAAATTTAACCGCGCCCTACAAGGCTGGCGCCAGCCTGGCTCAACGATTAAACCACTGGTTTATACCGCGGCCCTAGAAAAAGGCTACCGCCCAGACAGCATTGTTTCAGACCGTCCGATTCAAGTAGGCGACTGGAAACCTAAAAACTCTGACCAACGTTTTTTAGGCGATATTACCTTGCGCCGTGGACTTTATTTATCACGTAACTTAGTGTCTATTCGCTTGCTACAAGCCATTGGTATCTCCGATGCACGTAATTTATTAGATGAGTTTGGACTCGATAAAGAAAAGCTGCCTACCACTTTGTCGTTAGCATTGGGCACAGGTCAAGCTACCCCATTACAAATGGCGACGGCTTATGCCACCTTTGCCAATGGTGGTCATCGTATTCAGCCTTATTTTATCGACCAAATTTATAATTATAATAATAAGCTGCTGTTTCAAGCCAACCCGCAACAAGCATGCGCGTTATGTTTTAATGAACAGCTCGACGACCTCAACAAAAAACTTATCGAAGATTATGAAGCAAAAGTAGAAGAAGAAAATAAGGCGTCGAAAAAATCAGAGAGCGATATTAAAGCTGAAAATAGTATAGATTCTGATGCTACAGAAGACAGTCCATTAAAAGATAGCAAAGCATTTGATGTAGAAGTTTATGATGCAAGTCCAGATTCGGATCGCCTAAAAGCGCCAGTTTTGCAGTATGTACGTGCTGAACAAGCGCCGCGTATTTTAAAACCGCGAGTGGCTTTTGAGATGGCCGATATTCTACGCGACGTTATCCAGCGCGGTACGGCGGTGCGGGCGAAAGCGTTGGGACGCGATGACATTGGTGGCAAAACCGGAACGACGAATGAAGCAAAAGATGCATGGTTTGCAGGGTTTCATCCTACCAGTGCTACCGTCGTCTGGATGGGCTTTGATCAGCCATCGACGCTTGGACGCCGTGAATATGGCGGCGTGGCAGCGCTGCCTGTTTGGATGGACTTTATGAAAGCCCAGTTAAAGAACACCCCTCATCAATGGGTGGCTATCAATAACCGTGCCAAATCTAAAAAGCAGAAGCAAACTATCATAGAAATGATGGACGAAGGCGCAGCTGAGATTGAAGATGAAGATACCGACGATGGCAAATCAGCAAAGCCAGTCAAAACCACCACCCAACAACGTAAGCCACCTGCCCCTGAGCCAGTTGAAGAGCAGATTCAAAATCGACCCGCTCCTGAAAAACCAAAACCAAGTCGTACTGATAACGGTAATCCTCAAAACAAACCTTTATCAGCCACACCGGTTGAGCGCATGCCGCCGATGCCCGAATAAATAAGGGGCAGTTTTAGTTTAGATGTAAAGAAAAGGTCTGGCACAATTTCACTGTGCCAGACCTTTTTTATTAACACTTATTTATAAAATAAAGCCTATTACGGTGTAATGGACAAAATTCATGCTAAAAAGTAGAAGGTACTCGCTAATGGACATAATTCATGCTATTTGAGAGATTTTGATAGTAGAAAGTCTTTAATAAACCGTAACTTACGGTGCTCACTTAGACCGTGATGACTGTGTAATTGTCGCTTGAGCTCGCTGAATAATCCTTCAAGAGAATTGGTGGTATTTGGTATGTCTAAATGCCCATATTCTTGATAAGTGAATAACCAATCACTATTGGTTCTGAGACTACGATAAGCACTTCTAAGGCGCTTATGCGTGTACCACGTTCTACTGTTATCGTCATTGGTACTACGTTCATTGAGATAGGCTTCATGATTCACATACCAGTGATCTAAGCGCTCTATGAAGTCAGCTTTATTAAGCTGTGTTAAGTTTAAAGTGAGCCGTCTAAGCTCAATACTTGCTATGTTCTTAGGGCGACGAGTGAGGTAGCGGGTCACTATTTGTACTTGATGAAACTGGCACATCTGGCAAGGGGTGCGGGTGAATAGAGTACGCAGTCCTCGTCTACCATCACAGGTGATGCTTTGTATATCAACGCCTAAAGACGCTAGATGATCAATTCCTTGTTTGTAGGCACTGTTGGTTTCATGACTCACTATCGCGTAATAAAGTACGGTTCTAGGGGTATTGTCCATAAAGACCATTAAACCAAACTTGCGACCAAAGTAAGTGGTGTCCATGATGATGTTAGCAGTATTCGGTCGTTTAACTTGATACTGGGTACTGACTTTATCTAAGCGTCTTTGAATGGTCTTGAGACTACAGTCTTCTTAGTGTGTTTATCACGACAAAAAGGGCAGTTTTTTGATTCATGGCGTTGATTCCTTGCAAATATAGACAGTATATAGCGTTAGACCCTATGCCAGCATGAAAAATGTCCATTACACCCCTATTACTTAAACAGTGTATAAAAGCCTAGAGTTTATTTAAAACTCAACCATACCGGCGCGCAGTTGTTCGATCAGCTCTAATAATTGCTGACGCCATTCGCGTATGGTCGCCTCATCTGGCAACCACTGATTTGATAAGGTAACGACATTAACAATCAGATCGGGTGCTGCTGTGCCGCGACCTACCCTGTCATCTATTACCTTATCATCTATTACATTCTCAGGTAACACTGGATATAAACAACGCTGATAGGCACGCTCTATATCAGCCAAAAAACCTTGCTGTAAAAGTTGCTCTAAGCGCTGTACTTCAGGCGATACTTGCGTGCGGGCGCCTAGCGCTTCTTCAATATCTGTTAAGGTTGGCGCGGTCATCGTTAAACCATAAAAATTTCCAAGCTCTTGTATAAAAGCAAGATATGCGCCGTATAAATGAAAAATAGCGGTTTCACAGTGCGCTTGGTATAGTTGTTTATCGCTCGTAGTAGCAGCTGCTTGACAGGCCAAACGACAAAAATATAATTTTTGATTGGTACGATCAGCTTGGTATTTAGCAACGCGAGTCTTACCTGCCATGCGCTTATCCTTATGTGTTTATAAATTACTTCAATGAAGTGAATAGTTGAATTGGCTACCGTCATTGAAAATGTCATATCATTTTATAACGCGCTCAAAATCTACTAATAATAATTTAAAAAGCCTCTGTATGGCAATGTACGTTTTGCTTAAGTTATTATAAAAAAGTGATGGTATACAAAAATAATTTATAGGCTCTGTTTTCTTTAAGCCATAAAAAAGCCAGCAACTGAGGCTGGCTTTTTTATTGAGAAAAATAATTAAAGGTTATCTAGATTAATGATTACCTTGGTTAAGCTCTTGAGCAAAGGCTTCATCAAAGCTTGCAAAGTCTGTGCTATCGGTACTAGCAGACATATCAAACGCTGCATTCAAATCATTATCTTGCAGCTTTTGCTCCGCTTTTTCTTTGCGAGCTTTATGATAAGCAAGACCAGTACCAGCAGGAATCAAGCGACCAACCACCACGTTCTCTTTTAGACCGCGTAGCTCATCAACTTTACCTGTCACAGCTGCCGCCGTTAGGACACGGGTTGTCTCCTGGAACGATGCCGCTGAGATAAAGCTTTCTGTTGCCAGACTTGCTTTGGTAATACCAAGCAATTGACGCTCATACTTAACTGGGAACTTATCTTCCGCTTCCAGTTTCGCATTCAACGCTTTGACGTCAGCGTACTCAACCTGATCACCTTTAAAGTAGCTTGAATCACCACCGTCCGTGACTTCAACTTTACGCAGCATCTGACGAATGATAACTTCGATGTGCTTGTCGTTGATTTTCACGCCCTGCAAGCGATAAACGTCCTGTACTTCGTTTACGATATAATCAGCAAGCGCAGTTTGTCCTTTTAGACGTAAGATATCGTGCGGGTTTTGTGGACCATCAGCGATAATCTCACCACGAGCAACCGTCTCGTTTTCGAAGACGTTGATCTGACGCCATTTCGGGATTAGCTCTTCATGGACTTCACCATCTTCATTGGTAATAATGAAGCGATTTTTACCTTTGGTCTCTTTACCGAAGCTGACGACACCCGTCATTTCTGCCATGATGGCATGATCTTTCGGACGACGCGCTTCAAATAAGTCAGCAACACGTGGTAGACCACCGGTAATATCTTTGGTTCCTGAAGACGCTTGTGGTACACGGCCTAAAATCGAACCGGCTGCTACTTTCTCACCATCGCTGACACGAATAATCGTTTCAGCTGGTAAGAAGTAAACCACTTCTTTACCTTCGTCAGTGTTCAAGATAATCGCCGGACGTAAGTCTTTGGCTGAACTTGAACGGTCACGAGTCGCTAGGATTTCAAACGAGCTCATACCAGTGGCATCATCAACTTTAACCGTTGCTGTCGAACCATCAACAATATCACTAAAGCGTGCGGTACCGGCGAACTCTGTGATAATTGGGTGCGTATGCGGATCCCATTTAGCGATAGTTTGACCGCCTTCGACCTGCTCTTCGTTTTTCACAAGGACGCTAGAACCATAAGGTACTTTATAGCGCTCACGCTCACGGCCAAGCTCATCGGTCAATGCCAATTCTGCTGAACGCGATACGATAACCAAGTGACCATCGGTATGTTGTACCGTTTTCATGTTCTCAAAGTGCACTTGACCCGCATTACGTGCTGAGATGCTATTGTCTACAGACGCCGAACTTGCAGCCCCACCAACGTGGAACGTACGCATGGTTAACTGAGTACCAGGTTCACCGATAGACTGCGCTGCCATAACACCGACTGACTCGCCGATATTGACTTTGTGTCCACGAGCAAGGTCACGACCGTAACACTGTGAACAAACGCCATGCTCAATATCACACGTGATGACCGAACGTACCCAGATATCATCAATCGCGTTGTTATCAAGCACATTTACCCAATACTCATCGATTAAGGTACCTGCTGGAATCAAGACTTTTGACGCATCATCGTTGTAAGTAACATCACGCGCGGTCACACGACCAAGGACTAGTTCACCGAGTTTCTCGATGATTTCGCCACCTTGAATGTGCGGCTTCATGAGCAAGCCTTCCTCAGTACCACAATCTTCGCTAGTGATAACCAAATCTTGCGCTACGTCAACCAAACGACGCGTCAAGTAACCTGAGTTAGCGGTTTTTAGAGCGGTATCAGCCAAGCCTTTACGTGCACCGTGCGTTGAAATAAAGTACTGCAGTACGGTCAAACCTTCGCGGAAGTTGGCCTTAATCGGCGTCTCAATAATTGAGCCATCCGGTTTTGCCATCAAACCACGCATACCTGCTAACTGACGAATCTGAGCGGCACTACCACGAGCACCAGAATCCGACATGATAAAGATAGAGTTGAACGATTTCTGCTCGTCTTCTTCACCTTTGGCATTGATAACTTTATCAGTTGCCAAGTTATCCATCATCGCTTTAGCGACTTTATCATTGGTACGCGACCAGATATCAACCACTTTGTTATAACGCTCACCCGCGGTCACAAAACCTTGCTCGAATTGATCTTCAATCTCGCGAACTTCTGCTTCAGCGGTTTCGATGATTTGTTTTTTCAGCGGTGGAATGACCATATCATCGATACCGATAGATACGCCAGATAAGGTTGCTTGTGCAAAACCAAGGTACATCAATTGGTCAGCGAACATAACACTTTCTTTCACGCCAACTTTACGGTAGCAAGAGTTGATCAATTTAGAGATATTTTTCTTGGTCATCTCTTGGTTACACTCATCAAACGTCATACCTTTAGGCATGATGTTCCAGATCAACAAACGGCCAGCAACGGTATCTTGCATCTTGACTTCTTTGGTCTCATTACCTTCGTCGTCGACATGAGTTTCCGTTACACGCACTTTAATCTTAGCGTTAACATGCAAATCGTTTGAGCCAATCGCACGCAATGCTTCATTAACGGTGGCAAAGATCATGCCCTCGCCTTTGGCATTGATTGATGAACGGCTGATGTAATACAAACCAAGTACAACGTCTTGTGATGGTACGATGATTGGATCACCGTTCGCAGGCGACAAGATATTGTTGGTCGACATCATTAACGCACGTGATTCAAGCTGTGCTTCTAGGGTCAATGGCACGTGTACCGCCATTTGGTCACCGTCAAAGTCGGCGTTGAACGCGGTACAAACGAGAGGATGCAGCTGAATCGCTTTACCTTCGATCAATACTGGCTCAAATGCTTGCAAGCCCAAACGGTGAAGTGTTGGTGCACGGTTAAGCAATACTGGATGCTCACGGATAACCATGGCCAGCATATCCCACACTTGTGGCTCTTCACGCTCTACCATCTTTTTGGCAGCTTTAATCGTAGTCGCTAGACCATGAGACAATAGCTTGTTATAAGTAAATGGCTTGAATAGTTCTAGTGCCATTTTCTTCGGTAGACCACACTGATGTAGACGCAGGGTCGGACCTACAACGATAACCGAACGACCAGAGTAATCGACACGCTTACCAAGTAAGTTCTGACGGAAACGGCCTTGCTTACCTTTGATCATATCTGCCAAAGATTTTAATGGGCGCTTATTACTACCGGTAATCGCACGACCACGGCGACCGTTATCAAGCAAGGCATCGACTGATTCTTGCAACATACGTTTTTCGTTACGTACGATGATATCAGGGGCGCTTAGCTCTAATAGACGCTTTAAACGGTTGTTACGGTTAATTACGCGGCGATATAAATCGTTTAGATCTGATGTCGCAAAACGGCCGCCTTCTAGTGGTACTAGCGGGCGCAAATCTGGTGGTAGTACTGGTAAGATATTCATTACCATCCACTCAGGCTTGTTATTAGAATCACGGAATGCTTCTAATAATTTAAGACGCTTAGACATCTTTTTAAGTTTAGTCTCAGAACCGGTTTGCGGAATGGCTTCACGCAGCTCATCAATCTCGATATCTAAATCGATGTCTTTTAATAGGTCTTGAACCGCTTCAGCACCCATTTTGGCCGTGAACTCATCGCCAAATTCTTCAAGCGCTTTATAATAATCTTCATCATCAAGCAGCTGATACTTCTCTAAAGAAGTCAGACCAGGCTCGGTGACGATATAGCTTTCAAAATATAGGACGCGTTCGATATCACGAAGCGTCATATCTAACAACAGACCAATGCGGCTTGGTAAAGATTTTAAGAACCAAATATGCGCAACAGGACTGGCTAGGTCGATATGACCCATGCGATCGCGGCGGACTTTAGCGGTCGTGACTTCAACGCCACATTTTTCACAGATAACGCCTTGGAACTTACGGCGCTTGTATTTACCACATAAACATTCAAAGTCTTTTACTGGGCCAAAGATTTTGGCACAGAATAGACCATCACGCTCAGGCTTAAAGGTACGATAGTTAATCGTTTCTGGTTTTTTAACTTCACCATGTGACCATGATTTGATCACATCAGGTGAGGCCAACGTAATTTGAATACTGTCAAATTCATGGTTACCGTTACCGGTAGGGCTTTGCATGATATCGAGTAAATCTTTCAAGTTGCTTCTCCGTTATCTTTATAATCATCTGACAGCGTGCTATGAGCGCGGCTAAGATGAATGAAGGCAATGAATAGGGTTGAGACAAATCACTAAAAGCAGCAGCAATAAAGCAGACTGCCTTTAGTGGACAACTAAGTTAAACAGCTATTTTGCCTGCGTTGGTTTTAGTTGCTTTGTTTTAACTCAATATTAATACCCAGTGATTTGATTTCTTTGGTCAATACGTTAAACGATTCAGGCATA
Organism: Psychrobacter sp. CLB018; assembly: GCF_041222815.1. Taxonomy (NCBI): domain Bacteria; kingdom Pseudomonadati; phylum Pseudomonadota; class Gammaproteobacteria; order Moraxellales; family Moraxellaceae; genus Psychrobacter; species Psychrobacter sp. CLB018. Next base: position 2,750,642 of record NZ_CP166085.1, read on the forward strand.
CCTGGATCCATGTATTGTTCACCATCGACGATGTTTTTGTACATACGTGTACGGCCTTCAACGTCATCCGACTTCACCGTTAGCATCTCTTGCAAGGTATAAGTCGCGCCATAGGCTTCTAGGGCCCAAACTTCCATCTCACCGAAGCGCTGACCACCAAACTGGGCTTTACCACCAAGCGGCTGCTGCGTCACAAGCGAGTAAGAACCGGTAGAACGCGCATGCATCTTGTCATCAACCAAGTGGTTAAGTTTGAGCATATACATATAGCCAACGGTTACTTTACGGTCAAACTTCTGACCCGTACGACCATCATACAAGGTCTGCTGACCATCGCGATCCATTCCCGCAAGCTCAAGCAATTCTTTGACTTGATACTCATGAGCACCATCAAATACTGCGGTACCCATTGGTACACCGTCGCGTAAGTTGTCCGCCAGCGCCATGATGTCATCATCACTTAAGCTATCAAGATCAACGCTCTCACCGCCTACTTTGTTATAGATTTTATCTAAGAAATCACGCAAATCTTTAATCGCAGCTTGGGCTTTGAGCATACCGTCAATCTTTTCGCCGAGGCCTTTCGCTGCCATACCCAAATGCGTCTCTAATACCTGACCGATGTTCATACGCGATGGTACACCAAGTGGGTTCAAGACGATGTCAACGGTATTGCCATGTTCGTCATAAGGCATGTCTTCAACCGGCATAATGCGCGATACCACACCCTTGTTACCATGACGACCGGCCATTTTATCACCAGGCTGGATACGGCGTTTAACCGCTAGATATACTTTAACGATTTTTTGTACGCCATGCTGTAAGTCATCACCAGCGGTCAATTTGCGTTTTTTCTCTGCAAATTTCACATCGATGTCTTTTTGCTTATCGACCAAGTAATCAGCGATTTGGGTAAGACGCTCAGAGATTTCTTCTTCAACCGGCTGGATATCAAGCAAGGTTTCAAGGCTCATCTCTTTCATGTCAGCCAATGCCATGACTGTACCGGCTTTTAGACCAGAACCGCCACTGACTTTTTGACCATCAAGCAAGCTTGCGATACGGCCACGAGCCGCTTCTTCAAAGATGCGTAGCTCTTCTTTTAAATCTTTACGGTAGCTATCAAGTTGTGATTTTTCAATCGCTTTAGCACGCGCATCTTTTTCAACGCCGTCACGGGTAAAGACTTGGACGTCAATGACCGTACCTTTGCTTGATGTTGGAACACGCAATGAGGTGTCTTTCACATCAGCGGCTTTTTCACCAAAGATCGCTCTGAGCAGTTTTTCTTCTGGGGTCAGTTGCGTCTCACCTTTTGGCGTGACTTTACCAACTAAGATATCACCAGCGTCAACTTCAGCACCGATATAAACAATACCTGCTTCATCAAGGCTTGATAACGCCGCTTCACCAACGTTTGGAATATCGGCAGTAATCTCTTCGGTACCAAGCTTAGTATCACGCGCTACACAGGTTAATTCTTGAATATGAATGGTGGTGAAACGATCTTCTTTGACCACTTTTTCAGATAACAAAATCGAATCTTCGAAGTTGTAACCATTCCAAGGCATAAAGGCAATACGAATGTTCTGACCTAACGCTAACTCCCCAAGGTCGGTTGACGGACCATCGGCTAAGATATCACCAAAAGCAATTTCATCACCTTGGTTTACAATGATGCGTTGGTTAATACAAGTGTTTTGGTTTGAGCGCGTGTATTTAATCAAGTTATAAATATCAATACCCGCTTCACCGGCGACCATTTCATCTTCATTGACACGCACGACGATACGCGACGCATCAACGTCTTCGATCACACCGCCACGCTTCGCGATCACACAAACACCAGAGTCACGAGCAACGTGACGCTCCATACCGGTACCAACTAATGGCTTATCAGCACGTAACGTAGGAACAGCCTGACGTTGCATGTTCGAGCCCATGAGCGCTCGGTTAGCATCGTCATGCTCTAGGAACGGAATCAAACCGGCGGCAACCGACACCACCTGGCTTGGTGACACATCCATATGCGTCACTTTTTCTGGCGGCATACGTACAAACTCACCATAGCTACGCACACTGACCATTTCATCAGATAGCGCGCCTTCTGCCGTTACTGGCGAATCCGCCTGAGCAATGACCGTACCGACTTCTTCAATCGCTGACAAGTATTCGATTTGATCCGTTACTTTACCGTCAACCACACGGCGATATGGCGTTTCTAAAAAACCAAAGCTGTTGGTTTTAGCAAAAGTCGCTAATGAGTTAATCAAGCCAATGTTTGGACCTTCAGGTGTTTCAATCGGACAGACGCGGCCATAATGGGTATCGTGAACGTCACGTACTTCAAAGCCGGCACGCTCACGGGTCAAACCGCCCGGTCCTAACGCTGATACACGGCGTTTATGCGTCACTTCCGACAATGGATTGTTCTGATCCATAAACTGTGATAACTGGCTTGAACCAAAGAATTCTTTCACTGCTGCCGCTACAGGCTTTGAGTTGATCAAATCTTGTGGTGACAAGTTGTCAGATTCTGCTGATGATAAGCGCTCTTTAACCGCACGCTCAACACGCACTAGGCCGACACGGAATTGGTTTTCAGCCATCTCACCAACCGAACGAATACGACGGTTACCTAAATGGTCGATATCATCGACTTCGCCGCGACCGTTACGAATTTCAATCAACTCTTTTAGAACGTTAACGATATCATCATTGGTCAAAACACTACGCGCGCGCTGTACATCAGCATCGTCAGTGTCTTCAAACTCTAGACCCAAACGACGGTTAAACTTCATACGTCCGACGTTTGATAGGTCATAACGGTCAGCGTTAAAGAACATGCTTTCAAACAGTTTTTCAGCGGTTTCAACCGTTGGTGGCTCACCGGGGCGCATGACCTTATAAATTTCAATCAAGGCTTCTTCACGGCTTGAGGTGCTATCGGCGCGTAGCGTATCGGCAATATAACTGCCTTGATCGATATCGTTGGTAAATAGAATGCTGAATTCTTTGATAGAATCACTGGCTTCATACGAGCTTAACTTAACCAATAATTCATGATCAATAAGCGTATTGGCACGCGCAATCACTTCATCATTGACAACGATGTCTTCGGCCAAAATGCGTTCGTATAAATACTCATCAGGAATCGCAATTTTGGTCATACCCGCTTCTTCAAGCTGACGGATACGGCGGGCGTTGATACGTTTGCCCTGCTCGACGATCACCTCACCTTCTGGTGATACGATATCAAACTGTGCCATCTCACCACGCAGACGATCAGCAACCAAATCGATCTCAAACTGCTCTTCGCCTTTATATACTTTTACTTTATCAAAGAACAAATCTAAGATTTCAGAGGTAGTTAGGCCTAGAGCGCGTAGGATAATAGACGCAAGCAATTTACGGCGACGGTCAATACGCGCGAAAACCAAATCTTTGGCATCAAATTCAAAGTCTAACCAAGAACCACGGTAAGGAATGATACGGGCGTTGTAAAGCACTTTACCACTTGAATGCGACTTACCTTTATCGTGATCAAAGAACACACCTGGCGAACGATGTAGCTGTGATACGATCACACGCTCAGTACCATTGATAATAAAGGTACCGTTAGCCGTCATCAATGGCATCTCGCCCATATAGACACTTTGCTCACGGATGTCTTTGATCGCCGCTTTGCTGTCTTTGTCTTTGCTGTCTTTATCTTTGATAATCAGACGGATTTTAACGCGCATTGGCGCTGCAAAGGTCGAACCACGTAAGATACACTCACGCTCATCAAACTCAGGCGTACCTAAATAATATTCAACAAATTGTAGCTCTGCGTTACCAGAGTGACTCTCAATTGGAAAAATAGAAGAAAACGCAGCTTGTAAACCAGTATTCTCACGAGCTTTTGGCTTTTTATGCTCTTGCAAAAATTGCTCATAAGAATCTACTTGGATAGACAACAAATAGGGAATGTCCATCACAGTAGGCAATTCAGCAAAACTTTTGCGAATACGCTTTTTTTCAGTATAAGAATATGCCATCGAGAGTCCTTACAGTAAACGTGGAAACAAATTGAAAGCGCGGCCGACTTGCATCAATACTATTTAATATGAATATCATGCAAACCTGGCAACGTAAACGATAATATAAAACGGATATTCATGCTCATTTAATGACTGCTGATTAATTCACGCGTATAGTGCATAATTAATCCAGTTTATTTAAGCGTAAATCGGCATCTAAGCATGCCTATATGAGTGCTAACACTAAAAATTTCAATGCCTTGCACCTTTTAACTTTGTAGTACTTACGAGTAACCACTGCACCGTATCTAAGACCAATGACTGGCATTTAGATACTATTGATTCTCTTTGTAAATTCACTTAAAGTACTATTGCTACTTCTCTTTTAAAAACCTACTCATCATCTGCTATCATAAGTAATATCGTCGCTGATATCTACCGTCTACCAGTGCATATACTGACAGTAAAACCTTACCAGATGATTTAATTAACAGCGTTTAGATTAAAAATCTGAGATAACTATAAATTTTGAAACAGTGACTTATTATAAAGCAGTGACTTTTAGAATCAGTATAAATTATAGTGTTAATGAAAAGCATGCAGACACAAAAAAATGCCAAACATCGATCGACGTTTAGCTCGTTAACTGATTTCAATAACTACTAAGTGTGCTTGCATGTATATCGTCTGTCCTTTTGATGGGTATCCACCGTGATGTTGCATACGTATGTTGGCAGACACAAAAGGTCAAGCTACGGATTATAATAAAAAAAAGCTGATAATGCAAGGCATTACCAGCTTTTTTTTTACAGCAGTTGAACTTATTTTAGTTCAATAGTTGCACCAGCTTCTTCAAGTTTCTTTTTCAACTCTTCAGCTTCAGCTTTGTTTACGCCTTCTTTGATTGGAGCTGGAGCGCTTTCAACCAAATCTTTCGCTTCTTTCAAGCCAAGGCCAGTAGCTTCACGTACTGCTTTAATGACGCCAACTTTCTTCTCGCCAAAGCTGGCAAGAACAACGTCAAACTCGTCTTTTTCTTCAGCAGCGGCAGCAGCAGGACCAGCAGCAGCAGGTGCAGCAGCGGCAACAGCAGCAGTTACGCCGAATTTTTCTTCCATGTCGCTGATTAACTCAACGATATCCATTACTGACATTTCAGCGATTGCGTTTAACACATCATCTTTAGATAGTGCCATGAGAACTCTCCGTTATCTGATAAAATTTAGTTGGTTTTAATATCGCTTGGATTGCTTGCCAAATGTTTAAATAGGGTTGGCAATAAAGTGCAATCGGCGATGTCAAAGTTACGTTAAAACAAGCAATTAAGCAGCTTCTTTTGCGTCTTTGATTGCCGCTACCGTGCGAACGAACTTGCCAGGAACTGCGTTCATAGTCTGGACAAGCTTGGTCACTGGTGCGTTCATAGTAGCCATTAGGATAGAGATTGCTTCGTCGCGAGTTGGTAGCTTCGATACGCGCTCTAGCTCTTCTGGACCATAAACTTCACCACCGACTGATACCAATTTGGTCTCTAAAGCTTTGTTATCTTTGCTGAAGTCGAAAACGACTCGAGCGGCAGATCCCAAATCTTCCATAGAGAAAGCCAAAAGTAGTGGACCAGTCATACGGTCTGACATGCTCTCAAACTTAGTGCCTTCAAAAGCGCGTTTTGCTAGGGTATTTTTTACCACTTTCAAAACGACACCTTTATCACGAGCTTGTTCGCGCAGCTGAGTAAGCTTTGCAACACCAATACCGTGATATTCGGCAGCTACTGCTGAGTAAGCATTAGCAGCAACTTCAGACACTTCAGCCACAACTTGTTGTTTTTGCTCTAGCGTTAATGCCATAAGTTGACTCCTTTAATCTTATCAATCCGCTCATTATTTAATATTCTAAAACCGAAGTTTTGGACAATGTAAACAACTTACTACGACTGACTTGATACGACACGTTATGTATAAACTCCATAAAGAGTTCATTCATAACGACTGATTACGGCACCGTTATCAGACTGACATCGAGTAATAATTTGGTATAAATACCAATCTATTGGCTCTTATCAACAACTGGGTGGGTCACCGTCTGCGTAGGACAACTAAGATTTTCACCTGTCGTCGATTAACAAAAGCAGCTTACCATCACAAGTAATAATAAACCGCTTTCTACCTACGGTCTTAGACAGCGAAGCGTTTGCTACGCTGACCTAATTCTTTAAAACAATATGGGCGCTTTATTCAAAATCGTTGAATAAAGAGCAGTTTTTATACAATAAAATTATTTGGCAACGCGATATGGAACAGGATCAATTGAGATACCTGGGCCCATGGTGCTAGACAAGGTAATTTTCTTAATGAAAGTACCTTTAGACGTCGCAGGTTTAGCGCGTTTAAGATCAGATAGCAATGCTTGAGCGTTTTGCATAACTTGCTCAGCAGTAAAGCCAACTTGACCGATCGTGGTATGGATAATACCCGCTTTATCAACACGGTACTGTGCTTGACCCGCTTTCGCATTAGTCACAGCTTCAGCAACGTTAGGCGTTACCGTACCAACTTTTGGGTTAGGCATTAGGCCACGTGGACCTAGGATAGTACCTAATTGACCAACCACACGCATCGCGTCAGGCGCAGCAATAACGATATCAAAGTCCATATTACCGGCTTTGATTTGCTCAGCTAGGTCTTCAAAACCAACGATGTCAGCACCGGCTTCTTTAGCGGCTTCAGCAGCAGCGCCTTGAGCAAAGACAGCAACGCGTTTGGTTTTACCAGTACCCGCAGGTAGGTTGGTAGCACCACGAACGACTTGATCAGATTTACGTGGGTCAACGCCCAAGTTTACTGCGATGTCGATAGACTCTTTGAATTTAAGAGCTGGCAAATCGTTTAGGATTTGAACGGCTTCTTCAAGAGTGTATAATTTTTCGTTTTCAACGCGCTCAGCGATTAGCTTTTGACGCTTAGTAAGTTTACTCATTTACACACCCTCCACGGTAATACCCATTGAACGTGCAGTACCAGCGATGGTACGGACAGCAGCATCAAGACCAGCAGCGGTTAAGTCTGCATCTTTAGTCTTAACGATTTCTTCTAATTGTGCACGGTCAACTTTACCGACTTTAGCGGTGTTAGGTGTACCAGAACCTTTAGCGATACCAGCAGCCTTACGTAGTAAGTATGCAGCTGGTGGTGACTTCATGATGAAGGTAAAAGATTTATCGCTGTATACGGTGATCTCAGTAGGAATCGGTAGACCCGGCTCTTGGTTTGAGGTCGCAGCGTTAAATTCTTTACAGAACGCCATGATGTTCACGCCTTTTTGACCCAATGCTGGACCAATCGGTGGTGAAGGATTTGCTTTACCTGCAGGCACTTGCAGTTTGATGTAACCATCAATCTTCTTAGCCATGATACTCTCCTAAATGGGTAATAGCGCCAAATCAATGTGGTATGCACCTCATTGACTAACAGCTCCCCGGTTGATGAATGTTTTACCGGTTTAGTCTAGTTTTTCAACTTTACTAAACTCAAGCTCGACCTGGGTCGGGCGATTAAATACGTTTACCGTTAAATGCAGTTTAGACTTCTCATAATCCACTTTTTCCACCAACCCTTTAAAGTCCGTAAATGGACCATCGATAACCAACAACTCTTCGCCTGGCTCAAATAGAGTCTTCGGACGTGGGTCAGCTTCAGTCTGATTTAAACGGTTTAAAATACGGTCGGCTTCTACTTGCGTAATCGGTGCTGGCGTTTCAGGCGTGCCACCGACAAAGCCCATAATACGCGGGCAGTCTTTGACGATATGCCACGTGTTGTCGTTCATTTCCATCTGAATCAATACATAGCCTGGAAAGAACTTACGCTCACTTTTACGCTTTTTGCCGTCTTTCATTTCAACGACTTCTTCGGTAGGTACCAAAACATCGCCGAATGAATCAGCAAATTCACTACGATTGATACGATCAGTTAATGAACGTTGTACTTGCTTTTCATATCCTGAAAACGCTTGGACAATATACCAACGCATATCACGCTCCTGATCAGTAAAGTTAAGTCGTTATAAGTAAATCTGGCTTAATGGACACTAATACGCGTCATTAACCAATAAAAATACCAACGAACCAGTTAAAAAAGTTATCTAACAACCAAACCAAAAAACCCACAATAGCAATCATGACAATCGTTTGCCATGTGTATTGAAAGGTTTCATCTTTGCCAGGCCATGTGACTCGGCGTAGCTCAACGGCAGCATCTTTTAATAATATTTTAAAAGCGCGGCCTTGATGCGTTAACGCTAAGCAGACCAAGGCAATAATAACTAGAGCAACGATGATACCAATACGCATCCAAACATCATTGGCAGGTTGCCAATAGCCTGGTAGGTATTGATTGACTAAGGTTGCCCCTATCAAAATTACTGCGGCAAGTAGCCACAATACCACATCTTTAACTGAACCAGTTTTAGCAACTTCAACAGCGGTTGTTTGACTGTTCGCCGAAACGTCCTTATCTTTGGACAGCATTCCACCAGCCACTGCCTTAGCATCAGATAACTTAGTCTCGAGGTTATCTTGATTATTGCTCATAAAGAACTCACTTCGGAGATGGTGGGGTATGACAAAGATATGATAAGAAGATGGCAGGCGATGTAGGACTCGAACCTACAACCCTCGGTTTTGGAGACCGATGCTCTACCAATTGAGCCAATCGCCTATGGGTGTAAAGGACAGCATTATACAATATTGAGCATAGAATGCAAGCATTTAGGAATAAAATTCTACTGCGACGCTAATATCACTGTTCTTAAGCCTCTCTATGAAAACACTTAATACGAATAAAAACTAAACGTACAAGGTGCTAACGAGGTGCAGCGTTAATATAGCAAGCTCGGTTAAGAATTACAATAGACACCAATCAGATAATAAGCGCTTTTTAAGGTACATGTATAAACCCATATAAGGTGAGATTGGTTTTTGTCTGCCCCACTCTTCTACTATAATGAGTGAAAAGTAATATAGATACATCACACACTGCTGATATCAATTTTTCTTGCTTGCTGTGCCTGTGCAGACAGAGGCTACAAAAAATTGATATCAGCAATATCGTCGCGTTTTTAGGATATGTTTACTATATGTCTTTTTAAATATTTATCCTCATTCATACCCCACAAAAAAAGCCACCCTTAATCAAGGATGGCTTTTTTCTTACTGCTTAACGCTTAGATAATTCTAATAGCGTTAGGGTTTTGATGCTTAGCTAAGGACGTTAGCAACAACACCAGCACCTACGGTACGGCCGCCTTCACGAATTGCGAAGCGTAGACCTTTGTCCATAGCGATTGGATGGATAAGCTCTACGCCCATCTCAACGTTGTCACCAGGCATAACCATTTCGGTACCGTCTTGTAATTGGATTGCGCCAGTTACGTCAGTGGTACGGAAGTAGAACTGTGGACGATAGCCGTTTAGGAATGGTGTGTGACGACCACCCTCTTCTTTTGACAGAACGTATACTTCGGCGTCAAATTTGGTGTGAGGGGTGATTGAACCTGGCTTGGCTAGTACTTGGCCACGTTGTACGTCTTCACGTTTGGTACCACGTAGTAGTACGCCACAGTTTTCGCCTGCACGACCTTCGTCTAGCAGTTTACGGAACATCTCTACACCAGTACAGGTGGTTTTTTGGGTGTCACGGATACCGACGATTTCGATTTCGTCACCAACACGGACGATACCTGATTCAACACGACCGGTTACTACGGTACCACGGCCTGAGATTGAGAATACGTCTTCGATTGGCATTAGGAATGCTTTGTCAACGTCACGCTCTGGCTCTGGGATGTAGGTGTCTAGGATGCCTAGTAGTTCTACAACGGCTGGTTGGCCGTATTGACCTTCGTCGCCTTTAAGGGCTTGGGTGGCTGAGCCTTTGACGATTGGGGTGTCGTCACCTGGGAAGTCATAGTCGTTTAGAAGTTCACGAACTTCCATTTCTACTAGCTCAAGCAATTCTTCGTCGTCAACAAGGTCACATTTGTTCATGAAGACGATGATGTACGGTACGCCAACCTGACGTGATAGCAGGATGTGCTCACGGGTTTGTGGCATTGGGCCGTCAGTTGCTGATACTACTAGGATTGCGCCGTCCATTTGGGCTGCACCGGTGATCATGTTTTTAACATAGTCGGCGTGACCTGGGCAATCAACGTGGGCGTAGTGACGGGTTGGGGTGTCATATTCTACGTGTGAGGTGTTGATGGTGATGCCACGTGCTTTTTCTTCTGGTGCGCTATCAATTGCGGCGTAGTCTTTGGCTTCGCCACCAGAGGTGATTGCGGCTACGGTTGCGATAGCGGCAGTTAATGTTGTTTTACCGTGGTCAACGTGTCCGATGGTACCGACGTTGACGTGTGGCTTGCTGCGTTCAAACTTGGCCTTTGCCATGGGTATTTCCTCTTTATTTGGGGTCAAGTAGTTAACTGCTAAACATGCGCAAGTTAAGAGATACCGACCACATTAAGATAATTGTTAAAAGGTTGCACATACAATGTGCAGATATTATAAGAAAATCGCGACCAATAACAAGTCTTTTAACCAATTATTGGCGCAATCTCTACGGACAATAGAGAAATCAACTCAATATTGTCCTATTAATATGTAATATTTACTCGTCTTCATCTTTAGAGTTGAATTTAGAGATGATAGATTCTGCAACTGATTTTGGAATCTCAGCGTACTTTTGGAATTCCATTGAATAGGTTGCACGGCCTTGCGACATTGAACGCATTTGCGTAGCATAACCAAACATTTCTGCTAATGGTACTTCCGCACGAATCTGCTTAGTGCCACCAGGTAAGTCTTCCATACCTTGAACCATACCACGGCGGCGGTTTAAATCGCCCATGATATCGCCCATGTAGTCTTCAGGTGTTTCAACTTCTACTTTCATTACTGGCTCAAGTAGGGTTGGGTTTGCTGCCATGAAGCCTTTACGGAATGCAATAGAACCAGCCATTTTAAATGATAACTCATCCGAGTCAACATCATGGTAAGAACCATCATACAAGGTCGCTTTAACGCCAACAACTGGGTAACCTGCAAGTACGCCGTTTTTCATGCGCTCTTGGATACCTTTGTCGACTGCACCGTGGAATTCTTTTGGTACTGTACCACCAACCACTTCTTCAGCGAATTCATATAGAACATCGCCCGCTGGATCCATAGGCTCAAGACGTAACCAAACGTGACCGAATTTACCACGACCACCAGTCTGACGTACGAATTTACCTTCTTGCTCAACTACGTTACGGATGGTTTCACGATAAGCAACCTGCGGCGCACCGATGTTTGCTTCAACGTTAAACTCACGCTTCATACGGTCAACAAGAATCTCTAGATGCAGCTCACCCATACCACTGATGATGGTCTGACCAGACTCTTCGTCAGTATGGACGCGGAATGATGGATCTTCTTTAGCCAAACGACCCAAAGCGATAGACATTTTTTCTTGGTCAGCTTTGGTCTTAGGTTCAACAGCTAGAGAGATAACTGGATCTGGGAATTCCATACGCTCTAGCGTGATGACGTTGTTTTCGTCACATAGCGTATCACCAGTAGTGACGTCTTTCATACCAACTAAGGCTGCAATATCACCCGTGCTGATTTCTTGTAGCTCTACCTGAGCATCTGCCATCATCTGAACGATACGGCCAACACGCTCGCGCTTCATTTTAACAGGGTTATAAACGCTACTACCTTGTTTCAGAACACCTGAATACACACGAACGAAGGTTAAGTTACCAACGAACTTGTCGTTCATGATTTTGAACGCTAGTGCTGCGAACGGCGCGTCATCAGAGGCTTCACGCGTACCTTCAGTTTCATCTTTGTCGTCAAGGATACCGCGGATAGCAGGTACATCCATTGGCGCAGGTAGATACTGAATAACGGCGTCCAACATCTTTTGTACACCTTTGTTTTTAAAGGCAGTACCACAAAGAAGTGGAATGATTTCGTTGTTGATGGTCAATTGACGAATAGCGTCGTTGATCTGCTCTACCGTCAATTCCCCATTTTCAAGATACTCATTCATGAGTTCTTCTGAGGCTTCAGCAGCGTTTTCTACTAGATACTCACGGTACTCTTCCGCTTTTTCTTGTAGTTCAGTTGGGATTTCGCGCTCTTCGTACTTCATCCCTTGAGACGCTTCGTCCCAATAGATAGCTTTCATGGTCACAAGATCCACAACGCCTTCAAAGTCGTCTTCTTTACCAATTGGAATAACCAACGGTACTGGCTTGCCGCCTAGACGAGTTTTGATTTGTTCTACCACACGGTAGAAATCAGCACCAACACGGTCCATTTTGTTAATGAACGCTAAGCGTGGTACTTTATATTTGTTTGCTTGACGCCATACGGTTTCAGACTGTGGCTGAACCCCGCCTACCGCGCAATAAACCATACAAGCGCCATCAAGAACACGCATAGAACGCTCAACTTCAATCGTGAAGTCAACGTGACCTGGGGTGTCAATGATGTTGATACGGTGTTCAGGGAACTGCTTTGCCATACCTGACCAAAAACAAGTCGTCGCCGCAGAAGCAATGGTAATACCGCGCTCTTGTTCTTGCTCCATAAAGTCCATGGTAGCTGCACCATCATGGGTTTCGCCAAGCTTGTGGCTAACACCGGTATAGAACAAAACACGCTCAGTAGTGGTCGTCTTACCAGCATCAATGTGCGCTGAGATACCAATATTGCGATAGCGCTTTAGGGGAGTTTTACGAGCCATAGTGTTTTCCTAGGGAAATTCGTGTATATATTAATGTGTTGTGTCTCTACCTCATACTCTATGACAAAGCCATGAGACCATGAACTTTGTTATATTACTTACTATTAATTGGGCCAAATACGGACAAAAAAAGAGCAAATATTAAGAATAGTGCGGCATCAAATTTAGGAGACTTTTTTAAGCGGTGCATATTTTTTGCAGGCTTTATAGAAAAGCATCCCTTACAAAACAGCATCTTGACAGATGTCCGCCATCTAAACTGTTTAATACCTTCTCAGCTTTTGAGGAAAAATTAAACAACCCAATAATGATGGCGGCAATCAATAGAATAAATCAACAATATCAGGATTAACTGATCGAAACCGTTAATCCTAAGCATTTAAACCAGTTTTAAAAATAAAACCAGCTTAGAAGCGGTAATGAGAGAATGCTTTGTTAGCATCTGCCATGCGGTGAACTTCGTCACGCTTTTTCATAGCATTACCTTTACCGTCAGCAGCATCATTCAATTCGCCTGCAAGACGCAAAGCCATTGATTTTTCAGAACGCTTAGCAGCAGCTTCAGCTAACCAACGCATAGCCAAGGCAGTACGACGGGAGGGGCGTACTTCCATTGGTACTTGATAAGTTGCACCACCAACACGGCGAGCTTTTACTTCGACCATTGGGCGGACATTCTCTAAAACTTCTTCAAAGAAAGCGACTGGATCTTCGATGTTGCGCTTTTGGCCTACTGTCTCAAGAGCACCATAAACGATACGCTCAGCAGTAGATTTTTTACCATGACTCATGACATGGTTGATGAATTTTGCAACAGTTTGGCTACCAAACTTAGGATCCGGTAGGATCTCACGGGCAGCAACGACGCGACGTCTTGGCATAATAATAATCCTTTTCTTCAGGAGTGTCTGACATTCACAAGCTCGCACCAATTACTATTGGATGGCGTTATATCGAGTTGTCAGTCAGCCTTACTGCATGGCGGTATGTTATAGCGTCAATTAATAACTTAAAAATACCGCTAACACCAGTCCCATGCACAGTTAATGGGTGATACAAATCAGCTTATTTAATAGCAATTAGCTATTAAACTTTAGGCTTCTTCGCACCATATTTAGAACGACCTTGCTTACGGTCTTTTACGCCTGCGCAATCAAGTGCACCGCGAACGGTATGATAACGTACACCTGGTAGATCTTTTACACGACCACCACGGATAAGAACAACACTGTGCTCTTGTAGGTTATGACCTTCACCGCCGATGTAGCTTGATACTTCATAGCCTGAAGTCAAACGTACACGACATACTTTACGCATGGCTGAGTTAGGTTTTTTAGGGGTAGTAGTATATACGCGAGTACATACACCACGGCGTTGTGGGCACGCTTCCAACGCAGGAACTTTTGACTTTTCCTTGATGGTTTTGCGACCTTTACGAATCAATTGGTTAGTTGTTGCCATAAGGCATCCTTCTCCCGTTTGGTATAAAACAAAAAAATGGGCCAATGCGCCAGCAATCTGACATTAACGACAGATTTTGGCACACCCATTTTTAGGACAGTGTATTATAAAGAGTTGTTGCTGCTATTTCAACCACTTATGAGCGGTTGTCCTTTACAACATTCGATAGATGTGCATGAGCAAAGATTGTAGCAGACTTAACGGTAAGCAACAGATTTTAAGATGAGCAATTGTTTCATTGCAAGATGGTAAAATCGATGTTTCCTATTAATGGAGTTGGTTATTTATTTTTCAAGGCAAAATTTGAATTTTAGATACTTTTTTAGCCTTAAAACCCCTTCATAAAAAAGACATATTTATAAAAAAGGCATAAGCCGATTTATATCAGCTTCTGCCTTCATACAGTAAATTATAGTTAAACCGCTATAGATTAAAACGTTAATCTTTTTTACTGGCCTGAGCTTTTTTGTAGTTTTCATCTACTGACTCTTCATCCGTAGTTTTTGACACAGGCTCTGAGGTAGCTTTTATTTCGCTTTCTGTTTGGTCAGCTTTAGACTTATCGTCGTCAGCCTTGGATTTGTTGTTTTCAGCTTTGGTCTTATCGTCTTTAGCCTTATCTGTGTCTTTTTTTGCATTGTCAGATTTAGGGCTTTGCTCTTCATTATTACTGTCGGTATCTTTCTTCACCTGCGCTTCGCTACTGCTATCGTCGGTAATGGCGCGGTTAGCAAGTTTGGCTTCTGGTGCAAACGTCGCTTGCGCCACGCCAATCACTTCATCAATCAGCTGACTGTTGTAACGCATACCAACGATGACGGCAGTGGCTGGTAAAAAGCGGCGTACCCATGATAAGTTGATGTTATCTAAGTTAATGCCAATTTGGCTGGCAATATTATCTACTTGTTCGGCATAAAAATTGACGTTTTTATTTTTCAGACCAAGGTTTTTAAGCTCATTATGCAAACCATTGCTTTGCGCATTATCAAGCAAGCCTTTACCAATACCGATACCAGCTAATAAAGCCTGCTTTTCTTGCATTTTGCTCAAATCGGCACTTGCCAGTAATTCATAAGCCATTTTGACGCCTTGCTTACCAGTCAATGGCTTATTATAAATAGCGCCTAGCTGATAAACGGTACGTAATGAGACAAGTAACAACCACAAAGTATCAGCAAGTAAGCCTGGTAGGCCTGCTAATCCTGTTAAGCCGCCCAATGTCGCCAAAGCGCGGTTTTGATTGGCGATATCCGTTGCTAGAGCATAACGCTGCTCATTATCTAAGTTTGCAATATTGGCGAAGCGATGCTGATTTGGCAGGTCAATCTGACTCCAATTGGAGGCAAGCTTAGCAATCTGCGCAAAAGCGCCATCGACCGTCGAATCAAACAGACTGTTTGGCACTATTTTCTTGGCATACTTGCCATAAGTAGCAAAGCGCGTACCTAATAACTGCTGGGTGGCTTTTAAGGTTTGCTCGCGAAACAAATCCTGCTGATAGTCTTCATCGCCGAGATTTACTGCTTTATATTGGCGCGGTTTGCCGCTTTTGGCATTGACGCTATCAATCATTGCGCCCATGCGTTCCAAATTACCACGAGTAAAAGAACCAACGCTGCTGATGCCTTTAAATAGTGTGCTAGGCTTTGCCATCTTTATATCCTTAATGTGATGAATGAATTAATGTTTGTTATTAATATTATTTATAAGAACTTTTAATAAGAGCCTTTTATAAGAACTTTGCAAATTGACTGCCATTTTAGCCAACGCTTACGATAACTGTCAGTGCCAACAATGTTATCACTATCGTCAATTTTGTATCTAAAAGTATCGCTTATTTTAAACCATAAATAGCGTCAGCATATATTAAATATGTCTTAGCTAAAAATAATTTTTACTATGTTAACGAAAATTTTACTGCCATTGCTACTTTAACACGGCCAAAAACTTCACCTGCTTTGATAATAAGTCCACTTAAAAATAAAGACCATTTTGTCGTTATTTTACACTTACGCCAAGATTTTAAACCGTCGATACGTTATTATATGCCATCACTCAAAGTACAGTTGTACTTTTATTTATCAAACAGTATTTAAGCAGCCTATTGTAGGTTTTGCGCACTAAAATGACTGTCAAATAAGTATTTAAAAGCGATTGTTAAAGGTCATTATCAAAAAATCGTTACTCATAAGGAATAGAATATGCGCCGCGTTGTTATCACTGGAGCAGGGATTGTCTCTTGTATCGGACATGATTTGGCGACTGTCACCGATGCTCTTAAAAAAGGGCGCTCAGGTATTACGTTCAATGAATCGTATGCTGAGCACAACTTTAAATCACAGGTTAGCGGTAGTATTGATCAAGCAGAACTTGATACCTCAGGCATTGACCGTAAATTGAAGCGTTTTTTTAGTGATGCCAGTCTTTACGCTTATGTCAGCGCGTTAAACGCCATTGAGCAGTCGGGCTTGCCGCTTGAAACCATTAACAATAACCCACGCGTGGGCGTGGTCGCAAGCTCGGGCGGTGCGTCAACTGAAAACATCGTCAATGCCGTCGATGCAATGCGCGAAAAAGGTTTGCGCGGTGTCGGTGCGATGGCGGTACCAAAAACCATGGGCAGCTCGGTATCAGCGGCACTTGCAACGGGGTTAAAAATCCAAGGGATTTCTTATTCATTGAGCTCTGCGTGCGCAACGTCGACGCATTGTATCGGTCATGCCGCCGAACTTATCCAACTTGGCAAAGCCGATGTGATACTTGCTGGCGGTAGTGAAGCGGAACATTGGACGCAGTCGTGTATGTTTGATGCGATGGGTGCGGTCAGTACACAGTATAATGACACGCCAACCCTTGCTTCTAGAGCCTATGATAAAAACCGTGATGGCTTTGTGATTGCCGCAGGCGGGGCGATGGTGGTGGTCGAAAGTCTCGAGCATGCCCAAGCGCGCGGTGCCAATATCTTAGCCGAAATCGTCGGTTATGGCGCCAGCTCCGATGGTGCTGAAATGGTAGCCCCAAGTGGTGAAGGTGCGGTCCGCTGTATGCAACTCGCCCTTGCTGAAGCAGGTTTAGAAAGTGTTGACTACATCAATAGCCATGGTACCAGTACACCGCTAGGGGATGTGACTGAGCTTAAAGCCATTGCCAAAGTGTTTGGTGACGATGTCAGTCGAGTCCCTGCTATCAGCTCAACCAAATCCATGACCGGTCATAGCTTGGGTGCAGTCGGCGCGCAAGAATTGATTTATTGCTTACTGATGCTGCAAGAAGGCTTTATCGCGCCAAGTATCAATATTTCCGAATTGGACCCTGCTGCCAAAGGCTTTGATATTGTTACTGAGAAGCGTGATGTTAAGCTTGAAACGCTTATGAGCAATAGCTTTGGCTTTGGCGGTACTAACGCCACTCTTATTATTAAAAAGTTTGACGCCTAACTATGCTCGTAGCACCGCTTGTTAAAGCTGAGCAGACAGCATCTGCCCCATCGCCAGCTACTCAACCTAGCTGGCGTTTTGGTGATCTGTCTGCCGCAGAGTTACTGCCAAAACTACAGCGTTATTTGTATGGAAAAAATCCTAACGCAAACTGGCAATTGGTTTGGCTGAATAACGATGGGCGACCAGTGATTGGTTTATTACCAAAAATGAGCTGGTCGGTTTATTATTTTTCTAATTCTAAATTGCTTAATCAGAAGCCGAACATCTATAAAGTCATAAAAAATTGCCGTGGTGGTTTAGATAGCCATGATAAAAACGATCAAGCGATTACTAGCGCCTATATGAGTTATAGCGACTGGCAAGAGGATTTAATTGCTTATAGTCAGACTTATGACATAGATGATACTTGTGATAATAACTCGTCCTCAACTACAGAAATCGAGCAGCAGCCAAGTTATCAGCATGGATTAATAGGCTTTATTGGTTATGATATTGCCGCTTTTGAGCTTAGCCCAAACGCGCGAATAGAGCTCGCAGCGCAGCCTTGTGCCGCCTTAGGGCATTATGATATTTATCTAACACCAAACGCTGAGCAAACCAGTTGGCAGCTCACTATAAAAGACAGCGTCACTGATACTGATAACGAACAAAAAGGCGTACTGGTTAAAACGCTTATCTCATATTTAGATATATTGGATAAGGAATTATCTAACCAAGCTTTAGAAAAACCAGCACTTGAAACGTCCTATAAAACCACGCCTTTATTATTAAAAGCCCAATGGAGTAAGCGAGATTATCAGCAAGCATTTGATAAAACGCAAACCTATCTGCAACAGGGTGACTGCTATCAAATCAATCTCACCCAAGCGTGGCAAGGTTCTTTTAATCAAAGTCCTCATGATAATGCTACACCGATGCTTATTGATTACTTACCTGCCCTACATCGTAATACCCAAGCGCCGTTTGCAGGATATTTAGCGGTTAATCATGTTGATAACGAAATAAGCGTTGATACGCAAGATTATCAATTTGAATTGTTAAGCTGCTCGCCTGAACTGTTTTTTACCTTTAATAAAGACGATACTACTGGCAAACACCATATACGCACCAAGCCCATTAAAGGGACGATACCGCGTGGGTTAAATACTGCACAAGACAACGCTTATAAACAGCAGCTAATCGATAGCGAAAAAGACCGTGCCGAAAACGTCATGATTGTCGATTTATTGCGCAATGATTTGGGTAAATATGCCAAGATTGGCAGCGTCAAAGTGCCGCAATTATTTGCGATTGAAAGCTTTAGCAATGTGCATCATATGGTCAGCACCATCACCGCTGAGCTAAAGACAGATAGTCATCCGCTCAAAGTATTGTTTGGCAGTTTACCTGCTGGCTCTATCACTGGTACACCAAAAAAACGCGCTGTTGAAATCATCTCAGAGTTAGAAGGTGCCGCGCGCGGTGCGTATTGCGGCACACTGGGCTATATGAACTTTGATGGTAGCGGTCAGTGGAATGTCTTGATTCGCACGCTACAAGCAAGGCATGTAACAAATAACGAACTAGGAAAAGCAGGTCAAGTCAGTCTATGGGCAGGCGGTGGTATCACGGTTGCTTCTGATTGCAATGCTGAATATCAAGAATGTTTGGATAAAGTCGGCAACCTGTTAGGCGTTTTAGCTCAAAACAATATAAAGCAAGAAACTTACGCTTTATCTAAAAGGTAAATTAAAAACCAATAAAAAGCCTGCTTAACATAACGTTAGCAGGCTCTTTTATTTATATAACTTGTTATTTTGGCTTTATATTATTAAGGTGTAAATCTTAAACAAGGTATTACTCAGCAACATCACTCAGTAACGCTTTCAGCCTCTGTTTGTAGCGATTTTAAGGCATCAATCAAACGCTTATTCTGCGCTGCCGTACCAACAGTAATACGCAAGTACTCATTGATGCGCGGTTTCTCAAAATGACGCACAATGATACCTTGCTCGCGCAAATCAGCCGCCACACCTTTAGCATCACCATTTTTCGGACGCGCAAAGACAAAGTTAGCGTGCGATGGTAACACCTCATAATCAAGTGCCGTCAGCTCGGCGCTGAGCGCTCGGCGTAAATCAATGACTTGCTGACAGGTCTGGGTAAAATATTCGACATCTAAGACACTAGCGGTTGCTCCTGCTTGCGCCAACTTATCGAGCGGATAGCTATTAAAGCTATTTTTCATACGCGTCAGTGCTTCGATTAACGAGGCATTACCAAACGCCATACCGACCCGTAAACCGGCAAGCGAGCGTGATTTTGAAAAAGTTTGCGTGACAAGGATATTATCGCAGTCATTGATTAGGCTAATCGCCGACACTTCTGCATCTGAATCATTTTCTTGTTTCTGTGCAAAATCGATATAAGCTTCGTCAATCACAACCACTGAGTTTGAATGCTCGCCAGCAAGTTTACGAATATCAGCAAGCGATAACAGCATACCCGTTGGCGCATTTGGGTTAGCAATAATGATACCACTACAAGGCTGACGATAAGCATCAGGGCTGATACTAAAATCGGCTTCCAGGGCGATTTGTACCAACTCAATACCAAAGGTATGGGCGTAAACCGGATAAAAACTATAGCTAATATCAGGCGCTAAAACAGGGCGCTCTTTTAAGAAAAAGCTGGCAAATACCAATGCCAATACTTCATCAGAACCATTACCAACAAACACTTGATTGATATCAAGGTTATATAACTCGGCCAAGGCGGCACGCAAATCATCCGATTCAGGCGCAGGATATAAACGCAGCTCATCCGCTTGCTGTGCTAAGACTTTTGCGATGGCCTCGCCGACTTTTGGTGACGGCGGAAATGGGTTTTCATTGGTATTTAATTTGCACAAATTTTCATGCTGAGGCTGCTCGCCAGGGACGTAAGGTGACAGATTTCGCGCTTTAGATGACCAAAGTCTGGTGTCTATCTTTAACTCACTCATAAGTTATCCTACTCATTAGCCACATAAATGATTAAACGTAAATATTAAAATTGGGTTATTAAAATTAGCTTATTAAAACTCAACTACCTAACTGTTTTATTAGCTATCTTTTTGATAGCGATAGCGGGCTGAGCGCGCATGGGCTTCTAAGTCCTCACGCTGCGCTAAAATATCTGCGGTCTTAGCCAGTGGTTTACTACCCGCTTCACTACAATAAATAATCGAAGATTTCTTTTGGAAGTCATAAACACCGAGCGGTGAAGAAAAACGCGCGGTACCAGAGGTTGGCAACACGTGATTGGGACCGGCACAGTAATCGCCAATCGCTTCAGGCGTATGACGACCCATAAAGATAGCGCCCGCATGGCGAACCTCATTCAGCAGTGCATCAGGGTTATCAACTGACAATTCTAAATGCTCAGGGGCAACGCGATTAATCACCGCCATACCTTCCACGCGGTCTTTGACCAAAATCAGCGCGCCACGGTTTTTTAGTGAATCACGAGCGATATCAGCTTTTGGCAATTCTGCTAAGGCTTTTTCAATCTCCGCCGCCACTTCTGCAAGCTGCCGTTCACTTGTCGTGACAAAGATAGCTTGGGCGATACGGTCATGCTCCGCTTGTGACAATAAATCCATCGCCAACCAATCGGCGCGATCTTGCGCCTCGCCTTCTGCATAGACCAATACTTCAGAAGGGCCGGCAATCATATCAATCCCAACTTGACCAAATACCGCCCGCTTCGCTGCGGCGACATATTTATTACCAGGACCCGTGATTTTATCTACGGCTGGTATGGTTTCGGTACCGTATGCCAAGGCCGCAACCGCTTGTGCTCCGCCAATGGTAAAGACGCGGTCAACTTGTGCCAAATGCGCCGCTGCCAACACTAATGGATTGAGCACGCCCTTTGGCGCTGGCACGACCATGATTACCTCGGCAACGCCAGCCACTTTGGCAGGAATTGCATTCATCAATACCGAAGACGGATAAGAGGCCAAACCGCCGGGCACATAAATACCGACACGATCAAGCGGCGTGACTTTTTGCCCTAAACGATTGCCAAGCTCATCTTCATATTGCCAAGTTTCTTGCACTTGGCGCTCATGAAATGTCTGCACGCGTGTCGCTGCCGTCATTAACGCATTTTTTACCTCATCATCAAGATTGGCAAACGCATCAGCAAGCGCTTGTTTAGACAGCTCTAACTCTTGTATCGCCTTCGCTGGATGCTGATCAAACTCTTGGGTCAACGTCAGTACCACACTGTCGCCACCATGACGTACCTTTGCAATGATATCGTCAACGGTTTTTAATAATTCAACATCGTTGACGGTTTCAAAAGCGAGAAGCTGGATCAATTGACTGTCAAAATCAGCATCTTGGGTACTTAGTTGGCGCATGACTGAATCCTATAGGTGAGCATAAAAGTCGGCTATAAAAAAATAGTTTGGATAAAAGAGCAAATAAGAAAAGTTTGGTCTGTCTGCTTATTTCCGCTTATTTGCACTTATTCTTAGTTATCTCACTCAGATTATACTGAGCTTTTATTTTCTAGCAAGCAAATACAAAAAAACCAGTTTAGCACGCTATATCTATCCTAGAGCGCCAAACTGGTTTAAATTTTTGTATAGTCATGCTTGATATTATCAATGATTGCTAGCGTTTAATAACAGAGCTTTATCAATACTGAATAAACGCTCATTTAAGAAGCACTGGCAATACTATTTTTAAAACTGTCTAAAATCGGCTCAAGCAGGGCAAATTTACGTTTGTAGCTGACTTGATTGACGATAAGGCGTGACGATACATCACAAATATGGTCGCGCGCTTCAAGTCCATTGGCGCGCAGCGTATTACCCGTATCGACGACGTCAACAATCAAATCGCCCAGACCAACCAATGGCGCAAGCTCCATTGAACCATACAGCTTAATCACATCGACTTGCTGACCTTGGCTGGCAAAGTAAGCGCGGGCAACATTGACGTATTTGGTCGCGATACGCAGACGACGATTTGGCAGCGGCGCACCTTTAACGCCCGCTGTCATCAGCTTACACTGAGCAATCTGCAAATCGAGCAATTCATAAACGTGATTGGCACCATGCTCAAGTAACACATCTTTACCCGCCACGCCAAAATCAGCAGCGCCGTGTTCAACGTAAGTTGGCACGTCACTGGCGCGTAAAATTAACACGCGTACATTTGGGTTAGAAGTTGGGAAAATAAGCTTGCGCGACGCCTCAGGGTCTTCTAACAATTCAACACCAGCAGCGCGCAGTAAAGGCATCGTCTCTTCTAAAATACGACCCTTTGAAAGCGCCAGTGTCAAACCTGAAAACGCCTCATTTACTTCATTTAATAAACCATCATTTGGTAAGCTGTTACTTGCTTCAGTCATAATGACTCGTGTCCGTGTACAGTTAGTTGCCTTACTTAACAGGCGTTATTAATTTATTAGGTATCTATAGCGATAATAATGGTTAGTGAACCAATTTAGTCATTGGTATTAATACGCTCGATATTGACCCCAAGCGCGCGCAGTTTTTCTTCGACGTGCTCATAGCCACGATCAATATGGTAAATACGATCAATCAAGCTCTCGCCTTCAGCAGAAGCCGCCGCCATGACCAGTGACATCGACGCGCGCAAATCCGTTGCCATCACTGGCGCCGCAGTAAAGTGCTCGACGCCTTTAACCACAGCTGTATGACCGTCTACTTGAATGGATGCGCCCAAGCGGTTGAGTTCCGGCACGTGCATATAGCGATTTTCAAAGATATTTTCGATAAAGGTGCTGGTACCGTCAGCAAGGCAGGCAATCGCCATGACCTGCGCTTGCATATCGGTTGGAAAACCCGGATGTGGCTGGGTACGAATATTGACTGGTAGTGGGCGACCTTTCATTTGCGCGCGAATCCAATCATCGCCTGTGGTAATAATCGCTCCCATGTCTTCAAATTTTTCTAATACAGGCGCTAATAAAAGTGCTGAAGTGTTTTTGGTCAGCACATCACCGCGTGTCATCAAAGCGCCGGCAAGATAAGAGCCCGTTTCGATACGATCGGGTACGACCGAATATTCACAGCCATGCAAGCGCTCAACGCCTTCGATGGTCATGGTTGCCGTACCAATACCGCTGATTTTAGCACCCATCGCTACCAGCATATTGGCCAAATCGACCACTTCTGGTTCAAGCGCACAGTTACCAAGTACGGTCGTGCCCTTTGCCAATGCCGCGGCCATAATAACGTTTTCCGTACCGCCAACCGTCACCATATCGAATGAAAAATTACAACCGATAAGCTTGCCGCCTTTTGGCGCTTGGGCTTTGACATAGCCATTTTCGACGCTTATCTCAGCACCCATGGCTTCAAAGGCTTTTAGATGCTGGTCGACAGGACGTGAGCCGATGGCACAGCCGCCCGGCAAAGACACTTCGGCTTCGCCAAAACGCGCCAGCAAAGGGCCTAAAACCAAAATCGAGGCGCGCATGGTTTTGACCAAATCATACGGCGCATAAAAATTGTCGATATTCTTGGTATCGCAAACGACAGTGTCACCCTGCTTTTGAATATCAATGCCCATGCCAGCGATCAATTCAATCAAGGTGCGCACATCTTGTAGCGATGGCACATTATGTAACGTCGTTGGGGTCTCGGCTAAAATCATAGCAGCGAGTAACGGCAGAGCGGCATTTTTGGCGCCTGAGATGGTGACTTCCCCTGCGATACGACTGCTACCGGTGATTAAAAATTGATCCATAAAGGTGACAACCTAGCGATAAGTATAAAAAATATGAAAAACCAGAAATGATAAAACCAGCAATATCCATTGCCGGTGCGACAAATCCTAGTCATAAAAAAGGCTTAGCCTTGCGATTGCACTTCCCATTCGGCAGGCGTTAACGCTTGAATATTAAGCGCATGAATATCACCGCTAGCAATTTTGTCATTGACCAATGCGTAAACGGACTGCTGGCGTTGTACTGCGCGCTTACCTTCAAAACTGGCATCGACCACCCGTACATCAAACTTGGTACCTTGATTGGCAGCTTGAATAAAAGCATCAGGAAAGTGAGTTTGTAAAAATGCAATCAAATCGTCAGCGTTCATGCTCATAGAATATTCTGCCTTAAAGGTTTAATAGGTGGATATAAAGTTAGCCATTATAACAAGAGTTTGACCATCTTACAGTACTGTCTTCTACAACTGCCTTTAACTATTGCAGCGTTTTATCCAAATAGCTGAGCACTTGCGCGCGCACATCATTGACCCAGCGTAAAGGTGGCGCCATCGCCCCGATGCTGGTGGCATGACTGGCACCTGCGATTTCGCCTGTTTCAACCTTAACGCCTGCCGCTTTTAACGCCTGTGTCATTTTAAGGGTATTGCTTATATGAACGACTTTGTCTTTTTCAGCAGACAATAATAAATAGGGCGGCTGCGCACCTTTAATATTACGGTCTGGCATGATGTTATCGGGCGTGGCGTTTGCCCCAAAAGCGCTGGCACTACTGAATTTACGAAAGTCATAACTATAAGGCCCTGCAATACCAATTACCGCAGCAATATCGCTTGGTTTCACCCCATACGGCGCTAAAAAGTCTTCATTAGCGACGGCAGCAACCGCGTTAAATGCGCCCGCAGAATGCCCTATCACCGCCAAGCGCTTGGGGTCAGCATGTAAACTTTCGGCATTCTTATAACTCCACGCGATGGCCTGCGCCGTATCTTCTACATAATCAGGATAAACGTGCTCAGGCGCTTTACGATAATTAATCACTGCCGTGACATAGCCTGCTTGTGCCAAACTCTGACCAACAAAGGCGTATTCATCTTTACTGCCGCTTTCCCACGAGCCGCCATGGACGAAAACCACCATCGGATAACTGTGGTTAATTGGGTTATCAGCAGTCGCTTTTTTTGACTGCATGGCTTTTGCTAAAGGTTTGGGATAATAAATATCTAAATCCTGCAAAGGCTTGTCGCCATACAAGATATTTTTACTGACACCAACGCCGCCATTTGAGGTGATACCATTCACAACAGCCAGTGCCGATAACGCTTGTGCTTGCTGAGTCGCAAGCGCAATACCGCCGACAGCCAATGCTGCCGTCACACCGACGCTGATAGGTTTAGGTAGGCGATTTTTTCTTGGTGCAGGCTGTAGCTGTACGGTTGCTTTACTTAAATCCTTCATCGCCAGTATTCCTATTATAAGCTTGTCGTTTGGTCATAGTTGATTAAAACTCAATAGTAGAGTCACGGCTTTTTCACTTTTTATAATTTTAGTTAGCGCGTTTTTGGCTAAAGCCACACTTCTACTTTTTACGTTTTATATCTTACTGGCAGACTGAGGTTTTAACGTTCTGTTCCTGTTACGAGTGTTTAGGTTTCTTGTGTTTATTAGCGAGACAAGGCTTTTGATAAAGGTAAACATAGCAACTTGATAGTGGCAACTTAATAACGGCTAATTAACGGGCGCGCCATTCTCGTCGACGATAATCGGCGTAGCGTTAATCGGTGGCTCTACTACACTTGTGACCTCAGGCGCTGCTCGACTATCGAGCGCTGGCCCTCTGGTAGGGTTGGCTAAATTCTCTTCATACATGATATCGTCCTCGCCTATCTTCACCCCTCTATCGTCAACGACGGTGGTCAGCAGCACCAGCTCTGTAATGCCGACAGTATTATTGGCAATATCAATCAGGTGGCTTTGCTGCGTCGGCGTCATGCGACCCATAATATAAACCACGCCATCATTGGTGACCGCCTTTATTTGCGAGGCTTTTACGCCATTACTAGAGGCTATTTTTGCCAGTAGTTTGGAGGTGATATAACCATCGTGAACGGTTGAGCTATAGCCCCTTGAGGCGCTCACATTCAGCTCATTATAGACGTGACGGACGTCTGGCATAGAGCCAACCACTTTTTCAATTTCTGTCTTAATCTCTTGCGTTGGCACCTCACCGGTGAGCAGCACCTCACTATTAAAACTATCAATGCTCATACGGCTGATTTGCTGCAAATTTTCTTGCAGACCATAGACGTTAATCTTGACGGTATGCTCGATACTGCGGTCAAGCAGGCGCTGCGGAATAGTGCGCTCGGTCATCGGTACGCCATACGTTCCTTCTGTGCTATTGGTCAAATAGTTGGTGGTACAGCCTGTGGCGACGATGCTGGTCAATAGCATAACGCCAATCGCCTTACGGCGTGATGAACCAAAAATAGCAGTGTGCAAATGCATCCGTGTCATGATTTACCTCTTAGAGCGTGATGATTAACTAATGATTAATAGGGTGACGCTTGATAATGGCTAAGCTCGATAATAATTAAGCTTGATAATAAAAACGATTAATTATGCTGATGCTTAATAATGACAATGATAGGAATATGATTAAATGAACCGTTTTTAATGCCGCTACTTTACTGAAATTTTATGCTAGGCGGTTAGGCTTTTGGTAACGATAGCTTGATGCTTTATTTATTTTACTTTTTAGCTTAACCTTTAAACCAAATCAACGTTCCAGCATTTTAAATTCGTAAAGTCCTTTTACCACGCTGACGCGATAAAAGCGCCTTGCAGCCATTCTGGTTGAGTGTTTTTTGACGTCGTTTCTTTAACCTCACTACTCTTGTTTTTATGACTGGCACTAGTATTGACATTAGTATCATAGGCTATCACATCAAACCGGTACTCGAAGTCATTATATTCAGGATGCTGCTGCAAAAAATAGCGCGCCGCTTTGATAATTTTATGTTGCTTACTTTTCGTCACGCTAAGGGCAGCATCACCAAATCCTGAACGCTGCCGTTGCCGCACTTCAATAAATACCAGTGTCGACCACGCCTGCCCTTTTTCTAGCATAATTAAGTCGAGCTCACCCACTTTTGGTTGTTGCCAATTTTGCGCAATCAATATCAAGCCTTGCGCTTGCAAAAACGCACACGCTTGCTGCTCAAAACGGCTGCCTTGACGCTGGGTCGGTGAAGTTAGGTTTAAGGGTTTGTCATTTACCATCACGGGCTTTTATTATCATGGCTATCGGTCAGCGGAACATTTGAGAATTATCATAGCACATCATGCTAAACTAACCACTTTCGCGTTTTCATAATCGCTTTTCATATGCGTTTTTAATGCTCTTTCTTAAGACAATTTCTTAATACTCCGAGGTTTTCATGTCTAGCCCTACCGCGATGCCAGCTTGTCTCTATATCGTTGCCACGCCGATTGGTAATTTAAGCGACATGACACCGCACGCAATTGACGTTTTAAAGCAAGTTGCCATCATCGCCTGTGAAGATACACGCACCTCAGGCAAACTTTTATCACATTTTGGTATTAATACCAAAGGCAATAAGGTTGAAGATAGCGAAGAAGGAACGGGTTACCATAATAAAAATGCTGCCGAAAACGAGTCTGATGGCGCTGCTAAACAAAAAGGTCATCATAAGCTTTGGGCGTATCATGAACATAATAGCGCCATTCAAACCCCCAAAATTATTGAGATGATTCAGCAAGGTCATTCGGTTGCCTTGATTAGTGATGCTGGCACGCCGCTGATTAGCGATCCCGGTTATCAATTGGTACAAGCCGCTCATGCTGCTGGTGTTCGCGTCTCTCCTATTATTGGTGCTTCTGCTGCTATTGCTGCGCTATCGGTTGCAGGATTGCCCTCAGACCGTTTTAGCTTTATTGGTTTTTTACCAGCCAAAACCCACGGTCGCCAAAAACAATTAACGACTCTCAATTCACGTACCGAAACTTTGATATTTTATGAAGCGCCGCACCGTATTGTTGCTAGCTTAGAAGATATGGCAGCTATTTTTGGTGCAGAGCGCGAAGTGACGTTTTGCCGTGAATTGACCAAAACCTTTGAGACCGTGCATAAAAGCACGCTTGGCGAATTGGTCGAATTTGTCAAAGCTGATGACAATCAGCAACGCGGTGAAATCGTCGTGGTCGTCGCTGGGGTAAATATGGCGCAGGACGATGATGATATCAGTATCCACGATAAATTATTACAGCGTTTATTAGAGGATTTATCGGTTAAAAAAGCCGCTGCCTTGGCCGCTGATATCACAGGCGTCAAAAAGAACGCACTTTATCAGCGCCTGCTTGAACTACAAACAGCATAGTTTGTGGTTATAAAAAATTAAGCGAAGCAGCCATAGATTAAGTAACAGCAAATTAAGTATTGATAAATTAAGTATTGATAAATTAAGTATTGATAAATTAAGTATTGATAAATTAAGTATTGATAAATTAAGTATTGATAAATTAAGTATTGATAAATTAAATGTCAGTAAATTAAGTACTGGTAAATTCATTGAGGAGAGAAACAGTATGTACGATGTGATGGCAATAGGTAATGCCTTGGTTGACCACGAATACCTGCTGTCGGATGCAGCGCTAGAAGAAACCGACCTGACCAAAGGCAATATGACGCTTGCAGGACTCGAAGAGCAGCAGCAGTTATTGGCGTATTTTAAACTGGCCGACATTGCGCCATCAAAACAAGCAGGCGGCGGCTCAGCGGCCAATGCAATGTATGCCTTTGCAAGCTTAGGCGGTAAACCTTTTTATGCTTGCCGCGTCGGTGATGACAAGCAAGGCGAGTTTTACCTAAAAGACTTGCATGAAGCGGGCGTTGCCACCTCCCCGCAATCCATCCATGCAGGCGGCGTGACTGGCTCATGCGTGGTAGCAGTGACCGAAGATGGTGAGCGTACCATGCAAACATTCCTTGGCACCTCAAGCGATATTACGGCTAATAACGTTGACTTTGAAGCATTAACCCAAGCTGGCTGGTTATATTTAGAAGGTTATTTGGCGATGTCCGAAGGTATCCAGCCTGCGATGACCAAACTACGCCAACAAGCTGGTATCAATGGCGCCAAAATTGCCGTCAGCTTTGCTGATCCTGCCGTGGTAAAGTTTGCCAAAGAAGGCCTGCTTAATATGCTCGGCAATAAAGTCGCGGTGATATTTTGTAATAGTGAAGAAGCCAAATTATTCACCGATAAAAAACAGCATAAGTCGGCGGCGCGAGCCTTACTTGAGCATTGTCAGACAGCAGTCGTTACCGATGGACCCAATGGCGCTATCATCGCTCATAAGCCAAATGATGAGTCAGAGATTGAAATTTTTGAGGTTCCTACGCCAGCTGTTGTAAATGTTATTGATACCAATGGTGCCGGCGATAACTATTCTGGGGCGTTTTTATATGCTTTATCGCAGCATTATAGCTTGCCAGAATGCGGACAACTTGCTAGCGAAATCGCCGCCCAAGTGATTCAGCAGTTTGGTCCACGCCTCGCATCAAAAGAGTATCAAGATATCTCGCGCCGCGTTTTAACGGTTTAGTGGCTGGATTATTTGATTACTAAAGCGCTAAAATCTAAGTTTCTAAGTGTCTGAGATGGCGTTTCTAGTTTACCTCTAATAAAAGATAGTGCTGCTGGGATAAATTTTGCGCAGCCTCTGGAGCGACGAAGTCGCACAGCAAGCAAGGAAAATTTGCACCAGTAGCACTTTATAATATTTTCGCGCTTTTATTTAGGATTGCCTACAAAACTTTAGCATCTAATAAGCAAAAGCCCATCTCAAATCAATATGGGCTTTCTCTGTATGCAATATCTTATATTTGACTAAGCCGTAGCCAATGCTTGCTCTAAGTCGGCCTTAATATCTTCGATGTGCTCAATACCAATCGATAAACGAACCATATCCGCACTGACGCCGGCATTTTCTAGCTCTTGCTCGTTAAGCTGACGATGAGTGGTTGTGGCTGGATGACAAGCGAGCGACTTAGCATCACCGATATTGACCAAGCGCGTAATCAGTTGCAGCGCATCAATAAAGCGCGCGCCTGCTTCGAGGCCACCTTTTACCCCAAAGGTTAAAATAGCAGATGGCGTGCCCTTCATGTATTTTTGCGCAAGCTCATGCTCAGGATGGTCAGGTAGACCAGCATATTTTACCCAAGCAACTTTGTCATGGTCGCGTAGATATTCAGCAACCGCTTGCGCGTTTTGCACATGACGCTCCATACGCAAGCTCAATGTCTCCATCCCTTGCATGATACCAAAAGCATTGAGTGGGCTAATTGCTGCGCCAGTATTACGTAAAGGCGCCACGCGAGCACGAGCGATAAAGGCCGCTGCGCCGACGTCTTTGACAAAGTTTACGCCGTGATAGCTTTCATCTGGGGTGTTTAATAATGGGAAGCGCTCAGGATAATCGCCCCAAGGGAAAGTTCCGCTATCAACAATCGCGCCACCAATTGAGGTGCCCGTACCGCTCATGTATTTGGTCAATGAATGAATGACGATATCAGCGCCAAACTCAAATGGACGGCACAGCGCTGGCGTCGCAACCGTACTATCAATCACCACTGGTACGCCATATTCATGGGCGATGTCACTCAGAGCTTGGATATCGACGATATTACCCAGTGGATTACCGATACTTTCTGCAAAGACCATTTTGGTTTTATCATCAATTAAATCACGAATCGCTTCAGGGTTTTTATGGTCAAAAAAACGGACTTCGATACCTTGACGCGGCAAAGCATGGGCAAATAAATTATAAGTGCCGCCATATAAGGTCGATACGGCGACGATATTATCACCTGCTTCACAAATGGTTTGAATCGCATAAGTGATAGCCGCCATACCTGAGGCAACTGCTAACGCCCCGATACCGCCTTCAAGTGCCGCAACGCGCTCCTCTAACACCGCCGTCGTCGGATTCATGATACGGGTGTAAATGTTGCCAGCAACTTTTAAATCAAATAAATCGGCGCCATGCTGGGTATTATCAAAGGCATACGAGCTGGTATGATAAATAGGCACGGCGACCGCTTTGGTGGTTGGCTCGACGCTATAGCCAGCGTGAATCGCTAAGGTTTCAAGGCGCTGGGTATTGTGCTTGGCTGGTTGTCCGTCACTCATCAGGTGCTCCTAAAATTTTATGGGATATTTACAGGGGTATTAATAGGTTATTAAACCCATATTTTTTTATCAAAATTAGTTATAACAAAAAGTCATAAAAAAAGCTGAGTTAATCATAACCCAGCTTCTTTATTAAAAGAATAGCAAATTTTTTATCTCTTAATGACAAATATTCATAAGCAATTTTTATAAACAAAGAAACTAATAAGCATATTCTTAGATGATATCGGCGCTATTTTTTATAACGACTTGTCATTTTCTATTTATAATAAGCGTTTTCTGTACGTGTATGGTCGGTTTCATCGATGACTTGCGTCAGCTCTGGAATTTGTTGTTTCAGCTGCACTTCAACACCTTGACGTAAGGTCATATCAACCGCTGAACAGCCTTGGCAACCACCACCGAATTTCAGTATAGCAGTCAGACCAACGCCTTCTTCTTCAACCAATTCAAGCAGCTGGACATCACCGCCGTGAGCGGCCAAGCTTGGATTAATCTCCGACTGTAAGACATAATTGATACGTTCTTCGACACTGGCATCGGCACCAACTTTTGGCACTTTTGAGTTTGGCGCACGGAACGTCAACTGCCCACCAAAACGGTCTTTATTATAATCAATCACCGCATCTTCTAAATAAGGCACGGACGCCGCTTCAATAAATGCCGAAAAATCGTCATAAGTCAGTTTTAAATCAGCGCTGTCTTCTTCGCCCGGCTGGTTATAAGCCATACAGCATTCGGCACGCGGTGTACCTGGATGTTCGACGAAAATACGCACGCCGATACCATCGGTATCTTGCTTCGCCAGTAAATCTGCCAAATACCCTTGCGCCGCTTCAGTGATGGTAATGTTACTTTTAGCTTCGGTTTGCTCAGTATCTAATGCTGACTCGTAATCGGCAGTAGGATCTACTTGAGTATCAGTTGGATTGTGTTCACTCATAATGCTTCCTATGTGTTATGACACAAGCGTTATATTGTCCACGTCTACTGTGTCGTCTATGTGAGGTTGGGACTAATGAAATCACCATCATTTTGGCTTATCGTTTTAATGCTTTGACCGTGATGAAAACTTCTTTATGGCTCTTTATGGCTCTTTATGGTGTCTATTATAGCGCACTTAACGCATAATTCCGACTGGGCTAGTGTGAATTGGCAGTAGCGATTTTTAAGCGCTGAGGTTTTAAGCGATGGCTATTTTTAATAAGGCTTACCTATAGTAAGCTGCCTTTATCTTCATAGTATATAAAGACGGCGTGCAGACTTATCAAGTCTAGCGGGCGTAGAATGCACCAAAGAGCTTATGAAAATTTTAAAAGAATAAATATCAGAATCTTAACTATTTTGAGAGAGCAGTATGTTGACTGAGAATCTAAATTTTGTGACCACCAAAGATGCCGTACAAATCGCTATTTGGGAAGTTTTTGATAATGAAAAAAGCCATCAATTATCTATCGTTAATGCGCATCAAGGTCAAAATATCTTCTTAACGCACGGCACTTTTTCGGACAAAAAAACCTGCTTAAGAATCGCCGAATACTTAGCTGAGCTTGGACATCATTGCTATATCATGGAATGGCGCGCTCATGGCGCAAGCTCAAACCCCACAGACCAATTCAATTTCGAAACTGTCGCCACCTATGATTTTGCCGCCACTTTTGATTATTTATTTAACGAATTAAAGCTCAGCAATTTACACTGCGTCACCCATAGTGGCGGCGGCGCTTGCTTAACGATGTTTCTCATTCAAAATCCGCAGTATATCAATAAAATAAATAGCATCAGCATGTTTGCTTGCCAAGTGTACGGCGCCATCGTCAATCTGAAGAACTATTTTAAAATAGTCGCCGCCAAGATGTTTACCCGTCTATTTGGCTATATACCCGCCAGAAAACTCAAACTGGGACCCATCAATGAAAACCATCACACCATGAATCAATGGTATGAGTGGAATTTGCATAAAAACTTCCACAGCAGTTTTATTAAACAAAGTGATATAAATGCGAATGGTATTCAGAAAAGTGCTTTTGATAGCCACACTCGCCAGCAAAATACTCCTGAAAGTGCGATTTTTGATTATCGGCAG
This sequence comes from Psychrobacter sp. CLB018, assembly GCF_041222815.1. Lineage (NCBI taxonomy): Bacteria > Pseudomonadati > Pseudomonadota > Gammaproteobacteria > Moraxellales > Moraxellaceae > Psychrobacter > Psychrobacter sp. CLB018. The sequence continues at coordinate 2,784,391 of NZ_CP166085.1, forward strand.
TATATGCCGAATATTACCGTACCCATTTATGCTATCAGCGCCAAGGGTGATAAATTCATCTCGCCAACTCGAGGTTGCCTGTCACTTTTTAACGACTTTAATCGCTCGCTCAACAAAAACTCTGCTAACGTTTTTCGTGAATACGCGCGAAGTCATGGTGACTTGGATGATTATACCCATAGCCGCATTTTAAACAGTCGTACGGCTGCCAAAGAGATTTGGCCAACGGTGGCGGCATGGATTGCGCAACATGCAGGGTAAACTTGCAGATTAGAATAGGTCAAATGACGCAAACAGCATAATACTACATCTCCTAAAACTAACTTCACATAACATAACTGACTTGGCCAGATTGGCTGTTTAGACTGGATTGAACGCTATAATAAATCCACAGGAGTAGTTTATGCAGTTATATGTCATACCAGGAACTTGCGCCGTTGTACCGCACACTGCCCTCGAATGGACGGGGACAGATTACGAGCTTAAGCTTTTAGATCACGATTCGGTCAAATCAGAAGAATATCTACGTATCAATCCGCAAGGCGCGGTGCCAGCTATCGTCGATGGCGACACTATCATTACTCAAAACATCGCCACCCAAGTCTATATCGATGCCGCCTATCCCGATGCCAATATATTTGGTTCAGATACCTCACCAGCTGGTAAAGGTGAACTGATGCATTGGCTAGGGTTTTTGAATGCGGATCTGCATAAAGCCTTTGCCCCGCTCTTTGGCCCTGATGGCTTTGTTGAAGGGGATGCAGCACAAGAAAGCTTAAAACAAAAGGCCAAAGAAAAAATCGCCCATTTGCTTAGACTGCCCAACGAGCAGCTCGGTAAAACTGATTATCTAACAGGCAGTAAAACCACGGCTGATATTTACTTATACATCACCCTAACGTGGGCGAAAAAGTTTGAGATCGATCTATCTGACTATAAAAACCTTGATACCTTTGTCAAACGTATTGAAGAAGATAAAGGTTTGACCGCCGTCATTGAGCAGCAAGGCTTAGAAAAAATCAAAACACTTGAGATTTGATATTATTAATGCTTTGAGCGTTTGCAAAAACCTTTCTAACCTTAACCTTTCTAGCCTTTAGAAGGGTTTTTGCTTTTATATCTATAAAAATATTATCCTTTAAAATAACATTCATGGCGCAAAAACCAAGCGCTAAAATTCGTTAAAGCGATAAAGTCACGGCACTAAACATCTTTATACTTGTCAGCCAGATATAGGCTGTGTCAGTATTAGCCTCTTTGAGACATTTTAAATTGATAATTAATAGCAGTAAGTTAGGAGTTGGCCGTTATGAGTGAATCAGCAGAGCAAGGTTCGGATAAAAGCTCGGATAAAAATAACAGTAAAGACTACCGTTATTTGGTATTTATTGGACGTTTCCAGCCGTTTCACTGCGGGCATAAGGCAGTGGTCGATGAAGCATTAAAACGTGCCGATAACGTCATTATGCTGATCGGTTCTGCCAACCTGCCGCGCAGTCTGCGTAATCCATTTAGTGTCGATGAACGGGCGGCGATGATTAAGAACACCTACTTGCCAGCAGAAGCGGCGCGAATTCACTGTGTCGGCCTCGACGATGCACTCTACAATGACACGCGTTGGCTGCAATATGTGCAGACGGGCGTCAAATCCGTCACCGGCGACTTACAGGCTGATATTGGGCTGATTGGTCATTCAAAAGACAGCTCATCTTATTATTTATCCTTATTCCCAAATTGGGCGTCGGTTTCTGTACCCAATTATCACAATTTATCCGCGACCCCTATTCGTGACAGCTACCTGATGGGTGCCACGCCAACGCCTGAGCGCACCCCTGAGTCGACCCGCAACGTCCTCAATGACTTTAAAAAGACCGATATTTATCAAAACCTGCATGAAGAAGCCGATTTTGTCGATAAATATAAAAGACAATGGGAATCTGCGCCTTATCCACCGACCTTTATGACCGCTGATGCGCTCGTCGTACAATCAGGGCATATTTTATTGGTTGAACGCCGCAGTATGCCAGGACGCGGGCTATGGGCATTACCGGGTGGTTTTTTGAATCCAAAAGAAACACTCTTTGATGCCTGTATCCGCGAGCTACGCGAAGAGACGCGCTTAAAAGTGCCTGAACCGGTGCTACGCGGCTCTTGTCATAGTCAGCATACCTTTGACGACCCGTATCGCTCAGCGCGTGGGCGTACGATTACCCAAGCTTTTTATTTTCAGCTAAAAAACGACCCAAAAGGGTTGCCAAAAGTCAAAGGTGGCGACGATGCAGCCAAAGCGTTTTGGCTGCCACTCGCTGAGCTTGATGCCACCATGATGTTTGAAGACCATTATGCGATTATCGCTAAAATGGTTGGTTTGTAGGCTTTTATCAGGCGACTGTGCAATTTTTATTAACCTTTTTTCACGCCAGCGCCGATAGACGGCAATGGCTCACCGCCGCAGCGGTTATTAAAAAACAGCTGCGGCATCTCAAAGCAGAGGAGTTCTGTGATGTACACCAGCAATTTAAACAATTTAATCTTAAATAGCGACAGCTATAAAACCTCCCATTGGGTGCAATATCCAAAAGGTAGCGAGTATCTATCAAGCTATATCGAAGCGCGTAAAGGTGACTACGATGTGGTATTTTTTGGCTTGCAAGCCTTTATCAAAGAATACCTTAGCACGCCGATTACCCATCAAGATATCGATGAAGCCGAAACGGTCATTCAAGCCCATGGCTTAACCTTTAACCGTGCCGGTTGGGAGCTGTTAGTCGATAAGTATGGCGGCTATCTGCCACTGCGCATCGAAGCCATTCCTGAAGGCAGCGTCGTTCCAGCATCCAATGTGGTCTGCCAAATTATTAATACTGACCCTGAGTTCTATTGGCTACCAAGCTATATCGAAACGGCGCTACTGCGTGCGATTTGGTATCCCTCAACCGTCGCTAGCGTCTCGCACTATTGCAAAGGCATCATTCGTCAGGCACTAGAAAAATCTGCCGACAATACCGAGTCGCTGATTTTCCGTTTGCATGATTTTGGTTCGCGCGGTGCGTCTAGTCAAGAATCTGTCGCCCTTGGTAGTCTTGCGCATTTGGTGAACTTTGCTGGTACCGACTCGATGACGGCCTTGGTTGCCGCCAGCCGCTGGTATCACATGGACAAAGAAATAGCTGCTTTTTCTATCCCTGCTGCTGAGCATAGCACCATGACGGCGTGGGGTCGCGACGGAGAAACTGCCGCCTTTGCCAATATGATTGAACAATTTGGCGGCGCTGGTAAAAGTTTTTCTGTGGTATCTGACAGCTATGATTTATGGAATGCCATTGATAATATTTGGGGCGGTAGCCTAAAAGACGACGTCAAAAATATGGGCGGAACTTTGGTTATCCGTCCAGATAGCGGCGATCCGGCAAAAGTGGTGCGCGAAGCCTTGGAGCGTTTGGCGGTAAAGTTTGGCACCACCATCAATAGCAAAGGCTATAAAGTGCTGCCCGACTATGTACGCATTATCCAAGGCGATGGTATCAGCCCGCAAAGCTTAAGCAAAATCATCGATGTGGTCTTAAACGCAGGCTTTAGCGCCGACAATATCACCTTTGGGATGGGCGGCGGCTTATTGCAGCAAGTCAATCGCGATACCATGAGCTGGGCGATGAAAGCCAGTGCCATCTCTATCGATGGTGTATGGAAAGATATCTATAAAGACCCTGTCACCAGTCGCTCAAAACGCTCAAAAAGAGGCCGTTTGGCACTCATAAAAAATAGCAAAGGCAACATAGATACCATTAAAGCGGATAATTTAACGTCAGCTGCAGATAACCTACTACGCGATGTATATATCGATGGTAAATTACTTATTGAAGACAACCTCACTACGATTCGGGAGCGTGCAGGATGGTAGCTACTAAAAAAATGCAAAATAAAATAACCGCTGCTGCCAAGGACGTGCTGCTTGCTCCTGTTTACCTTTATCAAGGGCACAAAATCAAGCGTGATACCGTACGCCTACCTGAGCCAAATGGCGAGCGTCATGGACAGGTTCAGCTCAATAACTTGCCTATTACCTCAAAGGGTAAAAGCAATAATATATTGAACCTGATGGTCGTTGGTGATTCGGCAGCGGCTGGCGTCGGTAGTCAAACCCAACAAGAGGCGCTGGTTGGTCATTTGATACCTATTTTGACTGAGCAGCCTGCTATCCAAAGCGCTTTTGATACCTTAAACTGGTCGTTGCAAGCGACCACGGGTCATACCAGCTTTGATATTTTGCGCAGGCTTTATGTGTTGCCTGCACCGAGCCAACCTATTGATGTGATGGTATTAAGTGTCGGCGTTAATGACACCACCTCCAAAGTCTCTGCGGCTCAATGGCAACAGCAGATTGAAAATATCATTGCTATCGCCCAGCGTAAATTTGGCGTACGCGAGCTGGTTTTTTTAAGCTTACCGCCGATGGCACAAATGCCTGCAATACCTGCGCCATTGAATAACTTCGTTGGTGCCAAAGCCGCTATCCTTGATAATAGCTTGCAGCAAATTTGTGCCGCTCATGACAATGTCACTTATATGGCAACGAACTTTGCGCGCATGATAGAAGAACACTCTAACGGCACGCCGATCGATATCAGAGTGATGTTTGCCAGCGACGGCTTTCATCCAAGCAGTTTGATGTATGGCTATTGGGCGCAGCAAGTGGCAGAATTGATTGTGAAGTTGCTAGATTCGTCGACTACTAAGTTAAGTAGCTGAGTAGTGCAAATACTTAACATTAAAATTTAGATAAAAAAAACCGCTGAATAGTCAGCGGTTTTTTATTGCTTAGCAAAAGACTGCTTCGCGATATGTATTTACACCATAAGTATAAATTATTCAGCAGAATCAGCCGCTTTCTTACTACGGCCACCAAACGCACCAAAGCGTTTGTTGAAGCTTGCAACACGGCCTTCAGTAGAGGTTTTACGTTGTTCGCCAGTATAGAATGGATGCGACGCACTTGAAATATCAAGTGGGTAGTATGGGTATTCTTTACCTTCGTATTCACGAGTGGCTTTGGTGTTAACGGTTGAGCGAGTTAAGAAAAACACGTCAGCGTTGGTGTCATGGAACAAAACTTCTTGGTAATTAGGATGGATATCTTTACGCATAATAAACTCTCTATGTCCGATGTATGGAAAGCACTTTTGCTTAATGGCATTTTGACTATCAAGCACGCTCACATACGTAACTGAGGCACTAAGGACATCTATCAGTCTGGCAATTACGTCACTGGCTTATTCCAGCACCCAACACCACACCGCTGCTCACTTAGCCTTTCCCCAGCGGGAAAATCAAACCGCGATTTTAACGGTTTTTGCTACTCGATGCAAGCCGCTTCTACGATAAAACCATGCCATGAACTCGACTTAACGCCATTATGCTGAGTCAAAAAACCACATAAATAATCATAAAAAAGCAGCCACGCTAGCTGCCTTTTTTATGGAAAACTTATTTTTGGAAAAATGGAAACTTATTTGGTTTTTACGATATGCCAAACGCCAAGTTTGTTGTCGCCATCTTTATCGCCAACCTTGGTATCATTGGCATAAAAGTATAACGGTTTACCATTCATCGCCCATTGATATTTGCCATCTTCACGTTTAAAGGCGGCAAACTGTCCTGACGCTTTGGCATTACTTGGTGCCAAAAACGCTGGCCAAGCAACCAGACAAGCTGAGCCACATTCTGATTTATTCATAGAATCTTTATCAAAGGTATATAAGGTCATATGATTGGTTGCATCGACCAACATACCGTTTTTACTGGCAACTGGAGCGGTATTTTTAGTGGTCGCTTGCACCTCATGCATGCCAGAATCATCCTTGCCCAGCATATTGTTAAACGTAGAACAGCCGCTAAGCGCTAATGCACCAGAAATGACAGATAACATAAGTATATGTTTCATAATAACGTCCTTGTTAATAGTGGTTTTTTAAATTGCTTCTTTTATATGGTTTCTTGTGGTCTGCAATCCTATACCTTAAAGCAAAAAACGGCTTAAAGCTGACCATAAGTATTTTTACTATAGCACAGACATAAAATCAGTTATTTCTCGCATCATATAAATTTACAAAAGCACATAAAGTTTACAAATTAAATAAAGTTTGCTCTTCAATTTTTTAAAAATGCTTTTACAAAGCTGTGTTTTAGTCGCTCCTTGTTTGCCGTCCTTTGACAAAACTTATGCATCTACTTACGTTTTTGCCATGCTAATTTGAGTAATTTTTTCGTAGAATAAGACACCTATATTAAGAATTACTACACAATGAGAAATATGACTATGGCGGTTTAAAATGACTGTTGAACTTAGGGTTCGCTGTACGCATATCGGTAGCCTTGCATGAAAAAACATACGCATTAGAAAAACACGTTATTTAACATATAAGCACGGCGAATATAAAAAACTTAAGAAAAGAAACTTAGCAACGAATTATTTCACAAAGACGCCGAGCCATTCCTACTAACTGAATATAGGAATGCGACTAAGGATATAACAACGACAATGACTCATTCTGTTATGAACAATCAAGCGCCTGCTAGCAAACGGGTTGGTATTCTCGGTGGTGGTACAGCGGGGGCAACTATCGCGATTCGCCTTGCGGCATTAGGCCTTGAGACGTATTTATTTGAAAAAAACACCTCGCTGATTGATGGGCCGCCGATGTGTCATTTGCATGCGGGCGGCAATCTATATCGTGAAATACCTGATGAAGATTGCGTTGCCCTGCTCAAACAATGCATCGATATTCTGCGCCTTTATCCTTATACCATTGATGTACGCCCGACGGTATTTGCGGTGCCAACACGCGATGAAGGTTTGCCTGAGGATTTATTGCCACGCTTAGACATCTTAACCGACGCTTATCGAGAGCTTATCGCCGAAGATGCTAATAATAAAGTACTCGGCGAACCTGAAAACTACTATCAGCTCTACAGCCATGAGCAACTGATTGCCTTATCTGAGCGCGAGCAAGTCGCGGTGCCGCGCACGGTTGATGAATGGATGATACCAGTTGCTAAGTATTTGGATTTAAACAAGGTTAAATTTCCGCTAATTGTCGTACAAGAATATGGCTGGAATATCTTCCGTTTGGCAGCGTCTGCACAATTGGCATTAGAAGGCTATGAGCACGCGCACGTGTTTACCGATACGCAGGTGAAGCAAGTGATGCCAGTCAATTGTGAAAACTGCTCAAATGCTGACCATCATGTGACCAGATGGCGCATTGATTATCAACAAGCAGCGCGCTCTGATACTGAAACCGAATTTGAAGCCAAAACGGATTCTATCGAAGTTGATTACTTAATCAACGCTTGTGGTTTTCGTACTGGCATCATCGATGATATGGTCGGGGTCAAAGTCACGCGTATGGTCGAGTTTAAATCCTCTTATATCACTTATTGGGACGATACGGGCGGGCAAATACCAGAAATCATCGTCTATGGTGAGCGCGGCACCCCTGAGGGCATGGCGCAACTAACGCCCTACCCTGATGGTTATTTTCAGATACATGGCATGAGTAAATTTATCACCTTATTTGATGATGGTTTGGTTGCTTCTAACAAAAATAGCGCGCAACCGAAATTGCCATCGCAATACCTGCATTATATCGAGGACGGTTGGGATAAAGCGCCGCTGCAAGCGCGCAGCCAGCAAGCCATTGATTACGTGGCTGAATTCGTCCCAACCTTTCATAGCGCGCGTACAGTTGGCAATGCGCTCTATGGCGGGCAGCAAATACCGGGGCAAGACGATACGCTGCGCGTTGCCGATGTGAGCTTATACTCTAATATTCGCTATGCGCGGGCAGAAAACGTCAAAGCCTCATCGACGCTGATTGCTGCTGATCAAATCGTTGATGAATTGACGACGCTTGGTTTGGTTGATTTTGAGGCACCAGAAAACCGTCAGCGTTATGCGCATGAATGGGCGTATTTGGCACAAAATGATAGCGTGGCGATTGATAAAGTCGCGCGTCATTTGGCGCAAGAGCGCGGCTTTCCATTGGCAATGGCGGGCGTAAATCATGGTATTCATGAGACTAATTAAAATGATTTAAATGTTAATAAAGTCAAAGCAAAAAAGAGAGCAAGGCTTAATGTTAGCCTTGCTCTCTTTTTTATATTTAGTTATTGATAAAGATAACCGCTGCTAGTTTCCCGCCATTTTCTCGGTATCAACGGCGTCATCTATTTTTACGACGGTTTTTAGCATGGCAATCGCCTCGTCAATGGTATTACAAACGACCAAACGCTCAAGGTCTTGTTGCTTCATAAAGCCTTGCTCAGCGGTATATTGTAAATGTTCAATCATACAGTCATAAAAACCATTAATATTAAGAATAATCATCGGTTTTTCGTGCTGATATAGCTGACGCCAGGTGGCGATTTCCATGATTTCTTCTAGCGTCCCAAGCCCGCCCGGCAAGGTAATAAAGGCATCGGCATACTCTGCCATCACCGTTTTACGGGTGTGCATGGTATCGGTCAAATGCAGGCGGGTCAGCTGCTCATGGGCAATTTCGTGCTTGAGCATAAAGGTTGGAATCACACCAACCGCTTGCGCGCCACCTCGGATGACCTCATCAGCGACTGCGCCCATCAGCCCGATGCTCGCTCCGCCGTAGACCAAACCCATGCCATTATCGGCAAGCGCACTACCAAGCTCACGCGCTGCCTGCTCATAAACGTCATTATTGCCCAAACGCGAGCCACAATAAACCGCGACCAGCGGCATGGTGAGCGCTGATTTATCCACAGCTTTTTCAATATTGGTAATGTCTTGACTGGTAATAACTTCATAGGTGTCATTGTTAATTTTCATTTGCATAGAGTTTCCTTAATTTTATATACATTGTTCTTATTAAATACTTAGCTATTAAAACACGTTTATTCATGCATAGTAGTTTATTGATATGTGTTATTTGGTCAAAATACATACTGCTTAATCGATAATAATTAAAATATTGCTGAAAAATAGCGCTCAAAATATACAACGTCGAGCTTGCTCATAGAACTTAGAAGTCATTTTCGCCTACCTTCCTCACTAAGATTTATTTTACCATAAGCAGTGTTACTGCAAAGTCATCATGCGGTTATCGCCAGCTAGGCTATAAAGTAAGCAACCAATCACGGCTTAATGACTGCACGCTTAATATTGATTATTAAACGCTGGTTTTTAAACGCTGAGCGCCTAGCAAGCGTTTTTATTGACCCAAAATACTGATTGATAAAAAAACTTTTACTCATAAAAATGACAAAAATACATGAAGGTTAAACCATGGAAAATCCGCACAATCAAACAGATATTTATACCCTAAGCATCATGACTGAGCGCAATCGAGCATTGGCAGCGACCGTTTATCGTCCTACAGACGAGGTGAAAGCCGCGGTTATGATCGCGCCGGCTACTGGTATAAAACGCCAGTTCTATCATAATTTTGCCACTTATTTAGCAGCCAGTGGCTTTGGGGTCTTAACCTTTGATAACGAAGGTATCGGCGAATCACTTAGCACCGATTTGGCAAAATGTGATGCTTCTTTAATCAGTTGGGGGCGTCATGACATGCCAGCCGTCCTTGATGCCTTACAAGACGAATTTACTGATGCCACTTATCATTTAATTGGACATAGCGCTGGCGGTCAGCTGATTGGTCTGATGCCAAATTATAAGGCGCTTACCTCAGTATTTAACGTCGCTTGTTCATCAGGGCAAATTAAAAATATGGACATGCCTTATAAGCTCAAAGCGATGGGTTTTATGGACGCCTTTATCCCGCTCACCAACTTAACGCTAGGCTATACGCCAGCGGATAAAATCGGCATGGGAGAGCCACTACCACGCGGCGTCGCTCGTCAATGGCGCGAGTGGTGCAATGGCGCAGGCTATATTAAAACCGCTTTTGGTAAAAGTATTCATACCCATTTTTACGATGAGATTGATATGCCTGCGTTGTGGCTCGGCTTTAGCGATGATGAGATTGCCAATAGCAAAAATATCGATGATATGATTCGCGTCTTCAGCAAAATGCCAGTCGAAAAATACTATTTTGACCCCGAAGAATTTGGCTTAAACAGTATCGGTCATATGCGCTATTTTAGCAGCAAAACCAATGCTAAAGCCCCGCAGCTTTGGCAAATGGCAGTCGATTGGCTAGCCAAGCAGCAATAAGTTTTGTTTAGGGCAGTCGTTTAAGCGCAGGCCTTTCAAGCGCAAGTCTATTTAGTCTTGCGTGATTTTTGCTGCTTGTTCTGCTTGCACACGCTTGGTCAACGCAGAATACAGCGACGGCTGCATATTATGAATGTTGCCTAGCATCCATTTTACGTAGCTAATTGGCACGTCTTTAATCGGCATGCCTTTATGTTTACCAAAGGGCATTTTGCTCAGTGGATTGGCTTTATTGGCGATAGCGTGTGCTGCGGCAAAATCTGTCGGCGCAATTGCTAGGCGCTCGCAGCAGGCCTGATACAGCAGATAACACATGCGCGCATCACCCAGCGCATCATGAGCGGCAATCGTCATTTTACCTGCCTCGCCTTTACCTAATAATTGCTCGATACATTTCGATTGCCCATAAGCGCTCCATTCTGGAAAGGCCACGCGCGCCAGCCGCACCGTACATATCAGCTTGGCGGACGGACTACCAATCACCCGCCAATCAAAGCGCACATTATGGCCAATCAAGTACTGCGGCAACTCAAATTGCCCAAGCTCAAAGCGCTCAAGACCGGCGACATCGTCATCGGTGATACCATGGATTCTAATCACGACGGGCGATATCGAGCGTCCACTATTAAAGTATTTCATCCACTCAAATCCTGTCGCTACATTGATCGTCGCCACTTGAATCGGACGCGGATCACGGCCTTGGTCGGTTTCGGTATCGATAATCAGCGCAATGTCGGTCATAAAGATTTGGCCATCGTTATTTAAAAATAGGTAGCAATAACAGTTTTCTACATAGACCTAAAAAACAGGTTAGCTTTAAAAGCAACAATGTATTTATGGGGATAAAAGCTAAAGATAACAATGGCATACAAACAATAGAAACGTTAACTCTTATACTACCCATTAGAGTTAACTCAAAAAAAATAAAGAGATATCAATGCTAGCAGATGGCAATAATCCGCAGCCAAGCCCAAGTAAAAAGCCAAACCTTTTACGCCGTGTACTAAGTGTATTCATCAAGGCGGCGGTGTTACTGATGCTGTTATTTGTCTTTGACAAGCTCTTACCGAGTATCAGCAAGCAAACTCAGTCGTTTGTACTGGCAAAATGGCAACAGCTCAGTTTATTACAACAAGAATTACCGACAGAAAATAGCTTACCTAGCCCACTGCCCGAACGACACTTAACGGATACATGGGGCGCTGCGCGTAGCCAAGGTCGTTCTCACGAAGGCATAGATATATTTGCCAAGCGAGGTACGCCGATACAAGCAACGACGCAAGGCATCGTTAGCAAAGTTGGCGAAAACAGCTTAGGCGGGCGCGTGGTGGTCATCATTGGCCCGGGCGGCGCTGGACATTATTATGCCCATTTAGAGGATTATGCCGATATCAGCCCGAACGACTGGGTCAATGCTGGCGATATCATCGGTTACGTCGGCGACAGCGGAAATGCCAAAGGTACGCCGCCGCACGTCCATTATGGGATTTATATCAATGGCAGCGCGGTCAACCCTTATCCACTTTTGCAAAAGCCTGATAGCTAGCGTTTGAATTTTTGGCCTTTAAAACCTGACCCTTTTAAAAATAAGACCTTAAACTTCCAATATAAAATTTAACGGCCCATCGTTGATACTCGCCACTTGCATATCAGCGCCAAACTCACCAGTTGCTACATGGGGATGTTGGGTTTTGGCATAAGTAATTAGTTGCTCGAACAATACCTCTGCAGCATCGGGTGCCATCGCCCCGCCAAAGTCAGGACGGCGACCTTTATCGGTTTTTGCCATTAAGGTAAATTGTGACACCAGTAATAAACCGCCGCCTACCTGCTGGACATTTTTATCCAATTTACCAAACTTAGCAGGCTCATCGTCATTTTCAAAAATGCGATAAGTGAGGATTTTATCAATCATACGCTGCGCACTTTGCAAGTTATCCTCATGACCCAAGCCAATATAAGCCAAGACTCCATGCTCAATCGCACCAACGCAGTGCGCATCGACAGTGACGCTGGCGCGCTCCACCCTTTGTATCAGTGCTCTCATTTACAGCCTTCCTTATTTATAAATCGCTTACAGTTTATGGTCATACAATCATACCCTGACCATGATAAAATACCGCCATTAACTTGCCTATTAATAATTACATCGAACCCTATTTTGGTAACCTTATTATGAATTTATTTGCCACCCTTCAACAATTTGTACCGCAGCAGCAGCTGAGTAAAGTCGCTGGACGTCTAGCAGCCAGCCGCCACCCTTATGTCAAGCGTGCGTTTATTCGTAGCTTTGCCAAAGCTTACAATGTCAGCTTAGACGAATACGAGCGCCAAAGTTTCAATGCTTATGAAAGCTTTAATGACTTTTTTACCCGTGAGCTAAAAGACGACGCGCGTCTCATCGATAGCCGCGCAAATGGAATTGTTAGCCCTGCTGATGGTGTTATCTCGCAATTAGGGCAAATCCGCGACCATAAATTACTGCAAGCCAAAGGTCGTCATTATGACATCGGTCAACTACTCGCTGATAGCGAAGATGGCAGTTATTTTGCTGATGGTAGCTTTGCCACCGTGTATCTTGCGCCGAGTAACTATCACCGCGTGCACATGCCATTTGCGGGTACCTTGACCAAGACTCGTTATATACCGGGTACCCTATTTTCTGTCAATAATGTCACGGCGGCAAACGTGCCGGATTTATTTGCCCGTAATGAGCGTTTGGTCTGTTTATTTGACACAGAGTACGGCAAAGCGGCGGTGGTCATGGTTGGAGCGATGATTGTCGCTGGTATCGAAACCGTCGCGACGGGAAAAATCAGCCGCACTGAGGATATCCAAGAAATGGTTCACAATATGAGCTTTGCCAAAGGCGATGAGCTTGGACGCTTTTATTTAGGCTCAACGGCGATTGTCGTTCTACCAAAAGGCGCAAAAGCCGATTGGCAAGACAGCTTACAAGCCAACAGTATGGTAAAAATGGGACAGCTATTGGGTGTTGCGAATAAATAGCAGTTGTATAAAGACCCTAAAAACCTCTACGTATAAGCCTAGTTAAGCCACTCAGCTTAGCTAGGTTTTTTATTAGACGCATTCAATCTAATACCGAAAGTGCTTGTGAATAGGATACGCAAATAAGATGTTTTCTTCTTGCGTTCCGCGTCCGATGTTATGAATAATCAACGGCGAGCCATCAGCGGCGACTTTATTAGAAACGATGCCCATATGCGGTAAATTGCCGTTTGGCAACCGCCACGTCACTATATCACCGGCTTGAAAGCTAGATTTATCAGTGGTAGATAATGTTTGACCATGACGGGCAAAAAACACCTCAAGATTCGGCACACGGCGATGATCGATATTTTTATCGGTTGATTTTAGTCCCCACGTCTTTGGATAGGCCGACCAATTGGACTTCATATCGTGATTGACCAATTGCTGTAAATCGATATTTTGCAGGCGGTATGCCCGTACGACAACATCGGTACAAACGCCGGTTTCTATCGGTACATCGCCACGCGGAAAATCCAGCTGACGATAGGTAGGGTCATAGCTGGTGGTCACACCTATCTGTTTTTTGGCATCATAGGCCAATTTATCGCCCTTACCAACAGACTCGGTCGCCTGCGCCAATTGCGCTAAACTTAGTACGCCAAGAAAAACCAGTGATTTCGCGAATGTTTTATAAGTACCAGCTATTTTCATGTGACCGTCTCTTTGCGTGATTGTCCCTAATATAAAGGCTTTAGTGCAGGAAGATAATGAGTAATTTGTAAACAGCTGACAGGCAAAAAAAACTTTTAACCACTTATCTATCAATCAGCCAGCCTTGCTCGGTCGCATACTCAACCTGTTCCAATAGCCATTGATGAATACTCGGAAAGCTGTCTTTAATAAATCTTAGGACGCCAGTCACTTGCGAGCGTGTCACCTCATGATCACTCCATGTTTTCCCGCCCGTATTTAAATTTAACAAAAATGGCAAAATTCGATCAATCACTCTCAGCAGCTCAGCCTCTTTGCTCCTGCCCGTTTCTTGCGCTTCCCAAATCTCACTTAAGTTTTTGATACCATTGCCGCGCTCAGCTCGTAATCGAGCGATGCCCTCGCGCTCTCCAGCGTGAGCGTCAGCTCTACTATTGGCAAATAAAAATGTATCACCGGCATCAACTTCTCCCAAGTCATGTATTAATGCCATCTTCAGCAATTTTTCATGATTAACATCAATCTCAAACTGTTCAGCAATTGACCAACAAGCCATCGCCAAATGCCAAGAGTGCTCGGCGGAATTCTCCAACCGATTTGTTTTCGTCACATAACTGCACCGATTGACGCGTTTTAGCGCATCCAACTCTAATAAAAAATGCGTTACATCGTCAATATCAATATTTGCAGCAGTCGCAGGGTCGGTCAACGGTGTATGGTTGACACCATTAGAATAGGGTAACGTCATGATTCTCTCTAAATAACTGATAAATTTGAGCGCTGTCTTTTCACGCAAAGGCAGATATTATAGTAAATATTTAAGCACTGCGGCATTGATAGCCGTTATAAAAACCGTAAACAACTTGCTTCAATATAATTTTTCGATAAAAAAATAGCGCCGATAGTATTGAGCGCTATTTTATTTTTGAGAGTTATTAAGAAACTATTTTTAATAATTAAATTTGCTTAAGCATGATGCTTAATTAGGCTACTTAATCAAATTACTAATGGTTTTAAACGCTGGGTCTTTACTGCTGCGGCATAATTCAAACAGAATGGATTCTACCGTGCTAATGACCCCACCAGCGCGGCGAATACGGCGAATCGCTTGCTTTTTATCATAAGGAAAGCGTGAGCCGACCGCATCACCAATAATCACGGGCTGCATACCATTATCGAGTAAATCAAGCGCTGTTTGCATCACGCAAACATGCGCCTCTACCCCAAACAATAAAACGATACTACGATTTTGCTGGGCTAAATAATGCCACGAATCATCGTTATCGCAGGCGCTAAACGTCACTTTCTCAAAGCTTTTGGCATTGTCACCTTCTAATACATCGCGTATTTCAGGCAAGGTATCGCCAAGTCCCTTTTTATACTGCTCATTGAGCATGATAGGAATATCGAGCGCTTGCAAACCCTTAATCAGAGTGACGGTTTTTTTGACGATATTTTCGTGGTCATAGATATGTGGCGTCAAGCGTTCTTGAATATCGATAATCATCGCTTGGGTATTTTCGCGGGCGATACGATAAGTGCGATCGGTAATCATGGTAGACATAGTACACTCCTTGTACGACTGACCTTATTATTAAAGGCTATGTTAGATTTATCATGGGTGTTTTCGTTATTGTTCTTATTCTTATTTAGTCATAGTTTGCTAAGCGGGTCAATGAAGATAAATCTTATTAACAATTATGAACAGGATATTATAAAACCAGTTTTTAATTGACCAACACAAAAACCCCTAGTCTTCATGACTAGGGGTTTTTTTAAAGATATAAAACTAAAAAGATTTATTAAAACGCTTAAACACGCTCAATTACAGTCGCGATACCTTGACCTAGACCGATACACATAGTGGCAAGACCGATTTCAGTATCCATTTGCTCCATAGCGTTTAGCAAAGTAACTGTGATACGAGCACCAGAACAACCGAGTGGATGACCTAGGGCAATTGCGCCACCATTGACGTTGATGATGTCTTGCTTGTCGGTCAAGTTCAAGGCTTTAAGTACCGATAGTGCTTGAGCTGCAAACGCTTCGTTAAGCTCGATGGTTTGCATATCATCGATGCTCATGCCAGCGCGTTTTAGGGCTTTTTGGGTCGCAGGAACTGGACCATAACCCATTATAGCCGCATCACAACCAGCAACTGCCATGCTGCGAATACGCGCACGTGGTTTTAGACCCAAATCTTTGGCTTTTTGCGCGCTCATGACGAGCATCGCTGACGCACCGTCAGATAGAGCTGATGAAGTTGCTGCAGTGACTGTACCGCCTTTTGGATCAAAGGCTGGACGTAGCTTTTGCATTTGCTCCATCGTAGCGTCTGGGCGAATCACTTCGTCGACGGTACATAGTTGCAAACGACCGGCGGCATCATGCCCTTCGATACCGATGATTTCATTGTCAAAACGACCTTCTGTGGTGGCAGCCCATGCACGGCGATGCGACTCAAGACCAAAGGCGTCTTGCTCTTCGCGGCTGACGTTATTCATACGGCCCAGCATTTCAGCGGTCAAGCCCATCATGTTTGATGCTTTTGCATAATGTTTTGAAGCTTCAGGGTTTAAGTCAACGCCATGCATCATGCCAACGTGACCCATATGCTCAACACCACCGATGATGAATACTTCACCTTGGTTGGTCATAATTTGCGCAGCAGCTGTGTGTAGCGCCTGCATAGATGAGCCGCATAGACGGTTCACCGTTTGGCCGCCAGCAGTCTTTGGAATATCAGCTAGCAAGCCGATATTACGACCGATGTTTAAACCTTGCTCTAAAGTCTGGTTTACACAGCCCCAGATGATGTCTTCAACGTCACGTGGGTCAAAGTCGTTACGCTCAACCAAGGCACGAACCAATTCAGCAGAAATGCTATCAGCGCGAACGTGGCGGAACATACCGTTTTTAGATTTACCCATTGCTGAGCGTACGCCATCTACGATGACCACGTCTTTTGGACTTAAAGTTGTCATACTATCTTCCTTTTCAATTTTTATTGTCAGTGGCAGTACCACAATGCTCGTCATATTTTATGTAAAAGATTATTCATAATAAATAAATCATCAACAACCTTATCGAGCATGGGTACGGCACTTCATCCTAGTAATGACCGACCATTACGCAGTGGCGTAAAAAGTCTCGCCTGCGGCTGCCATATCGCGAATCTTTTGCGGCGCTTCATAGGCTTTGCCAAGGTGCGCATATTTTTCGCATAGTGCCAAGTAGTTATCTAGACCCATTTGGTCGATATAACGGCAAGGGCCACCGCGGAATGGCGGGAAACCAACGCCCATAATCATCGCCATATCGGCTTCAGATGGCGTGCTGACGATGTTGTCTTCTAGGCAGCGAACCGTTTCATTACAGAACGCCAGCATAGTGCGGTCGATGATGGTTTGATCATCAAAGGTTTGCTTGTCGCTATCCGTGGTCGCTTTTAATAGCTCATAAGTCGCTTCGTCAGCCACTTTCTTTGGCTTACCGCGCTTATCAGTCTCATATTTATAGAAACCAACGCCGTTTTTCTGACCTAAGCGTTTGTTTTCATATAGATGCTCGATAGCACCTTTATAATCAGGCTTCATGCGATCAGGGAAACCTTCTGCCATCACTTCTGCGCCGTGTACGCCCGTATCTAAACCAACCACGTCGATTAGATAAGCAGGACCCATTGGCCAGCCGAATTTTTCCATGACTTTATCGACATGAGCAAAATCCGCACCTTGCTTAAGCAGCAAATCAAAGGCACCAAAGTATGGGAACAATACACGGTTTACTAAGAATCCTGGGCAGTCATTGACCACAACTGGCACTTTACCCATTTTAGACGCTAGCGCAACCGTAGTCGCAATCGCTTCTTCTGATGATTTTTCACCGCGGATAACTTCAACGAGTGGCATACGATGTACTGGGTTAAAGAAATGCATACCAACGAAGTTTTCTGGACGCGCAAGTGCTTCTGCTAAATAAGTAATAGAAATTGTTGAGGTGTTTGACGCTAAGATACAATCGTCTTTAACCAAACCTTCAACTTCTTTTAGTACCGCACGCTTGACGTTTGGATTTTCTACGACTGCTTCGATAACGATATCAGTTTCAGCAAAATCACCATAGTTCAAAGTTGGACGGATACGGCTTAAGGTTTCACCCATTTTCGCTGGGGTCATCTTTTTGCGTTCGACCATTTTGCCAAGTAGCTTGCTGGCTTCGCCCATACCAAGGTCTAATTGCTCAGACTTGATATCTTTCATGATGATTGGCAAGCCTTTGCTGGCTGCCTGATACGCGATACCGCCGCCCATGATACCGGCGCCTAGTACGGCCGCTTCAGTGATTTCATGTGCTTTTTTGCTGTGCTGCTTGGCAAGTTTTTTCACCAATTGATCGTTTAAGAACAGACCGACCAGGCTTTCTGCTTGTGGGGTTTTCGCCGCTTTGGCAAAACCAGTGGCTTCGACTTCGATTGCTTTATCACGTGGCAAATTGACGTGCTTCTCAATCGTTTCGATAGCGATTGCTGGCGCTGGGTACTGCTTAGGATTGGCTTTGGCAAAGATCATACCTTTGGCACTGTTAAACGCCATCGCTTGCTCAAGCTGGTTTAGCTTTACAGGATTCAGCTTCTCTTCACGCTTCGCTTGCCAATCAAGCTCACCTGAGATACATTTTTTGACTAGGTCAATGGCGGCATCTTGCAAGTCATCGGCAGGCACGGTTGCGTCAACTAAGCCTAATTTTAGCGCATCAAGTGGTTTTTTTGGCGTACCAGTGGCAATTAGCTCAAGGGCATTGTCGATACCAATCACACGCGTACTACGCACCGTACCACCAAAACCTGGGAAGATACCGAGTTGGGTTTCTGGTAGACCGATAATGGCTTTGTCACTCATGACACGGTATTCACAAACCAAGGTCATCTCACAACCACCACCAAGCGCGGCGCCATTGATGGCCGCTACTTTTGGAAATGGCAGGTCTTCAAAACGGTTGAAAGCGTCATTGATATTAATGACCCAATCTTTGATTTCGTTTTCTGGATTCTTAAATGAACCGACGAATTCTGTGATGTCCGCACCAGCGATAAATACGCCTTTGCTTGAGGTGACGATTAAGCCTTTCACGTCATCCGCTTTTTCTAGCGCTGTCACAACTTCAGCAAATTGCTTATTGGTTTCAGCATCAAACTTGTTCACGCTCTCATTTTCGGCGTTGTATTGCATGTTGGCGATGCCATCCTCTAGCATTGTCACCGTAATGCGATTTCCTTGGTATACCATTTGAAACTCCTTGCTATATAACGAAAGCTACGTTTTAAAATTAAAAGCTTTAAAATTAAAGGTCATAGTCAGTTATTGTTAGTAAAACGAGTAATAACACTGCTCATATACTGCTTTAAAAGTCAGTATATGAGCAGTGCAGATGTCTTTATTATCCAGCGCTCATGTTTGTATTCATTTTTTGCAACGCTATCAGGTAATAGCAAATATGAATACGGCGCTTCATTTATATACGTTTGTTACCGGTACTGATGTTATAAACACTGACTGAACATTGAGATGATGAGTCACTTAAATCAGGCTAAAAACCTATGTGCTAAGTGCCAGACCATTTTCACGCCAATTAGTGTAGGGGATTATGCCCCCGACTGTCACAAGCTAATACCATACTCGCAAGTCACTCTTAAGTCGACACCAACCCTTTACCTTGCGGCCAAGGTGCTTTAGGTGTCCGCCTGTATACTAAGATTTAAGATAGGAATTAGCCTTTATTATCAAAACACATCTAACCGCCAAGTTAAATCAATAATAGGTAACAAGGGTTTGTTGCATTATTACGCCTATTCAACGGGTTTTTTTACACCAGTTTTTAACATTAAACCGCCAAAAATGCGTCATTGATAATACTCGTAGCATAAGGAATATAATCTATCATGCTACACTAGCGCTATTTTTATTATTCACCTGATTAATGGTTGGATTATGACTGTTTCCCCTGCTTCTACTTCTATGCCAAGCCCTATGTCTTCAACAACGGCTTCAAACACTGTTTCAACAACGGTGCCTTTTGCGAGCTTTAATAATAATACTGAGCAATTTCATAGCGCCGTGCGCGCGCAACTGGCGCAAGATATCGAGATGCTATTTGCTTACGCTGAGCTGCCAAGTCCGCTGCTTGATGCCTGCCGTTATGTGATGACAGGTACTGGTAAATTGGTACGGCCGTTATTGGTCGCCAGTGCCTTTGATAGTGTCAATCAAAGCAATGCGAATGACGATATTAATAGGGCTGATGAATATGTCGATAAAAGCACTGATAAAGAAGCTAAGCAAATTCAGCAAAATAGCGATTTAGAATCACTACTAGAAAACGACTCCGATTACGATATGGCGCGCCGTGCAGCATTGGCGGTAGAGCTGTTGCATACCTATTCACTGGTGCATGATGACTTGCCTTGTATGGACGATGATGAGCTGCGCCGTGGTCAGCCAACTGCCCATATCGTCTTTGCAGAATCGACCGCCCTGCTCGCCGGTGACGTGCTACAAACACTTGCTTTTGAAGTACTAACCGCTGAGCTGCCAACCTTTGCGCCCTATGACTCTGCTATCGCAAGCCAGCTTATCGCGATATTTGCGCCGCGTGCCAGACGCATGGTTTCTGGGCAAATGCTCGACCTGAATGCCGAAGCCAGCGTCAACATTTCACAGAACGAATTGGAAGCCATCCACCGTGACAAAACTGGTGCATTGATAGAAGCAGCTATGTTAATGGGCGGTATCTGTGCAGGTGCGACGGCGCCGCAGCGTATTGCCCTACAAGATTGCGCGCAGCATATTGGCCTTGCTTTTCAAGTCCAAGACGATATCTTAGATGTGACCACCAGCACCGATACCCTTGGCAAACCTGCGGGCAGCGATGAAAAGTTAGACAAATCTACCTATGTGAAACTGATGGGCGTCGAGCAAGCGACCCGCTATGCGCAATCGCTATTTAATGACGGACGTGCAGCGCTTAATCGTGAATTAAATAGTCGTGAGTTAAGCGCTAATAAGAACACCAACGCCTTATTGGCACTCATTGAATGGCTATGGTCACGTAAAAAATAAGCGTATCAATAAACATTAAAAATGATAAAGGGTGGTCAACATGGATAGTACCCCTACTCAGCGTATTTACCTCGGCACCGGCGGCTATAGCGATACCGATCTGCTTGGTACGCTGTATCCGACCGGCACCAAAAAAACCGACTTCTTACGCGAATACGCCAAGCAATATGGCGCGGTGGAGATTAACAGTACCTTCTACGCACCCATCGGACAAAAAGCCTTTGCCGGTATGGTTGATAAAGCCTACGTGCAAGCAGACAGTGAATTGAAATTTGCCGTCAAACTGCATCAAGATTTTACTCATGCGCGTAAAGGCACAAGCGAGCATGCGCAAGCTTTTATTACTGCTCTAACGCCACTTATCGAAGCCAATGCGCTCGCGCCATTACTACTACAATTCCCACATGGCTTTGATCGTACTCGCGAGCATCGTCTTTATTTAGCAAATCTTGTGAGTTGGTTTAAAGACTATCCGTTAGCGGTTGAGTTTCGTCATAATGGCTGGCACACGCCGCAAGTAGTCGATAGCTTTATCGAGCAAGGTTTGATTTGGTGTAGCGTCGATTATCCCAAAGTAAGTGGTCTACCGCCGTCACGGCTGATATTTACCGAGCGCACGGGCTATCTGCGTATGCATGGCAATAATCTAAACTGGTGGGATGCGATGAGCGCTGCTGACCGCCATGATTATCGCTACTCTGAGGCTGAAATGCAGGACTGGGCGCAAGCGATTGCCAATCAGCGTCAGCACTTTGATACGCTCTATATCTTCTTCCAAAATACCGTCAATGCGCATGCTTATTATAATATTGCAATGCTGAGGGCAGCGTTGAGTAAGTTTGGGTTTGAAGTGTTATAACAGATTTTATTAACCTAATTGAAAACTGGTCTATTCATATAAAGGTCATACTACGGCTAGATTTATAATACAAGGACATAAGGTGTATACAATAATAACTGAAAACGATGAGTCTGCTTGGGCCGATGAAACTGGTGCCCTTTACCACTTTCCTAAAAGGTATTTAAAATTCTTAGAGCCAGGCACGAATGTTATTTACTACAAAGGAGGTCTCAAAAATAAATCTTTCTCAAAAAATAGATTATCCGATGCCCCTCACTATTTCGCTATCGCTAAAATAGGCAAAACCTATCCCGACAAAGAAAGTAGTAAAAACGACTTTTTTGCTACCATTATTGATTTTATACCCTTTGAAGAGGCAGTTTTAGCAAAAGACAATTCAAAATACCTAGAAACAATTCCTGATTCTAGAAAAACCAATTACTGGCGCGACGGTGTAAGAGCTATCGACGAAGATACTTATCATCTTATTATATCTAAAGTCAGCCCTAATAAAGTTTCAGAGCAAAAGACGGCTTATACCTCAGATGAAATTGCAGAAAACTATCAGGATTCGCTTGAGTCTTTTAGTGAAGGGAAAAAATTAAAACGCCATGTAACTACATACGAAAGAAATCCTAGATACAGGAAGCAAGCGATTGCTATTCATGGTAACTCTTGTGCTGCCTGTGGATTTAACTTTGGAAATTTTTATGGAGAATATGCAGAAGGCTTTATTCATATTCATCATATAGTTCCTGTGTCAGAACTTGAAACACCTAAAGAAATAGATCCAGAAACCGACCTAATCCCTCTATGCGCAAACTGCCACTCTGTCGTCCATAGAAAGAAAGACAAGACATTATCAATCCCTGAAATAAAAAATCTAATAGCTGATAGTTCTAAGCAGAAAGTGTAATTACTCATCATAAAATAGAATTGTACTGACACTGTTAAAACATAGCACAAAAAAAAGGACGCCTCTCAGCGTCCTTTTTTATTAATCAAATACTTAGAAGTTAAAGATTACTCTTCAACGCCAGCATCTTGACCTTTATATTTCGCATTGGCGTAGTCCCAGTTCACTAGCTTGTCTAGGAAGGTGTCAACATAGTCAGGACGACGGTTACGATAATCGATGTAGTACGCATGTTCCCATACGTCACAAGTCAATACCGCGACTTGACCATGCGCCAATGGGTTATCAGCGTTGCCAGTTTTAGCGATTGATAGTTTACCGCCAACTTTATCAGCCACTAGCCAAGCCCAACCAGAACCAAACTGTGAAGTTGCTGCGTTTTTGAACTCTTCGCGGAACTTGTCATAGCTACCGAAATCTTCTTCGATTTTCGCTTTCAAATCACCAGTAGGTTCGCCGCCACCATTGTCAGGTGTCATGCAGTTCCAGTAGAACGTGTGGTTCCATACTTGCGCTGCTTGGTTAAACATGGTTTTTTTGCTGTCATCTTTCGCAGTCGCTACGATGATTTCTGGCAATGTTTTGTCTTCTAGACCAGAACCCGGTAGCAATTCATTTAGCTTGTTTACATAAGCGGCATGATGCTTGTCATGATGGTATTCTAGCGTCTCAGCACTGATATGTGGCTCGAGCGCATCTTTTGCATAAGGTAGGTCTGGTAAAGTAATATTTGACATAGTTATTTTATCCTTGCTGGTTTAGCCATTAGTATTAGGTATAGCTTAAATCAACGCTATAAATTATTGGACTAAATTGGCTTAGTTTATTGTTAGTGAAAGTCATTACTCAATATGCTAAACATATTGCGGTAAACCCAAAAGGCTTGCATGCTAAAATTATCTTAAGCGCGCATCACTTATTAGTTAATGTACTTATAAATATATAATGGGCAAAAACCATGATAAATATTTATAAGAATTATTAATTAAAAGTTCACAAGCTATAAGATATAATTCACTGTAGCTTGTCGCCTATTATAGCAAGAGTGGTGACAAATATCAGTTACCAAATGTTATGAATCAACGATTCGTTATGCTAATTGGTAATTTAGCTCATGCTAGCCTAGAATATAGCAGTATCAGCGAATTAATGACGGACAAAAAATATGACCCAAGCCAGCAGCGCAAACCTGACTCCACAAGAGCATTTAACGCAAACAAAGCTCGCCAATCAATGGGTGCTTGCCAGTAATAATAAAGGCAAACTTGCTGAGTTTAAACGCTTATTTGCAGCGGCAGATTTGGCTGTGACGATTGTCCCGCAAGGTCAGCTTGATATCGCTGATGCCATCGAAGACGGTTTGAGCTTCGTTGAGAATGCCATTATCAAAGCACGGCATGCCAGCCGAGCAAGTGGCCTGCCGGCGATTGCGGATGATTCAGGGCTTTGTGTACCCGTATTGGGCAACGCGCCCGGTATCTACTCTGCCCGCTATGCCGGCGAGCATGGCAATGACGCCAAAAACAACGCCAAGCTTATCGCTGACTTGCAGCCTATTCGTGCAGCCAAGCCAGACACCCTCATTAAAGGCGTGTTTGTTTGCGTATTGGCCATGGTGCGTCATGCCGATGACCCGCTACCGATTATCGCCCAAGGTTTATGGCACGGCGAGATTTTAGACACGCCGTATGGTGATGGTGGCTTTGGTTATGACCCGCTGTTTTGGTTGCCAGATTTGCAAGCGACGGCGGCAAGTCTTAGCGCTGAGGACAAAAACAGCATCAGTCATCGTGGTCAGGCCATTGAGCAGTTAATGGCGCAATTGCCGCTATAAGCGTATTTTTTAATAAGTAGGCTATTACAATGATAGCTAAACCTATAAATTCTCGACGAGGCGATTAAACAGATAATTTTTACTTTGATAAACAGATAGATTATACTGTTCTACTTTTAAAATTTTGTTGAAAGCCGTTATTTGTCTGTATAATTGAGCAAAAAGCGTTATTATGCGGGCGATTAGCAGTTAATATTGATATCTGAGAGCGTTTATTTAGAATAAAGCGTTTCATATTTTTGTGCCGTCAGCGATTGCTACGCTCACAGATTGCGAAATCGCGCGCTAGCAATATCCCCTATTTATTCCAACGGCAACCAGTAGCACACGCGTATTTTGCAGCCTGGTTGTCTATTTCTATTTAATCCTAAAGGTGTAACGAATATGGCTACAGATTTACAAGTCACAACCAACAAGCTGTCTAACAAAGAAACTCAGCTAACGGTTAAAGTACCCGTTGAAAAAATTCAAAACAAAGTTGAAGGCCGTATCAGCCAAGTGGCGAAAACCGCCAAGATTGACGGTTTCCGTAAAGGTAAAGTACCGATGTCGCATATCCGTTCACAGTACGGTGCTGGCATTCAGCAAGAAGTCATCAACGATGTGATCCGTGATACTGTATTTGAAGCGATCAAATCTGAAGACATCCGTGCTGTTGGTATGCCAAACATCGACGACGTAAAACTAGAAGACGACTTCTTGGTTTATCAAGCGACTGTTGAAATCTTCCCAGAAATCGACGTCCAAGGTATCGATGAAATCGAAGTTGAGCGCCACACAGCGACCGTCAGCGACGAAGACGTTGACACCATGATCGAAAACCTACAAAAGCAGCGTCAAGAGTTCGTTGAGAAAAAAGGTAAAGCGGCCAAAGACAACCAAGTGACCTTTGACTTTGAAGGTTCAATCGACGGCGAAAAATTTGAAGGCGGCTCTGCTGAAGACTTCAAATTGGTTATCGGTAGCAATCAGATGATTCCAGGCTTTGAAGATGGCATCAAAGGTATGAAAGCGGGCGAAGAAAAAGTCATCGATGTGACTTTCCCAGAAGATTACCAAGCTGAAAACTTGGCTGGTAAAGAAGCACAATTTAAAATCAATGTGAAATTGGTTGAAAAATCAAAACTTCCTGAAATCGACGACGAGTTCCTAGAGCTATTCGGCGTAAAAGAAGGCGGCGTTGAGAAATTAAAAGAAGACGTGCGTAAAAACATGGAACGCGAAATCAAAAATGCCGCGCGTAGCCAAGTAAAGCAAGCGACCTTTGATGCGCTACTAGAAAAGAACGAGTTTGACGTACCAAACGCTATGCTAGAGCAAGAAATCGATCGTCAACGCAACATGATGATGCAACGTTTTTCTCAGCAGTTTGGTGCTAATGCTGATAGTTTCGATAAAGACATGCTGCCAAATGAGCTGTTTGAAGAGCAGGCGCTACGTGCTGCCCGTCTTGGCATCATCGTTGCTCGTGTTATCGACACCAAAGGCTTAGAAGTTGACCAAGAGCGTGTTGAAAGCTTTATCAAAGAAGCCGCTGAAAACTACGAAGACCCAGCGGAAGTCATAGAATACTACACCAATGATAAGCAGCAACGCGCTAACATTGAGTCAGTAGTGCTAGAAGACCAAGTGGTCGATTATTTAATCGAGCAAGGCAAAGTAACGGACAAAGAAGTGAGCTACCAAGACCTACTAGCCGCTCAGCAGCAACAAGCGATGTAATAATGTAATTTAGCGTTTTGCCAGTCGATATTGGCTGGTTTAATACCAAGCAATAAAAATGCCCTGACACATTTGTTAGGGCATTTTTATTGCTTGGTTATAAACTACTTTCTTAATATAGTGAGTGAAAAGTACTATTGATACATCACACACTGCTGATATCAATTTTTCTTGCTTGCTGTGCCTGCGCAGACAGAGACTACAAAAAATTGATGTCAGCAATACCGTAGCGTTTTTAAGATATTTTGAATATAGCATTTTTTATAAACAGATTATTCATGCTGCCCTTGATAAGTGCGCACAGACGCCTTATTAATAGGGAGTCGTTTATCATTTGTCACATTAAAGCGTTATTATTGCTGTGATAAAAAAGTTACCATTGGCTCACTTATTTCTAGCGGCGACCAATATTTATTAGCCACTATTTTAGCAGGCAGAGCCAATCTGCTTGATTGAGTATATTTTGGCGCCGGATTAATTTAATAAAATAAAATGTATGCGTGAATAGGTTTTATTTTCTAGTAGGTTTTATTACCAAGCGATAATGTTTACAATGATAATCATCAATAACAATGTAGCCAACAGCTAGCTTCTATTTTTTATTTTATGGACTTATAAACAGGACATCTCTATGACAGATTATGATCGCATTACTGCTAACCCACATTTTGATTTGTTGATGAGTGCGCATGACAACGTACAAAGCACGACTCAAGCCGCATTGGTTCCGATGGTGGTTGAGCAATCAGCGCGCGGTGAACGCTCGTTTGATATTTTCTCACGCCTATTACGTGAGCGCGTTATCTTTTTGACCGGTCAAGTTGAAGACCACATGGCCAATCTTATCGTGGCGCAGCTATTATTTTTAGAAGCAGAAAACCCTGATAAAGACATTCATTTATATATCAACTCGCCAGGCGGTTCAGTCAGTGCAGGTTTGGCTATTTTTGATACCATGAACTTTATCAAACCTGAAGTCTCAACCATTTGTATGGGCGGCGCGTATAGCATGGGCTCATTCTTACTGGCAGCGGGCGAAAAAGGCAAACGTTATGCCCTAGCCAACTCGCGCGTGATGATTCATCAGCCTTCAGGCGGCGCGCAAGGTCAAGCAACCGATATCGAAATTAATGCGCGTGAAATCCTAAAAACCCGTGCTCGCTTGAACGAGATTTTGGCTGAGCGTACTGGTCAACCGGTTGAAAAAATCGAAAAAGACGTTGAGCGTGACTATTGGTTAGATGCTAAAGAGGCCAAAGAATACGGCTTGGTTGACGAAGTATTAGAGCGTCGCCCTGATTCTTTATAAGCTTTAATTTCTTTATAAGCTTTGATAATAGACGTTTAAAGGACTTTAAAACATCAGTGGCCTAAATGCGCTAAGGTAAGTGAGAATATATCCATTGCCCTACGCTTTGGCGCTGATGTCCATAATCAAAACATTGATAAGCATTAAATTTTAGGAGTGCCTGTATATGGCAGAAGATAACACCCCGCATTGTTCGTTTTGCGGCAAAGAAAAAAGTGAAGTAAAGCAGCTGATTGCCGCTGACGACGCCAATATCTGTAATGAATGTATCGAGCTATGTACGGACCTGATTGCTGATAGCGCCGAAGATGGCGACGACGACAGCGACATTGATACCTCTTGGGTCAATAAAAAACTGCCAACGCCAAAAGAGCTACGTGCCAAGCTTGATGAATATGTCATCGGCCAAGATGCGGCGAAAAAAGCCTTAGCGGTCGCAGTTTATAACCATTATAAACGCCTAAAAGTCAGCCAAACGTTGGCTAGAGATAGCAAAAAAGCCAAAATCGGCGCTGATGACGCCATGGTTGAGTTGGCAAAAAGTAATATCTTGCTGATTGGCCCAACGGGTTCTGGTAAAACCTTGCTTGCGCAAACACTCGCACGCTTGCTTGATGTGCCGTTTGCGATGGCAGATGCGACGACGTTAACGGAAGCCGGTTATGTCGGTGAAGATGTTGAAAACATCGTGCAAAAGCTCTTGCAAGCCTCCGACTATGATGTTAGCAAAGCTGAGCAAGGCATCATATATATTGATGAGATTGATAAAATCAGTAAAAAAGGCGACAACCCTTCTATCACTCGCGACGTGTCGGGCGAAGGCGTACAGCAAGCGTTGCTGAAACTTATCGAAGGCACGGTTGCCGCTATCCCGCCACATGGTGGTCGTAAGCATCCACAGCAAGAGCTGATCCAAGTCGATACCAGCAATATCTTGATTATCGTTGGCGGTGCGTTTGCCGGTCTTGATAAAGTCATTCAGCAGCGTACGGAAAAAGGCGGTATTGGTTTTAACGCCGATGTCAGCTCCAAAGATGACAGCCGCCGCAGCTCAGATTTATTGCAGCAAGTCGAGCCAGAAGATTTAATCAAATTTGGTCTCATTCCTGAATTGATTGGTCGTCTGCCTGTATTGGCTGCGCTTCAAGAGCTTGATGAAGAAGCTTTGGTACAGATTTTGACAGAACCGAAAAACGCCTTGGTAAAACAGTATAAATATCTGTTTGAAATGGAAGGCGCTGAGATTGAGTTTACCAAAGAAGCGCTTGATGCGATTGCCAAAAAAGCCATGGAACGTAAAACCGGTGCGCGTGGTCTGCGCTCTATCGTCGAAAACGCTCTGCTTGAAACCATGTATGAGCTACCATCGATGAAAAATGCCAAAACAGTATTGGTTGATGAGCAAGTGATTAACGAAGGCAAAACCCCTAAAATTGCATAAGTGATGATTGGATAAAAGCACTTCATCATGTTTGACGGGCTATATGCTTAACAGGCTATTGATTTAAAAAGCGTCTGATAGTTATTCAGGCGCTTTTTTATATCTGTATTTTATCATTATAATCTGTTTAAAAATGACAGCTGCGTTTATCAATCGATAGCAGCCAAAGGGAGAAATCATGCTAAGGTAAAGCGACTTTGATACGTTATCCTTATCGACGACCACACTTTTCAAATCAATGATACAAAGGACTGTTTATCATGCTTAATCACGTTTCTAGCAATGTCTCTGCAGTAGCAAACTCTCTACGCCAACATCTGCCTTTTTCCTCGCAGCAAGACCACGATATTACCCCTTACTATGCCAATCATGTTGCCGCTATCACCGGTGCAGGTTCTGGTATGGGACGCGAGCTTGCCCTGCATTTGGCAAAAATGGGCTGCCATCTGGCGTTATCGGATATCAATCCTGAACAATTGGCGCAGACCAAGGAGCTACTGGTCGGCTATGATGTCAAAGTTACCACCACCGTACTCGACGTCTCGGACAATAAAGCCGTCGAAGCGTGGGCGGATAGCGTGATGGCGGAACATGGTAAAGTGAATTTTATCTTTAATAATGCAGGCGTGGCGCTCTACTCTTCCGTTGAAGGCAGCAGCATTGGCGAGCTTGAATGGGTGATGGATATCAATTTTTGGGGCGTGGTTTATGGCACCAAGGCGTTTTTACCCCTGATTAAAAATAGCGTCAAAGAAAGCGAAATTAATACTGGTAAAAAAGATAACAAGGCGCGCCATTTTAACGAGCATGGTCATATCATTAATATCTCAAGCCTGTTTGGTTTGACCGCGCAGCCGTCACAATCGGCTTATAACGCCAGTAAATTTGCGGTACGCGGCTTTACCGAAAGCCTGCGCCAAGAGCTAGACATTCAGCGCTGCGGCGTGTCGGCAACTTGTGTGCATCCCGGCGGTATTAAGACCAATATTGCCAATAGCGCACGCGGTAACGACAGTATCAGCGACCTCGGTATGCGTAGCGGTAGCAAAGCCATCAGTAGCTTTAATAAATTTTTAAAATTCGATGCCAGCGCAGCGGCTTGGATTATCTTACAAGCCGCCGCCACCAACCAGCCACGCTGTTTGATTGGCAACGATGCCAAAATGATGGATGCCGTCCAGCGCGTATTCCCGTCTCGTTATGGTCAGGTACTCAATGATATCAACAAATTATCGCGTAAATTAAAAGGCAAAAAGCGCGCGAAAAGTGCCAACCGTAAAGCGGTAACTACTCATTAATATAGCGGCAAATACACGACGATAAGTTAAACTATTAAACAAACATCCTTAGCAAAAAGCGCATGAATACTTCGCTATTCACGCGCTTTTTAGTAGAAAACAACATATAGTCAAAATATCCTAAAAACGCGACGGTATTGCTGATATATCGATATTACTTCCCACTCACTATAGATACTGTGGTTTGCGCTTCAGCTTTCTTTAACTTGGTTTGTCACGTTATGTTTTATTTTCAATTTAAAATCACTTTACGTATTTGTATTTGATACCATCATGTTACTGATTGATTACCCCGTAGTTTTTGATGAACAAAGTGGAGCGTATACGCAAAGTCATGCTGTCGTTTTTATCTAAACCACAGCATAAGTTCTGCCATCATTGCTTCTAAATTGACACATCGATAGATTTTTATATATTATATTTTAAGATAATGACATTCCAATGAGAAAGTTTTTACGCACTAAGTCTTCTATTTTAGTAGCGTCTATCTTTGCTCTTGGTGCAACTGTTATCACAGGTTGTGATAATAGTAGTGAAACTAAGGCAGTTGATCGCGTTGAAGAGGCAGCAGCCCTAGCACGCGTAAAGGATCTTGAGGCACGTGCAGACACCTTAAAAGGTAACATGCCTGCTGCCAATGATATAACTGCAGGCAGCGCTGATGCTGCAAGCGGTAAACCGTCCATTAAGATGCCAGACGAATCGACCATTCCAGATGATGAGTATGGCGCTGCCGTACGCCGCGGTCTACAGCTTGCCAACCATACTTATAAAGAGCTGCCGAATAACGTTGGTAACCAGCTTAACTGTACCAGCTGTCACCTAGGCAATGGCTCAGAAGCGTATGCTGCACCTTGGAACAATATGCCAAGTATTTACCCGATTTATCGCTCACGCGCAGGTCGCGTCAATACCATTCAAGAGCGTATTAACGGTTGTTTTGAGCGTTCGATGAATGGTAAAGCACTCGATCTTGATTCAGATGATATGAATGCGATGGTGTCTTATATGAGCTGGTTGTCGCAAGATATGCCATTTGGGGTATCACCTGAAGGTCGCGGTTTTGTAAAAGTGAATAAAGAGTTAGAGCCAAACCCTGAAACCGGCAAAAAGCTGTTTGCAGAAAAATGCAGCTTTTGCCACGGTGCTGATGGCGAAGGTCAATACAATGATGATGGTACTTACCTTTACCCAGCAGTCGCAGGCGACAAGTCTTTTAATGATGGCGCAGGCATGGCGCGTACATATACCGCCGCGGCCTTTATTAAAGGTAAAATGCCGTTCGGTCAGGGCAATACACTAAGCGATCAAGAAGCGGTCGATATTGCCGCCTACTTTACCCATTTGCCGCGCCCTGTCAAAGCCAATAAAGACAAAGATTGGCCAAATGGCGATGCACCAAAAGATGTGCGTCGTTAATTGAAAAACTTATGAGTTAGACCATAAAAAAGCCCAGTTATTGAATAGCTGGGCTTTTTTATCATAGATAGTTAAGACAAATAGTTAGGAAAATTGGCGTGCTTTAGCTTTAGCCTTACTATTCATTTAGGGCAATTTCATATCGCCATCGACCAACCAGCCAAGGCGGCGCATCACGTAAGCGACCAGACCAGCAATGAGAGCAGGTAAAATGAACATCAATAATATAATCGCCGTCCACAACTGAGCACTGCTCATGATTTCTTGTGATGCTTCAATGACGCCAAACACCCCAACCAGTCCTGCCGTGCCCATACCAGCGCCAGTGGCTGTGCAAGCTAGCCCAAAGCCAACGGTTGCGATAGGACCAACGATGGCGCTAGCAATCACAGCAGGCAATAGTACGAGCGGTTTTTTAAGGACATTAGGAATCTGTAGCATACTGGTACCAAGTCCTTGGGATATGATACCACTGACGCCGTTGTCTTTAAAACTGGCCACCGCAAAGCCAATCATATGCGCCGCGCAGCCAACTACCGCTGCCCCACCTGCTAAGCCGCCAAGTCCAATAGCGATACAGATAGCCGCGCTTGAGGTCGGTAGCGTCAATAAAATCCCGACCACCACTGCTATCACGACACCCATGAGAAGCGGCTGTAATTCAGTCGCTGCTTGAATACCCTGACCAATGGCGTTGACCGTAGCGACAACTGGAGGATTAAGTAGCGCACAGACGATGAGTGCCACCGTACATACCATTAAAGGTATCAGCAAAATATCGAGCTTGGTCTTGCCAGCGATCCAAGTACCAGCGCGATAAGCAAATACTGAAGCCAAATAAGCACCAATTGGATTACCGGGCACCGCAGCGAAAGTTGCCGGACCTGCCTCTTGCGCGATAAATAAATTGCCCGCCATCAAAGCTTCAGAATGCGCGCCAAGCATCCCTGCAACCAAGCAGCTTAGCATCACCAAAGTTGGTGCTTTTAGGTAGTAGGCGATACCAACACCGATACCTGCGCCCATTAATACTGACGCCAGTTTGCCGACTGCTACCAAGGCTGGCAGGCTTAACCAACCACCAATTTGCGAGATGATAAGACCAGCGATAAGGGTCACAAACAACCCTAACGCCATGCCGGTAAAAGCATCGATAAAATACTTTTGAAAAAAAGCTTTCATCATACCAACGGGCGCAGTTTCTGAAGGAGTCACAGTCATCATGATGCTCTTATATTGAGTTTGCCGAAAGGAGCTAAAAAACATATCAAAAAAAAAGGGATAAAAAAAGCGTCCTCTGACGCTTTCTTTATCAATGCTTTAGGTTTAACGGCGCTGCTCAACGATAATAGAATCAATACCGTTATTTTGCAGGCGCTGCTGGGCAGTAGCAACCGCTTGACGATTATTCATCGGGCGTGAAATCACCTGATAAATAGGCAGGCCGTTACCGGTAGTGTTTTTCACCACTCTAGCATCGACACCAGCCATCAGAACTTGCGCTCGCCGACGGTCTGCTTCATCGGCATCGCCAAAGCTGTTGATTTGCAAAATATAAGTCGCCGCAGGCTTCGCTGGCTGAATACTAGCATTGCTAGCGTTCGCTGTATTAGCTCTGTTTGCAGCCGCGCCTGTATTCGCGCCTGTATTATTGGCAGCTGGTGTACCATCATAAGTCGCATCTTCTTCGACGATGACAATATCGTCGTCATTACTGCTGTTTGCTGCATTATTCGTATTGTTGCTACGACTAGGCTCAATCGTGGTGCTCTCAGAAATACCAAAGTTACCCGCATCATTATTACTTGGCGTGGTGTTTTCTGGCTGATTGACGACTACATCTGGCTCAAAATCAGTGATTTGACCGGATTGGCTACTACTGCCTTCGCCGAAGTCCTCATCAGGGATGGTCGCCATTTCTTGATTGGGCAAAATATCATAGAACTCATAATCACCATTGTCGGTATCGGTATCGACCCGTTGCTGAACTTGTCTATCAGCATCGGTGCCCTCACCGCTGCCCGCAGGACTAAAGTTAAACAAGGGTGAGAGGTATAAAAACACCCCGATCATGAGCGTCAATACTGCCCCAACAAACATCCATAATAAGCCTGACACACTACTGGTTTTGCGTTTTTCAGTGGCACCTTTTGGTTTTTTGGCTAACATGGATCTCGTTCTCCCTACTGAATTATCTGTCGTTGTCGAGTTATCGTTATCGAATTGTCTTTATCGAATCAGCACTGTCGATTAGATTAGAATTGAAGAATTATCATCAAATAATGGCTACAGCCGTCTTCCTTTATACTACATGCTAGACGGTGCAGACAAGCCTAATAAGCTCAATCCATTGGCCAATACTTGACGTACGGCTTTAGATAAGCGTAAACGCGCTTGCATCAAATCCGTCTCATCTTGGCTTGGCGTTTCACCTGAAGTTAGGCTGACCGGCAAGATGCGATTGCCATCATACCAACCATGAAATAACGCCGCCAACTCTTTTAGATAGTTGGTTAAGATATGCGGTTCATAGCCTGTCGCTGAGCGTAGCAAGGTTGCCGGATAAGCGGCCAATAATTTAATCAACTCTTCTTCGCTCGGTGCGACTAGTAACGCTTGCTTTTCAGCGCCAGTAATATCGTCTACTTGCAGACCACTGGTTTCTAGTTTTTCTAACACACGGCAAACCCGGGCATGCGCATACTGAATATAGTAAACCAAGTTGTCTTTACTTTGCGATTTGGCCAGCTCCAAGTCAAAATCAACATGAACTTCAGGCTTACGAGCGACGTAATAAAAACGCGCAGCATCGTTACCGACTTCATGGCGCAGCTCACGTAAGGTAACAAATTTGCCCGAGCGCGATGACATTTGCACTTTTTCACTACCGCGCCATAAGGCAACAAACTGTACCAATACCACATCAAGGCGGTCGGCATCGATACCGAGCGCCGTCAATGCCGCTTTTACGCGCGGCACATAACCATGATGGTCAGCGCCCCAAACGTTAATGACTTTATCAAAACCGCGATCGAACTTGTTTTTATGATAAGCGATATCAGAGGCAAAATAGGTACTTTGACCATTAGCACGGCGTACCACACGGTCTTTTTCATCGCCAAAATCAGTCGATTTAAACCAGATATTGCCGTCTTTTTCGTATAAATAGCCTTTTTCATCGAGGATTTGTAAAACAGGCTCAATCTCGCTATCGATGGATCTTTCGCTAAACCAGCACTCATAACGGACACCAAAGTCGTTTAAGTCGTCTTTGATATCAGCCAAAATACTGCTCAATGCCGCATTTAAAAACAGCTCGTAGCCATCACTAAGCAAGGCTTTACTATTAGCAATCAGTCCGTCGATATGGGCTTCTTTATCGCCTGATAGCAGTACTTTTTCGCCATCATTATTTATTTCAAACTGCGCATCTGCTGCTACGTCCTTTGCAATGTCAGCAAAACTATGAACGTAGCTGTCGCCATGCTGGCTTTTTAGCGTTTGCGCGATATCACTGACATAATCGCCTTGATAGCCATTGACTGGGAAGGTGACTGCCTCGCCGTTGGCCTCTAGATAACGCAAATAAGTACTGGTCGCTAAAATGTCCATTTGGCGTCCGGCGTCATTGACATAATACTCACGCGTGACGTCATAACCGATGGCTTCAAGCAAATTTGCCACGCTCATGCCAAAGGCAGCGCCGCGTCCATGACCGACGTGTAAGCTAGACGTAGGGTTGGCCGAGACAAATTCAACTTGGATTTTTTGACCTTTAAACTGCTTGCTTAAACCAAAGCGTTCTTGCAACTTAAAGATATCTTCTAACACCGCAAATTTGGCTTCGGTATTTAAAAAGACGTTGATAAAACCGGGGCCTGCGATTTCTACTTGACGAATATTTTGATTTTCAGGCAAGGCGTTGACGATTTTTTCAGCAAGCTGGCGCGGATTGGCTTTCGCAGCTTTGGCAGCCGTTAGGGCGATATTGCTCGCAAAGTCACCATGACTGGTATCTTTAGTACGCGTAATTTGGCTGTTGTTTTGCCAATCAGCCGGTAGTTCGCCGTTCGTTTTTAGGACTTCAATGGCACTGTCAAACAGTGAGGCGAGCGTATCGATTTGGGCTTGTGACATAGGACTATAAACTCAGATAAATGAACAAAAAATTGGGGTAATATAAGATAAGGCAGAAAAAATAAGTAACCTATAAATATAACAACCTTTAGCTGCTATTGCACTATTTGAACCAAAAATAGCATTAAAATCACCGCTATTATACTAGATATGCGCAAGTGACAAGGTAACGGCTATTATAGGCTGCCAATACAAGTCTATTTAGGCGGATTGTAGCGTTACTGTTGTCTGACGTTGGTGAAACATTTATAGCAACCTCATTCCGCGTTATAATGGCAACATTAATCTATTACTGCTATAAATGCTGATGCCATTTATAACCATATATAAAAACAGACCATAGAAAACGCAGCACTTTACACTTTCATTGACAGGACAAAACCATGTTTGCCATTGCTTCTAGTACCGTCACCAGTTGGGGCATGTATATTTTATTGCCCATTTTTATTGCTTTCTTATTCTTTATCATTTGGGATTTATCAAAACAGTCTAACGCTGGGCGCGCTGGTACTTTTTGGATGTTTTTGGCCTTAGGTGCGGGTTTTATCGGTTTTATCCTAAAAGTATTGATAGAGATGGCATTTAAACGCTGGTTTATTTAACCAACCTCTCTTTGCCAACCGCAAACTAACCAGCGCTATTTTTTTGCAATTAAGGTTGCTCGTTTCGGCGCAGGATACCCTTCGATGGTTTTACTGGCATCACTAGGGTCTAAAAAATCCGCCAATGAATGATACGTCATCCATTCGGTTTTGCGCTGCTCCTCAGTCGATGTAACCGCTACATCGACGCAGCGTACCTCGCTAAACCCCGCTTTTTCTAGCCAGCCAATAAGTGCATCGACCGATGGCAAAAAATAGACATTATTCATCTGCGCATAGCGGTCGTGCGGCACAAGTACGGTATTGGCATCGCCATCGATAACCAATGTTTCAAGCACCAGCTCGCCACCTTTAACCAGTTGCCCTTTTAGCTGTTGCAAATGCTCAAACGGTGACTGGCGATGATAGAGCACGCCCATACTAAAAACCGTATCGAATAGCTGACTGTGCTCCGGCAAGGCTTCAAGCGGTACAGGGATATAATGCGTTTTATAATGATCAGCGGCGCCAACAAAATGACGAATCGCCATAAATTGATGATAAAACAAACATGATGGGTCAATGATGATGACCGTCTCCGCGCCTGCCCCTGCCATTCGCCAACCGTGATAACCCGAGCCACCGCCCACATCTAATATTCGTCGTCCTTTTAACGTGCCTAAATGCGGTGCGACCCTTTGCCATTTCCAATCGCTATGCCATTCGGTATCGATAAATATCGAACAGTCTTTATCACTACCAATTTGAAAAGGCCCTTTGCGCCACGGCATTAGCTGCTTTAGTAGCGCTAAGGTTTGTTTGCGCTCAGAGTCGCTGAGATTGGCGGCAATAGTTAATACATCACTGTCCAAATCTACTTTATCAGCCGCTACTGTTGGCAATCGTGCTACCAACGCTTGGTAAGCGGGCGCGTGCGCGTAATTGGCTTTATCTTTGATATCATTAAGCCACGTTGGCAAGCGCGTCAGCCACTCATAAGCGCTCGGCTGCTGCTGCGCCAATGACAGCAAGGTTAAATATAATTCGCGTTCAGCGAGAATAATGGTGTCGTTAAGCATAAAAACAGATTGCCATGTCGGTAAAAAGATAGAGTAAAAATTTATATTAAAAGTCGAGCCGTTATTACTATCGCGTTTAAATATTATT
This sequence comes from Psychrobacter sp. CLB018, assembly GCF_041222815.1. Lineage (NCBI taxonomy): Bacteria > Pseudomonadati > Pseudomonadota > Gammaproteobacteria > Moraxellales > Moraxellaceae > Psychrobacter > Psychrobacter sp. CLB018. The sequence goes on from NZ_CP166085.1 coordinate 2,822,083, forward strand.
TAAAGGCCACAATAGAGACAAAGTTTAAAAATTGAAACCAGGTCAAATGACGCTCAAAGCCAACTTGCGCTAGACGCATATGATGCTCATCCAAGGTATCGGTAATCAAAACGTTTTCTAAGGCATTGCGTTTGCCGCTGATTTCCATCTCGGTATAACCATTGGCGCGTTTAAAATCATAATAACGCTCAACCAACCATGCATCATACTGCTCATCAAAAGCATGGGTTTTTTCGGTCAATACCAAAATACCACCCTCACTTAATGCAGCATAAATTTTCTCAAGCACTGCCACTCTATCGGCAGCGGGCAGAAATTGCAGCGTCAGATTCAGAATGACCATATCGCATGGCTCAAGCTCGACATCACGAATATCAGCAGTAATGACTTCAATAGTATGCGCCGGATAATTCTCCGTTAATAACGTACTCGCCTCATTGGTCATCGCGGGTGAGATATCAATCGCCTTAATCTGTAAATCTTGCGACTCAAACTCGCCTGCCAACGCCATACTTGCCGCACCCAGTGAGCACCCTAAATCATAGACACGGCTGACACGCTGGCCGCTATCATCTTGCTGGCGGTATTTACAGTGACGACGAGCGAATATCGGCAACATCGCCAGCACTTGACCATAACCGGGTACACTACGGCGAATCATATCAGGAAAACACGCCACCACTTGCTCATCAAAAGAAAAACGCGCCGCTTTATCGAGTGGCGTGGTAAATAAGGTATCGTGCTTCACGGTGTCATTAGTCAGGTTAGCAGGCTTAGTTTGGCTCATGAGGTTACTCGTTTTTTGATGGTGGGTCGTTTTTTGATAATGGCTCGTTTTTTAATAATGAGACTTTGATTCTTTAAAAATAAAACGTTAATTAAATAGTGCATTACTCAATGCTTTAAAGACAGCTAAAGATAGCAAAAGCCCATTATAACATTACTGTTTGTTACTTATCGCGACCAGTTGCCCTGCTAAGCTAAATAGGTAACGCTAATCCTTTATAAAAGTAATCTTGAGACATAAAAGCAGTATTGAAAGATGAAATATTACAACCAGATAAAGCACTTAGCGCATCTCTATGACAACATCTATAATAATAGGAACAATTATGCAAACCATTATCTTAGGCGGTGGCTGCTTTTGGTGCACCGAATCAGTATTTTTATCCGTAAAAGGCGTGCAATCTGTGGTGTCAGGCTATATGGGCGGCGATGCCGTTTCTGCCAACTACGAAGCGGTCTGCGGCGGTGATACCGGACACGTTGAAGTAATCAAGGTTGAGTTTGACGAATCTATCGTACCATTAGAAGTGGTTCTTGATGTGTTTTTTGCCACGCATGATCCCACCACCATGGATCGTCAAGGCAACGACGTCGGCAGCCAATATCGCAGCGTGGTTTTCTATACCGATGAGGCGCAAAAACCAACGGTCGACCGTACCATTAACAAATTACGCGACATGGGCCTCAATGTGGTGACAGAAGTCCATCCCGCTATGGAATTTTACAAAGCTGAAGACGCCCATCAAGACTTCTATAATAGAAACCCGGGTCAAGCTTATTGTAACTTTGCTATTCCGCCGAAACTTGCCAAATTGCGCAAAGAATTTAGTCAGTATATGGTGAACTAAACCGGTAACGTGAATTTTATACGCTATCAAAGCCAAGGGTTAAGACGCTTGGCTTTTTTATTGCGTTTAGCGGTATGATAATACCAAACATCTAAAGTATAGATAGGTTAGGAATAAAGGTATGGATTCTAAATTTTGGCAACAGCGCTGGCAAGACGGCCGTATTGGCTTTCATAAGTCTGACGTCAATCCTCAGCTAATCAAGTATTTTTCTGAACTGGCAGTGCCCATCGGTGGCCAAGTCTTGGTACCTTTGTGCGGTAAATCGGTTGATATGGTATGGCTTGCGCACGCAGGCTACGATGTCGTTGGCGTCGAGCTTATCGAAACCGCTGTGCAAGCGTTCTTTGCTGAACAAAAGGTTATTCCTACTATCACTGAATTTACGAGCGCTACGGATAAATCTATTTTAAAACGCTATCAGGGTCAGCTAGCTGGGCAAATCATTACTTTATGGGCAGCAGATATTTTTGCTCTGAGCGCAACAGATATAGGCGAGATTAATGCTGTTTATGATAGAGCAGCATTGATAGCCTTGCCAGCAACGATGCGTGCTGATTATAGTGCGCAAATAGTTAAGCTTAGCAATCATGCACCACAACTGTTAATCACCCTAAGCTACGATCAAAGTAAAAAAGACGGCCCGCCTTTTTCGATTAGTCAGCAGCAGTTACAGCAGTATTATGATGCCGACTATAAAATTATCGAGCTTGAAAGCCAGTCATCAACCCTTAATGCGGCATCTGAGCTAGCCGTAACTGAACATGTTTGGTTATTAAATCCTTCATTTACTCATTAACTGGAGCTAAACCACGAAAAAGCGCTAAATCTTGCTTAAGCATGATAGCCAAACCCTCTTCTAACCTCACGCTCGCGTCAATTTATAGTAACTGAGTGCTTCGATACCTTTTCTTTACTATTGAGATTGGTTACTCTAAGTTCATACTGCTTAATTCAGCTTTGTTCTCTTTCAATGACTATTTCGATGTTTATAGGATATTTCCATGCGTTTTTCTTCGACCTCTACGTTATCGCTACTTAGCATCGCGGTTGGCCTCAGCTTTGCCAGTACTGCGCAAGCGGCCAAACCACCAGCACCAGACTTATCTAATAGCCAGTTTCAACAGTGCTTAGATGGTTTAAAAAACTCTAGTAAATTCCGCGGCGTCGATAGCTATACGTTTAATAACTATCGTCCAAGCCAGCCTGACCCTAGTGTGATTCAGTCACTCAATTACCAGCCTGAATTTCAAAAGGACGTTTGGGATTATTTGTCTTCGTTGGTAGATAAAGAGCGGGTCGAAGATGGTATTCGCGCTAAGCACCAATGGGCAGATACCTTGCGCCGCATTGAATCGCGCTATGGGGTCAAAGCTGAGCATGTACTGGGCGTATGGGGCGTGGAGTCAAACTTTGGTCAGACATTGGGTAAAAAGCCCTTGTTTGAATCTTTAGCGACGCTGTCATGTTTTGATCGTCGCCAAAGCTATTTCCAAGGCGAATATGCCAATGCGCTAAAAATTGTGCAAAATGGCGATATCGCACCTAGTGATATGACCGGCTCATGGGCAGGTGCATTTGGGCAAACGCAGTTTATGCCAAGTACCTTTTTAGAACTGGCTGTCGATTTCGATGGTGATGGCCGCCGCGACTTGGTTAATAGCGTCCCTGATGCGCTCGCCTCTACTGCCAACTTTTTGGACAAACGTGGTTACCGTACCGGCGAGCCATGGGGTTATGAAGTCAAACTGCCGAGTGGTTTTTGGGGCGCATCAAACCGTAAAGACAAAAAATCTATCAGCCATTGGCGCAATCAAGGGCTGACATTGGCGAACGGCAGCCCTCTGCCTTCTACCTTGGGCAGCGCAGGTTTATTATTACCAGCCGGCACTGATGGCCCAGCATTCTTGGTGGGTAAAAACTTCGACACGTTTTATTCGTATAACGCTTCAGAAAATTATGCTTTAGCAATTGCCCACTTATCAGACTTAATCGCGCGTGAAGACAGCAGCAAAACCGACTTTGTCACTGCCTGGCCGACGGACGACCCTGGTATTAGCCGTCAGCAATCTAAAGATATCCAACAAGGATTATTAAATGCAGGCTACGATATTGGCGAAGTGGACGGTATCATTGGTGATAATACCCGTACGGCGATTCAGCAATATCAATCAAGCCATGGCATCTTTCCAGCCGATGGACGCGCCGGACAAAAATTTTATCGCGCCATCGTTGGTAATAGTGCTGCAAGCACTTCCCAATATGGCAATCCGTACGGACAACCAGCAAACAGTCGTCCTTTAAACCCTGCGCCTGCAGACCGTATGGGGCAATTGATTCAACAGCAAACTGGCAGCTCAAACTCTAATCCTTACTCGGTACAGCCGTCTGTGCAGCCAACCGTTAGACCATCAACCTCATCGGGCAATACGCGTTATCGCCGGGTTACCAGTCCTGATGGTACGATAAAGCTTGTACGCGTTGATGAAGGCTCATAATTAGCTAAGCTAAGGAATGAATTATTTAGTATCTACAAGCATGTATTAGCGACTAATAAAAAAGCCACGCTTATTTGCGTGGCTTTTCTATAAAATGAATGCAATAAACTGAAAAAAGACGGTCATTATTCTATTATTTTGTTAAATAATATCTACTAGATAACAGGTGGCGGATTTGGTTTGCCATTGTCGCCATCCCAATTTTCGCGGGCTTTGTCATCTAAATCCGCAGGCGTTTTTGGTTTCCATTTGCCGTTTTCCTTCCACGTCGCATCACCCCAGTCAGCATCTTCTTCCTTTCTATCCAAATCCTTATAGGCTTGGGTTGGGTCAATGCCGCGACGTTTCATGTCAGCAACTTGCTCTTCTAAGGTACGAAACTGATCGGCTTCAAGCATGGTTTCTTCTAAGCTGGTTAGTTCACTATTTAAATCTTTTTTGGCATCACTCATTGTTGGTTCTCCCTAATTATTAAGCATTATTATGTATTTATACGCTTATTATTACGGGTATTACCCCGCTTCACAACTACAGAGACGTATGCTTTGTATTACAAAGGGTAAGCGCTGGCTTTATAAATGGATTTTTTTCAATGAAATTATAAATAGAGCAGAGAGCGTTTGCCCTAGCTAAGCGGTTAGGTGGTGAGTTGAATCCAGTTAGCCGCCACCAACTGCCGCTGTAATTGGTTTAAGTCATCTTGAGAAATCTGACAACGTGCTACCGCGTGAACATTTGGCATGTCATTTTTGATATCTGTTTCAGCTTTGACGGCGATTAAGCGATTAATGGCGCTCTGTAAACCATAGCTTGAAAAGGTAGCGGGTATTTTTATTAAGGCGATGAGCACTTCTTGCCACGATAAACTCATAGGGCGGGTAACGTCGGTTAAATTACCGCCTTCATAGGCTTGGGCTTTGTACTGAATCTCAAAAGTGTCTGTCAGCACCAATGGTTTGCTGACACTATCGGCTGCTAAATGATTGGTAACAGCAGGGCGAGATTGGGTAAGTTTGGTTTTCTTGGTAGAAAAGCTCGTTGCCGTTTCTTCAGCCAGTGCCGATTTATTGGCTTTCATTAGCTCGTCGCTCACCCTTACCCAGCCGTCCCCTACTTCATGATTGGCGACCATTCTATAGAAGGCTTGAATGAGGAGCTGCTCGATATCGTTTTCTGTTTCATAGTAATAAATCTTATCGGCTTTTTTGGTCACCATGTTGGTGAATTCTTGTAGCTGCCGACTGATATTGACCTCGTTATGATGACTTTTGACCAATATTAACAAAGGTTTGAGCTTGGCTTTAGCATTAAGATAGCTTAAATGCATTTGACTGACACCAGTATTTTGCGCCGTACCATAGCTATCACCGATAATCATCAGCGCATAATCGCAAGCATCGATACACTGGCGACCATATAACGCCGCTTTGGGTAATTTGCTAGAAACGTCATAGGTTAAAAATGCGCGGCCTTGGAAAAACATCGCCACACTGTCTAAAACCAACAGTTGGTCGTTGTCAGCGCATATGACGTGAATATGATAGCGACGGTTTGACACAATCACCTCTAAGCTTATTAGTCATATAAATGAAAGTTATCTCAATCGATACCCAAAAACGATAGCATCAGAGCTTGTCTAATATTCTGCTTGGCAAATACTAGCCTAGCAGAATATTACGCAAATGCGTTTAATTTATTGCTAATTCCACTAATATATTGCGGGATTATAACAGCTACCTCACTATTGCACAGGCAAAAAACCCTATTAGACTAAAACAAAAGGGCTTAAGGCGAAAGAATATACTGTATACGAGACTGTTTACCCAATAAACGTCGCACCACAGCGCCGAGCTGCTCATCGTACCTAGTCGCGTAAAAAGTCAAAGCCGGCGGTATATCTATAGCGGTCGCTACGCCATTTAACGCTTCATTAGCTGATACCGTAACGGGTAATGCCGACAACTGATCCGCTATCAACAGCTGCTTAACGCGCTCAGCGATTGCATGCCCCGAATCGACAATATGTAGCGGTAACTGCTGCTGAGTAATTTCTTGGCGTAAAAACGCTTTAAAAAATGGATAATGGGTACAGCCTAATACCAACTGATCGACGCCATCTTGCGAAAATTGCTGCAATTGCAGGCGTAAATCCTGAGCCGTTTTGCTGTCTTTAGGCATACCTGACTCAACCCAAGGGACTAAGTTTGGGTCAAAGTATTTGGTGACTCTGGTAGCATGAGGAATGGCGACATTCTTAATGACGTCATTGAGTAGTGCACCGTTTAACGTCGCTTTCGTTGCCAATACTGCCACGTGATGAGTTTTACTGGCCAACACCGCAGGTTTTAAAGCGGGCACCAGACCGACAATAAGCAGCTGCGGATAATAGCGTCTGGCCGTCTCTAACGCATACGCCGAGGCACTATTACAGGCGATGACGATAAGCTTGCAGCCTTGCTGATACAGCCACTCTACTGCGGCGAGCGTCAAGGCTTTAATGTCTTCACTATCGCGATTGCCATACGGTACATGCAAGGTATCTGCATAATAAACGTAACGCTCATGCGGTAATTGCTGAGCCAGATGTAGATAGACCGACAAGCCGCCGACGCCCGAATCAAACAAGCCGATTGGCGCGCTGCGTTCCTTTTTAAGCGCGTTATTTATCACGCTATCATCTGCTTTAAGCGTTTTAAAACTATCATTAATAAATGTCGTTTTGTGCGTCTCAAGGCTATCAATAATATCAACACCATCAAGGCTTGTATTATCAGTCACTGCTTTTACGGCAACCTTCATTGCTCTCTTACCGCCGTTCTTATATAAGTATTAAATATAGTCTATTATGAATCTAATGGCATTGATAATGTATAAGCGTTATCGCCACTTTGCAGCGTTAGTATCGTCTCACCATCACGCTCTGTCAATTCACCAATTTCTGTTAAATGATAAAAAGCGTTACGTCCAATCAATGCTTCTAAGCCGTTTCGTACCGTCATATAAGGACGAATTTGCGTAGGACTTTCTGTACTTTTATTGTCTTCTTTATTCTTACTTTTGCTAGAATTGCTATTGTCATCAGAGTCTTTCATTGTATAAGCACGCAAACTAATCGGATGTTCATCATCTAAACGCACTACATCACCGGTGCTGGTCGTAAATTCTAGCCAGTTTTTACCTTGTTCTTCAATTATACCAACATCGTTAATCAGTAACGGCGCATCTTCTACTTGAATACGCAGTTTTTGTACCGGCGTTTTTAAAAAATACTCAACCGCGCCATTATTTTCTTCTTTCCATAAAATAGTAGCAAATAAATTAACCAGTGACTGACGGGTCATGTGCTCGCCTTCGTGCCACCACTCACCGTTGGCTTTGATGGTTAAATCCATATCCGTTACTTGCTCAGGATGCCAGTTCTCAAGCGGCGGTATGGCGCGCCCTTCGCGTATACTTGGCGCTGACTTAAAATACTGACTCAAAGCATCCATACCATTTGGCGCAGATACCTTGTCATTCGTGACTTTGAGGCTATCTTTATCATTAGAATTGTCGTTTTTATTATCGTCATTCATCATAAAATCCTTTATGTAGTAATCAAAGTTTGTCGCATCTATTATTACTATAAATTTTTGTTTCGGGTATGATGAAAGCCTATCGTCATTGTACCCCCATTATTTCCATCTTACCTTAACATTGATACCCAGAAATGCGTATCGTGTTTGTAGGACTTTTCTTTTATAATGAGTAACGATTATTTATTTGCAATGGTTCAGTGGGTGTTGAATTAACAACACATTTTACGTTATGGGTGCTAGATTTTACGTCAATCTTTGTACGCTTAACGTCGTCAATTGATGCCGCAAAGACAGTTCTTATCGGGCAGCCATATGTCTGAGTAACGTTAGCGCCGCAAGCTTTATTATTCAATTGTTAAGCTAATGATGCCCTGAGATAAGCCACTAAAAGTTTAGGAGTAGGTATGCAAGAGCAAGACAATCAAAAGCCTGTTGTTGATAATGACACTGTTAGCAACGACGTTGTTAATAATGACACTGTCAGTAACGACACTGTAAATAGCGACATCGCACATACTGATGTAGCCGTAGAAGAAGTCGCCACTACTGAAGAAAGCGCTGCAACTGAGGCGACAGAAGCTGCCGCTGAGCCAGTAGAAGCCACTACTGCAACAGAAGCAACGCCCGAGCCAGCCGTAGAGCCAGAAGCTGCTGAGCCTGAAATCGAACGTGAATCAATGGAATTTGATGTCATTATCGTCGGCGGCGGCCCTGCAGGTTTATCAGCAGCCATTCGTCTGCGTCAGCTTGCTATTGCAGCGGGTAATGATGAGTTTATGGTTTGTGTGGTCGAAAAAGGCTCAGAGTTTGGTGCCCATACCTTATCTGGTGCAGTCATTGAGCCGCGCGCTTTAGACGAGCTGATACCAGATTGGAAAGAAAAAGGCGCACCGCTAAACGTGCCTGCCATTGAAGACCGCGTTTATATGCTCGGTTCTGCGACCAAAGCAACCAAACTACCTGATTCTATCGTACCTGCTAGCATGCACAATGAAGGCAACTACATTGTCTCATTGGGCAACGTCGTTCGCTGGTTGGCTGAGCAAGCAGAAGAGCTTGAAGTCATGATGTTCCCAGGCTTTGCAGCCGACGACATCTTATATAACGATGACGGTTCGGTAAGAGGAGTGTTGACCGGCGACATGGGCGTAGCTGCCAATGGTGAAGCCAAGCCAAGCTTTGAGCCAGGTTACGAGCTGCTAGGTAAATATACCATCTTTGCCGAAGGTTGCCGTGGACATTTGGGCAAGCGCCTCATCAGCCGTTTTGCGCTTGATAAAGACTCAGACCCTCAGCATTATGGTATCGGCCTAAAAGAGCTATGGGAAGTCAGCCCAGAGAAGCACGAGCAAGGCGTGGTCATGCATGGTTCAGGTTGGCCTTTAACGGATACCGGCTCATCTGGCGGTTGGTGGTTATACTTCGATGAAAACAACCAAGTCAGCTTCGGTATGGTGATCGACTTATCGTACTCAAACCCTTATATGTCACCTTTTGATGAGATGCAGCGCCTAAAACTGCATCCAGTCATTCGCAACGTCTTAGAAGGCGGCAAACGCCTGTCATACGGCGCGCGTGCGTTGACCAAAGGCGGCTTAAACTCCTTACCAAAATTCACCTTCCCAGGTGGCGTGTTGGTCGGTGATGATGCTGGATTCTTAAACCCTGCCAAAATCAAAGGTACGCACACCTCGATGAAGTCAGGTATGTTAGCGGCTGAAGCGATTTTTGAAGCGTTACAAGCAGGCCGTGAGTATGACGACGTGGTTGCCTATAGCACCATGTATAAAGAATCCTGGCTGTATCAAGACAACTACGAAGCGCGTAACTTTGCCCCAGCCATGCACCGTATGGGTCAATGGATGGGAGGCGCCTTTACCTTTATCGAGCAAAATTTGCTTGGCGGTAAAATGCCTTTGACCATTCATGATAATAAGAGAGATTATGATCAGCTAGAGCGCGCGGCGCATGCTTATCAGCCAACCTATCCTAAGCCAGATGGTAAGCTGATATTTGATAAGCTGTCATCAGTCTTTATCTCCAACACCAACCATGCCGAAGACCAACCGTCGCATTTGAAACTTACCGATCCTACGGTGCCTGTTTCAATCAACTTACCGCTATATGCTGAGCCTGCGCGTCTGTACTGCCCAGCTGGCGTTTATGAAGTGGTGAAAGATGCCGAAGGTGCTAAGTTTGTTATCAATGCCCAAAACTGCGTGCATTGTAAAACCTGTGATATCAAAGACCCGTCACAGAACATTACTTGGGTAACGCCAGAGGGCGGCGGCGGTCCTAACTATCCAAACATGTAAATCATGTTTGATATAATTATGGCTTAATAAAAAACCGCTCTTAATATTGAACTGACCCCCATAAGTTGGACACAACTTTTGGGGGTATTTTTATGCGTTACGATCTAGACTTTAAGATCAAAGTCATAGCATACTACAAGCAAGGACATAGCGGAGGTGCTACAGGTGAGAAATTTGGACTTGATGACAAGATGGTATTTAAGTGGGTTCAGCAATATCAAAGCGGTGGTATAAACGCCATCAAACCTAAAACTGGTAAAGCTAAATACAGTAGCGACTTTAAGTATAAAGTGATCGCTATGATGTTAGCAGAAGGATTAAGCCAATCTGAAACTGCTCTTAAATTTCACATCAGCTCACCTGCGCTCATCAGTCATTGGCATAAAGCCTATCGCCTCTACGGTATGTCTGGACTCACATCCAAATATAAAGGTAGTAGCACCATGACTTCTCCTATCACAGACAAACCCGATAATGAAAAGACGCCAGCAGAGCTCAAACGTGAACTGCAGTATCTACGAGCGGAGAATGCTTATCTAAAAAAGCTCGATGCACGGCTTTGGGAGAAGGAACAAGCAGTCAAAAAGCAAGGCTCATCGAAGGATTGAGACCGCAGTACGCGTTATCTGATTTACTCACCATAGCAAAGCTTGCAAGGAGTCGTTTCTACTATCATAGGGCTAGTCTGAGTAGTAAAGATAAATATGCCGATCTTAAAAAGCGTATCCGTGATATCTACCATCACCATAAAGGTCGATATGGCTACCGTAGAATCACCCAGACACTTAAAAATGAAGGTTTGATTTATAATCATAAACTTATCGCACGGCTTATGGGACAGCTTAAGCTTAGTGCAAGAATTAGAAAGCAAAAGTATCGATCCTATAAAGGTCAGTGTGGCGTCATTGCTAAGAATAGAGTCAAACGCAGGTTCAGAGCGAAAGCGCCCAATCGCAGGTGGTTTACTGACATTACAGAGTTTAAAATAGGAGATGAGAAGTTGTATCTGTCACCGATACTAGACTGCTTTAATAATGAAATCATCAGTTATACGCTCTCAAGACGACCCGTATATGACTTGGTCAAACAGATGCTTGAGCGCGCGGTTGAAAACATATCATCAAAGCGCAAGGGTAAGGAGGAGCTAACGCTGCACTCAGATCAAGGGTGGCATTATCAAATGACGCAATTTGCAACCACGCTCAAAGAAAATAATATGAAGCAAAGCATGAGCCGAAAAGGTAACTGCTTAGACAATGCATTGATGGAAGGCTTCTTTGGCACGCTAAAATGTGAGACTATTTATCTTGAAAAGCCGACCTCGATTGAGGCTTTAGAGAAACAGATTCACAGATTTATGCAGTATTATAATCATGAGAGAATTCAGCTGAAACTAAAAGGACTGAGCCCTGTACAGTACAGAACTCAGTCCTTGATATAAACTAAACCGTCCAAGTTTCGGGGGTCAGTTCATATAAGGGCGGTTTTTTTATGCTTGTATGATCCATTCGAAATAAAGACAATACGCTAGTAGCTAGCGTGCGACTGAGATAAATTTTCCTTGCTTGCTGTTATCACAGAAGCTACGAAAAATTCATCTAAGTCACACTGCATCGCTTTTAAAGTGAACCTACTATATTTAATAGAATAACTTTTTAGCTTACTAAAAAATACTAATCAGTCCACGCATCACGATTGGCTTCATCTCTTAATTTTACAAAGTCATCGGGGTCGAATTTGATTTGCTCGCCGGTTTTGCCTTCTTTGATTTGTCTTTCATAATCACGCAAAATTCTAAGCGCCACTGGTGACAAGATTAAAATTGCTATCAAGTTGACGAGCGCCATGAGACCCATTGATAAGTCAGCGAAGTTCCAAATAGCAGGTAAGCTAGCAATAGCGCCAACAAATACCATGCCTAAAACCATAAAACGGAAAATCATAATCATGACTTTGGCATTTTTTTCACCAGAGATAAATTCAAGATTGGACTCGCCATAACTGTAGTTGGCAATGATAGAGGTAAACGAGAAAAAGAAAATTGCAATCGCAACGAAAATCACACCCATATCGCCCACGTACTGCGACAGTGCTAACTGGGTTAATTGAATACCTTCTTGTTCGACATTTGGATCGACGACCCCTGAGAGAATAATAATCGCCGCGGTTGCCGTACAGATAACCAGCGTATCCATAAAGACACCGAGCATTTGCATAAAGCCTTGCACCGCTGGATGGTCAGGATGGCTTTTTGCCGTCGCTGCGGCATTGGGCGCTGAACCCATACCCGCTTCGTTCGAAAACAAACCGCGTTTGATACCGTTAATCATCGCCTGCGCAATACCATAACCAATCACACCGCCCGCCGCTTGCTCAAAGCCAAAGGCTGATTTTACAATCAAGGCAACGGCTGCTGGGAATTCGCTAAAGTTGGTGATAATAATATAAAGCGCCAACAAGATATAAAGAATCGCCATGACTGGCACGATTTTACCTGCAATACGCGCAACCGAGCGTAGTCCGCCAAATACCACTGGGGCGACGAGCGCGACCAGTATTAACCCTGTCATCCACGTTGGAACACCAAACGCTTCATTGGTCGCCTGCGCAATCGTATTTGACTGCACGCCATTGAACGCCAAACCAAACGCAACCAGCAGGCAAAGCGAGAAAAATATCGCCAGCCAGCGCTTGCCCAAACCTTTTTCGATATAGTAAGCCGGTCCACCGCGGTAAACATTGTCATTATGCGGCACTTTATAAGCTTGGGCTAAGGTTGACTCGATAAAACTGGTCGACATACCGACGAGCGCCGTCATCCACATCCAAAATACTGCGCCCGGTCCACCAAGATAGATAGCGATCGCTACCCCTGCCAGATTACCGGTACCGACGCGCGCCGCTAAAGACGTCATCAGTGCTTCAAACGAGCTAATACCACCATCTTTACGCCCTTGGTTTGACACCCGTAATAACTGCCACATATGACCAAAGTGACGAAACTGAATAAAACGCGTAGCAACGGTAAAATATAGACCAGCCCCAATCAACACAAACATCAACAATCCATACCAAGGATTGCTGGCGATTAACCAATCGTTATTACCCCAGATAATACTAACGCCGTAATTCACGATGTTATTAAACCAGCCTGCTATGCCGTCACTCATACCTACTCCTCACTTACGTTTATAAATGTTACTTATTTTTATATAGAAACACATTTAACTAATTATACCGCTCATAATTCTGCTAAAAATCTCTACTAATAAGATGCCGTGTGCATTCTATAGAGATTAAGACACCTACTACTATCAAATTTGGTTATTAAGTTAAAAAAACTATTTCTGAAATAAATGTCACTTACTATTGAAGTCCTATAGAATGGAGAATGTAACAAATCAGTAGCATTGGTTAGACATTTATCGTACGATCTTAGTAAGATTAAATATCTAAACACTTATAGAAGTCTACTTTATTACCGACCACGTTTTTTAACTACGGTAGAGTAGATTTTATAGATATTAGCATTCGGTTGATATTGATTTATTGGCATGAATGACTAACGTATTAACAACTTTAAGACTCTTGTCAGGAAGACGGGATCGTAAAAAGACAGCGGATTGTTGACCTTCATCGTTTTTCCTCGATAAATCCCCTTTTTTTTCTGCAAGACACTCTTAAAAACCCTAGCATTTATGATGTCGTTTATTTGATTAAGTCAGCTTAATGTTAAATAAATGACTACTAAATCGCTTTATGACTGGTTCACGTTTTAGTATTTGGTTTTTATTATTTTTCATTTGTGCGCATTTTTTCAGCTAAGCTGTTGAGTCATTTTGTATGAATCGTCTATAGGATGGTTTTTTTATAGACACAATTTCGCTTGAAGCGATAGACAAGAATAACTCATTAAGCTCAAATCAAATATTATGTTTTTAGGCAAGACAAAAGGAGTTGTCCTATGGAAAACCACAACGATCCATCTGGTTATTGGCGTGCCAATATCCGTCTCATTATAGGTTGCCTCGTTATTTGGGCCCTCTGTTCATACGGTTTCGGTATTTTATTTCGACCATTATTAACAGGTATTCGAATAGGCGGTACTGACCTAGGATTTTGGTTCGCTCAGCAAGGTTCCATTGGCGTATTTATCATTTTAATTTTCTTCTACGCGTGGCGTATGAATAAGTTAGATAAACAATATGGTGTAGACGAGGAATAGCCCTATGAGTCAATTTACGATTAATATTATTTTTGTAGGTCTATCTTTCGCTTTATACTTCGGTATTGCATGGTGGGCACGTGCAGGTTCAACCAGTGAGTTTTATGTTGCTGGCGGCGGCGTCCATCCTGTAGTAAACGGTATGGCAACGGCTGCTGATTGGATGAGTGCCGCGTCATTTATCTCGATGGCAGGTATTATTGCTACTGGCGGCTATGCGGCCTCAACTTATTTGATGGGTTGGACGGGTGGTTACGTTCTATTGGCCATGCTGCTTGCGCCTTACCTACGTAAATTTGGTAAGTTCACGGTTCCAGATTTTATTGGCGACCGTTTTTATTCTAAGACCGCAGCGATGATTGCCGTGGTTTGTTTGATTATTGCCTCAACCACTTACGTTATCGGTCAGATGACCGGCGCTGGGGTAGCATTCTCACGCTTCTTAGAAGTGGATAATACCACGGGTTTGATTATTGCCGCGGTTGTTGTTTTCTTCTACGCCGTACTTGGTGGTATGAAAGGGATTACCTACACGCAGGTTGCGCAGTATATCGTTCTTATGATTGCTTATACCATTCCTGCGGTATTTATCTCACTTGAATTAACAGGCAATCCGATTCCGGGTCTTGGTTTGTTCTCAAACCATGTGGAAGCCGGTATTCCTATCTTAGCTAAGCTTGATCAAATCGTCGTCGACTTAGGCTTTACCGCTTATACCGCTGACGTGCCAAACAAGCTAAACATGGTGTTATTCACTTTATCACTGATGATTGGTACAGCGGGTCTACCGCACGTTATCATTCGCTTTTTCACCGTTCCTAAAGTTGCGGATGCGCGCTGGACGGCTGGTTGGACATTGGTTTTCATCTCGCTACTATACTTCACTGCCCCTGCAGTAGGTGCAATGGCACGTCTAAACCTAATCGATACCATCTATCCACAAGGTGTTGAAGAGCCTGCTATCGAGTACGATCAACGCCCAGACTGGATGAGAACGTGGGAAGACACGGGTCTTATTAAATATAACGATTTAAATAACGATGGTCGTATCCAGTTCTATAGCGATAGCGGACTTGGTGCAGCTGAGCTCGCAGCAGCGGCTGCCACTACTGACGGCGGTGATGTTGCGGCAACGACGGCGGCGGTTGAAGAAGCAAAAGCTGAACATGCTTTAGAGCGTGATGGTATCTTTGTCGATAGAGGCTGGGAAGGTAACGAGCTTGATGTCAACGCTGATATCTTGGTATTGGCCAATCCGGAAATTGCACAGCTACCAGGTTGGGTTATTGGTCTTATCGCCGCCGGTGGCTTGGCAGCAGCGCTATCAACGGCAGCGGGTCTACTACTTGCCATCTCATCAGCGATCAGTCATGACTTGATTAAACGTAACTTAAATCCAAACATTACTGATGCAGGCGAGCTAAAAGTTGCCCGTATCACGATGGCAATTGCGATTGTGGTTGCAACATGGCTTGGTATTAACCCGCCAGGATTTGCCGCACAGGTCGTGGCACTAGCCTTTGGTATTGCAGGTGCGTCACTGTTCCCTGCGCTGATGATGGGTATTTTCTCAAAACGTGTTAACAACTTGGGCGCTATCGCTGGGATGTTGACGGGCTTGATTAGTATCTTGGTTTATATCTTTATCTTTAAAGGCTGGTTCTTTATCAGTGGTACAGCAAGCTTCCCTGATACAGAAGAGTATTGGTTGTTCGGTATCTCGCCACTATCATTTGGTGCGGTTGGTGCATTACTGAACTTTATCGTGGCATTTATTGTTTCTTATGCAACGACGCCACCACCAGCACATATCCAAGAATTGGTTGAAAGTGTTCGTTCTCCACGCGGAGCTGGCGGCGCAATCGATCACTGATCTAGACGATATTATGTGCTATTCTTTATAAGATAATCACTCACCAGCAGCAACTGCTTGTGAGTGATTTTTTTATCTTTTTATGAATTGGTTTTAAATGCGCTGATGGCGTTAAGGAAAAATCTTATGCTTTTTGAGTTTATCGCCACCATAGCTGCTGGATTTGGTATGGCTGGGATAGCACTAATCATAACTCATCTCAGCAAACTGGCAGGGAAAAAAGCCCCAAGATGGCTGATTCCATTATTTGGGGCGATTGGTATTTTTGGCTTTCAAATCAGCCAAGAATATAGCTGGTTCGAGCAGCAAACTGCGCAACTACCTGAAGGCGTGCATGTGGTGAAAAAAGTTGAACAGAGCACTTGGTTTCGTCCTTGGTCATATATCAAGCCACAAACCTTTCGTTTTATTGCCGCAGACAGTGGGCACGCACGCGCCAATGCCGATAATCCAGATGTTTATTTGGTGAATTTATATTTGTTTGAGCGACGTCGAAGTGTGCAGCAAGTACCGCAAGTTATTGACTGTGCTGCCCCTGCCCGCGCCGATTATGTATTGCAAGAAAAGGATAGTAAGCTGAGCATTGATGAGCATGTGAAGCAAACCACTAAATGGCGGCCGTTAGAAAAAAATGATCCGTTATATATCAACGTTTGTATCAATAAAAGTTAATAACGCATATTGATACTGGTATAAGCATGCTTCGAGTTTGCCCCCAATAATAAGCCGGCGCATAGTCCGCCAAAATGCGCCGCCAATGAGATACCTTGCTGTGGCATTAAACCTTGTTTGATGGTCAACCAGTAACCAGTTCCCATGACAATGCAAGCAAGCAGATAACCCCAGCGCCGCGCAAATAACGCTCCGCCTATCATATAACCCAGCATCGCAAAACAAAGCCCCGACGCGCCGATATGAATCGACAACGGCGAACCGATAATCCAAGTCGCCAATCCTGACGCCACGATCAATTTAATTACGGTACGATAAGCATTATTTTCAAATAGTCCGAACAAAAATAAAATTTGTAATAACGTCAACGTATTACCAAGTAAGTGAGAAAAGTTGCCATGCATCGTCCATGACGCAAACACCCCAATCATACTACCTAAGTCTAACGCCCGTGGCACAATCCCAAAGATATTCCATAGCCCGAAAAGCAGCGTTTCATTGAGAAAAAACATGCCCCACATCGGTATAAGAACAAACGCATATAAGCCAAAAACTTGCTTAATTCTGCGTGTTATTAAGCTAAATAATTGCTGCCACTTCATAACAAACCTTATCTTTTAAACCTTTGAATGTTATTAAAACCCTATTGCTCGCTCACAGAAGACCGTGGGCTTTTTACAGGTTTAAATGACAATGATGAGGTGTCTTTTTCTGCCGTTAATACACTCTTGGCATGCAGCAAAGAGGTCGAATGATAAGGAACCAACGCCGTTGGCATAAAATCACGCGCCGCATCAATATGTTTGACCGAATCATCAAAGAAGATATGTGGCGCAAAGGTTTTTAATACAGCCGTCTTTTCAAGTCCGCCCAAAAAAAATGCCATATCGAGATCGACACCCCAATCACGTAGCGTTTTAATAGCACGCAAGTCGGCAGGGGCATTTCGAGCCGTAACCAAAGCGATCTTCATAGGAGACGTATGCAATCTTGCAGGCAAACGCTCCTGCATTTTTGACAGCTTAATCAACAGCTCGGCATAAGGGCCTTTTTCTATGGGCAAGTCACGCATCTTGGCTTCACGCTCATGAAAAGCGCGCAAGCCTTTTTGCTTATAAAGCAGCTCACCTGAATCATCAAATAACACCGCATCACCATCAAAAGCAATACGTAGCTGCTGCGTATCAAGCTCATAAGTATTGACCGGAGTGGCATCCAATATCGCACAAGCACAAATATTGGCATCTGCTACCTGCTGCGCATCATCACGATTGGTGGTCAAAAACAAATCCACATTAAAATCTTTAATATAAGGTGCAATAGGGCTTCCAGAGATAAATGCCGAGCGCGAAATGGTTAAGCCACGCTCACGAATCGCGTTGAGCACTTGAATACCCGTATCCGGACTACTTTTTGAGACAATCACCACTTCAACCAGCGGTGTATCAATACCTGAACTCTGCCCTTCACAATCATGGCAATAGTTATTTAAATTTAGCAACGCTTTGATAAGCGGATAACCGGCACCGATGCTGAGCGGATCGTTTTCACGTTCAGCCATATAATCGCGGAATTCTTTAATCGCTTCGTGAGGTCGCTGTTGCAATAACGCTACCAGATGATTTTCGGATTCTGATAAATCAAATAAAGCCGTCGCTGATATCGCAACAATTAAGGTATTGGTAAAATCTACAGCCATATTTTTCTACTTAATGTTTTTTAAGAATGAAAATGAATAAATTGAATTTTACTATATAGTCAGAGCACTTTTAAACCGCTACAGTGTTACCCGCCCTGGATGTATTCAATGTACTATCTGCGGTCGGTCGCCTTGTAGCGATTCTAGAATTCCTTGACTATAACTTCAGATAAGTAAAGTTAT
This sequence comes from Psychrobacter sp. CLB018, assembly GCF_041222815.1. Taxonomy (NCBI): domain Bacteria; kingdom Pseudomonadati; phylum Pseudomonadota; class Gammaproteobacteria; order Moraxellales; family Moraxellaceae; genus Psychrobacter; species Psychrobacter sp. CLB018. The sequence goes on from NZ_CP166085.1 coordinate 2,840,760, forward strand.
ACCAAACCCGACAATTAAAGTTGTGCCCAAGCACGAGCAGTTAACGACCGAATTCTTTGTGGCTGTTTAAGCAAATTATTCCAAGCCAAGCAAGTGGCATCGACAATAGCCTCATAACTGTCATAACAACGATTAGATAGCTCATTTTGCTTAAGGTACTGCCATACTCTCTCAGAGGGATTAAGCTCAGGTGAATAAGGCGGTAGTTTAAGCGTAGTGACATTAGCCTGATTCAAGCTTGGTTGATGCCATAATGCGCCGTCCATCACCACCACCGCATGACGTCCTTTTGGTACGGCTTTACTAATCTCTTGCATATGCAATAACATAGTATGTTTATTCACTGAAGGCAGTACTAAGCCGATAGCCTTCTTTGTCGCTGGACAAAAGGCACCAAACAGATAAGCGGAATGAAACTGTTGCTGTTTGATCAGTCGAGGTCGCCCACCGCGATAGTGCCAAACTCTGGTCAATGAGCCTTGTTGTCCTATTCGAGTTTCATCTTGAAACCAGGTGTCCACTTGATCTAAGCTCACATCAGTAGGCAGTGACGCCTTAACCTGTGCTATAAAGTTTTTTTAAAAGCGTCTTGAGCTTGTATGTCGGCTTTTGGATGCTGACTACGAGCACTTATCCAACTCATATCAATACGCTTGAGTAGCTCGTAGATACCGTTAACGGTGTAGTGAGCGTTGTAGTGTTCTTTAGCCAATTGCTGAATGTCTTTGCCTGTTAGACGACCGCCAGCGCGCTTTTCTTGTTCAGAGACTATCATGGCTTTAAAAGCGGCTATGTCTGCTTCTGCCAATTTGCTGTGACGACCTCGACGATGACGATCGTAGAGACTCTCAAGTCCTCGTTCATAATATCGCTTCAATGTCCGTCTGGCAGTTTCAGGATGTATGCAGAGGTCTTTAGCAATATCGTTAGTGGCTTTGCCTATACTATATTGGTATAAGATGAGCAGGCGTAGTCGGGCTCTGGGATTGCGCTCAGTCTTTGAGTGTTTGCCAAAGTCATGGTCTTCTAGGTTATGTATTGGGTTTGGTATAAGCATTGATTAGAGTAGGCAAGCGATATTTTTTTATATAAACCCCGCAGCCAAAAGAAAACCCCCTTAGCAATTAAGCTAAGGGGGTTTTCAGGAATAGAGAGCTGACGATGACCTACTCTCACATGGCCGGAGCCACACTACCATTGGCGCGATGATGTTTCACTTCTGAGTTCGGGAAGGGATCAGGTGGTACCATCATGCTATTGTCGTCAGCAAAGGGGGTTAGATATGAGTCTGTGTGTTTAATGACTAGTGTCATCTTAATCCAACTGAACCAAGGATTAAGGTGATATCGAAATAATTAGACTTGATACAAACCACTTGGGTGTTGTATGGTCAAGCCAAACGAGCAATTAGTACAGGTTAGCTACACACATCGCTGTGCTTCCACACCCTGCCTATCAACGTCCTAGTCTTGAACGGCTCTTTAGGGAAATCTAATCTTGAGGTGGGCTTCCCGCTTAGATGCTTTCAGCGGTTATCCCATCCGAACGTAGCTACCGGGCAATGCCATTGGCATGACAACCCGAACACCAGTGGTTCGTCCACTCTGGTCCTCTCGTACTAGGAGCAGATCCTCTCAAATTTCCAACGCCCACGGTAGATAGGGACCGAACTGTCTCACGACGTTCTAAACCCAGCTCGCGTACCTCTTTAAATGGCGAACAGCCATACCCTTAGGACCTGCTTCAGCCCTAGGATGAGATGAGCCGACATCGAGGTGCCAAACACCGCCGTCGATATGAACTCTTGGGCGGTATCAGCCTGTTATCCCCAGAGTACCTTTTATCCGTTGAGCGATGGCCCTTCCATACAGAACCACCGGATCACTAAGACCTACTTTCGTACCTGCTCGACTTGTGGGTCTCGCAGTTAAGCGCGCTTTTGCCTTTATACTCTATGAACGATTTCCGACCGTTCTGAGCGCACCTTCGTACTCCTCCGTTACTCTTTAGGAGGAGACCGCCCCAGTCAAACTACCCACCATACATTGTCCTCGGTATTGTTATACCTGAGTTAGAACCCCGACATGACCAGGGTGGTATTTCAAGGATGGCTCCACCAAGACTAGCGTCTCGGCTTCAAAGCCTCCCACCTATCCTGCACAAGTCAGGTCAAAGTTCAATGTAAAGCTGTAGTAAAGGTTCACGGGGTCTTTCCGTCTAGCCGCGGGTACACAGCATCTTCACTGCGATTTCGATTTCACTGAGTCTCTGCTGGAGACAGCGCTGCCATCATTATGTCATTCGTGCAGGTCGGAACTTACCCGACAAGGAATTTCGCTACCTTAGGACCGTTATAGTTACGGCCGCCGTTTACTGGGGCTTCGATCAAGAGCTTCGCTTACGCTAACCCCATCAATTAACCTTCCAGCACCGGGCAGACATCACACCCTATACGTCCACTTTCGTGTTTGCAGAGTGCTGTGTTTTTAATAAACAGTTGCAGCAGCCTGGTATCTGCGACTGCCAACAGCTCAAGGAGCAAGTCCTATCACCATCGGCAGCGTACCTTCTCCCGAAGTTACGGTACCATTTTGCCTAGTTCCTTCAGCAGAGTTCTCTCAAGCGCCTTGGTATTCTCTACCTGATCACCTGTGTCGGTTTAGGGTACGATTCGTTTATAACTATTGCTTAGAAGCTTTTCCTGGAAGCATGGTATTTGCCACTTCACGGTACAAGTACCGCTTGCTATCAGATCTCAGCCGTATTACAGTCCGGATTTGCCTAAACTGTAAGCCTACATCCTTTCACCTGGACAACCAACGCCAGGCTGACATAACCTACTCCGTCCCTCCATCGCATTATAAACAAGTATCGGAATATTAACCGATTTCCCATCGACTACGCCTTTCGGCCTCGCCTTAGGGGTCGACTCACCCAGCCCCGATTAACGTTGGACTGGAACCCTTGATCTTCCGGCGTGCGAGCTTTTCACTCGCATTATCGTTACTCACGTCAGCATTCGCTCTTGTGATACCTCCAGCATGCTTTACAACACACCTTCACAGGCTTACACAACGCTCCCCTACCACTTGAAAACAAATTCAAATCCGCAGCTTCGGCTCCTAGTTTGAGCCCCGTTACATCTTCCGCGCGGGCCGACTCGACTAGTGAGCTATTACGCTTTCTTTAAAGGATGGCTGCTTCTAAGCCAACCTCCTAGCTGTCTATGCCTTCCCACCTCGTTTCCCACTTAACTAGGAATTTGGGGCCTTAGCTGGCGGTCTGGGTTGTTTCCCTCTCCACAATGGACGTTAGCACCCACTGTGTGTCTCCCGGATATCACTCATCGGTATTCGGAGTTTGCATCGGTTTGGTAAGTCGGTATGACCCCCTAGCCGAAACAGTGCTCTACCCCCAATGGTGTTCGTCCGAGGCGCTACCTAAATAGCTTTCGGGGAGAACCAGCTATCACCGAGTTTGATTAGCCTTTCACCCCTATCCACAAGTCATCCCCTGGCTTTTCAACGACAGTGGGTTCGGTCCTCCGGTGCCTGTTACGGCACTTTCAACCTGCTCATGGATAGATCACTCGGTTTCGGGTCTATACCCTGCAACTAATCGCCCTATTAAGACTCGGTTTCCCTACGGCTCCCCTAAACGGTTAACCTTGCTACAGAATATAAGTCGCTGACCCATTATACAAAAGGTACGCGGTCACCCTAATAAATTAAGGCTCCCACTGCTTGTACGCACACGGTTTCAGGTTCTATTTCACTCCCCTCACAGGGGTTCTTTTCGCCTTTCCCTCACGGTACTGGTTCACTATCGGTCAGTCAGGAGTATTTAGCCTTGGAGGATGGTCCCCCCATCTTCAAACAGGATTTCTCGTGCCCCGCTCTACTTAATATGTTAACGCTAATGTTTCGAATACAGGACTATCACCTACTACGGTCAGCTTTCCCACGCTGTTCTTCTACATTAGCATTAATCGGCTTCTCCCCGTTCGCTCGCCGCTACTAGGGGAATCTCAATTGATGTCTATTCCTAAGGGTACTGAGATGTTTCACTTCCCCTCGTTCGCCTCTTATATAAATATAAGATAGCTAGCTTATGCTAGCTGGGTTTCCCCATTCAGAAATCTCCGGATCACAGGATATTGCCGCCTCCCCGAAGCTTATCGCAGGCTGTCACGTCTTTCATCGCCTCTGACTGCCAAGGCATCCACCATGTGCGCTTCATTACTTGACCATACAACCCCAAGTAGTCTTTCGACTTCAAAGTGTCATACAATCTAATTATGATAACGATATCACCTATGTTTACGCTTGATTCAGTTCTCTTTATTTTTTTAAGAAATCCTCTTTGGGATAACAAACAATGTCGTTAAAAGAGGATTTCTTAAGGTTAGAGTGTCGCGTGAACACGCCACTCTAACCCAGACTCATATCTATGTTTTTAAATAGTTCTTACTCTCTCGTCGAGTAGTAAGTTTCCGTATAAAACAGAAAGAAGTAATCAGATAATATATTGCTATATTGGAATCACTTGTTTCTGTTTGATACCTATTTTATTTATTAGCATTCAAAGCTTACTGCGTTTATAGTGGTGGAGCCAAACGGAGTCGAACCGTTGACCTCCTGCGTGCAAGGCAGGCGCTCTACCAACTGAGCTATGGCCCCATATATAAATGGTGGGTCTAAGTGGACTTGAACCACTGACCCCCGCGTTATCAACACGGTGCTCTAACCAGCTGAGCTACAGACCCAAATTACGCTTGTATAAACGTAAGCTTAAACTAAAGAACAACTTGTTGTGAATTCTTGCTGACCGAATGCTGTCTATAAGGAGGTGATCCAGCCGCAGGTTCCCCTACGGCTACCTTGTTACGACTTCACCCCAGTCATCAACCACACCGTGGTGAGCGCCATCCTAAAAGGTTAGGCTACCCACTTCTGGTGCAATCAACTCCCATGGTGTGACGGGCGGTGTGTACAAGGCCCGGGAACGTATTCACCGCGGCATTCTGATCCGCGATTACTAGCGATTCCTACTTCATGGAGTCGAGTTGCAGACTCCAATCTGGACTACGATAGGCTTTTTGAGATTCGCATCACATCGCTGTGTAGCTGCCCTCTGTACCTACCATTGTAGCACGTGTGTAGCCCTGGTCGTAAGGGCCATGATGACTTGACGTCGTCCCCGCCTTCCTCCAGTTTGTCACTGGCAGTATCCTTAGAGTTCCCGGCCAAACCGCTGGTAACTAAGGACAAGGGTTGCGCTCGTTGCGGGACTTAACCCAACATCTCACGACACGAGCTGACGACAGCCATGCAGCACCTGTATTCTAATTCCCGAAGGCACTCCCGCATCTCTGCAGGATTCTAGATATGTCAAGACCAGGTAAGGTTCTTCGCGTTGCATCGAATTAAACCACATGCTCCACCGCTTGTGCGGGCCCCCGTCAATTCATTTGAGTTTTAACCTTGCGGCCGTACTCCCCAGGCGGTCTACTTATTGCGTTAGCTGCGTCACTAAGTCCTCAAGGGACCCAACGACTAGTAGACATCGTTTACGGCGTGGACTACCAGGGTATCTAATCCTGTTTGCTACCCACGCTTTCGAACCTCAGTGTCAGTATGATGCCAGAAGGCTGCCTTCGCCATCGGTATTCCTCCAGATCTCTACGCATTTCACCGCTACACCTGGAATTCTACCTTCCTCTCACCTACTCTAGCCTAACAGTATCAGATGCCGTTCCCAGGTTAAGCCCGGGGCTTTCACATCTGACTTATCAAGCCACCTACGCTCGCTTTACGCCCAGTAATTCCGATTAACGCTTGCACCCTCTGTATTACCGCGGCTGCTGGCACAGAGTTAGCCGGTGCTTATTCTGCAGCTAATGTCATCGTCTATGGGTATTAACCATAGAGTCTTCTTCACTGCTTAAAGTGCTTTACAACCAAAAGGCCTTCTTCACACACGCGGCATGGCTGGATCAGGGTTGCCCCCATTGTCCAATATTCCCCACTGCTGCCTCCCGTAGGAGTCCGGGCCGTGTCTCAGTCCCGGTGTGGCTGATCATCCTCTCAGACCAGCTACAGATCGTCGCCATGGTAGGCCTTTACCCCACCATCTAGCTAATCCGACTTAGGCTCATCTAATAGCGAGAGCAACAAGTTGCCCCCTTTCTCCCGTAGGTCGTATGCGGTATTAATTCGAGTTTCCCCGAGCTATCCCCCACTACTAGGTAGATTCCTAAGTATTACTCACCCGTCCGCCGCTCGTCAGCGAGAAGCAAGCTTCTCCTGTTACCGCTCGACTTGCATGTGTTAAGCCTGCCGCCAGCGTTCAATCTGAGCCATGATCAAACTCTTCAGTTTAATCTTGCATGAAGTCCTTTAAAGAGACTCCGAAACTTGGCTCATTTAATCTGGCAATTACGCTCTCGTATGTTTCATATAATGAATTAACTTTGAGTTTTCTTGCTGTCTTAAATGATAATTTTTATAGTTAGAATGACTCCCGAAAAGAGAGTAAAACCAACTTTATTTTTTAGCATTCTGAATCAGCAAAAATCCACACAAGTTGTTCTTTAGTTATGCTTTTAAATAGTGTCAAGCTACTGTCGTCCAGTAACTGATATATAGGGTTTTTCTCTTTGCTAGTCAGTTTAAGCTAAGAACTTATCCTATCTAGCGAGCCGACTATCATATCATAATGATTTGGTTTGTCAAGCTTTTTTATAATTTGTTTCAATGGGTTAGCCAGGTTTGTTATATGTAATTGACATATAAGTTGTTCCGGTTCTCCCTAATGAGGTGCGTATTATAGACGCTTATTTTAATTAGTCAAGAAGTTATTTTTATTTAGTTTGAAAACTTTATCAGCCTACGTAAAAGTAGTTTGATGTGTTCTTTCTCGCTAATGGGTGTTTATTCAGTATCAAAGCTCTTTGTAAACGCCCTTCCCTTTCGACTGGGTGGCATTATACGCGCTTTTAGTAGGGGGTCAAGGGGGTTTATCCGCTATTTTAACGATTATCTGACCTTGTCATTAATACTGTTTATTTATCAGTCAGTTAGGGTTAAAAATAATTTTACCTTTATCATAGACTGCATTTTCTGCTTAAAATCGCTTATTTCTTCTATATGGAAGCTGTCTATATAATCCTCTTTTATACATAACGCTTTTATAGTTTACCTATCTTTTTAAAGAAATCCTTATAAGCAGCGACTTTTTTATCTAACGCTAAAGGATAGGCGCGTGACGTTGAAGGCAACCTATATAAGGTAAGACTATTTACATTGGATTTTTTATTATTATCATTTTGCCATTTATAAGGGTAATCCATGCTTTGGTTGGTCTTAGGGTATTTTGATTTGGCAGGTGGCTCGGATAATAAACTAAGCAGCACCTCAGTGGCTTTACCGCCGGTGGTAAATAAGGTTTCAACCTTTGGCACTTGTGGCAAGATAATATCTAAATCAACGGGGGTGACAACGGTGAGGTTTTTGTCCGAGGCATTACCTGTTTCCCGAATAGCTTGAGTAACGGTAGGACAAGAGGCAATGCCGCGCTCGAACATAAAGGCACGAATACGCTCAGGGTCAAAACGCTTTTCATCGCCTACTCTAAAATAATCAATGTCATCAAAGAATACGCTGCCATAGATACGCCACATATCATTATAAAAGTTCGGATAGTGAAAGCGCATTGCCCATTTATCAGCAGTCGGTGGAAAAGTACCCATCATCATCACCGTAGCATCGGGCGGTAATACTGGACCAAAGGGATGGGTTTCTACTTCTGCGGTGCGCGCTTCGGGCAATAACGAGTTGGTATCCAATTTATCAGTATTATCATGGGTATGGGATGGTTGTGTAGTCATAAGATTCTTCATCAGAAAAGCAGTTTTTTTGTTATCATAGCAAGCCTAAACACTACTTCATTTGTTAGGGCGTTATCATAGTCGAACATAGTTTGCTTAAATAAAACTAACCTTGTTATAAATGCCTTTGGCTTACTTTTTTATTAAAGCATTAAGCTTACTATTGATGGTCTAGGTATAGGGTTGAAGTGCAGTAAGTGTTTGTATCTTTATTACTAATAGCAACCGCAGTAACTGCGCAAGCATCAGCGAAAAATCAAGAGAGACCTTATGAATGACTTAAAAATCACCGTTATTGATCACCCGTTAGTCCGTCATAAACTCAGCCTTATGCGTGAAAAAGACTGTAGCACCTATAAATTTCGCACCCTAACCAAAGAGCTTGCGCGCTTGATGGCGTATGAAGCGAGCCGTGACTTTGAAATCGAAAGCTTCCCGATGCAAGGCTGGTGTGGTGAAATCACTGGTGAGCAAATTTCGGGCAAAACTGTGACTATTGTCCCTATTTTGCGTGCTGGTATCGGTATGCTCGACGGCGTGCTCGATTTAATCCCAACGGCGAAAATCTCTGTCGTCGGTTTACAGCGCGACGAAGAAACCTTGCAGCCTGTGCCGTTTTTTGAAAAATTTGTCAGCCACATGGACAAACGCCCAGCCCTTATCATTGACCCAATGTTAGCGACTGGCGGCTCAATGGTTGCAACCATCGAGATGCTAAAGAAAAATGGCTGTACTAATATCAAGGCATTGGTCTTGGTTGCCGCGCCTGAAGGCGTGCGTTTGGTGAATGAAGCCCATCCTGATGTGACCATTTATACTGCCGCACTCGACAGCCATTTAGACGAGCATGGCTATATCATTCCCGGTCTTGGCGATGCGGGCGATAAAATCTTTGGTAAGCAGTTATTTAACAAGTAAGACAACGCCTTTAAACCAAAACAAGCTATCGTCATAAAAATTATGAAGCACGCAACATCAATGATAAGGATATAAGATGAACGTATTGATTACAGGGGCAAGCGCCGGTTTCGGTAAAGCATTAGCTGAGCGTTTGGTTGCCAATGGTCATCGCGTGATTGGCTGTGCCAGACGCTTAGATAAGCTAAACGCTTTGGCAAATACGTTGGGCGAAGCATTTTTACCTGTGGTCATGGATGTCAGTGACACGGCGTCTATTCCACAAATCATTGCTGACTTGCCGGCTGACTTTAGTCAAATCGATGTCTTGGTGAATAACGCTGGACTGGCACTTGGCACCGAGCCTGCGCACAACGCCAGTCTTGATGATTGGATGCGTATGATTGATACCAATGTTAAAGGTTTGATGGCGTTGACTCATGCTGTCTTGCCAGCCATGGTCGCACGCGATAGCGGTTATATTATTAATGTTGGTTCAATTGCGGGCAGTTGGCCTTATTTTGGTGGTAACGTCTATGGTGCGACCAAAGCCTTTGTCAAACAATTTAGCTTAAATCTGCGGGCGGACTTACTCGGTACGCAAGTGCGCGTGACCAATCTTGAACCGGGTAATGTGGCGGGCACTGAATTTTCAAACGTGCGCTATCATGGCGATGACGAGAAAGCCGCTCAAGTTTATGATGGCTTTAAAACCATGACCGGTGACGATATTGGCGATATCTTGTTATGGCTGATTGAATCGCCTGCCCATATTAACGTCAATCGTTTAGAAGTGATGCCGGTTGCGCAAACCTACAACGGTCTAACGATTGCTAAGCAAGACTCTTAAAGGTTTAGCCGACCATTCGGTTTATTAACGTAATTCATAAGACCGAAGCAATATAGTCGCATCTATGTTGCTTCTTTTTTTGGCCATGACATTCTCTTCATTGACCAAGCGCAATTCCTGAAAATCCAAAATCAATACCTCATTACGCGTGCGCTCGCTGGTACGTTTATTATGACGTATCGGAAATCCTAAAACTTGCTTACCTTTAATTACTATCTGATTGATAATCATGGTCGGATTATTCATAGTAGATTTTGCACTTAACTGTTGAGCATCAATAATCGCGGTGGCAGGATTGAGCGTTGTGATTAACACCTTTGTCTGGCGCACGCTTTTTGCTAAATCCCCTGCAAAAAAGAATACTTGCTCTATTGGTAAACACTGGGCGTGGCGCATAAGCTCGCGGCGAAATAACGCTGGCATATCGGTATTAAAACTGTCTTCTGTTTGTCGATAAAACGCCGTAAAATTACGGTGTAGATAGCGACCAAAGACGCTGCTATTTATCCAATCTTGATAAACATCATTGGCTAATAATTGCTTTGTAAATGCTTCGGCATCTGGCATATTTTCTGTCATGAGCATGGCTAGCAATAGCGCGCGCGGATTGGTAAATATTTGCTGCTGCCAGCTTTGTGGATATAAGCTGCTATCAAGCAATGCTAAAGTTAACTTGCCCATCGGCTAACATCCTTATTAAACAGTGAAACTATTATTTAGTACATATAGTATCTATTATATACGTTTCCTATTACAGTCATTTGCTATCGAATAGCAGCACAGATTGTGTGCTTGGATTCATTTGATCGCCTTACTCATATAAAAAAAGCGACCTTAAAAGACGCTTTTTATTTGAGCAATGAGTTTTAAGTATTTTTAAAGCCTTAATCAGCTAAGGCTTTAATCAGCTCAAATCTCGGTATTTCTTTACCATCAACTTCAACCGTTTCAGTAAACATCGCTAATGGTCGTACCCACACGCCATACTCACCGTATAGGCAGCGGTAAACGACTAGCGCTTCTTCGGTTTCTGAATGCTGCGCGGTATGCAAAACTTGGTAAAGACTGCCTTTATAATGGCGGTAAATGCCTTGGCAAACCGTTTTTTCTGTCATGATTAAATCCTCATTTATATCTTAAGTACACGAGCTAAATACTGTCGCAGTAAATTCATAACGCAAAATAAATAAGGTCAACAATCAATATCGACCTTATCTTTAATGATTACCTGAATTATTGAAACTAGTCAATTTAAGCAACTGTCACTTTTGCATAAGCCTTTTTACCTGCTTGGATAACGACTGTCTGACCAGACGTTAAACTAAAGCCTGCATCGACCACTTCGCCATCTACTTTTACCGCGCCGCGTTTAATCATATCTTTAGCCGATGAGCTATTTTTGGCAAGCTCTGCTTGGTTTAGGATTTGCGTGATAAATAATGCGTCCTGCCCTTCTAACTCTAACGTCACTTCTGGTAAATCGACTGGCAATTCGCCATCAGCCAATACGTTACCTGCTGATTTATGCGCATTAGCAGCAGCATCCGCATCATGGAAGCGTTCAATCAATTCTTCAGCAAGAATACGTTTGATTTCTTGTGGGTTGCGACCGTTTTCCATCTCTGCCATTAACGCTTCGACTTCTTCCATCGGCTTAAAGCTTAAAAATTCAAAGTAGCGACGAATTAAGGTATCTGGCATCGACAGCAGTTTTTGGTACATGGTGCCCGGCGCATCGTAAATACCGACGTAGTTGCCGAGTGACTTAGACATTTTATTAACGCCGTCCAGCCCTTCTAAGATTGGCACGGTGATACAAACTTGTGGCTCTTGCCCATAACGACCTTGCAAAGTACGTCCCATTAAGATATTAAAGGTTTGGTCCGTACCGCCAAGCTCGACGTCGGCTTTTAGCGCGATAGAGTCATAGCCTTGCACCAATGGGTATAAAAACTCATGGATAGCAATTGGCGTTTGCGCCGCATAGCGTTTAGAGAAATCATCACGCTCAAGCATGCGTGAAACGGTCAACTGGCTAGAAAGCTGAATCATATCGCCCGCTGACATGTCTTTAAACCATTCAGAGTTAAAGACAATCTTGGTTTTTTCTTTATCCAAAATCTTAAAGACTTGTTCCGCATAAGTCTGCGCGTTGACTTTGATTTGCTCATCGGTCAACGGCGGGCGTGTGCTGTTTTTGCCAGATGGATCACCAATCTTGGCGGTATAATCACCGATTAGGAAATAAATCTCATGACCCAAGTCTTGAAAATGCTTCAGCTTATTAATCAGCACGGTATGACCTAAATGTAAGTCAGGCGCGGTGGGATCAAAGCCTGCCTTGATACGCAGCGGGCGATTCAGTTTTAACTTTTTAACCAAATCGTCTTCCGATAGGATTTCTTGCGTACCGCGCTGAATCAGGGCAAGTTGTTCTTCTAGGGTGTAAGTTTGGGTGGTCATGATGCTCTCTTTATTGTCTTTATTTAAAGGGTAACGCGTTTGGGCCAATTAGAATTTCGTAGCCCGTAAAAGATGTTAGAATTTGAGAGATATACTAGCGTTTTTTAAGGTAAATTGCCATGACCAACCCTGCATCGATTGCTGATACTAATGATAATACTGATTCAACTATCAATTATGACGATAATTTAAATAACACTTTGGACAAAACTTTAGATGACGATTTGAATTATGCCACCTTGACCGATGCGCTTGAGCAAACGGTATTTGAAAACTTCGATGATGGCTTATATATCGGCATGATGTCTGGCACCAGCTTGGATGGTATGGATGCGGTACTTTGTCAATTCGGTGGTGAAGAAAACATCCAACAACCGCTACGGCTATTAGCGTCTATTAGCCAAGATTTTCCGCCACGCCTGCGTGAGGTGTTATTGGCACTTTGTCAGCCAAATGGTGTGCAAGAATTAACCTCGACAATGGGCGAACCAAGCAGCGAATTAGACTGGTTTGGCTGGGCAAGTAAGGAATATGCTGAATTTGCCAGCGACGTGGTCAATAATCTATTGCAGCAGTCCAATACCGATGTAGAGTCGGTGCTAGCGATTGGCTGCCATGGTCAAACGGTGCGCCATCGTCCGCAAATGGGATTTAGTTTGCAACTGCTCGATGCCAATATCATCGCCGAGCGTACTGGTATTAGCGTGGTCAGCGACTTTCGCCGCCGCGATATGGCCGTCGGTGGTCAAGGCGCGCCCTTAGTACCTGCCTTTCATCAAGCATTATTTGCCATGCCTGATAGCACGCGAGTGTTATTAAACTTGGGCGGTATTGCCAATATCACCGTCTTACCAGCCAATGACAGCTCTATTAATGCTAATGATGCTGTTGTTAATAATAGCTCGGTGATTGGTTATGATACCGGCCCTGCCAATTTATTACTCGATGCGTGGACGGCATTGCATACGGATAAAGATTATGATGCTGGTGGCGCATGGGCGCAGTCAGGACAAGTCGTTGAGCCGTTACTTAATCAACTGATAGAGCATCCATTTTTTGCGCGAACCTATCCGAAAAGCACAGGGCGTGAAGACTTTAACTTAGCGTGGCTACAAAGCGAGCTGCAAAAATTTGACCAAGCCTCTGCCCATATTCGCTATTCGTCAGCTGATGTGCAGGCAACATTGACCGAGCTGACGGCGATGAGTGCCAGTATGCAAATCAATATGTTTATTAAGGCAAATGAAAACAGCTCGGTTTATGTCTGCGGTGGCGGTGCCTTAAATGATTACTTGATGACTCGCTTGCAGGCGCATTTACCTCACTGCAAAGTAGAAACTACGGCCAGCTTAGGGCTGAACCCCGCTTGGGTCGAAGCCGTTGCCTTTGCATGGTTGGCACGGCAAACCCTAATGGGAGAAACTGGTAACTTGCCAGCGGTCACTGGCGCAAGTAAAGGCGTGGTATTGGGTCAAGTTTGTTTTGCTTAATAAGCCTCTAATTGTTTAAATTTTAGTTTACATACGTGCACTAATGTGTTTTATAATGACGGTTAAAATACCTTCTTTTTAGGATCGCACGTACAGGATATATCGCATGAGCCAATATAGCAGTTCACCAAACGCGCAAGCCGCCGACTCTAATGCTGCCACTATCCAGCAAACTCTGCGTCAAAAGCCGCCCCATTATGAACGCCCAGATGAGATGCGTGTGGTGGTGACGGGTATGGGTGCGGTGACACCTTTAGGATTAGACGTCGCAAGCTCGTGGACGCGTCTACTTAATGGCGAGAGCGGTATCGCGCCCATTACTCATTTTGATGCAACCGACTATCGGGCGCAAATTGCGGGTGTGGTCAAGGATTTTGACGCCAAGCAATATATGAATGCTAAAGACGCGCGCCGCTATGATGAATTTATGCATTATGCCGTTGCAGCTTCGGCTATGGCGTTAAAAGACGCGGGTTTTATCGATGAAGTTAGCGCAGCTGATACACCTGTACAAGATGTCGAGCAAGAGCGCTTTGGCGTAATATTAGGGTCAGGCATTGGCGGTATCCAAACCATTGAAAACAGCCGTGATACCCTACGTGACAAAGGCGCTATGAAGGTTTCGCCCTTTATCATTCCAGGTTCTATCGTTAATATGGCTGCAGGTTTGGTCGCTATTAAGCATACTTTACAAGGCCCAAACCTGGCGACCTCGACTGCTTGTACCACCGCGACCCACGCTATCGGACTTGCTGCGCGCTTGATTGCCTATGGCGATGCCGATGTGATGCTGGCAGGTGGTAGTGAAAAAGGCTCGAGCCCGCTTGGAATGTCAGGTTTTGGGGCGATGCATGCCCTCTCAACTCGTAATGATGAGCCAACCAAAGCCTCGCGTCCGTTTGATAAAGAGCGTGATGGCTTTGTACTCGGTGATGGCGCGGGTGTCGTCGTCCTTGAAAGCCTTGCCCATGCTAAAGCGCGCGGCGCAACGATACTTGCTGAGCTGGTTGGCTTTGGGATGAGTGACGATGCCAGCCACATTACCGCACCACCAGAAGATGGTAGCGGTGCGGCTCGCGCCATGCGCAACGCACTAAACGATGCCGGTATTGAGCCTGCCGCGGTTGGCTACGTCAATGCCCACGGTACCAGTACGCCTGCTGGTGATGTTGCCGAATCCATTGCGATTGAAACCGTTTTTGCGCCCGTTAAAGACAGCATTTTGGTCAGCTCGACCAAATCGATGACCGGTCATTTATTGGGTGCCGCTGGTGGTATCGAGGCTATCTTTACTGTGCTTGCCCTGCAACATCAGCAGGTACCGCCGACCATTAACTTAGATAATGTTGAAGACAACTGCAATCTCGATTACGTGGCCAACCAATCACGTAAAGTTGATAATCTGCAATATGCAGTCTCCAATAGCTTTGGTTTTGGTGGCACCAATGGGTCGCTTATATTCGCTCGTTGGCCGGTGCAACCATCAAGCTAAAACGCCTAAAACAACGTTAAAAACGCTAAATAAATGTTAAAAAACTATTATTTTAGCCGTTGTAACCTTGGTGTCAGATTTGCTACGTTTGACCACTTGCAGCCCCTTATCGTACTTGCGTATGATAAGGGGTAATTTTATGCAACATTTATGGAAGATACCATGTCAAGCTACTCATTTTCCCATCAGTTTTATCAGCGCTGGACGTGTGCGCCAGACCCTGTACGCGCCTCTATCATCCAAGAACTTACCGATATCACCACCCTCTTACAACACGACACGCCATTTGAAACCTTTGTTTTTAGCACTCATGACTTAGACGCCCATCTTGATAATCTTTATGAAAATCATGAAGCTGAACAAGCGATTGCCAAAGCCATTGCCGAAAAACAAGCGCAAGAGCGAGCGGCTGCCGAAAAAGAGCGTTTAGAAGAAGAAGAACGTGTAGAAAAAGAACGTGTAGAAAAAGAAAAACAGGCAAAAGCAGTAGCAGACGCTAAGCAGAAAGAAGAAGCATTAGAGGCAGCAGCGGCGAAACAAGAGCAACAGCACGATGAGCAGCTAGATCATAAACGAGCTACCAGTGTTGATGACAATGATAGTAGTAAAAATATTACTAGTAAAAATGACACTGACGCAGTAGAAAAACTGGAAGCTACTAAAACAGATGCTACGAAAACTACTGCTGATACTGACACTGATAAAAAATCCATTCAAGAAACTGCCAATGTGGTAAATGGCGCAAACGATCATAATATGAAAACCGTTATCGATAAAGCTGTTTCAGACGCCGCTATTCCTTTGTCTTTAAAAGATACTAAACTTGGCGCGAGTCACCCAGAATTAATTCGCGAGCTTGAGATGCATGTCGATGACTATTTAAGCGAGCAAATGATGCAAATTTCTGAGAATTTAAAATCTTGGTTACGGGCCGAATTGGCACAGCATTTAACCGAACCTGATACCACCACTACTATTAAAAGTAATGAAAATATCGCCAAGAAAAACATTCATTAGCTATAAAAAACCTGATTTAAATTAGGAGTTTCTTCGTATAACTAGAGATTAAAAAGCCCCATCGATATTGACGGGGCTTTTTAATATCTTCAATTCAAGAATATAAGTTTTTGCCTTAGATAGCTTTAGTACGCTCGGTTAGCCACTCAAGTGCTGCACCTTTAACGCGATCTTTTAGCTCGGCATAGACTTGGCTATGATAATCATTGAGCCAATCAATCTCGAATTGGGTTAATAGTGCAGGCTCAATCAAACGGGTATCAATGGGGCAGTAAGTGATGGTTTCAAAGTGTAGGAATTGTCCAAACTCAGTCTCAGTCGGATTCGCAACCGGCGTATTGACCACCAAGTTTTCGATACGAATACCCCATTTGCCCTCGCGGTATAAACCTGGCTCATTACTAGATATCATCCCTTCTTTCATCGCGCGCTCTTTTGGCGTGCTGGCACTATAAGCAATGACCTGCGGGCCTTCATGGACGTTTAAGAAATAACCAACGCCATGACCGGTACCATGACCATAGTCCATCTGTGCTTGCCACAAGGGTGCACGGCAAATCGCATCGATGAGCGGTGACGCAATACCATCAGGGAAATGCGCTTTTGCTAAGGCGATATGGGCTTTAAGCACGGTGGTAAAGTCGCGTTTATGCTCAGAACTTACTTGTCCAATCCCGACCACGCGGGTGATATCGGTGGTACCGTTTTGATATTGCGCACCTGAGTCAATGAGCAATAAGCCGCCCTCGCCTTCAGCGACATCAAGGTAGCTGAATTTTTCTGGCGTCGCACGGTAATGCGGCAAGGCGCCGTTTTCGTTAAAGCCTGCGATGGTTGGAAAGCTTGGCGACACATAATGCGGCTGCTGACTACGAACTTCGATGAGCATACTATCGACATCCAGCTCACTCAAACGCTCACCGTCTGCTAGGCGTTTTTCAAATGTCGCAAAAAACTCACTTAACGCCGCGCCATCTTGACGCATCGCTTCGCGTACATGCTCGATATCCGCCGCAGACTTCACTGATTTGAGTAACGTACTTGGCGCCATTTGCTCAATAAAGCCAACATCGTCGGCCATTTTTGATAACGTACCGACCGCCACTTTGCTTGGGTCTAACAATAATATATCTTCTGGCGTTAAGGTAGCTAATGCCTCTTGCACCGCATCATAATCTGCAAGCGTGATACCGCTGTCTTTTAGCGCTTTTTCAATCTCGCTACTGACTTTATGATTATCAACAAACAAGGCCGCTTTATCTTCGCTAATGAGCATATGCGCTAAAAATACCGGATTATAATCGACGTCTGCACCGCGTAAGTTGGTCAACCAAGCAATATCATCTAAGCTTGACAGCAAGTGATGGCTTGCGCCTGCCTCCTTCATGCCTGCGCGCACGGCAGCAAGTTTTGAGCTGGCGGGCTGATCGATAAACTGCGCATCGTGTTGGTAGAGCTGTGCTGATGGCAATGCTGGACGGTCGTTCCATATGTCTGTCAACACATCGCGCTCAGTGATTAAAGTAATATCGTTAGCATCAAACGCATCAAGCAATCTGTCTTGCTCAGCGATAGACAATACATTACCATCCACCGCCACGCTATCGCCTTCGGTTAAGTTTTGCGCTAGCCAATCGATATGATTTGGCTGACCAGGAGCCAGTTTTTCCAAAGTAATACCCGTGCCTTCTAGCTGATGCGCGGCGTGTACCCAGTAGCGACTGTCTGTCCATAGGCCAGCAAAGTCAGCGGTAATGACCAGTGTACCAACCGAACCTGTAAAGCCTGATAACCATAGACGCGCTTGCCAATATTCTGGCAAGTACTCAGACAAATGCGGGTCTGCTGACGGCACGATAATCGCCGTTAAATCTTGTGCCGCTAGCGTTTGGCGTAGGCTATCAATACGCTCGTGGATGTGTTGTTTATTCATGAAAGGTGTCCTTATTACTTTTAAAAATGAGAGTTAAAAAAAACGCTTGAGAGGCGACTATGAGTAGCCGTCTTATTGAGGCAAATAAATTTATCAATGTTAAATACAGCGTTATATTTGCCTATAAAGGGTTTACTATTTTTAGAATGATAGCTATATAAATGAGTAAGAGTGCTTAGGCGTTTAGCCGAGCTATTATTAATTTCAGCTTAGTAATAGTATTTTAATAATAGTATTAAAGCAGCGCCTCTCTAGATGTTTGGGCAGATAGCAGGCTTTCAATGGCGATAGAGAAATAACTCACTGATTGAAACAATAAAACGTGCTACCGATTATGGTAACACGTCTTATCTTTTGGCGTTTATAGGGACGATTGCTACTATAAATAAGCTAAATAGGCTTAATTAATCTTCACCATCTTCTTAACGCTTTATTTACTGAGCCGCTTTATCGGCTTGCTCACTTTTGACCAGCATGTTATTGATAGGTTTTGCCAGTACTAATAACACCACTGCGGTCACCACCAAAAAGATGGTCATGGTGGTAAATAGTGTTGGTAAGCCTTCGATCTTGTCGGCTGAAACGTGACCACCAAAGAACGCAGCGACCAAGTTACCCATGGCGACAGAGGCAAAGAATAATCCCATCATTTGCCCTTGCATGCCTTTTGGAGCAAGCTTGGTCATTGAGGATAACCCTACTGGACTCAGCGCCAGCTCCCCTAAAGTTAATAGTAATAAACTACCCACGAGCCATAATGGCGATGCTAAGCCGCCGTCACTGGTCAAGATGCTTTTTGAGGCAAATATCATCAACGAGAAGCCTGCCGCGGTAATCAACATCCCGAGCGCAAACTTGGTCATACTATTAGGTTCAAGACCGCGTTTGCCAAGCTTGACCCAAACAATACTAACAATGGGCGCCAGCAATAAAATAAACAACGGGTTTAAAGATTGGAACCAAATACTCGGTATCTCAAACCCTAAGACGTTCAAGTCAGTATAGCGATCGGCAAATAGGTTAAACGAGGTTGGCTGCTGCTCAAAGCTTGACCAAAATAGCGTTGAGCCAATGATTAAAATAAAGCAAGTCAGTAGGCGCAGCTTATCGGTTTTATCAAGACGCGGCGAGACAAACATAACCGCAAAGTAGCCTATCACCACCGCGGCAATGATATAAGTCATATATTCAGCGACCGTTTCAGGATTGAACGGTAACATACCACTTGCCACCAAAACCACAACCGCTGCCAATAACACCAAGAAACCAATTACCCAGCGACCGATGTTTTTATAGCGGTCATTGGCGTGTTCCCACTCAGGTTTTATATTTTTGGCTTGGGCATAGTGGGTCAAGGTTTTTTGCGCAGAAAAACGGTAGATCAGTAATGATATCAGCATACCGATACCACCAACACCGAAACCTGCGTGCCACATGCCCTTTTCTTTAAACACCCCAACGATGAGCGCTGCTAAAAGGGCGCCAATATTAATGCCCATATAAAACAAGGTAAAACCACCATCACGGCGCACATCGCCTTTTTTATACAAAGCGCCTACCATGACGGAGATACAGGTTTTAAATAACCCTGACCCTAATACAATACATATCAAACCAACAAAAAATAGCGTCATGCCAAATATGGCGGAGAGCGCAATACATAAATGACCGAGGGCGATAATCACGCTGCCCCACCATAAGGCACGCTCTTGACCAAGCCAGTTATCAGCGAGCCAACCGCCCGGTACTGCCGCCAAATATAATGAACCGGCGAAAATACCATAAATAGCAGAAGCGGTGACTTCATCAAAGCCAAAACCGCCGCTGCCAACGGTGGCTACCATAAACAGTACTAATAACGGACGAATACTATAATAAGAAAAGCGTTCCCACATTTCGGTAAAAAACAGCGGGCGTAGTGGCTTTGGGTGCCCCATAAACCCATTATCCAGTGCTGCCAATTCAGCTTCACTAACATTTACTTTTGAGTCTCTGCTCATAACTTTATTCCTTTAAAGACCACTGTAATGACGACCAAACTCCTGTTTATTTTGCTAAGCGGTCACATAGGCGCATTATTGTTTCACTTGGTTATGGTCAAGTAAAGAAAAAGTTATTCAATAATTACACAAATACCTACAAAAAAACCTGTGCTCAGTTAACCAAGCACAGGTCTTTAATGTTAGCTTCTAGAGTATTTTCACTCTTAGAATAAAGTATCGTCACAACAGTTGTACTTAATTACGGGTATCTGACTATATTTATACAAGTATTTGTTTTTATAACAAAATACTTAGGTCACAAGCTTACTCTTCAGTTTTCCAAGTATGCGTTAACTCTGCACCCTCACCACCATCCAAATCCGCATCGGCTTCTTCTGCTGTCAAGTTAGCATCATCAGGTACTGCCGCTTGATTGACAGTACCCTCAGCAGTTGCGGTGCCAGATTCAGCAGCAACAACCGTACCATCAGTATCAGCAGCTGGGGTTACGGTAGCATCTGCTGGATTTTCAGTAGGTGCGGTTGCAGGCGTACCAGTTGTTGCTGGCTCGGCAGCGGTTGCAGCGGGCGCAGTTTCTTCTGCCGCAGTTGCCTCTGTTTCAGCAGCCGCTTCGGTGCTCTCAGCAGTGATATGCTCGCCTGCTGGACGCAAATAGCCAGAAATGCCGATTAATAAGACGATACCTAAAAATAAGGCAACACCGCCTAAGGCAAATAGGAACTCTTTCTTGGGATTGTTTTCGACAATATGTTCTGACATACCTTATCCACCTTGCACAAAATATTTAAAATATTGGCCTATTATATCGCAATTTATATCGATTTGTGAAAACCCTTAACGATTTAAAGGGTTTATTAGCGAAAAAACTTACAACCAAAGCCTATGGGTATTTTTTATTTGACCAAACGTCTCTGCGGGGTCGCACGCTTGCCAAGATAGCTTAATAATAGCAGAAGCGCAATAATGATTAAAATAGGATAATTACCCGCGCGCATATAAGGCGTATTACCAACGCGTGCCTGCACATTTCCGCGTAAGACGGTGCGCTCAAACTGCGGTGCGCGCTTTACGATATGACCTTTATGGTCAATGATAGCCGTAACGCCAGTATTGGTGGCGCGCATAAACCAGCGGCCGTTTTCAAGCGCGCGCATTTGGACCATTTGCAAATGCTGGAGCGGACCTGCCGAGCTACCAAACCACGCATCGTTAGAGATGGTCAATAAAAAGTCAGTATTGATGGCGTTTTTGCGCGTGGTGTCAGGATAGGCAACTTCATAGCAAACCGCAGCGCCCAAGTTATGACCACGCACGCGCAGCGGTGATTGATTATCACTACCGCGGCTATAGCTCATGATATCTTGGCTACCAGCAAGGTTTGGCAAGATATCTAGCATACCCTCAAAAGGAATATATTCGCCAAAAGGTACCAAACGCTGTTTTTTATATAGCCCTTCAGCGTCCGCACCTAAAGCAATGACACTATTATAAAACGGCGGGTATTTATCGGTCTTGGCATCAAAAGCCGCGGTATCCTTATAAGGGATACCAGTGACCCACGTGGTATCGGTTTCTTTGGCCACTTTGACCACTTCACTGATAAAACCTAGCGCTTCATCTTGAAACATGGGAATGGAAGACTCTGGCCACAAGATCATGTCGCTGCCCCATTCGGTACTGGACAGGGTGGCATAAATTTTTAGCGTTTCTACCTGATATTCAGTCAGCCATTTTAAATCTTGTGGAATATTACCTTGAATTAATGATACCGATAAGTCAGGCGTGCCCTTTGGTTTTGTCCATTGCGGATTTAGCAACCATAACGCGCAGCTGACAATAAGTAGTGCGGCAGTAGGAATCATATAACCGCCGCGGCGACGCAATAGCTCAACCAAACTTGCCGCCAATAATACTGCCACAAAAGACACCGCAAACACACCAGCAATGGGCGCTAATGACGATAGCCAATACTGCTCGGTAAAGGCATAACCGACAAATAACCACGGAAAACCGGTAAATAGCCAAGTTTTCATCCACTCTTGCAATACCCAAAGCGCGGCAAAGGATAACGGCTGCTTACCGACGACACGATTAAAAATCAGCGCCAAAAAGCCATGAAACAAGCCCATCCCAAGGCCCATCAGCGCAATCATAATTAGCGCGAGCCACACTGGCGTATCGCCATAGACATGGATTGAGGTATACAGCCAAAACGCCCCGACGCACCAAAGCCCGGTGCCATAAGCTTGACCGATAACAAAAGCACGCTTGCCTGTCATATCAGGCATCAGTAAGGCATACAAAATAGCGGGCGACACCAACGCCACCGGCCAAAAACCATACGGCGCGAGGGCAAAGATAAACACTGCGCCTGCCAGCCACGCAATCAATATGGTCAACACCAGCGGCAAGCCCTTGGGCTTATCGGGGTTTAGACGTTTTTGCAAATCAACAGTAGACAGACGCATAGCAGTTATCCAAAACCTTATTTTTCAGTCGTTTAAAACTTACATATTAACTTTGTTTTATTCAGTTAGCGCTGGAATTGGTAGCCAATCGTTAGCTGCTCAATACAGCGCTCAAAAATTAAACCTGCCCATGATACCAGTCTAAATCACTCAATAGGTAACATTGCGTTGCAAAATGCCCATTTTAAAAGCAAAAAAAACACGACCGCAATCGTGTTTTTTTATATTTAAATGCCGAGCTGATCTTTAAGTGCCAAGCTTAAGTGATAAACATCAATAAATTAATGGCTACCTATTAATATTTGCTGGTCAGCATTGATTTTAGACAGCTCAAGATTTTGAATAAAGCGCCCTTCAACATCGGTAATGGTAATTTGCCAATCGTCTATCACCACGCTTTCACCTTCTAAATCGCCAACATGACCGAGCGCTTGCATCACCAAACCGCCCATAGTATCAACATCGGTATCATCAAAGTGGGCGCCAAGCTCATCGTTACAGTCTTCAATCACTGTCGATGCTTGCACGCGCCACGTATTTGGTCTTTCAGGATCGGCGACGATATTATTGATATCACTGTCTTCATCGAAGTCATCATGCTCATCGACGATATCGCCAACGATTTCTTCGAGCAAATCTTCCATCGTTACCACACCAGCGAAGTTACCAAACTCATCGACGACAATCGCCATATGCACTTGGGTGCGCTGTAATGAGCGTAGCAAAGTATCAGAGCGTGCCGTTTCGCTGATATAAAGCGGCTGACGCACCAAGTCTCGTAAACGTTGACTGTCAATTTTATCTTCTTGATCTCGCACCATGTGTACGAGGATGGGAATCAAATCTTTTGCCAATAAAATACCGATAACGGCATCATCGTCTTGGCTATCAAAGACCGGATAGCGCGAGTGTGTGGTCTCAAGAATGATATCCATCACTTCAGCTAAGCTAGCGCTTTCGTGCAGCCCAACCACTTGCGGGCGCGGGGTCATGATTTCGCGAACTTGGGTGGCAGGCAAATCAAGGACACCTTCCAACATATCCACGGTATCGGGTTCTAAGAACTGGCGCGAGTCTTGCACCAAACGTATCAGTTCATCACGGGTTTCGGGGGCGGTCGATAGCCAGCGTTTTAAGCCGCGCATCGACCAACTACTCGGGCTTGGAGCGTCTTCGGACATGATGATGTGATTTAACCTCTTTAGTTAATAGCAGTAATCAAAGAAAATAGTAAATAGCAATTAAAATCTTAAATCTAAATGGGGATTAAAATAGTAAATAAAACAGCGACTTTATATTTAGATAATGGTCAAAATATTTAAATAAAGGACAAATTATCTATAAAATCCTATCATAACGATAAATGACAACTATATAAGTATAGATAAAAATAGACCAGCTTAATAAGTTTCACTTTATCGCAAGGCTTACGGACATTCAACGACAAATTCACTCAAATTGTATTGTCAGTGTGTTGTAAACTTTGCTATGGTCAAAGCCTTCATTCCTCAAAGTCAAACCTATGTCGCTACGTGCCTTTTTTTCTCGCCTGCTCTCGCCGCTCGCAAACAGCAATCGCTTAGAGCATGGGGCAGCTTATGATCGCCAGCAAAAGCGGACTTGGCGCTATTACCTCGCGCAGCTTTTAATCGTTACTACGTTGCTCCTATCTACTATTTGGCTGTTAATGGCAATCTGGTATCAGTTTGGCATACGCTCACCAATTACGTGGCTTATGACCCTTATGATAGTCGGCATTTTAGCGGCGCTGGCTAAGGCAGCTTATGCAACAAAAAGGCATTGGTCAAAAAGTCCAAAAAATCGAGGTAATCAGCCATCAAATAATTTAACAGCGCCGGATAAAAAAGTGGCCGTTAAATGGCTCATCGGTTTATATGGCGCAGTTTGGTTTATCGGTTTGGGTTGGTTCTTTTCTATCGAGCCCAAACAAGACCGCGACTGGATGGCGGAAGTCAGCGAAAGGGTCACCTATCGCCGTGACGCCAATAATCCTAACTTAGTCACGCTCACCAATGTGCGTAATTTTGATTGGCGTACTGATAAAGAGGCGGCTGAACACTGGGACACGCGCACCATTGATATGTCAAAACTCTCTGGCGTCGATGTGACCAACTCCTATTGGATGGGGCCGCTGATTGCGCATACTTTGGTCAGTTTCCGCTTTGAAGATGATAGACCGCTCGCCTTCTCATTTGAGATTCGTAAAGAAGAAGGCGAGTCGTTTTCGGCATTGGCAGGGTTTTTTAGGCGTTTTGAGCTGAGCCTGATTGCTGCTGAAGAGCGCGATATCATTTATACCCGTAGTAATGCTCGCGGTGAGCAAGTTTATCTGTTTCCGGTCAGCAATCTACAACAGCACGAGGTCAAGTCGTTATTTGAGTCTTACTTAACTGCCGCCGATGAATTGAATGCCAAACCAACTTGGTACAATACGTTGATGAGCAACTGTACCAATATTATCTTTTATATGGCGCGTATTGTCAGTGGCGACCGTCTGCCATGGGATTACCGAATTTGGGTATCGGGCTGGCTACCAAACTACTTATACGACGTTGGCATGCTCGACGCCAACCCTGAAAAAGACGGTCAGCCTTGGTCAATGGACACGTGGTACGAGCGCACGCATATCAATCCAAAGGTTCGCGGCTTTGATAATTTGGCAGGAAACAGCGCTATCAATAGCCGCGAGTTCTCCAAGCAAATTCGGCAAGATATTCCTATCCCGCCACTGGCAGATTCACAAGCCGATGCGGAAGCGAGTGCCAAATCTGCCGCGCAGGACTCTAAAGAATAGCTGAGGTTTTCGAAGAGGTGCAGCTACTCTACAAAGCGGTATTGCGACGTTAAATCCATTGTTCATTAAGCATAAACATAGATTAAACCCTTTATAAAAAAATTTAGGTTAGGGCTGAACCCAATTTACCACCCGCTCCTCCATCTCCTCATCTGTTATGCCAATCTCAGAAATACAGCGCCCTGCTACGCCAACATTGGCAGCGCGCATCTGCTGCTGAGTTGCCACCGCATCTCCCGTCAATAACAAATGCCAATTTGGTAAATCTTGTCCTTTATACAAGCGCTTATAAGCACAGTGCGACGGCAGCCACATCATCTGCGGCAAATTCTCCATAGTTAGCTGAATACAGTCTGGCACGTGCTCTTGGCGGGTGGCGTAATGCTTGCAATAACCGGTCGTGCAATCCATCAGCTGACAAGTGACATCGGTATATTCAACCATTTCTGCTTCATGATTATTGTCATCGCTGATATTCTCATCATCGATGTATTTAATTAGGCAGCAGCTACCGCAACCATCGCATAGCGCTTCCCATTCGCTATGGTTTAGCTCTGACAGCGCAAAACGTGACCAAAACTGCGGACGCAATAGATCATTAGCATCGTTTTGGCTGTGAGGAAATAAGCGCACAGCAGATTGCGTCGCTGAATCTGAATCAGTTGTTGTTTTGGAATCTAGAGCGGATGCTAATTGAGATTCAGATTGATTGAGCAAATTGAGTGTCATAAAGTCGCCGTAGCATTTTGATAAAGAGCGTTACAGTATTATAGCTGTTTTTGGTATGCTTGGGCGTTAAGGTAGGAGAAGTAAATAAAAGAATGAAGCAAAATACGAACAGTTAATACTTATAAAACAAGCATTTATAAAGTAGTTATTTATAAAACAGCCATTTATAAAACCCCCTTCATAACATAAAAAAAGGACAATAATATGTCAATTAAGACTTTTGAATTGATCAGCACTACCGAAAATAACGTTGAGCTTATCAGCTATGTGGCGCTGCCAGAATCTGCCTCAGAGGACAATCCAGTAGCAGGTATTTTGGTGGCGCCAGAATGGTGGGGCGTGGTCGATCATCCAAAGTCCGTCGTTGAGCGCTTGGCAAAAGCAGGCTATGCGGCGGTGGCGATGGACGTTTACGGTGAAGGCAAGCTGACCAGCGACGCGTCGATGGCCAATATGTGGATGGAGCAAGTACTTGCTGATCAAGACATGCTAATGGCACGTTGCCGCTTAATACTCAATGACTTTGGTGATCAACTGGCGGTTAATCGCGATAACTTAGCGGCGATTGGTTATTGCTTTGGCGGTAAAGTGGTGCTCGATATGGCACGCGAAGGCATGCCATTAAAAGCCGTCGCAACTTTCCATGGCAACCCATCAGCAAAACAGCCAGCCGACAAGAACTTTACAGCCAAAGTATTGGTCGCTCACGGCCGTGATGATTCGATGGTGTCGATGGAGGCAATCGAAGGTCTAAAAACAGAGCTAGATGCTGCCGATGTTAACTACACGATTGATGTCTATGACGGTGCCAAACATGGCTTTACCAATCCGCACGCCGATGAACGCGCGGCCAAAAATGATGTTGACCTTGGCTACAACGAAACGGCTGCTAAGCAAAGCTGGGACAACATGCTTGAATTTATGAAAACCAATCTTGGTGAATGATTTTAAAGATATCATCAATCAAGTTGTATAAACGCTCACTATAACGAGTGTTAATACAAAGCATAAGACAAAAAACAGGGGTCACTTTCTCAGAAAGCGACCCCTGTTTTTTGTCGTTATACACAATAACTACCATGACCAATCTTGTGCTTATGAGCAAATAACGTCATTATCTCTTTATTATAAGTGGGATTGAGTAACGAGGATGTTATATCTATTGATAAATCAGCTGGGCTGGCTGGCTTTTATGGCTTTATTGATCGTGGTGCTCATACTATACGCCAGGATAAGCCAACAAATCAGACAGTTGCGTCATGATATGACAGCGCTACAAGCTGAGCTTAAACGGCAAAAAGAGGGCTTAATCACAGCAAAATCTTCTCACGCCGATATAAATAGCAATCAAGAAAGTCAATTTGCAGCAACGCCCGATCTCTCTTTAACCTCGCGGTCACCAATGCCGCCACCGATACCGTTAGCAGCAGTAGATTCGGTTACAGCAGCTGACGCTAGCGCCGAACCCATAGAAGAAAACCTCGGCTTAAAGCCAAAGCCAGCAGAATCGACAAAATCGAGAACCCCCGTTACAACGATAGAGCCAGACGAGCGTTCCTTACCTATCGTTACCTCACTCATTCACTCGATGCAAAACTGGTTTTTTGGCGGCAACTTAGTAGTGCGCGTTGGGGTTTTGGTGTTGCTCGTCGGGGTGGTGTTATTGCTGCGCTTATTAAGCGACTATATCGAAATTCCGATTGCCCTGAAGCTTGTGAGCATTGGCATTATTGGATTGGCGTTGGCTGCGCTTGGTTTAAAATTAGCAAAAAATCGCTTTGCTTATGGCATCACCCTGCAAGGGGCAGGTTTAGCGATTGCTTACTTGACGACCTTTTTTGCCTATAGCGTCTATCACGTGCTGGCGAGTGTGCCGAGCTTTATTGGACTTGGCCTTTTATCAGCTGTCACCATCGGTCTCGCCGTGCGCCAAAACGCTTTACCGTTGGCATTGTTGGCACTTTCTGGTGGGTTTTTTGCACCGATATTGACCAGTAGCGATATCGGTAATTTAGTGTCCTTGTTTAGCTATTATTTATTATTAAACGTCACCATTGCTGTCATCGCTCATTACCGTACTTGGAAAATGCTCAATCTACTCGGCGTGATGGTCACCTTTGGACTGGCTTACTATTGGGGTGTGACGGAAAATTTAAGCGCTGTTATTGAGGCGCAGCGCTGGACGTTGGTATTGCTAGTGGCGCTGCACGTATTACTATATTTGTTTGTCGTCATTCGCTACGCGCAGCAAATCATTGCTTATAACACACTTAATGAAGCAAATTTTGCTCATACAGCTAACGTTGATAGTGCAGAGAATCCAAGTCATTTAGATAAATTTTATTTAGGAAACCACAGCTATATATTCCCTATTGATACCGGCTTGCTGTTTTCCGTGCCGATACTGGCCTTTGGTTTATTCGCGGCGTTGTTAGAAGCTATTCCTAATGGGTTGACCTTCACCAGTGCTATTTTCGCGGCAATTTATTTGGGTATTGGCTGGGTATTTGTCCAGCGTAGTCAGCGCTACGCCTTAATTACCGAGGGTATGCTGGCATTGGGATTTGGCTTTTTAGCCTTGGTGATTCCGCTGGCACTCGATGCAGAATGGATTGCCTTTGGCTGGTCGGTACAAGGGCTGGCACTGGTATGGTTTGGACGGCGCTCACTACGTGCATGGTCGGTATTGTTTGGGTTGTTATTGCAGCTGCTCAGTATCGCGATGCTAATGATAAATGTGGTCTTTACGATCAAAGATTATCCAACGTTGGCGTTGACGATTTCGGCGCTCAGCTATCTAGCTACGATGTTTATCTTACGCGCCAGCAACTCGCCTATTGATGACGCCAACAACCAGCTTAACGCCAATCATACGCTGACTGCCTATACTAAAACCTTGGGCATTGGTGAGCTCGCTACTAAGCAATGGCTTACCAGTATCAATAGCCAAAGTATGGCGTTTAACTTGATGTGGCGCAGTCCAAATTTGGGTCGATTTTTGACCTTTACTGCAATGGTTTGGCTGCTGTATGTATTGATCATCGATTTTAACCAATGGCTTGACAGTTGGCGATTAGCAACGACGGCGCTGCTAGGATTGGCCACCTTAACCAGCCTAGCTATTTATCAGGCAATCAATCACTATCATTCGTGGCGCGAGATTAGGCAGTTTAGCCATGGGTTATTGCTGCTATTTTATGCCGCGCTACTGTTTCAACTACCGCAAAAATACGAGTTTGATTATCAATGGACCACCTTTCATTGGCCGATATTTATCATGCTACTCATAGGCTGGTTGGTCGTTGGAAAATTGTGGTTAAGAACATGGCATAAAGAATTGGAGTTAAAAAGTTTTGATAGCGCGAGCTGGCTTGGTGCTGGCATTATCCTGTTGGCAGAAGCTATGCATTATGGCTTGCCCGATTCAAAAGGCGTCATGACTATTTTAGTTCCGGTTGCCTTTATGCTAGCTGGATTATGGTGGACACAGCGTCATGCTATGGTTCAGTACAATGATAAGCAATCACACTCGCAAACAGGAGCAGCGACCTCAGCATTTGCGCCTTATTGGTTTGATTGGCATCAGGCATTATTAGACAGTGCCAAACTCTTTGTACCTATCGCACTAGGTTGGGCTATTTTTACCAACTTCACTTACGATGGTATTATCTGGGAACTGCCCTACTTTCCTTTATTTAACTTATATGATGTGACGTTATGGTTGGTGGTGTTTTACGGCTTGGGTGTTTATTTGCTCCGTCAGCCATTCGGTATGCACTCGAAAAAACTATTAAGCGCCATTCCTAAAAACGATATGCTATTCATTGTCTTAGCGCTGATTGGCCTATGGATAGGTTCTAGTATGCTGGTCAGGACGCTGCACGCGTTTATCGGTACGCCGTTATGGACTGGCGGTTTATATGGAGTTGCCGGAGGCGCTTGGAATAGCGAGCAGGTACAGACAGGATTGACCATTTTATGGACGCTCATTGCTTTGGTCGCCACTATCATCGCCAGCCGCTATGGACAGCGAACACTATGGTTTATGGGTATTGGACTGCTGGGCGTTGTGGTGTTAAAACTGGTCATCGTCGATTTATCACAGACCGAGGCGATTTGGCGAGTGACTTCCTTCCTTGGTACGGGTAGCTTAATCTTAGTCATTGGTTATTTAGCACCATTACCACCAGCGCGTGAGGATTTAGTAGACGAGTCTGCAGGATAGTCTGCTCTGTGCGTTAAATGAAATGTTAACGTGAGCATTTTTAGCATCATTACTTTTTAGCGTCATTACTTGGCTTATGTAGTAAACTGGACGCCATTAAAAAGTAAATGACGATGGTCTTACTTTGAGCATTTTTTATAAAAGGTTAGTAAAGCAGATGGATAAGAGAGCAAGTATTCAGTGGTTCCCTGGGCATATGAACAAGGCCCGTAACGAAATCAAAGAAATCATGCCGCAGATGGACGTCATCATCGAAGTAATTGACGCGCGTATTCCTTATAGTAGCGAAAACCCAATGGTCGCGGCATTACGTGGCGAAAAACCGGTCATCAAAATTTTAAATAAAGCCGACCTTGCTGATCCTGAATTGACCAAAGCGTGGATGGAATATCTTGAGCAACAAGATGGTGTTAAAGCCATCGCTTGCGACAATAATAAAGCTGATGACGTCAAACGTATCATTGCGCTATGTAAAAAAATGGTGCCCAATAAAGTCGGCACCGGTCGCCAAATCAAAGCCATGATTATGGGTATTCCAAACGTTGGTAAATCAACCTTGATTAATACCTTGGCAGGACGCGCCGTGGCAAGAACCGGCGACGAGCCTGCCGTCACTAAGTCGCAGCAGCTGATTAAGCTTGACGATGACATCATGCTCTATGACACTCCTGGCATGCTATGGCCAAAGGTTGAAAACGAAAACTCTGGCTACCGCTTGGCGGCGACCGGCGGTATTCGTGATACCGCTTTTGACTTCGCTGATGTGGCCAGTTATACCGCTGAGTACTTAATGCAAGCCTATCCTGAACTACTAAAAAGGCGCTATAAAATCGAAGAGCTACCCAAGACTGATTGGGAGTTTTTTGAAGTGGCGGGACGCAATCGCGGCTGTGTGCGCGCGGGCAATCAAGTCGATACTTACCGCATGTCTGAGATTCTGATTAACGAGCTGCGTAGTGGCAAGCTTGGCGATATTACGCTCGAGACGCCTGCAATGACGGAAGCTGAAGAATTGGTCGTCGCCGAACAACGCATCGCTGCCGAAGAGAAAAGAATCGCTAAAGAAGAAGAAAAACGTTTGCGTCGTCTAAAAACACGGAAGAATCGGAAGTAGACAAGACACAGCACGTCAGTAAAATTTAAACCAGTAGCGCGTTTAAATCTACATAACCGTTTTCCTGTCGATTAAACGTATCAAGTTCACCACGGTCTCTACTGCCATTTTTTATTTAGATAAACTTGGTTAACCATTGATTTTAAAACAAATATTATTTTCTCCTGAGTTCTTATTATTATGTTGTAGCACTGTTACTTTGGGTCTATACTCATTTAAATAATATGACGTTTTACGCTGATAAGGGCAATTTATGCTTATAAATAATTGCCTTCTACGATGTGATAAGTTCACCATTGATTAGCAAATATTATTTAGTGTGTTCTTAATTCAATGTGAGGTATAAGCTAATGGCTCAATTATTTAAAAATATCTTTAACAGTAATAAAGAGAAGCAAGCAGCCGAAGTAGAGTCAGTCCAGAATGAGGATTCGCAAGCACAAGCGGCGGCAGAAAACGCACCAGAAACCGAGAAAAAAGTAAAGCACGGCGAAGAGGGTGTTTGTTGCGGAGGTTGTTCTTAACCAAACCTTTTAGTTAAATTCACTAATGGCACTCTTATGAGAAATAGGTTGCGAGAAATTTTATACTTTCGCAACCTATTTTATTTCTAGCGGAGTATATTTTTCCCGATCTTCAATAATATCTACCTGTGGCAAAAGCTAAAAGTATTAAGCTACGACAGAACAACGGTCTAAAATACTCACGATAAACCATAAAAAGCTAAACCATTGAATATACTCATATAAGATATAATTACTTACCTTAAAAAATTAAATAATAGAGCCTATGACCCAACTAAACGCCAATTCTAATTCTCCTAACACTATCTTTAGCCACTCTATTACTTCCCTTAACTCCCTCGCCCCCCGCCTACTTGATTGGTTCGCTGAAAACGGTCGCCACGATTTACCTTGGCAACAGCACCAAACTGACACGCCCAACCCTTATATTGTTTGGCTATCAGAAGTCATGCTCCAGCAAACACAAGTGACCACGGTGCTGCCCTACTTTGCCCGTTTTATGGAATCCTTTCCCACGGTGCAAGATTTAGCCGCAGCAGAATGGGATATGGTGGCGGAGCATTGGGCAGGACTTGGCTATTATGCGCGGGCGCGTAATTTGCATAAAGGCGCAAAGCAATTGGTTGCAGTGATTGATGAGACGGGCGACTTTCCGCAGACGCTAGCAGGTTGGGAGGCGATTTCTGGCGTTGGACCGTCGACCGCTGGCGCGATTATGGCAATGGGGCTACATCGTTATGGCGTTATCTGTGATGGTAATGTCAAGCGCGTCCTCACCCGCTGGGCGGCTATCGATGGTGATATTACTAAGTCTGCTACGACCAAAGCGCTGTGGGCGTTGGCAGAGCGTTTAACGCCTAGGGAAAATTCAGGATTATTTGCACAAGCCATGATGGATATGGGTGCAACCTTATGCACGCGTAGCAAGCCTGCTTGTCTGTTGTGCCCACTGCAAGAGGATTGTATTGCCCATGCGCAGGGTCGCGAGACCGATTATCCAGTCAAAGCCAAAAAACAGCCCAAGCCAAGCAAGTTTAGCAATGCGCTATTGATTAAAGATACGGACGGCAAAATACTGTGGCTACAGCGTCCTGACAATGGTATTTGGGGTGGATTGTGGAGTTTGCCTTTGCAATTTGTTGAGAAAATTGACGGTAAAGTAAGTGGCAAAACAACTGCTAAAAATTCAGAAGCCAGCGATGATAAACGATTAAAAGTTGCTAGCAATGAAAAAGTCTATGAAGCAGAATTTACTACCGCTGAGCAAATTATCAATGAATGGTTAGATAAGCTTAATATAGCAGCCGCGCCCATTAATAAAACCTTGCTTGATGACGCGCCTATCAAACACTCACTAACGCATTTCCATTGGTATTTAACGCCGCAGTCACTGACTTTAACGAATGAGCAAACGGCTGATTTGACCAAAGCCTTGCAAGTAGCAGAAATTAATATAAATTGGTCAAATGCTAAAGATGCGCAGGCAACGCTTGGATTACCGCGCGCGATGGTTAAGATTTTGGAACAATAAGTTAGGGCAACCAAGTAACCTTTGTAAAAAAAGCAACTCAAAATATATTCTGAGTCGCTTTTTTCATTTATAACCTACAAAAAACTTAAGATTTGGGCACCCGCAAGCGCATCAAGCCTTCTTGTTGTACCGTCGCTACCAATCGACCATCTTGCCAAAACTGACCGTGATTTAAGCCTTTGGCATTAGATGTGGTGTCGCTCCACATGTCATATAGCAGCCAATTATTTAAATTAAAATCACGATGAAAATGCATCGAGTGATCAATACTCGCCGCTTGCAAGCCACTGGTCATAAAGCTGACCCCATGTGACATCAGCCCCGTACCGACCAAGTAAAAATCAGACGAAAACGCCAATAGTGCTTGCTGAATGGCCACAGGCTGCTTGCCAAGCTCACGGATACGCAGCCAGTTTGCTTGCTTGGGTTTCATCGGTTCTGGATGAATCGGATCACGCGGCTTAATCGGTTTAATCTCGACATGACGATGACGCATAAAGCGCGCTTTTAGGGCATCAGGAACCTTTCCAACATACTGCTCTTTTAAATCTTGCTCATCAAGCAAGTCTTCTGGCGGCGGATACACGGGCATATCTTCTTGATATTCCAAACCCTCTTCCATCGGTGAAAACGAAGCAATCATCGAAAATATCACTTGCTCGACAGGCGCTTTACCGCGCACTTCTTTATACTGAATTGCCGTGACTTCACGCGCTGACAGACTGCGACCATCACGCAGGCGGCGTACTTGGTAAATCACCGGCTGATTGATATCGCCACCGCGCAAAAAATAACCATGCAACGAATGACAAGGTTTGTCTTTATCGAGCGTATGCGATGCGGCCATAATTGCTTGCGCCAGCACTTGCCCGCCAAAAATACGACTGCCCACATAATCGTGGCTTTTACCTTCAAAAACATCAGGGCTGACTTCGATAAGCGCGACGGTAGCGAGCAGCTCATCGATCAGTTGCGGATAATCAGACATGACGATAGGTTTCCTTATTTTGATCAATCACGCCAAGCATTGAGATATAAGCACTCAAGGGTCAAGCGTATCAATACGATAGGCTTAAGCCAATGCGGCGTTTTAATTTAAAATAATATGTATAGTAGGTTCATTTTAAAACTGTTATGGCACGACTATTATAGTTTGCGATAAACACCCACATAACGCTGAGAACGCCAAATAAATAGCTAGTAAAATGATTAGCAATCACTCATTATAAAGCGAAAAGCCAATCATCTTAGCGAATATTAAAGATTTTGACTAGGCAGTCGCCGCCTTACGAGTCGGTTTAACGCTTTATTAGCTTAACAATAATGAGCAAGTAATTATCTAAACAAGTAGCTATCTAAACAAGCAGCATCTAAGCTCACAAACATAAATAAAAAACGAGATGATGAGACACCTCGCTTTTTATTTAACTTTATATTATGGCTTTACAGCGACCAACACGCGAATAGAGTCTGGAACCAGCGATAAATTGCCTAGTGCTTGCTCACCTTGGGCTTTTAGCTGCTCTAGACGCTCAATCTCTTCTGGGCGCACGTTAGGATTGATGGTTTGCAAATGCTTTAGGCGTTTGATTTCACGTGACCACTGTTGGCTAAAGCGCGCGCTTGCTTGTTCACCAATGTCTTCTAGCTGTTGACGGGCAATATCTTCGGCTTCATAATAACGCTGCTCAATCACATCGCCACGTACCTTAATCACTTGGCGGGCGCGGTTTTTATCCAAGCGCTCAATATGCGGCATAATCATATCGCTGCTAATACGCGCGGATAAATCACTGCCCTGCTCACTGATAAACACACGAATATTTTGCGTCGGCAGGGTTGCAGGCAGATTAAGCAATCTTGGCGCAATCGCTTCAACGCGAAAATTCACTTCTAGCATCACCATACCTTGTGGAACGGCGACACTCTTTAGCATCGCAACGGTGGTATTCCCAAAAGTGCTGGTACTTGCTAGCTCATAAATCGCGCGCATCAATGGATGCTCATGGGTGATAAATTCGATATCTTCACGCTGCAGCGCTTGCTTGCGCTCAAAGGTCAGCGTCATACCATCCTCATCACCGAGCGGCAGACCGTCGATATAATCGCTAATTTCCGTGCTATCAATCGGCGCAATCACCCATGAGCCATCACGCTGGATATTGTGGTCGATATTGGCGGAAGCAAAAAAGCGCTCGATAAATTGCGGCAATAGATTGTGTTTATCAAAATCATGCATGGCATCGGCAATACGCCCAGCAACGCGCGGACGGCATGAGTTGTACTCAAGCAAGCGATCGCGACCGGCTTGTAGCTGTGCTTCTAGTCCCAAGCGCGTTTGCTGTGCTTCTTCGATAATCTCCTGCAAAGTGGTGCGGTTAGCGTCGGTATCCGCGCCTTCAAGCATCGGCTTTAGCTCTTGGATATATTGCTCTTGTACGCTTTGCGCCGTTGGAGAAATCTGATTAAACATATTGAGCGCGTCGTTATACCAGCGGTACAGTCGCTCTTGCGCCGTCCCTTGTACATACGGTACGTGCAGCATAATTTGCTGTGTCTGCCCGATACGGTCTAGGCGACCGATACGCTGCTCTAACGTATCTGGATTGGCAGGCAGGTCCCACAATATCAGCTGGCTTGCAAACTGGAAGTTACGACCTTCCGAACCAATCTCTGAGCAGAGTAATATCTGTGCGCCCTCTGAGTCAGCAAAAAACGCCGCCGCTTGGTCACGCTCAAGTAAGGTCATCTGCTCGGTAAAGATGGCGGTTTTAATACCAGCATGCAGACGTAAGACGGCTTCTAAACTTTCGACCGTCGCACCACTCCGCGCAATCAGCAGCACTTTTTTATGCTTAAGCTCACCTTTTAAGATATCAATCAACCACGGCACCCGCGGGTCATCTTCTAGCCAACCACCATCGGGTTGATTTTCTTCGCCCCAAAGTTGTTCGCGCAATTTACCCTTGGTTTGATAGCTATCGACCCATGCTGCAGGTAGCGGCAATGGATACGGCTGGCTGCTACGCCCGTAGAAGCCTTTGACGCTTTCACGGGTATTACGGAATAAAATACGTCCCGTACCATGACGGTCAAGGAGTTCATTGAGCGCATAAGTACGCAGTTTTTCGTCGTCATTAATGTTTGCCAATTCATCGATACTAATAGAAAGCAAATGACTTAATGCCGTGATTTGACCGTTGCTTAACGGTTTATCTTCGATTAAGACACTGGCAACGGCGGCAGTTTCGGCAAAAGCTTCTTGGCTATCGATAAATTCATCAAGGTCATCAAAGCGATCAGGGTCAAGCAAACGCAGACGGGCAAAGTGACTTTGGGCGCCAAGCTGCTCTGGCGTTGCAGTCAACAACATGACGCCCGGTGTTTCTTCGGCAAAGTCAGCAATGAGGTCATATTTATCATTGCCGCCTTGCGCTTCATCCCAATGCAGGTGATGCGCTTCATCGACGACCAATAAATCAAAGCCCGCTTCCATCGCTTGGTCATACAAATCAGGATGATCGAGCAATAAGTCCATACCAGCAATGATACATTGCTCGGTCGTAAAGACGTTTTGCTCAGGGTCGTGCTCCTTAATCGCAGCGGTACGTACCAAATCAAACAAGGCAAAGTTTAGGTTAAAACGGCGACGCAGCTCAATCATCCATTGATACTGCAAACTGTCTGGGACAAGAATTAGGACGCGCTCAGCTTTGCCAGTCAGTAGCTGCTGATGAATAATCAAACCCGCTTCAATGGTTTTACCCAAGCCAACTTCGTCAGCAAGCAAGACACGCGGTGCTATACGTTTGCCAACTTCATGGGCGATATACAGCTGATGCTCAATAATATCGACGCGCGCGCCCATCAAACCTTTGAGCGGGTGACCCGCTAGCGCTGATTGCATACGCAGAATATCTTGGCGCAGCTCATACCAATCGCCACGCTCAATACGACCAGCCAGCAAACGCTCAAGCGGCTTAGCCAAGGTAATATTGGCCGCCAAACGGGTTTCCATAATGCCTTTTTCATGCTCATCAACACTGTATTTGAGCACGCCCATCACTTCTTCGACAGCTGTCACCGTAAAGGTATTACCGGCTTGGTCAGAAATGCTATCGCCTTCTTTGAACACCACGCGCGATAACGGCGCAGAATTTTTGGCGTAGACGCGCGTCTCTTCACTTTGCGGAAATAGGATATGCACACAGCGATCATCGACGTCGATGACCACACCCAAGCCAAGCTCAGACTCCGTATCAGATAAATAACGTTGACCAACGGCAAATTCGGTGCTGTGCAATGAAGCGATAGAGATAGTCATAAGGCGATGTCTTTTGTACTCAGATGATAAGAAAATAGATAGTTAATGAATCAGGCCGCAATCACACAAACAATCACACAAGGATTTAGTCAATTAATAGCTCAAACTCATTAATAAGTTGCTGGTCATTGAAGCTATCAGCAACGCCCAACTTGTCAGCTAGGTCGATGGATAAAACAGACCATTATATAACGTTAGCGCCTAGATGAGTGCGTTAAGTTGACTTTTCAAGAGCAGTTTTTGGCAAGATTATTGCAATTGTTTGGCAAGATTATTGCAATACTGAGCTTAAGTAACTTTTTAGAAATCAATATATAACGACTCACAAGTAAAGAAAAACGTTCGCTAGTAGGCGCTAAACATTGTTAGAGACCATCCCGAATTCTGTGTAACTGCCATTTAGATTAAATGCTTACTGATACGGTCATCAAACATAATCATAAAACGATTCAGAGCAGACGTCCAGTTACGGATTGGCATCGACCACCTTGACGACGCCTGCTGGGTGGCTAAGTACACCACTTTGAATGCTGCCTGATCAGATGGGAACACCTTACGCTTATTCACCGCTGTCCGAATCACGCTGTTTAATGACTCAATAGCATTGGTGGTATAGATGGCTTTTCTGATATCTTTCGGATACTCAAAGAACACCGTTAAGCCCTCCCAGTTATTACGCCAAGACTTGATGACATGCGGATACTTATCGTCCCACACCTGATCGAATGACTCAAGATTGGCCTCTGCCATCTCAAGCGTATCAGCGCCGTAGATGGCTTTTAAATCAGCCGCTATTGCCTTCTTATCTGTCCAAGGTACAAACTTCATTGAGTAACGCAGCATGTGTACGATACACAGCTGAACCTGAGCGTTGGGATAAACGGTGTTAATGGCATCAGGGAAGCCCTTTAAGCCGTCGACACAGGCAATGAGGATATCTTGCACCCCGCGGTTTTGCAGTTCAGTGAGAACCCCTAGCCAGAACTTAGCGCCTTCATTCTCTGAGAGCCACATACCAAGCAGCTCTTTTTTGCCGTCAAGTCCCACGCCTAGCGCCAGATAGATCGCCTTGTTGATGATCTGCTTGTCTTGACGTACTTTAACGACAATGCAGTCTAAATAGACAATAGGATAAACACTGCTTAACGGCCGGTTCTGCCAAGCGGTGATGTCCTCTAATATGTTATCGGTGACTCTTGAGACAAGAGAGCTTGAAATGTCGACGTCATAGAGCTCTTTAATGCTCTCTACAATCTCGGTGGTGGTTTGACCCTTGGCGTAAAGGAATATGATTTTATCATCGAGACCTGAGATACGGGTTTGATGCTTACTGACGAGTACAGGCTCAAAGCTGCCACCGCGGTCTCTTGGGGTGGATATCTCAAAATCGCCTGTGTCGCTACGGACGGTCTTTTTAGTGTGCCCGTTGCGCTTATTAGGCTTGTCTGCTTTTTCATGCCTGGGGTATCCAAGATGGTCTTCCATCTCAGCTTCTAAGGCAGTGTCGATAAAAGATTGCATGAGCTGCTTTTGAAAGTCTTTGATGTCATCAAAGCTGTTCATGCTACCAGCCATTTGCTCGGCCAGTTTTTTAAGGTCAGATTGAGTAGTCATTGCTTATTCTCCTGTTAGTGGATTATAAGCAGTTACACAGAGTTTGGGAAACTCCCCATTGTTATCATAAAATTGTTTCTATATTGTTAATATATGCAATTTAACATTTCTTATTGTTATTGAATCTATGTTAATCATTATCACTTTTTAAGTTTCCCGAATTATACAGAGAAGCTAATTAAAAAAACCTTAGCTAATAAGTCTTAAAACACAAAAATTTGTCAGTCCCCTACTTAATACCGTCCTCTCTGAGACCGTTAAGTAAGCCAAATAGTGTTTTTTATAGTCGTTTAAGTTATGAATTATCTGTGGATTATTTAATATTAGTTATATGTATAGATATTTAACTGATTGAAAATATTAAAAATTTTGCCCTAATACTCAAATCCCATTTTCGTAAGGCTTACGTATCACCACATCATCGATTGCTTGCAGCAAATAGCATCGGTAGTCTGTATCAACAGTCTGCTTTGTGGTTACGTTTATCCAAGGACAATCCCCTCATGAGTGCCTCCAAAAAAGTTGGCTTTTTTAACCAAGTCAGTACCCAGGTGACGACCATTCTATTTATTGCGTTTGCGGTCGTACTAGCGGTTGTTGTTTATGTTGTTGATAAAGAAGGTTATGAAAAAATTCGCCTTGAATCCGCAAAACTGGTCGCTGAGCGTGGTAATACCGCGGTCAATAGTATCTCAGCCGATATCAATCGCGTGATGCGTAGTGCCCTGTTATTGCAGCAAAGCGCGCAAACTTTGCCGCCACAAGAAGCAATTTTGCAAGCCAGTACCGCCAATGCTTTTGATAAGCGCGATTATAACTTATTAGGTAGTGGCGGCATTTGGCCGGAAAAAGGCGCACTGGGCGCCAATACCGCCACCCATCCATTTTTGATGGTGCGTCAAAACGGCGATTATCAAGCGGTACTCAGCGACCCAAATCCTGCCAATCCTTATTATCAAGAAGACTGGTTTAGCGTTTTGAAATTGCTCAAACCTGAAAGCTGTATATGGAACCATGTACGCGCCAGCCAAACCAAAGGCGAGCTGGCAATGAGTTGCGGTGTCGCCATCGAGCGTGACAACCAGTTCTGGGGTGCCAGTACCGTCAACTTTACCCTCAATCAGCTACAAGAAAACATCGTTAAACTCAGCGAAAGCTCGGGATCAGGTTATATTTTACTGCTCGATAACAGTGACAAAGTTATCGCCTCCTCTAATCCTGAGCGCTTAAACTATATCGACGAAAAAACCGGTACACCGCTTGATATCAAGCAAGTAATCAACGCTGACCCTGCTTGGAATCCGGTACTAAACTTCTTGGAGACGCAGCGTAACGAAACCATCGAGCGCGTTGCCGCTAGCGTATCGCCGCAAGTTCAGCAGGTATTGACCACGCTTGATAAAGCCGAAACCGGTACGTCAAAAGGCTATTATCTCGTCAACTACGCCGCTTATCTAAATAACGGTGAAAATAAGCAAAACGCGATGGACAGCCGCTTATTGCAGAGCTTTGAGTTGGAAAAAGACAGCTACTATAACGGCAGCCAAGCGTACGTATTTGAGATTCCTGAGACTTATTGGAAACTTATCGTCGTCCAGCCTGATGCTGAAATTAACGCCATCGCTGACAATCTAAGTAAGAATCTGATTAACTGGATTGCCCTCGCGCTACTTATCACCGCGGGTTTGATTTACTTTATGCTCACTTATTTAGCGTTTAAACCATTAAAAGAAACCACCGATAAAATCTCGCAAGCGGAAAACCTGATTAACGATAAGCAATACAATAAGCTAAGCGAGGTTAAATTCGCCGAAGGTCGCAACGAGATTGGGCTGGTAAACGGCTCTATTAATGACCTCCTAGACCGTATCCAATCTAACGAAGGTAAGCTTGCCAATATCAACCAGCAGCTAGAGATTAAAGTTGAAGAGCGTACCGCTGAGCTACAAGAGACGCTAAAAGAGCTGAAAAACTCTCAGCTGCAATTGATTCGTTCAGAAAAAATGGCAACGTTAGGTCAAATGGTCGCAGGTGTTGCTCATGAGGTCAATACACCACTGTCTTATGTGCAAAACAACCTTGAGATTATCGGTCAGTTGACTGAGCAATACGAAGAGTTGATTGAGTTGGTACAAGGGTTAAAAGCCGTTAAAACTGACGCCGCTACTGATGGCAAAATTGACAAACTATTGGCTGATATCGTCCGTGCGTCGGATGA
Source organism: Psychrobacter sp. CLB018 (assembly GCF_041222815.1). Classification (NCBI taxonomy): domain Bacteria; kingdom Pseudomonadati; phylum Pseudomonadota; class Gammaproteobacteria; order Moraxellales; family Moraxellaceae; genus Psychrobacter; species Psychrobacter sp. CLB018. The sequence continues at coordinate 2,882,355 of NZ_CP166085.1, forward strand.
AATCCAAGAAGATGATTTGTCCACTGAGCTTAAAGAGCTAATTAAAGACTCTCTCTTTGGCGTCGAGCAAATCACCGAGATGGTACTAAACTTACGTAACTTTGCCCGTCTTGATGAGTCAAAAGTGAAAACCATCGATGTGCGCGAATGTATCGAAGCGTCATTGAAAATCGCTGGCAACTCTATCAGACATCAAGAAATTGTCACTGATTTTGCGCCGACCCCTGAGATTAAATGCTCGCCGTCACAGATTAACCAAGTCTTGGTGAACTTGCTTAATAACGCCGCGCAAGCCATGGGCGAAAAACCGGATGGCAAAATCGAAGTGCGCACGCGTTCTGATGAGCGCAATGTCTATATCGATGTCAGCGACAATGGTAAAGGCATGAGCGCCGAGGTGCTTAACCAAATCTTTGAACCGTTCTTTACCACCAAAGGCGCGGGCGAAGGTACAGGTCTTGGGATGGCGATTAGTCAGCAGATTATGGAGCAGCATAATGGCGACATTAAAGCGGTCTCAACCGAAGGCGTTGGTACCACCTTTACCTTAACGCTACCGATTGATAATGATTTAACTGAACAAAGCCTAGCAGCGTAAGCGCTAGGTTCTGTTGTTCGTTTTGTTGTGAGCTCAATTGCTATTTAAATGATTGTATAAAGCTATCGTATTATTATTCATCATAAGGATATCATCATGAATGAATTTGACCATGAAATGGAAACCTCTGGTGCTGAGCTAGGGTCTGGACCAAAACCGAAGTTGGCGTTTATCGACGATGAACAACGTATTTTACGTTCGATGAAACTGCTGTTTCGTAAAACACATGACGTGTTTATCACCACTGACCCGACTGAATATATCGACTATATCAAAAATAACCATGTACACGTGGCGGTCAGCGACCAACGTATGCCCGAGCGCGTGGGTGTCGATATCTTGCGTGAAGTCAAAGAAGTGTCGCCATCTACCATGCGGATTTTATTGACCGGTTACGCTGATTTGAACGCTATTATTGGCTCTATTAACGATGGTGAGATTTATCGTTATTTGACCAAACCTTGTAAATCTGAGGAGCTACTTGCGGTCGTCGGTCGCGCCACCGAAATCGCGTTGACTTATACTCCAGATGAGGACGCGGAGCAATTTGATAGCTCGGGTAAAAAGCAGACACTGTTGGTCATCGATGAAACCGACGAGCTGATTGAACAAATAAGCAAGCAATTCTCGCACAGCTATAGAGTCCTGCACGCTGAAGGCTTGGAAGAAGCTTACGATTATTTAGCCAATGAAGATATCGGCGTGTGTATTACCGACATCAATGTCAGTGGCGAAAACATCGCGCCGATTATCTTTACCTTAAAGCAAGATGCGCCGCACTTAGTGGTCTTGGTACAGACAGAATTTCAGGATGCAGGTTTGCTCATTGATTTGATTAATAAAGGTCAGGTTTATCGCTGCTTACCTAAGCCCATGCGTGCTAGCCTGCTTGAGATTAGCGTCAACCGTGCTTTTCAGCATCATGCAAAACTCAAAGCCAGCCCTGAGTTGGTCAAACGTTATGAAGTCGAGCACGACCCTGAAAACGATGTACGTATTGATTTAAGCAGTCGCGTACGTAGTCTGATTGGCAAATTGCGCAAGCGTTTTTCTTTATAAGCGTTTTTCTTTATAAGCGTTTTTCTTTATAAGCGTTTTTCTTTATAAGCTTAGGAACGATATAAGCACAAAAATAACTGTCCCATAAAATAAAACCTCTATTTCAATTGAAGTAGAGGTTTTTTACTGCACGCTTTTCGATGGGGTTTTTGACGCATTTTTTGACTAAGTGCGGCAACGTGCTACATTAAGCCAATAACTCTATCAGCCTATTTAAAATGCAAGACCATTTAAAACGTCATCTATTTAAAATATCGGTGGTGTGTCAGAAAGTATGCTGAGGAGATGAAAGGAAGGTGACAGCCAAAGCAAGATGATATATTTGAGGTTATGAAGACACAAATAGATATCATATGCCCCGACTGTCACAGCTCCAGTTTTTCGATACACGGCAAAAAAAGCTATGGCAAGCAGAACTACCAGTGTAAGGACTGCAAACGTCAATTCATTGGCGACCATGCCTTAACTTATCATGGCTGTCACTCTAAAATAGAAGACATCATACGGCTAATGACGGTTAGAGGTTGCGGCGTCAGAGACATAGCCGTTATAGCCTCTATTAGTATTGGTAAAGTGCTTAGCACCATAGGCTCATCGGTCTATAAGATTACACCTAAAAAGCGCTATTATGAACGCTTAGAGATTGATGAGTTTTGGACTTACGTGTATCGCAAAAAGCGTAAAGTTTGGCTTATTTATGCTTATGACCGCGCTACCAATGAGATTGTTGCTTATGTTTGGGGCAAACGTGACCTGAAAACAGCTAAGAAGCTAAGAGCCCGTCTTAAACAACTGAAAGTCAGCTATGGTTCTATTAGCATGGATAACTGGGATAGCTTTACAACCGCATTCAAGCCTGACAAGAAACAAATCGGCAAGCAGCATACGGTAGGCATAGAAGGTAATAACTGTCGCCTTAGACACCGATTGCGACGAGCCGTTCGAAAGACCTGTTGCTTCTCAAAGAAGTTTGATAACCACTTTAAGGTGTTTGATTTGGTATTCTTCTATGTCAATTATGGCTATGTCTGATGCCAGCATACTTTTTAGAACACCACCAAAATAACAATGAGATAAGGAAACATCATGCAAGCGGTTTTTTTAGACAAGGGTACTTTTTCTGACAATGTCGACTTACCAGCACCTGCTGGCGTGACTGACTACATTACTTACGACGATACACCTCAAGAGCTGATTATTGAGCGCTGTCAAAATGCCGATATTATCTTTACCAATAAAGTCCAAATCAGCGCTGACGTCATTGCCAATCTGCCTAAGCTTAAGCTTATCCAACTGACCGCCACAGGTATGAACAACGTCGATCAAGATACCTGTGCTAAGCACAATGTTGCGCTATATAACGTCGCTGGTTACGCGGTCAAAAGCGTGCCCGAGCATACCTTTATGCTGATGCTAACGGCCATGCGCGCAGGCATCCATTATCATGAAAAAGTTGCGGACGGTACGTGGCAAGATAACGGTAATTTCTGCTTGCTCGATATTCCGCTGATAGATTTGGAAGATAAGACGCTTGGTATTATTGGTGTTGGCACTATCGGTAAACGCGTCACCGACATCGCCCGCGCTTTTGGCATGACAGTATTGTGGACGGAGCATCAAGGGCGTGCGCCGCGTAATGAGGATTATACGGCGTTCGATGAGGTACTGGCGCAGTCTGATGTACTGAGCTTACATTGTCCATTAAACGAGCAAACCCAGCACTTAATTAATAAAGACACCTTAGCAAAAATGGCTAAACAGCCACTGATTGTCAATGTCGCCCGCGGCGGTATTGTCGATAGCCAAGCGCTGACCGATGCCATTAACAACGAGCAAATTATTGGTTATGCCACCGATGTATTTGAGCAAGAGCCGATTGTCAAAGACGACCCTTTATTAACCCTTGCTAAGCATCCGCGGGTGATATTTAGTCCGCATAACGCCTGGGGCAGCAAAAGTGCGCAAGAAACCTTGTGGCAAATCTTAAGCAAACAAGTCTCAGAATTTATCGATAAGCATTAAAAGACAACCACTAATAACACTTAACGACTAAAGCGTAACCAATCGTCTTTTACTTTACGGTATTTAAGCATCACGCGGTCACTCAGATAATTATTGGTCACCCGCCAAGGATAAACATCGCCTTGTTTCGGTAATTCGTGTTGCGCGCGCTGCACGTAGCCTGCCGATAGCGCGCCCATGACCGTATCTGGCTGCGTATGCGCCTCGCTATGCGCAGTTTTTGCGTGTGGCACTGCCACCTGATAACCGTGCTTATGCATATGGTTGAGCAAGCGCAGCACATACTGACAAGCCAAATCGATTTTCAGCGTCCACGACGCATTGGTATAACCAAATAGCGCCACCATATTTGGCACGCCTTCAATCATCACCGCCTTATACGTCATGCGTTTGCCAATATCAATTGCCTGTCCATCGATATATAGTTTCGCGCCGCCAAGCATTTGCAGCTTTAGCCCCGTTGCGGTCACAACAATATCAGCGTCAAGGTGTTTGCCAGAGTCAAGCATGATGCCAGTTTTGGTAAAGTGGCTGATTTGATCAGTCACGACGGCAGCGCGCTTGCCATGTAATGCCTTAAACAAATCGCTGTCTGGCACCGCACAAAGCCGCTCATCCCACGGATTATAAGTAGGCATAAAATGCGCAATATCAACTCCGCTGCCCTTTAACTCGGTTTTCACGCCACGTTTTAATAAGGCTTTTATCACCTTGGGCGCAAACACCGCCGCTCGATACGTCCCTTGTTGCATCAACACATTACGCGCGCGCAGTAGCTTATAAGCTTGCGTTTTTGATAACGGCGAAAATTTACCTGCCAGCCAATCAAGCGCATAATCATCGCCCGGCACACTTGCCACATAGGTTGGCGAGCGTTGTAGCATAGTAACGTGCTGCGCGCATTGCTCGCCCGCTTCATCGACCATGGCAGGCAATAGCGTCATCGCTGTCGCCCCACTGCCGATTATGACGACTTTTTTATCGTCATAATTCACATTTTGCCAATGCTGCGGATGAATGATTTCACCTTGGAAATCTGCTTCGTTTTCAAAAATAGGACGATAACCTTGCTCATAATCATAGTAGCCTGTAGCACCGACGACAAACTTTGCCGTTAAGGCAAATACCTCGCCGCTTACATGGTTTTTTACCGTTGCCGTCCACTGTTGGTTATGGCTTGACCAAGACAGTTGCTGCACCTCATGCTGATAGCGGATATGTTCAGTGATACCAAAATCGCGCGCCGTATCAGCAATATAGTTTTTAATATCACCGCCTTTTGCCAATACTCGATGGTCCAACCACGGACGAAAGCTATAGCCAAAGGTCAAAGCATCAGAGTCGGAACGAATACCAGGATAAGTAAACAAATCCCACGTACCGCCCAAATCCGCGCGTTTTTCTAATACCATAAAGCGCTGGCTAGTTTTTTGCCGCTTTCTTGTTGCTCGCTGTTTTAAGCGACTCGAGCTTTTTTGCCCAAACAGCGCTTTATGCTTTTGCTGCTGCAATCGACATGCCATACCGATACCGGCAATACCAGCGCCGATGATAAGTACTTCACAATCGACGGGCGTCTTTGATGACGATGATTTAGGTTTAAAGCGCTGTTTAAGCGTCTGTTTAGCGGTATTGATATCAAGCATAATACGATCCTTGTTTTTGCATGATTGATTTAAAAAAAGCTATTTAAAATGGGCTGATTAAAAAAGTTTGTTAAAGAGGAATGGCTAAAAAGGGCATGGACTTTCCCAATCCATCCACGCACCAAGGGTCGGATGTTTTAGGCGCAATTGCTGGGCATGTAAATTCAGCCTCGGCGCAATCGTTAAGGCGTCACCTTCGGCATAAATTGGGTCGCCAATCATCACATGACCGACGTGCACCATATGCACGCGCAGCTGATGACTGCGTCCGGTCACAGGCTTTAACAGCACGCGCGTGACGGCCTGACCGTTGCATTCTTCATGCGCCAATACTTCATACAGTGTCAACGCATGCTTTGACCAATTATGGTCAACGATATGCCGCGGTTTGGTCGTGGGCTCATAGCGCACTGGCACTGATATCTCGCCTTTGGCACCGACATGCTGCCACTCCCCAAAGACGCGCGCTTGATAGCTTTTTTGTGGCAGCCGGTCGATGAATTGCTTACTAATATGGCTTTGCGCGGCGGCATTTTTGGCAAAAATTAGTAGCCCTGAAGTATCCATATCTAGACGATGAATCAATTTTACCGCCGGATTGGCGCGCTCAAGTCGTGCCAACAAACTCACCTTAAGGCTTTTACCATCGACGCTTAACAGTCCGGCGGGCTTATCAACAACCCAAATGTCATCGTCTTCATAGACGGTAATGTCTTGGGCAAATTTTTGAAAAAACGCAAGAGGATAGGCATTTTCTTGAGCGTTTAAGGCATCTATTGCTTCATCGGTAAAAGGCATAAAAATGGGCTACTTATATCAAAAGGTTGGTGGTTTAAAAATAGATTATTCTAATAAGGCAATAAATGATATTAGGGTTTAGAAATATTAACGGCGCTACACGGTAAACATGCTAGATGTAGAATAATACCCGCAAGAGATTAGGGTGACAGATAAAACATAACCTGTGTCATTATGTGTCGATTTATTGTGCTAATAGTAATTGTTAAACAATTTAACCCGCCTGCATCTGCCAACTTTGAGCAAACATGTTAATATAATGGCAGATTTTCACCACCTCCCAACCATTCTTTAACCACTCATCGCTCGAATATGACAGCCGTATTGTATGATGACTGGTGATAGAAATAATAAAACAAGAGAGATAAATTATGTCAGACCTTATTGTTAATACCACTGATGCAAACTTCGACCAAGACGTCCTACAATCTGATATGCCAGTCCTAGTAGACTTTTGGGCAACTTGGTGTGGTCCCTGTAAAGCCATCGCGCCTATTTTAGAAGATTTGGCGAGCGAGTACCAAGGTAAAGTTAAAATCGTTAAAGTCGACGTCGATAACAACCCGCAAGCAGCGAGCCGTTTTGGTATCCGCAACATCCCGACACTATTTGTTTTTAAAGATGGCGAAAAAGTCGACTCAGTCATGGGCTTACAGCCAAAAGCTGAACTTGCTAAAGTATTAGATAAACATCTATAAATACGGTTAATAAATGCCAATTAATAATCGCTAAAAGGCGTTTGTTAAAAATAGCGTTTCTAAAGAATGCGCTATGCTGTTTATAAAGTTCGTATTGAAAAAGCCATTATCTTTTTGAGCTAATGGCTTTTTTGCTGCTTTTCTGAGCAAAAAGCTGGATATTATAGCTTTTTTGGCAAAAATTATTGACAAGGCTGTCTTGAACGCCGTATAGTCTGCTGACAAGAGAAAACTAATCATTTTCCTAAGTGTCTTGTCGCTATTCTCCTCGTGTTTATCAACAAAAACACAATCGTCATTATAAAACACCACTACTGAACGCAATGACTAAACACAATTACTGATATTGAGTTTTTGACGCAGACTCTTATGTAGACTTCTTTATCTTCACTTTTTATAAACGTACCTGACTGTCTTGCAAGGCGCTTATAAGCTGGCATGTAAAACAAATCCTACATAAACCCCAAGCCCTGTGTATATACCCTCTATCGCCCTACACCCTTTGTTTAATCCTTGTCGTGATTTGTGCTGCTAATGGCATCTCTCATCTGATCAACTGCTAATGACCTATCTATGAATCTTACTGAACTAAAGAAAAAATCAATCGCTGAGCTATTGGCCATCGCCAAAGAAATGGGCCTTGATAATATGGCGCGTAGCCGTAAACAAGACATTATCTTTGCTATCTTAAAAACCCATGCCCGTAACGGCGAAGCCATCTACGGCGACGGCGTGCTTGAGGTACTTCCTGATGGTTTTGGCTTTTTACGCTCATCAGAGGGCTCTTATTTAGCAGGTCCTGACGACATTTATGTCAGTCCGAGCCAAATTCGCCGTTTTAGTCTCAAGACAGGCGACAGTATCGCGGGCACCATTCGTCCGCCAAAGGATTCTGAGCGTTATTTTGCGCTACTAAAGGTTGGCGAAATCAACTTTGATACCCCAGATCGCTCGCGTCATAAGCTGATTTTTGAGAACTTAACGCCATTATTTCCAACTGAGCAATTAAAGCTAGAGCTTGGTAATGGCACCACTGAAGATTTGACTGGTCGTATCATCGACCTGATTGCCCCGATTGGTAAAGGACAGCGCTCGATTATCGTTGCACCGCCAAAAGCCGGTAAAACCATGCTCTTGCAATCTATTGCTCAGTCTATCACCCGTAATAATCCTGAATGCTACCTTATCGTCTTGCTCATTGATGAGCGTCCAGAAGAAGTAACCGAAATGGAGCGCACCGTGCGCGGCGAAGTCGTTGCCTCAACCTTTGATGAGCCCCCGCAGCGTCATGTTCAAGTCGCCGAAATGGTCATCGAAAAAGCCAAACGTCTGGTCGAACATAAGCAAGACGTGGTCATTTTACTTGATTCTATCACCCGTCTTGCCCGTGCTTACAACACCGTCATCCCATCATCGGGTAAAGTATTGACCGGTGGTTTGGATGCCAACGCGTTAGAACGTCCAAAACGCTTTTTCGGCGCGGCGCGTAACGTCGAAGAAGGCGGCAGCTTAACCATTATTGCCAGTGCCTTGATTGATACCGGTAGTAAAATGGACAGTGTTATCTTTGAAGAGTTTAAAGGCACGGGTAACCAAGAAATCACCCTTGAGCGTGACTTGGCCGAAAAACGCGTCTTCCCTGCGATTAATATCAAAAAATCTGGCACCCGCCGCGAAGAGCGCCTACTTGATGAAGATAAACTACGTAAAGTTTGGATATTGCGTAAACTGTTACAACCGATGGATGGTGTCCAAGCGACTGAGTTTTTGCTTGATCGTTTAAAAGAAGCCAAAACCAACGATGAATTCTTTGAGCAAATGAAACGTAAATCACAAAATTAGATCGTTAGCTAGATTGCTAGATTAAAAAAGGCCACTTTATGTGGTCTTTTTGGTTTTGCAATTACGCAATTGCAAAAAACAGTTAGCGGACTATCATTATAAATACAATAACTATAAGCAAAACCCCTACCAATGATACAGCGAAGTAACATAATTTACCGTATATTTGCAAAGCTTAGCGTTTCTACTACGGCTTGATAGAGACAAACAAGCTATTATTAAAAGTAGTACAGACATATTTAGATACATCCTGTATATTGGATTTCAAATTTGACAACTTAATAGGTGATACCATGAAATTTGCTAAAACTTTTGCACTAACTGCGATTGCAAGCTCAGCTTTGATGATGGGCGGTTGTGCTAACAATGGTTATGGTTATAACAGCGGCTTGAGCAACACTGCTAAAGGCGCAACTGCTGGTGCAGCGGCTGGCGCACTTCTTAAAAGTGGCGGCAATAGTAAAGACATCGCTCGCGGTGCAATCGGCGGCGCAGCAATCGGCGGCGCAGGTGCTTATATCCTTGACCAAACTCGTTAATCACTATTCGTTAGCTATGTTTAAATCATTATCTTAATTAAGATGATGGATTATATGAGTCTTTTAAAAAGATAGCTGACTATTAAAAAGTTAGCAAGAAAAAAGCCTGCAATGGATTTGCAGGCTTTTTTACGTTTATAGGGTAAGCAAAACCTAAATACTCCTATAACGCAACACGAACTTTATAACGTACCACTAAACTCTATAGCGCGCCGCTAAAAGTATCGCATGCTTGCACATTACCGCTCTCTAAACCACGGGTAAACCACTGCACTCGCTGTTGACTGGTGCCATGAGTGAAGTTATCGGGTACCACAGCGCCGCCGCCGGCACGCGCTAAACGGTCATCACCGATTTGACTGGCTGCATTGATAGCTTCATCAATATCGCCCGCTTCTAAGAACTGTACGCGCTCCTGATTGCGCTGCGCCCAGACGCCTGCAAAACAATCGGCTTGTAACTCTTGCATGACGGATAACTTGTTAGCCTGCGCGCGTGTTACTTGACGACTGGCTTCATTGACTTGCTGAGTAATACCAAGCAAAGTCTGCACGTGGTGACCGACCTCATGAGAGATGACATAGGCTTGCGCAAAATCTCCCGCTTTACCTTGATTTTCGCTATCCCCTGAGCCTTGTTCATCGCCAGTAATGCCTAAACTTTGACGCATTTCTACAAAGAACGACGTATCCAAATACACCGTCTGATCGCCTGGGCAATAAAAAGGCCCTGTGGCGGCGCTGGCACTGCCGCAAGCTGAGCTGACCTGTCCATTAAATAAAATCAATGATGGCTCTTTATAAGTACTCCCCGCCTCGTTAAATATCTGATGCCAAACTTCTTCCGTATCCGCCAATACAACTTTTACAAAGCGAGTATCACGGTCGTCGCTAGTAGCAGGCTGGGTAGAAGTATTGCCGCCACCCGTAATCACTTGCCCCGTTTGCAAGGCGGTCATCGGATTGACTCCAAACACCAGCCATAAAATACCAGCAATGATAATACCGCCGATACCGCCACCAATCATTTTGCCGCCGCCACTGGTGGTGCGCACATTCGAGCTGCCACGTCTGTCTTGCCACTTCATAATGTTTCTCCTAAAAATCCAATAGCATGCCTATCACTATCGTAGTAAACCCTATTATTTGATTATTAATGTTATAAGATACATAACTCATTCCGTTGATTTTATATTCTAGCTTTCGAGCTTAATCGCTTCTATATTTTTGCTTTATTTTAATATCAATTTTATTGATAAATAGCCTATCAATAATCTCAAAACACTCTTAGAATCCTAAAGAGAATTCTTTTACCAAAAAAGCGCTAAAACGTCCTGATGTCATTGATTATACGTCGATTAATTTGGCATGTTGTATTAAAAAGTATATTAAATGAGCAAGTTAAAAGTTGATTTACAATTTTATTGTTACTTAATTGTACAACCTCTTTCCATGCAGAAAGAAATCATATAGAATGCGTGAAAGCTGAGTAGCTGTAATTAATACTAGTTGAATTCTGGGACATCTCGGAGATTCAACCTTTTTTGCTGCTACTGATCATTTCATTTTCCCGGAGAAACCCTATGAAACTTAAATTACTTGCTCTAGCTGGTATCATGACTGCAACTATGGGCCTTACTGCCTGTGATAGCAACAAAGAAAACGCTGCTGAAGATTTATCTGACGCGCAAGAAGAAGTGCAAGACGCTTCTGAAGAGCTAAACGAAGCTGCTGCTGAAGGCGAAGCGGTACCTGCAGAAGCTGAAGCTGCTGTAGCTGATGCTGAAGCTGACATCGCTGATGCACAAGCTACTACTGCTACTGACGAAGTTGATGCTGAAGTACCTGTAGATGGTACTACTACTAGCGTTGACGTAGCTAGCGAAACTCCAGCTGTTGACGCTGCTGATGAAGTTGTTGTTGAAGAACCAGCTCAGTAATTTTTATTTTTCATGATAAAAGTACTGCAGTAAAAAAGAGAGCCTATGCTCTCTTTTTTTATGTCTACTATTCATGTTTTATAAAAAGTAGTTTGATATAAAAGCGCCCCATAAAAAAATGATGGTTATCACAGTAATATATTCAATAGACTGTGATAACCATCATTTTTACTTACTACAAAGATTATTATTGGTCAAATAAACGCTCATCCACTTGCTGGCGAAATTTCTGTCCAGTTTTAAAGGTGACGACGCGGCGTGCTGACACGGCAACGGGCTCCCCTGTCTTTGGGTTGCGCCCAGGACGGCTATTTTTATCTTTAAGCTCAAAGTTGCCAAAGCCTGACAGCTTGACCTCTTTGCCATCAATCAAACTCTCTGACAACTCGTCAAAAAAATTCTCCACCAAACAGCGGCCTTCTTGGCGTGTCAGGTTAAGATGACTCATCAAATGCTCAATCATGTCAGATTTGGTTAAGGTGCTCACAGTACGACTCCTATGCTATGTCGTGATGTCGAATATCATGGTTTAGCGGTATGAGAATTAATGTTAGTTATTATAAAGGTTTTTTGTCCTCTTTTTCATAAAGTCTGCATGAAAATCCTTTATTAATAACCACTTAACTTTTTTATGAATGAAAATTTATCTAAGATAAACATTTTTATAAATAGCAAAACGCCATAGCCTCATTTATGCAGAGGCTATAGAGCGTTTTAGATGGTTATATCTTGGTTTTAGCTATCACGCAACTGAGCAGCGTGCTGTTCAGTTAGCGCCTGCACGACTTTATCTGTCGCCGTTTTTACTGCGTCATCAGATAAGGTCTGTGCTTTATCTTGCCATATTAAAGCAAACGCTAAAGAGCGCTGACCGGTCGGTACTTTGTCGCCTTGATACACATCAAATAACCATAAATCTGTCAGCAATTCACCAGCTGCAGCACGAATCGTCGCCTGCAAGGTCTGTAAGCTGATGTCACTATCGACTAAGATAGCGATATCGCGGCGTACGTGTGGGAACTTGCTTGGCGTGATGATAGCGTGCTGTTCACGTACCAAGGTTAATAATGGCGCCAGTGACAATTGCGCGACCCACGTCGCTGGCAAGTCTAGCTGTTTAGCGGTATTAGGATGGAGTTGACCCAACCAACCGACGTATACCTCATCGATATAAAGCTTGGCACTTTGACCCGGATGCAAGAAGGCAAGCGCACTACGCTCGTAGCGGATACGCGCACTGTCGATTTGCGCCGGTAATAACTGCTCAATATCATGCTTAAGATCATAAAAATCTAGTGCACGGTTTTGATACGCTTGCTCATCCCAAACATCGCCAACTGCGACTAACGCAATACTTGGCGTTTGTACCAGCTCGCTAATACTTTGACCGACAAAGCTTAAACCCGTTTCAAAGAAACGCACGCGCGGCTGCTGACGATTGAGGTTATATTGCACACAAGGCAATAAGCTTGATAGCAAAGTACGGCGCATCACCGCTAAGTCGCTAGAGATAGGATTGGCAAGAGCTAACACTTCTCCCAATGCTTTATCATCAAGCAAGGCTTCTATTTTTGCATCACTAAAGCTAAAGCTAATGGCTTCCATATAGCCATTATTGACCAAGGCCAGCTTCATCTCATGCGTCAAGTCCGCGGTGTCGTCATAATCCATGCTGACTTGCAAATGCGGCAAGACGCTTGGAATATTGTCATAACCGTAAATACGGGCAATCTCTTCAATCAAGTCTTCCTTAATGCTCATATCAAAGCGATACGATGGCGGCGTACAAATCAGCTTATCTGCTTGCTGCTCTACCTCAAAGCCTAATTGAGTCAAAATACGCACCATCACTGCTGGCTCAATCTCAATACCGATGACCTCATGGACTTTAGTAATTGGCAACGTAATCGGCGTACGTGCTGGCAAGTATTCGCTATTTTCTACTTTTACTATTTGCCCAGCTTGCGAGCCCGTGACACTGGTAATCAAATCAACAGCACGCGCTAGTGCTAACGCTGGCAATTCAAAATCGACACCACGCTCAAAACGTTGTGAGGCATCGGTATGCAAACCAAAACGGCGTGCGCGTGCAGCGATAGCTAATGGGTTAAAAAAGGCACTTTCTAGGACAATATTGGTGGTGCTATCAGTAACGCTACTACGCTGACCGCCCATAATTCCGGCAAGTGCCAATGCACTTTTATCATCGGCAATGACCAACTCATCACCCGTTAGAGTAATGGTTTGCTCATTTAATAAAGTAATGGTTTCAGTAGGCTGTGCCAAACGTACTACGATATCACCAACAATGGTATCGGCATCAAACGCATGTAGCGGTTGACCGAGTTCCATCAATACATAGTTGGTCACGTCAACCAAAAAGTTATGCGAGCGCAGTCCTGACTGTACGAGCGCATCTTGCATCCATTTTGGCGTATCGATACTACGATCAATGTTGCTGATTGATTGGAGTAAATAGCGTGGGCACGCTTCAACCGCACTTACCGTTACTGCGGGCGTAGCATTTTCAGTACCGTTAGCGTCAGTTGGCACGTTGGCAGGAATTGAAGGCTGCTGCATCGGCAAATCGTTAATGACTGATATCTCGCGCGCGATACCGCGTACGCTGAAGCAATCTCCACGGTTTGGGGTGATAGAGATATCCAGTATTTGATTGTCTAAACCTAAATACTCACGGATATCCATGCCAATAGGTGCATCAGCTGGCAATTCAAGCAGACCATCGATGCTATCGGTTAAATCAATTTCAGAAGCACCGCAAAGCATACCGTTAGAGTCGACACCGCGTAGGTTGCCATTTTTAATTGTAAAGCCTTCTGCGTCGTTAGATGGTAAAACGGCACCAACGGTCGCAACCGGCGCTTTCATACCAACCGTCACATTGGGCGCGCCGCAAACGATTTGTAACGGCTCAGCGGCACCAATATTGACCTGCGTGACGCGCAGTTTATCGGCATCGGGATGCTGCTCGACGCTGATTACCTCACCTACTACCACGCCGCTAAAAGCACGAGCAACCGCAAAGCGATCGTCAATCTCAAGCCCTGCCATTGTAAGCTGTTCGGCCAATTGCTCACTGCTATTGTTGGGGTTTACCCATTGACGTAGCCACTGTTCGCTAATTTTCATAAATATCTCGGATCAGAATTTTATAATAAAGATTTTAGAATAAAGGGTGACGTATTAATAACGACCATCTAGCCAAACTGTTTTAAGAAGCGTACGTCGTTTTGGAAAAACAGGCGCAAATCATCGATACCGTAATACAGCATGGCAAAGCGCTCGATACCCATGCCAAAAGCAAAGCCGGTGTATTTTTCGCTATCAATACCGCAATTGGTCAGCACCTGTGGGTGTACCATGCCGCAGCCCATGACTTCAAGCCATTTACCATTATCATCGAGAATATCGACTTCAGCAGAAGGCTCGGTAAATGGGAAGAATGAGGGACGGAAACGCACGGTCAGCTCTTTGGCAAAAAATGCTTCTAAGAATTCACTAATCAAGCCTTTTAGCTCGGCAAAGGTGCTCGACTCAGTAACCATCAAGCCTTCTAGCTGATGGAACATCGGCGAATGGGTTTGATCTGAGTCATTACGATAGACGCGGCCTGGGCAAATAATACGAATCGGCGGCTCATTCTTTTCCATGGTGCGAATTTGCACGGGGCTGGTATGGGTACGCAGTAAATAATGCGCATCAAAATAGAAGGTATCGTGCATCGCCCGTGCTGGATGATGCGATGGGATATTTAGCGCTTCAAAATTATAGTAATCGCTCTCAACTTCAGGGCCAGTGGCGACATTAAAACCCGCTTGGATAAAATACTGCTGCATACGCTGGGTAATCATGGTCACGGGATGCAAATGGCCTTTTTGACCACCGCGCGCAGGCAAGGTGATATCAATGCTCTCGCTGGCAAGCTTGGCGTTTAATGCCGCCACTTCTAGCTCTTGCTGCTGCGCGGTCAACGCATCTTGAATGCGGCTACGCACTTGATGTAACCAGCCGCCGTAAGTTTTTTTGTCATCGCTGCCAAGCTTACCCATCTGCTTTGACCAGCCGGTTAATGGACTCTTTTTACCGGTCAGTTGCACACGTAAATCTTGCAGGGCGCGCACATCGGTTACTTGTAGAACTAACGCTTCAGCAGCACTGGCAAACTCATTTAACTGGGCTTCGTTTAACTCGCTGAGCTCGGTGGACAAGGTCGGTAGCGCCGACAAATCGGTGGTAGCAGCAGGGGTAGTCATAAGACGCATTCTTCCTGATTTAAACGGACTATTAATAATAGTGATTTATAATTGTAGGGATTTGACCAAATATTGCAAACCATTTACCCACTCATTTTCAACCAAAGGCGTGTGATATAAATGGCTTGAATATTTAGACAATGAAAGGTGCAACTTCACTAAAAACGTTTTACATTTTTGCGGTGTAAAACTGGCTGTAAAATAATTTAATATAAAAAAAGCCACCGACCAGCGGTAGCTTTTATTAATATCGTACTATTAATCAATATTAGTGCTATCCATTTAAGCAAACACTCAAAAAAGCGGAATACTTAAAGGATAGTTAATATTTAGGCTAATTCCGCTTTTGCTTTTTCAACTAAGGCGGTGAAAGTCGCTGCATCATGCATAGCGATGTCAGCAAGTACGCGACGATCGATAGCAATGTTTGCTTTTTTCAAGCCGTTGATAAGGCGGCTATAGCTTAAGCCGTTTAAGCGTGCACCAGCATTGATACGTGCAATCCAAAGACGACGGAAAGTACGTTTTTTGTTGCGACGGTCACGATATGCATACTGACCAGCTTTGGTCACTGCTTGTACCGCTACGCGATAAACACGTGAACGAGCGCCGTAGTAGCCTTTTGCGCGCTTTAAGATTTTTTTGTGACGGCGATTTGCCTGTACACCACGTTTTACACGGGCCATAAATTACTCCAAGATTTTTTAATCATTATTAAACGAATCACGATGTCATCAAATAATTAACTAATAGACATCGTTATCAAATTGCAAAGTCAAATATCTTTAATTGATTAAAGCTAAATGACGATAGGCTATTAGATGTATGGGCACATACGACGAACTGCTGCTTCGTCAGACTTGTCCACCATCTTTAGACCGCGCAACTGGCGAATACGCTTAGCTGATTTCTTGGTCAAGATATGGCTTTTGAATGCTTGTTTACGCTTAAAGCCGTTCGCTGTTTTTTTGAAGCGTTTAGCGGCGCCGCTTCTGGTTTTCATCTTAACTTTCATGATGATTTGCCTCTTTGTCTTTGATAGAACCTGGTCGTCAAATAGTAAAAACGAATAGTCGCTTTAAAAACAAGCACTAAACGGCTATTTGCCTCGAGGTGGGAGGCGCTATTTTAGCAGATAGTACGCTGTTTTGCCAAGGAAAGTTTTAATCGCTACTTTATAGGGTGCGTTAGTTGCTATTAAATACACTACGCGCAAAACGTGCTGCTGTTATAATTGCGCTTTATTTCCTGCATTAACATATTGAATGTCAGCGATAGCTGTGTTTAAGTAGAGATTGAGCGCTATTTTTACTACTTTCTTTAATACCGTTTACCCCTTTCTCATTACTTCTTATAAGACGACTGATAGATGATGACTTTACCTGCTTGGCTTGCTGCCGTAAATTTTAATACTGCTGGTTTGATTCCTGCGATTGCTCAAGACTATGTATCCGGACGTATTTTGATGATGGCGTGGATGAACGCCGAATCCCTGCAATTGACTGCCGAAACGCAGACAGCGGTGTATTTTTCGCGCTCGCGTGGCAAGTTATGGCATAAAGGCGAATCGTCTGGGCATACCCAGAGCGTGCATGATATTCGTCTAGATTGCGACGCTGATGTGATTGTACTGAGCGTCACGCAAGCGGGCGGTATCGCTTGTCATACTGGCCGCGAGTCTTGTTTTTATCAGCGTTTAGATTTGTCTGGGCAAACACCTGAATGGCAAACCGTCGATAAAGTATTAAAAGACCCAGCAGAAATTTATCAGACAAACGCCGCTGCAAAAGCCACGCCTAAAATTAATGAAGCGGCGGCGGAAGATATAGACCATTCGCACACCCATCAAAATAACAGCCTTGCTACCACTCATTCTATTTTGCAGGAGCTTGATAAGGTATTGGCCGAGCGCAAACAAGCGGACGCTGACAGCTCTTATGTGGCAAGTCTATATGCCAAGGGTCTCAATAAAATATTAGAAAAAGTAGGCGAAGAAAGTACCGAGAGCATCATCGCGGCCAAAGACTTAGCCAATTGCGATGAAAATAGCGACAAAGCCCAGTATGACGAAGCGCGTCACGAGCTGATTTATGAAGTTGCTGATGTTTGGTTCCATACTTTAGTGGGCTTGGCATGGTTTGATATAGAATCAGAAGCGGTATTAAATGAGCTAGGCCGACGTTTTGGTCTGTCAGGTATTGATGAAAAAGCAGCGCGCTAGCGTTTTTAAGCTTAGCCATTACCCTGTTTGATTATTGTTGCTTTCACCTTTTTGTCATAACGGCAGGTTATAATAGTGTGACGTGTTACTTCTCATAAGCTGTCGATAGCTTTTGTGTACGACAGCAATATTCTATACACTCAACGTATTCCTATAAAGACTGAAAACCAAGACAGAAGGATAGCATCATGGGTAGTTTTTCCATTACGCATTGGCTGATTTTATTGGTGGTGGTGGTGGTCGTATTTGGCACCTCCAAGCTAAGAAATGCCGGTAAAGATTTGGGCGGCGCGGTCAAAGGTTTTAAAGACGCCGTTAAAGATGAAAATACTGAACATGCCAAAAAGCAAGTTGTGCTTGATCATGACGGCAACGCGCACCCTGAAGAGCGAACAACCACTAAGGTTGATGATAAGCATAATGTATAGCATTTAACAGTGGCATTGAGACATTATGTTTGATATCGGATTTTCAGAATTACTGCTTTTTGGCGTCATCGCCTTAATCGTTTTGGGGCCAGAAAAACTGCCCCAAGCGGCGCGTACGGCTGGGCAATGGTATGCCAAAATTCGTCGTACGGTGTCTACTTTGCAGTCTGAAATCGAAGCGGAACTTGACTTAGCAGAGACACGGCAGCAAATGCAAAAAGAGCTGGCTAAAATTCGTGAAACTGAAGCTGAAATGCGCCGTGAGATGGCAGAGATGCGCGGCAGTCTGCAAGAATTTGAATCCTCGCAAAACCAGCATCTTAAAGCTGCGCATCGAGTTAATACTGCTAAAGTGGATAGTGATAGCAATAAAATCGACCATGAAAAAGACGATCATTCATTAGCAACGCCAAAAGAATTTGACTATACCTATGACAATGATGGGTTAGATAAAAAGTTAACAGAGTCTGAACTTTCAGAGAGTCAAGGTAATGATGATAGCGACACTCAACACATCACTACACAAACAACGCAAAGCAACATTCAAAATATCAGCACCAAACCCTGGGAAAACATGTGGTTTCGTCTTGGCGCTTATGATAAAGCAAGGCGTCTGCCGCAGCCGCCCTACCTGCCCAATTATAAAGCCGATACGTTATTAAATAACCATTTAAATAAACCATCGATTAACAAATCATCAATTCAGCAGGCTTCTGCCAAGCAGCAGGAGAATGATTAGTGGATTTATTTAAGCGTAAAAAAAGCCGTCAAGAAAAATTAACGGCTACAGACATCGATGCTATTACAGATGCGGCCACAGATGCCGCTGCGCATGATGACTCTGGTGATATCTTAAGCTCAATGGCTGATATGCCGATTACTGAGCATTTGATTGAATTGCGCCGGCATCTGATTAAGATATGCGTCGCGGTACTGGTGATATTTTTGGCGTTGGTCGGATTTTCACGCGAGCTCTATGATTTTTTATCTGACCCACTGGTCGCCCAGTTACCCGCCAAATCAACGATGATTGCGACCGATATCACCTCTAACTTTATGGCGCCGATACGTCTGAGTATCTTTGTGGCGGCATTTCTGGCAATGCCCTATATCTTGTATCAAATTTGGTCGTTTGTTGCGCCCGGCTTATATAAAAAAGAGAAAAAAGTCGCTATTCCCGTATTAATGTCTTCGATATTTTTATTTTATGCGGGCGTAGCGTTTGCTTATTTTATTGTGTTAAAAGGCGTGCTTAAGTTCTTTATCATGTTTGCGCCGCAAAACGTCTTACCGATGACAGATATCGACAGTTATTTAAGCTTTGCGCTCAAGCTGTTTATGGTGTTTGGGCTTACCTTCGAGATTCCAGTGGTGACTTTACTATTGATATTGGCGGGTGTCGTCTCCATTCAGAGTCTAGAAGATAAACGCCGCTATATTATCGTCGGCTGTTTTGCCGTTGCAGCGGTCGTTACACCGCCTGATGGCGTATCAATGTTGATGCTCGCCATTCCGATGTGGTTATTGTTTGAGCTGGGATTGTTTTTAGCGAAAGTTTTAATCAAAGAAGAACGCAAACTGACTTTGACAGACGATATAGAGTTGAAGAAAGAATAACTTTACTTATCAGGCACTTATTCAAAAAGCAGCCAACACGCTAATCTGTTAATATAACTTTCTTATTTAAATAGCTTTCTTATTTAAGTCGCTCAGTACTACCCTCAGTGTTAATGAGTGTCTCAATATCACCGTTATTATCAGCCGTCAGCCATTGTTTATGCAGTGGCTTTTTTTACCGCCGCTAATCTTGACTCCATTCTAGTTTTTTAGGTAGCTTTATTATGTCCGCATCGATGCCAGCTTATATGAGCGATCCCACTGATGAGCAGCTGAACGCGCTAAACATGGCAATGGATCACAAGTCATTTAAAGTGGTCGCTTATGCGGGTGCAGGGAAAACCACGACGCTCAAATTAATCGGTGAGCGTCTGCGCGGTCGCGGCTTGTATTTAGCCTTTAACAAAGCCATTGCCAACGATGCGCGGCAAAAATTTCCCGGTCACGTCGATTGTCGCACGTTTCACTCATTAGCCTACCGTCACGTACCACGTGATATTACCGCTAAATTGTCGTTACCAAGATTTTCACCCAAGCGTTTGGGTGATGATTTAGGCTTACAACCGGTACAAGTACGTCGGCAAATGGATGGGGTGAATAAATATATTACCCTCACGCCAGCGCGCTTGTCGCGGTTTGTCAGTGATGCGGTGAGCAATTTTTGTAGTACCCACGCCAGCTATCCTGCCCCAAGGCATCTTGAATTTCCAAGCTGGCTTGCTGAGTCAGATAGCGAGCAGTTGCGCGAAATGCTCTACCCTGCTGTTGAACAGCGCTGGTTACAGTCGATTGATGCGCGCCATCCGGCTGGTATCGGCCATGATATTTATCTTAAATTGTGGGCCTTATCGAAGCCGAGCATTCCTGCGGACTTTATCTTGTTTGATGAAGCGCAAGATGCCGATCCGTTGATGATGGGGATTTTGACCCAGCAGCCACGGCAGGTGATTTATGTCGGCGACGCCCATCAGCAGATTTATGAGTGGCGCGGCGCGGTCAATGCGATGAAAAAACTGCCGTTGCCGCAAACCTTATTGACCCAATCGTTTCGTTTTGGCGAACCAATTGCTGAGATTGCTAATACCTTGCTTAAAGCGTTACAAGAAGACGTACCATTAAAAGGCAATCCTAATAAGCAATCGTCTACTGAAAAAGGTATGGTGCATAGTAAAAAAGATGCCATTCTTTGCCGTACCAATGCGGCGGCGATGTCGCAATTGCTAACAGGTTTAAAACTTGGTCATAGAGTTGCTCTGCAAGCCGATACCGATCGTATGCTTAAATTTTGTCAGGCAGCCGAAAACTTAAAAAATGGCAAATCGGCGTATGGCGTGCCCGAACTGGCGTATTTTTATAATTGGGGTGACGTCCAAGAATACTCTGAAACCAATGAAGGCAGCGACCTTAAAACCTTGGTGAAGTTGGTCGATGACCATGGTACCAATGTGTTGACGCAGGCAGTTAACAGCCTAACCCGTATCGAAAATGCTGATTATGTCATCTCAACCGCGCATAAAGCCAAAGGGCTTGAGTGGGGCAAAGTGCAGCTTGATGATGATTTTTATTATGACGTGACCACCAATGCGGTCAAGATTAGCCCAGAAGAACTGCGTCTGCTCTACGTTGCGTGTACGCGCGCGCAAAGCAATTTAGATATTCATAATATTAAAGACTTGGTATCAGGACTGCAGACAGGGAAAAAGGTCATTTTTGGTAATACTTAATCTGCCCGTCTATCTCTCACCTCATCGCCTTTGCCGACCTCTTTTTATAACATTGACTCTCCGATCATGAATCATAATCAACAACTTCAAACACGCCAAAACACCATACAGCAATTATTTGCCAATCCTGTTCGCCTGCTTGCGCCCATGGAAGGCTTAACTGATCCTTTGATGCGCCAAATCCTAACCCAAATTGCGTCAGACTTGGGTCGCCCTTATGATTGGTCGGTCAGTGAATTTATTCGCGTCACCCAAACTGTCTTGCCAGCACATGTATTTTATAAATACGTGCCAGAGTTGCATCATGATGCCAAAACCATATCTGGTACACCGATTCATATTCAGCTGCTCGGTAGTGACGCGCAATTGATGGCAGAAAATGCCGCTTATGCTGCCGAGCTTGGTGCGCCAGCGATTGATATCAACTTTGGTTGTCCGGCTAAAACGGTTAACAGCCATCGTGGTGGCTCAGTGCTACTTGATGAGCCTGACGTGATGTATGAGATTATCAGCGCCGTACGCCGAGCCGTACCCGCTCATCTTCCCGTATCCGCAAAGATTCGCTTGGGTTATACCGATACCAGTCGCATGGACGATATCAAAGCAGCGATTGCTGCGAGCGGCGCCGATTGGCTAACCATTCATGCGCGTACCAAAACCCAAGGCTATAAGCCGCCCGCTTATTGGGACAAAATCCAAAATTTTAATACGCTTGCGATACCAGTGATTGCCAATGGTGAGATTTGGAATAGTGAGCACGCACAAAACTGTATGACGCAGTCAGGAACCCAGCATCTGATGCTTGGTCGCGGCGCTGTCACCCGTCCTGATTTGATTGCCAAGATTGATGCCGATAATAACGACACAAAAACGCTGACAGCCTTAGCATGGCAAGATTTAATTACCCATCAGATTAAATTTTTAGAGGGTACGGCGAAAAATGATGTGGTGTTGGTCGGGCGTTATAAGCAGTGGCTTGGTATGCTAACCAAGGGTTACGCTGAGGCGCAAACCTTGTGGGAACGTATTAAAAGAGAAAAAAATAAAGCGGTGATTATCTGGGCGCTGCAAAATAGCACATGCTAATAATCAGCGCTTTATAATCGATATTGTAAAGGTGTTAAAAATAAAAATATCAAAGACTTACAGCAGCAATAAGCTAAAAACTGACCCGTATCGCTAAATAAAACAACATCAATGAGCAAGCCATCGAAAGCACCCAAAGAATAGAACGAAAGGTCGCTAAATTGGCAATATAAGCCACGCAAAAACCAATACGAATCAGCACATAAAGCCAAGCGATGGTATTAATAATTAATTGCGGCACAAAAAACAGCATTGCTACCAATACTGCCGCCAAAAATATAGGCAAGGTCTCATAGCTGTTTTGCTGGGCAGCATTGGCCCGCGCGGCAGCTCCCGTCGTCCCTTGTAAGAAATCACGCGGATGGGCATTGTCAGCCAAATTAAAACCGCCAAGCGCTTTTGCTGTCAGCGCCATCGCCAGTGGCAGCAGACTTGCCACCACCATCGCCCAAATAGCCGCTGCTGCACTATCGGGAATCAACCCAAAGAATAGACTCATCAGTATACTTGCCCCTATCCTGCAATCACTTCAAAATCGTGAGTCACATTGACGCCGCCCTGCACCAGCATCCGGCTGGCTGAGCAATATTTTTCGGCCGACAGTTTGATGGCTTTTCCTACTTGGCTTTCTTTGACTTCTTGTCCGGTCACGATGAAATGCATATGAATGTCAGTATAAACTGCTGGAATAGTCTCAGCCCGCTGAGCGGTCAGCTCACAACGTACGTCGGTCACTTGTTGGCGCGACTTTTGTAAAATTGCCACCACATCGTAGCTGGCACAGCCACCAAGTCCTAATAAAATTAGCTCCATAGGACTGGCGCCCTTTTCTTTATCAGCATCGATTTGGACGTTATGTCCTGATGGCGATACGCCCATAAAGGCTTTATTTTCTTGCCACGTGACGCTTGCTTTTGACTCTGACATCTTAGATATTCCTTGTTTTAATTACTACGATTTTGAATGCGCATGCTTCTTAATTCATATGCTTTTTAATTTGACATGAATTTTCATTTGAATAGTAACGGTTTCTTATTTTTTGAAATACAATCTATTTTTAAAAACACTGTCTTTTGTTAGTGTAGCATAAGCAAAAACCAGATTTATGACGCCCTTTCCTTGTTTGCCTTTTCTTGCTTACCTTTTATAAACCGCTACCTTATTTATGCTTTAACAATAATATTCGATATTTAAGTATTTATACACCTATCGTTACCGCGACTTATCATTATTAAAAAAATCCGCGGAATTTACTAACAAAAGTGTGCTTATAACTGATTGATTTTAAAGTATTAATCTTGTGAAACATTTTATAGCAAAATACTGTTACACATTTTGGTTGTTTCTTGGTTTAATAACGGTAATGAATCTTATTTTGTCATAGTACTGATGGTCATCACCCTATAATAACTATGATTGCTGTCGTTGTACCTTGTCGAAATAAGCTATTTTTAAATAATTTAAAAGGGTTTAGTCATGATAGATGCAGACGGCTTTCGCGCCAATGTCGGCATCATCTTGGCAAATACACAAGGGCAAGTTCTGTGGGCAAAACGTATTGGTCACAACGCTTGGCAGTTCCCTCAAGGCGGCATCGACCGCGGGGAGACGCCGATGGATGCGATGTATCGCGAGCTCTGGGAAGAGGTCGGTTTACATCCGCGTCATGTGGATCTACTGGCGGTCACGCAAGATTGGTTGCGTTATCGTTTGCCAAAACGCTATGTGCGTCATGGGCAGTATCCTTTGTGTATTGGGCAAAAACAAAAGTGGTTTTTGCTGCGCTTAGATGAGCCGAATACTCAACATATCCGCTTTGATGAGGGTAAACCAGAATTTGACCATTGGCAATGGGTCAGCTACTGGTATCCACTCGGACAAGTGATTCATTTTAAACGCGGGGTATATCGTCGCGCCTTGCAAGAATTGGTGCGCGAACTACCGCTTAAACAAGAACTGATTATTCCAGAACAAAACAACCATTTGTTGGTGGAATAAGTATTCAAACAGAAAACAAATTCCCCTATTGATAGCTATTATTCATAGGGGAATTTTTTTATATTAAATTTGCCTATGCTGGCATTCACGGCTAATAAGCGCTGCTTTGATTTTTTTGTCTGTCCTATCTTCTTTACGTAAGGTTAAAATACTTTGCGTCCGCGTTCCATAGCTTGGCATGGCTGTTTTATTCATACTACTCAAATCAGCAGACTCAATATAAATAGAGGACAGTGCGCGCTCAATCTGCTTAGCGACACCTGTTTCGGGTAATTTATTTTCTGGCGCTGGCGTGTTATCCGACATCACGGCAAACGCCGCTGCTTGCCAGTAGTCAAGGGCGCTGTTCTCGCTAATCAATGGCAACACCTCTTGGCGTAACCGACCGCGTAGGCGTTCGGTTTTAAACCACGCTTCTTCTGGCTGACCATTGGATATTACGTACAATCCTGTATATAACGGCGTCGGTGCATGACCACGATTATTGACAATGACCGCTTGCGCCGTATCGCCAATAACAAGGTTAAAACCTGCGTAATCTTGCAAACTGATTTGCCGAGCAAATTCCAATGGGTTTAAAGTGCTGGTCAAAAAATCGGTGACCAATTCGCCACGTGAGCGTTCGTCATTACTTGCTTGTACGCCATCACGAAAATTTAATACCGCCGCCCAACGTCCGTTTTGCTCGTAAAAATCGCCCTGTTGCTGTTGCTGTATGCCAAGCCATGTGCCGCCACTTTGCTTATCGCGCCCTGCATAAATAGGCTTATCCTCCCATTGATGCAGCGGATCTGTTGGACGCTGTAAAAACTCATCACGGTTGGACAGTAAAACCAACGGCAACTCATCAAATAACTGCCAAGCAATGGCGACGATACACATAGTTTTCCTTGATATAAATATTAAATTATTAGCGCTTAGTTGGTATTCAGCTTTTTATCAGCAGGGTAGCTGATTTGATATGTTGATTGCAGCACTTGTGATTGCTTACTTGGCAAATCAAACTCCCAAGCGACCATCCCTTTATTATCATTCCAGTCTTTTTGGCTAATCGCTGGGGTATGCGCCGCCATGACTTTAATACTATCGTCGCTGCTCACCGGCTCAGCACTTAACACCTGCAAGCGCACGCTGCGATTGTGCTGATTGGTAAATTGATAGGCCTGAGTAATGGTTTTAGTTTGCTGACGGTTAAATACGCCTCTATCACCTTGTTTATTCTCGTCGGTCAGCTGCTTGACCAGCAAACTTGGATCAATACCGAAGCCAATACCCTGCTCTTTTAGGGTTTGATAATTATAGCGCGACTGTCCGACATAGTTATTATCGCGATATAGCTGCAGTGAGCCATCTGCCCAAGTAGGCGTCAAGAATGGCGCGGATGCATACCAATAAGCGGCGGTCTCGGCACTTGGTGTGCTGCGTAGCCAAAGTTTGCTAGTGCCAGACTGCTCATCGATGACCGTACGTACGCGCCGACCATCACTAGGAATACTGACCCGCTGCGGCAAGCGATATTCGGTGATGCCGTTTTTGTTTTGGCTGCTTACCGCAAAGCTCGGTAGCGGCGGCATATTTCCAGTACCGCTATAGCTATCACTATCTACGACGAGCACAGGAGACGCTTCCATCTCCATCATCGGCGCTGCATAACGAGACAATTTGGCTTGTTGCTGCTCTTCATATAATGACAAGCGCTCAACGCGTGGCAGCTGACTGGTAGTCGTTTGATTGGGATTTACGCTACTTAAAATAACAGGCACGTTGTTCCAATTCTCGCCAGTTTGTTGAGCGATGATGGCAGAAGCGGTAATATTCAGCTGCTTACTGTCGGTATTTAAGCGCGCTTGATAGGTCGGCTCCCAACTGGCGCCGCGCACTTGATAATGCAGTTTAACCGTACTTGGCGTGCGACTGGCGGTGCGAACACTAACTTGGGTCACGCTATTCTGTTTTGAGGTCGTACTACCCGCCAGCAGCTGATTGAGCGCATCTTTCGCTTGTGCCTCGCGCTGCTGTAGCTCGACAATCTTTTTATTAATATTGGCCGCTTGTGTCTCTAAATCACGGGCGTTATTGGCCAATGTGCCAGCCGTATTAATTTGCGTCACTTTGGTCAAATTTTGCAGATAGGCTTTGGTTAAGCGTGCTGCTTCTAATTCAGCGCTGATATCGGCAAGAGTGTTTTTCTGGACTTGTACTTTGGCGTCGCCTTGATATTGGCCATATTGACATTGCGCCGCTTGCTCAGCGCTCAAGGTTTCGATACTGACTTCACCGACATTAACATTACCTAGTGCTTGTACGCTAATGCTATCAGCGTCAATGTTCGGCGATAAACAAGAAAAGACCAGCGTTTGCTCGCCACTGCCATTGATTGGCAAGGTACGCGTGACGCTGGCTAAGCCTTGATAAATAGTAATATTTTCAATATTACTCAGCGCTGCTTGGGCATTAATAGGAATCCATAGCGTCAAACTTGAAGCCATGATGCCGAGCAAGGATAATGTTGGTAAAGGCAACTGCATAAGGATTCCTTAGAAATTGAAGCACTTTTTTTCATCTTATCGGTTTTTGCTCCGATTTGCTATTGATTCCATGTGCCATTCCCTTATCCATTTATTTATCGATAAACTTATCATAGTATTCGCAAGGGATGAATTTTGCTATTATGGGCCACACTCCATTATCAATAATATGATGCCTTTATGATGATTCATCCTCAGTTCGACCCCGTAGCGCTGTCCTTGGGGCCAGTAGAAGTGCACTGGTATGGTTTAATGTACTTATTAGCCTTTGCCGCCGCTTATGGCCTTGCATGGTATCGCAGTAGCAAACGCGATGGCTGGACTACCGATATGGTGTCTGATTTGGTCTTTTTTGGTGCCCTTGGTGTCATTTTGGGCGGCCGTATCGGCTATGTATTGTTTTATCAATTTGGTGAATTGCTACAAAATCCTGCGTATCTGTTTAGGGTATGGGAAGGCGGCATGTCGTTTCACGGCGGTATGATTGGCGTCTTATTAGGCATGTTATATTTTGCCCGTAAATATAAAAAGACCTCTTTTCAGGTGCTCGATTTTATTATTCCTTGTGTACCAACGGGTCTGCTGTTTGGGCGTATCGGCAACTACATCAACGGCGAGCTATGGGGACGCGTTTCAGACGGTGGCTATAATTGGCTGACTTACTTTCCGCAAGCCGCAGCATTTGATGCGCAGCAATTACAAACCAACCCTAAATTACAATCGTTAATGCTTGAGGTCAATGGCCAGTATTTATTGCCGCGTCATCCATCGCAGCTCTACGAAGCGCTTGCAGAAGGTCTGCTGCTATTTATCTTTTTATGGTGGTATTCCTCAAAACCGCGTCCCCGTATGGCAGTCTCGGCTATCTTTTTATTAGGTTACGGGCTTAGCCGCTTTATTATCGAGTTTTTCCGTCAGCCCGATGCCGACCAAGGCTTTATTTTACTCGGCTGGATGACCAAAGGCCAAATATTAAGCGCGCCAATGATTATTATTGGTCTCATCATGCTGGTTTATGCTTATAGGCGTGGCATCTATGATTGGGGTAAACAGGCGGCTTATTAAGCATTAATTACCAAGTAAGATATTAAAAACACGTTTAAATATTGAATGCTATATTTGAATCAGGCAAAAGAGTAGTTTTATGACCAGTAATTATCATAACAGTAAAAATGAGCAAGCCTATTTAGACTTGCTAAAATATGTCATGACGAATGGCACTGAAAAAGGCGATCGTACTGGCACTGGTACGCTAAGCCACTTTGGTGCGCAGCTACGTTTTGACTTAGCCGATGGATTTCCCTTATTAACCACCAAAAAAGTCCATTTTAAATCGATCGTTTATGAGCTCTTTTGGTTTTTAAGTGGCAGTACCCACGTTGATTATCTGCAAGAAAATAACGTGCGTATCTGGAACGAATGGGCGACCGCTGACCAAACCGCGCGCTTTAACCGTCCTGCTGGCGACTTGGGTCCCATTTATGGTCATCAATGGCGCAATTATGGCGCCACCAAGCGGAAAGACGGCAGTTATGAGAACGATGGCGTCGATCAAATCACTGACGTGATTGAACAAATAAAGACCAATCCCAACTCGCGCCGCTTAATCGTCTCTGGTTGGAATCCAAAGGAAGCCGATCAAGTTGCCCTGCCGCCTTGCCATACCTTATTTCAGTTCTTTGTCGCAGACAATAAACTGTCCTGCCAGCTTTATCAGCGCTCAGCGGATTTATTCCTCGGTGTGCCGTTTAATATCGCCAGCTATGCCTTACTGACTCATATGGTGGCGCAAGTATGCGGCTTAGAAGTCGGCGAATTTGTTTGGACGGGCGGCGATTGTCATATTTACCAAAACCATCGCGAGCAAGTTGAATTACAACTGACGCGCTCGCTGTATGAGCTGCCAACCTTAACCCTAAACCCTGACATCAAGGATATTTTTGCCTTTACCTTTGACGATATCAGCGTTGAGGGTTATGAGTCGCATCCAGCTATTAAAGCCAAAGTTGCCGTCTAAATTTAATCGCTTTACTTTTAAAAGACCATAAAAAGGATAGGTTATGAGCTATGCCAATACCGAAGTTGCCCAAATCGCGGCCCTCAGTCGCAATCGCTGTATCGGCAAAGGGAATGAGCTGCCGTGGCATATCTCAGCTGACTTGCAGCATTTCAAAAATATGTCGACCAAACAAAGTGACGGCGCGATACAAGGTATCGTCATTATGGGTCGTAAGACTTTTGAGTCGATGGGCAGCAAGCCGCTACCAAAACGCATCAGCTTTATTATCACGACCCAACTAGACTACGCCGAGCAAAATAACTTAGTCGGTAGTGAAAAGGCTTATGTGATGCACAATTTAGACGATGCGCTGACACAAGCTGCCAGCCTTGCTCATGGTGCGCACCTTGATACCATTTGGGTGATTGGCGGCGAGCGGGTCTTTAGTGAGGCGATGATGTATACCGACCGCGTCGAGCTGACACATGTCGATACTGATATTAAAGATGGCGATGCCTTTTACCCTGAGCTGCCAAACGAGTTTGTAGTCGTAGCAGAATCTGAGCAAAAACACGATGAAAAAAGTGGCTTAGATTTTAGGTTTGTGACTTATAAAAGAGAAAATGCCGAATAATAATTGTAGTTTATTAAAATAAAAAAAGCTGTCCTAGATAATTCTAAGACAACTTTTTTATTGTTGGGCTTTATGAGCACAAACTTAAATTTAGCCCATACGGCTTAAACTACTCATGCAGCACTTTATAAATCGTTTTCGCTAATACCGGACCAATCCCCTGCACGCCAGCCAGCTCCTGCTGCGATGCACCAAGCAATTGCTGCATACCGCCAAAGTGATTAAGCAGGTCACGGCGACGCTTTTCGCCAAGCCCTGGAATTACTTCTAGCACCGATGAGGAACGGCGTTTATCGCGCTTTTTACGGTGCGCGGTAATGGCAAACCGATGCGCTTCATCGCGAATATGCATCAACAAATGCAGCGCTTTGCTATCCATCGGCAAGTCAAGCGGCTCGTGATCGATAAAGTGCAATACTTCCAAGCCTGCTTTACGCCCTTCACCTTTTGCCACACTAATGAGCAACGTATCATTAAGAATATCCAACTCTGTGAGTACTTCTTTAGCAATACCAAGCTGACCTTTACCACCATCAATCAGCAATAAATCCGGCAATGGCTGCTTCTTATAACGCCGCGTCAGCACTTGCTTCATCGCCGCATAGTCATCACCACCTTGGATATCATGAATCGCATACTGACGATAATCACGGCGACGCGAACCACCTTGGTCAAAGACCACGCAGCTACCGATGGTCGCCTCGCCCATGGTATGCGAGATATCAAAACACTCGATACGGTCAATGGTTCTATCGGTGACATCAGCTAAAACGTCTTTCAGTGCCCCAAAGCGGGCATGCAATTCTAGATAATCGCCGAGCTTGGTTTTTAGGGCATTATTGGCATTGAGTTTGGCCAAATCTAACCATTCAGCGCGGTGCTCGCGAACGTTGGTTTTAATGACCGTCTTACTGCCAAAGTGGGTTATCAATGCTTCACTAACAGCTGTTTGATCCGGCAGCTCATGGCTGAGTATAATCTCAGCTGGCAAATCATCGGTTACTTGAAAATAAAACGAAGTAATAAATGCCGATAAATTATCGGCAAGTGGCTCACTGCTATCGATATCGGGAAAATAGTTTTTACCGCCAAGCACACGCCCGCCGCGCACAGTCAGCACATTGACACAGGTCATGCCCGCCTGACTGGCAATCGCAATCACATCCGCCTCACCTTCTACGGTATAGACGGCTTGCTTCGCTTGGACTTCGCGCAGCATAGAGAGCTGATCACGATAAAAGACCGCCTTTTCAAAGTCTAAGGCTTCCGCTGCGCTCTCCATCTTTTTAATTAACGTCTGATGAATATCACTCGAGTCGCCTTTTAAAAAACGAATGGTATTATTAACGTCCTCGGCGTATTCTTCTTGCGACACCAAACCAACGCAGGGCGCACGGCAACGCTTAATCTGGTATTCAAGGCACGGGCGTTTACGCTGCTTAAAAAAGGTATTGGTACATTGACGCATTTGAAACATTTTTTGCATGAGCACCAGCGTCTCTTTCGCCGCATGAGCCGATGGAAACGGCCCAAAAAAGCGACCTTTTTGGTGATTGCCTTTACCGCGACCATAAGCCAATCTTGGATAGGGCTTATCCGCAGAGATAAACACATAAAGGTAAGACTTATCATCACGCAGTAGCACGTTATAAGGCGGACGATGCTCTTTAATCAGGTTTTGCTCAAGTAATAGCGCTTCGGTCTCACTACGGGTAATAATGGTTTCGATATTATGAATTCGTGCGACTAAGGCTCGAGTTTTTGGATGGTCAATGGTCTTAGCAAAGTAGCTATTGACGCGACTTTTAAGCGATTTGGCTTTGCCAACATAAAGAATATCGCCGTTTTTACCCAGCATTTTATATACCCCGGGTAGATTTGGCAGGCGCTGAATTAAATGCTTAAGGCGGGCTTTTTTATCGTCGACGGGACTCGATGCGGAGACATTGACCATAGAATTTTTAACTCTTAAATTAGGGCTTTAGCATTAGTACAGAGTAAAAGAAGTACAGAGTAAAAACAGCACATTGTAAAAACGTAATTAATATCATATGTATGGGGCAACAGCAGGCATTTTGCAAGCCAAAAACTGGCTTAACCAAAGTCATAAAAAAAGCCAGCATCGAAGCTGGCTTTTTATGGAAAACGTTAAAAATCTAGTGACGGAAGTTTGGCAAAAGCGCTGGGATACCGGGCAACATGCCGACGATAGCCATCACTGTGGTTAAAATGACAAAGGTCACCACAGGAATAATCCAGCGACTCATTTTTGTTAAGCTAGCACTGCGCTCTTTTGAACCAATCAAGCCTAAGTTATCCAGCACCAAAGTAATCGACCAACCAAAGGCTGGATTGACCAAGGCAGAAGCAAAGACGACAATCGCCGCAGACTGCGTGGTTTTACCTTCGCGGGTCATCTCCATACCCGCTTCAAGTAGCGGGATAAAGACGCCAACAATCAACGCCACACACATTACCGGCTCCCAAATGGCTAAATCCATGGGGTAACCCCAAACACCAGCAATAATACAGAATAATCCCGTTAATACCGCACCGGCTGGAATAGGACGCTTCGCAATTGCCGCTGGTACAATATAGGTGCCCCATGAAGAAGCGAAGTTAGCACCACCAAGCACAGAGCCTGCCACCTGACGAATAGAGGCGCTGGTCATGGTGTCATCGATATCCATCAGCACACGCTCAGTACGTTTTGGATAGCTTATTTTTTGAAAGACTTGATGACCTAAAAAGTCTGGTGACCACATAGCGACTGCCAACACCGCAAATGGCAACACCACGATAAAGCTTTCGACAGTCGGCAAGCCTAACATCCAGCCGGTGTTTTCGCCCCACCAATACATTGGATTCATATTTGGTAGGCCGGGTGCGGTTTTAAAGGCAAATGGCGCGCCCATCGCAAAGGCAACTCCGCCGCCTAACAAGCAGCTGAGTGGCACCGCCAGCCAGCGTTTTTGGTAATTCTCTAACAGCGCGTATAAGATAATCGTCAGTAGAATCACCACAAAGGCGATATGCGACATACCAATCCCTTCCGCCCAAGCAAATAGGTTTTTGACTTGGGAGGTGGTGCCGATAAAGCCTAAATATAGCAGTAGGCCGCCGCACACGCCTTTACTGGTCAAGTTCGCTAGCAGACTGCCGCCTTTACTAATGGCAAGTAGCAAACCAAAAGCACCGATTAGTAGACCAAAGGCCATCGGATGACCACCCGCGGCAACGACGATAGGAATCAGTGGAATCAGTGGGCCGTGCGTACCAGCAAGGTTAGCAGTCGGTAGCAGGAAGCCTGAGAATAAAATCACAAAAAACGCCACGATAAGCAATTCATAACGCACGTTTTCTAGCACAAAGGCATCGCCCAAACCAAGCGGACCAGCAAAGGTTGCAGCAATGGCGCCCACCATCACCACTTTACCGATGGTCGCTGCCATTGCCGGAATCGTATCTTCATACTCAAAACGATAATCGCGGAACGGCAAATTAGCACGCCAACGTTTTGGTTGCATGATTTGCAGTTCATGATTGAGGTAGGCATTACGATTTTTAAAGCTAGCGCTGGGCTTATGTAACTCTACATAGCTGCTTTGCAAATCGTCATTATCAGAAGAGATTGGTTGCTGCGGGTTGCGCCCTGAGGTGGGAAGCTGTGTACCACTCATCACATTTCCTTATGTCAACTGAGGTTTGAGCGGCGTTATTATCCTAATATCGAGTAAATATTAAACCGCCCAAAACAAAATCCCGCTATTGTAAGACATCGTTAAAGATAATGCGAGACTTTCGCCATTAAAAGATACTACCCGCATCGTTATGAAAAATATTTTTTATGACTCAATCGTTCACACTTAGAAAATGGTAATGAATGCAAACAAGATAATGGCTTTATCGTCGCATTTGCCGTTTCGTTACGCTTTAAAACTGGCGAGCTTCATGGTTTTTCACTATGATAAATATCTTTTTATGACTCATTGCTTGAAAACTTACCTTATAAGCAACAATCCTTGCAGTCATACTTAACTTAATACAATAAAAATAACTCATACCATCAGACTAGCAATATCTAAAAAGGGAATAGGAAATATTGATGAATTTACTGCCTAAAAGACTTGAAACGCTTAAACGTAACGCGAAAAAAAATATCATGCCATTACTGACGCCCTACTTGCTTAAACTGCGTATCAACACTTATGCGCCCTACATCGGCGCTGGTATCAAGATTGAACACATGAATTTAGATCAAGGTTTATGCGTGGTCAGCATGGGCTTAAATAATTTAAACAAAAACATCGTCGGCACCCAGTTTGGGGGCAGCTTATACTCGATGGTAGATCCGTTTTATATGCTGATGCTTATGCACCAATTGGGCAGCAGCTACGTAGTATGGGATAAAAGCTCACATATTGAATTTATCGCGCCGGGTAAGAGCAAAGTCACCGCAAGGATCAAGGTTAGCAGTGCTGAAGTAATCGCTATTCAAGAGTTGGCAAAGGATGGCGAGCCCGTCTTTCGTGAATACAGCGTCGATATCGTCGATGAGCAACAAAAAGTCGTCGCTACTGTTACTAAGACTCTTTATATTCGACTGCGTAAGTACAGTAAGTCTAAAGACCAAACCAGCCGCGTAGACAATACTGAGACCTAAAACATTGAAAGCCAACATGTCACGCAAATCTTTAATGAAAACAGCATGAAAGCAGCAATTAAAGCCTAAATAAAAGCGGCAGAAACAAAAACCCCAATCTGGCATAAGCACAGATTGGGGTTTTGTCTTTTTTGGTATGGCCCGCTTATTTATAAATAAACCTATGAATAAGGGCTTGTATCTACTTTCGCCTTGCCAAGCATCAAGCGTCCAATCAGACGACTAAGCGCAGCAAAGCAAACTGGTTCTTAAATACCAGGAGCAGTATCAACTGCTTTAGGTACGCCAGCGTCAGTTTTTTTGTTTGCAGCTGGACGAGCACCAAGTTTTTCGCGGATACGGGCTGATTTACCAGAACGCTCACGTAAGTAGTATAGTTTCGCACGGCGAACTGCGCCACGGCGTTTCACTTCGATGCTATCAATGATTGGTGAATGCAATTGGAATGCACGTTCTACACCAACACCGCTTGAGATTTTACGTACGGTAAACGCTGAGTTTAGACCGCGGTTACGCTTAGCAATTACAACGCCTTCAAAAGCCTGTAAACGCTCACGCTCACCTTCACGTACTTTTACTTGAACCACAACGGTATCGCCGGGTGCAAAGCTTGGGCGCTCAATCAATTGCGCATTTTCGATGACCTGAACCAATGGATGCTTGTTGCTCATGAGAGTTATCTCCTCACATTAGATAATAGAGGCTTGACGCATATCACCTGTTTGTAATAATGAATCATAGCTATTATTAATATCTTGGATTAATAATAACTACAACGTAAATGGGTTATGACCAACGGCCATGATGCTATGACACGTTTTATTGTTGCTCAAAATATTATTGCTTAACTGTTTATGTTTTTAACCGCTATTAACGCTATTTTTTATCTGCTTTTGCCAATGCTTTGAGCCACTTTGCTTGCTCGACCGTTGGCGTAAACGCTTGCCATAAATCTGGACGCCGCGCTTGCGTACGTTCGACCTGTTGGCTAAAGCGCCACTTAGCGATATTGCTATGATGACCTGAAAGTAGAACTTCAGGGACCGCCAACCCAGCAAATTCATGCGGCTTGGTATAGTGCGGACAATCAAGCAAACCATCGACAAACGAGTCTTGCTCAGCGGATTTATCATCACCCATAATATCAGGCAGACGACGTATCACACTATCCATGAGCACCATTGCTGGTAGCTCGCCACCGGTCAACACATAATCACCAAGTGATATTTCCATATCGACATACTGCGTCAGTAAGCGCTCATCAATACCTTCGTAACGACCACATAATAAAATCATGCCGTCATACTCAGTCATGCTGACCACCCTACTCTCGCTCAGCGTCTGTCCTTGTGGTGACATATAAATCACCGGACAGTGCGCACTGTCGACACGGCAACCGTGCTGACGGGCACGCAGGCGGGCATCCTCAATCGCTTGGGATAATGGCTCAGCCATCATCACCATGCCAGGGCCGCCACCATACGGGCGCTCATCAATACGGCGATAATTATCCGTGGTATAATCACGTGGATTGATGCATTCAATCGTGACTTGCTCCTGAGTGACTGCCCGTCCCGTGATTCCAAACTCACGAATCGTGGCAAACATTTCAGGGAAAATACTAATCACGGCAAAATACATCAGATCTCTACTTGCATAAACACTGCGTGAATGACGTTTTTATCAATCAAAAGAAATTACGATTAATAATCACTTTGCCATGCCACAAGCACGGTTTTCTCAGCCAAATCGACCTCAATCACCGTTTGCTTATGCCAAGGTATCAGGCGCTCCTCGGCATCTAAACTGTCTGACGTTGCCGCGACACGCATGATGTCATGGGCTCCGGTTTCAAACATTTCAGTAATATCGCCTAAGTTTTCGTCCTGCTCGTTTATCACGCGCAGGCCAACCAAATCTGACCAATAATATTCGTCTTCACCGGTTTCTGGCAAAACGTTTTGCTCAACCCAAATGGTCACGCCATTCATGGTCTCTGCAACGTTACGATCAGGGACTTGTTCAAATTGAGCGACAATGCCCGTCCCTTGCTCGCGCCACGCCTTTACAGTTAAAGGCTTCATGCCAGTAGCAGTTTTCATCCACCAAGGCTGCATGTCAAAGATTGCCGTGCGATCATCCGTGTCACTAAATACCCACAGCCAGCCTTTAATGCCATAAGGCTTTTTTAGCTGGCCGATTTTCATAAGTGCACTAGCGTTTGGAACAGATGACATAACGGCTAACCTAACGATGACTAAAACAACAATGATAGATAAAGCAATGACTAAAGAACAAGGGTAAATACAGCTCAATCAACAGCGCTAAGCGCAATCAAAAGTAATAAACAGTTAATGGCGCACCCTGGTCAAACCAGTTACGCTATGTTTTCTAAAGTCTGTTGAGACTGCCATAGACCAGCTATCAGCGCCTCAGTGACGGTACAAACTTAAGCAGTTGCTTCAGTTTGAGCGGCAGACTTGTTATAAGCTTTTGCTAATGAAGCAACGCGATCTGAAGGTTGTGCACCTTTAGCGATCCACGCATCGTACGCTTCCATGTTTAGGCGTACTGCTTCTTCAGACTCTTTAGCGAGCGGGTTAAAAAAGCCAATGTTTTCAATGTAACGACCGTCACGCGCGCGGCGTTGATCAGCAACAACTACTTGATAAAATGGGCGTTTCTTGGCACCGCCCCGTGCTAAACGAATAACAACCATGTGAATTCTCTCTTTCGCAGGTATACCAAAAAGGGCATAATTATAGCACAGTCTTATTTTATTGAAAACATAAACCGTGCTTATTTAATTATTTATTAACAATAGCTTAAATGGCAAAGCATGTAAAATACAATTCAAAATATCTTGTTAATTTATAGCGGCAGAATGCTATTTCAGGTCTGGGTCTTCTTGCAAATTGACTATCGTAAAGCAACCTGTCTTACTATTTGATTATGCTATGCTACCAACAATAGCAGTGATAGAAATCCATAAAACATAAGCTTGTAAGCGCGCATACAGCGAGTTACTTTTTATCTAGATATTTAATTTATAGAGACATTCAATAAAAATACCTTACTTACCTGCTTTAGCTGCCATTTTAAAGAAAATCACCTTACCCATATTTTGATTAATTTTTTGGATATATATGACCACCGCAAAATCACAGCCACAGCGCAAAGGTTGGCTCGCACGCTCCTACTCTAACAGTTGGCTCACCACCTTGATGGTCGCTTTTATCGTCATTATTAGCGTCGGGGTGTCGATTTCGTTTTTTTGGCGCAGTCTGTATTTGCCAGAGCTTAAAAATCATGCGCGCTATCTGACCAGTGAATTACGCTTGATGAACAGCGTCAATAAAGACTGGAAAAATGTGCCGGCCGTCCGGCAATGGATTTATCAGCATTCGCATGTGGTGGTGGTCAATAATCCTAGCGATTTTCCGGTGATAGAAGATAAGGCGTTTGTTGGCGTCTTTACCGATGTATTGCAGCGCGAAATTGGCGCGCAACTGGGTCGTCCAGTAGAGGTATATTTTAAGTTTAAACCAACGCCGCAGCTGTGGGTGCAAGACAGTCGCGATACCAGCTTTTGGATTCGCGAGCCGGTGGTGTATTATTCGCAGTACAGTCCCGCTTTATTAGTATTGTTTTTAGTTGGCCTACCAATTTTAACCTTGCTGACCATTATTTTATTAGCGCGGCAATTAAATCGTCCACTACGCTATTTGCAGCGCGCGGCGACCAACTATATTCGCCTCGGCCACGCTACCACTTTACCGACCCATAATGGTCCCACTGAGATCCGCCAAGTCAATATGGCATTTAATCGCTTATTTACTACCCTCAATCAAGCACAAAAAGAGCGGACGATTATGCTGGCGGGTATCTCGCACGACTTGCGCACGCCGCTGACCCGTATGCGTTTAACCGCTGAGATGCTGCCTGATGAATTTTTTCGAGAAGGTTTGATTTACGATATCGAAGATATGGATGCGATTTTGGAGCAGTTTATTTCCTTTATGAAAGACGGTTCCGATGAGCCAGTGCGCCTGACCAATTTGGACACCATATTTAATGAAATTATGGTGCAATTTGCGCCGCTAGAGTTTATTTATCAATCCGAATGTCAAAAAATGGTGCCCGTGCGGCCAATGTCTATCAAACGCTTGGTGATTAACTTGGTCAATAACGCCAAACGTTACGGCAAACCGCCCATTTATTTATCCGCTACCGTGGTGCCGACATTCATAGAAAAAACGGTAGTAGAAGACAGCGATGTAGTGACTGAAAATGAGGTCAATAAAGAAGCAAAAGAGCAGTTATTGATATGCGTGCGCGACTGCGGTGCGGGCGTCGCAGAAGACCAATTAGAGCGTATCATGCAACCGTTTGAGCGCGGGGAGTCAGCGCGTACTACTCAGGGTAGCGGACTTGGTTTAGCAATTGTCGATCGTATCGCGCGTTTGCATCATGGGACGGTCGAGGCCATCAATCATCCAGATGGCGGTCTACAAGTCTGTGTTCGTATCCCACTTATTTCTAAAGTTGCCGGAGAGCCGCCATTGGCTGCTGATAATGATAAACCATTTAATGCTACTACCAATATAGACGACCAATAAAATAAATGAACGTTAAATAAATAGAAATAACAGACAACATCAGAGTGTGGCTAATAACTGATCGTTATTGGCCACTTTAATAGCCCTACTTTTTAGTACCAATAACTGGAGGAATGTACTCGGCACTATTGCTAAAGGTTAAAGGCTGGGTTATTTCTTGCTGCGCAGCCTTTAGCGTCTCAGTGCTGGTTGGCTGCTGCAAAAATAAATAATACCCAAGCGCTGCTGCGTTCAATACCACTAAACCACCAAATAAATACGGCATCCTTTGCCCTCCTTTACTATTAAGCTCATTTCAATCATTTTAATAAATTATCAATATCAATTTATCGGTCATTATAAAAGATTAAGCATCGAAATCGCGTTCACTTTTTTCTTGCGTCAACTCATCGGCAGCAAGGACTTGGGTCAATGGTTTAATCGGCCAAGTCATGACAAAGCGTGCGCCGCCAAGCTCACGGCTCTCGTCTACTTTCATATTGCCATTAAACCAAAAAGCGATACGCGATACGATAGACAAGCCCAAACCATAACCACCTGAGGCACGTGTACGACTATCGTCCAAGCGTGAAAATGGTATAAAGACTTTTTCACGGTCGGCTTCAGGAATACCGTGCCCATCATCTTCTACGCTGACAAAAGCATTGCCTTTTTTCACTCCCGCACTAATGATAATCGTGGTTTCGGCATAACGTAAAGCATTTCCGGCTAAGTTCTGAATCACCCGGTGCAGGTAACGTCTATCCGCAACCGCTGTCACTTTCGCATTTGGCAGATTGGTTACTATCTTAATCGGTTTGCCTAAAGCATTGGTTTCACGCTCAATTTGCTCAAGCAACTCGCGCAGATTGACCGGTTCTAAATCCAGTTTTGGTGAGCCTTCTTCAAGTTTGGCGTACGTTAAAATCTCATCAATCAAACCATTTAACGCTTCGATATCTTCATCAATATAATCACGCTGCATAAAGCGCGAATCTTCATCATCGGTATCTGCCAGCATATCGACAGCGAAACGAATACGTGCAACCGGCGTTCGCAGTTCGTGCGATACTGCCCGCGTCAGCTCGCGCTGCGATTCAATCAAACGCTTAATATGTGCCGTCATCGCATTAAAGGTCGCGGATAGACGCGCAATTTCATCTTGTCCGATAACCTGCACTTTGATATCAAGATTGCCTTTACTGACTTCGTTAACGCCCACTTGAATCAGTTGCAGCTTGCGCTCTAGCGGGAAAATAAGCGCATACACGCCTAAGCTGATCAGGAACATACTGATCAAAATCATACTGACAATCAGATTGAGCGGGAACCAGTTAAACAAAGGTACCGGCCCGATTAAAATCGCCATATCATTGATTTCAGACGGCACGACCACTTTAATCGACGAATTACTTTTACTGGTATTGGTATCTTGTAATAAGATGACGACCTCATCGCGGCGTAAGCGTGCCATTTGATCGGGGTCTAAATTAAGGGTATTGATCGCTCTAAATTCTAATGGAAAAGAGAATTTTTCTTCTAGTTCTGCCAAACGCGCACGCTTATCGGATAAAGTCGCGTAATAAGACAAATCATCGAGCAAAAATACCGCGATAGCGCGTACTTGCTGCTCGGTCACTTGCGAGATACGTGCGGTTAAAACACTCTCGTTGTCTGGCAAGCGATAATAAACATCGGCGTAAATAGGCTGGGCAACATAGCGAACGACGGTATTGCCTTTTTCAAAACGGCGCAGCTCACTGGCATTAAAATCGACCTCGTTAATAGGCACAATGTTAAATTCTGCGCCAAATAAGCTACTAGCATCCGACAGCCAATACTCACGCTGCGATTCGCTTTCTTGATGGGCAATGCCTTCAGCAACGATATGAAAAGCGCCCGTAGCCATATTTTCGCGGTAAGATTGGACGCGTTCTTTATTGATCGTATCCATCAACAATTGCGCAAATAATGCCACACACAAACAGACAATGAGCAGTCCAGCATAAATACGAACAAAGATACTGTGTTTAAGAGAAGAAACTAATGACATACGTGCCGTGACCAACCTAATAAAAAATTATTGATAAAGGAAGAAGAGAAATTCTTGCAGCGCAATTTATCTCATATAATCAAAATATCCTAAAAACGCTACAGTGTTGCGGATATCAATTTTTTGTAGCCTCTGTCTGCGCAGGCACAGCAAGCAAGAAAAATTGATATTAGCAGTACATGATGTATCGATATTACTTTTCACTCACTATACTATTAATCTAGCATCCATAATTATCGCTCAATTAAACCACATAACGCAGCATTTAAGTTTAAAAATTAAAGTTTAGACCATAAAAAACCAGCTTTACGCTGGTTTTTTATTAAAAAGTATTTTAGTAAAGAGAATTGCATTAACAATACGCTGTTAATTGCCTTCTTTAACGAACAAATAGCCTTTACTGCGCACGGTTTTGATACGTTTAGGATTTTCTGGATCATCACCAATTTTTGGACGGATACGCGAGATACGTACGTCGATTGAGCGATCTTGACCGTCATATTCGATACCCCGTAGACGCTCAAAGATATCTTCACGTGACAAGATACGACCAGCATTAGACGCAAGTAACCATAATAAATCATATTCGGCACTGGTGAAATCAACCAATTCATCACCCAAATTCACTGAGCGACCACCGTTATCGATAACCAACTCACCAAACTCAAGACGCTGCGGCACATCTTCTGATGGCGCATTTTCTGAGCGGCGTAATAAAGCACGGATACGGGCAAGCAATACACGTGGCTGCGCAGGCTTAGCGACATAGTCATCAGCGCCCATTTCAAGACCCAAAACCTGATCCATGTCTTCTGTGCGCGCGGTCAGCATCAAAATAGGATTCTGATAGTGGGGACGTACTTCACGGCATACCGTCAAGCCATCGCTACCAGGAAGCATGACATCAAGTACGACCAAATCTGGTTGTTCATTGACAATACGGCGAATGGCGCGATTACCATCGGTTTCAATTGCCACTTCTAAACCATTTTTAACCAAGTAATCTTGGGTCAACATAGCTAAGCGCTCGTCATCCTCAACAATCAAGATTCGGGGGGTGTTGTCTTCTTCATTCGTTGTCATTGTTATATCCTCTAATACATCTTATTTAAAAGCGGTGAAAATAAGAGCGGTAAATTAATAGCACCGTAACTCAATCAATTTGTAAGCCAATACAGGCAGTGACCGTAACACGGTTACAAACTTGGTAGCACAGTATACTATTAAACACACAGCTTCCTATACTATAGCTTATAGTTGGTAACAAAACCTATAAACTACGTCCTATAAAACGTTAGTTTGCGTCCAAAAATTATACCTCTTATTAACTTTAAAAGGCATAGGATAAATTTTATTCAATCATTCTACTGGTCTTATATCGAACCAACGCTTTAAAAGCCGAAATAATAAATGTCGTTAAATATCGTTAAAAAAGCTAATAAACTTTTAAAAGAAAAAACGTGGTTGCTACGCTCTAATATAACCATATATCTGCGTTGCCGCTAGTCACTTTTCCATCATTTTATGAAAATCAGTTTAGTTTTTGATAAATATTGCATAACCTAGGAGATATTTCAAATATAGGCAAAATATCCTAAAAACGCTACGGTATTGCTGATATCAATTTTTTGTAGCCTCTGTCTGCGGCAAGCACAGTAAGCAAGAAAAACTGATATCAGCAGTGCGTGCTGTATCGATATTACTTTTCACTCACTATAGTAAATGTCTGAGCTATGGCAAATATTAAGCGCTAACTACTAAAAAGCTAACTATTAGAAGAACAGGCATAAAAAAACAGTCCCTAATGGACTGTTTTTATGTTTATAACAAAAACTAAAGCGTAACAATGTGCTAGGCGCGGTTTTTATATTTACGAATAGTCTGCAGCTGGGCGACTGATTCTGCCAATGACGCTAATGCCGCATTGGTTTGTACGGTATCAGATTGGTTGACCAGCATTTGCTCAGCTTTCTTACGTGCTTCAACGATTTTACTCTCATCAAGATTGTGTGCACGCATCGCGGTATCAGCAAGTACGGTGACCATTTTTGGTTGTACTTCTAACACACCGCCAGATACATAAATGACTTCTTCTCCACCGTTAGGTGTTTGTACGCGCATCGGACCGGGTTTTAGCAAAGTAATAAGCGGGGTGTGACCTGGCAATATACCAATTTCGCCTTCGGTACCACTAGCTATTAACATGCTAATTTCGCCTGAATACAACTCTTCACGAGCACTTACGACGCGACATTGTAATGTTGCCATACTTAATTCCTTACCATCAAAGCGCGATCAAAAAACAGTAAAAACTGCGATGCGTTACTGAGGAGTAGATATAAAGGTTATATTATACCTACTCGTTAGCCCATACCAATACCACTTACGCTGCAGAAGACTTCATTTTTTCTGCTTTAGCAACAACTTCGTCGATGCCGCCTGCCATATAGAAAGCTTGCTCTGGTAGATCATCGTACTCACCAGCGATGATTGCTTTAAAGCTAGCAATGGTATCGCGTAATGGCACATATTTACCAGGAGCACCAGTAAAGACTTCCGCTACGTGGAATGGCTGTGACAAGAAGCGCTGAATCTTACGAGCGCGATAAACGACCAGTTTATCTTCTTCTGACAACTCATCCATACCTAGAATGGCGATGATGTCTTTTAGCTCTTTATAACGCTGTAACACTTCTTGAACACCACGCGCAACGTTGTAATGCTCTTCACCGATAACCAATGGGTCAAGCTGACGTGAGGTTGAATCTAGTGGATCAACCGCAGGATAGATACCTTGTGAAGCGATATCACGGCTTAGTACCACTGTCGCATCCAAGTGAGCAAACGTCGTTGCTGGTGATGGATCGGTCAAGTCATCCGCAGGTACATATACCGCTTGTACCGAAGTAATTGAACCTGATTGCGTTGAAGTAATACGCTCTTGCAGCATACCCATCTCTTCAGCTAGCGTTGGCTGATAACCAACCGCTGATGGCATACGGCCTAGCAGTGCCGATACTTCAGTACCCGCTAGCGTATAACGATAGATGTTATCAACGAACAATAATACGTCACGACCTTTGCCAG
The DNA here is from genome assembly GCF_041222815.1 of Psychrobacter sp. CLB018. Taxonomy (NCBI): domain Bacteria; kingdom Pseudomonadati; phylum Pseudomonadota; class Gammaproteobacteria; order Moraxellales; family Moraxellaceae; genus Psychrobacter; species Psychrobacter sp. CLB018. The sequence goes on from NZ_CP166085.1 coordinate 2,926,406, forward strand.
TGGCAGGATCTTTGGTATCACGGAAGTACTCAGCCATGGTCAAACCAGACAGTGCAACACGTAAACGGTTACCTGGTGGCTCATTCATCTGACCATATACCATCGCAACTTTAGATTTGCTAAAGTCTTCAACGTTGACAACACCAGCCTCTTGCATTTCGTGATAGAAGTCGTTACCTTCACGGGTACGCTCACCGACACCAGCAAACACGGATAGACCTTCGTGTTTAAGGGCGATGTTGTTGATCAACTCCATCATGTTGACGGTTTTACCAACACCAGCACCACCAAACAGACCAACTTTACCACCTTTCGCAAACGGGCAAAGCAAATCGATAACTTTAATACCAGTCTCTAGCAGCTCAGTACTGTTTGACTGTTCTGCATAGCTTGGGGCTTCACGGTGAATAGACCAGCGCTCATCTGCTGCGACCGGACCTTCTTCATCGATAGGACGACCAAGAACATCCATGATGCGACCTAAGGTACCCATACCGACTGGTACAGAAATAGGTGCGCCTGTGTTGGTCACTGGTAGGTTACGTTTTAAACCTTCGGTTGAACCCATCGCAATAGTACGTACGATACCATCACCTAGCTGTTGCTGTACTTCTAGGGTGGTTTCAGTGCCGTCTACTTGCAAGGCATCAAAAATTTGAGGAACTTCGTTACGGTCAAACTCAACGTCAAGAACCGCGCCAATAATCTGTACAATACGACCGCTACTCATTGCGTTCTCCTTGAACTTCTGTATATAGTGGGTTTTATAAAGGGTTTCAATTATGAAACAGCAGCAGCACCGCCAACGATTTCCGAGATTTCTCGGGTAATCGCCGCTTGACGCAGCTTATTATAAACCAACTGTAAATCGTTAATTAGGTCACCAGCATTATCTGTTGCCGCTTTCATCGCAACCATACGTGAAGACTGCTCAGAGGCAATGTTTTCCATTACCGCTTGATAGACAATCGACTCGATATAGCGACCAAGTAATTCATCAATCAAGGTTTTAATGTCAGGCTCGTAGATATAATCCCAGCTCAGCTCTGTTTGTATACCACTTTCTTCATCACCAAATGAACCCTCTGGTAAAGGTACCAATTGGTTGACAATCGGTTTTTGAGTCATGGCGTTGACAAACTGGTTATAGACCACATAAATACGGTCTAATTTACCGTTGCTATAGTCTTCTAACATCGCTTGCACTGGCGCGTTTAATTGCTCAAACGTCGGTTTATCACCATAGTCAGTAACGGCTGAAGTGACTTTACCACCGAAGTTTTTAAAGAAACTCACGCCTTTAGCACCAATAACGGCAAACTCGGCTTGTACGGACTGGTCTTGATACTGCTGAATGCTTTTAGATAAAGCTTTGAATAGGTTAATATTCAAACCACCCGCTAGGCCGCGATCTGATGTGATGACGATATAGCCAACTTTATCAACGGGACGCGAGACCATATATGGGTGTTTGTAATCTGATGAGGCATGCACCAAATGCGAAATAACCCGGCGCATACTATCAGCATACGGGCGACCCACTTCCATGCGCTCTTGGGCACGGCGCATTTTACTAGCGGCTACCATTTGCATAGCGCGAGTAATTTTCTGGGTACTTTTAATACTGGTGACTTTGGCACGTATCTCTTTTAAGCTTGCCATAATGATTCCAATATAAGAGGGTTAAAAAGCATGGGCGTATGCAACAATCATTTAATATAAAACACTGAACTTATCGAAATAATGTCTTTACATCTTGTGGCATGACGCAATCTTAGACCTTTATTGGTTAAAATAGCGGCGCGATTATCTTAAAGGAAAATCTCTATACTTAAAATTTTTCAGATAATACGCCACTTTTTGCGCTCTAAAGCAGAGCGCTAACCACTTCAGGTTTAACCCGTTAAATTAATAACTGTGATTTTGTTTAAAGGTCTCTAAAGATGACTTTAAACGACCTGCGATATCATCATTATAATTCGCAGTGTCATCAATCTCACGCATCAATTCACTCTGCTCATCATGCATATAGCGTAAGTAAGCTTCTTCAAAAGAACCAATTTTTTCAACAGGAACGTCTGCTAAGAAGCCTTCGTTCGACGCATAAATAACGGCGGCTTGCTCAGAGATAGACATTGGCTGATATTGTTTTTGCTTCATCAATTCAGTCACGCGCTCACCATGATCAAGCTGTTCGCGAGTCGCATCATCAAGGTCTGATGCAAACTGAGCAAATGCTGCCAATTCACGATACTGAGCTAATGCAGTACGGATACCACCAGACAGCTTTTTGATAATCTTCGTCTGAGCAGCACCACCAACACGCGATACCGAGATACCAGCGTTGACTGCTGGACGGATACCTGAGTTAAATAAGCTAGACTCTAAGAAAATCTGACCATCAGTGATTGAAATCACGTTGGTTGGTACGAATGCAGAGACGTCACCAGCTTGAGTTTCAATGATAGGTAGCGCGGTCAAAGAACCGGTTTTACCAACCACTTCACCGTTGGTGAATTTTTCTACGTATGCCGCGTTTACGCGTGATGCACGCTCAAGTAAACGTGAGTGTAAGTAGAATACGTCACCAGGATAGGCTTCACGACCTGGCGGACGACGTAGCAATAGTGAAATCTGACGATAAGCAACGGCTTGTTTTGATAAATCATCAAAAACAATCAGTGCATCTTCGCCGCGGTCACGGAAGTATTCGCCCATCGTACAACCTGAGTACGGTGCGATATATTGAAGTGCTGCTGGTTCTGACGCTGAAGCGACCACCACAGTGGTATATTCAAGGGCACCAGTTTGCTCAAGCTTACGTACCACGTTAGCAATGGTAGAACGTTTTTGACCGATTGCGACGTATACACATTTAATACCAGATGCTTTTTGCGCAATGATCGCATCGATAGCCATCGCGGTTTTACCCGTCTGACGGTCACCAATGATAAGCTCACGCTGACCACGACCGATTGGAATCATGGTATCAACGGCTTTATAACCAGTCATGACTGGTTGATCAACTGATTGACGGTCGATTACGCCTGGGGCGATTTTTTCGACTTTATCAGTCATCTTGGCATCGATAGGACCTTTGCCATCAATAGGGTTACCTAACGCATCAACAACACGGCCTAGCAACTCAGGACCTACGGGTACCTCCAAAATGCGACCAGTACAATAGGCTTTTTGACCTTCTTGTAGTTTTAGGAAGTCGCCTAATACTACTGCACCAACAGAATCACGCTCTAAGTTAAGCGCCATTCCGTAGATTTCACCTTCAAACTCAATCATTTCGCCGTACATGGCATCTTCAAGACCATGAATCTGCACGATACCGTCAGATACTTTGACAATCGTGCCTTCATTCTTTGCAGTTGCACCCGCATCAAGGTCTTGAATACGCTGCTTAATCAGATTACTGATTTCCGCTGGATTCAATTGTTGCATTGCCTTGTTTCCTTTAATTTATGATAACCCGCCACTGACTTAAATGCTCTTATATCACGCAAGCTTTAGTAAGCTGCACGGATGATTGGCATTAGGCCGTTAGCTGTGTTTTTAACTGTTGTAACTTGCCACGCATCGAATCATCGATAACTTTGTCACCGACTTTAATCATAGCGCCCGCCAATAGACTTGGATCAACCGACTCGTGAATCACCACGCTCGCATTGAGCGAGTCAGCAAGACGCGTTTGCAGCGTCTGACGCTGAGCATCAGTTAATGGATAAGCAGAGGTCACATAAGCGTCAAGCTGCTTTAAGCTTATTGCCTTGTGACGGCGATAATGCTCATAAACTTCAGGAAGCAGCGCCAGACGCTCTTGTTCTGATAACTGTTTAACGAAGTTACTAAGTGCTACTGATACTTTAGGATAGCTGGCGTTTTGGTCATGACGAGCCCCTTGGGTCTCACCTAATAACTGCTTAAAAGCAGAATCATTCGCGCTAGCTACTTGCGTATCATAAAGATCGACCAAAGCAGCTGACTTATGCTCAGCAGAAACAGCTGGATTGTCTAGCCAAGTACTGAACGACTTGTCATTGACAACGGTAGCGGCAATAAATAAGAAGTTTTCCCACTCATTTACTACCCCGTTTTCATTGGCATAGTCAAACGCGGCTTTAGCGTACGGTCGTGCTAAGGTTGATAAGTCAGCCATGATATCCTCACAATTACAGCTTCGCCGCCAGTTGGTCTAACATACTGGCATGTTTTTGCACATCGACTTTGTCTTGCAAAATCTTTTCAGCACCAAGTACAGCCAGTTCAGCAACTTGGGCACGCAATGATTCGCGCGCTTGATTGATTTCTTGGTCGATAGAGGCTTGCGCTTGTTGACGAATGCGTTCGCCTTCCGCTTGGGCTTGCAATTTTGCATCTTCAACAAGCTGATTGGCGCTCTTGTTCGCTTGCTCAATTAGCGCAGCAGCTTTAGTTTTTGCAACATCAAGCTCCTGCTGTACATTTTGCTCCGCGGTCGCTAAATCTGCTTTTGCTTTTTCTGCGGCGTTTAAGCCTTCAGCAATTTTACGCTGACGCTCATTAATGGCACCGATAAGTGGTGGCCACACGAATTTCATGCAAAAAATCACAAATATTGCAAAAGCAATGGCTTGACCGATGAGGGTAGAATTGATATTCACGTGATCACCTCTTTGTTAATGAAAAATCAGTTTCATTGATCATATTTGATAGCCAAACTTTGGCTATGTTTAATATACAAACTTTGACCACCAAACATTTACAACTGAGCTTTCTGATTAACCTGCTAGAGGGTTAGCGAACAACAATAGCATAGCAATACCAACACCAATCATCGGTACGGCATCAAGTAGACCTGCCACGATGAACATACGAGTTTGCAGTTGTGAACCAAGTTCTGGTTGACGTGCAACACCTTCTAAGAACTTGCCGCCTAGAATAGCAAAACCAATGCCTGTGCCAAGTGCGCCAAGACCGATAAGCAGTGCTACTGCGATAACTGTGTAACCACCTAATACTGGATCCATTGATGTATCCTCATTTACCTATTGAATGTATAATTAATGTTCAGTTGATGATGCAAGCGACATATAAACTATCGTCAACATCATAAATACGAACGCTTGAAGGGTAATAATTAAGATGTGGAAAATCGCCCACGGCACCGATAACGCCCATTGAATCCAAAACGGCATCAGGGCAATCAATACGAAGATTAGCTCCCCAGCATACATGTTACCGAACAGACGCAAACCTAGTGAAATGGGTTTGGCAATCAAAGTAACAAACTCTAAGATAAAGTTGATGGGGATTAAAATGATTTGCATGATTGGGTTTTTGGCGCTAAACGGATGCAGTGTTAACTCACCAATAAAACCACCCAACCCTTTTTCTTTAATACTGTAGTAAATAATCAGCGCAAAGACAGAAAATGACATGCCTAGGGTGATATTAGGGTCAGTCGTTGGTACAATCTTGAAGAACACGTGATGTGGATCATGACCCATCGCAGCGCCAACTTGACCTGCTAGACTTGGAATGAAGTCGATAGGCAATAAATCCATCAAGTTCATCAAGAAAATCCATACAAAAATGGTCAACGCTAGCGGCGCAATCAATTTTGACGTACCACTATAAGAATCGCGAACGTTGTTATCAACAAACTCAACGATCATCTCAACCGCTGCTTGAGTTTTGCCGGGAACGCCTGAAGTAACTTTTTTGGCAACCATCCAAAAGATGGCACAAAATAAAATACCCAGACCGATTGACCATAACATGGAGTCAAGATGGATAGCTTTAAAACCCATTAATCCTGCTTCTTCAGCAGTATGGGCAACTTTCCAACCTTCGCCCGGCAGATAGCCGTACGTCCAATTCGTTAAGTGGTGAGAGATATATTCTGATGATGTTTGCTCGGATGCCATAATGTAAGCTTCTTATTAATCAACGATTTAATCAACTACCAAAAAATATGGTTGTCATCTGATGAGGCGTTGGCGGTTTTATTTAATCTGCATTAAGCAAATCCAGAAAAACACTTACAGCCCTCATGTAACCAATAACATCCAACCCATAGCTCTATAACTACTCTGTTATTCTTAAATAATTAAGCGGAATAACCAATTTTTTTATTGCGGCGGCTCAATTTGATAGTCATGGATAAATTTTAGCTATCAAAAAAGGGCGCACGATTATTCATTAATGGCCCTTGCATATCTACGCAAATTTTTAAGTATGTGTTTACTTGTCTCGCTTTACTTTCCTCACACCCAATACGGTGCTCAGCAGCAAGACAGTTAGCTGTCTATATTAATGCAGCGTTGTAATCGTGTAAAGTCAATTATGACTTTTTTATTTACGGTATGAATACGTTAACCGCTGTTAACGTTCGCTACTATGGCTTTGCGTCTATCCATCAAAGCCGATAATTTAATTGTATTTGAACACTCTACTTAGAGAGAGGGTTACTTATCGCGATTTTTACGCTTAGATCTAGTTAAGCGTCTTTATTCATACTTTTATTGTAAAAACAGTTTTCAGTCACTTAATCATTGGTTGATGACTTTATAACAGTAATCTTAGAGAAGCTGGACCGCAGGATGACAAATGTACGTGCTGTATTATTGAGCTATTAAAATTATAATAGGTTCTAAATCTAGCGTATCTGCCACAACATCCAACTGTGACTAATCTGCATTACCATAAAACCGACGAATAGCGCAGGCGCTGATAGAGGTTGTATGGTAATAAAAATTAGTGCAAAACCACATACGGTCAGTAGCCATTTGACCATTTGACCACGATATAGCTGGCTGACAATGTGTCTGCGCGCGCGATATCCGGTATACCAAAAGATAAATCCAGCAAAGACCGCTTGGGTGGCAAAACTGAGTAGCGCCCCAATAGCGTTGCTCTTTGCAATAACAAGCGTATTGCCGTTATTACCCAACCAAGTAACATCTACTATCCAACCGAGCACAATCAGGATAAATAAAATCCATGCTTGGCGTTTTAGATAAATAGCAATCTTATCTCTTTGGGTGCGTTTGGCAGGTTTGGTCATTGATATTTCTATAGCTCTATAACGTGGGGACAATGCCACACCGTTGCGACAATATTATCCGTGAATGGCTCACTCTACAGACGTTATCTTTTAACCAAAATAAAACGCCACTTATTATAGGGAGCAAGCAGATTTTAAGCAAGTGAAATATGCCTTTTATCAAGCATTTAGTTATTTAGCGCTGAAAATCTCTCTACAGAGTCAATAAAGTAGCGCTAATCACCTCTAAATTCACCTATTCTACCGTTAATTTAACTTACGTCATTTCAAATAGCTCAAAAGCTCAGCTTGCCATTAGAACTTGACCGCTACTTTTGACCCTTATTTAGGAAATACACTGACGGATTTGCTGCGCCATTGTCTGCCAACCACTAATAAAATCTTTACTGTTGCTCATATCTTCCGCTTGCACGCTACTTTTAACCGGTTGTAATTTCGCCAGCAAACCTTTAGCAGGCTGATTTGGGCTGACCAAGCACATTTGTTTTGCTGGGCGCTGCTCATTTAACCAGCGTAATTGACTGGCTTTTGGCGCTAAATGATGATCGGTACTTAAGCTGCCAATTAACTGAAACTTGGCGCTGTCTTCCATATATTGATAAGCATCATGATATGCCCAATACGGCAAAGGTTTTTGCGCGTGGTTTGCATGAGCTGCCGCCACGGCTTTATTCATGCGCTGGGCAAATTTTTGCGCATTAGCATGATAGAGCTTTTTATATTGCGGATTGGCATGACTGTGAATGACAGCAAGCGCTCGCGTAATGGCTTTAGCGTTTTCAGGATCGAGCCAAATATGCGGATCGAGCGTGCCAGCAATGGCTTTGCCTTTAACATCGCGCAGCGGATGACGATTAAAGGCGTCGAATTTAAATAACGCAATCGCATTGGGCGCGCTATTGAGCGTGGTGGCGAGGTTGTTTTCTAGCGGCTCGCCAAACCAAACCACAAACTTACTGTTTTGAATCGCCTTGATATCGCCGGGACTGATACTGCCGTGATGTCCGACCTCCCCTGCTTGCAATAATTGCTTGGCTGATGGCGCGCCTTCCGTCACCGCTTGGCTTAATAAAAACAGCGGATAGTTACTGACGCTCACCGTTGCCGCTTGCGCGCTCATCATGAACGAGGCAAATATAAGCACGCTAGTTATGAAAAATCGCTGTAAGCGCAGAGTTAAATGCATAAAGTTTTTAAATAATGGAATCATAATGGCGGCTTTTAAGGTTCAAGGATAATTGGCAAAGGTAGTTATAAATATTTTGCAACCTTATTCTGGTATAAAACAGCAGACCTGTGAATAAATGCAAAGGACTTCTCTGTTTTGCGTTTTAGTATGTTATACTATAACAATATAAAAAACCATTATAAAATATCCATTAATTAAAAATACTGTCCATCACACCGCTAGGTCATCTTTAGGAGTTTGCTGCATGTCTACTCATTCATCTGTTTGCGCTCATATCCATGATGTGCAAGATTTTACAGCGTCCGATGTCAATGAGCGTTTACTAGCAGCCAAAGAGCAATGTCGCTCAAGCGGCGCGCGCTTTACGCCGCTGCGTCAACAAATCTACCAGCTGGTGCTAGAAGCCAATAAACCAGTGGGCGCTTATGATTTAATCACCCAATTGCAGCAGATGCGCCTTACCGAGCCTGAAGCAGAAAGTGATAGCTCGAGCCATCAAGCAAATAATCAAACGCCAAAAAATGTCGCGCCGCCGACGGTTTATCGCAGCTTGGAGTTTTTATTGAGCGAAGGTTTGATTCATCAGCTAACCTCGATTAATGCTTATGTGCCTTGTTGTCATCCACGCGCCCAACATACAGCAGCGTTTTTAATCTGTGCCCAGTGTCAGCGGGTACAAGAATGCAGCAGTTTGCCGGTACAAGAAATAATGAGCTTTGCAGAGCAAGACGTTGGCTTTATGGTCGAGCGTAGCGTCATTGAATTGAGCGGTCGTTGCCAAGCGTGTCAGTAAAATAACGGTTTGCTTATATTTTTGACCTGAATTTTAGGTTTACGCTTTCATGCTAAATTATTATTCTGTCATTTCTTAATTATCATTAATACATCAGTACTGCCCTATGAGCCTAGCAATTTTACCAACCAAGCCCTCTGCTATGAATATAAGCGATAAAACCATGCCTAACGCGGCTAAACTGCTGAGCTTAAGTGATATCAGTTACCATATCGGGCAGCAACGTATCCTCTCGCATATCGATATTGATATTGCTGTTAATGAAACGGTCAGTCTGATAGGTCCTAATGGCGCGGGCAAATCCACCTTAGTTAAACTAATTTTAGGTTTAATCGAACCGACGAGTGGGCAGATAACGTCGCACCAAAACTTGCAACTTAGCTATGTGCCGCAGCGCTTTGCCGTGCCGCCTATTTTACCGTTACGCGTTTGCGATTTATTGGCACAAGCCGATAAAAAACGCCTAAGCGCTGAGCAGCGGCAATTTATCTTTGATAATTTATCGTTGACGCATTTATTGTCTCGGCAAATGCTGCATTTGTCAGGCGGTGAAACCCAGCGAGTATTATTGGCGCGTGCCTTATTAGACAAGCCCAATTTATTAATTTTAGATGAGCCGATGCAAGGACTAGACCCTGATACCGAGGTTTGGCTCTATCAGTTTATCGATGAGCTGCCAGCATTTTTGCGCTGTGCCATGCTGGTGGTTTCACACGATTTGCATTGGGTGATGAAAGGCAGTCGTCGAGTCATTTGTCTGAATAAGCACATTTGCTGCGAAGGGCAACCAAGCGAGCTTGCGATTAGTTCGGAGTTTCAGAAGCTTTTTGGCCATCATTATGAGCAGCCTTATGTGCATCAGCCGCACGCTTGTGAGCACCATGCCCCAAGCGAGATATAATTAAAAAACCAAGCTTTTTAGGCAAATTGCCTTGTTCCTTTTATAAAAACGTTACGGATATCTATTATGACCGCTTGGTTAGCCATCATAGCTCCTGCTTGGATTGCTGGTAGTATTTTAGCGCTACTTTCTGCGCCTTTAGGCTGCCTAGTCTTATGGCGGCGCATGGCATTTTTTGCCGATGCCTTGGCACATGGCACGTTACTTGGTGTGGCGTTGGCAGTTTTGTGGCAATTACCGATGGGCATCGGTATTGGCATCGTCAGTATTTTAGTCGTACTGGGCTTGGTATTCATCGATGATGAGCGTCTGCCAGTCGATGCAGTGCTGGCCGTGGTTGCGGTATCGCTGCTGTGTTTAGGTTTATTAACCTTGACGCAGCTTACCGATCAGCAAGCCAATGTTTTAGGTTTTTTATTTGGCAATTTGCTCGAGCTTGACTGGGCAGATTTGCCGTTGATTGCAGTAAGTGTTTTGGTGGGCTTAGGATTACTGATTTATATATGGCCTGCACAAATCAAGCTTGCCACCCACGAAGCTTTGGCACGCATTCAAGGGATCAATCCAACACGCCAGCGCTTGTTTTTTATGGGCGTATTGGCAGGGTTTTGTGCTATTGCCTTGCAAGCGGTTGGGAGTTTATTAATCAGCGGCCTATTGGTGTTGCCAGCATTAACAGCACGTTTATGGTCGGCATCACCAAAACAAATGGTTGTTATCTCTTTAATCATTGCCCAGCTTGGCGTCACGCTTGGCGTTTGGGGCAGCATTTGGCTAGATATCCAAACGGGGCTTGCTATCGTTTTGGTACTGGCTATTTTATTTTTTGTGGCGCTCATTATCTCAAAGCTAATAAGCAAAAAATCAGGATCCGAATCCATCTTGGCAAAATTCTGGTCCCCACGCCGTTAGCGTTATTCACATATAGCATCAGATTTCTAAACGTCTCAGCCATTACATTTAGGTCGTGATTTTGATATTTGCTTGGCCTTTGTCGAACTTTATTTCATCAATATTGCTAGAGCTTTAATGCCCATTATGTTATAAACTTTCCTGAATACTATCAATGCGATAGTTGGTGAATATTTGGTTTAATAAATTCTTGGTGTACCAATCTAAGATGTTTTTTTAACGAATGTTTTCGTTTCATCATATTTTAATTTATTATCGTTTTGCTTGATAAGGGACTAACCCCCATGCTTAGCTACCCCGCCAGCGCAGTCAGCACGCCCGACGGACAAGTCAATGTTTTGCAAATTACCGATTTGCACTTATCCTCCCACGTGCCTGCGGCGGCTGACGAAACCAGTAGTGAAGTAGCGGTTTGCCAATACAATTTTGAGGCGATTATCAAGCAAGCGTTGAGCGCAGAGCGGCGCTGCGATTTGATTCTCGTGACAGGCGATTTGGTCAATAAAGTACAAGCAGAGATTTACGATCATATTTTTGACGTATTGCAAGCAACGGGTATTCCTTTTGCTTGTATCGCCGGTAACCATGACGTTACCGATGAAAACAACAGTGAGTTGCCATTTTTTCAGCGTGAACTGATTGCCAGACCCGCGGACAGACGCTTATTGAACCGTCATGTTATCGAAACCGACCATTGGCAGTTGTTGTTAATAGACTCTTCGGTGACAGGCAAGGTAGAAGGTGAAGTGACGCTAAGCGACATTGATTGGCTCTGTGAGCAGCTAGAGACATGCGCGAAGCCTGCGCTTATTGCGCTGCACCATCATGTGATAGCGGTCGATTCAGACTGGATTGATCAGCATATGGTGGAAAACGCCGATATTTTTTGGCAACGGCTGGCAACATTTGAGCATCTTAAAGTCATTATTAGCGGGCATACCCACCAAGAGCAAGTCCGCCATCGGCAAGGAGTTACCGTCTACAGTACGCCCTCTACCTGCTATCAGTTTAAGCCTTTTGAAGATGATTTCGCTTATGATAAAAGCGCCCTTCCCGGCTATCGCTGGTTGCAATTAGCCAACAATGGAGAGGTTGCAAGCTGGGTTGAAAGACTAGATACTTGACAACCAGTTTTATTGGCAAAAATTTGGCTAGTATTTAGCTAGTATAATACCGCCAGAGTGTGTATGTTATAGGGCTAGCTAAAATTACTGGTTATAGACAGCCACAGCGTGATTGCTAATACTAGCAACCTAACCGTAAAGCTAAAAATGATAAATAAGTTATATCATAAATAAGGTAAAAAATGAGAACGGTCTACATTTAGACAAGATTATAATAGCTAGGACGGCTAAATTGACCACAAGCTAAGTTTCCACAGTCAGTGATTTGTAGCTTTATTTAATGGCTAGCATTTAAATAAAAAGATTGATAACAATATACCTGACCATTGATAATCGATAAATCGCTAGCAGGATATCGAAATAACCGTATGTTTAGATCAGCTGTGTTACTTGTGTCACTAAGTGGTAAAACGCATATAAAAGAAGCCATTTATAGCGTTTGGTAAATTGATAACGTCTTGTCTGTCGATAGGTCGTTTTATTGAATTAATTTGAAAAAGTAGGATACCCATATGAGCACCCTGACCCCAAACCCAAATCCAAGTGATGTAAAGTTCACCCCCTATGCGCCTGCCGAAAACGAAGAATACATGTCGGATGAGCAATTGGCGCACTTTAAAGCCATTTTATTAGATTGGAAGCATCAATTGATTGGCGAAGCAGATCGTACCAAGACTTATATCCAAGATGAGTCCAGTGCCATGCCTGATATCAATGACCGCGCCACTCAAGAAGAAGAGTTTGCCCTAACCTTGCGTACGCGCGACCGCGAACGTAAGCTGATTCGCAAAATTGATAAATCTATCGCTGAAATTGAAAACGAGGATTATGGATTTTGTGAAACTTGTGGCGTCGAGATTGGCCTGCGTCGTCTTGAAGCGCGTCCAACCGCGACCCAGTGCATTGACTGTAAAACTTTGTCTGAGATTAAAGAGCGTCAAAACCAAGGCGCTTAAATCCAGCCAATTTAACAGTCATTAATCATGTAAATACAAATACGAGCGACCATTCATTGGTCGCTCGTTGCGTTTTACGGCGTTATTTTTTATTAAATAGCTTTTAGTGGTTGACACGGCACCAACAAAATACGCATATTTAGCAAATATCTTTTTGGCATCGATTTACTTATTCTATCTATTTCTACTTTAGCTAAGTGTCTATTTTGAAAACATCTGCTACCTCTATGGCAAACACGCCTATTAATCTTACTCTGCCCCAACCTATTGGCCGTTTTGCGCCGTCACCAACCGGTGAGCTGCATCTTGGTTCCTTAACCACCGCGCTTGCCAGCTTTTGTCATATTAAATCTCTTGGTGGCAAATGGCTACTGCGTATCGAAGACACCGATACCGAGCGCTGTGATCGACAGTTTACCGAGCAGATTTTGATTGATTTAGAAGTGCTTGGGCTGCACTGGGATGGCGATGTCATCTACCAATCTGAGCGCCTTGATATTTATAATGATTATTTATCTTCAAGCTTATATCCGCTGACTTACGGCTGTCAATGCTCGCGTAAAAGCCTTGAGCGTTATTGGCAGCAAAAAGCGATGGGAGAAAGCATAGACGCAGAGCAGGCACAGGAAAAACTGCTGAACAGGCAACGCTATCCGCGCTGTTGTCTAAATGCCAATCTTGATAAAGAAAAAAACAAACTGCGTATACAGCTACCAGATTACCGTATCGGCTTTAAAGATGGTATTCAAGGTGTGCAATGGAGCAATCCGCAGCAAAGCTTGGGAGATATGGTGGTGCGTCGCCAAGACGTCATGATCAACTATATTTTGGCTGCTAGCCTCGATGATGGCTTGCAAGGTGTGACGCATATTATGCGTGGCTTGGACATTTTACCGATGACCACCGCGCAAATTAGCATTATGCATGCAGCGCATTTGCCAGCCATCGATCATTGGTATCATTTGCCATTGATATGCAGTCCTGACGGTCAAAAGCTCTCTAAACAAAACCTTGCCCAGCCAATTGATACCCGTGACCCAAGTCATCTAATTGCCCATGCTTTGCAGCTATTACAGCAGCCTACCGTTGATAGAGACACGCCGACAAACATGCTAAAGCAAGCAATTGCACAATGGGATAACTCACCGCTAAAAAACATGCAGTCTTTAAATATGCCTGATATTTAATAACAGAGTTCTAAACCCTCAACAGAAAAAACGCCGCTATGAGCGACGTTTTTTTATAGTGAATAATTAGAATGCCGTAAACACTCTAATCATTAAATGACTTAGTAATAACGGCATTGGCTCTTTTCAATCTCAGGGCTTTCTTTATAAATCTTTAGCAGTACCGCGACCATCACCAAGCTAATCAGCATCGATGAGCCGCCATAACTGAAAAATGGCATGGTCAACCCTTTGGTTGGAATCGCGCCCATATTCATTGCCGCATTAATAATCGTCTGCGCAATAAACACCACCGCGATACCAAAAGCGGTATAGCTCATGCGCATTTGCCGACGTTTTAGGGCATTATAACTGATGCGCATCGCACTTCCGATAATCAGCGCCTCAAAGATGAGAATCATCGTGACTCCAACAAAGCCCAATTCTTCACCGGTAATAGCTAGTAGAAAATCCGTATGCGCCTCTGGTAAATGCGACAGTTTTTGCACGCTTTCGCCGTAGCCGACGCCAGTAAACTGTCCGCGACCAAAGGCAATTAAGCTACGTGCTAGCTGATAATCAGTGTCTTGTACATCGTCAAAAGGGTCCAAAAACGACATCACCCGTACCAGTCGGTATTGTACGGTCGCCACCATTAATACAGCACCGCCAACGGCCACAGCGCCGAGCGCGATAAACTGCTTATAAGGCGCGCCGGCAATATAAAAGATGGCAAAGACCGTCCCAATAATAACCACAAACGAGCCAAAATCTGGCTGCGCGAGCAACAGAACGGTGATTAATCCAACCACGATGGCTATGCGTAAAAACCCATCCCAACCGTTACGTACCTCAAATGAGCGCCGTACAACAAAGTCTGAGACAAAGATAATCATCACCAATTTGGCAAGCTCTGCGACCTGAAAATTAAAACCACCGAGCGTGAGCCAACGTTTTGAGCCATTAATAGGCGTACTAAATAAAGTGGCAAATAACAATAACCCCGTGATGGCCAAGAGCATAAACTGGGTTTCGGTTTTATAAAGCCTTTTTAGCGTTACCGCTTTATAAGAAATACCAGCGATAACCAGCCCAATCGCCATGTATAAAAGCTGATTATAAAAGAAATGCAGCTCGCTCATGCCGCGACTAAGGGCAAACGGGATAGAAGCAGAAGCCACCATCAATAAGCTGAGCACCAACATACAGCCAACGCTTGCTAATAAAATGGCGCGCGCTGAGGGCATGGAGAGAACGCCATCTGAGCCAGTAGCTCGCGGCGATTGAGAGTTTGATCGAAAAAAAGAAGAGAGCGCCATAATTTTGTATACACTAGCAAACGAGAAAACACGGCGTTATAAAACGCCACCGTTTAAAAAAATGAAGTTGATTTTATCCAATAGATAATAGCAGACAGCAAAGCGGCGACAAACCCCGATTGTTAATCGTTTAGCTTGTCAGTATTAATGGTACAGTGGTTAGCAACATGAATAGCAACGATGGTTTGCAAATCGCTTGTCGTCCGCTTTATTACCTAGTTGACAGTAGCAGCAATTTATAAGCAAAACAATCATTTATCAAAAAACGCTTTCCATTTTTATAACATCAGTAAAACTACTTAAAACCTAACGCTGATACTACTTTAAGTCAAAACGTATGATAAAGCGTCAAGATGCTTTATGAAGCCTTGTCTAACTGGTTGACCAGCTGACTAAAGTACTTGCCGCGTTCCGCAAAACCACTAAACTGATCGAAACTGGCACAAGCTGGTGATAAGAGCACCGCTTGTACCTGCGATAAACTGCTTTTTGTGACTTGCTGTATCGTCGCAAAAGCGCCTTCTAGCGTTTGACATTGATGCATATAGACATCATCGTCGTTGATACCAGCGGCGCGTAAATGTTGCTCAATCTGCTGGCTATCTTCGCCAATAAACAACACTTGGCTGACGTATTGATTGATAAATGGCGTTAATTCGCCAAATTGCTGACCTTTACCCTGCCCACCTAAAATTAATAGTAGCTTACCATCTTTAGGCGCATATACCGCTCCTAAGCCCTCGACTGCCGCCATGGTTGAGCCAATATTAGTACCCTTAGAATCATTAAAATAATCAATGCCATCGACCGTAGCCACATATTCGCAGCGATGCTCAAGTCCTGTAAAATTCTGCAAGGTGGCGAGCATACTATCAAGCGGTAAGCCTGCAAGCTCACCCAAAGCCAAAGCTGCTTGCGCATTGAGTAAATTATGCCGACCTTTGATACGCAGTTTGTCTGCCGACAGCAAACGCTCGGTCCCGCGGGCCAAATACGTCTGCCCTTCTGAGTCGGTAATCAGTCCATATTGACCTTTGTCAGGGGCGTGAATGCCCGTGCTTAAGCGTGGCAAATTATCCGCCACTAGCGGCCGCGTCAAGGCATCTTCGCGATTTATCACTACAGACTTGGCGCCTTGAAAAATGCGATGCTTGGCTTGATGGTAGCCGAGCATATCGCCATGGCGGTCTAGGTGGTCAGGAGACATGTTAAGTACCGTTGCCACTTGTGCGCCTAAATTGGTCACCGTTTCTAACTGGAAACTTGATAGCTCGATAACAGCCAATTCCATCTCGGTATTAGACAGTAACGTCAGTGCTGGCACGCCAATATTGCCGCCTACGCCAACATTGACTCCGGCATCGGCGGCCATTTGTCCAACCAAGGTGGTGACGGTACTTTTAGCGTTAGAGCCTGTAATCGCAACAATCGGTACGCGGCACGCTTCACAAAATAGCTGAATGTCACTGACAACGGCAATATTCGCCTCTTTCGCCGCAGCAACCGCTGGGGTTTTTAAGGAGATACCTGGGCTGATGATAATGCGAGCGGCTTGTTGCAATAAATCGGCGTCTATCGCGCCAAACTGGCGAATCTCAACAGCAGCAGGCAATTGGTCTGCTAAAGTGGGACTGACTTGATTGTCGGTGACAGCGACTTGGTAACCTTGCTTGGTCAAATACTGCGCAACCGACAGCCCCGACTGCCCTAAACCGACCACGACTTGTAAACCACTGCCCTTATGGAGTAAGGCTTCTGTTGCGGTGTTAGTGGTCATATCTATTCCCTTTATCTATTGGACGAACAAAATTGTATCAAGTATCTTGGCTTTGTTAATAGTATTGATAATCGCTTTTATAGTGAGCTTTACGCTAAACGTCAGGGCTACAAGCATTCTAAGCCAGTTTGAGCAAGTCTGCCTAAATCTGTCTGAACCTGTGTCAATAAGCCACTTTGGCTGATGAGCATCATAAAGCCATTGCCGCAATTTCGGTACTGGTTTTTTGAGGCTTTGTGTTATTATGCGCCTGTTTTTATATTGCGCCGCTAATGCTATAATAGCCGCCTTAATAAGAAGCGCTACGATAGTAAGCGCTCTTTAACCAAATCTTCAATTTAGCATTTTAGTTTAGCATGTTGTCACCTTTATCGCGCCATTGTCATCGTCCTACAGTTATGTTTTTTATGCTGAGGTGGATATGATAAGCAACCGCTGCCCTATATTTTGGCGTTTTGTCTGACAAGAGACGTATCTTCTTCCGCCGTATTTCACGGCAAACACTTATTCATGTTTTTAAGAGCTGTTATCCTACTGATTAAGGGTAACGGTTTGTGCGATACCGCTATAAAGGTCGATAACCGTTAGTCTCGATACAATCATTTTAGGGTAACGCTTTATTGCTCGATCATAAATGGTTGTTTTTTTTGCCTCTAACCCTATACAGTTTACTTATGACATCTTTTTTTGGCAGTTTGCGTGAAGAGTGGTTTTCCAATATTCGCGGTGATACGTTATCAGGTTTAGTGGTCGCACTAGCCTTGATTCCAGAAGCGATTGCCTTTTCTATTATCGCTGGTGTCGACCCAAAAGTCGGTTTATATGCTTCATTTTGCATCGCCGTGGTCATTAGTTTTGTCGGTGGACGTCCGGGTATGATTTCGGCGGCGACTGGCGCAATGGCACTGGTAATGGTTGATTTGGTCGCCGAGCACGGGCTGCAGTACTTGCTTGCCGCTACGTTACTTTGCGGCGTCATTCAAATCATCATGGGTATTTTAAAACTTGGTAACTTGATGCGCTTTGTGTCGCGCTCGGTGGTCATCGGTTTTGTCAATGCGCTGGCGATTTTAATCTTTGCCGCCCAGCTGCCTGAGCTGAACCCAATGACTGAGCGCGTCGGCATGACGGTCTATATCATGACGGCGGCAGGCCTTGCGATTATTTACTTATTTCCGCTGCTTCCTAAAATCGGACGCTTGATTCCGTCACCGCTGATTTGTATCGTTGGTTTGACTGCGGTTGCCATGTATATGAATCTTGATATTCGTAACGTCGGTAGCATGGGCGATTTGCCCGATTCTTTACCGGTGTTTTTATTACCTGACATTCCGCTGAACTTTGAAACCTTGCTCATTATCGCGCCTTATTCTATCGCGCTTGCCATCGTAGGTTTATTAGAATCTATGATGACCGCGACCATCGTCGATGAATTGACCGATACGCCCAGTGATAAAAACCGCGAATGCCGTGGTCAGGGTATGGCCAACGTCGTATCAGGCTTCTTTGGTGGTATGGCAGGCTGCGCGATGATTGGACAATCAATGATTAACGTCAAATCTGGCGGCCGTACGCGTTTATCAACGCTTATTGCTGGCGTGGTGCTACTCATCTTGGTGGTATTTTTAAGTGAGTGGGTCAGCCAAATTCCGATGGCAGCCTTGGTAGCGGTGATGATTATGGTTTCTATCGGTACCTTTAATTGGCAATCTATTCGAGAATTTAAAACCCACCCGCTGTCCTTTAATATCGTGATGCTGGCGACCGTGATAACCACTGTGTTTACCCATAACCTCGCGTACGGCGTCGGCGTTGGCGTGCTGCTCTCAGCGTTGGCGTTTGCCAATAAGATCGGGCAATTCTTAACGGTCTTTAGTGAGTATGACGACAGTAGCAACACTCGTTATTACTATGTGCAAGGACAGGTTTTCTTTGCGTCAACGACGCAGTTTCTGCAAAGCTTTGATACCAAAGAAGCGTTGGACAGCGTACAAATTGATGTTAGCCACGCCCATTTTTGGGACGTGAGTGCCGTCGATACCTTGGACAAACTGGTCATGCGTTTGCAGCGCGAAGGTATTGATGTCAAAGTGGTTGGACTCAACAGCGCCAGCCGTACCCTTATCGATCGCTTTTCGATTCACGATCGCCGAGATATTGGACTGTTAGATTAAACAAAACGGTATTGCTGTTATCAAGCTGAGCGCAATAGTGTCTTTATTGTTCAGCAATTATATTGGTATATAAAATCAGGCTCGCGGCTTAAAGGCACTCCTTTAAACCGTGAGCCTGATTTTATTATTGAGATATGTGGTGCCCTTATGAGTAATTTGAAGCCAGATAGTGTGATTGCTTGCTTGGACTGTCCCAATCATGTGCAAGCGGTATTGGATGCTAGTATGTGGGCCTCTATTCGTCTGCAAGCACCCATTGGTCTGCTGCACTCTGTACCAAGTTTGCAACAAAAAGCTGCCGTTGATTATTCTGGTTGTCTCAATATTGACGATGAAAATGTCTTGCTAGACCAATTCACCGCACAAGAGCATTTGAGCAATAGCGAGCTAAAAGCCCAAGGTAAACTGCTGCTGCATCAGGCCAGCACTTATTGTGAGCAACAAAGTCACAAGCTTAAAACTTATACCTTACATCGGCATGAAAGTCTGAGTGACAGTATTGATTACGTCGATGACAAAGCACAATTAATGGTCATCGGTCATCATGTGACTTGCAAATCAACCTTGAGTCAGCTGATACGTTTGAGCCACTGCCCCATTTTGGTGACGCATGCACCATTTTTGCCCCCAACGACGGCGTTATTTGCTTTTGATAACAGTCCAACTTCGCATAAGCTGCTCAATTGGCTGTGTAAAACGCCGCTTATTCGTGCGTTGACCGTACATATTGTCATGGTTGCTAAAGAAAACTCAGAAAACTGCGATGCACTGCGGGAAGCCTATGCGCGCCTTAAACAAGCGGGTATCAAGTGTAAAAAAGCCTTGCTCGACTGCCGTGATGTGACCGCTGCCTTAAATTACTATCAAAGCAAAAATGATATTGGGCTGCTGATGACCGGCGCCTTTGGGCAACCGCGTCTGCTTGAGCTGCTAAAAGGTAGTGAAACCAAAAAACTACTTGGCAGTACCAAGACCCCGTATTTACTCTTCCCCAAAGCTTAAAACCTTCTTTTTATGTATAAACTTTTAATTTTAAACGCCATTATTCATAATGGCGTTTTTAATAATCGACGTTTTTACAATGCTTACGCGCTTACTTTTCTCCTATCTCTTCCCATTTTTCTTATCAAACCTCTTATCAAATCGTCACATGAAATAAAGTGATAGCCTCCCCAAGGGCTTAAAAAGTTGGTTATAATAAAGTGTTTATTCTCCCAACGTTAAAGGTTGATAGCTCCAACTTATATCCCTAAAAGCATAGTTATTGTTGCGATATAGGCAAGAGTTTTTGTCATTATCATGGTTATTTTTAAGCAAATGCGCGCAACCCTACCAACCCCCTTGAGTAGGTTTGGCACAATTCTTGAACTATTTACCATGAGCCTGACAATAATACGAGCCAGCAAACGGTCTCTATTAACCTGCGACATCATCTATATAAGGATTTTTTTATGAAGCTAATCACTGCGATCTTAAAACCATTTAAGCTCGATGATGTGCGCGAAGCGCTTTCTGACATCGGTGTAAAGGGTGTCACCGTCACCGAGGTTAAGGGTTTTGGTCGTCAAAAAGGTCATACCGAGCTCTATCGCGGCGCTGAATACGTGGTGGACTTTTTACCTAAGGTGAAAGTTGAGGTAGCAGTGATGGATGAGATGGTCGAGCCTGCTATCGAAGCCATTACGCGCATTGCCAGTACCGGCAAAATCGGTGACGGCAAGATCTTTGTGACCAATCTTGAACAAGTCATTCGTATTCGTACGGGTGAGACAGGTCCTGACGCTATTTAATAGTTAAGAATAATTAAGCGCTAGACCACTTATAAACACAGATTTATAGGTCATCTCGATCACTGTATTGCATCTATTCAAGGGGGAATTAATATGCAAAATCAAATCTTTGAGCTCCAGTACGCGCTAGATACGTTTTATTTTTTAATCTGTGGCGCGCTAGTCATGTGGATGGCCGCTGGCTTCACCATGTTAGAAGCTGGACTAGTACGCTCAAAAAACACCGTCGAAATCCTCACCAAAAATATCGCCCTTTTTGCTACCGCCTGTACCCTATATATGATCTGCGGTTATGCCATTATGTATGATGGCAATCTGTTTTTAAGCGGTATCGCAGGCACTGAAACCCTGGTGGTCGATGCTTTGGCGACTTCAGCTAAAAATGGTTTTAATGGCGATGCGGTATACTCGGCGGCTTCCGACTTCTTCTTTCAAGTTGTGTTCGTCGCTACCTGCATGTCTATCGTTTCAGGCACAGTGGCTGAGCGCATGAAGCTATGGTCTTTTTTGCTGTTTGCCGTCGTTATGACCGGATTTATCTATCCATTAGAAGGCAGCTGGACGTGGGGCGGTAAAGCCGTATTTGGCTTATTTAGCCTTGGCGATTTGGGATTTTCTGATTTTGCCGGTTCAGGTATCGTGCATATGGCAGGAGCAGCGGCGGCACTATCGGGCGTTCTGCTTTTAGGGGCGCGTAAAGGTAAATATGGCCCTAATGGTGAGATACGGGCAATTCCCGGCGCCAATTTACCTTTAGCGGCGCTTGGTACGCTTATCTTGTGGATGGGTTGGCTTGGTTTTAACGGCGGCTCCGTGCTCAAACTTGGCGATATCACCAGTGCCAATGCGGTTGCCATGGTGTTTTTAAATACCAACGCTGCCGCTGCGGGCGGGGCGATTGGCGCGCTTATTATCGCGCGTATCATCTTTGGTAAAGCAGATTTGACCATGCTATTAAACGGTGCATTAGCGGGTCTGGTCGCTATCACTGCCGAACCGTCCACCCCGTCGGCGCTGCAAGCAACGTTATTTGGCATGACAGCCGGCGTTATTGTGGTCATATCAATTCTTACATTAGATAAAATAAAAATCGATGACCCAGTCGGTGCTATCTCTGTACATGGGGTGTGCGGCTTGTTCGGTCTGATGCTAGTGCCATTGACCAACCAAAATGCTACTTTGCTCGGTCAAATTGCTGGCGCAGCAACCATCTTTACTTGGGTGTTTATCAGTAGCTTGCTTGTTTGGAGCATTATTAAAGTCGTAATGGGTCTGCGTATCTCTGAAGAAGAGGAATATCAAGGCGCAGATATTGCAGAATGTGGTATGGAAGCCTATCCAGAGTTTATAAGGTAAAAAGTATTTAAGAGGGTTTTATTGTTGATTTGCTAATCATCGATAAAACCCTTTTAATAAAAACCTATCCCATCAAAAATCCCGCAAAACCTTTCAGTCTTGCGGGATTATTTATTCTTTAACACTATAGTCTTTAACAGTGTGCCTTTTTATAATGCCCAGTCTAATAGCTGAACTTTATAGAGTAAGGTTATATTGGCTTATTTCTTTTTCCACGTTTGGCTGCGTGAGAATGGACCGATATATCCTTTTAGTTTTAAAGTACTGCCGCTTAGATTGGCGGTCATACGATAGTCTTTACCTTTTTCAGGGTCGGTGATTGTACCGCCACTATATTTACCACCGCCGTCAGCCTTTAGGCCTTTGATGATAGTTGTACCAATGTGTTTCTTACCTTTAGCTGAGTTGGTATCAACCAAGGTACCAGTTAGGACACCATTAGATTCAGTAATTTTAACCAAACCTTTTGGCTTACCTTCATCATAAGTCTGCCAAGTGGTGTTATGTAATGGGTCAGCGGCAAATGCCATGCTTGCCATACTGATACCAGCAACTGCTAAAGTGGTTTTTGTGAATAATTTCATAAATTGACTCCCTTCATTTAATGATTACTAGAAACGTTGCGTTTCTAATGTCCTCGCTTATCCTTTTATCAACATTCTTTTATTGCAAACCCTTCGATCCTACGCTCATTTTAAGCAAGTAACCTTCATTAATATGCTATTAAATGCTACTAATGATTGGTTTGACAGAGAAATCTCGATCGACATAAGCGATGTCTTGACCCATTATAAGCAATTTTTAGATTTTGCCTAGTAATTTTTTTATAGTTTATTATTTCTCTAAAATCAAAAGCATATCAAACAGTTATAGAAACGGATTGTCTATAATTTTACCCGATTGGTCATCTTTTTGTTTTGACTTATCATCAAAACTACTATATTGATTGCGGTTTTCAAATGCCAGCATAATTTTGCTTGTTAGCTCGTGTAGTTGCTGTGCTTGCTTGTATCCAGCTTCGTCAAAGACTAGATTAATGTCGCCATAAATGATGATTTTATCTTCTTGGTTTTCGATGACTAAATCGCCAATTTGCATACTTTCATGATTATTCATAAAGGGTTCAATCATTTGGGCTTCCTCTACCTTAATAGCAATTTACGTGAATTTGCAATACTGTGAGAATATGGTGATATTTAGACGCCTTATGCTTTTAATTGTGCCATGAGCCAATCGATAATAGCCAGCACAAATAACATCCAAGTAGGCTCTTGTGGTGAGTCTTCGGGTAAATCTGAGCTGTCACCTGCTTTTAACGGCAGAGCAAACGCGCGCGATTTGGTTTGAGCATCTAATACGGGCAACACGTCGATGCCAATCTTGGCGGTTAATTGATCCAGACTAATCACTTCTATACGCTCTGATTCATCATTGGGCGCATAATACACGCCTGCTTGGTTGCTCGCTGGAATATAGACCGCTTTAAAAAAATGACTGGGCACCAGCACACGATCCGCCAGTTGTTTGGTCTTTTTATTTGTAAACGCCACCCCAGTAATGGTATAAACTTCACCGTATTGCTGGGTCAAATAGCGCGTGGCTGACTCGATATTACGCCAAATATAGCGGTTATTGCGCGGCGATTGCGGCGCGATGTTGGCAAGGCTAAAGCTATCGTATTGCTGACTGCGATTGGCCATATTGCCATTAGGCGCTAAATGCCCTCGATCATAACCTGAGCCTGAGTAATCGGACAGTTTGGCGCGCATGGATTTTGGCAGGCGGCTTTCTTCATGAAAGCTGTCTTCACGATCAATCTGTTTGGCTTGTTGCAAGCGCTTACGGTCGAGATATTCTGCTGACCACAGCGGGGTACGTGAGACGCCCGAGTACATAACGGCAAAACCGTCCATACATAGCGCTTGGGTATTATTACTAAGCTTAGGATTGGTGAATTCAGGATAGACGCCACCATAAAAAGACTGGCTACATTGACTTAAATCTTCCGCGTGTGCAGCCGATATTCCTATTGAGACCGTGAATACGGTCATTATGGTTGTATTTTTGACCCGTGCTTTATCTTTAAAAAAACTTATCATGCCACTTCCAACCATCTATGCCTGCCATTACGTATGCGCTATCCTAGCAGGCCGTTAGTAATAAAGAAAGATGCTGCGCAGGCCGTGACATTTTAAATGCTATCCGCTATACTTAGGCAGCCAAAAATCTTGGTCTTGCAAAAAACGGTGAAGTGGGTGAGTGGCTGAAACCGCACGCCTGGAAAGTGTGTATACGTTCATAGCGTATCGAGGGTTCGAATCCCTCCTTCACCGCCAACCTTATAAAACCCCAGTTTTCCCACCTCGCCCCAATTCTACCCATATACCAATCAAACCCCTTATAAATAACGCGTCTAGCGTTTTTTTTATGCCTGCTATTTTCCCAATTCGACCCAATGTGACCCACCTATCCTGTGGCTTGTGTTGGTCTATCTGTTGGTCTATGATTTCATTAGACCTCAAAAAGACCAACATTTAAGCTTTATGATTCAGCTTTAGACCAACGTTTTTGTTGTATCTCTTGATTCATACAGCTTGTAGCCATAGGGAATAGACCAACATGTTAAGCGATAGTAAGATACGCAAGCTCAAACCCAGTGAAAAATGCACCCCTGCGCGGCCTGATAAATATAGTGATCAGCAAGGGCTACAGCTTTTGGTACGCAGCACAGGTACAAAGACATGGATAAGCGCCTATCGCTTTGATGGTAAGCAGACACGGCTCACACTTGGTACTTACCCCATCATGTCGCTGTCTGAGGCTAGACAAGCCAATACTGAGATTAAAGCGCTGCTCGCTGATGGTATCGACCCAAAAAATAAAAAGCGTCAAGACAAGCTTGCTAACATCCACGCGCAGAAATTTAATGACTACGCCTTAGGCTGGCTCGCTGAGCGCAAGCGCAACGTTAAGCCGCGTACCTATCAGCAAGACTATAACCGGATGCATAAAGACGTATTGCCTCATTTCGAAGGCATTGCACTAAAAGATGTAAGCTTTGAGGATTGTCGATCGATGGCAGATGAGATCGAAACGCGTGTGAACACAAAAGGTGAGCCGCCACGTGAGGTGACTAGACGCACTATTGATCTGGTTGCTAATGTTTTAAGACGTGCCAAACGCGAACGCATCATCGTCCAAAACCCAATCGATGATCTAAAAGCACTCTATCCTAAAGCCAAAAGTCAGCACATGAAGCATGTAGATATCAATGAGCTGCCTGCCCTACTCCAAGCTATCGAAGGCTATCATGGTCACGACCAAACCCGATTAGGTATGAAATTCTTAGCATATTCATTCTGTCGTACCATCGAGCTGCGTATGATGAAGTGGAGTCATATCGATTTTGCCAATCGCTTATGGCGTGTTGATATTGATAACCTTAAAATTGCGCGTAAGCATGTCGTACCTCTATCAGATCAAATGCTGGCAGTATTAGAAGAGATGAAAGCAATCACAGGGAAATATGAATATGTGTTTTACAACACGGGTATGCATCAGCCGTATAGTGAAGAGTTTATCAATAATGCGCTCGATATCTTGGGTTACGCAGGCAAACAGACAGGTCACGGCTTTCGTCACATCGCCTCTACCAACCTAAACGAGCTTGGCTATATGGGCGATGCGATCGAAAAGCAGATGGCGCATGATAAAAAAAGCAGCATTCGCGCTGTTTATAACCACGCGCAGCACTTAGAAGAACGGCGTAAGATCATGCAGGTCTGGGCGGACTTTTTAGACCTGCTCCGAGACAAAGGTAAGGTAGTAGACTTTCAAACAGCTCGTCAGCAGATTGAGCAGTCACTGGCAAGTAAGCAACCAAACACATTACAAAACGCTGATAAACAAGATCTGATCAAAGCGCTATTAGAGCAAGGTATCACAGCTGATGAGCTGCAAGGTTATATTGAGAATAGTTAAGAGCGCCTAATAAAATAATGAGATTCGCCAGAAAGATTAATGACTTTTCCCTCTATTCTCTATGAATCTAGCATTTTGTTCAGCTGCCTTTTCAAAATCTCCAGGTTGTTTTCCATAGTTTCCTTTAGGTGGGAATGTCTCTATCGATTTGACTTTTTGTTTGGACGTAGCAAACGTTGTTGCCTCTTCATTAACTTTAGAAATAACTTTATCACTACGTTCACTTGGCAAGCTAGAAGACTGCGCTTGAGGTATGTTATTGAGAAAAGAACTATTATCGTATCTCGATTGATCAACTGGAACTGCATCATAATCGCTACTTAACTCTTGCTTATCTTTAGTTAGAAAAGTGTCTTCAGAAATGACCTCTCTCTCAGTATGTTCGCTTGGCAAGCTGGAGGGCTTCTCTAGAGTTATCTTATCGAAAGCCTTATATTGATTAGGGAAAGATGGGGCTAGCTTAATTTCTTGATTTCGTATCTGACTATGCGCGAATTCAACTAAGTCATTCAACACTTCACTCTGTGTCTTACCACAAGCCTTAGCAAGATGCTTTAGGTTTTTCTTGTTGTCATTGGTGAGATCTATACCATATTGCTTCTTAATTTTATCGCGATCACGCTTTTGTTGCGCATTCCAAGCATCATACATATTTTTTATGAATAAAGCCCTATTAGCGGCCCTGTATTCATCGATCATAAAATCATTACATGTCCAGTAATCTAATGAGGCCAATATATGATGAAGCCGAGAATCTGTATCTGTTTCTGGAAACAAAATTCTATCGCCATAAATTAAAGCCTGTCTATATCCATTCTTATTAATATTTTTTGAGCAATACTTGTTCGATTTATTACTATTCTTTCTCTGTTCTTTATTCATTAACAAGTTATCAATATCATATATATTTTGCATATATTTATACACGTAGTTTATTTTAGAGCTGTGACTATTATCACGATTAGTCAGCCATTTAATATTTTTCTCGCTAACCTTATTATGAATATAAACTTGTTTTAAATGAGTTAAAGATAGCTTTTTTGATGTAATTATCCATTCCTCATCATCACTATCACCTTCGTAAACGAGGCCCTTTCTAATAAAGATGTTTTTATTGAAAATAATATTATGAATAATAACTGAAATATCAGCTTCAGTAAGAATAGGATCGCTTATAAGATCTAATCCCTTTAAAACCATAATTAACCACAATGCAGCTCTGTCATTTTCATAGAACCACTTTACATAAGCGAAAGATATATTGTTTATAGCACTTGTTTCAAAGATTGCATCTATATCTTTACGGCTAGTGGAATACCGCCTTTTTAGTATCTTTGATAGCAGATCCCTACATAGTGAATCATTTTTCCGTACTTCTTCTGTACGTAGTTGCCCCCTAGAGTATAGATTTAATAAACACCAGTAAGTGTTATACACACTCAAAGCTTTAACCTTTTGTTCAATATATTTTTCATTTTTCTTCGATAGCTCTATACCATTAACAGATCCGTTTTTCATTATACATCCTTATATAATAATTAAAATTGAATTATTACCTATTGATTCATGCATCATAAAATCATCATTTTTTCGTCATTAAAACGTCGGTATAAATATAGAATACTACATGTAGTATATAGGATTGAACTATAAAATCCTTATAAATTAACGTCAATGACGATCAGCTAACTCCATCCTCATCCTCTTCCCTGAAATGTAGGGATTTGCTGTATTGCGATTTTCATTTAATCAAGCACAGTTAATATAAAGGTGCTTTCCAGATACCACTAAAAGGACGGTAAGATAATATAAGTTATATTAAGTAATACTTAACCAAGGCGGATGCTATCCGCACTTAGGAATAAAAAAATACACAACCCTATGAATATATGTAGCACCCATTCAACTTTATATTCATAGGAAAGCAAGCCATGATCTATTCAACCGTTAATCACTCACAACTCATCTCTAACGTCGACAGACTGGTTAGAGATGTATTATTTGGTACGATTAATTTTCAGCAAGTCAAAAGTCAATTGAACGAGTTCTATTACTCGTTCATGATTAGCCTTAATCCTGAAGACAGATACTCAAAACCACTCCAGGCATTTATAGAAAGCACCAATATAATTATTGGTAACGATTATCCTTATAACGTCTTTTGGGATGATGAAAAAACAGTGCAGTTTATTAATTTACTGTCAGGTTATGAGAAGGCGATAAAAAAGACTACAGTGCGTGGCGTTATCAAAGTAATCAAAACAGCAAAAGCTTAGAGCCTAATATCAGAAACCTAATCTCAAATCATTCAAGATTATTGTTTGTGAGAGTGGATTTAAAATACATACAAGAGATCAGTAATCACATTACCATCCGTGATTTTGACTTTCATATGAAAAAATTAAGAGATGCCATTCATAATGGCGATACTTGTTTTACGCATTTATTGCATTACGCTTTGTCATTAGAACAGGGTGAAGATAATGGTGGTTTTCATTGTCATTTGCTATTGATCTTTGATGGCTCAAAACATTACAAGGACAGTTATTTGGCTGATCAAGTTGGGCAAAAATGGCGAAAGATTACTGAAGGCGTTGGCTATTGCTTTATCTTAAATACTAAAGAGTATAAGGACGATCTTGCACGCCGCGGCAAACTTGGTATCGGGATGATCCATCGTAACAACATGCAAGAAGTTGAGAATGCGGTTGAAGCTGCCTTGTATTTAACCCGTCCTGATAAGCGTGATGGTAGTTATCAACGTCTTAAAGTGTTTGTGCCTAATATGAATGCCTTTGGGCAAAGCATGCCTTCTAGCTAGGTTAATGGTTAATACAGCTAAAACGCGTGGGAATCTCTCATAGCAAAATAATTACAGATATATAGCATCCCTATGTGATGAGTATCGATGTCATCGTTGCCTCATCAATCTACCCCAAAACGTCTAATCAAGGTCTGCTTTATAGCAGGCCTTTTTTATGCGCCATTATCAAGGAGATACTATGAAACCTATTTGTCCAAGCTGTCATTCATCACACGTTATCGAAAACATAGAGACCAGTACGCAAGGAATAACAGAGCATCTGTGTTCACCAAAGCTATTTGTCGGTCTTGGTGTGAGCGTCTGCAAGTACTACAAGATCAATCCTATGATTGGCATGGTCGCAGGCAGCGCCCTTGCTACCGTTATTAATCTGGCACAACAAAGACTGATGCAACCGCCATTACTCAGAGCGGCTATCCTGCCACGTTATTTATGCCGTACCTGTCAGCATACCTTTAACGTCTGAAAAGCTCATTTATTAAAACCTTAAATGACTCATGTAGCTAAGCATGAAATCAATCAAACCACTTATTTTATTCAACAATAAAAGGAAATATTCTTATGGCACATTTACTCGAATCAATGGCGTACGTTGGCGAAACCCCATGGCACGGTCTTGGCAACGAGCTATCTCCCAAGCAGCCTATTGAAGTCTGGGCACGTGAGGCAGGTATGGATTGGCGTATTGAGTCATCCGATGTCAGCTACATGGCAACCAATGATAAAGGTCAAAACCTCATCATGCCGTTTGACAGCAATAAGGTGCTGTATCGCTCAGATAACCTAGAGCCATTATCAGTGGTCAGTCAGCGCTATCAAGAAGTACAACCAAGTGAGATTCTAGAATTCTATCGTGATCTCACTGAACAAGCAGACTTTGAATTGGAAACCGCAGGGGTGTTAAAAGGGGGCCGTAAGTTCTGGGCATTGGCTCGTACTGGACAATCGGCAACTCTACGAGGCGGTGATGTCAGTCATGGCTATCTGCTCCTTGCAACCGCTTGTGATGGGACGCTTGCGACCACAGCGCAGTTCACCAATATCCGTGTGGTGTGTAATAACACTTTAGCAATCAGTCTGGCTGATGGTAGTGGCGGCGTGGTCAAAGTACCGCATAGCACTACCTTTGATGCCGACAAGGTAAAACAACAACTAGGCGTGTCTGTCAGCCAGTGGGACGACTTTAACTATGAGATGAAGCAGCTTACCAATAGACGAGTGACGCAAGCAGAAGCCGCCAATTACTTAAACCGTGTGTTTAACGATGTCAAAGACGATGGCCTTATTTTATTTAATACCGCTAAGAAGGAGAAAGAAGCGGTGCCGAATGCCCGTGCGATGAATCAGGTGATGAACATGTTTAACGGTCAAGGTCGCGGTGCTGATCTAGACTCTGCTAAAGACACGGCTTATGGCCTGCTGTCAGCGATGACAGAGTTTGTGGATCATGAACGCCGTGCCATGTCGCAAGATCATCGTCTTGATTCAGCTTGGTTTGGTGCAGGAGCAAAGCTTAAAGATAAAAGCCTTGATGAAGCGCTGCGCTTAATTGCCTAGTCGCATAGCTACTGTATTTAATTAATGAATCAACCACGCCTTTGCGCGTGGTTTTTTTATGCCGTTTATTTAACCAATAATAAATCTAACGAAGGAGTTCATTATGAATATGATCGCATTAAACAATACAAATACGACTCAGCCAAGACTTAAGCGTGCCACCGTTAAGGGTAAAGCATCGCGAACTGCTAAGCCTGAAACCAAGGGCAAACCAGCAGAGCTCACGCTAAAGCAAAATGAAGCGGTTGGTAGACCTAATCAAGCAAATACATCAACCACAGCTAAGCGTTTGATTAACACCAAATCGTTAAGTCGTGAAGACTGGCTACAATTTCGCAAGCAAGGTATTGGCAGCTCTGATGCTGCCGCCGCTTGTGGTATCCATCCGTACCTATCTATGCTTGAGCTATGGATGATTAAGACGGGACGCATGAGCTCAAATATCAATGAGAGCTTAGATGGCTACTCACCTCTTTACTGGGGCAATACGCTAGAGCCGATGGTGGCGAAATACTATCAAGAACACACTGGCAATAAGGTCAGGCGTGTCAATGCCATCTTGCAGCATCCTGATCCTGACAAGCACTTTATGCTGGCTAATTTAGATTACTCGGTGGTGGGGTCAGATAAGATACAGATTTTAGAGTGTAAAACCGCAGGGGAACATGGTGCCAAGCTTTGGAAGCATGGCGTACCGTTATATGTCACTTGCCAAGTACAGCACCAATTAGCGGTCACTGGCAAAACTGCAGCGCATATCTGTGTGCTGCTTTGCGGTCATGAGGCGAAAATTTATAAGGTTGAGCGTGATGAGCGATTGATTGAATCCATCATCGAGCAGGAGCGCCTGTTCTGGCAATACGTAGCAACCGACACACCACCAACCCCTGACCATTCTGAATCGGCAGCTCGGGCATTAAAACAGCTGTATCCAAACCCTAAACCATCAAGCAAGGTTGATCTGCGAGATGACGATGGCGCCAACAAATTATTTGAGCAACTGCTGAGTTATCGTGACTATATGCAAGAGTTAGAGCAGCGTCATGATCAGGTAAAGCACCAGCTGCAAACGCTAATTGCCGACAATGAGGTCGCTGTATTTGAGAAAGGTGCTATTTCATGGAAGCGCTCGAAAGACAGCACCAGTCTTGATAGCAAATCACTAACCAAAGCGCATCCTGAATTGCTTGAGCAATTTAGCAAAACCCGCCCGGGCAGTCGTCGCTTTGTCATTCTTAACGATAACTAAGCCAGTACTCAGTCATCAATCATAATCAAGAAATTACGCCACTCACTCACATAAGCGCATAACAGCCCACCCGTCATAGGTGGGCTTTTTTATGGCTAACTAAAACACATAAGGAATATCACCATGATTAAAGGTCTCACCATAACCCCGCCTGTTTTAGGTCGTATCAGCATTGGACGTGTCATTCAAAAGGATGGTAAGCGTTTACCTGCTAAAGACGATCAATTCACGATTACTAGCCAAGTTCAAAATAAAGACGGCTGGATCAATCATCCACTCGATGAAAAGTTACGTGCGAATAATGACGGTAAGCTGAGACAGATTCCCGTACGCATGCTGTTTAACGATCCTGAACTAAACCTAAGAGCAGAATACACACTGTTCGATAGACAAACTGGACGGCCATTATGCGTAGGTGACGGTGAGCAATGTCAGCGCCGCACAAACAAGGGTGTTGAGCAATTGCCATGTCCATCCCCTGATCGTTGTCCATTGGTGCAAGGCGGAGCCTGTAAGCCATATGGCAGACTCTACGTGAATCTGTCTGAAGACGATGAGCTGGGCACGTTTATCTTTCGCACGACTGGCTTTAATAGTATTCGAACGCTTGCCGCACGCCTAAGCTACTTTGCCGCCGTGTCAGGCAACAAGCTGTCATGCTTGCCACTACAACTCACCTTACGAGGCAAAAGCACCACCCAAAGTTATCGCACACCGATTTACTTTGTGGATCTGACATTGCGTGATGGGGTGACGCTTAAAGATGCGGTACAACATGCTGGAGCGATTGATCGTGAGCTTAGTGAACATGGCTTTGATCAAGCCGCATTGGAGGAAGCGGCTAAGGGTGGTTATAGCAATTCGTGCTTTGAGATTGATAGTGATGGATTGTTAGACGTGGCTGAAGAGTTTTATCCAGTAGAGACAGATGATATTAGCAGTAGTCAGCAGGGGAACTATCAGAATGGGTTAGCGACTCATAACGTGAGCAGCATCGAGCAAGGCTTACGAAAAAGCGTGACAGTAGTGAGCTAAAACCATCGGGCTAGAGATGCGACATAAAAAGGAGCTGATCATTCAGCTCCTTCTTTTATTGTTTCATACAAGGCCAGTCACTGGACTACATGGGATGCCGTAAAAAAATATGGGACTCCGTAACTGTATGAGAAGAAAGATTCTCATTAATTTACAAAGGAGATAATCATGCAATTATTAAATGCGAACACACAACAAAACGTATCAACAGCTAGCACTTTACAGATACCTCGCATGATACCGCTCAAGCAGGTAATGCATTATACGGCGCTTAGCAGTACTACGATTTATGAGATGGTCAATAAAAAATCTGATCGTTACGACCCAACATTCCCTGTTCAAGTAAAGCTATCAAAGGGACGTGTAGCATGGGTAGAAAGCGAAGTGGCTGCTTGGATTGAGAGTAAGATGGCTGATCGGATTCACTGATCAAGGATAGAAAATAAGCCGCACTACGCGGCTTATTTTTTTGCTGTCCTTAACCGCATCTAGCTACGTTTAGCCACTTCTAGCTATCTGCAAGATACCAAGTTTGATCTTTAGAAGCCACTAGGGTATCACGGCACATTTTCTGTAATAGATTACGCACCTTGTTTTTACGCTGTTTATCATTTAGTACTTGCGGTAATTTATTAGTCAGCATCTTATCAAAGTCAGCTAGTCTACCCAGACGATAGTCTTGATGACCCATGGCATTGCTTAATGCTTCACGAATACTATAAGGATCATACTGCTGCACCTCTTCAGGAAACAGCGAACCTGACGCCATGTAGCGATAATTGATGTTACGGATTTTGTTATAAACTTCGTCCAAGGCTAACAAAAATGGTGGCGAAAAATGCTCATAGTCTTTTTCAATACCATCAACGCCCTTTAGAATCCAAGTGATATGTGCTTGCGCTGGGCTTAAAAAATACGGGGATTCATAACGTCTCAATAAAATAATCGCTGTGTTAGTTTAGGGAATAGTTACAAGCGGATACTAACAGCAATATCTCAACCGCCGTAAAGTGTAGTAGCATAAAAAATAGCAAGCCGCATCTATCTTAGGAGAAGCTAGTTATCCAGTGCCTCACGTATAGTCAAAATATCCTAAAAACGCTACGGTATTGCTGATATCAATTTTTTGTAGCCTCTGTCTGCGCAGGCACAGCAAGCAAGAAAAATTGATATCAGCAGTGTGTGATGTATCGATATTACTTTTCACTCACTATATTACTGAGCAACTGGCTTTTGGCTATAGACTCATCCCAATAAGGCGGCGCTCCATAATAGTCTTCCATAAAATCGATAAAACACCTGACTTTGTGCGGTAGTAGCTTTCTATGGGCGTAGACGGCATATAAACCTAAGCGTTTAGGTTCAAGTTCAGGCAATACTATCACCAGCTTGCCACTGCTAACTGCTTCACTGACAATAAATGTCGGCTGTAATACCAATCCTGCACCTTCAATAGCTCCTTCTACCAACACATCACCGTTATTACTAAGAAACTCACTACCTTGCTTGAGAATCTTCGCCTTTAATAATTGGTAGACCTCTTCCTTCGCGTCCATGTTCATATAGCTATAATGTAAATAGCGATGTTTCTCTAAATCTTCAGGCTTATCGAGTGTGTCATGCTTTTTCAAATATTCAGGCGACGCACACAGAACCACACGAATAGGTGCCACTTCCTTCGCAATAAGTGATGAGCTTTTCAGTTGACCTATACGCAGTGCAATATCAAACCCTTCTTCAACAATATCGACTTTACGATCAGTCAATTGTAGATCGACTGTGACCAATGGATAACGGATCTGAAAGTCAGTGACTAATTTAGCCATATGTTTTAAAGCAAAAGATACTGGCGCACTTATGCGCAACACACCTTTAGGGTTTTGCTGCAAACCACTTAGTTGCGACTCCATATCATCCATACTCAATAAAATCTGCTGCGCATGACCAAAGTAATGACTACCAGCTTCGGTGAGGCTTACTTTACGGGTGGTACGATTCAGCAGACGATTATTTAGCTGCTCCTCCAACTTAGAGACATATTTGCTCACCAATTGAGGTGACAGTTGCAGAGTATTTGCCGCATTAGTAAAGCTGCCTTCGGTCACCACCGCTACAAAGGCACGCATCGCATCGATTCTATCCATATTTTGCCCTGTTTTTCTTTAACTATCGAAATTGAACAATAAAGCCATTATCAACGATATGTTGTTAATTAATCAATATCACCTATCTTACTCTTTTTTTATGTTGATGGTAAAGTAGGGTCATGCTTTTTAAAAGCAATCATCTGACTAGGAGTAAGTATTATGTTAATCAATGGCAATTGGACTGAAGACTGGCAACCGGTACAAGCAGAAGACGAGCAAGGGCGTTTTATTCGTCAAACCTCATCGTTCCGTCATTGGATTACTGCTGATGGACAAGCAGGACCAACGGGTACTGGGGGCTTTAAAGCAGAAAAAGACCGCTATCATCTATACGTAGCGCTGATTTGCCCTTGGGCCTCACGTACCTTGATGGCACGTCAGTTAAAAGGTCTGCAAGATATAATCGATATTACCGTGGTCAATCCGCAGCTTGGCAATCAAGGCTGGCAGTTTGGTGGCTTTGACGGTGCTGACAGTGATCCTATTAATCATGCCCAATTTGCTCATCAACTTTATACCAAAGCAGACCCTCAATTTACCGGACGCGCGACTGTACCTGTGCTTTGGGACAAAAAAACCAAT
The DNA here is from genome assembly GCF_041222815.1 of Psychrobacter sp. CLB018. NCBI lineage: Bacteria > Pseudomonadati > Pseudomonadota > Gammaproteobacteria > Moraxellales > Moraxellaceae > Psychrobacter > Psychrobacter sp. CLB018. The sequence goes on from NZ_CP166085.1 coordinate 2,962,295, forward strand.
ACTATCGTTAATAATGAGTCTGCTGATATCTTACGTATGCTAAATACCGCTTTTACAGAACTCGTGCCAAATTACGTTGACTTGTTTCCAAAAGAGCTTGCTGATGATATCGAAGCCCTAAACTTAGTTATCTATGAGAATTTAAACAACGGCGTATACAAAGCAGGATTTGCGACGACACAAGGGGCTTATGAAGAAGCTTATCAGCAAGTATTTGACACCTTAGATATGCTTGAGGCGCGCCTGAGTGATGGTCGTCATTATCTATTTGGTGAGCAGCTGACGGAAACAGATATTCGACTGTTTGTGACTTTAGTACGTTTTGATGCCGCTTATCACGGTCTATTTAAATGCAACCGTAACTTGATCAAAGATATGAGTTCTCTACATGCTTATATGCTACGAATCTTAGCGCTTGATGGCATTTCAGAGACGGTGAGTATCAAGCACATCAAAGCAGGCTATTACTCTATCAAAGCGTTAAATCCCAATGGAATCGTGCCCACAGGGCCTGAACATATTTAGCAAGATAAAGGAGTAAAGTTCATGAATAATGAATCAACCACAGTCAAGCAACCTGTATTGTTTATACCTCATGGTGCTGGGCCTTGTTTTTTTATGGATTGGCAACCAGCAGACACTTGGGATCAGATGGCTGACTTTTTAACCAATAGCTCAAATGGTTTGCCAGAGCGTCCCAAAGCTATTTTAATAGTCAGTGCACATTGGCAAACGCGGGAGTTTAGTATTACTGCCAGCAAGCAGCCTGAGCTGATTTATGATTACTCTGGCTTCCCTGAGCATACGTATCAGCTGACTTATCCAGCAGCTGGTGCGCCAGTACTGGCTGAGCGGATTGGTCATTTGCTCATCGATGCTGGTTTCAGCAATAAGCAGGACAGTTCCAGAGGTTTTGATCATGGGGTGTTTATTCCACTGAAACTGATGTTCCCTGACGCCGATATTCCAGTAGTACAGCTATCTCTGCGTCATGATTTAGACCCAAAAGTACATCTAAAAGTGGGCCAAGCGCTTGCCTCACTACGTGATGAAGGCGTGTTGATCGTAGGCAGTGGTATGAGCTTTCATAATATGCGCGGCTATGGTGATTCAAGTTTTACCGCACCGTCAGTAATATTTGACGAGTGGCTAACGACAGCAGTTGCAGCTAATGCAGATGAGCGCTTTGCAGCGCTTGCTAATTGGACAGAGGCACCTCATGCATTGGATTCTCATCTATTAGGTGCGGAGGAGCATTTGCTACCTTTAATGGTTGCCGTAGGCGCAGCAGGAACAGATAGTGGTAAGAAAATATATTCTCAGCAAGTCATGAAAACTCAGATTTCAGCCTTTCAGTTTGGATAAATCTATTAATCTGATATTCATTTAATTCTTTATAAACTGATACTCACAAAGCAGCAAACATACATAGACAAAAATTATTTATAAACGGAGAAATATTATGAACATCGGCCTTAATGGAAAAACAGCACTCGTCACAGGTTCAACTGCGGGTATTGGCCTCGCTATTGCAACAGGTCTTGCCAAAGCTGGCGCACAAGTCACTATCGTTGGTCGCGATCAAGCTGGCGTTGATGAGGCGATCAAACAGCTTCAACAAGCTGATGGTGTTAATGATGCCGATAATATAAAAGGCATTGTTGCTGATGCGGGGACGGCTGGTGGCTGTCAGACAATTATCAACACCTTGCCAGAAGTAGATATTTTAGTGAACAATCTAGGGATTTATGGCACCACCCCTTTCTTTGATATTGATGACAATGCTTGGGAGGAGATGTTCCAAATTAATGTCATGAGCGGTGTCCGTCTGTCGCGGCATTATGCAAAAGCAATGAAGGAAAAAGGTTGGGGTCGTATTCAGTTTATCTCTAGTGAATCGGCATTGAATATCCCAGCTGAAATGGTGCACTACGGCGTGACCAAAGCAGCTATTCAAGGCGTATCACGTGGTCTTGCCAAAGTGTTAGCGGGCAGCGGTGTGACAGTGAATAGTATTTTGCCAGGACCGACTCGAACCGAGGGCGCAAAAGCCATGATGCAAGAACTGGCGGATGAGCGCGGCGTCTCAGCGGAGGAGATGGAAGGCGTATTCTTAGATGAGAACCGTCCATCAACGCTAATCAAGCGTTTTGCAACCCCTGAAGAAATTGCCAACATGAGTGTCTATATTGCCTCAACACAAGCGAGCGCAACCACGGGTTCAGCACTACGGGTTGAAGGTGGTATTGTAGAAAGTATTGCTTAACGAGTTTTAGACGGTAAGTTTCTATCATTAATAATAAGGGTATTTAATTATGCTAACATCTAGCGCAACGATACAAACACAAAATCCGCAGCAAATAATGAATCGACTGTGCAAGCACTGGGCACATAAGCTGCCCGTTACCCTAAGCTCAGATAAAGGTGAGATTGAGCTGCCCATGGGTGTCTGTCAGATGTATTGTACCGACTTACTGATAGTAACACTCAAAAGTGATGCCGAGCAGTTGCCAAAATTACAGCAAGTTGTCAGTGATCATTTGCTACGTATGGCTGGCAAAGAGACGCTTGTTATCGAATGGGCTTAATTGAGCATCACAGCCAATACAAGAGAAAAAGGTTATGAATATTGATTCGAAAGAGCGCTATGGTCGCATTAGCAAATTTTTTCACTGGAGTATGACAGTATTAATCTTCTGGTAGTTACTTAAGTTCACTGACCGTATCAGCGACGGCGAGCATTGGATCGGTCAGACGTTAGTGCCTTGGCATGTTTCTATTGGTGTTCTATTGCTCGTATTAGTTGTCCTGAGACTGATGTGGGTCGCTTCGCAACGCCATCAACGTCCAGTACACGAGCCAATCACTGCCAAGCTGGTTATCGCTGGTCATGGTTTGCTTTACGCGTGTATGTTACTACTGCCGCTAGCTGGAATCATGATAATGATTGGTGGAGGCTATGGCCTAACCGCATTCGGCTTTAATATCTTTGCCGAAGGTGAAAAGGTTGCTTGGGCGGCAACGCTGGGTCAACTGCATGCACCACTGGCTTGGATGCTGACAGCACTAATCATTGGCCACACTGCTATGGCTTTGTATCATCATTACATTAAAAAGGATAACACCTTAAAGCGGATGCTGTAGTGCCTTTAAAATTACTACAAAATAACTCTATTGAGTAGCATAGGGCATCTCAGCCTTTGTTTAAGTTGGATTAGATTTATACACTTTAGTTCTTATAAGAAACGTTATGGTAAAGAAGAAGGCGGTTTATACTGGTGTCATTGAGGCATGCCCTAGCCAGTAATTATCATCATTAATGTGATAAGTGACTCGTAAACGAGTAAAACTATTTCTTACCACACAAACAAAAAACAGCCAGCAATCCACAAATATGAACCCACACTAAATACCAATAATTGTTTATTTAGACTGGCTATTAAAAAGCCCCAAGCCACTTGAGAAAGTAGCTTGGGGCTTTTTAATATTTGAGGCTATATGCAATACAAGGTATCAGTAATTAATCATCACGATCAACGTCGCTTACCTGACTGCGCGTAATCTTACCAGTCATGCTGTCGACAACAACTTTATGAATCTGATTGCCTTTACCAATTTCAACTTTGTAGACAGGCTTGCCAAAATCCATATCGAATTCTACTTCAAGCACTTTCCCTTTCAGCGTTTGGTTTGCTTTTTTTATGGCTTGAGACAGACTCACTTTTGCTTGTTTCATGGCCTTATATTCTGCCAAGTCTTCTTTGTCTAAACGCTCTGTGTCCCCTTTCGTGACCTTGCCTGTATTGGCATTCACGCTGACTTCTTGTTCATTATTGTTGGTAACGATGTTGATATCGTAATGGCTATTTGCGTTACGATCTTCTTGATCAAAGTCTGCACTGATGATATCGCCTTTTACCGCTTTATTAGCAAGGGCCAGCGCCTGCTCTAGACTGATCTTACTCTGTGACGCTGCCGTTACCTCATTCATAGCAGTGGCTGCTTGACTGGCTGAAACAGAGGCCATGCTAAAGCTTGCGACACTCAGTGCTATTACAAGAGATTTCTTCAATGTTGATAGTTTTTTCATAATGAAACCCTAAAATGCGTCAGTTTTTCTGCAGACTGTTTATTAATTAGAATAAGAGATTGATTTCAAAATGAATAATGACATACAGTTAATCACTATGTCTAAGTGATTTATGCTTAAAAACGTAACTGGTGTAACAGACGTTATAATAAATAGAAATAATGACCAAAAGCTCACTATTCACTCAAACCATTGGTACTACTCGCCTAAAGATCTAAGGGTTCATTTTGAATAAGAATAAGTGGTCACGAAGGGCAGTGTCTTCCAAAATAGAGTAATCATCATAATAGACTAATATTTAAAACACCTCCGCTCTCATCCCTGCTTTAACGCCCGATAAACGGTAGCCACCCCAGCACCCACTGCCTTAGCAATTTCCTCTTTTGTCATATTGGTTTGACTGGCCAATTCTCTAATACGGTTGTGTTTTGCTATATTGGCTTTCTTACCAGTGGGCTTATAGCCACTATTGGCCAATCCCTGCTTAATACGCTCCCTACGCTTATCGTTATCAAGCTTTGCCATCGGCGCCAATAAGTCGATCAACATATCGTTAATTACTCTTAAAATCATCCCTCGTCTTGCAAAGCTAAATCGATAGTTAATCGATTTTTAGCGCTTCTCAGGTTCAATAAAACATGACTGCATAGCACAATTGGTTATGTGTCACCTTTTGAATTTGAAAGCGGTATTATTATAGTTTGATCCTGTCAGGCATCGCTGCCTAACTCAAGTAAATCGGCCTCCGATAAACTCCGGGCGGTTCACCACATCCTTAGACTTTGCTGAACATATTCTTTTAGGTATACCGATTGCAACCAAGAAGAATAACTAATCCAGCTTATCCTTTACCTTGAATGGCTCTGAGAATTGCAGTATTAAGAAATTGACAACCGATAATATGATCGCTATCTCATAACGACCATAAGCAACGGAGATGCCAATAGCAGCAGTATTCCATAAACTTGCAGCCGTCGCCGTCCCCTTTACACTATCATTTCCTTTAAAAATAGCACCACCACCGATAAAGCCCATGCCCGTAATAATCGCGTACATGATTCTCGCTTCAGGCTGTGAGCCATGATAGATATCTACAGCAACTAGCATGAAAGCACAGGATGCAATACTTACTAGTGGAAAGGTTCTGAGCCCTGCACCCTTATCTTTCATCTCACGATTAAGCGCAATCGGCAGCGAAAGTATAAAAGCAATGCCTAATTGAGTAAGGTGATACACCATTAGTTTTAAGCTTAAATCGAATTCAAACATGGCTTATTACGCTCTTTAAAATGATGTTAAATAAACAAGAATAATCGTTATTCTTAATGTGTAGAAGATGGTTTATTGCCACGTATGAGACTTTCCTGAAAAGTGTGTAAGTATTGCTATAAGCTAAATGACAGTTACACAGAATCTGGGATGGTCTCTAGTAAATTACCATCTTTATCGAATAGGCAATCGACCACAACCAGAGGAGTAGCATCCACGCTATCTTTAGCGTAGTAATGCGTTGTAACTTTGAAATTACCGTTATTTAATAGTCTGTAGTCTGTATTTTTGCGGTTAATCTCCATAGACTTAAGGTTTTTAAGCATAGGTTTTGTCGTTTCTTGACACTTCGTTAGCAGTGCAATCTTTGATGTTTTGCGAGCTTGTTCGAGTTCAGTGTCTTTTTCTTCATAAAATGAGTTACTGTCGCTTTGAATCCAAATATAAAATGCTGCAAATGTAATAATAGACAATCCTGTCAGCGTCTCTTTTTTCATGATATGACCCGTTTATTAGTAACAGATGAAGATATTTACCAATATACAATCATAGTTCATTAACCCATACAGTACACCACAAAAGTGTTTATTCAATCAATTTACAATTATAACTAATATTCTTATTGGTCTCTGTCATCATTAGGAAAGAGCACAGTCTAAACGCTCTCAACTCATGCTATACCGCTGCTAGTTAAGACCACTCTTTTAAAGCAGTCTCAACGAAACTTAAGCGATCTTGACCAAAAAACATCTCACCGTTCACGAAGAAACTAGGCGCACCAAAAACACCTCGTGCCACAGCTTCTTCAGTGGTATCTTTCAAACGCTCCTTGACCTCAGTCTCACTAATACGAGCCATAAAATCAGTTGCATCAATGCCTGCCTTAGTCAAAACTTCAGCCACAACCTTGGGTGACTCCATGTTTAGCTTTTCAGACCATAGAGCGTTGAAAATGGCTGCTAAATAAGGCTGGAACTCAGGTTCTTCCAAGTAAGCGGTCGCACCTCTCATCAAATGCATCGTATTCAACGGGAAAAATGGATTGAAGTTAAACGGCACCTCATAAATATTTGAAAAACGCTTAAGGTCTTTGGGCATATAAGCACCTTTAGCAGGAACCGCAGCTGGTGACGCATTACCAGTGGCTTGAAAGACAGCACCAAGCAGCATAGGCCGCCAAATGATTTTAGCGTTGGTGCGCTGTGCCATACTCTCTAATTGTGTCCATGCCAAATAACTGGCTGGGCTGCCTACATCAAAGAAAAACTCTACTTTTTTACTCATTTCAAAGTACTCCTGACAAAATATATTAGAAAGTTTCTAAAAGGTCTCTAGCCATGGGCGTAGATCAAGCTCATGTGTCCAGCTGTCTCTTGGTTGACAATGCAATTGCCAATACTGCTCAGCGATATGATCTGGATTTAAGATCCCGTCTTGATCTTTAAGCGCATAGCGCTCAGGAAAGTTGTCACGAATAAAGGCGGTATCAATGGCACCATCAATGATAGGGTGCGCCACATGTATACCCTTTGGCCCTAACTCTCGAGCCATGCTTTGCGCCAAAGCACGTAAAGCAAATTTAGCGCCAGCAAAAGCAGAAAAGCCTTTACCACCTCGTAAAGAAGCCGTCGCGCCAGTGAAAATAATCGTTCCCTTTCCACGGGGGATCATTACTTTTGCTGCTTCTCTACCTGTGAGAAATCCAGATAGCGCTGCCATTTCCCATACTTTTCGGTAGACTCTTTCTGTGGTGTCTACAATGGAAAAATGGACGTTCGCACCAATGTTAAATACCACAACTTCAATCGGTCCAATGTCTTGTTCAATATGGGTAAACAGCTCAACCATCTCTTGCTCTACACGCGCATCACAACCAAATGGCTTTGCTATTCCACCAGCGGCTTCAATAGCACTGACTAACGAGCTAAGTTTGTCGACACTCCTTCTGGTCACGCATAAGGTAAAACCCTCTCTTGCAAAACGTTTCGCAACAGCGCTGCCGGTGGCATCGCCTGCTCCAATTACAACTGCTACGGGTGCTCTATTCATGTCTATTTCCTTATAGGTTCCTTTTTAGAACCAACAAAAACATAGCTTTCTTTTCAGAGTCTGTCAAGCTAATCTATTACTCATACATGTAGGAGGTAACATATGCGCTGGGATGAACTTGATAAACAGCCTTGCTCAGTAGCTCGCACTTTGGCAGTCATTGGTGATCGTTGGACGCTAATGATTTTACGTGACTGTTTTTTAGGTGTCAGACGTTTTGATATATTTGAGCAACGCTTAGGCATCACACGTCATGTCTTGTCTAACCGGCTTCGTAAGCTGGTTGAGTATGACGTTCTGACAAAAACACCGTATCAACAGCAACCACTGCGTGAGGAATACCGGTTGACAGAGCGTGGTTTAGATTTGCATCCAATCGTTTTGGCACTGGTTAGCTGGGGAGACAAACACATGGCTGATGAACGTGGTGCGCCGTTGCTACATAGACACAATAAGTGCGGCCAAATAATGCATCCCGTAACGGTATGTTCAGAATGCCATGAACCAATAAATGCACGGGATATTAAGATTGAAATAGGACCTGATTGGATAGGTGAGGACGAGTTTGGTATATGAAGAGAGGGTTCTGCCAAGCGGCTTTACAGTTGCTGAGAAATTGCCGTTATTTACTACTATAGTCAAAATATCCTAAAAACGCTACGGTATTGCTGATATCAATTTTTTGTAGCCTCTGTCTGCGCAGGCACAGCAAGCAAGAAAAATTGATATCAGCAGTGTGTGATGTATCGATATTACTTTTCACTCACTATATCTGTTTAACTGCTTGAGCTTTAAATTAGTTTCTGTAGGCCCTGATTTTTTTATGCATGATAAACGCCTGTTATGATGCTTAGTCTACCAAGTTCATCTCTACGGTCTTTTCAGCATAGCTCAATATCAATATCGGGGTGGCTCATTTGAATAGGCAGGTTATTCAATAAAAATCTATCAGGCTTAGCTGCCTGACTTAGAATGTTAAGTTTCCGACCATCTCAGGACAGTTCATTCTTAATGGCCTTTTTAAGAGATCTACTCAAAAATAAGTACTCTAGATTTGATTCTAGATGTTATTCTTAAGGAATGCTTTAAAACCATAACTAACTGCTTGAAAGCAAGGGATAAATAATGTTTCCGTTCTAATTAAATCAGCTTAGTATTATAAGCTTTGGTATTAGAACACTATGCGCTGTCCCCAGCAAAACTAAACTACCGCTATCGCAACAACCCAACTCCCAACTCATCATAACTTATAAAATAGGGCTTAATAAAAGATGGATACCTTAAATATCGTGTATCTCGTAGGAGCAGTGTTAATTTTTGCCAGTATTATGGCGAGCACTTTATCAGCACGTTTGGGTGTACCTCTTTTGCTATTATTTTTAGTTGTCGGCATGCTCGCTGGTGAAGAAGGTATCTTGGGTATTGAGTTTTCTCAATATGCAATAGCCAATTTTGTCGGGCAGGCGGCATTGGCTTGTATTTTGCTAGACGGTGGACTGCGTACTTCTTTTAAATCGTTTCGAGTTGGACTAAAACCCGCAATTACGCTTGCGACGTGGGGCGTACTTGCGACCGTAATGATACTGGGTGTATTCGTCACGTGGCTGCTTGATGTCGATTGGCGCTTTGGGCTATTGCTAGCGGCAATCGTTGGTTCTACTGATGCGGCAGCGGTGTTTTCACTGCTGCGTAATGGCGGTGTTAAATTAAATGATCGTGTCCAAGCCACGCTTGAATTAGAGTCGGGCGCCAACGACCCTTTAGCAATTCTGTTAGTAACTGGATTAATTGCTTTAAATGTCGACCCCGCTGGGCAGACAGCGCTAGGCTTTTTAGGGCTGCTATTACAGCAGCTTAGCTTTGGTCTAGGAATGGGCTTGTTCTTCGGGTACTTCCTCTCTCGGTTATTACCCAAAATACACTTGGCAGAAGGCATGTATGCCATCTTGATATTATCGGCTGGCTTAGCAGTGTTTGCCGCCACCAACTTACTAGGCGGAAGTGGCTTTTTAGCCGTCTTTATCGCTGGTATTTTGATTGGCAACCATAAGGTACGCTCAACTGAGCATGTCATGCGCGTGATGGACAGCTTTGCGTGGTTGTCGCAAGCGGTGTTATTCGTCGTATTGGGTTTATTGGTCACACCATCGAACGTTCTTGAAGTTTGGCCTTATTCAGTGGCCATTGCTGCCTTTATGATTTTAGTGGCTCGTCCTATTGCAGTCTATACCAGTGTTTTACCTTTTAAGTTTAAAAACAAAGAGATCGGTTTTATCTCTTGGGTTGGCTTACGCGGTGCGGTACCCATTACCCTTGCCATGTTGCCAGTGATTGCAGGGGTAGATAATGCCTTTATGCTATTTGATATTGCTTTTGGTGTGGTAGTTTTATCATTAGTATTACAAGGAACAACCATACCGTTTATGTCCAATCTGTTTAAAGTGCGTATTCCAAACAATAAAGACCCAAAAGAAGAGCATGAGGTTTGGGTGTCAGATAGAGCAAGTATTACGCTATATGAATTTGAAGTAAAGTCAGGCGCCTTTGCAATTGGTCGTCATCCAAGGGACATCTCTACGCGCATCAGCCCTGAGGAAATCCGTGTTTTTGCCTTGGTGCGCGGTCAGCAAATTTTAGCGATTAATGAAGACACCAAGCTTAAATTTGGCGACAGCGTTTGGTATGCCATGAGCGGCAATCATGCCGGTCAGATTGCGGATGTTTTTAATGACACGACCTTAGACCGTAGAGCCATCGATGATTTTTATGGCGATTGGTTACTATCGCCGAATGTCAAGCTTGGGGATGTGCCATTCTTCAGCGATAAGATGAAATTCGAGTCTCTGGACGATGGCTTGAACACTAAAAATGAAGGCAGCTCAAAAAATATGTGGGAACAAACGGTCGCTCAGTATGTCAAAGCAAGCTTAAAGATGGCACCCGTATCGGGTGATACGGTGGTGATTAATGAGGAGTGGTTACTGGTTATCAAGGATGTTGATGATAATGGAAGACTTAGAGCGATTGGCTTAAAACAACAAGAGCCCAAGCAGCAGTAGCATAGTCTATATCGCTGTTAGACATAACATGAGCTAGTGGCTGAACGGCAAATATCTCAACCATAAGATACTTATCCAATAGAATTAAGCTGCATTATTTAACAGTTAATGTCTAGATTTAAGCGTTCTGATTTATTAACGGAATTATCATTAAAGTTTATGCCAATCTTCAATCGCTTTGTACCCAGTTTCTAGTCCTACATCATAGCTATAACGGATTTTAGCTTTATCTTTAGATAATCGACTCGCCATATTTTTCAAGTCGGGTGGGCAAACTTCTAAAAACTTCTGTGGTGATGCAGAATGTAAAAATTGCACCGCATCATTATAACGTTGGGTTCGTGTCAATAAGCTTTGGGCAAAACCATATCGTTGCTTAGAAAAATATTTAGCCAACAGCTGATCGCCTTTGCGACCTGCTTTATAGTAATTTTGAGGGCGAGTACGTATTACCATTAGCTTAGCAACACGATCTTGTTGAGCGGCCCAATGCACAGGCAAAGCATCAGCTACACCACCATCGAAATAAGGTTCGCCAAATATCTCGACCGCTTGTCGAGTTAGCACTGGAATAGAACTTGATGCTCTTAATCCATCCAAAACATTGTCTTTACAGGCTTTAATATAGTTAGCTTCACCTGAAATAGCATGTGTTAGCACCATGTAAAACTCAACATGACTGGCAAATAATTGTGCCTGATTTAGTGGATGCTCTTGTTCCACCACGTCCCACATCCACTTTAGATCCAGTAAGTCCCCACCTTTAAGGAAACGACCATAATGGATAAATTCAGGTCGAAGTGAATGATCTAAGTAAATCTGCAGGGTGCGACCTTGTTGCGCAGCTAAATAGTTAGCAACGTTCGTTGAGCCTGAGGACACCCCCACACAAAGATCAAAAGGATTAAATTGTTGTTGTAAAAATGCGTCTAAAACACCACTGGTAAATGCGCCACGCATTCCACCACCTTCAACTACTAGTGCTTGTCGATGTTGTTTAAGCATTGAAAACCTCGAATTTTTGTGAATACCACCTTTTTAACTCAACCATTACATAGAGTAATTAAGTGAAGCGCCTCGGGTATATCGGAGGCTGATACTTTTCCAAAAAATCATCTTAAACTACCTAGCTCCAAATTCCACTCATTCAAGTAAAGCTCAGCCATCCCGTCGAGCCTAGCCTTCACCTCTTTCCAGTTCGGCATTACTTGAGTTAGTAAGCGCCAAAAATGCTCGATAACAATATGAATATTATGGGTACTGAGAAGATATGTTTAACAGGGTATATGTATAAGTCATTTAATCATGCTTAGGCGGTACGGAATAGGTACCAACAACATGTGCGACCAAGTCACTAGAGCCCTCTGAATATAAAGAAACTTCGCCTACGATAAGCGTGCGACCTACTTTTAGCAAGCTACACTCAGCAATAATGCGTGCTTCTGCTGAGGGTTTACGCAAAAAATTAATGGAAAGGCTCGTCGTCACTGTCAAGGGTACAATTCCAATCTTGCCAAGTATAGCTACATAGAGTGCGACATCAGCAATACTCATCAATACAGGACCTGAGACAGTGCCACCAGGACGCAGCTCGTCTATACCGATATCATGCGATAAGGTCGAACCACTATTACCTACTGCTTCAACAATACATTTGGTTTGAGGAAACTCTAACGCTAAAAAGGCCGCTATTTCTTCTTTGGTTGCAGACATACATACTCCTAGAGTCTAATTATTCTTATGACCTAACCGACTTTCTCATCAAAGGTTAGTGGTCTGTTACTATCGTCGAACGTAGGGAGTGGACCTTTATTTAAATGAGTTAAAAATCTTTTCTAACTTGTAGGATAGCATTACTGAAAACCAAGACAAATAGAAGCTTCATTACCATCCTGACCATTTATCTCAAAACCTCACGACAATAATCGTCCTCTGATTCTTACCTGCGCTCAGATTTTTCAATCATCTATTTCTATATCTAAAGTCATCTTTGCAAGGCATCGTTCTATCTGATTAACATAAAAGTTGGCAGTATGATTTATACCAGCGTCTATCCCAATACTACTCTAATAATTGAGCACTCGCTGACAGCTCGCTGCAAAAAAATTGTTACTGCACTGGTAGCAGAATGCTTCACCCTTATAAGATTGATAAAAAGTGAAAAAATTATCTTACGAGTATACAATGACAAACATGCAGACATCTTAGTCAAGAAACCATTGAAGCTGTTTGGCGTGACTATGACAATACTATATAGTTTAAACTATATGAGTGAAAAATGAGCCTAACTTACTAGAAACAGTTTTCTAGTGATAGTATGTACTTGAAACCAGATTATGGCTTAGAAATATTTAGTTACATTTTACTAAACAATAAATCCCATTATTCACCTTGCATCCAATACTTAAAAGGTGTTGGTCTAATAGTTGGTCTATTACTATGCATTAAAATAATAAACCTATATTTATCAAACGCTTATTTAAATCGTTTGACTTCCTCCTTCACCGCCAATCTTATAAAATACTAGTTTTCCTATTTTTTTCTACTCTTTCACAAACTCCCTAAACACTCGGCAATTTAGGCAGCCAAAATACCAACGCCAATAGCGTGGCTAATAATACCGGCGGCGTTATCAGCAGTCCGACCTTCATATATTGCCCCCAGCTGATTTTATAATCCTTTTCAGCCAATACGTGTAACCACAATAGCGTCGCCAAACTACCAATAGGCGTGAATTTTGGTCCCAAGTCATTGCCGATGACATTGGCATAAATCATCAACTCTCGTGTAGCAGCGGGCACTTGGGCACTATCAATCGCCAGCGCGCCTATCAGCGTCGACGGCATATTATTCATCACAGACGCTACGATGGCGGACAAGAACCCTGTGCCGACCGTCGCAACGAGCGCGCCTTGTTGACCTAGCCAATTAAGTATTCGTGCGCCATAGGCGGTAAGCCCTGCATTGCCCAAACCATAAACCACCAAATACATACCGATTGAAAACAATACAATTTGCCACGGTGCTTTTTTAAGAATATTGACGATAGAAAACTTAGCATCACGCCCGCCTTGCCACCAGCGTCCAGCTATGGCCATTAGGAGAAGCGCCGCTGCACCTGTTACTACAGAGATAACTAGCCCGAGCGATTCAGTCGCGAAATACGCCACTAATAATGATGCTAATAGTGGAAAAGCCGCCCGAAATACCAGAGGATCTTTGATAGCCGATTGAGGTGCGCTAAGATTTGCCGTTGAGTAGTGCCTCGGAATGTACCGCGCATAAGCAAGCCACAATACCGATAGCGTCGCTAGAACAGAGACGATATTTACCGGTACCATCACCGCCGCATAGCGACCAAAACCAATATCAAAATAATTGGCACTGACGATATTAACCAAATTAGAAGTCACTAATGGCAAGCTTGCGGTATCAGCAATAAAACCAGTGGCAATAATAAAAGCTAAAGCAGATTTGGGGGGAAAATCAAGGCGCAGTAGAATAGCAATCACAATTGGCGTCAGCAGTAAGGCCGCCCCATCATTGGCAAAGAAGGCGGAGATAAACGCTCCTAGCAGCACAATCATCGGAAATAGCAAACGCCCCCGCCCATTGCCCAGCCGAGCGACGTGTAATGCCGCCCAGCCAAAAAATCCCGCTTCATCTAAAATAAGGGAGATGATAATCAATGCCACAAAAGTAAAAGTGGCGTCCCAAACGATATCCCAAACGATACCAACGTCAGACCAGTGCACCACACCAAATACTAAGGCAACCAAAGCGCCGCCCATCGCACTCCAACCAATGCCAAGCCCTTTCGGCTGCCAGATGACCAAGACCAAAGTTACGATAAAAATAGCGAATGCGAGCATGAAGTAACCTTAATGAGCCAATTGAAGCAATGAAATATTAATAAAGGCAATAATAAAATAACAACGTTAGAGCGATTTTTGATTGACGCGTTGTGAGACTTCCGCAGCGCTTTCAACCCGTTCTGAATAGCGATCGGTCAGATACACCGAACGACCTCGGGTAAGCCAGGTAAATTTGACCAACTCTTCGCAAATGTCAACCACACGTAGATAAAGTGGAGACATTTTCATGCGGTCATTATCGTCAAATTCCAAAAATGCTTTAGGGATAGAAGATTGATTAGGGATGGTAATCATGCGCATCCAGCGCCCAAGAATACGTAATTGATTGACGGTATTAAAGCTTTGGCTGCCGCCACTGACTTGCATGATAGCGAGAGTTTTACCTTGGGTCGGACGTACGCCGCCGAGCGCCAACGGAATCCAGTCAATTTGCGCCTTCATAATACTGGTGATACTACCATGGCGTTCTGGACTGACCCACAGCATGCCCTCTGACCACTGTGCCAGCTCGCGTAACTCCTGCACCTTTGGGTGGTCGCTATCTGCGTCATCTGGAAGTGGCAAACCTGATGGATTAAACATTCGCACCTCACAGCCATACCAACGCAATAGACGGCTTGCTTCCTCAGCGGCCAATCTAGAAAATGAGCGCGCTCGCAGGGAGCCATATAACACCAATATTCTTGGCGCATGGCGTGGGTCATCTTTACCGACCAAAGACTCAATATCAATGGCTTGTATTTGATCAAAATCAACATTGGGTAAATCGTTTTTCAGTAAATCAGCAGCGGGTAAATTAGTAGTGCCAGTATTGCTATCACTTTTATTATTAAGACCGTCTACTATTAAGACTTCTGTTTCTTTATTCTGTAACATGCTTTACCACTTCCCCATTCTCTTTTGTGAAACTACTGACCGGATTTTCCAGTAATTCAAACACTCGCTCTGCCGGTCGGCACAGCACCGCGCCTTTATCGGTAACAACAATAGGACGATTGATTAAAATAGGGTGCGCTATCATGGCATCAATCAGTTGCGCAT
Organism: Psychrobacter sp. CLB018; assembly: GCF_041222815.1. Lineage (NCBI taxonomy): Bacteria > Pseudomonadati > Pseudomonadota > Gammaproteobacteria > Moraxellales > Moraxellaceae > Psychrobacter > Psychrobacter sp. CLB018. Next base: position 2,977,678 of record NZ_CP166085.1, read on the forward strand.
CCGTCAATGCTGGATTGTCTAAACCAAGCTCGGTATAAATACTCTCTTTACTGCGTAAAAGCTCGCGCGGGGTACTCTGCATCAATGCCAACAGCTCAACCAAGTACTCACGAGATGGCGGTGTTTTTAGGTATTCCACCACATCTGGCGTCTCACCTGAGGCCTGCATAATGGCAAGGGTATTACGAGAAGTGCCACATTTTGGATTATGAAAAATCATTGGCGTCATAAGGTTTTCCTCTTTTAAGGTGAAAGGGACGAGATTTAGTATGTCTTGATATGACCAAACCGCCATGCAATTAAAACAACGTATAATTAAATAGACAAATAAGCACTTGATTGAATAAACCCTAAACTACAGCAGCTTTACCTAAACATAATAAATTTAAAACTATGGCAAAAAAATTACTCATTATAGCGCGAGTTGGATTGGTCGTTATCGGTACCGTTATCATGGTTGATTGTGCCGTGTTAATGACGGTTGGCAAAATTAACTTTGGTACTGTCGTGCCGTTTTTATTGGGCAGCGCATTTGTCGCCCATGGGATATTTTGGCATGCCATCCGCAAATTTACTAGGCAAAACCCATTTCGCAATCGTCTTTGGTACACGCTATGGCTGCTGTTTTTCATCTGGCTGATAAGTTTTGGCTTATTTGTTTTCTCATTGCAGCAGCAAATTAAAAGGAGCTCGCAGCCTGTATCAGAGGTCGCGGCGATTATTGTATTAGGGTCAGGTACTATTGACGGTAAGCCAACACCGACGCTTGCTCAGCGTTTAGATACGGCGGCCCCGCTGATTAAAACACAATCCGAGGCATTGGCGCTGACCAGTGGCGGCATTGGTATGGGGCAGACGCATAGCGAAGCCAGTATTATGGCGCGCTATTTACATGAGAAGCATGGCATTGCTCTTGAGCACATTTTGCAAGAAGGTAATAGCACTAGTACCGCCGAAAACTTAATTTATAGCCAAGTCATCTTGGCGGCAAAAGAAGTGCCTATCACGGCGCCTATTGCCATTGTGACCAGTGATTTTCATACCATTCGCGCGGCTGCCATTGCCAAGCATCAAGGCTACCAGCGACCTATTTTGCTCGCCAGCCCAACGCCGCTATCGATTCGCTACAATGCGTGGTTTCGTGAGTATTTTGCCTTTGTCAGTGGTTGGCTGTTTGGTGAATATTAATGATAAAAGCCATCAATAAGGCAACTCGGCCAATAATTTAGTCCTGCAATATAACTAAGAGCAACCATAACCTTCATAAATATAATAACAACGGATTTCGCTATGCTCGTCGATATTTTATTAACCATTCACTTTATCTTATTGGTGCTGATATCGTTGCGTGTTCTTGCGCGTCATGACTTAACGGCGCCGGCGCGTTTGGCTTGGTTGGTGATTTTATTTCTCTTGCCTTATTTTGGCGTCCTAGTTTATTGGATGTTCGGTGAGGTGCATTTAGGGCGCAACTTCACACGCGAACGTCAGAAAATTATTGATAAATTGCATCAACATCGCCCAGAGGTACTTGGTAGCGATGTGGCGTTATTACATGCCGTTAAGCCTGAGTACCGCGCAGCCTTTGCTTATTCAGCAAAAGCCACCGGCTTTCAGACGACAGTTGGCAATCGCGCTGAGCTAATGACAGATGCCAATGAGACGCGCAAACGTATGATTGACGACTTTGATGCGGCAACCGACCATATCCATGTGCTGTATTATATTTGGCTGGTCGATGGCATGGGTACGGCTACCGCCGAAGCCCTAATTCGGGCAGCAAAGCGCGGCGTCACCTGCCGAGCGATGGTCGATGGCATGGGCTCGCGCAAGATGGTCGGCTCAAAGCTATGGCAAGAGATGAAGGACGCGGGTGTGCAGCTCAGTGTGGCGCTACCATTAACCAATATCATAAAGGTTCTGCTCTTTAGCCGTATTGACTTGCGTAATCACCGTAAAATTACCGTGATTGACGGCAAAATTGGCTATTTTGGTAGCCGTAACTGCGCCGACCCTGAGTTTCGCATAAAGCCCAAATACGCCCCTTGGGTCGATATTATGCTGCGTATCGAAGGGCCCATCGTTGCGCAAACTCAGATGTTATTTGCCAGTGATTGGCTGACTGAAAACCCTAATACGCCGCTCGACAGCTTTCCGTACAGCACCGATTTGCAGCCAAATCTGCCGCCCAATGATTTTGCTGCGCAAGTTTTTTCTGATGGCCCGACCCAGCGTCAAGGCAACACGCCGCAGTTTTTGGGTGCCTTAATTAGCCAAGCCCAGCACACACTCATCATTTCTACGCCTTATTTCGTGCCTGATTATTCGCTGGTGAGTATCCTATGTGCGACCGCCTATCGCGGGGTTGAAGTGACGATGGTTTTTCCAAAGAAAAACGACTCATTTATCGTTGCCGCCACCAGTCACAGTTATTATTGGGAATTGCTTGAGGCTGGCGTAAAAATCTACGAGTATAAGCCGGGGCTGCTACACGCCAAAACCCTGACTGTCGATGGTGAAATCAGCTTGATTGGCTCAACCAATTTGGATTTACGCAGTTTTCATTTGAATTATGAAAACAATATCGTCTTTAGTGATAACAAACTGACCGCCGATATTATGGAGCGCCAATATCAGTATATCGCTGATTCTGATGAAGTAACGCTTGAAGAGGTTAACAACTGGCCGTTACCGTATCGGATTTGGAATAATATCGTCGCCACCATGGGACCGATTTTATAAGTCGACCTTTAGCAAATTAAGCTCATTAATGAGCCAGCTTCTTTTGCAAAACATAGACAACAAACTTAGCTTCTGTTGCAAAAGGTTGTACTGCCCCCTCTGCTAGTAGCCGCTGCCTTTTTTCGCTACGGGCCCGATAGGCATAAGGGGTCATGGTCATTAAATCTGCCAATGCCTCTGCCGCTAAACTGAGCTTACTACTGACATGATGGGTCTCTAACAACTGAAAATAAGGCGCTAATTCGTCCAAAAACTTATCAGAATCATGCTCACGGACGTCATCAAATAACGCCTCACGCATCGTTGCCAAATGCCCGATATCGGGCTTGGCAATGATCAAATAGCCCTCGTCGCTTAACACTTCATTAAATGCTTCTGGCAAAATGGGACTAAAGATACTGCTAATACCATCGATACTATGCGCGCGTAGCGGCAAATGCGCCGCGCTAGTCACCAGCGGGTAAGTAGCTGCTGCATAAGTCCCATCTTCCTTAGCCTCCTCAGCCCCTTGATACCAAAGACGACCTAAAGCCTTACTGGTTCTCGCCAGCTCTACAACAGCAGGTTTACTGATATCGGCAGCGATAAGCATATCCATACCTGTTTGCGCCATTGCCTGCGTGTAATAGCCCTCTCCGCAGCCAATATCCAGCCAATTAATGGGTTTATTTTTTTGCTTAATACTGGCTTTTTTTGCCATCAATAACGCTGTCATCTTTTGGCAAATTAGGTCATTTAGTGGCTGATAGTGTCCGGCATTTAAAAACCGTTTGCGCGCCTCAATAGATTGCTGACTGTCGCCCGGTGCTTTGGATTTTTTTTGTTGCACCGGTAATAGATTGACATAACCCTGACGCGCCACATCAAATGGATGAGCGGTTTGCTTAGGATTCAAGCTGCCATCACAGCGCCACGTATCAGCAGCTGGATGCAGAGGTGATTGACAAAGGGGACAAATAAATAAGCTCACAAGTATCTCAACGTTAGCGCAATATGGCTGCCATTTTAACAAAGTTCCGGCTAAGTAAGGGATAAATGCCGCAACAAAAAGAAGTTCGCATAAGACCTAAAAAAGCCATCTTAACTTTTAAGATGGCTTTTGATTTGAAAATTTTTTGATTTAAACCTGTTTGACAACTTAACGCAGTTTTAAGGTCATTAAGCCAAGAATCACAAGGATAATGGCAATAATCCAAAATCGTGCCACCACTTGGGTTTCTTTCCAACCAATCTCTTCAAAGTGATGATGCAGTGGCGCCATGCGAAAGACGCGTTTTTTACGCAGCTTATACGAGCCAACTTGTAGCATCACCGACAAGGCTTCGGCGACAAATAAACCGCCCATAATGGCAAAGGCAATCTCTTGACGGGTCATAACCGCAATCGTACCGAGCATCGCGCCCAATGCCAGCGCCCCAACATCACCCATAAATACTTGCGCTGGATGAGCGTTAAACCATAAAAAACCTAACCCTGCGCCAATCATCGCGCCGCAAACAATAATCACTTCTGAGTTATAAGCAATATAAGGCACATGTAAATAATCAGCAAAGCGTACGTCGCCTGAGACATAAGCCATGGCGCCTAAACCTGCCGCCACCAAGACCACGGGCAAAATCGCCAAACCATCTAAGCCATCGGTTAAGTTAACGGCGTTTGAGGCACCATTAATCACAAAATAGGTAAAGATAATAAAGCCAATCCCAAACGGGACGGCCGAAAAAGGAATCATCCAATCTTTGAAAATCGGTAACAGCAAGTCCTGCATCTCACGCGTGGTCGCTATATCTGGCTGCAAGGTAGCAATGTAATATAAAGAAACCCCGACGAATAACGCGCCCATCGACAGCCAAAAGTATTTTTTACGCGCGATCAGACCTTTGGGATCTTTATATTTGATTTTAAGCCAATCATCCGCCCAGCCAACCGCGCCAAAGATAATCATCACGATGAGCAAAATCCACACATACGGATTGTTTAATCGCGCCCACAGTAACGTCGATACGCCAATTGCGCTCAAAATTAGCACCCCACCCATGGTTGGCGTACCGGTTTTGACCAAATGCGACTGCGGACCATCGTTACGAATCGCCTGACCGTATTTCAATGCACGCAGGCGATTGATGACGCGACTGCCAAACACCATACTGAACGCCAGCGCAGTAATAACCGCCAACAACGCCCGTAGCGTCAACGAAGAAACCGCAGAAAACGGCGTATAATACTGACCAAGCCAGCCAAACAACCAAACTAACACCGCCTACTCCTCGACTAGCGCATTGATAAGGGTTTCCATCTGCATGGAACGTGAGCCTTTAAACAGCACCGTACAAGGCTGCGCCTGCTGTGCCTGTAAATAAGACTGCAAATAGGACAGTAAGCTGTCTTTATCAGCAAAGGCATGGGCATTGATAGCAGAAATCTCTTGCGCGCCCGCCACCGTATATGGCGCATATTGACCAACGCACAGCAGCACATTGATGCCAGTGGTCGCAATGGTACGACCTAAGCTTTGGTGCTCACTGATCGCCGCCTCTCCTAGCTCGCCGATATCGCCAAGTACCATCACCTGCGTACCCGTTTGCGCCGCCAGCACTTTAGCAGCTGCGCGCACCGAATGCGGATTGGCGTTATACGTATCATCAATCAAGCGATGCATACCAAGGAGCTGACTATTCAAACGCCCTTTTGCAGGACGGGCGTTTTCAAGCCCGACGACGATATCGCTAATATCGATATTTAGCGCATGGGCACAAGCAGCAGCCGCCAACGCATTATTGACATTATGCTCGCCTGCTAAAGGCAAATTAATATCATGGACTTGGCTACCAATATGCAGCTTAAACTCACTGCGCTCAGGCTCAACATCTAAATGACTGGCACTGACATCGGTATTGCCAAAGCCTATAACGTTTGGGGTATGCTTTTCAGCGATACGGCGTAATTGATTGGTAAAATCATCTTTATCAGGAACTATGGCAAATTGGTTATCATGTAAGGTATGGTAAATTTCAGCTTTGGTTTGGCAAATGCCTTCGCGGCTGCCAAATTCTCCCAAATGTGCGGTACCAATATTTAAGATACACGCAACATCAGGCTGCACAATCTCAGTGGTATAAGCAATTTCACCGATATGGTTGGCGCCCAGCTCCAAAATAGCATAGCGATGATGATCGGATAATTCGAGTAGCATCATTGGCACGCCCAAATCATTATTTAGGTTGCCACGGGTAATCAGCGTTGGCGCCAAGCGTCCAAAGATACTACCGAGCATCTCTTTACAGGTGGTTTTGCCGCTCGAGCCCGTAATGGCAATGACGGTCAAATCTTTGTGCTGCTGCCGTCGATAGGCCGCCAATTGACCGAGCGCCAAACGCGTATCATTGACAACCAATTGCGCAATATCAGCAGCAATCGGACGTGAAACGATAGCCGCAACCGCACCTTTTTCTATAGCAATATCCAGATAATCATGTCCGTCAAAATTATCACCCGTCAAGGCTAAAAAGATATCACCGGTTTTTATAGTACGCGTATCGGTAGCGATACGTGTACTGCTAATGGGTTTGTTTGCGTTATTGTTTGGCTCTATAGGTACTGCCCCAAATTGCCAATGGCCACCCACTACTTTGGTTGCCGCAAGCAGATTGTCTGCTTGCCAAACATACAGCCCTTGCGACTGAATGCTGTTATCGTTGTCGGCTGTCATAATGATTACCTTATATATGATGACTACTTATCTTTGATATTTTTCAGCGTACGTTTTTTAAAACGTACAAAAAATGAATGGCAGGCGCTATTACTTCGCTATAAATACTATAAGCGTCCGGCTTGCTTAAGGGCATGTCGCAAAATAACGCTGTCGTCAAAATCATAACGCACGTGGTTAATCTCTTGATAGGTTTCATGACCTTTGCCCGCGATAACAACGATATCAGCAGGCGCTGCTTGCTTGACCGCATATTCGATGGCGGTTTTGCGCGCAGGCTCGATATGGGTACGCTGATACTGCTCGTTGGTCATGCCCGCTTGCATATCTTGCAAGATTAAATTTGGGTCTTCGGTACGCGGATTGTCCGCCGTCAATACCACTTTATCGGCGCCCGCCAATCCAGCCTGCGCCATTAATGGACGTTTGCCGCCATCACGATCACCGCCGCAACCAAATACTGCCCACAGCTGACCTTTACAATGGGTTTTTAGACTGGCAAGTACTTGGCTTAATGCATCGGGCGTATGGGCATAATCGACGATAAAACAGCCATCATTGGAGGGCACACGCTGCATGCGCCCTACCGCCCCTTGCAGTTGCGGGATAACATCAGCAATACGCTCAAGGTTAATTCCTAAAGCCATAACAGTGGCGATAGCAGCCAGTAAATTGGCAACGTTAAAATGCCCGAGTAATGGGCTAATGATATTAATGCTCTTGGTTTCTTTATTTTTAAAATCCGTACACAGCGCAATCTCAACTCCTTGCAAGCTTGGCTTGATATCAGCGGCAACAAAGGTTGCAGATTTTGCTGGGTCTAAACTATAGCTCCAAACGGTCAAACCACTGGCATGCGCCGTATCAAGCATAATCTGGGCATGCTCGTCATCGATATTGATAATGGCGTGGGTTAACTCGGGGAAACGCGCTTTATCAAACAGCTTGGCTTTTGCCGCCGCATACTCTGCCATATCAGCATGATAATCGAGGTGGTCACGGCTCAAATTGGTATAAATCGCCACCGACACTGGCATACCTTGTAAACGCTGCTGATCGAGACCGTGCGAGCTTGCTTCTAAGGCCAATAATTGCGCCTTCTCCAAACCCATTTGATATAAAAACTGCTGCACCGCTAAGGCATCGCCGGTGGTATGGCTGGCTTGCACCAACGCGCCGAGTCTACCATTACCTGCTGTTCCCATCACCGCGCTACTCATACCCGTCAGCTGCGTCAACTGCGCCACCAATTGGCTGATGGTGGTTTTGCCATTGGTACCAGTCACCGCAACGACCGTCGGTAAGGTCACAGGCTGCTGATGCTGTAAGCGCGCTTGAATCAAGTCACCTAAAAAATCACGAATATGGGGTACGTATACTACTGGACAAGGCAGTGCTGCTAATTGCTGCTGCGCTTTAGAGCGATCACTATCGTTTGTGAAGGAAATATTGGCGTGTGGCGGCACATTAGCGGTAGACAGCAAAGCGATTGGATCAATTTCCGACAGGATAAACGCCGCCTGCTCAGCGGCTTGATATAAGTAGTCGCGACTTTTTTGGCAATTTGGTGTCTGACTTTTTAATAATATAAAGACATCGTTTGCTGCTAACTGACGGCTGTCTAAGCAGAATTGCTCAAAGGGAATATGAGCAATCGAAGTTTTTGCTTTCGGTAGTTGACTGCTAGATGCGCTTACCAGCGTTGTTAATGCTTGCGTTAAGCTATGGCTTTGCCTATCTCTATCGTTGCTACTGGTTTCAATCAGCTGTTGTAAGGTGACTGCGGCGTTGCTTTTTGGCGAGGTAGACAGAGACATTGGCAAATCCTAAACGGTTAAAACGCATCAAATAGTTAACAGCTGAAACATGGAGCTTAGTCATGGAAATTAGTCATGAAAATTAGTCATAAAACTTAACCATGGAACTTACTTTTTAGCTACGGCTCTTCGGTTTTTAATGGCTTATCTAACGGCACATTATATAAACGCAGCGCCTCTTTCATGACGTTATGAAAGACAGGCGCTACCGTTAAGCCAGCATAAATCTGACCGCGTGGGTCTTCGATAAGCATCACCCCGACCAGCTTAGGATTGGACGCGGGCGCCATACCGGCAAAAACGTTACGGTACTGGTCGCTATAGTAGCCGCCTTTTGGGTTGATACGGCGTGAGGTACCTGTTTTACCCGCCACACGATAGCCATCAATAGCCGCGGCTTTGGCGGTACCGCCCGGCTCGGTGACACTTTCTAGCATCTGTACGATAGACATAGCTTGTTCGTGCGCCATGATACGTTTGCTGGGCTGTTTTTTGTCGTCTTTAATTAAGGTTAATGGATGCATCACCCCGCCAGCGGCAAGCGCCGAATACGCTTGTGCGACCTGCGCTAAGGTCACTTGTAGACCATAACCATAACTGACCGTTGCTCGTCTTGACGTTTCTTTTTCTTTTGGCGTGACCACAAGTCCACTGCCCTCACCGGGGAATTGCAGCGGAGTTTTTGCCCCGAAGCCAAACTGTCTTTGCATATTGGTAATGGCATCAGGCGGCAAGGATAACGCAATCTTGGTTGAGGCGACGTTACTAGATTTTTGTAGCAATGTCGCAAGCGTAATGCGTCCCAAGTTATTGTGGTCACGAATGGTATAACCACGCACACGAATAGAGCCTGGATTGGTATCAATCAATGAGGTCGTCGTGTATTTACCGGAATCCAATGCGGCTGCCACGGTAAATGGCTTCATGACCGAACCCGGCTCAAAGACGTCGAGCAACGCACGGTTACGCTGGTTTTCACCCGTCATCTCGTTCAGATTATTAGAGTTAAAGGATGGCCACGTCGATAGCGCTAGCACTTCGCCCGTTTGCACATCAACAATCATACCGGTCGACCAGCGCGCTTTTTGCAGGCGACCGGCTTTTTCAAGCTCTTTATAAAGCAAGTACTGTAAGCGCGAATCAATCGTTAAGGCGACATCTTTACCCGGTACTTCTGGCTCGACTTGCTTGATTTCTTTTAAGCTGTTTTGCTTGGCGTCTTTTAATACCAGCACCTTACCGTCTTCACCCGCCAGCGCCGTTTCATACTGACGCTCAATACCAGCACGGCCTTCATAACCGCCTTCAGGATCATTGGCGTTCTGCCCCATAAAACCTAATAGCTGCGAGTTTGGTTGCGGCTGCGGATAATAGCGCTGAAAGAAGTTTTTCTCATAGACACCCGGGAAATCGAGCGAGCTGACGCTTTGGGCAATCTCAGGCGTGACTTTATTAAGGAGTGGCAGATAATGTGAACCTGCGCCCGATGGCAACGCCGCCTTCACCGCTTCTTCATCGGTGACGTCAATACTGTCATCGATAGCTGTGACTTTTTTCAGCTCAGTAACTGAGATATTGGCCGCTGCTGCAAGCGTGGTTAAATCCATATTATCTAAACGCTTTTGCATACGCGCGACAAGCTGCGGACTTTCAGGATTGGTCAATATAATACGTTTCAGCTCATAATATTCGCGCGCATAATCGTGCGGGCTAAACGACACGGTCGCAAGCGGCGCACTGACGGCTAAAGGCAAATCATTACGATCGGTAATCATGCCGCGATAGGATTTTTGCGTACGCACGCTGGTAATCAGCTCATTGCCTTTATCTTGATAAAACTGCGCATTGGCGACTTGTAAATAATAAGCACGGCCAATTAATAAGCCTAAAATGACTAACGATATTGCCCAAATCGTGCGAAAGCGGTTTTTGTCTAGCTCAACACCGCCGCGCGACGATGCCCCAGAGGCTTTACCCAAAAAGGCTCTTTTGCTTTTTTGGGTTTTTACACTGGTATAAGCGCCCTGCTCTTCGTTCTTTTTTAGGCGGCTAAATAGCTTAGCTTTGCGGTTATCGGCCGCTTTATTGTCAGCTTTGCCGCTTGTTTGTCCAGATTTGGCAACACTGGCACGGCGTAGCGGCTTAGTGACTTTGCCGCTGGCGGATTTTTTGCTGTTATTTTTGGCCGCTTTATCGTTTTTGGCAGTGGGCTTTTTATCAGTCATCGTCCTGCCTCCGCAGCGTTAGCATCTGCCTCAAAAAAATCTGTTTCATTGGCAGCGGCAGCATCTGTGCCATCGTCCTCGAGCACTGGCGCGACGGCAACTGCCGCACCCGGCTGAATAATCAGCTTATCTTTAAGGGTTGGCGAAAACATACCCAATTCAGCAACGGCGCGACTGGCAATTTGCGGGGTCGCACTAAAGGTTTGCTGTTCAATCAATAGACGTTGGTGCTCAACTTGTAGCTTACGCTCTTGTTTTTTCATGTCTTGCAAGGTTTTATAATCCTGATGATATTGCTGCACGCCCTCTGCCGTCTTGATGCCGCTCCAGATAATAGCCGCCGCCAGTAACACTAATATGACCACGTATATACTGACTACGTTAAATCGGCGCACGAATAATTCGCCAACATCAGTATTAGGAGGCATTGCGGCGCGGCGGTTTACAGGTTTGTCAGATATTGCCATGACGATCTCAAAAAAGTGAACTTCAAAATAAAAAAAGCGCTAAGATTTGCGAGTGAACACACCCTCATGAGCCATCAGCACCATCAATAAAAATAACTACCAATAAAATCAATAAACACATAACCAAGCAAAAAGTAACTGCTGAGCCTAGCAGAGAATGTTTACAGCTTTTTAACAGCCGCGTAATCATTAAAACATTCAGTCATATTTTACCCACATAACTGAATAGCAAGTTTTAAGACTTAGCTTAAGAATTATCATCTGCTTTATAATCCGTATCGCTACGAGTCGCCATGCGCAGCCACGCACTACGCGCGCGCGGATTATTGCTTATCTCAGCCTGACTGGGGCCAACACGTTTTGGTTTACTAAAATAACGCGGACGCTTGGGCGGCATCGGCAAGTTTTCATCTTCTGGATACTGACCTTTGCTATGGCGCTGCAAAAATTGCTTGATACGGCGATCTTCCAACGAGTGAAAACTAATCACCGCCAGCTGTCCGCCCGACTTTAAAATCGGAATACTTTGTGCTAAAAAGTCGTCGACATCACCAAGCTCATTATTGATAAAAATGCGCATGGCCTGAAAGCTTTGAGTCGCTGGGTGCTTACCGCGCTGCCAATTTGGATGCGCTGCTTTGATCACTTCTGCCAGCGCAAGCGTCGACTCATAACTGTCCATCTGCTTAATCGCACGAGCAATACGGCGGCTATGACGCTCTTCGCCAAACTCATAAAGCACATTGGCCAAGGTTTCATCATCGACCATCTCGAGCCACTCGGCAACCGACTGTCCGCGACTGGTGTCCATGCGCATATCGACCGCACCATCGCGCATAAAACTAAAACCACGGCTACCGTCATCAATCTGCGGCGAGGAAATACCCAAATCCGCCATTAAGCCGTCCACTTTTGTGATACCCATTGCCGCTAGGCTATCGGTCAAGGTTGCAAAGCTATCATGCACCACTTTGACGCGGCTATCAGACTTTGCTAATTCTTGCGCAACGCTAATGGCTGTTGGGTCTTTATCAAACACAATCAAGGTTGCATCATCGGCAAGCTGGCTTAATAGCAGGCGGCTATGCCCGCCGCGCCCAAAAGTTGCATCCACATAAATGCCACTTTTTTGTAAGCTATTCTGACGGCTGTCATCTGTTTGTTTGGGCAGCGATTTGACACCCAATACCGCCGCCACCGTTTCTTGTAGTAGCACGGCGTCATGAACAAAATTTAATTCATCAGCACCTGCTTGCTCTATGACGGGCTCTTGAGCAGAATCGTTTTCAACAATAGACGAATTGACTTCTGACTCAGAACTATCAATGACTGAAGAAGGGGTTTCTTTAGAATTTAACGTGTTTTTTGACTTTGGATTCGATATGGACACAAACGACTCAGTAGATGATGACCTTTTTGGCCAGTAATAGTAAAAAATAAGATGAAAATAAACAAGTTATGACTCACCTAGCATTATTATCGCAAGGATATACGGCGAGTCAAGCGCTAGAGAGGCTTTTCGTTAAAAATATCTCAGCTCTCTGTTATACTAGGGCTATATTTTACGCTATTTTTCTACTGTGACGGCGACTGTTTCACCCGTATTTTTTATACAATCTCCTTATTCGCCTTGAGCTTTAACTTTTCTCACCATTTTATTCATTCACTAGCATATTCTGAGATTTTTATGACCCAAACATCATCCCAAGCCAACCTTGATAGCAAGCGTCCTATTCGTACGCGTATTGCGCCCTCACCGACTGGTTTTCCGCATGTCGGCACCGCTTATATCGCCCTATTTAATTTAGCCTTTGCCAAAGCCCACGGCGGCGAGTTTATTTTACGTATTGAAGATACCGATCAAACGCGCTCAACCGAGCAATCTGAACAAATGATTTTGGATGCGCTGCGTTGGGTCGGTCTTGACTGGGCAGAAGGTCCAGATATCGGCGGTCCGCACGCACCGTATCGTCAAAGCGAGCGTAGTGATATTTATAAAAAACATGCCGAGCAGCTGATAGCAAGCGATCATGCGTTTCGCTGTTTTTGTACCCCTGAAGAGCTTGATACCATGCGCGCTGAGCAAATGGCCAATGGCGAAACGCCGCGCTATGACGGTCGCTGCGCACATTTAGCACCAGAGAAAACCGCGCAATTAGTCGCTGAATGCAAACCGCACGTTATTCGTATGCGCGTGCCAACCGAAGGCGTCTGCCAAATACATGACATGCTACGCGGTACGGTTGAGATTCCATGGACGCAAGTCGATATGCAAGTGCTGCTAAAAACTGACGGTATGCCAACCTATCATTTGGCCAACGTCGTCGACGACCATTTGATGGAAATCAGTCATGTTATGCGCGGTGAAGAATGGCTCAACTCTGCACCGAAGCATCAGCTGCTTTATGAGTATTTTGGTTGGGAGATGCCCGTTCTTTGTCATATGCCATTATTGCGTAACCCTGATAAATCAAAGCTGTCAAAACGTAAAAACCCAACCTCTATTACCTACTATCGTGATGCCGGCGTGTTACCAGAAGCGCTGCTCAACTACCTTGGCCGTATGGGCTACTCAATGCCTGACGAAGCGGAAAAGTTCACCTTGGATGAGATGATTGCCAGCTTTGATATTCAGCGTGTGTCGCTTGGCGGTCCTATTTTCGATATCGAAAAACTCAACTGGCTAAATGCGGAATGGCTACGTGCGCTTAGCCCTGAAGAGCTTAAAAACAAAATCCTCGACTGGGCAAGTGACAGCGATAAACTAACCGCGATTGCCGCCGCAATTCAACCACGTATTGAACTGCTGTCTGATGCGGTTAACTGGGGCGGCTTTTATTTTCAAAACCTGCCTGCTATCACCGCTGAAAGCTTTACCCATAAGTCGCTGACGCCTGAACAAATTACCGAGATGCTACAACTGGCGCTTTGGCAGCTAGAAACCTTGCCGACGTGGACGGAAGAAAATATTTATGCCACGCTAAAAGGCCTTGCTGCTCATCTTGATATTAAAATGCGTGACTTTATGGCGCCGTTCTTTATCGCTATCGCTGGTAGCACCTCATCGACGCCAGTCATGAACTCTATGGCGATTATCGGCGCTGATATGACCCTGACCCGTTTACGCCATGCGGTTGATGTACTGGGTGGCCTTGGCAAAAAGAAACTGAAAAAACTTGAGAAACAAGCGGCAGAGTTGCCAGACTTCTTGGCGGCTGAATAGTTTGGCTGCTAAATAACCTTGTACTGGTTAATTAAGAGTAGAATGGATAATTAATAAAAAAGGGTCAGGCTAATACTGACCCTTTTTTTATATTAATCTCCGTACTTAAATGCCCATAATTAGCCATTTAAATACTTTTACTAACTTTTTTTGCAAATTTATGCATTATTTTTAAAATAGCGGTTGACAAGACTGCTGGTCTTACCTAAAATACGCACACTCTTAGCGAGGGGCTATAGCTCAGTTGGTAGAGCACTTGCATGGCATGCAAGGGGTCAACGGTTCGACTCCGTTTAGCTCCACCATACTATTTATCGCAACGTTCAGTTTACTGAAACCTGAATAAATACTCGCTAGTAGGACGATATCAGCACCTAGGCAAGGCTTGCTCTATTAATAGATAAGCACTCTGATATTGTGAAGTACCGTTGTAATGCTATTGTAAAATAGTGGTTATGACACTCTATGCGTCCCCATCGTCTAGAGGCCTAGGACACCGCCCTTTCACGGCGGTAACGGGGGTTCGAATCCCCCTGGGGACGCCACTATTCGGCGTCACTTATTAGCACTTTTGCTTAGTACCTTTAAGTATTAGATTAGACTAATAAGCGCACAATAAAAAAGCCCAGTCATCATATGGTGACTGGGCTTTTTTTGTCTGTATTTTTTGTCGCCTATTTTAAAAAATCATTACGAGACAAATATTAATTGCTTAATTCTTTCTTACTTACACTTACATTTCGTTGATTTTGTCACTTATTTTAACATTCTAATACACATTCCTCATGCTTTTCTACTTAACAGTATTATTAATAAGTCTTTCTATTCCTTATGCTTATATTATGTTCACAACCTTTAATTGATGGCAAAAAACAATAAACGATAAATATCAATCAATGGTTGTGAATTTAAGTACGTGTACAACTGCTCTAAGCATAGAGTGAAAACTATAAATACCCATACAAAATTAGGAAATTTTAAAAAAGGAATGGTTATGTTAACTACTTATACTCCTCAAAGACGCCCCTCCTGGCGCGGTGTACTTGCCGGTTTGGTCATGGGATTGATTATCGTGATGGCAATGGTTGCCTTGGCTTTAGTGCTAAGCTCATTTTTACCGTTTGATTTAAAAGGTACCAGTATCGCGGGCGGTATATATGCGGTTATTACCGCTTTGATCAGTGCTTTTGTAGCAGGTCACTTTGCAATTAAATTCTCAGCGCCAGAAGCATTATTTGGTGATGGTACCGATGTAGATCCAAGAGATGCTACCTTAACGGGTATGCTAACCGCCGCTTTGATTGTACTGTTTACTACTTTTTTTACATTAAGTAGCGCAACTGGGATTTTAACCACAGCTGGTAATGCGGTAGGTTCTACCGTTGGTACGGTCGCTAAAACGGCTGCCACAACAGCGACCGTCGGTGCAGCCGCTGCTGGTCAAGCCGCACAAAACGACGGCGTACAGCAAAAAGCGCAGGAGATTTATCAGCGCGTTTCAGGAGATATCAGTGAAGAAGATATCCAAGCAATGGTAGCAAAAAATACGCAAAACTTAAGCGAACAGCAAGTCGCAGCAACCAGTCGTGTGGTTAAAGATTTGGTCAATGGTACTAAGACACAAGTAGCCAATATGGACTTTACCGATATCGACACGTGGCGCAATATTGATGACTATGCAAAACAGCGTATGGCAGCAATCGAGCAGACCTTAAAAGGTCCTGAGCTCATCACCCGTTTGCAACAAGAAGGTCTAACAGAAGCGCAAGCTATCGAAGTTCGTACCGAGGTTCAGCAGTCATTTAACGAATATAAAATAAAAACTGAGCAAAATATCGCTGAAGCAAAAGCAGCCGCTGAACAAAAATTACAACAAGCGGAAGAGGTTGCTCGTAAAGCAGCTTTATATAGTGGTCTATTTTGGTTAATCAGCACTATCTTAACTTTTATCGCTGCTATTATGGGCGCAAGAAGTGCAGCAGCCAACCATCGTTTAGACAAGCCTATCGTTACTCTTGGTGATAACGTTCGCTAAAAGGCCAAATGAACTAAAATAAGTAAGGAACAATATACTTATTAAACTTTGTCAAAAAGCCCAGTCACACTATATCGTGATTGGGCTTTTTTTCGCCTAGCGTTTTTTATTGGCAACACGTTTTATTGATACCATTTTTTATTAATAGCACTTTAAGTCTGAAAGAATAGAACTTGAAAAACTAGACATTTCGCCGCGCACAAGCCTATACTAAGAGCCTCTCCTATTATCTAAAAGGCTCGTTGGCGATGTTCGGTATTGAGAATTACCTAGGGTTTGTCATGGCAGCCATCTTGTTAAACCTGATCCCTGGCAGCGATAGCATGTATATCGTTACCCGCAGTATTTCACAGGGGCAAACGGCGGGTTTTTATTCCGTGCTCGGTATTATCTCAGGGATTTTAGTGCATACGTTATTGGCGGCGCTGGGCTTATCCGTCTTATTGGCCAACTCCCCTACTGCATTTATGGTCGTTAAATATATTGGTGCCAGCTACCTATGCTATTTAGGCCTAAAGATGCTGCTAACGAAACCAGATGCTTTAATGGCCGATAATTTATCCAGCCATGATCATCCTACTCGTACTAGTTTTTTAGATTATGGACAAATCTATAAACAGGGCGTGCTTACCAATACCTTTAATCCAAAAGTCGCATTATTCTTTTTGGCGTTCTTCCCGCAATTTATCAATCCTAATTATGCCAATAGCATGGTGTCGTTCATCATTTTAGGATTGACCTTTGCCGTCACTGGTTTTATATGGTGTTTATGTTTGGCATTACTGGCGTCAAAATTCAGTGAAAAGCTGCGAGAGAATCCAACTATCGAATCTATTTTAAATAAAATTAGTGGTGTGGTGTTTATTGGCTTGGGGATTAAACTGTTCACTGAGAAGGGTTAAAGGTAAAAATAACGAATTAAAAAGCATTGCGCATAAAAAAGCCCAGTTATCACGACTGGGCTTTTCTTATTCTCACTTTAATTAAATATTACGCTGCGTTTTTACTCTCAGCTGCCAATTGACGTAGTACATAGTGCAATACGCCGCCATGACGCACGTATTCGCGCTCTTTTGGCGTCTGTAGCATGACGTTTACCTCAAAGGTTTCAGTTGAACCATCAGCACGGGTCGCCGTCACTGTTGCGGTTTTACTTTCGCCATTATCAAGGCCTGTGATACTTAGTACTTCAGAACCGTCTAGGTGATAAGTATCGGCGTTTTCATCATCTTTAAAGGTTAATGGCAACACGCCCATACCGACTAGGTTTGAGCGGTGAATACGCTCAAACGAGCTGGTCAATACCGCTTTTACGCCGAGCAAAATCGTACCCTTCGCGGCCCAGTCACGGCTAGAACCAGAGCCATACTCTGCACCGCCAAGTACCACAAGTGGGCGCTGATCTTCTTTATACTTCATCGCCGCGTCATAGATGGCCATTTCTTCGCCGTCTTGAAGCGTGGCGTTGTCGCCTTTAAAGTAGTAAGTATAGCCGCCTTCTTTACCGCCCATCATCTGGTTTTTGATACGGATATTGGCAAAAGTACCGCGGGTCATGACCGCATCGTTACCACGGCGTGAGCCATAACTATTAAAGTCGGCTGGCATCACACCGCGCTCTTGCAAGTACTTACCCGCAGGAGAATTAGCATCGATATTACCAGCTGGCGAGATATGGTCAGTGGTGATTGAATCGCCAAATAGACCCAAGATACGCGCGCCTTCGATATCAGGAATGCCTTCTGGCTCCATGGTCATGCCATCAAAGAACGGTGGGTTTTTGATATAAGTAGACTTCTCGCTCCATGGATACAGCTGACTATCGGCTGAGCTAATGGCGTTCCATGCAGCACTACCGTCAAACACTTCGCCGTAGTTTTTACGGAACATATCGGCGTCGATATTATTGGCAATTAGTTCATTAATTTCATCGGACGTTGGCCAAATATCCTTTAGGTAGACATCGTTACCGTCTTGGTCTTGTCCTAGCGGATGGGTGGTCAAGTCAATATCGACCGTCCCTGCCAGCGCATAAGCAACCACCAGCGGTGGCGACGCCAAGTAACTGGCCTTGACGTGCGAGTGAATACGCCCTTCAAAGTTACGGTTACCCGATAACACCGCAGCGGCAACCAAATCGTTTTCTTTGATACCTTGTTCAATCGACTCTAAGAGTGGCCCTGAGTTACCGATACATGTCGTACAACCATAACCAACCAAATAGAAGCCTGTTTTCTCTAGCTCATCCATCAGTTTGGTTTTTTCAAGATAATCGGTAACAACTTTTGAGCCTGGTGCCAATGAGGTTTTTACCCAAGGCTTGGCTTTTAAACCTTTGGCAGCGGCTTTTTTCGCCACCAAACCAGCGCCAATCATCACCGCAGGGTTTGAGGTGTTGGTACAAGAGGTAATCGCGGCGATAACCACCGAACCATCACGCAGTTTGTGGCTCTTATCATCGATATTAACGTCAGAGAAGACATTAGGCTTGGCATACAGTCTATCGGCTTGCTCTTGCTGCGCACCTTCTTGGTCAAAGCGCACTTTACCATCAATTTCTGACTTACGGTCTTTGGTCATTTTCTCTAGCGTTTCGCCAAACTTCTCATGCATATCAGACAAATTGATACGCTGCTGCGGCAAGTTCGGACCGGCAAGGGCTGGTTTCACCGATGATAAGTCCAGCTCAAGCTTACTTGAATATGTCGCAGCCGGCGTATCGGCATCATGCCATAAGCCTTGCGCTTTGGCATATTTTTCAACCAGCTCAATCTGACTTTCTTCACGACCTGACAGACGCAGATAATCAATAGCCATTTGGTCAATCGGGAAAATACCACAGGTTGCGCCGTATTCTGGTGACATGTTGGCAATGGTTGCACGGTCAGCGAGTGGCATACTGTGTAAGCCTTCGCCGTAAAATTCGACGAATTTACCTACCACACCGTGAGCGCGTAACATCTCAACGACGCGTAGTACCAAATCCGTTGCGGTCACGCCTTCGGTCAATTTGCCTTTGAGCTCAAAACCGACCACTTGTGGAATGAGCATTGAGGATGGCTGACCAAGCATCGCCGCTTCCGCTTCGATACCACCAACACCCCAACCAAGTACGCCAATACCATTAATCATGGTAGTGTGACTGTCTGTACCAAATACCGTATCTGGATACGCGGTCAGCTCTCCGTCTACTTCAGCAGCCATTACTACACGCGCTAAATATTCTAAGTTAACCTGATGCACAATACCGGTTGCTGGTGGCACAACGACAAAGTTTTTAAAGGCGTTTTTGCCCCAATGTAAAAACTCATAACGCTCGTTATTACGCTTAAATTCAATTTTCTCGTTTAAGTCTAGTGCATCTTCGCGGCCATAAGCGTCGACCTGTACAGAGTGGTCAACGACCAATTCACTTGGGATAAAGGGGTTAATCTGCTCAGCACGACCGCCAAGCTCAACCACCGCATCACGCATCGCTGCCAAATCCACCACTGATGGTACACCGGTAAAATCTTGCAGGACGACACGCGCTGGCATAAAGGCGATTTCTTTTGACGCTTCTGCCCCAGCGTCCCAATTGGCAACGGCTTCGATGTGGTTTTTGCCGACAGATTGCCCGTCGTCTTCATTACGCAGTAGGTTTTCTAAGACGATTTTCATGCAAAATGGCAGTTTGCTGATGTTCTCGTAAGTGTCAGTCAGCTTTGGCAAGCTATAATAAACGTGCTCCTTGCCAGCGACGTCAATCGTATCTTTTACATTAAAAATATCACTCATGGTAGCTTCCTTATCGTTGTTATAGATCCTAAGCATAAATCCTTATGCCATTAATACGACTGTGAATGCATGGCAATTTATGCTGATAACTGGTGGCTTATTTCTTCTTAATTTAAATGAATGTGCTTAAATCGAATGGCGACAACTATTTTTTAATAAACGCTCGTTTTTAACAAGTGCTAAGTACAATAGTTAACGGTGCTTTTATTTGAATAAATATTTATTGATAACGGTGAGGTGAACGAAATCGCCGTTAACAAAAGATATATGCATCTGTTTAGCGTTTAACTGTAACGTCCTTTTACCATAACAAATAAGCAGCACTTTGTTAACGACTAGATGGTGTTGAATCGTGGCACAATCGTAACCACGACAATGCTTTAGCAGTTAAAATTCAACGTTTACCGGACAAGGTGTGCCCATATCTTTTAACTTTGACTACGACGACCGCTCCGAAAGACTTGGCTGTCCTCATAAAAGCTCGGCTGGACATTTTCTGCCCAATAGTGTGGCACGCCCAAAATGGGCAATGGCGACAGTTTGCGCGGGGACACATCTGGCTCTGATAATAACGCGTCCATATAATCGGCCACTTTTTGATCCAAATGATTGATACGCTCAGATAGCGACAAGGTAAAAAAATCTTGCGTGACATTTATCACGATACTATGGGCGCATAATGCTTTGCGTGGGTGCAGTAGCTTCTCTAACAGTGCATGACCAAAAATATAAACTGCTGCCTGAGCTTGTTTATTAAGTTGCTTTGGCTCGTCCCATTTGTCACGTGGTGCAACCAAACTTTCCTGCCAATCAAAATCAACCAATGCCTTACCGATACTAGACTCAGCGGTGACCAATATCGCGCCATTTTCATCAAAAACGGTAATGGTATCGCGGACACGGCCGCGACTGGCGCCAATACCTTGCTCCTTAATCTCAAGCATATGATAATAATTGAGCAGCGCTTTGGTCTTTGGAAAGGTGAGCCAAATACTACCGTTAAATAAATCATGCAAATTATCACGGGTCGGGATATTACCGGTGGTGCCGATAAAGCGCTCGTACGCTTCGCCTTCTGGCAGCTCATTTTGTGAAACGAATTTTAAGGTTTGGGCTTGATTGTTTAGCGCAGGTTTGGTTTGCGGTAATGACTGTTGTAAGGCGTCAGCATGCTTCTGTAATGCGGTATTCAAAACCTTGACGATGATATCAGGCGTATGTTCGAGTTTGTCTGTCTGAGCAGGGTCATTTTTTAAGCCTCTTAGCTGGCTGATGCTTTTACTTATATAGCCTAACTGGTTTAAGTGACACAGCCACGACGCTTGCCAATCAATAGCAGCAAAGCTGTCATCAAGCGTGCTGGCGTATGCAGACGGGTTATTAATAGATGCATCAAAAGCAGTATTTCGATAAGGCTTGGCAGGTAAATCAGTGGCGGTCATATTGATTATCTCTATTAGACGACTGGCGTGGCTATGGTATCATGGAGCGCTTTTTTACAGCTAGACAAGCCGCTCGAAATACAGATTTCGTGCGCTATTTATTGATGAGTTTTTATGGCAAATTTTAACACCCACTTAAATGTTGCATTCATGGCAAGTGGTACGATGAGTCTTGCGGTTTATAAAGCAGGCTTGATTGATGATTCAGGGTTTTTGATGTGCGTGGCACTCGGCACTATCGGTGGGCTGCTGCCTGATTTGGATTCTGATAACTCGACGCCGATTAAGCTTGGGTTTAATATTACCTCGTTTATTTTTGCCTTTGGTCTGGTCATGCATTGGCGCAGTGAGCTGAGTTTACTGGCGCTGATAGCTTTATGGTTAGCGGGCTACGGCTTTATGCGTTATGTGGTATTTTCAATTTTTACCAATATGACCGTACACCGCGGCGTCATTCATTCGGTGCCCTACATG
This sequence comes from Psychrobacter sp. CLB018, assembly GCF_041222815.1. Taxonomy (NCBI): domain Bacteria; kingdom Pseudomonadati; phylum Pseudomonadota; class Gammaproteobacteria; order Moraxellales; family Moraxellaceae; genus Psychrobacter; species Psychrobacter sp. CLB018. The sequence goes on from NZ_CP166085.1 coordinate 2,999,589, forward strand.
GCCATACTAGGGCTTGGAATGACCTACGTCAGCTACGATATTTTAGCCTTACCGCTAACTGTCAGTTGGTTTTATGGCTTGTTTTTATTCGGCGGCGCCATGGTACATTTGGCATTGGATGAGCTATATAGTGTGAATTTGTCCAATATGAAAATGAAGCGCTCATCGGGTACAGCGATGAAGTTTTATCAGCATAAAGATAAATGGTGGTATCTGCTCCTGTACGTCATCCTTGCGCTCTTGGTCTATTTTGCGCCGCCATTTGCTGAGTTTTGGCAGCAGCTGCGTGACCCCGAACCTTGGGCAAAGCTTAAACTGGGACTATGGCCAGAATTGATAAAAAACTGGCTCAATTAAAATTTATAGAACCGTTAAAAAATGAATAATACACGAGTAAATAATGTCAATTTCCCTACCAATCTGCCCTTGCCAAATTAACCCAGCCTCAAATGCTATTGGCGTACCGCTACTTTATCAAGATTGCTGCCAGCCTTATCATGACGGGCTTTTAAATAACGAAGCTGATAAAATTGACGGTGCAAAGCCAGACTCTGCTGAGCGTCTAATGCGGTCGCGTTATAGCGCCTTTGTCTTAGTTAAACCAGAATATATCGTCAAAACCACTTTGCCTGCGCAGCAAAATTTACTAGATATTCAGGCGATTGAGTCTTGGGCAAAAGAGACAGATTGGGCAGGATTAGAAATCATTACGCATACGCCAAAGCTAGGTAAACGCCATGCGCAAGTTGAGTTTAAGGCTTACTTTAATATCTCTGATAATAAAGATGACGGCATACAGGCGCATCATGAATTATCTGCCTTTGTAAAAGTAACAGACAAAGCGAACAACGATGCGCGTTGGTATTTCCTCGACCCGACTGTTTCTATGACTGTCACGCAAAAACAGCCGTGTATTTGTGGCTCAGGTGAAAAATTTAAGCGCTGTTGTGGCGCTTATATCTAACTGATATTTAATCAACGTTAAATACTTGCCACTCCTAAACACTCGCTCCAACCGCGCGTGCTACCGCAATTCCTTCTTCAATGGTTAAAAACTTACGCTGACTTGGACTGTCTTTATAAATAACATCACCTTCTTGGAATATTAAGCACTCATTGACCGCCAACTGTTGCCATTTTTCATTTTCAGTCAATGGCACGGTGACCAATATCGTCACTTTGTCGCTGTCGGTAGTCACATCACCAAAGTTAATGGCCAAATCATCATCTGCTAATTTTGCTTCGCCAAACGGTGCTTTGCGCGTGAGATAAAACAATAAGCTACCAGCATAAGCCAGCTGCCACCGACCGTTTGAGATTAGGCAATTAAACAAACCGTTGGCAGAAAGGTAGCGACATTGGGTGGTTAAAAAATTAAACAGCGTTTGATCATCTGGGCGGGTTTTAAAGCTGCTTTTTAGGCGATTGACCAAATAGCAAAACGCCATTTCAGAATCGGTGTTACCAACTGGCTGACAATGTGAGGCATTGCCATTGTCTTGCAGGCGCTGACAGCGTTTGATAAATTCGCTATTCATCTGCCCGTTATGGGCAAAAACCCACTGCTCGCCCCACACTTCGCGGACGAAAGGATGGGTATTGGCTAAGCAGTTCTGCCCTTGAGTTGCTTTACGGATATGGGCAATGACATTCATCGCTTTAATCGGATAATTATTCACCAAGTCGGCAACAGGTGATAAATGGCTTGGGCGATTGTCATGAAACAGTCGCAAACCAGTCGAAGCATTGGCTGTTTTATCATTATTGGCACATTCACTGCGCTCAAAAAACGCAATACCAAAGCCATCTTCATGACTGTCGGTCATGCCGCCGCGACGACGAAATCCTGCAAAGCTAAAGCCAATATCGGTTGGGGTATTACAGTTCATTCCTAAGAGTTGACACATTTATACTTCACCGCCGTTGTTGTCTTTTGCAGAATTTAAAGGAGGGTTTAGAGTAGCTTCTGTTACTTCATCAAACATCTCATAAGGCGTGGCCCCATCGGTGTCAATATTCGCCAAAATACGCTGCGCATGCGCCAAATCCGTATCTTGTATCCACAGCACTATGCCAGAATTCATACCGGGCATGGCACTCAGCGGTTGCAGTGACACCGTAATGCCATTGTTACGCAGCAGATTGGCATGCAGCTCGCCTTGCATATTGGTATCGTAGCGCGCCAGTTTGTGCCAGTTATCAACTTGATCGGTCATGGGATTTGCCTTTATGGTTTTGATACAGGAATGGTCGAAAAATAACAATCTATGCCAATTGGTCGAGCGTATATTCTTTGATTGCAAAATCACTGCTATTACTTAATTTATCACGTGCTTGCTCAGCTTGGGTGATATTGCTAAAAATACCGATTATCTGAGTGCTTTTTTGCATCGCCGATTCATTATCTAACAATACAAAGACCGTATTTTGTTCTTTTTCAACATGTGACCAATGATAAGCCGCCAAGCGTTTCATCAGGTCAGGATTTTTGACCATGATGTTATCACCAGTCCGACCTTCGGTACGGTTATAGTGGATAACGTTTAAACGTAATAGCCAAAAAATCACCGCCGCCTTGGCGAGCATCACTGGTAAAGCGCGTTTTTCATCTTCGCCAAGCGCACGTTTCGACTCATAGCCTTGCAAAAAAGCCGCCATTTTACTGCGGTCAAAATTGACGGTTTCGCCTTGCTCGGCATCGCCCCACGTCGTACAAAAATCATTAATGGTAATGGCAATATCCATCACATAATGCTCAACGCTGACTTCGGTAAAGTCTAGCAATCCCGTTAAACGCGCTGCGCCTTTTTGGCTATTATTTAACGATAAGTCCCATAAGGTATTATCAGCGAACATGTCTAAATGACATAAGCCTTTTGGCAACGTCGCAAGCGGCAAATCTGAGTAAGCGCGCCAAATATCGCTCATGAGCTTGGCTTCGTCACCGGGCATAAACTGCATTTCACGGTCGCGTACTTCCGCCCATGGGTATAAAGGCACGCCATATTCTTCCGCAGGTTGCAGTGCTTGTAAGGTCTCATGCAGCATGGCTAAAGCGGCGCCAATCTCATAACACATCGCTTGCGTGGTTTGCTGTGGATGCGCGCCAGCCAAACAAGGTACGAGGGTAATTGCTTTATTATCATAGCGTATGACATAGCGTTTTTCTGCGCTATCAGCGCCTAAATCAAGCAATGCTAACGGCGCCGCTACTGGCAATTTACCATCCAATTGATTGAGGATAACCGCCATTTTTTCGATGTCTTCTGGTGGACGCTCTTCAAATAAGGTAAATACATAAGAGTGCGCGCCATCTACATCGTCAGTCGTCTGAATAAACCAGTTAGAGTTTTTGATACCTTGGGTAATCGGAATGGCACGCGCAAATGAGACGCCAAAACGCTGGCAAAAAGCGGCAAACTGGTCATCGGTTAACTGGGTATAGACGGACATGACATCTCACTTATGGCAATTAAAAGAAGGTAAATAGGATAAATATCGACGGTAATGACAGTGATTGTACCGCGCATGAGCAAACTTTGGTTAAAAGCATAATAATCTTGCGAAAAGCTGCCTGATATGGCGGCGATTTTGCTAGACTAGCGCTTACGGATAAATTGATTATAAGGTGAAAGACCCTATGTTAGCAAAGCGTATCATCCCTTGTTTGGATGTGGATAATGGCCGTGTGGTCAAAGGCGTGCAATTTGTCGATATTAAAGACGCCGGCGACCCTGTCGAAGTCGCTAAGCGCTATAACGAGCAAGGTGCTGATGAGATTACTTTTTTAGACATTACCGCGACCAATGATGATCGCGATACCACTTATCATACCGTTGAGCGTATGGCTGAAACCGTGTTTGTACCGCTCACAGTTGGTGGCGGTGTGCGTAAAATCGCTGATATTCGTAATTTGCTCAATGCAGGCGCGGATAAAGTAGCGATTAATTCAGCAGCGGTATTTACCCCTGAGTTCGTTGGGGAGGCGGCACAGAAATTTGGTAATCAATGTATCGTCGTGGCTATCGATGCCAAACGCGTTGCAGATATAATGGTTGATGGCATCATCATGCCGCGTTGGGAAATCTTTACTCACGGCGGGCGTAAACCAACCGGTATTGATGCCGTGGCTTGGGCAAGTAAAATGGCTGCTCTCGGCGCTGGCGAATTATTGGTGACCTCAATGGATGGTGATGGTACCAAAAAAGGCTATGATTTGGTCTTAATGCAGCAAATTACCAGCCGCGTAAATGTGCCGGTTATTGCTTCAGGCGGCGTTGGTAACTTGCAACATTTGGCCGAAGGCGTAATAGAAGGCGGCGTCGATGCCGTACTTGCGGCCAGTATTTTTCACTTTGGCGAATATACCGTGCAAGAGGCCAAAGCTTATATGGCCGCACAAGGCATACAGATGCGTCTTTAATCTTTAAGATTGCTAAAATATCAATGCCTGTGCAAAAAATGGTATCATAGCGCTACTTATTTATTTTTGTCAGTTAACTATTGAAAACAATCGAGATTTTACATAAAAATTTTGTTTTAAACGCTACTTACTCAAAGGATTTTCTTATGTCAAATTTACAACAGCAGCGCAATGATATTACCCATATCGATGGCAATTTACATCAAAACGAAGATGCGCGCATTGGTATCGTCGTCGGTCGTTTTAACGGTTTTGTCGTTGAGTCATTGGTAGATGGTGCAATCGATGCCCTACTGCGTCATGGCGTATTGGGTAGCAACATTACCGTGATTCGCGTACCGGGTGCGTTTGAGTTGCCACTCGTTGCTCAGCGCGCCGCTGAATCTGATCGCTTTGATGCCATCATTGCATTAGGCGCGATTATCCGTGGTAGTACGCCGCATTTTGATTTTGTCGCTAGCGAATCTGCCAAAGGTTTAAGCAGCGTTGCAATTGATTATAATATCCCTGTTGCTAATGGTGTATTAACCACTGACAGCATCGAGCAAGCGATTGAGCGCTCTGGTACCAAAGCCGGTAACAAAGGCTCAGAAGCGGGGATGGTGGTGCTTGAGATGCTAGCGGTTCTATCACAGCTAGATATTGCTGATGACTATGATAATAGTGATGACGCGTAATTAAGTCTTCATTTTATAAACGGTTATTTGTCATTTAAATGGCACTGCGGCTTATATCACCTTTGATATAGACCGCAGTGCCAATATGATAGTAAAAAGCACTATAAACAGTTCTATAAAACACCGTTTTAATATCCGACTGTCACAGCCTGCCAGTCGTCTACTATTTAACAACTTTTATACTATTTCTTACAACTTGCTGTCTTTGCCAAGCCTGTTATTTGCGCCAAGATAGATGTTTAAAATGATAGTTATTTAAAATTTAGGTATTGACCCCCTATGACTGACCAACTCAAGCGCGCCATTAACACTGCACAAACCGCCCAAGCCAATGATGCACAAGCTGAAGCTACTCGTATCGCGAGCAGTAGTGCGGGTGAGCAAACCTTTGATATGAGTGAAACGACTTATAAGACTAGCCACACCGCTGTGCGTAAGGCTCGACGCTTTGCAATGCAAGGCCTATATGAGTGGTTGGTCACCGACCGCCGTTTTGATAAAGATGGTAAGCTTGGCTGGAAGGACAATGCGCCGCATGATATCGCTGCCCGTACGCGCGCGAGCAACGCCATGCATACCGTTCATATTGGCTACTATCATGAAATGATGCGCGATATTCCAGAGCAGATTGACGCTCTCGATGCGCTAATCAGTCGGCATCTTGATCGTGACATTGATAAATTGGACACTGTTGAACATGCTATTTTATTGATTGGGGCGTATGAGCTACAAAACCGCTTAGAGATTCCCTACAAAGTCGTGCTTGATGAAGCGATGAAGCTAAACAATCACTTTGGCGCTACTGACGCCCATAAATTAATTAATGCTGTCCTTGATAAAATGGCGATTGAATTGCGCGCGCTTGAAGTCGATGCCGATAGCAAAGCCAATCTGCGCACCTCACAAAAAGCGGCGACTCAAGCAAATGCTAAGCAGGCTGAAGTTCAATCTGCAGCTGTTGAAGAAGCTAGTGAAAGCACTGCTGAATCTGATATCGATAGTACGTCAACTGCAACTGCTTCAAACAAACCACGTATCAGTGCCAATAATGCCAGTGTTAAACGTAATAGCGCGAGTAAAGCGCTAGCGAATATTATGGACTATAAGATCAATAAGAAAAATGACGCCGCAAAAAATGAAGCGCCAAATAATATTGTTAATGACAAATCTGCAGAAGAAAGCGCTGTAGAAGAAAACACATCTACCAATGATGTTAGCTATGATGAGAATAGTGACGCAGCTGACGTAGGCTTACATGATTCAAACCTTGTTACTCCTAATGAAAACAATAAAGACTAGCCATGAACGAGTTTGAGCTGATTGAGCGTATATTTTCGCAAATGCAAGCTGCACCGTCATCGTCCAGCACTGCCGAAGCACGCAATGTCGAAAAAGGCATTGGCGATGATGCGGCAGTAATGAGCTTGCCTGTAGGTGCGCGCTTGGTTAGCTGTATTGATACCCTCGTTCAAGGGCGGCACTTTAGTGCTGATTGGAATGACGTAAACCAGTTAGCCTTTCAAATCGGCTATAAAGCGGTCGCGGTTAACGTTTCCGACATTGCCGCGATGGGCGCAACGCCGCATAGTATTCTATTGGCATTGGCCTTACCTGAGCGTTTGGCGAATGAGCAATGGCTGACTGAATTTGCTAAAGGTTTATTTCACGCCTGCCAGCTATTTGGTGTCACGCTTATTGGTGGTGATACCACGCGCAGTGATAACTTAGTGCTCAGTGTCAGCGCGCAAGGATTGCTTGATGCGGCTACGCCAGCTGTTTACCGCTCGGGCGCGCAAGTCGGCGATAAAATCTATGTTTCGGGGTCGCTTGGCGATGCTGCTTATGCGCTACAGCATCCTAATAATGCTATCGGTATTGAGCTTGCCCATCGGCTGCATATGCCAACGCCACGTATTGCCTTAGGGGCAGCAGTGGCGACAATTGGCGCAACTTCGATGATAGATATCTCTGATGGTCTGTATCAAGACCTTAGCCATATCTGTGAGCAAAGTATCATTGGTATGCGCATTCACCTTGAGCAGCTGCCTACCAGTAAAGCATTATCAAGCGTTGGTCTATCTGAGCGCTTATTATGTCAGTTGGCGGGCGGCGATGATTATGAGCTGGCTTTTACCTTGCCTGCCCATATCGAGCCACCGATTAATAATAATAGCGACACGCATGTCACCTGTATCGGTGAAGTCATAGCCGTAAATAAGACAGATGGTGCTAAAAATGTACAACCAGAGATTTTTTATCAAGGACAGCCAGTCACAGCGACGCATCCCGCCCCATTTCCTACTTGGCCCAATCTGACGGGTTACCAACATTTTGCAGGTTAACCCATGATTGATCACAACCTATCTAAGCCTGATATCCGACAAGCCAATGATTGCCCGCCTCTACCCGCCAATGCCAGTGCGCTTGATCGTTTGGTTTATTGGCTTGGTATCGGTCTAGGCAGCGGTCTGCCGCGCCGTGCACCCGGTACTTGGGGTACAGTTGGTGGATTAATAGTCGCTATACCGCTGCTTAGCTTAGGTTTTGTGCCGTTTTTGATGATTACTATTTTAGCTTGTTTCCTTGGTAATGCGATATGCGGTCGTACCTCAGAGCTGATGGGCGGTCACGATAATCCGCATATTGTTTGGGATGAGTGGGCTGGTATGTGGCTTACCCTACTGCCGCTGTCTTATATGGGTATCGCTAACGGCAGCTTTTGGCAAAATATCATCCAAATACCTACTATCGTAGCGATTATTATCGCCTTTATATTATTCCGCTTTTTTGACATTATTAAGCCGCCGCCGATTGGTTGGGCAGATAAAAAAGTCGCAGGCGGCCTCGGTATTATGCTCGATGATATTATTGCGGGAGTGATGGCAGCAGCCGTTTGGGTAATTATTTATACCTTTATCTTCTCTTTTACCTTTTAATCTTAAGCTTATCCTTTAAGCCTCAAATAAACGTTTTTACCATAAATACTTCTGCTTTATCGCCTTTTATATCGCTCACCTATTTAGCGGTTAGATTTTCTGAACGCCTGCTGTTTAATTTATATCTATAGACAGCTAATGTCATAATCAGTTTACAAAGATGTCACGACATAGCGTTTTGGTTAAATCGTAATTTGCGTTATAATTCAGAAGTATATTTTGTTACATTTGTAGGCTCTTTTTTAGGAATACTATGACAGCTCCTCTTTCAGTAATTATCCTCGCGGCTGGTAAAGGCACGCGTATGCAATCAGCCAAGCCAAAAGTGCTACAGACACTGGCTGGCAAGTCGTTACTCGGTCATGTGCTTGATACTTGTCATCAATTGACCGTTGATGACACCATCATCGTCCATGGTTTTGGCGGCGAGCAAGTGCAAGCAGATATTAATGAGCAATATGCGCATTTGCCGATTACGTGGGTTGCCCAGACTGAACAGTTAGGAACGGGCCATGCAGTAAAAGTCACCCTGTCCGAATTACCAAAAGAAGGCCAAAGTCTGATTCTCTATGGCGATGTGCCATTGGTCAGCTGCCAGACGTTAACAGCTTTAAAATCTGCCAATACTGACGGTATGTCAATGTTGACCTTGACGGTAGAAAATCCCTTTGGTCTCGGCCGTATCAAACGTGATAAAGACGGCAATATTGAAGCCATCGTTGAGCAAAAAGATGCCAGCGCCGATGAACAAAAAATCCAAGAGATTAATAGCGGTATTTACTGCGTTGATAATGCGTTATTGCATAAATATCTGCCGAAGCTGACTAACGACAATGCGCAAAAAGAATATTATCTCACCGATATCGTTAAAATGGCCGTCGCTGAAGGGATTAATATTGTCGCGATTGAGCCTGAGCATGGCTTTGAGATTGAAGGCGTCAATAACCGCCAGCAGCTTGCCAGCTTAGAGCGTACATGGCAAGGTAAGTTGGTTGCAGACTTACAAGAAGCTGGCGTGCAGTTTGCAGACCCTACTCGCGTCGATATTCGTGGCAGCTTGAGCGCAGGACAAGATGTATTCGTCGATGTGGGCGTGGTCTTTGAAGGTGATTGCGTCTTAGGCGATAACGTTTATATCGAAGCTGGCTGTGTGATTAAAAATGCGCACATTGGCAATGCCTGTCACCTAAAGCCGTACTGCGTCATTGACAGTGCTCAAATTGGAAACGGCGTCGATATTGGACCTTTCGCCCACTTGCGCCCTGATACTGTTTTGTCTAATAACAGTAAAGTAGGCAATTTTGTCGAGATTAAAAAATCGATTATCGGCCAAGGTAGCAAGGTCAATCATTTAAGTTATGTGGGTGATGCGACGGTTGGAACAAATGTCAATATCGGTGCGGGCGTGATTACCTGTAATTACGACGGCGTCAATAAATCGCAAACCATCATCGAAGACAATGCCTTTATCGGCTCTAACGCCAGCTTGGTTGCGCCAGTTACTATTGGTGATACCGCTACGGTTGCGGCAGGCTCAGTGATTACCAAAAACGTCGATGATAACGCCTTAGCCTTTGGACGTGCGCGCCAAACCCAGAAAGATGACTTTCAGCGTCCGACTAAAAAATAAAGGCGGCGCTGATAGTTAACTTGATAAAAATGATGGTAAGACCACTAAAGCAGTACGACAATGATTTGTGGTGCTGCTTATTTATATTTATAGATTAATGATTGTCCATGTATCAGTATCTTTCAAAATCACATGGTATGAGAACATAAAATTTAAGGAATAATTATGTGCGGAATCGTTGGAGCAGTTGCTGAGCGGAATATTGCCAATATCTTACTTGAAGGCCTTAAACGCCTAGAATACCGTGGTTATGACTCTGCTGGTCTGACGGTTATCCGTGATGGCGAGCTGCATCGTGAGCGCCAAGTGGGCAAAGTACAAGCGCTGGTCGATGCCGTCGCCGTCAATCCTGAATTTTTCGATGGTCATATCGGTATTGCACATACGCGCTGGGCCACGCATGGCGAACCTGCGCAGCGCAACGCTCATCCGCACGTATCTGGTAAAATTGCCGTGGTCCATAATGGTATCGTTGAGAACTATGCTGAGCTAAAAGAAGAGCTGATTGCTAAAGGCTACGAGTTTACCTCGCAAACTGATACCGAAGTCGTCGCCCATTTAATCAATGATATCTACAAAAATACGCCTGATTTACTGGAAGCTGTGCGTGCCGTTATTCCTTTATTACATGGCGCGTTTGCCCTTGGCATTTTGCACATTGATTGCCCAGACGAGCTGATTACCGTGCGTCTAGGTTCGCCTTTGGTCATCGGTGTAGGTATCGGTGAGAACTTTATTGCCTCTGATCAATTGGCGCTTTTGCCCGTGACCAATCGCTTTATGTATCTAGAAGAAGGCGATATCGCCAAATTAACCCGTAATAGTATTGAAGTTTATGCCGATGGCGTAAAAGTAAAACGTCAGATACATGAGATTGATGCCGCCCAGCATAATGCTGATAAAGGTGAATTTAAGCATTACATGCTTAAAGAAATCTATGAGCAGCCAGATGCAGTTGCCCGTACGATTGAGATGGCTTTAGATAGTGATGCGCCATCTAAGCTGCGCGATGACTTTTTGCAGCGTCATGAAGCACAGTTAAAAGGTATCAAGAACGTTCAAGTCATCGCTTGTGGGACCAGCTATCATTCAGGTTTGGTCGCGAAATATTGGTTTGAAAGCCTAACCCGTTTGCCGTGTTCGGTTGAGGTTGCTAGTGAGTTCCGCTACCGCAATCCAGTGGTCGTCGATGACACCTTGGTCATTTGCATCTCGCAATCGGGCGAAACGGCGGATACCTTATCGGCACTTCGTGATATTCAAAAGCACACGCCAGCAGGTCTCGTCAGCTTGGCTTTATGTAATGTACCGACCTCATCTTTGGTGCGTGAAACCGATATCTTTTTACCAACGCTTGCCGGCCCTGAGATTGGCGTTGCCTCGACCAAAGCCTTTACCACTCAGCTTGCCGCGTTGATGTTACTGGTGTTAAAAGTGGGTGTTGTACAAGCGCGTATGACAGGTGAAAAATTAACCACCTTGTTAGGCAAATTACAAGAGCTACGCGGGCAACTACATGCCAGCTTACAACTCGATGCGCCTATCAAAGTCATGAGTGAGCATTTTGAGTATAAGAAAAGCTGCTTATTCTTAGGTCGTGGCTTACAGTTTCCAATCGCCTTAGAAGGCGCGCTGAAACTAAAAGAAATCTCTTATATTCACGCAGAAGGCTATGCGGCAGGTGAGCTAAAGCACGGTCCATTGGCGTTGGTCGATAAAGACATGCCAATCGTGGTGCTCGCGCCAAAAGACAGTATGTTTGATAAGCTAAAAGCCAACATGCAAGAAGTACATGCGCGTCACGGTGAGCTGTTTGTATTTGCTAGTGAAGAAAGCAAGATGGTCGCAGAAGATAGAATGCACGTGGTTTATGTCCCCGAGGTTTGCGAGACGCTTGCCCCTATCGTTTATAGCGTACCTGTGCAACTGCTGTCTTATCATGTAGCAGTGATGCGTGGTACGGATGTCGATCAGCCACGTAATCTCGCAAAATCAGTCACGGTCGAGTAGGATAAGTGCTTGATTCTGAAAGCTTTTTATCTTAATATTGTATAACACTAAATGCTTTGCTGTCTAGTACCATATAGATAGCAAAGCTTTTTTTTATAATGGACATAAAAAATTGAGCCCATCCCGAATTCTGTGTAACTGCCCTTTAGATTAAATGCTTACTGATACGATCATCAAACATAATCATAAAGCGATTAAGAGCAGACGTCCAGTTACGAATCGGCATCGACCACTTCTTGGATGCCTGCTGTGTTGCTAGATATACCACTTTAAACGCTGCCTGATCAGAGGGAAATACCTTACGCTTATTCACCGCCGTACGAATCACGCTGTTTAGCGACTCAATAGCATTGGTGGTATATATGACTTTTCTGATGTCTTTAGGGTAACCAAAGAACACCGTGAGGCCCTCCCAGTTATTACGCCAAGACTTGATGACATGCGGGTACTCTGTGCCCCAAGTCTCATCAAAGTGCTCGAGATTGGCCTCTGCTATCTCAAGGGTATCAGCGCCGTAGATGGCCTTTAAATCAGCCGCTATTGCCTTCTTATCTGTCCACGGCACGAACTTCATCGAATAGCGCACCATATGCACGATACACAGCTGAACCTTGGCTTTGGGATAAACGGTGTTAATGGCATCAGGGAAGCCCTTTAAACCATCGACACAGGCAATGAGGATATCTTGAACCCCGCGGTTTTGTAATTCAGTGAGAACACCTAGCCAGAACTTAGCGCTTTCATTCTCTGATAGCCACATACCAAGCAGCTCTTTTCTACCATCAAGTCCCACGCCTAGCGCCAGATAAATAGCTTTGTTAATGATCTGCTTATCTTGACGTACTTTGACGACAATGCAGTCTAGATAGACAATAGGATAAACACTGCTCAGCGGCCTGTTCTGCCAAGCGGTGATGTCGTCTATGATGTTGTTAGTGACTCTTGAGACAAGAGAGCTTGAGATATCGACGTCGTAAAGCTCTTTGATACTCTCTACAATCTCAGTGGTGGTTTGACCTTTGGCGTAAAGGAATATGATTTTATCATCAAGGCCACTAATACGGGTTTGATGCTTGCGCACTAGTGTAGGTTCAAAGCTGCCACCGCGGTCTCTTGGAGTGGAGATCTCAAGGTCGCCTGTGTCGCTACGGACGGTCTTTTTAGTATGACCGTTGCGCTTATTAGGCTTGTCTGCTTTTTCATGCTTGGGGTATCCAAGATGGTCTTCCATCTCAGCTTCTAAGGCAGTGTCGATAAAAGATTGCATGAGCTGCTTTTGAAAGTCTTTGATGTCATCAAAGCTGTTCATGCTACCAGCCATTTGCTCGGCCAGTTTTTTAAGGTCAGATTGAGTAGTCATTGCTTATTCTCCTGTTAGTGGATTATAAGCAGTTACACAGAGTTTGGGAAACTCCCAAAAAATTTCAATAATTTGGATATATCTCAGTATAAATATTATATGCAGCAGCAAAGTAACCCAGAGTTGATTATGTCCCTATTTCAATTTCAGAGTCAGCCTTATTTAGGTTGTCGCAAATGTCTTTTGTGACCTCAAAACTAGCCACTTTACTATCATCTAAATCGTAATAACTATACTGATAATCAAATCCCTTATTTATCCCTTGCATAACTTCTGCTTCTGCACAGGCTAACTTAGTATGTTCATCGCGCATTGCCGTTTCAATCTCTTTTCTTTTAGAAGCATTATAATCAGATATCTTTAGCCGATAGCCGAAAGTAACCGTTTTTCCATCAAAATCAATCTTTTCTAACGTAGTAACTTCATCAATTACGCTTGGCAGCTCTCTTTTTAACGTATCGATCTTACGATACATCTCCTGCGTATCACGTTCGTGATTGCTAGCTGTGGTAACCTTTTCATCATGAGCTAAATCAGACTTGTCATCCGAACAGGCAATTACTGTTAGAAAGGCTGAAAGTACAACCAATGCTTGAAGTTTATTGAACATAATTATCTTTATTGAACCTAATTAGCCAAAATAATATGATTAGGGCGCATCCTCATTCTAAAGAGAATACGCCCCATTATACAAACATGAATATTTAAACCAGCCCTTTATAAAGGAAATAAAACCCCACCACCGTCAATAATATCGCAAAGCATTTCTTTAATAGTTCTGGCGATAGTATATGCGCGACTTTTGCGCCCAACTTTGCGGTAAAAAAGCTCATAATACTAATGCCTAAAAAGGCATAGATATGGACAAAGCCGATGGTATTGGGCACATCGACTTGCTGCTGCATGCCAAAAAACATGAAACCTAACGCACCGGCAATGGCAATCGGCAATCCGCACGCCGCTGAGGTCCCAACCGCTTTTTGCATCACCACGTTATAACGCGTGAGATAAGGCACGGTTAAGCTACCGCCGCCAATACCAAAGATAGCAGAAGCGATACCGATAACCCCGCCTGCTGCTAATTGCTTAGGTTTTGACGGTAGTGCTGTATTGGCATAGTTGACGCTACTGACATCATTAGCGCCACTAGAATGATTAGCAACAGGTTTTTTACCAGCAAAAAACATCTTATAAGCAACCCACAGCAAAAACACCCCAACAATCAGCTGGAGATATAGCCCAGATATCTGTCCTGCAATCCCTGCGCCTAAGAAACAACCTAGCGCCAATCCGGGTGCCAAATTTTTAAACACCGGCCACATCACAGCGCCTTTTTTATTGTGTGCCATAAGCGAGCTAATAGAGGTGACTATAATGGTCGCCAATGATGTCCCTAATGCTAAATGCATAATGCTGTCAGGACTGTAATCCATTTGGGTAAAAACGACAAACAATAAGGGCACGATAATTGTGCCACCGCCTACACCAAAAAGCCCGGCAGCAAATCCTGCTAGCGCGCCTATTATTAAAAAAATGAGTATTTCCACAAGATAATTACTTCTCGGTTAGATAGGGTTTTAGTTAAATAACAAGGGCTTTAAAGGTAAATTAAACGATTTCTGTTTGACCGACTTGATGGTACGAGCGATTGAAATACACCAAACTTTCATCGCTCACACCTTGTTTGATGGCGACCACGCGGCACATAAAAATACTGTGTGTGCCGACTTGTTGAATGTCATCAATTTCACAATCAAAACTGACCAGCGCGTCCTCTAAAACAGGTGCGCCCGTGGTTAATGTCGTCCAAGCACCGTGACAAAAACGCTCTTCTGAGCATAGTTTGGAGGCAAAGGCATTGGATATGGGTTCATGCTGCGTACCTAAGACATTGACACTTAGCGTTTTATTTTCAAGAAAATGTTCGTGTGAGCGCGAACTCTGATTCATACAGACCAGTAAGGTTGGCGGTGTATCGGTCACGCTACAGACCGCAGAGGCGGTAAACCCATGACAGCCAGAGTCGCCTTTTGTGGTAATCACATTGACCGCTGTCGGTAATAGAGACATGGCATCTCTAAAATCAGTTGCTTCAATCATGACTTAACTCCTAAATTTTAATCTTTAAGTATTTTTAATCTTTAAGTATATTGATAACTGAGGTCACTCATGGATTTAAACAAGGTAAGCTTTGTTAAGAGATGCTAAACGCTGAGCTCTTTACGTACAATAGCTGCGCCCGCGCTCAAAGCATTTAATTTACCACGTGCCACTTGGCGCGATAACGGTGCCATGCCGCAATTGGTCGAAGGATAGAGCTTATCTGCATCGACAAACTGCAGCGCTTTGCGTAACGTATCTGCCACCTCTTCCGGCGTCTCAATGCTATTGGTTGCCACATCAATAGCGCCAACCATTACCTTTTTACCGCGGATCAGTTCAATCAAATCCATCGGTACATGTGAGTTTTGACACTCCAGCGAGACAATATCAATATTTGACTGCTGTAATTTTGGAAAGGCTTGCTCATATTGACGCCACTCTGTACCTAAGGTTTTTTTCCAATCGGTATTGGCTTTGATGCCGTAGCCGTAGCAAATATGCACCGCCGTCTCACACTTTAACCCTTCGATAGCGCGCTCTAAAGTGGCAATACCCCAATCGTTGACGTCATCGAAGAACACATTAAACGCTGGTTCATCAAATTGGATAATATCGACACCAGCCGCTTCCAAATCTTTCGCTTCTTGATTGAGAATTTTAGCAAATTCCCAAGCCAATTTTTCACGGCTTTTATAATGACCATCATATAAAGTATCAATCATCGTCATCGGGCCGGGCAACGCCCATTTGATAGGCTGATCGGTTTGCGAGCGTAGAAACTTGGCATCGTCGACAAACACCGATTTTTGGCGGCTCACCGCCCCAACCACAGAAGGCACACTGGCCTCATAGCGATTGCGGATTTTAACCGTTTCACGCTTTTCGAAATCGACACCATCAAGATGTTCGATAAAGGTAGTGACAAAATGCTGACGCGTTTGCTCGCCATCACTGACGATATCAATCCCTGCCTGCAATTGCTCTTGTAACGACACCCGTAGAGCATCTTGTTTGGCTTCGAGCAATTGCTCGCCCTCTAAAGCCCAAGGTGACCAAATTTTTTCAGGTTCAGCGAGCCAAGACGGTTTTGGCAAGCTGCCCGCGGTTGATGTCGGTAATAATCTTTGGGTTGGTAATAATAGTGTCATAGGATTTATCTTCTTATTTATTAGTATTCTAATTTCGGCTAGATTGAACGTATTTAGGTTAAACGCATCTAGGTTGAACGCATCTAGATTGAAAATAGTTAGGCAGCGTATTCTTTATCTGCACACGCTTCCGACGTGCGCTCATTAACATCAAAGCTTGTCGCCCATTCTTCAAGAATCGCTTGGTAAGGCTTGATAAATTGCTCTTGTGTAAACTTACCTTGCTTCACCGCCATTTGGCTACGCTCTTCACGGTCATAGACGATTTGCGTCAGTGAATAATCCTGATATTGCAAACTGGGCTGATATACCTGTCCTGCCGCCGAGTTGGCATTATAGATTTCAGGACGATAAATCTTTTGAAAAGTTTCCATAGTGGCAATCGCACTGATGAGCTCAAGATCGGTGTAATCACTCAGCAAGTCGCCAGTAAAATAAAACGCTAAAGGCGCGACACTACCGGCCGGCATAAAGTAGCGCACCGTTAAGCCCATTTTATGAAAATAATCGTCAGTTAAAGAATATTCGTCTTGTCGGTATTCAACCCCTAACACCGGATGCTGATTGATCGTACGATGATAGGTTTTACTGGTTGATACACTCAGGCAAATGACCGGCTGTTTGGTAAAGTTGGCTTGATAAGCTTCTGAATTCAATAAGTATTGAAACAGCTTACCATGTAAGTCACCAAAATCTGCTGGCGGCGGCAATGTAGGGTTTTTATCGAAATGCTCTAATAGGACGACGCTAAAGTCATAATCGCGTACATAAGAGGAGAAACTGTTACCAATCATACCGTCGATACGGGTATTTTCTTTATGGTCGACAATCGTGGTTTTTAGCGTTTCGATGACTGGAAAGGTATGGCCATTACCTTCAATATCTAAATCTGCTGAAATAATATCAACTTCAACAGAGTAACGGTCGGCGGCTGGGTTGTCCCAATGCGCCAAGGCGTTAAAACGATTATTGATCATTCTTAGTGTTTTACGTAGATTTTCTTCACGCTGCTCACCGCGCGCCAAATTGGCAAAGTTCGTGGTCAGACGTGTGCTATCTGCCGGATGATAGTTTTCATCAAAACGAATGCTCGAGATGGAATATGTAAATTGTTTACTCATGATAATCCGCTACCTTATTCTCATTGTGTGAGATAAAACTCAATGTGTGTATGAGATAAATCATACCTCAACCAAAACATGAATAAAAATGATAGTATTTAAATTTAAGATGAGATAATTTCATGTTAGTAAGATCGGATTATGGAATAGAAGTTGATAACTAGGAGCGTGGCAGAAGATTTTATGAATAATGATATTTTGAGTGATTTTTTTGCATTAGAAGATAATTAACATGCTATATTCACGTAAAAGAATTTAAGGTAGTTAATTATGGATGATAAAAAATTTCTCTGGCAGGCATTATGCGTGAGCGCTCTAATTTTTATATTAACAGCCATGCTTGCGGTTAGGTTTTTAGATATGTTGTAGTCAGCATGGCTTTAATTTGAGCTATGCCTTAAGTTTAGGCAATATTTTGGAAGGTCAATAATACTCCTAACCCTTATTATTAACAGGGTGCAAAACCCTAGATCAACCAATTCCTATTTGATTGACCCAGCAGCTTTACTAGTACGAATTATTTTTCAATAACGACGCTTTCCTTCTCTTTACCATGCGGTATCAACCATTTGCCAAACCATCCTGATAAGTCATCCATCAAGGTATAAACCACGGGAATGACTACGAGGCTTAATAAGGTTGAGGTCACCAAACCACCCAATACCGCGGCAGCCATCGGACGACGGAAAGTAGGATCAGCATCGCCCCAGCCAAATACCAGCGGCATCATGCCAGCGCCCATCGCAATGGTGGTCATAATAATTGGCCGCGCACGCTTACGACAAGAATCGATAATGGCATCAAAACGCGCCAAGCCTCGGCGCTGAGCAATCAAGGCATAATCGACTAATAAGATAGAGTTTTTGGTGGCGATGCCCATCAGCATGATAAAACCAATCATCGATGGCATCGACAGACTACTCTTGGTAATAACCAAGCCGACAAAAGCGCCACCGATAGACAACGGTAGAGCCATCAAAATGGTAAATGGCTGCAATATCCGCCCAAATAATAAAATCAGTACACCTAAGATACAGACCACACCGACAGACATCGCAATCACAAAGCCGCTAAATAGCTCAGCCATGTTTTCGGCTTGTCCTTGATCGATAATAGTAATAGAGGTCGGTAGTTGCTGCATACTGGGTATGGCTTTTACTGCTTGCACCAAGTCACCAAGCTCGCCATTGGCAGGCTGCACGGTGATACTAATCGCCCGCTCACGATCAAGGCGGCTGATTTGCGCAGGTCCGGTACCAAAGTTTAACGATGCAACTTCACCTACCCGTACACCTTGTCCCGGTGGCAATGCATTTGGGACATATAAGCCTTCTAATTGACTGACGTTTTGTTTGGCAACATCTGGCAGGCGCACCACGATAGGAATCTGGCGTGTATCGAGATTGAGCTTAGATAACCGCTGCTCATAGTCACCAACAGTCGCCACACGTAAGGTGGTGGCGATATCTTGCGTGGTCACGCCTTTATCTGCCATCGCTAGTCTGTCTGGAGTTACCGTTAGCTCTTGACGCGGTAGACTACGATCACTGGTGACAGCGCCGGCACTTGGTAACGCCCGAATCTCTGCCATTATTTGCTGCGCGGTTTGCTCAAGTAAACGCGGGTCGGTACTGGTCAAAGAAAAATTATAACCGGTCTCACCGCCACTCGATAAACCAACGGTAAAGCGTGCGCCGGGTACTTCTGAGAGCATGCTGCTTATTTGCCGTTCAATCTCTTGCTTAGAGCCACGCTCTGCGCGTGGGGCCAATACGATATCTAAGCCTGCGATATTTTCAGCTTTGCCGCCAGAGCTGGCTTCCATTGCCGCTTGCGCTTCGCCTACCGAGGTGAAAATATGGCTCACTTCAGGCATGGCCAATATACGCTCACTGGCCATCGCCGCCACACGTTCGGTATCTTCTAGCGCCACATCTGGCGTTAGCTCAATTTCAACCCGCGTTTGGTCAATATCATTATCAGGAATAAAGGACGTTGGTAGTAATTTCACCAAGGCAAGTGATGCTACAAACAAGAGTAATGTCGCACCCATGGTAATCCAGCGATGATGCAGCGTCCAAGAGACCACTTTTAAATACCAATCCATGAGCGCGCTTTGTTTTTCGACATGCTTTTTTTCTGGGCGCAATATATAAGCGGCCATCATCGGAGTGATAAGACGCGCGACCATTAACGATGCAAATATCGATAAGGCGGCAGTCCAACCAAATTGCCGGAAAAACTGCCCGACAATACCGCCCATAAAAGCTGTCGGTAAAAATACCGCAATGAGAGTAAATGTGGTCGCGACGACTGCTAAACCAATCTCATCAGCTGCTTCCATCGCAGCTTCATAAGGCGTCTTGCCCATGCGCAAATGGCGGATAATATTTTCAACTTCTACAATCGCATCATCGACTAAGACGCCAATGACCAATGACAGTGCTAATAAGGAGATAATATTTAAGCTAAAGCCAAATAAGTACATACCTAAAAAAGTAGGAATAACCGACAACGGCAACGCCACGGCTGCCACAAAAGTCGCGCGGATATTGCGTAAAAATAAGAACACCACGACGACTGCAAGTAAACCACCTTCTATTAGCATGCGTAACGATGCTTTGTAATCTTCGGCAATTGGCGTGGCTCTATCGTAGACTTTTTCAATATCGATATTGCCGACATCGGCTGACAGCTTGGCAAGCTCGGCGTCAACCAGCTCCATCACCTCAACCTCACTGGCACCGCGCGAACGGGTGATATTAAATGCCACCACTGTTTGCCCATCAAGCTTAGCAATCGAGCTTGGATCAGCAGCACCATCGGTGATTTGTGCCATACGTCCAAGCGCTTGCGTACCACCTGTCGGTACCGCGACTTGTAAATTGTTCAAATCACTGGCACGTTCAACCGCCCCAAGTACCCGAATAGTCTGGGTGGTTTTACCTACTTCCGCTTCACCGCCTGAGCTGTCTTGTTGAATACCAGTGATTTGTTCTGATAGCTGAGCGATAGGATATTTCAAACCGCTCAACACAATCGGGTCGGCAGCAACGGTGATTTCACGTTGCAAACCACCGATGCGGCTAACGGTACTGACCCCTGGAATATCGGATAAACGCTTGGTGACCGTATCATCGACGAACCAAGACAAATCCTCGACATTCATATTGTCAGAGGCAACCGAGTAAGTGACGACGGGAAACCCAGCCGTTGAGACTTTGGTAATGATGGGGTCATTGGCAGCAGCTGGCAAATCGCCACGTACTTCACCGACCGCCGAACGTACATCGTCGACCGCTTCTTGTATGTCTTTTTCTAGGACAAACTCGGTGACCATGGTCGCGGCACCCGTTTGTAGGGTGGTACGAATATGCTTAACGCCCTCAATACTGGTGAGCTTATTTTCTATCTTTTTGGCAATGTCGTTTTCGAGCTGCGATGGCGCGGCTCCCGGCAAGGTCACCGTCACCACCACCGCTGGCAGGTCAATATCGGGGAATTGCTGCACCTTCATTTGCATAAAACCGTAGATGCCGCCCAAGGTCAGCAGCACAAACAGCAAGATGGCAACTAAAGGATTTCTAATCGAGTAAGCGGAGACATTTAAACTCATGAGCGCGCCTGCGTGGCTGTGCCAGTTTGGCTGACTGATGTATCATTGGCGGTATTTAGGCCATCAACCACACGTACCAAGTCGCCGTCGTTTAAAAAGCTACCGCCCTGCTTTACCAGTCGGCTGTCTGCTGGTAGTGGCTCTGCCAGCGCTACACTATCACCAAAGCGCTCACCCAAACTCACGCGTTGTTGCTTGATACGGCCAATGTTTTGACCGTCTTGGCTCTTAATATTGGTCACTAGCATCACGTAATCATAACCGTCATTGCTGACGATAGCGCTATTGGGCACCGTTTGCGCGCTGGTACTACCCAATAAAAACTCGCCCGTTTGGTACATGCCCGCGCGTACTTTTGAGTTTGCAGCAAGGCTAGCATAAATGGTGATTTGGCGATTATCATCAGCCGTTGGCGCAATACGATTAACCTTACCCATAACCGAATCGCCGGCTGGCAAGCTGACGCGCACTGGCGTGCCAACACTGACTTCACCAAGAAGTTTAGGATCGATATCAGCACGCCACTCTAAAATACCGCCTTTAATAATAGTAAATAAAGGCTCACCACCAGCAACCATACCGACTTCCGCCATTTTTTCACTGATGACACCGCTTACCGGTGCGACCACATTGGCATTTTTCACGCTCAAGCGCTGGGTACTAAGACGGGCTTTAGAGGCTTGCAATGCCGCCTCTGCCTGTAGTTTTGAGGTACGATAGCGATCCGCTTCTTGCCTACTGATGGCATCAATCTCAATCAATGGCAGGACACGAGCGGCATCGGCAGTTGCATTGGCAAGCGTTGCTTCGGCTTCGGCAACATCGGCCTCCGCCTGCAAGACTTGCTGCTGCATGGCATCGGTATCAAATATCGCCAGGACTTGCCCCGCTTTAACGCGATCGCCTTCTTCAACCAACACCTGCTCGATAGCCACACCATTTACTTTAGGGCTGACATTGGCGACATCTTTGGCACTGATGGTGCCGTCAGCGCTTAAGGTATTACCAATACTGTCTTGGCTTGGCATCACCGTTTCGACCGAAAGCACTGCCTGCTGATTGCTGCTCTCCTTTAGGTCAGCGTTTGCGCTTTGTGCCTTGTTAGCCGCTGGTGAATCAACACTCGCATCTTTATCGCCGCCCCAATACTTACCGACCAA
Source organism: Psychrobacter sp. CLB018 (assembly GCF_041222815.1). Taxonomy (NCBI): domain Bacteria; kingdom Pseudomonadati; phylum Pseudomonadota; class Gammaproteobacteria; order Moraxellales; family Moraxellaceae; genus Psychrobacter; species Psychrobacter sp. CLB018. The sequence goes on from NZ_CP166085.1 coordinate 3,021,773, forward strand.
AACCCCAATCACAAGGACTACGGCTAATACTGGCAATAACCACCAAGGATATTTCGATGATGATTTGGGCGCACGTGCATCCGCTTGGCGGTAAGGTGGTAGCTCAGACTCAACTGGTCGCTGTTTGTCTTCAACATCGCTCATGATAACTCTCTGTCAATACAGGCAATTAGAAAGGGTATAAAGTTAGAAAATTATAGCTAAAAAAGGGGCTATTTATGATTACAATAGTCTATAAATTTATTGAGGATAGCATATATTAAGTCATCATCTTATTTTTATATATCGTGTTTTAGCTTCGTAAGTCTGCTTCTATTAATAGTAGGATGGGCGTAAAACTGGCAAAGCGAAGCGGATAAAAATGATAACTAAGTAAAACGACTGCTTGATAAATTTGTCTAAATCAAACTTCTTTTTTAACTTTTAAAAAGCACAACGCACATCCCTAAGAATGTGCGCTATATTTATCAAGATGCTACTAACTTAATGTTTCTTAACTCGTTTATTAAAAACGATAGCCAACGCCAAGATAGGTAATATACGGATCGATATCAAGGTTGGTTTTCGCTCGAATCAACTCTTCACCACTATCGTTTTGAACGGTGATGGTCGTATCACTATCGAGTTTTGCATAGGATACAGAACCAACGCCAAACCATTTGTCATTAAAATCATAAGTCGCGCCAATTGTCACGATAGGTGCAAAGGCGCTGTCTGCTTCAACGTCGACGCTCATGCCCTGAGTCGATTTTACATTTTCTAATGCAGCGCCCGCTTTCCCATCCTTAATATTTTGGATTTGATGACCAGCCATTTCTAAATCGTTACGAATACCGTCATTGAGCTCGATATCATTAAAATAAGCATACATCACCCCTGCGCCGACATAGGGGCGAAATTTATTGACCCCAGATTTGCCAAATTGATATTGCACCCCAGCTGCTGGCAGCCACGCGCGAGCGCTTGAAGATACCCCGCCGCCTTGAGTTAAATCAGTAATGGGAATATTTTTGGAAATATCAAAATCGCCCAATAATCCGCCTGCAATACCGCTAGGACTGACTTTGCCCGAGAGCGGTGCATATACTTGCCCTTGCCCTAAAATATCAACTTTGGGCGGTATACCGGCTTTGACCTCAATCGACCAATGATCATTCATATAATAGTTAAATAACAGACCAAACGTATCGACATCATCGGCCTCAAGTCCAGTACCAGCACTGGTCCAACTCTCTAAGCCATTAATTTTGGTCGTACCAGAAACGTCACCTAATATTGTAACGTCGGACAAATCCGTTTCCGCTCCTAAACCCTTTAATGTGCCATCTATGAAGCCGAAACGGTCTTGATCTTTCACCAATACCTCTCGCACCGTTTTTACTTTTACACTGCCATTATCGGCAACCGTACCATCTTTGGCAGCGGTCGTAGTTTGCATTGGATTGGCTTTGCCTTGCGGAGAAGCGTGCAACCAACCAGCCGAAACAGAAAAGCGTTTGAAACTACCATCGGTTTTGAAATAATCAAACTCGGCAACAGCGGATTGGCTGAATAATAATGGTGCGGCGATAGCGCAAGCGAGGGTTAACGTCTTGTTCATGATACATCCTTGTAAAAAATTCAGGCCGTTAATTAAAAGCATGAATGGCACAGTAATGACGAAGCAAATCAGACAAAGCTGGCAAAATTAAGCCAATCAAACTCCTATCCTAACGTCCTGTTAGAATCGGTAAAACGACTAGAAATGTGCTGTTTTTAGAGGTTTATTTTCACCAAAAAATACATCTACAGCAGAATATTCTAGTAAATAGATAAAGCACATAGTTATGCTTCACTGCCGTAAACTGCCATACCTCAATCGTCATATCAAGAAAGTTTAGAGAACAGCTGAGTCAATATTAGTTGATGAAAATAAAAATAGAGTGTTTATTTGCGCTAATAAATAGCTTATAAAACCCATAAGAAAAAGCCATTATCTTTAAAAAAATAATGGCTTTTTTAGGAGAGTTGATGACAGAGAATTGGCTCAGTTACTAAGCAAGCGTTAATTATTAAGCATTGGTATAGCGACTGGCTTCTGGCATCCAGCGATGGATAAGTTGGCTGACGTCCGCTTTACGTGTTGGGTCAGAGATAAGATGTTTCGCTAGGCGCTGCGCAATGGCAAATAGTTGCTCATCGCGGATAAGGTCGGCCAAATAATAACCGACGTTACCGGTTTGACGTTTGCCTAACAGCTCACCGGGGCCGCGTAGCTCCAAGTCTTTTTGCGCAATCACAAAACCGTCGGTGCTGTCACGCAGCACATTTAAGCGCTCCGTACCCGTCTCTGATAACGGCTTTTGATATAACAGTACGCAGAAGCTTTTGGTCGAACCACGCCCAACCCGCCCGCGCAACTGATGTAGTTGCGATAAACCCAAACGTTCGGCGTTTTCGATGACCATTAACGACGCATTAGGTACATCAACGCCCACTTCGATGACCGTTGTGGCAATCAATAAATCTAAGTTACCCGCTTTAAACTCTTGCATGATGGCTTGTTTGTCAGCAGACTTCATTTTGCCATGTACCAAGCCAATGCGAATATCTAAGCGCTCATTTAAGTCCTCATAAGTCGCTTCTGCTGCCTGCGCATCGAGCACGCTTGATTCTTCTACCAATGAGCAAACCCAATACGCCTGTCTGCCCGCTTCACAATTGACCGCAATACGCTCAATGACTTCGTCGCGGCGGTTACGGTCAATCGTCACCGTGGTAATTGGCGTACGCCCCGGAGGCAGCTCATCAATGATAGATGTATCCATATCACCATAAACGCTCATCGCCAGCGTACGCGGAATCGGGGTTGCCGTCATAATGAGCTGATGCGGGGTGCTATTGGCCACGCCCTTATTGGTCAGGGCCATACGCTGCTCAACGCCAAAGCGGTGCTGTTCATCGATGATGACTAAGCCTAGTTTAGCAAACTGTACCTGCTCTTGAAATAAGGCATGCGTACCAACTACTATTTGCACCGTATTTTCTGCCACCGCTTCTAACGCTTCACGGCGCTGCTTGGCGGTTTGTTTGCCAGCAAGCCAGCCAACGCCGACCCCTAACGGCTCAAACCAGTTTTTAAAATTGACCAAATGCTGTTCTGCTAAGATTTCTGTTGGTGCCATGACCGCAACCTGCCAGCCACTATCGAGCGCATAGCCCGCCGCCCCCGCCGCGACCAAAGTTTTGCCTGCGCCAACATCTCCTTGTACCAGTCGGAGCATCGGAATAGAAGTCGCCATATCAGCCGTGATGTCTTTCATGACGCGTTGCTGCGCGCTGGTTAAATCAAACGGCAATGCGGCAAATAGCTTATCGGCAAGCGGGCTACTCATCGTACATTTAGGCGCTTTATGCTGATGCAATTGCTGACGGCGATATAGTAGGCTCAGTTGATGCGCGGTTAATTCTTCAATGATTAATCGCTGACAGGCAGCATGAGTGCGGGCGCTTAGTTGCGTAAGCAGCTGATATTGTCGTCCTGCATCGGTATAAGTTGGCGGCGTATGCAGCAATACTAAGGCTTCAAATATCGTTAGGTTATAAACGTTTTGATTAGCCATGTCATTAACTGCAGTTGCGTTGCCAATATTGCTTATTGAATTGTCAGGCACACGGCGCGCAAGGGTTGAGAATATATCGTCTGGAAAATCATCTTCTGCCATTGCCAATTTAGCAGGCTCAAAAGGCGCTAACGGTAAATCAGCAACCACCGCAAAGTCGGCAGGCGTAAACAAGGTCATGGGTAGACCTTGGGTGCGCACCGTTTGCAGCGCAAGCTTAATTAGCGTGCGCAGCTTATTTTGATGCAAGCCTTTAACACTTGGATAAATCGGCTGTAACCCTGTATTGACGATGGCTTCATTGCTACTGATCACTTGATATTCAGGATGATGTATCTGCTTACCGTAACGACTGACCTTTACTTCGCCAAATAATTGTAGCTGTGTGCCGAGACTCATCGTTTGCGCAAGGCCACGATAGACCTTAAAAAAACGCAGCGATATCGTGCCAGTATCATCATCGACCATCACGGTCATACCACTGCGCTTGGTATCGACATGCACCACCCGCCCAGTAATCAAAGCGGCTTGCCCATGCGCCACATCAGCTATCGATACCAATCGGCTACGATCTTCATAATCACGCGGTAGATGCAACAGCAAATCAAAAATGCGCTCGATACCTAACTGGGACAACTGCTCCGCCACTTTTGGCCCCACGCCCGCCAGTGCCGTCACCGGCATATCAAGCGCGGAAACGGGCATCTCAGGCCTTATAGTGTCTGCTGAGTTCAAGGTAGGAGTGCGGCTAACCGATGTGGGCATCAATAATCCTAATGATGGTTATGATTTAACGTATATTTGGTCTTATAAAAGCTATAATCATCAACCTCTATAAAATATTTAATCATGATGATTATAACTGACAAGCGACTTACCTATGCTAAGCTATTTAACGATATGGCGTCTAGCTGATTTCTCACTAAGCGACTGATGAATGGCTTATCGTATACCTCTTTATTGCTCTATGGTGATTTTCGCGTATGTTTTTATCTACTCATTATAATGGCTATCGTCATTTAGCACGCTTGCTGCGATTTAGTATGCTTGGCATATTGGGCGTGTTTATTAGTGCTTGCCAAAGTTTGCCGCCAGTTATTGAAACCGTCGCTCCTTTAAACAAGCAGCCAAAGGTCGCCTTAGTCTTAGGCGGCGGCGGTGCCAAGGGCTTTGCTCATATTGGCGTGATTAAAGCCTTAGAAGAAAACGGTATCACGCCAACGCTAGTGGTCGGTACCAGTATTGGCAGTCTAATTGGCAGCTTATATGCCAGTGGTTATAACGCCAAACAGCTTGAACAATTGGCGTTAAATACTTCTGATAGCGAATTGACAGATTTCACCTTATCAAACCAAGGCTTTATCGAAGGTATTAAGCTTAAAAATTTTATTAATGCAAAAGTTGGCGGACGCGCTATAGAAAATTTTCCAATATCTTTTGCCGCGGTTGCTGCCGAAAAACACACGCTAAAAAAGGCCGTTTTTAGCAGCGGCGATGCTGGACTTGCAGTACAAGCATCGTGCAGCGTACCCAATATTTTTATCGCGCCGCGCATTCCTGAAAAGATTGGTAAAAAATATGTCGATGGTGGCGTGGTCAGCTTAGTACCAGTCGACACCGCCCGTGATTTAGGGGCCGATATTATCATCGCCGTTGATGTGACGGCGGCGAATGCTAATAGTCCCGCTAATAATAAAATACCGTCTATCAATTCATTAAGCAGTTTTTGGGGCTTTCTTGAGAGCAGTTTTGTCGCAAATGCCACCGCATCTGTCACTGATTCCAGTCAATCAAACACCAAGCGTTCGACAGCAATGCGCCGTGAACGTGAGCGCGCTGATATTATCATTATCCCCGATATCGGTCATATTAGCTCGCTAGATACCAGTCAACGACGCGCGCTAATGACGGCTGGCATGCAAGCCACTACCCCGCAGATTGCCGCCATTAAACAGCTTATAAAAGACAAAGCCCTGAAAGAAAAAGGTATTGTAGAAAAGCTGCCAAGTAAATATGCCACGCTTTAATTTCAAAAGCACATTCAGCTGGTAAAAGCCATTTTACCAAATCTGAGTTAGTAAGTTGTTTATAAAAAAAGCACCACAGCCTAGACCTTAGACTGTGGTGCTTTTCGATTCGGCAAGCATTAGATAAATATCAAAAAACCAACTTATTTAACGCGTGCACGATATTTAACCACAACGGTATCATTCAAACCAACGCCTTCTAAATCCCAACGTACCGCTTTATAGTATTTTAACGGGATTTCTTGCAATTGATTATCAACCTTACCGCGTAATGGCATACGGGCAAAGGTGTTGCCGTCAGCACTACCATAAGGGAAGTCAGGAGAAACGGCACGTAGCAACTCTACTTGCTCAGGAATACTCATAGTGACAGTCATTTTACGTACGCGATCAGCATTGGTATTGGTAAAGTAGCCTTGATATTCTAAGACATTTCCTGACTGCAGGCGCGTATTGGCATTGACTGGCACCAGCACTTCTTGACCATTTGCATCAACACTAATCAATGAGGCGGTGATTTTGCTATTGACCGCTTGCGCCGTTGAAGTGCTGGCTGGGTTGGCATTTGACTCGATTGCCACTGAATTATCAACGGCTTGCTCTGGCGTTGGCAACATTGCTGAAGCCTGCGTCACTGCCATCACGCCAACGAGCGTACCAGCGACAACATGAAATAAGCGGTGGCCGCTCCACGCACTGAATGGATTTGCAAAATGGTTACTTTTCTTCATGACATTCATTATCCCTAGTTAATGTATCGGTAAAACAGTATAGCGGTAAAACAATTTGTTGATAAAGCGTCGGTCAACAACATGGTTATTTTTATCAATTATCTGCGTAAGCTGGTGCTAAAGCAATAGCGCTTAGCATAACAAAAAGCGTTTGGCGGTACACTAATCCCGTGTTGAGGTTGTGTATATCATCTATTTGCTACCAAGATTCATGACAGTGGCTAAAATAAAAGATAGCTCATAACGGTGTTTTTTGCTATGGTAATTCATTAGCGACACGCTTTTGCTGTCATGCTCTTTTTCTTATTCTAACAACTATTGCACCCATTATGACTACTAGCGCCATGCCACAAATTAATCCTGAATACGTACACTGGTTCCGCAACTCTGCCCCTTACATTAACACCCATCGCGGTAAGACTTTCGTGATTATGTTTGGCGGTGAGGCGGTCAATCATCCCAATTTTAGTACCTTGATTCACGACTTTGCTTTATTGCACAGTCTAGGTATCAAACTGGTACTGGTACACGGCGCGCGACCGCAAATCGAAAAAAACTTGAAAGACGCCCAGATTACCTCCCCCTTGCATAAAGATATTCGCGTGACCCCGCGCGTTGCTATGCCCGCTATCTTACAAGCGGTTGGTGCGATTCGTTTGCAAATCGAAGCCCAACTATCGATGGGCTTAGCAAACTCACCCATGTATGGCTCGCGCATTGACGCGGTTTCGGGCAACTTTGTCACCGCGCGTCCTTATGGAATACGTGATGGCGTTGATTATCAGATGACCGGTGAAGTGCGCTCAATCGATGTCGAAGCCATTAAAAACAACCTGTTACACGACCATATTGTGATTTTGGGGTCAATGGGTTATTCAGCGACTGGTGAAGTTTTCAATTTATTGGCAGAAGATGTCGCGCTTAGTGCGGCTGTGGCGCTCGGTGCTGATAAGCTGATATTCTTAGGCGAAGAAGCCGGCATCAATCATGAAGACCGTTTATTACGTGAGATGATTCCAAATGAAGTCGACCGCTTTTTACGCGATCGTGATCTGAATTGCGAGATTAATTACTTCTTAAGCTGTGCCAGTAATGCCTGCCGTCAAGGCGTACATCGCACCCATATCATCTCTTATGCCAAAAATGGCGCGTTACTCGAAGAGCTGTTTACCCGTGATGGTTCTGGCACCTTGATTAGCCATGACCCGTATGAAGAGATTCGCCGTGCTGATATCGACGATGTGGTTGGACTGCTTGAACTACTAACCCCGCTAGAACAACAAGGTATCTTGGTCAGCCGCTCACGCGAGCGCTTAGAACAAGAAATTGATCACTATAGCGTCATTGAGCGTGATGGTATGATTTTGGGTTGTGCCGCGCTTTATCCACTGGATGCAGATTCAGCCGAAGTCGCTTGTGTGGCGGTGCATCCTGAATATCGTAGTGGCAACCGCGGTGCTGACCTGCTGGCGTTTTTGGAGCAACAAGCGCGCAGCCATGGTTTGCATAAGTTGTTCGTCCTGACCACTCGTACTGCACATTGGTTTGTCGAGCAAGGTTTTGCGGAAGTTGCTGCTACTACTCTACCGGAGGCGCGCCGTGAAAAATATAATAACGGTCGCAATTCTAAAGTGTTCCAAAAAACACTTTAATTTAAAAACACTATAAGTAATTAGCGATTAATCATCGACTGGCCGAATTAGCGTACAGCAAAAAGCCCTCATACACTAAGAGGGCTTTTTTATTGTTTTTAACCGCTTTAAACTAAAGGGATAAAAAAACTAATAACGCCTTATTTTACTTTTAATAGCTCAACGGTAAAGATAAGCGTGCTGTTAGGCTCGATACCCGCATTACCTGCTTCGCCATAAGCGATATCAGATGGAATATAAAATTCGTATTTGCCACCCTCTTTCATCAACTGTAGGCCTTCTGTCCAGCCAGCGATGACTTGGTTTAATGGAAATTCAATCGGCTCACCGCGCTCATAAGAGCTGTCAAATACCGTACCGTCAAGCAATTTACCTTCGTAGTTGACTTCGACCACGTCAGTCGCTTTTGGTGATTTGCCAGTACCAGCGGTCAATACTTTATATTGCAAACCAGAAGCGGTGGTTTTCACGCCTTCTTTTTTACCATTTTCTGCTAAGAATGCCGCACCTTTGGTTTTGTTATCTTCAGCTTTGCCTTCCATCTCTTTGACGAACTTTTCTTCTTGTTCTTTTTGATAAGTCATCAACACTTCTTGCATTTGCTCTTGCGTCAATGCTGAATCTTTACCTTCATAGCCGTCGCGGAAGCCTTTTTCAAAGGTATTAAGGTTCAGATCGCCGACCGCTTCTTTATTACCTTCTGCCATCATATAACCCAAGCTGTAACCCACTTTTTCATTGGCTGGGCTTTTTTCAGTCACTGAAACGCTTTTGCTGGCGCTTTCTTTATTGCCATTACTAGCATTACAGCCGGTAACTAATAACATCGCACTAGCAAGGGCACTAATGCTTAAGGTAGTAATTTTTTTCATAGAATACTCTCAAATTGTAAGGATAGTGGCGAGATGTCACATTGTTCTATCATAGCAAATCTTAGTTTTAGGAGCTACGATTCCCTTGAAATTATCGGTCAAATGTACAGTCTGTGTTAATATCTGCCGCCAAATTAACAACTTATCACACAACTATAGTAAGCCGTTAAGCTTTCTGTCTTTAAATACCTCATTACATCAGCTAAGCTAAATTGGTTAAGGTAAGAAGTAACAGAACGTAGATTTTGTTAACAATCTGCACAGAATGTTAGTTAGGGTCTTATAAAAAACACTTCTTGAATAATATCAATTAAAAATATTAATAATTAGGTATGGGTTCGTTACCAATAATCAGGCTTATATTGTAGAGCAGTGATTATTCGATAAGGAATGCATGATCATTAAAGGAGGACAGGATGAATCCAATGTATACATCGTTCAACGGTTATCTGGGTGGCCCTATTGGTTCCATCATCGGCGCTATTTTAATTTTTATCATTGGTTGGCTTGTGGCACTGGGTATCGCTGCCCTTGTACGTGGTGTGTTGTCAAAAGTAAATCTTAACCAACGCATGAATTCTTCAACCGGTAAAAGCTACGATTTAGAAGGCATTATCTCAAAAATCGTCTTTTGGTTTATTTTCATCATTGCGATTTCAGGCGCGTTAAGTCAGCTGAATCTAAATTCTATCTCAGCGCCATTCGCTAATATGGTCAATCAAGTCTTGACCTTTATTCCAAACCTTATCGCCGCGATTGCTGTTGGTGTGATTGGTTGGGTCATTGCGACCGTTGCGCGTACTGCCATTAACGCAGCATTAGCAAAAACCTCAATGGATGAGCGTTTAAGTGCCAAGGCAGGCGTAAAACCAATGAGCAGCACCATTGCTGATATGGTTTACTGGTTCATCCTTTTGGTTGTATTGACCATGGTACTTGGTCAGTTAGAGCTTGATGGTTTATTTGCGCCATTGACCAATATGGTTGATAAAATCTTTAGCTTTATTCCTAATATTCTTATTGCTGGTGTGGTCTTCGTGGTGGGTTATATCATCGCCAAAGTCGTACGCGGCATTGTCACCAACTTAGTTTCTACTTTCGATGTACAGAAGCTTGCATCAAAAGCAGGTCTAAGCGAACAAAACAGCTTGCCTAATATCGCAGGTTCATTAGCGTTTTTAGTGGTTATCATCCCAACGATTATTGCTGCTTTAAATGCGCTAAAAATCGATGTGATTGCGCGCCCTGCAACTAACATGCTGAACAAAATCATGGAAGCGTTGCCAAATATATTTATGGCAGCAGCGATTTTAATCGTGACCTTCTATGTAGTACGTATGGTCGCTAACATCATCAAAGGTTTGATCGAAAATACTCAAATCAACCAATTACCTGCGAAAGTTGGTCTGCAAGAAACCATGGGTGATAAGAAGATTTCTGATCTTGTCAGTTATGCGATTATCTTCTTTGCCATGTTATTTGCTGCTATCGCTGCCGCTGATCTATTAGGTTTCGAACCTATCTCAGCCATCATCGCTATGTTTATTGCTTTTGGTGCCAATATTATTTTAGGCGCAATCATTCTGTTCATTGGTTTTTGGCTTGCCAACATCATCGCTGGTGTCGTTGAGCGCTCTGAACAAGGTTCACAGTTCTTAGCAAACATTGTACGTGTCTTAATCATGGGCCTAGTATTGGCAATGGGTCTAAAAGCGATGGGTATCGCTGATTCTATCGTTAACTTAGCATTCGGTCTAACCTTAGGTGCGGTTGCGGTTGCATTTGCCCTATCATTTGGTCTTGGCGGTCAAGAAGCAGCTGCTCGCTTCCTCCGTAAAATGCAAGATAAGATGGACAGAGAACGTGACGAAGCAAAAGCGAAATCTGCTCTAACACCTAACTCATCGACGCAAGATAAAGTTGCCGCGTCAGTGCGTGAGAATACGCCAACGGCTAAGCCTGCGACTACATCAACTCCTGATATTCATACCGATATCGTTGATACAACACGGGTGAATACGGACACTATCAATACTTCTGACATCAACAATACTGCCAATACTAACGTAAATAACAACGTTAACGATGGTAGTATCACTGATGATGATATTGCTAACAATAACATCCTGCCTGGTAGCGGTTTATATGACGATACCAATAATAAATAAGCAGTGATTATATTTTAAGTACAAAAAAGACAGCCTAGGCTGTCTTTTTTTATACGCGTTTATAAATATTTCTAACGAGGTATGGTGAGTGAAAAGTAATATCGATACATCACGCACTGCTGATATCAATTTTTTGTAGTCTCTGTCTGCGCAGGCACAGCAAGCAAGAAAAATTGATATCAGCAATACCTTAGCGTTTTTAGGATATTTTGACTATAGCTAGAACAAAGCGCATTTTATGTTTGGTTCTGCTCCCACTATCGGTTTAGATTTTGCTGTTGCAGCTGCTGTATTTTCTTGGTTAGCTGGCGCTCGCGTTGGCTCATGGGAGCAACTGGTTGTATCCATAAATCGATATCAATGAAGGTGTCATTTGCCTCCTCAATGAAATCTATACCCAATACAATCACGTGATGCAGCTCCGCTATCGGTAAGCGCGTGGCCACATCCAAAGCGATTTTCGCAAGATTTGGTTGAATGGTTTGTTTACTATGTTGCCCTTTAGCATCTTGCCCATAAAATATCAGCATATAGTGCCGACCTAAAGACTCATAGGAATGTTGATGGACGACATAGCCTTGTTCTCGTAATTGCTGTTGTTGTTTGGGATGGCGATACAAAGTACGAATCAGCTCATGCCGTGAAAATAAAGACTCATCGAGTATTTGCTGCTGCCAATAAGCAAGATTTATTGCCGAGAAATCTTGCTTATTCTTTTTTTGCCCATTATCGCTATACCGCTTTAACATTTGGCCAATCATTTGCGACCATAACACAGCCGCTTGCGCCATATGCTGCTGATACATTTGGCTGGTGGTACTCTGACTTTTTTGCGCTAGCGCTATTGCTATCAAAGCGGAATTTGGCTTATCTTGCATCTTATATTTAATCAGTGCGTTGTCTATAGCGATAGCTTGCGCAAATACGGCAGGGTCATTTAGGAAATCAGCAATCATCGCCTCTTCAGACTTAAGACTATCTATACGGCTATTATCAGTATGTTGCCACTGCCCTAAACGATATTGTAAAAATCGCCATAGCTCGCATGGCGTATGTAATGCCCTTAATATCAATTGCCAATCATGCCAGCCAAACACCTGTAATGGCGGTTCGCTTGCATGTATTTCTGAACTTAAACCGTCTATAAACCCATTGCCAATAAGGTTATTTTTTACACGTTTACTTGTGTTCTGATAAATGTTTCTAAATTGAATATCAAAAACCACAACATAGGTCGTCGCATCTATCTTATCTTTGTACCTAGTTAAATAGCCGTTGCGCCATGCCGAAATCGATTCAATAGCCGTTTTACGTACGTTTTCAATATATCCTGCACCTATATCCTCAGGTAAATAAATGCTTAGATTTAATAGCTGCAACTGACCTAGGGGCAATTGATAGTCATATTTTTGCACCTTATATTGACCGTTATAGCTAGTAACAAGCGCTTGAACAGCAGGCAATACAATCTCTAATACTTCAGATTGCAGGTAACAGGCTAACTCATCGCCAAGATAGCCTTTATCAGATATCACCGTAGTCAAATTGGACACAGCCGCAACCTTTTCTTATTAAATAAATATAGCAATGTATACCTTGTCATAACTTTTAGCGATAAATTGAACAACATAAACGCTATTATACCTAGTCGCATTCATCGCAGTGAGTTGTTATGATGACATAAAAGCTAGCAGCTTTGCACCGCGTTTACTGGGCTATAAATTGCCATCGCATTTGGCTTGCTTAATATTTTCATTTATATAATAACACTCGTATGATAACAAGGACTGAACATCATGAAACGCTTTAAAGAAAAAACCGTCATCGTCACAGGCGCAGGTTCAGGTATCGGCCGCGCAACCGCCATTCGTTTTGCTCAAGAAGGCGCCAATGTGGTGTTAGTCGGACGCACCGCTGCCACCCTAGAGGAAACAGCAAAAGCGTTCCCACAAGATCGCACTTGGATTCATACTGATAATTTTTTGACCGTCGTCTGTGATATCAGCGTAGAGGCTCAAGTACAAGAAATGATGAAAAGAGTCGTCGATAAATTTGGCAAAATTGATGTCTTGGTAAACAATGCCGGCAAAGCCATGCAAGGGAAAATCACTGAGCTGTCTTCTGAAGATTGGAAATTGGCGATTGATGTCAATTTAAATGGCACTTTTTATGTCTGTCAGGCTGCCATGCCGCACTTGATTGCGAGTAAAGGCAATATTATCAATGTCTCGTCGCTGTCTGGCGTCGGTGGCGACTGGAATATGGCGGCTTATAATGCGGCCAAAGCCGGTATCAGCAACCTAACGCGTACGCTCGCGCTAGACCACGGCGCCGATGGCGTGCGCGTCAACGCTGTCAATCCAAGCGTGACAGCAACCGAGATGACCACCGCTATTCAAGACAACGACAGCAAAACTGATAAGTTTTTGGACCGCTGCCCCCTTAAGCGTATGGCGAAACCAGAAGATATTGCCGCGACCATTACTTTTTTAGCCAGTGACGACGCCGCTATGATTACCGGTGTTAATTTGCCCGTTGATGGCGGAGTCAGTGCCTCTAATGGACAACCGCATTTTTAGTAGCCAATCACCGACCAGAACCACTTAATAGCAAACTTAAATGTTTAACATTAAAAAGCCTCTGATAGCTCAAGTATCAGAGGCTTTTTGATTGCAATCGTTATTAAAAATCATAAAAGCGTTACTCAGCTAAATGATTGATATCCTGTAGTGGCTGCGATAATCGCTCAGGATATCGCGGTACAACGCCGCGATACTGCGCATATATTTTTGGCAAATCGACGTCGATATTACCGGTCGGATAGACGGGCGACATAAAGCGTATTTCTTTGGTTTTATAGTCCATCGCTACGGGTAAAATCGGCACGCCGGCACCTAATGCCAAATAATAAAAGCCAGTCTTCCAGTCTTTGGTATATTGGCGCGTCCCTTCTGGCGCTAAGCCTAAAAATAGCGGTTTGCCAGTTTTAAATTTATCAATACTCGCCTGCAGCACCGAACCTTTATTACCACGGTCAATAGGAATGACGCCAATCCACTTTAACAGCTGTGCAAACACCGGCACTTTAAACAGCGTATGCTTACCCATGATGCTAATTTTTAAATCTAGAGCAAATAAGCTTGGTATCGCATAAATACCATCGACGTTGGAGGTATGCGGCAGCGCCAAAACCACCGCCTGCGGGATATTTGGAATCTCGCCAACGGTACGCCAACCTACTGCTTTTAACAATGCCGAGCCAATCTTTGGCGCAAACTTATTACCACGTTTTGGTACTAAATCACCCAGCTGCTTTTTGCTCAAACTTGGTAGTACTTTTGAGCGCGTAGGTTTAGAAGCAGCCGCTTTAGAACGCTTAAAAAATTTTGATGTCATGACGGCACCATATAGTAAAAGATACCTCTATAATACCATTAAGCGTCTGCTACTACATTGAATTTTATAGATTTTTACCGCCTGCCAGCTTAGTTTTTTATCTACTTATATATAGTGAGTGAAAAGTAATATCGATACATCACGCACTGCTGATATCAGATAACTGCTAAATTACCTTTATGCTCAAGCCATGACTTACGATCAGACGCACGTTTTTTGGCGAGCAACATATCCATGACACTATTGGTTAATATCATATCGTCCATATCTAACTGTACCAAACGGCGGGTATCGCGATTCATGGTGGTCTCGCGTAGCTGTTCGGCACTCATTTCACCCAAGCCTTTAAAGCGCGTAATTTGGGCTTTTTTATTGCCCGGTACATTGGCCAATATGTGCTCAAGCTCAGATTCGTCTAACGCATAATGTACTTCTTTACCCACATCGACGCGGTACAGCGGCGGCATCGCGACAAATAAATGACCTGCATCAACCAACGCTGGGAAATGCTTAACAAACAACGCACAGATAAGCGTGGCAATATGGAGACCATCAGAGTCAGCATCAGCCAAAATACATATTTTGTCATAGCGCAGCTCAGATAAATCATCCGACGCTGGATCCACACCAATCGCGATGGCAATATCATGAATCTCTTGGCTTGATAATACCGTATCTGACGACACTTCCCACGTATTTAAAATCTTACCGCGCAGCGGCAATATCGCTTGATAGTGACGGTCGCGTGCTTGCTTGGCACTACCACCTGCCGAGTCCCCTTCGACTAAAAACAGCTCTGCGCCGTCACGTAAATCACCGCGACAATCCGCCAACTTACCAGGCAATGCAGGACCTTGAGTGATTTTTTTACGCGCCACTTTTTTGGCTGATTTTAGGCGGCGACCGGCTTTATTAATCGCCAATTCTGCAATCTGTGTGCCCATATCGGCATGTTGATTGAGCCACAAACTAAAAGCATCTTTTGCTAGTGTTTGTACCGCGCCTGCCGCTTCACGACTAGAAAGCCGCTCTTTGGTTTGACCAGAAAACTGCGGTTCAGAAAACTTGAGCGACAAGATATAATTGACGCCGTCCCAGACATCTTCGGCCGTTAATTTAACATTACGAGACAGTAGATTATGGATATCGCAAAACTCACGTAGGGCCTCTAAAATACCAGTACGTAAGCCATTAACATGCGTACCGCCCTGTGCGGTTGGGATAAGATTGACATAGCTTTCTTGAATCGGTGTGCCACCATCCGGCAACCAAGACAAGGCAAAGGTGATAGCAGCGCGCTCACCAGCTTTGGCCTCATGGTTATAATAAAACGGCGCCTCCGGTAAGGTTTCTAAACCATCTAGCTGCTCGTTTAGATACTCAACCACCCCGTCGGTAAATTGCCAAACGACTTTTTCATTATTGATATCATCGACAAACTCAATCGTCAGACCAGCGGCTAATACCGCTTTGGCTTTTAGATTGTGTTTTAGCTGCTTAACATTGAATTTTGGCGTATCAAAAAAACTACCATCGGCCCAAAACTTAACTTTAGTGCCACGCTTACGTTTATTCGAGCTAACCGTTTCGGTTAAAGAGGTGACCGCTGCGCCATTCTCAAACGCCATCTCGAACTGCGTACTATCGCGCCAAACCGTTACTTCAACTCGCGTTGATAAAGCGTTGACGACAGAGATACCCACACCATGCAGACCGCCCGATACCTCATAATTGGAGGTCGAAAACTTACCACCCGCATGTAGACGGGTCAAAATCAGCTCAATCCCTGATTGGCCAAATTCAGGATGGATATCGGTTGGCATACCGCGGCCATCATCTTCGACCGATAGCGAGCCATCACTATGCAGCTGCACCTTGATGGTTTTTGCATAACCCGCCAACGCTTCGTCGACTGAGTTATCAATGACTTCTTGAGCTAAATGATTGGGGCGCGTGGTGTCGGTGTACATTCCAGGGCGACGGCGGACAGGCTCCAGCCCTTCTAAAACTTCTAACGATTGCGCATTATATTGACTCACAAATGCATCCTTAATTATTCATGTGCGATTAATTCTATTAACCCATTATAACGAAAAATAGTGGCCTTAAGGTCAATACTCATTTGCTTACGTCAGATAATGTCGTTTAGTTAAATCCGTGTGAGACTCTGCAGCATCTCAATCACCGTAGGTAATTGCTCATTGAAGTCACTAAAGCGATGATCGCCGCCCGTTTGCATCGTTACGCTTGCGCCTTGTGTTTGATAAAACTGTTTAGACAGTTCAGGATTAAGCAGCTCATCTCCTTCCTTAATCAGGACAGCAATTTTATTAGGATAATTAACGGTTGATAGTTGGTGCGCTGCAAACCATTGCAAATCTGTTTGAGTAATATCCCAACCGCCCGCTGTCGCATGAATAACCTGCTTACCCAAATCCTCGTCTTTAACATTGTTTTTTAGCGCAAAATCTTTGGCAAACCGCTGCAAAGTAATATGGGGCTGGATGCTGGGGTTTAGTAATAGCGCTGGGCAACCGGTATGATTGCTAACCACCGTAGAAAAATAACCGCCTAATGAGCTACCGACCAGTACGGTATGAGAAGATTTATTTAGCTTATCTTGTGCTGTTTTATTTTGACCGTCTAAACGTTCAATTAACGAGAGTATTTGCTTAAAAACTTGCTCAGGGGTCTTGTTCAAATCTGGTCGTAATACCTTGATATCGGGATGATACTTTTGGCAATAATCCTCCAATAATTTGCCTTTTGTAGAGTTGGCATCACTGTCTAAGCCATGGATATAAATAATATTCACGTAGAATCTCACTGATTGGTTTTGTTATGATTGCTGTATATGGCGGTGCAAAACTTAGCATAGCACTGACGCCACAAAAACAGTAACGATAAAATGGCACAGTATTATTCGCTATTTGCGCCATAATAGTATTTACGGTAAGACGAGACAAGCAATCGGGCCAGTTAAAGGAATAACGTAATAGCGATGGAGCCGCCATGAATCAGCAGTTTGAACTGTTCGAGATTGCCAATCCATGCATTGGTGTTTGCCAAAGCAATAAAAAGGGCTACTGCTTTGGCTGCCTGCGTAGCCGCCCTGAGCGCCAGCTATGGCATGGGATGACGACCGAACAGCGCCGCGAAGTACTAAGGCTTATAGCAGGGCGTCGGCAACGTATCGAGCAGCTGCGACAGCGTAAAGGCGAACAATTGGGCTTTAATTTTGATGAGACAATAGAGACAGGAAGATTATTTTAACAAAAATAAAGGGTTAATATATACTTAATATTTAAAGGTAGTAATGTAAAAAAACTACATAGTATTCTATTGAAATTTATTTTATTATCACTATATACAAGTAAATGAATATTGATAAACCAAATGGTTTTTAAGGATAATATAATGAATCATACTGTCAGGTCTGATATAAAAGACACAGTGAAAAATTCGCGCCAAATTGAATACCTTTACGCTGGAGTCGATACCCAAGACGGTGCTGGGGTTAAGCTGACACGGGTACTGACCCAGCAGCTACAAGAGCGTCTTGACCCGTATTTGATGTTAGACAACTTTAAAAGCGATAATCCAGACGACTATGTTGCCGGTTTCCCCAATCATCCGCATCGTGGTTTTGAAACCATTACCTATATGATTACTGGTCGTATGCGCCACCGCGACAGCGCCGGTAACGAAGGGCTATTACAAAATGGCGGCGTCCAATGGATGACGGCGGCGAGCGGTGTGATTCATTCAGAATTGCCTGAACAAGAAAACGGCGCAATGGAAGGTTTTCAGCTTTGGCTTAACCTACCTGCTAAAGATAAAATGAATGACCCTTGGTATAAAGATTTCCAAAGTGACGATTTGCCAAAATATAGCACGGAAGATGGCGTAGACGTCACGGTAATTGCGGGTCAATCGCATGGTATTGAAGGCGCGGTCACACGCGACATCACTGAGCCGAGTTATTTGGATATCCATCTACCAGCAGGAACGAGTTTTAGTCAGGCGATTCCGGCTGACCATAATGCTTTTGTTTTTGTCTATCGCGGTACCATAGAGATTGCAGGCGAAACGGTACCAACTAAAACCATGGCTATTCTTGAAAATAACGCGGATACTGATGGCGTTACCATTACAGCCGATAGTAGTGAGGATACCAAAGTGATTTTAATCACTGGTCGCCCACTAGGCGAACCGATTGTGCAATATGGCCCCTTTGTGATGAACAATCAGCAAGAAATCATGCAAGCGGTTACTGATTTTCAAAGTGGTAAATTTGGTGAAGGCGCTTAAAGCTTAGCTATTAGCTAAGCTTTAGCCTTGATTATTTAAAATACTCTCTTGAATGTCAAAGCCCGTATTAGTTCGCTAATACGGGCTTTTTTTATGATAAGAAAAGCAAATCTGCTGCTTTCACCACGAACTTAAACTATCTAGTTGCACGGAGTAACCGCTCTCATCACCTAGAATGATTTATTGGCAAACTTAAACCACATCAACTTGGCGTTCACGGCGATAGTGACGTAACTGATGTTCTAAGCGCCGACCCTCACTAAAAGCGGATACCCGCTTTAAATAGCCAATGATACGCGTAGCATGATCAACATCGTTTGAGCCACAAGCCTCACAGTGATAAAGGGTGCGCTTATCAATATGCTGACATGCATTGCAAATGGTAATACGCACGTTAATACAAAAGTACTGACACCCTGTGGTTGCCGCAATATCTAATAATTTACGATACTGCTGCTTATCGAGAGTTTCGTCCAAATTCAAATGTAAGGCCGAGCCGCCATCTAGCCACTGCGTAAGCTCACGTCCATGCAGCATAAACTTATCCAAGGTATTGGTTGTTTCATCCTCTACCAGATACAGATAAGAGTTATAACACTCTCGCTGCACCTCATAGCCGTCTCGTTTGTCCCATTTGGCATTTTTAACGCCTAAGTTTTCTGCGGGTACAAACTCAGTATTAAATTTCAAACCATACTGGATACTGGCTTTACGATTTTCATCATAAATGGTTTTTAGGATATTATTAACGAAGGTATGATATTGCTGATTATTACCAACTACTATGCCTTGACTCTCCGCAGCTTCTGCCATGCCATTGATACCGAGCGTCAAAAACTGCTTATCTAGTTGAATAAACCCTGCATCGTAAACGGGCAACATGCCAGATGCTTGATATCGTTCCATCAGCTTACGATAACTGACCTGATACTTATGAATTTTTTGTACCTCTGCAGCCAAATCTTGTCCATTTTGAATCATACGATTCAGATTAAGGGTAATAACATTGATTGAGCCAGTAGCCACGCCACCTGCGCCTAAAGTATAAGAGAAACTGTGATCAGTGATTTCATTGCGCAGACGACAACAAGAGGCTAAAGAATCCGGATTGTCGCTTTGATAAATAAAGAAGCTGTTTTTTTCTGCCAACTCGGTCGCTAGCATATCGGCATATTCTTCATCTTTACATTTACCGTTTTCGGTTAGCATGGCGCAGGTAACGACTGGGAAAGTTAAGATTGCACGTTTACGCTCTTCATTAAACCAGGTTAAAAAATACGCCTGTAGCTGTTTAATCGTTTCCCAGCACGGTCTTTCACCATCAGGAAAGACAAAGTTGGCAAACATGGCATCAAAATAATATTCGTCGTATAAAGAGATATTCCAAAACGCGCTTTGATAACCACGCGCCGCAGCAGGTTGGTTAATGGAATAAACCACTTGCTGGAAACAGTTTTCAATCAATGATTTATGCGTGGTTAAATAATCACTGCCATGGTCTTTACGAGCGAAGTAATCGAAATAGGCAAGAAACTCGACCGTCGCCACTGCGCCCGCAAATTGCGAACTAATGGCAAATATCAAGTTAATGAAAGAGCCACAAAACGACGCTAAGTGCTGCGGCGGACCTGCCTCGCCGCCCAATTTCTTTAGGCCATCCAGCAAAAATGGATATAATGATACTGAGACGCAGTAAGGTTTTAGGCTAGTCTCGTCATGTACATAAATTTCATGAGCTTCGATTTGGCGCAAATACTCATCTGCCAAATCACTATCAAAACATGCGCGAATCTGATGTTGTACTTGACTGCGATTAACCTGAATAAAGTAATCTTTCATAATTTCGCTTTCTAACGTGGCGATATTCTTGACCGTCACGTTGGCATTGGCGTCTACATGGGAGCCATCTGCTGCATTATTGGCTTGCATATAATCTTTGATAAAAAATAATTTATCGCCCAACTGCTCTGAATTCAACTTACTCATAATTCCTCCAAAACAAATGATTTAATACTTCACCGTTAGTACAATCGATAAACCTTTGATTAGTGGTTGGAGTGTCTAAACCTCCAAGCTCCATAATCCATGGTCCTGTTTTTAGATAAGTTAGCTCTGCTTGCAAACTGGACGGTATGGCATCCAAGCCTGTGTACAGTGCTGTTTTCAATCCGGAGTGTCGAACCTGCTTGAGCGCAGACAACAAGGCGGACGGTTGCCATTCACCACCCATAAACAGCACACAGCTGATGAGACCTTTATAGCTTTCCAATAACCCCGCTAAAAAGTCATCAGTTAAAGGCGTACCTTTCTCTTTTTTCCACGTGTCAGCACGACTACAACCTCGGCACATTAAAGGGCAGCCAGCAACGGTCAACGCTAAGCTAACCTCTGTTGGTACTTCTTGAAAAACAATGTCATATTCAACAATATTCAACATCACTACCCTTTAAACCAAATCGTGAAGACCTATATATAGTATATAGACATTATAAATAACACAATATGTGGGATATTTAATTTAAATACTGCTCAGTAACCACATCTAAATCAATCATTTAGCTATAAGAAACACACTAAAAATCTAGTATTTAACAGGTTTTTTTAAGAAAGTCTGATGAATTATGTAGAAAGAAATAATTTTTAAAGATAAATTTAAGAGAATTCGAAGTCATGAAATGAAAGACAAAGCTATTGAGGAATATTCCTTGAATAAAGAAAAGCCCTTTCATAACGATATATGAAAGGGCTAGAAAAAATTGATAATAACTTCAGATAAGTAAAGTAAGCATTGATTAGAGTAGGCAAGCGATATTTTTTTATATAAACCCCGCAGACAAAGAAAACCCCCTTACGCATTCACGTAAGGGGGTAATCGGAATAGAGAGCTGACGATGACCTACTCTCACATGGCCGGAGCCACACTACCATTGGCGCGATGATGTTTCACTTCTGAGTTCGGGAAGGGATCAGGTGGTACCATCATGCTATTGTCGTCAGCAAAGGGGGTTAGATATGAGTCTGTGTGTTTAAATGACTAGTGTCATCTTAATCCAACTGAATCAAGGATTAAGGTGATATCGAAATAATTAGACTTGATACAAACCACTTGGGTGTTGTATGGTCAAGCCAAACGAGCAATTAGTACAGGTTAGCTACACACATCGCTGTGCTTCCACACCCTGCCTATCAACGTCCTAGTCTTGAACGGCTCTTTAGGGAAATCTAATCTTGAGGTGGGCTTCCCGCTTAGATGCTTTCAGCGGTTATCCCATCCGAACGTAGCTACCGGGCAATGCCATTGGCATGACAACCCGAACACCAGTGGTTCGTCCACTCTGGTCCTCTCGTACTAGGAGCAGATCCTCTCAAATTTCCAACGCCCACGGTAGATAGGGACCGAACTGTCTCACGACGTTCTAAACCCAGCTCGCGTACCTCTTTAAATGGCGAACAGCCATACCCTTAGGACCTGCTTCAGCCCTAGGATGAGATGAGCCGACATCGAGGTGCCAAACACCGCCGTCGATATGAACTCTTGGGCGGTATCAGCCTGTTATCCCCAGAGTACCTTTTATCCGTTGAGCGATGGCCCTTCCATACAGAACCACCGGATCACTAAGACCTACTTTCGTACCTGCTCGACTTGTGGGTCTCGCAGTTAAGCGCGCTTTTGCCTTTATACTCTATGAACGATTTCCGACCGTTCTGAGCGCACCTTCGTACTCCTCCGTTACTCTTTAGGAGGAGACCGCCCCAGTCAAACTACCCACCATACATTGTCCTCGGTATTGTTATACCTGAGTTAGAACCCCGACATGACCAGGGTGGTATTTCAAGGATGGCTCCACCAAGACTAGCGTCTCGGCTTCAAAGCCTCCCACCTATCCTGCACAAGTCAGGTCAAAGTTCAATGTAAAGCTGTAGTAAAGGTTCACGGGGTCTTTCCGTCTAGCCGCGGGTACACAGCATCTTCACTGCGATTTCGATTTCACTGAGTCTCTGCTGGAGACAGCGCTGCCATCATTATGTCATTCGTGCAGGTCGGAACTTACCCGACAAGGAATTTCGCTACCTTAGGACCGTTATAGTTACGGCCGCCGTTTACTGGGGCTTCGATCAAGAGCTTCGCTTACGCTAACCCCATCAATTAACCTTCCAGCACCGGGCAGACATCACACCCTATACGTCCACTTTCGTGTTTGCAGAGTGCTGTGTTTTTAATAAACAGTTGCAGCAGCCTGGTATCTGCGACTGCCAACAGCTCAAGGAGCAAGTCCTATCACCATCGGCAGCGTACCTTCTCCCGAAGTTACGGTACCATTTTGCCTAGTTCCTTCAGCAGAGTTCTCTCAAGCGCCTTGGTATTCTCTACCTGATCACCTGTGTCGGTTTAGGGTACGATTCGTTTATAACTATTGCTTAGAAGCTTTTCCTGGAAGCATGGTATTTGCCACTTCACGGTACAAGTACCGCTTGCTATCAGATCTCAGCCGTATTACAGTCCGGATTTGCCTAAACTGTAAGCCTACATCCTTTCACCTGGACAACCAACGCCAGGCTGACATAACCTACTCCGTCCCTCCATCGCATTATAAACAAGTATCGGAATATTAACCGATTTCCCATCGACTACGCCTTTCGGCCTCGCCTTAGGGGTCGACTCACCCAGCCCCGATTAACGTTGGACTGGAACCCTTGATCTTCCGGCGTGCGAGCTTTTCACTCGCATTATCGTTACTCACGTCAGCATTCGCTCTTGTGATACCTCCAGCATGCTTTACAACACACCTTCACAGGCTTACACAACGCTCCCCTACCACTTGAAAACAAATTCAAATCCGCAGCTTCGGCTCCTAGTTTGAGCCCCGTTACATCTTCCGCGCGGGCCGACTCGACTAGTGAGCTATTACGCTTTCTTTAAAGGATGGCTGCTTCTAAGCCAACCTCCTAGCTGTCTATGCCTTCCCACCTCGTTTCCCACTTAACTAGGAATTTGGGGCCTTAGCTGGCGGTCTGGGTTGTTTCCCTCTCCACAATGGACGTTAGCACCCACTGTGTGTCTCCCGGATATCACTCATCGGTATTCGGAGTTTGCATCGGTTTGGTAAGTCGGTATGACCCCCTAGCCGAAACAGTGCTCTACCCCCAATGGTGTTCGTCCGAGGCGCTACCTAAATAGCTTTCGGGGAGAACCAGCTATCACCGAGTTTGATTAGCCTTTCACCCCTATCCACAAGTCATCCCCTGGCTTTTCAACGACAGTGGGTTCGGTCCTCCGGTGCCTGTTACGGCACTTTCAACCTGCTCATGGATAGATCACTCGGTTTCGGGTCTATACCCTGCAACTAATCGCCCTATTAAGACTCGGTTTCCCTACGGCTCCCCTAAACGGTTAACCTTGCTACAGAATATAAGTCGCTGACCCATTATACAAAAGGTACGCGGTCACCCTAATAAATTAAGGCTCCCACTGCTTGTACGCACACGGTTTCAGGTTCTATTTCACTCCCCTCACAGGGGTTCTTTTCGCCTTTCCCTCACGGTACTGGTTCACTATCGGTCAGTCAGGAGTATTTAGCCTTGGAGGATGGTCCCCCCATCTTCAAACAGGATTTCTCGTGCCCCGCTCTACTTAATATGTTAACGCTAATGTTTCGAATACAGGACTATCACCTACTACGGTCAGCTTTCCCACGCTGTTCTTCTACATTAGCATTAATCGGCTTCTCCCCGTTCGCTCGCCGCTACTAGGGGAATCTCAATTGATGTCTATTCCTAAGGGTACTGAGATGTTTCACTTCCCCTCGTTCGCCTCTTATATAAATATAAGATAGCTAGCTTATGCTAGCTGGGTTTCCCCATTCAGAAATCTCCGGATCACAGGATATTGCCGCCTCCCCGAAGCTTATCGCAGGCTGTCACGTCTTTCATCGCCTCTGACTGCCAAGGCATCCACCATGTGCGCTTCATTACTTGACCATACAACCCCAAGTAGTCTTTCGACTTCAAAGTGTCATACAATCTAATTATGATAACGATATCACCTATGTTTACGCTTGATTCAGTTCTCTTTATTTTTTTAAGAAATCCTCTTTGGGATAACAAACAATGTCGTTAAAAGAGGATTTCTTAAGGTTAGAGTGTCGCGTGAACACGCCACTCTAACCCAGACTCATATCTATGTTTTTAAATAGTTCTTACTCTCTCGTCGAGTAGTAAGTTTCCGTATAAAACAGAAAGAAGTAATCAGATAATATATTGCTATATTGGAATCACTTGTTTCTGTTTGATACCTATTTTATTTATTAGCATTCAAAGCTTACTGCGTTTATAGTGGTGGAGCCAAACGGAGTCGAACCGTTGACCTCCTGCGTGCAAGGCAGGCGCTCTACCAACTGAGCTATGGCCCCATATATAAATGGTGGGTCTAAGTGGACTTGAACCACTGACCCCCGCGTTATCAACACGGTGCTCTAACCAGCTGAGCTACAGACCCAAATTACGCTTGTATAAACGTAAGCTTAAACTAAAGAACAACTTGTTGTGAATTCTTGCTGACCGAATGCTGTCTATAAGGAGGTGATCCAGCCGCAGGTTCCCCTACGGCTACCTTGTTACGACTTCACCCCAGTCATCAACCACACCGTGGTGAGCGCCATCCTAAAAGGTTAGGCTACCCACTTCTGGTGCAATCAACTCCCATGGTGTGACGGGCGGTGTGTACAAGGCCCGGGAACGTATTCACCGCGGCATTCTGATCCGCGATTACTAGCGATTCCTACTTCATGGAGTCGAGTTGCAGACTCCAATCTGGACTACGATAGGCTTTTTGAGATTCGCATCACATCGCTGTGTAGCTGCCCTCTGTACCTACCATTGTAGCACGTGTGTAGCCCTGGTCGTAAGGGCCATGATGACTTGACGTCGTCCCCGCCTTCCTCCAGTTTGTCACTGGCAGTATCCTTAGAGTTCCCGGCCAAACCGCTGGTAACTAAGGACAAGGGTTGCGCTCGTTGCGGGACTTAACCCAACATCTCACGACACGAGCTGACGACAGCCATGCAGCACCTGTATTCTAATTCCCGAAGGCACTCCCGCATCTCTGCAGGATTCTAGATATGTCAAGACCAGGTAAGGTTCTTCGCGTTGCATCGAATTAAACCACATGCTCCACCGCTTGTGCGGGCCCCCGTCAATTCATTTGAGTTTTAACCTTGCGGCCGTACTCCCCAGGCGGTCTACTTATTGCGTTAGCTGCGTCACTAAGTCCTCAAGGGACCCAACGACTAGTAGACATCGTTTACGGCGTGGACTACCAGGGTATCTAATCCTGTTTGCTACCCACGCTTTCGAACCTCAGTGTCAGTATGATGCCAGAAGGCTGCCTTCGCCATCGGTATTCCTCCAGATCTCTACGCATTTCACCGCTACACCTGGAATTCTACCTTCCTCTCACCTACTCTAGCCTAACAGTATCAGATGCCGTTCCCAGGTTAAGCCCGGGGCTTTCACATCTGACTTATCAAGCCACCTACGCTCGCTTTACGCCCAGTAATTCCGATTAACGCTTGCACCCTCTGTATTACCGCGGCTGCTGGCACAGAGTTAGCCGGTGCTTATTCTGCAGCTAATGTCATCGTCTATGGGTATTAACCATAGAGTCTTCTTCACTGCTTAAAGTGCTTTACAACCAAAAGGCCTTCTTCACACACGCGGCATGGCTGGATCAGGGTTGCCCCCATTGTCCAATATTCCCCACTGCTGCCTCCCGTAGGAGTCCGGGCCGTGTCTCAGTCCCGGTGTGGCTGATCATCCTCTCAGACCAGCTACAGATCGTCGCCATGGTAGGCCTTTACCCCACCATCTAGCTAATCCGACTTAGGCTCATCTAATAGCGAGAGCAACAAGTTGCCCCCTTTCTCCCGTAGGTCGTATGCGGTATTAATTCGAGTTTCCCCGAGCTATCCCCCACTACTAGGTAGATTCCTAAGTATTACTCACCCGTCCGCCGCTCGTCAGCGAGAAGCAAGCTTCTCCTGTTACCGCTCGACTTGCATGTGTTAAGCCTGCCGCCAGCGTTCAATCTGAGCCATGATCAAACTCTTCAGTTTAATCTTGCATGAAGTCCTTTAAAGAGACTTCGAAACTTGGCTCATTTAATCTGGCAATTACGCTCTCGTATGTTTCATATAATGAATTAACTTTGAGTTTTCTTGCTGTCTTAAATGATAATTTTTATAGTTAGAATGACTCCCGAAAAGAGAGTAAAACCAACTTTATTTTTTAGCATTCTGAATCAGCAAAAATCCACACAAGTTGTTCTTTAGTTATGCTTTTAAATAGTGTCAAGTTACTGTCGTCCAGTAACTGATATATAGGGTATTTCTCTTTGCTAGTTCGTTTAAGTTAAGAACTTATCCTATCTAGCGAGCCGACTATCATATCATAATGATTTGGTTTGTCAAGCTTTTTTATAATTTGTTTCAATGGGTTAGCCAGGTTTGTTATATGTAATTGACATATAAGTTGTTCCGGTTCTCCCTAATGAGGTGCGTATTATAGACGCTTATTTTAATTAGTCAAGAAGTTATTTTTATTTAGTTTGAAAGTTTCTATCAGTCTACGTAAAAGTGGTTTGATGTGTTCTTTCTCGCTCATAGGTGTTTATTCAGTGCCAAAGCTCTTTGTAAACGCCCTTCCCTTTCGACTGGGTGGCATTATACGCGCTTTTAGTAGGGGGTCAAGCTAATATCCATTTTTATTTTATATATATTACAACTTATTGAAATACATCATTATTTTAAATAAGTTGAAGAAAGCACTATTACTATAGCAAAATCTCATAAGGATATCGTTTTATTAGGATATAGAATTATCAAGCAGATAACATAAATGAGAATAGTTAACAGGATTTCCATTATTAAGGAAAAAACGTCTATTGAGGAAAAGTAAGCATTGATTAGAGTAGGCAAGCGATATTTTTTTATATAAACCCCGCAGACAAAGAAAACCCCCTTACGCATTCACGTAAGGGGGTAATCGGAATAGAGAGCTGACGATGACCTACTCTCACATGGCCGGAGCCACACTACCATTGGCGCGATGATGTTTCACTTCTGAGTTCGGGAAGGGATCAGGTGGTACCATCATGCTATTGTCGTCAGCAAAGGGGGTTAGATATGAGTCTGTGTGTTTAAATGACTAGTGTCATCTTAATCCAACTGAATCAAGGATTAAGGTGATATCGAAATAATTAGACTTGATACAAACCACTTGGGTGTTGTATGGTCAAGCCAAACGAGCAATTAGTACAGGTTAGCTACACACATCGCTGTGCTTCCACACCCTGCCTATCAACGTCCTAGTCTTGAACGGCTCTTTAGGGAAATCTAATCTTGAGGTGGGCTTCCCGCTTAGATGCTTTCAGCGGTTATCCCATCCGAACGTAGCTACCGGGCAATGCCATTGGCATGACAACCCGAACACCAGTGGTTCGTCCACTCTGGTCCTCTCGTACTAGGAGCAGATCCTCTCAAATTTCCAACGCCCACGGTAGATAGGGACCGAACTGTCTCACGACGTTCTAAACCCAGCTCGCGTACCTCTTTAAATGGCGAACAGCCATACCCTTAGGACCTGCTTCAGCCCTAGGATGAGATGAGCCGACATCGAGGTGCCAAACACCGCCGTCGATATGAACTCTTGGGCGGTATCAGCCTGTTATCCCCAGAGTACCTTTTATCCGTTGAGCGATGGCCCTTCCATACAGAACCACCGGATCACTAAGACCTACTTTCGTACCTGCTCGACTTGTGGGTCTCGCAGTTAAGCGCGCTTTTGCCTTTATACTCTATGAACGATTTCCGACCGTTCTGAGCGCACCTTCGTACTCCTCCGTTACTCTTTAGGAGGAGACCGCCCCAGTCAAACTACCCACCATACATTGTCCTCGGTATTGTTATACCTGAGTTAGAACCCCGACATGACCAGGGTGGTATTTCAAGGATGGCTCCACCAAGACTAGCGTCTCGGCTTCAAAGCCTCCCACCTATCCTGCACAAGTCAGGTCAAAGTTCAATGTAAAGCTGTAGTAAAGGTTCACGGGGTCTTTCCGTCTAGCCGCGGGTACACAGCATCTTCACTGCGATTTCGATTTCACTGAGTCTCTGCTGGAGACAGCGCTGCCATCATTATGTCATTCGTGCAGGTCGGAACTTACCCGACAAGGAATTTCGCTACCTTAGGACCGTTATAGTTACGGCCGCCGTTTACTGGGGCTTCGATCAAGAGCTTCGCTTACGCTAACCCCATCAATTAACCTTCCAGCACCGGGCAGACATCACACCCTATACGTCCACTTTCGTGTTTGCAGAGTGCTGTGTTTTTAATAAACAGTTGCAGCAGCCTGGTATCTGCGACTGCCAACAGCTCAAGGAGCAAGTCCTATCACCATCGGCAGCGTACCTTCTCCCGAAGTTACGGTACCATTTTGCCTAGTTCCTTCAGCAGAGTTCTCTCAAGCGCCTTGGTATTCTCTACCTGATCACCTGTGTCGGTTTAGGGTACGATTCGTTTATAACTATTGCTTAGAAGCTTTTCCTGGAAGCATGGTATTTGCCACTTCACGGTACAAGTACCGCTTGCTATCAGATCTCAGCCGTATTACAGTCCGGATTTGCCTAAACTGTAAGCCTACATCCTTTCACCTGGACAACCAACGCCAGGCTGACATAACCTACTCCGTCCCTCCATCGCATTATAAACAAGTATCGGAATATTAACCGATTTCCCATCGACTACGCCTTTCGGCCTCGCCTTAGGGGTCGACTCACCCAGCCCCGATTAACGTTGGACTGGAACCCTTGATCTTCCGGCGTGCGAGCTTTTCACTCGCATTATCGTTACTCACGTCAGCATTCGCTCTTGTGATACCTCCAGCATGCTTTACAACACACCTTCACAGGCTTACACAACGCTCCCCTACCACTTGAAAACAAATTCAAATCCGCAGCTTCGGCTCCTAGTTTGAGCCCCGTTACATCTTCCGCGCGGGCCGACTCGACTAGTGAGCTATTACGCTTTCTTTAAAGGATGGCTGCTTCTAAGCCAACCTCCTAGCTGTCTATGCCTTCCCACCTCGTTTCCCACTTAACTAGGAATTTGGGGCCTTAGCTGGCGGTCTGGGTTGTTTCCCTCTCCACAATGGACGTTAGCACCCACTGTGTGTCTCCCGGATATCACTCATCGGTATTCGGAGTTTGCATCGGTTTGGTAAGTCGGTATGACCCCCTAGCCGAAACAGTGCTCTACCCCCAATGGTGTTCGTCCGAGGCGCTACCTAAATAGCTTTCGGGGAGAACCAGCTATCACCGAGTTTGATTAGCCTTTCACCCCTATCCACAAGTCATCCCCTGGCTTTTCAACGACAGTGGGTTCGGTCCTCCGGTGCCTGTTACGGCACTTTCAACCTGCTCATGGATAGATCACTCGGTTTCGGGTCTATACCCTGCAACTAATCGCCCTATTAAGACTCGGTTTCCCTACGGCTCCCCTAAACGGTTAACCTTGCTACAGAATATAAGTCGCTGACCCATTATACAAAAGGTACGCGGTCACCCTAATAAATTAAGGCTCCCACTGCTTGTACGCACACGGTTTCAGGTTCTATTTCACTCCCCTCACAGGGGTTCTTTTCGCCTTTCCCTCACGGTACTGGTTCACTATCGGTCAGTCAGGAGTATTTAGCCTTGGAGGATGGTCCCCCCATCTTCAAACAGGATTTCTCGTGCCCCGCTCTACTTAATATGTTAACGCTAATGTTTCGAATACAGGACTATCACCTACTACGGTCAGCTTTCCCACGCTGTTCTTCTACATTAGCATTAATCGGCTTCTCCCCGTTCGCTCGCCGCTACTAGGGGAATCTCAATTGATGTCTATTCCTAAGGGTACTGAGATGTTTCACTTCCCCTCGTTCGCCTCTTATATAAATATAAGATAGCTAGCTTATGCTAGCTGGGTTTCCCCATTCAGAAATCTCCGGATCACAGGATATTGCCGCCTCCCCGAAGCTTATCGCAGGCTGTCACGTCTTTCATCGCCTCTGACTGCCAAGGCATCCACCATGTGCGCTTCATTACTTGACCATACAACCCCAAGTAGTCTTTCGACTTCAAAGTGTCATACAATCTAATTATGATAACGATATCACCTATGTTTACGCTTGATTCAGTTCTCTTTATTTTTTTAAGAAATCCTCTTTGGGATAACAAACAATGTCGTTAAAAGAGGATTTCTTAAGGTTAGAGTGTCGCGTGAACACGCCACTCTAACCCAGACTCATATCTATGTTTTTAAATAGTTCTTACTCTCTCGTCGAGTAGTAAGTTTCCGTATAAAACAGAAAGAAGTAATCAGATAATATATTGCTATATTGGAATCACTTGTTTCTGTTTGATACCTATTTTATTTATTAGCATTCAAAGCTTACTGCGTTTATAGTGGTGGAGCCAAACGGAGTCGAACCGTTGACCTCCTGCGTGCAAGGCAGGCGCTCTACCAACTGAGCTATGGCCCCATATATAAATGGTGGGTCTAAGTGGACTTGAACCACTGACCCCCGCGTTATCAACACGGTGCTCTAACCAGCTGAGCTACAGACCCAAATTACGCTTGTATAAACGTAAGCTTAAACTAAAGAACAACTTGTTGTGAATTCTTGCTGACCGAATGCTGTCTATAAGGAGGTGATCCAGCCGCAGGTTCCCCTACGGCTACCTTGTTACGACTTCACCCCAGTCATCAACCACACCGTGGTGAGCGCCATCCTAAAAGGTTAGGCTACCCACTTCTGGTGCAATCAACTCCCATGGTGTGACGGGCGGTGTGTACAAGGCCCGGGAACGTATTCACCGCGGCATTCTGATCCGCGATTACTAGCGATTCCTACTTCATGGAGTCGAGTTGCAGACTCCAATCTGGACTACGATAGGCTTTTTGAGATTCGCATCACATCGCTGTGTAGCTGCCCTCTGTACCTACCATTGTAGCACGTGTGTAGCCCTGGTCGTAAGGGCCATGATGACTTGACGTCGTCCCCGCCTTCCTCCAGTTTGTCACTGGCAGTATCCTTAGAGTTCCCGGCCAAACCGCTGGTAACTAAGGACAAGGGTTGCGCTCGTTGCGGGACTTAACCCAACATCTCACGACACGAGCTGACGACAGCCATGCAGCACCTGTATTCTAATTCCCGAAGGCACTCCCGCATCTCTGCAGGATTCTAGATATGTCAAGACCAGGTAAGGTTCTTCGCGTTGCATCGAATTAAACCACATGCTCCACCGCTTGTGCGGGCCCCCGTCAATTCATTTGAGTTTTAACCTTGCGGCCGTACTCCCCAGGCGGTCTACTTATTGCGTTAGCTGCGTCACTAAGTCCTCAAGGGACCCAACGACTAGTAGACATCGTTTACGGCGTGGACTACCAGGGTATCTAATCCTGTTTGCTACCCACGCTTTCGAACCTCAGTGTCAGTATGATGCCAGAAGGCTGCCTTCGCCATCGGTATTCCTCCAGATCTCTACGCATTTCACCGCTACACCTGGAATTCTACCTTCCTCTCACCTACTCTAGCCTAACAGTATCAGATGCCGTTCCCAGGTTAAGCCCGGGGCTTTCACATCTGACTTATCAAGCCACCTACGCTCGCTTTACGCCCAGTAATTCCGATTAACGCTTGCACCCTCTGTATTACCGCGGCTGCTGGCACAGAGTTAGCCGGTGCTTATTCTGCAGCTAATGTCATCGTCCATGGGTATTAACCATGGAGTCTTCTTCACTGCTTAAAGTGCTTTACAACCAAAAGGCCTTCTTCACACACGCGGCATGGCTGGATCAGGGTTGCCCCCATTGTCCAATATTCCCCACTGCTGCCTCCCGTAGGAGTCCGGGCCGTGTCTCAGTCCCGGTGTGGCTGATCATCCTCTCAGACCAGCTACAGATCGTCGCCATGGTAGGCCTTTACCCCACCATCTAGCTAATCCGACTTAGGCTCATCTAATAGCGAGAGCAACAAGTTGCCCCCTTTCTCCCGTAGGTCGTATGCGGTATTAATTCGAGTTTCCCCGAGCTATCCCCCACTACTAGGTAGATTCCTAAGTATTACTCACCCGTCCGCCGCTCGTCAGCGAGAAGCAAGCTTCTCCTGTTACCGCTCGACTTGCATGTGTTAAGCCTGCCGCCAGCGTTCAATCTGAGCCATGATCAAACTCTTCAGTTTAATCTTGCATGAAGTCCTTTAAAGAGACTCCGAAACTTGGCTCATTTAATCTGGCAATTACGCTCTCGTATGTTTCATATAATGAATTAACTTTGAGTTTTCTTGCTGTCTTAAATGATAATTTTTATAGTTAATAATCTTTCCGAAAAGAAAAGATAGTCAACTTTATTTTTTAGCATTCTGAATCAGCAAAAATCCACACAAGTTGTTCTTTAGTTATGCTTTTAAATAGTGTCAAGTTACTGTCGTCCAGTAACTGATATATAGGGTTTTTCTCTTTGCTAGTCAGTTTAAGCTAAGAACTTATCCTATCTAGCGAGCCGACTATCATATCATAATGATTTGGTTTGTCAAGCTTTTTTATAATTTGTTTCAATGGGTTAGCCAGGTTTGTTATATGTAATTGACATATAAGTTGTTCCGGTTCTCCCTAATGAGGTGCGTATTATAGACGGTTTGAACTGGGTGTCAACCGATTTTCGATAGATTTCTTAATTTATTTTAGAAGACGGTAAACAAACCATATTTTTCAATAGCTTAGTAAAAATCAGATATTAAACCAAAGAGGATTATTCTCTAGACATGCCTTAATGTTTAATTATTATTTGCTACGAAGCTTATTAGTAAGCTCAATTGGACATTTATAAACCCTAGATTTTTTTGTTATAGCAGATGTATCTATAGATATATTCGTCACTATTGATATTGACATTAAGCGTACCTATATAGGGAAGCTGACTTCGTCGCGGCTGTCTAGTGTTAATAGACAGCGTTTGCTATAATAGCGGCTTTTATGACATTACTGCATGGCACTTCTACTTACTCTTATTAACAAGCAACTTATTCTATATTATAGCGATTTGATGATCAGTTATTAGATAGCTACTTAATTAGCATAATATATAAGATAAATTTTAGCGCAGTGTTTGTGGTTAATGCCCATTTCTTCAACATATTATAGCGGTTAGATATAATTGACGTGGTCTTACGGTTATATGATTGATGGTTGCAATCATCACTGCCAACGGACCCAAAAAGGTGAATAGATTATGGTAGCGATTACTTTACCCGATGGTAGCGTAAAAAACTTTGAAGGCAATACAACGGTCATGGAAGTGGCGCAAAGTATTGGAGCGGGCTTGGCGAAGGCGACGGTCGCGGGACGCGTTGATGGTCACTTAGTAGATGCACACGACCCTATCGTTGCCGATGCAAAAGTTGAAATCGTGACGCCAAAAGACGCTGATGGCGTCGATATCATTCGCCACTCATGTGCCCACTTGTTAGGTCATGCGGTAAAACAGCTTTATCCTGACGTAAAAATGGTCATCGGTCCTGTTATCGAAGATGGCTTTTATTATGACATCTATAGTGAGACGCCATTTACCCCTGAGCACATGGAAAAAATTGAAAAACGCATGATGGAGCTGATTAAGCAAGATTATGATGTCATCAAAAAAATGACCCCTCGCGATGAAGTCATCAAGATTTTTGAAGAGCGCGGCGAAGATTATAAGCTGAAATTGATCAATGACATGCCTGGCGAAGAAGCCTTTGGTCTGTATCATCATCAAGAATATGTCGATATGTGCCGTGGTCCACACGTGCCAAATACGCGCTTCTTAAAAGTGTTTAAACTGACCAAAATGTCAGGCGCTTATTGGCGCGGTGATGCCAAAAACGAGCAGCTGCAACGTATTTATGGTACGGCGTGGGCAGATAAAAAAGATTTAAAAGCATATATCCAACGTATCGAAGAAGCGGAAAAACGTGATCACCGTAAGATTGGTAAAGCGTTAAATTTATTTCATATGCAAGAGCAAGCGCCGGGTATGGTGTTTTGGCATGCCAATGGTTGGACTATTTATCAGGTACTTGAGCAATATATGCGTAAAGTGCAGCATGACCATGGTTATGAGGAAATCAAAACGCCGCAAATCGTCGATCGCAGCTTGTGGGAACGTTCAGGCCATTGGGGTAACTATGCCACCAATATGTTTACCACTTCGAGCGAAAACCGTGATTATGCAGTAAAACCAATGAACTGCCCATGTCACGTACAAGTATTTAACCAAGGCTTAAAGTCTTACCGTGAACTGCCGCTACGTATGGCGGAGTTTGGCTCGTGCCATCGTAACGAACCCTCTGGCTCATTACATGGTTTGATGCGTGTACGTGGTTTCACTCAAGATGATGCGCATATTTTCTGTACGCAAGCACAAATTCAGCAAGAAGTTGCGGATTTTATTAAACTGACCCTTGCGGTGTATGAAGACTTTGGTTTTGATAATATCATTATGAAGCTCTCAACCCGTCCTGAAAAACGCGTTGGTAGCGATGAATCTTGGGATTTTGCCGAAAAAGCCTTGGCAGATGCCCTAGATAGCTCAGGTCTTGATTGGGAATATCTACCGGGTGAAGGCGCATTTTATGGTCCGAAGATTGAGTTTAGTCTAAAGGATTCATTGGGTCGTGTCTGGCAGTGCGGTACGATACAGGTTGATCCAAATATGCCTGAGCGCCTTGATGCCGAATTCGTCAATGAGCAAAACGAGCGCGAAACCCCAATTATGCTGCACCGTGCAATCTTAGGCTCGTTTGAGCGTTTTATCGGTATCTTGATCGAAAACTACGCCGGTTGGATGCCTGTATGGCTTGCGCCGCAACAGGTGGCGGTGATGAATATTACTGATAAACAAGCCGATGCTTGTGAAAATGTGGTCCGTGAGCTGAAAAATGCAGGTTTGCGAGCGACGAGTGACTTGCGTAACGAAAAGATTGGATTTAAGATACGAGAGAAAACATTAGAACGCGTTCCCTATATGCTAGTATTAGGGGATAAAGAGGTTGAAACGGGCAGTGTCAACGTCCGAACTCGTGAAGGTGAAAACCTCGGCGTCATGAGTGTTGCAGAATTTATTAGCTTAGTACAGACTGCTGTCAGCAAAAAAGGCCGACAGACCCCAAAAACAGATGAGGAGTAATACCTATTAAACAGTCAAACCGTTTGAACATCAACGAAGATATCAATGCTAAAGAAGTCCGTTTGGTTAAAGAAGATGGCGAGCAAATGGGCGTGGTCGATATCGAAACCGCGATGAAAGCGGCGCGTGATGAAAATCTAGATTTGGTCGAATTGGTTCCTGAAGCCAAGCCGCCAGTATGCAAAATCATGGATTATAAACATTTCCTCTATGATCAAAAGCAGAAAGCGAAAGAAGCGAAGAAGAACCAAAAACAGACCCAGCTAAAAGAGATGAAGCTACGTCCTAGTACTGAAGAGGCGGATTATCAAGTTAAGCTGAAAAAAATCGTCAGCTTCTTGGAAAACCAAGATAAAGTTAAAATCAGTATCCGTTTCCGTGGCCGCGAAATGGCGCACCAAGAGATTGGACGTAAACAACTTGATCGTATCATTGAAGATACCGCTGATATCTCAAACGTCGAACAGTATCCTAAGATGGAAGGCCGTCAAATGGGTATGCTACTTGGACCTACTAAGAAAAAATAATCCACCTGTGGATTATAGCGAGTAGTGGCTGTAAATCGATGTGATGGTTAGTTAATATAATCAATTAACTAACACAGACAGCTCGTTATTATAGATAGTTATACTCTTAACCATCAATATACTCCGGGATATTGATGGTTTTTTCATATTTATTACTGAATACGCCCATTAAATATAAAAAAGCTAAGTACGATAAGCCAAATTCCTCTATAAACGCTTTATAAACCTCAGTTTACAAAACCCATCTTCTCAACCTTTTCATTACCAGTTAATCTAAAGATTATCTCATCACACATATCTCATTCGAATAAAAATCATTGGGTAATAAAAACAATTGAAACCACGACTATAAAAGCGCTTAGCAAAAACTGTTATTCATTAACAATTAATAGTTAATGACAATTAATAGTCAATAAATAGTGTCATTGATAAATAACGTCGTCGGTAAAGAATCCCATTTTTAGATATTATAGGAAATTTTATGCAAGAATTGACCCCGCCCGAAAACGCCTCAACGCCAAGCATCACTTTAACCGCTCCTGAGCCGGTGAAAGAAATACAAAAAAGCGAAGCGGATCAAATGGTGAAACTGGACGAAAGCCAGATTCCTGAACTTGATGCTAAAGTCGATGCCTTTGTCGATCACGTGATTAACAACTCAGTACACAGCGCTGAGTTTCAGCAAAACGTGCAATCTATCCATAATTTGGGCAATAAAGAAATTCGCGAATCGGCACAAGTGTCAAACCGTATGCTCGATTTACCAGCAAAAAGTCTCAATGATAGCTTGTTTGATAACTCACCTATCGCCAAATCATTGACTGAGCTGCGCGGTATTGTTGAAGATTTGGATCCGAGCAAAAAAGAGCTGACCAGCTCACGCAAGCTCTTTGGTCTGATTCCATTTGGTAATAAAGTGCAAGATTATTTCCGTCAATATGAGTCAGCGCAATCGCATATCAACGCCGTGGTGTCCAGCCTTTATAATGGCAAAGACGAACTGCTCAAAGACAATGCCATGATTGAGCAGGAAAAAGTCAATATGTGGGAGCTGATGCAATCGATTCGCCAATACATTTATGTTGGCAAAAAAATCGATGAACAGCTTGAGCAAAAGGTTTATGCCGTTGAAGCCACTGACCCCGAAAAAGCGCGTATTATTAAAGAAGAAATGCTGTTTTATGTACGGCAAAAAAATACCGACTTTTTAACGCAATTGGCGGTAAACGTACAAGGTTACTTGGCCCTTGATACCATTCGTAAAAACAACCTAGAGCTGATTAAAGGTGTGGATCGCGCGACGACGACGACGATCTCGGCGCTACGTACGGCAGTGGTGGTTGCTCAAGCAATGACCAATCAAAAACTGGTACTCGATCAAATCACCGCGCTAAATAAAACGACCAGCAGCTTGATTGAATCAACCTCTGCGATGCTCAAACGTCAATCGCTTGAGATTCATGAGCAGGCAACCAGTAGCACGATTGAGCTTGATAAACTCCAAAACGCCTTCAATAACGTCTATGAAACGATGGATATGATTAGCAATTATAAAATCGAGGCGTTAGAAAATATGAAGCAAACGGTCAATACTCTGACAGCCGAAGTTGATAAAGCGCAGAAATATCTCGATAAGTCGAATCAAACGACTGTCCTTGAAGTATCGAAAGAATTAAATACTAAAAAGATAACCAATCAATCAAATACGGTCGATATTGATATTTGATTGGCTCGCATGTCGAAGGCTGTTAGCGATACAAGCTAGCAGCTACTTGCTATCTGATACACATAAGACAATTGACCTAAGATATTACGGCGTTGTTCGTGTTAAGATAGCACTTATTAATAATTTTAAAAAATAGATACGGTAATTTATGAGTTGGAATGATCCAAACGCCTCGAGTGAGGCACAAAAATACGTTAACCCTATTCCTAGTCGCGAACTGATACTCAGTACGATTAATGAATACGGTGAAGTCACGCATCAACAATTGGCAAAAGCCTTTAATATTGATGACCCTGACCAATTTGATGCTTTAGGCAATCGTCTAAAGGCAATGGCGCGCGATGGGCAAGTAAACCGCGACGGGCGTCCTTATCGCTATCGTACTGTAACCGAACACGATATCGTCACTGGCACCGTGTCAGCTCACCCTAAAGGCTTTGGCTTTGTGATATTGAGCGATATGCCTGATTTGTTTTTGCATGAAAAGCAGATGCGCTGGGTATTTAATGGCGATACCGTACAGGCGGTTGGCACCTCTACGGATAATCGCGGTCGTACCGAAGGGCGTATTGTCGATATCGTTGAGCGTCGCCAAAACAATTTTATTGGTACATTGGCGCATGATGAAGAAGGTTATTGCGTTGAGCTTGGTAGCCCAAATAACCATCAGCCGATTACCGTCACTGAAGAAAACGTGCAAGCGTTAGATGCCAAACAAGGTGCGCCAGTCAAAGTCGATATTATCGATTGGCCAAACCAACACGAGTTTGCCACTGGTAAAATCACTCAAGTCTTATCTGATGATAATGACCGTGAATTGATTATTGAGACGACTCTACTCAACTATGATATCCCGTCAGACTTTAGCGAAGCGGCATTACAGCAGGCCAATAGCTATCAAGAGCCGACCGAAAAAGACTTGAAAGGTCGTACAGACTTGCGCGATTTACCTCTTATTACTATTGACGGTGAAGACGCGCGCGACTTTGATGATGCAGTGTTTGCCGAAAAACGCTCAGGCGGTAACTATCGTGTTTTAGTAGCGATTGCTGATGTAAGCTATTACGTCACGCCAAACTCACCACTTGATAAAGATGCTTACGAGCGCGGCACGTCAGTGTATTTTCCGCATCGCGTGATTCCGATGCTGCCAGAAGTATTGTCTAACGGCCTATGCTCTTTGAACCCCAACCTTGACCGTCTCTGTATGGTTGCCGATATCAAGATATCGCGTGCTGGTAAAGTCACAGGCTACGAATTTTATCCGGGCGTTATGCACTCACAAGCGCGCCTGACTTATAACCAAGTGAATGCTTACCTTGCCAATCCAAAAGATAAAAGCGTTCCTGAATCATTAACGGCTAATAAAGATGTTAAAAAATCGGTCGATACCTTACATCAATTGTATGAGCTGCTGCTAAAAAAACGTGAAGAACGCCATGCCATGGAGTTTGAAACAGTCGAAACGTATATTAAGTTTAATGAAAAAGGTGGCATCGAAGCGATTTTACCGCGTACGCGCGGCGATGCACAAAAGCTTATCGAAGAATGTATGCTGCTTGCTAATACCTGTGCAGCAAACTTTGCCCTAAAACATGAGTTGCCTGTCTTATATCGTAACCACGATAAGCCTGATAGCGAAAAGTCAATGCGCATTCATGAATATGCCAAAAACTTTGGCTTAAGCTTCCCTGAGGAAAGCCCAACGCAAGCAGATTATCAGCGTATCATCGAAGCTACCAAAGACCGCCCTGACGCGATTAGCATCCACAGCATGCTGCTACGCTCGATGATGCAAGCGAACTATGCGCCTGACAACATCGGTCACTTTGGTTTGGCTTATGATGAATACAGCCACTTTACCTCGCCGATTCGCCGCTATCCTGATTTAATGCTGCATCGCGCGATTAAAGCGAAAGTGACTAATAGCCAGCAGCCAGTAATGGATTTCTCGCTTGAAGATGCTGGCACGCAAACCTCAGATACCGAGCGCCGCGCCGAAAAAGCATCGCGTTATGTGGAATCTTGGCTCAAATGTCATTATATGAAAGATCATGTCGGCGAAGAGTTCGATGGCGTGGTGACGACTGTGACGAGCTTCGGTTTATTTGTGACTTTGACCGACTTATATATCGATGGTCTCGTGCACATCTCCAACGTTGGCGACGACTTCTTTGTCTATGATGAGCAGCAACAACAGCTTATCGGTAAAGACAGAGGCACGGTATTTGGGCTTGGCGATTTGGTTCGCGTAAAAGTAGCGGGCGTTAATATGGACCTGCTACAAATCGACTTTGATCTTAAAGCTAAGCTACAAGCAAGCCAAATGAATCAAACCAAACGCGATCAGCCAAAGAACAATTCGGCTGGTAAGAGCTCTGCTAACAAAACTTCGGCGAATAAACCCCCTTCTAAAAGAAGCAGCAGCCGTGGTAAAGGCACCAGCAAAAAAAGCTAACGTTGCCTAAATGTTAAGATTAAAAAAAGACTAACATTATCGTTAGTCTTTTTTTTGTATTCATTAAAGGGCGATTAATTAGATGCTGTTATTAAGACGCCACTTATTTCAGCCTTAAAATTCTAAACAATAATAACTCTAAGGTTTAAAGCTCCTATTGCGTATTAGCGATTTGCTCGCGGCGTTGTTGACTGACCTGCTCCGCTTGTTCTATCTGCGTGCTTGCTTTATCAAGGATAGCTTTTGGCTGCTGCCCTAACGGCTGACTTGCGATATCTGAAGTATTACTCTCAGCTACGTTAATGTCAGTTTGTTCTGCGACACTACTAGCGGCTAACGCTTCTCTATTTTTTTCACGTTGGCTGCCGCTGATCATATTAAACCCTGCGAGAATAACGATACCAGCCAAAGCAAAAATAATCAGATGTTTGATTTGCATAAAAAATATCTCGTCTATGTCGATAAAAGGTAGATAGACGTTTCGTTGCATTTTTTATGCCGACTTTTATAGTTAGTAATCATTTTTTAATAGATAATCTTCAACGCCACTCTTTTGGGCTATTCTTGCGGACTGTTGTTACTTAATAGGTCGGTTTCATCTGAATTTTCGGCAATTTCTTGCTCAACTTTTTCCATTAGTTTCTGGTCAGGACGCGCATCGAGTACTTCGTCGGCATTGCGACCTTGTAAGATATGCTTGGCCCGCGCCTTTGCTTGTTTCTTATCTTTATCTTCAATGCTAGTACCAGTAGCAGAAGATACATCAGACGCTTTATCAGTTGCAGAAATGTGCGGCGTTACCGTCGTTTCCGCTGGTGATTTATCGTTCGTTTGACTGCTTTGGAAATGCTCAAAGGCTTTTTCTAGCTTATGGTTAAAGCGCAACTGATAAATGGGCTCGGGTAAAGTAAAACCTTCATCTTCTAAGGCATGCTTGGTTTCGCGAATGGCGATACTGCGGGCTTTGGAGAAATCTGCCTCCAATTGATTGACCCATACTTGGAACTGTAAAACGATGTTTGATTCGCCGACTTCTTTGATAACCGCCGTGACTTTTGGCTTATCTAAGGCAAATCCCAACTGACAGATGGCATCGATACCTACCTTGATCGCAGCAAGCGGATCGTCGTTGGCATCAACCCCGAGCTCAAAGGTAAAACGGCGCTCGGGGTTTTTGGTGTAATTTAAAATTGTTGCTTTAAAGACTTCAGCGTTAGGAATACGTAACTGATTGCCGTCTAAGGTCATTAAAATCGTGGCGCGTGAGGTTAGGCGCACCACGATGCCTTCTTGATTGTTAATCAAAATATGGTCGCGGGCGCGAAACGGTTGGCGGATACTGAGCATGAGCGAGGCAATATAGTTCTCAATGGTGTCTTTGACGGCAAAACCAACGGCGATACCAATAACACCTGCCCCACCAAGCAGCGTGCCCAAGATAGTCTCAGCACCAATCAAACTTAACGCTAAGATAAGACCGAAAATGATAAAGATGACTTTAACGGTTTGGGCAAGTAACTCTGCGACAAAGGGATTTGGCGTAAGACGTTGCCACATTTTTTGTCGATTGGATAACCAACTGCCAAACCACGTCACTAAGGCAAATAAAACAATCCCTACGAGTAGTAGCGGCAACGCTTTGACTAGGTTTTTGGTTTGCGCTTTGAGACTCTGATAAACAGTCGAGACATTATCCTGCACATCAAGGGTGCGATTGATTCTATCTTCTACCGTCACCACGTCGGTTAAGCGATTGGTCAGATTAATCGCTTGCTGGGCTTTTTTCTCGTTAGGCGTCTCACCGGTTAAGGTTACAACCCCTTGGTTGACGCTGACACTTACTGCTTGCAAGCCGTCAATTTCTGAAAAAATGCCACTGATACGTTGCTGGATATCATTGTCTTTTAACGGCGTTGGCGTGGTTTCGATTTGGGCATTATTAGTACTTTCACCGCTGATAACTGGCGGTTTTTCAACTGGCGCGGGCGCAGTGTCAGAAGTACTTGGCGTAGCAGGGGTAATAGTGATGGCACTATTTAGACTATTATTTGGCTCATTGGCAGGTGGGGCGTTTATAGCTGGGGCGTTAGGCGTCTGAGCGCTGGTCCCACTGTCAGCTGTACTATCTTCAGTAGCCTCATTATTGAGTATAATACTCTCACTTGTGCTGCTGTCTGTAGCCGCATAAGTTGGCATGCTTAAAAGAACACTTAAAAAGATACTTAATAGCAATAACAGCTGAGCGTAGACGTTTATCGTTATACGCGACTGGCGCTGGCTTAACCTGTGTAGCCTACGTAATTGAGGCTGGTCAACATACGCTGCCATAAGTATCCCTTTATTATTCTAGCTTTATATCACATTTCCAATAACGCTCTCTGGACATGGCGACTAAAAACTATTTACCATCTAGATAAAGCTGCGCCTCACCCAAGTCTAAGGTGCCTTCGTAAATCGCGCGGCCAGTGATAATCCCTTCGATACAGTCACCATAAGGTTTTAGCAATTCAATGTCTTTCATATCGGTGACGCCGCCTGACGCAATCACCGGCAAGCCGCCTTCACGCGCTAAATTAACCGTTTGCTCGACATTGACGCCTTGCATCATGCCATCACGAGCGATATCGGTATAAACGATTGACGATACGCCAACATCAGCAAAACGCTTGGCAAGCTCGGTAGCTTTGGTATCGGTCACGTTTGCCCAACCGTGCGTGGCAACCATGCCATCTTTGGCATCGATACCGACAATAATGTGTCCAGCAAACTCGCGGCAGGCTTCGGTCACAAAGTCAGGATCCTCCACGGCTTTGGTACCAATAATAATGTAGGTCAAACCTGCGCTAATATACTGCTCGATGGTTTTCATATTGCGCACACCGCCGCCCAATTGAATCGGCAGCTTGGGGAAAGCTTTGGCAATGTCGTTGACCACTTGTTTGTGTACTGGGATGCCATCAAATGCGCCATTTAAATCGACTAAATGCAAGCGCCGCGCGCCTTCATTGACCCAACGCGCCGCCATAGCGACTGGATCATCAGAAAATACCGTATCGTCTTCCATACGGCCTTGTTTTAAACGCACACATTTACCATCTTTTAAATCAATAGCGGGGATAATGACAGGGACAGCACACATACAGCATTCCTTATAAAACGATATCAGCGATTAAAAATAGTTGAATAATAACAATTTGAATAAGAAAAATTCAAAAGTGAAAAAAGTATCCAAGCCCATCAAAGGGCGACTACATAAAATTTATTTAGCATAGCAAATTAAAAGCAGCTATTAGGGAAAATTGATTAAATATTAAAAATGGCAGTGGTAAATGAGAATACGAGTTAAAGTTTGGTTAAAAAATGGTAAAGAACCCATCACCGTAATCACAATCATAACCATAAGTTTTAGCCGAAGGAAACACTCGTAACATTAGGTAAATTCATTTACCAACTGGCAATTTTAGGTCAGTTTAGCGTATAATCCTAGGTAAATTTGTATTTGTATGATAAAACCTAATCGTCTGCTACCTATTGACGATTGCAATCAGCATAAGGTAAATATGAGCACCCCATTAGCACTAAATTAATGCTGAGCTTATCAAGACATTGAGTTTACCCTGTAATCATAGGTCATTAACCAGCACTTAGATAGCTTTCACAAAGACAGCTTTCATAAAGTATGAACAAATCACTGATGCCTCATTTATATTCACTCGTATGAATAGCGCTGCGTAAATTTTAATAACCCTATGATTCCTGATACGACAAATTTTAAGATTTTAATAAATCGTATGGTAAAACTGTATTTTATCTACTGTCATCCTCGTTGAGGACGCGGTTAGATTTGTGAGTTTTACGATACACCTTGGTAGCCAGTCGTCACTTTGGTCATTCGAATAAGACATTAACGTGTTGTTAAGGAGTCTAAGGTCAGCGTTAATACTCTTACTTGTAGTTATGATGATGTGTTATGTCTAGAGCA
Source organism: Psychrobacter sp. CLB018 (assembly GCF_041222815.1). Taxonomy (NCBI): domain Bacteria; kingdom Pseudomonadati; phylum Pseudomonadota; class Gammaproteobacteria; order Moraxellales; family Moraxellaceae; genus Psychrobacter; species Psychrobacter sp. CLB018. Next base: position 3,066,487 of record NZ_CP166085.1, read on the forward strand.
CTTTTTCACGCCCTTTTTTGGGAGTGATAAAGCACTTTATTGATGACGCTGTTATCCATGCTGCCGATATACCAAACAGGACGTCTGGTATCGTTTTAGACTATGGACTAAGTTTTCGCTTATGATTACCATCAAAAAAGGTTTGGATTTACCCATCACTGGTGAACCCTCCCGCGAGATATCTGAGCACAGACCCGCCTATGTAGCACTTGTTGGCTATGATTATGTGGGCATGAAGCCCACGATGAATGTCAAAGAAGGCGACATCGTAGCTAAAGGTCAGCCCGTTTTTGAAGACAAAAAACGGGTTGGCGTTATCTACACTGCCCCTGCTGCTGGTAAGGTCGTCGCCGTTAATCGCGGTGAGCGTCGTGTTTTTGAAAGTCTTGTGATTGCGGTCGACCCAAACGGTGAAGAAGTAGAATTTCAGCGCTACGACTCCCAGCAACTTGCTGACCTAGATTCTGAAGTCGTTGAAACCCAACTGCTTGCCTCTGGTGAATGGACCGCTTTTCGCACGCGTCCTTATAGCCGCTCCCCCGATATTGGTGCCCGTCCGCACGCTATCTTTGTCACCGCTATGGATACCAATCCATTAGCGCTTGACCCGATGTTGCTGATTAATGAGCAGCTTCAAGCGTTCAATGACGGACTTGCTGTATTATCAACCCTCAGCCCCAAGACCTTTGTCTGCCATCATGGCGATGCCCAGCTGACGCCAGTTGCCAAAACGGCTGCTAATAATGTCACTGAGTATCATAGCTTTGCTGGCAAACACCCTGCTGGTCTGGCTGGCACGCACATTCACTTTTTGCATCCTATCATGCGCGGCGTGACCGTGTGGACGATTGGTTACCAAGACGTGATTGCCATTGGTAAGTTGTTTACTACTGGTCGTTTATATACGCGCCGTATGCTTAGCCTCGCTGGCCCTGCGGTTAAAAACCCGCATTTGGTGGTCACCGAGCGCGGTGCAGATATCGCAGCATTGACCAAAGGTGAGCTTACAGCTGGCGAGAACCGTATCGTCTCGGGTTCTGTGCTTTCAGGTCGCAAAGTGGCGGGCAATACCAATTATCTTGGTCGCTTTCATAATCAAATCAGTGCGCTAACCGAAGGTCGTGAACGTCCAGCGTTTCACTTCTTTACCGCTGGTGCCAATCGCTTTTCTAAATTGCCTATCTATATCTCGCAGTTTTTTGGTGGTAAAAAATATAACTTTACCACTTCGAGCAATGGCTCACCGCGGGCGATGGTGCCAATTGGCGTCTATGAAGAAGTCATGCCGCAAGACTATCTGCCAACGCAGCTACTGCGCGCTTTGATTGTCGAAGACATCGTTAGCGCTGTCGATTTGGGCGTACTTGAATTGGACGAAGAAGATTTGGCATTATGCACCTTTGTATCTCCTGGCAAATATGAATTCGGCGATATTTTGCGTGACAACTTAACGCGCATTGAGCTGGAGGGCTAACCACGATGAAATTTTTACACAGTATGTTCGATCGTATGGAGCCGTCTTTCACCAAGGGTGGCAAACACGAAAAGTACTACGCCATCTTTGAGATGTTTGATACGTTTTTACGTCAACCAGGCTCAACGACATACGCATCCTCACACGTACGCGACGGTATCGACCTTAAGCGTATTATGATTACCGTTTGGTTATGTACTTTCCCTGCGATGTTTTGGGGTATGTACAATATCGGTCATCAAGCATTAACAGCGATTGCGCAGCTTGGCTTACAGCCTGAAGGCTGGCGTACCGTTATCACCAGTATGGCGGGCTACAATCCAGACAGTATCTGGGCAAGCTTTGTCTACGGAGCCATGCAGTTCTTACCGATTTATATCGTCACCTTTGCGGTTGGTATTCTCTGTGAGATTATCTTTGCTGTCGTGCGCGGGCATGAAGTTAACGAAGGTTTCTTTGTGACTTCTGTGCTATTTGCGCTGTGTCTCCCACCAGATATTCCTTTATGGCAAGTTGCCTTAGGTATTATCTTTGGTGTGGTCGTGGCAAAAGAAGTCTTTGGCGGTACGGGTAAAAACTTCCTGAACCCTGCCCTATCAGGTCGTGCGTTCTTATACTTTGCTTACCCTGCTTATATGTCAGGCGACTCAGTATGGACGGCGGTTGATGGTTTCTCAGGAGCCACGCCACTTGGACTTGCCGCGCTTGGCGTCGTCCCAGCAGACTTCGTTGATGTTTATGGCAATGCCATCACATGGACGGATGCTTTCTTAGGTAATATGCAAGGCAGTATCGGTGAAGTATCGACGCTGGCTATTTTGCTAGGTGCAGTGGTTCTACTTTGGACGCGCATTGCCTCATGGCGCATCATGGCAGGTTGTGTGGTTGGGCTAATTGCCACATCGCTAGTCTTTAATATGGTCGGTTCTGAAGACAATATGATGATGAGCCTGCCGTTTTATTGGCACTTAGTCATCGGCGGTTTTGCCTTTGGTGCAGTATTTATGGCAACCGACCCTGTATCAGCTGCGCACACCAATAAAGGCCGCTGGGCTTATGGTATTTTGATTGGTTTTATGACCGTACTCATTCGCGTCGTCAACCCAGCCTTCCCAGAAGGCATCATGCTTGCCATTTTATTCGCCAACTTATTTGCGCCATTATTTGATTACTTTGTGACGCAAGCCAATATCAAGCGCCAAACAGCACGGAGGGTTCGTTATGTCCAAGCCCAAAAGTAATAATGCAAAAACCATCAGCGTGGCGTTGACGCTATGCTTGGTGTGCTCTGTATTGGTCTCAGCGGCGGCTGTGGGTTTGAAACCAGCACAAGTTGAAAACGCGCGCTTAGACCGTAACAAAAATATCTTAGTCGCCGCTGGTATGTTTGACCCAGCGTCTGATACCAATGAAGATGTGGCCGAGCGTTTTAAAGACTTTGAGGTAAAAATCGTTGACCTTAATAAAGGCAATTACCTCGATGACGACGCGCTAAAAGCCGCTGGCATTCCTGATCGCAATGCGTACGATGCCAGTCAAGCGACCAAAAATCAGGCGCTAAGCGAAGATTTGGGCGGTAATGACCCTGCTGGTATCGGCCGTGTTCCTAAATACGCCAAAGTCTATGTCAAAAGTGATGACGCGGGACAGCCTGAAATGGTGGTGCTGCCGATTCAAGGCTATGGTCTATGGGGTACGATTTATGGTTTCTTAACGCTTGAAAGTGATATGAATACCATCAAAGGAATCAGTTTCTATGAGCATAAAGAAACCCCAGGTCTAGGTGCTCGTATCGAGGAGCCTGAGTGGCGCGCCATGTGGAGCGGCATTCACTCTTATGATGAAAACGGCGCAGTTGCAACAGGTGTGACTAAAGCCGGTAATCCAAAAGACAACTGGGTAGATGGCATCAGTGGTGCAACCTTAACCGGTCGCGGCGTCAGTAACATGATTCAGTTTTGGCTAGGTGAGCAAGGCTATAAGCCTTACTTAGACCAGCTGCGTGAACAAAACGGCAAAACAGTGGCGGATCCAGAAGTCAAAGCCAGTCAAAGTCCGTATAAAAAACTGGGTCAGAACTTACATCAACAGCAGACGCATCCCGCAACCGAACTGGTCGCAGTAGTGCCAGCAGCACACGGTAAGGAGGCATAACATGGCTGATACAAAAACGATTTTAACCTCGCCTATCTTTGACAATAACCCGATTGCCCTGCAAATCTTAGGTATTTGTTCGGCGTTGGCAGTTACTACCAGTGTGGCGAATGCGCTGGTAATGAGTGTGGCGTTGACCTTGGTCACGGCATTCTCAAGCTTTTTTATCTCTATTATCCGTAAGCAAATCCCATCAAGCATTCGTATTATTGTGCAGATGACGATTATTGCGTCATTGGTTATTGTGGTTGACCAGATTTTAAAAGCGGTCGCTTATGACGTCAGTAAAGGTTTGTCGGTATTCGTTGGTTTGATTATCACCAACTGTATCGTGATGGGCCGTGCCGAAGCATTTGCCATGAGCAATCCACCAGTACCAAGCTTTTTAGACGGTATTGGTAACGGTCTTGGTTACTCGGCGGTACTGCTATTTGTCGCGAGCGTGCGTGAGATTTTGGGCGCAGGCAGTTGGTTCGGTATTACCATTTTGCAAACTGCTAACGATGGTGGTTGGTACGTACCAAATGGTCTATTACTATTGCCACCGTCAGCGTTCTTTATCATTGCTCTGTTCATTGTGATTATCCGTACTTGGAAACCTGAACAGGTCGAAGAAGCTGAATTTGTAATGAAGCCGCAATCTAAAGGCATGGCACAAGGAGGCGGTCACTAATGGGACACTATGTCAGTTTATTTATAACCTCGGTCTTTATCGAGAATATGGCGCTGGCCTACTTCTTAGGCATGTGTACCTTTTTGGCGGTATCAAAAAAGGTCTCCACCGCGATTGGTCTTGGAGTCGCTGTGGTCGTCGTGATGGCGATTACCGTACCGCTAAATAACCTTTTGTTTCAGTTCATCTTAAAAAATGGTGCGCTGGCATGGGCAGGTTTCCCTGATATCGACTTAAGCTTTTTGGGCCTACTCAGTTATATTGGTTTGATCGCCGCTGTGGTACAGATTTTAGAGATGTTCTTGGATAAGTTCGTCCCGAGTCTGTATAACGCCCTTGGGGTGTTTTTGCCACTGATTACCGTTAACTGCGCCATTTTAGGTGGCGTACTGTTTATGGTTGAGCGTGATTATAACTTTGGCGAATCGATGGTATACGGCGTCGGCGCAGGTTTTGGTTGGGCATTGGCGATTACCGCCTTGGCGGGTATCCGTGAAAAGCTAAAATACTCAGACATTCCAGCGCCGCTGCGTGGTCTTGGTATTACCTTTATCACGGTTGGTCTGATGTCACTTGGCTTTATGTCTTTCGGCGGTATGTCAATTTAAACCGCTAAGCTTAAACCCTATTTAGCACTTTGACCTATTTAATTCATTTATTCGGTAGGGGTTCAAAAAACGCAAAGACGTTTTTTCGCTCCCCTACTCCATAGATTAAGGATACCTACCATGGATTACGCTACGGCGATTGGTGGCGTTGCTATGTTTACCGTGATCATCATGGGTCTTGTTGCCATTATTTTGGCAGCGCGCTCAAGATTGGTCAGTTCAGGCGATGTTACTATCCATATCAATGATAATCCCGATAATGACGTCGTGACACCCGCGGGCGGAAAACTGCTACAAACATTGGCAAGCGAAGGTATTTTCTTATCTTCGGCCTGTGGTGGCGGTGGTACCTGTGCGCAGTGTCGTTGCCGCGTTATCGAAGGGGGCGGCTCTATCCTGCCCACCGAAACTGGGTATTTTACCCAAGGCGAAATCCGTAACCACATGCGTCTTGCCTGTCAGGTTGCGGTAAAGCAAGACATGAAAATTGAGATTGACCCTGAGTTTTTTGATGTACAGAAATGGGAATGTGAAGTTGTCTCGAACGATAACGTTGCCACCTTTATTAAAGAATTGGTGCTTAAAATTCCAGAAGGCGAGGAAGTCAATTTCCGTGCGGGTGGTTATGTACAGTTAGAAGCGCCGCCGCATGAAGTGCATTATAAAGACTTTGTGATTGACGAAGAATACCGCGAAGATTGGGAAAAGTTCGACATTTTCAAATATGTGTCAAAAGTTGATGAGCCAGTTATTCGTGCTTACTCAATGGCCAACTATCCAGACGAGAAAGGCATTATTAAGTTTAATATCCGTATCGCCAGTCCACCGCCTCGCGGCCCTGACGGTATACCACCGGGCAAAATGTCCTCTTGGGTATTTAGCCTCGTCCCTGGCGATAAAGTGACGGTTTCTGGTCCTTATGGTGAGTTTTTTGCCAAAGACACCGAAGCTGAAATGATTTTCGTCGGTGGTGGTGCGGGTATGGCACCGATGCGCTCGCACATTTTCGATCAGCTTAAACGCTTAGATACCAAGCGTAAGATTAGCTTTTGGTATGGCGCGCGCTCGATTCGTGAGATGTTCTACGTTGAAGATTATGATCAGCTAGAAGAAGAGTTTGATAACTTTGAGTGGCATGTGGCCTTGTCTGACCCTCTCCCTGAAGACAATTGGGAAGGTCCAACCGGCTTTATCCATAACGTGCTGCTTGAAAACTATCTTAAAGACCATCCAAACCCAGAAGACTGTGAATACTACATGTGCGGGCCACCGATGATGAACGCGGCGGTAATCGACATGCTACACAGCTTGGGCGTGGAAGATGAAAACATCATGCTTGATGATTTTGGTGGTTAAGCGAGTTATTTAAATCGGTTGATAACACCTATTTATTCAACAAGTATCGTTAAGCTAAAAATATATGATAAATTAAGAGTCTCAATGGAGGCTCTTTTTTTATGCGCTAAATAAACCATTTTCAATCAGAAAGGATTCTTATGAAAACCAAAGCGAAAGATTTGACCATTTGGATTACCGGCGCGTCTAGCGGTATCGGCGAAGCATTATCAATTGCCTTTGCCAAACGTGGTGCCAGCATTATTTTAAGTGGCCGTGATAAAGCTAAATTAGAGACAGTCAAAAATCGCTGCAAAAACAGCAAAAAGCATATCGTCGTTCCCTTTGATATCGCCGATGCCGCGCAAGCAAAAGAAGCCTATGAAACAATCAAGGCTAAAACTGAAAAAGTGGATTGGTTGATTAATAATGCGGGCATCAGTCAACGCGCGCTTATCATGGAAACGACCGAGGAAGTTGAACGTAAGCTGATGGAGATAGATTATTTCGCGCAAACACGGCTGACCAGACTGGTATTGCCCGATATGATTGCGCAAGGTGGCGGCAAAATTGTCATGGTATCGAGCGTGGCAGGTTTACTGGGTACCCAATATCGCGGCGCTTATGGTGCTGCCAAAGCCGCTATCCATATGTGGGCAAACAGCTTGCGCGCAGAATTGCATGACCAAGGCATCGAGGTCGCGACCATATTCCCAGGGTTTATTCAAACCAATATTTCTATCAATGCCTTGACTGGTGATGGTAGTGCGCAAGGGACAATGGATGACGCCACCAATAAAGGTCTTACTGCGACCGCCTTTGCCAAGCAAGTCGTCAAAGCCCTGACTAAGGGTGAAGAATATGTCATCGTTGCTGGCAGTAAAGAAAAGCTTGCCACTAGAGTCAATCGTTTATCGCCGCCGAAGCTATATAAGCTTATTCGTGAGTCACAGGTTAAATAAAAACAGGCAGGTTCAATCGTATCTTCTCGAGTCGTAGTTATTTAAGTCGTACGTTAGTCGTAAATTGGCCTTATCGGTAACAAGGGGTGTAAAATAGGCGACGCTTAGCTTGCTTAGTTTATTACCTGCAAACTAACGCCCCCACTCACCCCTTCGCTTTATCAAGCTGTGATGACTTATATGACAAATTTAACCACCTTTCTTACTCCTAACAAACCCCTAAAATCCGCCTCTTTAACCATCATTGCTATCAGCTCTGTACTCATGCTTAGCGCCTGCCAGCAAAAGCCCGATTACGACAATCTTAGCGGCGAGACCATGGGCACCAGCTACCACATCAGTTATCAATTACCCAAAGGCGCTGATGAAGCTGCCATACAAGCAGCAATTGATAAGCGCTTGCAAGATATAAACGACAGCATGTCGACCTATCAAGCCGACTCTACTATTTCTAAATTTAACCAATTAGGCAAAGATACGCCGATTGCTATCGACGCCGATTTTAGCCATGTGTTGCAAGCCTCAAGGCAAGTTTATGAGCTATCGGGCGGCGCTTTTGACCCAACGGTAATGCCTTTGATAGAAACTTGGGGCTTTGGCAGTACCATGACGGTTGAGCGCTTACAAAGTCCGCCAACGGCGCTTGAGATTGCGCAAGCGAAAGCCTTGGTCGATTTTGACAGTGTCATTCAAAAAGATGACAGCATTTATAAAACCAAAGACGGCGTTGGCCTTGATTTTTCGGCGGTGGCTAAGGGTTATGGCGTCGACGTCATTGCCGATGTGCTTAAGAACACTTATCAAATTCGCAACTATATGGTTGAGATTGGCGGCGAAGTGGCGACTTCAGGCGTTAGCGCCCAGCAGCAGCCGTGGCAAATCGCTATTGATGCACCCATTGAGGGCAGTACAGTAAGTACACGGCAAGCAATGGCGGTGATTCGCCAGCCTATCAATAATGGCGCTAGCATGGCGCTTGCTACTTCTGGCAACTATCGCAACTCCGTTGTTTTCGATGGTAAGCATTATAGCCATACTATTGCCCCAACCACAGGTGAGCCAATCGTAGGCGGTGCGCCATCAGTAACGGTCGCTGCAGAAACGGTGGCGCTGGCGGATGCGTGGGCAACGGCTTTGACCGCCATGCCTTATGGAAAAGCGCTGGCTACGGCGAAAGAGCACAATATCGCAGCTTTATTTGTCATTTTGGCAAAAGGTGTTGCAGCAGACACGGCGACCGACAGCGTTGATGATTGGCAAGTGGTCGAAACGCCGGCGATGAAAACCTTACGCGCCGATAAAAAGTCTTAGTATCAAACGTCTAGACTGTAATAACCTGCTAAGCACAAACGGGCGAGGCAAATTTTTGCTATACTATAAGTAAGTCATTGCTTAGATGGCTGCTTCATATTTTAAACGAGAGGTTATCTCTATGCTTAACCAATTGCTTCCCATGCTTGCTGTTACCTTTACCGTCTTTATGCTGTTTTTTATCTTTATGGGCATCGGTTATATGGTCAAAAAAAAGCCGCTTAGAGGCTCGTGCGGTGGTGTGGCAAAATTGATGGGTGATGAGTTTTGCTCATTTTGTGGTAACGACCCCAATAAATGCGAATCGCTGGTTGACCAGCAGCAAGAAACCGCGCTAAAGGCTGCGCAATTAGGCAAGTCGGTATAAACCTGCTATTTGTTACCATACGTTGGTAGTATTTAGCCGCCCTCTATTCTTATAATAGCGTCGAGTCCTTTGCAATTAACCTTGCAAACTAACGGTGACTGACGCTATTTTTGCTTTAGCGTTTATATAAAAGCCTGTTTATCATAAGCGCTATCAGCAAAGCCAAAACTTCACTATTCATATACTAACTTTACCCTGATAAATGGGGTAGCAAGTTCATATGACTTGCTTTCTGCAAGTGTTTTTATACTCTATATTCTAATATGTGGTCTTGAGCGCCGTCTTATCGACGGGCCTTGGGGTTATTTATAAGTGCTGCTGAGTCAGTGCTTATAAATGACGTGTCCTTTTTTTATTTTAATAGTCGTGCTGCTATGTCTACCTCTCCTAATTTGCAATCTGATATACCGTCCCAGTCTCAACCAGATGCGCCAGCAAACCTAAAGCTGCCCTCATCGCGCTTTATTTTTTGGCTGGTGCTATGTGCTATGGTTTTATTGGCGTCCAATATGCGCGCGCCGATTGTGGCGCTGGGTTCTATTGCACCGGTGGTACAAGGGGCGCTTGATATCTCCGAAACCCAAATTGGTTGGCTTGGTGCGGTGCCGATGCTGACCTTTGCGCTTGGGGCTTTTATTTCGCCTACGATTGGGAAGCGTTTTGGGCTTGAAAATACGCTGATCACGATGATTGCGTTATTAACCGCAGGTATGGTTATTCGTAGCGTCATTCCGACTTGGATAGGCTTTTTAAGCGGCACCTTACTATTGACATTGGCAATTGGCTTTGCCAATACGCTTGCTGCTCCGGTGATTAAGCAGCGCACACCGAACCATATTCCGCTGATTACTGGTTTATTTAGTCTTACCATGACCGTCTCGGCAGGGATTGTCGCAGGCGTGGTTTTGCCGTTATCTGAGCAATTTGGCTGGCAATGGGCGCTGGGTGGCTGGTCGATTTTAGGCTTGTTTGCCTTAATCATTTGGGTAGTGCTACGGCTGCGTTTGGGTTCATCAAATCATCAGCCCATCAAACCGCTTGCGGCAGGCGAGAAAGCACCATCGCACATTTCGATGTGGCGCACGCCGTTTGCTTGGCAAATTGCGGTATTTATGGGTTTACAGTCCTTGCTTTTTTATACCGTCGCCAGTTTCTTACCATCGATTTGGCTAAGTAAAGGGTTGTCAGCGGTGAGCGCGGGACAAATGGCTTCCGTCTTTCAATTTATGGCACCCGTCGCTATTTTAAGCTTAACGTGGCTCGTCAACCGCGGGCGTCCTATACAAGCGCTGGCCATCTTTGCTGCGTCACTAAACGTGCTTGGCGTCTTGGGTCTCACTTATCTGTCTGCCGATTATGCTTGGCTATGGTCAGGACTGATGGGCATGGGCTGCTCGGCGATTTTCACTTTAAGTATGATGCTGTTTTCGATGCGTACTTATACCGCCAATCAATCAAGCGAGCTGTCGGGCATGGCGCAAGCCATTGGTTATCTGATTGCGTTTTTTGGTCCACTTGGCACCGGTTGGTTGCACGAAGCAACGGACAACTGGGATTTACCCTTATTCATCATGCTAGTACTGATGATTATCAACGTGGGGTTTGCTTGGCTGGTTAGCCGCCCGCTAATGGTCGATGGTAAAAAGATTTAATTTTTATCTTCAATCAATTAACCTTCGGCGTCAATCAATTAACTTTTGTACCATATTGCGGCTTACCTGATTCTGCTAGACTGAATTTATTGTATTTAGGACAGCAGAATCATGATAAACACACCCTCTCGCCTACCGCAGCGTTTGCTCACGGTCGCCGCCTTGAGCCTCGCAATCGCTATTAGCGGTTGTCAACAGCAGCCTGACGCCAATACGGCTGACAACACTCAAAATAATAATCCGGCCGTCAATACGACAATGGCTGAACCTCAAAAGCAAGAATCTACTCCATCTAAACATTCAGCTGAGCAGCAAGCACCTTTAACCATCTTGGCATTGGGCGATTCGTTGACCGAAGGGCTTGGCGTTGATAATAATGCCAATTACCCCGCGCAGCTAGAAGCTCGCTTAAAAGAGATGGGCTACAAGGATGTCAAAGTAATCAATTCAGGATTAAGCGGTGAAACCAGTACTGGATTGGTCAATCGACTGGACTGGGTATTGCAAACCAAACCTGATATTACCATTTTGACCATCGGTGCCAATGATGCCATCCGTGGTATTGATGTGGCAACGGTCGAAGCCAATATTCGCACCGCTATTAAACGCCTTCAAGACAGCGGAAGCGAAGTTATCTTGGGCGGAATGCAAATTTATGACAATCTTGGCTCTGACTACGTCGAATCGTTTGCTGCGATATATCCAAGGGTGGCGAAAGATATGAATGTGACGCTGATTCCGTTCTTTTTAGACGGTGTGGGCGGTGATGTCAAACTCAACCAAGCCGATGCCATTCATCCAACCAAGGAAGGCTATAGCATTATCGTCAACGACAATATTTTGCCAATTCTGCAACCTGAAATCGAAAAGCTAGAAGCAGCCCATACCGATACGGCAACGAAACCTAGCACGCCTACTGAGACTAGCCAATGATTGCTACAGCCAATAACACAGCACTACTTACCGCCTCCAAACTCAATAAAACCGTCCAAGTCGGTGACCAATCATTATCCATTATTAAAGACGTCGATATCCATGTCGATGCGGGCGAGTTTGTGGTCATCATGGGTAAATCCGGCTCGGGCAAATCGACTTTGCTCGGACTACTGGCAGCGTTAGATTATCCTGATAGTGGCTCGGTTGAGTTAGCGGGACAAACCTTAAGCAGCCTTGATGAAGATACGCTGGCGGTCATTCGTCAACGCGAGATGGGATTTGTTTTTCAGTCATTTCATCTATTACCGACATTAACTGTCAGCGAGAATATTGCCTTTCCGCTTGATATTGCCCGCCGTCCGAATAAAGCACGCGTCAACGAATTGATTGCAGCGGTTGATTTAGGGCATCGGCGTGATAGCTTGCCTAACCAATTATCAGGCGGTGAGCAGCAGCGAACGGCGGTTGCCCGCGCGTTGGTGTCGCAGCCAAAAATTGTCTTTGCCGATGAACCAACCGGTAACTTAGATGAGCAAAATGCCAGTCAAGTGATGCAGCTGTTATTAGATTTACGCCAGCAAGTTGGCTCTGCATTGGTCGTGGTCACCCACGATGCCGCACTAGCGGAGATGGCAGATCGTGTCATTACCATGCATGACGGTATGATAGATGGATCAAAAATCAATGGATAACATGGATAATGAGTCGAATGATTCGCGTGGCATCATAAGCCAACTATTTAACCGTCTGTTAATTTCAAAAAACTTGGGCGCGCAAGCCTTAAGTCGTAGCTGGTGGCAGCGCTGGATCTATCCCGTCTTATTCTTAATCACGCTAGTCCTTTCGCTTGCCACTTACCTGACTTTAGATTCTATCCAACAGTCTGTTGATACCTATATCAATGATAATCAGCGCGCGCTCGTTGGCGGCGATTTGATTTTAAACAGTAAGCAAGATTGGCCAAGCGAGGTATTAGCACAAGTAGAGACGGTCGCTGATACGCAAATTGTATATGACTATCAGTTTAGCGCCATGGTAGTGACCGATGAACAAACTTTACTTGCCAGCGTCAAAGCGGTTTCGCCGGCTTATCCATTATATGGAGACGCTGAGCTTGCCTCAGGGCAGCCTCTTTGGACACAATTAAGCGCTGCGAATGTCGTCGTCGCACCCGAAGTATTGAACAGCTTAAACGCCACTGTCGGTGACCAAATCACCATTGGTGATGCTGAGTTTATGATTAGTGATGTGCTAACCAAAGAGCCTGACCGCCCGTTGACGGCCTTTGGTTTTGGTGGGCGCGTTTTGATGCATGAGGATGCGCTCGCAGCAACTAATTTATTAGGGCAGCGTAGCCGTATTAATTACCGTATCGAGCTGGCAGGTGAGCCAGAGTTAATAGCAGAACAGCGAGATAAGCTGACGCAAATACTCAATAATTATCCTGATATTGAGCTCTCTGATGCCGAGTCAGCAGATACTTCTGTCTCGCGTATCTCTGACAACGTTTTGATGTTTTTAAAGCTGCTCGTCATTGCTGTACTATTATTATCAGCAGTGGCGATGTACGGCGTCATCACGGCTTTTGTGACCAAGCAGCAGTCTAGTAATGCCATTCGCTTGGCATTAGGTGAGCCGCTTAAATCCTTAAAACGCAGCTACTATCAGCTATTGATTGTTACTACTATCATCGCCTGTGTGGCCGCGGTTATCGTGAGTTTTGGCTTACTGAAAGTCGGTCAGCCGTATCTGATTGCTATCTTGCCAGCGGATGTTGGTTTAGCTATTAACCCAATTAGCGCCATTAAAACCATTATTATCGCGCTAGTGCTGACCTTGCTGATTGCTCAGCGTGGTTTAAGCACGTTAAGTAGCACCAAGCCTGCGACTTTGCTTAATCAAGGTGCAAGCACAAACTCGCAAAATCTGCCTTGGTATCGGAGTCTGCCGTTACTTTGGTATGGATTGATGCTAGTTGGTCTCTATGTGTTTTTCGCTTATGAAGTCAATTCTCTGTTACTAGGTGCGCAGCTGTTAGTAGGCTTAACTGCTTTTGTCGCGATATTTTGGCTATTGGCACGCGGTTGGTTATGGCTGCTGACTAAGTTTGCCAAGCATTCTAATATCAGCTGGATGCAGCGTATTGCTATCCATAACCTTGCCCGTAAAGGCAATCAGTCAGCATTGTTCTTTGTCACTTTATCACTGTCAGTGGCGGTCTTAACTTTGATCACTACACTTAATCATAGTATCAATGCCCAGTTTATTAATGCCTATCCTGAAGATGCGCCCAATTTATTTTTGCTCGATATTCAAAGTGACCAGCACGACGAGATTGATAACATCATTGCTGCGCCTGTGAGCTATTATCCTGTCATTCGTGCGCGTGTCGTCACGGCTAATGATGTTCCTGTTCAAGATATCGAACCTACTGACGGCTTCGATGACCCTGCGCGTGTGTTTAATTTAAGCTACGCCGATACGGTGATGGATACCGAACTCATTACTGATGCTGTAGAAAACGACAAGCTTTATGCGCCTATTGAGACTGCAGATAACGACTCAGCACAAACCGTTGCGCCATTATCAATTTTGGATACTGCTGCCAGCTTGCTAAATGTCGGCATGGGCGATCAGGTGCGTTTTAATATCCAAGGGATTGAAATCGTCGGGCAAATTACCAGTATCCGCTCGCGCTATGAAAAAGGACCCAGCCCCTATTTTTACTTCTTATTTGAGCCAGCGGTTCTATCTGCTGCGCCGCAAATCCAATTTGCCACCGCTCATGTCGCAGCGGAAGATATTCCAAAGTTACAAGGTAAACTGGTACGCGAGTTTCCTGCTGTGACCACTATCGACGGCACGGCTATCGCGCAGCAAGTCCAAGAGTTAGTGGTGCAAATGAGCCGTTTGGTTTACGTCTTCACCTTACTGGCATTATTGACGGGTATTATGGTTTTGATTAGCTCGCTACTCTCTACCTCCCAAGACCGCATGAAAGACAGCGCCTCATTTAGACTGCTCGGTATGCAAAAGCGTGACCTATATATGCTCAATATCTTAGAGCTTGGCATACTTGGCATTAGTGCCGCTTTATTTGCGGTTATTATCGCTAATATCGGTGCATGGGCTGCTATTACCCAATGGTTTAATCTGCGCTTTAGTGTGCCGTGGGCAAGTTTGGGTATTGGCGGTGTAGCGTTAGTTGGTTTGCTATTTGCCATTGCCATTATTTATGTGCGATTGGTGATTGGACGCGGGATTATGGCGCGGGTACGGGCGATGATTTAACAGTCGATATTGTGAATGTCAGTCATTCTTAATATTCCAGCTCGTTTAAAACTGACTATTTGCTATACTAATGCGCGTCCCAGCATTCAGATATAGCTCTCATAAACCATTTAAAAAAGTACGGTAGCCTTATGAAATTCTCAAAGTTTGGTCAAAAATTTACCCAGCCAACTGGTATCTCACAATTGATGGATGATTTGGGCGATGCGCTAAAAAGCGATCAGCCTATCAATATGCTGGGCGGTGGTAACCCTGCCAAGATTGATGCCGTCAATGAGCTATTTTTAGAGACTTATAAAGCGCTTGGTAATGATAACGATGCTGATGAGGCCAATAGTAGCGCGATTATTAGTATGGCAAATTACTCCAATCCGCAGGGTGACGCTGCCTTTATCGCTGCCTTGGTCAGCTTCTTTAATCGTCATTATGATTGGAATTTGAGCGCAGAAAATATCGCTTTGACCAATGGTTCGCAGAATGCTTTTTTCTATTTGTTTAATTTATTTGGCGGCGCATTTAATGATGGCGAAAATCAATCGGTAGATAAATCTATTTTACTGCCATTGACGCCTGAGTATATTGGTTATAGTGACGTCCATGTTGAAGGTCAGCATTTTGCCGCCGTATTGCCGCATATCGATGAAGTCACTCACGATGGCGAAGCAGGGTTTTTTAAATATCGGGTGGATTTTGACGCGTTAGAGAACCTGCCAGCATTGACGGAAGGTCGCATTGGCGCGATTTGCTGTTCGCGTCCGACCAATCCAACGGGCAATGTGTTGACCGATGAGGAAATGGCGCATTTATCCGAGCTTGCCAAACGTTATGACATTCCATTGATCATCGATAACGCCTACGGTATGCCCTTCCCGAATATCATCTACTCTGACGCGCATTTAAACTGGGATAATAATACGATTTTGTGCTTTAGCCTGTCTAAAATTGGCTTGCCCGGTATGCGTACCGGCATTATCGTTGCCGATGCGAAAGTCATCGAAGCGGTCAGCGCGATGAATGCGGTGGTCAATCTAGCGCCGACACGTTTTGGTGCGGCAATTGCGACGCCACTGGTGAACGATGACCGTATCAAGCAGTTGGCGGATAATGAGATTAAACCCTTTTATCAACAGCAAGCGACATTAGCGGTCAAGCTATTAAAAGAAGCGCTGGGTGATTATCCGTTAATGATTCATAAGCCTGAGGGCGCGATATTTTTGTGGTTATGGTTTAAAGACTTGCCGATTAGCACCACTGAGCTGTATGAGATTCTCAAAGACAAAGGCACGATTATCGTACCAAGTGAGTATTTCTTCCCTGGTGTTGATGTGAGTAATTATAAACATGCCCATGAATGTATTCGTATGAGTATCGCTGCTGATGAGCAAACGCTGATTGATGGTATTCGAGTGATTGGTGAAGTGGTACGTGAGCTTTATGATAAGGCTAACAGTCAGAAAGACTAAATCTTATATCATAAAGATATTGAATCATAAAGATATTGAATCATAAAGATATTGAATCATAAAAACAAAAAACGGACTTATAAATAGTCCGTTTTTTTTGTGCTATGACTGAATCTAAACGGTTTAGCGCAGCGCTTTTAACAAAGCTTCAGCACTCATTTTACCAAAGTCATTGGCCGCCAAGGGGCCATCGCCTGAGATCAGCTTTCTGTCTTGATGGGTATGTCCTGTCGCCAGTTTATTGGTAATCGTAACGCCCAACTGTTCTAGCTTTTCGCCAAAGTACCAAGGCATCGTACCGGGTAAATAACCAATTTTTGGCATTTGCTTGTCCATAGCTGTCGGGAACGCTACCATTTTATAACCTTTAAAAATAAAGTCGCGTTTGGCGTTATCGTCTTTATCGGCGCTATGAGTATTGTCAGCGCCATTAGATTTATCAGAGCTATCAGGACTTGCTAAATTGGCCGCCAATAAAGCCGCCGGTCCATGACAAATCGCTAAGGTAAATAAATCCTTGTCATAACCCCAACGTAGCAACTCGCCAAGGTTATAATCTTCAGGCAAGCCCAGCATTGCCCCATGACCACCGGGGATAAAGATTGCTGCGTAATCCTCGCTATTTACCATATCATTTTTGACAAAATCGGCGATACTTTTTGGACTTTTAAGCTTAGACTCATATTCCGCGTAGATTTTTTTGACGTCGTCATCGTCCTCTGGCATTGCCCACTGCTCGACTTTGACAGACTCCCCGGTTGGGGTAAAAACATCTACCATAAACCCTGCTTTTTTAAAATGCAGCAACGGCACCATCATCTCAACCGGATGATTGCCTGTCTTAAACTTCTTATCATTTGCCATGGTCATGTACTGCTGCTCGGTACAGACCATCAGGATTTTTTTGTTGCCCGTATATGGCGCTTCGTACTCGCTATGATCGTAGTTGGTTTTGTTAGGCGCTGCCAATCTAAGCGAAGCTTTAGAAGGGGTATAAGCGCCATCTTCGGCTTCTTGCGGCTCTAAACCTAAGGTGTCTTTGGCTTTGTCTACTATGTCACTGATATTAAGGTCTGAGATATTCATAAATTTTCCTATTTTATTATTGCTTATATTAGATTGATAGTTAGAAAAGATAGAATAATTGCCTGTCGCTACCTTTCTGATTGTAAGGTAGCAAACTCATAACGCATTAAATAGACCAGAGTTTTTTGACTTTCGTAAGCTTTGTAAATGGTGAGTTGCTTAGATTTGGCGTTTTAAAAAGCCTTGAAGAAGCTCCTCGTCAAAGGAATAAAAAACGGACTTAGCGATAGTCCGTTTTTTTCTGCCGTTTAATCATAGGTTTGACGGTATTGATTGACTGAAATGTCTTTGTCCATACGGTAAGGCCGTAGATTATGTAAGAAAGCAGACAGGTATTCACGATATCATGGATACTGGCTTTTATTTCTGCTGCTTTTAACCCTACCACACCAAGTTCGGTAAGCGTCTGGCGATTGTCCAAATATTCACCCAATAGAGCGATGGCGGTCACCAAAATCAAAGCGACAAAGGCTCTAACGCTGTATTTTTTAAAAATTGGACGCAGCAAAAGTAAACTTAATAGGTAGACGCCAATGCCCACATAGATATGTAAGGCGTCTTTGTCTAAGCCAGTAGCATCGACGACACCGTTTTTAAAGAGATAAAAGTCCACGATTTTATTCCGCGTAAAAGAGGTAAAAAGTAACTGAGTATAAATGAAAAACAGCTAATTATACATTGAGAATAAAAAAGGTAGATTAAGCATTTGCTAATCTACCTTCTTATTGAAGAAATATTTAAAGTATAGTTGTTAAATATCCCAATCGACAAAATTTTTTAATAGCTGCAGACCCGCGGTGTGGCTTTTTTCTGGATGGAACTGGGTCGCAAATAAATTGTCTTGCAAAATACTGGCACAAAACGGCTGACCGTAATCACAAACGGCCGCCACTTGTGCATCGTCGCTAGGCGCGCAGTAATAGCTATGTACAAAGTAAAAGTGCGCATTGTCTTCGATGCCATTCCACAGCGGATGAGCAAAATCCATGCCGCTGATGGTATTCCAGCCCATGTGCGGCACCTTAATGGTAACCCCCTGCTCATCTTTCCAAGTAGGGTCAAACGCTTCTACGCTGCCATCTAGGATGCCCAAGCATGTTGTACCACCATTCTCAGCGGACTGCTCAAACAACGCCTGCATGCCCACACAGATGGCCATAACAGGCTTATTGAATACTGCTTGACGTATGACCTCATCAATCCCTGCCTCATGCATGCCAGCGATACAATCGCGCATCGCACCGACACCGGGGAAGAAAATCTTATCAGCCGCCGCGACCACTTTTGGGTCATTGGTAATAGAAACCTCTGCCCCGACCGCTGCTAACGCCTTGCTGGCCGAGTGCAAATTACCCATGCCATAATCTAATAATGCAATCTTTGTGGTTCGACTCATCTAAAAAGCCTCTTTGGTCGATGGCAAGGTATTCAGCGCACGCTCATCATATTCGCAAGCCATACGTAGCGCACGAGCAAACGCTTTAAAGGTTGACTCGATTTGGTGATGGCTGTTTTTACCTTTGAGGTTGTCCAAGTGCACCGTCATCCATGAATGATTGACGAAGCCGTAGAAAAATTCGCTAAACAAATCGACATCGAAGTTACCAACGTGCGAGCGAGTAAACGGAATGTCCATATGAAGTCCTGGACGGCCTGACAAATCAACCACCGCGCGCGTCAGTGACTCATCGAGTGGCGCATAAAAATGCCCGTAACGACGGATGCCTTTTTTATCGCCCAATGCTTTATTGAACGCTTGTCCAAGCGTGATACCCGTATCTTCAACACTGTGATGATCATCGATAAAGGTGTCGCCGGTACATTTGATATCTAAGTCAAACAGACCATGACGCTTGATTTGGTCAATCATATGGTCTAGAAATGGTACGCCAGTATCGACAGTGCCTTGACCGGTACCATCAAGGTTTACCGTACAAGTGACTTGCGTTTCAGCAGTATTACGCGTAACGGTCGCCGTACGTGCGGCATGACCGAAAAGATTTTGAGCAGAATTTTGATTTTGTTCGGTAGAATTGGCTGTCATGGCTACTCTCTATAAATGAAAAGCGGTCAATAAAATAGGGCGAAAAAGCGCCCAAAGCATTCTTACTAGCGTCTAAGAAATATAAAAGTTAAGCTGAAAGTGAGGTCAATGTTTACTAAAAAGCTTATTTAAAAAGGTAGAATATTGGGTTTTTGGCGTATAAACCATTGTCTATCTTCATCATAGCAAACCCTAGCATTTACTGCCACGACCAAGCAGTAATCCACGCACAAAATCGCCCTATTCTGCTAAAATAGTGCGTTCAGTATTATCAATCATCACCCGCGCTGATCCCTCAACGCTACATTCGATGTTACGACGCGGTAAACACTTATAGGAACCGATTATGCCTTTAGAAGCGATCGCCATCAATAGCTTAGATGCGCCCCTAATTAAAAACCCTGCCCGCGAGAACGAGTTATCAGAGCGTCTGCATGCCTTATATGACAGCGATGACAATCAGCCAAGTGGCGCAGAGGTATTAAACCTCGTTGAGCAAGGTTTTAAGCGTGGTCAGACTTTGTATGTCGGCATGTTTAATGATAAGCCTATCGCCGCGGTTGCTTGCTTTGATGATGGGCAAACCGATGCCAAGCGCTTGCAATATCTTACTGTTCATAGCCAAAATCGTGGGCGCGCTATCGATGCGAAATTTATCAAACTGGTCTATGATGCCGAAGTGAAAAAAGGTGTGCGCGAGTTCGTGCCAGTCGATGCCGATATTCACCGTATTATGAGCGAGTATGAGCTCCTACGCGCTAAGGATTAAATACGAGGTTAAAAGCTTAGTTTTGGCTGATATTCGATTATTTATAGGCTTTTCTCACTTATTATGCAAAAATCACTTGACAGTAACGCCTATATTTAGTTTAATAGCGCCTCAACGAAGACGGCTCGATAGCTCAGTCGGTAGAGCAACGGATTGAAAATCCGTGTGTCGGCAGTTCGAACCTGCCTCGAGCCACCATTCGTTTAAACATTCCAAAAAGCCCTAGACATTACTGTTTGGGGCTTTTTTTATGGTTAAAATTTAATAAAAATTATAAGGATAGCTATTTACTACAACTGTTAGTCGCACTAATTCATAACACTTTTAGGCTGTTTTTAAAGGATAAACTCTCTCTATACTAAAACGATTAATGCAAAGTAAAAGGGTAAAACTATGAGAGAGTTTGATTATGATTTGGATTATAAAAACCTAGACTTGCGCGCGCACCCTGAGCTATATCGCGTCGGTCGCGGTGAGCAAGGCGTGCTATTGGTCGAACCTTATAAGTCGGAAATATTGCCGCATTGGCGCTTTGCAACCCCTGATATGGCAAAGGAAAGCAGCGAAACCATTTATCAGATGTTTTTAGATTATCTGGCTGCCGATGACTTTGTTGGTGCCGATATGGCGCGCAAATTTATTCAAATGGGCTATACCCGCGCCCGCCGCTACGCCAACCACAAAGGTGGCAAGAAATACAAAGGACCCGTCCCTGACGATAAAAAGGGTCAAAGCGGCGCCCATGGCCGTGAAGATCTACCACGGCAGGTTGAAGACCCTATCAAAGCAGAGTCAGCGCGTATTTTTAAGCAAACTTGGGATAAATGCCGCGAAAACGCAGACTATCTTAGAATGAAATCCGAACATCGCGCACGCTATAAAGACTTCAAATAACCGGTTATAAAAATGACAACCATGAATCACAATGACCTCAGGCGCTTGATTGTGCTACGCTTTATCCTAAATTAATAATAAGAGCTTTTATGATGTCCAATAACCTTGCCCCAGCGCCCATTACACCGCAACTTACTTCACAACAAAAACCGCTTCTCATCTTTGATTTTGATGGTACGCTGATCGATAGCGTTCCTGATTTGGCGGATGCCACCAATCTAATGCTTGAGCAACTAGGTCGATCTCCTTTCGCTCTTGATACCATTAAAGGTTGGATTGGTAATGGCGCGCGTGTATTGGTTGAGCGAGCGCTATTAGGTCAGGTGATTGTTGATGACAGCTTAGACAACGATGCGGTAGAGGAAGCGCTTCGTATCTTTTTTGCCGCTTATGGCGCCCTTGATTGTCAAAAAACCACGGCTTATCCTGATGTGAGCGACGGCTTGCATCAGCTTAAAAACGCGGGCTATACCTTGGCACTGGTGACCAATAAGCCAATTCGCTTTGTTCCTAAAATACTAGATCATATGGGCTGGACGCCGCTATTTAGCGAAGTGATTGGCGGCGATAGCTTACCGACTAAAAAACCTGATCCCGCGCCGTTATTACACGTTTGTGAGGCGCTTGGGTTTGCGCCTATTGACGCTTTTATGATTGGTGATTCGATTAATGATATTTTAGCGGGGAAAAATGCGGGCGTGGATACCATTGGGCTCTCATATGGTTATAACTATGGTGTCGATATTCGTGATAGTAAGCCAAACTTTGCGTTTGATGAGTTTTCTGGCTTATTAGAACTGTTGGGCGTATAACGTTTTTGATAGGGATTTGATATTGTAGTTAAAGTGACGCTGTAATTCTCGTCATCGACAGTGATAAATAGACTAATATGATAATTAACACTTTATCTAAGCGCCTACTTATCCTGCATTAATTGTCGTTGCCGTTTCACTTTTTTCTCCACCTTGTTTAACCATATTAACCAGAAAAACAGTCCTATAAAAGCAAAGCTCCAACAGCAGACCGCTAAAAAAATACTTTGAGAATATCCTAACCAAGTGGGATTAAGCCTCAATAATGCGGCAGCGGTTATCAATAACGCTAAGACAAAGACAAAAGGCTTGGCGTTCGTGTCACGCAATACTCGGTGTGATCGAGTTCGCGACATCACTGTGAAGGTGAGCGTTCCAAGTGCCCCTATAGTAATCGCGTGCAAAGCCTTGGTAATCGGAAAATTGGCCGTTATCAAGCTTAAGGCGATACCTACCCAGCCCACGATAATCCAGCTATATCCCAAAAGCATAGCCAATAGATCAGCACGCCCATAGCTCCACCACGGTCGCCAGCGCAGCACTCGAACCACACAAAGCAGCGCACTGAGCAGTAAAAGAGCTGCTATAGTGAATTTTACCCAAGCAAAAGGCAGTAGATTTAACACCAATACTGAAAACAGCAGAATTAAAACACTGCCTTCAAACCTGGGCTGCACACGGTCTTTTAAGAACCGGTTTTGACTCTGAAAATGCCCTGCCAACGCTGACGCTATTATTCGGCCCCCCATATAAAACATTAAGATACTTAACAATAATACCGTTTCTAATAACAACCTCAGACGCCAGTCATCGGGTTGATTGCTTTGCATAGCCAAATGAAAACCAACCGCAGCAATACCTAAGCCTACTAGCACAAACCCCGCGGATTTGTTTCGCCATTTCTTAGCCGTTCGCAGAAAAATAGGCGCAAACCAAAAACTCAACCTAGCCACTAGCCATAACCCAATCACAGTAAAGATATAAGCTTTTGGTTGCGGGCCAGCAAGGTAACCTGCAATCACCAGTAAAGCAAAACCGAAAATCATTTCATGACCGTGACCCCAAGCGTACTGCAAGCCTGCAGGGACAGTAAACCAGCCGAGCTGACCACCCACTGATAAAGGTAGCGTTAAAGCGGAATACAACGCAACAAGCGGAAACCAATAAGTATGAGCAAAAGGCGGTTTGGCTTTCATTAATGGAAGAATCCTTTTATAAAACGTCAGGGACGTCTAAGCGAGCATTAAAGGTATGCTTGGGGTTAAGTATAGTAAAGTGTCGAGAGTTATGGGCGAATAATCCAGTGTAAGTGTTGGAGTACTAGGTTTTTATAACCGCTTTAGCGTATGATTAAGCGGTACTTAAGCTTAAATAAGCCAATAAACCGTACGCTATTGGAGACAGAGAATGATTAAAAAAGATGACAGCAACAGAAAATACTCCGCTATTTTGGTCGATGGCATCCAAAAAGCTCCTGCTCGTTCTATGCTGCGTGCTGTCGGTTTTACCGATGAGGATTTTAAGCGCCCACAAGTTGGTATTGCCTCGACTTGGAGCCAAGTGACGCCCTGTAATATTCATATTAACGGCTTAGCGGATGAAGTGGCCAAAGGCGTTTATTTGGCCTATGCCAAACCGATTATCTTTAATACTATTACCATCTCTGACGGTATTGCTAACGGTTACCAAGGTATGAAGTACTCCTTAGTATCGCGTGAAGTGATTGCCGACTCTATTGAAACCGTGTCGGGCTGCCAAGGTCACGATGCGATCATTGCTATCGGTGGCTGCGATAAAAATATGCCGGGTTGTATTATGGCCATGGCGCGCTTAAACCGTCCTTCGCTGTTTATTTATGGCGGTACCATTCAGCCGGGTAAAAACCACACCGACATCGTTTCTGTCTTCGAAGCCGTCGGTGCCAATGCCCGTGGCGATATGACAGCAGAGGAAGTCTTAGAAGTTGAAAGAACGGCTATCCCAGGCCCTGGCTCTTGTGGTGGCATGTATACCGCCAACACCATGGCATCAGCGATTGAAGCGCTTGGCATGAGCTTACCCGGTAGCTCGGCGCAAGAAGCTATCTCTCCGGAAAAACGTGAAGACTGCCGAAAAGCCGGTGAAGCGATCCAATGGCTCCTTGATAATGATATCAAGCCTAGCGATATTATGACGCGCAAGGCCTTTGAAAATGCCATTACCATGGTGATTGTATTGGGCGGCTCAACCAACGCGGTTCTGCACTTACTGGCTATGGCCGATGCCATTGGTGTCGAGCTAAATATTGATGACTTTACCGAAATAGGAAAGCGCGTTCCTGTGTTGGCCGACTTACGCCCATCAGGCCGTTACCTCATGTCAGAGCTCATCGAGATTGGTGGCATCGCCCCATTAATGAAGCGCTTATTGGCAAAAGGGTTACTACACGGTGATTGCTTAACCGTTAATGGCAACACCATCGCTCAAAATCTAGCTAACGTAAAAGATTACCCAGAAGGCCAAGACATTATCCGTCCGTTCGACAATCCCATTAAAGCTGACAGCCATTTGCGTATATTACGCGGCAACGTTGCACCAACCGGTGCGGTAGCAAAAATCAGTGGTCAAGAAGGCACTCAATTTACGGGCACAGCACGGGTGTTTGACTCAGAAGAAAAGGCCATGAGCGCCATTTTAGATGGCACCGTGGTGGCGGGTGACGTGGTTGTTATTCGTTACGAAGGCCCAAAAGGTGGCCCCGGAATGCGTGAAATGCTGTCGCCGACCTCTGCTATTATGGGGCGCGGTTTGGGCAATGATGTTGCCTTAATTACCGATGGCCGCTTCTCTGGTGGTAGTCATGGTTTTGTCGTTGGCCACATCACCCCTGAAGCCATGGTTGGCGGCCCGATTGCCATTATTGAAAACGGCGACACCATCACCATTGATGCCGATAATAATGAAATCAATTTAAATATCAGCGAAGTAGACATTGAGAAGCGTTTAAGCAGGTGGATCGCTCCAGAGCCAAATATAAAGCGCGGCGTACTGGCTAAATACGCCAAAACCGTTGGCAGTGCCTCAGAAGGTGCCATTACCGATAGGTTTTAAGCGCTAAATCACTTGCTACGATAGCTTAGCGCCTCAGAGACATGGGCGCTGGTGATGCATTCGCTATCTGCCAAATCAGCAATGGTGCGCGCAACGCGTAATACCCGATGGTAGCCGCGCGCCGATAGATTTAGACGCTGCTGTGCAAGCTGTAATAACTGTTGCTCGGCCTCGCCCAAATGAATATATTTATCTATCTCATTGGGGCTAAGCTCATTATTTACCTTTTTCTGCCGTTTTAACTGCCGCTCATGCGCGGCAGCGACTCGTGTGCGGACTTGCTCAGAGGTTTCGCCAGCCTGCGCATTTTGTAAATCAGCAATCGGTAGCGCTGGCACAGTAATATGCAAATCAATCCGATCAAGTAATGGCCCTGATAGCTTATCCTGATAGCGTTTAATGTGCTCAGGTCGGCAGCGGCATCGCCCTGAGCCGTCACCATCATAGCCACACGGGCAAGGATTCATCGCTGCTACCAGTTGAAAGTTTGCGGGGAAAGTAAGCTGCGAGTTGGCACGGCTAATGGTTATTTGCTTGGCCTCTAACGGCTGACGCAATACTTCTAACACCGTACGATCGAACTCTGGTAATTCATCTAAAAATAAAATTCCCTTGTTAGCAAGGGTGATCTCGCCAGGTTTGGGACGAGAACCACCACCAACCAACGCCACTGCAGATATGGTGTGATGAACTTGCCTGAATGGCCGCGTACCATAATCATAGTCGCTATCTGCCACTGAATAGGTGCTGGCAACTTCTAATGCGTCTTCATCACTCAAGTCTGGCAAGATAGTGGGTAGCCGTGATGCCATCAACGTCTTGCCAGAACCCGGCGGTCCGGTAAACAGTATCGAATGGCCACCAGCGGCGGCGATTTCTAACGCCCGCCTAGCATGATGCTGACCTTTAACATCCGCCAAATCAACTTTATAAGCAACTTTACTCTGCGCAGCGGTTGCTTGCACGACTTCTAAGCGCTCATCTATAAGGCTAGAATCTGTGAGCGACTGCAAATGATTACAGACTGCCTTTAAGTTTTGCGCCGCTAATATCGTCACCCCCTCGACACGGCTGGCTTCCGCGCCATTATCAATCGGTACTATTAATTGCCGTAACTGGCGCGATTCTTGTTCATCAGATTTTGTAGAAGGTTTGGTAGAATTTACCACTAACGACTCTGCTTTCATCGCTCGAGCAACCGCCAAGCTACCACTCACTTGCCGCAACTCGCCATTGAGTGCAAGCTCGCCGATAAACTCAAACCCTGATAACGTTTCTGGCTCAAGCTGTCCACTGGCGGCCAAAATACCGATGGCTATTGGCAAATCCAATCTTGCACCATCTTTTGGCAAGTCTGCCGGTGCTAGATTAATCGTCAAACGCCGATTAGGGAATTGAAAGCCCGAATTCAAAATCGCCGAGCGCACCCTGTCTTTACTTTCGCGCACAGCAGCGGCAGGCAAGCCGACAATGGTCAGCGCTGGCAAGCCTTGTGATAAATGCACCTCGATAATGACCTGCGGCGCGTGCAGTCCGACGACTGAACGCGTATAGACTTGGGCGAACGACATCAGCGTTTCCTACTATAAAGATTAATCGATAATAGAGCATTATCAATCAGCGCGCAAATGTCGTGTTCTATTTTTATCAATCCGTTTAAACCTTATTATTTCTAGCCTATTTTTTAATAGATAAAACTCATTTCTGACTACTACTAAGCAAAATATCAGCGCCTAAATTCTGCGATTTATTCGCTAGCATAGATATTTAAAAGTGTTATATGATTGATAAATGTTTTTAATTTTTCTTATTTATTATTTCATTCAAAAAAATAGAAAATAAGACAGATAAAAGCATGGCAATAAAAGGATTTTATTGACATATAAAGCTTGGCGGTGATTTTCGTTAGCGCTTTATAAAATCGTAATTAACCATGGATGGGTAAGCTTATGAGCATTAATGTGCTTAATCGGCGTGTACGCACACTCACGCTATTGACGATGGCAGTCTCTCTGGGACTGTTTGGCTGTTCGGATAACGACAATTTTAACGGCAATATAGACGATGGCACTGGTGATAGTACTTATGCGGCGGATATCCAGCGCACTGAGTTTGGTATCCCGCACATCACTGCTAAAAATTATAAAGGTCTGGGTTATGGCGTCGGGTATGCTTTTGCCGAAGACAATATCTGCTCCTTAGCACGTGAAATCGTAATCGCTAAGGGTGAGAGTATGCGCTATCTGGGTGCTGAGGGTAATGAGAATAGCGATGTTTTCTACACTTGGTATAACTCTCCTGAACGACGATCGGGTTTTCTAGGGGCTCAAGACCCTGAAGTGATTGATGCGGTCAAAGGCTATGCCGCTGGCTACAATCGCTATTTGCGTGACAAAGGGGTCAAAAATATTGAAGACCCTGCCTGTGCAGGCGCTGAATGGGTTCGCGAAATCAATATTGACGATATGTTGGCTCTATATGGCAAAGCCAATTTACGCGGTGGACTCTCTAACTTCGTCAAACAAATCGCACAAGTAGCTCCTCCAGCGTCAGGTATCGTCATGGGAAGCTCTAGAATGAGTAGCCCTGAACCTATAGCAGAGTCGGATGAAAAATTCGATATGACAACTATCAACGTATTAGATGGCGGTAGTAATGCTTATGCCTTTGGTAGTAAGGTAACAGGTACTGATAGTGGCGTAATGTATGGAAATCCACATGAACCATGGGAAGGCGTTCAGCGTTTTTATGAATTTCATACAACAATACCAGGTAAGCTTGATGTGATGGGTTCCGCTCAGCAAGGTCAACCTTTTATCAACATCGGCTTTAATAAAGACGTGGCTTGGAGCCATACGGTATCGACTGCTAAGCGCTTTACCCTTTATCAGCTTAGTCTAGTCAACGGTAGTCCTTTTAAATACAATTATGTCAACAGCGACGGTAAGGTTGAACAACGTGATATTGAAACGGTTCCAGTCATTGTTAAGATGCCAAACAATCAAACAATAACTCGGAACATCTATGTTTCACATTATGGGCCAATACTCAATGCAAAACTGCTTGATCCTCGCTTACCAGCATGGGGTGATGCTAATAACGTTGTTTATACTATCCGTGATGCTGCCTCTGAGAACCCAAGAGCCCTCAATCAGTGGCGCAGTATGAATATGGCCACTAGCGTTGGAGATCTCGTCGATAGAATGCAAAAAATTCTAGGCCTAGGGTTTGTCAATACCATTGCTACTGACCGTAACGGTAAAGCGCTTTACGCCGATATCTCAACGGTACCTAATGTCACTAGAGAAAAGTTAGTAGCTTGTAGTGCTGACGCTGGAGCTGCTCTTCCTCTTTTGATTGCCGCAGACTTACCTGCACTTAATGGTAGTACGGCTGCCTGTGAGTGGGATACGGACGCCGATTCTCCTCAAGCGGGTATCTTTGGCGGCTCAAAATTACCGTTTTTAATTCGTGATGATTATGTCCTAAATTCAAACGATAGTTATTGGCTCAGTAATGCAGAACAACCATTAACTGGATTCTCCCCATTATTAAGACGTGATTTGTTACCGCTTTCTGAAGACGCGGCACCGCTATCTTTACGTACCAGAATGGCATTTACCCAAGTATTAGATAGACTGAGCAATAAAGATGGACTTGGTGGCCATAATTTTGATTTAGATAAGCTACAACAAGTCGTCTATGGCAACCGCAGTTATGCAGCCGAATTAGTGCTCGATGATGTCTTAGCAGATTGTACCGCTAACCCTCTATTGCCTTTAAAAGACGGTGGCAGCATTGACGCAACCCAAGCTTGTAACGTACTAAGCAATTGGGATCGCCGCGATAATCTCGATAGTAAAGGCGCTCATGTCTTTAGAAAGTTTTGGACCAATCTTGGTGTGAGTGATTATGCAGGTTTTGGTGTTCCATTTAATAAGGCAGATCCCATTAACACCCCTCGTGACTTAATCATCAATGATAAGACACGTACTGCGCTTGGCGACTCAATCAAATATTTTAATGATAGAACTATTGCGCTTGATGCGCCATTAGGAAGCTTGCAGTTCGTTATTGATGCAGGCAAGAACAATGAAAAGATTCCTATGCATGGTGGTTTTGGTGGTGAAGGCGTCTTCAATGTCGCAAGCTCAAGTCAAAACAGCGATGGCACTTATGGTCCAGTGACCAATGGCCCAACCTATATGCAGTCAGTGACCTTTGATAGTAAAGGTCCTGTTGTAGAGGCGCTGCTTGCCTACTCACAAGCAGGAGATACGACGCGCCCTTATCATCGTGATCAGACGCGCCGTTATTCAGATAAAGAGTGGATTCGTCTGCCATTTAGTAAGAGCGAAATATCCAAACAAGCGGTTGGTGAAGTGATTAAATTGAGAGAATAGTTCTAGCTAAATTATTGATTATAATAAAAAAGACTTTAGGGTAATCCTGAAGTCTTTTTTTATTGTAGATAGCAATACAACTTTATGGGTATATACGAAAACTTACCGTCCATGCCACTATGACTATTGATTTGTTATACTACTTATTACTTAAGTGGCGATTTATACAGTTAAACCGAGGAATCTCGCATGTCAGAACCAGCCGATATCAATAGCGACCAAAAATCTTTCGCTCATGCCGACGAGCAGCCTACGACTGCACGCCCTGTGGTTGAGATGCCCAATCCCTATGCCAGTACCCGTGGCAGCATTACCAGCAAACAGCTACCAGCATTCGATGAAGAGATTATCAATAAATACAATCGTTCTGGGCCGCGTTATACCTCCTACCCGACCGCATTAGAATTTTCACCGATGCCTGAGGGGCTGGAGACTAAGATTCTGCAAGAGCGCGAAGCCGATGCGCCCTTATCGCTGTATTTCCATATTCCGTTTTGTCGTCACCTTTGCTACTACTGTGCTTGTAATAAAATTATCACCAAAAAGAACAGCGACGCTGGAGATTATTTAGAATATTTAATGGCGGAAATCAAGCACAAACGTAGCCTATTAAAAACGCCAGCCGATCGTAAAAATCCACTGGTTAAGCAGCTGCATTTCGGTGGCGGTACGCCAACCTTTCTACAAGATAATGAGTTGATAAAACTTTGGGAATTTTTGCAGACCCAGTTTGAATTTTTGCCAGAAGACCAAGGCGATTACTCTATTGAAATCGATCCGCGTGAGCTTGGCGACGAGACACTAACGGTACTGCGTAACCTTGGTTTTAACCGTGTCAGTCTAGGCGTACAAGACTTAGACGAAAAAGTACAAATCGCCGTCAACCGTATCAACTCTGCTGAACTGATTGAGAATGTGCTTGCTGAAGCGCGTAGATTGGGCTTCCATTCTACCAACGTCGATTTGATTTACGGCTTACCGCATCAAACGCCAACGACTCTAGACAAGACCGTACGCCGTGTTATTGAGATGTCACCCGATCGTTTATCGGTATTCAATTACGCTCATTTGCCTGAGCGCTTTAAATCGCAACGCCAAATCAGAGAGGCAGATTTACCGACGCCAGCTGAGAAGCTTACCATGCTCGGTAATACCATCAATACCTTGAGCGAGGCCGGTTATCAATATATCGGTATCGACCATTTTGCCAAACCTGACGATGAGCTTGCTATCGCCCAGCGCGAAGGCAAATTACATCGTAATTTTCAGGGGTATACCATCATGGGCGATTGCGATTTATTAGGCTTTGGCGTGTCGTCAATCAGCCAAATCTCTAACGCCAATAGCAGCTATATTTTGCAAAACCATACGGATTTGCAGGTATATAAAGAAAATATCGATGCGGCGCGTGATAATCCAGCGATCATGCCAGCGGTCAATGTGATTAAAACCTCGATTAAAGATCGTCTGCGTGAATACGTGATTATGAATTTACTTTGTCACGACTATATCGACTTTAGAGACGTTAATCAGAAATTTGGTATCGATGCTATTACTTACTTTATCGATGAAATTCAGCAATTGGGCGCGATGCAAGAGGACCGCTTGATTGACATGGATGCCGCTGGTATTCGCGTCCTGCCAAAAGGTCGTCTATTAGGGCGTAATGTCGCTATGGTGTTCGATGAGTATCTTGAGAAAAAACATAAAAACCGCTTCTCTAAAGTAATTTAAAACTTTTTTATACGTTATTAATAAAAAAGACTTCGCTAATGCGAGGTCTTTTTATTGGCTGTAATACGATAAGTATTGATAAAAAAACCAATCTACTCTATTCAGTCGGCATAACAATATATAAGCGATTGGCATCTTCAATGGTTTTTTCTTTATCGAGATACTTTTGCTCGACGCTACTTTTTGGATTGATTATATCGGTATCTGTCATCGCAAAATCATCATCATTGAGTAGACCCAATGAACCATCTTGTCTTAACCATAAGCCCTCAAGCTTATCATGTGGGTAATCTAAGCTCGCCAGCACATCGACGACCAAGGTTTTTTTAACAGGCGTGATGTTTAAGTTTTCAAGGGTCTGCCAGTTTTCTTCGTCTTCTGCAATCAGCTGCTCAAGCGTTTGCCCATTCACTGTCAAACCCAGTCTATCATTCTGTTTAACACTTTTATCATTTGCAATGGTTGCAATATCTGTTGCTTGCGCGATATTAATTTTATAAATGAGTTTTTGTGCTGACTTATCTTGGAGCGGGAATTTGCGATCATGCTCAATGAGATAAAACTCATGGTCATTAAGCGCCACAATGCCAGAGGTCACATGCGCTGCGTTATCCAATCGATATAAATACTGCGCTATTTGTCCTGAAACTAAGTTAATCGTTACCATACGTACCAAACTAGAGAGTCGCCCTGACTTATCGGGATTGTCCATAGAGGACTCCATGATACCGACCAGCGTCGTTTGGTCAGGCGTAATGGTTAACGCCTCCATGCCACGATTGGCACGACGTTTGCTAAATTCCGTCGGTAACAAGATTGGCTTAGCATCAACCATCACATTATTACGCTCATCATTGGCAAACGCATTGATACGCGCAATCTCTACGCCATTGGCATCGTAATGCACAAGGTGCGGACCGTACTCATCGCTGACCCAAAAGCTGCCATCTTGCAGCGCTGCGAGTCCTTCAGGGTCTAAACCATTGATATCAGTTTTGATCGGATTACTTACCGCATCAAAAGGCAATTGCGGGTTGACTGTCATCGGTTGACCATTGACATCATAAGGTACTTCATTGGTGCCGCCAAAAGCCTTGGGGTTTGGTAGTCCTGAGATAGGATTGCCATTGCTATCTTTTAGAATTATTTCTTTTACTTTGATAATTTTGCTGTCAGCTTGCAATTCAAACAACCCAATAGACGGCGTATAATTTGGCACAAGAAACTGCTTACCTTTACCGGCAATTCCGTCAAAGTCGGCATTAGGACCACGGTCGGTCAGGGCATAAAATTGCTTGGCATTGGTTGGATGCGCCGCTGCATCTGAGCCGTAGCCGCCGCCTCGAATCTCTAATTTCTGCTCAGGATAAGCGGCATTGATATGCGACGCATCAAGCTCGCTATAAGGCAACGGGCTACCTTGCACAAATTCATTTATAGCCGTCATTTTATTATTGATATCTTCGTTAGCCATTATTATTTTCCTTGAATTATTATTGTTATTAAAAATAGAGTAATGCACGCTAAAAAGTTGATTAGCTATCAATTAAAAGTTAAAAAAATAGTCAGCACGTAAAACGCTCACTGACTATTTTTCTAACAAATTTAAATACGCCTAAAGCATACTTAGTTAAACCTTAAGCTTATCACCTACCATACCTTTTATGGTACTTAGAATGTCAGCCGGTAATACCACCATTTTTGCGTTATCAGATTCGGCTAACTGACGAATCGATTTGATATATTGCTCGCCAAGTAAATAGACAATCGGCATTTCTTCGTCGCCCATTGCAGCAGTAATCAGACGAATAGATTCTTCTGAGCCTTTCGCCAATACCACTTGCGCTTCCGCATCTCGGCGTGACGCTTCTAGGCGACCATCTGCCTCTAAGATAGCCGCTTGCTTTTGCCCGTCAGCACGGGTGACGGTAGCACGGCGTAAACGCTCTGCCGCCGCCTGCTCTTCCATCGAGGCTTGCATGGTTTGCGAGGGATTGATATCTTGGATTTCTACCGTCTTTAAGGTAATACCCCAATCGGCAATATCCTCTGAGATGGCATACTTGAGCTTGGTTTTGATTTCATCACGGCTTGACAAGGCGCTATCTAAATCCATCTCACCAATGATTGAACGCAAAGACGTCTGCACTAGATTTCGAATACCGTATTCATAGTCTTCGATACCATAAACCGCTTTATCGGGGCGCACGATATTAATATAAGCAACGGCATTGGCGATAATGACCACGTTATCTCGGGTAATGACTTCTTGTGAGGGAATATCAAGGACGATATCTTTGGTCGTCACTTTATAAGCCACATCGTCGACATAAGGAATGATTAAATTTAATCCCGGCTCTAGGGTTTGGCTATATTTACCGAGTCTCTGCACCACCCATTTATACCCTTGAGGAACAATGCGCACGCCTTTGAACACCGTAAACACGACCAATGCAATCAAAACGATCATGACAATACTAAAACTTTCCATGTTGCACCTCTATTATTATGCCTAACTATTTTTATTAATAACTGCTTGCGCTTGCATACTACTGACAATCAGCTCATTACCTACGATATCCGTCACTATCACGCGATCGCCGACGGCGACTTGCTCACCGCTCGTACGGCACATCCACTCAGCAGCCCCGACGATAGGTACACTAAAGCGTACAACGCCTGCGCGCTCTAACTGCGGCGCGACGATAATCATCCCAGTTTCACCGATGATGACACTACCGCCCAACCCCGCTTTGGTGCGATCGACAGATAATGGTTTGATAAATTTAAACCAAGCCAATAAAAAGATAGCCGAGAGCACCAACCAAATAATGATTTGCATCGATACAGAAATGGGTAGCAACCACGCAAGAGCAGCCACGATGATAGCCGCTCCGCCAAACCACAGGCTGGCAAACGTCGGTACAAACATCTCAATGATTAGCAATACAAAGCCTAATACCAGCCAGTGCCACGGTTCAAGCATCCAAAGCATCTCCATAATTGCTCATTCCCTATCTTTATCATTCTAGCTTTCAATGTAGCACATTTTGTTATCAAACAGCGCCTTAAAAGTTATAGGCATAAAAAAACGACCACCTAAGTGATCGTTTTTTATTTTGCTTATCATCTAACTCTTTCATTAATATAGAACTTAATGTTCAGTTAATTAGAATTTAAGATGAGCGCCGATAGTCATAAGATCCGCATCGCTACCTAGTTTGTCATATTCTGCTTCAACGCTGAAGTCAGGATTGACTGAGTAACCAAGACCAACACCGCCTGCTAGGCTTGTATCTTTATCTGTACCGTTATATAAACCTAAAGTTGTACCAGAGGCTTCTACTTCAGTTCTGGCAACCCCTAATTTACCTTTAGCGTATAGTCCAGTATTTGGGAATGCATAACGGTAAGTACCGTAAGCGCCGTAAGTTTTGGCATCGATATCGCCGCCACGATAATCAGCATCATCTGAACCTACATATTCAGCTTCAATACCGAAGTTAGGATCAAAGTTATAGCCACCGTATACGCCATAAGCAGTTGGATCATCAGCACCATCTACGTCTAGGTCAAACTGACCGACTTTTACACCAACGTATGGCTGGCCAGTATAACCATTGCCGTATGCTACGGCTGCTTGTGCACCTACGCTTAGTAAAGAACCTGCAGCTAGGGCTAGTAAAGTTTTTTGTAGAGTTTTCATGTGTAGCTCCTTAAAATCAATTTGGACAAACAAGTTATTTATTTATGTGGGCTTTTTAGCCATATCGCCTTGTTTGCTAACGATGTATACATAGTAACAAACCATGTCAAAAACTCTGTCAGTGTTTAATGGTAAGAAAGTTAACTTTTGCAAGTGTTTGTCGGCCCTTGGGTTACAAAGGGCTAGATATGAAATCTTTTGTTACAATAACCTAGTTTGAGTAATATTCCCTACTCATTAACAGCGACTGAGAGTCAACATTAAAAAGGCGCATCCCGAAAGATACGCCTTTTATTATGAAATCAACGTCGATTTAAGCTTTAATTAAGCTTATTTTTTATCTTCGTCAACTTCAGTAAACTCAGCATCAACGACATCGTCATCCGCTTGGTTGTTGTTACCAGCATTTTCAGCGCCTTGTTGGAACTGGCTTGGATCCATACCTTCTGGACCAGCACCGCTGTCAGCATAAATCTTCTGACTGATTGGTAAGAAAGCATTGTCTAGCGCTTCAAGTTTGGCTTTGATATCATCATAATCATCTTCTTTAGCAGCCGCTTCAAGCTCAGAGATGGCAGTTTCTACTGTTGATTTTTCATCTTCAGTGACTTTATCGCCAGCTTCTTTTAGCGCTTTTTGTACCGCATGAATACGACCATCTGCTTCGTTACGTACCTGCGCAAGGTTAGCAAATTTCTCATCTTCAGCAGCGTTGGCTTCAGCATCACGCACCATTTGTTCGACTTCTTCATCCGACAAACCAGAATCCGCTTTAATCTGGATACTTTGCGCTTTACCAGTACCTTTATCTTTCGCTGAGATGTTCATGATACCGTCAGCGTTAATGTCAAAGGTAACTTCGATTTGCGGCAAACCACGTGGCGCTGGTGGAATATCCGTCAAGTCAAAACGACCAAGCTGTTTGTTTTGGTTAGCGATTTTACGCTCACCTTGATACACCTGAATCGTTACGGCTGGCTGGTTGTCTTCCGCCGTTGAGAAAACTTGTGATTTCTTAGTTGGAATCATGGTGTTTTTCTCAATGATTGGCGTCATGACACCGCCCATGGTTTCGATACCGAGCGTCAATGGTGTTACGTCAAGCAATAGGACGTCAGTTTTGTCACCAGACAATACCGCACCTTGTATCGCAGCACCAGCGGCAACCGCTTCGTCAGGGTTCACATCTTTACGTGGCTCTTGGCCGAAGAATTCTTGTACTTTTTGCTGCACTAATGGCATACGAGTCTGACCACCAACTAAGATGACGTCATCAACATCGCCAACTTTTAGACCAGCATCTTCAAGGGCAGTTTTACAAGGACCCATCGTGCGTTGTACTAAATCTTCCGTTAAGCTCTCAAGTTTTGAGCGGCTAATAGTGACAACCAAATGCTTAGGACCACTGCTATCGGCAGTGATATATGGTAGGTTGACTTCAGTGCTTTGGGCACTTGATAGCTCGATTTTTGCTTTTTCAGCGGCTTCTTTTAAACGCTGCATCGCCAGCGAGTCACCTTTTAGGTTGACGTCTTGGTCTTTTTTGAACTCATCAACCAGATAATCAATCAACGCTGAGTCAAAGTCTTCACCGCCAAGGAAGGTATCACCATTGGTCGCTAATACTTCAAACTGCTGCTCGCCATCAACGTCAGCGATTTCGATGATTGATACGTCAAAAGTACCACCACCCAAGTCATAAACGGCAACGGTGCTATCGCCTTGCTTCTTATCCATACCGTAAGCAAGTGCGGCAGCGGTTGGCTCGTTAATAATGCGTTTTACATCAAGACCAGCGATTTTACCCGCATCTTTGGTTGCTTGACGCTGTGAGTCATTAAAGTACGCAGGTACTGTTACAACAGCTTCGGTGACGCTTTCACCAAGATAGTCTTCCGCTGTTTTTTTCATTTTTTTCAAGATTTCAGCAGAAACCTGTGGTGGCGCTAATTTTTTACCGTTAATTTCAACCCATGCATCACCGTTATCGGCTTTAGCGATTTTATAAGGCACCATACCGATGTCTTTTTGTACCACTTTGTCATCAAAACGACGACCAATCAGACGTTTAATGGCAAATAAAGTGTTGTTTGGGTTGGTCACCGCTTGACGCTTTGCTGACTGACCGACCAAGATTTCGTCATCTTTGTAAGCGACAATCGATGGTGTGGTACGTGTACCTTCAGCATTTTCGATGATTTTAACTTTATCACCTTCCATCACTGCGACACATGAGTTCGTTGTACCCAAGTCAATACCAATTACTTTACCCATAATTAATTGCTCCTAATTTATTTTTTAAATAAGCTATTTATCTCATCAGACCTAATCTAGCAGATACTAGACGGTCACTTGTTGTTCTATATAGGTTTGGCGCTGTATTATTTCAAGTCATTTAACCGGCAAAAAATGTCTTTTATGTGATTTTTTGTGTAAACCCTTATTAATAGTAAGGTTTAGCGTGGTTAAAGACTTATTATTTAAAATATTAATTTTAAATGGTTAAGCTGGCAGAACCTATTGTCCAACACGAACCATTGCGGGGCGCAGCAAACGACCGTTCAGACTATAGCCCTTTTGCAGTACTGTACCCACAGTATCGGCTTCAGCTTCTGGATCAATACCAACTGCTTCATGCAAATCAGCGTTAAATTTCTCGCCTTGTGGCTCAACCACTTCTACGCCGTTTTTGTTTAAGACATCTAATAATGCTTTATGCGTCAATCTGACGCCTTCGATAACAGGATCATCTGCTTGAGCATTTTCGATAGCGCGCTCTAAATTATCGACCACTTCTAATAGCTCTTTGGCAAATTTTTGCAGGGCAAATTTTTTGCTCTTATCGGCTTCTTGCTCCATGCGTTTTTGCGCATTGTAAGCTTCAGCATTGGCGCGCGCTGTCCCTTCTTTCGCTTGCTTGACCTCGCCTTCTAACTCGGCGATACGGGCTTTAAAAGTATCTAAATCGATATCGTTTTCGATAGTGCTTTCTTCCCCTGAGTTTTGCTGTGGATTAAACTCTTCTAGCGTTTCTTTTAAGATACTATCATCGTGCTCGACATTGTCATGCGAAACGTTGTCGTGTGGCACGTTTTGATCAATATTTTCGTGATTATTATTCTGCTCGTTCATGATGGCTCCTTTATATAATTATGAATAAGGCTATTAACTGAATAATGATGGATTAGAAAACAACACCATAAATTGGCCAGACAATGAAATAATCGACCATTAGCCAAACCGTGATTTTATAAATCACCTATGGTTAGCAATAACTTTTAACTACCTTCTGATAGCTGATTAATAAAGGTGATGAGGGTAAATTTCAAGCCTACTGTGTAGAATTTTTATCGCTGGTTATGAATACTGCCTTAACCCATGATAACGATATGGTGATGCTTGAGATGATTACCTACTTTAAAACAACCTTATTCCCTTTACGCTTATTGTCAATAAGTAATTCATTTCACTAACAAAACCTACAAAAAAACGTCAGTTAAGCCAGATAAATTACTATTAGCCTGCACACTCTTACCAAAGAATACTCAACTTTATTTTTGCCTATCTTATGATAATTACAAATATAATTTATCATTTATGGGAGGTGTTATGCCTTATTCAGCGACATTATCAGTCAACACCTTACTTAATAAAGCAGTAAGGACACTAAACCTTACGTCTTTAGGTCAAGAAAAACGTCAGCATTCATCTGTTAACTCATCAAACAACCCTTCAGAGAATGTTGAAAATGAGCCGTTGCCCATCAATCCTTTGCAAATAAGCACTGACGATAGGCAATCCTGCATTGACAGCGAGCACCTATCCATTAGAGATAAAGTACTGCATCACAATTTGCTGACGACTTATCAGCCACATTTGCTGCACTATGCAATGAAAAGTATCGGTCTCTTGCCAGAAACAGTATTAGACAGCTTGGTTGGTTATCTAGATGGACCTACGGCTAAGCAGTATGAACACGTTGATGCGCATTTGCGTTTGATTCTGGCGGTAAATAGCAAGCTTAAAACCCCTTTACAGCTCTCAGAGATGGGCGAGCTGCGTAAACGCTTTGCCACTGACGCCGTTGCTATGCAAACGCCAAGAGTTTGGCAGCAGGCAAGCTCATCCTTATTCGACACG
Source organism: Psychrobacter sp. CLB018 (assembly GCF_041222815.1). Lineage (NCBI taxonomy): Bacteria > Pseudomonadati > Pseudomonadota > Gammaproteobacteria > Moraxellales > Moraxellaceae > Psychrobacter > Psychrobacter sp. CLB018. The sequence goes on from NZ_CP166085.1 coordinate 3,105,391, forward strand.
ATAAAACCTTTTACTAAGAAAAATGAACCTAGCGTCAATTGGGAAGATAAGACGATTGCCAACGCTGATGATGGCGATATGCTGGTTCGTTGTTATCAAAAGCAAGTAAACGCAGCAGGCTTTAGTTTTAAAAAGAAAGCCAAACGCAATCCTGATGAAACCGTCATGCTATTTTTCCATGGCGGTGGCTTTTGTATTGGCGACATCAACACCCATCACGAGTTTTGTCATGCTGTCTGTGAGCGAACAGGATGGCCAGTGGTCAGTGTCGATTATCGCCTAGCGCCTGAACATCCTGCGCCTACGGGGTTAAGAGATTGTATTGCCGCTTATGCTTGGTTAGCTGATAATTGCCAATCATTCGGGGCACTAGCGTCACGTATTGTTTTGGCAGGAGATAGTGCAGGCGGCGGCTTATCAACCATGATTGCGCAACAAGTCATCACGCCGTCTGCAAAAGCATGGCAAGACTTAGGGATTGATGGGCAAAAAACGTTTGAGATATTACAGCGCCTGCCGCAGCCACTGGCACAAATGCCTTTATACCCTGTGACAGATATCGAAAATGATTATCCAAGCTGGGAGCTATACGGCGAAGGGTTATTGCTCGATCACGCCGATGTGGCGGTTTTTGATGCGGCTTGTTTAGAAAATAGTCCGCTGCCACGTCAACATATCTTGACGTCGCCTATGCTCGGTGACAATCGACAAATTTGCCCGACCTATGTCGTTGCAGCAGAATTGGACGTTTTACGTGATGAGGCGTTTGCGTATGCCAAGCAGTTAGAAGATTATGGTAGAGCTGTCCAAACTTATACGGTCTACGGTGCGCCGCATGGCTTTATTCATTTTATGAGCGTGCACCAAGGACTTGAGCAGGAAACCAATCATATTATCCATGGCTTTGCTGGTTTTGTACGTGACATTATAAGTACACAAAATTTATTAGCAGCCTAAGAAATAGAATAGCCGTTATCACTAAAAAGTGAGGTTGGCGTTTAATGGGCAATTAAGGACTTATGACAACTAAATCGTCAAGGACATTAATATGATAAAGATAGTTTTTATGAATTGGGCTGACCGTTTAACGTAATGAGCCAAACTTCAGAACGTGAGCCTAAACGAAAAGGTATGCCCCAAAACCCATAACCTGACGATACCACAAAGTGACCTTTACCGATTTTTTCGTAGCCATAACCCAAACGATTGATGGCCTTTACAATAAAGTTAGCCGGAAATATTTGCCCGTTATGGGTATGTCCTGAAACCTGTAAATCAATCGGTAATTGACTATGCGCCATAATATCGCTCGGTCGGTGATCTAATAAAATCACTGGCTCAGTAGTATTCACTTGTTTGAGCAATTCGGTCGTTGCTACCCTCTGCCGTTTATGATTATCAAAACGTCCAACAAGCCAGATCGGCTGGCCTTGATGCGACAGACAAGTCGCTTCATCGTTGAGCAACTGCACGCCAGCAGCTTGTAAAGCTTTACTAATTGGCTGCTCGTGACCGTACAAATCGTGATTACCTAACGTCGCATAGACACCGTAGCGCAAACTATTCACCAGCTTCACCAAATCTTCTGCCATATGGTATTGAGCAAACGCCTCAGTGTTATCATCCATAATATCGCCTGGCATCAACAATATGTCTGCTTCATAGCGCTGCACAATGTCATTGAGCCGTTCGATAGATTTGTTGCCAAATAAACGGCCCAAATGCAAATCACTGGCTACTGCAACACGCAGCGAGTAATTTAGCGGCTTATTAATCTTGACAGACAGCTCGCGCACTGCCGGCACGTAAGCGTTATACAGCGTATAGCTAAATAGGCCTATAAAGAAAACTAGGGCAAAAATGCGTAAGCCAATACTAATTACGTCTGTATCATAAAAAGTAGGAATACCCAAAGCATGTAAAAGCCAAAAACCACCATATAATAGACTGCTCAATAGTGCCGTTAGTAGCATAAAATGCATCACCATCATCCAAGCACTTATCCAGCGATAGCTACTAGCAAATGATTTTGTGACGCTAAGCAGCAAAAGAATATTGGTAATCGCAAAGACAGCAAGCCAAGTCACCTGTATTAATAAAGGCGAGCTCCAAGGCTGTAGCCACCATTCTAGACTGCACGCTGCGCCAAAACTAAACAGCTGCAGCAGGACAATAATAGTGATAATAAATGCGTAGCGCATGAAAATTCCTAGCGAGATAATATTTTGATAAAGCGTTTGCTGGGTTGTGGCGGTATTTATAAATTAGCGGATTATAGCGACTGCTTTTTCAATACTTGTGAGCGCTGGGATAACTACTACTGCGCCGACTGTAAGGTAATCATCCATATCTCAGAGCGCGTGCCAAGCCTAAAGGGTACTGCGCCAATCCCGTAACCTGATGTCACCAAAAACTGCGTGCCTTCAACCTGCTTAGCCCCATAAACCAGCGGCGTAAACCACTTTAGTAATATCGTTAAAGGAAATATCTGCCCACCATGCGTATGCCCTGACAGGTGCAAATCAATTGGCAAACCTTTTATTTGCTCCAAGTCAGCAGGGCTGTGCTCTAAAAATATTACTGGTTTATCCGCCCTCACTTCACTAAGCAAATCTGTCGCAGCAGGACGTGCGGGATCTGTCTCATCTGAACGCCCTATCAGCAACACTGAATCGTCTAACCAAATGCTTTTATTATCAATTACCTGTATCCCTGCACGTTCAACGGCCTTGGCAATTGCCACTTCGTTACCAGAATAATCGTGATTTCCCAAAGTGGCATAAACACCGAGCGGCGCTGTCATTTTTGATAAGTGCGCATGCATATTGGTTTTATCATAAGCGTCAGTAGAATCATTCATGACGTCGCCTGCGATGACCACGACATCAGGATTTTGGGCATCAATTAGCCTCACCATCTTATCTATCTGCCGATTGCCAAACCATCTACCCAAATGCGTATCAGACACCAAAGCAATTTGCAGCGGCCGCTTAAGCAGCTTATCTGTCGTGACGTTTAGACGATGGACGACTGGTGAATAGGCATTAAATACCGCCAAGCCCACAATACCAATATAAGTTATCGCTGCAACGGCACGTATAAGTTTTGGCCGGAGTTTTTGTTTAAGAATATAAACATAGACCAAGGCAATAACCGCAGTTATTAATGCGGCATAAAACATAAAGCCTTGTAAAATGCCGACAACCAGATAGACATGAAAGCGCTCGCGCCAAAATTCACTCAAGCCGTAGAGCAGAAAAACATTGTTGATAATAAAAATACTTAAAAACAAACCGGCTTTAGCTAAGCGCTGTTTTGGTTGAAAGAACCAGTAAAATATCACGCTACTCATCAGGGCGAGCAGCTGGGTAAGAATGATAAAAGGCCACATGATAAAATTGAATCAGACAAAGACGGGCTTATAGTACGCCAATATTCTTACCTGTTGTAGACAGCATGATGGTTTATTGAAACTTTATAGAACTAGAAATATAAAGCACTTAGTAATTTAACGTTATTTTTAAATCAATGCTTCAAAAACGTTGTTTTAAATCCATTGTTTCACATGAAACATACCTCTAAAAACTCACCCTTGCTGCTCCAGTGCATGCTCTAAAGCTGTGTGTTCAAATTCAAAACCTGCGTCCAGTAGCGCTTGTGGCAGCACCTTTTGCCCATCAATCAACAAGGTCGACATCTCACCAAACATCAGCTTTAATAAAAATGCTGGTAAAGTAAAAAATGTCGGACGATGTAGCCATGCGCCAAGCGTTTTAGTAAAAGTATGATTGGTCACAGGGTTGGACGCGGTCAAGTTATAAACCAGCGCTGGCGTAGCGTTTGCTGTTGTTAGAGTATTATCAATACTATTCACTTGCTGTCTCTGACTACTAAGATGTTGCTCAATGATAAATATTACCGCTCTTACCCAATCAGTACGACTGATCCAGCTCATAATTTGCTTACCGTCACCCAATTGACCACCGACACCCATTTTAAACGGCGTTAATAATTTACTGACCATACCGCCCTTAGGATGGATAACCACACCAGTGCGTACGATAGCAACAGGGACACCGTAATCGGTAGCTTTTAGCGCCAACTGTTCCCAGTCGTCACAGAGTTTATGCGAAAAATCAGCGTTAAAACCACTGCTTTCTGTCAAAGACTTATCACCTTGAGGACCATACCAGCCAATCGCTGAACCGCTAACCAGTAGCTTAGGTTTGCTATTACTACGCGCAATAAAATCCAGTAGCGCCTCAGTAGGTTTGATACGGCTGGCAAGCAATTGCTCTTTACGCGCGTCACTCCAACGTTTATCAGCAATCCCTGCGCCTGCTAGATTCAAAATAACATCAAAGCTTTTATCTGACTTCACCAGCTCATCATAGGTCATCATTTTAATATCATTAGGATGCGCCTGCTTACCATCGCGCGTCAGCCACGTAATCTGCACTTTTTTATCATCTTTTTGATAGCGCTTAATGATTGCTTCACTAAACGCGCTACCTAAAAATCCCGAGCCACCACTGATTAGAATATTCATCGCTTTTTATCCTTATAGTTGTCTTGCCTTTTTCTCAGTGTGACAAAAAACCATCTACAAAAACAAGAGATGAATTGTAGGTATAAGGCGTAAAGTAAGATTGGGTATAAATAGAGGACTGAACTACTAATATAAAAAATATTAGCTTTTAAATGGTTACTAACGAATCACTTGACCCGTTCGAGCATCGCTGATTTGGCTAGGGAGCTGATAACCAAGCGTCTCGCCCTTTAGATAGCCAACTTGCTCATTGCTATTAGAAAAATAAGCCTGTGCTTGTGAGAGTGTTAAAGCAGGCGGCTGACCGGACGGGTTACAGCTGGTCGAAACGACAAAGCCATAGGGATTATGGACGGACACCACTTGACGGCACAGCTGCTGCACCAAAGGATGGTCAATCACCCGCACCGCCACACTATGATGGGAACCGGTAATCCACGCAGGGATAGAAACGGGTAAGTTTTCTGATAACGGTAATAACCACGTATGGGCCTGCTGGCTATCGACATCACAATCAGTATCGTTACGCCAACTGACTAACACTTGCTGGCGTTGATCTTCATTTAGACTATTTAACAACATCTTAAGTCGACTGACACTATCGGTGACCACAATCATGCCCTTCTCTAACGGTCGTTGTTTGATAGCCAAAAGCTGCTCTACTGCTTGTTGATTGAAGGGGTCACAGCCGATACCCCAAACGCTTTCGGTTGGATAAGCAAGCAGCTGTCCTTGTTGGAGCCAATGCGCAGCTTCGATGACAGAATCGGTGATAAGAGCTTTAGATGTAGACATAGCGGAATAAGAAAGGAAAGTATGAGGAGATATAATACAACTTAAACGATGGGTAAAACAGCAGGTTTAAAGATTTCTTAAAATCGCGTTTTGATTAAAAATAAAACTACACGCGCAAATAACGCCCACCTTGTACACTGATAACGCCTAATAACTCCAGCTCCATAAGTTGCCCAATCAATTGCGCGGCCGACATATCAGTAGTATTTAACAACGCATCTAAATCCTGCCCATGCCAATCAAGTTGCTCATAAATGAGCGCTAAATGCTCAGGAATAACACTAGTATGGGAAGAAGGTTTGAGATTAGATTGTGGCGATTGATTAATACTTTTGCTAGAGAGCGTCTCTGTATTTAGAGAATTGGTACTTTGGCTAAGAGTTGCTTGCTCAATACTAGACTCTGCATTAGATGACGGCTGATAGGTATGCGCTCTATAGTCCAACTGATTATTAATATCTTCAAGGACGTGCTGCGGATGATAAATCAACGTTGCGCCTTCACGTATTAAATGATGGCAGCCTTCGGCATTGCTATTATCAATATGACTTGGAATGGCAAAAACTTGTTTACCTTGCTCGGAGGTTAGGCGCGCAGTAATCAGTGAGCCGCTTTGAATGGTCGCTTCAGTGACAATGGTCGCGAGGCTAAGTCCTGCAACTAGACGATTACGGCGCGGGAAAGTGTGTTTGTGTGGCTGCGTGTGCGGTAGTAGCTCACTGACGATACAGCCGCCTTGGTCAATAATCTGACTAAATAATTTATCATGATGATTGGGGTAATTGACATCAATCCCCGTTCCCATCACGCCAATCGTACGGCCTTGATATTCAGTATCAGACTGAGCTAAAGCACCTAAATGGGCGCGCTTATCGACACCCATCGCAAGACCGCTAGTGATAATATAACCAGCTTGCGCTAAGTATTGTGCCATATCAAAGGTGATTTTTTGCGCGTGGGCGGTGGGTTTGCGACTACCAACGATGGCAATTTGCGCTTGCTGCAAACGCGCTTTATCACCACGGTAAAATAACAATGGTGGTGGGTCGTATATTTCTAGCAGCTGCGCTGGATAGTCAGGCTGGTCAGCAAATAAAAGACCGTATTTTCCGTCTAACAATGCTTGCTGGATTTTATCGATAGTAGTGAGCGTTTGTTCTGGCTGCTCATGACGCTTAAGATGGGTACTATGAATGCCCAATTGACGCCATGCCTCTACTTTAGCATTCCAAGCAAACCCTGCCGTGCCAAAGTTAGAGATGAGTTTATGATATGCTGATAATGACGCATTCACTTCAGTCCACAGCGCTAAAACGGCACGCTGCTAGGCGGATAAAAGAGAAGTGACTGCGGTCATAATCATCTAGCTCATTTAGTTTAAGTTAAACTTTTAGCTCAAAGAATAAGCATTATACTTATTAGAGATATCGAACTTATTATAGATACGGCGGTGGTAACAGCTGATCACCGACATTGAGCGGTAGCTCAGAATCAAGCACATACGCATAGCTGATATTATCAAAGGTATTAAACACCATTACCATACCAGTAGGCTCGCTTGGTAAACGGACTGGCGTGTCATTATCCTTGATATCGCGTATGACCGCGCCTTTTTGAAAAACGGTCAATACATCACCAGGTTTGGCACCGTGTGCGCTGCCCAAATTGATCGCAACGACGCTGCCCTTAGCCGCTGAGCTAATAGAATCCATCACGCGGACGATCATACCGCCGCGATTAACGGTTGCTGGCGTTGGATAAAATACTGGCGGTATTGAATTATTTAGCTCCACAAAAACGCGGTCGCCTTCACGCACTTCTTTGCCATAGCTGTCGATAAGCTGCAAGCTGGTCACGCCATTGGTTTCGGTAGACGTGACCAGACCGGTAGCGACTTGAGTCACTTCTAAACCGATAATTTTTTGTGTTTTAGGCTCGACATACTTTTCGCCTTCACGGTAAATACCGTAACGCTGGCCAACGATAAGTGGTACGCCTTTGGCATAGACTTTATCGCCACTAGCGGTAATTAAATTGCCTTTTTTTGAGGCTAAAATGTATGGGGTGGTATTAAAATCTGCTGGATTAACAATGATGGTCTTGTCGAGCCAATGCTGAATAGCAGACCATGGAATAGGCGGAATACTATTAGCGGTAGAGGTCACAGTAACTGAGCTGGCAACCACATTGCCAGTCAATTGTTTTTCAACCCCTGCGCAACCTTGGTCGGTATCGACACCGACCAAGGTTTTACCTTGAATCACGCAGAGGATAAGAACGTCGTTAGGATAAATAAGGTTGGGATTTTTGATTTGCTTGTTGGTCGCCCAAATCTCTTTCCAGCGCCAAGGACTGTCTAGATAACGCCCTGAGATATCCCATAAGGTATCGCCTTTTTTGACGATATAGCGATTGGGCGCATCAGCCTTAATAGTAGGCGGTGGATTATTGGCGTGGGCAGTGGTCAGTGGTCAGCAGCATTGCACCACTAAATGCCGTCAGTAATAGTGCGTTTGCTATCTTCTTTAAGCTCATCTTCATTGTTATATCCACAATATATACCGCTAATATAATGTCTATAAAGCAGCTATTCAGTATGATTGACGGGTTTAGTTGTAAAAAATCGCCTAGCCTAATAATGACTTACCGACGCCGTTTTCAATATTACAATTATATATACCATAACACAATCATAAACATCTTATTACAATGGCGTAACCTAAATTTAGTTATTGATAACTGGATATTAATTTTGATAAGCGGTTAATAAAAATAAGCTGCCTAAGCTGGATTTGGTGTCACATGCTGACGAATTTGCTCAGCGACCAATTCAGCATTATTATCTAATACTACTACATGCTGCGGTAAGGCTTCTAAGCCATCGGTATGCGCAGGACGCGCAATTTCTATCTCTCCAACCGCCTCAAAGATAGTATCAGCAAATTTCACCGGTAATGCTGTTTCGGCACAAACAATCACTTCACCTTCGCGCTGTAATTCTTTAGCAACTTTAATACCGTCAGCCGTGTGCGGATCAACTAGCTCACCATGCTGCTCATAAAGTACCTTAATAGTTTGTAGGCGGTCGCTATGGGTGGACTTGCCCGCAGCAAAGCCATAACGGGTATTGACCACCTTCATCAAGTCAGACAAATCAAACCCTTGGCCAGATTTCACCCCTTCAAATAATTCACTGACACGGGCACTGTCTTTGTCGAGTAGTAGATAGACAAAGCGCTCAAAGTTGGAAGCTTTAGAGATGTCCATCGACGGACTTGAGGTGACGTAAGTTTTATCAGTCGGACGCGGCTGATAGGCCCCTTGATTAAAGAAATCGTTAAGCACATCGTTTTCATTGGTCGCAACGATTAGACGCTCGATTGGCAATCCCATTTCGCGAGCGATATGACCGGCACAGATATTGCCAAAGTTACCTGATGGCACGCTAAAGCTGACTTTTTCATCGTTGCTTGTAGTAACGGCAAAATAGGCTTTAAAGTAATAAACGATTTGCGCTAATATCCGCCCCCAGTTGATAGAGTTGACGGTTCCGAGGTTATAAGCGGCTTTAAATTCAGCATCCTGCTGTAGCGCTTTAACAATATCTTGGCAATCATCAAACATACCATCAATGGCGATATTATGGATATTAGCATCGGTTAAGCTATACATTTGCGCGCGCTGGAATTCGCTCATTTTGCCATGCGGTGACAGCATAAAGACTTCGATATTGTCTTTACCGCGCAGGGCATATTCTGCCGCACTACCTGTATCGCCACTGGTGGCGCCAATGATGGTAATACGTGCGTCTTTTCTTTTAAGCACATATTCAAAAGCATTACCCAAAAACTGCATGGCAACGTCTTTAAACGCCAACGTCGGACCGTTCGATAATCCTAAAATATATAAATTGCCTTCAAGCTTACGGACAGGAACAATCTCATCAGAACCAAATATCTCAGCGGTATAAGTACGCTCAATGATATCTTGTAAATCAGCCACAGGAATATCAGTAGCAAAGCGCTGCATAATCGCCAGCGCCAACTGTGGATAGCTAAGCGAGCGCCACTCGGTAAGCGTCGCATTATCAATATTTGGATACTGCTCAGGCAGCATCAAACCGCCGTCAGGCGCAAGCCCCATCAATAACACATCACTAAAATCCATCGGCGCTGTCTGACCACGGGTACTGATATATTTCATTAGATTGTCCTGTCTACAATGAGATGATTAATTAAAACAGTTTATTCAGCAGTTTTTTGCAGCAAGGCATAATAAAAACCGTCGCCGCTCTCGCTATCAATCGGCAAGCACTGGCGACCAATCGCTTGTTCTATACCCCAACTGCAATTGTCGCTAAATTTAATGGCTTCTACATTACTATAGTGAGTCATAAAATCCTGCATTTGCTCGACGTTTTCTTGCTTTAAGATAGAGCAGGTGACATATAGCAGATAACCACCCGCTTTTAGCTGTGGCCACAGGTTATGCAAAATATCCGCTTGTAAGAGTGCCGTTTGCTCAACGTCTTCTTCGGTACGCAAGATACTGATATCAGGATGACGACGGATTACGCCAGTCGCCGTACAAGGAGAATCTAATAATATAGCATCAAAGACAAGTTTGCTCTTTTTCTTACCAGCCCCTTGCCATGTGGTCGCATCAGCACAGACGATATTTAGCGCTATATTCTTCTCAGCCTGCTCTAAATCTTGCTGATTTAAGTTTAGGCGCTGTAAATTAGTATGAATACGCTCGATACGCAGCGCTTCGTTATCGATAGCCGTCAGCTTCACTCTTGAAGCCATAGAAACAGATTCGTCGTTTTGTTTCACGTGAAACAATGATGAATCGTTATTAGAGCTTATAAGCTCTAACCAATGCGCCAATTTACCGCCAGGTGCCGCACAAGCATCTAGGATATGTAGTTCATTATTGTTGCTACTATCTGAATCAGCATTGGACTTATCAGCGCTTACCTTATTCATCAAAGCTTTATGGATAATCGGTGCTGCAAGCTGAGCGTGCATATCTTGTACGCTGAGCGCCCCTTCAGCAAAATGCGGCAAGGCGCTAACAGCGGTGCTTTGCTGTAGTCGCAACCCTTTAGTAGATAGCGTGGTGTTTAAAGCGGTATCTGACGAGTTCGCTAATTTAAAACCAGTCGTTAGCTCAACCACATCCGCCTCAATCTCTGCCCCATCAAGTATTTTCTGATAATCCTCTACTGAGCTAACCGCCGAATTGACTCGCAAAAACATCGGTGCTGCGTGGCGCAAACCTTGCATCAGCTCGTCATACTCATCCTTCCAGTCCTGCTTAAGCTGATAAGCAAGCCAGTTCGGCAGACTGTGCTTTTTATCACATTTTTTACGAAACTTGCTAGGATTCTTAGCGACTTTACGCAAGATAGCGTTAATCAAACCTGTTGCATGGGCAAAATCAATCTCTTTTGCCGCCTCAACCGTTTCATGAATCGCTGCGTGGTCCGCCACTTCTAAATACAGCAATTGCGCTAAACCCACTTGAATAGTAGTCCGAACCTCAACCTCATCGATAGGATTGTCCGCTAGCGTATCGAGCAAACGTGCCAGCGCGTACCACTGGCGCAGTGTCGTCAGTAGTAAGGCATGGGCAAAGCTTTTATCGCCGTCGTGCAGACTGTTGAGTAACGGGTCAAGGACGCTGGCAAGTGATTGACCATTTTGAATGGCCACTAAAGTGCGAATCACCCGGACACGGACGCTACCATTCATAATAAGGTTGCTTGACGGTTTGAGCTTATTATTTCTTGGTGCAGTGCTGGTTTGTCTCATTAAATTGAATTTCCTTGACGTCTGATCGACAGCGTCTGATAAAAGTTAGATTGCTTGTTATTAAATACATTAAGCATAAGTAAGTTACTTTACTTCTGCCATAAACTGATCGCCATCGTTTAATTGATTACCATGGCAAATTTGCTCAGCGCTCATCGGCTTACCACCTGCAAATTGTAAGTGAGTAATCGCCAAAGTCGTCGCTGAGTATTCTTTGCTTTGGGGTTCGCTAATAGTGTCTCTGCCGCAAGCGACCAGTATGGCTTTTCGCCCAACACTGATAACAGTGCCCGCAGGCTTAACGGTTTGCTGTGATGGGTTTACAGGCAGACTGGCCAAAATTTTGACGCGGTGCCCTGCTAAAAAGGTGTAGGCGCCAGGCCAAGGAGTCAACCCACGAATCTGGCGTTCAATCTGTGTAGCAGACTGCGTCCAGTCGATTTCGCCTTCGGTTTTAACCAATTTTTCCGCATAATTGGCTTGGCTGTCATCTTGAGCAACAGCTTGTGCTTGGTAATGCGCCAAGTCTTTTAATACGGTAGTAATAGCCGCCGCGCCAAGTGCTGCCATTTTATCATGCAAGCTGGCGGCCGTATCATCAGCTTCGATAGGTGCGCTGATCTTGTAAAGCATATCACCCGTATCCAAGCCTTTATCCATCTGCATAACGGTAATGCCAGTCTCGCTATCACCCGCTAGTAACGCCCGATGAATCGGGGCGGCACCGCGCCAACGCGGCAACATCGAAGCATGAATATTAAGACAACCATAAGTCGGCGTGGTTAAGACGCCAATCGGTAAAATAAGCCCATAAGCCGCGACAATCATCACATCAGGCTGATAGCTACGCAGCGTCTGCCGTGCTGCCATGCCTTCGGTGCTGGATTTTTTAAAGGTAGCAGGCTGTTCAACCACAATGTCATTGGCCAAAGCGACTTGTTTGACCGCCGACGCCGCCAGTTTTTGTCCGCGGCCAGCTTTACGGTCGGGCTGGGTATAAACAGCAACGATATCTATATTCAGCGCTTCTTGCTGCTCGATAAGCGCCTCAAGACTAACCGCTGCAAACTTTGGTGTGCCAGCAAATACCACTCGCAGCGGTTTAGCAGCCGGCGGCACTTTGATAGCAACGTTTTGCTGAGATTGAGTGGCGTTAATAGATAAATCAGATTGTGCAGCAGATGTGGTCATAGTCAGGCAGTATTTATGGTTAATTTGCCTATTATAGGTGAGTTTGTAGCGTTGTGCCATGATTGTAATAGCAGCAATCAAGCGCTATTAATCAGGCGTTTTATCTTTATAATAGTTATTAAACGTAGTTTTGACTTCATATTAAGACATACCGACTTACCGCCGATTTAGGGTCCTGCTTTTATGCAACAATTTAAATCTCTACAACGACTGCTGATTTTTTATACACTGACATTATTAGCGATGTTGGCAGTGTATTACGGCACCATGTTTTATGAGATGAGGCAGCATAATGAGCAGCACAGTATCCAAAGCTTTTATAATTTACAGCACGAGATAACCCAGCTCTCAAACCCTACAAACTTAGCAATTAAAAAGATATTACAAAAGCCTTTTTTAAAGGATATGAGCTATCAGCTGATTTTTATGATGCCTTCTGGGCAAACGTATATTCACCGACGTACCCGCCCAAATGAGCGGGAATTTACTGGCATTACCTTTCCTAACGTCATTACTTCCGTACCTTCTCCTAACAATCATCATAGTGCCTATGAGCTAAATAATCGTAATTTGGTCGGCACCATTGAACTGGAAAGTGGTCATAAGGTGTACCTGATACTGCGGCATGAACCGCTTGATATCAATTGGATGTCGTATCGCTATTGGTTGCCATTGATGACAGCCATCTTACTATTTGCTATGGCCTTACTCTATACTCTAAAGCGGCGTGCCAACTGGGAACAACTGCTCATTTATACCGATGAGTTAAGTAACCATGCTAAGGATGGCTATGTCACACCGCCGTTTATCGAAAAGAAAATCACAGATGAATTTTTGCGTTTGGGTCACGCGCTTAGCCGTATCAGTTATCAGTTGCATAATAGTCATCGCCGTATTACTACCTTAAAGCATCGTTTAGAGCGATTGGTTGATCATGCGCCCTTGCCAATGCTGATGATTATGAGACACGGTCAAATCAGCTTTTTTAATCAACGCTTTGAGCAGGTATTTGACATTATCTTTCACAGCGATAGCAACTATCAACTGGCCGATTTTTTCTTTACTAAAGACGAATCAACCCAAGCCCTGCTACAAAAACTGACAGATTTGCGGGTCACGCGCACGCTACTGGTTTATGGTTTGCACAATAAAAAAGCTTATCAGTTGCATATCACGCCGTGGTTTGGCGAACACGGGCAGGTGCATGGTTTTACCGTTTTACTCAATAACATCCATGAGCTTGTCGAACAAACGGCGCATTTGGAAAAGCAAAACCGTCAACTACAACGTCAGCTTGATGAGTTTGAAGCACTTAAATCGACGATGGGACATCATTTACGCCTGCCGTTAGAAGCCATGATTGACACGTTAGAGCCTATCAATCCCGATAATCTGAGCGCTAAGCAACATCAAATCGTTACGACTTTGACTCAAACCAGCCATTCTATGCTGACGATGCTAAACGATATGTTAGATATAGGAGAGATAGAGGTTCGTACATCCCGTCTATCTATTGAAGCGGTGGATATTTATAAGCTTGGTCAACAAGTTAGTCAATCGATGGTAGAAAGCTTGAGGCAGCAAGAACTTGAGCTCTTGTATTTTTTTGCGCCTGACAGCCCGCGCTGTATCGATACCGACTATAGGCGCTTGCGGCAAATCCTACGTAATCTATTAGATAACGCCATTAAATTTACCAATTCTGGCTATGTGTCACTTACCATCGACGCGGTGACCAATGCGGACATAGCTGATATCAAAAGTACCAGTATAGGCGAGGTAGATAAAGAGCACATATCTAATAACAGCCATGATACGAATCACGGCAATCTAGATAAATCAAACACTACCATTCATCCATCGCACGACTGGATTCGGTTTAGTATAAAAGACAGCGGCACAGGCATCGATATCGCAAAGCAGCACCAACTGCTGACGTATTTTAATGAAAGCAACAGCCAAAACAGTGTTCACATCAAAAACCACCCTATTAACTACGCGCACAAAAACAGCGCCATAAAAGGGCTCGGATTAAACGACGTTAATAGCTTCGCTAAACTATTAGGCGGTTTTATTGAGATGAAAAGCACGCTTAATAAAGGCAGTACTTTTAAACTGTATTTGCCTTGTAGACGACCAGCCTATCAGCCTATTTACCACTTTAATCCGCAATTGACTTATATTCATCTTATTGCCGTCATTAAACAACCGCTGCGAGCCAAGCATTTACGCGATTTGTGCGCTTATTTATCTATCCCAGCCACTATTTCCACTTCTATAGATAGAGTGGCGCTTGAGCAAATAAATAATAAACTGGCGCAAGATGCGCAGAAACTTGCACCTATTTTGCTCTTAGATTACGAATATTATGAAGACATCACGCTCGCGTTATCACCTCAAATAAACATTGATGATAAAAATATAGACGCTGAAAATAAATTGGAGAAATCAGAAGATAAAGCACGTATAGATATCGATAAACAGCAGGCTCTAAATAGCTTACTGTCTAATACTGCGCTGCCAAAAATATTGGTCAGTATGAAAGCTGAGCGCCGCATTCCTTCTATGTTACTGGATCAATGTGACGGTTTTTTAAACAAACCACTCGATGTGGCATTATCACTCTCTGAATTACTGCGATTAACCCTACCCGTTAGACAAACACTGTTACCGCAAATAACTAGCCAAGAAAACAAACAGCAAAGCAGTAGCCCGTTAGGCGCAGATAACGCCGCTCATGAAACGTTAGCGCCACTGATTTTAGTGGTAGAAGATAGTCCAACCAATCAAAAAATAGCTTGTAAGATACTGGAAAAGATTGGCTATCGCAGTATCGTGGCGGAAGATGGGCAGCAGGCGTTGGACAAATTGCAAGCGCAGCGTCAGGAAATTGCGCTTATTTTGATGGACTGCCGGATGCCCGTGATGGATGGACTGCAAGCGACCCAAGCGATTCGCGCGCAAGGCGATGATATTCCAATCGTTGCGCTAACCGCAAATAATAGCGAAGAAGATAAAATTGCCTGTTTACAAGTGGGCATGGATGAGTTTTTGGCCAAGCCTATTAATAAACAAAAGCTAAAAACTGTTTTGCAAACGCTGATTAAAAACCAATAAGCGTTTGCAAGATCTGTCTTTTATAACAGCTTGGTGATGATTTTGGCTATTTAACCCTTATTTCATAAAACCATTCTCAGCTAAAAACGCCTCAGTAATCGTACTTTGCGGGCTGCTAGCATGGGCAGTATCCGCTTGCGATTTGTTTAATAACCGCTCTAAATAGCGCGCCACAATATCGACCTCAACATTGACTTTACTACCTACCAACCAATGCTGGGCAATATTGGTGACTTGCGCGGTATGCGGAATGATATTGAGCGAAACGATATTATCGCGGACTAAGTTGGTAGTGAGACTGATACCATCAAGGGTAATAGAGCCTTTGGTAGCCGTATAATGTGCCAACTCGTGTGGTATCTCAATTTCAATATAAAGTGAGCGCGCATCTTTTTGCAATTTACTAACCACGCCTACCCCATCAACGTGACCGGCAACGATATGCCCACCAAAACGGGTAGTTGGTAGCATGGCTTTTTCTAAGTTCACCGCATAACCGGGCTTTAAATCTGCCAGCGCTGTACGAGCAATAGTTTCACGTGAAACGTCGACAGAGTAATAATTACTACCAAACTCCACCACCGTTAAGCAAATGCCATTTGAAGCAATCGAGTCGCCTAGTTTCACATCGCTAAAATCTAAGCCAGCAGATTCTATGGTCAAGCGGATATCACCGCCCGTTGGCTGCATGGACTTTACTTTGCCAACGCTTTCTATAATTCCAGTAAACATATTAACCTCTTGGTATTTTTTATGGCCGTTAAAGGCAGCATATATTATTTAAACCTATTATTTCATTCAAAATCAATAACGATAATCGCTATTAGTCTTTAAGCTGTTTATAGCGCTTACTATAAAATTAGCGAGAATAAAAAGACTCAGCGGATAAACTGTGGATAACTAGCGCTGACATAAGGAGTAGTAGTATGAGAAACTTGGTTTTTAAAGAGTTATCCACAATAAGTCTGCTTTTTAATAATTATTCACTACACTTGAGCTATATACATAAGTAACTGATTTTAAATAAATTATAACTTTAAAACATTATTAACAATTACTAGTAAGTTTCATGTGAAACAAAGTTATACACAGTTTCATGTGAAACCTTTATAAAACTATTCCACTTATCCACATACATTGTATGTAAGTTTAATCTTGTGGGTAAAATATTGAAAGACAAGGCCTTTTATAACGCCGACTATAAAGGTAATAAGGTAAGCTTAAGATCAGAACCAAGCTGCTCATGACCGTGGATATCAAAACGTAGCTGCTGCGCTAACGATAATGGATTGATAGCAACCATAGGGCGCGCCTCACTTCCTAATAAGCACGGTGCTTGATAAACAATGAGCTCATCCACCAGTTGCTGCTGTAAAAAGCTTCCTGCAACGTTTGCGCCCGCCTCTACTAAGACGTCATAACAGTGATGTTCACTCACTAAGTTCTTTAATAACTCTATTAAACTCTCTTCACGCCAATAAAGAGTTTTTGGACTCTGGCATAGCTGATAGTCAGACTGTAAATCGTGTTCTAATCGCCCTCGTCTATCGAGTAACACTATTTTAGGTTGTGGTACTTGTTCAGGATTAATACCTAGTTGACTAGAGCGTACATTTAACTGCGGATTATCAATGATGACCGTTTCACTGCCTGTGATAATAGCGCCACTTTGCGCACGCAGTTTCTGTACATCTTCGCGCGCTGCTGTACCCGTGATCCACTTTGACTCACCGGATGCCATCGCCGTACGGCCATCAAGACTGGTAGCAATCTTAAGCCTAACATAAGGCATTTGGCTACGCATCGCCTTTAAAAAGCCCTTATTTAAAGCTTCTGCTTGCGCAGCTAGCACGCCGACGGTAACAGCAATGCCTGCTTGTTCTAAAAGTTTCACACCGCGACCAGCCACCTGTGGATTGGGGTCGAGACCAGCAATGACAACACGCTCTACTCCAGCTTTGATAAGACCCAAGGCACAGGGCGGTGTACGTCCGGTATGACTACAAGGCTCTAAAGTAACATAAGCGGTCGCGCCGATCGCGCGCGTGCCCGCATCTTTTAAGGCGAAAACCTCAGCATGCGGCTGCCCCGCTTTAGGATGAAAACCTTGGCCGACTACTTCATCTGCTTGCACAATCACACAGCCGACCGCTGGATTGGGACGCGTGGTATACAGACCATGCTTGGCCTGCTCAACGGCGAGCATCATAAAATAGCGGTCTTTGGCGTCTTGAGAGTGTTTTGAGTTCGACATAAAGGCGTACTTAATAGAGTTTGGAAAATAGTTTTAATAAATCCTTAATAACTTCAAATAGCTTAAATTAAAGGGATTACTCAGTATTAAGGCAGATTTATAGACTGATAGCTAAATTAACCTACTTTTCATTTGGGCGAATATTGGCAATTTCCTGATGAAAGGCGTCGATATCTTGAAAATCACGATAGACACTGGCAAAACGTACATAAGCGACATCGTCAAGCGTCTTAAGCTCACTCATAATAATCTCACCCAAGACTTTACTGCTTACCTCGCGCTCACCCATTTGGCGTACGCGCTTTTCGATACGACTAATCATCGCTTCTTGCTCATCAATAGTAATTGGGCGCTTCTGTAAGGGCAATAAAATCGAGCGGCGCAATTTATCATTGTCATAAGGCTCAATTTTGCCACTTGATTTGATAATACGCGGCATCACTACTTCTACCACTTCAAAGGTCGTAAAGCGTTCCTGACAGCTATTACATGAGCGGCGGCGCCGTACTTGCGCGCCATCAGCTGCTAGCCGTGAGTCGATAACTTTGGTATCTGACGCATTACAATATGGGCAATGCATACGCTTTTCCTTAGGTTAATAGTGAGGGCGAATATAATTATTGATAAAACTAAATTTTCTAAAAAATGATAATTTTACTATGCAGATAAAGAAGCAGACTTTTACTCGTTATTTACCAATACAAAAGCTACCAAAGATTTTTCCTAATAAATCATCAGCGCTAAATTCACCCGTAATTTCTCCCAAACTTTGCTGCGCTTGGCGTAGGCTTTCTGCCACTAACTCACCTGCTTTAAACACCGTCAGCTGCTCATGTGCTTCTACTAACGAATCAGCGGTACGTCTTAGCGCGTCCAAATGACGTGTACGGGCGATTAAGCTATTTTCTGGCGGATGAAAACCTACTTTAGCACATAAGGTTTCAACCAAATCATCAATTCCTGTGCCTGTTTCACATGAAACATTGACCTGCTCATAGCCACGATTTTTTATTTCTGCTTGTGAAGTAGCGATTCTTTCTTTACTGCTGTTATCGTTTAATAAATCGCTTTTATTGGCAATAATCAGTAAGCGCTTGGCTTCTGGCAACTCGCCAAATAGCTGTTCAGCCAGTTGTAATGGCGTGCTATCGCTTGCAAGGTCACGAGTCACGTCATAAACCATCAGCAGCATATCAGCCTGCGTAATCGCCTTACGCGCACGCTCAATACCGATACGCTCGACCGTATCTTCAGTCTCGCGCAGACCTGCAGTATCGGTTAAATGCAAGGTTAAGCCGTTAAGCACGACGGTTTCTTGCAGGGTATCGCGTGTTGTCCCAGCGACATCGGTCACGATAGCACGCTCTTGCCCTGCCAAACGATTCAACAAGCTTGATTTACCCGCATTTGGTCTGCCAGCAAGCACTACATGAATACCGTCGCGTAATAGCTGACCTTGCTTGGCGGTCGCTAGCACTTGCTGTATTTTGGATTGGGTTTGTTCAAGCTTATCTTGAATAACGCCATCAGATAAGAAATCAACGTCTTCTTCATCAGGGAAATCAATCGCCGCTTCGACGTGCAAGCGCAGATGAATCAATTGCTCAAGTAGCTGATTAATTTTTTGTGAAAACTCACCACTAAGTGAGCGAATCGCACTACTGGCAGCGGCGGCGCTGGTAGCATCAATCGCATCAGCAATGGCTTCTGCTTGTACCAAATCCAATTTGTCATTATCAAAAGCACGGTAAGAAAACTCTCCTGCGCCCGCTTGTTTTGCGCCCAATTCAAACACGCGTGCTAGCAGCTGATTTTGTAAAATCATGCCGCCGTGACCTTGTAGCTCAATCACATCTTCGCCAGTAAACGAGTGCGGACCTTTAAAGTACAGCACCAAACCTTCATCAATGGTCGTGCCATCAGCCTGATAGAAACGGCAAAAACTGGCCATACGCGGCGTGAAAGTCGACTTGCCAGTAAGCTGACAAGCGATATCGTAAGCAAGCGCGCCTGACAGACGAATAACCCCGACGCCACCACGCCCAAGCGGTGTAGCAATCGCCGCAATGGTCGGAAGGCCAGATATATTAGAATTTTTAGGTGATTCATCCAAATTATCGGCGGCTAGTGCCATCTTTAAAGAATCCACAATCACTCTCAATAAGCAAAAACCCCATTATAGACGGCTTAGCAGGCACTGACAAAGCAAACTTCAACGAGTAGATTATTAAAATCCTAAAGTATGGTTATATAGCTATTTTAGTCGGTAGCTATAGTAAAAATATCCTAAAAACGCTACGGTATTGCTGATATCAATTTTTTGTAGCCTCTGTCTGCGTAGGCACAGCAAGCAAAAAAAATTGATATCAGCAGTGTGTGATGTAACGATATTACTTTTCTCTCACTATATTGGATAGAAACAATAAAGCTTAACACATAAAAAAACCACCGCCTTAGCGATGGTTTTTATAGACTTGAACTTTATTTAATCCAGAACTTTGACGGTACGACGTTTTTGTTCTTCTTCAACCTTACGGTTGATGATGTACTGCTGGGTCATACTAAATAAGTTGTTCACCGTCCAGTATAGTACCAAACCTGCTGGGAAGAACAGCATGAATGCGGTGAAAATAATCGGTAAAAACTTCATCACCTTAGCTTGCATTGGATCAGCGGGCTGCGGATTTAGTTGCTGCTGGATAAACATCGACGCACCCATTAAGAGCGGTAAAATGAACCATGGATCCATCGCTGATAAATCTTGAATCCACAGTATCCAAGGCGCATGACGCAGCTCAACACTTTCAACCAACACCCAATATAGCGCTAAGAAAATCGGCATTTGCATCAGAATAGGTAAACAACCCGCCATCGGATTGACTTTCTCTTCTTTATAAATTGCCATCATTTCTTGCGACATTTTCATGCGATCGTCGCCGTGCTCTTCTTTTAATGCCGCCAGTCTTGGGGCGATAGCCCGCATTTTCGCCATTGAGTAGTAGCTTTTATTAGATACCCACATCAAGGCGATTTTAACCAACAGCGTCAATAGAATAATTGACCAGCCCCAGTTGCCGATAACTTTATGAATACCATCCAAAATCGCAAATAATATTTTTGATATTGGCCACAGCAATCCATAATCGACGGTCTGATTCAGACCTACTGCCACTTCTTTTAGCTCAGACTGTACTTTTGGACCAGCATAGAGAGTTGCTTTTAAGGTAATTTGCTTGTTTGGTGCCACATTAACAGGTTGACTGTTAAAACCAATAAAGTAATCATTGCCCGTTTCACGGCTAAAGAACTTACCCGTAAAGTTTTCAGGCGTCCAAGCAGAAACGAAGTAATGCTGAACGATACCAACCCAACCTTCATCACTGGTCGTAGTCAACTCACCATCGTTAAATTTACCAAATTTTAACTTATTATAAGGATCTTCAGGTGTGCCCCAAGCGCCGCCCAAATACGTCGCCATGCTTAGCGCGCCTTTATCAGACATGCCGGGGTCTTTACTATCGTCACGCTTTAACTGCGCAAACATCTGTCCTTGCCAAGGATTGGCAGAAGCGTTTTGAATTTGATAGCTGATATCAATCGGATATTTATCTTGGGTGAAAGTAAAGGTCTTAGTAACCGTCACGCCATCTTTTTGATAGGTAAGTGGTACTGATAACGTTTGCTGACCTTTCTCCATCACATAATTATTGGCAGCGTGGCTATATTTGGCGCGACCTTCGGCGGTATCAATACCGTTTGGACCGATAAGACCAGACTGCGCCACATAAACGCGACCGCTATTATTTTCTAACAACACAAAAGGTTTTTCGCTATTGAGTGTGGCATCATATTGCTTTAACGCCGCATAAACGATATCCCCGCCTTCTGGATTGATTTTAATGTCATAGCGATCGGTTGTGACCGTGATTAGACCCGTATTGGTCGCAGGTGCCTCTGCCACAGCGCCCGCATCAACTGGTAGCGTTTGTGCTGGAATGTCACCTGCTGCGCCAGTGGTAGCAGGAATATCAGCACCTACCGATGTTGACGTTTCTGGTACCGCGTCTACAGCTGGTGCATCGGCATAATCATCTCGCCATGCTAAAATCAGCAGATAAGCGGTGATTAGCATCGCAATGATGATCATCACCCGAAATATCTTTTGCATAAACCTTTCCTAGATTAAAAATTAGGGAATGAAAAATCAGGCATGTGTCATGACCACCACACAGTATCAAACCCTTTCCTTAGCAGTCATACCAGCAGTCAATCACATAAAATGTTCATCATTTTACTAAAAAACCGCTCTAAATGATACAAGCGTGTGGATAACTTGTGGGTAACCTGAAAGATATCCACAACTGCTTAGTCGATAATAAAGTTTATATCGACTTCATTAGATAATTTAGGCGAGCCACATAGCTCTTAGTATCTTTATAAACATACCAGCTTTGCGATTTATCATAAGCTGGTGTCGTCGTAGGCGATATATATTGATAATGATAAGAAGACAAAGGGAGTGGCACAAAATCGATGCCATGTCCGCCTAACGGATGACAGCTACTGATACGTTTTAATAATAGCCAACTACCCGACCAAACCCCATGCCATGCTAAAGCTTGTTTACCATAATTTGAGCAAGTTGGATAATAACGACAGCGCGCAGGTAAAATAGGGCTTATTATTCTTTGATAGAAAACAATAAAATAATAAAATAGTTTATAAAAAAAATTATTTATAACTTTTAATAAGTAATTCATTTTATTTTTTTTCTATTTTTTTAAAGATATTATTAATTTCATTTATTATTTCTTTATTATTTAATTGCTTCATAGACTTTTTGACAATAAATACAATATCTTTGTTTTCTAAGTGACTTGCCTTTATACGAAACTGCTCACGAACATGGCGTTTGATTAAATTTCGTGTGACAGCCGTCGGTACTTTACGTTTGGTAATGGCCATACCGACTCGAGGCTGTTCACAATGATTGCTACGTACAAATGCCATTAAATGACTCTGATGCAGCTTGCGCTCAGGCGCGTCAAATACCTCGCGAAAGGACGAAGGCGTGAGCAGGCGCTGCGCTTTGGTAAAGCGAGCGTTAGGGGGCGCTGAAACGGTATTGGGCATAATACAACCTAATATAAGAGCTAATAACACTAGCAGAGATAATAGCGTAGAAAGAATAACAAAGTATAGAGACAAAAAAAGCGCCGATGTGGGCGCTTTTAATATATGGCTAAGTGACAGTTGTGATGCTTGACGATCGCAATCTATAAAATAATAGAAACACAACAAGCACTATCGGCCATGCTTATCGCAATCTACTGATTAATTATACAGTAAGGCGATGACGTCCTTTAGCGCGGCGACGAGCTAAGACTTGGCGGCCTTTTTTGGTTGCCATACGTGCACGGAAACCGTGAGTACGTTTACGCTTGATCACGCTTGGTTGGAATGTACGTTTCATAACTCACCTATCAAAATAATGGACTAAATTCGTAATAGCGGAGGATTATACCACCGCATAGTATTTTGGTCAATGAACTAATTTGCTCTGTTTTTATACAGATGATTTTACAACAGAGTGAGTTTTCTTATATTTATCCGTAATGAGATATTTACAGCTAAGAGATTTAGTTAAATAAACTCATATCAGTAGACCCAAATTATCTTTTAGAAAAGCTATTTTGATAATCAATTTTTAAAACTTATCCACAGTTTGTATCGAACTCTATAATAATTAACTATTAATATATATAAGTATTGTTGTTATTGGGGGTCGTATTATCTGTGGTTAACTTGTTTTTTTACTTTTTTATCAATAGGATAGACTATGGGTAAGGTTGTGGATAACCTGTGGGTGGAATATGGATAACTCATGATATATACTTATCCACAAAACTATCCACAGTCTTATCCACAAAAAACGAGGTATTATCCACAGGCTGTTTGTGTTAGATTGGCGCCCTACTAGATGTATGATTTTAAGTTATGTGATCATAAGATATCTTTGTTAAGAAAAGAGGCTTTCTGGGGCTTAAAGCTGATAAATTTACACTATAAAAATGACGTTCTTTTGACCGATCACCTTGGACTATGGGGTTAGTATTTTTC
>NZ_CP166086.1:0-4987 GCF_041222815.1 Psychrobacter sp. CLB018
GGTGAGAGTTCTCTGCCCAAAATTATATTTTGGCCCTTCAGACGGCTGCTTGCCACAACGAATACATTGATAAGAAACTCCTCTTTCCTCAGTAGGGACCGCTAATGAACCACAGCGGCACCGGATAGAATACGTTTCTAATATCCTAACATTGATAAGGATCGGGCTACTCAGAGTCTCAGCAATAGATTTTTTATGTTTACGCGCAAATACTGATTGGATCTTTTTAATCATTATTCTCAATTCCTAGAGGTAGTTATCTATAAAACACTTTTAGTACTTTATAATTTTTACAAAATAATTGAATAGGAATTCTACTCAGAGAATAACGAATATAAGCCCTGAAAATACTGGGCTTAACAGACTTTAATTGTATCGGTAATAATATAAAGTGTTAATTACATTGTAACTCTTTTGTACTTTTTAAGTAAACAAAATAAACATAAACTGCTTTGACCTATACGGTCAATCCCGTAGGAATTGATCCCAAGTTAAGTGAGATATTTAGATAATAAAGGAGTGCTCGAAGTAGTATTTACTCCAGCAATGGTAAGAGAGATTAATGGCGCTAAAGAGTTCTTACTAAATATTTATTAGAACTGCCAAGCTAACTACAGTACTTTGGAAAACCTACGAGATTAGGCATTTTCCCCTGCCTTGGCTATCTCTTAATCCAACAACCAAAGGGCGTTAGCTTTGGACTAATCAAATATCTCTGAATGGCTACCCAGCCTAACAAAATCTACCGTATCGTTCTGAATACGGTAGATAAGCACCAAGTCAGGTTTAATATGGCAATCCCTAAACCCTTTATGATTGCCGGTCAACGCATGATCTTTGTATTTAGCCGGTAGCGGTATATCGTTCGTCAAACAATTAAGCACCTCACCCCATGCAGGAGTGAGCAAGCTTAGATAGTTCTTTTTAGCATCTCTCTTAAACTGACTGGATACTTCAATGGATCTCATCAGCCTCGCCTTCTAGCTCATCCATCAAATCACCAAAGCTATTGTACTTACTACCTTTACCGCTTGCGACCTCTGCAATAGCAGCAAGTGTTTGCGCGTTGAGCTTAGGTTGTTGATAGTCAAAAGACAAGGGAACTGCATTGGTATCGGCTACTTGGTTCAAGAACAGTCTTATGGCTTGTGAAGGCGTTAGTCCATAGCTTTCAAGAACAGAAAAAGACCTGTCCTTCAGATCCTGGTCAAGCCGTATATTATAATTAGTTGTAGTCATATTGGTCACCTTTCGCTTATATATGTACTCCCAATATAAGCGAAAGGTGACTAAACCTCAATAACTTTAGCATTCTATCTTCTCGCTAATCTAAGCGGTAATAGTCTGCTCATTCAATCCAGAAAGAAACTCGTCAACCGTTTTCTTAATGCTTTTTTGCATCACATAAAGATCAGAAGTGGAGTATTTGCCAAGCTGATTTCTTTCATCCATGACTTCAAACAGCTTGCTTCTGACCACTTCTTCGTGCGTTTTATCGTCAATCAACAGTAAATTAAGCTTCACGACAGCTCTATTGTAGGCTTCTTGAGTGGCTTCAAGTTGAAGGCTTTTACTGCTAGCTACTGATACACCGATCATGCTCATAAATAACTCCGCTACTAGAATCATCTGTAGCTACAGATGATTTTTTTAGGTGAATAAATTATTGATACCAGCCTAAGATTATGCCAGTGAATGACTGGAAGTAACGCTCTTATAAGCCCTTTTTTGTAGCAGATTTTACGACAGATAAAAAATCCGTTATTTCCCACCTAATTTAATGACTACACCTTACGCACCCTAAAGGGACTGCCAAATAGCTGATATTGTTAGGTTTATTAAAATTTGAGTGTTTGCAAAGTGCAAACAAAATCATTATAAGTTATTGATTTAAAAATGAAAAAGGTGTTTACAATCTGTAAACACCCAAGTTGAAAAACAGTGAAAAACAGCCCCTTTTTACCGCCTTTTGCAGCAAAAATCTCGCTTTCCTAACAGGTGAATTTATGGTGTAGTAGGTATACACTTTAGTAAAATAACACCCAATTATCAGGAAAAAGTAGTAATGAACTATGCGATTTTGAGGACGACAAAATTAAAGACGATGGGCAACATTGGTGGCAGTCTTGCACACAGCTATCGAACGATAGAAACGCCAAATGCTGACCCCAACCTCACCCCTAAAAATCATCATAGCGTTGCTACCCCTGAAGGGGTTAAACAAGCAATAAAAGATTGTCTCCCTGAAAAAAGACGCTCTGATGCGGTGCTCTGTATTGAGTATTTAATAACCGCCAGTCCCGAATGGGAAGGCTGGGGAAAAAGCCAAGAAGTAGAATTTTTTAAGCGGTCTGCTCAGTGGCTCATTGATCAGCATGGGGAAGAAAACATTGCAGGTATGAGTATTCATCGAGACATAAGCACACCGCATCTAGTCGCTTATGTCGTACCTATTGACCAAAAGGGGAAGCTCAACTGTAAGAATTTTCTAGGCGGTAGGGCTAAATTAAACAAGATGCAAACCGATTTTGCCAATAAGGTCGCTGATCTAGGGCTAATGAGGGGCAAAGAAGGCTCTAAAGCCAAGCATACCAGCATCAAGGAATATTACCACGACATCAACCATGCTAGAGATTTTAGTATTACAACCGTATCACTTAAGCCTGAAATGTTTGAAAGCAAGGCTAGATATGGGGAAAAGGTCACAGCAGCCGTTATTGAGCAAATAGAACCGACGGTAAAAGCGGCAAACAGCATCCTAATGGACTATGAGAAAGCTAGATTGGATAAAAGCGTTGCGGAAGCGAGCTATAACTCTCTCAAAAAACGTGTTGAGCCTTACTTACTGGCGACTGAAGGGTTAAATCGAGAGGAGATCATTAGATTGAATGAGGCAATGCAGATAGAAAGCTGTAGAATAGCTGTAGAGAGTGAAAAATTTAAAATAGCTATACATGTATAACAATAGAGATAGTTAGCCTTTAAATCGAAATCTGTGAACAAATAGAGTGGTTTTTATATCTGATCACTAAGGTTTAAGAAAAATACAGTCATTAGAATACTGAAAAACTTAAAAAGTTCAACAAACCTGCTGTTTTGCATTAAGTTAAAACAAATTGATGGATAAGTTTGAAAGTATTAATCGATTATCTGATCCAAATAAGCATAAAAAAGTCCCTGATATTTTGAGGTAACTAAGGCTTTTCTCTTCTGGCTTTTTAATTAATAAAAAAACAAAAAAATGCTTTTAATGCTTTTAAATGCTTTTAAATGCTTTTAGACCCTCTGTGACCCTTACTACTATTAGCTTGTAAGCTCCATTAAGGGACGTTTAGTTACCCATTAAGGGACGTTTAGTTACCCATTAAGGGACGTTTAGTTACCCATTAAGGGACGTTTAGTTACCATTGTTGGACTTATATATATATGTCCCTTTAATGACGTTTAGTTACCATTGTTGGACTTATATATATTTGTCCCTTTAATGACGTTTAGTTACCATTGTTGGACTTATATATATTTGTCCCATAAGGGACATAGTGTTATTATGTCACTAAATAATAGTAGAGAAGACTTCTCGTGAGTAAAGGTAATTTAGTCGTTAAAACAAATCAGCTTAATTCAGCATTACAGAATTTATCTTTGCCTGAAATTCGTATTGTTCAACTGGCAATAGTAGATGCTAGGGAAACCAATACAGGGCTAAGCACTGATAAACCATTACGCATTGATGCTTTACGCTATGCTGAGATGTTTGAAACTACTCGACAGAATGGCTATAAGCGTATGAAAGAAGCTGAGGAGACGTTATTTAATAGGCGTTTCAGCTATATTGACGACAAAGGGAAAGTTATTAAATCTCGTTGGATACAGCAAGTAAGATATCTTGATGACGAGGGCGCAATCGAATTAGTCTTTACTCTTGCCGTGGTCAATGGCATTAGCCGTATTGATGGTGCAGAAGATTTTTTTACCTCATACCTGCTTGAGCAAACCGCCAGTATGGATAGTATTTACTCCGTTAGGCTTTATGAATTGTTAGTACAGTGGAAAGCTGCCAAGCAGACTCCGATGTTTGCGCTTGAGAAGTTTAGAGATCAATTGGGTGTTGGTATCGAAGAATATAAAGCTATGAACGATTTTAAAAAGCGTGTACTACTAGTAGCTATTGATGAAATCAACGAAAAATCAGATATTAAAATCAGCTATGAACAAGTTAAAAAAGGTCGCAAGATTATAGGTTTTACTTTCACTGTTCATGAAAAGCCAAAAGCTAAGGCTGATGTAGTTAGTAAGGAGCGCGACGCTAGTACAGCAGATATGTTTACGGTTGACGGATTGAATGATAAGCAGCTAGGGCGTATTGCCCGTAATCCTAGCTTTATTGCTGATTATAATCATTTGGTTAGTTCTACCAGTCCAGCAGGTCAAGATCCGAATGCTTGGGAGTTTGAAATGATTAACCGCCTTAAAAAAGACCCTGAGCAGTTTAAAAAGCGCCCTATTAGAGAATATCTTGAATACTAGATCTTATGAGAGCGTTCGCTAGATATGATTCCCTACTGAGGGCTTAAGGTGAGTATTTCGAGGAAATTTGGCATTGAGCAATAAAAAATTTTTTATGCGAGCAATTGGGGTTTGTGGTCTAATTTTTATTTTGTCTACGATGGTTGCTGCTAGATTTTTTTAGTATGTTTCCTACAATAGAACATAAACTGAAAGCTGTATACCTAGTGTTTACGGCTTTTCTAGAGTTGCTGGACAGGTAAAAGCGGTCATCGGGAGGGAGTATCCTTTGTAGCTTCAATCCGCATGTGAACGGCACGCTCTCCAATCTCAAAAAGTTGAGTCTCCAACTATACCCTAGCGTTTAAGCTTGAATATAGGGCTACCTATAGTTTTTTTGTTTCATAATAGATATAGCGTCTTCGTAGAAGTCTATATGAAGTATCTCGCTATCTTTTTTAGGCGCTAGATTTAACTCATT
>NZ_CP166087.1:0-3649 GCF_041222815.1 Psychrobacter sp. CLB018
AGCTAGATTAAGATATAAAAGTTACTTGAGCAAGGGGCGAACCCCTTTGAACCCCAAAAAAAACCACAGCCGATTGATTTGGATCGGCTGTGGTTTTTTAAGAACACCCACTCAGGACTATCCCCCTAGCTGAAATTTGCTGAAAGCATCATAGATAGTTTGCAATTGATGAGTTGCTTCGCCCTTAATCGTAATCCAAGTACCTAATACTGAAAGTATATTACCCCAATCTTTTTTGCTAACAACCACATCATCTCTGTCTACGTTTAATATGGTATCCAGCTCATTGATTATATTATCTTGACACATTTTGCCTGATGGAGTCGCTACACGAACATTAGAAACAGCTATTCCTAACTCTCTAATCTTTTCTGCTGAGCTTCCAGCTTTAACATTAAGGCTGCCAAATTTATTACCATCAGACCTTTTCATGGTATAAACACTCAAGTCTATACTGTTACTTGAGTTCTCAACTTCAAGATTAACATCACCAAAAGAGTTATTGTTACTATCTTCCATGTCAAAAAGATTAAGTTTAGACATAATTATTTACTCACAAGTTAAGTTGACATCCAGTATCTAACTGCTAAATTTAGTTCCGTAAGTCTAAATTGATTCAATTCTTTTCGATATTTATCAGAGTTTACTTTCACATTTATTTTCTCAAATTTAGAATCACAAACCTTTCGTAATTTTAATACCTTCTTGCAATCATTAGCGTTTAATGAAGATACTTCCATATCATTCGAATCGCTTATATCCATTGCAACATCAAACCCTGTGCATGTTATATTTTCAAAAAAGCCACTATGGCAGCCAGTCACCTTTATTGCAGTGGTGTGCATTTTAGTCATTTCTATCCTTGTCAGTAAGGTTCTTTAAAAATAGCTCATCTGCTATATATCTAGGTGCGGTGCTTGTGATTGTCTTATCCGCTGGTCTGACTTCGCTTGTATGTCCTTGCCCCAATTCGTTGCCCTGACTGCTACCAGTTGACGGTAGTTCTCGTCTTCACTCATCTGTATGGCGTTCAACGCTTGGCGGTCTATCCAACCTTGCACTAAGTCGTTCTCTTCTTTGTTATCGCTCATTGTCTTATCTTCCCTATTGTCATTTCACTCTTAAAATCTATCTGCTTGTTCGTCATCAAGATACTCTTTCATAGGTCGTTTGGTAAACTTGCTAGGGTCTTTCTTGAGCCAAGTCGCCATGTGCGTAATCCATGCACTAGATGAGCTGTTAGCAGGATTTTGTGGCATTACTAAGTGAGCGTAATCCGATATAAATTTCTTGCTATTCACAGCTCTAGCAATCTGTTTGGAGTTATAAGGATTGCTAGCTTCTGTATCAGTCTGATTGTTTATCCAATCTATAGTATTAGGGTCACGGTTTTTTGCTACCTTCTTTTCTTTTGTCTTTTCTTTGAACTTAAAGTTAAAACCAGTAACTCTACGTCCAGTCTTCTCTTGAACATAACTCACCTTAATGTCTGTATGCTCATTAATTTGCTCTAATGCCAAATCTAAAACACGCTTTTTAAAATCATGCATTCTTGGATATTCTTCAGGTTTAATACCTAATCTATCCCTTAACTCTTCTAGGCTAATGGTCGGTACAACCTTAGCTTGTCGCCACTGAATAATCATTTCATAAAAGCGTACAGCATACATACTGGTCAAATCAGCTATTTGATTTAAAAAGTAGGTAGTGTATTGGCTCTCTAATTTACCAACCATGCTTAATATCTCTTCAGATAAGTATAAGGTCACAGTTGCTTCTTTCTCTATGTAACCAATCTTAGTTACCCACCTAGCTTTTAACCGCTCGTACAGCATATATTCTTTATTAACCAACTGGTCATAGGTGAAATAACGATTAAAAAGACGTTCAGATGCTTCTTTTAATGCTTCATAGGCAGCGTTCTTATCAACCCCATATAATTCCATATAGTCACTGGCTCTAATAGCAAATCGAGCATTTTTTGTCAGCTGAGGATTGGGAGCTATGTCAGCCAATGACGTGAATGCCATGTGAAGAACACGGTACTCAACCAGTGTCAAATTATAGTAAGCAACCGTAAGTGAATTACTTTTCTTAATTACATCTTTTTTCATTATACGACTCTTTATTTCAATGACGTTTAAACGACTATACATTAATAAGTCGTTTAAAGCACGGGAAACGTCGTCTTTAAGCACGGGAAACGTCGTCTTTAAGCACGGGAAACGTCGTCTTTAAGCACGGGAAACGTCGTCTTATAGGATGTATAAGCTATGTATACCAATGCCTACAGAGGACTTAAAGTAATTAAAGTAATTAAAGTAATTAAAGGATTAAGAGATTTTTGTTTTTTAATAATTTAACAGAGGAAAAAACATGTGCGTATAACCAAGTAAATGCTATTTAGCAGAGCTTCCAAGGTTTGAAGACAGAAGAAAAGTAACTACATTGAAATATCTCGGTCTTTATCGTGAGTTTTTGGGTCAGGTAATCTGTCAATTCTCTCTGGCTCTTTCATTAATTTGTTTTTAACCACTCGCACAGCTTCATGGTCTTTCGAATTTCTGGTTACTTTCAGTACCCAATCCACTTTAACCCTTTTAGACCTTGGTAATGTCTTATAGAAACTGTTCCATTTGTCTCTATATTCCGTTGTAACCGACCTCTGACTTGCTTCTGATAACTCCATAGCTTTTTTGCTTTCTTCCCTCTCTACAGCGATTTTACGGCTTTCTAGCTGTATCAGCTCATTAATCCTTTTAATTTCATCTTCGGTTAGACCCTTAGTAGCCACCAAGTAAGGTTCAACATGCTTTTTTAGGTCTTCGTAGCTACTTTCAGCAATCTTTTTATCTAATTTAGCTCTCTCATAATCATTCAAGATGCTCTGTGCAGCCTTAACCGTAGGTTCTACTTGGTTGATAACTGCTGATGTGACCTTTTCGCCATAGCTAGCCTTACTCTCCAGTAGTTCAGGTTTAGGTGGTTCTGCTTTGATACTGAAGTTTCGAGCGTTGTTGATGTCGTGGTAATACTCCTTGATGCTGGTATGTTTGGCTTTAGAGCCTTCCTTGCCCCTAGTTAGCCCCAAGTCAGCGACCGTATTGGCAAAATCGGTCTGCATCTTGTTTAATTTAGTCCGACCACCTAGAAACTCTTTGCAGTTGAGCTTCCCTCTTTGGTCAATGGGAACAACATAAGCGACTAAATGCGGTGTAGTTTCGTCCCTATGAAGGCTCATACCAGCGATATTTTTCTTACCATGCTTGTCATAGAGCCACTGACCAGCTCGCTCAAAAAAATCGTATTCTTTGTCTGTTCCCCAGCCTTCCCAATCAGGACTGGCAGTTATCAAATACTCAATACATAGAACAGCGTCAGACCGTCTTTTTTCAGGGAGTAAATCTTGTATTGCCTGTTTGACCGCTTCAGGGGTAGCAACAGTATGTTCATTTTCGGAGCTACGGTTAGGGTCAGCATTAGGCGTATTTATCGTCCTGTAATTGTGTGCAAGACTGCCACCAATGTTCCCCATTGTCTTTAATTTTGCAGTCCTTAAAATCGCATAGTTCATAGCCACCTTTCCCCTGTTAATTGTGTGTAGTTTTGCAAAGGTGTACTCACTACACCTTTATAACCTAATTAGCAG